>NZ_JAMBOK010000010.1 GCF_023715585.1 Sporosarcina luteola
GACACGTGCAGCTGACGGATACTAATCGATCGAGGACTTAACCTTAAGTTACTTAAGTACGGTTGAACTTGAAGTTCAGCAACAATGTTGGTTTTATCCGGTTTTGAACGAACAAGCATCGTTCATAGTACTTTTATTAAAAAAGTACTTGTAAATCTATAGAGAATTGGTATAATGATTAATGTCCTTGAAAAGGATGTTACAAGTCTGGTGACGACGGCGAAGAGGTCACACCCGTTCCCATACCGAACACGGAAGTTAAGCTCTTCAGCGCCGATGGTAGTAGGGGGCTTCCCCCTGTGAGAGTAGGACGTCGCCGGGCTTGTCAATTCCCTATAGGAATTACAATTGGAGGATTAGCTCAGCTGGGAGAGCACCTGCCTTACAAGCAGGGGGTCGGCGGTTCGAACCCGTCATCCTCCACCATATTATTTTAATATAACTCTTATGTGCCGGTGTAGCTCAGTTGGTAGAGCAACTGACTTGTAATCAGTAGGTCGTGGGTTCGACTCCTATCGCCGGCACCATTTTTTTCGAGCCATTAGCTCAGTCGGTAGAGCATCTGACTTTTAATCAGAGGGTCGCAGGTTCGAATCCTGCATGGCTCACCATTTTTACTGCTTGTTTTTGATTTTAATATGCGGGTGTGGTGGAACTGGCAGACACGCTAGACTTAGGATCTAGTGCCGCAAGGCGTGGGGGTTCGACTCCCTTCACCCGCACTTTTTTTCGCGGAAGTAGTTCAGTGGTAGAATACGACCTTGCCAAGGTCGGGGTCGCGGGTTCGAATCCCGTCTTCCGCTCCATTTACTTGCGCCGGGGTGGCGGAACTGGCAGACGCACAGGACTTAAAATCCTGCGGTAGGTGACTACCGTACCGGTTCGATTCCGGTTCTCGGCACCAATACTGTGTCTCATTTAAATGAATATGCGCCCGTAGCTCAATTGGATAGAGCGTCTGACTACGGATCAGAAGGTTGTGGATTCGACTTCTGCCGGGCGCGCCATTAACTTTATAAATATCGGGAAGTAGCTCAGCTTGGTAGAGCACTTGGTTTGGGACCAAGGGGTCGCAGGTTCGAATCCTGTCTTCCCGACCACTTCTTATGGGGCCTTAGCTCAGCTGGGAGAGCGCCTGCCTTGCA
>NZ_JAMBOK010000011.1 GCF_023715585.1 Sporosarcina luteola
GCGTGACAGGCAGGCATGTTAACCGCTACACCACGGGACCATTTGGTTGCGGGGGCAGGATTTGAACCTGCGACCTTCGGGTTATGAGCCCGACGAGCTGCCACTGCTCCACCCCGCGATAATAATAGTTGTATAAGTTTGTTGTAATTTCCTATTAGGAAATTATGGTGGAGGATGACGGGTTCGAACCGCCGACCCCCTGCTTGTAAGGCAGGTGCTCTCCCAGCTGAGCTAATCCTCCATGTTTAAAGTGCGATAAGCTGCGCATCTCTTTGTCAGCTTCTTTCACTCACTCGGTCGCGTACTTAAGTACGCTCCCTCTTTCCTTCAATCGCTTCCGCGACCTGCTTGCTTCTCCCACTTTAAACGGAAGTTGCAAACTAATTGAAAGACTGTCAGTAAAATGGTGACCCCTACGGGATTCGAACCCGTGTTACCGCCGTGAAAGGGCGGTGTCTTAACCGCTTGACCAAGGGGCCATATGTGGAATATAAAACTGGCGGAGAGCAAGGGATTTGAACCCTTGATACGCGGTTAGCGTATACACGATTTCCAATCGTGCTCCTTCGGCCACTCGGACAGCTCTCCAATTGGCTCCGCAGGTAGGACTCGAACCTACGACCGATCGGTTAACAGCCGATTGCTCTACCACTGAGCTACTGCGGAATAGTATTGTAATAAGTATTTCATATCTTATTACGATCATTTTAGAAATGACAGCCCAGCGACGTCTTACTCTCACAGGGGGAAGCCCCCTACTACCATCAGCGCTGAAGAGCTTAACTTCCGTGTTCGGTATGGGAACGGGTGTGACCTCTTCGCCATCATCACTGGACTATTTTTTTCACAAGACAAGATTTATTATATCATATCCAGTGAATAAAGCAAGCGTTTTTTTCAAAATAAATAATTTTGTTCGCTCAAAACCGGATAAAACCAACATTGTTGCTGAACTTCAAGTTTAACCATACTTAAGTAACTTAAGGTTAAGTCCTCGATCGATTAGTATCCGTCAGCTGCACGTGTCGCCACGCTTCCACCCCGGACCTATCCACCTCATCTTCTTTGAGGGATCTTACTTACTTGCGTAATGGG
>NZ_JAMBOK010000012.1 GCF_023715585.1 Sporosarcina luteola
GCCAGCGTTCGTCCTGAGCCAGGATCAAACTCTCCATAATAGAGAAATTCGAGTAGCTCGAGTTTCTTGCTGGCATCAATTAAGATGTCAATTTGAATCCGAAGATTCGTTTGTTCTTTTCACCGACAGAGTCGGCTCCAGAACTTTATTTGTTGACGTTTTGCTGTTCAGTTTTCAAGGTTCATTGTGTGTCACTCCGTTAGAAGCAACTCTTATATAATACCACGCTGGCGATTCGAATGTCAACAACTTTTTTAAAAAAAGTTTTAAGCTGTATTCAAAGCAGTTATTCACTTACCAGTTTGGCAACGTTATTAACTATACCACCCATCCCATCTAATTGCAATGCTTTTAAACATGGTAATTAGTGGAATTGCGTGCTTCATAAATTAGGGATAGTTAACTTTGCCGATCTACTTCTCTTAAGCGTCAGTTAAAAAACCTTTGAACACTATTTGGATAATTACGATCATGAGAGAAAAAAACGCGCCCACGGGAGATGGACTTTGCCCGATAACGTCTTACTCTCACAGGGGGAAGCCTGTTCCCTGCGTAATTTGCACCGTTGGTGTAAATTACGTAATGCGGCTGTGCCGCTTTACTACCATCAGCGCTGAAGAGCTTAACTTCCGTGTTCGATATGGGAACAGGTGGTACTTGTAAAAACCTTCGGTTTTATTTTCAAACACAAAAAAACCATTCC
>NZ_JAMBOK010000013.1 GCF_023715585.1 Sporosarcina luteola
CACAGCTTACTTACAGCTCCCCGAAGCATATCGGTGTTAGTGCCGTCCTTCATAGGCTTCTAGTGCCAAGGCATCCGCCGTGCGCCCTTTCTAACTTAACCTTTGTCTGGTTTTCAACGCATTACATGCGTCTCGACCATTGGTTGATCACCATTGTATAGCGATATACGCTGGCAATCGTTAAAAAAGTATTGTTCAATCACAAAAGTGATCGACTCGGTTGATTACTTGATGTTTTGTTGCTTCAATGTCGTTTTATCCAGTTTTCAAAGAACAAAAATACTCCCATCGGAGTAAGTTGGTGGAGCCTAGCGGGATCGAACCGCTGACCTCCTGCGTGCAAGGCAGGCGCTCTCCCAGCTGAGCTAAGGCCCCGGAATATGAATGGTGGGCCTAAGTGGACTCGAACCACCGACCTCACGCTTATCAGGCGTGCGCTCTAACCAGCTGAGCTATAGGCCCCTTCCGGGATTATGAAGTTTCTCTTAACAGTTTCAAACACACTCGCGTTTGAAACTGTTCAATGAACCTTCAAAACTGAACGCAAAACGTCAACGTATGAACCCAAGGTTCATATTCCGTAATTATCCTTAGAAAGGAGGTGATCCAGCCGCACCTTCCGATACGGCTACCTTGTTACGACTTCACCCCAATCATCTGTCCCACCTTCGGCGGCTGGCTCCCGTAAGGGTTA
>NZ_JAMBOK010000014.1 GCF_023715585.1 Sporosarcina luteola
CGTCCTTCATAGGCTTCTAGTGCCAAGGCATCCGCCGTGCGCCCTTTCTAACTTAACCTTTGTCTGGTTTTCAACGCATTACATGCGTCTCGACCATTGGTTGATTACCATTGTATAGCGATATACGTTGGCAATCGTTAAAAAAGTATTGTTCAATCACAAAAGTGATCGACTCGGTTGATTACTTGATGTTTTGTTGCTTCAATGTCGTTTTATCCAGTTTTCAATGAACAAATTACTCTTTGATAAAGTAATTGGTGGAGCCTAGCGGGATCGAACCGCTGACCTCCTGCGTGCAAGGCAGGCGCTCTCCCAGCTGAGCTAAGGCCCCCGAATATGAATGGTGGGCCTAAGTGGACTCGAACCACCGACCTCACGCTTATCAGGCGTGCGCTCTAACCAGCTGAGCTATAGGCCCCTTCAGGGATTATGAAGTTCCTCTTTTCAGTTCCAAAAACACATACGGTGTTTAAAACTGTCCAATGAACCTTCAAAACTGAACGCAAAACGTCAACGTATGAACCATAGGTTCATATTCCGTAATTATCCTTAGAAAGGAGGTGATCCAGCCGCACCTTCCGATACGGCTACCTTGTTACGACTTCACCCCAATCATCTGTCCCACCTTCGGCGGCTGGCTCCCGTAAGGGTTA
>NZ_JAMBOK010000015.1 GCF_023715585.1 Sporosarcina luteola
TCATATCGCCAGCGGTGACCTGGTGAAACGTATTGAAGTGGAAGGGTCCAACGAGATTGGGCAACTGGCGGAAAGCCTGCGTCACATGCAGGGTGAGCTGATGAATACCGTGGGTGACGTGCGTAACGGTGCCAACGCGATTTACAGCGGTGCCAGCGAGATTGCGATGGGCAACAACGATCTCTCCTCCCGTACCGAGCAGCAGGCGGCATCTCTGGAAGAAACCGCAGCCAGCATGGAACAGCTGACGGCGACCGTGAAGCAGAACGCCGAAAACGCGCGTCAGGCCAGCCATCTGGCGCTGAGTGCTTCTGAAACCGCGCAGAAAGGCGGCAAAGTGGTGGATAACGTGGTGCAAACCATGCGTGACATCGCGTCCAGTTCGCAGAAAATCGCCGACATTATCAGCGTCATCGACGGCATTGCCTTCCAGACTAACATTCTGGCACTCAACGCCGCGGTAGAAGCAGCACGTGCAGGC
>NZ_JAMBOK010000016.1 GCF_023715585.1 Sporosarcina luteola
GACCCTCGACGGCATCAACACCGCCAAAGAGGTGCCGGACTGGCCGTCAAAGCTTAACGGCCGGATCAAGACCCAGGGCAGCCTGTACGGCGGCAGCTGGCAGATGTCGGTGCCGGAGCTGAAAATTACCGGCAACGTGAAGCAGAACAAAGTGGATGTGGCGGGCTCGCTGCAGGGTAACAGCTATCTGCAGTGGAAAATCCCGGGACTGCATCTGGCGTTAGGCCCGAACAGCGCTGATATCACAGGCGAGCTGGGGGTGAAGGATCTTAATCTCGACGCCACCATCGATGCGCCGCACCTGGATAAGGCGCTGCCGGGGCTCGGCGGGACGGCGAAGGGCTTGGTAAAAGTGCGCGGCACTGTCGATGCGCCGCAGCTGCTGGCCGACATCACCGCCCGGGCGCTGCGCTGGCAGGAGCTGACCATCGCCCAGGTCAACGTCAAAGGGGATGTGAAATC
>NZ_JAMBOK010000017.1 GCF_023715585.1 Sporosarcina luteola
CACCAAGTCGAACCCGCGTTGGTTCGTGCCGCTGTTCTGCGCGTTTATGATCATCGGCCTGATTTGGTGCGTGGTGTACTACCTCTCCCCGTCTGGCTCCTGGCCGATTCCGAACATCGGCGCGTGGAACCTGGGCATCGGCTTCGCCCTGATCATGATCGGATTCCTGATGACGATGGGATGGCGCTGAGTTCCGACTCGTTGCGCTTATCTATCGGTAGATCGTTTTTCTATCGTTAGGTTGTTCTTAGTTCTTATACGAAAGGCCGACCTCCCGTATGCGGAGGCCGGCCTTTTTCGTGCCTTAGCCTGTTCATCCACAGCTATCCACCACTTATCCACGACTTATCCACTACGTTATCCACAGGCTGTGGATGAATCACACCCATGTAGTTTTCCACCGAATGTGGAAAACCATGTGGATAAGTGGTGGATAAGCGGCGTTTCTCGGTGTATATCT
>NZ_JAMBOK010000018.1 GCF_023715585.1 Sporosarcina luteola
CTACATCTCCAGATACTACACCATTGTGAAGTCCTCTTTTTATCTCTTCTAATGTAAATTCTTCTCCATTAAAATATTTTTCCATTAGCTCTTCATCTGTTTCAGCAACTGCTTCAAGAAGAAGATTTCTAACTTCTGATATATCCATATGATCAGGGATAGCACCATCTTCACATTCAACACCATTGAAGATTCTTCCCTTCATCTCTACAACGTTTACAAATCCTTTAAATTCATCTTTTTCTCCAATAGGTACACAGAATGGAGCTATTTTTTTACCAAATTTTTCTTTTAATTCAAGCAATAGCTTTTCATAATTAATATATCCCTTATCCATTTTATTTATATATATAATTCTTGGAAGATGTCTTTCTTCTAATAATCTCCATGCTTTTTCAGTTCCAACTTCTACCCCTGATGT
>NZ_JAMBOK010000001.1 GCF_023715585.1 Sporosarcina luteola
AAGATGAGATTTCCCATTACGCAAGTAAGTAAGATCCCTCAAAGAAGATGAGGTGGATAGGTCCGGGGTGGAAGCGTGGCGACACGTGCAGCTGACGGATACTAATCGATCGAGGACTTAACCTTAAAGTTATTTAAGTACGGTTGAACTTGAAGTTGGGCGAAAATGTCTGTTTTATCCGGTTTTGAACGAATAAGCATCGTTCAAATAAGTTTTTTAAAAAAAGACTTGTAAATCTCGTCAGAGTTGGTATAATCAATATTGTCTTCATTGAAAGGCGATAAAGTCTGGTGACGATGGCGAAGAGGTCACACCCGTTCCCATACCGAACACGGAAGTTAAGCTCTTCAGCGCCGATGGTAGTAGGGGGCTTCCCCCTGTGAGAGTAGGACGTCGCCAGGCCAACTAAATCATTACATAGTAAGCAGACAACGATACAAAATGTACAAGCTACATAACTGATCGAACAAAGCTGACATAGTAGTGAGAAGTTGATTGCAAACTTTACGGTTTTGAAGTAAGAGTTGCAACATGGAGGATTAGCTCAGCTGGGAGAGCACCTGCCTTACAAGCAGGGGGTCGGCGGTTCGAACCCGTCATCCTCCACCATATATTACAAAATAATCAATTGCCGGTGTAGCTCAGTTGGTAGAGCAACTGACTTGTAATCAGTAGGTCGTGGGTTCGACTCCTATCGCCGGCACCATCTTTTGAGCCATTAGCTCAGTCGGTAGAGCATCTGACTTTTAATCAGAGGGTCGCAGGTTCGAATCCTGCATGGCTCACCATTTCTTGACTTCTTGTCTTGAACTGAATATGCGGGTGTGGTGGAACTGGCAGACACGCTAGACTTAGGATCTAGTGCCGTAAGGCGTGGGGGTTCGACTCCCTTCACCCGCACTTTCAATGCGGAAGTAGTTCAGTGGTAGAATACGACCTTGCCAAGGTCGGGGTCGCGGGTTCGAATCCCGTCTTCCGCTCCAAATCATTTGCCGGGGTGGCGGAACTGGCAGACGCACAGGACTTAAAATCCTGCGGTAGGTGACTACCGTACCGGTTCGATTCCGGTTCTCGGCACCAAACAAATATTATATTTTGCGCCCGTAGCTCAATTGGATAGAGCATCTGACTACGGATCAGAAGGTTGTGGATTCGAATTCTTCCGGGCGCGCCATTATCTTAATGAATATCGGGAAGTAGCTCAGCTTGGTAGAGCACTTGGTTTGGGACCAAGGGGTCGCAGGTTCGAATCCTGTCTTCCCGACCACTTCTTATGGGGCCTTAGCTCAGCTGGGAGAGCGCCTGCCTTGCACGCAGGAGGTCAGCGGTTCGATCCCGCTAGGCTCCACCAAATTACTTTAATACTTTTCCTGGCGGCGTAGCTCAGCTGGCTAGAGCGTACGGTTCATACCCGTAAGGTCGGGGGTTCGATCCCCTCTGCCGCCATCCTAAAGGACCTTTAGCTCAGTTGGTTAGAGCAGACGGCTCATAACCGTCCGGTCGCAGGTTCGAGTCCTGCAAGGTCCACCACTATTTGAATAGTCATCACGGAGGAATACCCAAGCCTGGCTGAAGGGATCGGTCTTGAAAACCGACAGGGGTGTTAAAGCCCGCGGGGGTTCGAATCCCTCTTCCTCCGCCATATATCTTAAAAGCAGCAATAGTGGTTGCCTAGGACAACTGAATACGAGATGTAAATTATTATTATCGCGGGGTGGAGCAGTGGCAGCTCGTCGGGCTCATAACCCGAAGGTCGCAGGTTCAAATCCTGCCCCCGCAACCAAATGGTCCCGTGGTGTAGCGGTTAACATGCCTGCCTGTCACGCAGGAGATCGCCGGTTCGATCCCGGTCGGGACCGCCATTTTCTTTTATTACATATCAGTTACGATTTGATGATTGCAGATTTCTAAGTGACTCAGAAATTATTAGCTATCCAAGTCAAATGTGGCTCAGTAGCTCAGTCGGTAGAGCAAAGGACTGAAAATCCTTGTGTCGGCGGTTCGATTCCGTCCTGAGCCACCATTCTTTGCGGGTGTAGTTTAGTGGTAAAACCTCAGCCTTCCAAGCTGATGATGAGGGTTCGATTCCCTTCACCCGCTCCATGGGCCTATAGCTCAGCTGGTTAGAGCGCACGCCTGATAAGCGTGAGGTCGGTGGTTCGAGTCCACTTAGGCCCATCATATTCCGCAGTAGCTCAGTGGTAGAGCAATCGGCTGTTAACCGATCGGTCGTAGGTTCGAGTCCTACCTGCGGAGCCAATTTTATACGGGGAAGTACTCAAGTGGCTCAAGAGGCGCCCCTGCTAAGGGCGTAGATCGCGAAAGCGGTGCGAGGGTTCGAATCCCTCCTTCTCCGCCATATCTTAATGGCCCCTTGGTCAAGCGGTTAAGACACCGCCCTTTCACGGCGGTAACACGGGTTCGAATCCCGTAGGGGTCATACTAGTAAGCAAGTGTAGAAAGAGAGAAATTCTCTTATACACTTGCTTTTTATTTTGATTAGAAATACATGCATAGGCGAGAAGCGCATAAATGTTCAGAGGTGCGCATACATGCTGTCATAAATCATAAACGCTAAATATGACGCGTATCCGCAGTTACAGACGCATAAACTTCCGCATAACCTTCGTAAATGTACACTAGCATGATTTATGCGTGCTTCTCTGCAATTATGCGGCATTATCTAGGTTTTTGCGTATGTAATTCGATTTATGCGCAAGCTTACGACAGTATGCGCTATTCCAAGCGTTTATGCGTTAGTATTCGATTTTATGAGCATTTCCGAATGCATAGGCCGAGAAAACTCTAAAAAGGACTGTAGCAGGCAGTCGATGATCACCGACACCTGCTACAGTCCTTGTTTTCTTATTTATCGCCTGTGTAGCTGTCTCTAAGATGATAGGGGATGTCTCCGAGAGGTGATTCCAACCCTTCTTCATCTAATTCGCCCTCATATTCCTCTGATATCTCCGACCTTACAAATCCTCTTGTTTCGCCTGTGATATCTGTACTGATGAATTCCTCCACTTCTTCCACCGCGCCGTCCAATATTTCATCATCATAAAGAGTATTATAGTCATCATGATCTCCTATAAAATCGGAAGGTGTTTCTGAAGTTCCCGATTTAGCGATTTCTTGAAAGCTGTCTTCACTGTCTCTTTCATTGCTTTCCCTTCCAGTGCGGTCTCTTCTATCTGCAAAGGTGTTAGGATTGGCCATGATCAAAATATCCTCTTCCGATGGTCGATCGTTCGGAATATCCCTCTCAGGCGTATGATCTATACAGTAAGTCGTATAGGGAAGTGCCTCCAGCCGTTCAAAGGGTATTTCATTATTACAGACTTCGCAATATCCGTAAGTGCCATTGGTTAAAGCATTCAAAGCATTCTCCACTTTATCTGATTCGTCTCCTGCATGAACATGTAGGGCTAGGTCCTTTTCTCTTTCAAAAAGTTCAGTTCCCATGTCTCCCGGGTGATTATCATAAGTTGATAATTCCCCGACTTCCTCGCGAGCAGAATCTCTAATGTCGGTTGTACTCTCGGTTTTCTGCAATTGGGATTTCATTTCAAGCAAACTTTCTTTGAGTTCCGCTTTCTGTTCATTCGTTAACATGATCAGCACATCCTTTTATGTTAGTTGCATTAGTATGGTCAGAGCCCGATGACTTCATAGCAATGAAGCATTGTACCTTCTCAATTCCTTTTGAATCGATGAACTAAACATGGAAGACAAATACAGACAAAAAAAAGACTTGCCAAATAACTGTGCAAGTCCATCAAAGTACTTATAAATAATGTCCAATTAGAATGCCGATACCTAATAATAAACCGAATAATGTATTTGTGACGGCTGTGTCTTTCATTGCAGGCATGACCTGTAATGGCAGCAAGTGTGTGCGGAAGGTGGCAATCGCATGTATCGGTTTACGCACACTTAGAAATACGAGCAATGCCCACGGGGTTAGATATCCTAAAGCCATAAGTATGATTATCCAGCAATAAGAGACGATAAAGAAGGAAGCAAGGATGGTAATTGCATTAGATCTTCCAACTAGAATGGCTAACGTTTTCCTACCGCCTTCTTTATCACCTTCCAGGTCACGGATGTTATTTGCCATCATGATCGCAGCGACGAGGAGCATGCTTGGAATGGAAATGAGCACTGCGTCTGTTGTTACTGCGCCAGTTTGAATATAGAAGGCAATCAGAATCAGCAGCATTCCCATGACTACGCCTGAAACAAGCTCTCCAAAAGGTGTGTATGCGATCGGCAGCGGTCCCCCGGTATACAAATAACCGATCAGCATCGAGATGCCTCCGACCAGGGCTAGCATCCAGGAAGTCTCCATGCAAATATAAATCCCTATGAGTACTGAAACTGCATATAACGCAAGTGCAATAGTTAAGACCGTTCTTGGCTGTACGCCATTCCGAACGATTGTCCCACCGATTCCAACAGAGTTTTCATTGTCCAATCCACGTTTGAAATCGTAATATTCATTAAACATATTGGTAGCCATCTGAATGAAAAGGCTGGCAATCAGCATGGCGAAAAATAACGGGAAATGGAGTTTTCCGTGAGTTAAAGCAATCATTGTTCCTAGAAAAACCGGAGCGAAAGCCGCAGTCAGCGTATGGGGTCTCGTAAGCTGCCACCAGATTCGCCATCCGGAATCAGCTTTTATAGTATGTTGCAATGTATTCTCTCCTATCCTTATGATTCCGTTATCCATTGTACTCCAAAACGGCTAAAAGAGGTATCCTTGTTTGCATTATCTATGCGAGGATGCCGATATTCCGGTATAATGGAAGTAAGAAATTCATTCTTCGATAAAAATACTAAGTGTTTCATTTCAAGATAATGGTTTGAAGATAAAGGAGAGAATATGATGGGTCACAAGATGACGGATGTTCGTGAGATGCAAAAAGTGATGATATCCCCGAGTACTCGCTTCTTCACGGAAACTGTCGAAGTCGGAAGGATAGCACCTTTGTCTTTTTTTGAAGCAGGCGCATCGCAATACAATGACAGTCGGTTCTATTGGCAAAACGCCGATAAGACATTGACGATTGTAGGGATTGGACAAGCCTATACGTTAGCAACCGGGAGAACCGTCGGCCGATATAATGACATTTCAGAGAAATGGAAACAGCTTTGCTCCATTCTCATAAAAGAGGAAAAAGATATTGATCCAGTCCTCTTTGGAGGATTTTCATTTGATGAGGAAAACAGAAAGGAATCGGAGTGGGAAGAATTCCCGTCCGGTCATTTCGTTGTGCCTTCTTTCCAATTGAAAATTGAGGAAGGAAAGACTTTCGTTTCCATCAATATGATTACGAACCGTAAAGAAGCCGCATTGGACTTTGAGAGGCTCCGGGATGAGCGCGACAAGCTGATTCATATCGCTCAGGTGGAAGAGTTTGACTTTGCGAATCAAAATAAGGTCATCGAAATGACGGAGCGGGGCAAAGATCAGTATTTGAAAGCCGTAGAAAATGCCACCGAAGCAATACAGAAAGGCAAGGCGGACAAAGTTGTCATCGCCCGTGCGCTTGAACTTCAATTTGAGCAGGAAGTAAATAGCGTCAAAGCACTGCATGCAATTACGAATGAACAGCAGGAGAGCTATCATTTCGGCCTTCAGATAGGGAAGTCGCTGTTCTTTGGTGCGACGCCTGAACGTCTAATTGAAATTAAGAATGGGAAAGCCTACTCGGCATGTGTAGCCGGATCGATCCGTCGCGGAAAATCGGCACAGGAAGATCGGCAGCTCGGTGAAGCGCTCTTGAGTGACCGAAAGAACCGGGAAGAGCATCAGCATGTCGTGAGCATGATCTCGAATATCTTTAATAAGTATTGCAGTGAAGTGCTCATTCCGAAGACGCCGAAATTGATGAAGATCAGGGATATCCAACATCTGTATACATCTGTTGAGGGGTCTCTCGGAGAGGAGAACGATATCTTCTCATTCGTAGAAGCTCTGCATCCGACGCCGGCATTGGGAGGAGTCCCGACAAATGTCGCATTGGAAATCATTCGGCACGAGGAAGAAATGGATAGAGGGTATTACGCTGCTCCTATCGGTTGGATAGATGCCGCAGGAAACGGGGAATTTGCAGTTGCCATCCGTTCCGGTTTACTCAATTCGGATCGGGCATATTTGTATGCTGGAGGAGGAATCGTTGCGGATTCCGTTCCCGAACTGGAATATGACGAGACGTGGGTGAAATTCAGACCGGTATTGAGGGCGTTAGGGGGAAAGTTGAATGGATGAACGACGAGTGTTAACAGACCACGTTTTACGATTGACAGATACGTTATTGCAGGCAGGCGTTAGAGAGGCCGTTATCAGTCCGGGTTCCCGTTCAACGCCGCTCGCTTATGCTTTTGCTGCCTCAGAAAAAATGGAGACATATATGCAAGTGGATGAGAGGTCAGCAGCGTATTTCGCACTCGGCTTAGCCAAGGCAACCGGCAGACCGGTTGTCTTACTGTGCACTTCGGGAACGGCGGCGTCAAACTATCACCCTGCCATCACTGAGGCGTTCTACGCCCGCATCCCGCTGATTGTCCTGACGGCTGACCGGCCGCATGAACTGAGGGGCGTGGGAGCCCCTCAGGCAATCGATCAATTGAACATGTACGGCAAGCATGTGAAATTCAGTGTCGACCTGCCATTGGCGGAGGACAATAAAGAGTTGGATTGGTTTTTAGAAAGGCATGTCAATCGTGCCGTTTCCGTTGCGATGACAAAACCGATGGGGCCGATCCATTTGAACATTCCATTGCGGGAGCCGTTACTGATCGATTTCGACAGAAAACCGAAGGCATCGACTTTCGTTGAAAGGATCCATGGCGATATTAACCTCACAATTAGCCAGAAACAATCACTGGCCGCTCTTTTTTCAAAGACTGAAAAAGGGCTGATCATCGCTGGGGAGTTGCCTATCGGATTTGATAAGGATGCATTCTGGAATTTTGCACGGCGATTGCAGTGGCCTGTGTTATGTGATCCTTTATCCAATTTGAGATCTGAAGTGCCTGAAGACTGCAGGCCACTTTGTATCGTCCATTATGATGCCCTGCTGAAAAGTGAAGCATTCCAGTCGGAGGCAATGCCTGACACGGTCATCCGTTTCGGAGCACAGCCGGTTTCGAAGCCATTGTCTTTATTTCTGAAGAAACACCGGCCTGAAGTGTTCGCAGCTGTGGATGAATCACCGGAATTCCGAGATTCGCTAGGTGTAGTTACGCATCACCTGCAGTCATCACCGGAGGCGATTTATGACGTGCCAGGACAGCAGGAAACGACCGTCTACAGCGAGACGTGGGCTTCGGCTGATGAATTCGCCGAGACGGCTACGAGACGGTATGAAGGCACTGCAGGAGATGAAGGTGTCATTGTGAAAACATTATTAGACATGCTTCCGGATGGCAGTGATCTAATAAGCGGCAGCAGCATGCCAATCCGAGATGTAGATACATTTTTCTGTAAGACTGAGAAAGATATTACCGTTTTTTCCAACAGGGGAACAAACGGCATTGATGGCGTTGTCTCTACGGCGTTCGGCATTGAAGCGGCACGGAAACGACCTACGTATCTGCTAATTGGCGATTTGTCCTTTTTACACGATGTAAACGGATTGATCGTATCCAGGTTCCATAAGACGAATTTGACGATTGTCATCTTGAATAACGATGGTGGAGGTATTTTTTCTTATCTTCCCCAGGCAGGCGTAACCAACCATTTTGAAGAACTATTCGGGACACCTACAGGTTTGACATTCGAACATATCGGCGCCATGTATGACACGCAGTACGCTGCCGTAAACACAATTGATGAGTTCAAGGCGGAAATACAAAAAGAAAAGACGAAAGACGTACGCATCATTGAAGTGTTCACAAGCAGGCCGGTGAATGTAAAGGCGCATCGTGCTTATTGGGCTGACATCATTGAAGGGCTTGAAGGAAATGATTGACCTTCAAGTCCCCGTACGTGGACTTTCAATCCATGTCGAGATGGAAGGGGATCCTCATCTGCCCGCAATCGTCTTTCTACACGGTTTTACAGGAACTGCCTCCACTTGGAATGAAGTTCGGAGAGAATTCATAGGGAAGTATCGGACGATTGCCATAGATTTAACAGGGCACGGAAAAACTAGCATCCCGTACAAACCCGAGCGCTATTCAATGGAGGAGCAGATTGAAGATCTGGATGCTCTTTTTGGTTATTTGAGATTGAATTCCTTTTATTTGGCAGGTTACTCGATGGGCGGACGCATTTCACTCGCGTACACAATCAAGTATCCAGAACGTGTGAAGGCTTTGATACTCGAAAGCTCGTCTCCCGGCTTGTCGGAAGAACAAGTGAGAGCCGCACGGAAGGCGGCGGACAAGTTGCTGGCAAGTAAGATAATTGAGGAAGGCATCACTTCTTTTGTCGATAAATGGGAGAATATCCCCCTGTTTGCTTCGCAAAAAAGTCTTCCTGCAGAAAAAAGGAGGACGATCAGGGAGGAAAGACTACAGCAAAACGAAATCGGATTGGCCAACAGTCTGATAGGAATCGGAACGGGAAGCCAGGAATCCTATTGGAAGGCCCTTCATTCGATGCCAAATCCTGTTTTTCTTATAACAGGTCAATTGGATGCGAAATTTGTAGCAATTGCCCGGGAAATGAACGGACTTTCTCCTACATGGCGACATGCTGTCGTTCCAGGGGCGGGACATGCAATTCACGTGGAAAAACCGCAATTGTTTGCTACAATGGTTATGGAGTATTTGCAAGATCACTAATTGGAGGAGGAAGAAAATGACACGTCAATGGGAAACGATCCGTACATATGAAGATATCAAATATGAGAAGTACAACGGCATTGCAAAAGTGACGATCAACCGTCCGGAAGTACGCAATGCATTCCGTCCTAAAACTGTAATGGAGCTGATCGATGCATTTTCTCGTGCGCGGGATGATGAAAGCATCGGCGTCATCATCTTGACTGGAGAAGGCGAGAAGGCATTTTGCTCAGGAGGCGATCAATCTGTACGCGGTCATGGAGGGTATGTCGGGGATGACGAGATTCCTCGTTTGAATGTCCTTGACCTGCAAAGATTGATTCGTGTCATTCCGAAGCCGGTAGTCGCAATGGTTGCGGGATATGCAATCGGCGGTGGCCATGTATTGCATGTCGTATGTGACTTGACGATCGCAGCGGATAATGCACGGTTCGGACAAACTGGACCGAAAGTCGGTTCATTCGATGCTGGATATGGATCGGGTTATTTGGCTCGCATCATCGGTCATAAGAAAGCAAGGGAAATCTGGTATCTATGCCGCCAATATGATGCACAACAAGCATTGGATATGGGTCTTGTCAACACAGTTGTCCCTTATGAGCAATTGGAAGATGAAACGGTTCAATGGTGTGAAGAGATGCTCGCAATGAGCCCGACTGCGCTTCGTTTCATCAAAGCGGCGATGAATGCGGATACGGACGGACTAGCTGGTCTTCAACAACTGGCTGGAGACGCAACATTGCTTTACTATACAACGGAAGAAGCGAAAGAAGGACGCGACGCATTTAAAGAGAAGCGCAAGCCTGATTTCGGCCAATTCCCGCGTTTCCCTTAATCGTGTTAGCATTGTAAATCAAATCATCCAAGCTGCCTGTTCACATAGGCAGCTTTTCTATTCGAGAAGGAGGGTGAGCATATGATTCCAAATTGGTTATTGCAGAGGGCATATTTGACGCCCGATCGGATGGCCCTGTCCTTTGGGGACGAGCAATGGACATTCCGTCAATTACTGGAAAAGGCAGATATAATTGCCCAGAAATTACGTTGGAACGGTCTTAACGAAGGGGATCGGATTGCCTTATTGGGCCGCTCGACACCCGAGATGGTTTTTATTATCCATGGCTGTCTGTTGGCAGGGCTCGAAATCGTAATGTTGAATAGCAGGCTATCCTCCAAAGAGATTTCCTGGCAATTGAATGATAGCGGTGCATCGACTTTGTTAGCCGATGATGCATTTATTGAATTGATCAAGCAGGTCGGCACTCCGAAGCTTTTATTTTCTGCAATTGGAATAAGTGAGATGCAACCTGCCACGTATACGGAAATGTGGGAACCGTCAAGGACGATTACAATCATGTATACGTCAGGGACGACAGGCTTTCCGAAAGGTGTCCGACAGACGGCCGGCAACCATACATCAAGTGCGGTGTCCTCGGTATTGAATTTAGGATTGTCAGAGGATGATATCTGGCTTTGTACGATGCCGTTGTTCCATATTAGCGGTTTCTCCATACTAGCAAGGTCCGTCATTTATGGAATGGGCGTACGGTTGTATGAAAAATTCGATGCAGCATCAATTGTAAAGGAGATTGAAAAGGGGACTGTGACAAGAATCTCCGTTGTTGCGACAGGGCTGCACAGGATTCTGGATGAATTCGAGAAAAATGGGTCGGCTGCCCACTCTTCATTTCAGTCGATGCTAGCTGGCGGTGGCCCAGTGCCGGATGATTACTTGCGTCGAGCGGTTAACCATAGGCTGCCGGTCCTACAAACTTATGGAATGACGGAAACGAGTTCCCAAACCGCAACACTTACTTCCGAGGACGCCTTACGGAAATCCGGGTCTGCGGGCAAGCCTTTATTTTTCAATCGGATCATGATCAGAGATGCCCAACAACCTGGGGAGTTTGGCGAGGTGCTCGTTATGGGGCCTCACGTTACACCGGGATATATCGGGCATGCATCCGACAGGGAGCCATTGGAGGAAGGCTGGCTGCCGACAGGGGATATCGGGTATATCGACGAGGAAGGCTACTTATTCATTGTCGATAGACGATCCGATCTGATTATTTCCGGGGGCGAAAACATATATCCCGCTGAAATAGAAAATGTACTTATGTTGCATCCTGACGTAAAAGAAGCAGGTGTGTGCGGAGTAGATCATCCTGAATGGGGCAGCGTGCCAGTCGCGTTCATTGTAGGCGGCGACGAATATCTGACAGGGGAAGATTTAGAAAAGCATTGTAAAAAACAGCTGGCCGGTTATAAAATTCCAAACGCCTTCCATTTTGTAGAAGAGCTGCCGCGCAATGCCTCGAATAAGTTACTTCGCCGTGAACTGAAAGAATGGGCTTTACGCAAATGAAAAAGCAGTGTTGGATATCCACCTAGGGATTCTAACACTGCTTTTTGCATTAGTTGCTAAGCGCTTTTTCAAGCACGTTCAAATTGCGCTCCATTAGCGTAAAGTAGGTTTCATTTTTGTTAATATCCTCCTGCGTGAGGACGCCTAAATTATGGAGCATCAAAGATTCTGCGCCGATTTCTTTTCGGATGACTTCCGTCAACTTTGAGGAAACATTCTGTTCGAATAATATATAGTTTACATTTTTCTCTTTTGCCTCTTCAACAATAGTAGCAAGCTGCTTTTGGGATGGTTCGCTTTGGGAATTCAATCCGGCAATCGCCACTTGTTGTAAACCGTATTCATCTGCAATGTAGCCGAACGCTGCATGCGATACGAAGAAGGTCTTTGACTTGGCTTTGTTGGCCATTTCCTTGAAACGCTCATCCAATTCCATCAAGTCATCTTCCAAAAGATCGAAATTCTTTTCAAAAGCCTCTTGCTGATCGGGCATAGTTGAAATGAGCGCTTCTTTTATAGAGGCAGCGAGTTCGATGCTCAACTTTGGAGAAATCCATACATGGGGATCGAATTGGCCGTGGGCATGCTGGTCATGCCCTTCTTCGTCATGCTCATCATGTCCTTCTTCCTCATGTCCTGCTTCCAGGAGATCTTCCGGAATGGCTTCCGCAGTTGCTACGAATTCCACTTTTTCGTTCTTTAATGTCTTTTGGGCATTTTCCACGAATCCTTCAAGTCCAAGTCCTATATAAAAGAACAGGTCCGCATCGGATAGCGCGATCATGTCCTTCTGTGTCGGATCGAATGAATGCTCATCCGCTCCTGCTGGGTAGATGGACGTAACATTGACAAAATCTCCGCCGATCCTCTCCGTAAAGTATTGTAGAGGATAGACAGTCGTGAATACGGTTAACTTCCCATCATTGCCGTTGTCCATCTTGCCTTTATCCTTCTTGTTCCCACAGGCACCAATGAGCAATATCATTATAAGTGCTAGAAGAACGAGCGATTTCTTTTTCATAAGTAAATCCTCCGCCAACTTAATAGTAATGATTACGATTTAACTGCTTTCTTATAATACAAGATAGCAATAGTTTTCGCAACTTAAAAGTAAAAAAACCGGCCAAGGCCGGAAAAGTTATGTTTTATTGTCATTCTTTTCGGGAACCGGATCAAAACCGCCTTCATGGAAAGGGTGGCATTTCAGAATCCTTCTCACTGCTAACATCGATCCTTTTAATGCGCCGTGTTTCTGAATAGCCTCCACTCCATAATGTGAGCAGGTTGGATAAAACCGGCATGATGGCGGAGTGAGTGGAGAGATGATTCTTTGATAAATTTTAATTATACCGATCAAGATTGTTTTCAATGTTAGGCACCCAGCTTTCTTCTGTATGTTTATTTTATTTGTTTCAGTGGTAAATTAACAGAGAGAAGCATTATGAATAAGAAATTGAAGAGGGGTTTTTTTATGTCCAAGGAATTAATGGAAGAATTAAATGTACAAGTCTCCACATGGTCAGTCGTGTATGCGAAACTGCATAATTATCATTGGTACGTAAAAGGGAAGCAGTTTTTCACGCTCCATGCAAAATTTGAGGAGCTTTACAATGAGGCGACAGCACATATGGACGAAATCGCTGAAAGGATCTTGACGCTTGGCGGAAATCCTACAGCAACATTAAAAGAACATTTGGAGCAATCGGTCGTAAAAGAGGCGAAGGGTGATGAAACAGCCGAGGATATGGTGAAAACAATCGCCGACGACTTCGATAAAATCATGAAGTCCTTGAAAAAAGGTATGGAGGCTGCGGCAAAAGACGGCGATGATATGACCGAGGATATCTTGAATGCTACGTATCAAAGCATTGAAAAGCACCAATGGATGTTGAACGCATTTCTTGGTGAAGACAATAATTGATGATTTGGTCTTGAAAGCATGAAATAGAGTGTGGTTTTCCTATTAATCTAGGGAATCCGCACTTTATTTTTGTTGACTCCTCTTATTATGTGTAAAATGGGGTACGGGAAGTTATAGGAATCATATAGGAGGCGACATCATGTCACATATCCAATTCATAAGGAATTTAATTATTGAAACGCCATCAAAGCCTGGAAATTTTGCAAAGGTAGCTTTGGCGATCGGTGAATTGAAAGGTGATATTGGAGATATCCAAACAATTAAAGTCGGAACATTATCGACAATTAGGGATGTCTCCGTTCAGTGCACGAGCGAGGAGCAGTTGGAGCAGATTGTAGCAGCAATTAATGCGATTGGAGAAGGGATTCAAGTGCATGCTGTTACGGATGATGTTTTGCATGCGCATGAAGGCGGAAAAATTGCGATGAAGAGTCGGGTGGAAGTCCGATCCTTGGGAGATCTACGAAGGATTTACACGCCAGGAGTTGCGAACGTATGCAAAGTGATTCAAAACGATCCAGTACAAGCCGAATATTTCACCGGAATCTCTAACACGGTCGCAATTGTGACGGACGGGACGGCAATTTTAGGTCTAGGCAATATTGGACCTGTCGCAGGCATGCCTGTCATGGAAGGAAAGGCGGTCCTGTTTGACCAATTCGCGGGTATAAGCGGTATTCCGATTTTGCTCAACACGAGCGATCCTGATGAGGTGGTGGAAACCGTCAAGCATATTCACCAAAGCTTCGGAGGGATTCTATTAGAGGATATCGGCTCACCGCATTGTTTTGAAATCGAAGAGCGTCTAAAAGCGGAACTGGATATTCCGGTCATGCATGACGACCAACACGGCACAGCTGTCGTCACGCTCGCTTCAGCCCTCTCGGCATGCAGGCAATCGGGAGTGGAATTGTCTCAATCCGTCGTTGGGCAAATTGGTTTGGGTGCTGCTGGCCTTGCAATCAGTAGAATGTTCATGGCATATGGCGTGAAGGACATGCGCGGTGTGGACCCAAATCCAGAGGCGGTCGACAGATTGAAACAACATGGCGGAATCGCTTTGGAATCAGTCGAAGAGATCATGCAGACTTGCGATATTGTTATTGCTACAACTGGCGTGCAAGGATTGATCAAACCTGAAATGGTCCGCAAAGGACAAATCATTTTGGCACTGTCCAATCCCAATGCGGAAATTGATCCGGAAGCGGCATTAGAGGCAGGAGCTGCATTTGCTGCGGATGGCAGGCAAGTGAATAATATTCTAGGCTTCCCTGGAATTTTCAGAGGTGCTTTGAATGCGCATGCGAAAGAAATCACATATCCGATGCTCATTGCTGCTGCGCTCGCAATTCTGGACAGTACAAAACCGGGTGATCTCGTTCCGCATCCATTGGATCCAGCAGTGCATGAAAATGTTGCTAACGCCGTGGAGCGCGTTGCGAATGAGGCAAATTTAATTTAAAGTATTGCATTGTTTATCCAAAGTGACCCATACTACGACAAAAAAGGATGGGTCACATGGAAAACGACAAAGTTAGAATGTACGTATCGATTGCTAATCAACAAATCTATCCACATAAGCATGCCTCGCCTTGGGAATACGAGGTGGAGATGAGCCGGGAGTTTCTGCCGGTTTTCCAACAACTATTTAATCAGATGGACAGACTTGAATTCCGCAACTTCTTGCGATCCCATTTGCCCTATATCCCTTACCATTATGACAGGGACAATCATGATGTCGATCGCAGGACAATGATGCTTTATGCATTGATCCATGAATTCACGGATGATGAAACGAAGAAGTTCATTGAACAGCTGCCGTATTTTACAAAAGGCAGGCCATTGATCACTTCAGCTCCCGTTCAGCCATCCAATTGAGCGCGAAAGGACGTGAAGTCAAATAGCAACTACATTTCGGGATTTGCAAGGAGCACAAGTCGAGCTGACCTTCGGCGAAAATTGCTTAGGCATGGAAGCGAGACATGTGCTCGTTGTGCTGAAGCATGAGGGGAGATGGCTCGTTACTCGCCACTCCGTCCGCGGTATCGAATTTCCCGGTGGTAAAGCGGAAGACGGAGAAACGATTTCAGAAGCCGCAATTCGAGAAACGATTGAAGAAACAGGTGTAACCATTACAGAGCTCGTCAAGTTTGCTGAATACGTCGTCATGAGCAATGTAACTTTTTGCAAAGCGGTATTTACAGGAAAAGTGTCCAGCATTGATGAAAATCCACAGTTGTATGAAACGGAAGGCGCATTGTGGATGACCGATGATGAATTGGCAAGCTGCGAAGAGTTGAGTTTCCATATGAAAGATGCCGGAATGGCAAAAATACGAAAGTGGGTGGATGCATATGTTTCCTAACGGAGCAATTTTCCACCGGAGGGAGTATCCTTCACCAAATCCGAATATCCGTCTTGAAGAAATAACGTATTGGTCGGATGGGCTGAAGGTGAAGGGGCTGCTTGCTGAACCGAAAAGTGGAGGAAATTACGAAGGGATCATCTATTTGCGCGGGGGCATGCAACATGTGGGGATGGTCCGTCCAGCCCGGATTGCCCAGTTCGCTTCACAAGGTTTTGTCGTATTTGCTCCTTATTACCGTGGCAACAGGGGCGGAGAAGGGCGTGACGAGTTCGCAGGAGACGATCGGCAAGATGCGGTCTATGCAGTTGAAGTGTTGAAGCAAAGTTCGAAGCTGAACAAGGATAGGATTCATCTTTATGCATTCTCCCGTGGCGGCATCATGGCTCTTTGGACAGCAATTTTGCGAGAAGATATCACTTCTGTTGTGACATGGGCCGGTGTCTCGGATGTCATCTTTACATATAATGAACGCGAGGATATGCGCCGGATGATGAAGCGTGTCATCGGCGGCACTCCAAATAACATGCCTGAAGCATATCGTGAACGGACGGCTTTATTCAGGGTGGATGAAATCAATGCTCCAATTTTGATTATCCACGGCATGAAGGATGAAAATGTTTCGTTTGAGCAGGCGATATTGCTTGAAGATGCTTTACGCGAGAAGGATAAGGAGTACGAGACCTGGTATTTCCCCGACTATACCCATTACTTCCCGACCGCGCATAATGCGCAGATCGTACGGGATTTATGTGATTGGATGAGACGGCAAGGGAATGAATAAAGTAAATACAAAAAAACCGTTAATGGTTATTTCAGACTGTAGACAAACATCATGAATTTTGGTGTTTGCCTCCAGTCTCTTTTCTTTTAAAATAGAGATAAAGCTACAATGTTGATTTGCGCTACGAGCGGACGCTTTCCGCGGGCACGGCTTCAGCCAATCGAACAACGAAGGGTTCGATTTGCCTTAATTTCTGCGTTCTTTGCAGAAATTAAGGCAGCCTATGCTCGCAAAAGCCGTTCTACGTAACGGCTTTCGCTCAGTCCAGGGTCTTCAGCTCGCGCTGTTCCCGCAGGAGTCGCCGCTCTCCGCTCCAATCAACGGTGTTTTCTATTTACTCAATGAGGTCAAGATGACATTCATTCAATATACCTTCGGCATCCGATCCATGCGCCAGACAATCAAGGAAATTGAAACTAATGTGGCATATCGCTGGTTCTAGGCTTCGGCTTTCATACAGAGGTTCCTCACTTCTCCGTCCGGATCATATCTTCATTGATTCGACCCATGTGAAAGCGAGTGCGAATAAGTGAAAGTTTGAGAAGAAGGTTGTTTGTAAAAGAAGAGAATAAGGAGATCAAGGAGTCGACAACAGACCCGGAAAGTGGTTATTACGTTAAAGATGAACGGACAAAGCAGTTCGCTTATTCTTTTTCACGCTGCCACGGATGAAAAAGGATAGTTCTCGCAAACATCTTTACACCGGGGAATGTCCAGGACAGCAATTTGCTTGAACCATTAGTCCAGAGAATCATCGAACAAGTGTCGTTTCCGCTCACTCATGCTTACAAAACGCCAGCCTAGCTTTTATGGAGGCTGCCCCTGTCTTAAAGGATTTCCAGTTGATTGGAGTGCGGGCGGCGACTCCTGGGGGATCAGCGAAGCGTGAAGACCCCGCAGGAGCAAAGCGACGAGGAGGCTGAGGGCAAGCCCCCCGGAAAGCGTCGCCCGGAACGGAAAACAACGTCCGTAGTCTAACGTTTGTTAATTAGTGCGTCTAATAAGACAAAAGGGATTGAAATCAATTTGATTTCAATCCCTTTTAGAGGCAACCGTAATGGTTGTTAAGCTTTGCGTTTAACAGCATCATTTGGAACGAGGAAGATAATTGATAACAATGCGATCACTGCGAAAATGACGTTGGCAATGATACCTCCAGTTGCTGCTGCATGTACACCGCTGTTTTCTGAAATGACGGCATATACAGTAGCTGAAATCGCGACTCCAAAAGCTCCACCGAGGGAACTTGCCATTTTATAAATGCCGGAAGCGGCACCTATTTTTTCATCCGGTGCATTTGAGACGGCAGTGTCGGTGGAAGGGGTCGCATAAATTCCTAATCCAAATCCAAACACAGCGAAACCTAAAAATACGATGACAGTATAGGCGAGATCCGGTAAAAACGTGAGCCCCATCACGCCAACACCAATGAGTGTAAATATAGTACCCCAAACCATTGGTTTTTTTGCGCCGACTTTTTGAAGAATCTTTTCACCGACGCGAATCATGGAAAGTACGACTACCAAATAACCGATGGAAAGCATACCCGATTGGAAGGATGTAAATCCTCGTCCTTGCTGTACATACGTATTTGCAACGACAAGCGTTCCAGCCACAGCATTGAGCAAGAAGTTTGAAATAGTTGCCCCTGTATAAGGCATGTTTTTAAATAATTTAAAATCAATTAATGCGTTCTCCTTGCCATTCTCAACTTTAATGAAAGCAAAAGCGCCAATAATTGCAACGGCTATCAAAACAATCGTAATCCAGTTAGTCCAACCAAGTTCATCACCTTGTGTGATGAAAATATTCAAAGCTAACATTGTGATGATAAATACAATCAGGCCGCTAACATCAAACTTGGAGTTACCGGTTTGTTTTGCTTTACTTTCAGGAGTGTCTTTAAGTAACCACAAGGCAAGAATTGCAAAAATGATGGAGAAAATGAAAATCCATTTCCATCCCAAATATGTTGCAACTGCTCCGCCAAATAATGAACAGACGCCAGAACCACCCCAGGAACCAATTGACCAGTAACTTAGTGCCCGTTGACGTTCTGCCCCTTCAAAATAATCTTTCATCAAGGCAATCGTTGAAGGCATAATACACGCAGCCGATAAACCTTGAATGATTCGGCCAATAATGAGTAAGAATGCCCCATTTGCAAAAACTAGACAAAGGGAACCAATGATACTTAGAATAAGACCTACATTTGTTATTTTCTTCCGCCCGACTTTATCAGCAAGGCCACCTGCCGCCACAATGAAAATTCCAGAAAAAAGTGCAGTTAAACTAATTGCAATGTTTACAGTCCCGGAGGAAATACCTAAATCGTTCTGAACTGCAGGAACAACGTTCACCATTGATTGTGCAAATAACCAGAATGTCAATACACCAAATACGATTCCTATAATCAACTTATTTGTACCTTTATAAGCAGTTGTCATATTTTACTCTCCCTCTTTGAAATCACTCAATTTATTGTCTGCAGAATTAGTGTTTCTATGCAAAATTATATTTGAGCAAACTTTATGGGAGAAAATCAATTGCATGCCGAAAGATAAAACAATCCAGGTGCAAAAATCGCACCTGGATCGTTAATTTTTCTATATTAATTAGGCGATTGGTCCGCCTTTTTCAGTAATTTCTTCAGAAACATGACCGAATTTCTTAAAGTTGTCACGGAAAAGATCCGCCAATTCTTTTGCTTTTTGATCATAAGCTAGTGGATCGCTCCATGCATTGCGAGGGTTCAATACTTCAGTCGGTACACCGGCAATGGTTTTAGGCATTGCTAGACCGAAAATTGCATTCGTCTCGAATTCTGTATTTTTCAATTCGCCAGCAAGCGCTGCGCGGACCATCGTGCGTGTATGCTTCAATGCCATACGCTGTCCTACGCCGTAAACTCCGCCAGTCCAACCTGTGTTGACGAGGAATACTTGTGCATCATGTTCATCGATTTTCTTACCTAGCATTTCTGCGTAAACCGTCGCAGGCAATGGAAGGAAAGGAGCACCAAAGCATGTAGAGAATGTTGCTTCCGGTGACGTGACGCCGCGCTCAGTTCCTGCAAGTTTCGACGTGAAACCGCTCAGGAAGTGATACATCGCTTGTTCCTTCGTCAATTTAGAGATCGGAGGCAATACACCGAATGCATCTGCAGTCAAGAAGACAATCGTCTTAGGATGTCCCGCAACTGATGGCACTGCAATATTGTCGATATAATGGATCGGATACGCTGCACGCGTATTTTCAGTCAATGAATTATCGTCATAATCCGGCTGGCGCGTCGTTTCATTCAGGACGACGTTTTCTAAGACCGAACCGAAACGGATCGCTCCGTAAATTTCTGGTTCTTTTTCTTGTGAAAGGCTAATCGTTTTCGCATAGCAGCCGCCTTCGATATTGAACACGCCATTTTCGGACCAACCGTGCTCGTCATCACCGATCAGCTTGCGGTCAGCATCTGCGGAAAGCGTCGTTTTTCCTGTGCCGGAAAGGCCGAAGAACAAAGCGACATCTCCTTCTTTGCCAACGTTAGCTGAGCAGTGCATTGGAAGGATTCCTCGCTCAGGAAGCAAGTAGTTCATGACGGAGAAAATGGATTTTTTCATTTCTCCCGCATATTCCGTACCGCCAATCAACACAATGCGCTTCTCAAGTGATACAATGATGAAGGTTTCGGATTTTGTTCCGTCCACTGTAGGATCCGCCTTGAACGTCGGAGCAGCAATAACTGTGAATTGTGCTTCATGCGTTTTCAATTCTTCTGCGGTAGGGCGGATGAAGAGATTATGGACAAACAGGTTTTGCCATGCGAATTCATTGATGACTTGGATGGATAGCTGAGAGTTCTTATCAGCTCCTGCAAAGCCTTTGAATACGAAAAGCTCTTCCTTCGCTTTTAAGTGGGTAAGAACTTTCTTATATAATGAATCAAAGATTTCAGATGAAATCGGGCGGTTCACTTTGCCCCAGTCGATTTTCTCTTTTGAAGAATCTTCTTCGACAATGTATTTGTCCTGAGGAGAACGACCAGTATACTTTCCTGTCTCGGCAGTAAGTGCGCCGTCTGCGGAAAGTTTCGCTTCTCCACGGGAAGTAGCTTTTTCAATAAGTTCCGCCACTGAAGGCTGTATGTTTACGTTGTTGCCTGAAAGTAACTCGTGTAATCCGTTTTCAATTTTAGCTGAAATCATTTTTGGTACCGTCCTTTGCATGTAATCCCATTAGATGGGTATCATCACATTTCGTAAATAGTATAACACATTTAGAATAATAATCTATACTAATGAAAAACTCAAGTACATATGTCTAAAAATGTTTGACAAAGTGCAGACTTTTTCGTAGGATTGTTTATTGAACGGATACTCTTATCCCGAGCTGGCGGAGGGACAGGCCCTATGAAGCCCGGCAACCTGCGTGGACCATTAATGGCCGCGAGAAGGTGCCAAACCTGGAGCAAGGTTAAATTCCTTGGACGATAAGAGTGAAAGGTGCTGCTTTTGAAATTATGCCTTTCCTCATGTGTATTTACGTGAGAGAAGGGTTTTTTTATTGATTCTAACAGGCCCTTAATCCTTGTGTATGTTGACGTCGACTCTCTAGGCGCTGAACTTACTGGGACAATTAGAGTACCGTATCAATATTTGCAAGACGTTAAGGAGGAAACCACAATGACAAATCGCCGATTATTCACTTCTGAATCGGTAACAGAAGGACATCCGGACAAAATGTGCGATCAGATTTCTGACGCTATTTTGGACGCTATTTTAGAGGAAGACCCGAATGCGCGTGTAGCGTGTGAAACGACAATCACGACAGGACTCGTACTCGTCATCGGGGAAATCACGACAACAACGTATGTAGACATCCCGAAGGTTGTACGGGACACGGTGAAAGAAATCGGCTATACGCGAGCGAAATTCGGATTCGACTGGGAGACGTCATCTGTATTGACATCCATTGATGAACAGTCATCGGATATCGCTGCGAGCGTCGACCAGGCACTTGAAGCACGCGAAGGAACAATGAGTGATGAAGAGCTTGAAGCTATCGGAGCGGGTGACCAAGGACTGATGTTCGGGTATGCTTGCAATGAAACGCCTGAGCTGATGCCGATGCCGATCAGTTTATCCCACAAGCTTTCACGCAGGCTTGCTGAAGTCAGGAAAGACGACACACTCGACTATTTGCGTCCTGACGGGAAAACGCAAGTGACGGTGGAATACGATGAGGATAATAAACCGGTGCGGATTGACACAATCGTTATTTCCACTCAACACCACCCTGATATCACTTTGGAGCAAATTCAAAATGACATAAAGGAACATGTTATCTATCCAGTCGTCCCTTCCGAGCTATTGGATGGAGAGACAAAATACTTCATCAACCCATCTGGCCGTTTTGTTATTGGCGGACCACAAGGGGATGCCGGCTTGACGGGTAGAAAGATCATCGTTGACACATACGGAGGCTATGCGCGTCACGGCGGCGGTGCATTTTCAGGTAAAGATGCGACAAAAGTCGACCGTTCTGCATCCTATGCTGCACGTTATGTAGCGAAGAACATCGTTGCTGCAGGTCTCGCAGATCGTTGTGAAGTCCAACTCGCCTATGCAATCGGTGTTGCAAAACCGGTTTCGATTTCAATCGATACATTTGGAACAGGCAAAGTAGAGGAAAACAAGCTTGTGGAAATCGTGCGCGAGCTGTTCGATCTACGCCCGGCAGGCATTATTAAAATGCTCGACCTACGCCGTCCAATTTACAAACAGACTGCAGCTTACGGCCATTTCGGACGTACTGACGTTGAACTCCCTTGGGAGCAGACGGACAAAGCGGCTGAATTGATTGAGAAAGCTGGAATGACTGTTTGATAATGTGAAATCAGGAAGCGTGGAAACCCCCACGCTTCCTTTTTAGTTGTGGAATGAGAAGTTTTTTGGCGAGAACGAGAACTCTTTCGAGAAGAACGAAAAGTTGCCGGGGAAAAACGAGAACTAGAGTATAGTGGATACAGAAGGGAACCTAACCAGTTTCATAGCGTTTATTATATAACTAGAATTAAGGGGCAGGGGATTCCAAAATGGCGTTTAGCTTATTATTTGTGGCTCTCATAGGTATAGTGGCATTTGTTGCGTTGGTGAGTATTATCATCTTAGTGGTGTCTAAAAATAAATAAAGGTGCCGCTCGACATCGAGCAGCACCCGCCCTATTTAATCCAGCTTCGTATGGCGACCTTACACTGTGCTCGCAATGCTTTGCTTGTGCTCGCAAAAGCTTCGCAAGTGCTCGCAACGCTTCGCTTGTGCTCGCAAAAGCCGTTCTCCGTAACGGCTTTCGCAGGCTAACCGCCACTTCGCTTTTTACTTTTGCATATCCTTGTAAATCCGTCCTTTTTCAATATAGCTGTTCAAGACCCGTTCCATATCAGCCCGGTCCTCTTCATTCAATTCGCGAACCACTTTTGCGGGTGAACCGAGAGCGAGGCAGCCCGGCGGAATTTTCTTGCCTGGCGGGACGAGGCTGCCCGCACCGATGAATGCTCCCTCACCGATTTCCGCTCCATCCAATATGATGGAGCCCATTCCGATAAGCGCGCCTTTACGGACGACACAACTATGTAAGAGTGCCTTATGGCCAACTGTCACATCGTCCTCAATTACTAACGTCTTTCCAGGGCTTTGATGCAGACAGCTTAAATCTTGGATGCTGACCCGTTCACCGATGATCGTCGGGGCGACATCTCCTCTAATGACGGTATTGAACCAGATGGAACTGTCTGCCCCGATTGTTACATCACCGGTTATCGTCACATAATCCGCAACATAGACAGATGGATCGATTTGCGGTGTCTTTCCATTGTATGAGTAAATCATGAAACGTCTCCTCTTTCCTTAAAATCATGTATAATTTATCGTAACATAAAACTTTCATTTACATAACGGGGAGGTGAGTGCCATGTGGAAATGGGAAGCGGAAGGACAGCCGAAAGCGGTTGTTGTAATTGTCCATAACGCGTACGAACATCATCGCCGGTATGCATGGCTTATTCAAAAGCTGCGAAACGGCGGTTTCCATGTCGTCACAAGTGACTTGCCAGGGCATGGTTCTGAAAGCGGAAGAAGAACCCATGATGAACCGTTTGAGTCTTATGTGGATCATGTGAAGAAAATGCTCGACATTGCGCTAGAGGATAATCTGCCGTTATTCGTGCTTGGACACGGACTTGGCGCGACGATTGTCATGCATATTCTGCAACGTGAAAAGCTTGAGTGCGCAGGCTTTGTGTTCAGTTCTCCTTGGCTCTCCTTGAAGCATCAGCCATCCAAGTTTTCAGGAGTGCTGACGAAGCTTTCAAGTTCCATGAAATTGAATCATGACATTACAATAGAATTATTGACGCAGAACAATGATATGTACATAGAGTTCCAGAACGATCAGGACTATAGCTCCGCAATCGTCGCGTCTTGGTATCGTGAGCTGCATGCTATGATGAAATCGATCATATATCATGAAGAAAGTATTTTCGATACACCTGTCCTGATTCACACGGGAGAACAAGATAAAATTACTGACACCTCGTTTGCAAAAAGATGGCTTTTGAACCAGCAGCTCTCGGAATTCCAATATAAGGAATGGAAAAGGCTGTACCATGATCTTTATCAAGAGCCCGAGCGTGAGGAAGTCTATTTGTACATTGAATCGTTTATGAACAATGTACTTCGTTCACTCGGCTATATTGTATAAATCTGAAACCATAAAGGGGAAGTGGTTAGTTTGACAATTATCGGGTTTGTAAGACATGGCGTAACTGCATGGAATAAGGAAGGAAGAGTGCAAGGCAATTCGGATGTACCTCTGGACGAAGAAGGAATCGAAATGGCGAAGCGTGTGGCCGACAGATTGTCGAATGAGCGATGGGATGTCATCTACACAAGCCATCTGATCAGGGCAAAGAAGACGGCAGAAATTATTGCGGAAAAAATGCCGGATGTCGAGCTTGTGGAAGATGCCAGACTACGGGAATTCAGCGGCGGGCTTATTGAAGGGACGACCGAGGAGGAGCGCCTCGAGAAGTGGGGTAAGGACTGGAATGAACAGGACATGGGATTTGAACCGCATGAATCCATCATTTCCCGCGGGTTGGAATCCCTTATGGACATCAAAAACAAGCATGCCGGCAAAAGGGTATTGGTCGTCAGCCATGGCGGATTGATCAAGAGGCTATTAGATGAGCTAATCACGGATACAAAATATGAAACACATCTGGACAACACCTCACTTACCATCGTCAAACTACAAGATGATAAAAATCTATGTGAGCTATTCAACTGCACCGCGCATTTGAAAAACAAAGTTGAGTCTTGATCACCGTTGATCGGGTTCTTTGAGAATAAACCATTCATACCTTCACTGGTCTAGACTATATACTATATAAATAGTGAAATCGGGGGCTTTCAAATGAAAAAAGAAACCACAACTGAAATTTTGTCTTGGATAAAAGCCATTGTAGTCGCTTGCGTACTCGTATTCGCAATCAGGCACTTCCTATTTTCACCGGTCATTGTATCCGGTCAATCGATGGAGCCGACATTTGAATCGGAAAACCGAGTCATCATTTCAAAAATCCACAAGCTTGATCATTTCGATTTGGTCGTCTTCCATGCACCGGGTTCGCAAGAGGATTATATTAAACGAGTGATCGGCTTGCCGGGTGACACGGTTGTCATGAAGGACGACAAGCTCTTCATCAACGGAAAAGAGTATGAAGAAAATTACATTCAAGAGAATAAGGAAAGACTTTTCGAGGATCAAAAATTGACGGAGGACTTTGAAGTGACTGTTCCGGACGGACAGCTTTTCGTGTTGGGCGATAATCGGAGGAACAGCACCGATAGCCGCATAATTGGCTGCATCGATCAGGATTCCGTAGTTGGCAAGGTCGGTTTCAGATTTTACCCACTCAACTCAATTGGCATCCCTAAGTAAAAGATGAGTAACACTTCCGCTTTCGGGTATTCCTATAAAGACTACCTAAAAAGGAGCGATGAAGATGTCTAAAGAAAACATGAACAAAAAAACCGGAAACAAAGACCATACGAATAGGTCCCAAATGGCAGGAACTGAGTATACCGATGAACAACGGCATACAAACGAAGTCGCCTCCACAGCCTATCAAGGCAGCAAGAAGGAAAAAGTGGATATTCAAAACGATAAACTCGAATCAGGCGGCTTTTAGTCCACAACCTCTGCGGAAAATGCAGAGGTTGTTTCTTTTTCATCTACAAAAAAATGCTCGTATGGTAAATTAAGAACATCGTAAGCAAAAGGAGCACCCACGCAATGACTGATTTTTTTACAAGGAAAAAGAATGAACTTCAAATAGAATTAAACGATGTACAGAAAAAAGCCGTGATGCAAACGGAAGGTCCACTGCTTTTATTGGCATGTCCAGGATCAGGAAAAACAACAACAATGATCATGCGGATCGGCTATTTGATCGAGGAGAAGAATGTTAACCCGAATCGCATCAAAGCGATCACATTCAGCCGGGCATCGGCACGTGACATGACAGAGCGTTTCAAACGGTTTTTCCCGCAGTATCCTCCAGTCGATTTCTCGACCATTCATAGCCTCGCATTTACAATCACCCGCACATACTTGCAAAAGACGGGCGCCGCATTCGAATTGATTGAGGGCGGCGGGAAAGAGAAACAGGCGCTTACAAAAACGGCTTTGCTGAAACGCCTCTACAAAGAAGCGCTGCGGGAAGACGGCACGGAAGAAGAATTGGCCTCGTTATCGACATTCATCAGTTATTTGAAAAACAGGATGATCCCTTTCAACGAGTGGGAGCAAGTAGAGGCACCGTTTGAGAAGGCGGGCACCATCGCATTGAGCTATGAACAATTCAAATCGAAGAAGGAAGGGCACCTCCTCCTCGATTTTGATGATATGTTGTCCATTGCAGAACAGGCGTTGCGTATGGATGAACAACTTGCGCGGCAGTTCCGCTCCCGGTATGACTATATTTTGACAGATGAAAGCCAGGACACATCGCTCGTTCAACATCGGATAGTCGAACATCTCGTTGCACACCATGGCAACCTCTGCGTCGTAGCGGACGACGATCAATCCATCTACACATGGCGCGGAGCGGACCCTGCTTATTTACTGAACTTCAAACTAGTATACCCGGATGCAAAATTACTCAGGATGGAACAGAATTACCGCTCCTCCAAAGAGATAGTTGATATAGCCGCCCAATTCATCACTCGTAATAAGCATAGATACATAAAAGAGATGCGGACGGAAAATAAAGAGTCGGGACCGATTGTCATAAAACAATTCGAAGACGCGAAACGGCTTCTGGAATATGTCACATATGAATTGTTGGATGAGCAGAATCTAGAGGAAGTGGCTATTTTATTCAGGAACAATTCTTCTTCCACTATGTATGTCAACGAACTGCATAGAAGGGGGATCCCTTTCTATATGAAAGATGCGGATGACCGATTCTTTTCCCATTGGGTTGTAGAAGATATTTTAAATTTCATGCGCCTCAGCTTTAATATGGAACGAAAGGATATCTTCGCAAAAATCGCCATGAAAATGAATTTATTCATTTCACGTGACATGCTGGCGAAGTTCATGAATCAAACGACATCTGGCAATGTTTTTGAGGCGTTCGTTCAAACAGTCCAATTGAAAGGCAGTCAAATCGAAAAATTGGATACTTGCATTGATGTCTATAAACGGATTCCTGATATGCGTCCAGTCCAAATCATCCGGATGATCCGCTATGAGCTCGAATATGAGGAAGCTTTGAAGAGCCGGGCAGCAAAATTCGGGTACCGGATCGATCATCTTCTTGGCATCCTTGATACACTCGAAGGCATCGCCTCTCAAGTGCGAACGATGGTCGAATTTGCGAATCGTTTGAAGGATTTGGAACAAGCTGTCCAACAGGCAAAATTCAATCCCCCTGAAAATGCCTTGACGTTGTCCACATTTCATAGCGCCAAAGGATTGGAATTCAAGCGCGTGTTTATGATCGATTTATTGAAAGGCATCATTCCTTCCGAAGAGGATGAATTGGACCCACAGATGCTGGAAGAGGCAAGACGATTATTTTATGTCGGGATGACACGTGCAAAGGAACGGTTGGAATTGCTTTCCTACAGGGAGGCGAACGGGAAATCGAAAGAGGATTCAAGATTTATGAATGAAGTGCGGGGAATCTTGATGAAACCCAAAGAACGGAAATCGGAGAAATTAAAAAAAGCCGATTTGTCCACGCTGCCAGATCCGGATGGAATTTATGATAGAACTGTATTATCTGTAGGTATGCACGTCATGCACCGCGTGTTTGGAAGAGGAGTCATTAAAGGAATCGGCGAGGAAAATATCCGAATTCAATTCGGAGAGACTGAAAAGCAGCTATTGCTTGAGACTATTTTATCTCGCCGTTTATTGAAAGAGGTTGAGTTATGAAACAAGCCCTTTTTGTCGGTATTGCAGGAGCAATCGGAGCGATTTGCCGAATAGGGATCGGACGCCTGCTCGAAGGGTCATCGGAGTTTCCAATTGGAACATTGACTGCCAATCTGCTAGGGACATTCATTCTTTGTCTTCTCAGTGCGGGCGTCATTCACCGGCTGACTGCTGATCAGCAACTTCAGACTGCGATAACGACTGGATTTTTAGGTTCCTTTACAACATTTTCCACGTTCAGCATGGAAACGGTAAGCCTCATTCAAAATGGTCAAATGATGCACGCTGCCTTGTATTTCGCCGTTAGTGTTATAGGGGGCCTTACTGTAGGGCTATACGGAATTCGGATAGGCAGCAGGATGGTGAGTGTATGACAGTTGTTGAAGCGATAGTCATCGGTGCGGGAGGTTTTATCGGAGCAGTACTTAGATTTTTCATTGCTGCAATGTTGAATAAAGAAGAAGGGATACCGAGAGGAACATTGGTCGTCAATATGACAGGCTCTTTGCTGATCGGTCTTATTTTCGGCTTTGAATTGCCAACGCTTTGGACAGTCTTTCTTGTATCTGGCTTGGCCGGTGCCCTTACGACTTTCTCAACGCTAATGAAAGAATTGATTCAGTTATGGAGGAGCGGCCAACGAAAGGAAACGGTTCTCTATAGTATTTGGACATTCGGGTGTGGAGCTCTTTTAGCATTTTTAGGTTTTGTCATCGGCCAATTTTGCTAATTTGCTGTTTGTTTGGAGAATCTCTTGACGGGAATAGAGTAGGAGACTACTGAAACCGAATGGAGGAAATGAAATGGATAGAAACCATTCTGTAGATGCCAACAGCAAAGATAAACAATTGGAACAATATCGATCACACGACAAAGGGAAGAAAATGACAACGAATCAAGGGTTGAGAATTTCAGAGGATGAGCACTCATTAAAAGCCGGATACCGTGGTCCGACCCTTATGGAAGACTTCCATTTCCGTGAGAAGATGACTCACTTCGACCATGAGCGAATTCCTGAGCGGGTCGTCCATGCAAGAGGGTATGCAGCCCATGGGGAGTTCGAATTATATGAGTCGATGAAAAAATATACGAAAGCAGCTTTCTTACAAGAACCAGGTTCGAAGACTCCCGTGTTTACACGGTTTTCGACTGTTGCAGGAAGCCGCGGATCCGGTGAGACGGTGCGGGACGTCCGTGGGTTCGCCGTAAAGTTTTATACGGAGGAAGGGAATTATGACCTCGTCGGCAATAATATCCCGGTGTTTTTCATCCAGGACGCCATCAAATTCCCGGATTTAATCCACGCTGTCAAACCTGAGCCGCATAATGAAATGCCGCAAGCCGCTTCCGCGCACGACACATTCTGGGATTTTGTGGCAAACAATCAGGAATCTGCACATATGATCATGTGGCATATGTCCGACCGGACGATTCCGAGAAGCTTCCGGATGATGGAAGGATTTGGTGTTCATACGTTCCGCTTCGTCAATGATGAAGGAATTGCGCATTTCGTTAAATTCCACTGGAAGCCGAAACTCGGGGTGCATTCATTGGTTTGGGATGAAGCCCAGAAGATTAACGGAAAAGATCCTGACTTCCATCGGAGAGACTTATGGGAAGCGATTGAAAGAGGCGATTTCGTCGAGTTTGAATTAGGTGTTCAGCTTATCGAAGAGAAAGACGAATTCATGTTCGACTTCGATATTTTGGATCCGACGAAAATATGGCCGGAAGAAAAAGTGCCCGTCAAAATCATCGGTAAGATGACATTGAACCGGAATGTGGATAATGTGTTCGCGGAAACCGAGCAAGTTGCATTCCATCCGGGCAATGTTGTACCGGGCATCGATTTCACGAACGATCCATTATTGCAAGGACGATTGTTCTCGTATACAGATACACAGCTGATTAGATTGGGCGGACCGAATTTCCACGAACTCCCGATCAATCGTCCGGTCTGTCCATTCCATAATAACCAACGTGATGGATACGGCAGGCAGACAATCAATGTCGGCCAAGTGAGCTACCATAAAAATTCCTTGGCGGGCAATACCCCTTCAGTATCTTCGGAAGAGGAAGGCGGCTATGCCCACTATCAAGAAAAAGTCGAAGGCCGAAAAATCCAAGCGCGCAGTGAATCATTCGCGGACCATTTTTCACAGGCGAAACTTTTCTGGAACAGTATGTCGATTACTGAGAAAAAACATATTGTGGATGCCTTCAGCTTCGAAGTCGGAAAAGTGAAGAGCATGAGTATCAGACAGCAAGTCGTCGATATGTTCGCCAATGTGGATAGAGGATTGGCAACCGCAGTCGCTGAAGCTGTCGGAGTTGAATTTCCGAAAGATGTCGAAGAATCGACTGTCACGGAATCATCTCCTGCATTAAGCCAATTGACGACTGCTAAGCTTCCAGATACACGCAGAGTGGCTGTACTGATCGGCAGCGGGTTCGATGGAGAAGAAGTAGAGTCCGTTGTATCATCTTGCTATGAAGCGGGAATGACCGTTGACCTAGTCGGGGAAAAATTCGGAGTCCTATACGGTGAAGATGAGTTGGCGGTCGAAATTGATGAAACATTTTTGACTGTACATCCAACATTATACGATGCATTATATATCGTGGGTGGCGAAGCAGATAATATGAAGAAATTCACAATGGATATTTCTGATTTCATCAATGAAGCCTATAAGCATTACAAGACAATCGGCATTGCTTCCACAGGAAAAGTATTTTTCGAGGCGTCAAATGCGGAAATGGGGCCGGGCATCATTATGAATGAAGAAACCGGGGCATTTGGGGATGAATTTGTCAATGCCGTCGCTGCACATCGTCATTGGAACCGTAAAGTATACGGCTGGGAAGAATAGGATTGTTGAGTTGCCATACCTGTCTATCCAACGGGTATGGCAACTTTTTTGATGATAATCCGTAAATCAGACTGATGGACTGTTGACTTATCCGGCAAGCCTGGTAATATACTAACATAATCATTCATTTGAACCGAATAATAACGGAGAGTCGACATAGTAATCCTGTTGTGGGCAGTAAAGAGAGACTGAATGGGTAGTGCAAATTCAGGCAGCAGCAGGCATGAAGTACATCGATAGTTTTTCTCCGATTGAAATGAAGTGGACGGCGGGTTTTCCTGTCGTCAAACAGGGTGGTATCGCGGAGAACTCCTTCGTCCCTTATCCAAGGGATGGAAGGGGTTTTTTTCGTCTAGACTTCGGGTGGCAACTGCTCGGGACATAAGTCAGCTCTGCTGCACGGCAAAAGGCGCCGTTTCGCGGATCCGCCTTATGCCTGTCGCAGTTAACCGCCACCCTCCGCTTTTGTAGTGTTTATGCTAAATAGTAGGAGGAGTTCAATATGTTTCATATAAAAGCGATCCATTCGCCAAAGATCTGGGAATCGGTCCTGCTTGTTTTCGGCATCGTGGCGATGATCTTTGTTAGTATAGTTAAACTCGATTCTGTACCTCATTTGCCAATCCTATTTTCAATTTTATTATTGATCGGATACGGCCTTTTAAAAGGGATTCCTTTCCGCAAACTTGAGAAGGGATTAGTGGAAGGAGCTGGATCTGGCCTGGGTGCAGTCTTCCTCTTTTTCTTCATCGGAATTCTCATAAGCAGCTGGATGATGAGCGGGACGATTCCATCGTTGATTTACGCAGGGTTCCATTTAATAACCCCTACATTCTTTTTTGCAATCGTCTTCGCAGTCACAGCCATCGTCGGCATATCGGTCGGAAGCTCCCTGACAACAGTGGCGACGGTAGGCGTTGCGTTCATCGGAATGGCAAGTGTCCTTGAACTGTCACTCCCGATTGCGGCTGGAGCTATCGTTTCAGGTGCTTTCTTTGGGGATAAAATGTCGCCGTTGTCGGACACGACGAACCTCGCGTCATCAATCGTAGGAGTCGACCTGTTTGAGCATATCCGTAACATGGGGTGGACGACGGTGCCGGCATTTATCTTGTCATTTGTCTTGTTTGGAGTGATATCACCGGATGTGAAGACAGGGGAGTTCGATAAGATTGCACTGTTCCAGGAAACGTTGCTCGAGACAGGGATGATCCATTGGTATACAGTCATTCCGTTAGTTGTTTTATTTATCTTGACGATTTTAAAGGTTCCTGCCTTCCTTACATTGGCAATCAGTTCCGCAGTGGCGGTTTTACTTTCATTTCTCCATCAAAGCATTGGATTTTCCCAAGTCCTTGGAATCCTGTTTAGCGGATACGTCTCCACGACCGGCGTAGGGGACGTCGATGCCTTACTGACGCGAGGCGGCATGGAGAGCATGATGTTCACAGTCGCTCTCGTATTGCTCGCGTTAAGCATGGGAGGCTTGCTGTTCACGTTAGGGATTGTCCAAAGTTTGTTGGCGCAGGTTGAAATGCTGTTGAAGAAAGTGTCTTCAGTCATCTTGGCATCCGCAATGACAGCGATTGGCATTAATGTATTGATCGGCGAACAGTATTTATCTATTTTATTGACAGGGCAGGCGTTCCGAACCCAATACGAGAAGGTCGGCCTTGCGAATAAAAACTTGAGTCGTGTCATGGAAGATGCGGGGACAGTTGTCAATCCGCTCGTTCCGTGGAGCGTATGCGGCATCTTCATAACAAAAGTGTTAGGCGTTTCGACAGTCGACTATTTCCCTTTCGCATTCTTCTGCCTGTTATCGCCGATATTAACGATTCTCTTCGGGTATATGGGGAAGACGTTGACACGCACAACATGAGAAAAAGAAACACCGAGGGCATAACCCTCGGTGTTTTGTCATTTATTCAGCTGAAATTCCTCGGTGTAATTCGTAGCATTTCGAAGCGCTTGTTCCTCCGCCGGAATCCGGACAGACATCATCCATAAATTGAGTAGCGAGAAGACGACCGCGGTAATAAATGCATTGAATAATAACGGCAATACTAGCAGCTCCGTGGCGACGATGATGTAATTCGGATGACGGAGCCATTTGTACGGTCCTTTCCGCACAACCTTCGCATTCGGAAGGACAATGATTTTTGTGTTCCAGTACTTCCCTAATGAAGCGAGGCACCAAATCCTCAATAGTTGCGCCGTCAGAAATACGGTCAACCATATCGGCCATGTTGAGGAAATCTGCCGTTGGAAGTAAAAAACCTCCGATATGAGTGCGATAAAAAAGAATGCGTGCATGGCTACCATAAATGGATAATGGGATGCGCCCGCTTCAAAGGCCCCGTGTTCTTTCATCCATTTTTCGTTTCGCCTCGCAATGAATAATTCAATGATCCTCTGCAAAATAATAATAGATAGGACAATACCGATAATCATTCGCGACACCTCATTCCCATTTCAACAGTAGCAATTCACCGCAAAATCCTGGACCAAGCGCAGCCATCAATCCATAATCGCCTGCAGTCGGTTCGGATTCCATGAATTGCTTGAGTACGTAGAGGACAGTAGGGGAGGACATATTGCCGTGATTTCTTAGCACATCTCTCGAAATATCGGTCATTGAACTATCGAAACCTAATGAATCCTCATAAGCTGTCAATACTTTTTTGCCGCCTGGATGCGCGATGAAATGGGTGATATTATTTTTGTTAAGGTTATGTGAACCAAGAAATTCATGTACGAACGGCCCAAGCCAATTGGTAATGATGGATGGAATGCTTTTTGAGAAGATGACATATAAGCCATTGTTTTTTACATCCCACCCCATGACATCTTCGGAATCGGGCATCCATTTCGAGGTGGTGCCGATGATGGAGGGCACCGGAATGTTCGTAGCAATTTCGGATTGATCCCCCGAAATGAGTGCACAGGCGACGCCGTCTGAGAACAAGGACACCCCGACGAGATTGCTCTTCGAATAGTCGTCCTTTTGGAACGTCAAACTGCAGAGCTCGATGGACAGGACCAATACGTTCGCTTTCGGGAAGGCTGTGCAATATTCGAACGCGCGGCTCACACCTGCCGCCCCGCCAGCACAGCCTAATCCCCAAATCGGAATCCGCTTTACATCGTCGCGGAAAGGCAGCCTGTTCATAATGCGGGCATCTATGCTCGGCGTAGCGATGCCTGAACTTGAAATAAAGAAAATCGCATCAATTTCCGATGGATCGACTGCTTGAGCCAATGTAGCGGATTGCTTAAGGCATGCTTGTACAGCCTTCACACCGAAATCGATTGCGTTGCGGATATATAAATCATTCCGCTCTTCAAAATTATGCGGCTGTCCATACCACTCAAGTGGCATGCAAACATCCCGTTTCTCAATATCTCCGTTTTGAAAAACTTTCAACAGCCGTTCAATATCTTTGAATTCTCGGCTGAAAAGGGAGCGTGTCAATTGGACAGCTTCCTCCTGCTTCACCTCATGAGGAGGCAGGACAGTACTGACAGACAGAATTTTTGGCATGAATAGACCTCCGATAATCTTTATCAATCTGTTACCTAGAAAGTTAGTTACTAAACATTGTAAACTGTTGATGGTTGGAAAATAGAATGGCATTTACTGTAGTTTATGAAGTTGGGGAAACGAATATGAAAGCCCGGCTGATATGCGGGCTTCAATCGGTTGGAGAAAGTAGTAGTTTGCACAAACTGCGGAAGTTCAATTTGAATTTTTCATTGCTTTCTTTCGATCGCTTCTTAGGGCCGCGTAGTCGTCCTCCCGCCATCCTGATTTTCTGTGCAGCATGTCGTGCGTATAATAGCTGATCGATATTTTCATTTGTATACAATCTGCCATTCTGATCAATCGGATGACCTTGCTTCGCCAACACCATGGCGGCTAATCCATAATCCTGGGTAACGACAATATCCCCTTTTTGAACTTTATTGACTAGAACGAAGTCGACAGCGTCCGCCCCTTTGGAAACGATAATCGTCTCCGCCCCTTCACGATGCATTTCATGCGCTGTATCACAGATGAGCGTGCAGGGCAAATTGAATTGCTTTGCAATGGAGATTGTTTCATTGATTACTGGACAGCCATCTGCATCCACAAAAATCATCATGATTGTCATGACCTCTTTTCGATTGTTATGTAAGCGTTTTTTATAATCATACTATATATGAATAGATGCCTCACTATATCATATTCATTCGTTTTCTTTTCATTCAAAAAGGGTATGTAAATGCTTCCGCCCGCCAATTAGCGCGGACGAAATTTAAAAAGTGTCGGTGAAGCATAGATAACTATTATGAAAGACGATAATGTGATGTATTCCATAAACAGTTGAAGAGAGGGCGAAGGGTCGCCCTCTCTTTTTATGCTTTCGATTAGGTTTCGGTTGGATTCGAATCGTTATCTATTGAATATGGAAAGTTATCTATTGAATAACCTGAGTTATCTATTGGATGGAGAAGGTTATCTATTGAATCGCCGGAGTTATCTATCGAATCTGTTCATTTATCACCAAAAAGGGACTAAGGAATCATCTAACAGTTATTCTTCCGTTATCCGATTTCAGCCGGATCTGGTGCAATTCCTCGCCGAAACGGCTGCGTGAATTCCGCTCGCCGTAAATATCGATGCGTCCGTGCCCAGTTTTGGCTAGGATGGTCGCATTCGTCGCCTTGTGCAACGTCGTAATTTCAATGCTTCCATTATCGGTCTGGAAATCGATGCTGCGGTCCAAATTATCACCTGCAAGAACGATGCGGCCATTGTCCGTAATTGCTGTCAGCTCCCCGTCAACTTGGTCGAACTCGATGCGTCCATTATCCGATTCTGCGTAAATCGATTCTGCTTCGACATGTCTCATCGTTACCCGGCCGTTATCGGTTTTTGCCTTCAGGCGGTCCGACTGTACTTTCGAAATTTCAATACGGCCGTTATCCGTCTCCGCTTCGAGGGAAGTCGCTGCAAGTTCCGACAATTCAATTCGCCCGTTATCAGTGCGGCACTCAATCTGTTTCCCAATCAGTTTCTCGGCATGGATTCGTCCGTTATCCGATTTCATGGAAATGGATTGATACAATTTCTTTGGAATGAACACCTTCAATGCCACACCCTTCGTATTGAAATTGAATAAGAATAACCAGTGCGTTTTGTTCTTTAATTTAATCCTTAGTGTATCTCCGAGAACTTCTGCGGTCAGTTCCAGTTTCTCTTTCGTCCCCGTCAGCTCGATTCTCGTTTCGGCCGTATCGGAAGGGAGGACGGTAAGCGAGCCATGCTGGACTTCAATATCCACCTTTGTAAAACTGTCATCCTGGATCGTGATCACTTCACTCGTCGGCCTGTCACCGAGGTCAGCTGTTTCTGCAAATGGGTAGGCTTCTAACAGCTCAGCTGCGATCTTTGCAGGCGAGCCAAGGGAAGCTGCAATTTCCTCTTCTGATTTTCCATCATTTCGGCCATTCAAGAAGTATTCACGAATATCCTGGAGAATATCGTTTCTTTCATCTACAGGCAAACGTTTCAAAGCTTGTTCCAGCTCACTTATAAATCGATTTTCAGTCATGGCGAACGCCCTCCTCAATCAATGTATTAACCCCTTCAGTAAAACTGCGCCATTCATTCAATTGCTCGTGAAGATAGTTCCGTCCTGCATCCGTCAATTTGTAATACTTGCGGGGTGGCCCTTCCGTCGATTCCTGAAGGTACGTCGTGAAATAGCCTTCTTTCGTCAGGCGCCGCAGCAAAGGATAGACTGACCCTTCGGAAATCGAAATCTGGTCTGAAATCTTCTGGACCAGTTCATAGCCGTATCGATCCTGTTTATCCAAAAGAACGAGGACACATAAATTCAACACGCCTTTTTTGAATTGGATATTCATGAATCATTCTCCTTTCCGGTATTGTTCATTGAACAATACTGACTTATCAAATATACCGATTGGGTACAATATAGCACACGGTATTATTCATTGCAAGGTACTGTGAAAAATAATTTATCCGAAACTTTTTCATTGACCACACGTATATGAGGTATGAAGTAGGAGGGACCCAACATGTTCGGAAGAAAAAAGTCGAAAACAGAAGAAGCAAGCACAACGTATTTCAACGTCGGCATCATTTCGGTCAATGAACTAGACGATGACCAGTATGAAACGTGGACAGACGCATTGATGGATGCAGCTGAGAATGTAGGATCTACGACTTCTTTATTGCAGGCCGATTGGAATGAAGAGCAAGTAAAGATCCTTACTAATCGATTTCCGGAAGTGGAAACGAACAAAACATTTTTTATGATAAATGAAATCATCCATGAAGATATTAAAAATGAAATTAAACTGCTGGAGCAAAAACATAAATGGAAGAAGTTCTTTAATACGATTCCGCTGACGGATTATATTGAGGCGGAGGATCGTGTAGTGTTGGACGCAAGCAAAACGCTATTTTGTACAAATGATGTGCAGGAAGCTGCGAGATTTCTACAAAATCAGGCTGGACAGGTAGTCAATTAAGGAGGAAACGTAATGGAAGGAAGTTATTTCGTTGGATGGGGAACGCTAGCATTGATTAACGCAGGAATTGCACAAGGAAAAAATAGGAGCGGACTGAATTGGTTTTTCCTATCACTGCTATTAGGTCCTTTCGCAACATTTTGCCTCGTCATTGCTGATAAACGATAACTTTTTCAAAAATGCAGACCTATGGTAAACTATTTCTGTAATCGAAATAAATAGTTGTAGGGGGAATTGGTAATGACAGAAGTGAAGATTATCTTTGCAAAAGACGATCTGGTTAGCGGGAACGAAGCACGGCAGAATTTTGTTGCGCAGCAGAAGGCTGGCCATTGTTCGGTCTTAATTGAAGACACGCATTACGTCGTCATCAAGGAAGTCGAAAAGGCAAATTTGGAAAAGGTCCGGGCGACGGCAGGAAACATTGCTCGTGATTTGGCAGCGCAAAAGGTGGAAAAGGCGACTATGCAGCAAGGTGTCCTAGGGAATGTGTTTGCCGGTTTGCCGAAAGAGGATGTGTATACCGCCTTCGCAGAAGGTTGGGATCTAGGTTCCTATCAATTCCTATCTTATAAATCAGAGGCGGAACGTTTCAATACTGAATTGCGAGTAGATGAAAGCGATATGCAAGCAGCCATTCAAACGGGAAAAATCCGTGCTGCTGCAACAGCCTTCTCACGTGACTTGATGAATGAATTGTCGGACGTCCTGAACCCTGAATCGTATCCTGAAGTATTGAAGCAAAAGTTCGAAGGGAAAGATGTTGATGTAACCGTCCACGGCAAAGAGCAGCTGGAAGAGATGGAAATGAACGGTCTACTGACGGTTTGCCGGGGAAGCAAATACAAGCCATCCTTCGTGGAAATCCGTTATGAAGGGGATGCCTCTAAACCACTTGTCGCGCTCGTCGGAAAAGGCGTTACATTCGATACGGGGGGCATCAGCCTGAAAAGCGGCAAAGATTTAAGTGATATGCGTATGGATATGGGCGGTTCCGCAGCAGTTGCGGGAGCCATGCAGCTGCTCGTCGAATCTCAGGCAAAAGTGAATGTCATCGCGTTAATTCCGATGGTAGAAAACACGCCGGATGCAAATTCCGTATTCCCGGGTGAAGTCATCCGTTATAAAAACGGAAAAACAGTTCAAGTGGGCAACACGGATGCAGAAGGACGCCTCATCTTGGCGGACGCACTTATCCGCGCTGGTGAACTGAATGCTGAATATATCGTTGATATTGCAACATTGACAGGTGCCATCGTCAATGCGCTAGGCTCGGAAATCGGCGGCGTCTTCGGCGATGAGGAATTGTCTTTCATTTTGAAAAAAGTAGGCGATCAAAACGGTGACTTCGTCTGGCCAATGCCATTGGTCGAAGCATACGACAAGTCGCTGGCAAGTGATTACGCAGATATGAACAATATCAGTTCATTGAACTTTGCAGGCTCCATCACAGCAGGCCTATTCCTACGCCGCTTCGTGCCGGAAAACAGCAAATGGCTCCACGTCGACATGGCCGGCATGATGAGCAAGTCAAGCGCATCAGGCTATTATGCAAAATCAGCGACGGGCTATGGTGCAAGGCTGTTGGCTGACTACACAGTAGAAGTTTCAAAATAATAAAGAACGAAGAGGATATATGTTCAAATTGAACATATATCCTCTTTTTGAATTGTAAATTTAGTCTATTATGTATAAAATGTATGGAAATATCTGATTTTTAGAAAGGTGAACTTTCAAATGACTTATAACGGAGAGTCGACACAATTAATTAAGATACTTAATGAATTGTATCCAGTAGAGTTACTAACAGTTCAATCGGTAACAAATGAGATGTATCGATGTACTGCCAAGAACGACGTTTATTTCGCCAGAGTCACCAATTATAAGTCTTACGATGAACAGCTTGAAAAAGTTACGTATACAAACTATCTGAATAAAGAAGGGTTGGCAGTATCGCCGGCAATTTCTTCACTGAACCGGAATGTAGTAGAAAAAATAATACTTGGCAACAAAGAAATGTTGACTGTTTTATACAAAGCAGCGCCTGGAATCCAATTACCAAGAGAACAGTGGAATGCAGATGTATTAAAAGAACTAGGCCGGCAAATCGGTAGACTGCATCGTTTTTCGAAGAAATTCGAAGAAATCCATCCGGTAAAGTATATCAACGATTGGAATGACAACGAGGAATACGCTTTTCTCAAATATATCCCTGAAGAAGAAAGTGCAATTAGAGAGATTGCGCAAGACGTTTTATCAGCGATTCAAGGGTTGCCAAAAAATCGCTCGAACTACGGGTTGTTGCACGGAGATTTGTGGTTGGAAAACGTATTGGTTGATGAGGATTCAAAATTGTCCCTGGTTGATTTTCAGGACTGTGAAAAAAACTTTTACATTTATGATTTAGCGGTTCCAATCTACAGCGCAATCGAGTATTCGTTTGTGGGAGGCGGCAATATTGTCGATTATGGACGTAATATCACAAAAGCAATTATTGATGGATACCAAGAGCAACATGACCTTCCTGCTGAAATATTAAAACTCCTTCCTTTGTTTATTAAATTAAAGGAAGTATTCGAATACAGTTTAATGCATATGTACTGGAATAAAGAAAAGTTGACGGAAGAGCAGATTAGAATCATGAACAATTATAGGACGAGGATTGAACGAAATCATTCGATTATAGACATGTAGTATTTGAACGCATTCTGGTTGGGGCGCAAAAGAAAAGTATGTTAAAGGGGAGCTCTTATGATCTATGTAGTAAGACATGGCCAAACAGATTGGAATAAAGACCGAAAACTGCAAGGGAGAATGGGATTACCGCTAAACGAGACTGGAGTAGAACAAGCTGAAGTATTAAAAGATAAAATCCGAAAAATAAAGTTTGATCTTGTATTTTCATCTCCGCAAGAAAGGGCTGTGCAAACAGCCGAGATTATAACGGGGGTACGAGCTGTTGTTGACGACAGATTAGATGTATTTGACCTAGGTGAAGCTGACGGTTTACCGATTAGTGAAGTCAAGATGGTTGGATCATTACCGGATACTTCTATTTATAAAGAGATTGAAGAGCCAACTGAATTTGTAAGCAGAGTGTGTGATTTTATGAAAGAACTCGAATAGCAATACGGAGATACTGACCTAAATATTCTCATTACCGGCCACAGATGTACCACTGGTTGTATTGGCGCTTATTTCAAAGGGATTCCTACTAATGGAAATGTGCTTAGATATTCCTCGGACACGGGAGATTATAAGACATATAATTTTTAAGAGTTTTTCTCACATAACATAGAAGGGGGCAATGACTTTGGGACAAAACACAACAAATGATTACACACCACCTAAACATTTTATTTCTGCTGCCACGATTGTACTCAATGATCAAAATGAAATCCTATTAATTAAAGGTCCCCAGAGAGGTTGGGAAATGCCAGGTGGAATTGTTGAGGAAGGCGAGTCTTTGAAAGATGCTGCAATTAGAGAAACGAAAGAGGAGTCAGGTATTGATATTGAAATTCTTGAATTCTGCGGTATATTTCAGAATGTAAACAAGTCAATTTGTAATACACTGTTCTTGGCAAAGCCGATAGGAGGCAAATTAACAACTTCCCCAGAGAGTTTAGAAGTAGGGTTCTTTCCAATCGAACAGGGCCTTGAGATGGTAACTGTGGGGAACTTCAGGCAACGAATAGAGTACTGTCTTGATAAAAGTATTCATCCATTTTATGTGGAATTTTAAATTTGCTAAAATATCGTTACTGGAAGGCGCTATACATGGGTTTTATCAAAACGAATTAGAGATATTAAATTGAACTGGTGGAATCAGCTAGATCTGTCTATTACTTTTGTATGGAGTGTGACCTTATGCAAGAACTACAATCGAGACTAGAAATTTATATTAATAAATATCTAGACTGGTGGGATTTTTACGGTGTTATCCAAGTGACCAATAAAGGGGAAGTACTATTTAAAAATGCATATGGCTTTGCAAATATCGAGTTTGACATAAAAAATGATATAAACTCGCGCTTCTCCATCGCCTCTATGTCAAAACAGTTTACGGCCTTTGCAATTATGCTTCTCTATGATGAAAAAATGCTGGATATCGATAAACCTGCAAACTACTACCTACCTGATGATATGCAGATTGACGAGTCAATTACTGTTCATCATTTGTTGACGCACACCTCAGGATTACATAATTTCACGAACTTTGAAGATGATTTTTTTGGCGGTTATAACAGAATGAATTACTCATTAGACTATTTTTTTCGGAATTATATTAATAAAAAACCTACAACTCCGGCAGGTACAGCATTTGATTATAATAACTCCAACTATAATTTGCTTGCATGGATCATTGAAAATGTTTCAGGAGAATCATACGTTGAATTTCTAAGAAACCACCTATTTCTGCCTTTACAAATGATGAATAGTGATGTTGATGATGGCTGTAAACCTATTAAAAACCGATCATCAAATTACGTAAAAGATTTTAATAAAACCGTAAAATGCCCGTATTTTAACGAGAAATTCAGTATCGGTGCAGGTGCTATCGTTTCAAACTGTGAGGATTTGTATAAGTGGTATACATGTTTGCGAGATTGGAAACTACTTTCCGAGGAAGCGTATACAAGATTCTTTAGCGTGAACCAAAATAATTACTGTTATGGCCTGGAGCATCACTATGTTTACGGGACGGACAGGTATTCTCATGGAGGGGATCACCTGGGAATTAGTACATATATGCAGAGTTATTTCGATGAAGATATTTGCATCATCATTCTTTCCAATAATGAAGCGATAAATCAGTACAGATTGGGAAATGCAATTTCAGATATTATCCATCATGTTGACATAGCTGCCCCGACTAAGCACCAAGAGATTCAAATCAAAGAAAGTCAGCTTGAAACGTATTGTGGAACATACCTGAAGGATAAGATCGAAGTACAATTGATTGATGGCAAATTATACTTTACAAGATTTACCGGAAATTTTCACATTGAAATCTACCCAGTGGGTGAAGGGAGATTTGTTCGAAGATATTATGATCAAATCGCCCCCTATAGAATTGTGGAAAATGAAAACGGTGAGATGTCGTTTTTCGGATATGTTAAAGAATCCTTATGAAGATGGGTTTTGGCATACTGAAATTAGGAGTTTGAGAGGAGGAATGAATTTGAAAATCAGGTTGACGGAGTACGATGAAAATTGGATTCAATTGTTCAATGATGAAGTCCTATTCTTGAGAGGGATATTCGGTGAGGAAATAATCAAATTTGAACATTTTGGCAGTACCGCTGTTCCAGGTATGAAGGCAAAGCCAGTCATTGATATGATGTGTCTCGTGAAAGACATTAAGAAAATCGATACGTTCAATGAGCAGATGCATTCGCTGGGATATGACGTTGCTGGTGAATGGGGGATTGAAGGCAGAAGGTTGTTTCGCAAAGGAGGAGAAAACAGAACCCATCACATTCATGTTTATCAGCAGGATAACTTCCAAATACAACGACATCTGATTTTGCGAGATTATTTAAGAGCTTACCCTGATGTAGCAGCACGATATACATCCTTAAAAGAAGAGTTAGCTCAACGATATGATGATACAACTGTATACAGCAAAGCTAAAAAGCCTTTTGTAGAGGAATTGGAACAGAGTGCGTTGAATTGGTTTAAAAGTCAAGGATTATAACGATCTCGGTGATATAAAGTCAATGGAGGAGATTTTTATGAATTATAACCTAAGAAGTGAAAGGGTCATTCTAAGGGAAATGGAAGAAAACGATTGGATAGATGTTCACAAATATGCATCGCAAGAAAAGGTTTGTCAATATCAGCCTTGGGGACCCAACTCAGAGCAAGAATCCAACGATTTCGTGAAGCAAGTTCTCAAAGATGCAGGGAAGGATCCGAGAATCCGATTTGTCTTTGCAGTAATTGTTAAGGAAAGCGGCAAAATGGTTGGTGCAGGAGAGATAAATATTAGAGACTTTAGCAATAGAGTCGGCGAAATAGCATACATAATGAATCCTCAATACTGGGGGAAGGGATTTGCGACAGAAGTAGCGAAACTATTAATTGCACATGGTTTTAGTGATTTTCATCTCCATCGTATTTTTGCAACTTGTGACCCGAGAAATATTGGTTCATTAAAAGTCTTAGAAAAGGTGGGAATGATAAAGGAAGGTAGACTGCGCGAGGATTTATTAATAAAAGACGGTTGGCGTGATTCGTTATTATACAGCATATTAGAGCAAGAGTGGGTTTGATTTTTGTGAATTCAAGTTACAAGAGAAAAAGAAAGCTTATATTACAAAGGAGATTTATGATGAAAAACTTCGATTATGAAATAGTAGAGATACCGGCGTATCGAGGAATCGGATTAAAGTGGGAGGGCCCATACACAGAGGTTAATACTTTAAAAGAACTTATTGCTACCATGAGCATTCGAGTAGGGGAGTTAGACTATGCGGTTAATCCAAAAGTCCAATTAGGACTGTCATATCACCTAAGACCTGATGGGTTTGTACATTATTCTATATATGAAGTTAGTGAAGAACAACCGCTCCTCAATGGCATGGTCGAATTAAATGTACCAGCGATGACTTACTTAAGTACACATCATAAAAAAGATCAAGACATCGGCCAAACTTATGACAATATCTTTCAGTGTCTGAAGGAAAGTGACTATGAGCCATTTAGGGAGCCTGATGTGGAATATTTCGATCGTTTACCGATAAAACACGAAAGATATCCGCATGATCGCGATGTTAACAATCCACATTTTGATATTTTAATCCCTATTAGCAAGAGGACATAAATTCATTAATCTGTTGTTCAATAATTGGGTGCTTTGACAGGATGGAAATCAAACCTTTCTGGAACAAAAATCCATATTATGAAGTAAACAAAAAATCCGCTTTGAAGTTCAGAGGAAAGTGTATCCGATATTAAAAGGATGATTATAATTAACCAAAATCTAGTCGTAAATAATAAAAAAATAGAAGTTCTACATAAAGGAAGCCGCGGTATACCAATCGTTATATTGACTGGGATGGGTTGTTCCTTTGATGATTGGCATGAAATTACGGAGGAACTGAGTAATAAGAATAAAGTAATTATGTTTCATAGGCCAGGTCTTGGAATGAGCGATATTGGAAATCAAAGCAGAACGACACAAGCTGTCGCTGACGAGTTAAAGCAAGTGCTTCTTCAATTGAAGATCCGCGAGCCAATCGTTTTGGTTGGCCATTCTTATGGCGGATTATGCGCGCAGCACTTTGTAAAATTATATCCTAACCACATACTAGGGGTAGTATTAGTAGATTCTACTTCTGTTGATTTTAGCGTTCTCGATAAATTAAATTTGCCTGTTTTAGAGAAGGAATCTACTGATGAAGCGTGGATTGAAAAATGTAACATTTATTCTTCAATGAACAGAGAAGAGCTGAGCAAAATAATAAGTCCTTCGCTAACTACGAAACAAAGACAATTCCCACTGAAAATACAGGAGAGATTGTTAGAATTTCAATTGAATCCAACATTGTACAAGGCGATGTGTTGTGAGTTGAAACACTGGAAAAAAGATGCGGAAATTATAAAGGGATTAGGTGATTTTCCCGACGTATCACTATTAGTTATCGGCAGGGATAAAGAATACTGTATTAAGCTAGGCGTTGAGGAAGGACTTCCGGAATCGGAATTGCGGGTATTTGAAGAGAAATGGCAAGAACTTATTATTGACCAGGCTGATTTAACCGAGAAAAGCAATCTGGTTTTTGCCGGGCAATCAGGTCACTTAATATATTTGGATAGACCTGATGTTTTGATACAGTGCATCACTGATCCAAGTTTTTTGGAAAAGTGAAAACAGTGGTGATTAAATAAAGAGGTTACGTCATAGGGAAAAAATGACGTAACCTCTGGAAATCAGGCAAACCTCTTCACTCGTCCCACCCCTTTGTTTCTCTGAACACTCCTCATTCATTCACAAACAACAATTTGCCGCTCGAACGTCCCTTTTTTCGCTACACAGCGATCAACAATCGTAAAGCCTGCTTCAATAATCATATGATCCATCGGCTCAATCGTGACAACGACGAGTCTCGAAGTGATTCGTCTAGCGTCATTTAAAATATCCTGTTGTCCTTCAGCGGTGATGTGAGTGAAGAGATTGTAGGGCATGTCAATAATCGCAGCATCATATGTATCCGTCACTTTTGAAATAGGACCGATGACAACTTCCCCCTCTAACCCGAAGTGGGCAAGGTTCTTCCTGGAGCCGAGACAGACGAGAGGGTTAATGTCCCTGCCGACAATATCAATGCCCATGGAGCGCGCTTCGACCAAGACCGTGCCGATTCCGCAGCAAGGATCGATTGCCCGAATCCCTTCCGGATGCGGCACAGCGATGTTTGCGACTGCCCGGGCAACGCGTGTACTCAGCGCAGTGGAATACATATGGGGCTTCTGCATATGAAACCGCCAGATCGGCTCACTTTCGACTAAAATGCCGAAATGCCAAACTTCATCCAGCAAGACGATTCCGAAATTGACATTCGGCTCCAGTAAATCGGCTTCCCCTTGGATCACTTCACCAATCTTCCGCTCAATGCTGCGCCTTTCCGGATGATGGAGCTTTACAGTTGTATCAAGGGCGATTGAGTTTATGCAAGTCACTTTGAATGTCTTATGGGTGACAAATTCAGATGCCTGCTCAATGATATCGTCCAAGTCGTTACCGGAAAATAGAACCTCCAGACGCTCCTTCATGAAAGGGCTCCTGCTCGGTTCTATCTTTACGCTGCTCTTGATGACGTTCGATGGACTGTCAAAGCCGAAAAAGGCTCTCATTTCCAATCGGCAAAGATCATGTTCGTCTGTTTGCCTTACATATGTGTAGATGAATTTCTTGTTATCCGCTTCAAATGCATGTTTCAATTTGCCGCCTCAATTGCTTCAAGCAAATTGAAGATGAATCGATAGGCGAGGTCCATTGCATCTTTTATTGCCATATCCTTTTGAAAGCCTTCCAGTTGGTCGAGCGGTATGTTGACATCCCATAGTCCGTCCTGGTCAGAAAACATGGCACTATAGGTTTTCAAGCCGACATTCGCAGCCAAATAATCCTTCAGGAAAGTGCCCCATTTCTTCTGTACTTTCAAACCGAAGAGGACAGTGATCGTTTCGAAAACATCATCCATTTCAATAGCGATTCCATCGACGCCGATTGTATCAAGTCCATTTGATTCGACGTACAAAAATTCATCGGAGTTCTTTGTGAAGTAAGAGACTGGTTCATTCATGAATGATTCCGATTCAACTTTGATCACTTCTTCTGTCTCTTTCAAGCATCTTTCGATGACTGGAAAGCTCCAATCTTTACTTTTAATTTCCTTATTCTCTTCAATCAATCCTTGTTTTACTGCATACTTTTTTTCAATAAGGAACAATGATTCATTATCAGCGACGTATCGCGTAATTTTATCTTTTAACATCAATGACACTCCTTTTCACTCACCAGTATACATCACTTCATAGCTCTTATGCCGGGTTATTCATCCGGATACCAAGGATTCAAATGGATGAGCACTTCATCCACATCCTCGTGTTCATTGATGATTAAATTCCGAATTGCACTCGAAATATCATGGCCTTCCTGAATCGTCATCGTTCCGGAAATGCCAATCCGTAAATCGACAAGCACATAATGTCCGTGCTCGCGTGCACGCAGCCTGTCGATCCTCTTCACTTCAGGGACTGTACGAATCAACGCTGCAAATTCCCGGAGCCGCTCTTCGGACACGTTCCTTTCCATCAGAATATCCATTGAATCTTTCCCAATCTCATAAGCAAGTCTGAGGACGAGCACAGAGACGATTACCCCTGCGAAAGGGTCTCCGTATAACAGGAAAGGGATCTGATAGGCGTCGCCGATCAATGCCAGACCGATACCGACAACAGCTGCGAGCGATGCATAGACATCTGCCAAATGGTCATACGCCGTTGCAATTAATCCTTTACTGTTCACTTTTTTGCCGATGCGCATCGTGTAGAGATAGAGTGCCTGCTTCCAGACGAGGGATATGATGGCTGTAAGTAAAGCGATGCCACTTGCTTTCGCCGGCTCCTCAAAGAAAGCTTTGACAGCTTCATATCCAATATAAACGGCTGCAATCCCTAAAATAATCGCAACAATGCCAGACCCGATGACCTCAGCTTTCCCATGTCCGTAAGGATGGTCGTCGTCAGCTGGCCGTTGTGAATAGCGCATGGATGTCAAGGCCGCGGCTGATGCGACGACATCTCCAGCGTTATGGAAGCCATCCGCCAGCAAGACGGGACTGTTGAACAGCACCCCAACAAGGATTTTCAGGACGGTTAAAACGATATTGCTCATCAAGCTGATCCAAATCGCAAAAACGGAAGCGATGGAATGGTTTTGATTAGTTGTCATTTATCTGGCCTCCAAGCATATTTTCCCTGGGGAAACAAAAACCCTTGACATATTGTTGTCAAGGGTCGGGCAAAATATAATCTATTGTTGCTGTATCTATAAGTACCATGGTCATCACTCTTTTTTTCGTCAGTGAACCAAGCATAGCATTAACCAGTAATACGGGCAAGGAATGGTACATAGGTTGGTCGACCTGAATCGGATTTCATTGCAATTGCTAGATTTATTTATTATAATACAATAAAATGAATAAAAATACATACGAGAGGTTGATACGTTATGAAACTTTGGGGAGGCCGTTTCACAAGCCGTGCTGATGAAATTATGGAGCAGTTCAATACTTTATTACCGGTAGACTATCGATTATATAAAGAAGATATTACAGGGAGCCTTGCGCATGTTACGATGCTCGTCCATACAGATCTGCTGACACCTGAAGAAGGGGATTTGCTCGTTCAAGGCTTGGAATCCATCTTGCATGATATCGACAATGGCGAACTTGTCATCGAAGGCGATTACGAAGACATCCATTCATTTGTGGAGATGCATTTGACGGAACGAATCGGGGAAACGGGGAAGAAGCTCCATACTGCACGCAGTCGAAACGACCAAGTGGCGGTCGATATGCGCCTGTATGCTAAGAATAAAGCGGTCGAAGTGATGGACGGCTTGCAGACTCTGATCGATTCCTTGCATGTAAAAGCTGCAGCGAATAACGTCATCATGCCTGGATATACACATTTGCAGCGAGCTCAAGTCGTCACATTCGGCCATCATTTGGGAGCCTATGAGCAAATGTTCAAGCGGGATAAAAAACGTGTCGGCAATGCACTTGAGCTGCTCGATGAAAACCCGCTAGGCTGCGGAGCGCTTGCCGGGACGACCCATAATATCGACAGAAACGTGACGACAACACTATTAGGCTTTTCGAAGCCGGTCGATAATTTTCTCGATGGTGTGAGCGACCGGGATTATATGCTGGAACTCATGTCGGATTTCTCCATTATCATGATGCACTTGAGCCGTTTAAGCGAAGAGTTGATTTTATGGAGCAGCCAGGAATTTAAATTTATCTCGATGGCAGATGCGTACTCCACGGGCAGCAGCATCATGCCCCAGAAGAAAAACCCGGACGCAGCGGAACTCATTCGAGGCAAAACCGGAAGAGTATACGGCTCCTTGTTCGCCTTATTGACGACATTGAAAGGTTTGCCTCTGACATACAATAAGGACATGCAGGAGGATAAAGAGCAGTTTTTTGACGCGCTCGACACCGTCCTTGATTGTATGGAAATCATGTCTAAGATGATCGACACATTGACAGTGAATGCAGACAATATGAAAGCGGCCATCAAAGCGGGAACCAGTAATACGGGCAAGGAATGGTACATAGGTTGGTCGACCTGAATCGGATTTCATTGCAATTGCTAGATTTATTTATTATAATACAATAAAATGAATAAAAATACATACGAGAGGTTGATACGTTATGAAACTTTGGGGAGGCCGTTTCACAAGCCGTGCTGATGAAATTATGGAGCAGTTCAATACTTCATTACCGGTAGACTATCGATTATATAAAGAAGATATTACAGGGAGCCTTGCGCATGTTACGATGCTCGTCCATACAGATCTGCTGACACCTGAAGAAGGGGATTTGCTCGTTCAAGGCTTGGAATCCATCTTGCATGATATCGACAATGGCGAACTTGTCATCGAAGGCGATTACGAAGACATCCATTCATTTGTGGAGATGCATTTGACGGAACGAATCGGGGAAACGGGGAAGAAGCTCCATACTGCACGCAGTCGAAACGACCAAGTGGCGGTCGATATGCGCCTGTATGCTAAGAATAAAGCGGTCGAAGTGATGGACGGCTTGCAGACTCTGATCGATTCCTTGCATGTAAAAGCTGCAGCGAATAACGTCATCATGCCTGGATATACACATTTGCAGCGAGCTCAAGTCGTCACATTCGGCCATCATTTGGGAGCCTATGAGCAAATGTTCAAGCGGGATAAAAAACGTGTCGGCAATGCACTTGAGCTGCTCGATGAAAACCCGCTAGGCTGCGGAGCGCTTGCCGGGACGACCCATAATATCGACAGAAACGTGACGACAACACTATTAGGCTTTTCGAAGCCGGTCGATAATTTTCTCGATGGTGTGAGCGACCGGGATTATATGCTGGAACTCATGTCGGATTTCTCCATTATCATGATGCACTTGAGCCGTTTAAGCGAAGAGTTGATTTTATGGAGTAGCCAGGAATTTAAATTTATCTCGATGGCAGATGCGTACTCCACGGGCAGCAGCATCATGCCCCAGAAGAAAAACCCGGACGCAGCGGAACTCATTCGAGGCAAAACCGGAAGAGTATACGGCTCCTTGTTCGCCTTATTGACGACATTGAAAGGTTTGCCTCTGACATACAATAAGGACATGCAGGAGGATAAAGAGCAGTTTTTTGACGCGCTCGACACCGTCCTTGATTGTATGGAAATCATGTCTAAGATGATCGACACATTGACAGTGAATGCAGACAATATGAAAGCGGCCATCAAAGCGGGCTTTCTGAATGCAACGGAAGTGGCAGATTACTTGGTAGCGAAAGGAACACCTTTCCGCGACGCCCATGAAATCGTTGGGAAGATCATCATTTATTGCGAAGCGGAGAAGAAAGCGATCGAGGATTTGACTGTGCAGGAGCTTGCTGAGTTCAGTGGGAAAATCGAAGATGACATTTACGACTATATTGACTATGAAAACATTTTGACGAAAGGGAATAAGGGGTTAATGAGGGAAGTGGGGGAGTAATCTAATCTGTCGAAAGGCCAAGCGCCCATAATAGTCGGTTTCGCGCTCATAAAAACCGATTTGCGCTCAAAAATCTTGCTATGCGCTCATAAATTCCAATAAGCGCTCATAAATGCAAATTCGCGCTCATAATCAGCCGTCCTGCGCTCAACAACAGCTATTTTGCGCTCATAACAACAGAAAGCCAGAGGGGAATTCCTCTGGCTTTTCTCATTACGTCTGGATTCTATAATGAATCGTTAAAAACGGTATCGAAAAAATCCACATTTCATGCTTTGCGGTCAGCGAGCCTTCTGCCGTTTCACTCACAACAAAATTTTCCTCAAACGGAAGTCTAAAATACTTTCCGAATTTCGATGTTAAATAGATTCCTGCGTCTGAATCTGGACAAGTTTTCTTGCTCGTCAACTGCAAGTCATCTCCATGCTCAATCAGCTCCAAGACGCCAGTCATCGTAGAAAAAGGCAACGGCAATGCGATGTTCATGAACACATTGCCTTTATCCGATTGATGATGGGAATAAAGGGCGGTGAATGCATATTGTTCATCCACTTTCCGCAGCCAAGCGCGGACATCTTCCCGTCCATCCAAGCCGTCATGTAACGTTAGAATATCGCCCGTCATTTCAACCTCATTCCGATGGAGCGGCAAATTGATCTGCTCCGTTTTCCTGCTGATGAATGAATAAAGATAGGCAAATGGTTTAAACCAGGCATGCCAATGAACGGTAGCAAATAACCGGTAGTCAATCGTATTTTCATAAAAATCGATAATACGAGGCGAAACCTTGGTTATTCCATATAGTTTCATATCATCGACAAGTCCACGATGTTTTCCAGGAGTCCCAAGCTGTTCAGCACGCTTTTTTCCTCTAACCAGGCTAATTGGGAAGCTCGGTTCTTTAGTAGCAGAAATCGGAACGGACAACGACCACCCGACAATGCCGAATAGCGCAAAGACAATGCAATTCAAGACGCCATGAAAACGAAGCATGAAATCGATTGTAATGGAAGTGAGACCGAAACCATTTCCTAGCACGTAAAGGAGCGAGAATAAAATCGTCAGACCAAGTGATGTGAATGAAGAGACGACTAACCATTTTTGCACCCGGTTCGGAAAGCGAATGCGCCATGCGATGCCAATCATTCCTACTAATCCAACGATATAAAGAAGAACAGAAAACAACTCGATCCACCGAGAAAAGGTTATGCCGATTGCAACGACCATCGGTGCAGCCAATAATAGTCCTGTGTAAAACGAATAGGACCGCGGTTTATACAACCTCCCTAGAAGTCCAATGAAAATAGGCAACAGAAATGCCGAGTAGTGGAAATGAATGCCTGTTAGCCATGTCAATAACGGAGTGAAGCCCGTATCGATTTCCGCAACGTAAGCAAAATACCATCCGCCGCCAAGTGCTAGGTATATCATGCCCAGATCGATTGAGAACTCCTCGAGATTTGTGAATCCACGATGTGAAAAGCGATACAATCCATAAATTGCGATGCAGACAGTGAACGCCAAATAGATGAATGCAGGGATGGCGGACCAATCAGGCTTCAGTATTTGAATACATGCAATTGATACATAGGCAGGGAGTGCAAAATAATAATAGCGCTTCGAAAACCAATCTCCGCGATTCATCACAAAACGAAGAGCTATTGGTACATAAGCGATTTGTGCAATCGTCAGCAGTAAATAGGGCCACTGGTCTTTGCTGAAAACAGCGATGATCATAAACAAAAGCAAGTGAATAAGTACGAAGTTACGCATCCTGCACAAACTCCCCTTCATAGGAAAAGACATGGCCAATCAACGGATTCCGTACGATTACGTTTATACGATAAATCGCATCCGCTTCATCGTAACGTTCTGTCACCGTCGCTAAACCATGGAAGAGTTTAGGTAGCTGCAATTCTACTTTACCGAGGACGAGACGTTGATTCAATGAATGGATTGTCAGTGAACCATCATCCGAAACGTCGAAAGCCAAATCGGAATAGATTAGTGAAGGCTCACCAAGATAATCTTTGATGACAATGCGTTTTTCGTCCAAGCTCATCAACGCATTGAAATAGCGCTTTGTCGAACCGAAATGAAAGATGCGCTCCCAATGGATTTGACTTTCGCCATTGGAGCCAAGATAGGCTGTATTTTTGATCGAAAAAGGAATGTTTTTTCCTCGTTCTGGGAAAAGCAGTTTCCATTTGACACCGATCTTAAAAAGGGGATATAACCACTTAGGGCCTCCTTTAATTTCCTTCATAGTACCCGTCGCTTCAAAAACACTGCCATCTGCAAGGTCATAACGTTTTTGCAGCATCGGATGCAAACGTTTGAAATTTTCTCCGAGAACCGTTCTATAAATCGACACTTGTACATTCACCTTTTCCTTTTACAACTTTTTGCTGTTGGGACGTCTTCACTCGTACAATAACCGATAAGAGATAGAACAAATAATGACAGATTGAATGTCACTGGGTTGAAAGGGTGGAAGGCCGCTTCAGGGGCCGCAATGATCGCAGCGATAGTGAGCAACGGAAATACTGCTAGCTGCAAGGCGAATAAATGCTTTTTTCTCTTATAGACAAGCCAGAGAACTCCGAACAGCACTTCGGCAATTCCGATAACGATCATAACTGCAGTTAGCTTTGAATCCTCCAATGGTAGAGCACCTGCCAACATCCGTCTCTCCTCAGGATGGCTTCCGATAATTTTTGGAATAAGTCCATGATAGATCCATATGAAAGAAAACAGGATGGCAAGCCCATATGTCGAGAAAAAGCGGAAGTATTGGGAACGGGGAGATTCCCCTTTCTCAAGCCATCTTTTCAACACATCGAAACTGAGGGCGGTGCCCCATCCGATGATCGGGCGGAAGATGAATGCATCAAACACATTGCCGAATGAACCGAAATTCGAATTATAATCATATTGCGTCAAAAACTTCGTCTCTTTTTGCCGGGGCTCATATTTCCAGTAGCCTTTTCCTTCCTTAATTGGCGACAACCATTGATCAGTCCCGAAATGAAGGGAGGAAGACCGTGTGCCATCTTCTTTATTGAATGTTCCTGTACTTTTCCCCCAGCCTTCAACGGTGAAAAGGGAAGTGACGCTCCGTTTATACGTGAACATTTGCGGCTCATCATCTTTTTTCGGCAAATAGGTGATGGAGGAGAACCGCAAATCCCATTGCGAATGCAAGTCCGGATCTTGTGAAGCATTCCACACATTGTCAATACTCGAGTCTATATTAATTTCAACGTAAATAGGCTTCTTTTTCATCAGTTTCACCTCATAGCCATGACGATTTTGGAAAAGAAATGTTGCCGAACCGTCGTGGGAATAGTTATCGATCAATTTCACAAATTTATCGTTCATTTCACGATAGTTATCGATCAATCTGACGTAGTTATCGATCAGTTTCCAACAGTTATCGGTCACATTCCTAAACTTATCGTCATTTCGGGACTAATGACTCATCGTTTTCCTGCATCGCCCGAAATGAAAGCAAAAAAAAGGAGCCGCTAAGCTCCTTTTTTCATCCCATTATATTGTAGCCGCCATCGACGTAAATGATCTCGCCAGTTACACCGCTTGAAAGATCGCTTAACATTGCAATCGACATCTTCGCGACTTCTTCATTTGTAATATTTCGTCTTAACGGAGCTTTTTCTTCGATTTGCCCCAAAATCGTGTTGAAGGAAGGAACGCCTTTCGCGGAAAGGGTACGGACAGCGCCTGCTGAAATCGCGTTTACGCGGATTGCTTCTTTTCCTAAATCATTAGCCAAATATTTGACGGATGCTTCAAGCGCAGCCTTTGCAACACCCATGACATTGTATCCGTCGAGCACCCGTTCAGCACCTAAATAGCTCATCGTGATGATCGAGCCGCCTTCTGTCATGAAGCGACGCGCTTCTCTAGCAGTTGCAACGAGGGAATATGCGCTCGAATCTTGAGCGAATGCATAACCGCTCCGTGTTGTTTCTACAAAATCATTGCGTAGATCTTCTGCATGCGCAAATGCGATCGAGTGGACGATTCCGTGGATTGTACCGAGCGTTTCGCCGATCAATGTAAATGCATGTTGAATGCTTTCATCTTCATTCACATCACATTGGACGATCATTTTCGGTTCCAGTCCATTGCTTTCTAATGCTTTCTCGAGCTTGGCAAGGGATCGTTCTTTACGGTACGTGAAAATAACATTCGCCCCGACTTCAAAAAGGGATTTCGCTACCCCCCACGCGATGCTTCGCTCGTTTGCAACACCCATAACGACAATATTCTTTCCTTTAAGCTTCAATAAATCTTCCATAGTGGCCTCCTCAATCGGTAGAAAACTATTACCTAATATTAGTACCTGATAATAACACTAGTATAGCATATTCTCCTTTAATTCAAAACTCCAATCACGAATCGGTGAATAATAAATCACAACATAATTTATAATAATACAGTTGACTTTATATTTATGCATACGTATACTATTCCTAACGATAAAAGGGGTGGGGGACATGAAGATAGGAATCATTGGAGCTACCGGGTATGGCGGGCTTGAATTGATTCGATTGCTGCACAATCATCCGGAAGTGGAAAAAATCGATTTATTCACATCATCAGATGAGGGGACATCGTTTTCCGCCAAATTTCCACATGTTACAAACCTGTATGATCAGCCTCTTCTGAAAATCGATCTTGCACAGTTGAAGAGTTATGATGTGCTGTTTGCGAGTACCCCGGCGGGAGTGACGAGCCATTTACTGCCACCGCTCATCGGCAGTGGACCAAAACTGATCGATTTGTCCGGAGACTTCCGTTTAAAAGATACAGCGGAGTATGAGCAATGGTATAAAAAGACTCCTGCACCGGCTGAAGCGATCGAGCTAAGCGCCTACGGATTGACGGAATGGAATTACGAAACGATTAAAAACGCGCAGCTCATCGCGAACCCAGGCTGCTATCCGACGGCGGTGCTTCTTTCTTTATTGCCATTACTAAAAGAGAGACTGATAGATCCCTCGGCACTTATCATCGATGCGAAAAGCGGAGTATCGGGAGCCGGAAATACACCTGGGCAGATGACGCATTTCAGTGAGACAAATGAAAACTTATCGATCTATAAAATACACGAGCATCAGCATATCCCCGAAATCGAACAAGGGATTGCCCAGTTCAGCAATATAAAAGTTCCAGTGACGTTCACAACTCACCTCGTTCCGATGACGAGGGGGATAATGACTACTAGCTATGCACCAGTGAATGCCGGCGTCACGGAAGACCAGCTTGTCAACTGTTTGAGAGAAACCTATGAGGGCCGGCCTTTTGTGAGGATTATGAATGACTCGAAGAAATTTTGCACGAAGCAAGTGGCTGGTTCCAACTTCTGTGATATTCACGTGAAAGTGGATCCGAGGACGAACCGGGCTACGATCGTTTCCGTAATCGATAACTTGGTGAAGGGGGCTGCCGGGCAGGCGGTCCAAAATATGAATGTGCAATTCGGATTGGATGAAACGACAGGATTGACGCAAGTTCCATTATTCATTTAAAGAGGAGGAGTTGGTATGGTGGTAGCTGTTCAACAATTGAAACCCGTATCAGGCAAAAATATAGCAACACCTAAAGGGTTCAAAGCGGTCGGCATCCATTGCGGACTGAAGCACAAGAAATATGATTTGGCGGTATTGCTCAGCGACGTCCCAGCGAGTGTGGCAGGTGTTTTTACAACGAACGCCATCCAGGCAGCCCCTCTTGTAGTGACGAAGGAAGTTGTGCACCAAAATGGGAAGATGCAGGCGGTCATCGTCAATTCAGGCAATGCGAATGCATGCACCGGGAAACAGGGCATGATCGATGCGCTCCTGATGCAGGAGAAGACGGCCGAGCAATTCGGCATCACTCCGGACTTGGTAGGAGTGGCGTCGACAGGCGTTATTGGCGAGAAATTGAATATGCAGCCTTTGCTGAAAGGAATCGAACAACTGAATCCGACGAACACGCTAGAAGGGTCCATTCAGTTTTCTCAAGCAATCTTGACGACGGATACGGTCACGAAGAACACTGCCTACCGAACTGAAGTGGATGGCAAGGAAGTCATCGTCGCGGGAACGGCGAAAGGTTCAGGGATGATTGAACCGAATATGGCAACGATGCTCGGCTTCATTACGACGGATGCGAAAATCGACTCTGTCCATTTACAGGAAGCGTTGAAGTCCGTGACGGATGTGACATTCAACTCGATTACGGTCGATGGGGATACATCCACGAACGACATGGTCCTCGTACTGGCGAACGGTATGGCGGACAATCAACCATTATCTCCTGCGCATCCCGACTGGGACTCCTTCATCCAGACGTTGCATGCGGTTGCACAAGACCTCGCAAAAATGATTGCAAAGGATGGAGAAGGGGCGACAAAGCTCATCGAAGTGGAAGTGGATGGAGCTGTCACAGACGCAGAAGCGAGGAAAATCGCAAAGACAGTCGTCGGGTCTCCACTTGTCAAAACGGCTGTATTCGGTTGTGATGCGAACTGGGGGAGGGTCATTGCAGCGGTCGGGTATAGCGGCGCGTCCGTCGATCCTCTAGGAATTACAATAAAGATCGGTGACACACCAGTCGTCAAGGACGGCGAGCCGGTCATCTTCTCGGAAGAGCAGCTGCTGCTATATTTAAAACAGCCCGAAGTGAAGATCTACGTCGGTTTGAATAAAGGAAATGGCCACGGCATAGCATGGGGGTGCGATTTGACATATGACTACGTCCAAATCAATGCTTCTTACCGATCGTAAACGGATTGTCATTAAGCTCGGGGGCAGTATGCTCGAGGGGTTGCAAAACGGTTTTTTTAAGAAATTCCATGAGATGAAAAGTGAAGGCTATGAAATTGTCATCGTCCATGGGGGCGGGCCTTCCATCAATACAGCATTACGGAAGAATGCAATTGCGTCGAATATCGACAATGGCATTCGGGTCACGTGCGATCAATCCATAGCCATCGTGAGGGATGTCTTGATCGGTGAAGTGAATCCCTCACTCGTCCATCAGTTAAATCGTGAAGGCATCGATGCAATCGGACTGAGTGGATTTGACGGAAAACTATTGATATGTACATTGCTCGATAAAGAACGATATGGCTTTGTCGGTGACATACAGGATGTGAATGATCGTCTGCTTAAAAAATTACTAGCCGCAGGAATTGTCCCGGTCGTATCTTGTATCGGTGCAACAGAATGCGGTGAACCACTCAATATCAATGCGGATACAGTTGCTAGCAAAATTGCACTGGCGATTGGCGCTTCAAGCCTCCTGTTTGTGACGGACACACCAGGAATAAAGATTGGAAATGAAATTCAAACGGTAGTCTCGCCAGGTGAAATCGCGAACTGGATTGAGGCAGGGGATATATACGGTGGAATGATTCCGAAAGTGATTGCTGCAATCGCCTGCTTGGATGCCGGCGTGCCATCCGTGCAAATTGCAGATCAGCATTTGGCAGGCACAACAATCGGAGTTGAGGAGGTCATCATTTGAGTATGTTATTTAATAATTATGCACGGCGACCGGTGCATCTAGTTAAAGGCGAGGGGACTGTCGTAGAAGATGCAGATGGCAAGAATTACCTTGATTTTACTAGCGGCATAGCTGTCGTCAGTCTAGGTCACGCCCACCCTGCAATCGTCAATGCGATTCAAGTTCAAAGCGAAAAACTGTGGCATGTATCGAATTTATTCGAAAGCCCCGAGCAGGAAAAGCTTGCTGCTTCATTAATGAAAGATACACACTTCTCCCATGCTTTCTTCTGCAACAGCGGAGCGGAGGCGAATGAAGCAGCCATCAAACTTGCAAGAAAGCATACGGGCAAATCGACGATCATCACTTTCGGCCAATCGTTCCATGGACGTACATTCGGAGCGATGGCGGCGACTGGCCAGGAGAAGATCAAGCAAGGATTCGGACCGATGCTTGAAACGTTCAAGACGGTGCCGTTCAATGACCCGGCAGCTCTGGAAGCGGTTATGGATGATGATGTGGCGGCGATCATGCTTGAAGTGATCCAAGGGGAAGGTGGAATCCACGCAGTGACTCCCGAGTTCGCTGCTGTTATTTCCGACAATTGCAATTCGAAGGGGATTTTATGCATTGTGGATGAAGTACAGACCGGCATCGGAAGAACCGGCACGCGCTATGCCTACGAGCAGAATGGTTTAAAACCTGACATTATGACACTCGCCAAAGGATTGGGCGGGGGCTTCCCGATTGGGGCGATGCTCGGAACCGGTGAACTATTCGATACATTCGGACCGGGGACGCATGGCACCACATTCGGAGGGAACCCGCTCGCAGTCGCAGTTGCGCAGACAGTAGTGGATTTTGTTTTCGAGGAAGGGTTTTTGAAAGAAGTCAATGAAAAGTCAGCTGCTTTGATTCGGAAATTGAAAGAGAGCCTGCCGCCTGATCGATTTGACATCAGGGGACAAGGGTTGCTTATCGGCATTGATTGCAAGAGAGACGTTGCCTCTTTCATCCGCCAAGCGGAAGAAGCGGGACTGCTCGTCGTGCAAGCAGGTACCGATGTAATTCGCTTGTTGCCGCCTTTGACTGTCACTGAAGAGGAAATCGATCAGGCAGTCGACGTATTGACGTCAATCTTGCTCGTGCCGACAACTATATAAGATAAACAAAACGGATCTCATGATTGGTGAGGTCCGTTTTGCGTTGTTCTATTCGTGTTACGGAGGGGTCCAATAGTACCAAAATGAGCAAAACTGCCTCGAACTCGCGCAAAACCTATCCCTCACACCACCTCTTTAGAAAGATCTCCCATTATGATATGCTCGAATGGCATTTATAACGAAAGGAAGACCGCCACATGAAGCCCGAAGAAAATTACAGTTATCCTAAGAAGATAGGCTTTGAAAAGAATACATTTTTATTAATTATCGGCATCATTTTCATCGCTTCAACGTTGCGTTCACCGTTGACATCCGTAGGCCCGATTATCGGCCCGATACGGGACGGGCTTGGAATGTCGAATGTACTGGCAGGCTTCTTGACGACAATCCCACTATTGGCATTCGCCTTCATATCGCCAATTGCCCCTAAACTATCAAAGAGATTGGGTATGGAATTGACTCTATTCCTTTCTCTATGTTTATTGACGGTCGGCATTATAATTCGTTCGGCCGGATCCATATTGTTTTTAGTCGCTGGGACTTTCCTGATCGGCGTTGCTATCGCGTTCGGAAATGTGTTACTGCCAGCGTTGTTAAAATTGAGCTTTCCATTACATATTGGGGTAATGACCGGAATCTACTCGGTTGCCATGAATATTTCAGCGACAACCGCTTCTGGCATCAGCGCACCGATTGTTATTCATACAGGATATGGTTGGCAAGGTGCATTAGCAATCTGGGCTGCCTTGTCCTTTCTTGCATTGCTATTATGGTTGCCCCAAATGAAAAACAAAATCTCCTTGCAACCGCAAATTAAAAAATCTTCGGTGGAGAAGCCAGTTGTCTTATGGCGTTCACCGATTGCTTGGGCAGTCACATTTTTCATGGGACTGCAGTCGCTGCTATTCTATTGTACAGCTGCATGGCTGCCTGAAATACTCATATCTGAAGGAATGACAGCTGAGAAAGCGGGCTGGATGTTTTCCTTTTTACAATTATCACAGTTGCCGATGACCTTCATCATTCCAGTTCTGGCAGGCAGATTGAAGGATCAGAGGATAATCGTAGTTGGCATAGCGGCTTTATATTTAATCGGTTATGGGGGTGTCCTCGCAGGGGGATTATCTTGGACGCCATTATGGATGGCTGCAATCGGAATTGCCGGCGGTGCTTCCTTTGGACTTGCGATGATGTTTTTCACACTGCGGACGGAGACCCATACTGAGGCCGCAGAGTTATCGGGAATGGCCCAATCATCTGGTTATCTGCTTGCAGCTATCGGCCCTGTGCTTTTTGGGTTTCTTCATGATGCGACAGATTCTTGGAAAAGTCCGTTGTTGATTTTTATGATAGCTTCACTGCTCTTCCTTATTTTCGGATTGAAAGCCGGACGAGATGAAAAGGTGACTGTATTTAATTAATGTAACTTTTACCAATACACTCCGTCTGATTCATTGAATACCGAATTAAGGAGAGAGAGATTATGAAAAAACTTGGAGCAGTTGCATTAACCGCATTATTGGCAGGCAGTGCTTTGTATCCTTATGCAGTTCAGGCGAACGAGGATATGATTCAGTTGAAAAATGAAGAAGTGAAGGATGCTTCGGATTATGTGAGAGCGCCAGGGGTTATTACGAAAATCGAGGACAGTGAAAATGAACGGATGGTAACTGTTGAAAACGATCAAGGGCTCATTACAATTTTCCGCATTCAAGACAAGACACTTCTATTCAATAGCGGTACGGCAAATGACATGAAGCCGGCCGACTTGAAAAAAGACATGAAAGTGGAAGCATATTACGATAAAAACAAGCCAATGATCTTGATCTATCCAGCACAAATAACGCCGGAAATCTTCTTCGTCATCGATGAAGAAAAACCGGGCAACGTAAAAGTCGGCAAATTCGATGAAGACTTCCTCAGCGTGGATAAAGAATTGAAGCTGAACATAGGGGAAGAAACGAAAATCGTAAACCAAGAGGGCGATAAAATTAAAAAGGCTGACTTGAAAGGCAAAGAATTGGTCGTTTTTTATTCCATCACGACGAGAAGCTTGCCGCCACAAACGCCACCCACGAAAATCATCGCATTACATCCGTTGAGCGATGAAGGAACTCCAGGTGTTCCGATCACTGTTTTAACGATAATTGATACCGACCATTACATGAAAGATGGCGTAAAGATGATTCCATTGCGAAAAGTTGCGGAAGAGCTAAGTTACGTTGTGCGCTCCCAGTCGAATGGGGCACTTCTGACAAAAGGGAATGTCTCTATCACAATCACTCGCGGTGAGAAAATGTACGGTTACAATAAAAGCCTTCAACAATTCGCGATTGCGCCTGAGTTGATTGGCGGCAATAAAACATACGTATCTGAAGATATCCTTGAATTGCTTGGTAATCAATAAAACCACGAGGTCCGGAAACTGCTTACAGAAGCGGAGCTCCGGGCTTTTTTATGGTGGTAAACAGGGTAATCAATATTGTACACACTTCTTTGAGAACTAGCTCATACACTAAAATATGATGGGGTTACGCACTCACCCGAAAAAGGAAGTGTCTAATTTGCATAAGAGGAATAATAATGGAAATGTCAATCCGTCGTATACCCTAAACGACCTATTAAAGGGAAAAGATTTGGAAATCATCGCAGCATCACTTCTGTTATTGGGCAAGTTGAAAGTGGATTCTGTACTCCTTTATCGAAATAGCCCAACTGTTTCGGTGACATTAATCGGCGCTTTCCAGAATGACTCGAAGAATAGTAATAAAATGGCGGATTTCTTAAACGAAAATGGAGACATAACAATCGATGAAATTTTTGATGGGATTCAAAAACGCATGAATAGAGAACAGGGGAGATAATAATGAGTGATACGAAGAGTTTCTCAGGGAATTCATTCATAAACATAGTTATATTAATTGTCTTATTGCTATTAATCATCTTTGGTTCGACTGATATTCAAGGATTCACTTATGCACCTCAGAAAGCATAAACAACTAGTATCATCGGAATATTTGATATCCGATGATACTAGTTGTGATAGTTAAAGATGACAAACCAATCGGATTAAGACAAACGTTCTTTAAAATCCTCATAACCAAATTCCTTGATGATTTTCGGACCATCTGCAACCGTGTTTAATACAATCGCAGGTAACTCCATGCCGTTGAATGTGTTGTTCTTCACCATTGAATAATGGGCCATGTCACAGAAGACAAGCCTATCGCCGGCCGTTAACGGCTGATCAAACGAGTAATCTCCGATGACATCCCCCGCTAGGCAGGTAGGTCCGCCAAACCGATATGTGAAGGCTTTCTCGTTCGGCAGTCCAGCACCGATGATTTCTGGGCGGTACGGCATTTCCAGAACGTCCGGCATATGGCAGGAAGCCGAAGTGTCCAAAATGGCAAGCGGCATTCCGTTATGCAACGTATCCAACACAGTCGTTACGAGGAAACCGGTGTTCAATGCGATCGCTTCGCCTGGTTCCAAATACACATCAAGTCCATATTTCTCTTTCATGAAAAGAATCGATTCGACGAGTGTCTCAACATCATAGTCGGGACGGGTAATATGGTGGCCGCCGCCGAAATTGATCCATTTCATATCTTTCAAGTACTTGCCGAACTTTTCATCAACGACTTGAATCGTCCGGGCGAGTGTGTCGGAATTCTGCTCGCACATCGTATGGAAATGCAAGCCGCTGATTCCTTCGAGCTCTTCAGGTTCAAAATGCTCAAGCGTCACGCCGAATCGTGAAAAAGTGAAGCAGGGATTATACATATCAACTTCAATTTCCGAGTACTCGGGATTGATCCGAATGCCGCATTCAATATGCTTTGGATAGTTTTTTACTTTATCCCTGAAACGTCTCCATTGGTCAAACGAGTTGAACACAAGATGATCGGAGTACGACAGGATTTCTTCAAAATCAGCTTCTGAAAAGGCAGGGGAGTACGTATGAACCTCTTTCCCCATCTCTTCATATCCTAATTTCGCTTCCAATAAGCCACTTGAGGTCACTCCGTTCAAATATTGTCCGATGAGCGGATAGACGGAGAACATCGAAAACCCTTTTTGGGCCAATAAAATTTTGCAGCCTGTCCGGTCAATGATCGACTTGAGCAGTTCCAAGTTTTTAATTAGTAGCCCTTCATCGACTACATACGAAGGGGAGGGGACTGCGTGTGGATCGAAATTCAACTTCATTTGTTGCTTGCCTCCTATCAATCGATCAGCTCTGGGTTGAAATCTTCCTGCCAAGGCAGACCGTATTCGTTCAATGCTTCCATGAATGGATCCGGATTGAACTCTTCGACGTTATAAACGCCAGGTTTTTTCCATTCGCCTTTCAAGAAGAGCATTGCGCCGATCATTGCCGGCACGCCTGTCGTGTAGGAAATTGCTTGGGAACCGACTTCGCGGTAGCATTCCTGGTGGTCAGAAACGTTATAGACGTAATACGTTTTTTCTTCTCCATCTTTCGTTCCTTGGAAGATACAACCGATATTTGTTTTTCCTTTTGTGCGCGGTCCGAGGGAAGCTGGGTCAGGAAGAACAGCTTTTAGGAACTGCAACGGAACAATTTGTTGGCCTTCAAATTCGATTGGTTCAATCGACGTCATGCCGACATTCTCAAGCACTTTCAAATGCGTCAAGTATTTTTCAGAGAACGTCATCCAGAAACGGATTTTCTGGATTCCTTTAATGTTTTGTGCGAGTGACTCCAACTCTTCGTGATAGAGAAGGTATACATCTTTAGGGCCGATTTCCGGCAGGTCGTATACGCGTTTTTCGGATAGTGGCGGTGTTTCGACGAACTCGCCGTTCTCCCAATAGCGGCCGTTCGCCGTTATCTCACGGATGTTGATCTCCGGGTTGAAGTTCGTTGCGAATGGATAGCCGTGGTCTCCAGCGTTCGCGTCGACAATATCAATCTGATGGATTTCGTCAAAATAGTGCTTCTGCGCATAAGCAGAGAAAACGCCCGTTACACCTGGGTCGAAGCCGCAGCCTAGGATTGCAGTTAGACCTGCTTCCTCGAATTTTTCGCGGTATGCCCATTGCCATTTATATTCGAATTTCGCCGTATCAAGTGGCTCATAGTTTGCTGTATCCAAATAGTTGACGCCCGTTGCAAGGCACGCATCCATAATCGTCAAGTCCTGGTAAGGCAATGCGACGTTGATGACGATGTCCGGCTTGAAGCTGTTGATCAGTTCAACCAATTCTTCGACATTGTCCGCGTCGACTTGCGCTGTCTGGATTTTTGTGCGGCCGCCGTCAAGCTTTTCCTTTAACGCATCACATTTCGATTTTGTACGGCTCGCGATGCATATTTCTTCAAACACGTCAGGTACTTGTACACATTTATGCACAACAACACTAGCTACTCCACCTGCTCCAATGATTAACGCTTTACCCAATCAAAACACCCCTCTTAATTTTGTTTAGTTACTGCCAATAAAAGTTCGCGCAGCACTTTACAAGCGACTGCAGTGGATACACCACTTTGATCATAAATTGGTGACAGCTCATTGACATCACAGCCGACAATATTGAGGTCGCTTACTGTCAAAATCGCCTGTAATAATTCCATGAAACTGACTCCGCCAGCTTCGGGAGTTCCAGTACCAGGAAAGACGGAAGGATCTAACACATCTAAATCGATTGTTAAATAAACCGGTTTACCTTGTAATCTATCAACGATATCTTCCAGTCCATTAAAATTGAATTTATTCGTAAATACATGATCTTTGCCCCATTGGAACTCGCTGCGGTCTCCGGAGCGGATGCCGAATTGGAAGATTCGATCATCACCGACGATATCCCAAACGCGGTGGATAACCGTTGCGTGTGATAATTTCTCATCGAGGTAATCGTCCCGCAAATCTGCATGAGCATCGAATTGGATGATATGCAAATCAGGGTATTGCTCCGCGACGGCACGGACTGATCCAAGCGTCACTAAATGCTCCCCGCCGATCATGCAAGGGATTTTGCCGTCCTGCACGACTTTCCGGGTATATTCCTCGATTTGGCCTAAAGCCCTTTCCGTGTTGCCAAAACTCAACTCAAGATCTCCGCCGTCATAAACAGGGATATCTTCCAGATCTTTATCCTGATAAGGACTATAGGTCTCGATTCCGAAGGATTCACCGCGCATCACCTTGCTTGCAAAGCGGGTGCCGGGACGGAATGACGTCGTCGAATCGAAAGGGGCGCCGAAAACGACGATGCCTGATTCGTCATATTCATTGTCACATCCAATGAATGTTTCAATATTTTTATTCAACATCTTTCAATTGCTCCTTTACGTAGTTCGGCAAGGCAAATGAGCCGACGTGGATATCGGTGTTGTAATACTTTGTTTGCAAGCCGAGCTGATTCCAAGCATCTGCATCCAAATCTTTTATTGGATCAAACTTTTTTGAGGCGAAACCGAATAGCCAATGACCCGACGGATACGTTGGAATGTGAAGTTGGTACACTTCGCATACCGGGAAGAACCCGATGATCCGTTTATGCGCTCGCTGCATGCCTAGGGCATCTTCTTCATAAAAAGGGCTTTCGTGTTGATTGACAAGAATGCCTTCTTCATTCAGCGCTTTATAGCAGTTTCCGTAAAATTCCCTAGTGAACAAGCCTTCCCCCGGTCCGAATGGATCCGTCGAGTCGACTATGATCAAATCGTATTCATCATCTCGGGAACGGACAAATTTCAAGCCATCCTCGAAATGAAGATGAACGCGGGGATCGTCGAGTTTGCCAGCGGTTTGGGGGATGAACTCCCGGCATACGTCAACGACCATTTCATCGATTTCCACCATATCAATATGCTCGATTGAATCATATTTCGTCAGTTCCCGAATCGTGCCGCCATCTCCAGCCCCTATGACGAGCACTTTCTTAATGCCGGGATTCGTTGCCATCGGAACGTGGGTGATCATGTCATGATATATGAATTCATCCTTCTCAGTTACCATGACGTAGCCGTCCAATGTGAGAACTCGGCCGAATTCAGCTGTTTCAAAAACATCGATTTTCTGGAATTCGCTTTTCCCGGTATATAGGTGCTCAATGACTCTCATCGAAAATTGGACGTCCGGCGAATGGTTTTCCTTATACCATAAATTCATTGCTCAGCCTCCTTCAAAACGTTGATATGCTCGATTTTGCTATCTTCCGTACCTGTCATGAAGCTGCCCTTGTCCTTGCAATATTGGATGTATTGCAAAATCTCGGGAGTGATCCGTTCACCAGGCGCCAATATTGGTATGCCGGGCGGGTAGGCCATGACGAATTCGCTGGCAATACGGCCGGCGCTGTCATTGATAGGAAGCGTCTCCTTCGGTGCATAAAACGCTTTTTGGGGCGTATAGACGACTTGAGGAGTTATATATTCATGATCGAACAAGCCGCCTTTGTCCTTGCTATAGCGTCTTTTGATTTCAGCAAGTGCCGAGACGAGCCGTTCGAGATCCAACCGGCGGTCTCCGACTGATATATACGCCAAGATATTGCCGATGTCCCCGAACTCGATTTGGATGTCATATTCATCCCGCAGAATGTCATACACTTCGACACCTGCCAATCCTAGCTCAAGCGTATGGACAGATAGCTTTGTTGTATCGAAATCGAAAATCGTATCACCGTTTTTCAACTCCTCGGAGAAAGCATAGTAACCGCCGATCTTGTTAATTTCTTCACGGGTATACTGTGCCATTTCCCCGACTTTCCGGAAGATCATCTGTCCATTCAAAGCGAGGTTTTTCCGTGAAATGTCAAGGGAGGAGAGGAGCAGATACGAGCCGCTCGTCGTTTGCGTCAAATTGATGATCTGTCTCGTGTACCCTTCGCTCACATCGTTATTGATCAACAGCAATGAGCTCTGAGTCAATGAACCGCCCGATTTATGCATACTGACAGAGGCCATATCGGCACCGACTGACATTGCTGAAGCAGGCAAGTCGTCACTGAAATAAAAATGTGTCCCATGTGCCTCGTCGACGAGGACAAGCATGCCATGCCGGTGTGCCAGGTCTGTGATCGCCTGCATATTCGAGCAGATTCCGTAATAGGTCGGATTGTTGATGAGGATCGCTTTTGCATCTGGATGCTCCAGGATCGCCCTCTCGACATCCTTTACCGCCATTCCAAGAGGGATTCCGAGTTCATTGTTCACGCCAGGATTGACATAGACAGGAATTGCTCCGCTTAAGATGAGAGCATTGATGGCGCTGCGGTGCACATTTCGGGGCATGATGATCTTTTCACCCGCCTTGCATGCCGTCATAACCATCGCTTGTACAGCGGAAGTAGTCCCGTTCACCATGAAAAAGGCGTGCTTCGCTCCGAAAGCTTCTGCTGCCAGCTCCTCGGCTTCCCGGATAACAGACACAGGATGAATCAGATTATCCAACGGTTTCATCGAATTGACATCGACCGTCATGCAGTTTTCACCTAAAAAAGCGGTCAGTTCCTCATTTCCTCTGCCACGTTTATGGCCGGGGACATCGAAAGGAACCACCCGCATCTTTTTGTAATTGTTTAGAGCCTCCATAATTGGGGCTTTCGATTGTGAAAGAATGTCCAACACCGTCCTCTCACTCTTCATATATATTGGATCCGCTGAAAATTTCAATCATCTCTTTACGTAAATTGTTCGTAATATTCAGCCTTTCTTTCGGAGGTATTTCATATACATCCGTATTGAAAAGGTAATTTTGTAAATTGATGTCTTTAATCAGCAGCTTTGTATGGAAGATATTTGATTGATATACATTGACATCGATGGCATCATATTTCTGCAATGTCTCACTGTCGATATAATCCTGGATCGACGTCATTTTATGGTCCATGAATAACTTCTTCCCTCTATCGTCACGAGTAAAACCGCGGACGCGATAATCGGTCGTGATAATATCAGAGTCGAAGCTGCCTATCAGATAATCCAGTGCGTTCAAAGGGGAAATTTCACCACAAGTCGACACTTCGATGTCGACACGGAAAGTGGCGATCGAATTATCCGGGTGATATTCAGGATACGTATGAACAGTGACATGGCTTTTATCCAAATGACCAACAACCGAATCCCGGGTCTTCAGTATATCGATTTCCCCCCGGTTGCACGACTCATCGATCACGGCGACAGGGAGTGTCTCCTCTGTAATCAGGATGGTGACACTTGCACCTTGCGGATCATAATCCTGTTTGCTCACATTCAATACATGGGCTCCAACGATCTCCGTCACATCATATAGAATGTTCGTCAACCGTTCCGAATTGTATTGCTCATCGATGTAGGCAATATAATCTTTTTGTTCCCGCTCACTTTTTGCATAGCTCACATCATAGATGTTGAAGCTAAGTGTTTTGGTGAGGTTGTTAAAGCCGTATAACTTCAGCTTATTTTCCAACCTGAATATCCCTCCTTTATTCGACAAAATCGACAAAATCATTTTAATTATAGAGTAAAAAACTTCCGAGTCAAGATAATTTATTTCCGCTTTGCAATAGGTTCCGATAAGCTTTAAAGTAGTAGGAAAATATAGGAGCTACGTTGCTTCAACGTTAGTATAAGATCGGTGTAATATCAAGTATTTGGATCATTCAGACCCAGGGGAGGGAAATAAAATAATGTACGAGCAAAAAACGAAGGAAACGGACGCCAGTGTCATTGAATTCATTGAAGCGGTAGAGAGTCAGAAAAAGCGGGAGGACGCTTATCGATTATTGGACATCTTTACGGAGACGGCGGGCTATGAAGCAAAAATGTGGGGACCGAGCATCATTGGCTTCGGATCGTATCATTATGTCTATAAAACGGGGCATGAAGGGGACGCGCCATTAGTTGGCTTTTCCCCCCGCAAAGCGAAGACAAGCCTCTATTTCGCTCCTGGTGATTCTGAACGTGACGCGCTATTAACCAAATTCGGGAAGCATACATCAGGTAAAGCGTGTGTGTACATTAATAAAGTGGATGATATCGACATCGCAGTTTTGCAGCAGCTCATCAAACAATCCATTATATTTCTGAGAAAAACATATCCGGAAAACTAACAGAAGCGGCTAAACGAGCATATTCGTTTAGCCGCTTGTTTTATATGTCTCATTTTACTGAGCCTCCTCGCATACAATGATTGAAACCAGGCCCTGAATGGAGGGAATTGAATGGATATTTTACGTAAGTTGGAACATTTCCGTGAAGAAGAAAGCAAGTTGAAGTGGGAAGGCACCTTTGCTGAGTATTTAAACATCCTACAGGAACGTAAAGAAGTTGCACAAACGGCACATTCGAGAGTGTATGAAATGATTAAAAGCCATGGACAAACGAAAGAACACGGGTATACAAAATTCCGCTTTTTCGAAAATGAGATTTACGGCCTCGAAGATACGGTCGAGCGGCTAGTCAACGAATATTTCCACCCTGCAGCAAAACGGCTCGATGTGCGAAAAAGGATCTTATTGCTAATGGGTCCCGTCAGCGGAGGGAAGTCCACTCTCGTCACTCTGTTGAAACGTGGACTAGAACAATATTCGAGGACGGATGAAGGTGCGGTTTATGCCATTAAAGGATGTCCGATGCATGAAGACCCGCTGCACTTGATCCCGGAATATCTGCGAGATGATTTCTTCGCGGAATTTGGAATTCGGATTGAAGGAAGTCTTTCCCCGTTGAATACGATGCGCCTTGAAACAGAATACGGCGGCCGGATTGAAGATGTACTCGTTGAACGAATCTTCTTTTCAGAAGACAAACGTGTGGGAATCGGGACGTTCACCCCATCCGATCCAAAATCCCAAGATATCGCGGATTTGACCGGCAGCATCGACTTTTCGACAATTGCCCAATACGGCTCCGAATCCGACCCTCGCGCTTACCGTTTTGACGGGGAGTTGAACAAAGCGAACCGTGGAATGATGGAATTCCAGGAGATGCTCAAGCTTGATGAAAAATTCCTCTGGCATCTATTATCGCTGACGCAAGAAGGGAACTTCAAGGCGGGCAGATTTGCATTGATTAGTGCGGACGAATTGATCGTCGCGCATACGAATGAAACCGAATATCGGGCCTTCATTTCCAATAAGAAGAATGAAGCGCTGCATTCCCGGATCATTGTCATGCCGATCCCTTATAACTTGAAAGTGAGTCAGGAAGAAAAGATCTACGAAAAAATGATACGCGAAAGTGATATGTCTCATGTGCATATCGCTCCGCATGCCCTCAGGGTCGCTGCCATCTTCTCCGTCCTCACGCGCTTGAAAATATCAAAAAAGCAAGGAATCGATATTGTAAAGAAGATGCGGTTGTATGACGGTGAAAATGTGGAAGGTTTTAACTCCGTGGATCTGGAAGAGTTGAAAAAAGAGTTTCCGAATGAAGGCATGGACGGCATCGACCCTAGATATGTCATCAACCGGATCTCGTCGGCAATCATTCGTAAAGAAGTGGATGCGATTAATGCGCTCGATGTGTTGCGTTCCTTAAAAGAAGGATTGGATCAGCATGCATCTATTTCAAAGGACGACAAAGAGGAATATTTGAATTATATATCAATTGCACGCAAGGAATTTGATGAAATTGCGAAGAAAGAAGTTCAGAAGGCATTCGTCTATTCGTACGAAGAATCTGCACGGACGATGATGGATAACTATTTGGATAACGTTGAAGCCTTCTGCAATAAGCACAAAATGAAAGATCCTCTCACCGGCGAAGAGATGAATCCGGATGAAAAGCTTATGCGTTCCATTGAAGAGCAGATCGGAATCTCAGAGAATGCGAAAAGGGCTTTCCGTGAAGAAATCCTCATCCGGATTTCCGCATACGCAAGGAAAGGCAAGCGGTTTGATTACAAATCCCACGAACGGCTGCGGGAGGCGATTCAGAAGAAGCTGTTCGCGGACTTGAAAGATGTTGTCAAAATCACGACTTCATCAACGACGCCTGACGAGAATCATTTGAAGAAAATCAATGAAGTCGTGGCAAGGCTCATAGATGAATATGGTTATAATTCAATCTCAGCCAATGAATTGCTGAGGTACGTCGGCAGCCTGTTGAACCGATAAGAGAATCCTCCCATATCAAAAACCGCCATTCGTTGCATATACTAAAAAAATGAGTGGACTGGAGTAGGTGAATAGAAATGCATGAAGAGCAGAGCGAATCATTTGTCGTCTCCCAGGAAAACTGGTCGCTTCACCGAAAAGGATATCAGGATCAGAAACGACATTCGGATAAAGTGAAGAAAGCGATCCATAACAATCTTCCCGAATTGATCAGTGAAGAAAGCATCGTCATGTCGGATGGCAGGGACGTCATAAAAATACCGATACGATCTTTGGACGAATATAAAATCCGTTATAACCACAGCAAATCGAAGCATGTCGGCCAAGGCGGCGGGGATAGCCAAGTGGGAGACGTAGTTGCAAGCGATGGAAGTCAAAGTGCAGGGAAAGGCAAACAGGCGGGCGATCAGCCTGGCCAGGATTTTTATGAAGCGGAAGTATCGCTCGCCGAAATCGAAGAGACGCTATTCAGAGAGCTAGAATTGCCGAATCTTGAAAAAAGGGAACAAGCGGAAATCATAGAAGAAGACATCACGTTCAATGACATCAGGAAAAAAGGGCTCATTGGGAACATTGATAAAAAACGGACGATCATTGCAGCGTTCAAAAGGAATGCCATGGAAGGCCATGCTGAAATCATGCCGATCTACAATGATGATCTCCGTTTTAAAACGTGGGATGAAGTCGTCAAACCTCAATCGAAGGCAGTCGTACTCATGATGATGGATACGAGCGCTTCGATGGGCAGTTTTGAAAAATACATGGCGAGAAGCTTTTATTTCTGGATGACGAAGTTTTTGCGCACGAAATATGAAAAAGTGGATATAGAATTCATCGCCCATCATACGATTGCGAAAGTCGTTTCGGAAATGGATTTTTTCTCAAAAGGGGAGAGCGGAGGCACGATTTGCTCGACCGCCTATGAAAAAGCGCTCGATCTCATCGCCAAGAAATATCATCCTTCCCGCTATAATATTTATCCCTTCCATTTTTCGGATGGGGAAAACATGTCGTCGGATAATGGAAAATGCTTGTCATTAGTGGAAGAGCTCATGGGAGTATCGAATATGTTCGGCTACGGGGAAGTGAATGCACATAGCCGATATTCAACATTGATGAATACGTATCAAAAAATCGAAGACCCGAAATTCCGGCATTATGTACTGAAGGAAAACAAGGATGTGTACTATGCTTTGAAAAAGTTTTTCCATAAACGCCTGGAGGGATCCGTATGACGGAGCACAAGGCGCTGCAATATGCAGTTGAGGAGATCACAGAGATTGCGAAAGGGTTCGGGTTGGATTTCTATCCGATGCGCTATGAAATCTGTCCTGCGGATATCATTTATACATTTGGTGCGTATGGGATGCCGACACGATTCTCACATTGGAGCTTCGGCAAACAGTTCCATAAGATGAAGCTTCAATATGATTTAGGTCTCAGTCAAATATACGAACTCGTCATCAACTCCAATCCTTGTTATGCTTTTCTGCTGGAAACCAATACGTTGATACAAAACAAACTGATCATTGCCCATGTTTTAGCGCACTGCGATTTCTTCAAAAACAATGTCCGTTTTTCGAATACGAGGAGGGACATGGTCGAAAGCATGACCGCAACCGCAGAGCGGATTGCCGAATATGAAAAGATTTATGGGAATGAAGAGGTAGAACGTTTCTTAGATGCAGTGCTTGCCATCCAAGAGCATATCGACCCGTCCCTCGTCCGCTGGCGTCATGGAAACGAAGAAGTGGAGCAGGAGGATGACGCGCCGATCATCCGGAAGACGATGTACGATGATTTATGGGAAATGGATCATAAGAGGCTGAAGCCGCCGGCGGAATCGAAACGGAAAAAGACGCCTGCTTCCCCAGAGAAGGATCTATTGTTATTCCTCTTGGAAAATAGCCGGGAATTAGAAGAATGGCAACGAGATATATTGACAATGATCCGTGAAGAAATGCTGTATTTCTGGCCGCAAATGGAAACGAAGATTATGAATGAAGGATGGGCAACGTTCTGGCATCAGCGGATTCTACGGGAAATGGACTTGACGGCCGACGAAACGATTGAGTTTGCAAAGTTGAATGCCAATGTCATCCAGCCGTCCAGAACGTCCATCAATCCATATTATTTAGGGTTGAAAATCTTTGAAGACATCGAACGGCGATATAATCACCCAACAGAAGAGATGATTGAATTAGGGGTGAAGCCCGGATCAGGGCGGGAGAGAATGTTTGAAGTGAGAGAGATGGACTCCGACATTTCCTTCATCCGCAACTATTTAACGAAAGAACTTGTACAAAAAGAAGATTTATATATCTTCGAGAAAAAAGGAAGCCATTATAAAATCTCAGATAAGGAATATCGAAGCGTGCAAGACCGTCTAATTGCACAGCGGGTGAACGGGGGCTTTCCTTATCTAGTGGTGTATGACGGGGATTACGTTCGCAACGGAGAGCTCTACTTAGTGCATAAATACGAAGAAACCGAGCTGGATGTACCCTATTTAGAACACGTCCTGCCGTACATCCACCAACTATGGGGCCGCATCGTCCATTTGGAGACGTATGTGGACAATAAACAAGTCGTGTTTTCATATGATGGAAAGAAGGTTCACCGTAGGTTTGCATAGAAAGTGAAGTGCCGCCGCATTGCAATGGAAATGTGGCGGTTTTTTTGGTGTGGATTTGGCGAAATGGAGTGAGTCCTAAGTCACGAAATGACGATAACTACCGGGAAGTGACCGATAACTTTGTGAAAGTGACCTATAACTTCTTGCAATTGATCGATAACTCTCGGTAAATGACCGATAAAAATGTGAAAATGATCGATAACCTTAAATAGAAGAAAAAAACCTGTACATGACCTTTTTTGTAAGATTAATTCTATTATTTCATTAATTGCTGTAAACTAAAGCCAATGGGAGGGACGAATATGAGAATCAGAGAAGCCGTAATGGGCGATGAAAGGGGTATCGCCCGTGTGCATGTTGACAGTTGGAGGACGACTTACAAGGGGATCGTTTCCGATTCCGTCTTGCAAAATCTATCGTACGAGCAGCGTGCTGAAAATTGGCGCAGGGGAATCGGGAAAAGCGCTATTTATGTTGCTGAAGACGAGAGCGGTAGGATTGTCGGCTTTGCAACAGGGGGCAGAGAACGGACGGGCAACTATGACGCGGATGGGGAGTTATATGCAATTTATTTATTAAATGAAGTGCAAGGTCAGGGGATTGGTAAGAAACTGACGCAAGTAATCACGCAAAAGCTGAAAGAACAAGGATTCAAATCCATGCTTGTATGGGTGCTTGAACGCAATTCATCAAAAACTTTCTATGAATCACTGGGCGGACTAGCGATAGATGAATCAATGATCGACATAGGCGGAGAGGAATTCAAGGAGATTGCATATTACTGGGAAGACATCGAAACGATTGGGGGATAATACAATGTTTCTTCGGAGAAGGGGAGCCAGTAATTCATTTGCGCATTGGATTACAAACTAGCGAAGCCGATTTACTATACTAATAAAGTTTCGGGTCTACTTTGAATACAGGAAAGGGGCGTGGTTCTAATGAACACTAGACAAGTTCATAGCACAGATGCAAGGCAGCTAGTTCAGCTCATTGAAGAAGTTGAAAGGACTACGGATACGATGCTCTACGGAGCGGGGGAAAGAAGCTTGTCCGTAGAACAATTAAAAGAGCGTATTGAGTCGTTTGGAACTGATGCATCAACTATTCTCGTGGCAGAGATAGAAGGTTCTCTGGTTGGTTATTTAATGGTGATAGCTGGAACGGCGTATCGAAATAAGCATTCAGCTTACATAGTCATCGGCGTATCCGAGAAGTATCGCGGAAAAGGAGTGGGCAAGGCCCTTTTTACTTCAATGGACAAATGGGCCATTGAAAATAGGCTTCACCGTCTTGAATTAACTGTAATGACCACTAATACAGCTGCAATCGTCCTCTATGAAAAATCAGGTTTTAGTAAAGAAGGCTTGAAAAGAGAATCGTTGTTCGTCGGCGGTCAATATGTTGATGAATATTATATGGCTAAATTAATTTAAGGGGAACTATGTATGGACATGCCAACTTCATTTCAAGAGAAAATTAGAAACTGTTTCGGGAAACCGGGGGAAGAATGGCTTCAGTCATTAGAGAGTAATGTAGATCACATGGCGGAAGTATGGGGGTTGACACTGGAGAACCCAGTCACAAATCTATCCTATAATTATGTCATGAATGTAATGGATGAGAACAACCACCCGTACATCTTAAAAATGGGCTTGCCGGGATTCGATCTTGAAAACGAGATCCGCACATTGCAGCTCTATAATGGGCAAGGATGTGCGAAACTGTTGAAAGCGGACGTCCACCGGGGAGCCATGTTGCTCGAAAAACTCGATCCCGGAACGATGCTCTGCACGGTAACAGATGAAACAGTCGTCGTTCAACAGTTCTGCCGCGTCTGGAAACAGATCCGTCGACCATTGCCGAATGATGCCGACTTTCCAACTGTCCTTCACTGGGCAAGCGCCTTCTCGAAATACCAAAGCAATTACCCTAAGAACGATGGGCCGATTCCAAGTGAATGGGTTACGACGGCGGCAGAGTTTCTAAATGAAATTCAGCAGACCACAACGGAAAACGGACTGCTGCACGGCGATTTGCACCATGAAAACATCTTGTATTCAAACGAAAGAGGTTGGCTTGCGATTGATCCGAAAGGCGTTGCCGGTGTCCCTTACCTCGACGTAGTTTCCTTCATGATCAATCATCTCTTCAAAAAGCCTGATCCGGAAAATCTACTGAAGCTAAGAGTCGATCTGATTAGTGATCTTTTGCAAATGAATCGCGATAAGCTATTGAAAGCTGCAATTTCAATGTCCACCTTATATGCTTGCTGGGCGGTGGAAGATAATGATCCCTATTGGAAAGAAATCTATCAATGTGCGAAATGGTTCAATAAATTTTTATTTGAAAAAGACATGTAGGCAATAGAATCACTTCTCATCCTCTCGCATAACATAGCTTGAGGAGTGATGAGATTTGGAACGACCGTCATATCGGGGAAGCTTCGAACCATACATTTCCCCACTTGACCCGTGTCCGCCCATTAGGGTGAAGAAGTTTGTATTGCCACCTCAACTGTTCATTGGTTTTCAACCGCCAGGACTTCCGCAGTTCACACCAGAGCAGGCGCTCCGCCATGGTACACTTTGGCCGATCCTTGCCGACGGATTCTCTCGCGAGGAGGGTATTTCGTGAATGAATTCGAAGAAGAACGTTTAATGATGCAGCGCGTGCAGGAAGCCGATTTTGTCGTCGTCGAATTGACATTATACACGAATACACATCCAAACGATGAAGAAGCTCTGGACCAATGGAGGGAAGCTATTAAAGAGGCTGCCCGACTTAGACGCCAATATGAAAATCGATACGGACCCCTTTCGCTCTATTCCATACCTTCCGAACAGGCTATTGAAGTAGGCTGGCGCTGGAATCAACCACCGTGGCCGTGGCAACGGTGAAAGGGGGAGACTGAATGTGGGTCTATGAGAAAAAGCTTCTGTATCCAGTGGAAGTAACCACATGCAATCCGAAATTGGCTAGGTATATCATGGAACAATACGGCGGAGCGGACGGCGAGCTCGCAGCAGCCCTGCGCTATATGAATCAAAGGTACACCGTTCCCGACAAAGTGATCGGCGTTTTGAATGATATTGCCACCGAAGAATTCTCTCACCTGGAAATGTTGGCAACGATGATTTATAAACTTACGAAGGATGCAACACCTCAACAAATGGAAGAAGCCGGACTTGCGGGGCATTTTGCTAACCACGGCCATGCACTTTTCTATGAAAATGCGAACGGCGTCCCATTCACAACGACATACATTCAAGCAAAAGGCGACCCAATCGCTGATTTGTATGAGGATATCGCTGCAGAAGAGAAAGCACGGGCGACATATCAATGGCTCATTGACCTTTCAGATGACCCGGGGCTAACTGATGCACTTAGATTCCTCCGGGAAAGAGAAAATGTCCATTCCTTGCGTTTCCGGGAATCCGTTGAAATTTTGAAAGATGAAAGAGATCGCAAAAAGATATTTTAACTTAATCCAGTAGGGCTGGATTAAGTTAGGGGAGTTTATCGAGCTCGCTCGATAAAAATCCGGACGCAATTACGCCGAGGCGTAATTGATTAATAAAACCTGTATCTCTACGGAGATGCAGGTTTTTTGCATGTTATTCGAACGGGTAGGGTATTGAATAAGAAACTGAATCCTATTGCCATACTATCCGTATAAATAGGAAGCGGCCATTACAACTTGTAAGAGGAAGTGATCCGAATGAATCGACAATGGATGTCAGATGAGGAGTTCGATAAACTATTCGAAGAAAAGTCTTCAGAAATTAATGAGCAATTGGAAAGTGAAATCCTAATTGCCATGATAGGTGATGTGAATGCCGGCAAATCATCAACGATCAATCGCCTAATGGGAGATGACGTGGCACAGGTCGGTGCGAAACCAGGTGAAACTCAGGAAATCAAGAAGTTTTCTTATAAGGATAAAATCATCTTCGTCGACACACCTGGCTTGGATGACATTTACAGTGAACATTCCGATGAAACAATGAAGTTTTATAAACAGGCAGATCTGATTTTGTTTTTCCTCAATGCGGCGGGGACAGTTTTATCCGAAACGGAACTCAAGTCATTAAAAAGAATTGCCAAGGTGAATAAAGACCTAATCCTCGTATTGAACAAAATCGATGCAGCCGAAGACATACCGAGCCTTGTAAAATATGTCCAAGACCATACAGGCTACGAATATCCGGTCACGCCGATTTCCTCACGGACAGGTGAAAATATCGGGATGCTGCAGAAAGAAGTTCTTTCCTTATTAGAAGTCAAAAAAAAAGACATTCTAATGGCGGCAAACATGGCCGATAAATCTGCCGTCGCAAATCGGTGGATATTAGCTGCAGGTGCATCCGCAGCCACTATCGGAGCCGTACCGATTCCGGGATCGGACTTCGTGCCTCTGACCGCCTTACAGATCAGTCTCATGCTGAAACTCTCAACATTGTATGGAAAACCGATAACGAAAGATAATGCAAAAGAATTGATCATCGCGACGATTGTCGGAAATATTGGAAAGACGGTTTTCAGGCAAATTGTGAAACTCGTTCCCGGCGCTGGCATGGTGGCGGGTGCAAGTGTAGCCGGTGGAATGACCATCGCATTAGGACATGCTGTCAAATATGCGCATGAAAATGATATAGAACTGACACCAAAATCATTGAAACCGATCTATCAAATGTTTTTGAAAAAAGCCGCTAAGTAAATAAACTGAAAGTGACTGAAACCTGGGACGCTTACCGTGGTCCAGGTTTTTATATATACTAATACATAGAGCTCACGTAAAGGACTGATTCATATCAAAATAGGTCTAATCGGAAGAGGAAATCTAGGTACATACCTCCTCAATAAAATAAACAAAGAACGGCTCCTGCCCAACACTAAAATTACTGCTATTTTAGACGAGCGGGAGAAAGCTGGAATTGAGTTGCCTCCATTCGCTGCAGAATACGGATGCACAGCATATCATGACATCGATTTATTCTTACATTCGGATATCGACATCGTAGTCGAATGCTCCAATATCGAATCAGCCAAAACCTATGCGGTCGAGACGGTTAAACAAAAAGATTTACTGTTAATCAGCATCGGAGCTTTTGCCGATCCTTCCTTCGGGAATCTAGTTGAGCAGGCAGCTGAGGCTAGTGGACGGAGAATCTACTTGCCTTCCGGTGCGATAGGTGGGTTGGATGTCCTGAAGGCGGCTACGTTTGCGGGCAGTGTTGAATCTGTCACGTTAACTACACGAAAACCTGCTCATTCATTAACCGCAGAAAGAATGACTGCGGAGCAAACGCTGTTTGAGGGTTCGGCCCGTGACGCGATTGAACAATTCCCTAAAAATGCGAATGTCGCAATCGTGTTATCGTTGGCGGGCATTGGCGTTGAAAAAACGACTGTACGGATTATCGCCGATCCAGCCGTCTCGCAAAACATTCATCATATCAAGGCTAAAGGCGATTTCGGCGAGTTCGATATGACATTAAAAAACAACCCGTCTCCGGACAATCCGAAGACGAGCCATATTACGGGAGCAAGCATTTTAGCTGCTCTTGCGGACCTTGATAGTGCAGTGGTAGTAGGTTCATAGTGGGCCTATTACCCCTGCACTCTTTCTTTAGCGGGATTGCAAGTAGGGTCGGGAGTTCCTGCCGACTCTGCCAGTTTCATTAAATAATAGCATTCCTCACGCGCCATATGATCGGCCATGAGAGGAGTAAGAACGCCTAGCGTCTCTTTTTTTAGACCCATCTCTTCAAGTTCACCTAAGAACGTTTTAAAAATCGTCATTTCCAGGTACACGTCGTTATGGAACTTATCCAGGGCAGGAAATTTCGCAACATTTGTCCGTAAAAATCCTGTCATTTCAATGGCCTTCAAATAAAATGCTTCCCAATCCTTCATGAACTTCCTGCTTTTCTTCTTCAATTGCTTTTCCACGCGGTCCAAATTTGCGTCAATCGCTCCCGCATGACCGGCTGCATCAAGCAACCATAGCAAATCATGGTGAAGCGGGTGAACCGTAGGAGGGGACTCGCCTTTTTCCAAATAAGAAAAAATACGGATCGCTTCTTCGACTTCGTTAACCATATGATTGACGAATGGAGGGGGCAATGTAATTTTAATGTTGCCGACCAATTGTTCTTTAAGGATGGAAAGTTTCAATTCCCGGATCGCTTCACTTTCCGTTTTAGAAAGACTGGCTAACGAAACCATCTCAGGTTGATCCAATGTCTGCTTTGCACGGTCCAATAATTTATCGAACCGAGCAATGAAAGCTGAAGCGGTGTCAATCCAGGCAGTCTGGCCCGGTGCCAGGGAATCGTGAATGAAGCGGCTATGATCCCCCAAGATTTGTAGCCAAAATTGTAATTCATTCGAAGCCTGTTGTTGAAATGAATTAACCAAAACTACACCTCCTGATATTCTACTTATTATTCTATGGGCAACTAAATAATTTAGAACATCATGTTTCCAAGGTATTCCACTTCCCTTTAGAGTATGGTTAAATAGTAATAGGTCTGATATTCCGAACAATGGAGAAAAATCAGTATAGGAAGCAGAGGAGATAAGATGGTGAAACAGGCGGTTGAACTCGTAACGGACGATCACGTCGTTAAGGCCCTTGAAAAGAATTTAGCGATCATCCGGTTCGATTTAGATCATAAAATTGTGTATGTGAATGACATCTTCGCGAACGCAATGGGGTACACGAAAGATGAATTGATTGGTGTTCATCATGCAAGTCTTTGTTTCGATGACTATGCCAAGAGTGTTGAGTATGAGAAGTTTTGGCGGGAGCTGCATAAGGGGAATAGCCAGCAGGAGAAAATTGAGCGGAAAAATAAAAGCGGTGAGAAAGTATGGCTCGAGGCGACATATATGCCCGTATTCAGTCAGGATGGCAGGAAAGTCATCAGCATTTCAAAAGTCGCCTCTAATATTACGAAGCGTCAAACATCCATCACCTCTGTTGTTGAAGAGTTGAGACAGATGGCGGAAGGCCTGACAGAACGAGCGGATATTGGAATGGAACGCAGCAAAGGTTTATTGGTAATCATCGAAGAGATCGCAGCCATCTCTCATAATAATACAGAAACTTTGGGTAATTTACAGCTGCATGCAGAGAGCATCCAGCATATCGTGAAGACAATTCGGGAAATTGCAGCACAGACCAATTTGCTTGCTTTGAATGCGGCAATCGAAGCGGCCCGGGCGGGAGAGCATGGAAGAGGCTTCGATGTCGTTGCGAAAGAGGTTCGTAAATTGTCCGCTAATGTGGAGAAGTCGATTGTGGAAGTACGTGAAGGCGTGGAAGCGATCACGACGGAAATCAAGAACATTTCCAAAGGGACGACGTTGGCACAGGACAACGTTGGCCGTTGCCAACAGCGAATTGAAGTAGCGATGGACGACTTCCTGGCGATTGCTTCGTCGGCGGCTGAGCTGGACAATCAGTCGAGGAAAGTATCGAGTATCGTGTGAGGCAAAAAGAAACAGGTGAGGGAGCATCGCTCCTTCACCTGTTATTTCATTTATTCATAAAGGGCTCCATTTCTTCAAACCTATATAATCAAAGGCCGCCCGCGCCAAATGTATCTCCCTCTTTTAAATTGCCTGCCTCGAATCCACGATAGAACCATTTCTTCCGCTGTTCCGAAGTTCCGTGTGTGAAGCTTTCGGGCACTACATAGCCGCGAGCCCGCTTCTGAATCGTATCATCACCGACGGCACTTGCCGCATTCAGCGCTTCCTCCAGATCGCCTTTCTCAAGAACACCCATTCCTTGTGCATGATGCGCCCAGACACCTGCGAGATAATCTGCTTGTAGTTCCAGTCGCACGGAGTACTTATTGTATTCTTCCTCACTGACTTGACTGCGGATTCTCGCCATTTGGTCGCTGATACCGAGCAGTTTTTGGACGTGATGCCCGACTTCGTGTGCGACAACATACGCCATCGCGAAATCACCGGGAGCTTTGAACTGCGTCTGCAGTTCATCATAAAAACTTAGATCGATATACAATTTCTCGTCTGCCGGACAATAGAACGGACCGACAGCTGAACCGGCCATCCCGCATGCCGACTGGACACTCCCTGAATAGAGCACGAGAATCGGTTCCCGATAAACAAGTCCTTCCTTCTCAAAGACTTCTGTCCATACATCTTCCGTATCCGCCAAAACGACTGAAACGAATTCAGCCAGTTCCTTATCTTGTTCTGTTTCAACATATTCCGTATTCGAAGGGGAACCCGTCATGTTGTTAAGGATATCTCCAGGATCGCCGCCAAGGAACATGACGATGAGCAACATGACGATGCCGCCCAGACCGCCTCCGACGAGCGTTTTTCCTCCCATCCCTCTCCGGTCTTCAACGTTACTGCTGCCTCTTCTACCTTTCCATTCCATGTAAAATGCCTCCTTGAAAACGTCGATGAAAAATGCAAGTGGTTACTATGCTTTACCCCATTTCATTGACTTATAGGCCGATATGAAAAAAGATATCGAAAGCCTTTCGGAATCCGATATCCTTCCGTTATTTAGAGAACATGATTTCTTTGCTGTCATATCCTTTGAACGTAATTTCCAGACGGATCATCTGATAATCTTTGAATCCGAATGCTTCAGCCGCGCTTTTAATCAATTCTGTTTCTTCGGCTTCCGGGTCAGGCTCCATTTTATCAAATGCTTTCATTATTTTTTCAAGTGCCTTTTTGCCGTGTAAGGCGACTTCCTGTTTTTTATTCGAATACTCTGCTTCTGACCTTTCCTTTTTTTCCGTGAAGCTAGCTTTCAGCGCCTCTTTCATGTCCTTCGTATCGATTGTAATGGAAAATATGGTGATGCCATATGTATCGACGACATTGCTCGCTTCACTCTTTGGAACGAGATTTTGGTTGCTGCATCCACTGATTATGATGAAACAACCCGCAAATATAATAGAAATCAAAGTCTTCATATTCAATCATTCATCCTTTCGCTTCCACTATTCCTAACATAACCGGCAATCCGGCCAGATATACTGTGGCTAGCTGGAATGGGATCAATATTGCTTTATCCACCGTCGGTTTTGAATAAATTGTGTCAAATCGTAAAGGAATTCATTGAAATTCCAAAGAAAAATCCGTAAACCTTTAATTTATTGCAAATGAAATGATATGATAGAAGGGATGAAACTTTGCAGAAATACCTCTAAGGAGCGTATATAGATATGACGAAAGATATTGAAATTACTTATACTGAAAACGGCACAATCATAGATGAACAAAGATCGAGCACGATAATTGCGGATTTGAAGTCACTCTTCAAAGCGCCTGTCCTGCTTGCCAATGCATTGCCCGTTTTTGTCGGGTTTTGGCTTGCTCTTCATTTCACTGGAGATTCCCTGCTCGCGAACAGCAAATTGTTCTGGCTGACAATTCTCGGGAGCACGATACTAATGGGTGGGGCGCTTGTCCTGAACAACTGGTATGACGTCGATATCGACACGGTGATGAAAAGGACTCAAAAGCGTCCGACCGTAACCGGGAACATTTCCTTGAAGACCGTGTTGGGAATCGGTATAACCTTGTCGGCAATCGGCATGGTCATGCTTCTATTCACGACGATGGAGGCGGCGATCTACGCATTCATCGGCTGGTTCACATATGTCATCATGTACACGATGTGGACAAAGCGTAAATACACATTGAATACAGTCATTGGAAGTGTTTCAGGAGCGGTGACACCGATGATCGGATGGGCTGCAATTGCACCATCTTGGCATATTGTTCCGGTCATGCTTTTCATCATTTTATTCATCTGGCAAATGCCTCATACATTTGCAATCGCGATGAGGAAGTACAATGAATATAAAGCGGCCAACGTAGCAATGCTGCCGGTCGTTCGAGGATTCAAAATGACGAAGCGTCAAATGTTCGTCTACATTGCCTGCCTGCTTCCGTTGCCATTTTACTTGGGATCGCTCGGAATGGTATTCATTGTGCTTGCAACGATATTGAATGTTGGTTTTTTGATTATCTCCATCCGCGGATTTTTCACGAAAGATGATGATAGATGGGCGTATGTGATGTTCATGTACTCCGTAAATTATATCGCGATTTTATTCTTACTGATGGTGGCTGTCACGCTGCCGATTTTCTAAAATAACCTGCTATGTTGTTGAACTTGACGACATGGCAGGTTTTTTTGTCCCTTTATGATTGAAACTTCACCCTCGACGGGCAATTGAAAATATTCAGTTGTGAATGAAAGCGTTATCTTGTATAATCAATTAAAGTATCAATTAATTCTGTTAATTGATAGAAATACAAGGGGGAGTCAAGATGGAGAAATCAGTAAAACGTTTTCTGATAGGCATCGCATTGGTGTGCACATCTATTTTTCTGATTGGATGCGGCACAAGTTCTACAAAGACGAGTGGTTCAGACGGGGAAGATACAGGCGGAAAACGGAAATTGGTCGTCGGAACAGACGCAACCTATGCACCGATGGAGTATATGGATGCAAAAGGGAATATTGTCGGAATTGATATTGAAATTGTAAATGCAATAGCGGAAGCTGCCGGCTTTGAAGTGGAATACAAAAACTATGGGTGGGAGCCGTTATTTCCCGCACTGGATAATGAAGAAATTGACTTTGCTGTCTCTTCTATAACTATAGACGAAGAACGTAAGCAATCGTTTGATTTCTCTGATCCTTACTTTGTAGCTAATCAATTAATATTAGTTCAGGAGAGTTCGGATGTAGCCTCTTTCAATGATTTGAAAGATAAAAAGGTTTCAGTGCAAATTAATACGACAGGACATAAAGCAGTAAAGGACCTACTTGGGAAAACGAACAAAAATATCGTTGCAGCTGAAACGATGCCACTTGCAATTAGTGAAATGATTAATGGAAATGCCGATGCAGCTGTTGGAGATAATGCAGTCATTCTTGAATACAAAGTGAATAATCCGAAAGTTAAATTGAAAACTGTGGAAGATGACAGCTTTGAAAAAGAATATTATGGATTAATGGTTAAAAAAGGGAATAAGGAAATAGTCGATTTATTAAATGAAGGAATTCAAAAGATCAAGGAAAATGGGAAACTGAAAGAAATCACAGACCAAGATGTGGAGTAATGATTAGCTTGTAAACTACCATACACATCTTGGAGGTGAAGATCATGGATTTTTTAGGTTTACGGATTGAAATGTTCGAAAATATATGGAGTTACCGGGAACTTTTTATCAGAGGAATTTGGGTAACGCTAGGATTGACAGCAGTAGGATATGTTGGAGGATTCATTTTAGGCTTAATCGTCGGGATGGGTAAACTGTCTAAACGGAAGTGGATCTACTATCCTGCAAAATATTATGTAGACTTTTTCCGGGGAACTCCATTATTAGTACAAATCCTATTGATTCATACCGCATTAATCCCAAGTATGTTTGGGCATTCCTTAGGATTCTTTGTGTCAGGATCGCTTGCGCTTATGCTGAATAGTGCCGCCTATAATGCTGAAATTATCCGTGCCGGGATCCAATCGCTCGACAAAGGGCAAATGGAAGCAGCGCGTTCACTTGGAATGCCGCATAACACCGCCATGAAATTGATCATTCTACCGCAAGCGTTTAGACGAATGATACCGCCACTAGGCAATGAATTAATCGCCTTGCTAAAGGATTCATCCCTTGTTACAGTCATTGCGGCGGGCGATCTGCTCTATGCAGGGAAAGTGGTCGCGGGTGCTTACTCCAGGTTTTGGGAGCCTTATTTAACGGTTGCCATCCTGTATCTACTTTTGACCTTCATCTGTGGGAAGCTCATTAATTATATCGAAAATAGATTCAGCAATAGTTACGTCCCATCTCCTAGAAAGTCATTGAAACGATTCGCAGTGGGAGGGAGGACGCGATGATAAAAGTACGAAATCTGCATAAATCATTTGGGCAATTGGATGTGCTGAGGGGAATTGACTACGATATCAAAGAGAAGGAAGTCATCTGTGTCATCGGCCCGAGTGGATCCGGGAAGAGTACTTTCTTACGATGCATTAATCTCCTCGAAGAAATTACTGCAGGCGAAGTGTTCATAGATGGCGTGAAAATCAATGATCCGAAAACGGATATTAATGATATCCGACGGGAAGTCGGGATGGTCTTCCAGCAATTCAACTTGTTTCCCCATATGCGTGTCATTGATAATATCACGATTTCACCAATTAAAATCCGGAAAATGAGTCAACAGGATGCGGAATCCTTAGCTCGGCAACTTCTTGAAAAGGTTGGGCTTTCCGATAAAGCAAACGCCTACCCTGAACAATTATCCGGTGGACAAATGCAACGTGTTGCCATTGCCAGGGCTCTCGCGATGAAGCCGAAAGTTATGCTGTTCGATGAGCCGACATCCGCGCTAGATCCGGAAATGGTGAAGGAAGTGTTGGATGTCATGAAACAACTTGCCATGGAAGGAATGACAATGGTCGTCGTCACTCATGAAATGGGCTTTGCGAAAGAAATGGGAGATCGGGTGCTGTTTCTGGATCAAGGTTTGCTAGTCGAAGAAGGTACGCCCGATGACATCTTTTCGAATCCGAAACATGAAAGGACGAAAGCGTTCTTCAGTAAAATTTTATAAACTGCAGGCGTCTATGGCTCGGCATGTCATAGATGCCTTTTTGCATACAATTTACAGAAGTGAAGGAAGGAGTGAAACTTTGATCTATCCTTATATGCCTCACCAAGTGAATCGGGCTTCGAGGAAAATTATTGTGATCGGAAATGGAGAAGTTGCTGTTGAACCAGACATCGCAACAGTCCAATTGGAAGTCGTCACGGAAAATAAACAATTAAGTGCAGCGCAACAGGAAAATGCCACTGCAATGAACAATGTCATTCAATCTCTATTACGTATAGGTGTTCCGCGAGAAAATATCCAAACAGTTTCGTACACCATTTTTCCGAAATATGATTATGTGAATGGCGAACAGATTTTCAGAGGATATGAAGTTATCAATGCAATCTCTGTAAAGATTACAGATATTCGACAAGTGGGAAGCATTATTGATACAGCAGTGGAAAACGGGGCAAATCGGGTTTCGAATATACAATTCAGTGTGGAGGATGCCGAACGCTATAAGCAGGAAGCGATCGTCCGAGCTCTTCGGAATGCACAAATGAAAGCTCGAACAATTGCCGCTGCTTTGCAATTGCCAATTGAGCCGCAGCCGGTAAAAATAGTTGAGGAACAACTGGCCGGACAGCCGGTTCCGTTTCAAACGTTTGCGAAATCCGAACTAATGACAACACCGATTGAAAGTGGACAGATCATTAGTAGAGCAACGTTAAGAGTTGAGTTTCAATATTGACGGAATAGCCGAATCCGATGAAGGGATTTCGGCTTTTCTTGTAAGTTTGCAGGTTTTTCAAACACTTTGTTGAATTTACTATATATAACGAAAATTGAGGGGGAGAGGCAAATGGAATACTTTATTGAACGGGTAGAAGACTTGAATTCCTTGGATATTACAGAACTTGTACAAGAAAGTGAAAAGGAAGGTTATCGTTTCGTGACCCGACTTGTAAATGAATTTGAGGATGGTACTAACAGATTCGATAAACAAGGTGAAGTGTTGTATTGTATCAAAAATAATGAAGGGTCCGTAGTAGCCATTGGCGGCATCAATCAATCACCGTTTTCACAAAAAAACGATGAGGGTCGTCTACGTAGATTTTATGTACTTGATGAAGTGAGGCGGAAAGGGGTCGGTACGTTATTGCTCCAAGCAATTATTGATCATGCAAAACAGCATTTCGATGAAATAACAGTTCGTACAGATTCAGCGAAAGCGGATGCATTCTATCGCGCAGGCGGTTTTTCATTCGACGATTCCGCTTCTGAAACGACGCACATTTTGCAGTTTAGTTGAGGGGAATCAACTTGCATAAGGATTTTATAGAATGCGGCAATAATGTAGGCCCGCTCCTCGTGTTCATTCACGGGAGCGGTATGGGAGGATGGATGTGGGATAAGAACTCGAGGCAGGTAATAGAAGATTGGATTGTGCATTCAAAAAAGTACATAAGCAATAATGGAGGAATAGTAGTTGGGGAAATGGAAAGTGTTGAACAGTGAATACAAGTACAAATCACCGTTCGGAAATTTGAGGAAAGATACTTGTCAAATGTCTGATGGAACGGTTATTGAAAATTATTATGTGAATGAATATGCGGATTGGGTGAATGCAATCGTATTGACGGAGAAAGAGGAAATTGTTCTTGTAGAGCAATATCGTCATCCCGGAAACGATTTTTATGTTGAAGTGCCTGCGGGGAAAGTGGAAGATGGCGAATCGTATGAGGAGGCGATTCGACGTGAAATCCGTGAAGAGACTGGCTATGTTTCGGAAGAACGGCTGATTCCCCTAGGGGAGTTCATGGTCAACCCGGCCACGCAGACGAATAAAGTAATCACTTTTTTAATGACCGATGCAAAACGTAGCCGTGAACAAGAGTTGGATGACACAGAAGTTCTAGAAGTAAAACATTTCCCTTTTCAAAGGGTGGAAGAAATGATTCAGAGCAAGGAAATCACTCAGTTGTTTACAGTCACAGCATACTATTTGGCTAAAAAATTCATCAGAAATGGAAGAAATAGAGATTGAAAAATAATTATAGTCACGCACTCATCATTAGCGGCTCAGGCAAGCTCGAACGGAGAGGGGGGAGTACGAATGCTGAAACGGAAATATGGCAGTCGATTTGATTGGAAGCGAATTGTGAAGAGGCGATACGCGGAAAAACATATTACCTCATCACAGTTCACGGGATATGTAACACTTCTTGAAATGAATAATGTAGTTGAGCCACTCTACAAGACATACATGGGAAGGGTAGTTTGCATTGCAGATAAGGGTTACAGCTGGCTGCAGCATTTTCCCGATGGAGAGCATTTTTCGGTGACAACGGTATTTGATGCATCCAACCAAATTGTTCAATGGTATATCGATATTTGTAGGGAAAATGGCTATTGCCAAACGAATGGGCCCTGGATGGATGATCTGTTTTTAGATCTGATCATGCTACCGACTGGGGAAATTATTGAGAAGGATATAGATGAATTAGAAGCTGCGCACAACAATCAAGTCATTACCGATGAAGAGTTTGCGCTTGCTTGGGCCGAGTTTGAAAGGTTAAAAACGATGTTGGCACATAACAGTTTAAAGTTGCTTAGACTGACCAAAGAGCATCTGTCGATTGCAAGAGAAAAATTAGAGGGTGGAAAATCATGAGTAAACTAGTAAAAGCTCTAGAGCTGCGAGATGAGGGGAAGTACACCGAATCGAATGAAATTCTCACGGCAATGGCAAAAGATGATCCGAAAAGTGCCGAAATCAACTACCAATGTGCATGGAGTTTTGACATTCTAGGAAAGGAAGCGAAAGCCGTCCCTTATTACGAAAAAGCGCTTCATTTGGGGTTGAATGACGAAGATACGTTAGGTGCAATTATTGGACTCGGAAGTACATACCGAACATTGGGGAAATTTAAAAAGTCAAAGATTGTCTTCGAAAGCGGACTTTCGCGTTTTCCTCAAAACAATGCTTTGAAAACGTTCTATGCCATGACGTTATATAACGTTGAAGAACATGTAAAAGCGATGGAGATTCTTCTCACTTGCCTTGTGCAAACTTCAAACGACCCTGAAATCATTTCCTATAAGCAGGCAATTGGATTTTATGCGGACAAGTTGGACAAGACATGGTGAGCTGGTTCATTAGACTAAGAGAGAAGTAAAGGAATGAGTGAGATGGAAGAAAGATTTCAAGTTACTGAAATTGAACGAGAGAAAGTGCTGAAAAATTATTTCGGAAAAGGATTAGATGGACCGTTAGCAACATTTCCAAGCAAAGACAAAAGGAAGTACATCATTGCCCAAGAAATAATTAAGCGTTTTGAAGTTGGAAAGGTGTATTTGGAAAAAGAAATAAACGAGATTCTTAAAGAAATCCATCCTGATTTTGCGACCATTCGACGTTTTTTAATCGACTACAGCTTTATGAATCGCAGTGATGATGGAAAGGAGTATTGGATTGGAAAGTGCAGTTAACGAATATAAAGGAGATGTATGAATGAAGCAGTGGACGAAGGCAATTGAGATTGATGCGCCGATTGAGCATGTATGGAAGTACCTTGACGGCTCGTTGGAAAACATGCAAAAGATCATGCCCCAAGTTGTTTCGAATGAACCCCTAACCATTACAGAAGAAAAGATTGGAAGTATCTATTTGCAAAAGTATAAAGAAGGCAAGCGAGTCATGGAGTATGAAGTCGAAACACTCGATTATTTAAATTCTCCAAATGAAAAAAAGATGAAAGTCGGCTTTACGCTTGGGGGAATGTTTGAGATCACGGCAGGATATGAACTTTACAAGATAAATGATGAGAAAACACGATACATTTATACTACTACAAACCAACCTCTGAAATGGTTCGTAAAGTTATTCTTACTATTTGCAAACGATAAAGTGGTGGTCGAATTTGTTAAACGAGTGAAAAGGGTTGCGGAAAATAAGGAGGACAAGTAATGAATCAAGCTGCAAAAGATTATTGGAATCAATTTTGGGGAGAGAAAGAACGTCCTGCGTTAGTCAGTGCATGGATGTTCGGCGAAGCGGCTGATGAGCTAGCTCAATCGGTGATTGAAGGGAGAAAGACGGCGACTTGTTCAGCATATGTCTTGTATGAATTGGAAAATGAATCTGTTCCTGTAATTGATGAATACAGCATCATTTTGAATAGCACTGAAGAACCGGTTGCAATTATCAAGACAGTAGATGTAGCCGTCATACCGATGAATGAAGTGACGGAAGAGTTTGCTTTGGCGGAAGGGGACGGATCGTACCGGAATTGGAAGGAGATCCATGAACGCTACTTTAAAAGGGAACTCGGCAAAGTGGGCTTGGAATTCACCGAGGATATGCTGCTTGTCTGTGAACGATTTGAGTTGGTTGATGTGAAAAATAAAGTCGAGCAGCCTATATTACTAAGGGTCGGCACTACAAATATTCCTGTTTCCAATGTTGACAGGGCTTCTCAGTGGTATGTTGAAAAGCTGGATGCGCAGCTGAATTATCAGGATGAAGACAAGGCGATAATAAATTTAGCCGATCAAAGTTTCTTTCTCGTAAAAGCGAAAGAAAATGAGACTGCCAACTTTTTTGATGCATTTGGGAGTGAACGGTTTTCATTAACATTTGAAGTTAATGGCGAAAAGTCTTTAAAATTATTGCATGATGAATTATCCGAGCGCGATGTGAAGGTAGGAGAAATTGAAAAGCGGGGACATGCAGGTATCAATTTTGTGCTTTCGGATATAGACGGGAATCTATTTGATGTGTGGAGCGAATTGAGTCCAACTTATAAAAGGGATAGATAGTAGATAGTGGCTGAAAACTTATCGGTCATTTGAAGCCAGTTATCGTTCATTTCCCGGAATATATCGATCATTTCCCAAGATATATGGTCATTTTGTGACATTGGAACCATATGTATCAAGGTCAGCCAGAAGCCTCGACTAAAAAACTTCAGCAAGGGCATACTTGACATGACACTTAACGGTGTCGTAATATTAATTTTGAATAGGACACCGTTTAGTGTCGTTTTGAAAGATCAGGAGGAGAGTGTTTTTGAACGGGACGAAACCTACCAGGGATGTTTATGAAGCAATAGCCGATCCAACTCGGCGGGAATTGCTTCGTTTGTTGGCCGACGTAGAAGAATCGCCTCTCAATGAGCTAACGGTTCATTTCGAAATGGGTCGTACTGCGGTTTCAAAACATTTGGCAATCCTAAAAGAGGCGGGGCTTGTGACAAGCAGAAAAGTTGGCAGAGAAACGCGGTTTAGGCTAAACGCGACTCCGCTCAAAGAAATTCAAGATTGGGTGGCTTTCTACAACAAATTCTGGAGTGCACGACTGTCGCGCCTGAACCAACTATTAGAGGAGGAAGAAGAATGAGTTTATCATTAGCCTTGGATTTTCAGTACAACAAATCAATCGATAAAGTGTGGCATGCACTAACAGATTCGGATATGCTTGAGAAGTGGATCTGGAAAAATGACTTTAAACCTGTCGTAGGACATAAATTTACATTCCGCGCCGAGCCAAGCGAATGGTGGGATGGGATCGTAAAAGGTGAAGTTTTGGAAGTGGACGAGCCGAATATGATTTCCTACACATGGGCGAGTGGTGCTGAAGAGCATGTCGTCACTTGGACGTTAACAGAGACGCCTGATGGCAACACGAATCTCCACCTAGATCAAACTGGAATCCACACTGAAGATGGATTGAAAGGTGCACAATATGGTTGGACAAATATGTCCGAGCAACTTACAGCGGTGTTAGAGGAACAGTAAAAGATCTTTTCTCCGCAACAACTCAATTATAGGGCGCTTTCCCAAAACACGGAAAGCGTCATTTTTATTGGAATGAAGGATGGAAGTCTTACATACATGGCAATACTAAAATGAGAGAGTGGAAAGGATATCCCAATGAAAATAAATCAATTAATCGCAAACAATATTAAACGATTAGATGCAGATCTTCCCGAAGATAAATCATTAGGTATTGCAGGCTTGTCTGGATCTGGGAAAACAACTTTCAGCCAAACAATCGGTGAAGAATCGAAGAAGCGTCTTGTTTCCTTATTGCCTAAGGCAGAGTACCAGTATTTATTCCCCAATATTATGGAAACCAATTTCAGCGCCATCAAAATGGAAGAGATGCCATTAGTGCTTTTTCTTGGCAGATCATCGATTTCCTCCAATCCGCGCTCAACAATAGGTACACATACCGGCGTTTTTACGGATGTCCGTGAAGGACTAGCCAACAAATTCAATCTTTCCCCTGAAGTGTTTTCATTCAATAATGAATTAGGCTGGTGTCCAAAATGTAAAGGGCGGGGCAGTACGAGCAATGTTGAATGTAAAACATGTGGTGGTAAACGTTACAGTTCAGAAGTTGAGCAATATACAATTGATTTACTTGGTAAAGCGCATTCGATTTCCGATATCAATAACTTGAGCGTCGAAGCAATTCTATCTTTAGCGGCAGAATTACATATAAGTGAAGCGAAGCAACATATCCTCCAAAATATCATCAATATGAATGTCGGCTATTTAACGCTGAATCGAATTATGGGGACATTGTCAGGCGGGGAATTGACACGCCTTTACTTGGCGGAATTCATGGCAGCGAGTGAAAATACTGTTATTATCATTGATGAAATTTCAGTAGGGCTTGATCGACGAACACTTTTGAAAATCCTGGAACAGATCAAACAATTGGGTTATAAAAATCAAATTTGGCTCATCGATCATTCCGATACAGTGCTTGATACTACAAATGAGCAACTATTCTTCGGTCCGGGAAGTGGTAAATACGGTGGAAAAATTGTGGAGGAATCACCGCGTCCAGAACCTGTTTATCAGGAACTGAATGAGGCGAAGCCGACAGAGTTTTATCAATTTAAAGATCTTCACTGCCGCACTATTCAAATGGATGAATTTCATATTCCGAAGAATAGGCTAGTAACGGTTACAGGTGAGTCCGGATGTGGTAAGTCCACACTTGTCAATGAGTGTGTGACGAAAGATTTTCTCAAGCGATACCCGAAAGATAAACTGGTTATGGTAGGGCAAGATCGAAATCAATCAATAACAAGCCGGTCCACCGTGGCAACATTTCTTGATATTAAACAGAAGCTCAACAAATACAGTGACGAAATTGATGATATTTTTGAGCGCTCGATTGAAGATATTATCGATGAATTGCCGGAGGGAGACATCGCGCACAAGCGGTTGAGCCTATTGATCAAGCTTGGGCTCGGTTATTTGACGTTGGAAAGAAAGACACAGACATTGTCGACGGGTGAATTCCAGTGCGTTCATTTAGTTTCGGAGCTTTTTGCGAACTCAAGAAAACCACATACACTTTTTATTTTTGATGAGCCATCGAAAGGTTTATCCCAAAATATTTTAAATCAATTCATTGATAGCTTAAGACTGATTTTACAGGATGAAACCGTGTCAATCGTCATGATTGAACATAATGAATATATGATGAAGAGCTCTGATTTCATCGTCGATTTTGGGAAACGGAAGAATGAGCCTGTTACCCATCTGGATCTAGTCAACCACCAGGATTATTATGCAGGCAAGGATGCAGAAGAAATTGAGCTGCCGGCACATATTTCCTCCGCGCTCAAGTGGCAAAACGGCATTACCTATGTAAATGAAAACCACATTGACTACTTTAAAAACGCCGAGAACATCTTCAAAGGCGGCATCTTGAAAAGCTTATCTTCAATGGCCCGTCTGATCTACGGTGAATACGAATCGGACACAATCGCTCCTGTCATTGCGATCGATCTTGAAAGACATTTGTATAGCCAATATAGTTTTCTTTATGAACTCGGGGGACTTATCAACCATATCGTGGCGGAGCATCCAACGAATAAAGATACGAAAAGCTTCGATTTCTATAATAAAGACAATCATTGCCCTTCATGCTCGGGGCGTCTCCAGATTGAAGTATTCGAAAAGGATCTTGTCCTTCAAGATAAAGACGTTCCATTCTGGGATGGTATGTTTCATCCGGATGTAATGGAAGTGCTGAAGTTTTATAAATACGAAAAGTTGGAGTTTCTGTTTGAGGAAATTAAGAGCGAGTTAGGCCATGACCTGACAAAAAGTTATAACGAGATGTCCGATGAAGAAAAGAATACGTTTTGGTACGGGTATTTTAAGGAATCATTTTATGACAGAGAAGGCAAGACGCGTAGAACATGGGTAGGCTTCAATACGATTCTCGGCATGTATATGGTTGTATCTAAATCAGTCATTAAAGAGCAGATGAAAGCTTCCAAAGAAATGGTTGTTTGCCCAATTTGTATGGGAACGGCTCTAAATCATCAAAAACCGCTTCGATACGGAGACACTGATATTCGTGAAATTATCAATCAGCCAATTGACAATGTGATGAAAATCATTGGTGACTTGCCTACGCTCGCCAAACTGAAATCGATCGTAGGTGGCGAAATGGTGTTGACCGAGGATGTCTCCCTGCTGCCACGTGAAACTCAAGTCGCACTGAAAATGTTTGAATTGGAACAAGCGAGTTTTACGGGTTATGAAATGGTATTGCAAAATGTCTTGCCATTTTGGGACACAATCAAAAGCAATATCGAATCTATAAGCACCAATAATCAAGTGACAATCTGTGACTTCCCCAATGTGAAGGAAACAAGAGAAGCGATCATTAATAAGTATTTCACGAATGGCAACTATAAAAAACTGACCTATGTATATGAAGCTTTTGGATACAAAAAGTTAATTACCCAAATTAATAAAATCAGGAAGGCTAATTCTTGTCCGTTCTGTAAAGGCAAAAAAGTGATCTCAGAAGATAATTTACATGATGGCGTCTTTAAATTAACGATTCCGTGTGTAAGTTGTCATGCTACTGGCATCAATGAGGAAGGCTTGAAGGAAATCATCGAAGGAATTGACGTGCAAACATGGCTTTCCGGTAAAGTAAGTGATGTCGTCGATGAAAGCCTTTACACAGAAGCTGTTGCAGACATTCCTATTTTCAATCGTATTCGTGAATTGAATAAACGGGATATGATGGCGGTTTATGAATGCTTGGAACAAAGTAAGTAATACGGTCAATAAATATGATGCCCCTACACCAGACTAGCAAGTGTAGGGGCATTCCGTTATGGGCATCATAAATTTTTCTTCTTTTTCGCCTTTCGTAGCTCGGCGAATTCCTTCGCAATTTCCTCTTGCATATCACCAGGTTTGATCTTCTGGTTTTTCGGCGTTTGTGGTAAAGATTGAGTGTTGTTGCCGCCTGTTTTGTTATTATGGTTATCTCTTCCCAAAAGTGATCTCTCCTTTCAGATTGCTATCGCTCTTACTATGGCTCTCCGATTTTGTTTTATGCTGAATCGGTATATTTTACAACCAATTACATGTAATTGCCGAGCCTCCCGTTTTGGATTTGACTAGAGAGGGTATGTTATGAAAAGCATACTATGAGGAGGTTCGGGATATATGTCACTTAGTGAAGAACTGCAAAAACTGAAGGAATACAAATGTGATTCCCGTTGTGTGTTAAGTGTGTACTTGAATACGAACCCTGCAGATCCGGAACAGCAAAATGGAGCATGGAAGATCCATCTGAAAAACGGTTTGAAGCGAATTCTCGAGTATTTAGAAGCTTCCCAAGATGAAAAAGAAATTAAAGCGTTTAAAAAACTGAGAGAGAAAGTGACGAAGGAAATCGAAGACAATCAAAACGACTTGAATAAAGGGGTCGTTATTTTTGCGTCATTGGATCCGGAATTGTGGTCCGTCCATTATGTGCAAGTTCAAGTGAAGACAAGCTTCCACTGGGAAGACCATCCTGTCGTTGAAGAAATGGAGTATATGTTAAAGGCCTATCCTGAAGCAGGTGTCATCTTGACGAGCTTTGGAGATGTGCGAATTTTGGATACTGCGATGGGCTTTGTCAATGACGAGAAAACTTATGAATTCGATTCGGGTCTCGAAGTTTGGAAAGAACAACAAAGCGTGCGCTCGTCCTTGCAACGCGGGTCTGGAGGAGGCCAAAGCGATGGCTTGGATGATCGTTTAAGAGAAAACCTTGAACGCTTTTACAAAGAACTTGGCGTAACTGTTGAAAAGATGAGGAAAGAGCGTAACTGGAAGGAATTATACGTAGTCGGCGAAGCGGAACTGGCAAATTCATTTGCGAAAACGCTTCGAACCAAGCCAAACAACTGTATTTATAAAAACTTGAACAACGTCGAATCGAAAAAAGTGCTCCATCAAGTATTTGAAAAATAATGTCATTCTCAAACCGTTCCTTTCATAGGAACGGTTTTTTCGTACAGATACATATGATTGAACATATCATAGAGAAAACGATTGATGGGAGGGTGAACTATGGGTTTATTTTTTAATAAAAAGAGCCATTCAGATCTCTATAAGGGCGATAATATTGCCGAACGGAACCAGTCCATTTATCGAACCGACTCCTTATCGGAGGCGATGATTGAACAGAAGAGATCATTTGACATGATGAATGAAAAATATAACGAAATGGAAAAGCAACTACGGAAACAACGAAGGATCCAATCTGATCGATGGAGAACAACAGGAATCCGGTTCGAGGAAATTCTTGATCATCAATCGCAGCAACGCCAGTTTGAACAGGAAGCGATTGGGACATTGGAACGTTTGGATCGAAAACATAAAGAGCTTCAAAAACTACTCGAAAGCAAGAGGAAGATGAATGAAGATCTTGTTGAACAAATTAATATGCTGAACCATTCGAACGCGGAAATTGCAGAACGGTTAGAGAAATTCGATATCGATCAAGAGAAGCTTCTAACAAAAATGGATGCGCAACTTGAAAAACAAGATCAATTCTCCCTCACGTTGGAAGAGCAAAAGGCGGCACAGACGCAAATTGCAAAACGGATTGAACACCATGAAGGGTTAATTGAAAAATTGATTAGGCAAATGGATTTTTTAAGGTCGGTCATTTTTGAAAGGTCACACTTCATTGCTGAAAAAATCGACAAGAGCTACCAGCTCACGACAACCTATATAAGTAATTTGAAAGGAAAATCCAATCATACTGAATCGAACTGAATTCCTCTTTTCCCCTCTTTAGGTGTGGCTATAGTGTCGGCCTATGAAAGGCATCATTCTACCACACGGTCAATATAATAAGGGGAAAGGGGGACGGAAAATGAATGAAAAAGACAAGGAAGCACCGGTCACTATTGAGCAATCAGCAGAAGAGGTCATGCCGCATGCTAAAGCGGAAGGAGAAAAGACCTCAATCGGATTAACAGAGAATGTTGGAGGATTGCTCTGTTATATCTTTATCATCGGTCTGATTTTTCTGTTCATAGAAAAAGAAAACCGATTTATCCGATTCCACGCTCTGCAATCTATATTTACGGCGATTGCTATCTTCCTGATCAACATCATATTGGGGTTCATTCCTGTATTCGGAGTAATTGCAAGCCTACTGTTAAGCCCGCTCGCATTCGCCCTGATGATCTTTATGATGTACCAAGCGTATCAAGGCAACTATTTTAAGCTGCCATTCATTGGTGATTTAGTGGAAAGTCAATTGGAAAAACCATGATTAAAAGCCGCTTGTGGATGGTAAACATCTAAAGCGGCTTGGCTTCTTCCTAATAGTTCATGCCTCCTAAAAGAATGATGAATAGCCAAAAGAATATCTTCATTGCCAATGTGATACTGCCTAAAATGATTCCTGCAACGGCCATCCCTTTGCCACTCGCCACCTTATTTCCTGAGACCCCAAAGATTACAGCAAGGATACCCAAAAGATAAGGAATGACAGGAATTAAATTTAGCACAACTCCCAAAATCCCTAACACAAGTGAACTAATCGCCATTCCATTCGTTTGCTGGTTTTCATTATCCACCATTTTCACCCCCACTCTCACAGCGTATGCATGAGGTGGGGATGAATTGAAGGAACTTGTTATGAGTTTCAATATTCTAAGAAAATTGCAATAAGTAATTCTATCATCAATTTAGAAATGATATACTATACATTGGATAGAAAAGCACATATTACCTGAGGAGTGACGTAATGATAGCATTTGGAAAACCTACTGTGGAGCAATTTTTCCGGACATACTCAATCACTAATTTTTCAGTGAACAAAGATGAAACGAAGCTCATTTTCAATTCAAATTTAAATGGCAAGATGAATCTATGGGCAATGGACTTACCGGGCTCGTACCCTTACTTATTCGCCCATCAGGATGAATCGTGCAATTTCATTAAATTCGATCCGGACAACCGCTATGTTTTGGCGGGGTATGATAATGATGGGGATGAAAACTATCAAATCTATTCGGTACCATTTGAAGGGGGCTTGCCGCAGCCGTTAATTACTGGAGAATCGAATGAGAAGTTCTATTTCAGTCATTTAAGCGATGACGGTAAACGGCTTTATTATGTGACGTCCATGGATAATCCGATGTACTTGAATACACATATGCGGAACTTGGAAACTGGGATAGACACGTTATTGCATCTTGGAGAGACTTCGACCACGGAGCTTGCCGCGGTTTCGGATGATGAAACGGCCTTCGTTTACTCACAAGCTTTCGCAAATACGTATGTCGTCAGCTTCGTGAAAATCGGAGAAGAAATCTTTCATTTGACGCCTGACCCGAATAAAGTGCATGTCGCCTATGATCCGGTATTCACGAATGATAACATGATTCATTTCGTCACAGACTTTGAGAGTGATCATGCTTATATTGCAAAATACGATTTGGCAACAAAGTCATTCTCCAAAGTGTTGGAAGTGGAAGGGGAGAGTGTGCAGACAATCAAATGGAATAAGGAAACAGGAGACATCCACTTCCTTACGATAAAAGGCGTAGCGGATAAATATTATCGCACGAATGTAAATGGGGAAAGGCTGGAAGAGTGCTCCTTGCCGGTTGATGTCGTGGATCAATTCCGGATTGCCAAGTCCGGCAACGTGTACATCTTAGGTCGAAGCGCCACGGTTCCTCATAATATCTATAAATCGGTAGATGGGAATGAGTGGACAAGACTTACTGAAAATAGAGTGCTAGGCGTCAGTGAAGAAGATATGGTGGAACCGGACGTCGTTTCTTATACTTCATTCGACGGTATGGAAATCGAAGCCCTTTTGTTTAAAGCAAAAGAGGAAACTGCGAATGGCTATACAATCTTCTGGCCACATGGAGGGCCGCAGTCTTCCGAACGCAAAATGTTCCGTTCCATGTTCCAATGCTTCTTGAATAGGGGCTACAACATTTTTGCGCCGAACTTCCGGGGAAGCACAGGATATGGTTCGGAGTTCACGAAAATGGTGGAACAGGACTGGGGAGAGGGACCACGCCTCGACTGTCTTGCGGGAATCGAGTGGCTCTTCGATAATGGCATCACAGATCGTGACCGTCTATTCCTTGTCGGGGGCAGCTATGGTGGCTATATGGCATTGCTGCTGCACGGAAGACATGCCGAGTACTTCAAAGCAGTTGTGGATATCTTTGGCGTATCCGACCTATTCACATTCGTTAATTCCGTTCCGCCTCACTGGAAGCCGATCATGGAGCGCTGGTTAGGAGATCCAGAGCGTGATAAGGAGCGGTTCATCAAAGATTCACCTGTCACGTATCTCGACGGAATGGTAAAGCCGATGTTGGTCATTCAAGGCGCGAAGGACCCACGAGTCGTGAAAGAGGAATCCGACCAGATCGTTGCGAAGTTGAAGGAGCTTAGCCGCGATGTCGAATATCTCGTGTTGGATGATGAAGGACATGGCTTCTCGAAGAAGGAAAATGAAATTAACGTGTACACCCGAATGCTGGAGTTTTTGGAGAAGCATCAAAAGTGATTTACAGAAAAGCTGTCCGCTGTCGATTGACTGACGGACAGCTTTTTTGTGATTTCATTTAATCCCAATCCTGCCTCTGCAAATCCTCAGCAACAAGCTGTAAATCATCAGCGGAAATCGTCAGCACTTCATAATCGTTCGTTTCCGCGAATTTCAACGCCATTTTCTTCATGAATTTTGGTGAGCCATCATTCTCCTCGTCGTATACGATTAAGATCCCATCCGAATTCCGAAGTAAGAACTTATCTCGCTCGATGAATTGCCAAGGAGCTTCATAAGGGCGTTTCGTTAAACTGACGGAGTAATCCGAATGAGCAAGGATGAATTGATACGCTTCCTTTTTCGCCTCGTTCCAATTCTTCTCCTGTTCTTCAAAGGGAGTGATAATGGCAAATTTCAAATCCGGATACGTGTCTTGTAAGTCGATCACCGTTTCAGCAGCCCACGTCTCAACTCCCGGCTGTCCGCTGACGATTACCCATTCTAGGCCACTATCAAGAAGGGGAGTCAATCGATTTTCCAACGCCTTTTTTATAATGCCGATGCCCGGATGTTTATCATTGAAGATGCCTAATTCATGCGCTTTATAACCTGTAATGACAAGTCTTTTGATCATGTATTCATACCTTCTATATCCATCCATTCCTTTTGCAAATCAGAATCAGTTGTAAGTTGCTTTGCCATATAGACACATCCTTTATTCGCATCGTCATTTTTATCTATTATACGTGAAGCATCATCGTTTGTTGGAAAATTGATTTGATCGGTTTATTGCCGAATGTTTAGTTTCAACTCAATTTAGGAACAGTTAAGAGAGATAATAAATGAGGAGTGATTGTGATGGATGCGAAAAAAACAGCTCGTAAAATCCTGGATGAAAGCTATGTTGGAACGATGGCGACTGTCCAAGAAGGAAAGCCTTTCAACAGGTATATGACATTTTTTACCGAAGATTTCACACTTTACACCGCCACTTCGAAAAAGACCGATAAAGTGGATGAACTTGAGCAGAATCCGAATACGCATATTTTGATTGGCTATGAAGGGGAAGGTTTTGGGGATGCGTACCTTGAAATTATGGGAACCGTAACGATTTCCGATGAGGAAAGCATGAAAAAGAAAGTATGGAATGAGCATATGAAGCCATATTTTACTGGACCTGAAGATCCGGACCTCGTCATCTTGAAAGTAACCCCTGATTCCATGCGTCTGATGAATAAAGAAGGAGAAGAACCCCAAGATATTCAATTTTAATAATAGGAAACCCTTGCCATCTTCCGGCAAGGGTTTATCTTTAACCATTAATTGTACCGCTTCCTGGTTACATACATATTTCCCTTGAAAGATACAGTAAATCAAATAAAAGATAAATATGCGCAATAATTAAAAAGTATGGATTTTATCTATTCTACGCTATACTAATACAATATTCATCGGAGAAATTTTGAAAAAGTGAGTGATTGAATGAAACAACGTGAGCAATGGACATCGAAAATAGGGTTTGTCTTGGCGGCTGCCGGAAGTGCAATCGGACTTGGCGCCATTTGGAAATTTCCTTATATGGCAGGAACGAACGGCGGAAGTGTTTTTGTTTTGCTATTCATTATTTGCACATTGGCAATTGGATTGCCGATCCTCCTGGCTGAATTCATCATCGGAAGGCGGGGGCAGCATGATGCTGTAACTTCATTAAAGAAACTGGCACCAGGAAAGCCATGGTTTTTAATTGGATGGATGGGGTTACTCAGTTCTTTCATCCTTTTATCATTTTACAGCGTAGTAGGTGGTTGGATTCTATCCTATTTGGCAAGGGCATTATTGTTTAATCTTGACGTTGCCGATTATGGAGGACTTTTCAATGCGATCATAGCGAATCCAGGTGAAGTGCTCATTGCACAGGCAGTGTTTATGATTTTGACAATATGGATTGTCCAAAGCGGCATAAAGGGCGGAATAGAGCGCGCGAGTCGCTGGATGATGCCTTTGCTCTTCATTTTCTTCATCATCTTGGCAATTCGTTCATTGACATTAGAAGGGGCAATGGAAGGGGTCCGCTTCCTATTCGTGCCGGATTGGTCGTATTTGACCGGAAAAACATTGCTGTTAGCACTTGGACAAGCGTTCTTTTCGTTAAGCGTGGGAGTTACAGCGATGATGACGTACGCGTCGTATTTGCCGAAAGAGGAGCGCCTTGGCCAATCTGCTTTCAATGTATCGATTTTGAATATATTCATCTCGCTACTCGCGGGCATCGTCATTTTCCCCGCCGTATTTGCACTCGGACAATCTCCTGCTGAAGGGCCGGGATTGATCTTTGTCGTATTGCCGGCAATCTTCAATGAAATTCCGTTCGGTGGCTTCTTTTTGATTCTGTTCTTTATTTTATTATTATTCGCAACCTTGACATCATCCATCTCCATGCTGGAAATTGTTGTTTCAACCGGGATTAGAGAGAAGTTGGAACGTAGGCGGACGGCAGCTTGGGTATTTGGATTATTAATTTTCATCGTCGGAATTCCAAGCGCTTTATCTTTCGGTGTGTTATCCGATGTGAAGCTGCCTGGAGGAACTTTCTTCGATTTTGCAGATATCCTGACAAGTCGGATCGGGTTGCCGATAGGAGCTTTTCTCATTTCCATTTTTGCAGGCCATGTGTTGACAACTGCGGAAACTGACGATGAGCTGCGAATGAACCCTTTCATGAATCAAGCATGGAAGTTTATTGTACGCTTCATCGCACCGATTGCCATCATCATTATTTTTATCGCATCATTTATAGGATAAAACCCTTGAAAGCATTTCTTCGTATTGAAGAATGCTTTTTTCTTTTGGGCAGGATTAGTTTTTTAGTCTAAAAAGTATAAAAGCAAACAGAAGATGGGGGAAGTATCGATCTTACACTTATAAAGAAGAAGACCAAGGATGGACGTTCTAAGGAAGGGAAATCAAAACGAATGGAGAAGTAAATAGGAAATAGACCTTGGAGGAGAGATTGCATGGAAGTAAAAACGATTGCTACTTTTGAATGTGAAATTGTTCAAACAGGGTATGAATTGATTGGCCAAAGCATAACTGCGAATTTTCCAGAGTCGTTCCCGGATGCTGCCATGAAGGTTCAAATGGAGTTTGAAAAGCGGTTAGATGAACTCGTAAATTGCAAGAATAAGCATGTGTTAATCAGTCCGTATATGAGCAATGACATCGTTGCAACCTATTTTGCATGTGTGGAAGTTGAGTCGCTTACAGAAATTCCTGAAGGCATGATCGGATTAATGCTTCCGATGATGAAGTATGCAAAAATCAGCTGTTCCAATAAGACGATCGATCAAGGGTACTCAAAATTATTTGCATGGATGGGAGAGAATGGCTATAAGCAAAAATTGTATGACCGATCATTTCCTATCGAGGTATTCTACCTTGAAGATAATGCTGAGGAAGAAGTCGTAGAGATTTTAATACCACTGCAATGAATATAAAACCGGCTATCTTTTAGATCGCCGGTTTTTACATTTGCATATATAAGCATATAGTTATATGATACTGACGGGGTGATTTAAATGAAAACAACAGAGTCGATTGATCTGCAAAAAGCATCACAGATCTTAAAGCTTCTCGGAGATAAGACGAGACTGACGATGATGAAATTGCTAGAATCACATGATTGCTGCGTGTGTGAATTTGTCGCGATTTTTAAGATGAGCCAGCCGGCGATAAGCCAACATCTACGTAAATTAAGGGATATCGAATTGGTGAAAGAAGAGCGTAGAGGGCAATGGATCTTTTATTCAATCAATCAGGAACATGGAGATTATCCATTGATTTCAAGCATTCTTCATCATTTACCGGATCAAGGCGGTTCAATTTCAGACTTAGAAGAGCAAGGTTTGCGCGTATGTTGTGAATAGGTAGGAGGAATTAGATTTTGTATTTAGTTATAACAGCGTCACTGATTTTTATCATTACACTTATTTTAGTTATTTGGCAGCCTCGAAATCTGTCGATCGGATGGTCTGCATGTGCCGGGGCTATTATTGCATTGCTCCTTGGTGTTGTTGACTTCGGGGATGTGCTCGATGTCACGGGAATTGTTTGGAATGCAACACTCGCATTTATTGCAATCATTATCATCTCCTTAATACTCGATGAAATCGGCTTTTTTGAATGGTCTGCCCTACATATGGCCCGGTTGGCCAAGGGGAGCGGGCTGCGTATGTTCGTTTATGTCAGCCTCCTAGGGGCAATCGTAGCGGCGTTGTTCGCGAATGATGGTGCCGCACTCATCTTGACACCGATAGTTTTAGCGATGGTTCGGAATTTGAAGTTCAGCGATAAAATGATATTTCCATTTATCATTGCAAGCGGATTTATCGCAGATACGACATCATTACCTTTAGTTGTGAGCAACTTGGTCAATATTGTTTCAGCCGACTTTTTCGGCATCGGTTTTGCCCAATATGCTTCAAGGATGATTGTTCCGAACTTATTTTCATTAGTCGCGAGCATTCTTGTCTTGTATTTGTTTTTCAGAAAGAGTATTCCTGGAATGTATGATGTCGCCGAATTGAAAGAGCCGAAACAAGCAATCAAAGACCACAGGATGTTCCGGCTTTCTTGGGGAGTCCTCGGCATATTGCTCGTCGGGTACTTCTCAAGTGAATTCATTGGGCTTCCGGTGTCTTTTATCGCAGGAATAGTAGCCATCTTCTTTTTAATCATGGCGAGGAGAAGCCCAGCTGTTCACACGAATCAAGTGTTGAAAGGGGCACCTTGGGCGATCGTCTTCTTCTCAATCGGCATGTATGTTGTTGTCTATGGATTAAAAAATGCCGGTTTGACAAGTGTCTTGGCGAATGTCATTCAACTGGCCGCTGACCAAGGTCTCTTTGCCGCTACGATAACAATGGGCTTCATAGCAGCATTTTTATCATCCATCATGAATAATATGCCGACAGTCATGATTGATGCACTCGCAATAGCGGAAACGAATACGACAGGAACGATTCGGGAAGCGCTTATCTACGCGAACGTCATCGGGTCGGATTTGGGCCCTAAAATTACTCCGATCGGTTCACTCGCAACGTTGCTATGGTTGCATGTCCTTTCAAAAAAAGGGGTGAAAATCGGGTGGGGGACTTATTTTAAAGTCGGAATCATTCTGACGATCCCTACACTTTTCATCACCCTTTTCGGATTGTACGTCTGGTTATTGATTATCTAATATTGGAAAAGGAAGTGTGTAAACATGGAGAAAAAAACTATTTACTTCCTTTGTACCGGCAACTCTTGCCGTAGCCAGATGGCTGAAGGATGGGGAAAAAAGATCCTCGGTGAAGAATGGGAAGTTATGAGTGCCGGGATTGAAGCGCACGGTGTTAATCCTAACGCCATAAAAGCAATGAATGAAGTCGGAATCGACATTTCGTATCAAACGTCAGATCTCATTGATAGGAGTATACTGAATCATGCTGATTTAATTGTTACTCTATGCGGAGATGCTGCTGACAATTGTCCCGTGACGCCTGCCCAAAGTAAACGTGTACACTGGGGATTCGAAGATCCAGCAAAAGCTACGGGGACAGAAGAGGAGAAGTGGGTATTCTTTCAACGAGTACGGGATGAAATTGGACAGAGAATTGAACAATTCAAGGAAACAGGTGAATGAATACGTATGGTTTATTTTTCAAATGAAATTAATTTTTATCAGCATTTGATAACCTTTCCAATAGATGATCATCGACTATTTGTAACATCTTAAAATGTCGTAAAAACTGTATAAACATAGGAAGAACACTTGCCTTGATTGGGCAAGGTTCTTCCTATTTTTGTTACAAAATACTCGGTGTCGAAGAGGAGTGAAAAACTTTTCAACCCTGTGATCGCTTGGGTTACGAAAAGTTGTAATGGTCTAATCAAATTATTATTAAAACAATAACATATTGAGGTGGGAAAAAATACAAAAACATTAGGTTTATAATGTATTTCTTTACTTATTAATAAAAGGTATTAATGCAATATACAGAGTGTGACAGTTATATAGATGTTTAATGAAAGGTTTGTGACAGTATTCTTCTTTTTTTAGTGAAGTTTTTGTGAAGTGTACCCCTACTAATTGTTTTTGGGGATTTATTATATTAAGATAAGCCTCTAGCACAAAGAACTGCTAAATTACTATAATTTTAAATGCTGTTTCTATACCTTATAGAACACAAGAAAGGGGTACTTCCATGAAAAGGAAATTGACGCTTTTAAGTCTGGTTATCGGTATTCTTGCAGTAATGGCCGGTTGTGAACCTGTAATGGTCCTCGATCCGAAAGGCCCTCAAGCAGAAACAATATCCAATGTTATTTGGATTTCAATTGCGACGATGGCAATTGTCGTCATTGCTGTTTTCGCTTTGCTTGTATATGTCGTTGTAAAATATCGGGCTTCGAAACAAGATGCGGATTATGAACCCCCGCACATCGAAGGGAATCCGATTGTCGAATCGATTATTGTCGGGATACCTATAATCATCATCATCTTCCTATCTATTATTACGGTGAAATCGACTTATGAAGTGGAGGCCACACCGAAAGGATATGAAGATCAGAAACCATTGGTCGTTTACGCTTCTTCCTCTGACTGGAAATGGCATTTCAGTTATCCGGAAGAAAATATTGAGACGGTGAACTATCTATATATCCCGACCGATCGAGCGTTGGAATTTAGACTTTACTCATACGGTCCAATCACAAGCTTCTGGATTCCGCAGCTAGGCGGACAGAAATATGCAATGTCGGATATGATCACCACATTACATTTAGCAGCTGATGTCCCTGGCGAATATATGGGTAGAAATGCGAACTTCAGCGGGAAAGGCTTCGCTGAAAACATCTTCCATGTTGAGGCAATGCCGGCAGACGAGTTCGATAAATGGGTCGAAGAAGTGAAAGCGACCGCCGAGCCTCTGACAGAAGAGAAGTTCACTGAGTTGCTGAAACCGGGTCATCTCGGGCAAATGACATTTAGTGGAACTCACTTGGAGTTTTTGCCGCCGCCAGAAGGGCACAATCATGGATCAGATCAATCTCATGAGCATGCACATCATTCCGATGACTCTCATGGCGATGTTGAGACAGACCATTCGGGCCATTAATGAAATTTACGAGAATCTACATTTTTAACTTTATCTGTCACGAAATAAATTTCCGAAAGGAGTACAACAAGTATGGATTACTTTGATCGATTTGCCATACCTCATCCGAGTCCTGCGATTTACGCGTCTATGGTAGCTATTGGCCTCACCGTGATTGCGATTCTTATAGGCTTGACCTATTTTAAAAAATGGGGTTATTTATGGCGGGAATGGTTGACAACTGTTGACCATAAACGTATTGGTATCATGTATATCATCGCCGCATTGCTCATGTTATTCCGAGGCGGAGTAGATGCGTTGATGATGCGGGCACAAACTGCTGTGCCTGACAACAAATTGTTGGATGCCCAACATTACAATGAAGTATTCACGACCCATGGGGTTGTTATGATTATCTTCATGGCTATGCCATTCATTTATGCGCTAATGAACTTCGTTGTACCATTACAAATCGGGGCACGCGATGTAGCGTTTCCACGTTTGAATGCACTTAGTTTTTGGTTGTTCTTTATGGGTGCAATGTTATTTAATATCTCCTTCGTTATCGGCGGTTCTCCTGATGCTGGTTGGACTTCGTACTTCCCGCTTGCAGGGAATGACTTCAGTCAATCTGTCGGAACGAACTATTACTTGATGTCGATTCAAATTGCCGGAATTGGTACGTTAATTTCGGGCATTAACTTCATTACAACAATCTTCAAGATGAGAGCACCTGGCATGAAGTTGATGAAAATGCCAATGTTCACTTGGACTGCGCTTATCACGAATGCGATTGTAGTGTTCGCATTCCCAGTTCTCACAGTTACACTCTTGTTAGGGACGATGGACCGCCTATTCGGCACCCATATCTTCTCGATGACTAATGGCGGAATGGATATGCTTTGGGCAAACCTGTTCTGGGTTTGGGGACATCCGGAAGTATATATCCTCATTTTGCCGGCATTCGGTATATATAGTGAAATCATTTCCACGTTTTCACGCCGTAATCTTTACGGGTATACATCGATGGTCGCTTCAATTGTGATCATATCCTTCTTCTCATTCTTAGTATGGACTCACCACTTCTTTACGATGGGTCAAGGTCCATTAACCAATAGTATCTTCTCCATTACGACAATGGCGATTGCAATTCCAACGGGAATTAAGATATTCAACTGGCTGCTGACAATGCGGAAAGGGAAAATTGAATTTACAGTTCCGATGTTGTATTCAGTAGGGTTCATCCCGATCTTTACAATCGGCGGGGTGACAGGAGTCATGCTCGGTATGGCGAGTGCCGATTACCAATACCATAATACGATGTTCTTGGTTGCGCATTTCCATTACACAATCATTCCGGGAGTCGTATTCGCGATGCTGGCCGGTCTTACGTACTGGTGGCCGAAAATGTTCGGCTTCATGCTCAATGAACGAATTGGAAAATGGGCATTCTGGTTTATCGCAATAGGCTTCAACGTTACATTCTTCCCGATGTTCTTCACTGGGTTGGATGGGCAAGCGCGCCGTATGTACACGTACTCTGAAGCATCTGGATATGGACCGTTGAACATGCTTTCCTTTGTGGGAGCAGTTGGTCTGGCGATCGGCTTTGCATTGATCGTCTATAACGTCTATTACAGCACACGGCATTCTTCACGAAATATCGGTTCAGATCCGTGGGATGCACGTACACTTGAATGGGCGACACAGACACCTGTTCAATCGTATAACTTTGCTCGGACGCCTCATGTCGATTCCATTGAAGCGTTCTGGGATTATAAGAAAAAAGGTACGCCGTTATTCAAAGGGGATATTGAAAAAATTCATATGCCGAATAACAGTGGAGTGCCGTTTATCATGAGTTGCATCTTCTTTGTTTGGGGCTTTTCATTCGTATTCAGCATGTGGATTCCAGCAATCATTACAACCATTGCAATCTTCGCATGCATGGCCCACCGTTCATTTGAAAAAGACGACGGTCATTACATTTCCGTTGAAGAAATTGAAGACACAGAAAAAGATGGCGAGGTGTTAGCATATGAAAATAGATAACTCGCTTCCGCTCGAATACGGTACAGAACAGAATAAATTGAACATACTTGGTTTCTGGATCTTCCTAGGAGCCGAAGTGATGCTGTTTGCAACGCTATTTGCGACTTATTTCACATTGGAGAATCGGATCGGAAACGGACCGGCTGGTGCGGAGATTTTCGAACTTACGCCGGTGCTTATTGAAACGATCTTGCTGTTAACAAGTAGCTTTACAATCGGTCTAGGCGTACATGCGATGCGTCTCGGTAGAAAAAATGCGATGATGACATTTTTTGCAATTACATTGCTTCTCGGTTTGGCGTTCTTAGGTGTCGAAATTTATGAGTTTACACATTATGTCCATGTTGGCGCAGGCCTTCAAGTGAGTGCATTCACGGGTATTCTTCTAACGACGTTAGGGACGCACGGGGCGCACGTGACAGTAGGTCTCTTCTGGGGGCTATTCATTATTATGCAAGTGAAAAAACGTGGGTTGACGCCTGCAACGGCCAATAAATCATTCATCTTCTCACTTTACTGGCATTTCTTAGATGTTGTCTGGATCTTCATCTTCAGCTTCATCTACTTGAAAGGAATGATGTAACATGAGCGAATTATTCCCGCGTAAACAAGTTATGGGATTTGTCTTTTCGTTAGTTCTGACTGCTGCAGCTTTGACGGTCTACTTCTTGGATGTGTCATTTGCGGTAGGGATGACGATTCTTTTGGCTACGGCATTCATACAAGCGGCAGTGCAGCTTGTCGGCTTTATGCATGCTGGTGAGTCGGAAGACAAAGTGGCGATCTACGCAAATATTTATTACGGAATCGCTATCGCGCTCGTCACCATCTTTGGAACGTTGTTAATATTGGTTTGGGATATGTGATACAAATAGGAAAGGAGCGCCACTATGGGCGCTCCTTTCTTTTTTTAATGAATGCTGCGCATCCCTTTATCCGTCTTTTCTAGCATTTCTTCCGTTGCAACAAAGAATACCCCCATTAGGAAGATGAAAATAGCTCCCATCACAGTTCCAATTCCAATGCCGGTGATTGCGCTGTAATCGCTTACAAAGAAACCATACGAGAAAACGAAGATTCCGATTGCTAGTACTGTCAGACCGACAACCTTAACGGCATTCAACATCTTTAATTTGGATTCCATTACCAACACCCCTTTTCTATATTATTTACCTTGTTCACAAAGTTGTCAAACTTTTTTTGAGAGGGAGTAACTCATAACACAAGATACTGCTTCCTTATAACAAAGAAAAATATGCGAATTGCTATAATGAGGGATGGTAGAGTCCTTATGTCGCAAGTTGTCCTATTTAGGGATGCGCTGTTGTTGGTCTCCATCAATTTATGTCCACTAGTGCCCACAAAAAAAATAATTGGTCAAAGCGGTAAGTGATTATGGGTAAGGCTTATTAAATGAAATAGGGGGTGTTTGGATGATTAAGGAGCGATTCAAAGAGTTCGTAAAAGAAATGTTCAATAATGGAGATGGTGAAATATGTATTAAAAAATCGAGGAGACAGATACGAAAAAACCGTAACAACAACAGTCGAGGTTTTCGTTAATGGTGAATTTGGTGCGAGTGATAGTGAGATAGCATACTTGAATGAGTGATGCGGTAATAAATACGGTTCGAAAACTTTGTCGGAAATTGGTTCTGAGCTGGTTCCGAACGACAAAAAAACAGCCCCTAGGCATCCGGCCTAATAGGACTGTTTCTGGAGAAGGTTGTTGTTCCGACAACCTTCCTACGGGTTTGGCACCCAATGATTCCGACTGGGCTCGAACCAGCGACCTCTACCCTGTCAAGGTAGCGCTCTCCCAGCTGAGCTACGGAATCGGGAGAAAGTGTTGCTTGCTTACTGCACATTTATTATTATAGCTTGTTTGCGATAGAAGTCAACACTTTTTCTAAAAGTTTTTTAAAGCGACGAAAAAAAGGTAGAATATGAAGAAAAGAGGTGATGACAATCGAGGCACATATTTCGATACCATTCGTATATAACTTTGACCGTGCGCTTGAAAGATTGGCAACAGACCCTGTAAATGCAGTGGATTTATCAAAACGTGAAATCCGCATTCCAATGGAAGAAGGGAATATCGTCAGTCTTGTGGCCACCGGTTCAACGGCCATTCCATCCTTTAAACTAGAGAACGTAATTGACGAGAATCAGCTCGACCATATTAAAACACTATTTCATTTTGACCGCCCGTTGGATATGATTGCACATCATTTTAGAGGGACAGATCTTGAGCAGCTTTTTATAGATCATGCCGGCACGCCGCTCATCCGAAGTTTTTCACTCTATGGTACGCTTATGAAAAACATCATTCATCAACAGTTGAATTTGGCATTCTCTCATATATTGACGATGCGCTTCGTCGAATCTTTCGGCAGCCTGCAGGACGGTGTTTGGAAATATCCGAGTCCGGAAACGATTGCATCTCTGGATGTGGAGGATTTACGGAAGCTTCAATTTAGTGGCAGGAAAGCAGAATATGTAATTGGATTGTCACGATCGATAGTGGATGGCAAGTTGGATTTATCAAAGTTAACTCAAATGGATGATGAAGAAGTGATAGAAGAGATGGTCAAGCATCGGGGAGTTGGCCCGTGGACTGCCCAAAACTTCCTTATGTTCGGACTAGGACGGCCAAATTTATTTCCGTTAGCGGATATCGGTCTTCAAAATGCTTTAAAACAATTATGGAAACTCGACCGGAAACCGACAGCTGATGAAATGATTGTCCATTTTGCGTCGTGGTCACCATATTTAAGTTATGCTGCGTTATATTTGTGGAGAAGCATAGAATAACAAGGAGCATAAACTGAAGCTGGGCATAAAAAAGCTTCCCGTCAATCGGGAAGCATGTCAATTAGTGTGTATGGTTTTGGTTAGTATCAAGATCCATTTCATGTTTTGGGTCAAAGTAGAGGAAAGTTTCATTATCCAGGTCTGTAACGCGCTCCTTGTTGAGACCTAATGAAAGATTACCCTCAAAAATTGTTTCCCACCAAGTTTCTGTTGTTGTCATGTTCATTTCCTCCATTTCATTGATTATTAGTTTGTGGCTATGTGATACGTCTTTACCCGAGAAGGAGAGGGACCGAAACGCGAACCACTGAAAAGGAATCATTAGACCTATTGTTTGCCGGCGGGTTAAATATGCCTTTTTTCATTGGCGATAAAGGTTGTACTGCACGAATTACGGGACCAAATTAATGAATTATGTAATCATAGTATATGTTGACGTTCAATTCCCCAAACTGCGTAATTGGTCGGAATTTGACGAACTGAAATCGGTTCTTTTGCTATATTGACAATATTATTTGTTGAAGGGGCGGGGTATTTGTGGGAATTTCTCAAGAAATCGAATCGAAAATCGCATTTCAGCGAAACTTTTATGATTCCGGAGTTACAAAAACTGTGGAATTTAGGTTGGACATGTTAGAGCGTTTACGAAAAGCGATTGTACAAAAGGAAGAAGAGATTTTTGAAGCGTTGCAGAAAGACTTAGGGAAAAGCCAGTTTGAGTCGTATGTGACGGAAGTCGGGTTCGTATTGTCTAGCATTTCATTCATGATGAAGCATTTAAAGGAATGGATGGAGCCTGAATCTGTGAAGACGCCAGTACATCTGCAACCGGCGAAAAGTTTTATCATACGGGAACCATATGGGACAGTATTGATCATCGGACCTTTCAACTACCCATTTCAGTTAATCATGGATCCGTTAGTGGGTGCAATTGCTGCAGGAAACTGCGCGGTCGTCAAACCGTCAGAAGCAACTGTCCATACAGCTGATATTATAAAAGATATCTTGACGGAAGTTTTTCCTCCAGATTATGTACAGGTCGTCGAAGGCGGTATCGAGGAAACTTCCGCATTGATCCATGCACCTTTCGATTATATATTTTTCACCGGTAGTGCTGCTGTCGGGAAAATTGTCATGAAGGCGGCAGCTGAACGTTTGACACCGGTCACGTTGGAGCTGGGAGGGAAAAGTCCTGTCATCGTCGATCAAACTGCTAACTTGAAGAGGGCTGCGGAACGGATTGTTTGGGGGAAATTTGTGAATAACGGGCAAACTTGTGTCGCGCCGGACTATGTCGTTGTCCATGAATCAGTGAAGAAGCAATTTCTGAATGAGCTCAAAAACTGTATACACGACTTCTATGGAGAAGACAGCGCGAAAAGTCCGGATTATGGGAGAATCGTCAACGAGAAACATTTTGATCGACTAGCAGAATTGATCGATAAGGAAAGGAGCCATATCGTCCTCGGGGGAAAAGCAGACCGTCATGATCTATACGTGAGCCCGACCTTATTGGATGGCGTTTCATGGAACGGTCCTGCAATGGAGGATGAAATATTCGGTCCGGTTCTTCCAATCTTGCCCTATCAAAATTTAGGGGAGGCCATTCGTCGTATCCGCCAACTGCCCAAACCTTTAGCAGCCTACCTATTCTCTGAAAATGAACAGGCGCAGGATTATTTCTTGGAACAACTTCCGTTTGGAGGCGGCTGCATTAACGATACTATTTCACATGTAGGCAATATCCATCTACCTTTTGGCGGAGTCGGTGCATCCGGCATGAATGCCTACCATGGAAAGGCGAGCTTTGACCTGTTCACTCATTCGAAATCCATCTTGAAGAAAAGTACAAAAGTTTCTGTCCGTATTGGGTATCCGCCATATGGAAATAAACTGGCAATTGTAAAGTCTCTACTTCGCTAATTGTGGTGAGCACCGTGCGAAGGAATGCATAGGCTTTTCCTTCGCACATTTTCAGTATGTTGAAAATATAGATGATCAGTCCGCAAGCGTAGCAAACCCTATACTTTTATTGAGTGAATAAATCGGGAAAGACACGGTCAATTCAGTGCCGTTTTTTCGAAGTGTATTGAAATCGATTTTTCCTCCATGATCCAACACTATTTTTTTCGTAATGACGAGTCCGAGTCCTGTAGCTCCGTCCTTCGTCGTGAAGAACGGTATAAACAATTGTTTGAACGTCTCGGGATCCATCCCATGGCCGTTATCGGTCAGCGTAATAGAAATAGTATGATTGACGATCGAATTATAAAACGAGATGTTACCGCCGTTCTGTACTGCCTCCAGCGAGTTTTTCATGAGGTTGATAAATACTTGTTTTAAACTTTCTTCATTACCGAATACAGTCGACGGATATTCTGCCAAAAATAAAGAGCAATTAATTTGCCGCATTTTCAGCTCTTCTGCAAAAAGGTCAATGACTCCAATTATCGTATTTTCTACGTCAATTTCCTTTCGTTGCTTAATATTAGGTTTGGATAAAATCAAGAATTCATTCGCGATTAAATTGATCCTCTCAATTTCATTCTCCATTATCTCCGTATAGGCACGATATGGATTATCGGGATCTTCATTCATCAATTGGACAAATCCATTGACCGAGGTCATAGGGTTTCGCACTTCGTGGGCGACAGTCGCGGCGATTTCCCCAATTGCATTTAGTTTAATCGCTTCAACCTTCAGGCGTTCTGCCTGAAGTTTTTCCGTTATATCTCGAGTGATCATGGACAATGCTATGATTTCCTTGTTTTTATCATAGATGGGTGCCAAGGTTGTTTCTGCCTCAAATACAGTTCCGTTTTTCCGAAGCTCTTTCGACCGGATATTTGTAAAGCTCCTTCCTTGCAGCAGATATTGTTGCTGCTCTGCCTTTCCTTCGAGTTCTGACAGGGGTGTCAATTGTATCGCTTTTCCGATGCACTCCTCTTTTTTCCAACCATATATCTCTTCAAATGCAGGATTGACGGCAAGCAGCTTTTGGTCAAGGCTGAATACTGCAATCGCATCTTGAGCATGTTCAAAAAATAAATCCAAATAACCGTCTTTCGAGGAAAGAGTCATGCTCATAACCTCTTTTTCAATGAGCAGCTTTTTCATTTGGGGGCCGATTTTTACAGTGATGATGAAGAGTAGCAGCACGACAATAAGAAATAAGAAACTGAAATGGATTACTAATTTTAGATCTCTCGTCGGATGGAAATATGGACCTATGATCTGTAATAATACGATCAATTCAATAGCCGTTAAGACCATCATGATAATGTGCAAGTATTTGTCGCTAAAGACGAGAGACATGATAATAGGAAAAAACAAAAAGAAAAGATAGGGAAAATCTGCGTCGACAAACAGCAAGGAAAGAATATAAAAATTGCTTCCCATGATAATTAGCCAGCTAATTATTTTTTGGTTCGGTTTTCCAAAATGCAGAAGACCAAAAAGGCTGAGGTTGAATAGAGCTCCAGCTGCAATTGGCAGTACATATAACGGTTGGTCATAGAAAGGTGAAGCGAGTAGTTGAAGGAGAACGATAAAACTGAAAGAACCGACGAGATAGTTATTTTTTTTAGAGTGAAGGGCGTGACCGTTTTCCATTGCTGCACCTCGGAAAGTAGTAGTATTATAAGTATCATACAACATTTGTTTTATAATGGAAACAGAAGTTTCAGAAAAAGAAAAGGGGAATGAGAGATGCATCAATTTAATGAATCAAGAACGACTGAATTATTAAAAAGACTAGTTGAAACCCCAAGTCCATCGGGCTTCACTGAAAAAGTCATGCAAGTCATCGCCGACGAACTTGGGGAAATCGGAGTCCCATTTAAACGGACGAATAAAGGCGCTGTTATCGCAACTTTGACAGGGAAGGATGATTCACGTCATCGTCTGTTGACAGCGCATACGGATACGCTTGGAGCGATGGTGAAGGAAATCAAAGGCAATGGAAGGCTGAAATTGGCGATGATTGGCGGGTTTAACTGGAATGCGGTGGAAGGTGAGTATTGCCATATACATACTGCTTCCGGAAAGGACTTCCGCGGGACGATTTTGATGCATCAGACCACAGTCCATGTCTACCGGAATTCTGGAACGGCAGAAAGGAATGCCGACAATATCGAAGTGCGGATCGATGAGAAAGTGACGAACGCTGCCGAAACGAGAGCGCTTGGCATTGAAGTGGGAGATTTTGTTTCGTTCGATCCAAGATTTGAAGTGACGCCAACCGGTTTTGTCAAATCAAGGCATCTTGATGATAAAGCGAGTACTGCCCTTTTGTTGGAGTTGATACGTTCATTGATGGAAAATGAAACGGAACTTCCGAATACGACTCACTTCTACATCTCGAACAATGAAGAAATCGGTTATGGCGGGAATTCAAATATCCCGAATGAAACCGTAGAATATATCGCTGTCGATATGGGGGCGATTGGTGACGGGCAAACTTCTGATGAGTACACCGTATCGATCTGTGCGAAAGATTCAAGCGGGCCGTACCATTATGCGCTGACTAGGCATTTGACGGATCTATGTGAAAAAGAGAGTATACCGTTCAAGTTAGATATATATCCTTATTACGGATCCGATGCCTCTGCAGCAATACGTGCGGGCTTCGATGTACGTCATGCACTGTTCGGTCCTGGTATCGAATCCTCGCATGCATTGGAAAGGACTCATGTCGATTCATTAAGAGCGACATCACAATTGTTGCATGCATATGTACTATCAGAAATGTTGAACTAATAATTGTTGGAAGGTGGCCTCGGTATGGAGACCCATTATTTATTTTCAAGTTTACCGATCAAGAGAGTGGAAGGGGTTTTACCCGATATCGTAACGGATATTGCAGTCGATTCGCGCTCAGTCAATGCAGGAGGCGTGTTTGTCTGCATAAAAGGGTTCACTGTGGATGGACATGCATTCGTTTCGAAAGCGATTGAAAATGGAGCAAGAGTGATTGTGGCTTCCAGTCCTGTCGAAGCTGATTTGGACAAGGTGGCGGTCGTCTACGTGGAAGACACGTCAAGGGCAATCTCTTTGCTGGCGCCCCGCTTCATGAACTTTCCTTCAAAACGTATGACGATGATCGGCGTTACGGGAACGAACGGAAAAACGAGCGTTGGCAATATGCTCCATTCCGTATTGCAACATGCTGGTGAAAAATCTGCAGTGACGGGTACAATTGGCTTCAATTTGGACGGTGTTTTATTTGAAACTGAAAATACGACAGCGGATGTGCTGACGACACAGCAAATGATCAAGCAAGCGGCTGATGCAGGGTGTTCCACGATGACGATGGAAGTTTCTTCTCATGGGCTTGTGGAAGGAAGACTGGCGGGCACCGAATTTGATATTGCGGTCTTCACGAATTTATCGCATGACCATTTGGATTTCCATGGAACGATGGAGAATTATGGGCATGCAAAAGGACTTTTATTTGCGCAGCTTGGACAGGACCTTGCGCAGGCGAAGTACGGCGTCGTCAATGCGGATGACCCCTGGGGAGAGCGAATGAAGGAAATGACCTCCTTCCCGGTATTTACATACGGAATTCGCAATGATGCTGATTTCCGTGCAATGGACATCAACATGACTGTCGATAGCACTTCATTCTATTTGGAATCGCCGGTTGGAGGCTTCGACGTCACGATGGCGCTTATTGGAGAATTCAACGTCTATAACGCTCTCGCGGTCATTGCGGCCTTATATGCAAAGGGACTTGAGATGGATGTAATCCTCGAAGGGTTGGCAGTCATTCCTTCTGCAAAAGGCAGGATGGAGAAAGTCGATACGGAGTTGCCGTTGACCATTTATGTCGATTACGCACACTCACCTGATGCAATCGAGAAGGCGATCCAAGCAGTGTTGCCTTATAAAGATGCCGATAGCAAATTGATATTCGTCATTGGGACAGGCGGTAACAGGGATCGTATTAAACGTCCGATCATGGCAGAGAAGGCATCGATTGCCGATTATGTCGTGCTGACGACGGATGACCCGAGAGATGAGGCATACGAAACGATTTTGTCCGAGCTTGAAGCAGGCATGCAGCACAATCAATATGCGTGCATCGGGGATCGAGAGGAAGCCGTCCGTCATGCCGTTTCTGTCGCGGAGGAAGGGGATATTATCATCTTTGCCGGAAAAGGCCATGAAGACTTTCAAATCATCGGCAGAGAAAAACTTCCCCATTCCGACGCAGAGATCGCATTGGATGAGGCGGAGAAGAAGTTCGGCAGAGGTTATATAGAGAAATAGGAAAATGAAGAGCTATCATATGAGATAGCTCTTTTCCTTTTAGTAAAAGACTTTGCGCAATGGAGAAAAAATTGTTGAAAATGATTTGCAATCTGTCTATGCTTAGAAAAGTGGAAAAGAAGGAGTTCAGACAAAATGGAAAAACCTATACATGAAGAGATTGCATCACGGCGTACGTTTGCAATCATTTCCCACCCGGATGCCGGGAAAACGACGATGACAGAAAAACTGCTCTATTTCGGCGGTGCCATCCGTGACGCAGGTACCGTAAAAGGAAAGAAGACAGGAAAATATGCAACATCAGACTGGATGGAAATTGAAAAGCAACGTGGAATTTCAGTAACTTCTTCCGTGCTGCAATTCGACTACGACGGAAAGCGTGTCAATATTCTCGATACACCTGGACACGAAGACTTCAGTGAAGACACATACCGTACATTAATGGCGGTAGATGCCGCTGTCATGATGGTCGATTCGGCAAAAGGTATCGAACCTCAGACACTCAAACTATTTAAAGTCTGTCGGATGAGAGGTATACCGATTTTCACGTTCATGAACAAAATGGACCGCCAAGGGAAAGAGCCTCTCGAACTGATGGAAGAGTTGGAAGAGGTACTCGAAATTGACTCATATGCGATGAATTACCCGATCGGCATGGGCAAGGAGTTCATCGGTGTCTATGACCGTTACAATAATCGCATTGAGCAAGCTCGTGTCGAAGGAGACAGTCATTTCCTTCCTTTAAATGAAGAAGGGGAGCTTGCAGTCGAGCATCCGATGACGGAAACTTCCTATTATAAGCAAGCGCTTGAAGACGTACTGCTCTTAAATGAAGCAGGCAATGAGTTTGACGTGGAAAGAGTCGCCAAGGGAGAATTGACGCCTGTGTTTTTCGGCAGTGCCTTGACAAATTTTGGAGTGCAGACATTTTTGGAAACATTCCTTCAGTTTGCACCACCTCCGCAACCGAGGAAAACGAAGGACGACCAGCTTATCGATCCGAATTCAGAGGAGTTCTCCGGGTTCATTTTCAAAATCCAGGCGAATATGAATCCTGCTCACCGTGACCGGATCGCTTTTGTACGGATTGTATCGGGCGGATTCGAAAGGGGGATGTCGGTCACAGTCCCACGAATTTCGAAAACGATTAAACTATCACAGACTACACAATTTTTAGCTGATGACCGCGAAACGGTAAATGAGGCAGTTGCAGGGGATATCATCGGTCTATATGATACGGGGAACTACCAAATCGGCGACACTGTTGTCGGAGGGAAGTCAAATTTCCTATTCGAAGCGTTGCCGCAGTTCACGCCAGAGCTGTTTGTTCGTGTCACAGCGAAAAACGTCATGAAGTCGAAGCATTTCCATAAAGGAATCCTTCAGTTGGTCCAAGAAGGCGCAATCCAATATTACAAGACGTTGCATACAGAAGAAGTTCTATTGGGCGCCGTCGGTCAACTCCAATTCGAAGTGTTCGAGCATCGTATGAAAAACGAATACAACGTGGATGTCCACATGGAGCATATCGGCTCCAAAGTCGCCCGCTGGATTGAAAATGAAAGCGATGTGAAAGATTCGATGACGGGGCAGCGTTCCATGCTCGTGAAGGACCGTTATGACAATCTCGTCTTCTTATTCGAAAATGACTTTGCACTACGTTGGTTCGGTGATAAATTTCCGGATATTCGACTGTACAGCTTGCTATAAATACTCTGTTCAACCGGGAGACTCGATATTTCAAGTCTTCCCGGTTTTTTGTTTGTTGGAAATTAAATGAGAGATGGTTTTAATGATTCGAAGGTCCCGAAATGACAATAAAAGTCGGGAAATGATTGATAAATTCGGGGAAATGATTGATAACCTCCGATGAATGATCGATATCCCTAGGGAAATAATCGATACCTGTATGGAAATGATCGAAAACTTTCCGAATCTGTTTATGAGGGATAACCGAGGCTCGGAATTGATGTTACCGTCATCTTTCAATATGATAGTAGTAAGCGTTTTGCAGACGAAAGGGATGTGCAAATGAAAATCAGTGATTTTTCCATAAAACGACCTGTCTTTACGATTGTGACGATTTTTTTAGTCATCATCCTAGGGGCAGTTTCCTTTTTCAAAATTCCGGTGACGCTCATTCCAGAGTTGAACCCACCGGTAGCAGTCGTCGTCACCAACTATCCGGGTGCCTCTTCCACGGAAGTGAGTGAGAAACTGACAAAGCCGCTGGAGGCAAGCTTGTCTACTGCCCCTGGCTTGAAATCAATGCAGTCGTCTTCACAGGAAGGTGCCAACTTCATTCTGCTCATGTTTGACTGGGCTACAAAAATTGACGATGTGCAACTGGATATTATGCAACGAATCAACCAAGTGCCTATACCTGAAGGCGCTGATGCCCCGAGGTTCATGAAATTCGACCCTGCACAGTTTCCGGTCATCCAATTATCACTTCGAACAAATTCAGAAAAAGCCGATATACGGGAAATCGCCGAGCGTCTCGAAACGGAGCTGCGCAGGACGAAGGGGGTCGCCAGCGTTACCGTAACAGGTAAATTGGTGGAAGAGGTCCAAGTCATTTTGGATCAGAAAAAGCTTGAGAATTTCGGACTTGTTCAGTCGGACATTGTACAAGCAATCCAAGCGAACAATGTATCGATGCCCGGAGAGCCGATTGAAACGAACGGCGGAAAGCAACTGACGACAAGAATCATCAGTTCATTGACGACCATCGATGATATTAGAGAAATCATGGTAGGCGTCAATCCAATGACCGGAGGAAAAGTGAAAGTGAAAGACATTTCGGAAGTTGCTTTGCTTGAAGCGAAAGCAACTTCCGAAACGAGGGCGAATGATCAACAGGCAGTTCTCATGTCGGTTCTGCAGGAATCAGGTGCAAATACGGCAACGGTGTCGACAGCTTTCAAAGATGCATTGGATCGTTTACTTGCCCAGGAGGAATACGAAGGTGTCGAGGCGGATGTTTTGTTTGACCAAGGTGACTATGTGAAACTTGCCGTCGGAAATATCGGCCAATCGCTATTGCTTGGCGGACTATTTGCGATGATCGTTCTGTTTTTATTCCTACGGGGAATCAAAAGCCCAATCATTATCGGCATTGCAATCCCTTATTCTGTCGTCGTTACATTCGTGCTCATGTTTTTCGCTGACTTCTCGCTTAACATCATGACGCTTGGCGCGTTGGCGCTCGGAATCGGGATGTTAGTTGACAATGCGATTGTTGTCATCGAGAATATCGAACGGCATATAGCGATGGGGAAAGATCGTACAGAAGCAGCAAGGGATGGGGCGAAAGAAATCAGTGGAGCGATTACGGCTTCAACGTTGACGACGCTCGCCGTCTTTGTACCCGTCATTTTCATCAGCGGCTTGATTGGGCAGATCTTCACGGAATTCGCGTTGACAATATCATTCAGCCTATTTGCATCCCTTGTCGTCGCATTGACGGTCGTACCGATGATGGCGAGTCGGATGCTCACAAAGCCCACGGGGAATATCGAAGCGAGAAGGCGCCGTTCGAAGACGTTAAACAGGTTTGAACGATCGGTCAAATGGTCACTGCGCCATCGTGCATTCGTGCTAGTAATGACACTCGTCCTTCTACTAGTCAGCGGCTTCGGCTTATTCAAGGTCGGTACGGAATTCCTTCCGCCTACAGATGAGGGGTTCTTCAGCATTTCTATTAAGATGCCGAATGGCGCATCGTTGTCATCTACAAATGAAGTTGTGAAAAAGATTGAGACCAGGCTGAAAGAGGAAAAAGATATTGACGTTTATGTAAGTCTGATCGGAGGTACGCAACAAAGCATGGCGCAAGGGGGGTCAGAATCGGATCGGGCCGAAATGTATGTCAAGCTTGCACCCCTTAAGGAGAGGAAGCGTTCGGTATTCGAGTTTGTTGATGCTGTTCAACCCGATGTGCTTGATCTCGTAGGTGAAGAAGCAAACGTAAGCTTTGAAATGCAGACCGCAGCTGGATCCAGTCCGAATACATTATCCTTTACATTGAAAGATACGAATGAAGCAAGGTTGAACGAATCGGTTGCTAAACTTGATAAAGAGCTGCGGAAAATGGATTCGGTACTTGAAATATCCAATAATCTTCAAGATACAGTCGAGGAAATCCATATTGAAGTAGACCGTGAAAAGGCAGCCGGCCTTGGACTGGCACCTTATCAGATAGCGCAAACCGTAAATTCGATTACACGCGGGCAAGCAGCTTCACAATTCGTTGATAAAAAAGAGAATGTAGTATCGGTCATTGTCCAATATGATGAAAAGTACCGCAACAGCATTGACAGGCTGAAGCAAATTAAGTTGAGAACTCCATCAGGAACTTTCATCCCGCTGAAGGATGTCGCATCGATTTCCATTGCAGAAGGGCCGGTTTCCATCCAGCGGGTTGACCAGGCCCACTCTGTCTCCTTCAATGTAAAGTATGAATCGTCATTCTCTTTAGGGGATATGACCGATAAAGTGAATGGAATCGTGAAGAAGATCGATTTGCCGGAAGAGACGGAAATGTCTTATGGGGGCGATCGGGAACTGTTCGAGAGTGCGATCGATGATATGCTTATGGCGATTGTTCTCGCCGTAGTTCTCGTCTATATCGTAATGGCTGCACAGTTCGAGTCTTTCAAGTATCCATTTGTCATCATGTTCTCTGTGCCGCTCATGGTGATTGGGGTGGCGTTAGGATTATTCGCCACGAATACGCCTATCAGTGTGACTGCTGTCATCGGAATTCTTGTCCTTGTCGGCATAGTCGTCAATAACGGAATTGTTCTCGTCGACTATATTAACCAACGGAAAGAGAGCGGGATGTCTTCTTACGACGCCATTATCGCTTCTGTGAGGGATCGTGTACGTCCTATCCTGATGACCGCCTTGACGACGATCCTAGGGCTGTTGCCATTGGCGCTCGGCATCGGCGAAGGGACGGAAATGAATCAGCCGATGGGGATTGCTGTCATCGGCGGGTTGATCAGTTCTACATTCCTTACGTTGTATATCGTTCCGATCATCTATAGTTTGTTCGATCGGCAAACGAGAAGACGTGCGATTGAGGTTGAATAGATCTAAAAACTCCGGAGATGACTCTCCGGATTCAGACTGTAGACAAAAGGGTTGGAAATCATAGATTTCCAACCCTTTTGCTTAAAAATGTAAATTTTAACTGTCAGTATACTGAAATAACGTTGATTTCCGTTCCGGGCGGACGCTTTCCGGGGGGCTTGCCCTCAGCCTCCTCGTCGCTTCGCTCCCTGCGGGGTCTTCACGTTGCGCTTATCCCCCAGGAGTCGCCGCCCTACACTCCAATCAACTAGAAATCCTTTAAGATATGGGGATTATTTCAGCCTCCATAGCCGGCGCTCTCCACGTCCAACTAGCCATCTTCTTACGATTTAAGGCAGCAAAAGTCAGCATCGCCTGCATGAGCATTCTTTTACGTTAGTTTCAATTTCCTTGTTTGTCTGCGATATATTGAATGAATGTCATCTTGATTAGTACCACAGGATCTAAGTTAGCTCTCCCAGTGGTTGAATACAGATCTTCAACTTATGGATAGATTAAGGAAAAATCAAGGGCGGCATCCAGTTTGCGCACCAGATGGTCATCAGGAACCAACTGCTCTATTGACAGCATTTCCAACTGTTCGCGTTCTTTAATTTGATTCCTTGTCATCATATCCATCACCTCATTCAGTTATTAGATAACACCGTTGATTGGAGCGGAGAGCGGCGACTCCTGCGGGAACAGCGCGAGCTGAAGACCCTGGACTGAGCGAAAGCCGTTACGTAGAACGGCTTTTGCGAGCACAAGCGAAGCGTTGCGAGCATAGGCTGCCTTAATTTCTGCAAAGAACGCAGAAATACGGCAAATCGAACCCTTCGTTGTTCGATTGGCTGAAGCCGTGCCCGCGGAAAGCGTCCGCTCGCAGTGCAAATCAACATTGTAGCATTATCTCTATTTTAAAAGAAAAGAGACTGTAGGCAAACACTCAAATTCATGGAGTTTGTCTACAGTCTGAATCCGGAGATGCCTCTCCGGATTTTTATAATTTATTCGTAGCGAATAAATTGTTTCCAGATATCTTTGATGGTATAATTCTTTGTAAGCACTCAACAACCAAATATTTCTTTTGACAGTTGTCAAAGGGGAGTAGCTATAGGGCAACCTATTTCATAGTCGTCAATACATGGCAAGCGCCATCGGTTATGATAGCAGATATTCACTTAAAAATTTCTGACTTAGCGAGACCTTTGCCTTTTATTAGGTGAGGGTTTTTTTATTTGGAGAAATAAGGAGGAAATCAATTGGAAGCAATATTACTGGAATACGCATGGGTACTTGTTGTATTGATTGCACTTGAAGGGTTATTGGCTGCGGATAACGCTGTCGTTATGGCTGTCATGGTAAAGCACCTTCCGAAAGTTCAACAGAAAAAGGCATTGTTCTACGGTTTGCTTGGGGCATTTGTCTTCCGTTTTGCTGCTTTGTTCATGATTACGTTTTTAGTGAACATTTGGCAAATACAGGCGCTCGGAGCAGCATATCTCTTATTCATAGCTATCAAAAGCTTAGTAGATAGAGGGAAAGATGACCACAATGGTGTGAAGAAACAACGAAAGCAATCGGGCTTTTGGATGACGGTTTTCAAGGTCGAGCTAGCAGATATAGCATTTGCCCTTGACTCGATGCTTGCTGCAGTCGCACTGGCTGTCACTTTGCCGGAGCTAGGTGATTTTCATATTGGCGGAATAAACGGTGGCCAATTCGTCGTAATGCTCCTAGGTGGAATCATCGGCTTGGTTATTATCCGTTTTGCCGCCAGACAGTTCGTCGTGCTTTTGGAGAAATTTCCTTCCCTTGAAACGGCCGCATTCCTTATCGTCGGCTGGGTTGGGGTCAAATTAGTCGTAATGACATTGTCACATCCGAAGCTACAGATCATTGATGAGGCATTCCCGCATTCGACAATCTGGAAATCGATCTTCTGGGGTGTCCTTTTAGCGATTGCTATTGGCGGTTATTTGACTGCAATGGCAAGAAACAGGAAAAAAGTGTAAGTAAAGCGGCCGGTACATGGCGAAATGTACCGGCCGATTATTTTTTTGTAGTTGTTTTCTTTCCTTTTGAGCGGAAGTTCACTAAAATGAAAAGACGATTCCCTCACTTTAGAAAGGTTCTGATTGCATGAAACTTACAAGGGAAAATCTGCACAGATTCACACCCGCTCAAGTTATCGTCTTTTATTATTTCTTGGCGATCGGGTTTTCCTTCCTATTGTTGAATTTGCCAGGCGTTTATCTGCCGGGCGTCGAGGTCAGCTTCATAGATAGTTTATTCACGGCGGTAAGTGCGGTCAGTGTGACAGGCTTAACACCGATAAGCATAGGAGGCACCTATTCCGTCTTTGGGTTATGCATGCTCATGCTCGTCCTGCAATTAGGTGGAATCGGCATCATGTCGATTGGTACATTCTTCTGGCTATTGGTTAAAAAGCGAATCGGCCTGCGTGAACGTCAACTCATCATGGTCGATCATAACCAATATTCGCTGGCAGGAGTCGTCGGCCTCATTAATCAGATTGTCCGCATTATATTTTTGATTGAGATTACAGGCGGCATCATATTGACATTGTATATTAAGCGGTATTACGACACATTCAGTGAAGCTCTGCTGAATGGGATGTTCATGTCGGTTTCCGCGACGACCAATGCCGGTTTCGATATTACGGGTTCGTCGCTGCATCCATATTTCGATGATTACTTTGTACAAACTGTCACGATGATTCTTATAATCCTCGGTGCAATCGGTTTTCCTGTGCTGATAGAAGTGAAAAGCTTTTTCTCGAAAAAAGTGCCGAATTTCCGTTTTTCCCTCTTTACGAAAATTACAACCGTCACATTCGGACTGTTGCTCGTATGGGGGGCATTGCTCATTTACATTTTGGAGTCATTCCACTCCTTTAAGGGGCTGGCATGGCATGAAAAGATCTTTGCCTCCTTGTTTCACTCTGTTTCTTCGCGGTCGGCAGGATTGACGACCTATGACATTACACAGTTCAGTGAAGCTACGGATATCTTCATTTCATCACTAATGTTCATAGGGGCTTCCCCGAGTTCAGTAGGCGGGGGAATCCGGACAACGACATTCGCCATCGCGCTACTGTTTCTAATCAATTTTGCGCGAGGCAACAATGTCATTAATATCTTCCGAAGGGAAATCAAGCTTATAGACGTCTACCGCTCTTATGCAGTTATTCTGCTTGCGGCAATGATGGTTATGACGGCGTTGCTTATTTTGCTAATAACCGAGAAGGATATTCCGGTCGTCGCACTCCTTTTTGAAATTACTTCTGCATTTGGTACGTGCGGCATGTCCCTTGGAATTACATCTGATCTATCGGTAATTGGCAAGTTAATCATTATGGTCCTCATGTTCATAGGACGGGTCGGTCTCATTTCGTTCCTGTATACATTAGGTGGAAAGACGAATAAAAAACCGTACACATATCCTAAAGAACGCGTCATCATTGGATGAAAAAAGCATCTTTCCTCATTGTATAAAGGAGGAAAGATGCTTTTTATGTTTAGAGGACTGCTTTATCCATTGTTTTTTCAATAAAATGAAATTGCGGATTCTGTCCTTTGCAGAAAAACGTGACAAGATAGCCTTCTTCTTTCACAGAACCATATTCATATGAATCTGTCGGCCGGATGCAGATCGGTGTGATGAATGTATGCTTCCGGATATTCCTTTCGGTAAGCCGGGTAGGCGTTGAAATACTGCTCAGCAGAACTTTATCATCCAGCACCGACCGTTCAATTGCAGTCAGTGCTTCAGGTTCCAACTCTTCACGCCACCAAATGTGTCGCGGTTGGAAAGTATGGTGCGCCAAATAATCGATTTTCATTAGACTTTTAACAATGCTCATATCTGCTTGTCCATACTCTAGGAGGAACTCCTCCAATCTTGTGTACAAGTCCTGAAGCTGATGGCCGATCCTCGACCAGCCCTTCGTTTCCCAGAACGTACCGAATTGCTGGAAGAAGTCAAACGGTGTTTCAAACACTTCCGATACAAGATACTCAACTGTTCGCGGCATGCGGTTGTCATTCCAATACTTTTCTAGCACATCCTCGGTCTGTTTGATTCTTAAGATATCATCGAATGTCAAGACGTTATTGGATAAGATTTCATACGGGGCTTCATCGATATACGTATAACCGAATTGTTCAGCCTGAATGCGCAATCCAGTCCCTCTTAATAGCTTGAGGAAGCCTAATTGGAGCTCTTCCGGACGCATGGCAAAGACATCGTTGAACGTATCCCTGAACGAATCATAATCCTCTTCCGGCAGCCCGGCGATCAAATCTAGATGCTGTGCAATTTTTCCGCCATTTTTCACCATAGTGACAGTTCTGGACAGTTTTTCAAAGTTCTGTCTCCGTTGCACGAGTTCGTTTGTCAAATCGTTAGTCGACTGTACTCCGATTTCAAAACGGAAGAGCCCTGCAGGAGCATTTTCGTTCAAGAAGTTGATGACTTCCGGACGCATGATATCACCCGTTATTTCAAACTGGAAAACTGTTCCCGGCAAATGTTCGTCGATAAGGAACTGAAACATTTCCATAGCATAGCTACGGCTGATATTAAACGTACGGTCTACGAATTTGATCGTCTTGGCGCCATTTTTCATCAAGTATCGAATGTCTTCCTTAACTGCATCTCGATTGAAATACCGGACGCCGACTTCAATGGATGATAAACAGAATTGACATGAGAACGGACAGCCTCTGCTCGTCTCAATATACGTCACCCGGTTTCCGAGGTGAGGTACATCTTCTGGGAATCTGAAAGGGGAGGGCAGTTCTCGCAAGTCCAGTTTCGGTCCGGGAGCGGTAGATTTCAGCCTTCCGTCCTCCAAGTAGGCGACTCCTGTCACTTCTTTGAGGCTGACTTTCCCTGCATGGTAATCGAGAAGCTGTTTAAAAGTCCTTTCTCCTTCACCGAGGACAATGAAATCGATTTCAGGGACTTCTTCCAACCACTTGTCAAAGTCATACGTTACTTCAGGCCCACCAGCTACAATGACAAGATCGGGATTTGTTTTTTTGAGAATCCGGATGACCTTGATTGACTCTTCAATATTCCATATGTACAAACTGAATCCGACAATAGTAGGTTTCTTTTGATAAATGTCTGATACAATATTTAAAACAGGATCTTTTATTGTATATTCCGCCAATATAGGTTCATATTCCGGCATTGCGTATGATTTCAAATACCGGATCGCGAGATTTGTGTGAATATATTTTGCATTTAATGTTGTGAGAACTATGTTCATATTCTTTCTCCTTTGATATAATACTAATTATCGATAATTTAGACACCTATTTTAGTCGAAAACTACTATTTTATTACGAATAACAATATGGAATAATCAGAATTGAAGATACTTCTTTGAACTGTAGTTCTAAAATATGCTTTTATTCGCATGAAATCTTGTCTTTTCACATACTGTTTGGTAATAGGTACAGGAGGTATCAAATGAGTGATTTCGATAGTACTTTAAAAAGCTTGTCATTCCTGTTGGATGACAGTTTTCGACCGAGCTTGGTTTTACATGTAAATGGAGATATTTATTACGAAAATGAGCCATTTAAAATGCAATTCGACATAACGGACAAAAGGAATATCAGTGAAATCATAGATTCGACATCTATGTGTGAATGGACAGGATTTACAGAACGTGCAAAGACTTCCGAACAGATCCTGATGGAAAAATTGTCGGTAACATTATGTTTCGATGAAATCTTCCCGAGTGAACTGCAGTTATTCTATATCCCTGATATGAAAAAAATTATTGTGAAGTTTGATTTACAAGAACCTTGCAAAATTCCTTCTTTAAAGACATATTTCAACGCGTTCAGGCAATCATCCGATTTTCTGCTATTGGTAGATCAAGACGGAAAAATCCGTGATGTTAATGAAGTGCACAGCGTGTTTATCAATCAAACACGAAAAGAGTTGGTTGGTCAAAGTATTGGCAATGTCCTTTCCATAATAGATCCTGAAAATGATGAGTCCGTTCACGATCTTCTTGAAAAGGTGAAAGATCAAGGCTTTGTCGAGTCAATTAAAACGTACCAAAGGTCAGCAGAGGATACAAGATACTATCATATTACAACCTACTACGATAAAGAAACAAATATATTTATTTTCCAAATGTCAGATTCCACAGAAAAAGAGAATTTGCAAGTGCAGCTGGCCCATTCAGGATCATTATCCGCCGTCGGACAAATTGCTGCAAGCATTGCTCATGAAATAAGGAATCCAATTACCACTTTGAAAGGATTCACACAGTTGCTGAAAGTATCGGCAACAGACGATTCAATCCGCTATATTTCCGTAATCGAAGATGAAATCGAAAGAATGGAAACCATTCTTGGGGAGATGCTCGTGTTGTCGAAGCCCTCTGAAAAAAAGAAAGCCGTCTTCTCTTTGGAAGTATTGGTTGGGGATATGGTTTCAATACTATTGCCGAAAGCGGTAATGGATGGAATCGAAGTTGCTCAGTCTGTAGAACTGAGCAGCAATCCACATATTTTTGGCGATCCGGATAAGATGAAGCAGGTTCTTTTAAACTTGTTTAAGAATGCATTGGAATCGATGCAGGTCGGGGGGAAGCTTGCCGTTCACCTCACAGAATCTGACGGAAAATTGATTTTATCCATAACAGATACGGGAAAAGGGATGACTCGCCATCAGGTGAGCCAAGTGTTCATGCCTTTTTTCAGCTCAAAGCCGGGCGGAACGGGATTAGGACTGCCTTTTGTTCTGAAAACAGTCGAGGACCACGGCGGAACGATTGCGGTAGATAGTCAAGTGGACGTAGGTACAAAATTCATATTGACATTCCCTAAAGCAAAAGAAGGTGCTCCGTATCCTTTGAATAGCAAGCAGTCCATCGTCTCTTGAATCAATTCGTTTTGACACATTCGTCCATTTGTAGCTATAATAGTGTCGAGACGCTGACAGGAAAACAAAAGGTGGATCCGAACTATGTCAAATGATACGGAACGTGCATTGAAATTATTTATCGTCCTTTCAAGGGCAAGTAAGGTTGTCTTGGAAGAAGCGAATAAACTGATAGAAACATATAAGCTGAATCCAACAGAGTTTGCTGTCTTGGAGCTTTTGTACCACAAAGGAAGGCAGCCAATTCAAAAGATCGGACAAAAAATCCTGCTTAGCAGCGGATCCATGACATATGTCGTGGATAAGCTTGAAAAGAAAGGGCTAATTGAACGCGTGTATTGCACTGAAGATAAACGGATTACGTATATGTCAATTACAGCCGCGGGGAATGAATTGATCGAAGAGATTTTTCCGTCCCACGAAGGGAAGATCAATGAATTGATGTCAGTCCTTTCTAAAACGGAACAGGACACGGCAATTGAACTCCTGAGAAAACTAGGGCTATCCATTAAGAACCTTTCATAATTTCATGCATAGAATACGCCGAACAGGCATAACCTGTTCGGCGTTTGTCATTCTGCTATTCAAATTATTGTATTGTCTGTCCCATACTCAAGAAAGCTGATTTGTATTCTTCATCTGGATTGTCGAATAGGGTAAGTCTGACGACCATTCCATCCTTTTCAAAAACGACTCCCGTTACTGGTCCCGTTTCCGTATCCACCTTGAATGCTTTTGCATTTTTGATGCCCTTATCCTCGAGATCCGTATATACGTCCGTCAATTCTTCAGGCTCCGCTCCATTGCTAGAGGCTTTTAATACCTCTTGCATATTGTCAGTGAAATAATCATATGCTCCATCTTCGGCAGGTTGTGTTTCAATGCGCATAAAAGCTTCTGGATTTTCATCTGCATACAAGCTATCCCGTCCAGGTTCTTCACTTGTTAACGTAAAGCCGGGCAATACTTCCATTGCATATGATTGGGCATCGCTCTCAGTCAGCACTGCATCCGTCATATCTGTGGCGGACTCCTCATTGCCATCGTTTGCAGAACCTGCTCCTGCATCAGGGGTTGACGTGCCATCCGTTGAATTGCCGTTTGTTCCATCAACAACTTGTTCAGGTTCATCCGTTTGGGCTTCCTTTTGATCCGTGTTATCGGTTCCACAAGCTGTCAGGAGAAAAGCAGCTGCAAATCCTGTGCATACTATTTTCCAATTGAATTTCATTGAAGATCCCTCCTATTCATTTATCCCGCATTAACTGTAAGTAATTCTCTCCCGCAAAGGGGGGGAGATTAACTGCCAGTAAATGCCCGATTGGTTCAACTAACACTTAGTGGGGGAAAGAATCCCCTTGAGTGAGTTTCACTTTATTGGACGTAGTACAATGGAAAATGTTTCATTCATCACTGCCGTGGATAATTGTATAGCGTTTATGATTGACGACAGTTTTTTCCTCCATTTGCAGCTCGTCGAAATTTTCCATGTATGTCAAATCGACGATTACAGAGTTCTCATTCACTTTCTCCACAATACCTTGCAAGCCATCTTTAAACTCTATAATATTTCCCACTTCTGCGATTTTCATAATCAAACAGCTCCTTAAACAGATTATCTTTTATAGTTTGCCTTAAAAAGTCCGTGACGTAAAGTGTTTCATTCTAAAATAGTATTTTCATTTTGCCTGCATAAACTAGAGGTAGTGGAACTTTCTGTTGGTGGAAGGTTCGATATATTTCAATAATGCCTTCAATTGAGTTACTTGTTTTATCTGAAATCGTGTATAATTGTTATTTAGGTATATCTACACTCGGGAGGTATTGCGCATGAAACATATACTGGAAGTTCAAATTGAGACAACGCGCAAGGAATTGATTACCATAGCGGGCGAAAAGGGCTTATCTTCAATGGAAACATTACTGATAAGCGAAATGCTCGATAGATTGATCAATGAGTATAATTCCCTGGAAGAGATGCCTGGACTAATGGAATGGATAGAAAAATAGAAAGGGTGGTATTTTGATGGTGACAATTAAGGACTTCCGAAATGAATTAAACCAAGCGGTAATTGGCAGAGGTAAAGAATTCGATCTAATGCTTATCGCACTCTTACAACGGGGACATGTTTTGTTGGAAAGTGTTCCAGGTTCCGGTAAAACAATGATGGCCAAAAGTTTTGCCAACGCTTTCAAAGGGGATTTCAAGCGTGTGCAATTTACCCCGGATGTGTTGCCATCGGATGTGACTGGCATCCGTTACTTTAACCCCCAGTCTCAGGAATTCATCCTGAAGGCCGGTCCAGTCTCAACGAATATATTATTGGCGGATGAGATTAACAGGGCGACTCCCCGGACACAATCAAGCCTTTTGGAATCGATGGAAGAAAGGCAAGTGACAATCGACGGTGAAACGCTTTCCTTGCCGACACCATTCATGGTTATTGCAACACAGAATCCAATTGAATCGCAGCAAGGAACATTTCCTTTACCGGCAGCACAGTTGGATCGATTTTTATTCAAGCTGAACATTGATTATCCATCGTTTGAAGAAGAGCATGATATCCTGCGGCAATACGGCAAGAACCCTGGAGAGATAAGGACGAATGCGATCATCGATGCTGAAACTGTCGGAAGCTGGGCTGCTGAAGCTGCAGAAGTGACAGTCCATGAAGATGTCGAAAAGTATATATTGAAAATTGTACGTGCCACAAGAGAGCATCCTTTCCTGGAGCTTGGTTTAAGTTCCCGGGCGGCTCTTGCTATCCTTCAGGCTGCCAGGACGAAAGCGTATATTGAAGGCAGGGATTACGTCACTCCAGATGATGTCAAGTACATCCTTCCTCCAGCTGCGTTACACCGGATGGAACTATCTACGGAAGGGGTATTGACAAGAACGATTGAAGAAGTGCTTCAGGAAATTATGAATTCCATTACAGCACCGCTCGAGGCGACAGTCTAATGAAGTGGATACGCTATGAACATGGGTTCAGATCGATTCACCAAGGAATGGCAATCACCGGAGTTTTTTTCATTTATGCCTTCGTCTATTTGCAAGTCTGGCTTGCCGCTTGTTTTGCAGCGGTATTTGCAATGCTCGCTTTTCAGAACGTTTATTTTTCAAAGGTTGGACAGCATCTCTCAGTAACATTTCGAGCAAAGCAGAAACGGATTTTGATTGGCGAAAGCGAAGAACTCATCTTGGAGTTCGAAAATGGAAAAGTGCCGGTCTGGAATGGGACGTTGACCATTTCCATGGAAGACGCGGTCGCGCCGAGTTCGGATGACAAGAAACACTACAGCGGAATATATGATTTGACAGTTCCTTTTGCGATAGGCGGTAATAAAAAAGTGGAGATCCGAATTCCTCTCGAAGGAAAAAAAAGGGGCATGTCCAGAGTGACGAGGGTCATGTTAGAAATCCCGCATTTATTCGGAGACGGATTTGTCAACATGGAGCTCAATGAACCGATTTATTATCAAAGTTTAGTGTACCCGAAGGTGACCTCACTTGGCAGGGAACTGAAATCATCACCTTACAAACCGGGCGAAACTGAACAGAAGCAGTCGCTATTCCAGGACGAATTCCAACCGATCGGCACAAGGGATTACATCCCGACGGATCGTTTTGATCAGATCCACTGGACCGCAAGTGCCCGGATGCAGAAGTTGCAAACAAAGGAGTTTCTGCCTGTCAGCTCGCAAAGTGTCGTGCTCATGATGAACGCGATTGAAAAGGACAGAGGATTTTTAGACTTTGAAAAAAAGGTGGAGCGCCTCGTTTCGTATGCGGATTACTGCATGAAAAATGATATTCCGTATTCCATAGCGATTAATATACGGAGTTTTGGAGCAAAACCTTATTTACTACTGCCGAGCGGATCGGGTAAAGTGCAATTTCAAAAAGTGATGGTCATGCTTGCGAAAATATCGGATAAGCATGCAAAACTGCCTTTCGAGGAAATGCTTCAGCATATGGAAAGGCATGGTCAGCTACCGCAGACCGTCGTTTTGATTACCCACGAGAATGACCGTGTAAAAGCACTGGCAAAACAATGGACAAAACGCTACGAGGTCATCTTGGATAATTCCTACGAAAGGAATGAAAGGATTTGGGACAATCAACATATGAAAAAGACCGGAACCGATTCAGCCTATCTGAACGTTTAATTGTCGAAATGTTTCTTCCTGCCTATCTCTTCATTTTCTTTTTAGGGGAAACCGGCTCCATCATGCCCTATGTATGGCTGCTCATGTCAATCCTCGGAGGAATCATATCCTTTTTCCTGTTTTACAATCGGGATTATTCACTTGGATACGGCGTAGGATTAGCATTGGCAGTTACGGCGCCGTTTCTGCTGTTCAATGCTCCGCTGATGAATATGCTGATTTTCTTTGTTTATGTTCTATGGAGGATTCAAGCCAATTTTAATGGATCCAGAATACAAGGGTGGCCATTCTTAACTGTAAACACACTTGTTTTTGTCGTTCTTTTTTTCCTGGCACGTTTGCTTTTCGCCTATAATAGCCCTGAAGTTTTAATGAAACAACAAATCATCCTGTTCCTTGTAACATCCTTCCTTTATTTTTTCATACGGATGATCTCAGTTACTGTGAACAGCAGGCAATTAGGCAATTTTAAGGTGAGGGAAGCGGGCAGGGTTTTCGGTTATATTATCGGATTAGGATCACTTGTATATATTGTCGTCCTATTTGCATTGGATCCAGTGAGAAGGATTATTATTAGTGTAGGAGGATTTCTCTTTGGAGGAGTACTGACTCTTTTCGGAAAAACGATGGAGCCTATCATTGAGTATTTCAAATCAGGCGCAGAAAAGTTTATCGAAGAAAATTTGGTGGAACCCGAAAGCGGATTCGTTGACTTTGAACTGCAAGATGAAATGAATACGTACGGAGCGACATCTTCCATTTTCGAATACACTTCATTGGCAGTAGCATTTGTCATTCTCATTACTATAGCTATTCTTCTCATAAGGCGAAAAGGGAAGAAACGTGATGTGGAAAAATTAGAAAACTACTCCTTTTCCTTTAAAGGTAGAAAAGCAAAACCCGAAGAGCAACGTCAGTTATTGTATGACTACTCCTCTGCACGGGATGAAGTGCGGGAGACCTTCCTGCAATTCGAGAAAGAAGCGCAAAAAAACAATCTCAGCCGCATGCATGGGGAAACAGTGATAGAATGGTTCGCACGGATGGGTTGGAAGCAAAATGATTTGATTTTATCGATTTACAATGATGTTCGTTATGGTTCTCGAACTCCTTCGGAAGAGGAGCATTCGACATTCATCCAAGAGATTGAACACATTAAAAAATCTTTTTTTGAAAAAGAGGTTTAAGAAGTTTTGAAACGGGGGACATTATAATTGAACACAGCAACATTCTCATTTCCCCCTTTTGAGGACGGACCCTTTACAGGATCTGTCCTCCTTTTTTTGTCCTAAACGCTTATAATGAATATTGTGAACAAAAATGGAGGGGATCACTTGAGGAAAGAGAAGATTGCATTTATCGGAACTGGGGTCATGGGCAGCAGCATCGTCAAGCATTTATTGAATGCAGACTATGAAGTGACAATTTTCACCCGCACAAAGGAAAAAGCGGAAGTGCTCATTGGGCATGGCGCAAAATGGGCTGAAACTGCGGGACAAGCGACTGCAGCCGCAGATGTGGTTTTAACGATGGTCGGATATCCATCCGATGTGGAAGAGGTCTATTATTCAGCGGATGGGATTTTAGAGAACGTCAGACAAGGAATGATTCTCATCGACATGACGACGTCCAGTCCTGCGCTAGCCAAACGGATTGCCGCTGATGCCGAAGTGAAAGGGGTTTCCTCAATCGATGCACCCGTTTCTGGTGGGGATGTCGGTGCACAAAACGGGACACTCTCCATTATGTGCGGAGGGGATAGAGTGACTTTCAGAGAAGTTCATCCTCTCTTGCAAGTATTCGGGAAACAGATTGTCTATCAAGGGGAAGCTGGCGCCGGCCAGCATACAAAAATGTGCAACCAGATTGCTATAGCGACCAATATGATTGGTGTATGCGAAGCGCTTGTCTATGGAAAGGAAGCTGGACTTGATGCTGAGACGGTCCTCCAATCCATTTCTTCAGGAGCTGCCGGTTCATGGTCACTTTCAAACTTGGCTCCACGGATGATCAAAGGGGATTTCGAACCTGGTTTTTACGTAAAGCATTTCCTGAAGGATATGAATATCGCCTTGGCGGAAGCGGAACAGATGAGTTTGCATTTACCGGGACTGCAACTCGCGAGGGAAATGTACAATGAGCTTGTTGCAGAAGGATATGGTGAAAAAGGAACGCAGGTTTTATACAAACAATATAATCACGTATAGGCAAGTCGTCTTACGCCCACAACGAATAAAAAAGGCTGTTCCAGCGAATCAGACTTACTGATTGCTGAAGCAGCCGGCTTTTATTTTCCGTCCAAATAGGAAGATCTGAAGGATTGTTTATTCGATACTTTAGGACGTTTCGGAATGAACGTTTTTTGCTTTGTCCTCGATGGCGCTTTTTGCTCCCCGAGAAAATCGATCAATAATTCCTTAGCAGTTTTTAAATTCATTCGCTCTTGTGGATTACGGAAAGTTTGGTCTTGTGCTCCTAAATGGGGAAGGGACGTGAAATCGTCTTTTTCCGGTAAGGTGTGAAAGAGGAATTCGCTGCACTTTACGAGAACAGTGGAGCTTTGCTGGCTGAGCTGAGGATTGTCGACAAAATGCAAGCCGATTTTTTTAGCGTCGCCCGACTGAAGCAGCCGTTGGATCGCATTGTTTTTTAATGAATAAAGTTCACGATTATTCGTTGCTGTTTTGGCATGTCGGTTTATAGTGTAAATTGCGATGGCGAGTTGACGCACCGTATCTTCCTTTTTCAAATGATTCCTCCTCTTTACGATATAGATATCATTCAACCCTATCATACTGCTTCTCAAAAATTTTTCAAAGCAATTTGTATAAGAAAACCGAAATTTTTGCGAACGGCTATTTTTTTGTCGAATATAAAGGTATACTTGTAAAATAAAGTAGAAAAATCTGTTTCGGCGTCTATAAACAAAATTATTGTACATAGGAGCAGCGACATGCATGGAGGCATTCATGGACAATAACAGACTGCAAGATGAATTGATGATGGAACGCAACACGAGAATGGAATTTGAACATAAGTACAAATCTGTCATCGATCATAACTTGGACCCAATTATTACAATCAATTTAAGTGGACGTGTTTTACATGCAAATATCGCTGTCCATAAAGCATTCGGCTACAGGTTAAAAGAATTGACGGGTCGTGCAATCATCGATTTGATCGGTGAAGAAAAAAATAATGACTTTAATGACTTTCTAGCACGTGCGTTTTCCGGCGAGTCAATTGAAATGGAAGGAATCAAGTTCTTTCATAAGCGGGGCAAATATCTATCTGCTTATGTTAAGGCGATCCCTGTTGCTATACGGGGAGATATACAGGAAATCCATTTAATTTTAAGGGATACTTCCTTTCATCTCAAAAATAATGAAAGGTTATTATTTCTTTCCTATCATGATCAATTGACAGGGTTATGGAACCGGCGTGCATTGAAAGAACATTTTTATGCTGACGCTGATTATGCCTTTCGATGTGATGAACAGCTCTCCTTAATCCATTTGGACTTAGATCGCTTTAATACAATCAATGATTCCATCGGTAGAAACGGTGCTGACGAAATTCTGAAGATGATTGCGGATCGGATTAAACTTGCTACTCCTACAACGGGAAAACTATATAGAAATGGCGGGGATGAATATATCATCCTGCTGCAAAACCATTCCATCGAAAAAACGGAAAAGCTAACACAGAAAATCATGAGTGATTTCACGAAACCCTTCTATTTTAATCATCAGGAATATTTCATTTCGTCCTCAATCGGTATATCGGTCTATCCCGAAGACGGAACGGAGTTGGAGGAGCTGCTTCAGAAAGCCGAGCAAGCCGTTCGTTTCGTCAAAGAGCGTGGCCGTTCCCATTATCGTTTTTACCGGGAAGAGATGAATACGGCTTTCACTGATACGGCTTTAATGGAAGCCCATCTGCGCCGAGCAATTGAATTTAATGAGCTTGAACTCCACTATCAGCCGCAAGTGAATTTGAAGACGGGGGAAATCGACAGCTTCGAAGCGTTGTTAAGATGGAATAATCGGAAGTTTGGGTTCGTCTCACCGGCCCAATTCATTCCACTGGCAGAGGAATCAGGTCTGATCCATTCTATCGGTGATTGGGTGTTAGAGGTTGTATGTGCCCAGTTGAAGGAATGGCAAGATAAGCAGTTCCGGCCTGTTCGAATTGCGGTGAATATATCTCCTAAGCAATTTCAAATCGGTGCATTTGCCGAGAAAGCAAAACAGTTTATTGATAAGCATGGGATTCATCCCTCCTCTTTCGAAGTGGAAATTACTGAGTCTGCCTTGATGAATATGAAAGATACGCTCTCGACCTTACAGAAATTGAAAGAAATCGGTGTGACGATTTCAGTCGATGATTTCGGAACTGGTTATTCTTCACTCAGTTATTTAAAGCAATACCCTATCAATATTATTAAAATTGATCGTTCGTTCATCAAAGACATTGAATTGGATGAAAAGAATGAAGCGATAGCTAAAACAATTATTAATCTAGCCCACAACCTAGGCATGCAAGTCATTGCTGAAGGCGTAGAGAAAGATTTGCAGGCGAAAATTCTAAAAGAGGCCGATTGCCATAAGGCACAAGGTTTTTTATTCAGCAAAGCGGTTCCTGCCTCGGAAATCGTGGAAAAATATTTTGCGTAAGGTGATAGATGGCTTTCTTCTAACGCGGGCATTTGCCTGCTAGAGGAAAGTCTTCTTTTTATCTAGTAGTCGTCCGGTGGATAGCTATGTTACAATTATGAGTGAATATTCATTCATAAGAAATGGGGGATTTTCATGTTCACAGACAAAGTGATTATCGTGACAGGCGGATCAAGCGGCATGGGGAAATATATGGCGAAGAAATTTGCCGACGAAGGCGCAAATGTCATTATCACAGGACGGGACGAAGACAGATTGGAAGAGGCGCGGAAAGAAATCGGGGAACGTGCACATACTTTTCAGATGGACGTGCGTAACATTGAAAACGTGCAAGGAATGGTTGACTTTGCGGACGGAAAGTTTGGGAGAATCGATGGGCTCGTTAACAATGCCGCTGGAAACTTTCTCGTTCCTGCAGAAGAGCTTTCGCCGAATGGCTGGAAGGCTGTTATTGACATCGTGTTGAACGGAACCTTCTATTGTACGAGTGCAGTCGGCAATTACTGGATTAAAAAAGGTCAAAAAGGGGCTATTTTGAACATGCTCGCAACATATGCATGGGATGCGGGTCCGGGAGTTGTCCATTCGGCTGCTGCAAAGGCTGGCGTGATGTCGCTGACTCGCACGCTTGCTGTAGAATGGGGACGGAAATTCGGATTCAGGGTGAATGGAATTGCTCCAGGTCCGATTGAGCGCACAGGTGGAGCGGAACGATTATTCCAATCCGAGGATGCGGTGAAACGAACGATCAATTCAGTCCCATTAGGACGTGTAGGCAAACCGGAAGAAATTGCGGAACTAGCCGCTTTCATCATGTCAGACAAAGCCTCCTACATGAATGGCGAAATCGTCACACTAGACGGCGGACAGTGGTTGAATCAGTATCCTTTTTAAATTAGAAAGCTTCCATTGATATGGAACGTATTTTATTCCTTTACCCGCACATCCTAATCCCAATTCGTGCATAGGGAGGGTTTTGTCCATATGGGTATATGGATCATTCCGTTAGGGATTGTCTTTGTTATTATCGGCATCATCGGATGGAAAGCGGTTAGTAAATGGGATGCAATAGCTGCAACATCGTTCGATCCACAGGACCATAGAATAAAAGAAGCGGTGGAAGACCATCCATTCTCATTAAATCCGATCATCTGGGTCATCGGAGTGGCATCGCTTTTCATACTGTTTGTCATTTTCTTTTACTGGGCCTCTTCCATATAGGAAGAGGTTTTCTAATGGAACATTTTTCATAATTCGGTGGGATGTTCACTGACTCTTATGGTATGATAGGGTTGTAGAAGTGTTATGACAGCTTATGATCAGAAGGAGCGATTTTTTAATGATTTCTGTAAATAACAGGGATTTTCTACAGGTGCCGATTGCCGATTATTTGATTCCTGCCGAAAAAGTGGCATGTGTACAGGTCGGTAATAACGCGGAACACGCCCTTCTCGTCCTTACGAAAACCGGTTATTCTGCAATACCTGTCATTGATGTAAAGAACCATCTAAGGGGACTTCTAGGGATTGGAATGATCACAGACTCCATCTTGGGATTGGAACGGATCGAATATGAGAAGCTGGCAGATCTGAAAGTAGATCAAATCATGCAAACGGATATCCCAGCTATTAAAACAACTGATAAATTCCAAAAAGGATTGGATTTACTCATTAATCACACATTCCTATGTGTCACTGAAGAAGATGGCACATTTGCGGGTATACTAACGAGAAGAGTCATGTTGAAAGAATTTAAAAGATATCTGTACATGAAGTAATTTTGTCCAAGGATTATTCCTTGAATAGAAGGCTCCAATAGGGGCCTTTTCCTATTTCTCGGCTTTTTTGGTGGAAAGGAGAACAGTAATGAAATTACATAAAAAGACTAATCGTCCGCTCGTCCTCATATCTGTTATGTTGGCGATGTTTGTCGGTGCTGTTGAGGCGACGATCGTTTCAACGGCGATGCCTGCCATTGCGGGTGAGCTTGGAGGCTTTTCGAGGTATAGTTGGATTTTTTCCGCCTATTTGCTTATGAGTACCGTTACGGTCCTTATTTATGGAAAGTTAGCCGACTTATTCGGCCGAAAACCGATATTCTTCATAGGCTTATCAATCTTCCTATTCGGTTCCATTCTCTGCGGATTTGCCACATCGATGGAAATGCTCATTGTTTTCAGACTGATCCAAGGCTTAGGAGCAGGGGCTGTTATGCCGATAGCAACAACTATCGTCGGAGATATTTACTCCACTGAGGAACGCGCGAAAATCCAAGGGTATTTATCGAGCGTTTGGGGAATATCGGCAGTTTCTGGCCCGGTCATAGGAGGTTTGATCGTCCAATATTGGGATTGGAAATACGTTTTTTGGGTCAATGTACCATTGGGTTTGTTGGCGATGGTAGGTATTTACTTTTTCCTTCAAGAACCGGCGACCGAAAGAAAAGTGGCAATCGATATAAAGGGAGCCGCGCTATTGACGACATCGTTATCAATTATCCTATTCTGGCTTGTGGAAGGCGGACAAGCCTTTGGCAGATTTTCAACGACAAGCCTTCTCCTCATCATTCTAGGCTCCGGGCTCTTTACATTGTTCATTTGGATTGAAAGGAAAGCGGTAGATCCTATGATGCCGTTCGCCATCTGGAAGAACCCGGTTATTTTGTATGCCAATCTTGTTTCATTGACTACGGGTGTAATTCTGATTGGTGTATCCTCGTACCTGCCCACTTACGTAACTGGCGTTATGGAACAGTCTGCTATGGTAGCTGGGTTCACATTGACCGCCATGTCGATCGGGTGGCCGATTGCATCTTCCATTGCTGGCCATTTGCTGATCAGGTTCGGAACGTTCAAAGTTTCCTTTGCAGGTGGCATCTCGCTTGTAATAGGTTCAATGATGTTTGTTTGGATGACGGGCGAATCAGGTCCTTTATGGGCCGCATTTTCAAGCTTTTTCGTAGGTATCGGAATGGGCTTGACAAGCACATCCTTCATCGTAACAATTCAAGGGGCTGTAAGCCGTGAACAAAGGGGATCGGCAACTGCCGCGAATATGTTCATGCGTAATTTCGGAAATACGGTTGGCGCAGCTATTTTTGGCGCAGTTTTGAATGGGTCATTGATGTCGACGTTCCGAGCGAAAAATCTCGATTATGAGGTGAATGATATAAATTTATTATTGACAGAAGAATCAAGGTCGACAGTACCCCATACAAAATTGACTATATTACAGCAAGCGCTGGATGGATCTTTGCAATGGGTGTATGTGGCTGTTCTCGTTTTTGCAGTGATCAGCCTGCTGCTCATATTGCGGATCCCGAGGGGAAAGGTGGTTCTTCATGACGACAACTGAGCTGGAAATCATAAAAGCTTTGGCGGAAGAAGGAAATATGCGCAAGGCGGCTGAACGTCTTTTTCTATCTCAGCCAGCTTTGTCCCAACGCCTGCAGACGATAGAGAAAGATTGGGGAACGATGTTATTTATCCGTTCACAAAAAGGGCTGGAGCCGACTCCGGCGGGTGAGCTTGTGATTGCTTTCGCAAAGGAGACGATCCAGAAAAAAGAGGAAACCGCGGAGATGATCGCCTCTTTGGCGGATAAAGTACACGGTACCCTTAAAATCGCCTGCGCTTCCATTGTAGGGCAAACATGGCTGCCACAAGTGTTGAAAGAATTTGTCAGCATGTATCCGGATGCGAAAATTTCCTTAATGACGGGCTGGAGCTCGGAAATTGTGAAAGCACTCTATGAAGGGGAAGCGCATGTAGGGATCGTGCGAGGACAGGTGGACTGGAAGAGCAGGAAATCCTATTTATTCAGGGATCGTCTCTATCTGGTCGATCAAGAAATTACATCGATTAATGAACTGGTGGAAACAAAGCGGCCGTTCATTCAGTTTAAAAGCGACTCCAATTATTATATGGAAATCCAACGGTGGTGGCAGCGTCATTTTTCACAATATCCGAGAAGGCAAATTACCGTCGATCAAATTGAAACATGCAAGCAGCTGGCATTGAACGGAATCGGCTATGCGATTTTGCCTTCCATCACACTGGCGGGAGATGAAAAAGTGAATAAAATTCCTTTGCTGAATAGCGAAGAGGAATTCGAACTGACGAGGGATACTTGGTTGATCGGTTATGATTCCACCTTTGAACTGAAGCAAGTGAGCGCCTTTACGGAAGTCCTTGATGCACATGCCGAAAAGTTAAGAAAAGAATTGAAGTAAAAGGAACTTTCCTAATTTTGCTACGTACTAATTAGAGAAGGTATACAGAATATTGGCGGTGTCCAATTGGGGGTTGCAATATGTGGAAGAAACAGTGGGGAATCATACTTGCCATACTAGTTTTTTGCTTGTTTTTGCCGGGAATCCAGGCATCCGCTGCACCTGAATTGAAAGTCAAGGTGACTGCGGGATTTGATGGAAAAGCGAAATACGGCAAAGGAGCGCCAATTACGGTCGAAATCGAAAATAACGGAACTACCGCATTCATCGGTGATATGGTCATTGATACACAGCAGTCATATGAATCCGGCGTCGGTGAAGTATTTCCAGTGGATATCCAGGCGGGAGATACGAAAACCATAACATTCATCAATCAGAAAATGTTCGATTTCAATATGTATGGAATGAATGCTAAGTCCATCTTCTTTTACGAAGGAGGGTGGAAAAAAGGCAAAGAGATCGACCATAAAGGAAGCCAGCAGATTACAGTTGCAATGTATCACGACGATACAAAAATACTAACTGCTTTCACAGACAACATCGACCGTTTATCCGCTTTGAAGGGGATGCGATTAACGAACTTTCCGGGCACTCAAATGATTGATGCTGCTAAAATTGCAGCGTTGAAGCTGCCGGAAGAAGCTGCCGGTTGGGGACCTACGGATATGATCATCGTGGACGAATATCCGATTGCAGACATGTCGGCAGTTGAGCAGGAAGCGTTACTGAACTGGGTCCGCTCGGGCGGTATTATCATTTTTGGAGGCTCTGATCATTTAGCGGCGGAGTCTGGTATATTTGCAGAGCATTTGCCATTGACGCTGAATGGAAAGAAGACAATCGGCCCGGAAGCTTTCAATGAGTGGGCGTCTAGAGAAGATTTTGATAAGGAAATCGCGATAGCTTCAGCTGTTTTAAATCCCGATTCGAAAGTCGTATATTCCAAGGGATCGGATATTCTATCCGCTTCCAAACCGCTCGGCAAAGGGATTGTAATGCAAACGACGTTTTCTATAGGAGATGAGCCCTTTTCAAAAATGCATGGAGCTGCGGCAGTATGGAAAACTTTGCTCGATACGGCAAGTCAAGCAGCGACTGCAAGTGGCATGATGCCATATTATAACGATCCGATGGAATCATTGCGGTGGACTTTAGGAAATTCGAATGAACTATTTCCTTCCTTTAAAGTTTCTGCACCATTTCTTTTCGGCGTGATCCTCTTCTATATTATTATCATCATTCCGGTCTTATATATCGTATTAAAAAGGAAAGACAAGCGAGAACATGCCTGGTGGATTATTCCTGCGATATCCGTTGGAGTCTCCGTTTTCATCTTCGCATATGGGGCGCGTGATCGGATCGGGCAGGCTCAACTCCAGCAAACTTCGATCTTCGACGTGGAACAGGATGGCAGACTGACCGGCTATTTCGTTGAATCGATTTTGACAAACAAAGCGGACGATTTTATTTTCTCCGCACCGAAAGAAACGACAATGTCGACCTACACTCCTTACTCGATGGGACTGTTCGGACGTTCTTCAATGGGGGTGAATTCTCATAAGCGGGCAATTCTTGAGAGAAGTGCTGCCGGTTCTACTTTGCATCTTCGCGATATCGGCTATTGGGATGTCTCGACAATTTACGGGCAAACGACGTTAGAGGAAGTCGGAAATTTCAATATTGATTTGACAGTGAAAGACAAACAGTTAACAGGTGAAATTACAAATAATTTTCCGTTTCCAGTGAACGACCTAGCTATCTGGTCCGGAACAAGCAGAATAAAAGTCGGTGATCTGGGTCCTGGCGAAACACTGAAGGTGAATGAAACATTGAAGTCCTCGACATTGGTTAGAAAACGGTCTTCCAACTCAATGCATATGGGGCCAATGCCTGCAAATACCGATGACTTGACGAAAATAAGAAAAGACAGTCTTATCACATTCTCAGGTGAGTTCATGAGCAACGATCCGAAGCCGGCGCTTATCGGCTATACAGATACAAAACTCGTACCGATTGAACTCGCAAAAACAAAGGCTGCGACAGATTCTTTGGCATTGCTTTCGCAGACGTTCACACCGAAAGTCGAGTTTAGCGGAAGCTTTACAGTAGACCCTGAAATGATGACGATGAACCTTCTTTCCGAGGCGAACAACATACAGGCTCATCCTGTTGGGTATGCGGCGAATACGTATTATTTTGACGAAGATACGTATATCCAAACGTGGCAAGTGCCCGAGGATTTAGTGAAAAAAGTATCCGTTTGGAAATCAATGGACATTTCGAAAATACAAAAACAGTTATACACACTTCAAATTTGGAATGTAAAAACGCAAACGTATGAAACGCTTGAATCCGAAAGGAAACTGACGTTGGATTCAATTGATGACTATATTACGGCTGGTGGAAAAGTCACATTCAAGATGGAGTTCATTAATAAACAACACGGCAATGAAGGGCAAACGCCTTCTATCCATTTGCATGGCGAGGTGAAGAGATGATTGAGATTAAAGGTTTGACGAAGAAATATGGTCAATTCACCGCCCTTGATAATTTGAATTTAACATTGGATGAAGGAACTGTCTTTGGATTTGTCGGTGCAAATGGTGCCGGTAAATCCACGACATTCCTAATCCTTTCCACATTGTTGCAGCCTACTTCTGGCGATGTGATTATCAACGGGGTAAGCGTGCGGGAAAAACCTGCAGACATTCGTAAGCTGATTGGCTATATGCCGGACTTTTTTGGCGTGTATGATCAGTTGAAGGCTGAAGAATACCTCGATTTTTATGGCGCAAGCTACGGAATTCCTGAAGAGGAAAGGAAGAAACTCATCCCGCAGCTGTTGGAACTGGTGAATCTTTCGCACAAAAGCGATTCCTATGTCGACCTGCTGTCACGGGGGATGAAGCAGAGATTATGTTTGGCCAGATGCCTTATCCACGATCCAAAAGTGCTCATTTTGGATGAACCGGCATCCGGGTTAGATCCGAGAGCGCGAATAGAAATGCGCGATATTTTAAAAACGCTGAAAGGTATGGGGAAGACGATTTTAATATCTTCGCATATTTTGCCTGAATTAGCTGAGATGTGTGATGAAATCGGAGTCATTGACAATGGCAAACTGATAGCGCATGGTTCAGTTGCGGAAATACAGAAAAAGCTGCAAGGCGAAAAAACGATTACAGTCCGTTTAGCGGAGCAATCCGCCGAAGCCATCTCATTTTTTGAAGAACAGCCTTTTGTCACTTCCATTGAAAAGCTTGCAGGAGATGAAGGGATCTCTTTCATTTATAGAGGTGAGGAAGCGGAGCAGATCGATATGCTGAAACGTGCAATCCTCAACGATTTGCCGATTCTTTCCTTCATGGAGCATGTCACGAACTTGGAAGATGTCTTTATGGAAATAACGAAAGGGGCCGACTGAAGATGAATTTTACTAATCCAGTTCTTTTTAAAGAGTTGAAACTCAGATTTCGGTCATTCAAAGGTTTCAATGGCATCCTATTCTTTCTGTTGGCGATGTGCATTTTTGTCTTCGGTTATATTTTTCTGACGCTCAATCTGACAGGAACATCCTATTTTAGGCCGAGTCAAAGCTTTGTCCTGTTTGCCTTCCTCTCCTATATTCAGCTAGGACTCGTATTGTTTACAGCTCCAGGCTTGACGGCAGGTTCAATCAGTTCGGAAAGGGAGAAACAAACATTGCCGATTTTATTGACGACATCGCAAAGCTCTTTTCAGATCATTTCCGGTAAGATGCTATCCTCGGTCGCTTTTTTACTGTTGCTAATCGTCGCAGGGCTTCCGGTTTACAGCTTGGTCTTCTTATTCGGTGGAATCTCACCAGGGGATTTCGTGAAGATCTTCCTGTTCCTATTTGTGACATTACTTGCTATCGGCAGCATCGGCGTCCTGTTCTCAACGTTAATCCGAAGAACGGTTGTCTCGATGATTGCAACATACGGTACAATGCTATTCCTGTCGGTAGTGACCGGGTTTCTGTTCATTATCGTCATACAAATGAAAGCATTTAATCAGATGGGGACTCCGGTGACATCGCCTTCTTATTTAGGACAGTTTTTAGCTTCCATTAATCCGGCAGTGTTATTCGCGACATTCCTATCGCCTGAAATAAATCGGTCGATCACCGAAATGACGAAGATCGATTTTCCAATATGGGCAGGCTATTTGATTTTTTACGGAATCGTTACTGCATTGGCTCTTTTCATAGCTGTAAAGAAATTACGTGTAAATATGAAACGATTAAAATGATGGGGTGAGGCAGATGGAAGGGAAATCAGCATTACATCGATATGTCGGAAAAGCGCTCGCCTCATTGCGACTCGAGCGATCTGTCCATATGCTGCAAACAGGGCTTTTCATGACTGCTTTGTTGTCTACATTGTTCCTTGCTGCTTCCAGATTGTTCATATTGCCTCATTATGAATGGATTGCCTTTTGGATCGCTGTAGCTTCTCTGGTTGCATCGCTCGTCGTACTTTTCCTAAAGAACGTCCGCCAAGAAGAGGCTGTTTGGAAGCTTGACCAATATGTACCGGACAATTTGCTCGTCACCGCTTTAGACGATCGCATCCAACAGTCGGACTTTGCGCATGCGATAATGCAGCGGGCGGAAAGTGCGATGGGGATTGCTTATCCGCAATTCAAGAAACGGGATAAAAAATATGTAAATGGGAAAATGCTGGCAGGTTTTCTAATTCTGCTCACAAGTTCCGTCTTCTTACTCGTTTTTCCTTCCATAGCTCAACAAGAAGCGAAAGCCGTTGCTAAGGAAAAGGAAATCATAGAAGAATTGAAGAAGGAAGTCGCGAATCTCATGAAGAAGGAAAAAGATCCTGAGAAGAAAAAGGATTTGGCAGAACTTGCGGAGAAACTGAAAGAGGCAACTACGACCGAAGAAACATTAAGGGAATTAGTTAAAAAACAAAAGGAATTTAAGTTGAAGGAACAACGATTGGCCGAAAAGAAGAATGCTTCTGAAGACGGTTTGAGTGATTCCGAGGAAAAGGAACTCGAAGAACTTAAATCGATTGTTGACCAACTCGCACAGCAAGCAGGGAAAGCGCAGAGCGCATTGAATAAAATCGGAAAAGCCCCTTCATTGCCGGCTTTGGCGAGTGCCGGGACTCCCCCTTCAATAAGCAATGGTCCAGTTGGATCTAACGCCAAGCCCGGTACTGGACAGTCCCAAGGTGGTGGGGGAGGAGAAAGCCAAGGTCAGGGCCAAGGTCAAGGTCAAGGCGAAGGTCAAGGTCAAGGCGAAGGTCAAGGCCAAGGAGAAGGTCAAGGCCATGGCGAAGGTCAAGGCCAAGGCGAAGGTCAAGGCCAAGGCGAAGGTCAAGGCCAAGGCCAAGGCCAAGGCGGAGGACAAGGCGGAGGCCAAGGTCAAGGCGAAGGTCAAGGTCAGGGTCAGGGTCAAGGCCAGGGTCAAGGTCAGGGCCAAGGTTCAGGGTCAGGAGCAGGAACTGGCAAAGGTGGACGCGATCTACTATCAATTCCGTCCGATCGAATGGGCAGGTCCAACGATCCTTCTGTAGTAGGCGGTAAGCTCGGCGAAGGAGAATTCATCGAAGAAAATGAACGCGAAGGCCTTGTTGAAAGAGGGGCAGTACGGCCATATCAAGAAGTGGTTGGCAGCTATAAAGACGCCTATTTAAGAGGATCGGATAAAATGAATCTCCCTGCAGATTTACAGCGGGTCCTTTCCGATTACTTTTCATCAATCGAATGACAAATGGATAGGAGTTGTAAGAATGTCATTTACACCAGAGCAATTCGAAGAAATGAGCACACGGCTTGCAGAAGTACGGGAAGAAATCGGGAAATTCATTGTAGGACAACACGAAGCAGTCGAATTCTCGATCTATTCCATTTTAGCGGATGGGCATGCCTTGTTGGAGGGGCTACCAGGCTTAGGAAAGACGATGCTGATCCGGACGATATCCGAGGTTTTGGACCTGTCTTTTTCCCGTATTCAGTTTACACCGGATCTTATGCCAGCCGATATAACAGGAACGAGCATTTTAGAACGGAGTCCGGAAGGGGTTCAACGTTTTGTTTTCAAAGAAGGGCCGATATTCAGCCAGATGGTATTGGCGGATGAAATTAACCGTGCCACGCCGAAGACGCAAAGTGCTTTGCTTGAAGCGATGGGAGAAAAAACAGTTACTGTACTAGGCGAAACCCGGAAGATGTCAAGGCCATTCTTCGTCCTTGCCACGCAGAATCCGATTGAGATGGAAGGAACATATCCACTGCCTGAAGCGCAGATGGACCGATTTTTATGCAAGATTCATCTTCCTTATCCCGCAAAGGAAGAATTGAAGGAAATTATGCTGAGGACAACCGGAGCGAAAAGGGTTGCCATCAAAAAAGTGATGGATACGGAGACAATTATTTTGGCACAAGAAATGGCGAAATCGGTTATCATTGCGGATGAAATGCTGGATTACGCGGTCGATCTAGTTTCAGCGACACATCATCGAACGGATGCAGAAGATGATTGGAATCAATTTGTCCAATATGGAAGCGGTCCTCGTGGGCTGCAATCCATTATCCGTTTGGCAAAAGCAAGGGCATTGATGGCGGGTCGTTTCCATGTATCGATTGCGGATATAAAAACAGTTGCCAAACCGGCGTTGAGACACCGGATCCTCATCAATTACGAGGGGGAAGCGGAAGGAATCGATGTTGATAAGCTTATCGATCGTTTACTAGAGGATATACGCCAAGGAGCGCAAGTCTGATGAAAGAGGACCTCTTCCCTGACCGGTTATCCAAACGATTAGGTGCGTTAGTCATACTTTCCAGATCAAGACGGCTGGGACATCATAAAGGGACACATCGTTCCAGTAAGACGGGAACATCATTGGATTTTTCAGATTTCAGGGAATATCATCCGGGAGATGATTTGCGTCATATTGACTGGAATGTGTTCGCTCGTACGGATAAACCGTTCATCAAGCAATTTTTGGATGAACAAGAAATGCGGGTACATATACTCCTCGATTCCACCAAATCGATGGGTTCGGATGGAAAGTGGGATTTTGCACGTCAATTGGCAATTGGATTAGCTCATATCGCATTAAAGAGCGGAGACACCGTTTCATTTTCCACATGGTCTGCCAGCCAGAATTATCTCTTCCGGAAAAAAGGTTCAATGCATCGTTCTTCATTCTCAAAATACGTATCGCAATTGCAAGAACCTGCTGTCGAAGGTGAATTTGCGGATCAAGCGTTGAAGCACATCCCGAAAGCGATGACTGTCCTCTTCCTAATTACTGATGGATTAGAGCAGTTGGATAAATGGGAGCGGCTGTTCAGACGATTGCCAGGTCTTTGCAAAGACATCAGGATCTTAACAGTCCACTCGCCGGCAGAAGAGCACCCTGCTTACGAAGGGGATGTACGCTTCGTTGATGTGGAAAATGAATCTGTCGTTGAAGTGTCGATGAATCAAAGGATTGTCAAAGAGTATAAAGAAAAGAAGTTGAAACATGAAGCAGAGCTCACGGCATTGGCGAGAAAATATGGTATCCAGATTTTACGCACGGAAGTTTCGGAAGGCGTGATGGATAGTTTTACAAAAAAGATGAGACATGCCGGTTGGTTGCGATGAAAGGGGACGGCTAAGTGGGGTTCGATCAAGTTAGTAATCTATGGACGGCAATTTTCCCATTGGCCGTCCTGCTTTATTATTTTTTTCGTAAAAAGTACGTAACAACGACGATTTCGTCGACATTGTTTTGGGAAAGATCGATGCGGGAGACAAAGGTTTCTCCATACTTGAAAAATCTACAACGGAATGCCTTGTTTTATTTGCAGATGGCGGCATTATTGCTGTTGCTGTTCATCTTGCTACGTCCCTTTTTGCCGAAGGACACTGTGGCAGATGGTCATACGGTGTTTGTCGTTGACACTTCCGCGAGCACGGCTGCCGTTGACGGTGACCGTTCTCTATTGGAAAAGAGTAAAGCGAAGATGCGGGCTATCGTCGAAAAGCGAAAGGGTGAATCATTCTCCATTGTTACAACGGGGAAGGAACCTTACTTATTGCTGCGGGAAGAGACTGATGAACGCAATGTCTTGGAGGCGATTAACGGGATCGGTTTGACTTACGCACATGAGCATCTTGGACGATCCCTTGATTTTGTAAGATCAATCGCTTCACAGTCAGGGGCGGATGTCCATATTTTCACCGATTTTCTTGATCGTTCACTCTTCATGGAGAGTGAAAGCAGCATTACATGGACAATTCATAATAGGGAAAACCCGATAGACAATATTGCAATTGCAAAATTCGGTGCCATACATACTCCAGATGGGACAGAGGCCATTGTCAAGCTGTCAAATCAAAGAGGCTTTAAACAGACGGGCAAGGTAATTGTCAATGATGGGTTGACGGGCGCTAGATTGGCTGAACAGGATTTTTCTATTGAAGAAGAGGCGGATACCCTCCTTTCATTCAAGGAATTGCCAATGTTGCCGGCGTTCCATGTTCATATGGAAGTGGAAGATGACTATGCTGTAGACAATGATGCATTTATCGTCATCGGCGGAGAATCCTCGGAAGTGATTGTTGACAATCAATTGCATGAATTGGTCAAGAAAGCGTTTGAAGCGATTGGGCTGACCGTCAGTTCAGGATCTATCAATGAAATGACATCGGCAAAAGACCATTCAATGATTGTTACGAATGAGACTTCTTTTTTGGAGGAAGGGTCAGAGCCGATTTTGTTGATTGGCAGAAATGATTCAACGACAGAACCGGTTTCAGGTGTGGTGGAGTCGTCCAATGATGCATTGCTCTCAATTGCTCCGATTGATGATGTGTATGTAAGCGCGCTTTACCCTCCATTCGAAGGGTTTTCGACGTTAGCTGCCATCGATGGTAAACCGTTCATCCAGCGCTCTCCTAGAGGCGATATAATTATCTTGACGGATATCGGTTTGACCGATTGGCCGCTGCACCCATCATTCCCTCTTTTCTTTTGGAGTTCGATGGAAATGCTTCGATCTGGAAGTGATAGTGCCGGAACATTCACCCCGAATGAAAGAAGAGCTTTATTGACCGGAGGTGGGTCGGAAGGGATAGAGATTTTTACAATGGATGATAAGTATGTTGCATCATATCCGGCAGGTGGAAACTTTGTCGCCCCTGCAAAACCGGGAATTTATAAACTGATGGACAGTGGGACTGAGCGGTACTTATCCGTACAGTTGGAGGAAGGTGAGAAACTGGTTGCCTTTGGACCCAGCTATAAACTTGGTACCGGTCCTGCAGGTGATGCAGAAATAGAAGAAGGTAAACAAATGATCGGGTGGCTATTCCTTCTACCAGTCCTCCTTCTTTTAGTAATTGAGTGGGAGGTGCAGCGACGTCGTGGATATCCGAATTGAAGAGCCATTATGGCTTTTGCTGCTTGTACCGTTAACTATTTATATGGCGTATGCTTGGAAGTCCTCGAATATGCGTTTCGCGCGGAAAGGGACGATTCTATATGCTTTAAGATGCCTTGTAATCCTTTGTATAGTATTCGCCCTCACTGTTCCTTATGTTCTCTTGCCGGATGACGAGGAGCAGATCATATTCGTCGTTGATCGATCCGTTTCGGTGGAAGAGGCAGGTCAAGCTGCCGAACAATGGATTTCGGAAAGTTTGAAGGAGAGAAAAGCGAACCAATCCGTCGGTATTTATTCATTTGCGGGAGCGTTCCGTACAGACAGCCGGTTAACAGCTGCCAAATTAGAAATGCCGAAGTTGGACCCGATTGAATCGAATGGTGCAACGAATATTGCAAATGCGGTTGACTTATCCGCTGCAGTGGCTAAAGCAGGATTAGCGACGAGAATCGTTCTATTGTCCGATGGGCTGGAAACGGAAGGGTCCATCGAGGAACTGTTGCCGAAATATGAGAATAGCCATGTTCAAATCGACACGGTCGTATTAAGGCGATCAAATGACGCGGATGCCTCCATCTCATTATTCGAGACGCCCCGAACTGCCTTTGAAGGCGAACGGCAATTGTTGCGCGTGGAAGTCGAGTCATCCACTAAGACGGCAGGTCAGTTGTTGGTGTACTTGAATGACGAAGAAATCATAAGTGAAACGGTTGCCCTTGATGAAGGTGCGAACCAGTTTGCATTTCATCATGAAGCGAGGGGGACGGGGCTGCTTAAGTATGAGGCAAAGCTGATTGTTCCGGATGATGGTCTTCTGGAAAATAACCGGATGCTTTCGGTCACGATGCTTGAGCAATCTCCGAGAGTGCTTGTCGTGGATACCGAGAGGAGCCCTTCCGTCATACCGTCGCTTCTTGACCGAAACGCGATGAACGTTGATGTAATGGATGCTGAAAAATTACCGGAATCATTATCCGGTTATTTAGGATACAGTGCAATCATTTTTGACAATGTACCTGGACATCTTGTCGGAGAACATAAAATGACTGTCATTGAGCAGGCCGTTAAAAACTTCGGGACAGGATTCATGATGGTCGGTGGCGATGAAAGCTATGGGTTGGGCGGCTATTTCAAGTCGCCGATCGAGCGTTTATTGCCTGTGGAAATGGAGGTAAAAGGGAAGGAGCAGCTTCCGTCACTAGGACTTGTCATTGCGATGGACCGTTCCGGCAGTATGTCAGGATCGAAAATCGTCATCGCGAGGGAGGCGGCTGCGAGGGCGGTGGAATTGCTTCGGAATGATGACACGTTCGGCTTCACGGCGTTTGACCATGAGCTCTGGGAAGTCATTCCGGTAGGGCCTTTACGGGATAAGCAAGAAGCGATGGACCAGATCTTGTCCATTCCTGCGGCCGGTGGCACAGATATTTTCCCTTCAGTCGCAAAAGCCTATGAAGATTTGTCCGATCTGAAGCTTCAACGGAAGCATATCATCCTGTTGACGGATGGCCAATCATCCATGCCGCCTGACTATGAGGAAATTATTGCGGAAGGCAAAAAAACGAATGTAACATTATCGACTGTGGCGATCGGAACTGACGCTGACAGTGTGCTGCTCGAGGAGTTGGCTGAACTCGGCGGAGGTCGATTTTACAACGCAGTGGATGAGTCGACGGTTCCAGCAATATTGACACGGGAAACATCTATGCTGACGAGGACGTATATCGAGGATGATCCATTCTATGTTTCGCTGAGCAATGTTCCGGAATGGACATCCATCTTCGCGGAAGGCGTCCCACAGATGAACGCATATATCGCGACGACTCCGAAGGGAACTGCGACAATTGTTGCGGAAAGCCCGAAGGAAGATCCAGTCATTGCGGAATGGATGTACGGGTTGGGTCGCACGGTTGCGTTTACATCCGATTCCACAGGGAAGTGGTCAGGTGACCTGGCAAGATGGGAAGGCTATTCGGGCTTTTGGAACACCGCTGTCGCTCGATTGCTGCCTTCCTATGAAGAAGTTCCATATCTGATCACCCATGACCGAGGCGGCACGTATACGATCACCGACAGTTCACGGAAGTCGGCGTTTTTGGACGTCGTGATTGTGGATGAGCAGGGGAGAGAAGTGCCTTTCCAGTCGGAACCTCTGGCACCTGGGAAATTGAGGGTTACACTGGATGCTGAACCAGGCCTTGTCTTCTTCGGAATTTCTGATGATAAGGGTGGCTTATTCGAAGCGGGAGTTTCAGTCCCGTACAGTGCGGAATACAAACCATCGGAACCGAATTACGCATTGCTTGAGAAAATTGCCGAGCGGACAGGCGGGGAGCATCTCGAAGATCCAGCGCAAGTTTTCCGCCCCCATCCGTTTAAGAGCGGAGATCGGAAACCGATTGCAGATTGGCTCATTCTGTCGGCAATGATTTTGTTTTTCGTCGACATTACACTGCGCCGCTTCGGAATGTTTTCAAGTTTGCTTGACCGGAAAGGGAAGAATGAAGTAAATGAGGCTCCACCGGTCAAACAAGAAGATTATGTCGCCGAGTTATTGAAAGCGAAAAGGAAGCGGTAAAAAACCCTTGTCTCCCATTTGGGGGATAATGGTTTAGACTGTAGACAAAAGGGATGGTAATCGAATTGATTCCCATCCCTTTTGTCTTTTTAGAAGCATTGACACAACAACGGTAGACTGACGCGACGTTGATTTCCGTTCCGCTCGCAGCGCAAATCAACATTGTAGCTTTATCTCGATTAAAAAGAAAAGAGACTGTAGGCAAACACCCAAATTCATGGTGTTTGTCTACAGTCTGTAACCCTTGTCTCCCATTGGAGGCAAGGGTTTCCTTTATGTCCTCGTCGAAGCGAGGAGAAGTTTGTTCTTCTTGGACCAGACAGTCGCAATTCCGAAACAGACGAGGAGAATGGCGGTGCCGAGGAAATAAGGGAATGTAATATTGATATCGAAAATAGATCCAGCGAGAGCCGGACCGACCATATTCCCTAAACTCATATAAGCATTCATCATCCCCGCCGCATACCCTTGCTCCTCACCGGCAAGCTTCGAAACAAGCGTATTGACCGCTGGCCGGAGCAGGGAAGTTGCCGTCGAGAAGATCGTTGAGACGAAAAGGATTGTCCAAAATAAATCGACAAATAGAATGGCCATCATTGAAATAGCTGCTACGACCAAATTGAAAAGAATGACACGCATTTCCCCGAATCTTTTAAACAGCGGATTGATGACAAATGTCTGCACAATAACACCGACAAACCCTCCGACTGTAATCAATACCGCAATTTGTGAAGGGGTATAACCATACTTGTGGTCCACATACAAGGAAATCGTCGATTGGAAATTCGCGAGTCCGAAGGAAAAGACGAACATGACGATCAACATGACGAAATATGGGGTTGTCGTTGACTTTTTCAATTGCTTGAACAGATTTTCCTGCTTTACGACTGCCTTTTCGGCTGAAACGACAGGCGCGGGATTAGGTAAAATGAAAATTGAAAGAATGGCTGCAAATATAGCAGCCCCCGCTGCGAAATAAAACGGGAAAAACAGACTGATCTTCGATAGGAATCCACCGATTCCCGGACCAATCATGAAGCCGAGTGACATGGATGCTCCAAGCAATCCCATGCCTCTGCCTCGTCCTTCCAACGTAGTGATATCTGCAACAAACGCCATCATCGGTGGGATGATGAACGCCGCCCCCATGCCGGAAAAGAAGCGGGCTGCAAATAACATCCATAGTTCGGTCGATAAGCTGAACGCAAATTGGGCAGAACCGTAAATTAACAATCCGAAAATGATGATTTTCTTTCTTCCGTGCCGGTCTGATAAATCCCCGGATATCGGTGAAAAGATGAACTGCGCGAACGAAAAGATTGCGATCAGGAATCCGAGCACTTTTCCCGCAACTCCGAATGTGCCTAGAAACTCAGGCATGATTGGGATAATGAGACCGATGCCTGCCATAGCTATGAACATATTGAACATCAAAATGTATAACGCCAAGTTATTTGTTTGCTTCTCAACCAAAGGCAATCAGCCCCTCTATCTATTTCCTGTTATTGAAACATCTTACCATATAAACACAATAACACTTAACGGAAACGCCTCCTCAAGCACACAGAAAACGCCCTTAAACAATATTGCTGTTTAAGGGCGAAAACGATTCACTTCATGTCCATCTTAAATTCCAGGAAAAGCTCATTATAAATACCTAATAATTCTAGTCCTAAATTTTTATACACTTCCAAGTGGGCTCTCGTCTCGATGTCAGGATAAAAACGTTCATCCTCGACAACTTCCGGATCCATCAAGTCAAGCGCAGATAAATTGGGCGTAGAGTAGCCGACATAATCGGCATTTTGTGCTGCGATTTCAGGGTCTAACATGAAGTTGATAAAAGCGTGCGCACCGTCAATGTTTTTTGCGGTTTTCGGAATGACGATATTATCGAACCATAAATTCGAGCCTTCCTCTGGAACAACATAATCGATATCTTCGTTTTCATACATCATATCAGCTGCCTGTCCCGACCATGTCAAAGCCACAGCAGCCTCATTATTGATCATTAGCTGAGTGACTTCATCGCCGATGACCGCTTTTACATTCGTACTTAATGTCTTCAATTTATCCGTGGCTTCGCGAAGCTCTCCAAGATTTGTCGAGTTTAGAGAGTAGCCCAATGAGTTCAGTCCCATGCCGATCGTTTCCCTGGCACTATCGACAAGGATGACGCGCTGTTTAAGGGAAGGGTCCCAAAGGTCATCCCAACTTTTAAATGATTGTCCTTCGAGCAGCGTTGGATTATAAGCAATGCCTACCGTCCCCCAGAAGTAGGGGACGGAGAACTGATTGTCCGGATCGAAGGGCAGATTCAGGAAATATGGATCGATATGTTTAATATTCGGGATTTTACTGTAGTCAATTGGCAGCAGTAGATTTTTTTCCTTCATCATCTCAATCATATATTCAGATGGAACGGAAATGTCGTATGCCGTGCCGCCTTGTTCGATCTTACTCATCATCCCTTCATTCGAATCGAATGTTTCATAAATGACTTTTATGCCGGTCTCCTCTTCGAATTGCTTGATAAGATCCGGATCGATATATTCTCCCCAATTATAAACAGTTATCGTGCCAGTGCCCGATTTACTCCCTTCGTTCAACTCGGCATTGATGAATAGCAATATGCCGGATACGATGAGAATGAGGATTGCTGATTGGATAATAGACTTCATTTTTTCACCCCCGCGAGAGGCATTTTCGTTTTGCGGTTAATTGCATAGTAACCGATCACTAATGCGACTGTGACGATAAAGATGAGTCCTGATAGGGCATTGATCGTCAAACTGATGCCTGTTCTCGCCATTGAGTAAATTTCAACCGACAATGTAGAGAATCCATTTCCAGTTACGAAGAACGTTACAGCAAAGTCGTCAAGCGAATACGTCAAAGCGAGGAAGAATCCGGCAAAAATTCCCGGTTTTATGAATGGAAGGATGACCCTTGTCATAACATCTTTCCTAGACGCACCAAGATCGAGTGCTGCGTCTATCAATGAAGTGTTCATCTCAGATAGCTTTGGCAATACCATAATGACAACAATCGGAATGCTGAAGGCAATATGGGAAATCAATACTGAAGCAAATCCGAGCTTCACACCGATCATCGTAAATAGAATCAGGAATGATGCGCCGATGATGACGTCAGGGCTTACCATCAAAATATTATTCAGGGAAAGCACTGCATTTCTCATTTTTTTATTGCGCATGAAATAAATTGCCAATGCACCAATCACGCCTATGGTTGTCGATAATAATGCGGACAGCAATGCGATGATGATTGTATTGAGGACGATGATAATCAACCGTTTATCCTCAAATACTGCCGCATAATGCTCCCATGTGAATTCTTCGAAATTGGACATGCCGCCGCCCGAGTTGAAGGAGTAGAAAATCAGATAGAAGATTGGGGCATACAGGATAATGAAGACAATCGTCAAATACAGTTTTGGAAGTTTACCTAGCCTTTCCATTGTCCGACGCCCCCTTTTCTTTACCTTTTGTTACAAGCATAATGATGAACATGAATACGATGAGGAATACGGCGATCGTCGAGCCCATTCCCCAGTTTTGCGTCACTAGGAATTGCTGTTCAATGGCTGTTCCTAATGTGATGATTTTATTTCCAGCGATTAGCCTTGTAATCATGAACAATGACAAGGCAGGGATGAAAACGACTTGAATGCCTGACTTCACTCCATTTGTCGTCAATGGCCATATGACTCTCCTGAAGGTTGTCCAAGAGTCAGCACCGAGATCGCGTGACGCATCGATCAATGCAGGATTCAATTTGTCCAGTGCATTGAATATCGGCAAAATCATGAACGGAATGAAAATGTAGACCGATACGAATACGAAGCTGAAGTCGGTGAACAGGATTTGCTGCTTGCCAATGCCGACAGCTTCCAAAAATGCATTCAACGGTCCATATAGACCCATCAACCCGATGAAGGCATAAGTCTTCAGTAAAAGGTTGATCCACGAAGGGATGATGATGAGCAGAAGCCATAGATGCTTATGCTTCGTCTTCGTGAGCAAGTACGCCGTCGGATAGGCGATTAGCAACGAAAAGAAAGTAATAAGGAATGCATACCAAAACGAGCTGATCGTCAATTTTAGATAAACGGACGTAAAAAAGTTACGGTAATTTGCCAGCGTGAAGTTGCCCGCCAAGTCGAAAAACGAGTAATAGACGATCAATGCGATCGGCGCCAGGACGAATAATAGGATCCACGCTGTATAAGGAATTGAGTAGATCGAGCGCAGGCGGGACTTATTCATCAGCGTTCACTCCGTAGGATTCAAGCCTTGCATCGTAATCTTCCTCAGATTCGTTCAACCGCATGACGTGAATATCTTCAGGATCAAAATCAAGACCGATTTTCTCGCCGACTTCCGCTTTCTTCGTGGAATGGACAAGCCATTCATTGCCGTCCTGATCGTATGTCGATAGTTCATAATGAACTCCTCGGAACAACTGTGTATCGACTGTTACATTCAATTTCCCTTTATCGACAGTCGTGATTTCCAGATCTTCGGGGCGAAGGACGATGTCGACTTTCTCATTGGGCTGAAGCCCCGCATCCGCACAGTTGAATCGTTTTCCTGTAAACTCGACGAGGTAATCCTCAATCATCATCCCAGGAACAATATTCGATTCACCAATGAAGTCTGCGACAAAGCGGTTGATCGGTTCATCATAGATGTCGAGAGGGGTGCCGGATTGTTGGATTGCACCCATATTCATGACGAAGATTTCATCGGACATGGCGAGCGCTTCCTCCTGATCGTGTGTAACGAAGACAAACGTCTTGCCAAGACGCTGCTGCAACTCCCTTAGTTCGTACTGCATTTCAGATCTCAGCTTCAAATCGAGAGCGGACAATGGCTCATCGAGCAGTATCACTTCAGGGTCATTGATGATGGCGCGTGCTATCGCAACCCTTTGCCGTTGACCACCGGACATTTCCGTAATTTCCCGGTTTTCGTAGCCCGCCAAGTTGACGAATTTCAGGGCTTCTTTCACCCTTGTATCGATTTCGTCCTTTTTCACTTTTTTGATGCGTAACCCGAATGCGATATTTTCATAGACATTCAAATGGGGGAATAGGGCATAATCCTGAAATACTGTATTTACTTGACGTTCATTTGCGGGGACGTTGTTGATCTTTTTTCCATTAAAATGAATGGAGCCTGCGGTCGGCTCGATAAACCCCGCTATCAAACGAAGAATTGTTGTCTTCCCACAACCGGAAGGACCTAATAATGTATAAAATTTCCCGCGTTCTAATTCAAATGAGACATTATCCAATACGGTAGTCCCGTCGCCGTATTTTTTCACGACATTTTCAAAACGGATAATCGGCTGATTTGTCATTTGTGGTATTTCCCCCTTCATAAATAAGATTCTGTCGCTACGAGGAGTAATTCACTCGGACCTTTGTTGGCATTCGATAGTCGATGATGATCGGACGCTTCATAATAGACCGAATCTCCCTTTACAGCTGTGAAAGTCCTGCTTCCGAGCTCGATTTCCACTTTGCCGGAAATGACATAGATGAATGTTTCGGCAAGTGAAGGTTCAAATCGTTTGAATTCTCCATTCCTCGAGAATGTGATAAAGATTGGTTCCATTTCGTTTTCATTTGAACGTGGAACGAGCCAGCGGATGCTATACTTTAATTCATCATTGACATAAGTGGTTTGATCGGCTGGCGAGAAGACGACTTTCATGTTTTTCTTCGGTTCATCAAAAAATTCCTTCGGTGTTGTGCCTAGCACTTCCAAGAGGGAAAATAGCGTTTCGATGGAAGGAGAGGTTAGTTCCCGCTCCAATTGAGAGATGTACCCTTTCGTCAGGTCGGTTCTCTCTCCCAATTCCTCCTGGGTCAGCCCTTTTTTTAAGCGCAGGCTTTTGATTTTACTCCCGATATGCATGGCCGTCAATTCCTTCCTTGGATCATGGAGTTTAGTATTACTGTACTTTCTGTTTACTAGAAACCTACTTCATTATACAAAATACTAGTTGGAAATCAAGATGTTTAGTAAAAATGCCGGAATCCATTTTCAGGATTCCGGCAAGGTGCTGTATCTATTGGTCAAGCATGTCAAGTTTATTCCGGCGCCGCCTTCGCAAATACATCTTGCCGAAAGTGGAAATGATCAAATAAGCCGACAATCCGATGCCAGTAACGGCAGTAATTAACGAAATCCATTCGAAGATCGTGTAGGAGGGATACTCCTTCCAGCCAGAAGGAGCCTCCCAGTCAGGAATGACAAGGTTCATGCCGTATATTCCGGATATGACTGTAAATATTGTCAAAATAAATAGGAGCATATTCAATCGACCGGCTTGGTTATTTTCCTGGCTCTTATATAATTCCTGCAACGTATTGCTCACTTCATTGAAAAGGGGATCGATGAGAAAGGTACTTCTGAACATCTCCGCCAATTCCTTGCCTTCCGACCGGGTGCTGACTTCTTTGAAATAATAGGACGATGAAAATACACTGATGAGCTGAATGAGTGACCTGACGTAATACTCGTCCTTCTTCCAGTCGATTTCACTGTATTCAAATGAGACGCGCAATAGCATGATTTTATAGAAATAATGAAGCAGGAGATTATAATAGTGGGTTCCCATGAATTGGGATAATTCATTCGTTAATTCATCTGCCGGCCGATTGGTCACGACAGAATAGCCATGCTCAGTCGCTATCATATATAAGTGCGGCGCCCAACGGTCATGCAGCGAATGCGATAAGGAACGCCGGATGTAGTCAGGGTTCGTTGCTGAAATGAAAGGAACTCCATCGGGTCTTCTGCCATTTAAGTTGCCTATTCGATACAGTTGCTCTTCTGTAATGGTTGCCCCTGTTTCCGCGATGAGAAAAGATGAAACAAACATCCTTTCATCCTCAAAATAGGGAAGTGAGCCAAAATGGCCTTTCAATTTCTTTTCGTGTAAAACTGCCTTCTCCATAAAAGGGCATAAATATCCGAATAAGTAATCACGGATGGAGAAAGTTTGTCCTGTTTCAGGGATGATGATCATCGCACCCTTGCTTTCCTTCAAATTCGGTTCAATTGCCCGAAAATGTTGAATGAAATCAAGGACGTCGCTTAAGTCCGTGGGTATGTCCTTCATATTAACACGCAACGCAAGGAACGCGATTCCGAACGGACCGAGAATGACATCAATGCTCCGTATATGAAACTCATACTGTTCATCCCTTATCTGCATGATATGATCTTTTTTGATAACTGAAGTGTACCGGTGGAACCCTTTTTTATCAGGTGAACCGGGGAAAAGTTTATGTTCGATATATGGATAGAAGTATTGTTCGAGTTCTTTGCCAACAACTTCAATTCCATAGCCGTACATTTCGGTCTCATGGTCGGCATCTTCATCGATATGAAAATAAGTGTATCCATTCGATTTCAAGCTATCGATTGTTTCCTGTCTTTTCAGCTGATCAAATCCAAATGGCAGAAGGAATGACATATGGGAGCGAATTATATTCAGTTTTTCCACATTCTGTTGTATTGGCATTGCATTGCCTACCTTCAGTCATTTTTGATAACAAGTCACTTACTATAGCATTTCCTTAGTCGATGCGGGACTAAACATTTCATCCCGAATTCGAATCTTTCGGCATAGAATAAGCTGTGAGATTTTTTATACGGAGGAGGATAAGTAATGAAATTGCATGAGCACATGCCTGAACTGTATGGTGCAACGACTTGGCTGAATGGACGGTGTGATAGAGAGGATCTCATTGGTGTAAAACCGACACTCATTCATTTTTGGTCCATCAGCTGTCGTGCATGCAAAGAAAAGATGCCGTATTTAACCAGCTTCCAAAACCGATATAAAGATCGATTGAATATGATTGCTGTGCATATGCCTCGATCGGAAGAGGATAGGGACTTACAGCAAATCAAGAAAGTTGCTGCACAGCACGGCATGACTCAATCGATTTTTGTTGACGATAATTTAACTTTGACGGAGGCGTTCGGTAATCAATTCGTCCCTGCATATTATGTTTTTGACAAAGAGGGCCGTTTGCGCCATTTCCAAACGGATCAAAGTGGTATGAACATGCTGAAAAAACGCATCGATAGGCTATTGAATGAAATGAAGAGATGAGGCGGCCGACAATGGGGTCGTCTTTTCTTTTTCCTGTGAAAATTATGTGATACACTAATTTCATCCATGAATCGGATTGGAGCGGAATTATATGAAAAAGGAATTTGTCATCATTGGACTAGGACGATTTGGGGGAAGCATTGTCAATGAATTAGTAGAATTGGATGCAGACGTCATGGCGATTGATATTTCGCCCGATCGGGTCGACGAATTTGCGCATATAGCAACAACTGCAGTCGCGGCCGATACGACCGATGAATCTGCTCTTCGATCACTCGGGATCCGGAATTTTGAGCATGTCGTCGTGGCAATCGGGGAAAATATTCAAGCGAGCATTTTGACAACGCTCATCCTGAAAGAGATCGGCGTTAAAAGAATCACTGTAAAAGCGCAGAATGATTACCATGCAAAGGTTCTACGAAAAATCGGCGCGGATCAAGTCGTACACCCTGAACGGGATATGGGGAAGCGGATTGCGAACAATTTGGTTTCCAATAATATTTTGGATTACTTGGAGCTGTCTGATGAATATTCGATTGCGGAGATTCGCGCGAATGAGAAACTTGCCGGTTTTACGCTGATCGAACTCGATATCCGAGCAAAATACGGCGTTAACATAGTTGCGATAAAGCGCGGTGCACAAATTTTAGTATCGCCGCAAGCCATTGAAGAAATCCAGTTGAATGACATTTTGATTGTTATCGGATCTGATTTAGATATCCATAGATTTGAGAAAAAGGCCCTTCATTGATGAATGGTCTTTTTTTATATAAATAAACCGGATTTCCACTCCAGGCGGATGCTTTCCGTTGGGCGGGTTGTTAATGCCGGTGTAAAAACAATTGCTAATTGGATATTGGAAAGAAGTAAGATTAGAATCCAGCATAAATATGTTGAATAGTAATGATGTTCATCAACAAACTCGGCAGGTTAGTTGAAGAAGGAGGTTTTTTTACGATTGAGTTGAATAAGTTAATATATGTAAACTGTTTGTACAGAAGGAATGCTTTACTTCAAGTCTGGGGGTAGGAGGTGGGGAAACTGTACGGTGATTTCAATTCAGTTATTGTTGCTATGCTGTGTTTGTGGATTGTATTGCTTTTATTTCAAAGACTGGCTATCCGCTTAAAGAATAGTTGGAAGAAAGATATAGCCACTACATTTTTCCAAAGTGTATTCATCTTAATTTTACTTCCTATACTAGCTAATTTCATTAGACCCTAAAATGTTATTACAGTAACAATGCTGCTGTACTTAAAGGTCTTTAAGTAGGGGATGGATGATATGGAACAATTAAAAGGAAAAATTGCGGTTATCACGGGTGCAAGCCGTCTGAGCGGGATTGGAGCTGCGATTTGCAGGGAGTTAGCTGAATCGGGTTATCATATATTTTTTACTTATTGGACTGAATATGATAAAAAAATGCCTTGGAGCATCGAATTAGATGAACCCATGATTTTAAAAGAAGAATTATTAAAAAAAGGTATTAAGGTATCGTGTATGGAGTTGGATTTAACTCAACATGATGCACCTGAACAACTACTAAATAATGTTTCCGAACAACTTGGTAATCCTGATATCTTGATTAACAACGCAGCCTACTCAACTAACAATGATTATTCTACTGTAAATGCTGAAGAATTAGATAAACATTACATGGTAAATGTGCGTGCAACTACACTTGTAAGCAGCAGATTTGCTCAAAGGTTTGATAAGAAATCAGGTGGAAGAATAATAAATATAACTTCAGGTCAGTTTCAAGGACCAATGCCTGGCGAATTAGCATATGCAACAACAAAAGGAGCAGTTGATGCGTTAACGATTACGTTGTCGGCTGAACTAGCCCCTTTAGGAATAACGGTTAATGCAATAAATCCAGGTCCAACTGATACAGGTTGGATGACAGAAGACATAAAAAATGAATTAAAACCGATGTTTCCTTTGGGTAGAATAGGAGAACCGAGAGATGTTGCAAAGACTATAAAGTTTCTAGTGAGCGATGAAGCAGATTGGATTACAGGTCAGATTATTCATTCAGAAGGTGGATTTAAGAGATAAATGAGACTAAAAAATGCTTTGGTTCTAGAGGCTTTTTTGTTGTATTAAATTCTTAGATGAAATTCTCTGGGGACCTTCATCAATGCCAAGCATTGATGAAGGATCTTTTTTGCAAAAAAACACCCTCAAGTCAATAAAGACTTGAGGGCGTTAGTACGATCATACTTCCATTACAACCGGAAGTACCATCGGTCTGCGTTTTGTCTGGTCGTAAAGATAAGGTGAAAGGATATCGATGATGTCGCTTTTCAATGAACCTGCCTCTGCAGGTGAGTTTGCGAGTTTCCTATTCAATTCCTTTGAAAGGAGATGCTGCGCTTCGCTGATCATCATTCCGGATTCTCTCATATACACAAATCCACGTGAAATGATATCAGGTCCCGAAACGACTTTGTTGCGCTTTTTGTCGACAGTCGCTACTACGATAACCAAGCCGTCTTCCGAAAGGATTTTACGGTCTCGCAATACGACGCTTCCGATATCTCCAATGCCGCTGCCGTCGATGTACACGTCTCCTGAAGGGACTTTCCCGGCAATTCGTGCACTATCTTCTGTCAAAGCGAGCACATCACCGTTGCTCATGATGAAGACGTTGTCCGGTTCGACGTCGCAACCGATGGCAAGTTCTTTATGCATCTTCAACATGCGGTATTCGCCGTGAATCGGCATAAAATATTTCGGTTTGATCAAGCGGAGCATCAATTTCTGCTCTTCTTGTGAGCCGTGGCCTGATGTATGGATGTTATTCAGTGCGCCATGAATTACTTCTGCACCGGCGCGGAACAATGCATTGATCGTTTTATTGACACTCAACGTATTACCAGGAATCGGCGAAGACGAAAAGATGACTGTATCGCCTGGTTGGATCTGTACTTGACGGTGTGTTCCATTTGCAATACGGGATAGTGCAGCCATCGGTTCTCCTTGGCTTCCCGTACAAAGGATCATCACTTCGCTGGCCGGTAGCCGATTGAGTGACTGGGTGTCTACGAATAACTCTTTTGGTGCATTAATATACCCCAGTTCGCGTCCAATCGTGATGGCATTGTCCATGCTTCGCCCGAATACAGCAATTTTCCGGCCATATCGTTCAGCCGCTTCAATTACTTGCTGCAGTCTGTGAATATTGGAGGCGAAAGTCGCGAAGATGATCCGTCCATCGACTTTCCGGAAGATTTCATTCAAGCTATCGCCGACTTTTCTTTCTGACATCGTAAAGTTCGGAACTTCAGCATTTGTACTGTCGGATAGAAGGCAAAGCACGCCATCGCTTCCGAATTTCGCCATCTTGGCGAGGTTCGCCGGTTCCCCCACAGGAGTGAAATCGAATTTGAAATCACCTGTATGTACGATATTGCCTGACGGCGTTTTGACAACGACTCCGAATGCGTCAGGAATACTATGGGTTGTCCGGAAGAAGGAGACGGAAGTCTTCCTGAATTTGAATACGTCATCTTCCTTGAACTCGATCATCTTCGTCGTTCTGAGAAGGCCGTGTTCTTCAAGCTTATTACGGAGCAGCCCGAGAGCCAATTTACTGCCATAGACGGGAATGTTGATTTTGCGAAGCAAATAAGGGATTCCGCCGATATGGTCCTCGTGACCGTGGGTAATGAATAGACCTTTAATTTTTTCGATATTTCGTTCCAAATAGGTATAGTCCGGAATGACGTAATCGATTCCGAGTAAATCGTCCTCAGGGAATTTGATGCCTGCATCGATGAGGATGAGTTCGTCCTGAAATTGTACACAATATGTGTTTTTACCGATTTCTCCAAGTCCGCCTAGGGCGAAAACGGCAGTTTCATTATTCTTTATTAGTTTCATATTTCTCAGACCTGCTCTAGCTCAAAATGAGGGGATGATTGCTCATATTCGAGATGTTGGCCTTCCAGTAGCTGAATAAGTTCAATATTGTACTCCCGGTTCTTTAACTTTTCGCGGACGGATTTTTCTGAATCGGCTTCAATGTACAGTTGTTTTGTGTTTTCACGAATTGGCACTTGTGTTGCTTTTTCTTGGTAATAGACTTTGTAGATCATGATAAACTCTCCTTTTTACGTTCATTTGAATCTTTCTCTTCATCTTAGCATGTCAGTTGTTTAAAATAAACTATGATGAACTTCTTCATCTACTATGTAACAGCAGCTCCTTTGAAAAGAAAAGCCCGCCAATTATGTTGGCGGGCGTATGTCTATGCGATCGTCTTTTTGCCGAGTATGCCATTGAGCCGTTTTAACCATTTACGTTTGAGGCGCTTGTACATGGGCATATCACTCCTTAAAGACATTATACAGGAGTTCGAAATTTCTGTCAAGTTTCAAATTATTCCCTTTCAAAAGGAGTGGCGTCCGGGATGATTTTGAATGGTGCAGAAGGATCGATATGATCGTAGAACATGATTCCATTCAAATGATCCAGTTCGTGTTGGAACGCGATGGAGGAAAGTCCCTTGAGTCTCATCTTGAATTCCTTGCCTTCCGGATCGAATGCTCTCACAGTTATCCGCGCATACCTAGGCACGAAGCCCGCGACATCGCGGTCCACGGAAAGGCAGCCTTCACCGGATGTCAAATATGTCCGTTCCACTGAATGGCTGACGATCTTAGGATTGACAGCAATAATACTGAGCGGTTTCTTGCCATCCTCTTCGATATGCAAAGCGAAGATTCTTTTTGAAGCATTCACTTGCGGGGCTGCAAGGCCAATTCCCGGACGCAGGCCATATCGTTCACAAATTTCATCGTCTTGACTGTTAATGACATACTCGAGTATGTCATTACAAAGCTTTTTTTCTTCAGCCGTTAAAGGGAATGACACTTCCTCGGCAACTTTACGGAGTGCCGGATGGCCTTCGCGAACTATATCTTCCATTAAAATCATTACGTATTCTTCCTTTCGATAAATCATGCTGTACTCCTATTATAAGCCAACGGGGAAAATAGGGTAAAGGTTTTTGTGCATGCTTGAAAAGCATTATGGATACAGTTATAGTGAAACACAGATTGGAGGAAATATGCGATGAATAAAACACTTGTAAGCTTAGTTGCTATGGGCATATTAGCATTATCCGGCTGCAGTATCGGGCAGTCGACTGAAGAGCAGCTTTCTGAAACTTTGACAAAAATGAATGAATCCGAAGCTGTATATCGTGACACGCAAAGCAAATTGACCGAACTTGAAAAAACTGAACAGAAGACGTTCACTGAAACGATGGAGTTAACGAAAGAAGACGTAGAGAAACTGCGTTCCAAAATTGATGAATTGGAGAGTCTGTTAGACGATAGACTGGCCCATTTGGAGAAAGAGGAATCAGCCATAAAGAAAGCGGAAGAACTGGCCGGTGGACTTGATGCAATTGCAGAGAAGGCATCCGATTCTGAACGTGGTCAAATTCTGGAATTGAAAGACGCGGCATTAAAGCGATATGCTCTTCATTCCACTTTTATAGACGAGTATAGAAAACTAGCTTCCATTCAAAGAGAATTTTACGGTATGCTCTCGTCTGAAGATGTTAAACTGGAAGACCTGAAACAGAAGGTGGAAGAAGTGAATAGTCAAAATGATGTTGTTCAAAATGCAATAGCGGAATTCAATGAAGCGACCAAAGAAGTTAATTCACTAAAAGAAGATGTGTTTTCAAGTTTAGAACAAGAACAATAAAGGAAATGGGTAAAGTGGAGGCGAATGCGACTCCACTTTTTCTTATTGTTAATCTATTATAATACAGTTAGTATATTGTAGTAGTACAGTAGCGGTATTTGCTATAATTTTGAATATGCAATCTTTCGCTGATGCTAAGAATAACAGTGATTGACCTACTAGTCCTCTTTCAGTATACTGATTAGTGAAGACGGTTGTACCATTATTAGAAACACTTAAAAATAATACAGATATAAAGGAGAGGTGCCGATATGGCTGCAAAACAAGTAAAGCAGTTCGATCCGGTGAAAACGCTTCATTCTATTGAAGAACAGTTTGAAATGTTCCAGATTCTGAATGAAGAAGGCGAGATTGTGAATAAAGACGCGGATCCGAATTTGTCTGATGACCAATTGACGGAATTGATGACGCGGATGGTTTATACAAGGATTTTGGATCAACGTTCTATTTCATTGAACCGTCAAGGAAGGCTTGGATTCTACGCTCCGACTGCAGGTCAGGAAGCATCCCAGCTTGCATCCCACTTTGCACTTGAGAAGGAAGACTTCATCTTGCCGGGCTATCGTGATGTCCCGCAGCTCATATTCCACGGTTTACCATTACATATGGCATTCTTATGGTCCCGAGGACATTATTTAGGAAGTGCTTATCCTGAAGGGTTGAACGTACTGTTTCCGCAAATCATTATCGGCGCCCAGTACATACAAGCTGCAGGTGTCGCTCTCGGATTCCAAAAACGTGGAATCAAAGCAGTAGCAATGACGTATACCGGTGACGGCGGTACTTCTCAAGGAGATTTCTATGAAGGGATCAACTTTGCAGGAGCATATCGTTCGCCTGCGATTTTCGTTGTTCAAAACAACCAATATGCGATCTCGACTCCCCGTGAGCTGCAAACTGCAGCGAAAACACTTGCTCAAAAAGGTGTTGCGGCTGGAATTCCAAGCATTCTTGTCGATGGAATGGATCCACTTGCTGTATATGCTGCAACACGCGATGCAAGGGAACGCGCCGTCAATGGAGAGGGCCCTACGCTGATTGAAACAATGTGCTACCGTTACGGTCCGCATACGATGGCGGGAGACGATCCTACCCGTTACCGTACATCTGACACCGATAACGAATGGGAAAAACGTGATCCGCTCATTAGATTCCGCAAATATCTTGAAGCTAAAGGAATTTGGAATGAAGAGAAGGAAAACGAAGTTATCGAGCGTGCGAAAGAGGACATTAAAGAAGCCATTAAGAAGGCGGATGCGGCACCAAAACAAAAAGTCACTGATTTCATGAAAATTATGTACAAAGGCGACATGCCATTCAACTTGCAGGAGCAATTTGAACTGTATACAGAGAAGGAGTCGAAGTAACCGATGGCACAAATGACGATGATTCAAGCAATTACCGATGCAATGCGCACGGAGCTGAAAAATGATGAAAACGTCCTCGTCTTCGGTGAAGACGTCGGGGTGAACGGCGGTGTTTTCCGCGCCACAGAAGGGTTGCAAAAAGAGTTCGGCGAAGAGCGTGTCTTTGATACGCCGCTTGCTGAATCAGGTATTGGCGGGCTTGCAGTCGGTTTGACGCTGACTGGTTTCCGTCCGGTCATGGAGATTCAGTTTTTTGGTTTCCTATATGAAGTGATTGACTCGATCAGCGGTCAATTGGCACGTCAATCTTACCGTACAGGTGGAAGATACAACGCGCCGGTAACGATTCGCTCGCCATTTGGCGGCGGTGTTGCGACGCCGGAAATGCATGCGGACAGTTTTGAAGGAATAGTAGCATCTCAACCTGGCTTGACAGTAGTTATTCCTTCTACGCCGTATGACGCAAAAGGGTTGTTGATTTCAGCGATCCGCGATGAAAACCCGGTTGTGTTCTTAGAGCATATGAAACTTTACCGTTCATTCAGACAAGAAGTTCCTGAGGAGGCTTATACGATTCCTTTAGGAAAAGCAGATGTGAAGCGTGAAGGTACAGACCTTTCAATCATTACGTATGGTGCGATGGTGCACGAAAGTTTGAAAGCTGCAGAAGTACTCGAAAAGGAAGGTCATTCTGTTGAGGTAGTCGACCTGCGTACAGTACAGCCATTGGACATCGAGACGATCATCGCTTCTGTTGAAAAGACTAATCGTGCAATCGTAGTTCAAGAGGCACAAAAGCAAGCGGGAATCGCAGCGAATGTTGTTTCCGAGATTACTGAACGGGCAATCTTGAGCTTGGAGGCGCCAGTTTTGCGTGTAACAGCTCCTGATACCGTTTATCCGTTTGCGCAAGGTGAAAATGCTTGGTTGCCAAATGCAAATGACATAGTGGCAACAGCAAAGAAAGTATTGACATTCTGACAGAACGTTTAGTTCTTACAATATGAAAGGGTGAATCTTGTGGCATATGAATTCCGTTTACCTGATATCGGGGAAGGGATCCACGAGGGTGAAGTCGTAAAGTGGTTTGTCGCGAAAGGCGATAAAATCAATGAAGATGACACACTTCTTGAAATCCAGAACGATAAAGCAGTTGTGGAGATCCCATCCCCTGTAACGGGTACAGTAGAAGATATTCTTGTTGAAGAAGGAAAAGTCGCTGTAGTCGGTGACGTCTTAATCCGTTTTGACGCTCCTGGATATGAAAGCCAAAGCGAAGAGGAAGAAGGCAAAGAAGGCACAGAAGAGACGGAAGCCCAAGTCCAGGCTACTGCCGAGGCAGGCCAAGAAATCAACAAAGAAGGACAGAAGCAGGACCGTCCTGAACCGAAACCAGCTGCTTCTTCCGCGCAAGAACAAACGGGCGATGCTCCTTCCCAACGGGTCATTGCCATGCCTTCCGTTCGGAAGTTCGCTCGTGAACAGGAAGTCGATATCCGCCAAGTGCAAGGGACAGGGAAAAATGGCCGTGTACTGAAAGACGATATCGAAGCTTTCCTAAGCGGCGGTCAACAGCAAGCATCTGAAGTCCCTGAACAGACTCAAGAAGCCGCAGTTGAGCAAACGCAAGAAAAAGAAGCGAAACCTGCAGCTCCTGTTATGTTGGAAGGCGACTTCCCAGAAACGCGTGAAAAAATGTCGGGAATCCGGAAGGCGATTGCAAAGGCAATGGTCAATTCCAAGCACACTGCACCACATGTAACGCTATTGGATGAAATCGATGTAACGGAGCTCGTTGCTCATCGTAAGAAATTCAAGTCAATCGCAGCTGAAAAAGATATTAAGCTCACATACCTTCCGTATGTTGTGAAGGCGCTAGTATCTACATTGCGTGAGTTCCCTCAATTGAATACATCACTTGATGATGAAAAAGAGGAAATCATTCAAAAGCATTACTATAACATCGGTATTGCTGCAGATACGGACCGTGGATTGCTAGTCCCTGTCATCAAACACGCAGATCGCAAATCGGTATTTGCGATTTCAGAAGAAATCAGCCGACTCGCTGAAAAAGCGCGTGATGGTAAATTGAGCCCTGCTGAAATGAAAGGTGCATCTACCTCTATCACGAATATCGGTTCTGCAGGTGGACAATGGTTCACACCGATCATCAACCACCCGGAAGTTGCAATTCTCGGAATCGGCCGCATTTCTGAAAAGCCGATAGTAAAAAATGGTGAAATTGTTGCCGCACCTATGTTAGCATTATCATTGGTATTCGATCATCGGGTGATTGATGGTGTTACAGGACAGCAGGCACTGAACCACATTAAGAAATTGCTCGGTAATCCAGAACTTTTATTAATGGAGGCGTAAGCATATGGTAGTAGGAGACTTTCCAATCGAAGTGGACACACTTGTTGTAGGATCCGGCCCCGGAGGATATGTTGCGGCAATCCGCGCAGCTCAGTTAGGACAGAAAGTCACGATCGTCGAGAAAGAGAATCTCGGCGGAGTCTGTCTCAACGTAGGTTGCATTCCTTCGAAAGCCCTCATTTCAGTAGGGCATCGTTACGCATCCGCAAAAGATTCCGATGATATGGGAATCACAGCGACTGATGTTAAGCTTGACTTCTCAAAAGCACAGGCTTTCAAAGACGGCGTTGTCAAAAAGTTGACAGGCGGCGTTGAAGGACTTCTCAAAGGGAATAAAGTGGAAATCGTCAAAGGAGAAGCATACTTCGTTGACGCGAACACTGCGAAAGTGATGGATGAGACATCTTCCCAAACGTATAAGTTTAAAAATGCAATCATTGCTACTGGTTCACGTCCGGTGGAGATCCCTACATTCAAGTATACGAAACGGGTCATCAATTCCACAGGCGCGCTTAACTTGGAAGAAGTTCCTGGGCACCTAGTCGTCATCGGCGGCGGTTATATCGGAACGGAACTTGGTTCAGCGTATGCTAACCTCGGTTCCGAAGTGACGATCATTGAAGGAGCCGATGACATTCTTGCTGGCTTCGAAAAACAAATGACGCAGATCGTTAAAAAAGGCTTGAAGAAAAAAGGCGTTGAAATCGTAGTGAAAGCATCTGCCAAAGGTGTTGAAGAATCCGACACAGGCGTTGTTGTTACGTACGAAGCAAAAGGTGAAGAACATAAAGTCGAAGCTGACTATGTTTTAGTAACTGTCGGTCGCCGTCCGAATACAGACGAAATCGGGCTTGAAGAGATGGGTGTCAAATTCCTTGAGCGCGGTCTGATCGATGTGGACAAGCAGTGCCGTACAAGCATTCCGAACATCTATGCAATCGGTGATATCGTCTCTGGACCACAACTTGCACACAAAGCTTCTTATGAAGCGAAAGTTGCTGCAGAAGCGATTTCAGGCGAGAAATCCGAAGTTGACTATATGGCCATCCCAGCAGTCTGCTTCACAGACCCTGAGCTCGCAACAGTTGGCTTGAATGAAAAACAAGCTAAAGACGAAGGCTATGAAGTTGTTGCGGGCAAATTCCCGTTTGCTGCAAATGGCCGTGCCCTTGCGCTTAATGCAACTGAAGGATTCGTCAAACTCGTATCACGCAAAGAAGACGGACTTCTGTTAGGTGCACAAATCGTCGGTGAAAACGCATCCGACATGATTGCGGAGTTAGGTCTTGCAATCGAGGCTGGTATGACGTTGGAAGATATTGCAATGACTATCCACGCACACCCGACACTCGGAGAGATTTCCATGGAGGCTGCGGAAGTGGCTCTTGGTAAACCGATTCATATGATTACTAAATAAGTATGATAGATGATAGCGTCTGAGGGCATGAAGCCTCTCAGACGCTTTTCCAATTCTTGCACATCACTTCGTTTGAAGGTGCATTCCAAATCATGATAGGATGAAAACAATCACTTGGATAGTCAGGATTAGGAGAGGATATGATGAAGAAGAGTTTGCTATACATACCGCTTCTCTCCATGTTGCTATTGGCATCATGCAACGAAGAAGCAACACCGGAAAACAAGAAAAAGGATGAACAATCAGCACAAGTGGAGGAGAATGCGGAACAGATCGAATCAAATGAAGAACAACAGAAAATTGATGGGGATGCTGAATCACAAGAGGAAGCTGAAACGGTTGAACAAATCCCACAATACGAGCTGAACCCGAAAACATTCTCTATTCAGCCTATCGGAGATGCGGATCCGAAAGTTGTACTCCTTACAATCGATGATGCACCTGACAAAAGGGCACTAGACATGGCGAAAATATTAAAACAACTAGACGCTCCCGCCATCTTCTTTGTCAATGGCCACTTTATCGCAACTGACGAAAAGAAGGCGATCCTAAAAGAAATTCATGATATGGGATTCGCGATTGGGAATCATACGAAGACACATGCGGATTTGAAAACGTTGTCCGAGGATGAGCAGCGTGAAGAGATCGTCTCTGTCAATGATATGGTGGAAGGAATTATCGGTGAACGCCCGCGTTTTTTCCGAGCTCCGTTCGGTATGAATACCGACTTCAGTAAAACTCTTGCAATGAATGAAGGGATGCTCGTAATGAACTGGTCATATGGCTACGATTTCGAGAAAGAATATATGACGAAGGAAAAAATTGCGGATATTATGGTGAATACGGAACTTCTCCGGAACGGCTCCAACCTGCTCATGCATGACAGGGATTGGACTGCTGATGCATTAGAAGAAATCGTTAACGGTTTACGGGATAAAGGCTATGGATTTGTAGATCCGGATCTGATTAAAGGGTTGGATGATGGACACCAAGGGGAGTAAGGGGGAGTTCGATGTGAACTGGAATACGAGAGTCACAGAATTGTTGGGGATTGATTATCCGATCATTCAAGGGGGATTGGCATATCTTGCTTACGCGGAGTTGGCTGCAGCAGTTTCGGAAGCAGGAGGACTTGGCCAGATTACAGCAATGAGCTTGGATTCACCGGAAGCGTTGCGTGCAGAAATCAGGAAGCTCCGGGAGATGACAACAAAGCCGTTTGGCGTCAATTTTGCAATTGGTCAGCATGGACGTCCGTATAAGCACATGCTGGATGTCGCTTTGGAAGAGAAGGTAAGTGTTCTATCGGTAACAGGTGGAAATCCGTCGCCTTTCTTTGACCATATCGGCGACGCTGATGTGAAGAAGCTCGTATTGGTCGCTGCCAAAAGACAAGCGGTCAAGGCCGAATCGCTCGGCGCGGACGCAGTGATGGTTGTCGGACATGAAGGTGGCGGCCATTTAGGTCGTGATGATATCGGTACCATGGTGCTAGTTCCCCAAGTGGTGGATGCAGTGAATATCCCTGTCATCGCTTCTGGCGGCATCGGGGACGGGAGGGGCTGGATGGCAGCGCATGCATTAGGAGCGGAAGGGATTGAAATGGGTACTCGGTTCATAGCGACAAAAGAATGCGTCCATGCTTCAATGGAGTACAAACAAGCCCTTCTTCAGACAGAAGAAACAGGTACTGTTGTCATTAAACGTTCACTTGGCACGCCGGCAAGGGCACTCTCTGGAAGTTGGACTGACGAGATTTTACGTATGGAAGCTGAAAATGCGGATTATGATAAACTGAAGGACTTTATTAGCGGGGGCGCCAATCGCCGATTCATCCATAATGGAGATGAGGAAAGCGGTTTTGGTTGGGCTGGACAGGTTGCAGGAATGATCAAGGATGTACCGACCGTGGCGGAATTGATCGGCCGGATGGTAACTCAAGCTGAAGGTATTAGAAGAAAATGGGCATAACGAAAGGTGCGATAGGTAGTGGATTATAATTATCCTCTCAGTCATCATTGGACGACTGAAGAAATCATTGATGTCGTCGAGTTTTTTCAGGCAGTGGAAAAAGCGTACGAAACGCAAATTGCTAGGGGAGAATTCATGGATGCCTATAAGGCGTTCAAAAAAGTCGTTCCTTCCATGGCAGAGGAAAAGACAATCTTCAAGGAGTTCGAAGAGGCGAGCGGCTTTAATAGTTATCGTATTGTCAAAATGGCAAAGGAAGGCCGTGAAGGAGATTCCTTAACGGGTAAATGAAAGGGGGGCGGATGCATACATATGCATCCACCCTCTTTTTACTTACCGATGACGATGTCGTAAATAGGGAAAATCAGATCAATTGTTTCTTCGGCGAAATTAATGAACTCTTCTTCCGAAAGCTTCGTTGCTGCGCTGGAGGGTAAATGTCTGCCAATGATGAATTCGGCCTTTTTAACAGTTTGTAGCCTATCCAATAAGCTTGCAATGCCTTCTAACCCAATTTCATTCACTTTGAAGGCTTCTGGCTTCATATGGTCGCCTGAAATGACAAAGTCATCGGGCAAGGCAGTAATTGAAGTTAAATTCTTGCTAAGCCTCTCCGCAATTCCCTTCTTATCAGGATTTTCGTAAATAACAGCTAAAATGATGAATAGATGGGTTCCCCATAACCCAATCTGGAAATGAGGAAGCGCTTTGTATCCTCGCTTAGCAGGAGCAAATGCAACCCAGCTGTCGTTCGGCGGATTGACAGTCCTCCTGGCATGCTTCGCAACATGGGGGTAAAACTCTCCTGTCCCGCGTGAAGACAAGTATGTAGAAATTTCTTCGCCGATCAATTCGAACTTCGGTTGGATCTGAGTTTGAAGCGCATGCATTCTATGCTCCAATCCCTCGATTGAAAAGACATTAAAGTCATCTATAGTCCAAAATCCTTGTGCCAATTTAATCCCTCCGTTTCAATATCCACGTTTATCGTAACAGAAAATGGGGAACAATCTTATACAAGAAGGCTTATAACTAACCAAAGCAACTCGGACAGCATAAGTTAGAAGTAAGTAAATGCATCGTTGAAGAAAACTACATTAAAAGGGGTGTTAGTAATGAAACAAGTCGTCCACATTATCCGTAAAGCCGAAATCGAAAAGGAATATGTGAAGCTTCTGCATCTTGAGTTGGATTATGAGCTGGCAACACTATATGATGCCGTTCAAGAGAATGACTCCAAACAAGTGGAGAAAAGCAAAACGAGACTCACTGAAATACATGGTGAGTTGGAGACTTTCAATGCTTTTGCTTAACAGAAAGTCAGTGAACCGAATTAGGCACCTGCACTGAGACTCTTCAACCTGGGGGGACAGTGTAAAGGTGCCTTTTTGTTTGGAACTAGGCAGTATGCTATAATAAACTAATATGCATGTAGATGATGAGGTGTTGACATGAATTGGGGAGCTGTTGACCGGTATGCAAAATCGTTGATAAAAGAAGCCGGACATAAAATACGAATTTCGTTTTTCAGTACGATCGATGTTGATTCGAAAGCGGAAGCGAATGACCTTGTGACAAATATCGACCGCGAAATAGAACGGTTTTTCATAAACCGGATAAAAAAGGATTTCCCTGATCACCGGATATTGGGGGAAGAGGGCTTCGGCGACAAAATCGAATCGCTTGAAGGGATCATTTGGATGCTGGATCCGATTGATGGCACGATGAATTTCATCCACCAGAAAAGGAATTTTGCGATTTCTCTTGGTATCTATGCTGACGGTATCGGCATGCTCGGCTATGTGTATGATGTGATGAATGATGATTTTTATCACGCAGTTAAAGACGAAGGTGCGTACTTCAACGATGAAAGGCTTCCGGTGCTTGAGAACACACCACTAGCAGAAGCGATCATCGGCGTGAATGCCAGCTGGGTAGCGCCGAACCGGAAAATTGAAAATGGACCGATTGCGGCAATGGTGCAGAATTGCAGGGGGACAAGGTCATATGGCTCGGCAGCTATTGAGCTTGCCTATGTATCATCGGGTAGAATCGATGCATATCTGTCCTTGCGGCTATCTCCATGGGATATTGCAGGAGGCATGATCATTGCTCAGGAAGTGGGGGCGGTCACAACAAATTTGAAAGGTGAACAACCGCATTTGCTCGGACAAGACACGTTCATAGTTGCCAGACCGGGTCTGCACGATGAAATCCTAAGGAATTATATTAAACTTAAATAAAAAAGGGGCTGCCCGTTTGCAGTCCCTCTCATTATTTAGTTAAAGAATGCCTTGTTCCCGCATTTTTTTCTTTGTTTTAAAACCATTACCCATGACAAAAATCAAAGCGATGGCGGCGATTATGGCAACGGGGACACTACGCATACCGACTGCAATGCCGATTCCGCACATTGCTGCGACTGCGGCAAGGGAATATAGGACGAAAACCCATTTAATATCCTTCAATATGAAACATCTCCTGAATAAAAATGTTTTTTAATATTGTTCTTATGTGCTATAATAACACAGTTAATCATCTGATAAAAGATAACGGAGTGAAAACATGACAAATCATCGTAATGATTTACGTAATATAGCGATCATTGCCCACGTAGACCACGGAAAAACAACGTTAGTCGATCAACTTTTGAAGCAATCCGGAATTTTCCGGTCAAATGAACATGTAGAAGAGCGTGCCATGGACTCGGGTGACATTGAACGTGAACGTGGTATTACCATCCTGGCAAAAAATACAGCAATTGAATATAAAGACACGAAAATCAATATTCTTGATACACCCGGACATGCTGATTTTGGAGGGGAAGTTGAGCGGATCCTTAAGATGGTTGACGGTGTCGTGTTAGTCGTCGACTCCTATGAGGGATGTATGCCGCAAACCCGATTCGTATTGAAAAAAGCATTGGAAACAAACTTGAAACCGATTGTTGTTGTAAATAAAATTGACCGTGATTTTGCGCGTCCCGAAGAAGTAGTCGACGAAGTGCTCGAATTATTCATCGAATTGGATGCAAATGATGAGCAACTTGAATTCCCGGTTGTCTATGCTTCTGGTTTCAATGGAACAGCAAGTCTTTCACCGGACCCTGCGGAACAGGAAGATACATTGCGCGTTCTATACGACGCGATCGTTGAACAAATTCCTGCCCCTGTCGATAACCGTGAAGAACCTTTACAGTTCCAAGTATCACTACTCGATTACAGTGATTATGTAGGTCGTATTGGTATTGGACGCGTGTTTAGAGGCACGATGAAAGTTGGCCAGCAAGTAACGGTCATAAAACGTGACGGATCAACAAAAAATTTCCGTGTGACGAAGATGTATGGATTCCTTGGGTTGAAGAGAATTGAAATCCAAGAAGCTTATGCAGGAGACTTGATAGCTGTTTCTGGAATGGAAGACATTGATGTCGGTGAAACAGTTTGCCCGATTGATCATCCTGAGGCATTGCCGGCAATTCATATCGATGAGCCAACACTGCAAATGACATTCCTAGTCAATAATAGTCCTTTTGCCGGAAAAGAAGGCAAATGGGTGACAGCGAGAAAAGTTGAAGAGCGGCTTGAACAGCAATTGCAGACTGACGTTTCATTACGTGTAGAGCCGACGGATTCACCTGATGCGTGGGTCGTGTCGGGACGTGGGGAGCTTCATCTTTCCATCTTGATTGAGAATATGCGTCGTGAAGGATTCGAACTTCAAGTATCGAAACCAGCAGTTATTATCAAAACGATTGATGGTGTACGTTCAGAGCCTGTCGAACGCGTACAAATTGATATACCGGAAGAATATACCGGTGCAATCATTGAATCGATCGGCGAGCGTAAAGGTGAAATGCAAGATATGATCAATAACGGCAATGGACAAGTCCGTTTGATTTTCCTTGTGCCTGCACGTGGTCTGATCGGTTATTCTACAGAATTCCTTTCGCTTACTAGAGGATACGGAATCATTAACCATACATTTGATTCCTACAAGCCTGTAGCGTCAGGCAGAGTCGGCGGCCGGCGTCATGGGGTACTTGTGTCAATGGAGACAGGTACAGTGACCGGTTATAGTATAATGCAGTTGGAAGACAGAGGAGTCATGTTTGTCGAGGCGGGCACGGAAATTTACGCTGGTATGGTAGTCGGTGAAAACAACCGTGATACAGACTTGACGATTAACTTGACGAAAGTCAAACATGCGACTAACGTCCGTTCTGCAACCAAGGACCAGACTGTGACGACGAAAAAGCCGCGGATTCTTTCATTGGAAGAGGCTTTGCAATATGTTGGAGACGATGAGTATTGTGAAGTGACTCCGCAGTCGATTCGTCTACGGAAGAAGATCCTTGATAAAAATGAACGGGAACGTGCTGAAAAGAAGAAAAAACTCGGTGAGTGATCTATAATAGTAGGCAGTAAAATAGAATGCGTACAATCGCTTTGTTGAGAAGGGAATGTGCTACATGAATGGTACTATCGGGGATGCAGAAACTATTGCAGCCATGTCACCAGTCGTTCGGATGATTTATGAGCTGACATCTTCTTCAGTAACTGGGATTTTGTTGTTCGCAGTTGTTTTCATCCTTTCCGCCATTGTTTACAAGTTAGGTTTTGCTCGGAAAATCAAATTTTGGCAAAATGTTGTCGTATATAGTTTCCTGTTTTTAGGATGTATCATTTTGACGTTTTTCGCCATATTCCTTCCGATTGTGGAAGGCCTTATTGTTGCAGCGCTCATTTTGATCATCTATAGACTGCGCAGGATGAACGAACATAAAGAAAACTCCACCGTTTGACGGTGGAGTTTTCTTGTTGTCGTCTAGACTCCGGGCGCTAGCTGCTCGGGTCATAAGGTAAAGCTACTGCGTGGCCAAGACCGCCACTTCGTATCTTTGTCTTATGCCTGTCGCAGCTGAGCAAGCACCCTTCGCTTTTGTTGTTAAAAATTCTCTTCTGCGGAATGTGAGCTGCGGTGGAAAATGAATTTTCCGGTAGAGAGTCTAACGTTTGTTTGCTCTGTAATCCGCTCGCTGCATTTTTCACACATATACGTATTGATCGGATGATTCCTCAATTTCTTCGCGAGAGGGGCATCATCTATAAGCTGTCCGATTTCATCGCAAAGGACACATTTGACTCGCATAACCTCAGCTCCTTTGAATAAGGTTCAGTATATCAGCCGATGACAATCTCAGTGACTTTTCGTAGTGGCCGTTCGATATTCGACCCATCCTTCAAGAGCAGATGGGCTGGCCCGTCTTCAGTCAATGGCTTGCCGTCCTGGCTGAATTTAAATAAGAAATTGCTAACTTCCGAAACTGGATAAGTTTCTTCAGTTCCGTCCAAGGTCAAAAAAGTGATTGTTTTTGCGTCTTCGGAAGGAACCGCATTTTTAACAAAATGATCAAGTGAAATGCCGAATGTTCCGGTCACCATTTTTTGTCTATCGAACTTCTTTTCCGTTTTTAGAGTTGGCGGGAAAGTAGCACCTTCCATGATTTCACGGGACCAATGCTTGCCCATGCTTCTTTTATACTCTTCTTCTTCATCTCTCTCGACAAACTCTTCCGTAAAAAAAGTAGTTAAGTCGACTTTGCGGTCATCGAAGATCCAAACTGTCGGATCGAGTGTAATCACATGCTTGACATTGCCTTTAATAGTAATGATCGATTCCAAATGAATAGCCTCCTACAATACTAAATGAGCGTTTGCATATAGTTCTTAGTATAACGCTTCTGATTGAATGTGGAAAGCCATTGAATTTAGACAGCCAGTCCATAAGGGAAACGCTTGCAATTTGCCTTCTTGAAAGATACAATTTATTCATAATCACCACGCAAGGATAATAGGTGAATGGGGGCGTCCTCATGGATATTGAATTACAGGAAACCTATCAGGAAAAAGCTTTGAAACAGCTCCAAGCTGATGCGGATAAAATTGCACAACTCATAAAAGTACAGATGGATCACTTGACGATGCCTCAGTGCCCACTTTACGAGGAAGTGTTGGACACACAGATGTACGGCCTATCCAAGGAAATTGACTTCGCTGTCAGACTTGGCCTGATTGAGCGTGAGAAAGGGAAGGAAATCCTTTCATTGCTTGAAAAAGAGATGAATGTCTTGCACGAGTTATATACAAAAAAATAAACGAAAGACTCAAACTCATCATAGGTTTGAGTTTTTTATTTAACTTGCTTCAGCTTTATGCTCGAAGCAAGTTATAGCCTCCGGCGGATGTGACAGATTTTGAAGGGAGTTATGGAAAGTAGTCTAAGTGCGCGACGTCCTGTCGCAACGACTGCATGACCTACATCCTGTCGCCTTCAAGCGCAATTCAAAATCTGGACGCAATTTCACCGAGGCAAAATTGATAGAAAAGTTGAGGGAAGTCCGATGGGAAGATACTTTAAAAAAATGTTACGGAGCTTTGATTATCCACTATTTGCTGTATATCTAGTTCTCTGCCTTTTCGGGTTAGTGATGATCTATAGTTCTAGTATGGTATGGGCGGTAAATGTATATGATTATGAGCCTGATCATTTTTATAAGAGACAATTATTCAATCTAGCAGTTGCCATACCAGCTTTCCTGTTTGCAGCCTTTTTTCCTTTTCAAAACTATAAACGAAAGAAATTGATGATCACTTCGGTTGTTGTCATGTTTATACTCCTTGTGCTCGTCCATTTTCTTGGCTCCGGCGATCATGTCGGTGCACAAAGCTGGATTAAGCTGCCCGGATTCGGAAGCATCCAGCCTTCAGAAGTTGCGAAGCTCGTTATCATCGTATATTTCGCAAGTGTATTTGCAAAGAAATATGAAGCGGGAACCCTCGACTACATTAATAAATCAATCGGGCCGCCCGTCAGCATTCTTATTTTAGCAATCGGATTGATCATGATGGAAACGGATATTGGTACTTCTTTCATCATCATTATGGGAGCTCTATCTGTCATTGCAGCAAGCGGCATAAAATTGAAGTCTTTCTCGAAATTGAGCGGCGTTTTATTTCTAGCTCTGATTCCTGTTGCAGGAATTCTATATTTGTTTCGAAACACAATCATTACGGATGGTAGGAAAGGACGAATTTTGTCGTTCTTGAATCCGTTTGATTATGCGCAAGGCTCTGGCTATCAAATTGCAAATGGCTATATCGCAATTGGAGCAGGTGGCATCAAAGGTCTAGGTCTAGGAAACTCCATTCAAAAAATGGGCTATTTGCCGGAACCGCAAACGGATGTCATCATGGCTGTCATTTCGGAGGAAACCGGTATTTTCGGAACGATCATTGTCCTTGGTGGATTAGGGTTCATCGTCTTGCGGGCTCTTTACATTGCGATGCATACGAAAGATCCTCAAGCGCGAATGCTTGCGGCTGGAATTGGGAGTGTCATTGGAATTCAAACATTCGTCAATATCGGGGGCTTAACAGGACTAATTCCCTTGACCGGGGTTCCCTTGCCTTTTATTAGTTATGGCGGAACTTCAATGATTCTGTTATCTTTGTCATTAGGAATATTGATGAATGTGTCAATGTTCGTAAAATATCAAAAGAACAAATAGAAAAGGAAGTGCTGTCATGGTGGAAATGGGTCAGATTAAGAAAATCCTCGTAGCGAACCGTGGGGAGATCGCTATACGTATTTTTCGAGCGTGCACCGAATTGGAGATACCGACTGTCGGGATTTATTCGGCAGAAGATCGGGGTTCTTTCCACCGTTACAAAGCAGATGAGTCCTATTTAGTCGGGGAAGGCAAGAAACCGATCGATGCGTATTTGGATATTGAAGGAATCATCAAAATCGCAAAATCATCTGGTGCGAATGCTGTCCATCCTGGATACGGTTTCCTTGCGGAAAACGAGGAATTTGCGCGCAGGCTTGAAGAAGAGGGAATCATTTTTATCGGACCTACGTCCAAGCATCTTGATATGTTTGGAGATAAGGTGAAGGCGAGGGAACAAGCCATTAAAGCGGGAATCCCAGTCATTCCAGGAACGGATGGACCTGTTTCCACAGTTGCTGAAGTTTCGTCGTTCGGCGATGAATACGGGTATCCGATCATCATCAAGGCGTCTTTAGGCGGCGGCGGCAGGGGGATGCGGATTGTAAATTCCGCTGATGAAGTATTTGAGGCATTTGAGCGAGCGAGATCCGAAGCGAAATCAGCGTTTGGATCGGATGAAGTGTACGTAGAAAAATATATTAATAAGCCAAAACATATTGAAGTTCAAATTTTAGGTGATACATACGGCAATGTCGTGCATCTGTATGAGCGGGATTGCTCGATTCAACGCCGTCACCAGAAAGTTGTAGAGATTGCTCCGTCGATTTCCCTGGATGACCAACTGCGCCTTGAAATTTGTGAAGCCGCTGTCAAACTGGCTAAGAACATTTCGTATGTCAATGCGGGGACAGTTGAATTCCTTGTAGCGGACGGAAGTTTTTATTTTATCGAGGTCAATCCGCGTATTCAAGTGGAGCATACGATTACTGAAATGGTGACGGGAATCGATATCGTCCATGCGCAGATCCAAATTGCGAATGGCGGCAATCTCCATGAAGGTGAAGCAGCGATACCACACCAGGAAGATATTCCACTGTTCGGTTACGCAATCCAATCCAGGGTAACGACGGAAGATCCATTAAATGACTTCATGCCTGATACCGGCAAGCTGATGGTGTACCGGTCGGGAGGGGGCTTCGGTGTCCGTCTCGATGCAGGGAATGGCTTCCAAGGAGCTGTTATTACGCCTTATTATGATTCCCTGCTCGTCAAAGTTTCGACATGGGGCACATCTTTCAGAGATGCAGCTGCAAAAATGGATCGGAACTTGCAGGAATTCAGGATAAGGGGAATTAAAACAAATATCCCGTTCCTTGAGAACGTCGTTCGACATGAAAGCTTCCTGACAGGGAATTATGATACAAGCTTCATCGATACGACACCTGAATTATTCGAATTCCCGGTTAGGAAAGACCGTGGTACAAAAATCTTGAATTATTTAGGGAATGTAACTGTCAATGGATTTCCAGGAATAGAGAAGCAGTCGAAACCGTTATTCCATTCTGCCAGAAAACCTGTAGTTGACCTTCTTGCACCTCCTGCTGCGGGTACAAAGCAGATACTGGATGAAAGAGGACCTGAAGGGTTGATTCAATGGATAAAGGAGCAGGATGACGTTCTTCTAACGGATACGACGTTCCGTGACGCTCATCAATCTTTGCTGGCAACCCGTGTCCGGACTTCGGATATTACCAACATCGCGGCTGAATCAGCAAGGCTGATGCCAGATCTGTTCTCGTTTGAGATGTGGGGAGGAGCGACATTTGACGTTGCGTACCGCTTCCTGAAAGAAGATCCATGGGAACGGCTCATGAAGCTGCGTGAGCAAATCCCGAACGTATTATTCCAAATGCTGTTCCGTGGGGCAAATGCGGTCGGTTATTCGAATTATCCCGATAACGTCATTCGGGAGTTTGTTAAAACAGCAGCAGAATCAGGTATTGATGTATTCCGGATATTCGACAGTTTGAACTGGATTAAAGGAATGGAAGTGGCGATTGACGAGACTCGTCAGGCAGGGAAAGTGGCAGAGGCTGCGCTTTGTTATACAGGGGACATCCTCGATGATTCCAGAGCGAAATATTCAGTGGCATACTACAAGGAAATGGCGAAGGAGCTTGAAGCGGCGGGCGCACATATTCTCGCTTTGAAGGATATGGCTGGACTTTTGAAGCCCGAAGCTGCCTATCGTCTTATTTCCGAATTGAAGGCTACTGTTGACATTCCTATCCATCTGCATTCCCATGATACGAGTGGTAATGGCATCTATATGTACGCAAAAGCAGTTGAAGCCGGGGTGGACATCGTCGATACGGCGCTAGGCTCAATGGCAGGCTTAACGTCACAGCCATCTGCAAGTTCCTTATACTATGCATTGCAATATGGAAAACGCCAAGTGAAGGCAGATGTCAGCGCGTTGGAATCATTATCCTATTATTGGGAAGATGTCAGGAAATATTATCAAAACTTCGAAAGTGGCATGGTGAGCCCGCATTCCGAGGTATACGTACATGAGATGCCGGGTGGACAATATTCCAATCTACAGCAGCAGGCCAAGGCGGTCGGTCTTGGTGAGAGATGGGAAGAAGTCAAAGAGATGTATTCGCGTGTCAATATGCTTTTCGGCGATGTCGTAAAAGTGACACCTTCCTCCAAGGTAGTTGGGGACATGGCATTATTCATGGTGCAAAACGATTTGAATGAAGAAACCGTTATCTCACGGGGACGGTCCATCGACTTCCCGGAATCGGTTATTGAGTTTTTCGAAGGCTATATCGGCCAGCCGTATGGAGGCTTTCCAAAAGAATTGCAACAGGTCGTTCTGAAAGGGAGGACGCCGATCACTGTTCGTCCGGGAGAACTTCTGGAGGACGTGGATTTTGAAGCGCTCTTGTTGAAAACTGAAGAGCTTCTCGGCCATCCTTCCACCATGAAAGATGCTCTTGCCTATGCACTCTATCCGAAAGTGTTTGAAGAATATTCCGTGATGAAAAAGGAATTTGGAAACATTTCCGTCATCAATACACCGGAATTCCTCTATGGGATGAGGCTCGGCCAGGAAATTGAAGTGGAAATCGAAAGAGGGAAAACACTAATCATCAAGCTTGTATCCATTGGCGAACCACAGACGGACGGCACTCGCATCATTTACTTCGAGTTGAACGGCCAGCCTAGGGAAGTCATCATACAAGATATCAATGTGGAATCGGATGTCGCCCGCAAACAAAAAGCGGATCCTTCAAATGACTCCCATATTGCTGCCACCATGCCGGGAACTGTCTTGAAAGTTGCGGTTTCTAAAGGGGCAAAAGTAAGAAGAGGAGAACATCTGCTTATTACGGAAGCGATGAAGATGGAAACAACAATCCAAGCACCATTCGACGGAACTGTTAAAGAAATCCTCGTCTCCCCAGGCGACGCCATTTCAACAGGCGACCTCCTACTGGAACTGGAACATTAATGAATGAAAAACACCCGCCTGGAATCCCCCAGGCGGGTGTTTCAATTTTCTTACTGTCTACTCCTCGAAACAAGAAGCACCATATACGTTAATAATCCGAACAGGAGAATTACGAACAATGAGTGGGCCAAAGCCAAATATAGATTAAGTCGTGTCAAAATTACAGCTCCACCCGCCAACACCTGCAATGTCACAAGAATGAAAGCAGTGATCCAGCCCCAGTAAATGACTCGCTGATTTTTATAATGGCGGATTGCATGGAAGGCAATAACCCCGAGCCATATGAAAATCAATGCGGCAGCTGTCCTATGGCTCATCTGCACCCATTCCCAGAAGTTCCCGGGCAAGGAGAAGTCTCCATTCCTGCACATCGGCCAATCCGTGCAGCTCAATTCGGATTCTGTATGACGCACAAGCGCTCCGGTGTAAACGACGATATATGAATAGATGGTAACCCCGATCGTGTGGAATCTGAGCATCTTTCCGATTGCCAATTTATCTGTGTCGAATTTCTGATCAACTTCAAAGACTAGCAATGTAAGAAGAAAAACAGAGGCAAATGAAATGAGCGATATTCCGAAATGCAATGCAAGGATGAAGTCGCCTTGCCCCCATAAAACTTGCGCCGCTCCAATCAAAGCCTGCAAAATCAGGAAGAATATTGCCAAGAAGGAGAGGAGTTTTGTCTCTCGCTTATGACCGATGGCCTTCCATGACCAAATCGCCAGGACGACGATCAATATACCGACCGATCCAGTAACGACACGATGCGAAAATTCAATTAGGACTTCCGGTGTGATTTCATCGGGAATCAATTGACCGTTGCACCCCGGCCAATGCCTCCCGCAACCCATTCCGCTGTCTGTCTTCGTAACAAGAGCCCCGCCCAACAGGATTAAAAGCATTCCGATCGTGGACGCGACTCCAAACCATTTTAAATATCTATTAAATCGCAAACAAGACACCTTCTTTAAGAAATGATGACCAGTATGAAAAAAGGCCCCGTTCGTTGATGATAGCGAAAAAAGGGTTAAAAAACAACGCCTAACGGGCAAATAGGGCTTGGACTATCGCTTTTTCACAAATTGTTCATAAAATAGACCCTTTAACTTCACAAAAGCCATACGGAAATGATTTACTATAGATAGGGCAAAACAATTCATAATGACAGTATACTTCATATATCGGGGCAATTTCTGGTTATGTATAGAAATTATTGCCGTAATTCGATATAGTTAAGTATAGCGGTCCTTGCCGACTTCTTTGAAAGGAGGGTACATATGTCAAACGGTCGAGCGATTTCTTCATCCGTTGAGCCGGATATCGAATCGACTTCCATCTTGAAGGATTTTTTAGCACTTATTAAAATCGGTATCGTAAATTCAAATTTGATTACAGCTTTTACTGGTTTGTTTCTCGCTTTCCAATTTACGGGAAAAAGCTTCATTAGCAATCTTGATTTGTTATTGTATGGGCTTTTCGGTACCGGATTGATTATTGCAGGCTCGGCGGCTTTGAATAATATCATTGATCGGGATATTGATCCCATAATGACAAGAACAAAGTCACGTCCAACGGTCACCGGTAGATTTAAAGCACCGGCTGTCTTGGCACTGGCGTTCACTTTCATTGCATTGGGCGAAGTGATGTTATTCGCTGCGTCACCGGCGGCAGGACTATGGGGACTTGCAGGTGTGTTCAGCTATGTTGTACTCTATTCAATGTGGTCGAAAAGAAAGTATGTCAGCAATACGGTTGTAGGCAGCATCTCTGGAGCCATACCGCCATTGATCGGTTGGGCGGCAGTCGAACCGTCACTCGGCATGGGTGCATGGGCGCTGTTCTTAATCATGTTTGCATGGCAGCCGCCGCATTTTTATGCGTTGGCGATGCGCAGGACGGAAGAATACCGGGCAGCCGGCATTCCGATGCTTCCAGTCGTGAAAGGCTTTGAACGGACAAAGAAATCTATTTTAGGGTGGATTCTTCTATTGTTCCCCTTGCCATTCCTGCTGGCCGAGCTTGGAATCGGATTCATAGTGCTGGCAACAGTCCTGAATATCGGTTGGTTGTATTTCTCGATTAAAGGGTTCAAAGCGAAGGATGATTTGAAGTGGGCGACATCCATGTTCATATTCTCCTTGAACTACATGACGATCCTTTTTGTCGCAATGATCATTTTTTCGATATTCATCTAACCGTGGGAATTCTTTCTTTTGACAGGAATTCATTATAGAGAGGTCAACAGTCCTCATTGAAGAAATCATTTTTTAGAAAGAGAGGTATTAGTTAGCGATGATGAAAGGACTCAAAAAGTGGCGTCTCTTTTCTCTCTTGGCTGTACTGACAGTTTTCCTTGCAGGATGTGGACAAGAAGAACTATCAACTCTACTGCCTGCTGGACAAGTCGGTCAAGACCAGTTCAACTTGCTATTATTGTCGTCAGCAATCATGTTGTTCGTCATTCTCGTTGTAGTAGCAATTTACTTAATTGCGTTGGTGCGTTTCAGACGTTCTAAATTAGGTGAAGACCATATTCCTGAACAAGTCGAAGGCAGTCATAAGCTCGAGCTTGTATGGACGATCATCCCGATTCTATTGGTCTTGCTACTAGCTGTCCCGACAGTATACTATACGTATAAACTTGGGGACGTTTCGGCAATGGGCGCTGTAGATGAGGATGGAAATGCTGAAAACCTAGTCGTTGATGTAACTGCGAAACTTTACTGGTGGGAGTTTGAATACCCTGACCTTGGTATCGTGACTGCACAGGAACTGGTAGTTCCGATGGATGAAAAAGTTTACTTCAACTTGATTGCTGCAGATGTGAAACACTCCTTCTGGATTCCGGCGGTCGGTGGGAAACTTGATACGAACGTAGAAAACGTCAACAAATTCTATCTAGTTTTCGAAAAAGACTCCAAGAATTTAAAAGACGGCGTATTCTATGGTAAATGTGCTGAGCTATGCGGACCATCCCACGCTTTGATGGATTTCAAAGTGAAAACGATGCCACGTGCAGAGTTTGATCAATGGGTAACAGCAATGCAAGCAACAGGTGAAAAGCAAGTAGTTGCCAATCCGGCTGGAGAAGAAGTATTCCAGCAAAGCTGTATCGGATGTCACGCGACTTCCGGTGTTGGTGAGACGGGAGCAATCGGACCGAACTTGGCGACATTTGGTGATCGTAACCGTGTAGCCGGTTTCATGGATCATTCAAAAGAAAGTCTGATTGATTGGATCAAATATCCACAGAAACATAAACCGGGCAATAAGATGCCAGGATTCGCCGATCAGCTTTCCGATTCGGAATTGGATGATTTGGCAGAATACTTAATGGGATTATCTGTTGAAAAATAATCTTTTGTGATTTTGAAGAGGAGGTAAACAAAGTGAGTTCAGTTGCTCAAAAAAAGGGTTTTGGCGCAACGCTATGGGACTGGCTGACTACAGTCGACCATAAGAAGATCGGAATCCTTTACTTCCTTGGTGGCGGATTCTTCTTCGTAGTCGGCGGTATCGAAGCGATGTTGATTCGTTGGCAGCTTCATAAGCCGAACAACGATTTCGTCAGTGCGGGACTGTTCAATGATTTGATCACGATGCATGGAACGACGATGATTTTCCTAGCGGCCATGCCTATATTATTCGGATTTATGAACGCGATAGTACCCCTGCAGATCGGGGCACGTGACGTAGCGTTCCCGTTCATCAACTCCTTAGGATTCTGGATGTTCTTCTTCGGAGGTCTATTCCTGAATCTATCGTGGTTCTTCCAGCAAGTTCCTGACGCGGGATGGACTTCGTATGCATCTCTGTCAATTGCATCAGAAGGCCATGGTGTTGATTTCTATGCTATCGGTCTCCAAATTGCCGGGGGCGGTACGCTCATGGCGGGAATTAACTTCCTTGTAACGATTATTAATATGCGTGCACCGGGAATGACGTACATGCGTATGCCGTTGTTCACATGGACAACATTCGTGGCGTCTGCAATGATCCTATTTGCATTCCCTCCATTGACTGTCGGTCTATTCTTCCTGACATTTGACCGCATGTTCGGTGGGAACTTCTTTGACCATACGATGGGTGGTAACACGATCATCTGGGAGCATATTTTCTGGATTTTTGGTCACCCTGAAGTTTATATTCTTATCTTGCCTGCTTTCGGTATCTTCTCTGAGATCTTCTCGACATTCTCTCGGAAGCGACTCTTCGGATACCCATCAATGGTCTTCGCGACTGTATTGATCGGATTCCTTGGATTCATGGTTTGGGCTCACCATATGTTTACAGTTGGTCTCGGACCGACTGCGAACGCAATCTTTGCTGTAGCAACGATGGCAATCGCTGTTCCGACAGGGGTTAAAATCTTCAACTGGCTATTGACAATGTGGGGCGGAAGCATCAGGATTACAACACCTATGCTGTACGCGCTCGGTTTCATCCCCTCATTCGTAATGGGTGGGGTGACGGGTGTCATGCAAGGTGCGGCTCCGCTTGACTATCAATTGCACGATACCTATTTCATCGTAGCTCACTTCCACTACGTAATTGTAGGTGGGGTTGTTCTTGGGATATTGGCTGCAACACATTATTGGTGGCCAAAAATGTTCGGTACAATGCTAAATGAAGCACTTGGTAAAGTGACATTCTGGTTCTTCTTCATTGGCTTCCATCTGACATTCCTTATCCAGCACTGGTTAGGCTTCTGGGGAATGCCGCGCCGTGTATGGACGTTCATGGACGGTCAAGGATGGAACTCTGCGAACTTCATTAGTACGATTGGTGCATTCTTAATGGCGATTGGTATCATCGTACTCGTTTACAATGTGATCGTTACATCTGTTAAGAATGTGAAAGTTGCAAACGATCCTTGGGGAGATGGCCGTACGCTTGAGTGGGCTATCGAATCTCCGCCGATCTATTATAACTTCCCGGCAACTCCGCTCGTCCGTGGTCTTGATACTGTATGGATCGAGAAGATGGAAGGGAACGAAACAGGTCTTACACCAGCTGAACCGATTAAAGACATTCATATGCCTAACGGTTCGATCATCCCGCTTCTTATGTCGTTAGGTCTTTTCATCGCTGGATTCGGAGCGATGTACCGCACTGAAGAATCATGGGGTCTGCCTGTCTTGATCTTTGGTCTACTATGGACATTCGTTGCAATGGCAGCACGTTCATTGCAAGATGACACGGGCTACTATATTAAAAAAGATGAGATTCTCCGTGATCTAAAACGAAAAGGGGGTCAAAAATAATGGATTTGAATAAAAAATTCACTCCTGAAACTTGGCCCGACCATCCGGAAAGAGCGACACTTGAAGCGAAAAACAAATTTGTCGGCTTCTGGTTGTTCCTTGGAGGAGAGACGATCCTCTTCGCTACCTTGTTTGCCACATACATTGCGTTGAAGAACTCCGGGCCAAGCGGTTTTGGTTTCTCGACTCAAGAGCTTTATGAATTACCGCTTGTCTTTGTCATGACGATGCTATTATTGACTTCTTCATTGACGAGTGTGTTCGCCATGTACCATCTGCGTAACTACAATTTCAAGAAAATGCAGCTTTGGCTTGCTATTACTGCATTTTTAGGACTTGGCTTCCTAATGCTTGAAGTTTATGAGTTCTCGCACTATGTTGGCTTGGGCTTCACATTTAACAACAGTGCTTTCAGTTCCGCTTTCTACACACTTGTCGGAACGCACGGTTTCCACGTGGCTGTTGGCCTTGTGTGGATTACATTGTTGATTTTCCGTAATGCGAAACGCGGTCTGAATCTTTACAACGCAACGAAGTACTATACGTTCTCATTGTACTGGCACTTCATCGACGTCGTTTGGGTATTCATCTTCACTGTAGTCTACTTGATGGGAGTGATAGGTTAAGATGGCAGACGTTCAAGTATACAAACGTACACCTGCAGAGCAGCAGCTCGCACAACGTCGTTCTAAAAAAGCCATGCGGGATCAGGTTATGATGTTTTCGCTTATGATCTTCCTGACGCTTATCTCGTTTTCCATGGTTGTCGCACATGAGGCTGGCGTTGCAGGGTTCTCGAAGTACTTAATCATTCCGATGGTCATGCTGTTTGCAGCTGTCCAAGTCGGATTGCAACTGTATTACTTCATGCATATGAGTGAAAAAGGACATGGCATTCCTCAGATGTTCATGTACACAGGAGCTCTTTTAGGCTTCCTTATCCCTTTGACATTCGTAACAATCGTTTGGTGGTAATTACACGAAGAAAGAGCCTGTGGAATCATTCCACAGGCTCTTTTTTATATATCACCGGTTTTTGTATCCATTCGTCAAATTCTCTTCAAAAATGTGGGAATGTCAAAGTTCGTTCATTGTGTTCGTGCGATGTACGATTTATAATGGAACAAGACACATACATTTAAAGGAGTGATGGCATTTGATGCCTTTAAGCATATTCGGATTTCGTGCATTATGGAGTCCTTATTTTTTCTTATCGATCGTACTGCTTATTGTATTATATTTTCTATTGACCAAAAAGTGGAGGCATTGGTTTGAGGGGAGTGAACCCGTTACCAAAAGGGAAATCAGCTATTTTCTCGCTTCGATGATTTTGCTATATATCTTGAAAGGCTCGCCGGTCGATCTTCTTGGTCATATACTGTTTTCTGTACATATGACACAAATGGCGCTTCTGTTATTGGTGGTAGCTCCGTTTTTAATCGTCGGCATCCCGCACTTCATTTGGAAGAAAGTCCTTGGCGTTAAGATTATTGATAAAATCGTAAGGTTCTTTACGAAACCGGTAATCAGTTTGATGGTGTTCACCGTCATGTTCTCGTTAAATCACTATCCAATGGTATTGGATTTCATTAAATTGGACGTATTTTTACACGCCATCTTCTCCATTACGTTATTCATATCGGCAATATTCCTTTGGTGGCCGCTTTTGAACACATTGGAGGATCACCCGCAGCTTCATGGATTAAAGAAGATCGGTTATGTCATATTGAGCGCTATATTGATCACGCCTGCCTGTTCGTTGATAATCTTTGTTGATGTACCCGTCTACAATACGTACAGCAGCGGGGAAGCATGGCTACAAGCGATGGCCCTTTGTGTTCCTGCTGGTACGCTTGCGGGACTATCCATCTCAGGTCCCGAATTATTTACAAACATGCCGACCTTGTATGATCAGCAATTGGGCGGAATCATTATGAAAATCATCCAGGAGATTATCTATGTTGTCGTCATTGGTAAGATCTTCATTAAATGGTATCGTGAAGAGCAGTTGAACGCAGATGAGATTACTAAGAAGGATCTACTGGAAAGACAAAGCATGACGATGCACGGTTGATCCGATTCGATAAACCAACGAAAAACCGGCGAGGAAATTAATTCCTTGCCGGTCTTTTTGTTATCAAATTTTGAAATTCACTTTGATGATTCCTGCTTCGCGTGCTGTGTTGAATAGGATGACAATCATCGGACCTATAAAGAAACCGAGTACACCGAACAGTTTCAATCCGATAAACATGCCGATCAGCGTCGGCAGTGGAGATAAGCCAATCTGATTTCCCATCACTTTTGGTTCAACAGTTCTTCGTATGATCAATAGAATCGCAGCCAACACGGCCAGCTTGGTTCCCATACCGATATCCCCACTTACAAACTGATATAATGACCAAGGGGCAAGTATGATAATTGAACCTAAAATCGGGATGACATCAATGATCCATATGACAATGGACATGATCAATGCATATTTTGGCGCAATGATCAGCAATCCTATGAATGCTGCAGCGAGGATGATAAAGCTGACGAGCAATTGGGCTTTCATAAAGCCGAAAATGACCGAATTCAATTTAACTGTCATATAGCGGACTTTTTTTGCTGTTTCATCTGTAAAATGTTTGTAAACCATCTTTTTTAAATCAGGCAATTCAAGCATGAATAGGAATAGCGCAATCATATATACAATTAAGCTCACTAAGAAATTTGGAATTTCAGATGCAAGGGAAACGATCTTATCGGAATTGAATAGTTCCAATAACGACTTCCGAAAAGAATCCAAAATATCATTGAACCCGTCTTGCGCTGATCTGACGACATCATCAGGCAGCCCGGAAGTATACACAAAAAGTTTACTTTGAAAATCGATCCACACTCCGGAAAGCTTGTTTAAATAATCAGGAGCATCTTTTGTGAATTGTATAAGTCTGCCTATTAATGAAGTGACCGTATAATAGATACTGACTGCAAGAATCGCCAATATGAAAATGAAGACGGATATGACGGATACTTTGCGTTTCCATTTAAACTTTGTTTCGGTTAGCTTTACTAGTGGCTCAAAGAGGAGAGCCGTAAGAAGGGCTAAAATAATCGGTATGGAGATAGGGAGAATAAAAATAAAGAGCAATATGCTTATGATGAGCAACGCGAATAACATAATATTCCTTTTTGTAAGCCAACGGGACAACGGTCATTCCTCCAAATAATTCATTGTCCTCATTATAACCAAAATTCTGAGGAATGAATAGGTAAAAAAAGCCGCAGAACAATAAGTTCCCCGACTTTCAATGATTAGTGCTTATTTTGATAAGATATATGGTTTCAAATCTTCCAGGACAGCTTTTAAAGTTGCTTCACAGTCTTTGATAAGTCCTGCAGGGAAATGTTCACCCTCGCCATATTCTACACCATGTGGATAGTAGTGCTTTCCAATAACAGGTTTTTTAAGATGCATGATAGCATCTCGAGTGTCAACGTCTCCATCGGGAGTGAATCCGAATACGCGTAAGTAGTAAGTGCCTTCCTTGATTACGTATTTCTTATCATATGTTACGCGCTCATAATCCCATTGTCCAGCTCGTACAAGATCGTGTTTCAGCATGATTTCGTCAAGTAGTGACAATTCGGCAACAATGCCTTCAATTCCTGTATTTTCAATATACATCGTACAAGTCCTCCTTCATGATCATCCAGTCAAATGCCTATACTTATTTATCATAGAACAAATTACAGTTAGTTGCAATGACAACATTGTGTCATAAGGGCTTCGTTCAAACACCTGGGCAGTTGATCATCTACGCAATGAAAGATCGAATTCAAGAGATGAGAATTTCTTTTTTTACTTGAAAATCGCTGTACTTGACTTATACTCAAATTACTACGATATAATCTAGTATTAAAAATGTTTTTAGGATTTTAGTTATTTTTTTGGGGGCGAGAAGACTTGAAAGTATTATGGAAAATTGCATTATTACTGGTTGTCCTTCTCGCGCTGTTTTATGTGATGGGAAGCAGGGTCCAGGAAAATGAACCTCTCGAGTCTCCGGTTAAACATGGAACAGCAATACCGGTTCCTAATAAGGAATTTGTTGAAATGACTGCTGGTCCGAAGCGGCCTGAAACGGGGCTGTCGATATTTGTGGGGAAACCTTCTGAAAAACTGGTTAAAGCAATGGGGCAACCCGATCGGATTGAACCATCCGCTTACGGTTATGACTGGTGGGTCTATTCAAATGATGACGTTCGAATGATGGCGGGAGTTGGGGAGGGAATTGTCAATCAGGTTTTCAGTGCAGACACTGATTCAGATCTATCGCCAATCGTTGTAGGACAGAATATTAATGAAGTGTTCCGCTTTTCAATTATAGAGTCTGAAGTTAACGTGGTGCTTAATGAAAATATTTATACGTTCACGCTGAATAGTCAGGATCTGAAGGACAGAATCCTGCTTAAATATGAGGACCTGTATGCGCAGGTTTATGTAGATGCCGAAGATGAGATTATTGAAAGTGTCCGATTCATCGATCCAAAGACGCTCGTCGTCCATCAGCCATATGACATGGAATTCATGGGGGAACTTGTTACAGCCAACAGACCGTCATCGACTGTTCAAATGGAGGTTGACCGTTCGATGGAAAGGCAAATAGTCGAATTGACGAATATTTATCGGGAGCGTCATGGATTGAACTTGCTGAATAATGATTATTGGCTTTCCGTTCTAGCCCGGAACCATAGCAAGGATATGGCAATTGAGAATTATTTTTCGCATGAATCACCGTCTGCCGGAAACCTGGCAGAGCGATTGAAGAGTTTTGAAATTGAACATAAAAAAGCCGGGGAGAATATTGCCGCCAATTACGTGGATGCTATCGAAGCCGTCCATGGTTGGCTAAATTCTCCCGCGCATCGTAGTGTATTGCTGGATTCAGAGGCAACTGATATCGGCACTGGGGCGTACGGAAAGTACTACACGCAAGTATTGGTGAAATCCGACAGGAAAGAAAACATGAAACCGGGTTATATGCAAAAGTAATTCACGGTAAGATCCAAGTTCCTTTTTCATCGGAAGCGATACCTCTTACATAGAGAGGTATCGCTTTTTTCATTGCGTAAATGGCCGCGCGTTTTTGAATGACGGGATGAGCAGTTTCCAAAAGCGGCAATAATTGATGGATTGTTAAAGTGTCTAATTTTTTGGCGTTTGATCCGGATCGAGGATCACTTGTCATGACTCCAGGGACGTCTTTGAAAAATTCCACGTGAGACGCTCGCAATGCACCCCCTAGGGCAATGGCTGTCAAATCGCTGCCGCCTCTGCCTATCGTCATGACCTGGCCGGATTCGTTGATGCCTTGGAACCCGGGAATGATGACGCATCCGGATTCCTGTAAGCTATCGACAATCATTGTTGGATCAATATCGCTGATTGTTCCATCCCCAAAATCGCCGGATGTCCAAATTCCTGCCTGTATTCCATGTAAGATTCTGTTCGGGATGCCTGCCTCTTCCAGCTCGGCTGACATAATAGCGGATGCGATCAGCTCTCCGCATGAAGCAGCAAGATCGCTCGCCGCTTTTGAATAACTGAATGCGTCAGTCAGTCGCAATAACCGATCCGTAGAGTATGGTGCGTCTCCTCTTCCGATTGCCGAAACGACTACGACGACATTTTGGTGGTTTTCCAATCCGGATTTAATATGACCGATGCATAAATTCCTTGTTTGTTTGTCTTTCATGGCCACTCCGCCAAATTTTTGAACTATCATTCAAGCTCCCAACTTTCTTCGTGTCGTTCGTTGCATTTCCTTCATACGATAAAGTATGGTTCGCTCTCAATATATTCGCTATTCGTGAAAATTGTTCGGGAAGGGGAGGGGGCTTCTGTTACTATCTGAGATCTTGAAAGATTGGCCCTGTATGGTTTCGGGAAGTGTCGGGGTGACGGTTTGCGGCATTACCGAGAGGTCTGGAAATGTGAAGGAAGGATTCATTTTCGTCGCGAGGAAAGGTGCCCGGGATGATGGGATTCTGCATGTCCAAGAAGCGATTGCACGCGGTGCTATCGCAATCGTCTTAGATCGCAATGAAAGCACGGCTTTCGACGATATCCAGGAAATTACGCTTATCAAAGTGCCGGATGGGCGAAAGTTCATTTCGCATGCCAGTGCCAAGCTTGCCGGAAATCCGTCCGAATCACTTAAAATCATTGCGGTGACAGGGACAAATGGCAAGACGACGGTTACGCATTTTATCGGCCAATTATTAACGATGTTAGGTGAGCAGGCGGCAGTCATCGGGACGACAGGAATCTTCATGAATGGCAGGAAAGTCTTGCTCGATCTTCCTGAAATGACAACATTGCAAGCGGAATTTTTACACCCCCTGTTGAAGAAATGCTTAGAAGCAGGCATGGAGTATATAGTGATGGAAGCTTCATCCCTAGGTCTATCGACATCCAGATTGGATCACTGTAAAATTGATATCGGTGTGTTCCTAAATATCGGGGTTGATCATTATGAAGAGCATGGCAGCAAGGAAGCCTATCTAGCCGCAAAAAAACGGCTTGCAACGTTGGCTAGGAATCTTGTTGTCAATGGAGACGATTTGCAATGTGTAAGATTAGTCGAAGATGCCGACAGGCCGATTCATTTTTTCAATGAGCTGATGGCGGCGGGAAGGTTGATACCTTGCAACTTATATCCAACCTGTTTACCGGGTAAGCATAATCGATTGAATGCTATTGCGGCTGTAACTGTCATGAACATACTCAATTGGAATCCATCTGTGACATTGCCTCTATGTGACAAGCTTGTTTTGCCGGAAGGGCGCTTGCAATGCTTGCGGGATAGAGAAGTGAATGTCTATATCGATTACGCACACACGCCTGATGCTCTTCAAACAGTATTGGCTTCACTCACCGAAGAGTCTACAGGCGAATTGATCACCGTATTTGGCTGCGGAGGCAACCGTGACCGCGGTAAGCGGCCGCAAATGGGAAAAGTGGCTACAGCCTATTCAACGAAAGTTATTATTACTACTGATAATCCGAGGAATGAAGAACCGTCTTCCATAATAGAGGAAATTCTCGCTGGAATCAGCTGTGAAAAGGAAAAAGTTTATGTCGAGATGGACCGGAGAGCGGCAATTGAAAAAGCGATACGATATGCCAAAGCAGGAGATGTCGTTTTGATCGCTGGGAAAGGGCATGAGAGAACGCAGCAGATCGGGCAGGAACTTCTCACATTTTCCGATTATGAAGTCGCGGAAGAGGCATTGCGAAAGAAGAATTAGTAAATCAGGTCGGAATGCATGCACATAGTACGCTTAATTTGGTATGATTAGTTGGAATGGAGGGAAAGCACTATGATGATGACAGATGAATGGATGTCTATCATTGAGCAATCAGAAACACTCTCCGACATGTTGCTTTCTTCTGAAATCGTTGATGAATACAGAAGAGCGAATCATGCCGTTTATTCCGACAAAACGTTGGCAAAAGCGATCTATGATTTTACCAATATGAAGGAGCGTTACGAAGAAGTGCAGCGTTTCGGCAGATACCATCCTGACTATAAGACAGTCATGAAAGATATACGAATACAAAAAAGGGAATTGGATATGAATGAGCAAGTCGCCGCTTTGCGTCTTGCGGAAAATGATGTGCAAAGACTGTTGAATGAGGTCAGTGCAATCATCGCAGGAGCGGTATCCGATTCCATCAAAGTGCCGGCCGGGGATAGTTTTTTTGTGGATACATCTTGCGGGGGCGGATGCGGCACGGGAGGAAGTTGTTCTTGCTCAGCGTGACTTAAGGAGATCAATTTAGGCTGCCTTAATTTCTGCAAAGTACGCAGAAATATGGCAAAGCGAACCTTTCGCTGTTCGATTGGCAGCTGTTCCTACTCAGCATAGGCAGATAGCTTATGCATCAATAAATGAAAAACGGTTGTCTGTCATGAACAGGCAACCGTTTTTATTATGAATTTTGTTGGATGACTTCCATTGCAAGTGCCGGCTTATCAGTAATGAAGCCAGCAGCTCCGGCGATAAGAAGTTTTGCAATTGTATCCCTGTCACTGACATGAGTATAGTAAACTGCAACATTCAAATTGGAAAGAAAACTGATGAAGCCTTCAGCTGTCATTGGAAATGGACCCATTCTTTCAGCAATGCAGAACAAGTCTGCACGGGGATTGTACAAATGACCGAATTTACTTGAAAAGGATGCATACGCTTTTTTCACTTCGTCATTTCCCGCACCGAGGGCCACTTTATTTTGCGCATAAAGATTGAAGCGATCCGTTTGCTCATCAAACGCGCTCAAGACAATCACACGCTCCTCTGATCCGGTTTCCTCTAAAAGGCGCCATAACTTGGAAGGCATGAGACTGCCTTCGTATGTATCCGGCGAATCCTTAAGATTAACAGCAATCAGCATATGAGGATAGGCAGTCAGCAATTCACGCAAACTGATGATTTTCTCCCCTTTTCCACGAAAAGGAAAAGCCCCCATCTCATCTTCGAACATATAGCCTGCATCGGCTTTTTTCAATTCATCTATAGTATAATCGGAAATCCTGCCGGAGAAATCAGTTGTTCGATCTGCAGTTTCATCATGGAAGAGTACGATTTCTTCGTCTTTTGTCAGTCGGATGTCGACGGCAAATCCATGGACGCCAAGCTCTGCTGAATTTGAAAACGCTGCCATCGTATGCTCAGGAGTGCTTGTCATTCCACCACGATACGATAGGACGACAGGGTCCTTGAACTCAAGAGCTTCCTTCCGGGGGCGGGGTTGGGGTTTGGCAACTACTTTAGATGCAGCCCAAGCGGCTACTCCGGCCGCCCCTACTGTAAGAGCCACTTTCGTTTTTCTTCCCATTTTCGTATCCTCCTCTTCTATCAATCAATTACGCCTCGGCGTAATTGCGTCCAGATTTTGAATTGCGCCTGAGGGCAACAGGATGTCGGTCATGCAGTCGTTGCGACAGGACGTCGCGCACTTAGACTGCCTTCCATAACTCCCTTCAAAATCTGTGACATCCGCCGGAGGCTGACTTGCGAAAGCAAGGTATTCTTTTATGCTATCCTCATTATAATGGAAAAAGCGGAAGATGTCAGCAATGTTCGGTTGCAGCCCATTTCTCTACTATGGTATTGTATGGGGTAGGAAAAGAGGGGAAAACCATGATTGATCGACAAGGGATAATTGTATATCTCCATCATTTGAAACAGGCGAAATCATTACGCAAGTATGGCCATGTCCATTATATTTCCAGAAAAATGAAATACGTTGTCATCTATTGTGATCAAGTGGACGTTGATGATACAATCCGTAAACTTGAACGCCTACCGTCCGTTAAAAAGGTGTTGCCATCGTATCGCCCCTTCGTTAAAACGGAATATGAAAACGCTAAACCTGACAAGGCGAAGGAATACGATTACAAAATCGGTCTTTAATTTTAACGATTTGTTTATTGTAGAGGCGGGACAAGATGATTAAGACGCAGTATTCCTGTTATATACTGATAGAACAGTTTGGTCTCTGCAAATTCGGAGGAATGCTTCAATCCGATGAAGATAGGTTCCTGTCCTTGTTCCAAGGAAGTTTCCTCGAAGAGTAGCCTTCTCTTTGATTTGGACTCGCCTTTTTGAGAAATGCCTTCCCTGCATATGTATACCGGCATGAAATTACTGTTTCGGGCCGGGCGAAATGCGGCTGCCAGGGAAATTGCTTGTCCGCTATTGGTTTTTGAAGAAAAAATGAAGGTTCTTAGAAGCCGGTGTTGATTCGTCTCCATCAGTTCCATCAGTTCGTAGACGTCTCCATACCCTTCGCCTAATTCAATAAAGTACTGTTGCAACATAATTACACTACCTTTCAGCATTCGGAATTAAGTTTATCTTATCATTTTTAACCGCTTTAAACATCCCTGGCAATTGAGGTGCAGCAATTGAAGATCATACTCCGCATAGTCGGCCTATTAGTCATCCTGAATTCCGTTTTACTCTATATGCATTATAATCAGTTGGCGGATGCAAGCGGGACGCCGGCTAAGGAACCCAGGTACATCCAGGAAATTGAAGTGATCAACAGGACGGACGCTCTTTACGTCAGACAGCATTTTCATAATTTGGACGGAGGACGTCACGAAATCATTTTGCCGAAGGAAAGCCGGAACGCTTCCTGTTATTTAGAAATTGAGACGTCTTGTGTGAGAATCAATGAAAACGCAACTGCGATCTTGGAAGGAGAGGAGAACCGGCAATCCATTTCCTACGAAATCCCGAAGACCGAAAAAATGGCCAGTAGAAAACTTTTCAGAGAACCGTTCGCCTCTTTGCGAAATGCGAGGCTGGATTCTACTATTCTCCATGTTACAGATGAGAGTGGAATCGGTGGTATGTGGGTCAGTGGACTGGAATTGATAGGATCTAAGAGAATGGACATGGTCGACTATTCTTTATTCAAGGGAAATGGCAAGGTATCAGATCTCTATTGGCAGCAAAAGGAATTGCCTCAAACATACAAGGGAAGGCGGCTCTCTATTTTCGGCGACTCGATCGATACAGCCATAGCCGATCAAATAAATAGCGAGTTAGCGAAATTGAATATCGGCAATATCATCATCTTGTTAGATAAGAAAGGGGAACCTCTTCAAACGCAACGATTTTTCAGTACACAGCTCGAGGAGACGGAACTATCCGACTTAGTTTTGGAAAGAGGTGTACGTTCGAAATTCGCAATTTCCGACAGGGAGCGCCTCGTAGCGGGATTAGCCGCATCTATCTCCATAGATGCACCGACGGGTACAAATGAGGCCAAGAAGGCATTCGAAGTAGTAAAACATTCTTTATCAGCAGATCAGTATGAACGTTTGCGGTCCCGCTTGGCGGAGAAGCAGGGTGAGCGCTTGGATGCAGCCGAGTTGGATAATTTAATCGGAGAAGTTTGCGGTTATAAGACCTCATTCGTACAAAAGAACTCGATCGGAGAGTACCCGTTCCTTTTGGAGGATACACGGATGATCACAATGAACGGTCAAGCACAAGAAGACATTCAAGCCTTACGTATGGACAAGAATACGTTGTATCCGGCAAACAAAGTTTTGACAAGGTACGGCTATTCACTATCTGCGAATGACAGTTCAATCTATATAGAAAGTGCTGAGGAGAATTTCAGATTCTCGTTGCGTGATCCTTTCTATGTCTTGAACGGAAAAAGATATGAATTACGTGAGAAGCCTTTTATATTCATCGATAATGAGGTTTATTTTGAGGAGGACGCATTAAGGCGTCTATTCCATCTTTCCATACAGAAAGATGAAGATACAATCATCGTCAAATCCATGACGGGAGGGGAATCGAAATGAGAGTCGTATCCGGTTCCAGAAAAGGGATACCATTAAAATCATTGCCTGGCAATTTGACAAGACCGACTTCTGATAAGGTTAAAGAGTCGATTTTCAATATGATCGGTCCATATTTTGATGGTGGAATCGCTGTGGAGCTGTTTGGCGGCAGCGGCTCCCTTTCCATCGAATCATTATCAAGAGGAGCAGACCTAGCTTATATTTTTGAAAAAAATCCAAAGGCATGCTCCATCATCCGTCATAACGTGGAAAAATGCAGATTCACCGAACAAGTACATATTAGTAGAAATGATGCAAGGAACGCTATTCGGGCGTTGCCCGCCGATATTCAAATTGATTTGCTATTCATTGACCCGCCATATGCTGAAGCAAAATTCTATGAATTGGCGGAGGAAATGGCGCAAGCCGGCATGTTATCTGAAAGAGCAATTATCATTTGTGAACATGACAAGCAATTGACGCTTCCGGATGCCTATCAGGAGTATCAAAAGATGAAAAATCCGATTTATGGAAACAGTGCGGTTTCCATCTATATGAAATGAGGGAGCATCAATGACAAAAATAGCAGTTGTGCCTGGCAGCTTTGATCCGATTACAAATGGACACTTGGATATTATCGAACGGGCGGCAAAAGTGTTTCCGGAAGTGAGAGTTGCTGTTATGAACAATTCGTCCAAAAATCCATTATTCACAGTGGAAGAAAGGATGGATCTAATCAGTGCTGTCACATCGAAATTCCCGAATGTCATCATCGAGTCTTCATCAGGTCTACTAATCGATTATGCCCGTAAGGCAGGTGCTTCCGTAATCGTTCGTGGTTTGCGGGCGATCTCCGATTTCGAATATGAAATGCAGATCACCTCCATGAATAGAATGTTGGATGAGAGCATCGAGACATTTTTCGTCATGACGAAAAATCAATATTCATTTCTCAGTTCGAGTATTGTCAAAGAGGTTGCTCGGTATGGTGGAGATATATCAGCCCTCGTGCCTTCGGTTGTGGAAAAGGCATTGCGTGAAAAATACATAGATTAATAAGGTTTAGGAATGGTTATGACATGAATAGTTGTCATAACCATTTTTCATAGTAAGAAGTATAAAATGATTGGCACGGTGATGACACTCCATATTCTGCTGAGGAAATATGGGAATAGGGGAGTGTCGGCGGTTTTTGCAATGACGAAAACTTGCATATGGATGCTTAAGCCATTCAGTGAAATGATTGCAGCGATTAAAAAAGGGAATACTGGGTTAGTGAAAAAATGATCGGTGGCCGATTGGACACCTGAGGTCATTTCAAATAAGGCCAGCAGGAATGTTTTTGTGATTCCTAAGTCGATAGTGAAAGCCTTCGAAATGGCAGTCGTCAAGACATTTCCAAGGGCTGAAAAAAAGATTACGGTTGTTGCGACAAGAATGATGACCGTGGAGCTCTCCTTTATTGACTCCAAAAAAGGCGAGCCTGCACGTTTTTTTGGCAGTTGCAGTTGTGAAGAATCCATGTCCTGCCGCCCCTTTTTCATGGCTGTCAGTGCAAACAGCAAGAAAAGTATATTAGCTATATGAATGGTGGCCAAAAGTTTCCATCCCGATGATGTATCGCCAAATAGCTCAGTTCCCACAAAGCCGAGTATGAACATGGGACCAGGCGCATGACAGGCTGCTAATAAGTAGCCGCTTTCACGTCTGTTCAACTCCCCTATTTTGACCATCTCCGTAACGGTGACCGCGCCGACGGGAAATCCTCCAAATGAACCGAGGACATACGCCTTCATATATCGTTTCCAACTTTTCTTTGACGGATTTTCTATTGGCACTTTCAAAAGCCACTGTGTCAAAATGATATAAGGCAGCAAATAAGGCAGTAAAGCGTGCACAAATAATTGTGCTCCGGCTTCGGCACCGTCATGTGCGATGCCGGGCTGTAGTATGAAGAGGATGATTAATCCCCAAATGACTGCGATGCTGATCATATTTTAATTTGATGTAGGATAACTAGGACGTAATTCATTCATGTTCCTCCTTCAGCGATGATGGATCAAAACGTTCTCGTTTTTGCTTTATACTGGATATTTTCGGTGGTACACTAGTAACTAGCCAGATTTTCATGTCTAGCTTGGTGCACTAGCTGCTTGAATCTGTGCAAGTGCCCTCAGCTTTTCTTGTTATATATATGTCCCATCTGTACAGGCTATTAATGGAGGTGTGTGGGTATGAAGATGAAAAGGGTTGGATTGTACGCAGTCGTTTTGCTAATTCTATTGTTTTTATTCATTTATCCTCTCGATGCATACATATCGAAACCAGGTGGAGCCTATGACTTGGAGCCGATTGTAGAAGTCGAGGGGGGGGACAAGGATGATGTAGGAACCTTCAGCCTAATGACAATTTCGATAGGGAAAGCGACTCCTTTTTCCTACGTTGCTTCAAGATTTTCCGACCGGATGAAGGTATTGCCGATTTATAAAGTGAGAAGGGAAGGGGAGAATGACAAGGAGTATAACATACGTCAAAAAAAACTCATGTCAGATTCCCAATTCAATGCGATTACGGTCGCATTTAGCAAAGCCGATATCCCAGTCGATATTACGTATGACGGTGTCTTCGTCGTATCTGTCCTGAAAGGCGGAGCGGCCGATGGCAAGCTTCAGACGGGAGATAAAATTCGATTTGTCGATGGCAGGCAGTTGACTGAGGCTGGACAGTTCGCATCTTCGATTTCAGGAAAAAACGAAGGCGATAAAGTGACGGTCACCATCGAACGGGATGAGAAGCTCAGGGATGTTGAAATCACTCTACGTGAGATCCCAAAATCCGAAGGCCGCATCGGTTTAGGTATTGAATTCCAGGAGGACCGTGAGCTGTCAACTGATCCCAGAGTGGATATCCACACTGCCGATATCGGAGGACCGTCAGCAGGCCTTATGTTCACTTTGGAAATTATGAATCAGCTGCTTGATGAGGACTTAACGAAAGGATACAAAATCGCTGGTACCGGAGAGATGTTAGCCGATGGAACAGTCGGCCGTATTGGCGGAGCCGATTTCAAAATCATGGCGGCCGACCGTGAAGGAGTCGAAATCTTTTTCGCACCTGACGACTATTTACCCAATGAAGTTCGAGCTAAAAATCCAGGGATCATGACGAATTATGAGGAAGCGGTTAAAACGGCAGAAAAAATAGGCACGAAAATGAAAATCGTACCTGTAACCACGATAGATGATGCCTTGGATTATTTGAGAGACTTGAAAGAGAAATGATCTTCCATAATCGGCGATGTGTGATAATCCAAGCCAGTCTTGGCAGCACTCGACCCATCTCCTAGAGCTAAAGCATAAATATCGGATGCGGTTATGTCCATATCCAATGAAGGGTCGGAAAATGATGCGACTTTGCTTATAAGGGGCAAAGAGAGTTCCTTTTTCCGCACATTCAAGTAGGCACGCCCTTCATTGGTCATCCCGAGCAATCGCAAATAAGTAGGCTTTTCCATTTCAGCCCGCCTCGTTTTCGTAAAGCCGGTAAGTATATGTGTCAGCATCCTTTGTATCCTAGTCCATGTATAGCGCTTTGACTTCACTGCATCCATAAATGATTGAAATGAATCATGTGATTGTGCAGCGCGGAAAATGAGGTTTTCGATTCCTTCCGAAACATCGGCAATCGCACGTAGCCGGGAAGGTCCATCTCGTAAAATTACAAAACGAAGAAATGGGTAAAAGCTCTCCCAGTTGCCGAATACCGCTCTTTCCGTCTGCCATTCATACAACAATTGTTTTGTAACTGGCGGAATGAAATCGGAAACTTCATCAAGGGTTTCCGAGCCGAAGAATGATTTCCGGATGCCTGTCGCACTTGCAATTTGTTGACGATCCAATGAATCATCATGGTAGCCGGCCCCCATCCGTTTGATCGTCATGGCCTTCATTGATGAGCCGATCGACCGTGCAGCTTCCATATAGTGGAACCCTAAAATATTATTCGGCATAGACAGGTCGGCAACTGAAAGTGAAGGTTGTTCTGCGAGAATTGTCTTGTACGCTTGATTCAGCGCCATCGGATAGCTAACACCTTCAGAAACCGCTTTTTTTACAGCCGTTTCATATTCTTGGGCATGACGGTCAATCAGCTGCAAGCTATTTTGAAAAGGCTCTATAGTGCCGTCTTCGCTTCCGAAACAAAAAGCGCTGCATCCAGCCGCGTCAAGCAGCTCGATGGCCCCTTGCGCAAATACAGGGGCGTTTCCTGTTGCAAATCGGTATGGAAGCTCGAATACAATGTCAACGCCGGATGCGAGTGCCATCTTCGTGCGCGTCCATTTATCGACAAAAGCCGGTTCCCCCCTTTGCAGGAAATTGCCGCTCATAACTGCGATGACGATATCCGCGGCAGTTTTCGATTTTGCCTGCTGTGCATGGTAGACATGACCATTATGCAAAGGATTATATTCAACGACGATGCCTGTGGCTTTCAATATGTTCACCCCTTCGATATAATCTAATTGAATTATACGTTGTCGTGATTTAGGTGACAAGAAAATATCTTGACATCCCTTTTTATCCATTATATAATCAACAGTGTTGTCTTGAGGTGATATAGACGTGAAATGGTCAATTCATCAACTACAGAAATACAGACAAGGAGCATTGCCGCTTGACGAAGCGGTCAACCTTGACTCCGTCAAAAAACGGAATCCGGAAATCCGGGATATTAAGCCTGTCCACGTAACGGGAAGCTGCATCATCGGTTCGAAAAAACTGACTTGCCATTTCCACCTAGAAGGTGTAATGACATTACCTTGTTCACGAACATGGGAAGATGTCGAATTTCCATTTTCAGTGGAAACAGACGAGCAGTTCAGTTGGGACGAAGCCACACTTGCTACGGATGATAATATACACCCGGTAATCGGTGAAGTTATCGATCCGACGCCCGTTTTTGAAGAGTTGGTTCTTCTGGAAGTGCCTTTGCAGATTTTCAGTGAAAATGCTGACGAGATGCTGAGCGCCGAGGGTAAAGGGTGGTCTTACACGACCGATGAAGAACACGAAGAGCGGCTCCGTGAGGAAAGGGAAAAGAAAGTTGATCCGCGATTGGCGGGGTTAGCAGACTTTTTCAATACCGACAAGGAATAGGCGAAACGATACTAAGGAGGTGCCTCAAATGGCAGTACCAAAAAGAAGAACTTCAAAAACAGCTAAAAGACTTCGTCGTACGCATTTCAAACTACAAGTTCCAGGCATGACAACTTGTGACAATTGCGGCGATATGAAACTTGCGCACCGCATTTGCAAATCTTGCGGTCATTACAAAGGAAAAGACGTAGTAGGGGAATAATATTCTCTGCTTAAAGACCACCGTGAGGCCATGGCTCCGGTGGTTTTTTATATTATAAAGCGGAGGGTGGCGTTTAGCCTCGACAGGCGTTGGTGGGCTAGAAAAAAAGGCGCTTCTTGCCTTTTCTTTCAAGACTGAAACGACCCGAGAGGTAGCCGCCCGGAGCTGGATTGTACAAAAGCAGAGGGCGCTTGGTCAGATGCGACAGGCATAAGGCGAAGATGCGAAGTGGCGCTTTTTGCCACACAGCATCTTTGACTTATGACCCGAGCATCTAGCGCCCGGAGCTAGACGATGCAAAAGCGTAGGCGGCCTGCCTAGATGCGACAGGCATAAGGCGAAGATGTGAAGTGGCGGACTTTGCAACGCAGCATATTTGACTTATGACCCCGAGCATCTGGCCGCCGGAGCTAGACGATGCAAAAGCGGAGGGTGAGTCAAAGGTCCCGAAAGGACGATAACTTTTGAGAAGTGACCGATAACTACTCTGAACTGACCGATAACTCGATGGAAATGAACCATAACTAACGGGAAATGATCGATATCCAACAGGAAATGACCGATATCTTTCAACCAACTACCTAAGGAGGGATTTACATGTCCTATAACATTGAAATCACTGATGGAATCGCAACTTTCATTATTAATCGTCCTGAAATGAGAAATGCAATTAACCATGCGGTCATGGATGGTCTCGAAACCTTTTTAACAAAAGTAGAAACTGATCACAGCATAGCGTACGGAGTCATAACAGGAGAAGGCGGCCGTGCATTCTGTTCAGGAGGAGACCTGTCGGAATTCCACGGGTTCCGCATCGCCAACGAAGCCTATCCAATGCTGAGCAGGATGGCAGGATTGTTATATAGACTGTCGACATTGCCGGTACCAGTAATAGCACTCGTCAACGGGGCAGCTGTCGGTGGAGGTTGTGAAATTGCAACTGCATGCGATTACAGACTCGTCTCTGCAAACGCAAAGGCAGGTTTCATTCAAGGTACTCTCGCGATTACAAGCGGTTGGGGTGGCGCATCACAACTGTTTGTTAAAATGAATAATCATGATGCAGCGTTGAAATTATTATCTGAAGCAAAAGTACATACAGCACAACAGTTGCAAACAATCGGATGGGCAACGGAAGTTTATGATGGGAATCCGCAAGATGGGTTAGAGAAATTCATTTTCAATATGAATAAAATACATCCATCCGTTCATAGAGCATATAAGAAGATAGCGATTTCAAACTGGAAGCAAAGCGGACTCAAGGAACGAATGCTTGAAGAAGCCGCTCAATGTGCACAACTTTGGGAAAGCGACGCCCATCACGAAGCCGTTGCAAACTTCCTGAAGAAAAAATGATTTAGCTAGTGGAATTAGACTGGAATCCGATATATCGGGAATTCAAGGTCAGATAATGATAGGAATTCAGATAAATAGTTGAAAACGGTTTCATTCATCGTATAAACTAGTAATGGGGAGAAGTTCAAACAATGCAACTAAGGGGGATGCCTATATGAATAAGATACTTATTGCGAATCGTGGGGAAATCGCACTGAGGATCATGAAGACATGCAAGCGGCTCGGCATCAAGACTGTCGCTGTCCATTCGGAAGCCGATGGAATGATGCTGTTTGTGAAATACGCAGACGAAGCCTATGTAATCGGACCAGGTCCTGTACTCCAGTCCTATTTGAAAGCGGATGACATTATCGGTATCGCATTGAAAGTGGGCGCTGACGCCATTCATCCAGGCTATGGGCTGCTGTCCGAAAATGCTGCATTCGCCCGTAAAGTCAGTGATGCAGGCTTGACGTTCATCGGCCCCGACGCTGAAACGATTGAATTGATGGGGGACAAAATCGCTTCACGAATGAAGATGAAAGCCGCTGGCGTACCTGTTGTCCCAGGAACCGATGAAGGGGTCGCTTCTTTGGAAGACGCGGTAAAAGCGGCAGAAATGATCGGCTATCCAATCATGCTGAAAGCGAGTGCTGGCGGTGGGGGCATTGGAATGGTGCGTTGTGAAAGTGAGCAAGCGCTCAGTCAACAATTTCAATCCGTAAAAACCCGTGCAAAATCCTATTTCGGAGACGATGTTGTTTTTCTTGAAAAGTTCGTAGAAAATGCACGTCATATCGAAGTGCAGATATTCGGTGATGACAAAGGCAACATCGTCCATCTGTTCGAGCGGAATTGTTCCGTGCAAAGGCGCAATCAGAAGGTCATCGAAGAATCTCCTTCCCCTTCATTGTCAAAAGAAGTGGGAGAGCGGCTGTATGAAGCTGCTGTCGCTGCCGGGAAAGCCGTCAACTATCGGAACGCGGGAACTGTGGAATTCATTTTATCCGAAGATGATGATTTTTATTTCCTTGAAATGAATACCCGTTTACAGGTAGAACATCCCGTTACTGAAGAAGTGACCGGCTATGACCTTGTTGAATGGCAGATCGAAGTGGCGCAGGGCAATGAACTGCCCGTCAAGGATCAGCGGCAGATTAAAAGCACGGGTCATGCAATTGAATTCCGTATTTATGCGGAAGATTCCACAACATTCATGCCCTCACCAGGTACAATCCGTAAGATGGATTGGAATGATTCGGCCAAAATACGCATCGATTCAGGTTACGAGGAGGGCGGAAGCGTTACGCCGTTTTATGATCCGATGATTGCTAAAGTGATCGTCCATGCAGAGGGTCGACAAGCAGCAATCAACACAGCGGAAGAATTCTTCAATTCCTTTACAATTGAAGGGGTTAAAACGAATATTCCACTTTTTCAAAAGTTCCTAGGGTCTAAAGAATTCGAACACGGAAATTATAATACGAACGTTTTAGCAGATTGGTTGAGAACTCAAAAGGAGGAAGTGGAAAAATGACACAAGTAAAAGCTGCAATGGCAGGTACAGTATTTACAGTTAACGTTGCGGAAGGTGATGAAGTACAGGCGGGCCAAGTGGTCATCGTTCTTGAATCGATGAAAATGGAGATTCCAGTAGAAACGGAAGTTGGAGGCAAAGTGACATCCATTAATGTCCAAGTCGGCGATTTCGTGAACGAAGAGGATGTACTTGCGGTTATCGGGGAATAAGGACAGCTGGTTCGTTAAATCGGCAGCCTGAAGGGTGAATGTGATCGGGAGGGGAAGAACGATGACGAATACGACAGAACAGACTGGTTATAATGAGAAATTGCAAAGTAGGGTAGAAATGGTGATGTCGGGGGGGCATCCGAAATATCATGAAAAATTGAAGGAGCAGAACAAGCTGTTTGTACGCGATCGACTCAAGCTTCTTTTTGACGAAGGCAAGTATATGGAGGATGGCCGCTTTGCAAACTGTGAAGTTGACGACTTGCCTGCTGATGGTGTCGTTACAGCAATGGGGCAAGTGAATGGGCAGACTGTTTGTGTCATGGCGAATGATTCAACAGTGAAAGCCGGTTCATGGGGATCAAGGACGGTTGAGAAAATTATCCGCATCCAAGAGATTGCCGAAAAGAATAGAGTTCCGATGTTGTACCTTGTCGATTCTGCGGGGGCTCGGATTACAGATCAACTTGAGATGTTCCCGAATCGCCGGGGGGCCGGGAGAATCTTCCATAATCAGGTGAGACTATCAGGTTTCATCCCGCAAATCTGCCTTCTGTTCGGACCTTCAGCGGCCGGGGGAGCATACATCCCAGCATTTTGCGATATTGTCATCATGGTGGATGGCAATGCGTCCATGTATTTGGGATCTCCGCGAATGGCGGAAAAAGTGATCGGCGAGAAAGTGACGTTGGAAGAGATGGGTGGCGCAAGGATGCATTGTTCCATCAGTGGATGCGGTGATGTCCTTGTAGAAAGCGAAGAGCAAGCAATCAGCGAAGCTCGTCGTTATCTAGGCTTTTTTCCAGCTAATTTCACTGAGAAGCCATCTGTTAAAGATATAGTCGCGGCCAAAGCGGGAAGATCACTCGAAGAAATCATCCCCGAAAACCAAAATGCGCCGTTCGATATGTATGAAGCAATTGATGCGTTGATTGATGAAGGCAGTTTTTTTGATATTAAGAAACTATTCGCTCCGGAACTAATTACAGGACTTGCGCGTATTGAAGGCCAGCCTGTCGGAATCATCGCAAACCAACCGAAAGTGAAAGGCGGCGTCTTGTTCGTCGACTCGGCTGATAAGGCGGCCAAGTTCATTACGTTATGCGATGCATTCTCGATTCCTCTGCTTTTCTTAGCGGATGTACCGGGATTCATGATCGGTACGAAAGTAGAGCGCGATGGCATTATCCGGCACGGTGCTAAATTGATTATGGCGATGAGCTCGGCAACTGTCCCTAAAATATCCGTCGTTGTCCGGAAAGCTTATGGTGCCGGACTTTACGCAATGGCGGGTCCTGCATTCGAGCCAGATGTTTGCATTGCGTTGCCGACAGCGCAAATTGCAGTGATGGGACCTGAAGCTGCAGTCAATGCGGTCTATTCGAATAAAATCGAAGCGATTGAGGATCCGAAAGAGAAGATTGCTTTTGTGCAGGCAAAACATAAGGAATATAAAGAGGAAATCGATATTTACAAGATGGCTTCCGAGCTGATCATCGATGAAATCATCGCTCCAACAGACTTGCGGAATGTGCTTGCAGACCGTTTCCGTTTTTATTCGACAAAAGAACTTCCTTTGCCACCTAAAAAACATCCTGTGTATCCTGTATAATCGAATATAAGGTAGAATTAGGGCGCCTTTTAAAAGGGCGCCCTTTTTAAAAGGAGGATTTGCATGGAGGTTGTAATCGCTGGAGCGGGTTCTATCGGTTTGCTTATAGGCTCTTATTTGGCGGAAGCGGGTTTAAAGGTCGTGTTTTTTGTGAGAAGGGAAGAGCAGGCGGCTCTCATCCGGCAACAGGGAATCACTCGTGTCAATGGTGATCGGTCAGAAAAAGTGGTGGAAGTGGACGCGCAAACAGACGTCGGAAAACTGCCGGAGCATGCCCCTTGGATAATCTCGACGAAGTATGAAGGGGTAGCGCCAGTCATTGAGGTGATTCTCAATAGAAAAGTAAAGAATCCGGTGATGTTCGTTCAAAATGGGTATGGTCATTTCGATTTCATCCGCACAACTTCAATGTCGGATGTGTTTTTTGCGGCTGTCGAGCATGGTGCAGGCAGATTGGATGATCGGACTGTTTCCCATAACGGCGTTGGTCCCATAAACATAGCTCCTTATCGAGGCGATGAAACAAGTTTTGATTTCCTGCAATCTGTCAGCTCGGCTGTATTTCCTGTGGCTTTTGCGGAGGATGCGCATCATATCATTTTACGTAAAGTGCTGATCAACTGCATGATTAATCCGTTGACGGCAATTTTGCAAGTGAGGAACGGTGAGTTAGCCAGGAATCCTCATGCCAAAATACTTTTTGATCAGTTATATGATGAAATTATTGCTGCCTTTCCGGAAATGAAAAATGATTTGCCGAAAAACGCTGTGGAAGGAATATGTCTAAGAACAGAGAAGAACAGGTCTTCCATGTTTGCGGATCGGGAGAATGGAAATCCTATGGAGATCGAGACAGTCGTATCATCTGTCCTTCAAATGGGTGAACGGCGCGGCGCCCGCTTGCCGCTGTTGGCAACGCTTGAGAAATTACTGCTAGCGATAGATAGGAGATGATCGGCGATGGTAAATGTCTTCCTGTCAATTCTCTTCGGAATTCTTGTTGTATGTCCATTTATCATTACGATCGTTTTCCTGATCATTATGAGGCGAATGGGGAAAGCGCCTGCAGCGGTCATTAGGAATGCAGCGGATTTCACAACCGCATTTTTATTTTTGTCGGTATATATCACATCAATGACCATTTTCGGTAAAGGGACGGGTTTCTATCTAACGTCCTCCGCCATTCTCATCGCCATTTTCGTTGCAATTGTTGAAAGGGTGAAGGAGAAAGAGTTTAAAATAGGGCGTGTTATGCATAAAACATGGAGATTGTTTTTTTTATTGCTCTCTTTTTCCTATGTCATTCTTCTTGTAATGGGTATTACCTTTAAAATACTGGAATATGTAAAATGACGGGGATTTCATTCATGTGGCAAGCGTATATTTTTCATTCCGAGGAATGAGAATGATATACTCTGTTCAAACCAGTAAAAAGGGGCATCAATGATGGAAATCAAGTCAATGGCATTGGATAATAAAAACAAGGTAATGCATTTTTACAATCATGACGAACAATTCATACATAATTTCTTTGACTATAGAAATGAAGACCGATCTTATCCCGACAGGCTGAAGGAGCTATCCGGCCGTCCGTTCCATAGGAAGGAACTTTCTTCTGTCATTCGTTCCTTCATGGAACCATTCGGCATTTCACAGAAAGCTTCAGCCCATCTCGAGGAGCTTTCCGAAAACGGAGTCGTTATCATCGGTGGCCAGCAAGCAGGCATTTTGACGGGACCTCTCTACTCCGTCCATAAAGCAATTACGGTCATCCTGCTTGCTGAGCAAAAAAGACAAGAGCTTGCCGTTCCCGTCATACCTGTATTTTGGGTTGCAGGCGAGGATCATGATCTGAATGAAATCAATCATGTCTATACGGAAAATTCTCATGGGATTACGAAGCATAAATATCCGGAGAAATTCATCCTGAAATTGATGGCATCCGATGCAACTTATTCCAAAAAGGAAATGATGGCATTTGTCGAGGATGTATTTCGTCAGTTCGGCGAAACGGAGAATACGAGGCCTTTGATGGAGGAAGTATTGGCCGCGGTCGAAAAGGAAGAAACATTCACAGGGTTTTTCGTCAGACTGATGAATGGACTTTTCCATGAACAAGGACTCTTATTCATAGACTCAGCGTATAAACCATTGCGTGAAATCGAAAAGAGCCATTTTGCCCAATTTATATCCGAATCCGATGAACTTGCCAGATTGGTCGTTGAAAAAGAAGCACAGTTTTCACGACTGGGACTCGGTAAACCGATCGAAGCTGAAGAGGATGCTTCGAACCTGTTCTATGTGCATGAAACTGGAAGAGTCCTTTTATCGAAAAAGGATGGGTGTTTTGTTAATGACAGCACAGGCATCCGATTCACAAATGATGAAATGATGCGGATCGCTGTCGAACAGCCTTGGCTGTTAAGCAACAATGTCGTAACACGTCCTATCATGCAAGACCTAGTCTTCCCAGTACTCGCATTCGTTGGTGGACCTGGGGAAATTGCCTATTGGGCTCTATTGAAAGAGGCTTTTCAATTGTTTGGAATCCGGATGCCGATCATTGTTCCGCGCGTTTCAATGACATTGGTATCCAAACGCGCAAAGCAGGCGCTGGAGTCAGTTTCACTGACGGTTGAAGATGTACTTGCAGGAAAAGTATTCGAAGTTCGTGAGCGGTTCGTCGATTCATTGCAGAATGAACGATTTGAGAGACTGCTTGCAGAGACAGAGATGCAATTGAAAGAGAAATATGAAGCACTGGCGGAAGGTTCAAGTATAGCGATGCGACAACTGCTTGAAAAGAACTTGAAATTCCATGAAAAACAATTGGATTACTTGAGGAAGAAGGCGGAAGAGGAGCTATTGATCCAACATGAAACGGCTCTTCGCAAATATAGCATCCTTGAGAATGAACTGCTGCCGGAAGGATCATTGCAGGAGCGAATTTTCACTCCCTATTTTTTCATGAATCAGCATGGCCAAGATTTGGTTCAAGAGTTGCTGCGTCAACCGATCAAAATGGATGGAACCCATCAGGTCATCTATTTATAAATGGAAACAGCGCCGATGCAGGCATTTTCAGACTGCATCGGCGTTTTTTCGGGGTTTATGATGCTTGGAATCTATGATTGACTGCAAGCTATATCTCAATGAAACAAGTACTATATACACATTTTACAATGAAAATAGATTTTGAGTGGAGGAATGTGGAGGGATGTGGTACATTAAAAACATATAGTGGGGTGAAGAGTATGTTCATGGGCGAATATCAGCACACTGTAGATACAAAAGGCCGTTTGATCGTCCCTTCAAAATTCAGGGAATATCTGATGGATGGCTTTGTGCTGACTCGTGGATTGGATAACTGCCTCTTCGGTTACCCTATGGAGGAATGGAAACGGCTAGAAGAAAAATTAAAGGCGCTGCCGGTTACGAAGAAAGATGCCCGCGCTTTTGCCCGATTCTTCTTCTCAGGTGCCACAGAAGTCGAAATCGACAAGCAGGGCCGTGTCAATATTCCATCCTCATTACTCGATTATGCGAAAGTCGAAAAAGACTGTGTCGTCATCGGAGTTTCGAGCCGTATTGAAATCTGGTCGAAATCTTCTTGGGATTCCTATTACGACGAGTCAGAGCAGTCATTTAACGAAATTGCAGAGAACATTATCGATTTTGACTTTTAACTTGATGATTCACCAAAAAATGGAAAGAAGGCGGTTTCAATGTTCGATCATACAACTGTATTACTTCACGAAGCCGTCGATGGGCTTACTATCAAACCGGATGGCATTTACGTCGATTGCACGCTTGGCGGTGCCGGACACAGTTTGGAAATTGTGAAGAAGTTGTCAACAAATGGCAGACTGATTTGTTTTGATCAGGATACGACAGCGATTGACGCTGCTAAAGTGAAGTTGAACGATTATTTGGAGCAAGTCACATTCATCCACTCCAATTTCCGAAATTTGAAAGACGAACTGGCAAAGATTGACGTGCATAAAGTGGACGGTATCTTATATGACCTCGGTGTTTCCTCACCCCAATTGGATACACCTGAACGAGGTTTCAGTTATAATCACGATGCCTTGCTTGACATGCGCATGAACACAGAGGCGGCGTTGACTGCATATGAAGTGGTCAATGAATGGCGATATGAAGATCTAGTTCGCATCTTTTTCAGGTATGGCGAAGAGAAGTTTTCCAAAGGGGTCGCCCGGAAGATTGAAGAAGCTCGCAAAAATGCACCGATCAAGACAACAGGCGAGCTTGTAGAGCTGATCAAAGAAGGAATCCCTGCTGCAGCGCGAAGAACCGGTGGACATCCGGCGAAAAGGGTTTTCCAGGCAATACGGATAGCAGTGAATGATGAGCTAGGTGCAGCGGAGGATTCCTTAACAGATGCTTTGACTGTCATGAATCCCGGTGGACGTATTTGTGTCATCACTTTCCATTCGTTGGAAGATAGACTTTGCAAGACAATCTTCAAAGAAGCGTCATCCATGCCGGAATTGCCGCCGAATTTGCCGATTGTGCCAGAAGGAATGGATCCCGAATTCAAATTGGTTACGAGAAAACCGATCCTTCCGAGTACAGATGAAATAGAAGTGAATAAAAGATCCCGATCTGCAAAGTTGCGGATCGTAGAGAAAAAATAGAAGGGGGAACTTGTCAATGGCATTGGAACAGAGAAGCTTTCAAATGAATACGATTCACGAGGTACATGCACCACAAACACCAAAAACGCATGAAACACAACAGCCGGAGAGGCGTTCACGAAAACTTTTCTCGACTGGGGAAAAATTTCTGTTCGTGCTGTTCGCGGCGGTTCTCGTACTTTTTTCTACAATGATTTTGCATACTCAAGCCCAAATCAACGATACAAACAAGGAAGTGCAATTGATCAATAAGGAAATTGACGAAACGGTAAAACAAAATACAGAATTGTCCATACAAGTGAGCGAGAAATCTACATACGAAGTTATTTGGAATAAAGCGAAGGAGCTCGGCTTGAACCTGAATGAGAAAAACGTGAAGGTCGTGCCTGGACGATGAAAAAGAAGTTTCGATTTCAATGGGGAGCCTTCCTGATGTTTCTGGTTTTTGGAGGGCTCTTTTTTCTTTTGTTCGGAAGATTGTTGAGCATTCAAATTACGGGACAGGCCGAAGGAAGACAAATGGCCGCTATGGCAGAAGCAAAATACGCGCGGGAGTCGATCCTGAAAGCTGAAAGAGGCAAAATCATCGACCGGAATGGTGAATTGATTGCATCTGATACGCTAAGCTACCGGTTGATTGCAATTTTGAGTGAAAAAGCGACAGAAAAAGGCGCTAAAAAGAAGAGGCATATCACTGATTTTGAGAAAGCTGCCGAATTGTTAAGCAGGTACATCCCGATGGAAAAAGAAAAGATGATCGAAATCAGGGATGCGGCAGTGAAAAGGAATACGGATACGTATCAAATCGAATTTGGTAAAGCAGGACGGGATATTAGCCATGAAACGATGCTCGCCATTAAAAAGGCCGCTGAAAAAGAGGGCGTTACAGGACTGCAGTTCATTGAAGATAAGAAGCGTTTTTATCCGAACGGAGATTTTGCATCGTATTTGATCGGATTTGCGATGAGAGAAGAAGATGAGAACAAGAAAGTTTCGACGGTCGGTAAAATGGGCCTTGAACAGACTTATAACAAGGAGCTTACCGGTACGGACGGAAAAGTGGATTATAAGACCGATATTTGGGGGTTCATCTTACCAAAATCCGAGAAGAAGATTGTAGCTGCAAAAGATGGACTGACGATTCAACTGACAATCGATAAAACAATCCAAAATTTCGTCGAGGATGCATTGAATCAAGTCGAAGAGAAATATTCACCTAAAAAAATGCTTGTCATCGTTGCTAACCCAAAAACCGGAGAAATCTACGCAATGAGCCAGCGGCCATCTTTTCATCCCGCGACTCGAGAGGGTCTGACGGAAAACTGGCTGAACGAAGCTATCCAGAACACATTTGAACCGGGCTCGACGATGAAGATCTTTACATTAGCCGCGGCCATTGAGGAGAATAAATGGGATCCTTTAGCTGAATACCAGTCTGGACAATATACGATTTATGATAGGACGATTCGTGACGTCAATCGGACCGGTTGGGGAAGAATTACATTCTTGGAAGGGTTTCAAAGGTCATCGAACGTTTCCATGGCCTATTTATTAGAAAGAATGGGCGACCGGACATTCATTGAATACTTACGTGGGTTCGGCTTTGGTGAAAAGGTGGGAATCGATTTGCCGCATGAAGTTCCGGGCATCATTTTGGATATCAATCCGAGTGAAAGGCTGACAACTTCATATGGACAAGGATCCACTGTTACTCCGATCCAAATGATTCAGGCTGCGACAGCCATTGCAAATGACGGTAAAATGATGAAACCGTATGTTATCGATAGAATTGTCGACCCGAATACGGGTAAAGTGGTGGAAGAACACGAGGAGGAAGAACGGAAATCTCCTATTTCAGCGGAAACTGCCAAGAAAACACGTGAGGTTTTAGCTTCTACAGTCACATCCGATGTTGGTACTGGTCGGAAGTTTGCTCTGTCTGGCTACTCAGTCGGCGGCAAGACAGGAACCGCTGAAATTCCAAAACCCGATGGCAGAGGGTATCTGGCAGGGGATGGAAATTATCTATATTCATTCCTCGGGATGGCACCTATCGACGATCCGCAGTTATTGACATATGTACTCGTCCAGCAGCCAAAGCTTGAAGCGGGCCAATACGGCTCCGATCCAGTCGCTGAATTATTTACATCCATTATGGAAAGTAGCTTGAAATATATGAATATACTCCCTGAAAATAGTGAAACATCATTGACGAAGTCATTGACGGACCACATTGGAGAAGCTTCGGATACAGCGATAACAACCCTTGAACAACAAGGATTTTCACCAATTTTGATCGGTGAGGGTGGCAAGGTGAAAAGCCAATATCCTGAAAAGGGAACGAAGGTGAGTGACGGTTCTATTGTGTTCCTTGAAACTGAAGGAGATACCACTCTTCCAAACTTTTCCGGGTGGTCGAAAAAAATGGCGTTATCATTTAAAATGTTATCTGGGCTTGATATCCGGTTGAACGGTGATGGATATGTGACAGAGCAAAGTCTATCTGCAGGTGCTATCATCAGCAAAGATGATCCTGTCGTGCTTCAGCTCAAATCACCGGAAGACCAACATACAGAAATCGAGCAGAATGAAGAGACAGAAGATGAAGAAGTCGAAGAAGTGGAAGAGATAATTGGTGGATGATGTATAGCTATCCCCGCCCTTTCATAGGTTGATAGAAAAACGAAAGGTGTGGGGCTCTGCGTAAATATGCCGATTTGCAATCGAAGAAACGGTTGCGGGCAGTTTTCATCATTTTTCTCATTTCCATATCCATGGTTATAGCAAAGCTCTTCCACGTCCAAATCATTAAACATGAATGGTTGAAAGCGCGTGCGGAAGAGAATTGGGATCGGGAAATTCCTTTTGGAGCGATCCGGGGGGAGATCCAAGATCGCAATGGTCAGTTGATTGTTGGGAACAAACTGGCTCCGACGCTTTATTTTATGCCCTCCCAAAACAAAGAACCGGAAAAGGCTGCCGCTTTACTAGCGGAAATTTTGCAAGCCGATAAAGAAAAACTGCTTGAAAAGATGACAAAAAAAACGTATATGAACAAGTTAGCGCCAGAAGGGAAAAACATCACTCAGGAACAGGCTACGGAAATTTCGAAGTTGCAAATTGATGGCTTGTATACAGGAGTGGATTTCGTCAGGAACTATCCCTATGGTGAAATGCTTTCCAGGCTGATCGGTTTTACTGGCTTTGATGGAACTGGCCTTGCAGGCATCGAATATGCATACGATGAGATTTTGCAAGGTACTGGAGACAAAATACGTCTCTATACAGATGCAAAGGCGATTCCACTTCCGCATGTTGATGATGGGTTCCAAACAGGTGAGAATGGTGCTACCTTAGAGCTAACAATTGATATCGAAATGCAGAAGGTCATGGAACGCGAATTGACGCAAGCGATGGAAAAACTTGATGCCGCCCAAGCGATTGGAATTATTATGAATCCAAAAACGGGCGAAATCCTATCCTTGGTTTCCATGCCGACTTTCCATCCAGCCGACTATCAGGAAACAGATCAGGCAATCTATAATCGGAACTTGCCTGTTTGGATGACGTTTGAACCGGGTTCTACATTCAAGATCGTAACTCTTGCAGCGGGTCTTGAAGAGAAAGTGATTGATCTCCATCACGATCATTTCAATGACACTGGTTCCACGAGGATTGCGAATGCAACGTTAAGATGTTGGAAACGATCTGGGCACGGGCATCAGTCATTTTTGGAAGTTGTCGAGAACTCCTGTAATCCTGGCTTTATAGAAATCGGCCAGCGATTGGGCGCAGAGAAACTCGATCGCTATATCCGCAATTTCGGTTTTGGAGAAACGACAGGATCAGGCATAGCGGGCGAAGCGAAAGGGATCCTTTTCTCAAAAGAGGCATTTGGCCCAGTGGAACAAGCAACAACTGCATTTGGCCAAGGGATTTCCGTAACGCCGATCCAACAAGTACAGGCGGTAGCTGCTGCCATTAACGGAGGATATTTGTATCGTCCGTATATTGTAAAGGAAATAAAGAATGATAAGGGTGAGACGTTGAAAACGTTTGAACCCGAAATGAAACGTCGCGTTATCAGTGAGGAAACTTCCGCCCAAGTTAGAGAAGCATTGGAATCGGTTGTTGCAAAGGGCTCTGGTCGAAATGCGTTCAATGATGGCCTCCGCGTCGGCGGGAAGACAGGGACTGCTCAGAAGGTCGTGAATGGCAGATATAGTGATGGCGATTATATTGTTTCATTCGTAGGGTTCGCACCGGCCGATGATCCCGAATTGCTTGTCTACGTTGCGGTTGACAGCCCGAAAAATTCAATTCAATTTGGAGGGGTCATTGCAGCACCGATCGTCGGCAGGATCATAGAAGAGATTGCACCTCTTGCCGGCATCGAAAAAAGGGAAGGTCAAATAGAAAAAGAATACCGATGGGGCGACGCAATCACACATCGTGTTCCGGATCTGACAGGCATGACAAAAGGAATGGTCGCCCGCCAGCTTGATACGTATCGTATAGAGTGGCATGGCGACGGTGATGTCATTAAGTACCAAATGCCGGTCCCCGATTCATTAATGTCGGTGGATGATGTTATTCATGTTTACACAGAAGAATAGATTAGCTCGAGGCACGTTTAAAGTGCCTTGAGCTACAATAAATACAATTACAGTTTCAAAACAAGTAAGGAGAACTTATTATGACACTCGTCACGACAATAACGGTTATTACCGTAGCATTTTTACTAACAGCATTAATCGGGACCGCAATCATACCATTGCTCAGAAGGTTGAAATTCGGTCAGAGCATCAGGGAAGAGGGTCCCGAAGCACATAAGAAAAAAGCGGGCACGCCTACAATGGGCGGCCTTATTTTCCTGAGTTCCATTATCATTACGATGGTTGTCCTCTCATACATATATGATGATGTACTGACTACACAGTCCATTGTACTGATGATTGTGCTTGCCGGTTTTGGCGTCATCGGATTTTTTGACGATTTCATCATCGTAGTCATGAAAAGGAATTTAGGATTGACATCTATCCAAAAGCTCATCGGCCAAATTATCATTGCAGTTATCGCCTTTTTCCTATTGAAAATGGGCCCGTTTGAAACGACAGTCTTAGTGCCGTTCACAGATTTTACAGTTGACCTCGGTATATTCTACGTTGCCTTCCTCATTTTTTGGCTCGTCGGGTTTTCGAATGCTGTCAACTTATCTGACGGTCTAGACGGGCTTGTTGCAGGCACTTCAACAATTGCTTTTGCAGCATTTGGCGTGCTTGGACTTGTTTATGAGCAATATGACATCGCAACGTTTGCATTTGTTGTTTCTGGTGCGATGCTTGGCTTCCTTTTGTTCAATATGAAACCAGCCAAAGTGTTCATGGGTGATACAGGTTCTTTGGCACTCGGCGGTGCGATTGCAATGCTATCGATCCTTGTGAAGCAGGAACTGCTGCTCCTTGTCATTGGAATCGTTTATGTAATTGAAACATTATCTGTAATGATCCAAGTGACAAGCTTTAAGTTAACGGGAAAAAGGGTATTTAAAATGAGCCCCATCCATCATCATTTTGAGTTATCCGGTTGGTCGGAATGGAAAATTGTTCTTGTTTTTTGGGGAGTTGCACTTTTTGCCGCGATGATACCCGTATTGTGGGAGGTGATGTAAATGAGAAAGTCAAATGAGTTCAAAGGCAAGAAAGTCCTAGTACTTGGTCTTGCCAAAAGCGGCCACGCTGCAGCTGATCTCTTACATTCACTTGGAGCATTCGTAGTGGTCAACGATTCCTCTCCGGAGAAGGGAAGCGAAGAAGCAAAATTGCTGAGGTCTAAAGGGATAGTAGTCATCTGTGGTGGACATCCGGAAGATATATTAGATCATGACTTTGACATTATCGTAAAAAATCCAGGCATCCCTTACCATAATCCGGTTCTTCAGAAAGCGGAGCAGAAAGGGATTCCGATATGGACTGAAATAGAGCTTTCTTACTTGGTTAGCGAAGCGCCAATCATCGCCATCACTGGTTCGAATGGGAAGACGACAACGACAACACTTCTCTATCATATTTTGAATATCGGAGGCAAAAAACCTTTGATTGCAGGTAATATCGGAACCGTAGCATGCACGGTCGCGCAAAATGCCACATCCGATGAAGTGATCGTTATGGAAGTATCTTCTTTCCAGTTGGCCGGAACGGAAAACTTCCGACCGAAGATCGCCCTCTGGACAAATTTATACGATGCACATCTTGACTACCATGGAACATCGGAAGAATATGCCTTGGCAAAGGCAAAGGTTACTGCTAATCAGACCGAAGAGGATTTCTTTATTTATAATGCCGATCAACCTGAAATGAGAGCGTATGTCGAACGTTCTGCAGCCCGGAAGATCCCATTTTCCTTACAAGGGAAACAGGCAGAAGGAATATCTGCGGATGACGAGATGATTTACTGGCAAGGCGAACCGTTTGTGAAAAGGTCGATCATCAAATTGCTTGGTCAACATAATTTGGAAAACATTTTAGCCGCAACGGCTTCTGCCATTCTAATGGATTGTGACAAAGAAACAATAGAAAATGTGCTAAGTTCATTTACAGGAGTCCGTCACCGCATGCAGTTCGTGAAAGAATTGATGGGCAGAACATTCTACAATGATTCAAAAGCTACTAACACATTGGCGACCAAAAGCGCTTTGTCTTCTTTCCAGTCGCCTGTTGTATTAATAGCTGGAGGCCTCGATAGAGGTCATTCATTTGAGGAATTAAGACCATATATGAGCAGGGTGAAGGCAGTACTCGCACTCGGCGAAACTGCCGATAGGCTTATCGATTTTGCATCTTCATGCGGAGTTCAACATGCGTTGAAAGCCGACTCGATGGAACAAGCCGTGCAAGAAGCATTTGCAATATCACTTGAGGGTGATCAAATCCTACTGTCTCCCGCGTGTGCAAGCTGGGATCAATACCCGAGTTTTGAAGAACGTGGAGATGCATTTATCGAAGCTGTCATGAAACTTTAAGTCAGCCGTTTACCACTTGACCAATAAGACGGAAGGATGCGTTCACTGGATCGGAAATTAAAAGCTGCCTTCGTCATATCGGCAGTATCGTTGTCATTGATAGGATTGGTATTTGTCCATTCGGCAGGCTCGTATTGGGGGCAAGTGCACTATGCAGATTCATCCCCCTTCATCGTTAAGCAAGGGATTTACATGGCTGTTTCGATAGCTGTGGCATTTATGTTGATGAAAGGGCCATGGACATCCAGTGAGTCTTTCTGGACCGCATTTTATTACATCACGATCCTCTTGTTAGTTGCGGTTATGATTCCAGGCATCGGTGCAGTACGGAATGGATCCCAGAGCTGGATTGCCCTCGGTCCGTTCAGCATCCAGCCTGCAGAATTCGTCAAAGTGGCACTCATTGGAAAGCTTGCTTGCAATATGAAACAATCGGCTGGGATGAGACCGTTCAGATTAAGCCATTTTGTTCTCATTCTACTGCCGGCCGCTTTAATCATGCTGCAGCCTGATTTGGGTTCTGCGGTGATCATGATCGTCTCGGCATTTGTCATATTGTTTTTGGCGGGATATCCGCTGTCGTTTTTCGGTATACTCGGATTTGCAGGTATAGGGGCTTTCGTTGCTCTCATTGCCGCAGCGCCTTATCGATTGGAGCGTATAAAGTCATATATCGATCCTTGGAACGATCCGCTAGGAGCGGGATTTCAAGGGATTCAGTCGTTGTTCGCAATTGCACCGGGAGGATTGTTCGGCCATGGCTATGGAAACAGCAGGCAAAAGTATTTGTATCTGCCTGAGCCGCAAAACGATTTCATCTTTTCAATCATAGCAGAGGAGACAGGTTTCATTGGAGCGACATTCATCCTCGTCCTCTTTTCCATACTCCTCTTGTCAGCATTTGGAATTGCAATCCGGGCGCATGATTATAAATCATTTTTAATGACAGCAGGAATGGCCTCGATGATCATCTTTCAAACATTCCTGAATGTCGGGGTCGTCTCAGGATTGCTGCCGGTCACGGGTGTGACATTGCCGTTCATCAGTTATGGCGGCTCGTCATTGCTGACGACATGGATGGCGGCTGGAACCATTTTGCATTTCGCTTTTTACAAACAAAGAGGTTGAAGGGAGGGCGGAACATGGATAAAGTGATAGACATCGAAGAGCGCATTCCTTCCATGAGGGAAAAACGGCGAAAGAAAACGAATAAAAAGTTTTTATTCATCATTGCCGTTTTCTGCATCGCCCTTCTTGTACTTTTATACTTCCAATCTCCACTTAGCAAGGTAGGGGAAGTAAAGATTAAAGGGGCAGCCCTTCAAAATGATCATTACTATTATGAAAAAAGTGGGATTTCCGAAGGGAGTTCATTCTGGGGATTTAAAGCGAAAGACGTAGAAGAAGAACTTTCGCAACTGGAAGGCGTCAGTAGTGTTGCCGTCACAAGAAAATGGATGAGAGATATCGAGATTTCCATTATAGAATGGAAAACCGTCGCGTATATGGAAAGTGCCGGAGAATATAGTCTATTGCTCGAAAACGGAGCACTAGTCCCAAGTCACGGCAATTATCCGAACGTGCCGATTTTGAATCATGTGGACAACCCTGAACTTCGGAAAAGACTGACAAATCAATTGATGAAAATGGATAAAAATGTTCTCCAATTGATTTCCGAAATCATCTATACTGGGACAGAGGAGAATCCCGATACGATTGTTGCATATATGGATGACGGCTATGAAGTCCATGCGGTTCTTCAGACGTTTGCAGAGAAGATGGATTATTATCCGGATATCATTTCCCAACTGGGAGGGCTTGAAAAAGGGATTGTCAATATGGAAGTGGGCATTTTCTTTACACCTTTCAGCAAAGTTTACGGAAATGGCGGTGTAGAAGAAGGGGAAGGTGATGAAGTTGGCGAAGAAAATGAGTGAGGATTACAAATCTAGAGGAAGATACATATTATATTCTTTCGTCTTTCTCATACTCGGTTTCATCTTCGCATTCTCCTATCGTACATTAGGGAAAGATAGCGGCGATTCGGCCCAGTCCCCTGCATTTCAACAGGAAGAGCAGTATCGGGAAGAATTGATCGTTCAAAAGGAGCGGAATAAGGAACTTGCCGATGAGATTCGTGCGAAGCAAGATGAAATCCGGGATTTTGAGCAATCCTTTTCAGAGAATGAAGAGAATCATACCGTTCTCGTCGAGGAAGCAAAAAATCTAAGGCTGCTTCTAGGCATCATTCCAGCTTCCGGTCCGGGAGTGCGTATTACACTAAAGGACGGCGATTATGATCCTGTCGAACAGAATCCCAATGATTATATCGTCCATGAAAGCCATGTGCTCCGTGTTGTAAATGAATTGAAGATTTCTGGCGCTCAAGGGATTGCCATCAATGGACAGCGCATCTCAGCCAATTCAAATATCAAATGTACAGGGCCGGTCATCACGATTGACGGCAGGACGCTTCCGGCTCCGTTCGTCATTGAAGCTGTGGGTGATTCCGAAATCTTATCGGCAGCACTGACTTTGGGCGGCGGAGTGATCGATGGATTGGTGTATGACAACATAGTCGTCTCATTGGAACAGTTAAAAGACATCAAGCTTCCCGCTTTACGGGATGAGGCATGAGTAATCAGGTAGAGGGAGGGTGTTCGTTGAAAAAAGCTATCAATTGGAAATTCACAATTGTCCTCCTGCTAATCGGTTTTATGATTGCTGTCCAATATAATACGATGGAACATCCTAAGGAACGTGATACGAGGGATATTTGGGCAATTCGCCAAGAGTTGGCGGAAGAGAAGAAAATCCATTCAGAGCTTCTTACTGAAATCCGTGATTTGGATAGAACGATCTCCTCATATAGGACGTTAAGCGAATCAAGCACGGGTCAAGCTTTGAGGGATACAGTGGACAAGCTGCACAAAAAGGCGGGAACAACAGACATTTCAGGTCCCGGCTTCACGATCGAAGTTCGCCCCTCGGTGGAGAGCGTAGCATATGGAATACCAATCACGAGTATTTCATCAGATTTACTGACACGTTTCGTCAACGAGGTGAATCGGTTTAAGGGCATTCATATGGAAATCGACGGAAAGCGATATACGATGATGAGCTCAATCAGAGTCATCAATGGCGCTACCACTGTAAATGGGTTGAATGTCACGACTCCGCCCTTTACAATAAAAATCATTTCTCCTACGATGTCCGACAGCGAGAAGCTCTATAATTATTTGTTAGCCTCATCCATCCATGATGATTTTTATCTTGATAATCTCGTGTTGGAAATCAATCCACCGGAAAGGGACGTAACTATCCGGGGATATCCCGACAAATTCAAGAATCTATATTTGAAAGAACTTCCGAAAGGGGAATGACAATGTGGCTGCCGCTGCTCGGGTTACTTCTAGGAATTTCGCTGGGACTGCTGACGGATTTACAGATCCCGCAGATTTACAGCAACTATTTGTCCATTGCCGTGTTAGCTGCACTCGATACACTTTTCGGGGGAATACGAGCTCATCTTCAACAGATCTATGATGACAAGGTGTTCATTTCCGGGTTTTTCTTTAATATCGTACTTGCGGCCGGTTTGGCTTTCCTCGGAGTGCATCTCGGCGTGGATTTATATTTAGCTGCCGTATTCGCATTCGGGGTGAGGCTATTCCAGAATATCGCTGTAATTAGAAGGATTTTGCTGACGAAATGGTCGGATCGAAGTAAGGTTTCTGAAACAAAAGTTCAGGAATGAAAGGAATTGATCGTCGGATGGAGAAAATATTTAGACAATACGACACTAATACAATAGAATGTAAGATAAGGACTGTAATGGGAGGTGCCGGGAATTGAGTCAATCTACAATTTATGTATCACTTGATATAGGATCTTCGTCAGTCAAAGTGCTGATCGGCGAAGTGGATGGCGGATCCCTCCATGTAATCGGGGTAGGTAACGTCCAATCGGCGGGAATTCGAAAAGGGACGATTATCGACATCGATGCAACTGTCCAATCTATCCGCAAAGCGGTGGAACAGGCTGAACGAATGACAGGCATGCAAATCCGGGACGTCATTCTTGGCATCCCTTCTAATGGCGTGCTGCTCCAAGATGTAAAAGGCGTTGTAGCCGTTAATTCGGAAAACAGGGAAATAACGGATGACGATCTTGACCGGGTCATGAAATCCGCACAAGTCATGTCGGTTCCTCCTGAAAGGGAAATCGTCAATATCATACCGAAACAATTCATTGTGGATGATTATGATGAAATAAAGGATCCGAGAGGAATGATCGGAGTCCGTCTTGAAATGGATGGCACCCTAATTACGACTTCCAAAACGCTAGTTCATAATATATTGCGATGCGTTGAGCGGGCAGGCCTCGTAATCCGTGAAATTTATTTACAGCCGCTCGCAGCCGGGCAATTTGCCTTGACGGAGGATGAAATGAACCACGGCACCGCATTCATCGATATCGGCGGAGGTTCAACGACAATCGCGATCTTCGGGGATAACCGCTTTATTTCAACAGCTGTCATTCCGGTTGGCGGGGACCATATTACAAAGGATCTATCGATCATTCTGAAGACACCTACTGAGCAAGCTAGAAAAATCAAGCATCAATATGGACATGCCTTTTACGATGACGCGTCGGATGACGAGCTTTTTGAAGTCCCTGTCATTGGTGCCGATTCGAAAGATCAATATAGTCAAAGATACATATCGGAGATCATAGGTGTCCGATTGGAAGAATTATTCGACTTGGTTCTTGAAGAGCTGTACCGTATGGGTATCCATGATTTGCCGGGCGGCGTCGTATTGACTGGAGGAACGACGAAGCTCGATGGGATTTTGCAACTGGCAAGACACGTATTGAGAACGAGGGTACGGATCCATACTCCTGAATATATCGGAGTTCGTGAACCGATGTATTCGACTGCTGTGGGGCTTATCCGTTATGCTAGTATGGAAGATAGCTATTTTGGAATAGAAGCTGAATCGCAAACTGCAGCCACGCAAAGCGAGATGGATTACCCATCTTCCAGTAAAAAGAAGGTCGCTGTCCAACCTAAAGAGAAAAGGACAAGCTTCATGAGCAAAACTAAGAGATTTATTGATGGATTTTTTGAGTGACTGATCTAAATGTGGTCATATAGGGATTAGGAGGAGAGAGCATGCTGGATTTTGATACAAATGTCGATGCACTCGCAGTCATTAAGGTGATTGGAGTAGGTGGCGGCGGAAATAACGCGGTTAATCGTATGATTGAACATGGAGTGCAAGGTGTTGAATTCATTGCAGTGAATACGGACGCCCAAGCGCTTAATTTATCCGAAGCTGGAGTGAAGCTGCAAATCGGAGCAAAATTGACTCGCGGACTTGGCGCGGGGGCAAATCCTGACGTTGGGAAAAAGGCGGCTGAAGAAAGCCGTGAACAAATAGAAGAGGCGCTTCGCGGCGCTGATATGGTGTTTGTTACTGCCGGTATGGGCGGAGGTACAGGGACAGGTGCGGCACCAGTGATCGCTCAAGTGGCAAAGGATCTTGGAGCGCTGACGGTAGGTGTTGTCACACGTCCATTCACTTTCGAAGGAAGAAAGCGCCAAACGCAGGCGATCGGTGGAATCGCGGCGATGAAAGAATCGGTAGACACGCTGATCGTCATTCCAAATGATAAATTGTTGGAGATTGTGGATAAAAACACGCCGATGCTTGAAGCATTCCGTGAAGCTGATAATGTTCTCCGTCAAGGGGTACAAGGAATTTCAGACTTGATCGCTGTTCCTGGACTTATCAACTTGGACTTTGCAGACGTGAAAACGATCATGTCCAATAAAGGTTCTGCACTTATGGGAATCGGCATGTCGACGGGTGAAAACCGTGCTGCAGAAGCTGCGAAAAAAGCCATTTCCAGCCCGCTTCTGGAAACGTCGATCGACGGAGCTAAAGGTGTCTTGATGAATATTACAGGCGGGTCCAACCTGAGCTTGTTTGAAGTTCAAGAAGCAGCGGATATTGTAGCTTCCGCTTCCGATGAAGATGTTAATATGATCTTCGGTTCTGTCATCAATGATGGATTGAAGGATGAAATCCTCGTTACAGTCATTGCAACAGGGTTCAGTGAAGAGCAATTGAGCGCTTCAAAGCCTTCAAGGAATCCAGGATTCGGTGCTCCACGTCAACGTGAACGAGAAAGAGAACCACAGACTATTCAACAGCCTTCACATACACGACGTGAAGAGCCGCAACAGCATTTCCAACAGCCTGAGCCGACTAGGCAGCAGCAAGGCCATCAGCAAGAGGACGCGTTGGACATTCCGACGTTCTTGCGCAATCGCAGAAGATAATAAATAATAGAATTTCAAGTTCTCCGGCAGTCCGATTGGGACATGCCGGAGAACTTTTTTTGCTTGCATTCCGCTGCAACATAACAATTATCGTTTGCAACAGCAAACGAGTTCGTAACAAAACGAATATTGTTCACAACAAAACCCGTCCCTCCGCTATTCATGTCGAATATTTACTATAAATTATCCCTTGTTCCGACAAACATTGCGGTCACGGAATGTTATCCTTACGTACAAGGAGGGCAGGCTGATGTATGGAGAACTCATTATCGGCATTAACATGGTCTTCAATTATGCGATTTTGTCCTTTGCGAACCGAATGGTCAAGGCACAAGCTACTAGGCTTCGCCTATTGCTCGCTTCATTTGCAGGCGCATTGCCCGTCGTGGTTTTCCCTGATTCCTGGCTCGCCATCTTTGTGGCTTTCGGTGTAATGATTGTCTGTGCATTCGGGATAGCACTTGCTCATATCGGCAACCCAGCTGTCATCGTACTAGTCGGTGCACTTTTTGCGGGCGGCGCGCTAACGGTCTTCACGGATAAGTTCATGTTTTCAAATTCAAAGTCTACAGTTTTCCTCAGTGCACTTTTAGCTTATGTTTTTCTGTATTTACTAAAGACCAAGTGGTTGGATGTAAGAATGGCCCGACAACTGTCCTCCTATTCTGTTGAGACGGTGTTGTACATGTGGAATGAAACAATTCCTATTCCCAGTTTCATCGATACAGGAAATCGATGCACAGAACCACTTTCCGGTGAACCGGTGCATTTTGTTTCATTTAAATCAGTGGAACGCTTTATGCCTGATGAGTTGAAAGGCCCTTTACTTGCATGGAAAACAGAAGATATGCCCCAACTTTCAACTTTCCCAAAGAAATTCCAAAAAAGTTTGCGGTTGATCCGTCTCCAAACCGTCCAAGGTGCTTCCTGGGCGGTCGGTTTTAAGTTCGACAGATGGGTCATCGGAGAAGGGAGTGAGCTGCCAGTAGGCTATATCGTCTTTACTAAGCAGGATAACCGTTATCCGGAAGGGGCAGGCGCCATTATGCATGCTTCCGCATTAGAATCCATTACAACCGAAAGGGGAACCAGTCATGTTGCAGGGACTTAAAAAATGGTTGTCGATCGTAAAGAGCTTCTTTTTCAGGAAAAAGAGCGGTACGTATTATATCGGTGGCCATGAATCGCTTCCAAAGCCATTAACAAGAGATGAAGAGGCAATTGCAATTCGGGCTTTTATGGAAGGGGACATGGATGCCAGGGATACACTCATTGAAAAGAACCTTCGTCTTGTTGTTTACATTGCCCGTCGTTTTGATAACACGAATACGCATATTGAAGATTTAATTAGCATCGGGACAATCGGACTTATAAAAGCGATCGAAACATTTAAAGCCGATCGTAATATTAAATTGGCGACATATGCTTCAAGATGCATTGAAAATGAGATACTTATGCATTTAAGAAAAACGAACAGGACACGGTCGGAGATTTCATTTGATGAACCGTTAAATTCCGATGCCGATGGAAATGAGCTGCTGTTGTCTGACATTCTGGGGACGGATGAGCATATTATCATCGACGACGTTGAAAAGAAATTAGAAAGGCAACATATGATTGAAGCGATCAGCACTTTGGACGAACGGGAGAAATATATAATGGAATGCCGCTTCGGATTGACTGGAAGACTTGAAATGACGCAAAAAGAAGTTGCAGAACTACTTGGCATTTCTCAGTCTTATATATCGCGTCTTGAAAAGAAAATCATCTCAGATCTTCGTGACAGGCTGAATCACCCTATTGCCTGATGGTTGAAATTGGCGAATTGGATTTCGCATATTCCGCAAGTGTGAGGACAAACTATTTTGTACAGTCATCTACAGAATGCGGAGGAAAAGCGAATGATGCGTACAAGAGTTGAAATCTGTGGTATCGATACGTCCAATTTGCCCTTACTGACAAATGAAGTGATGAAAGAAACGTTTATCCGGCTTCAGAGTGGTGACGAATCGGCAAGAGAAGAGCTGGTAATCGGAAACTTGCGGTTAGTTTTAAGTCTTGTTCAAAGGTTTGCTTATAGGGGGGAGCAAGCAGACGATCTATTCCAGGTTGGTTGCATTGGATTATTGAAGTCCATTGATAACTTCGATTTGAAACATAATGTCCGATTTTCAACATATGCCGTTCCGATGATTATCGGTGAAATCAAAAGACATTTAAGAGACCATCATGCCATTAGGGTATCCAGATCACTCCGGGATATAGCCTATAAAGCAATCAGGGCGAAGGAACAATTTGTGAATGATCATCAGAAAGAGCCTAGAATATCTGATCTTTCAGAAGCGACGGGCATTCCCGAGGATGATATTTTATTTGCTTTGGATGCAATTCAAGATCCGATGTCCCTTCATGAACCGATGAATGGCGAAGGCGGTGATCCGGTTTATATTATGGATCAGTTGCAGGATAAGAAAGTATCGGAAGAACGTTGGTTGACGTATGTGTCGGTGAAGGAGACTGTGTCTGGCATGACGGAAAGGCAGCAGCTTATTCTTTCCAAACGATTCTATTTAGGGCAGACGCAAACCGAAATTGCAAAAGAACTAGGCATTTCCCAAGCTCAAATTTCAAGACTTGAGAAAAACGCGATTCAAATTATCAGAGATGGTATGGAGAATAAATAATCTTTACAAAAACGCATTGCCTCGGCATTGCGTTTTTTTGGGCGGTTGTGCATACGCTGTAGAAAGGAAATAAATGAGTTCCATAAAAATTGGGTTTAGCTTTTCGTTCCAGCACTCGCTTTACGCTGGCGTTGCCATTCGAACCACGAAGAGTTAGATACTCTCGAAACGCCCAGCTTTTACTCGCAAAAGCAATCTTTGTAACGACTTTCGCAGGAGTCTCGCGCTTGCACTTCAAACATCAGTACTAAGAAATAGAAATTTTTTATCAACAGAAACTTACTGTGAAGTTTGTAAAGTAACTGTTTTTTAATTTGTTGATTGTAACGGAAGGCGGCGACTCCTGCGGGAAAGCGGGACAGGGGAGACCCCGCAGGCAACAAAGCGCAGCGTAGCGGACGAGGAGGCTCACCGCCCGCCCGCGGAAAGCGTCCGCCTGGAGTGGAAATCAATTTATTTATCAGAGGAGGGAATATCAATGCGTTTTTCGGACTTGCAGAAGAAAGAAGTGATTGAAGTGAAAAAGGGCTCGTTTCTAGGATTTGTACAGGACGCGACAATTGATATGAAAAACGGCAAAATTGACGTACTGCAAATAGGTGGAGCAGAAAGATCCCTTTTCTTAGAATCGAAAATGAAGGATTTGAAACAAATTAAGTATGACGACGTCCTTACAATCGGAAAAGATATCGTATTAGTAGGCAAAAAGACTGATAAATGAAGACTAATCATTGATATGTGTCCATCCAATTGATACAATAAAGCAAAGTAAGCAGAAAGACAGTGATTTTATTGGACACACTTCAACAGCGTATGCAAAAAATAGAACAAGAAATTCAAGCAGCATGTGACCGATCGGGAAGGAAACGTCAAGACATAACAGTCGTAGCGGTAACAAAGCAAGTATCTGCAACAAGGGCACTGGAAGTCATCGAACTCGGTATTACGGACCTTGGCGAAAATCGCTCGGAAGGACTTCTCACAAAGCAGGATAGCATCCAATTCGAGGAGCTCTACTGGCACTTCATCGGTAATGTGCAAAGCAGGAAAGTGAAGGATATTATCGACCAAGTCGATTTTCTCCATTCACTTGATCGGCTCAGCATTGCAAAAGAGATTCAAAAACGTGCCTCCGCTACGGTCGACTGCTTTGTTCAAGTGAATGTATCGGGGGAAGAGTCCAAGTCAGGGCTGCAGCCTGACGACTTGGAGGAATTCGTACTTCAATTGGCCGAATATGATATGATCCGGGTTGTAGGCTTGATGACGATGGCTCCATTCACGGAGGATGAGGAATGGATTCGAACAACTTTCCGTTCATTGCGTGAACTTCGTGACAAACTTGTCGAGAAAGAACTGGATCATGCACCATGCACTTTATTATCTATGGGAATGTCAAATGATTTTGCCATTGCTATTGAAGAAGGTGCAACTCACGTTAGAATCGGAACTGCATTAGTCGGAACGGAGAGCGAGGGAGACGAATGAGCATAAAAAGACGATTTGAGAAATGGTTCTATCTTGATGAAGAAGAGGAATTCCAGCAAGAGCAGCCTGTCCGGGAGCAGCAGCCCGTACAAGAGCAACAGCCGAGAAGGGCGGTTGCGCGGAAGCCGCAAGTTGCGGAAGCACCACAGCAACCAGGAACAGTCGTCAGCTTGCAGAGCATCCAGAAATCTTCAAAGGTCGTTCTTTTCGAACCGCGTGTATACGCAGAAGCACAAGATATTTCGGAGCATTTAAAGAATAAAAGAGCCGTTGTCGTCAATTTGCAGAGAATCGAGCGTGATCAAGGGATCCGCATCGTCGATTTTCTAAGCGGGACCGTCTATGCACTTGGCGGAGATATTCAACGGATCGGCACTGACATTTTCTTATGCGTGCCGGAGAACGTAGAAGTGGCTGGTACCATTTCGGATTTTTTTGAGAGATAGGATTGGATGAGGTGTACAGATGGGACTAATAGAAATAGTTAATTTGCTTTTCTCGATACTAATACGGGCAATAGAATTATACTCGATACTCCTCATCATTTATATATTGATGTCATGGGTGCCTGCATCACGTGAGACAAAATTCGGGATTTTCTTGGGAAAGATCACTGAACCTTATTTAGGTTTTTTCCGCAAGTTCATCCCTCCGCTAGGAATGATCGATATATCACCGATCGTCGCAATATTCGTTTTGAATTACTTGATTTCGAGCGGGATACGGGAAGTATATCGCTTGATCATAGCCTCACTCATGTGAGGTTTTTTCTATAAGGTTCGCTAAGGAGACGTTCAACATGGATTCGATCATACAACATTTCAGAAAAGAAGAGCAGCCGTTTATTGAAACGGTAGTCGGGTGGACGAGGGAAGTAGAGGATACTTATTCTCCGAAGCTTACAGGCTTTCTTGATCCGAGGCAGATCTTCATTTTGAACTCCATCGTCAAAAGCACCGGTCTGCAATTCGGAGTCCATGGCGCATTCCAAGAGCCTGAAAGACAGCGAGCATTGATTTACCCGGATTATTTTGAACCGGAAGACAATGATTTCCAAGTGTCGATCTTTACGATTAGATATCCAGCGAAATTCATGACGCTTGAGCACAAAGATATATTAGGCTCTATTATGGCGCTTGGCATCGACCGTTCAAAATTCGGAGATATCCGTTTGGAGGGAGACCTCGTACAATTCGCCGTCGCAGAGGAGATGAAGGATTACCTTTTCGCGAATTTAACGTCGATCGGCAAGTCTAAAGTACGAGTGGAAGAGCTTGGACCTTCTGATGAACTAATTGTGCTGGCAGAATCGTGGAAGGAAGAGCTTCACACGATCAGCTCGCTGAGGCTTGACTCGCTTGTTGCTTCGTTGGTGAATTGTCCGCGCCAAAAAGCGGTATCGCTCATCCAAAATGATAAAGTGAAAGTGAATCATGTTGTCCGCGATCAGCAAGCTTTCGAAGTGAATGAATCAGATATTCTTTCAATTAGAGGCTCAGGCCGTTTTAAGGTCTTGTCGATAGAAGGACGGACACGAAAAGACAAAATACGGTTGTTGATTGGTAGGTTAGAATGATTTTTCAGACAACCAGTGGAAAAACTGGTGTCTTATCTGGTGAGGGCATGTATAATAGGAATTAGAAGATTTACTTGAAAGGGAGGAACAACAAATGGCATTGTCACCACTCGACATACATAATAAAGAGTTCAGCCGCGGCTTCCGTGGATATGATGAAGATGAAGTGAACGAATTTCTAGAACAGATCATGAAGGATTATGAAAATGTCCTGGAAGAGAATAAAATGTTGAAAACCAGTTTGAGCGATACGAAAGATAAAATATCCCATTTCAACTCAATCGAAGAGACTTTACAGAAATCGATTCTAATCGCCCAGGAAGCAGCCGAAGATGTCCGACGTAACTCGGTGCAGGAATCGAAACTAATTGTAAAAGAAGCGGAGAAGAATGCGGACCGCATTGTGAATGAAGCATTGTCACGAGCCCGTAAAATCGCAATGGAAATTGAGGACCTGAAAAAACAATCGAAAGTGTTCAGAAACCGTTTTCGCATGTTGATTGAAGCCCAACTCGATATGATCAAGACAGATGACTGGGAAAAACTTCTTGAATACGAGCCGGAGACAGAACATTTGGAATCCGCTGCGGATGTGGAATGACACGGAAGCTTGACATTCTATTCCCTTCACACATATAATAATGACATTATAAGCAGGAACAGGCGTTGAAAGAGAGAGTACTTTCCGACATTCAAGTATAGCGAGCCAGGGGCGGTGGGAGCCTGGTCTGAAACGGGAACGAAAATCACTCCAGAGCCGGATTGACGAAAATTGATCCCGGATGCACCCCGTTATGGTGTTCTGAGAGGCAGTATGACATCATCATTCTGCAACTAGGGTGGTAACGCGAGAATAATCCCTCGTCCCTTTATTAGGGACGGGGTTTTTTTATATTTAAAGGAGGAAACAATATGGATTACAAAGACACATTGCTCATGCCGAAAACAGAATTTCCAATGCGTGGCAACTTGCCGAATAAAGAACCTGACATGCAAGCAAAATGGGAAGACATGAACATTTATGAAAAAGTTCAAAAACGTACGGAAGGACGCCCTTTCTTCGTTCTTCACGACGGACCGCCTTATGCGAATGGAGATCTGCACATGGGCCACGCCCTTAACAAAGTGCTGAAAGATATGATCGTTCGTCATAAATCGATGACAGGCTTCCATGCACCTTACGTACCGGGCTGGGATACGCATGGTCTTCCGATCGAGCAGGCTCTCGTCAATAAAGGTGTCAACCGTAAAGAGCACTCCGTTGCCGAGTTCCGGAAGATGTGTGAAGAATACGCATATAGCCAAATTGATAGCCAACGTTCACAATTCAAACGGATTGGCGTACGCGGCGATTGGGAGAATCCATATATCACATTGAAGCCTGAATTTGAAGCTAGGCAAATTCAAGTGTTCGGTGAAATGGCTAAGAAAGGCTATATTTACAAAGGGCTTAAGCCTGTCTACTGGTCGCCTTCAAGCGAATCGGCGCTTGCTGAGGCTGAAATTGAATACAAGGATAAAAAATCCCCTTCCATCTACGTGGCGTTTCCGATCAAAGATGGCCTCGGTGTTGTCGATGAGGATGTCCGTATTGTCATTTGGACGACAACTCCATGGACAATTCCTGCAAACCTCGGAATTTCGGTTCACCCTGAATTTACTTACGCTATCGTTACTGTAGATGGAAATAAATTTCTCCTTGCAAAGGATCTCGTCGAGTTTGTTGCAAAAGAGATTGGTTGGGAATCGTATGATATCGTTACCGAGTTAAAAGGCTCGGATCTGGATCGTGTAATTGCGAAGCATCCATTATACGAACGAGATTCCCTTGTCATGCTAGGAGAGCACGTCACGGCTGAGGCTGGTACTGGCTGCGTGCATACGGCTCCTGGCCATGGTGAAGACGACTTTTATGTTTCTAAGCAATATGGAATCGACGCATTGTCGCCAATCAATGATCGAGGCGTCATGACAGAAGAAGCTCCTGGATTTGAAGGATTATTCTACGAAGATGCTAATAAAGAAGTGACAAAAAGATTGGAAGAAGAGGGAGCTTTACTGAAGCTTTCATTCATCACGCACTCGTATCCGCATGATTGGCGTACGAAGAAACCGGTCATTTTCCGTGCAACGGCTCAATGGTTCGCGTCCATTCAATCGTTCCGCGATGAGCTGCTCGAAGCAATCCGCAATACGAAGTTCACTCCATCATGGGGCGAAACACGCCTTTACAATATGGTGCGTGACCGTGGCGACTGGTGCATTTCACGCCAACGTGTATGGGGCGTTCCAATTCCTGTATTCTACGCGGAAAATGGAGAAGCCATTATCACCGATGAGACGATCGCTCATGTTGCAAAACTATTCAGAGAGCACGGTTCAAATGTCTGGTTCGAAAGGGAAGCGAAGGACTTGCTTCCGGAAGGATTCGAGCATGAAGGCAGCCCGAACGGTCAATTTTCAAAAGAGACGGATATTATGGATGTTTGGTTTGATTCAGGTTCTACACATCAAGGTGTGCTAGTGGAAAGGGACGATCTCGTCTATCCGGCTGATTTGTATTTGGAGGGCTCCGACCAATATCGCGGATGGTTCAACTCATCATTGACGACAAGTGTTGCCATCAATGGGATTGCACCATACAAAGGACTACTGAGCCATGGGTTCACATTGGACGGCGAAGGTCGCAAAATGAGTAAATCCCTCGGCAACGTCATTGTACCTTCAAAAGTGATGAATCAACTCGGTGCCGATATTCTTCGTCTTTGGGTGTCTTCGGTCGATTATACCGCTGATGTACGTGTATCCGATTCGAATTTCAAACAAGTGTCAGAAGTATACCGGAAGATCCGTAATACGCTCCGCTTCCTACATGGGAACGTGGCAGATTTCAATCCGGCAGCCGACCGCGTAGCGTTTGATGATATGCGTCCTATTGACCAATACGTTTATGTAAAGCTACAGGATCTGATCAAAGACGTCCTTGAAGCGTATGAAAAATACGAGTTTGCAGGCGTATATCACGCAGTGAATAATTTCTGTACAGGTGAATTAAGCTCGTTCTATTTAGATATTGCTAAAGATGTCGTCTATATCGAAGGCGTTGATCATCCACATCGTCGTGCAATGCAGACAGTCATGTACGATTCACTCCTTGCTTTGTTGAAGCTATTGACGCCAATCATCCCGCATACGACGGATGAGCTTTGGGCTTATCTTGAGCATGTCGAAGAGGAAAGCGTCCAACTTACAGACATGCCGCAAGCAGAAGATCTCGGAGAGAAAGCGAACGCACTTCACGAACGTTTCAGCAAATTGATGCTCGTGCGTGATGATGTGTTGAAGGCGCTTGAAGAAGCAAGGAATGCAAAAGTGATCGGTAAATCGCTCGAGGCGAAAGTTACCGTCGCATTGCCTAAAGAGATGGCGGGCATTCTTGCAGCAGACGATATCGATTTTGCACAGTTCTTCATCGTTTCAAAATTCGAGGAAGGTGAAGAAGGTAAAATGCGGGAAGACGCGCTCAAACTAGACGCTGCTACAGTCCTTGTAGAAAAAGCGGATGGTGAAAAGTGCGATCGCTGCTGGACGATTTCTGAAACTGTAGGAACTGACGCAGAACACCCAGAGCTCTGCTCGCGTTGTGCGGGTGTCGTGAAAAAATACTATTCATAAGCATTTTGGTAAAGGCTGTTTGCAACTGTGGCTATTCCATAGTTGCAACAGTCTTTTTCTTATCCACTGAATACACGCTAATTTCATAAATAAGATGACTTTGTGGTAAAATGAAGCAGATACTGTTGGACGGGGGTTTTTGGATTGATTCTATATTATGGATTGGCGCTATTGCTAATATTGCTCGATCAACTGACAAAATGGATTGTCGTACAGAATATGAACCTCGGCGAGCGGATCCCGATAGCTGAACCTTATTTGGCATTCCTGTCACATCGTAATAAAGGGGCAGCATGGGGAATGCTAGAAGGGCAGATGTGGTTATTTTATATTGTCACAATGCTAGTTGTAGGTGGGATCATTTATTTTTTCCACAAGGAAGCGAAAGGCAGCAAATTACTAAGTGTCAGCCTGATGTTTTTATTAGGCGGAGCAATTGGAAATTTCATCGATCGATTATGGCGTAAGGAAGTTGTTGATTTCATTGATGTCCTCATCCCGGTCATCAATTATGACTTTCCGATCTTCAACGTAGCTGATGCTGCGTTGACAGTAGGGGTCGTCCTCGTTATTCTTCACGTCATAATTGATGAAAAAAAGAACAAGAAAAAGGTGACATGATGGAACCGTTTGAAATTGTACTAACAGAAGAACATGGAAGTGGCAGAATTGATAAAGTCCTATCGGATATTAACCCTGATTGGTCCCGCACGCAAATCCAGCAATGGGTGAAGGATGGGGCAGTACTTGTAAATGAAAGTACGGTAAAACAGAACTACAAAGTGAAAATTGGGGATGTCATCGAGGTGACAGAGCCAGAACCCGTAGAACTAGATATAGTTGCGGAAGACCTCGATTTAGAAATTGTCTATGAGGATGCGGATGTGCTCGTTGTGAATAAGCCGCGCGGTATGGTTGTCCACCCTGCGCCCGGGCATGCCACGGGCACATTAGTGAATGGCTTGATGCACCAAGTTAAAGACCTTTCCGGAATAAACGGCGTCATGCGCCCCGGGATTGTCCACAGAATCGACAAAGACACTTCAGGTTTGCTGATGGTCGCCAAAAATGATCAGGCACATGTATCGCTCGTCGATCAGCTTGTCGATAAATCCGTGACGCGTATTTACACGGCTCTCGTTCACGGTCATATTCCTCATGATCAAGGAACGATTGACGCTCCCATTGGAAGGGATCAGAAAGATCGTCAAAGCATGACGGTTACGGATAAGGGAAAACATGCCATCACCCACTTCAAAGTGTTGGAACGTTTTGGTAATTTTACATTGGTGGAATGCCGTCTGGAAACCGGAAGGACCCATCAAATACGTGTGCATATGAAGTATATTGGTTATCCGCTTGCAGGGGATCCGAAATATGGACCGAAGAAGACAATCGACTTTAATGGACAAGCATTGCACGCCGGCACAATCGGCTTCAAACACCCGCGTACCGGTGAATATTTGGAGTTTACCCAACCTTTGCCAGAAGAGTTTGAAGCATTGATTGAAAAAATGCGTGCTAAAACTAATTGACAAAGTGAAATTGGGCAACTATACTAATCAATGAAATGAATAGCGATACCTTTAAGATCAGTCCAGAGAGGCTGGGAAGGTTGCACGGAAGTACGGTAGGATAGCTGCGCGCTTATTCTTCGGTACGCTTCTTTCTGCACCTGTACCCTCCTGTCATCTGGCAGGAGGGTTTTTTAATGCAAAAGCGAAGGGCGCTTGCTCAGATGCGACAGGCATAAGGCGAAGTTGTGAAGTGGCGGTTTTTGCCACGTAACAGCTTTGACTTATGACCCCGAGCAAGTCGAACTGCGAAGGGTTCGATTTGCCGTATTTCTGCGGTTTCTGCAGAAATTAAGGCATCCTACTAGCGCCCGGAGCTGGATGATAACTAATAGGAGGAATTCAAATGACGGAAAAAGCAATCATTCTAGACGAACAGGCAATTTCCCGGGCGGTGACAAGAATTGCTTACGAGATTATTGAAAAGAACAAAGGAATCGACGGATGCATCCTTGTCGGCATTAAAACAAGAGGTGCCGTACTTGCGAAACGGCTATCTGAACGGATAAAACAAATTGAAGGAAGACCAATCTTGACTGGTGAGTTGGATATAACTCTGTATAGAGATGATCTTCAACATAAACATGGCAACCATGAACCTCTTGTCCACCAAGTCGACATCGAGCACGATGTCACCGAAAAGAAAGTGATTCTTGTGGATGATGTTCTCTACACTGGCAGAACTGTAAGAGCGGCGATGGATGCAGTTATCGATTTAGGAAGACCGTCAGCAATCCAGCTTGCAGTCCTCGTTGACCGAGGACATCGCGAATTACCAATTCGTCCAGACTTTGTCGGTAAAAACATTCCGACCTCTAGTGAGGAACGAGTAGTGGTCAACGTCATCGAAGAGGATGGGTCAGACGGAGTAATAATTCATTCAAAATAAATAAAATCCGAATAGGAACAGGTGAGAAATGATGAATGACAACAAGGTAATAGACGTACTCGACAAGCCGGCTCCTATAAGATGGCTCGCCCTCAGTGTACAACATATGTTTGCAATGTTCGGGGCGACGATCCTCGTACCTCAATTAGTCGGATTAAGTCCGGCAATCGCTTTGCTCACGAGCGGACTTGCGACACTCATCTTCGTCCTTGTCACGCGGTTCAAAGTTCCCGCCTACTTAGGTTCATCGTTCGCTTTCATTGCACCGATACTTGCGGCTACAGAATCAGGAGGCATTGGAAGCGCGATGATCGGAAGCATGTTTGTCGCCCTGGTATATGCACTCGTATCGCTCTTGATCTGGACGACGGGTTCAGGGTGGATTATGAAATTCCTCCCGCCAGTCGTTGTCGGACCGGTCATAATGGTTATCGGATTAGCATTGGCACCAACGGCAGTAAGGATGGCGAGTACAATACAAGTGAATGGCGAGGCGCAATACAATCTCCTGCATTTCTCGGCGGCACTTGTTACATTGGCTACTGCGATCATCTGCCTCATGTTCTTTAGGGGAGTTATCAGCTTGATGCCAGTCCTGATCGGAATAATCGTCGGTTACATATACTCGGCGGCAATCGGAATATTGGACTTTACAAAAGTGCATGAAGCAGCATGGATTGCAATACCGGAATTCCTGATTCCTGGAATAGATTATGAGTTTGTCGTAACTCCTACATTACTAGCAGCCATGGTTCCAATATCAATTGTTACAATTTCAGAGCATATCGGTCATCAGTTAGTACTTGGCCGAGTCGTCAATAAGGATTTTATCAGAGACCCTGGTTTGAACAGGTCATTACTTGGAGACGGGTTAGGAACACTCTTAAGTGGATTCCTTGGCGGTCCACCGAAAACGACTTACGGTGAAAACATCGGGGTTATGGCAATCACACGTGTCTATAGCATCTACGTCATTATCGGCGCGGCAGTATTCGCGATTTTGTTCTCTTTCATCGGCAAGCTGATGGCGGTCATCGCGACGATTCCGGCTGCAGTGCTTGGTGGGATATCGATTCTACTGTTTGGGATCATCGCTTCATCAGGATTAAGGATGCTCGTCGATCACAAAGTAGATTTTGGACAGCAACGAAATCTTGTTATCGCCTCGGTCATTCTTGTCATTGGAATCGGAGGCGCGTCTATCCGATTCAGTGAAACATTCCAAGTCGAGGGAATGGCGCTTGCTGCAATCGTCGGCGTGTTCCTCAACATGGTATTGCCAGGCAGGTCAAATGATAACTTGGCAGATAATCCAACAGAATAGAAAGACCTTTTAAAATTGTACTGAGAGACAAGGAAAGGTTCAGTTGACTAGTAGTCATTCAAACGGATGACGATTGTTTAGTCATGCCCACTGGCCTTTCCATTTAACGGAAAGGCCATTTTTTTATCCAAAACGGAAGGGGATTTTCTATATGAAAAACCTATTATCAATGAAAGATCTAACAATCGACGAAATTTCAGCTATTTTGGATCGGGCGGCAATGTTAAAAAGGTATGGCATCCGCGCATTACCTCAAAAATACATGGTTAGCAATCTATTCTTTGAGCCGAGCACCCGAACAAAAATGAGTTTTGAAGTGGCGGAGCGGAAATTGGGTCTTGAAACAATTCCTTTTGAAGCCGGTTCTTCAAGTGCAGTAAAGGGAGAGACATTGTACGACACGCTTCGCACACTTGAAGAAATCGGGTTGGATGCAGTTGTCATAAGACATCCTGAAGAGCGCTATTATGAAGACCTTGTTGGAAAGATGAATATGGCAATCATCAACGGCGGAGACGGTTCAGGACAACATCCAACACAATCCTTGCTTGACTTGTTCACGATAAAAGAAACGCTCGGCGGTTTCAAAGGGCTTAATGTGCTCATCGCCGGTGACATTTCCCATAGTAGAGTTGCAAAGTCGAATGCGGATGCGCTTACGATGCTTGGTGCAAATGTGAAATTCTTATGCCCTCCTGAGTGGGCAGGTGATTTTCCATACGTGAGTGACTGGGATGAAGTGGTGTACACAAGCGATGTGGTCATGCTTCTAAGAGTCCAGCATGAAAGGCATGATGGCAAAATGAGATTTACAAAGGACGAATACCACACGAAGTACGGAATGACAGTTGAACGGGAAAGGGAAATGAAGCCCGGATCAATCATCATGCATCCTGCACCTGTTAACCGGGACGTAGAAATAGCAGGAAGCCTAGTCGAATGCAGCCGTTCAATGATTTACAAGCAAGTTGAAAATGGCGTCTATATACGTGCGGCTATCTTAGAAACGATTTTACAGAAGGAGGAATTGGCATGGGAAAGATCATCAAGAGTGCATATGTTTTAAACGAAGCAGGTGAAAAGGTTTTGACAGATGTCCGGATTGCAGAAGGGAAGATAACTGAAATCGGAACCGATTTACATGCAGGCGAATCCGAGGTCATTGACGGCAACGGACTACTGTTGGCGCCGGGATTCATCGATGTCCATGTCCATCTGCGGGAACCAGGCGGAGAGCATAAAGAAACGATTGAAACTGGAACTCTTGCGGCAGCTAAAGGCGGTTACACGACGATCTGTGCAATGCCGAATACGAGACCGGTTCCTGACACGAAGGAAAACTTGTCTCTCGTCCATAACTTGATTGCTGAAAAAGCGCATATTCGAGTCCTTCCTTACGCCTCCATAACAATTAGGGAAGCCGGAAAAGAACGGACGAATTTAAAAGAACTGAAAGAGAACGGAGCTTTCGCTTTCACAGATGACGGCGTTGGTGTCCAGCAAGCGGGCATGATGTATGAAGCGATGCAAGATGCAGCTGAGATTGGCATGCCGATTGTCGCTCATTGCGAAGACAATACACTGATATATGGCGGAGCGATGCACCATGGAAAGAAAAACAAGGAGCTTGGACTTCCGGGCATCCCGTCAATCGCTGAATCTGTTCATATTGCACGCGATATACTGCTTGCTGAAGCAGCTGGCGCACATTATCACGTCTGCCACGTCAGTACGAAAGAATCTGTCCGGGTCATCCGCGATTCGAAGAAAGCCGGAATCCACGTAACTGCAGAAGTGAGTCCGCATCATCTGATCTTGTCAGAGGATGATATTCCTGGAGACGATGCTGATTGGAAAATGAACCCGCCACTTCGCGGAAAAGACGATTTGCATGCATTGCAAGAAGGGTTGATGGATGGCACGCTTGATTTCATCGCAACCGATCACGCACCGCATACAGCAGAGGAGAAAAATGCCGGTTTTGCAAAAGCACCGTTCGGAATTACAGGATTTGAAACAGCTTTCCCTCTTCTATACACGCACTTCGTGAAAGAAGGAAAATGGACATTAAAGCAATTGATTGATTGGATGACTGAAAAGCCCTCAGACGTTTTCGGTCTTCCTTATGGGAAAATTGAAGTCGGGGCCCAAGCTGATCTGGTTCTTCTTGATTTGGATAAAGAACAGACAATCGATCGGAATACGTTTCTGTCAAAAGGAAAAAACACTCCATTTGATGGCTGGAAGTGTGTTGGCTGGCCAGTGAAGACAATCTACGAAGGTAATATCGTCTGGCAGGATCAAATGGATGTGATGCCAAAACAGCAGGTGATACTATGATCATCCAAGATAGGATGAGAGTGACGGGTCAAAGGGAAATTGCTAAGAATATATTTGAAATGAAACTGACTGGAAAGCTGGTTGGGGAAATCAATTCCCCTGGCCAGTTTGTCCATATCCGGGTGTCGGATTCATTCGAACCTTTGTTAAGAAGACCGATTTCCATCGCTTCCATCGATCATCAAGCAAACGAAATGACAATCATTTATCGCGCTGAGGGTCGCGGCACTCAATTGCTGTCGATGAAGAAGGAAGGCGATGAGGTCGACGTGCTCGGTCCGCTGGGCAATGGCTTTCCTGTTGGTGAAACATCCCCTGGAGAAACAGCGGTACTTATTGGCGGAGGTATCGGGGTACCGCCTTTATACGAATTATCGAAGCAGCTGACTGCCAAAGGGGTTACATGCATCCATGTGCTAGGCTACCAAACAGCAGATGTGTCCTTTTATGAAGAGGAATTCATTAGACTGGGAGAGACGTATATCGCAACGGTGGATGGTACAAAAGGATCGGCAGGTTTCGTAACCGATGTGATGGAGAAGATCGGAGACGGATTCACGACATACTATAGCTGCGGACCGATGCCGATGCTGAATGCGGTTCAAACAGCCTACACAGGCAAAAGAGGCTTCCTTTCATTCGAACAGCGGATGGGATGCGGAATAGGAGCTTGCTTCGCCTGTGTTTGTGAGACGACTGATAAAACGGATAAAGAGTACATCAAGGTTTGTTCGGATGGACCAGTATTTCCAGCGGGGGTGGTGTCGATATGAATAGATTGGCAGTGGAATTGCCTGGTTTGCAGTTGAAAAATCCAATCATGCCGGCATCCGGTTGCTTTGGTTTTGGCAAGGAATATGGGAATCTATATGACTTATCAATGTTAGGCGCCATTATGATCAAAGCGACGACTCTTGATAAAAGATTCGGCAATCCGACACCGCGAGTAGCAGAAACTGCATCAGGCATGTTGAACGCCATTGGTTTGCAAAATCCGGGGCTACAAGGCGTCATGGAAAATGAACTGCCTTGGCTGGAACAGTACGATGTTCCGATCATTGCGAATGTTGCAGGAACAGAAACGGCCGATTACGTTGAAGTGGCAAAAACAATTTCCATGGCTCCCAATGTAAAGGCATTGGAATTGAATATTTCTTGCCCCAACGTTAAATGCGGCGGCATCACTTTTGGCACGAATCCGCAGCAAGCACATGATCTGACGGCGGCTGTTAAAGAAGTATCCGAAGTGCCGGTGTATGTAAAGCTGTCACCAAACGTCACGGATATCAAAGAAATTGCAAAAGCGGTCGAGGCTGGAGGCGCTGACGGCATTACGATGATCAATACGCTAGTCGGAATGAGGCTCGATCAAAAGACGGGAAGACCTGTTATTGCTAATATAACAGGCGGTTTATCCGGACCAGCTGTCAAGCCGGTCGCCATCAAAATGGTGTACGAAGTGAGTCAAGTCGTACAAATTCCGATTATCGGCATGGGCGGCGTCTCAGAAACAGCGGATGTAATTGATTTTCTATCTGCAGGCGCAAGCGCGGTCGCTGTAGGGACCGCGAATTTCGTAGATCCGTTCATCTGTCCGAAAATCATAGAAGAGCTCCCTTCTAAATTGGATGAGCTTGGCGTCAACCAAATTTCTGAGCTTGTAGGAAGGAGCCATCGGTTATGAAAACCTCCCCAATCATTGCGCTAGACTTTGATTCATCACAAAAGGTATTCGATTTTCTGGAATCATTCGAAAGCGATATTAATGTAAAAGTCGGTATGCAGCTTTATTACAAAGAGGGCCCTGCAATCATCTCGAAATTGAAAGAGAGCGGGTTCGATATATTCCTAGACTTGAAATTGCATGACATCCCAAATACAGTCATGTCCGCGATGGAAGTGCTGGCGAGTTTAGGAGTAGACTTAGTGAACGTTCATGCCGCAGGCGGAAAGTCAATGATGGAAGCTGCATTGGAAGGGCTTGATAAAGGGACGCCGTCAGGTATGAAACGTCCTTCAATCATCGGTGTGACTCAATTGACGTCTACAGATGAGCGGCAAGTTAGGGAAGAACAGCTTATCCAAAGTTCACTTCAAGATTCCGTTCTTCATTACGCGAAGATTGCGAAAGATGCAGGTTTGGATGGAGTCGTTTGCTCCGTACAGGAGGCAGCTATCATTTCCGAAGTTTGTGGACCTGAATTTTTGAAAGTGACTCCTGGCATACGTCTTCCCGATAGTGGGACGCACGACCAGAAAAGGATTGCAACGCCTGAGGAAGCAAGGCAGGAAGGATCGACGCATATCGTAGTCGGCAGGGCGATTACAGGTGCATCGGATCCCCGTGCAGCCTACGAAAAAATTACCGCAAAATGGAAAGGGGTAGAATGGGTTGGGTAAAAAGGAAATTGCAGAAATTCTATTGAACGTCGGGGCAGTGGAACTAAGTCCGGAGGATCCATTTACATGGGCATCCGGAATTCAATCCCCAATCTACTGTGACAACCGATTGACGATGTCAGATCCTATAGGACGCAAACAAATTGCGGAAGGACTTGCCGGGTTAATTAAAACTTATTACCCTGAAACGACGCTTATTGCGGGAACAGCAACAGCGGGCATTCCACATGCTGCATGGGTCGCCGATATTCTCGGATTGCCGATGGTGTACATCCGTTCAAAAGCAAAGGGGCATGGCAGAAGCCGACAAATTGAGGGGAAAGTGAAGCCAGAGGATAAAGCGATCATCGTCGAAGATTTGATTTCCACAGGTGGCAGCAGTCTGAACGCAGTCGAAGCGCTGCAATTAGAAGGGACTGAAGTTGCAGGTGTCGTTTCCATTTTTACATATGAACTTGAAAGCGCAGATAAAGCATTCGCAGAGGCAGACTTATCTTATAAGAGTTTGACCAATTTCGGAGCGCTTGCTGAGGTGGCGATTGAAAGTGGAGCAATTACAGCAGAGTCAATTGATGGCCTACTGGAGTGGCATACAAAAATGAAGGCGGGTTTATTAGCTTAACTAAGCAAAAACGAAAAAGGATTGCCATCCTCGTTGGAATGGCAATCCTTTTTCACTTCCTCAACTTCCTTACAATGTCCTCGTCAGGCGTGACAAACAATGTCTTCTGCTCAAAGTAAATGACAAATCCCGGTTTGGCACCATTCGGTTTCTTCACATGACGGATTTCCGTAAAATCGACCGGAACAGACGACGAACCCCTCGCCTTACTGAAGTAAGCCGAAAGAACTGCCGCTTCTTCAATCGTCCGCTCATCCGGATCTGCATCATGAATGACGACATGCGATCCTGGAATATCCTTCGTATGCAACCAAACATGATCCCGTGCCGCAATCTTGAACGTCAAATAATCATTCTGCTTATTATTCTTCCCAACGGAAATTGGAATGCCAGACGATGAAACATATGACTCAGGAGTAGGTTTCTTAGGCTTCTGTTTTTTCCTGCCCCTTCTTGCCCTCATCAAGCCTAATTCCGCCAACTCTTCCCTTATTTCATCAATATCTTCCGGAGACGCTTGCATGACTTGCTGTTTGATCATCTCAAAATAGTCGATGTCCTCTATCGATTTCTCCAACTGTTTTGCAATCATAATCAATGCGTTTTTTGCCTTCGTATAGCGTGAATAATAGCGTTGGGCATTTTCAATCGGCGTCTTCCTCGGATCAAGCGGAATCGTTACAGTCGTGCCTTCCTCATAATAGTTGTCGACGACCGCTTCCGTATCGCCTTTACTGATCGCATAGCTATTGGCAGTGAGCAGCTCGCCGTATAACTGGAACGTATCAAGTTTCTCGGCGGCATTCTGCTCTTTTTCCAACTTATTCATTTTCAATTTCAACTTCGCAATTTCATTATCGAGCCAGCGCTCCAAATCAGCCGCCTGGGATTTCACCCGTTCCCGTTCTGCCCGTGCAAAATAAACCTTATCAAGCAGTTCCCCGAGTGTATCGAAAGTCGCGACTGTATTGTCTGCATACGTTAACGATGCAGCTGAGAAGATTATTTTATTCCCGACTTCGGCAATCGTCGGAGTTTGGGTTCCGCCTTTGAATGAAGAAAGGAAATCCTTGTATACGCGATAGGCATCTTCAGCAGCGGTATCTTTCAACCGGTGCAACAGCTCTTCTCCATGAATCGGCGAGAATCCGGAAAGTTTGCTAACGACCTGTTTGGCATTCTCCCATTCTGGCAATAATGCTAGGAACTCCTTTTCATCCAACTCAAAAGGATCCAATTTCTCCTGTGGTGGAGCAGGGACATATGGCTGTCCAGGTAAAACCGTACGATAACTGTTTACGGAAGGGGGCAGATGCTTCATGCTGTCGATGATCATATTCCGCTCCGGATCAAGTAACAGCAGATTACTATGCCTTCCCATGATTTCTACGATCAATCGGCGGTGGATATCGTCACCGATTTCATTTTTCGCCCGGATATCGAATGAGATAATTCGATCATTCCCGGATTGCTGAATTGATTGGATCATGCCGCCTTCGAGATGCTTCCGCAATACCATGCAAAACATCGGTGGCTCAGAAGGATTTGCAATCGTCTCCTCGGTCAATTGAACGCGGGAATAAGATGGGTGAGTAGAAATAAGAAGTTTAAAATTGCTTCTTCCTGCCCGAACCATCAATACAACTTCCTGAGCGTTCGGCTGATGTATTTTTGAAATTCGTCCGTCTTTAATTTGTTGCAGCTCTTGCGTAATCGCTGCGGTGAATAAACCGTCAAATGCCATAATAATTCCTCTTTCAAACGTTTTGTACCATTTTAGCACTCTCTGCGTGCGATATGTTATAATATGAGAAGATTGTTTGCTATGATGAATGGAACAATAGAAGGTAGAGAATACATAAGAAGAGGGATTGCATGTACAAACAACGTGGACTGTTGATTGTCCTGTCCGGACCATCCGGTGTCGGAAAAGGGACGGTCAGAAAAGAGCTATTTCAACAACCTGACACGAATTATGAATATTCAATATCGATGACGACGAGAAGCCCCCGAGAAGGCGAACAGGACGGCGTCGATTACTTTTTCAAATCGCGCAATGAGTTCGAGCAATTGATAAACGAAGGAAAATTATTGGAGTACGCCGAATATGTAGGAAATTATTATGGCACCCCTCTGGATTATGTGAATGAAACGCTTGATGCCGGAAGGGATGTATTCCTGGAAATCGAAGTTGTCGGGGCGGCGCAAGTCCGTAAATTAGTTCCCGATGGATTATTCATTTTCCTTGCTCCGCCAAGTCTGTCCGAGCTTGAAGATCGTTTGATCGGCAGAGGAACGGAGAAGGCGGATGTCATTGCAAGCAGAGTATTGAAAGCGCGTGAAGAGCTGGAAATGATGAACTTGTATGACTATGTAGTTGAAAATGATGAAGTTTCAAAGGCATGCGATCGCATCAATGCCATCGTGACGGCCGAACATTGCCGACGGGAACGTGTTGAAAAAAGATACTTACTTATGTTGGAAGGGGAATAATTTATGTTATATCCATCAGTTGACTCGTTAAAGGATAAAATCGATTCGAAATACACACTTGTTACACTTGCCGCTAAGCGTGCCCGTGAAATGCAGGAGAGCAAGAATATGTTGCTGCCGTCCTACACTTCATACAAGAATGTAGGGAAAGCTCTGGAAGAAATTTCAGCAGGGGCATTATCAAAACAAGTTCAAGACGCTTCCATTGTATACGAAGACGAAGTATGATCACTGCTCAATAAGTTGATGCATTTGAATAGGTCTGCATACTCCCTTAGAAACAGAATTTCTTTGGGAGTTTGTCATTTTTAATTAGCGTTTTTCAGAAGTCGATTGTCGGGTTATGGAGTACGTACATATGTCGTAAACGTAGAGAAAGGGTGGGGCTGTTGGTAACTAAAAAAATACTTGTCTGTGTAACTGGTGGGATTGCCGTCTATAAGGCGGTAGCTCTTGTAAGCAAACTAACGCAAGCAGGGGCAGAAGTGAAAGTGATGATGACTGATTCGGCAAAGGAATTCGTGACACCGCTTTCTTTTCAGGTTCTATCAAGGAATGATGTTTTTTATGACACCTTTGATGAAAAGGACTCAAGTGTCATAGCGCATATCGATCTCGCTGATTGGGCGGATCTTGTCATCGTTGCACCTGCAACTGCAAATATAATCGGAAAGCTTGCGAACGGCATTGCGGATAACATGGTCACGACAACCCTTCTCGCGACGACTGCGGAAGTTTGGATTGCACCGGCAATGAATGTACATATGTATGAAAACAAGTCGGTCATCCGAAACATCGGACAGCTCCATGAGGACGGTTACCGTTTCATTGAACCTTCAGAAGGATTTCTGGCATGCGGCTATGTCGGCAAAGGCAGACTCGAGGAGCCTGAAAAAATTGTCCAACTGATCAAGGAGAGATTTTCGCAACCTGAAAATCTGCCTCTTGCAGGGAAAAAGGTCGTTGTTACGGCCGGTCCGACCCGGGAACGGATTGACCCAGTGCGTTACATTTCAAATTTTTCGAGCGGCAAAATGGGATATGCACTAGCGGAAGCTGCTGCATCGTTAGGGGCCGAAACAATATTAATTTCTGGTCCTGTCGGATTGGCAAAGCCCGGCGGCGTCCAACTCATCAACGTGGAAAGTGCTGCACAAATGCTCGACGCTGTGCTTGCTGAATTCGACGATGCAGATATGGTTATCAAATCGGCGGCAGTTGCGGATTATCGCCCGAAAGAGCAATTTACACAAAAGATGAAGAAACAGGATGGGGATTCATCCATTGAACTCGAACGGACAACCGATATTCTCAAGACGCTCGGAGATAGGAAAACGGGACAAGTCCTTGTAGGATTTGCTGCTGAGACGAATGATGCAGTCGAGTATGGCATGAAAAAGCTGTCCAATAAAAACTTGGACTATATCATCGTTAATGATGTGACAGATCCCGATGGCGGCTTCGGCAGTGATACGAATGTTGTCACGTTATTATCAAGAAAGGGGAAGGCATATCCTTTCGATGCAATGCATAAAAAGGAACTGGCGCAAGTACTTCTGAGGACGGTACTGGAATTGGAGAGTGACGTTACAAATGATAGCTGAAGTCATCGTCGATGTATCGGCGTATCCGATCGATCGTCCCTTTGACTACGCTGTGCCTGGACACCTTGAAACGGTGATAGAATGCGGGTCGCGCGTTAAAGTCCCTTTTGGACCAAGGAAAGTGATTGGCTATGTCACAGGCCTCAAGTCAGAGAGTGATCTCGAAGAGCATAAGTTAAAGAAGATTGAGGAACTGATCGACTTGGATCCTGTTCTTTCTCAGGAGCTGATGGGCTTGGCCAAAAAAGTGGCGAGAGAAACGCTATCTTATGAAATCGACGCGCTGCAAGTGATGTTGCCTGCAGCGATGCGTGCCAAATACGAGAAATTCATCAGCATCGAAAGACCGGATGAAATTGATGATGCGAGGGTTTTATCATTACTGAATGGACGTAAGCGCATTCCTTTGAAGCAGATTACTGATTCCGTCTTATTGAAGTTGGTCAAAGAGTATTCGGAAAAAGGGATTGTTTCCGTCGATACGGCGATTAGCCAGCAGACGGGAGTGAAAAAAGTACGAGTGATCCATATCGGGGATTCAGACACATTATCCGAATTGCTGCTCACCATTCATCCGAATGCGAAGAAACAAGCAGAACTGATAGGATGGATGTTGGATCATGCAGGGGAGTCGGTAGAGGCAGCGAAACTGATGAAGGAGTCAGGCATCCAAAACCCGGTACTCAAAGCAGTCATTGAAAAAGGCGGTGCAACAGAAGCATATGTTGAAATGTATCGTGAGCCGGATGCCCCGAAACTTCAGGATACAGCTAAACCCCTTCAGTTGACCGAGGAACAGGAAACCGCACTCGAGAAAGTGAAAGCGGCTTCTGATTCAGGTATTGCTGAAACATTCCTGTTGCATGGCATAACGGGAAGCGGGAAAACCGAAGTCTATTTGCAAGCGATCAAACACGTACTTGACGAGGGGAAAGAAGCGATCGTCCTCGTTCCTGAAATTTCATTGACGCCGCAAATGACTGCCCGATTCCAAGAACGGTTTGGCGGACTAGTTGCAGTCATGCACAGCGGGTTGTCAGCAGGTGAAAAATATGATGAGTGGCGAAAAATCCACCGACGGGAAGTGAAGGTAGTCGTCGGTGCAAGGTCTGCGATTTTCGCTCCATTTGAAAATATAGGAATCATTATCCTGGATGAAGAGCACGAATCGACTTATAAACAGGAAGATACGCCTCGGTACCATGCGAGGGACGTTGCTATCTGGCGTTCAGAGTATTACGGTTGCCCCGTCATCCTTGGCAGCGCGACACCTTCACTTGAATCGTATGCGCGAGCATCAAAAGGAGTCTATACTCTTTTGGAGCTATCCAAGAGGGCAAAGAATCAACCGTTGCCAACTGTCACGGTCGTCGACATGAGAGAGGAATTAAAGGAAGGAAACCGATCGATGTTTTCCGTGCAATTGGCGGAGGCCATCCGACTTCGCTTGGAGAAGAATGAGCAAACGGTCCTTTTTCTCAATAAAAGAGGATTCTCTTCATTCGTATTGTGCAGGGATTGCGGGACGGTCGTCCAATGTCCGAACTGCGACATTTCATTGACCTATCATCGTGCAAATGAAAGCTTGAAATGCCATTATTGCGGCCATGAGGAACCTGTTCCGCTCGTTTGTCCGGAATGTGAAAGTGAGCATATCCGGTTTTTTGGAACAGGCACGCAAAAGGCCGAAGAAGAAATTTCGAAGCTCTTCCCCGAAGCGCGAGTGTTACGGATGGATGTAGACACAACGCGGCAAAAAGGGGCACACGAACGCATACTTCGCCAATTCAGCGAAGGGAAGGCGGATATCCTGCTAGGCACTCAGATGATTGCAAAAGGACTCGACTTCCCGAATATCACCTTAGTCGGAGTGCTTGCTGCGGATACAACATTGCATTTGGCGGATTTCCGGGCCGCGGAAAAAACATTCCAATTGATGACGCAGGTCAGCGGACGTGCAGGTAGGCATGAATTGGCCGGTGAAGTCTTCATTCAGACATATTCACCGGAACATTATGCAATCGAGCTTGCAAAGACCCAGCATTATGAGCCGTTTTACAATCTGGAAATGTCGGCGCGCAAACAATACGGGTATCCCCCTTTCTTTTTTATAACCCTTGTACAGTTTTCACATGAGGATCTATTGAAAGTTGCAGATTTTGCAGATAAGGGGACTCGTTATTTGAAAAGTTCGTTGTCGCCAGAAACTGTCATCATCGGACCTGCGGCAGCTGCGATTAGTCGTGTGAACAATAGATATCGGTACCAATGTTTGATAAAATACAAAAAAGAGCCGAAGTTGATTGGAACGCTTCAGCAATTGATCAGAATGTACCGGACGAACTGGATGAAGGAAGGTCTGCTCATGTCAGTAGATGTGGATCCGACTTCAATTTTTTAATCAGTACGAACGAGTTGGAAAAGAGGAATTAAATTGGCAATACTTGAAATCGTAAAAAGTCCTTCAACAATGCTGACACAGCGTTGTAAGGAAGTTGAAAAATTTGACGAGGAATTGGCTAAGCTGCTCGATGACATGTACGACACAATGATTGACGCGGATGGTGTAGGGCTTGCGGCTCCTCAAGTAGGAGAGTTGGTCCGAGTTGCCATCGTCGATATGGGTGAAGGGGAAGAAGTGATTGAAATGATCAATCCTGTCGTCACTGCAATCGGAGGATCTGTCGTAGAAGTTGAGGGCTGCTTAAGCTTCCCGGGACTGTACGGTGAAGTGGAACGACCGTTTTTCGTTCGTATAGAAGCACAGGAACGGGATGGTTCTCTGTACGAACTGGAAGCGGAAGATTACGAAGCACGGGCGATCCTGCATGAAATTGATCATTTGGATGGCGTGTTGTTCGATTCGAAAATTACAAGGATCGTTGACCCGGAGGAATTTGAAGAGGTAGATGGGGAGGGGGAAATAGAATGACAAAAATCGTATTCATGGGAACTCCCGACTTCTCAGTTCCTGTCTTGACAATGCTGCACGAGGAAGGGTACGACATCATTGCAGTTGTCACCCAGCCTGATCGACCCGTTGGAAGAAAGAGGATATTGACACCTCCACCAGTAAAGGAAGAGGCCGTTCGACTTGGCTTGCCTGTCTTGCAGCCGGAAAAGCTGAGAACTTCCGAAGAGCTTGCGGAACTTATCCAGATGAAGCCGGATTTGATTGTCACTGCTGCATATGGACAAATCCTGCCGAAAAACCTGCTTGATGCCCCGCGACTCGGTTGCATTAATGTCCATGCTTCATTGCTGCCGAAATACCGGGGAGGCGCGCCGATCCACCAAGCAGTAATCGACGGTGAGGACGAAACAGGAGTAACAATCATGTATATGGTTGAGAAGCTCGATGCGGGAGATATTATCTCACAGGTAACTGTCCCTATTACTGATGAAGATAATACCGGCAGCCTCTTCGATAAATTATCCGTCGCCGGTACAAAATTATTGAAAGATACATTGCCTTCCATTATTGATGGATCGAATGAACGGATTCCCCAAGATGAAAAATACGTTTCATTTGCAGGCAATATAACTCGTGAACAGGAAAGAATCAACTGGGCCAAAGGCGGCACAGCCATTTTCAACCAAATCCGCGGGCTCTATCCGTGGCCGGGTGCCTATTCCGTATTTCAAAAAGAGAACGTAAAAATATGGATGGCGGACAAATCCGACATTGACAGTGAGGCTGATCCTGGAACGATATTAAAATTGATGAAGGACAGGCTAATCGTCAAAACTGGCGACAATACATCTATCGCCATAACGGAATTGCAGCCAGCCGGTAAGAAGCGGTTGTCGGCGGAAGAATTCCTTAATGGTATTGGAGCCAAATGGAGTGAAGGGGATAAATTCGAATGACGAATGCCAAAAAGAAGATTTGGAACGGAAATGTCCGCGATGCGGCATTATCAATATTGATGGAAATAAATCAGAATCAGGCTTACAGCAATCTTCTTCTCAACCGGACGATCAAGAAATATGATATCGATCCGAAAGACAGGGGTTTATTGACCGAACTGACGTATGGCACTTTGCAGCATAGATTGACATTGGATTACTATTTGGAGCCTTTTGTCAAAGGGAAATTAGATCCGTGGGTAAGGGAATTACTGCGATTGTCAATTTATCAAATAGTATACTTAACCAAAATTCCTCCGCATGCTGTCGTCCATGAAGCGGTGGAAATCGCCAAAAGAAGAGGGCATAAAGGCATCTCTGCAACCGTGAACGGCATTTTACGTTCCGTATTACGAAAAGGTGTCCGCTCGATCGAGGAAATCCCCGACGATATCGAAAGGATGTCGGTTGAAACAAGCCATCCTGCATGGTTGATTGAGCGCTGGGTTAAGCAGTTTGGCAAAGAAGAAGCGTTAGCGATGGCTCATGAAAACAATCATCCAGCCCGGATGACGGCGAGGGTCAATTCATTGAAAGCGACAGTCGAAGAAGCAATCTCGGCGCTCGCTAAGGAAGGGATTGAAGCATCCAGGGGAGAAGTGATCCCCGGGAGCATCCAAGTATCCAGCGGGAGCTTGGCGAATACGGAAGCATACGCGGAAGGATTATTGACAATCCAAGATGAAAGCTCCATGTTGCCGGTTCTTGCACTTGACGTGAAGCCTGATATGAAAGTGTTGGATATGTGTGCAGCTCCAGGCGGAAAGACGACGTTCATAGCAGAAAAGATGAACGGTACAGGTGAAATTTATGCACATGATTTGCATGACCATAAACTTTCGTTGATCGAGTCGAACGCTAACCGTCTCGGTATACAATCCATCATCACGAAAAGCGGGGATAGCCGTGAGCTGGAGTCCGTATACGGACCTGCATCATTTGACCGCATCCTAGTTGATGCGCCTTGCAGCGGACTAGGAGTCATCCGACGCAAGCCGGAAATAAAATACAATAAGACCGAGCAGGATTTGAAAAGTTTGACGGAAATCCAGGAGCAGCTTCTCGCAACTGCCTACCGGTTACTAAAAGATGATGGCATTATCGTCTATAGCACATGCACCATAGAGTACGACGAAAACGAAGGGATGGTCCGACGTTTCCTGGAAACACATCCAGATATGACGTTGTATTCGCTCGATGCGCTTGCCGACATTGACTCATTGGCAATCAAAGACGATCTGCTTCAAGTGATGCCGCAGCACTTTGGGAGTGATGGATTTTTTGTCGCTGCTTTTCACAAAAAATTGAAGTGAGTAATGAAATGTACGGACATCTGGCAGGGGAGTTTGAAATTCGGTGTCTTTGAAAAAAAGGGGGGACGAGTGTTGCAATTTGAAGTGGTGACAGACATCGGGAAGAAGCGGACAGTGAATGAGGACAGCGCAGCGGTTTTTGCGATTCAGGACGGACCGACGCTCGCAGTTGTCGCGGATGGCATGGGAGGCCATCGGGGCGGAGACTATGCAAGTTCGACAGCGGTCAGGATACTTGGCGAACGGTTCATGAAAGTGGATAGCGCTACAACCATGGACGAGGATGATTGGAGAGAGTGGCTTCAGGAAACGGTCATGCAAGTAAACCGCACTCTATATGACGTTGCTGAAGATGATAATGAATACAAGGGGATGGGAACTACATTAGATGCAGTGCTCATCTACGGCGATAAAGGCCTAGTCACTCACATCGGGGATAGCCGGGTGTATACGATAAACCGGAATGAAATCCTGCAAATTACGAAGGATCATTCATTCGTAAATATATTGCTTGATTCCGGGGAGATCACCGAAGAGGAAGCGGCAAAGCATCCCCAAAGGAATTGGATCATGAAGGCTGTAGGATCCGAAAAAACAATCATGCCCGACTTCTATCAAATCAAATTGGACGGTCAGACATACTTGTTGATTTGTACGGATGGCTTAAGCAATAAAGTCGACAATGCACAGATTCAGACAATCGTCACTGCGGATGGAGATTTGCATGACAAGGCGGTTAAATTGGTCGAGTTGGCGAACGAATTGGGCGGAGAGGATAATATTTCCGTCATATTGGCGAGCCCTTCCGCATCGGAGGTGAGCCCACAATGATCGGTGAAAGAATCGGCGGCCGTTACGAAGTGCTCAAAGGAATCGGAGAAGGCGGCATGTCGAAAGTCTATTTGGCTCATGACATCATACTGGACCGCGATGTCGCCATTAAAGTCTTGAACTATGATTTCGCAAATGAGCAGGATCTGAAAAAAAGATTCCAACGGGAGGCCCTATCTGCCACAAGCTTGACCCATCCTCATATCGTCAATATTTTTGACGTAGGTGAAGATGAAGAACTTCATTATCTCGTTATGGAATATATCGAAGGACAAACTTTAAAGAAATATATCCAATCGAACGGACCATTGCAAGTCCGTGAAGCAGTCAGGATCATGAGGCAGCTTGTCTCCGCGATTGCAAATGCCCATCATAACGGGATTGTCCATCGGGATATAAAACCGCAAAATATTTTAATGGACGCTGACGGCAATGTGAAAATAACCGATTTCGGCATTGCCATGGCGTTAAGCGCAACGGCGCATACAAAAACGAATTCTGTTATCGGTACGGTCCATTACTTATCTCCTGAACAGGCGAGAGGCGGCATGGCAACGAAAAAGTCGGATATTTATTCGTTGGGGATTGTCTTCTATGAACTATTGACAGGTGAACTTCCTTTTTCTGCAGAAACAGCAGTTGCGATCGCTTTGAAACACTTGCAGGAAGAGACGCCTTCAGTGCGCCTATCGTTTCCCGGCATTCCGCAAAGCGTCGAAAACGTCATTTTAAAAGCGACAGCGAAGGATGCTACATACAGATACCAGTCGGCGAATGAGATGTATGAGGATTTACTAACCGTTTTATCACCTGAGAGGCAGCATGAAGAGAAATTCATCATCCCCTTCGATGATGACCGGACACGTGCAATTCCGATCATTGCAGATACATCAAAAGCGGACCACTCAGAAAAGACCAAAATCATAAATCCTGTCGTTCCTGACCCTTTGCCGCCACAGCAGAAGAAGAAACGAAAAAAATGGCCGATCATCGTAGTCCTCTCCGCTTTGCTGTTGGCGATTGCAGTCCTCCTGATCTATTTTTGGCCAACCTTATTCGGTCCTAAAACTGCCGTGATACCAGAGGTGGTCGGATTGGAGGAAGCGGATGCGATTTCATTGCTTGAGGAAAATGGCTTTGTTGTTGAAGATAAGGTTGAGGATTATTCGGATGAATATCCCGCCGGACAAGTTTTCAGGACAGATCCGGAGGCGAATAAAAAACGGGAAATCGCATCAGCTGTCACCATATACGTTAGTACCGGCAAGGAAACGACAGAACTGACCAATTATGTCGATAGGGACTATGAAGAAATTGTAGATTTCCTAGATGGTAGAGGATTTAGGAATATTCGACCAGAATGGGTTTACAATGATGCACCAAAAGGGACAATCCTGAAGCAGACGCCTGAAGCTGGCGAAAAGGTAGTTCCGGAAGAAACCGATATCGTGTTTACAGTCAGTTTAGGGAAAGAAATGAAAACACTTGCTGATCTATCGAATTATACCGAGAACGGACTGAAGGAATATGCTGAGAGTTCGGGCTTCAATATCCGAATTGTAAATAGGGTAGAGTCCGAAAGTGTTAAGGAAGGCCTTGTCATTTCTCAAAAACCTTCTGCGAACACTGAACTTGAAAAAGGTTCGACAGTTGACGTAGTCCTTTCAAAAGGCAAAAAGAAGCTGCCGGTTAAATATTTTGTGAACACGGTTACGATTCCATATGAACCATCGAATGTTGAAGACGATGAGGAAGACATAGACCCTGAACCGCAAACGATCAAAATCTATATTCAGGATAGCAAACATTCCATGACGAAACCGGTTGCGGAATTTACGATAACGGAAGATGTGAAAAGAGAGATTACAATCACACTGGAAGAAGGCCAAACCGGCCATTACCAGGTCCGTAGAGATTCGGAAATTATTGCGGAAAAATCGTTCAATTATAATGATACCGAATAAGAGAGAGGGATTGGATGCCGGAAGGTCAAATCAGAAAAGCAATAAGTGGTTTTTATTATGTCAAGGTGAAGGACGGAGATCTGATACAGTGCAAAGGCCGCGGGGTTTTTAAACTCAGGGGTATATCACCCCTTGTCGGCGACTATGTCACGATTGTTCGTGAAGGCGATAATGATGCAACCGTAACGGAGGTTCATGAACGGGAAAATGAGCTGGTCAGACCTCCGATTGCAAACGTCGACCAAGCGTTGCTCGTATTTTCGATTGTGGAACCCGATTTCAGCTTCCATCTATTGGATCGGTTCCTCGCTGTCATCGAATCAGTCGGCATAAGACCCGTTATCTGTCTGACGAAAAAAGATGTCGCGGGGGAAAAGGAGCTGCAACATGCTGAAAATGCAGCTGACTACTACCGCGGTATTGGATACGATGTAATCGTTACTTATATTGGAGATCCAGAGCTATTCCTATTGCTTAAACCATATTTAGAAGGGAAAACAACGGTTCTTGCCGGTCAGTCCGGTGTCGGGAAATCGACATTGCTCAATACGTTGATTCCTGAGCTTTCTTTGAAGACCGGCGAAATTTCAGAGGCGCTTGGTAGGGGCAAGCATACGACCCGCCATGTAGAGCTTTTGGAAGTCGCAGGAGGGCTCGTCGCTGACACACCAGGCTTCAGCTCACTTGATTTTGATCATATCGAGAAAGAAGAATTACGTGATACTTTCGTTGAAATGGAAAACGTAGCCCATCAGTGCAAATTCAGGGGATGCTTGCATTTGAAGGAGCCTGGATGTGCAGTTAAACAGAAAGTGGAGACGGGGGAAATCCTTCAATCCCGCTACTCTAATTATTTGCAATTTCTGCAAGAGATTACTGACCGAAAGCCGAGGTATTAAAGATGATTAAAATCGCACCGTCCATTTTAGCTGCGGACTTTTCAAAGTTGGCAGATGAAGTGAAAGAAGTAGAGAAAGCCGGGGCTGAACTGATTCATATTGATGTAATGGATGGCCATTTTGTTCCGAACATTACGATGGGACCGATTGTTGTGGAAGCGTTGCGTCCTGTTACGGATCTTCCGCTCGATGTCCATCTCATGATTGAGAACCCTGATGCATATATTGAACAGTTCGCGAAAGCGGGAGCGGATTATATCACTGTCCATGTGGAAGCGTGCCGACACTTGCACCGCACAATTCAGCTGATCCGCTCTTTCGGAGTGAAGCCGGGTGTCGTGCTGAACCCGCATACGCCGGTTGAGCATATCATTCATATCCTTGAAGAGATCGACATGGTCTTATTCATGACGGTCAATCCGGGATTCGGTGGACAGAAGTTCATCCATTCCGTACTTCCGAAAGTGAAGCAATTGTCCGATCTGATTAAGGAAAGAGGATTGTCCATTGATATTGAAATTGATGGCGGCATCAATGAGGAAACGATCATCCCTTGCGTTGAGGCGGGCGCCAATATTTTCGTCGCGGGCTCGGCCGTTTATAATGCGGAAGATCGTACGGAAGCATTGCAACGGATTAAATCCGCTGGGGAGAGCGCACGGAATTGATGGAGAGGATCATCATCTGCGCAGGCGGGCCGGTCGGGGAGTTGCCTGACCTGTCCGCATACAAGGCGGAGGGGACGATTTTCATCGGTGTAGACCGTGGGACAATTCATTTACTGGATCAAGGGATTGTTCCCAAAGAGGCGATCGGAGATTTTGATTCTGTGAGTGAAGAGGAGTATTGCAGAATAAAAGAATCTGTGGAACGGGTCTATCCCTTCCAGACGGAAAAAGACGAAACGGACACGGAACTGGCTATAGATCGTGCCATTTCCTATCGTCCGGGAGAAGTGGTTTTGACCGGTGTCACTGGGGGCAGGTTGGATCATTTCGAATCGGCATTGCACTTATTATATCGGATGCAGATCGAACATATAGAAGTTTCCTTCCGCATCCGCAACGCTCATAATGAACTATCATTACTTCGTCCTGGAGTCCATCGGGTGAAAAGGGCTGCCCAGTTCCCTTATATTTCATTTTTCCCCTTTGGCAGTTCTGTAGAAGGTCTGACATTGACCGGTTTCAAGTATGAGACGGTTAACGAAAGGATCGATATGGGCATGACGAAATTCACGAGCAATGAACCAATTTCAGAAGTTTGTACTATCTCATTCCGGCAGGGCATATGCTTAATGGTAAGAAGTTCAGATTCCTGAAAGGAGAAGGGAATTGCGAGTTTATACATTTACGATGCCGAAGTTTCTAAGTAGCTTTGTACGAAAATGCATGGTTGTCTTCCAAAAAGAAGATAAGGTCAAAGCCCAAGCTACTGCAAGCCAGCGAAACAAAAAACGGAAAAAAGAAAAAACGTCAGGCTGAACTTATCGGCCTGGCGTTTTATTTCTTTTTGTCTTATAGTAATCGGAACGCGGATAAAGATATTATACTCTTTGCACTTTACCTGATTTGAGCGCTCTCGCAGATACCCAAACACGTTTCGGTTTACCGTTTACAAGAATACGGACTTTTTGAAGATTAGCTCCCCAAGTACGTCTGTTGGCATTCATTGCGTGTGAACGGGCATTCCCCGTACGTGCTTTGCGGCCAGTAACTACACATTCTTTAGCCATTTTTATGACCTCCTCGCTAATATTGATTAAGCGATTCACTATCTAATTCGCATACCATAATACTTTATCACAGGAAATAAGGGCATGCAACCTTTTTTACTGATGCTTTCAAGTGAAATTCCTTTACAACAGTTACTACGCTTTTATATTGTCCAGCTTCGGATGGCAGAAGGCTGCCTTAATTTCTGCAAAACACCGCAGAAATACGGCAAATCGAACCCTTCGTTGTTCGATTTGCTCGGGTCACTTCGGCCTTGAAGCGATAGGTAAAACCGCCTTTCGGTTCAATTCCTCCAGTGCCTGTCGCAGTTAAACACCATCCTACGCTTTTATATTGTTATGGTGTATAGTACAATGGGGGTAGTTATTATGGATGCAGGAGGGGAAGCTTTCATGTCAATCGAGATGAAAAACGATTACGGTACGATAGATATTACGAACGACGTCATTGCCCAAGTGGTGGGAGAGGCGGCAATCGAATGCTACGGAATTGTCGGCATGGCTTCGCGTCATCAGATCCGGGATGGACTCACGGACATCCTTGGAAAAGAGAACTATGCAAAAGGAGTCATTGTAAGGAATATCGGAGACGAAACACATATCGATATGTATGTCATCATCGGATATGGAACAAAAATCTCCGAGGTCGCATACCAAGTGCAATCCAAAGTGATGTATACATTGAAAAAGACCTTATCGTTAACAGTGGATTCAGTGAATATATTTGTTCAAGGAGTTCGGGTGACGAACTGATAGAAGGAGGAAAACATTTCAATGAATTTTATTGATGGTGTGAAATTTGCCGACATGGTGAGGATGGGTGCCCATCACCTGCATCAAAATGCAGACTATGTCGATTCACTTAACGTCTTTCCCGTACCTGACGGGGACACAGGGACAAATATGAATCTATCCATGACTTCTGGTGCCAAGGAGACGGAATCTAACGTTTCTGTGCATTTGGGCAAGACTGCCCAAGCTTTGTCCAAAGGGCTGTTGATGGGAGCGCGCGGGAACTCCGGGGTCATTCTATCCCAATTGTTCCGGGGGTTTGGCAAGGCTGTTGAAGAGGAAGAGAAGCTAGATAGCAAGAAGTTCGCAAATGCACTGGAATATGGGGTGCAGACGGCATATAAAGCGGTCATGAAGCCTGTCGAGGGTACGATACTTACTGTTGCCAAAGATGCAGCGAACAAAGGTGTTGAAGTGGCGAAATCGACTACGGACATCATTAAAGTGATGGAGTCAATTGTCGAAGAGTCGAAAGCTTCATTGAAACGGACCCCGGATCTACTTCCGGTCTTGAAGGAAGTCGGTGTCGTCGATAGTGGCGGACAAGGCCTTGTTTATGTATATGAAGGCTTTTTGGCATGTCTGAAAGGCGAAGAGCTCCCAGAGAGGGCGAACATGGATCTCATGGAAGATCTGGTAAACGCCGAACACCATCGCGGAGTCCAAGGGTTCATGAACACTGAGGATATCGTATACGGATATTGTACGGAATTCATGGTGAAATTCGAGGATGAAAAAGTGAAGGACCATCCATTCGAGGAAGGCGATTTCCGTCAGGATCTCAGCAAGTTCGGGGATTCATTGCTTGTCATTTCAGACGAGGAAATTGCGAAAGTACATATCCATACTGAAGAGCCGGGAGATGCATTGAATTATGCACAGCAATACGGTTCCCTCATTAACATTAAAATCGAAAACATGCGTCAGCAGCATATAGATATTGTCGGGGAAAGCCATTCTGCCAAAAAGGCGGAGACAGCGTCACATCCTTACGCAATTGTGACGGTTGCAATGGGGACGGGAATTGCCGAATTGCTGAAGAGCATCGGTGCTGCTGCAGTCATTGAAGGCGGACAGACGATGAATCCATCAACCGAGGATATCGTCAAAGCTATCAAGGATGTGGGCGCAGAGCGGGTCATCATTTTGCCTAATAATAAGAACATTATCATGGCGGCAAAACAGGCAGCAGAGGTGATTGGCATCGAAGCGGCTGTCGTCGAAACGAAATCCGTTCCGGAAGGGCTGGCGGCGATTCTCGCATTCAATCCTGAAGCTGAAGTTGCGGATAATGAAAAGAGCATGTCCAAAGCGGCGGCTGGCGTGAAAACTGGTCAAGTCACTTATTCGATCCGGGATACTTCTATAGATGGCATTGATATTAAAAAAGATGATTTTATGGGACTAGCAGGCAGTAAGATTGTTATCTCCAACCCATCTTTAGATGACGTGATGAAGGCATTGCTTGAATCTCTCATTGATGAAGATGATGAAATCGTCACCATTATCTATGGCGAGGATGTAACTGAGCAAGAAGCTGCTGAAATTGCAGAATATGTGGAATCCACATATGATCATACAGAAGTCGAATTGTACAACGGGAAACAACCTCTTTATCCATTTATCCTTTCCGTGGAATGATACGGAAAACGACGGCATGCCTTTTGAAGGCATGCCGATTTTCTATTTTGTCTTTACTTGAAATGTACGGTAAAATGAAGAAAGCGTTTGCTTCTCAATAAGGGGGTAGTTTACATGAAATATAGATCTGTCTTTGAAATTATCGGTCCCGTCATGATCGGGCCTTCATCTTCGCACACCGCCGGAGCTGCTCGAATTGGACGAGTCGCCCGGGATTTATTCGGGCGTCAGCCGGAGTGGGCTAGAATCCATCTCTATGGTTCTTTTGCAGAAACATATAAAGGGCATGGGACGGACGTAGCAATTATCGGAGGTCTGTTGGATTACGATACGTTCGATGAAAGAATAAAAACAGCTTTCGAAGATGCCGCAGCTGTTGGCATGACTTTCGAGTTCATTCCCGAAGAGGAAGAAGCCGATCATCCGAATACAGCGAAAATTGTTATTGGCGACAGTCAAGGGGAAATGGAGCTTGTCGGGATATCAATCGGCGGCGGCACAATGGAAGTCACTGAGTTGAATGGCTTTCCACTTCGTTTATCAGGACACTTCCCGGCGCTTCTTGTTGTACATGATGATCGCTCAGGCGTCATCGCGAATGTATCCAACGCTATTGCTTCGCAAGGCATGAACATCGCCCATATGGAAGTAGGCCGGAAAGAAAAAGGGAAAATGGCACTTATGGTCATTGAAGTCGACCAGATGTTTGATGAAACACTCATAAATGAATTGAAATCATTGCCAAATGTTACGCAAGTTTCAACATTGGCGAACTGAGGAGGGAATCGCAATGGAAGTTCTATTCGGTACTGTTAAAGAATTAGTGGCACTCGCAGAAGCGCAAAATAAACCGATTTCTGAAATTATGATTGAACAGGAAATGCAAATAACAAGACGTTCACGTGAAGAGATTGTCGCTCAAATGGAAAACAATTTATCCGTCATGGAAAGCGCTGTCGAGCAAGGACTGCAAGGCGTAAAATCGACTTCCGGTTTGACAGGCGGCGATGCTGTCCTAATTCAAAACTATATTAAATCCGGGAAATCGCTTTCGGGGGACCTTATTTTGGATGCTGTGAGTAAAGCGGTAGCTACGAACGAAGTAAACGCAGCAATGGGAATGATCTGTGCAACACCTACTGCAGGGGCTGCCGGAATTGTACCAGGAACGCTTTTCGCAGTGAAGGACAAGTTGAACCCGACGAGAGAGCAAATGGTGAATTACTTGTTTACATCGGGTGCTTTCGGCTTTGTCGTGGCAAATAACGCATCCATTTCTGGAGCGGCAGGAGGATGCCAGGCGGAGACTGGTTCGGCTGCTTCAATGGCTGCGGCTGCGATTGTTGAAATGGCTGGAGGGACGCCTCAGCAAAGCGCTGAAGCTTTTTCAATCGTTATGAAAAACATGCTGGGACTTGTGTGTGATCCGGTGGCAGGTCTAGTGGAAGTGCCATGTGTGAAGCGTAATGCGATGGGTGCTGCGAAGGCCCTTGTCGGAGCAGATATGGCACTGGCAGGAGTCGTCAGCAGAATTCCGACGGATGAAGTGATTGAAGCAATGCATAGAATCGGACAGTCAATGCCTTCTGCTCTTAGGGAAACCGCAAAAGGGGGCTTAGCTGCCACTCCTACTGGAAAGGCGCTCGAAGCCGAGATTTTCGGAAAGGACAAAACGTCTCGTGACACCGTCAATTCTTGACCCTGTCTCAACACTGAAAGGCGTCGGCAAGGCATCTGCCGAACAACTTCAAAAACTGGGCATAGGAACGATTGAAGAGTTGATCAATACATTTCCGTATCGCCACGAAGACTTCAGATTGAAAAACTTAGCTGAAACGCCGCATAATGAGCGGGTTACGATTGAAGGAAGGGTCGAAAGTGAGCCTTCCGTTCTTTTTTTAGGAAGAAACAAATCGCGGCTCCAAATACGGCTGCTGGCCGGAAACCATCTCGTTAAAGCGGTTTTCTTCAATCAGCATTACTTAATAGACCGAATTTCAATCGGAATGATCGTCACTGTGACCGGAAAATGGGATCGTGGCAGGCAAGTGATCAATGTAAGCAATTTCAGTGAGGGTCCGAAAACGGATCACGCTGATTTCGAACCTGTCTATAGTTTGAAAAACGTCATGCATCAAAAGACGTTCCGCAAATATATGAGACAGGCGCTGGATCTGTGCAGCGGTGAGATTGCCGAAGTGCTCCCGTCTTCATTGAGGGAAGCTTATCTGTTGCCGTCGGTCGGAGAAGCGCTTGAAATGGTACATTTTCCAAAATCGCCGAATGATGTGAAGCAGGCGCGTAGACGCTTTGTCTATGAGGAGCTCTTGAAGTTCCAATTGAAAATGATCGGTATGAAAAAAATCCGTAAAGAAACCGAAAAAGGAACTCCGATTCATTATGATCTTGATCGTATTAAGGAGTTCATTGCCTCATTGCCTTTCGAGCTGACGAATGCACAAAAAAAGGTTGTCAATGAGCTATGCGCAGAATTGAAAAGTCCGACGCGGATGAACCGTCTTCTGCAAGGAGATGTAGGATCCGGGAAAACAGTCGTAGCAGCCATTGCTCTATTTGCAGCAATTACCGCAGGGTTTCAAGGGGCGCTGATGGCGCCGACTGAAATTCTTGCGGAGCAGCATGCCGATTCCCTATCATCGTGGCTGGAGCCGTTTGGAGTGAATGTCGCCTTTCTCTCTGGATCCACGAAAGGGAAGGCGAGAAGGATCATCATTGAGAAATTGCAAAGCGGGGAAATTGATCTGCTCATCGGCACGCATGCGTTGATCCAGCCGGACGTCGGTTTTGCAAAATTGGGACTCGTTATAACGGATGAACAGCATCGTTTCGGTGTGGAACAACGGCGTATATTAAGAGAGAAAGGTCTGAATCCCGATGTCCTTTTCATGACGGCGACTCCGATTCCGCGTACATTGGCCATCACTGCCTTCGGGGAAATGGATGTTTCCATCTTAGACGAAATGCCGGCAGGACGGAAAAAAATTGAAACATACTGGTTGAAAGAGGACTCTTTATTGCCGGTTTTACGGAAGATGGAGAAGGAGCTGCAGGCGGGAAGACAGTCGTATGTCATATGTCCGCTCATCGAAGAATCGGACAAGCTCGATGTGCAAAATGCAGTCGATGTTCACGCACAGCTCACGCACCATTTTGCTGGGCGGTACACAGTCGGCCTCATGCACGGTAGACTTCATTCCGATGAGAAAGATGCCATCATGAGGGACTTCAGTGAGGGGAAAATCGATTGCCTTGTTTCGACAACCGTCGTTGAAGTCGGTGTGAACGTTCCGAATGCGACCTTCATGCTCATTTATGACGCCACCCGTTTCGGACTCGCCCAACTTCACCAATTAAGGGGGAGGGTCGGCAGGGGGGCGGACCAATCGTATTGCGTACTTCTTGCCGATCCGAAGAACGAGGAAGGCAAGGAACGAATGCAGTCGATGACAGAGACGAACGATGGATTCTTATTAGCCGAAAAAGATCTTGAGCTTAGAGGCGCGGGCGACTTCTTCGGAAAGAAGCAAAGCGGAATGCCTGAATTCAAGATGGCTGATCTTGTGCATGACTACCGGGCACTGGAAACAGCGCGTCAAGATGCCGAGAAGATGCTGGCATCGGATGATTTCTGGTCCTCACTGGAGTATAAATTCCTAAGAGAAGACTTGGAGCAATCAGGCGCGCTATCGCATGAACGGATAGACTGAAATTCTAACTTACATGGGCATTTGCTTTCCGCTCCTGGCGGACGCTTCCTTACCTGTAGTCAAGTGTTTTACTGATTTCTTTGGGGCTTGGAATGAATTAGAGATGCTAGTCATGTCAACAGGCTGTTGCTTTCCGTTCCAGCGCACGCTTTCCGCGGGCATGGCTTGAGCCAATCGAACCACGAAGAGTTCGATTTGCCGTATTTCTGCGTACTTTGCAGAAATTAAGGCATCCTAATCCTGCTCCATTAGGGTCGCAAAAAAACACTGCTCGCAGCGCTGCGCTTGTGCTCGCAAACGCCGTTCTTCGTAACGGCGTTCGCAGGAGTCGGCGCCTGCACTACAAGCTACAGGTGCCACTATATTAGAATAGTGGGTATGACAAGTGGAGTTCTAATGAATCTTTAGCCGATCCTTGGTTAATAGCGACTGCTAAAACACTTGATTACACAGTTGTTTCTTTTGAAAGCATAATAAACTATAACGTTGGTACAGCTATGCCAAGGGAAAAAATACTAAATGTTGTCAGGACTTAAATGTGAATTGTACAAGCTTATTTAGCATGATGGAACAATTAGGCGTTAAATTGTAGATATAGAATTAGAGTTTCAAACTCCTGGCGAAGTTTTCATTAGTTTAATAGTAATAATTACTGCCTTATATTTAACGAAAATACCTACTGGAAACGGCGGGTATTTTTTTCTTTCTAATATAATTCCTTTTAAAGCTCAGGTAAACGTAATGAAGAACTAGAATAAATTATAGTATCTATTAAATGTAGCACTTATTGAATAAATCAACATAACCTTTTGCTTTTTTGAATTGTTTGATGGGCTGATTAAAGGATGTACATTGAATAAGCCTTTTTGGCAAATAGAAAAAAACACATTTTATTTCTATTTAAATATATAACGAATTTTGTTGATTGGAGTGGAGAGCGGCGACTCCAGCGGGAACAGCGCGAGCTGAAAGTCCCGCAGGAACGTAGTGACGAGGAGATTGAAGCCGTGCACGCGGAAAGCGTCCGCTCGGAACGGAAGTCAACGGTTAGTAGAATACATTACATTTTTAGACATGCCTATTTTTTGTAGAAATCAATGATGAACTATGATAATATACTGGTATTAGTACCAAGTGCTAATCCGGAAGGGTGAATCGAGTGAGAGTGCCAAAAAGGGAGAGGCAGCGCCAGCTTGAAGTGAGCCTCGAACAAAATCCTTTTCTGACAGACGAAGAATTATCCAAGCAATTTAACGTTAGCGTTCAGACGATACGATTAGATCGATTGGAATGTGGAATACCGGAATTGCGTGAACGATTGAAAACCGTGGCTGCACGAACAATAGATGCTGAAGTGAAATCTCTCCAATCCGATGAGGTGATTGGTGACATCATAGATATTGAGCTGGATAAGAGGGCCGTTTCCATATTCGATGTAACGGACGATCATGTTTTCCGTAGAAGTGGGATCACTCGTGGCCACCATTTATTCGCACAGGCAAATTCATTGGCGGTTGCAGTTCTCGATGATGATCTTGCTTTGACTGTCACATCGGACCTCCATTTCCTGAAACCCGTCAGATCGGGTGATCGGGTCATTGCACGTGCCATCGTTGATAAAGAGCGTTCAAATGATAAAAGGACTTTTGTCGATGTCATCTCGACCGTCGAAAACGAGACGGTTTTCACCGGTGAATTCCAGATGTATCAAACTACGGACCACAGCAGGAGGGAATTAAGATGATCATTGCATTGGATGGAATGGGCGGAGATCATGCACCAGGTGAGATTATTGAAGGCGCACTTCTGAGCCTATCTGAATTTGATGATATACATATACATATTTATGGAAATGAAGAAAAGATGGCGCCGTATTTGAAAGAACATGGACGCTTGAAAGTAATTCATTGTACAGAAAAAATCGAAGCGGACGATGAGCCGGTCCGTGCAATCAGAAGGAAGAAAGATGCCTCCATGGTGAGGATGGCGCAAGCTGTGAAAGACGGAGAAGCCGATGCATGCGTCTCTGCCGGGAATACCGGAGCGCTAATGGCAGCCGGGCTATTCATCGTAGGACGGATCGAAGGCATCGATCGCCCGGCGTTATCGCCGACCTTGCCGACAATCGATGGACAAGGTTTCGTCTTCTTGGATGTCGGCGCAAATTCTGACGCAAAGCCTACTCATTTACAGCAATATGCAATTATGGGAAGCATTTATGCGGAAAAAGTGCGTGGCATTCAAAAGCCCCGCGTCGGACTTTTGAATATCGGCACCGAAGAAGGCAAAGGGAACGAACTGACGAAAGCTGCATACAAACTTCTTTCAGAAGCGCCTATTCATTTTATCGGTAACGTCGAATCGAGGGACATTCTAAGCGGTGCGGCGGATGTCATTGTGACGGATGGATTTACAGGAAATATGGTGTTGAAGACAATTGAAGGGACAGCAGCCGGTTTCTTTTCGATGCTGAAAGAAGTATATGGAGCCTCGTTGAAGTCCAAGCTTTCAGCGGCATTGGTGAAAGATGACCTTCGCGGATTGAAAAAGAAAATGGATTACACCGAGTATGGCGGTGCGGGATTATTCGGGTTGAATTCCCCTGTCATCAAGGCACACGGTTCCTCAAATGCCAATGCGATTTATAATGCAATTAGACAAGCGAGGAAAATGGTCGAATTCGATGTGTGCGGAACAATTAGAGAGACAGTAGGAAAGGTGGATGCGGAATGACGAAAATAGCGTTTATTTTCCCAGGACAAGGTTCTCAGTCTGTCGGAATGGGAGCAGAACTATTCAATAGTGGCGGGAATTTCCTGGAACGAGCGGATGAAGTATTGCAGTTCGGCTTAAGCCGTTTGATTACAGAAGGTCCCCAAGAGGAACTGACATTGACATATAATGCTCAGCCTGCACTGTTGACAGTCGGCGCCATGATCGCTTCAAGGCTTGTTGAGGAAGGCATTACACCTGACTATACTGCTGGACATAGTCTAGGTGAGTATACTGCCCTCGTCGCTTCAGGAGTTCTTTCCTTCGAGGATGGAGTGTCAGTCGTCCATAAGCGCGGCTTATTCATGAACGATGCGGTACCTGCAGGTGAAGGAGCGATGGCGGCTATTCTTGGACTGGATGGCGAAAAGCTTCAGGAAGTGACAGATTCCATAACGGCTAAAGGCGATGCGGTCCAACCGGCCAATTTGAACTGTCCTGGACAAATTGTCATATCGGGAACGAAAGCAGGCGTCGAGAAAGCTTGTGTCGAGCTTAAGGAAGCGGGAGCGAAAAGAGCGATACCACTGGATGTGAGCGGACCATTCCACTCTTCCCTTATGAAGCCTGCAGCGGAACGTCTGAAAAATGCGTTGGATGAAGTAGGAATGAAGGATGCTTCCATCCCGGTCGTTGCAAATGTAAACGCTAAAACGGTTTCCGATCACGAGGAGATCAAGCAGCTCCTCGTGGAACAATTATACTCCCCGGTTCGTTGGGAAGACTCCGTTCGTGAATTGATTAACCTTGGCGTTACACATTTCATTGAATGCGGCCCTGGAAAAGTGCTCAGCGGCCTTGTAAAGAAAATAGATCGATCTGTTACAGTGCTTCCTGTCTATGACGAAGAGTCATTGCAAGCAGTCATCGATGCAGCGAAAGGGTGGGAATGATGGGTAGATTTGAAGGGAAATCAGCGATCGTCACTGGTGCCTCAAGAGGAATTGGGCGCGAGATTGCAATTTTGCTAGGAAAAGAAGGCGCGCGCGTTGCAGTGAACTATAGCGGCAGCAAAGAAAAAGCGGAAGAAGTCGTTGAATTGATTAAGCAATCCGGTGGAGACGCTTTTGCTATCCAAGCGAACGTTTCGGATTCCGAACAAGTGAAAGAAATGATTGATGAGACATTGAAAACGTTCGGTTCTATTGATATGCTCGTAAATAATGCAGGAATTACTCGTGATAATTTGTTAATGCGAATGAAGGAAGACGAATGGGATGACGTTATCAACATAAATCTGAAAGGCGTGTTCCTCTGTACGAAAGCTGTGACACGCCAAATGATGAAACAGCGTGCCGGGAAGATTGTCAACCTTGCATCGATCGTCGGCGTCATCGGCAATCCAGGACAGGCAAATTATGTAGCTGCAAAAGCCGGTGTTATTGGCTTGACGAAGACGACCGCGAGAGAACTTGCGACAAGGAATATTACTGTGAACGCAGTTGCACCAGGTTTCATTACAACAGATATGACTGAAGCTCTTCCCGAGGAAGTTAAAGCACAAATGTTGGGCTCCATTCCTTTGGGTAAACTAGGATCAGCTGAAGACGTCGCAGGCGCAGTAGCATTCCTACTGTCAGACGATGCAAACTATATTACAGGACAAACCATCCATGTTGATGGTGGTATGGTGATGTAAGGGACCTACGCTTTTCTAGTGTCCAGCTGCGGGTGGCAGCTGCTCGGGTCATAAGCCAGTCATGCTGTGCGGCAAAGATCGCCGCTTCGCATGCCCGTCTTATACCTGTCGCAGCTACACGCCACCCTCCGCATTTCTATTGTGCAGCTTCGGGCGCTAGCCCCTCGAGTCGCTTCGGTCTTGAATCAAATGGCAAAGAACGCCTTTTGTTCAAGCCCTCCAGCGCTTGTCGGGGCAAAGCAAGCGCCCTACGCTTTTCATTGAGAGGAGGTGACTATGTTGTCAGTACTTGAACGTGTAACGAAAGTGGTTGTCGACCGACTTGGTGTCGATGAAAGCGAAGTAAAACCTGAAGCTTCTTTTAAAGACGATCTCGGCGCAGACTCTTTGGATGTCGTTGAGCTAGTTATGGAACTAGAAGATGAATTCGATATGGAAATTTCCGATGACGATGCAGAAAAGATCGGAACTGTAGGCGATGCAGTAAAATATATCGAAGAAAAAGTGAACTAATTTTATCTTGATTCAACAGTTGTCCAAGCTCCCGCTTAATCAAGATAAAGCCTCCGGCGGATGTCAGAGATTTTGAATGGAGTTAATGAAGGCAACCTAAGTTCGCCGCGTCCTGCGGCAACGGTTGCATGACCAACATCCTGTTGGCCTCAAGCGCAATTCAAAATCCCGACGCAATTACGCCGAGGCATAATTGATTAGGAATCCGAAAAAATGTGCGCATCACTGCATGATGCACTTCCAATGAGATGCTTTCAACCTTTCTTGCGATTTGAAGGGATGAAAGTATCTCTTTTCGGTTTTGCATGTATGACGTGAACAATGTAAAATTAAATGGACTACGAAGTGAAAGGCAGAATCTTGATGACTAATAAACGGAATGTAAAAAGTAAATACCCAACAGTTCCACTTCCAAGCGAGGTGCGGAAAAAATTTGAAGACTTGCAAGGGCGCCTTGACATCCACTTTAAAGACGAAACGCTCCTTTATAATGCATTCACCCATTCGTCCTACGTCAACGAACATCGTCGAAAAAATTTCACGGATAATGAAAGACTTGAGTTCCTTGGAGATGCCGTTCTGGAACTCGGTGTTTCCCGATTCCTTTACGCGACTGAACCGAATATGAGCGAAGGCGAGTTGACAAAGCTGCGGGCAGCCATCGTTTGTGAGCCATCACTCGTCAAGTTTTCGAATGAACTGCACTTCGGTGAATTCATCTTGCTTGGCAAAGGTGAAGAACAAACCGGCGGAAGATTGCGTCCGGCATTGCTTGCAGACGTATTTGAAGCGTATATCGGTGCGTTGTTTTTGGATCAGGGAATGGAACCGGTCACCAAATTCCTTGAAAAGGTTGTATTCCCGAAAATCGGGGACGGTGCTTTTTCGCATGTGATGGATTATAAAAGCCGCTTGCAGGAAATCGTGCAACAGACGAACAGCGGCAGCTTGAATTATGAAATTATAGAAGAGAAGGGTCCTGCGCATGCGAAAAAGTTTGTCACCGTCGTAAGATTGGAAAATCGTGAACTTGGTACCGGAATCGGAAGATCGAAAAAAGAAGCCGAGCAGGAAGCGGCCCGTCAAGCCATCCAAGTATTAAAAGGAAATGAGGCCGAAGGAGAGAACTGATTGTGTTTCTAAAAAGAGTTGAAATTATTGGTTTCAAATCATTTGCCGACAGGATTGGCATCGATTTCGTACCAGGCGTAACAGCCATTGTAGGACCGAACGGCAGTGGAAAAAGCAATATCACCGACGCAATCCGTTGGGTGCTCGGTGAACAATCCGCCAAATCCCTTCGCGGTGCAAAAATGGAGGATGTTATATTTGCAGGCAGTGATTCCCGAAAACCGCTGAATTTTGCGGAAGTGACTCTGATCCTGGATAACACGAATGGGCTCTTCCCGCTCGATTACACAGAAATCAGCGTCAGCCGCCGGGTCTTCCGTTCGGGAGAAAGCAATTACTTATTGAACGGTCAACAATGCCGTTTGAAGGACATCAATGATGTCTTCATGGATTCAGGGTTAGGTAAGGAAGCGTTTTCTATCATATCCCAAGGCCGTGTCGACGAAATCCTAAACAGCAGGCCTGAAGATAGACGCAGTATTTTTGACGAGGCAGCGGGTGTCTTGAAATATAAAACACGGAAGAGGAAGGCAGAGCATAAGCTTTTCGAAACGGAGGACAACCTGGATCGTGTACTGGATATCCTTAAAGAACTTGATTCAAGAATCGGTCCACTCGAAAAGAATGCGGAAGCGGCAGAAAGACATCTAGTGCTCTCAACAGAAATCAGGGAAGCTGATGTCCGTCTTCTGAATTACGATGGAGCGAAATTACGTGAGGAAATCATTGCGAAAACTGAGCTGATCGAAGAAAAAAGGTTGCATCGCGAACAATTGGTGGCGGAGATCGCCAAAGTTGAGCAAGAATCGAATGCGTACAAGATTCGTTTAGAGCAAATCGACCGAAATATTGAGTCACTCCAAAAACAGTTGGTGGAAATTAGTGCTGAAGCTGAGAAGTGGGAAGGGCGCCGGCTATTATCGCTTGAAAAGCAGAAGAATTCGGAGCAGCAGCTAAATAGGATCCGCCAAGAGTTGGCAGATGTGAAAAAGGGTAAAGAAGACGTTGTTGTTAAATTGGCCGCGGCGAAAGAGAAATTGGCCATTACAGGATCTTCTTTGGACAAAATTAATTCGGAGATAAATGAAATTGCGCAAATCCTGAAAAGATCGGCAAAAGAGACCGAAGAGGAAATTGATGAACTGAAGTCATCCTATATTGAAATGCTGAACGAAGAAGCGACGATCCGGAATGACTTGAAGCATATTGAAGAACGGATGCAAGGGGAAAAGACTTCGTCAGTCCGCATATCGGAACAAACTTCCTTGTTAAAGAGCAAGCTTCAAGAGTTACAGGGAAGAAGGTCTATCCAATCTGCCGAGCTTTCTTCCTTGCAAGAAAAATTGGAGAAAGCGGAATCGGCATTTAGTAAATCCGAAAAATTATATCGCGAGTCGGAAGAAGAACTGGGAATCCAGCAGCAATTCATGCAAAATGCGATGAACAAGCAGTCCGAAATGCAGGGGAGATTGCGAGCGCTTCAAAGTTTGGAGGCGGATTTTTCAGGATTCTATTCAGGCGTCAGAGCCGTACTCATTGCAGCAAAAGAAGGCAAGCTGGCTGGTGTTGATGGGGCTGTTGCAGAACTCATTACTGTGGATGATCCCCATATTAAAGCGATTGAAACAGCTTTAGGCGGTGCGATGCAGCATATCGTCACAACTACGGAATCGGAAGCTCGAAATGCGATCGGATATTTGAAGCAGAGAAACGCCGGTCGTGCGACGTTTTTGCCGCGTGATGTCATAAAATCCAGGAAAATCCCAATTGCGTCACTCCGTATTGTGGAGCAACATCCGGAGTTTATCGGAACGGCTGATCAACTTGTGAAGACAGATTCAGCCTTTTCAATCATCACTGAAAATCTTCTTGGCATGACCATCGTTGCAAAAACGCTGGCCGGAGCTTCCGCTATTGCCAAGATGCTAGCATATAAATTCCGTATAGTAACACTTGACGGAGATGTTGTGAATGCCGGTGGTTCCCTTACCGGGGGTGGAGCGAAAGGGCAGTCGACCGTATTTTCCAGAAAAGCGGAGTTGGAGACGCTCAGCGCCCAACTTAAGAAAATGACTAATTCTATTGAAATGGCAAACAGCAAAATTGGTGATTCAAAGATGGCTGTCGCCCAGCATATGCATGATACGGAAAGATATCGTCATCTAAGGGATTCCTTAAGGCAGGAATTGGTTTCAAAAGATTCAGCTCTACGTGAACTGAATATGGAAATCAGGGCGATCGAGTCTGAAATCTCGTTAGCCGAAAGAGGAATCGCCGGCTCGGAAAACGTGGGTGCGGAACTACTGAATAGGAAAAAGGCATTGCTCGAACGCCACGAATCGATCAAATCATCACTCGATTCCACTCAAACAGAAGTGGAAACACTTGAGCGGTTGGCTGCAAATCGACGGAACGAGGAAGCGGCCCTGATGACCAAAAATAGTGAGCTTCGTGAGCAGGCGGCCATCCTACGCGAACAGAAAGGGCACCAACAGGCGACAATTTTCGATATGGAGCAAACACTTATTCAATTAGAAGAAAAGATGTCCGCCTTGGAAGTAGATCGGGATATTTACACCGAACATGAATTAGGCATCGATCTAACGCCAGAGGAAATCGCGGCGCAGATAGAAAGGTCTACGAAGGAGAAGTCTTCGATTGAACAATCCCTGTCTGGGGAACGTAACAGCAGGAGCAAAATTGCATCTGCGCTCGAAAAGCAGGCGGAATTGCTGAAAAATATTCGCAACGATGAAGGGAAGGCGGTCTCTTCTCTGAATGAAATCAATGTTGCCGTCTCGCGTCTTGAAGTGAAATATGAATCCATCACAAATCGCCTTTTGGATGAGTATGGACTTTATCCTGATTTCGAATCCGGGAGCGATTTTGACGTGGATGCAACAAGAGATCGGGTCGACGAATTAAAAAGCGAGATCGAGTCGCTCGGTTCCGTCAATCCGAGTGCAATTCAGGAGTTCAAAGAAGTTTCTGAGCGTCATGCGTTTTTAACTGAACAACGGAACGATCTTCTGGAGGCGAAGAATACACTCAATGATGCAATGTCTGAAATGGACCGTGAAATGGAAGCGCGGTTCAGTACGACGTTCAATGCGGTAAGGAATCGGTTCCATGTCGTCTTTAAAGAAATGTTTGGTGGTGGGGATGCGGACTTGATCCTTACACAGCCTGACAACCTGCTGGAAACAGGGGTTGAGATCGTTGCAAGGCCACCAGGCAAAAAGTTGCAGAACTTGAGCCTGTTATCAGGCGGTGAAAGAGCGCTTACGGCAATCACATTGCTGTTTTCAATCATTGAAGTGCGGCCTGTACCATTTTGCATTTTGGATGAAGTCGAAGCGGCGCTCGACGAAGCGAATGTCATCCGTTACAGTAAATACTTGAAGAAGTTCTCGGATAACACTCAATTCATCGTCATCACCCATAGGAAAGGGACGATGGAAGGGGCGGATGTTTTGTATGGAATCACAATGCAGGAGTCGGGAGTATCAAAGCTGATTTCCGTGAAGCTCTCCGAAGTTCCCGCTGAAGTGTTGGGATAGTCTTCAATAGTATCAGGAAAAGGAGAGAGTCGATTTGACTTTTTTTAAGAAGCTGAAAGAGAAAATTACGGGCACCAATGAAACGGTAACTGAAAAATTCAAGGACGGCCTTTCGAAGACCAGGAATTCATTCACCTCTAAAGTGAATGACCTTGTGGCACGTTTCCGTGAGGTCGATGAGGAGTTTTTCGAAGAGCTTGAGGAACTGCTGTTGCAGGCGGATGTTGGCGTCGAAACAGTCATGGAGCTTGTCGATCAATTACGATGGGAAGTTCAAAGGAAAAACATTAAGAACACCGAGGGCATCCAATCGGTCATTTCTGAAAAACTCGTGGAAATATATAAAGCTGGAGAAGAACTGGACACCGAATTGAATATGCAAGATGATTTGACTGTCATTTTGATGGTAGGCGTCAACGGAGTAGGAAAGACAACGACAATCGGGAAGCTTGCAGCACGTCTTAAAGAAGAAGGAAAGACCGTCATGCTTGCGGCTGGAGATACATTCCGGGCAGGGGCGATCGATCAGCTAGTCGTTTGGGGCGATCGTGTCGGCGTCGAAGTGATTAGACAATCGGAAGGTTCCGATCCTGCCGCTGTCATGTATGATGCAATCCGGGCTGCAAAAAGCCGGAAGGTGGATGTACTGATTTGCGATACTGCCGGCAGGTTGCAAAACAAAGTGAACCTGATGAACGAACTCGAGAAAGTACATCGAGTAATCGGCAAGGAAATCGAAGGTGCTCCTCATGAGGTCCTCCTCGCACTGGACGCGACGACTGGCCAAAATGCATTGATCCAGGCGCAGACGTTCAAAGAGGCTACGAATGTCACTGGAATCGTTCTTACAAAGCTTGACGGGACTGCGAAAGGCGGAATTGTTTTAGCGATCCGCAATAAACTTAAAATTCCGGTCAAATTTGTAGGACTTGGTGAAGGCATGGATGACTTGCAGCCATTTGATCCGGAGAAATATGTTTACGGACTCTTCGCTGAAGGCCTTGAAAAAGAAGCTGAGTAATATTTCTCCATCTTTGTAGTCGAGCTTCGGAAGGCAACTGCTCGGGTCACTTCGGTCAGGAGATAAATGCATCAAGTAAATTTACTTGACAGTTCAATTCAAGCATACTAAGATAAGCAGAGGGGGCGAAGCGCTATGCTTGAAAAAACAACACGCGTCAACTTCCTCTATGATTTCTATCAGACACTGTTGACCGAAAAACAACGGATTTACATGCAGCTCTATTACCTAGACGACCTGTCTCTCGGTGAAATTGCCGAAGAATACGGAGTGTCGAGACAAGCTGTCTACGACAATGTCCGAAGAACAGAAGCTATGCTGGAAGACTACGAAGAAAAATTGAAGCTTTTCTCCAAATTCCGGAACCGGATGGAGATTATCGAGAAGCTGGAACAGCATGTGTTCAGTAATGATGAAGCATCCAGTGAAGTACAGATGTTGCTGAACGCATTGAAAGATCATGAATAGGGGGTTCTGTGCATGGCATTTGAAGGTTTGGCCCAGCGCCTGCAAGGGACGCTTCAAAAAATAAAGGGCAAAGGAAAGATCAGTGAAGCCGACGTCAAGGAAATGATGCGCGAAGTGCGTTTTGCACTTATCGAAGCAGACGTTAACTTGAAAGTCGTAAAAGAATTTGTCAAGACGGTCAGTGAGCGTGCTGTCGGGCAGGACGTCATGAAGAGCCTGACACCCGGCCAACAGGTCGTGAAAATCGTCAAAGACGAATTGACGAATTTGATGGGCGGAGAACAGAATCCGATCCAGTTCGCAAGGAAATCACCGACAGTCATCATGATGGTCGGTCTGCAAGGGGCAGGGAAAACAACGACGACGGGCAAGCTCGCGACAGTTCTTCGAAAACGCCATAATAAGAAGCCGCTTCTTGTGGCGGCGGATGTTTATCGTCCAGCTGCGATCCAACAGTTGGAGACGCTCGGAAAACAATTGACGATGCCGGTATTTTCATTGGGCACGGATGTCTCTCCGGTTGAAATTGCACGCCAAGCGATTGCAGAAGCCGAAAAGGAACATCACGACGTCGTTATCATCGATACGGCGGGCCGTTTGCATGTCGATGAAAACCTCATGCAGGAATTGAAGGATATCCGGGAATTGAGTAAGCCTGACGAAGTATTCCTCGTCGTCGATGCAATGACAGGGCAGGATGCCGTCAATGTGGCAAAGTCGTTCGACGAAGCAATTGGCATTACAGGAGTCGTCCTCACGAAACTGGACGGCGACACACGCGGAGGCGCTGCATTATCCATCCGTTCCGTTACGCAGAAACCGATCAAGTTCGTAGGTATGGGCGAGAAGATGGACGCCTTGGAACCGTTCCATCCCGAGCGGATGGCTTCTCGGATTCTAGGGATGGGTGACGTCATGTCACTCATCGAAAAGGCGCAGGAGAATGTCGATGAGGAGAAGGCGAAGGAACTAGAACAGAAGTTCCGCACGCAAACATTCACACTTGATGACTTTTTGGACCAACTTCAGCAAGTGAAGAAGATGGGCCCTCTTGATGAAATATTGAAAATGATGCCGGGAATGAACAAAATCAAAGGGCTTGAAAATGCACAAGTCGATGAAAGCCAAATGGGGCGCGTCGAAGCAGTCATCCGTTCGATGACAATTGCTGAACGCACAACACCCGAAATCATCAATGCAAACAGACGTAAGCGGATTGCGAAAGGATCAGGAACTTCTATCCAGGAAGTGAACCGTCTATTGAAGCAATTCGAAGACATGAAAAAGATGGTCAAACAAATGACCAACATGCAGCAAAAAGGCAAAAAGAAAATGAAAATGCCTGGTTTCGACTCTTTATTTAGGTAAATTTTAATTTTGATTCTAGGAAGCTTCTTTGATTGAAGCGAAAGGCGGCGACTCCTGCCAAAGCCGTAACGAAGAACGGCTTTTGCGAGTAAAAGCGTAGCGTTACGAGCAGGCTGCCTTAATTTCTGCAAAAGGCGCAGAAATTAAGGCCAATCGAACCTTGCGCTGTTCGATTGGCTGAAGCCAAGCCCGCGGAAAGCGTCCGCCTGTAGCGGAAATCAACGCAATTTCAAGGTGTTAAGAAAAAACACTTTACAAACATGAAAAACCTTGATAATATACTATCTTGTGTGAAACTATTCGGAGGTGCAAGAAAAAATGTCAGTAAAAATTCGTCTTAAACGTATGGGAGCAAAGAAAACTCCTTTCTATCGTATTGTTGTAGCAGATTCACGTTCACCACGTGATGGCCGTCAAATCGAAACAGTAGGTACTTATAACCCGCTTACAAAACCTGCTGAAGTGAAAATCGATGAAGAATTGGCTCTTAAATGGCTTCAAAACGGTGCTAAACCATCTGATACAGTTCGTAACCTGTTCTCAGAACAAGGCATCATGGAGAAATTCCACAACGCTAAATACGGTAAATAATCAGGAGGGGTGGACATGAAGCAGCTGATTGAAACGATTGTCAAACCTTTGGTCGATCATCCCGGAGACGTTCAGGTCGACAAGGATGAGCAACATCATCGTGTCACTTACAAACTTTCCGTTAATCCTGAAGATATGGGGAAAGTGATCGGAAAGCAGGGGCGTGTCGCCAAGGCGATACGTACTATTGTTTATTCAGCAGCAGGAAGTCGCCACGGTAAGAAAGTTTACCTTGATATCATCGAATGATGAAAATCAGTCTTGGACAACGGGTTTACACGGATAGGCTAATGCCGTCCCTGAGAAACCAACACAAAAAAGGAGGGAGCTCATGTTCCTTCCTTTTTTGTCTACTTAAGCTTAAGGAATGCATCCAAGTCCCTAATGAAAAGGAAGGTGTATTGTATGCAATGGTTCAACGTTGGTAAAATTGTCAACACACATGGAATACAAGGAGAAGTGCGCGTTATCTCGCGTACCGATTTCCCGGATGAAAGATATGCAGTCGGAAATGAACTCTCTTTATTCATGCCGAATGAAAAAAAACCGATTAAATTGATTGTAGCAAGCCATCGCCGCCATAAGAACTTCGACCTCCTCACGTTTGAAGGCCATATCAATATCAATGATGTTGAGAAGTATCGGGATGGTTTATTGAAAGTTTCCGAAAAGCAACTTGGTGATCTTGATGAAGGGGAGTTTTACTACCATGAAATCATCGGATGCACTGTTTATACGGATGTTGGTGAAGAGCTCGGTGCAGTGACGGATATACTGGCGACAGGCGCCAATGATGTGTGGACTGTCACACCGAAGACTGGAAAGTCGCATTACATCCCGTATATCGAAGATGTTGTCAAAGAAATTGATATTGAGAAGAAACAAATTATTATCGAGCCGATGGAAGGTCTGCTGTCATGATGAAAATAGACGTTCTCTCGCTGTTTCCGGAAATGTTCGAAGGTGTTCTCCACTCCTCCATTATGAAGAAGGCGCAGGAGAACGAAGCCGTTTCTTTCAATGTGACGGATTTCAGGGAATTCTCCGGTAACAAGCATCATAAAGTGGACGACTATCCATATGGCGGCGGCGCGGGTATGGTGTTGAAGCCCGAACCGCTCTTTGCGGCGGTCGAATCCCTCGCTCTCGATACGTCGAAGAGACCGCGAGTCATCCTCATGTGCCCTCAAGGCGCCAGATTCAATCAGAAAAAGGCCGAGGAGCTCTCAAGGGAAGAACATCTAGTCTTCCTCTGCGGGCATTACGAAGGCTATGACGAACGCATTCGAGAACATCTCGTTACAGACGAGATATCCCTCGGCGACTTCGTTCTGACAGGCGGGGAGATTGCATCCATGGCAATCATCGACAGCGTCGTCAGACTCTTGCCGAATGTTTTGGGCAATACAGATTCCCCTGTCCACGATTCATTCTCGACAGGACTCCTCGAGCATCCTCAATACACAAGACCTGCCGATTTCAATGGCATGAAAGTACCTGACGTCCTATTATCAGGAAACCACGGCGAAATCGAAAAATGGCGCCAAGAACAATCACTAAAACGCACATTCGAACGCAGAAGAGATCTTCTCGAAGAAGCTCCATTAACAGAACACCAACAGAAAGTATTAAAGCAGCTAATTAGTGAGGAATCCGATCGATAGGAAGTTCCGTTGATTGTAGCGGAAGCCGGCGACTCCGGCGGGAACAGCACGAGCTGAAAGCCCCGCAGGAACGAAGTGACGAGGAGATTGAAGCCGTGCCCGCGGAAAGCGTCCGGCTGAAGCGGAAATCAACTTTTAAGGCTTGCACATGCCATCCCTTTATGATAATATCTACTATGTACTTCTATTGGAAGTACATACTGACTGGTGTTCCGCTGCAAAGGCAACAAGTGCAAGAGCATCTGTGGATAAGGAGAGAAAAACATGCAAAACATTATTGCAGAAGTAACAAAAGACCAACTTCGTTCAGATCATCCTGATTTCCGTCCTGGGGATACTGTCCGCTTGCACGTGAAAATCGTTGAGGGCACGCGTGAGCGTATCCAGCTCTTCGAAGGAGTTGTCATCAAGCGTCGTGGAGGCGGAATCAGTGAAACATTCACAGTCCGTAAAATCTCCAACGGTGTAGGTGTTGAACGTACATTCCCTGTACACACACCGAAAATCGCTAAACTAGAAGTTACTCGTCGCGGTAAAGTCCGTCGTGCGAAATTGTACTACCTTCGCAACCTTCGCGGAAAAGCTGCACGTATCAAAGAAATCCGATAAAATTCAAACAGCGGGGATTGCATCTCCGCTGTTTCCTATTCATGAGGAGACCAAAAAGATGGTCTCCTTTCTTTTTGCCTCCATACTGAATAGAATGTACAATGAAGGTAGTGACTTGGCAGGAGGCTTTGTGATGAATGAACAGAAAAAGAAAAATGAAACTTGGGAATGGATCAAGGCGCTTTTAATTGCGTTTGGATTAGCGGCAATCATCCGTATATTTCTATTCACACCGATTGTTGTGGATGGCATTTCAATGATGCCCACGCTTGAACATGGCGATAAAATGATTGTGAACAAAATCGGTTACACACTCGGAAAACCCGAACGTTTTGATATCGTCGTCTTCCATGCCCCTGAAAAGAAGGATTATATTAAGAGGGTCATCGGTCTCCCGGGAGATAAAGTGGAGTATAAGGACGATATTCTTTACATTAATGATCAACCATATGAGGAACCGTATCTTGATCAATATAAAGCCGAGATTCCAGATGGCACGTTGACCGAAGATTTCACACTAGAAGAGAAAATCGGAATGCAGACGGTCCCTGAAGGCCATGTCTTCGTTATGGGCGATAACCGCCGAAAAAGTAAAGATTCCAGGCATATCGGTGCAGTGCCGATCGATGAAATCATAGGAAGCACAAAATTCATATTCTGGCCGATCAGTGATTTCGGCAAGGTGGACTGAAGGAAGGGGGATGAAACAATGACCATACAATGGTTTCCAGGCCATATGGCAAAAGCCAGACGTGAAGTGACGGAACAATTGAAGCTCGTCGACATCGTCTTCGAATTGATCGATGCCCGATTGCCCCTATCATCGAGAAATCCGATGATCGATGAAGTTATCCAGCAAAAACCGAGACTGCTCATTTTGAATAAGATGGACCTAGCTGACGAGAGGGAGACGGAGCGGTGGATCAGACACTTCGAATCGGAAGGTATCCGGGCTGTCGCCATAAATTCCTTCGAAGGAAAAGGGCTGCAGACCGTAACAAAGGCAGCGAAGGAAATATTGGCTCCAAAAATTGAGCGGCTGAAAAAGAGGGGCATTCGACCAGGAGCAATCCGCGCCATGATCGTCGGGATCCCCAACGTCGGGAAGTCTACGTTGATCAACCGGCTTGCGAAGAAAAACATTGCAAAGACAGGCAACAAGCCGGGTGTCACGAAAGCACAGCAATGGATTAAGTTCGAGAAGGAACTGGAATTGCTCGACACGCCGGGAATCCTTTGGCCGAAATTTGAAGACCAAGCCGTAGGGTATAAACTTGCATTGACAGGTGCAATTAAGGATACGATCGTCAATATGGAAAACTTGGCAGTCTTCGGACTCCGCTTTCTTGAGGAGCATTATCCGGATCGGCTTGAAAAGCGGTATGGCATTACAGCTGTAGGTGAGGACATCCAAAAGATATTCCATTCCATAGGCGAATCCCGAAAGACGTATACACAAGGCGGCGAAATCGATTATGACAAAGTGGCTGAACTGATTGTCCAAGACATCCGCAGTGAGCTGCTTGGCAAGCTGACTTTCGATTTCACATCAGATTTATCAAAACAGGTCGATGAAGTCACGGACTAATCCCGTGACAATCGACCTTTTCTTATTGAATAACAATCACAATCAGAAATCCTGTCCGATATAAAAAGAGAATGTTTGTCTGAAGTACGGCAAATCGAACCGTTCGCCGTTCGATTGGAAAGCGTCGACCTGTAGTGAAAACCCATTTATATTGCTTATACATAATAGAAGGTGAAAAGATGAAAACAATCAAAGAAATAGCCGAAATGCTGCAACAAACTTCCGACCCAGAACCGTGGATGAATAAACTAGAAGACGATCATCGCGCAGGTGTCAAAACAGAACTGCGAAAATGGTATCGCAATTATGAAAAGAAACAGCAATTGGAACAATTGCTCCAAGAAAAAATAAACTTTGACAACAGTTTTAAGTCATACGACGGAACGCTTGTCGCAGGGGTGGATGAAGCCGGAAGAGGTCCATTGGCAGGCCCTGTGGTCTGTGCCGCAGTCATTTTGCCTAAAGAAGCAAACGGTCTGCTAGGTCTCAATGATTCAAAAAAGCTATCCATCCAAGAAAGAGATCGATTATCTGTGATCATTAAGGAAGTTGCAATCAGCTATTCAGTACATATTCAATCAGCGGAAAGAATCGATGAAATGAACATTTATGCCGCTACTCGGGAATCTATGGAGAAGGCAGTGAATGCTTTAGAAACCCGTCCGGAAATCGTTTTGGCGGATGCCATGAAGCTTCAAGTCGGCTGCAGATCTGAATCCATCATCAAAGGGGATGCTCAAAGTCTTTCCATAGCTGCAGCCTCCATCCTCGCAAAGACGACGAGGGATCGATTGATGAATCGTATTCACGATGAGTTCCCGATGTACAACTTCAACAAGAATGTCGGTTATGGCACTGCCGAGCACGTGGAAGCCCTCCATCTCCACGGACCGTGCCATCACCATAGAAAAACCTTTGAGCCTGTCAAATCGATTTTGGAAGGAAGGTGACCTAGGATGAACAATCCATCGATTCCCCGCTTGAGCAACCAGTCCATCCCTGTATCGCAGCCACCGTTGACAATGCGGGAAGGACAAATGTTCCACGGGCACATAAAACAGCTTTACCCGGGACAGATGGCCGAAGTGCAGATCGGTGGCCAGAAATTGATGGCCAAACTGGAAGTGCCCATGAAAGCGGGCGACGCGTATTACTTTCAAGTGAAGTCGGTCACCCCTGAACTGCAAATCAAAGTCGTGTCCGGCCCTTTACAAGCAACGGAAGGACAAGCGAAGCAAATGACCAGCTTGTTAGACTCGATGCAACTTCCAAAATCACAGGAAATCATTTCTGTACTAAATTTTTTTTTGAAGGAGAGACTCCCTGTTTCCAAGGATACCTTGCTGAATGCTGCAGATCTTTTAAAAACCGTTCCGCCATCGGTTCAAAGCGAAGCTCTTGATTCTATCCGGAAATTGGTGGAATTGAAACTACCGCTAAATGAGTTTAATTTCCAATCACTTTTAGGGGTGGAGAAAAAGGAAGGCTTGCACGATGGCTTGATTGCTTTGCGAAATGTATTGCTCGCCGACACAGACATACCGACGCAATCAAAGGAAAGAATCCTTGCAACGATTGCTGATGCAAGCCGGATAACAGTTTCTGCTGCGGAAAAAGCATTGGTTAGTGGGGCTGTTCTAAAGTTGCTTGATGATCGTATACCCCGTGAGGAGCGGTTCCAAGTATTGCAAATGCTTAAGAGCTCGGGGATCATGCCGCCAAGCACGACACTTGCCAATATACAAACAATAATGGATACGAACATGGCGGAGCGGATGGCGGGAGCAGGACAAATGAAAGAGTTGGTTCAAAACGACCCTGTCTTACAACAGTCTACTAAGTTGCAGCTGATCGGCTTACTGGAGGAAATTGAACATAATCGATCGGTCGAAACGAGGAACTATCAAGCTGGTGAACAAGCCGGCAAAATCATTCGTCTAGTTGCGGATCATATCCAATCCATGCCATTCACGGATGATGAATCCTCAGCTGCCTTCAAGTTATTACTGCCTGATGATGCTCGCGCAAAAACTCCGGAATTGTATCGTATGATGGAGCAATCCCCGTTGCCAGTAGCAAAGGAGCTAATGCAAGGAGCCCAAACGGTGGTGGAACAAGCGATTGATGGCAAGGTGATGAAAGAAGTCATGCAAAACCTTTTCAAATCTCTCGGTTTCAATTATGAAGCGGGACTGCTAAGTGGAAATCAGGATATCGGAAAGACGATGGACATGCTGAAACCTCAATTGGTTGCGCTGTTGCATGACAGCGCAGTATCTCCTGTATTGCGCGATGCGGCAGAGACAATAATTGCGAGAATGAATGGCTCAATCATACAGTCCGGTGACACAGGCCTGAACCAACAGATTGTCATGCAGCTGCCCCTGGAATTCCTCGGGAAACGAGTCGATGCAACGATTCAATGGAATGGGAGAAAGAAGGCGGATGGCAAGATCGATGCGGATTTCGCCCGAATCCTGTTTTATTTGGAACTGGAATCGATCGACAAGACAGTTGTCGATATGCAAGTTCAAAATCGGGTCGTCGCGCTAACTGTTTTCAACGAAAACCTTCAATTGCGGGAAATTGGCGGTCTTTTGCAAATGAAATTGAGGGATGGCCTCGAATCGGTAGATTATCGATTGTCAGGAGTCACATTTAAACAATTTGAAGCAGAAGGTACTAGAGAAACGAAAAAACGGAATGATTGGATGTCTGAACAGGGTGGAGTGGACTTCAGGATATGACAGAACAGAAACATACCCGCAAAGAGGCGATTGCGCTTTCTTATGATCCGAATGCAGGGGATGCCCCGAAGGTTGTCGCCAAAGGAAAAGGGAAGGTTGCAGAAAATATTTTGGAGAAGGCGAAAGAACACGATGTTCCGGTACAGGAAGATCCGACTCTTGTGGAGTTGCTTGGGCAGCTGGAAGTGGATGAAACAATTCCCGAACAACTATATCAAGCTGTTGCAGAAGTGTTTGCTTATATTTACCAAGTGGACCGGGAGCATGGCTCTCAGAAGAATAATAGGGAAAACTGACGGAAACTATCAAAAGATATCAAAAAATGCTTATATGGCTACAACAAGTGTGGACATTATTTTACATCTTTACTACAATGGATACGGCAGTAAATTATGAGCTACAAGTTCGAATGGAGGATGTAAGATGAATATCCATGAATATCAAGGAAAGCAGCTGCTCAGAGATTATGGCGTTGCTGTTTCAAATGGTCGGGTAGCTTTCTCACCCGATGAAGCTGTAAAAGCGGCAAAAGAACTCGGTACGGACGTAATCGTAGTCAAGGCGCAAATCCATGCTGGCGGGCGTGGCAAGGCGGGTGGCGTTAAGATCGCCAAAAATCTTGATGAAGTGCGCGAGTATGCGAAAGAGCTACTTGGCAAAACCCTTGTAACCCATCAAACAGGCCCTGAAGGTAAAGAAGTTAAACGACTTCTTGTCGAAGAAGGATCAGATATCAAAAAAGAATATTATTTAGGTCTTGTACTCGACCGCGCTACAGATCGCGTTACTCTCATGGGGTCTGAAGAAGGCGGAATGGACATTGAAGAAGTCGCTGAAGAGACTCCTGAAAAGATCTTCAAAGAAGTCATTGATCCAGTCGTCGGCCTTACAGGCTTCCAAGCGCGCCGCATGGCATTCAATATGAACATCCCTACACATCTTGTGAATAAAGCTGCGAAATTCATGCTAGGACTCTACCAAGTATTTGCTGAGAAAGACGCATCAATCGTTGAAATTAATCCGCTTGTCGTTACAGGCGATGACAATGTACTAGCATTGGATGCAAAATTCAATTTCGATGACAACGCACTATACCGTCATAAAGATATTGTCGAATTACGCGATTTCGACGAGGAAGATCCGAAAGAAATCGAAGCTTCCAAATACGACCTTAGCTACATATCCCTAGATGGCAACATCGGCTGCATGGTAAACGGTGCAGGTCTTGCGATGGCGACGATGGATACAATCAATTACTACGGCGGATCACCGGCCAACTTCCTTGACGTTGGGGGCGGCGCTACAGCTGAAAAAGTGACGGAAGCATTCAAAATCATCCTCTCTGACGAGCATGTCAAAGGAATCTTCGTCAATATTTTCGGAGGCATCATGAAATGTGACGTAATCGCGGAAGGTGTTATTACTGCTGCGAAAGAAGTCGGCCTTGAAGTGCCGCTAGTTGTACGTTTGGAAGGCACGAACGTAGACAAAGGCAAAGCGCTATTGAACGAATCAGGATTGAATATCATCGCTGCTGACACAATGGCGGACGGTGCACAAAAGATTGTTGAACTCGTAGGCTAAGAAAGGCAGGGAGAAACGATGGCAATTTATATTAATAAAGACACAAAAGTGATTGTACAAGGAATTACAGGCTCAACAGCACTTTTCCATACGAAGCAGATGCTTGAGTATGGCACGAAAATCGTCGGCGGTGTAACACCGGGCAAAGGCGGAACGGAAGTTGAAGGAGTACCTGTCTTCAATACAGTTGAAGAAGCCGTAAAAGCGACAGGAGCAAATGTTTCTGTCATCTACGTTCCGGCTCCGTTTGCAGCAGACGCGATTCTGGAAGCTGTCGATGCGGAATTGGATATGGCCATCTGTATTACAGAACATATCCCGGTTCTTGACATGGTAAAAGTGAAGCGCTACATGGAAGGCAAGAAAACACGTCTTGTCGGACCAAACTGCCCGGGTGTCATTACATCCGATGAGTGTAAGATTGGTATCATGCCAGGCTACATCCATACGAAAGGCCACGTTGGCGTCGTATCCCGCTCAGGGACATTGACGTACGAAGCTGTTCATCAGCTTTCACAAGCAGGCATCGGTCAGACGACAGCTGTCGGTATCGGCGGAGATCCTGTAAACGGAACGAACTTCATCGACGTACTGAAAGAATTCAACGAAGACCCAGAAACATACGCGGTCGTCATGATCGGTGAAATCGGCGGTACAGCTGAAGAAGAAGCAGCTGAATGGGTGAAGGCGAACATGACAAAACCTGTTGTCGGCTTCATCGGCGGACAAACAGCGCCAGAAGGGAAGCGTATGGGTCATGCCGGCGCTATTATCTCCGGTGGTAAAGGAACAGCTGCAGAGAAAATTAAAGCACTTAACGCTGCAGGTGTTGAAACGGCTGACACGCCTTCCGTCATCGGTGAAACATTGATCAAAGTACTTAAAGAAAAAGGGCTTTACGAAAAATGTAAAACACATTGAGGCACAGTACGGCATGCAGGATAACTGCATGCTGTTCTTTTGCATATCTGGAATATGAAGGAGGAATCTTGTGTTACTCACAGACGTCGACCGAAAGTTGCTTGCCTTGCATTATGTCTATCCCGTCCCATTTAATAAAGTAACGGAAATCTTGAAGATGGACCCCGATCTTCGTCATCTGTTCACTCATTGCACTAACGAACTGGCGGCATTTCTTAAAATCCCCAAATCGAAAGCCGTCCAGTTGAATGGACAGTTGAAACGGCATGAACAAACTCCTTTCCCCCTTCTTTATCAACGAGAGAAAATCATCCCTATTCCAATTACGAATCCGGCGTATCCGAAGCCGTTGAAATGGCTGGTCGACCCTCCAACAGTCCTCTATGTAAAAGGTGATCCAACAATTTTGGATGCTTCAAAGAAGGTGGCAATCATCGGTTCCAGAAAAGCCACCAACTATTCCAAGGAAGCGCTTTCTTTCATCGTTCCTCCGCTTGTCGATCAGGGAGCGGTCATCGTTTCCGGCCTCGCGAAAGGGGCGGATACCATGGCGCATGAATCTGCAATCCAATTTGGCGGAAAGACGATTGCGGTACTTGGACATGGTCTATTCCATCTGTACCCTCATGAAAACAAAGAGCTTGCAAGATTACTAGGTGAACGCCATTTACTGCTGACGGAATATCCTCCTTATATGAGACCCGCGAAATGGACGTTTCCGATGAGGAATAGGATTATCAGCGGCTTGTCGGAGTCTGTCATTATCACAGAATCTGAGGAGAAAAGCGGAACAATGAGTACCGTCGATCATGCGCTTGAGCATGGGAAGGCTATTTACGCGGTTCCCGGGCCGATTACCTCTGCTTTATCCCTTGGGCCGAATAAATTGATTGAACAAGGTGCAAAGCCTATCTGGAATGGCTTTCAAGCGCTTGAAAGCTGCTCTTTTCCATGACGGGTAAAACACTCCTTTTATTGAAAAGGTTGATTTTAATTCGAATCTGTTATACATTTTGCAACAGATATCCTTTTACATCCGGAATCACCAAGATCCGGAATGGGCAAGAATAAGAGACAGCCCTGCGGATGTACAAAAAGGGAACCTCTATGAGGAGGAACATGATAAATGGCAGATTACTTAGTTATTGTTGAGTCGCCCGCCAAGGCGAAAACAATTGAACGTTACTTAGGCAAGAAGTATAAGGTCCGTGCTTCCATCGGACACTTGCGGGATTTGCCCCGCAGTCAGATGGGCGTGGATACTGAAAACAATTATGAACCGAAATACATCACGATTCGCGGGAAAGGCCCTATATTGCAAGAGTTGAAAAAGGATGCTAAAAAAGCGAAGAAAATCTTTCTCGCAGCTGACCCCGACAGGGAAGGGGAAGCAATCGCATGGCATTTGGCACACCAACTAGGTGTGGACATCAACTCGGATTGCCGCGTCGTATTCAATGAAATTACAAAAGATGCCATAAAAGATTCTTTCAAAAGCCCGCGGCCTATTGATATGAACCGGGTAGATGCCCAACAGGCAAGAAGGATATTGGATAGACTCGTAGGCTATAATATTAGCCCGATCCTATGGAAGAAAGTGAAGAAGGGACTGTCCGCCGGACGTGTGCAATCGGTCGCATTACGATTGATCATCGACCGGGAGAATGAAATAAAGGCGTTCGTACCCGAAGAATATTGGAGCATCAGCGGAAAGTTCACTAAAGATGGCAAAACGTTTGAGGCTTCCTTCTATGGCGATGCCAAGAAGAAAATGAAGCTGGAAAACAAAAAGCAAGTCGATGAAGTCCTTTCAAAAATGTCTGGTGATGAATTCGAGATTGTCAATGTTGTCAAGAAGGAGAGAAGAAGGAATCCAGCCCCTCCATTTACAACATCTTCCCTGCAACAGGAAGCAGCGCGCAAATTGAATTTCAGAGCAAGAAAAACAATGATGCTTGCCCAACAGCTCTATGAAGGAATCAATACCGGCAAAGAAGGCATCGTTGGTCTCATTACGTATATGAGAACGGACTCAACGCGAATATCAGAAGGTGCAAAAGGAGAAGCCGTCTCCTTCATCGAAACGATGTACGGCAAGGATTTCATCGCCACGTCGAAGGTGAAATCCAAAGAATCGGCTAATACGCAAGATGCGCATGAAGCTGTACGACCAACCTCGGTCATGAGGCCGCCTGAAGCGATGAAACAGTATTTGTCACGCGATCAGCACAGACTTTATAAATTGATCTGGGAGCGCTTCGTGGCTAGTCAGATGGCGCCTGCAGTGCTTGACACGGTCACGGCGGATCTGATGAATGGCGACGTTAAGTTCAGGGCGACAGGCTCAGAAGTTAAATTTCCAGGCTTTATGAAAGTGTATATCGAAGGTGAAGACGACCAAGAAGAGGAGAAGGACCGCATTCTGCCTCCGTTAGAAAAAGGAGAGCACGTGAAAGGGAACGAAATCGATCCGAAGCAGCATTTCACGCAGCCGCCTCCGAGGTATTCAGAAGCTCGTCTTGTCAAGACGTTAGAGGAGCTTGGAATAGGCCGGCCGTCGACATATGCGCCTACACTCGACACAATCCAAAAACGGGGCTACGTTACGTTGGACGCTAAACGGTTCGTTCCGACAGAGCTTGGAGAGATCGTCCACCAAGCGGTGAATCAATACTTCCCCGATATCATTAACATCAAGTTCACTGCCGATATGGAGAAAAACCTTGATGATGTTGAAGAAGGCGAGATTGAGTGGAAGAAAGTCATTGATGAATTTTACAAAGAATTCGAGAAGCATGTCAAAGTTGCCGACGAAGAGATGGAGAAAATCGAAATCAAGGATGAGCCTGCCGGTGAGGATTGCGAGAAATGCGGTTCTCCAATGGTGTTCAAAATGGGTAGATACGGTAAATTCATGGCTTGCTCAAATTTCCCTGATTGCAGAAACACAAAAGCAATCATCAAACCAATCGGAGTCACCTGCCCATCCTGTAAAGAAGGTCAGGTTGTCGAGAGGAAGAGCAAAACGAAAAGGATCTTCTTCGGCTGCGATCGATATCCAGAATGCGAATATGTATCATGGGATAAACCGATTGCTAGGCCGTGCCCGAAATGTCAACACACATTAGTTGAAAAAAGACTGAAAAAAGGCGTGCAAATTCAATGTACGGAATGCGATTATAAAGAGGATGCACAAGAATAAGAAGTAGAGGCGTTTGAGTATACTTCAGCTGCACATGTAGGAGAAAAATCCGCATTGTGCAGCTTTTTACTGTGTAGATCACCTAAAAATTGAACAAACTGTGTCTAAAAATACAGTAGATGTCTGACAACCTAAGACGATTATGTTGCCGGAACAATATAGTTTGCGTTATAGTGAATCGTGGATGACTTTTGAATTTCCGAATTAGTTCTCCTATTCGATTAATAGTGAAGATCAAGCGGGTCAAAACGGTAAAAATAACCACTATTCAAACATGTTCCAATTTTGTTATAATTGACAGAGTGATTCATATGGGGGTGAAACACTTGCAACGAAATAGTCCTAAGGACGTTCTTGACGAATACATATCTTTTATACGCCTCGAAAAGAACTATTCCTCCCGGACAGTTTCGGAATATAGCAATGATATTCACGAGTTCCTCTCCTTTTTATCCCAAGAAGGAATTTCTGACCTGGACAATGTCGAATATCCCGAAGCAAGATTGTATATAACAACTTTGTATGACAAAGGTTTCGCCAGAAAGACGATTTCAAGGAAGATTTCATCCATTCGTTCTTTTTATAAGTTTGGCAATGCTCGATTCGGGATAAATGATAATGCATTCCGTTTATTGCACCATCCAAAGAAGGAAGAACGGCTTCCGGCTTTTTTTTATGAAAAGGAATTGGAATCGCTCTTTGAAACATGTACTGGGGAAGATCCGAAATCATTACGCAATAGCGCGCTTCTAGAACTGCTTTATGCCACCGGAATCCGGGTAAGTGAGCTGACATCCATCGAATTGGGCGACATCGATAATTCACTCGGCATTGTGAAAGTGATGGGCAAGGGCAGGAAAGAGCGTTATGTCCCATTCGGAAGCTTCGCTCAGGATGCTCTTGAATCCTATATGGATAAAAGTCGTCCTATGCTTATGAAGAAGAAAAGTCATCATGCACTGTTTGTGAATTTGCGCGGTGATCCGATTACGGACAGGGGTGTACGCCATGTGCTGAATGCAATGATGGAGAAGGCATCTATCCCAGGAAGAATTTATCCGCATATGATTCGCCATTCCTTTGCTACGCATCTTCTGTCAAATGGTGCCGACATGAGAACAGTACAGGAATTGCTTGGACATAGTCATTTATCTTCGACTCAGGTATATACGCATATCACGAAAGAGCATCTGCGGAAAACGTATATGAAAACACATCCGCGGGCTTAGGAGGATGAGCTGATGGAATTTCATTCTACAACAATCTTTGCCGTCCGGCACAAAGGTGTTTGTGCCATGTCGGGTGACGGACAAGTGACAATGGGGGAATCCGTTGTCATGAAAAATACCGCTAAAAAAGTCCGAAGGCTTTTTGGCGGGAAGATAATTGCAGGATTTGCAGGGTCTGTCGCTGATGCTTTCACCCTCTTTGAGTTGTTCGAAGGCAAGCTTGGCGAATTCAATGGCAATCTGGAGCGGGCCTCTGTGGAATTGGCGAAAGAGTGGCGAGGTGATCGCATCTTGAGGAAATTGGAGGCGATGCTGCTCGTCGCTGACAAGGACAAGCTTCTGCTCGTTTCGGGAACCGGTGAAGTGATTGAACCGGATGATGGCGTACTTGCGATCGGATCAGGTGGGAATTATGCATTGGCGGCCGGACGTGCTCTCAAAAAATATAGCGGTGATACACTCGACGCCGAGCAGATTGCAAAGGCTGCACTAGAGACGGCGGCGGAAATATGTGTCTACACAAATGATCGGATAATTGTGGAGGTACTCAAATGAATAAGAAGCAGGAATTGACCCCGCGAGAGCTTACTGCTTACCTGGATCGATATATTGTAGGGCAGGACGCTGCGAAGAAAGCGGTATCCGTCGCAATCCGGAACAGGTACAGAAGAAGCCTTTTGACAGATGAGGAAAAAAGGGAGATCATCCCTAAGAACATTTTGATGATCGGACCGACAGGCGTTGGGAAGACGGAAATAGCGAGAAGAATCGCACGGCTTGTCAATGCTCCGTTCATTAAAGTGGAAGCAACGAAATTCACGGAAGTTGGATATGTAGGCAGAGATGTCGAATCGATGGTGAGGGACTTAACCGAGTCGGCCGTCCGCATCGTTCGGGAGGAAATGCGGGAGTCCGTTAAAGGCCAGGCGGAAAAGCTTGCTGAAGAACGACTTGTCGAATTGCTCGTTCCGGAAAAGAAGCGCAAAGTCAATATGCAGAACCCTTTTGAAATGCTTTTTGGACAGAAGACCGATGAGGATGAAAACAGTCCCGAGGAAGCGGATGATATTAGCCGGAAACGGTCTGAAATTGCCCGACGCCTCGCAAATGGTGAACTGGAGGAGCAATCGATTACTGTCGAAGTCTCCTCCCAACAGCCTTCCATGTTTGATGCACTTCAAGGTTCGGGAATGGAGCAAATGGGTGCAAGCATGCAGGATGCTTTATCTTCTTTAATGCCTAAAAAGATGACGAAACGCAAAATGAAGGTGAAAGACGCAAGGAAAATCCTTCAAGCCGAAGAGGCGGATAAATTGATCGATCATGATGAGATCGCAAGAAGGTCTGTTGAACTCGCTGAGCAATCAGGCATCATCTTCATCGATGAAATGGACAAGATCGCAAGCCGAGGCAACGGTGGCGGGTCATCTGCCGATGTATCAAGGGAAGGCGTCCAAAGGGACATACTTCCCATCGTGGAAGGCTCTACGGTGACAACGAAATATGGTCCCGTAAAAACGGATTTCATACTTTTCATCGCGGCTGGTGCATTCCATATGTCAAAGCCCTCCGATATAATTCCGGAACTCCAGGGTCGTTTTCCGATTCGCGTAGAACTCGAAAAGCTGACGAAAGATGATTTTGTCCGGATCTTGAAAGAACCTGACTTTTCATTGATCAAGCAATACGAAAAACTATTGGCGACGGAAAATGTCATAATCGAATTCTCGGAAGAGGCCATCGAGAGGGTCGCGGAAATTGCGTTCGATGTGAATGACAATACAGAAAACATCGGTGCAAGAAGGCTGCATACGATATTGGAGAAATTGCTGGAAGAGTTATCGTATGAAGCTGCTGAAATTGGACCTTCGTCGATCAAGATAACTGTTGCCTATGTCGATGAAAAGTTGAAAGATATCGTAAAAAACAAAGATTTGTCACATTATATCTTATAATGGAGCGTTTTTGTTTGATTAATGATTGAAAAGCTTTAGAATATTCTTAAACCCATAAGGTACTATTAGGAGGAAAAGTAATTATGTCTTTATTAACGAAAACAAGAAACATCAACGCAATGCTTCAAGAAACAGCTGGAAAACCTGTAAACTTTAAAGAAATGGCCGAGAAATTAAGTGTTGTCATTGAATGTAATGCATTCATCGTCAGCAGAAAAGGAAAATTGCTGGGCCTTGAAATCCATCATCAAATCGACAATGAACGAATGAAGCAAATGTTCCAGGAGCGTAAATTCCCAGAAGAGTATACGCAAAAACTTTTCGAAATAAATGAAACGTCTTCAAATATTGACGTGTACAGTGATTATTCGGTCTTCCCTGAAGAAGAGCGCGAACTATTCAAGGATGGCTTGACGACTATCGTTCCAATCATTGGCGGCGGCGAGCGTCTTGGAACACTAATCCTTGCGCGTCTAAAAGAGAAATTTACTGAAGATGACCTTATTCTTGCTGAATACGGCGCAACAGTAGTCGGTATGGAAATCCTTCGTGAAAAATCCGAAGAAATTGAGGTTGAAGCTCGTAGCAAAGCTGTCGTTCAAATGGCTATCAACTCATTGTCTTACAGTGAACACGAAGCGATTGAACACATCTTTAAAGAGCTCAATGGCAATGAAGGTCTCCTTGTCGCTTCGAAAATTGCAGACCGTGTAGGGATTACACGTTCCGTTATCGTCAATGCTTTACGTAAACTTGAAAGCGCCGGTGTTATCGAATCTCGTTCACTTGGCATGAAAGGTACGTACATTAAAGTGTTGAACAACAAATTCCTTGAAGAGCTTGAAAATCAAAAAAATTAACAAATTATTACACTCCGGTTGAGAATGCCGGAGTGTTATTTTTTTGTGAAGAAGTTGCAGAATAAAGAAATAGGGAGTATTACTTTTCTTCCGGGTTATGATATTAGTCCTAAGAACTATAAATGCCGCGTTTGTGGTGATGTAAAAGGGTTGTTTTGACCTAATCTATTTTGATTAATATGATGGACAAAGTTCGCCAAAATCCGATACAATAAGATATGTGTTTTAATTGAAAGTTTAATAGAAAAGGTTATCTTTCATATATAACGATAAAACAACTAGAGGTGAAATAGATAATGAACATTTATGGATCAACGATTTCACTGTTGGAGCAAGGTTTGAATTTTTCTTCTGCAAAAGGAAAAGTTATTTCGCAAAATATAGCAAATATCGACACGCCGAATTATAAGTCGAAACATGTCAATTTCAAGCAAATGATGGACGAAGCAAAAAGTGAGGCTTTTAATGCATATCGTACAAATGAAATGCATTTTGATTTTTCTTCAAAATTATCAAAACCGGGTATAGCCAAATATGCCGGTTATAATTATCGACAGGATGGAAACGGCGTTGATATGGACAAGGAGCAGGCAGATCTAGCGGCAAATCAGATTTACTATAATGCGTTGGTTGATCGTCTGAACAGCAAATTCAACTCTCTTCAAAATGTTATTAAAGGAGGCCGATAACGATGTCTATTTTCCATAGTCTCAACACCTCTGCATCGGCCCTTACAGCCCAGCGGCTAAGGATGGACGTTATCTCTTCCAACATGGCAAATGTTGAAACGACACGAGGGAAGATGGTAGACGGCGAGTGGCAGCCGTATCGACGGAAGTCGGTCAGCTTCCAACCGATGGAAGGACGATTCTCTTCAATGCTGCAAGCAGCAATGGGAAGCCAAGATAGAGGAGCGGCGGGTTACGGAGTGACAGTTGCCCGCATTCGTGAAGATCGGGAAACACCGTTCAAGCTTGTCTATGATCCTAGCCATCCGGACGCTAACGGTGAAGGGTATGTTCAAATGCCCAATGTGGATCCGTTAAGGGAAATGATTGACCTAATGTCAGCGACCAGATCTTATGAAGCGAATGTGACAGTGTTGAATGCAAACAAAGCGATGTTAATGAAAGCACTTGAGATAGGGAAATAACGACCTGAATGGAGGATGACTAATGCCTATACAATCTATTCAAGGCGCAGGAATTGTGCCAGGACTACTGAAAGTAAATGATGGCCCCAAGCCGACACCTTCTGAATCGCAGAAAAGTTTCGGTATGTTCTTAAAAAATGCCATACAGGACGTGAACATCAAACAGATCGAATCGGATAAAATGACCCAAAAACTCGTTTTAGGGGAAGATGTCGATTTGCATAATGTCATGATTACAGCTCAAAAAGCTTCCATCGCATTGAGTGCGACAATGGAAGTACGGAACAAGGCTATTGAAGCGTACCAGGAAATAATTAGAATGCCAGTTTAAAAGCGAAGGCGACCGTTTAGGCCCCTACCAATAGGGCAACGATGTGCTCGCAACGCTTTGCTATTGCTCGCAAAACTCCGTTCTTCGTGACGGTAGAGCAACGATGTGCTCGCAACGCTTTGCTTTTGCTCGCAAACGCCGTTCTACGTGACGGCAGGGCAACGATGTGCTCGCAACGCTTTGCTATTGCTCGCAAACGCCGTTCTTCGTGACGGTAGAGCAACGATGTGCTCGCAACGCTTTGCTTTTGCTCGCAAACGCCGTTCTTCGTAACGGTAGAGCAACGATGTGCTCGCAACGCTTTGCTATTGCTCGCAAACGCCGTTCTTCGTAACGGCGTTGACTATGAACGCAGACCGGGGGATAAGAATGAAAGAAAGATTGACGAAAATTGGAACTGACTTGAAGCAGTTCTGGTCGAGTCGCACAAAACGACAAAAAACAACATATATCGTGTCCGCGGTTGCTGTTATTGCTATTGCTGCTTCCTTGACTTACTTCCTGTCAAGGACGGAATATGTCCCTCTATACAGTGACGTCTCGCGCGCAGAAATCGGCAGGATCAAGGAAGAGCTCGATGTGCAGGGCGTACCGAGCCAAATTGCTCCCGGGGGCACTTCAATCCTCGTTCCGAAAGAACGGGTTGATGACCTCCTTGTGACACTCGCTGCGGAAGGGTACCCAAATACGGGAACTATCGATTATTCGTTCTTTTCTCAAAACGCCGGTTTTGGAACGACCGACAATGAATTCAACATGATCAAGCTTGCTTCTATGCAGACCGAGTTGGCGAATCTTATAAAAGGGATTCAAGGTGTGAAGGATGCAAATGTAATGCTCACCTTGCCCACGCAAAGTGTCTTTTTAAATGAAACTGTTCAAAATGCAAGTGCTGCTATTATGCTGAAAACGGAACCTGGACATCAGTTTACGGAATCTCAAATTACCGCCTTATATAATTTAGTATCAAAAAGCTTACCGAATTTATCCACAGACGATATTGTAATCATGAACCAGTTTTCCGAATACTTTGACCTGAAGTCATCTGAGCAATCAATTGGCACTAGTGTGGTCAATCAAATGGATTTGAAAAAGACGATTGAACGTGATTTGCAGCGGAAAGTGCAAATGATGCTCGGGACGATGTTAGGACAGGATAAGGTCGTCGTCTCCGTAACGACAGACATTGACTTCAAACAGGAGAATAGACAAGAAAACCTTGTCGACCGTGTAGATGAGGATCTTGATAGCCTGGCAATCAGTGTTCAAAGGATCACAGAGTCATTCTCAGGGAATGGGGCTGTTGCCGGAGGCGTTCCTGAAGGCGAAGATCCTACAGACAACCGGACAAGCTTTGTCGAGGGCAACAACGCCAATGGAGACTATGAGCGCTTGGAAGAAACAATTAACAACGAAGTGAACCGGATCAGGAAGGATATTGTAGAAAGTCCTTATAAGATTCGAGATATCGGTATCCAAGTTATGATGGAGCCATCCGACGGGAATAACGTGGAAGGTGACATTAGAAACATTCTAGAGACGATTATCAGAACTTCCATTGATAAAACATATTTGCCGGCAGAAATTCCAGGAGATTACTGGGGAAGTAAGATTGCAATCACTACTCAAAACTTCGATGGCAAGCTCGTTACTGTACCTCAATCTTCTGAAAGTGCAATCCCTTGGTGGTTGTATGCAATCGGTGCAGCTGTACTGGTCGTCATCGCCATCCTTATCGTTGCGTACTTCCGCAAACGCAGACAGGAAAACGAATTGGAAGAGGCGTTGATACTCGAAGAGCAGAGGGAAGCATTGAATGTGGAAGATATCAATACGGAACAAAACGAAACAGAAGCGACCCTTCGCAAAAAGCAGCTTGAAAAGATGGCGAAGGATAAGCCTGAAGAATTTGCCAAGTTGCTGAGAACATGGATTGCCGAAGATTGACGGAGGGATGAACAGTGGTAAAGAAGGAAAAAGGAATGACGGGCAAGCAAAAGGCTGCACTTTTGCTCATATCGCTCGGTCCGGAAGTTTCGGCAGCCGTCTATAAACATTTGACAGAAGAGGAAATCGAACGGTTGACGCTAGAAATTTCAGGTGTGAAGAAAGTCGACTCCAACGTCAAGGAGGAAATCATCGAGGAATTTCATAATATCGCCCTTGCGCAGGATTATATATCCCAAGGCGGAATCGGTTATGCAAAAACCGTATTGGAAAAAGCGCTTGGAAAAGAACACGCTCAAGCTATCATCAATCGCCTGACATCATCTTTACAAGTGAGACCATTCGATTTTGCAAGAAGGGCAGAGCCGGGTCAAATTCTGAATTTCATTCAAAATGAACATCCGCAAACAATTGCATTGATATTATCTTATCTTGAAGCGGAGCAGGCAGGCATGATCCTGTCATCTCTACCGCAGGAAATGCAAGCGGATATTGCAAAACGGATAGCGACGATGGACTCCACTTCCCCCGAAGTCATCAGTGAAATCGAAGCCGTTTTGGAGAGAAAGTTATCTTCCACAGTCACACAGGATTTCACGGAGACGGGCGGAGTCGATGCAGTTGTACAAGTATTGAACGGCGTCGACAGAGCTACCGAAAAGACCATTTTGGATGCACTCGAAATCCAGGATCCGGAGCTTGCGGAGGAAATCAGGAAAAGGATGTTCGTTTTCGAGGATATCGTCACATTGGACAACCGTTCCATTCAGCGCATTGTGCGTGAGTGTGAAAATGAGGATCTCATCTTGTCGATGAAAGTGTCCAGCGAAGAAGTCAGGGAAATTCTCTTTAAGAACATGTCTCAACGGATGGCCGAATCATTCCAGGAAGAAATGGATGTCATGGGGCCAGTCCGCTTAAGGGATGTTGAAGAAGCGCAGGCAAGAATCGTATCCATCATCCGTAGATTGGAAGATTCAGGAGAGATCATCATAGCCCGCGGTGGAGGGGATGACATCATTGTCTAACATTTTTCGTTCTTCCCGAACGATTTCTGAAGAAGGCAACGTCAAGGAAATAACAATCCGGAATTTGCATATGCCGGCGGTTGACGGTAAAGAGGAAGTGATTTCAAAAGAATCCCTCTTTCTAGAACGTGACCGGATGCTGAAAGATGCGAGACGGCAGATTGAACTGGAAAAAGCCGATGCGGAGTATATGAGACAAATGGCGCAAGAGGATATTGCCGCCATGCAAGCAGCATGGGAGCAGGAGAAGACGGTGCTTCAACAGCAAGCCTATGAAGAGGGCTTCCAAGTCGGATACGAAGAAGGCAGGAACAAGTCCATATCCGATATGAGTGAATCATTAAAGGTGGCAAATGAAATCACTGAGCATGCGAATGAAAATGCGTTGAAATACCTGGAGGAACAAGAAAGAGTCATATTGGAGATTGCAATGAGGACGGCGGAGCGCATTCTTGGCAAGACGTTAGCAGAGGATGAGGAAGCTTTCCTTTCAATCGTGAAAAGAGGGTTGAAGGAAGCGAGGGAGATGAAGGAGATCAAACTATACGTACCGGTCTCCCAATTTGAACTTGTCTCATCGAACCGGGCTGAACTTGCATCCATCTTTCCGCCTGATATTCCTTTCCTTATTTTCGCAAATGACGACTTCGAAACGAACGAATGTATTATCGAAACGAACCAAGGCCGGATAGTTGTCAGTGTGGATGAACAATTGAACGAGCTTAAAGAGAAACTCGTTGAACTGCTGGAGAGTGGTGACTAACGATGAAAAAAGCGAAGGAATTGCTAGAGATCATTCCAAAAATGAATTCATTTCCGAAATTTGGACGTGTCGCACGGGTAGTCGGCCTCATGATTGAATCACAAGGTCCTGAAAGCTCGGTCGGGGATGTATGCCGCATTCATCTAACTGATGGAGAAAAGGAAGACTCTGTCATTTTGGCGGAAGTCGTTGGTTTCAGAGAAGAAATTGTCATCTTGATGCCTTACTCGAATATCACTGACATATCAAGTGGCTGCCTTGTCGAATGTACCGGGAAGCCGCTTGAAGTGAAGGTCGGAATGAATCTGATCGGTAAAGTACTCGATTCCATGGGAAACCCGATTGACGGCAGTCCACTTCCGAAAGGTTTATCGACTGTGCGAACAGAACAGGACCCCCCGAATGTCATGATTAGAATGCCGATCAGTGAAAAACTGGCTGTCGGTGTCAAAGCCATTGATGGGATGTTGACCGTCGGAAACGGCCAGCGGGTCGGGATTTTTGCGGGTTCAGGCGTTGGGAAAAGCACATTGCTCGGAATGATTGCAAGAAATACAACAGCTGATTTGAACGTAATCGGTCTGATCGGAGAACGCGGCCGTGAAGTCCGGGAGTTCATCGAGCGGGATTTAGGTCCCGAAGGATTAAGCAAGACAATCGTTGTTGCCGCGACTTCCGACCAACCTGCACTCATGAGGATCAAAGGCGCCTTCACAGCTACCGCAATTGCAGAGTATTTCCGGGATAAAGGATTGAATGTCATGCTCATGATGGATTCCGTCACCCGCGTCGCAATGGCGCAGAGGGAAATCGGGCTTGCGGTAGGAGAGCCCCCTGCAACGCGCGGTTACACGCCATCCGTATTCTCGATTTTGCCAAAGCTTTTGGAACGGACTGGAACGAACGATGTCGGTGCAATTACAGCATTTTACACAGTGCTTGTCGATGGCGATGACATGAACGAACCGATTGCAGACGCGGTACGAGGTATACTCGATGGCCATATTGTCCTGGATAGGACACTTGCCAACAAAGGACAGTACCCGGCCATTAATGTCTTGAAAAGCGTAAGCCGTCTCATGAATCATATTGCCAGTCCTGAACATGTAAAAGCCGCCGAAAAGCTCCGTGAGTTGTATTACACATATGACAAGTCCGAAGATCTTATCAATATCGGAGCGTATAAGCGGGGCACTTCAAGGGAAATCGATGAAGCGATTGAATACGAAGCGCATATCACCAACTTTTTGAAGCAGAGTTATCAAGAGAATGTCCAGATGGAAGACAGCATCGAAGAATTGATATCACTTGCTCCAGGAGGAGGTACATGATGAAACCTTATGAATACCGATTTGAAAAGGTGCTCACATACCGGGAACAGGAGAAAACGGAGACCGAGGTAGAATTCAAAAAAGCGGTCGAGTCTTTCGAAACGATCGCAACTGAATTATATGAAGTGTTGAAACGGAAGGAAGACGTCATCGGCGAACACCAGGAAAAAATGAAAACAGGCTTTTCCATCAATGAAATCCATCACTATGCCCGATTTATCGATAGCCTCGATAAACGGATCGAGGATCTGCAGCAATCGGTTCTTAAAGCCCGTTCCAAAATGAATTGGTTCGAAGAGAGATTGCTCGAGAAGACGATCGAAGTGAAAAAGTTTGAAAAGATGAAGGAAAAAGATAAAGAACATTATCGTACTGAAATGGAACAAGCGGAAGCAAGTTTGTTGGATGAATTATCAACATTGAAGTTCCATAGAAGAGAAACAGGGTGGTAACTTGGCAAGGAACTCAAAACTTCAAACGGACGAGAACATCGTTGAAAAGAAAAAAGGCGCCCGCCTCTTCCAGGAAGTGTTGCTATGGACTCTCATTCCGCTTCTATTCACGACGATGGTGCTATTGATCATCGCATATGTCGCCGATGTGAATGTTTTTGACAAAGCGAAAGAATTGACACAATCCCTTCCATTCACAAAGGAGAAGCAGGTTGATGATCAAAAAGGCAGCGACATGATCATTGAAGAGCGTGTCGTCGAATTGCAGGCGGAAATCCAAGAGAAGGAAGCCCAGCTGTACAAACTACAAGAGGATCTCACAAAGTCAGCAGATGAAAAAAAATCTTTGCTCGATGAACAAACGAGCTTGCTGGCTCAAATTGAAGCATTGAAAGTTGAAAAAGATGATTATAAACGCGACATGAAAGAAATCATTTCAACATTCGAGAAAATGTCAGCAAAGTCCGCAGCTCCTGTTATCACCAAAATGAGCGATGCGGAAGCAATCGAATTACTTAGCAAGCTAAAACCTGAAGTTCTCGCACCGATATTAGAAAAGATGTCGCCTGAAGATGCAGCAAAGTACACAAGTCTTATGACCAAGTAAGCGGAAACTGAGGGTGGCATTTATTGAGGGGAGGTGAAAATAGAGTGAACATCGGAACATTACAAACAATGATAAGCGCTAATCAAGCTGTAACAAAAAAAATGCAAAACAGCGGGTCGGTCACTTCCAAGTTCGGATCGGTATTCGCCGGCATATCTTCAAAAACGGCTAAAGTTGAGAGTCCAACTAACGGAGAAATTCCGATCGAATTAATTCCGAATCTATTTACTGCCTCAACAGTTGAAAATTTGGAGAATGCTGTACAAGCGATTCAAGGTAACGAGAATGTTGCTATCGGAAGCAATGGGAGCTTAGAAGAAGTAGCAAGTTGGTTATCGATTAACCCTGAAGAAATGCTCAAAAAGCTTCAACAATTGCTGGAGGAAGCCGGCATATCTAAAAGCGAAACTGAGGAAATTACGATCGCCACCGATATGTGGACTTTGCTAGACATGATCGACGAAGCAGGAATACGTTTTTTCGAAAATTTGAATGAGGAACTTCTAAAGCCAGGTACAAGGAATGAGGCAACTCAACTCTTATCCTTACTAAAAACAATCGAATTGTTGGCTCCAAAATCAGATATGGATTTATGGATGGAGCAGAAGGTGGATAATTTCCGCCAAGTGATCTCAGTGGCTGCTGGCCAATTCGAACAGCGGATGACAACAGCAGGGAGGCAGGAACAATTGCCGTTCCTCAATCAGAAAACCGACTTCAGGATCATCCTTGAAACAAATTCTGCAACTTCCGCAAATGCAGAAGGAGCTGGGCAGAAACAAGCCGAGGCAACACCGCAATCTGGAGCTGTTCATGCAACAACGGTAGTCAGAGCAGAAGTGTCATTACAGCAGGCAGAATCGAATTCAGCGAACCGGAGCGAAACACTGCTTAGGGAAATGCAGGCGTTAATGAAACGTTCCAATTTCGGACAAGTCGGCGGAACCAATCGGATGCTCATTAAGTTATATCCTGAACATCTCGGCCAAGTCCGTATCGAGCTGCTTGAAACGAATGGAATCATGACAGCAAGAATTCTCGCATCAACGGCCCTGGCTAAAGGAATGCTTGATAGTCAGCTACATCAACTGAAACATGCATTTAATCAGCAGAACTTGCAAGTCGACCGCGTTGACATTGCGCAAACAATCCAAGAATCGCAAAAAAATGAGCGTGAACAAGCTTTTAATGAACATTTCAAGCGTGAGCAACAGACGGATGATAACAAACAGAACCAATCACAGGAAGATGAACTTTCATTTGAAGAATATATGATTGAACTGGAGGTGTAGTGATTGATAGAAGGACAAAAATCGATAACAGAATCGATGTTTCTGATAAATAATCAGCGGGATCAACGAAAAACGGGATCGGGCACAATGGGCAAGGATGCATTCATGAAAATCCTTATTGCACAGCTGCAAAACCAGGATCCTACAAACCCGATGAAAGATAACGAGTTCATTGCGCAAATGGCACAATTCTCATCTCTTGAACAAACGACGAACTTGACAAGTGCATTTGAGAAGTTCGCCGAGGCACAAAACCAATCCCAATTGATCCAATACAATCAATTCGTCGGAAAGAACGTCCGTTGGCATGAGATATCAGACAAGAAGGACGAAGCAGGCAAACCGATCGTCAATGAAGGGACAGGCATCATCCAATCCGCAAAGTTCGTAAATGGATCTGTCGTATTCTCGATGGCAGACGGGAAGGAATTAACACCAGGCAATATTTCCGAAGTGCTAGCAGGTTCGGGAAATACGAATAGTTTAGTAGAGGCAAGTCTTTTAATTGGAAAAACAGTCGGTTATTTGGATGGTGAAGAGGAAAAATCAGGATTAGTCGTTTCTGTTTCCAATAAGGAAGGAAAGCTTCAATATATATTGGACGACGGTACCAGAATCAATGGCGATTCATTCACATCCATCAGTCAATAATCAAAAAGGAGCGAGTGTATGGACAAGTTGAACATCCACCACGTTCCATCGCAGCCACTCATACGCCATGGACAACCTTTGAAAACACCGCCACAGCCAAAACAGTCATTTATCGAACAGCTGAACAAAGCAATCCGGCCACAGGAATTGAAAATCAGCAAACACGCAAATGATAGGCTGAAGGAGCGAAACATTCAGATTACAGAAACTGAATGGGCGCACATCACAGACAAGGTGAATGAAGCAAAAGTAAAGGGAATTAAAGAATCGCTTGTACTGATGGATCAAGCAGCACTGATCATCAGCGCAAAAAATTCCACAGTCATTACAGCGATGGATCGCAAAGAAGCGAAAGACCAACTATTCACAAACATCGACGGCACAATCGTGCTCAGCTAACACCGGCAGGACCTCAGACAGAGGATGCCGACGTACTGCCGACTGACAGAGGCAAGTACACTTACAATCCGAGAGGGGAAAAATTAAATGTTACGATCAATGTACTCAGGAATCTCAGGCCTACGAAACTTCCAAACAAAATTGGATGTCATCGGGAATAATATATCGAATGTAAATACTTATGGATTTAAGAAGGGCAGAACGATTTTCAAGGATTTGATTTCACAAACAGTTGCGGGTGCATCAGGCGCTACAGCAACTCGTGGAGGAGTAAACCCGAAGCAGGTAGGACTAGGATCGCAAATCGCTGCAATTGATACTATCCATACTGGCGGATCCACACAATTCACAGGAAACACTCTGGACTTAGCGATTTCAGGAGATGGATTTTTCCAAGTAGCTGATGGCAATCCGACAACAGGTTTCAGTACAAGCCGTTTATATACGAGAGCAGGTAATTTCTATTTAGATAACCAAGGGTTTTTAGTAAATAGTGACGGAAAATATTTAGTTTCGACATCAGGTAGACCATTAAAAATTCCTACAGATGCACAAAGCATGTCAATCGGACAAGATGGTTCTGTCAATTATGTAGCATCAAACGGAACATTAACTCCAGAAGGTCAAATTCAACTTGCCAAATTCCCTAACCCAGCAGGTCTTCAAAAAACGGGTGGTAATTACTTCCAACAAACAGCTAACTCAGGTGCAGCTTCAACGGGAACTGCAACAACTTCTGGTCTAGGTTCAATTGAATCCGGCTTCCTAGAAATGTCCAACGTTGACCTTGCCGAGGAGTTCACTGAAATGATCGTTGCACAACGTGGTTTCCAAGCAAATACACGTATTATCACAACATCAGATGAAATTCTTCAAGAACTTGTCAATTTGAAACGATAAGTAGGTTTCACATACTATATTAATTTTTTTATATCTATTAAGTAGCAGTAGTTGGTTGTAGTGCAAGCACGAGACTCCTGCGGGAATAGCATGAGCCTTGAGACCCCGCAGGTAGCGAAGCGGACGAGGAGGCTCAAGCCATGCCCGCGGAAAGCGAGTGCTGGAACGGAAAGCAACGGACTAAGTAATAATTTATATTTTATTTACGCGTGAATAAACAACTTTATGCGTTTATAGCAAAGGAGGGTCGGGCCGGCCCAGTGCCCGGCCCCTTACATATGATCCAGGTAACTCGCCTCAATGGCAAAGCGTTCACACTGAACGCTTTATACATAGAAACAATCGAATCATTTCCCGACACAACCATCACATTAACAACTGGCACCAAATACGTTGTCCTGGACCCGATCGACGAAGTCAATCGCCGCATCATTGAATTCTATCAATCGGTCCAATTACTATCGAATCCGCATATCCGGGGTGAAGAAGATGAAAAATAAAGCATTAACAATCGCACTAATTATTGTAGTAACCTTGACGCTTGTCGGGATCATCGGCCTGATCCTCACCTTGCAGCTAAAAGGGGATTCCGCTCCTAAAGAGCCCACAATCGATGACATTATCGAAGCATCCGTAGACGTGCCTGAAATCATGACGAATTTATCAGGAAACGAATTTATCCGGATTTCATTAAAAATCCAAACAACTGATAAAAAAGCAGCTGCTGAACTGGCGAAACGTGACTTCCAAATCCAAAACATTGTCATACAGGAACTATCAGAGATGACATCAAAGGACTTTGAAGGAAAAGCAGGAAAGCAGGAATTCGAGGAATCCATCAAATCACAATTGAATCCACTCATGCAAAAGGGTGAGATCGAAAAAGTCTACATCGTTTCGTACATTATTCAATAACAAACTGATGGACATATACTATGCCGGGAGGTGGCCTTATGCCGGGAGATATTTTATCCCAAAATGAAATTGATGCCTTATTGTCGGCATTATCGACAGGTGAAATGTCGGCGGAAGAGATGAAGAAGGAAGACGAGACCCGGAAGGTGAAAGTATATGACTTCAAACGTGCTCTCCGCTTCTCAAAAGACCAGATACGCAGCTTGACGCGGATCCATGAAAACTTCGCAAGATTGTTGACGACTTATTTTTCCGCACAATTACGGACGTACATTCAAATAAATGTCGCTTCGGTCGATCAAATCCCATTTGAGGAATTCATCAGATCCATTCCGAATATGACGTTACTCAATATTTTCGAAGTGCCGCCGCTTGAGGGGAATATCATTATGGAAGTCAATCCGAACGTCGCATATTCGATGCTTGACCGAATGATGGGCGGAGTGGGGGATGGCCCAGGAAAAGTGGATAATATGACCGAAATCGAAACTAAGATATTGACAAACCTATTTGAAAGGTCATTTGATAACTTACGCGAGGCTTGGTCGGGGATCATCGAAATGGATCCGTTCCTATCAGAAATGGAAGTGAACCCACAATTCCTTCAAATGATTTCACCGAATGAAACAGTTGTCGTCATTTCGTTCAACATCGTCATCGGAGAATCCAGTGGAATGATCAACATATGCATACCGCACGTCGTCTTAGAGCCGATCGTGCCGAATCTATCGGTCCGTTATTGGATGCAGACCAATAAGAAGGAACCGACACCCGAACAAAGCCTCAGATTGGAAAAGCGGTTGAAGCAAGCAAGTTTGCCACTGACAACTGAGTTGGGGAAAGGTTCCATATCGGTCGAGGATTTCTTGTATCTTCAAGCTGGGGATGTCATTTCCCTTGATCGGAAAATTGAGGACCCATTGATTGTCAAAGTGGGAGACATACCAAAATTTACAGCACAGCCTGGTCATCTTCGAAACAGGATGGCTGTACAAATAATAGATATATTGAACGGAGGGGATGAAGATGATGAGTGATAATGTACTTTCACAGGAAGAAATCGAAGCGTTGCTGCGTGGAGAACCGATCCGGACGGAAGAAACAGGAACATCGTCCTCTGAACATCAGAATCTTGATGACCAATTAAGTGAAATGGAAAAAGATGCATTAGGGGAAGTCGGGAATATTTCCTTCGGCAGTTCTGCAACAGCCCTCTCCTCATTGCTCGGACAGAAAGTGGAAATCACCACTCCTGCAATATCTGTTGTGGACCACAGTATGCTAGAAACAGAATTCGTTCATCCATATGTTGCAATCCAAGTTGAATATACGGAAGGTTTAAATGGCACGAATCTTCTCGTCATTAAACAAAGTGATGCCGCAATCATCGCTGATTTAATGTTGGGCGGGGATGGAATGGCTCCAAATGAAGAATTAAACGAAATCCATCTTAGTGCCGTACAAGAAGCGATGAATCAAATGATGGGCTCGGCGGCTACGTCGATGTCCACTGTTTTCAATAAGAAAGTCGATATCTCTCCTCCATCTATAGACTTGATGAGTATGGAAAATGAGGAAAGCATCGATAAGATTCCGAAGGACGAAATGATGATTAAAGTTTCATTCGAATTGAAAGTCGGAAACTTAATCGATTCAAACATTATGCAATTGTTCCCGCTTCAATTCGGAAAAAACCTTGTTGCATCGCTTATGGGCATGGGAGCGGAGGAGGAAGCTGCTGTTACATTGGAAGCGCCGGCCAGACCGACATCCAATGAACAGAAACCGCGGCAGAATGAATTTCCGCAAGAGGACCAATTCGGATTCAATTATGGGGAAAGTGCATCTCAGTCGATTTCCCCCCCTGCTTTTGAACAGCCGGTTCAGCAACGGATGCCACAAAGGCAGCAACAACCTCCTGTACACGTACAGGAAGCCCGTTTCGCGAACTTTGAAGGTCCTTCTTTAAACCAAGCAGAGACGAACAACTTGAATATGTTGTTGGATATTCCTTTACAAGTGACTGTGGAACTTGGAAGAACGAAACGTTCGGTTAAAGAAATACTAGAAATGTCCAGCGGTTCCATCATAGAATTGGACAAGTTGGCGGGGGAACCGGTCGATATTTTAGTAAATAACCGGCATATCGCTAAAGGCGAAGTCGTCGTCATCGATGAAAACTTCGGCGTGAGAATAACAGATATTTTGAGCCAGACAGAACGACTAAATAATTTAAGATAAGATCCGGGAGGTCAAGAGAATGGGTAAACGTATTTTAATAGTGGATGATGCAGCTTTCATGCGCATGATGATTAAGGATATTTTGACAAAGAATAATTTTGAGGTGGTCGGTGAAGCTGCCGATGGTGCGCAAGCTGTTGAAAAGTATATGGAATTAAAACCGGATCTCGTAACGATGGATATTACGATGCCTGAAATGGACGGTATTGCTGCTCTGAAAGCTATTAAAGAAAAGGACCCATCAGCAACAATTATTATGTGCTCGGCAATGGGACAGCAAGCGATGGTCATCGATGCAATTCAAGCAGGGGCAAAGGACTTCATCGTGAAGCCGTTCCAAGCTGATCGTGTTGTTGAAGCGATCCAAAAAGCAATAGGTTGACCTATGAATTTATCAGTTTTACAAAAGTTTTCATCAATTTTCCTGTTGGCAGTCGTCCTACTCAGCACTTTGCCTTTAGTTGCGCATGCAGAAGACAATCCGGCCAAATCTGTAGCTGATTGGTACGGTAAGGATAAAGAAAAGGAAAAGGAAAAGGAAAAGGAAAAGGACAGTGGGGAAAAGAGTACAAATGTAATTGAGGAAGACGAGCCAGCTGCCGACCGAACGCAAGAAGGGGCGGCAGCTGTCGGCTTATCTTGGTGGGATTATGTAAAAACACTTTTGGCGCTGCTCTTTGTAGCCGGCCTTCTTCTCGCCCTATTAAAGTTCATCAATCGGAAAAACCGTATGTTTGGCCAGCATCGATTAATGAAAAACGTCGGAGGGCTCTCGTTAGGACAGCAGAAATCCATTCAATTGGTCGTCATCGGAGAATCTTATTATCTCATAGGCGTAGGAGACGAAGTTAGGCTTCTGAAAGAGATTACAGACCCGCAAGAGATTGCGGCACTGGAAAGTTATTTCGATGACGATGAACTTCCGTCATCGGCGGGCGTTGTGGATAAATTGCTGACGATGCTTCCGATTGGCAATGGGAAGTCATCTGAAGATCGCGAGCAACCCGCCGATTTTAAAAAAATGTTCGCTTCCAGACTTGATGAATTGAAAGCGGAGAGGAAAAAGCATTTAAAACGATTGGCAGAAAAGGAGAGCAGAAAAGATGAATGATTTCGTCCAGTTTTTTTCGGACAGCAACCCGACAAATGTATCGACATCCATCAAAATGCTTCTCCTTCTAACAGTCTTATCACTAGCGCCGGCAATCCTCATCCTGATGACATCATTTGCGAGGATTGTCATTGTTTTATCTTTTGTTAGGACTGCGCTGGCAACACAGCAAATGCCGCCAAACCAGGTTATTGTGGGGCTTGCACTGTTTTTGACCTTCTTTGTCATGGCGCCTACATTTCAACAGGTGAATGAAAGATCCCTTACACCTCTATTTGCTGAAGAAATTACACTCGAGGAAGCATATGAACAGGCCAGTTTGCCATTTAAAGAGTTTATGAGCAAACACACACGGCAGAAAGATTTAGAGCTATTTTTACGATACAACCAAGCGGAGCGACCGGAAACATTGGAAGACATTTCATTGACGATGTTAGTGCCGGCTTTCGCATTAAGTGAGATTAAGACCGCGTTCCAAATGGGCTTCATGATTTTCATCCCTTTTCTTGTCATTGACATGATTGTTGCAAGTATTCTCATGTCTATGGGGATGATGATGTTGCCGCCGGTTATGATTTCTTTGCCATTTAAGATTCTCTTATTCGTCCTAGTCGATGGATGGTATCTTATCGTAAAGTCTTTATTGCAGAGTTTTTAGCTAGTAAGTAACAAACGCAACCTGTCATCTCCCTTTAGGAAATCGGCAATTTAACAGTTTAGGAGTGATAAGTAATGACAGGCGAAGTAGTCATAGCGATAGCTGAACGGGCGGTTTGGGTCATTTTATTAACTTCGGGTCCGCTGTTGATTGTTGCGTTGGTTTCCGGTTTGGTCGTCAGTATTTTCCAGGCGACAACACAAATCCAGGAGCAGACGTTGGCTTTTGTGCCGAAGATCATCGCCGTCCTTGTCGCGCTCATTTTTTTCGGTCCTTGGATGTTGGCCAGGGTGACGGCGTTCACGATCGACATTTTCGACAATCTAGTTCGGTATATAGGGTGATGGAATGGAAGAACTGATTCCTTCTTTGGCTGCGTACTTGCTCATTTTGACAAGAATAACCGCTTTTATCGTAACTGTCCCTCTGTTTTCATACCGTGCGATCCCGACCACGCATAGGATCATCCTTGCCGCGTTATTGGCGTGGATGATGGTATATACAGTCGATGCCCCGGGAATTGAAATTGATGGCACATACATACTTCTAGTCCTAAAGGAAGCTATTACCGGCATTTTCATTGGCATCATTGCCTATATCGTCATGTCGGCAATCCAGATTGCCGGTGGCTTCATCGACTTTCAGATGGGTTTTGCGATTGCCAACGTCATCGACCCGCAAACAGGGGCACAGTCGCCGCTTCTGGGTCAATTTTTCAATGTCCTCGCTATTTTGCTGTTGCTGACATTGAATGGCCATCATATGCTTCTGGACGGAATTTTTTACAGTTACCGCTTCATACCAATTGATATGCTTTGGCCAGCATTTGGGGATGAGCGGCTCATCGAATTCGTAATCCGGACATTTGCCACGACGTTCGCAATTGCTTTCCAAATGTCCGTGCCGATTGTCGCAACTTTGTTTCTCGTCGACTTGGCATTAGGCATAACGGCGAGGACGGTTCCGCAACTGAATATTTTCGTTGTCGGATTTCCCATCAAGATCGGTGTCAGTTTCCTCGTCCTTGTGACGATGTTCACGGTTATGATTGCGATGATGAGAAAGTTGTTTGAAGTGATGATGTCGGCGATGAGGGACTTGATGATCATCTTAGGAGGTGGCTGACGAATGATTCGTTTGGACTTACAGTTCTTTGCAGGCGAAAAGACGGAAAAAGCCACTCCGAAGAAACGACTCGACTCCCGAAAGAAAGGACAGGTATTAAAGAGCCAGGATGTTACAACTGCAATTGTCCTTCTCTTCGTATTCCTGTTCCTTTTTTTCGCTGCCGGCTTCATGCGTGATCGATTTTTTGTGTTCTTTACGCATTCATTTACAGAATCCGTTGCAATCAAGGCATTGGATATCGACCAAACAATGATTCTTTACATAAACATGATTGTTCAAATGGCATATATCCTCCTGCCGATCATGGCCGTTGCTGTCATTGCGGGCATAGTAGGAAACCTGATGCAATTCGGATTGCTATTTACAGGAGAGCCTTTGAAGTTCGATTTGAAGAAGATAGATCCAATCAAAGGGTTGAAACGGATATTCTCCATACGTGCAATCGTTGAATTATTGAAATCTTTGTTGAAAATTTCTTTCATTGGTTCAGTGACGACTTTCATTCTCATGACAAACATTGAAAAAGTGTTAGGCCTTGCATTTAAGACGCCCCATGACACATTGGTGACAGTCGGACAATTGGTCGCTTTAATGGGAATCGTCGCCTCCTTCGTTCTGTTGTTCATATCGGTATTGGACTATTTTTATCAAAAGTTTGATTACGAGAAAAACTTACGGATGTCCAAACAGGATATTAAAGATGAATATAAAAATACGGAAGGCGATCCGATCATCAAGTCGCGCATCAAACAGCGCCAAAGGGAAATGGCGATGCGAAGGATGATGCAGGAGGTGCCGCAGGCGGATGTCGTCATCACGAATCCGACCCACTTTGCAATTGCACTGAAATACGACGATGAAAAAATGGACGCACCCGTCGTCATTGCAAAGGGAGCAGACTTCGTCGCACAAAAGATCAAGCTGATTGCGAAGGAGCATGATATTGTCATGGTGGAAAATCGTCCATTGGCAAGGGCTATGTACGATGAGGTAGAGATCGGGGATCGCATTCCTGATCAGTTCTTTAAGACAGTCGCGGAAATATTGGCATATGTTTATCGCATACAACGGAAAATATAACTTGCTGATGCAAGTTAAGACTCCGGACGCAATCATTGATATATATATTTAGAGAAAGAGGGGATGGCATGCAGTTCAGAGATATCGGAGTGTTGGCAGCGGTCATTATGATTGTTGCCATGCTCGTCATCCCATTACCGCCTTGGCTTTTAAGCTTTTTGATCATTATTAATATAACACTTGCATTAATGGTCCTTTTGACATCGATGAATATGCAGGAAGCCTTGCAATTTTCGATATTTCCTTCGTTGCTTTTATTGCTGACGCTTTTCCGTCTAGGTCTGAACGTTTCAACGACCCGTGCAATTCTTTCACAAGGGGATGCAGGCGGAGTTGTTGACACATTCGGTACATTTGTAACCGGTGGAAATATCGTCGTCGGTCTTGTCGTCTTTGTCATTTTGATCATCATCCAGTTCATCGTCATCACAAAGGGATCTGAGCGGGTTTCTGAAGTGGCCGCCCGCTTTACGCTCGATGCGATGCCGGGTAAGCAGATGAGTATCGATGCCGATTTGAACGCAGGAATGATTTCTGAGACAGAAGCAAGGATGCGCCGTGAGAAGGTGAGCAATGAAGCCGACTTCTATGGCGCGATGGATGGAGCAACGAAATTTGTTAAAGGAGATGCCATCGCAGGAATTATCATCGTCATCATCAACCTTCTCGTAGGGATGATCATCGGTGTTGCCCAGATGGAGTTGCCATTTGCCGAGGCTGCAACGAAATTCTCCAAATTGACCGTTGGGGATGGAATCGTTTCCCAAATACCTGCTTTGCTTATCTCGACTGCAACAGGGATTGTAGTAACACGTGCTGCATCCGAGGGAAATCTTGGTACGGATATAACGAGACAGCTGTTAGGCCAGCCCAAGCTTCTCTACGTTGCAGCTGCAACAGTTTTCCTTTTAGGACTGTTTACACCAATCAATGACATTCTTACGATTCCGATTGCAGCTCTTCTCGTGCTAGGTGCCGTCACGATGTCTCGTAAACCGGAAGAAGATCCTAACGAATTGCTTGAAATGGAAGAAGAGGTTGAAACGGAAGGGATGAAGAGTCCGGAGAATGTCGTCAACCTGTTGAATGTCGATCCAATCGAGTTCGAATTCGGCTACGGACTCATCCCTTTAGTCGATGCCCAGCAAGGCGGAGATCTACTGGACAGGGTCGTTATGATCAGAAGGCAGCTGGCACTTGAATTGGGGCTCGTCATTCCGGTCGTCAGGATCAGGGATAATATTCAGCTGCAACCGAATGAGTATCGCATCAAGATCAAGGGAAATGAAATGGCTAGAGGGGAACTCCTTCTTGACCATTATCTCGCGATGAGTCCGGGGGGCGATGATTCGATTGTTGGAATTGATACAATTGAGCCATCATTCGGCCTTCCTGCGAAATGGATTACGGAAGCCGTCAAAGAGGATGCTGAAATTATGGGGTATACGGTCGTCGATCCTCCAAGCGTCGTTTCGACACATCTCACTGAAGTGATCCGTGCGAATGCAGCCGACTTGATTGGGCGCCAGGAAACGAAACAGCTTGTCGATCACGTCCGCGAGACGTATCCAATCTTGGTCGATGAACTTACACCGACGCCTCTCTCCATAGGAGAAATCCAAAAAGTATTGGCGAAATTATTGAATGAAAATGTATCAATCCGTAACTTGCCGATCATTTTTGAAACGCTTGCCGATTATTCGAAGTACTCATCCGATGTCGATTTGCTGACGGAATATGTTCGGCAATCGCTAGCAAGACAAATTACCGGTCAATACTCAACTGGGGTTGATGCGCTGAAAGTTTTGACCGTATCAGGTAAAGTCGAGAAATTGATAGCGGATCATATCCAGCAGACTGAGCAAGGCAATTATTTGTCGATTGACCCATCCAATTCCCAAGAAATATTGGAATCGATCGCAAGAGAGGTCGAAAGGGTGGCGCTGATGGACCAATCACCTGTCATTCTCTGCTCGCCTGCAATAAGGATGTACTTAAGGGAGATTACGGAGCGGTACTTCCCGCAAATACCTGTGTTATCTTACAATGAGCTTGAAGCTTCAATTGAAGTCCAAAGTGTCGGGGTGGTGGATATCTGATGAAAATGAAGAAGTATACAGCTGAGTCGATGGTAGAGGCGATGAAGAAGGTGAGAGCCGATTTCGGAGATGAAGCTGTCATCCTCAGCTCAAATGTTGTCACATCTAAAGGGTTTCTCGGTTTTTTTCAAAAAAAGTCGGTTGAAGTCGTTGCCGGTTTCGATGAACCTTCCTTCACGCCGGCACCAACAACATTCATACCGAAACCGGCTGCCGAGTTTCTAGATCTCAAGCAGGACACGGAAATCAGGAAAGAGATGAATGAAATGAAAAGACTGCTTCAGGAAATGAAACAGTCCGCTTCTTTCGCAAACTTTCCGGATGAACTGAAACCGCTGCTCACTTTTTTAGAGAGGCAGGAGTTATCGGAAGAGCTGATCCTCCAAATTGGAAATGAAATCTTTACGATGATGAAAGAAGATAAAAAAGATTTCTCAAAAGAGGAGCAAGTGGAACTGGCAAAGGCGTTTTTATTGAAAGAATTCTCGGACTTGCCATTTGGAGGCATTTCAACTACTAAAAAATATATTAATGTCCTCGGACCGACTGGGGTTGGAAAGACGACAACGATTGCTAAAATTGCGGCTAGGGCCCTTTTGGAAGATAAGAAGAAGATTGGCTTCATAACAACTGACACCTATCGGATTGCTGCAATCGAACAACTGCGCACGTATGCGAATCTTTTGCAGGCCCCAGTTGAAATCGCCTATAACGGCAAGGATTTTGAAGAAGCCATCAAGAAAATGCAAGATCGTGACTTGATCTTCATCGATACAGCAGGCCGCAATTATAAGGAAATTAAATATGTAGACGACTTGAAGCGTCTGATCGATTTCTCGTTGGACATGGAATCATTCCTTGTTTTATCTGTGACATCTAAGGAAGAAGATATGAGGACAATCGTCGACAAGTTCACTTCCTTTCCGATTACGAAATTTATTTTCACAAAAGTGGATGAAACCGGCTCGATTGGCCCGATGTTCAATCTGATGAAACAATACGGCTTCGGCACTGCATATTACACGGACGGACAGGAAGTGCCGGAAGATCTAACTGAAGCAGAACTCGAGAGAATGCTCACATTGTTATTGGCAGGTGCTGAACATGCGTGACCAAGCGGAAGCACTTCGAATGAAGATGCTGAAAGCACAGGGCGGATTGGCCAAATCCATTGCGATTGTCAGTGGAAAAGGCGGGGTGGGCAAGTCGAACTTCTCGACGAATTTCGCCCATTCTTTACGGTTAAAGGGGAAGAAAGTCATCGTCGTCGATATGGACATCGGTATGGGCAACATCCATATTCTACTCGGTGTTGCTCCCCGTTATAGTTTAAGAGATTATTTGACCGGCCAACAGCAATTGGAAAATGTCATCAATGCAGATGAGGATGGTCTAACATTCATTTCAGGAGGATCGGGATTGGATTCTGTTCTGGATTGGTCCGAGGATATGTTTGAACGACTGCTGGGTGCTTTCGAACAGCTTCAGAAAGAGTATGACTTCATCCTCTTTGACATGGGGGCAGGTGCCACACAACGTTCCATCGAACTGATCATTGCAGTGGATGAAGTGATTGTCATCTCCACAACAGAGCCCACTTCAATCACAGATGCCTATTCGATGATGAAGTTTATCTGTCTACGGGACCCCGATAAGAAATTCAGTATCGTCAGTAATCGGGTGGCGAAACTCGATGACGGAAATGACGCGGTGACACGATTGCAATATGCGATGAGGAAATTTCTTGATAAAGACACATCAATTTTAGGGTTTTTACCGGAAGACTCCGCTGTCCAAAAAGCGGTGGTCGCACAAAAACCATTTATATTACTCTATCCCAATGCTCTTATTTCAAAGCGAATGGCAGCAATTGCCGGTGAATTTGTTACAGTGGATCAGGCTGAGGAAAAACAAGGATCCGGATTCCTTCAAAAGTTGAAGGGGATTTTCTTGAAAGGGCGTGAATGATTTGGGATTCGGCACTGTAAAAAAAGTGCTTGTCGTTGATGATTCCGCGTTTATGCGAAAATTGATAACAGACATGCTTTCAAAACATCCGTTGCTTGAAGTGGTAGGAATAGCGCGAAATGGAAAAGATGCCGTTGCTAAAGTTGCGGAACTTCAACCGGATGTCATTACAATGGATATTGAAATGCCGATCATGAATGGGCTAGAGGCATTGAGACAAATCATGGAACAACAACCCACCCCCGTTGTTATGCTGTCAAGCACGACTGAAATAGGGGCGGAAAACACGATGATCGCAATGGATTATGGTGCCGTGGATTTTGTCGCCAAGCCGGGTGGACCCATTTCACTTAATTTGCATGAAGTGGAACAGGAGATTGTGGGCAAAGTAGTTGCAGCAGCAAAAGTCAGAATTTCCAAACTCCTGAAACAACCATTGCCGCATGCTGACCAGTATGATAAGAAAGAATATCCTCCTTATGAAAAGGGAACTGGGTCATCTGTTTCAATAATCTCTCAAGCAAAATCATTGTACGCAAAAAAAAGCAACAAAGGGTTGGAGACTTTTGTTATAATAGGTACATCGACAGGGGGACCACGGGCACTACAGGAAGTACTTACACGATTGCCGTCTGATCTAAACGCCCCAATTCTAGTCGTTCAGCATATGCCGCCGGGATTTACAAAATCATTGGCCCAGCGATTGGACGGCTTAAGTGAAATTAGGGTGAAGGAAGCCGAGGATGGAGAGGCTCTTCAGAAAGGTGTTGCCTATATTGCACCTGGCGGAAAGCATTTAAAATTCGAAAGGTCCCCAGCTGGTTTTTGCATCCGGCTCGACACCACGGATCCACCCCGAATGGGGCATCGGCCGTCTGTAGACATACTGTTGGAGTCTGCTGCTTCCAAGCAGGACCTGCAATACGTTACGGCCATCATGACGGGGATGGGGCAAGACGGCACGGAAGGTATGAAACAACTGAAATCAGCTTGTTCAACGATAACAATTGCAGAATCCGAAAAGACATCTGTCGTCTATGGAATGCCGAAAGCGATTAAAGAAGCGGGTCTAGCTGATCGTATCGTTGATGTGCAAGACATTGCGGCAGTAATTACGGAAATCTTACATTCTTGAGGGGGCGTCATGATGGATACAAATCAATATCTTGAAATGTTTCTTGAAGAAAGTAAAGAACATCTTCAAGCTTGCAACGAACACTTATTGGAACTGGAAAAAAACCCGGAGGATTTAGCTATTGTCAATGAAGTATTCCGTTCAGCACATACATTGAAAGGTATGTCTGCAACGATGGGATACGAAGACATCGCTGATTTGACACATAAAATGGAAAATGTTCTGGATGCTATCCGAAACTCTAAAATCAGCGTTTCGACCGAAATTCTCGACATCGTTTTCAAGGCTGTCGATGACTTAGAAGAAATGGTGATGGATATTGAAGCGGGCGGCACAGGGAAAAAGGATGTACAAGAACTTGTAACTGCATTGAATCTTATAGAGACAGGCAATTCAGCCATTATTACCCCGGAAATGGAGACGGCTGCCTCCACTATGGCGATTGAGCCGATGAAACAAGATGCTCCGTTCTTCCATTACGATGATTATGAACTGACGGTGATTGGCCAATCGAAGGAACAAGGTTTCCATGCATATGAAATATCGGTCACACTTCGTGAAGACTGCTTGCTTAAGGCGGCAAGGGTGTTCATGGTTTTCGAGATCCTTGAAAAATCAGGAGAAATCGTTAAGACAAAACCTTCTGTTGAACATTTAGAAAATGAGGATTTCGATGAGGTATTTACCATAGTTCTTATCTCTAATGAAGAAGCAAGTTCACTAGAAGCAAAAGTGATGAAAGTTTCCGAAGTGGATCGGGTCGATATCAATCATGTTATGGGCGTAGCCTTGCCAATGGCACAGAAACCTGCCGAGATAGAGGCCGACTCCATGGCGACTTCCGCTAAGGAACCTGTGAAGGAAACTGTCGTCCCTCAAAAAGGACGCCGAGCTACGAATGCACATAATGCGAACAAGACAATCCGAGTCAATATTGACCGGTTGGATATTCTTATGAATCTTTTCGAAGAGCTGGTCATTGATAGGGGTCGTTTGCAATCGATCGCAGGTGAATTACATAATCCAGACTTGAATGAGACTGTCGAGCGCATGACACGGGTTTCCGGAGATCTCCAAAATATCATTTTGAATATGCGTATGATTCCAGTAGAGACAGTTTTCAACCGCTTCCCGAAAATGGTCCGTCAACTTGCGCGGGATCTGGATAAGAAGATAAATCTTGAAATTATCGGTGCCGAAACAGAACTGGATAGAACCGTTATCGATGAAATTGGGGATCCCCTCGTCCATTTGATTCGCAATGCATTAGATCACGGCATAGAGAGTCCTGCAGAACGACTTGCAAAAGGCAAGCCTGAGGAAGGTACTGTCACATTGAGAGCGTATCATTCCGGCAATCATGTATTTATTGAACTGGAAGATGACGGTGCAGGCATCAACAAGGATCGAGTTTTACAAAAAGCGCTTGAAAGAGGCGTCGTTACTGAAGAGATAGCAGCCACGCTTACGGATCGGCAAATTAGTGAACTTGTTTTGGCTTCCGGATTTTCCACTGCTGAAAAAATTACTGATGTATCGGGTCGGGGAGTCGGACTGGATGTCGTGAAGAGTACAATTGAATCACTTGGCGGCTACATTACAATTGATTCGAAGGAAGGGCAGGGTTCCCTATTCCAAGTTCAGCTGCCGTTAACGTTATCCATTATTTCAGTAATGCTTGTCAACTTGGAAAAAGATATTTATGCAATCCCGCTGTCCTCCATCATCGAAACTGCCATCATTCAAACTTCCGACATATTGAATGCGCATAACCAGAAAGTGATCGATTTCAGAGGAAGCATCGTACCGCTCGTCAACTTGAAAGGGATTTTCGAGATGGATGGGGCTCAGGAGAAGGAAGAGTACCAATCTGTTGTCATTGTCCGCAAAGGCGAAAGAATGGCTGGACTCGTCGTAGATTCGTTTATTGGGCAGCAGGAGATCGTATTGAAATCTCTTGGCAATTATCTGCAGAGCGTATTCGCTATTTCCGGCGCTACAATATTGGGGAACGGACAAGTTGCGCTTATCGTAGATTGCAATGCATTGATTAAGTAGGTTGGAGGGGAAAGCAATGGCTGACGTAAGTGAAAGTACCAGAGAAATGAAAGTGATCGTGTTCCAGTTGATGGATAAGGAATATGCCGTTGGAGTAGAGGTTGTCGAGTCGATTGAGAAACTCATTTCCATTACGAGAGTTCCGAAAACACCTTCCTATATAAAAGGCGTCATCAACTTAAGAGGAGTCGTCACCCCGATTGTCGATCTGCGGGAGCGTTTCGGCATGGAAGTGAAGCCTCTTGATGACACAAGCAGAATCATCATTGTTTCATTGGAGGAATTTGAAGTGGGTCTTATCGTTGATTCTGCGAACGATGTGATCGATATTCCGGTCACTTCGATTGAGCCTCAGCCCGAAGTTGTCGGGTCGATTGAATCGGAATTCATATCGGGAGTGGCCAAAGTAGACAAGCGACTCTTGGTCATGTTGAATCTTGAAAAAGTGCTGCTTCCTGTGAAAAGAGTGACCACGGATGAAATCTGAACACGAGATTACAGATATGCATCTCGACGTGCTGAAGGAGATAGGTAATATTGGTGCGGCTCATGCAGCAACTTCCCTTTCACAATTGCTCAGCAAGAAGATTGAAATGCATGTTCCCAAAGTTTCACTCGTGTCATTTGATGAAATGTTTGATTTGGCAGGCGGAGCCGAACGAATCGTGGCAGGCATCTATCTGAAAATTCAAGGGGATCTATCGGGCAGCATGTTCTTCGTCCTTCCGATCGATTCCGCAAATCAGTTCATCCGCAGATTGATTGGCAATGAGGAGTTCGACTTTTATAAGACGCCGATTCCGGAAATGGGCATATCGGCAATGCAGGAGCTTGGAAATATTTTATCAGGTTCCTACTTGTCCGCATTATCGGATTTCACAGGATTAAAAGTCCATCCGACAGTTCCATCCTTAAGTGTAGATATGGTTGGAGCCATTGTCAGCTTTGGACTTATTGAAGTTTCACATTATAGCGATGAGGTCATCGTTATCGATACCCGCATTGAAGAGCAAGGAACTAATGGGAATTCCAGCGTTGATGGGCATTTCTTTCTGCTTCCCGACCCCGAATCATATATAACGATTTTCCGTTCGTTGGGTGTGCTGTAAGATGGGCATAGTCAAAACGGTAGTAAGGGTCGGAATCGCAGACATGAATGTGGCACATGCACCGCATTCACTCCGGACGTCTGGTTTAGGATCTTGCGTCGGAGTCGTGCTTTATGACGAAACGAAGAAGATTGCAGGACTTCTTCATGTAATGCTTCCGGATTCAAGTCTGGGAAGGTCGGACCGGTTGAATGCGGCAAAGTTTGCAGACACAGGCATCTATTCATTAATGGAAATGTTAAAAGCGGAAGGTGTTCGCCCGCTATCTTTAAAGGCCAAGATTGCAGGGGGCTCCCAAATGTTTCAGTTCGGCTCAAGTGATACCATCCGCATCGGTCCCAGGAATGTAGAAGCTGTCAAACAGGAGCTTGCCCGACTTTCCATTCCGATCATAGCGGAAGACACAGGCGGTTCAAGCGGGCGGACAATCGAGTTCGACCCGATGACGTGCGCTTTGAGAATCAGGACAGTCAATTTGGGGACGAAAGAAATTTAAGTTTTCTCCAAGAGAATAGAAGCATCAAAGCGACTGAACGATTCAGTCGCTATTTTTTGTCGAAATTTGCTATAATGGAAATCATACAATTTCTTTATTTTTATCGGACCATTATAGAAAGTGAGGGATTCGATGTCCAAGGAGGATCTGACGGAAGAAGATGCATGTTGGAAACTATGGTTGAATGATCGGGATCCCGACGCTGGCGATATGCTTGTCAGAAAATATACGCCTCTCGTAAATTACCATGTACAGCGAATCAGCTCGGGTCTACCGCGCAATGTTTCGCGGGATGAAATCACGAGCCTAGGACTTCAAGGGTTGTTCGACGCCTTGACGAAATTCGATCCAGGCAGGGACTTGAAATTTGATACGTATGCTTCCTTTAGAATCCGTGGGTCGATCATCGACGGGTTGCGCAAGGAAGACTGGCTGCCGCGTTCTTCCCGTGAGAGATCAAAAAAGCTCGAAGAAGAGATCTCAAAACTGGAACAGAAACTTCAGCGCCATGCAACGCCTGAAGAGATAGCGGACCATCTTGGGATGTCAGTGGATGAAGTCTATCAGACTGTACAGGAACACTATTTTTCTAATGTTTTATCCATAGATGAGCGTATGAATGAGGATGAAGAGGAAGGACAGAAATCATTCATTATAAAGGACAATCATGAGCGTACTCCTGAACATCAGCTTGTCATGGGAGAACTTGTAGGGGATTTGGCATTGAAGATAAAAGAGCTCAATCATAATGAACAGCTGGTTTTGAATCTGTTTTATACGGATGAAATGACGTTGACGGAAATCGGGGAAATCCTAAATTTATCAACATCAAGAATTTCGCAAATCCACTCAAAAGCACTTTTCAAACTGCGGAAATTACTGTTGCCGGAAATTGTCGATGGGGGGATCTTATGAGCCTGAAAGGAATCGAACTCCAAATAGCCATCCCCAAAACGTTCGAGGCGGGAAAGATGGCAGAACAGAAACAGCAGCAATCACAGCTTAACCAAGATCAGGCACAGCTTCAGACTGAAAAAGAGACATTGAAGAACAGGGAAAGCGTCCGTCATTCCGAGAAATATGCCAAAGCGGATAAAGACGCAAAAAGGCAAAAACACGAACAGGATCTCAATGAAAAGGAACATCAGCATAATGAAGAGGAAAAGAAGACCACGCATCCTTATAAAGGTTCGTTTGTCGACTTTACGGGATAACTAGCATGCAAACGGTATTTTTATTATTTTTATTCATCTTGCAAGTGATCGGCTTTTATTTCATAGCGTTGCTTTACATGAAAGTTTCCAAATTCAACAACTTGGAAAAGAAGCAGCATAAACTGATGGCGGAAATGGACGATGCAATCGGTGCATATTTATCTGAATTGAAAGAGGAAAATGATCGACTCATCAACATCATCGAGAAACAGCAGGAAAACAGCAGCCTTCAGGAAACGGTACATGTAGATCTTCCAAAAGAAGGTCCCGCCGAGTCGTCTGAGATGAAGGCGTTTCACATTAAGGCGCCAGGCTATCCTATGAAAGCCGCGTTGAAATCCTATCGTGAAGCGCCTGCTTTAAATAAAAGCAGTTTGGCCGTACAGGAAATAGAAGAATCCAAATTGGATGATCGGACGCTTGCGATTCGACTGCATGAAAAAGGAAAGCCAATCGAGGAAATTGCAAAAAGGCTTGGCAAAGGGAAAACGGAAGTGGAGTTGCTTCTTAAATTCAGGTGAAGTGAGTTGCAATCGGTTTATCAGTATGGTATATTATCAAATGGTGTTACTACACACGTATGTGGATGATGGGAACAGGTGCCGAAAGGTCATTCCATCGCATGAGACATACGGAGGAAACTAACCAAATTGGAGGAAAAACAAATGTCAGTAATCTCAATGAAACAACTGCTTGAAGCAGGTGTACATTTCGGACACCAAACTCGTCGTTGGAACCCGAAAATGAAAAAGTATATTTTCGTGGAGCGTAACGGAATATACATCATCGATCTTCAAAAGACGGTGAAAAAACTTGAAGAAGCTTATGACTTCATGCGTCAAGTAGGTGCAGATGGCGGAAAAGTTCTTTTCGTTGGAACTAAGAAGCAAGCACAAGATGCAATCAAAGAAGAAGCTGAACGCGCAGGAATGTACTACATCAACCAACGTTGGCTTGGTGGTACACTTACAAACTTCGGTACGATCCAAAAACGTGTTGCACGTATGAAAAAGATCGAAACGATGGAAGAGGACGGTACATTTGATGTACTTCCTAAGAAAGAAGTATCTGAACTAAGAAAAGAACACGATCGTCTTGTGAAATTCCTTGGCGGTATCCGTGATATGAAATCATTGCCAGACGTCATCTTCGTTGTTGACCCTCGTAAAGAGCGCATCGCTGTGGCTGAAGCAATCAAATTGAACATTCCACTCGTCGGTATTGTTGATACGAACTGTGACCCGGACGAAATCGACTATGTCATTCCTGCGAATGACGATGCAATCCGTGCGGTTCGTCTACTTACTAGCAAAATGGCAGATGCATTAATCGAATCAAGACAAGGCGCTGATGAAGAAGTATCTGAAGAAGCGACTGAAACGGCAGCTGCAGAGTAATAGTAGTAATAGAACAGACGATAAGCGGCCAACCCCTTATCGTCTTTTTTAAAGGTGTCGTCTCAAATCACTCATACAGGAGGAACTAACAATGGCAATTACAGCACAAATGGTAAAAGAATTGCGCGAAAAAACAGGTGCAGGTATGATGGACTGCAAAAAAGCACTTACTGAAGTAAATGGTGATATGGACGCGGCGGTAGACTTCCTTCGTGAAAAAGGTCTATCAAGCGCAGCTAAAAAAGCTGACCGTATCGCTGCTGAAGGTACGACAGACATCATCGTTAACGGTAACGACGCTGTCATTTTCGAAGTGAACGCTGAAACGGACTTCGTCGCGAAAAACGAAGCGTTCCAAGCCCTTGTAAAAGAACTTGGCGAACACCTTCTAGCAACAAAACCAGCAACAGTCGAAGAAGCAACCGAATCAAAAATGGAAAACGGTCTTTCAGTCGCTGACCACATTTCCAATGCAGTTGCTAAAATCGGTGAGAAAATCACTCTTCGCCGTTTCGAATTGAAAACAAAGACAGACAACGATGCTTTCGGTCCTTATCTTCATATGGGCGGCCGCATTGCAGTACTTACTATTCTAGAAGGCACTACAGACTCCGATGCTGCTAAAGATGTTGCAATGCACATTGCAGCTATGAACCCGCAATACATTTCACGTGACGAGGTTTCAGAAGAAGAAGTTGAGCGCGAGCGTAAAGTCCTTACTGAACAAGCGTTGAATGAAGGCAAGCCGGAAAACATCGTTGCGAAAATGGTTGAAGGACGTCTTGGAAAATACTTCGAAGATATTTGTGTTCTTGACCAAGCATTCGTTAAAAACTCCGATCAAAAAGTGCGCGATTTTGTTAAATCGACTGGCGGAACGTTGAAAGAATTCGTTCGTTATGCTGTCGGTGAAGGAATTGAAAAACGCGAAGACAACTTTGCTGATGAAGTCATGAGCCAAGTAAAAGGCAACTGATCAGATAAAAGATCAATTAGGGGACACAACTTTGTGTTCCCTATTTTTCGAGAAAACACAGTAGACGGAGGGTACATATGGGCGTCCCAAAATATAAAAGAATTGTTTTGAAGCTTAGCGGCGAGGCACTTGCGGGTGAAAAAGGCTATGGTCTATCACCGGAAATCATCAAGACAGTCGCAGTACAAGTAAAAGAAGTTGTTGACCTTGGTGTGGAAGTTGCGGTCGTAGTTGGTGGAGGAAACATATGGCGAGGTAAAATCGGCAGTGAGATGGGTATGGACCGGACAACTGCAGATTATATGGGTATGCTTGCCACAGTCATGAACTCATTGGCTCTTCAAGACGCTCTTGAAAAGTTAGACGTTGAAACACGTGTGTCATCATCGATCGATATGAGGCAAGTAGCCGAACCGTATATCCGCAGGAAAGCGATCCGCCACCTTGAGAAAAAGCGTGTCGTCATTTTTGCTGCGGGAACAGGGAATCCTTACTTCTCAACGGACACGACAGCTGCACTGAGAGCGGCAGAAATCGAAGCGGACGTCATCCTGATGGCAAAAAACAACGTTGACGGCGTCTATTCAGCAGATCCATTAAAAGATGAGACTGCAGTGAAATATACGGAATTGACGTACTTGGAAGTAATCAGCCAAGGTCTGGAAGTCATGGATTCAACTGCTTCAACCCTATGTATGGACAACGATATCCCTCTCGTAGTATTCTCAATTATGGATAATGGAAACATTAAAAAGGCCGTGCTCGGTGAACCAATCGGTACGGTTGTGAGGAGGAATGGGTAAATGCCGAAAGCGGTAATGAATCAAACGAAGGAAAGAATGGACAAAGCGATCGGGTCTTTCTCGAGACAGCTTGCTTCAATACGGGCAGGACGTGCAAATGCTTCATTGCTAGATCGGATTTCAGTGCTTTATTACGGAGCTCCGACGCCATTGAACCAAATGGCAGGCATTTCGGTGCCAGAGGCGAGACTGATGGTCATTCAGCCATATGATAAGACGACTTTAGGTGATATTGAGAAGGCGATATTGAAATCGGATATCGGCATCACTCCTTCCAATGATGGATCGGTCATCCGTTTGGCAGTCCCTGCTTTAACGGAAGAGCGACGCAAGGAATTGGTGAAGGAAGTCAAAAAAGAAGCGGAAGACTCCAAGATTGCAATCCGAAACGTACGCCGGGATGCTAACGATGAGTTGAAAAAGCTTGAAAAAGATGGGGAGATCACAGAGGACGAACTGCGCCGTGAAGGTGAAGAAATCCAAAAGTTGACTGATTCCTACATCGTTAAAATTGATGAGCTTGCGAAAGATAAAGAAAATGAAATTATGGAAATCTGATCGAAGAACTTTCTATACACTGGGGCGTCCTACTTTCAGGACGTCTTTTTTTCTGACCGTATTTCATTCACTTTCCGGAATGATAAATAATTCACTACATAACAAGCATAATCTAAAAGAGCATAAACACTAATTTTCAACTGTTTTAAATGAAATTTATCGGCCGATTTGATACGATAGACTAGGTACTTGCTCAAATAGCAGGCGAGTGGAGGAAACGGAATGCTAGATAAACTGTTACGGAAAAAAACTGTAGAGAACCAATCATCAATTTCCGACAGGCTTGCGAAAGTCAAAAGTAGAACAATACCTTCACACGTCGCCATCATAATGGATGGAAACGGCAGATGGGCAAGACGACGCAGTTTACCACGGATTGCCGGCCATCATGAAGGCATGAAGACCGTTCGGAAAATCACCCGGATAGCAAATGAAATTGGTATTAACGTCTTGACATTGTACGCTTTTTCGACTGAAAACTGGAAGCGGCCTAAAATGGAGATCGACTTTTTGATGAAACTGCCCGGAGAGTTCCTGACAACATACTTGCCGGAACTGATTGAACAGAACGTGAAGGTTGAAATGATCGGGAATTTCGATGCCCTTCCACCACATACGAAAGAGGCAATTGTAAAAGCGATAGAGGCCACTTCCAGCAATGACGGACTTGTCCTGAATTTTGCTATGAACTACGGCAGCCGTCTTGAAATGGTGGAGGCAGTGAAAGAAATCGCCAAACTGGCTGTAGACAACCAACTAACAATAGATGAGATTGACGAATCATTGATCGGGTCGCATCTCATGACATCACACTTACCCGAACCTGATTTGCTCATCAGGACGAGTGGGGAAGTGCGATTGTCGAATTTCATGCTTTGGCAGCTAGCTTATTCGGAATTCTCCTTTACAGACGTGCTCTGGCCGGACTTCGATGAGTCATGCATGTTAAGCGCAATCGAAGAATTCCAAATGCGCAATCGAAGATTTGGAAGTGTGGAAGGGGATAAAGGAGAATGAAACAGAGAATTATTACAGCGATCGCCGCATTGGCCATATTTTTCCCGCTAGTCATCATCGGTGGGCTCCCATTTACAATCGCCATATATATTATTGCTTCTATCGGGTTATATGAATTGCTACGCATGAAAGATATTCGTGTTTTTTCTTTCGCAGGCATTACCGTCTGGATTGCACTGGCTATTTTATTATTGCCATCAAGATGGACTATTGAAGCTGAGCAGTGGATTGGCTATTCCAAAATTGAAATGTTATTTGCACTCATTCTTATTTTATTGATTTATACAGTAATCTCTAAAAACAGATTTACATTCGATCATGCGGCATTTACTGCATTCAGTGCACTATACGTCGGCATCGGATTTTATTATTTGATCGAAACCCGGTTTTATGGGTTTGAATATGTGTTTTACGCGCTCCTAGTAATTTGGACGACAGATTCAGGTGCATACTTTATTGGCAGGAAAATTGGCAAACGGAAATTATGGCCGGATATCTCTCCGAATAAAACAGTTGAAGGGTTTATCGGAGGCATCGCATTTGCCGTCTTATTCGCTAGCGTGTTCCAAATCTTTTATCCGTTAGCGCCTTCTTTCTTAATGTTGATCGTTGTAACAATCATCGCTTCAATTGTCGGACAGTTGGGGGATTTGGTCGAGTCAGCGTTGAAAAGGCATTTCAATGTGAAAGATTCCGGGAATCTCTTGCCGGGACATGGAGGAATTCTTGACCGTTTCGATAGTCTCCTTTTCGTGTTGCCGCTCATTCATTTTTTACATCTAGTCGGTTGATGGAAGGGAAGTTAATCATATTATGACAAAGCAAATAAGTCTGCTTGGTGCCACTGGTTCTATCGGTACACAGACTCTCGATATTATTCAATCAAACAAAGAGCAATTTAAACTCGTATCTTTTTCAGCTGGTATGAATATACCGAAAGTGAGAGAAATTACGGCGCAATTCCGTCCGGAGCTTGTATCCGTCATGCGGGAGGAAGATGCAGTAGCATTGCAATCCGAATTTCCGGAAACGCGTTTCGTGCATGGCAAGGAAGGGCTCGTTGCCGTGGCGGCGCAGACTGGCGCAGATATGCTTGTCAATGCGGTCATCGGGAGCGTTGGTCTGGAACCGACTATGGAAGCCATCCGCCAAGGCATCACGATTGCCATTTCGAACAAAGAGACACTCGTCGCCGCTGGTGATATTGTCATGGAAGAAGCCAGGAAGAGGAATGTCGCACTCTTGCCGGTTGACAGTGAGCATTCAGCACTTTTCCAATCGTTGAACGGCGAGAATCCGAAACGAGTTTCCCGGCTTATTCTGACAGCTTCCGGTGGAAGTTTCAGAGATCTCTCAAGGGATCAATTGCAAGGCGTTACAGTCGAGCAAGCGTTGGCTCATCCGAATTGGTCCATGGGCAACAAGTTGACGATCGATTCTGCTACCATGATGAACAAAGGTCTTGAAGTGATTGAAGCACATCATTTATTCGACATGCCATATGACAGGATCGAATGTTTGTTGCACAAGGAAAGCATTATCCATTCCATGGTTGAATTCGAAGATACGAGTATTATGGCTCAACTCGGCTCCCCTGACATGAGGGTGCCGATCCAGTATGCGATGACATATCCGGACCGGATTCCGATGCAAAACGCCAAGCCGCTCCGTCTCGAGGAAATTGGAACACTCCATTTTGAAAAAATGGACTTTAAACGGTTCAAAGCCCTCGCCCTCGCCTACGAAGCAGGCAAACAAGGGGGTACGATGCCGACAGTGATGAATGCTGCAAATGAAGTGGCGGTCCATCTGTTCATGCAAGGCAGAATACCTTTCCTCCAAATTGAGGAAATCGTGGAACGGATGATGGACAATCATCAATCAATTTCATCTCCGGACTTGGAAGCGATTTTAGAAACCGATTCAATCACCCGTAAAATGGTGTATGATATGGTGGAATGAGTAGTTCATAAATCGGCCGGTGTGGCCAGTTAAGGTGGTTTTTAATGGAAACCGTTATAGCTTTTATTATCATATTTGGTTCTCTTGTCTTTTTTCATGAATTAGGGCACTTCCTTTTTGCGAAAAGAGCCGGCATCATGGTACGTGAATTTGCAATTGGTTTTGGTCCGAAAATCCTTGCCATCCGGAAAAAGGAGACTCTTTATACGATCCGTATTCTTCCGCTTGGCGGGTATGTAAGAATGGCTGGAGAGGATTTCGACACGATCGAATTACAACCCGGATACCGTGTCGGTGTCATCCTGAATAGTGATGATAAAATTGAAAAGATCTATTTGAATCGTGATGTCTCTAATCCGAATGTGTTGTTTTTGGAAACGGAATCTGCCGATTTAAGTAAAGAACTTTTCATCGAAGGATATGACGAAGATGGAAATCTTGTGAAGTATGGGATTTCTCGGGACGCTGTCATCTATGAGAAAGGGCAGGAGACACTCATTGCGCCTTATGACCGCCAATTCGATTCGAAGTCGTTGGGAAGCAGGGCGATGGCTATTTTTGCCGGTCCTCTATTCAACTTCATCCTCGCGTTTTTTATCTTCTTGGCAATTGGTCTGCTTAATGGAATTCCGACAAACGAGCCTATTATTAAAGAAGTTATCACTGATAGTCCTGCTTATGCTGCAGGAATGGAAGCTGGAGACTTCGTTAAGGAAGTGGACGGAAAACCGATTGGAAGTTGGCAGGAATTCACTGCAACGATACAGGAAAATCCCGGAAACAAACTTCGATTGAAGGTAGAAAGAGCTGGAGAAATGGTGACATTGGCAGTCGTTCCAGAGAAAGTGGTCAAAGATAGAGATGAATTCGGTCAAATCGGTGTCATGTATGAAAGTCCAGTTGAAAAGAATGCGCTAAAAGCATTCGCCTTCGGGGCGGAGCAGACATATGGCTGGATGAAGAAGATTTTTGAACTTCTCGGTATGCTCGTCACTGGCAAATTCACAATTGACGCACTAAGCGGACCTGTCGGTATTTACAAAGCGACAGAAGAGGTCGCTCAATGGGGGATGTACTCCCTGATGAACTGGGCAGCCGTGTTAAGCATAAACCTCGGAATCATGAATCTATTGCCACTACCTGCACTGGACGGCGGAAGATTGCTCTTCTTCCTATTTGAAGGTGTCCGCGGGAAACCAATCGACAAACAGAAAGAGGGCATGGTCCATTTTGTCGGCATCATGTTACTGATGGTTCTTATGCTTGTCGTCACCTGGAATGACATACAAAGATTCTTTTTTTAATACAATAGCCCACTACAGAAATTCGAGGTGAAATCTTCATGAAACAATCACGGACATTCATCCCGACTATGCGTGAAATACCGACGGATGCTGATGTGATTTCCCATCAGCTACTGCTCCGCGCCGGATATATTCGTCAACATATGAGTGGTGTGTATTCCTTTCTTCCGCTCGCGAAAAAAGTGATTCGGAAGATTGAGAACATCATACGGGAAGAGATGGAAGCAATTGATGCCGTTGAACTATACATGCCGACATTGCAGCCGTCCGAGCTTTGGGAAGAGTCAGGGCGGTGGTCTTCGTACGGCGCTGAATTGTTCAGGCTAAAGGATAGACATGATCGTCAATTGGCTTTAGGCCCAACTCATGAAGAAGTGGTTACATCACTCATTCGGGATGAAGTGAAATCCTATAAGAAACTGCCGCTCACTGTCTTTCAGATTCAGACGAAGTTCAGGGATGAAAAACGACCGCGCTTCGGTCTGCTTCGCGGCAGGGAATTTATCATGAAGGATGCTTATTCATTCCATTCAACAAAAGAAAGTCTAGAAGAGAAGTACAATGAAATGATGCAGGCATACTCGAAAATCTTCTTAAGATTAGGTTTGGATTTCCGTGCTGTCATTGCTGATGGCGGAACAATCGGCGGGGATGGAACTCACGAGTTCATGGCATTGTCCGATATCGGGGAAGATACGATCGCTTACAGCGACGAATCCTCATACGCTGCAAATATCGAAATGGCAGAAGTCCATACCGAATATGTGGAATCCAAAGAAACATTGAAAGAGCTCGTTAAAGTAGAAACACCAGGTAAGAGGACGATTGCGGAAGTGGCGGAATATTTAAATGTAGATCCTTCTAAAGTGATAAAAACGCTCCTCTTCAAAGTGGATGAAACGCTAATTGTCATTCTGTCACGCGGTGATTATGACATTAACGAAATCAAGTTGAAAAATGCTTTACAGGCAAAGGATATCAACCTCGCAACAGAGAGTGAGATCGAAGAAATGCTTTCTTGCAAAGCTGGTTCCATCGGCCCTGTCAAATTACCTCTCGATTTGAAAGTGTATGCGGATTTTGCAGTCGAAAAGGTCGTTAATGGTGTTTGTGGAGCAAATGAAGATGGATACCACTTGATGAATGTTAATCCAGAGCGTGATTTTGCAATCGAGCGCTATTTGGATCTGCGATACATCAGAGAAGGGGATCCTTCGCCGGATGGAAACGGAACAATCCGATTTGCCAAAGGAATTGAACTGGGCCATATCTTTAAATTGGGCACCGCTTATAGCGATCCGATGAAAGCGACGTACCTCGATGAAAACGGCAAGGCCCAACCTTATCTCATGGGGTGCTATGGCATTGGCGTTTCAAGGATTTTGGCGGCCGTCGCTGAGCAGCATAATGATGCGAATGGGCTAAAATGGCCGAAGCATATTTCCCCGTATGATATTCACCTAGTAACGATCAACATGAACGATGAAGCACAAGTAAAACTGTCGGAGGAGCTTTATCATCTGCTTACATCATACCGATACGACATTTTACATGATGACCGTGACGTGCGGCCGGGTGTAAAATTCACAGATGCAGACCTTATCGGATTACCGGTGCGTCTGACAATCGGCAAGAAAGCGCAGGATGGGATCATTGAAGTAAAATTCAGGGGAACAGGTGAAACTGTCGAGTGGCAAAAAGAAGAAGTTACTGAAAAGCTGCAAGCCTTTTTTAGTTAAAAATAAATGGAAGGGAGGGGAGGCCGGATTCCGGTACTTCCCTTCTTTTCACTGTACGAAGCGGGGGGTTACATATGGATGCAAAGATGAAGTTGCTGACATTGCTGCAGCAAATTGGAATGGCAGATGATCAAATGATCGTACATTTCGAGCAAGGAACGTTGGAACGGGTAGATATTCATCGTAAATCGAGAATGTGGCAATTTAATGTTGAGCTTGAAAAAACACTGCCCGTCAAAGTCTTTCAGTTATTCCAACAGAGGATGATAGAAGCCTTTACATCCATCGCTGCGGTGCGGATTCAAATATCAGTGCGAACAACAGAAGGAGATCCGGAACTGATCATCGGCTATTGGCCTTTTGTCTTGCAGGAAATGACGGATATGTCGCCTCCGATCCGCGAGAGGCTTGCCGGGCAAAAACCTGTACTCGTCGGCGGGAAAATGACATTGACTTGCATGAATGATTTTGAACAACAAACATTGAAAAATAAATACGGCCGCATTATTGCAGAGGTTTATGAATCTTTCGGTTTCCCATCGATGGCTATCGAATTTACGATTTCTGAGGAAGCGGAAAATAATGAAGAGGAAATACTTGCATTCATGGCGCAGAAACAGGCAGAAGAAGAAGCGTATGCCAAGAATGCCTTAGCCAACCTTCAAAAGATGGAAGCAATGAAGAAGGAGAACGGGGATATCGGCAACAGACCATTCGTGTTAGGAGTCCCGATCAAACCGGATGAACCGATCATCGGTATCCAGTCGATACAAGATGAAGAAAGACGCCTTACAATCGAAGGCTACGTTTTCGATGCGGAAGTAAGGGAATTGAGAAGCGGCCGGTCATTGCTCACAATAAAAGTTACGGATTACACAGATTCCATTCTCGTAAAAATGTTCTCTCGGGATAACGAAGATGCAGAGCTCATGAAAACATTGAAAAAAGGTGCATGGGTACGGGCGAGAGGCAGCATCCAGAACGATACATTCGTACGGGATCTCATCATGATGGCACAGGACATCATGGAAGTCACTCCTGTAATCAGAAAAGACAGTGCGCCTGAGGACCGTAAACGAATTGAATTGCATGCCCATACGACAATGAGTCAAATGGATGCAGTAACATCGGCATCGGCATTGGTCGCTCAGGCCGCGAAATGGGGGCATCCTGCAGTTGCAATCACCGACCATGCAAATGTCCAATCGTTTCCTGAAGCTTATTCTGCGGGCAAGAAACACGGCATAAAAGTGTTGTTCGGGTTAGAAGCGAACTTGGTAGATGATGGCGTGCCAATCGTCTTTGACGAGCAGCATCGGGAACTCGAAAACGATACATTTGTCGTATTTGACGTAGAAACGACAGGTCTGTCTGCGGTGTACGACACAATCATCGAGTTGGCTGCAGTAAAAGTCGTAAATGGTGAGCTTAAGGAAACCTTTGAAAGGTTCGCGAATCCTCATCATCCCTTATCTTCAACAACGATTGAACTTACTGGCATAACAGATGACATGGTGAAAGACGCTCCTGAAGTATCGGAAGTCATAAGGGACTTTAAGGATTTCATCGGAGATGCAATCCTAGTCGCTCATAACGCATCTTTTGATATGGGCTTCTTTTACGAAGCGAGCAAAAAGGCAGGTCTTCATGACAAGAACTATCCTGTCATTGATACACTTGAATTGGCACGTTTTCTCTATCCGGAAATGCGGAATCATAGATTGAACACCTTGGCGAAGAAATTCGATATTGAATTGACGCAGCATCACCGCGCAATTTACGATACCGAAGCGACAGCCTATCTGTTCATCCGTCTTATGAAAGAGGCGGCAACGGAAAAAGGAATCGAATACTTGGATGACTTCAATAAACATATAGGGGAAGGGGATGCCTACAAACGTTCGAGGCCATCCCACTGCACTTTGCTTGCAATGGATGACGAAGGCTTAAAGAATCTATTCAAACTCGTCTCTATATCCCATATGAACTACTTTTACAGAGTACCGCGCATTCCTCGTTCTTTATTGATGAAATACCGCAAGGGGCTTCTTGTCGGTTCAGGCTGCGACAAAGGTGAAGTCTTCGAGGGCCTGATGCAAAAATCGATGGAAGAAGTTGAAGAAATTGCAGGCTTCTATGACTACCTGGAACTGCAACCGAAACCTGCCTATTCTCACTTGATTGAATTGGAATTGGTCAGGGACGAATGGAATCTTGAAGATATAATGCGCAAGATGATCAAGCTTGGAAAAAAAGTGGGGCTTCCTGTATGTGCTACGGGGAATGTCCACTATATCGACGAGACGGACGCGACGTATCGTCAAGTTCTAGTCAGATCCCAAGGCGGAGCAAATCCGATGAACCGTCATTCATTGCCTGAAGTCCATTTCCGGACGACTGATGAAATGCTTGAGCACTTCTCGTTTTTGGGCAAGGAAGTCGCCGAAGAAATTGTCATTGATAATCCGCAGGCAGTGGCCGACCGTATCGGAGATGTGAAAGTGATCAAAGATGATTTGTATACACCGACAATCGTCGGTGCGGACGATGAGGTTCGGGAATTGACCTATTCGATGGCACGCCATATATACGGTGAGCAATTGCCTGAAATAATCGAAGCGCGGATCGAGAAAGAATTAAAGTCGATCATCGACAATGGCTTCGCGGTCATTTATCTCATCTCGCATAAGCTCGTCAAGAAATCATTGGATGATGGATATCTTGTCGGATCCCGTGGGTCGGTCGGCTCCTCCCTCGTTGCAACGATGATGGAAATCACGGAAGTGAATCCGATGCCTCCGCATTACGTTTGCCCATCTTGCAAGCTCTCTGAGTTCTTCGATGATGGTTCGGTCGGATCCGGATTCGACTTGCCGGACAAAGCGTGCCCGTCGTGCGGTACGATGTTCAAAAAAGATGGACAGGACATCCCGTTTGAAACATTCCTTGGTTTTAATGGAGATAAAGTTCCAGACATCGATTTGAATTTCAGCGGAGAATACCAGGCACATGCACATAATTATACAAAAGAGCTTTTCGGAGAAGACTATGTATATCGTGCCGGAACAATCGGAACTGTTGCCGAAAAGACGGCATACGGCTATGTCCGTGGGTATATGAACGACAATAATCTTCATTTGCGCGGGGCGGAAATTGACCGGCTCGTGCAAGGCTGTACAGGCGTTAAACGGAATACAGGTCAGCATCCGGGCGGAATCATCGTCGTCCCGGATAATATGGAGATCTTCGACTTCACACCGATCCAGTTCCCGGCAGACGATGCCGGATCAAGTTGGCGAACGACGCATTTCGACTTCCATTCAATCGATAATAACCTTTTGAAGCTGGACATCCTCGGACATGATGATCCGACGATGATCAAAATGCTTGAAGACCTTTCAGGAATCGATCCAAAAACAATTCCACCTGATGATGAAGGAGTCATGGCGCTGTTCAGCGGGACCTCGTCATTAGGGGTCACGGAAGAGCAGATCGATTGCAAAACGGGGACACTAGGTGTACCGGAATTCGGTACGCGCTTCGTTAGGCAAATGCTCGAGGAGACAAAACCGTCCACGTTTTCGGAGCTGATCCAAATTTCCGGGCTTTCCCATGGAACCGACGTGTGGCTTGGCAATGCCCAAGAGCTGATTCAAAATAAGATCTGCCAATTGTCCGATGTGATCGGCTGCCGTGATGATATTATGGTCTACTTGATTTACCAAGGGCTAGAGCCTGCAATGGCATTCAAGATAATGGAATCAGTGCGGAAAGGAAAAGGGCTGACCCCTGAATTCGAAGAGGCAATGAAGGCGAACCAAGTTCCCGGCTGGTATATCGATTCCTGTAAAAAGATAAAATACATGTTCCCGAAGGCGCACGCCGCTGCTTATGTTCTTATGGCGCTTCGTATCGCCTATTTCAAAGTGCATCATCCGATCATGTATTATGCTGCTTATTTCACTGTCCGCGCGACCGATTACGATCTTGCGACAATGACGAAAGGCAATGCGTCCATAAGGGCGAAAATCAAGGAAATCAACGATAAAGGATTAGAAGCATCGCCTAAAGAAAAGAACTTGCTTACCGTATTGGAGATTTCATTGGAAATGTGTGAGCGCGGATTTTCATTTGCTAAACCGGACCTGTATAAATCCGATGCCACAGAATTTCTTATCGATGGCAATCAATTGATCCCGCCTTTCGACGCGATTCCATCCCTGGGAACGAACGTTGCCAAAGGGATTGTTGAAGCCCGCAAGGATGGCATCTTCTTATCGAAGGAAGATCTGCAGCAACGAGGCAGAGTTTCGAAAACGGTCATTGAATATATGGATTCATTAGGGTGTCTGGAAGGTATGCCTGATACAAACCAGCTTTCACTTTTCTGATACAACTCTCAATTGGCAACGGCAAGCATTTGGCATCGTTTATACTCGTCTAGACTCCGGGCGCCAGAGGCTCGGGTCATAAGTCAAAGCTGCTCTGTGGCAAAAAACGCCACGGCGCATCTTCGCCTTATGCCTGAGGCCGGCAGGAAGCCGGTCATGCAGTCGTTGCCGCAGGACGCGGCGCACTTAGACTGCGGACCTTTGCTAGGCAGGCGCCCTTCGCTTTTGCAGATTGTTTGCAATGACACCCAGTAGATGGTACAATTGGAGCAACTTTTGCTATATGTCTTGCGAAAAAAGAGTGGGATTTCCCGCTCTTTTCTGTTGTTTATTCGTATAAGACAAGTTTCAATCAAATTTCGGGAGGGTTATGATGAGTAAAATTACAGAAGAAGTTGAAAAGCTCGTCAGTCCGATAGTGAATGACCTTACGTTGGAATTAGTTGATGTTGAATTTGTGAAGGAAGGAAGGGACTGGTTTTTACGGGTTTATATCGATACGCCGGAAGGGAATATCGATATCGAGCAGTGTGCACTCGTCAGCGAAAGGCTTAGCGAAGAACTGGACCGTACTGATCCAATCCCCCAGAACTATTTCCTTGAGGTTTCCTCACCCGGCGCCGAACGTCCGCTTAAAAGAGAAGAGGATTTTGTAAAAGCGATTGGGCAATATGTATTCATTAAGACGTATGAACCGATCAACGGAATGAAAGAGTTTGAAGGATACTTGCTTTCTTATGGTCCTGATGCTGCAGAAGTTGAAATCCGCATCAAGACACGGAAGTTGCAAGTCGTAATTGACAAGGAAAAAATTGCATTTGCACGACTAGCAATCGATTTTTCCGCATAATTGAATATAGGAGTGATTAATTATGAGTAGTGATCTACTCGATGCATTGACGGCACTTGAAAAGCAGAAAGGCATTTCAAGGGATGTCATTGTGGAAGCAATTGAGGCGGCACTTGTTACCGCATATAAAAGAAACTTTAACCAGGCGCAAAACGTGCGCGTCGATTTGAATTTGGAAAAAGGGACGATGAAAGTATATTCCCGTAAAGATGTCGTGGAAGAAGTGGAAGACGAGAGACTTCAAATCGCACTCGAAGACGCATTAGCCATCAACCCAGCCTACGAACTCGGAGATGTCGTCGAAGAAGAAGTGACGCCGCGTGACTTCGGACGCATTGCAGCACAAACTGCCAAGCAAGTTGTTACGCAGCGTGTTCGTGAAGCTGAACGTGGGCTGATTTATGATGAGTATGTGGATCGGGAAGACGACATCGTTAATGGGATCGTAGAGCGCCTGGACGCAAGGAATCTATATGTAGGGCTTGGGAAAGTGGAGGCCGTGCTGCCTTCGAGTGAACAGATCACTACAGAATCCTACAAACCTCATGACCGCATCAAGGTCTATATTACAAAAGTTGAGCGCACTTCAAGAGGGCCTCAAGTGTTTGTTTCCCGTACGCATCCAGGACTTCTGCGTCGGCTGTTCGAAATGGAAGTTCCGGAAATCTACGATGGAACAGTTGAAATCAAATCGATTGCCAGGGAAGCGGGTGACCGATCGAAAATTTCAGTTCATACGAACAATGAGGAAGTCGATCCCGTAGGTTCCTGCGTCGGATCCAGAGGTGCCCGGGTCCAATCCATTTCTAATGAATTGAACGGGGAAAAGGTCGATATCGTGGAATGGTCCGAGGACCCTGTCATCTTCGTGGCGAATGCATTGAGCCCATCCAAAGTGTTGGACGTGCAAGTGAATGAAGAAGACAGATCCACAACAGTTGTAGTGCCGGACTACCAGTTGTCGCTAGCGATTGGGAAACGTGGACAGAATGCCCGTTTGGCCGCCAAATTGACTGGATGGAAAATCGATATCAAAAGCGAAACGGATGCCCGTGAACTCGGCATCTATCCGTCTGCCACCGATCAAACGGCCGGAGAACGGCTATTTGAAGAGGATGTATATGCCGTTGCCGAAAATGGAAATGATGCATATAATGAGGATCCGTATTTAGATAATGAACCGGATGATGAATCCGATCTCGAAACAATCGATTTATATTCGGAAACAGACGAAGACAATTGAGTTGAAAGGATGACTGCCCATGACAAGCAAAAAGAAAATACCTTTGCGTAAATGTGCTGCGACAGGAGAGATGTTGCCGAAGAAGGAAATGATCCGCATTGTCCGCACTAAAGAAGGTGAAGTTTCGGTTGATCTGACAGGCAAAAAATCAGGACGTGGTACATATGTATCGAAAACTGAAAATGCTGTTGAAACTGCGAAACGCAATAGATCGATTGAAAGCCAGCTTGGAACATCGGTGCCTGAAGAAGTCTTTGATGATCTTCTGCATGCAATCCGTCGTGAGGCATTGAAATGAATCCTACAGCAATCTTTCAATTGTTAGGAATGGCTGCGAGGGCCCGGAAACTGATCACCGGCGAAGAGCTGGTCGTCAAAGAAGTGCGTTCGGGCAATGCTCGCTTAGTCATCGTTTCTGAAGATGCTTCAAAAAACACACAGAAAAAAGTGAACGATAAATGTAATTTCTACAACGTTGAGAAGCATGTGTTCGGGAGCCGGGAAGCTCTCGGCCATGCAATCGGAAAAGAGTCGCGGGTCGTACTCGCGTTAACGGATGCCGGCTTCGCCGGAAAATTATCCGGGCTCCTCAACGAATATAACCGGGGGTGGGCTAATGACGAAGATACGTGTACACGAATACGCGAAACAAGTGAATCGGACGAGTAAAGAAGTCATCGAAGAGCTTGGGAAAATGAATGTGAATGTAACAAACCATATGTCGATGCTTGATAGAGATGCGACATCAAAATTGGATCAACGCTTTGGTAAAGGCGGTTCTACTCCATCCGACAAGCCTCGAAATGGACAAAATGACCGGAAGCCAGCTGCAAATTCGCCACGTCCAACAGGCAATAGCCAGAACAACAAGCAACAGAGCGGCCAACGCCCAGGACAAAGCGCTCAAGGCGGCAACCGTCCGGCACAAGGCGGCCAACGTCAAGGACAAGGCGCTCAAGGCGGCAACCGTCCGGCACAAGGCGGCCAACGTCAAGGACAAGGCGCTCAAGGCGGCAACCGTCCGGCACAAGGAGGCCAACGTCAAGGACAGGGCGCTCAAGGCGGCAACCGTCCGGCACAAGGAGGCCAACATCAAGGACAAGGCGCTCAAGGCGGCAACCGTCCGGCATCCCAAGGCGGTCAGCGCCCAGGTCAAGGCGCTCAAGGCGGCAATCGTCCGTCATCCCAAGGCGGTCAACGTACCGGCCAAGGGGCGCAAGCAGGCAACCGTCCGTCGACTCAGGGCGGTCAACGTCCGGGACAAGGTGCTCAAGGCGGCAACCGCCCGGCTGGACGCGGCGGAAGACCACCTGCACGCGGCATTAACCAAGGGCGCAGGAGACATCGTCCGGCACCAATGCCGAAAGTGGAAAAGCCATTGCCGGAAAAAATCACCTTTTATGAATCACTTACAGTCGGTGAACTTGCGAACAAACTTGGCAGGGAACCATCTGAAATCATCAAAAAGCTATTTATGTTGGGCGTCATGGCGACGATCAACCAAGAGTTGGATAAAGATGCAATCGAGTTGATTTGTGCGGAATATGAAGTGGAAGTGGAAGAAGAAATCCGCATCGATGTGACGGATCTTGAAATTTACTTCGAGGAATCTGAGGAGACAGAAGCGGAATTGACAGAGCGTCCTCCTGTCGTAACAATCATGGGGCACGTTGACCATGGTAAAACGACGCTTCTCGATTCAATCCGTGATACGAAAGTGACTCAAGGGGAAGCTGGCGGAATCACACAGCATATCGGCGCCTATCAGATCAACGCTGATGGCAAGAAAATCACGTTCCTGGACACTCCTGGCCACGCAGCATTTACAACAATGCGGGCACGTGGAGCAAAAGTGACAGACATTACGATTCTTGTCGTTGCAGCTGATGACGGTGTCATGCCTCAAACGATTGAAGCGATCAACCACGCGAAAGCGGCTGAAGTGCCGATTATCGTAGCTGTAAACAAAATGGATAAACCAACTGCGAATCCTGACCGGGTCATGCAAGAGCTGACAGAGCATGGCTTATTAGCTGAAGCATGGGGCGGCGATACAATCTTCGTACCGATTTCCGCTTTAAAAGGTGAAGGAATCGATCAGCTATTAGAAATGGTCTTGTTGGTGGCGGAAGTCGCGGAATTGAAAGCAAGCAAGAATATCCGTGCAAAAGGTTCAGTCATCGAAGCACAATTGGACCGCGGAAGAGGTTCTGTCGCAACACTTCTCGTCCAGGATGGAACGCTTCGTGTAGGTGATCCAATCGTCGTTGGAAACACTTTCGGTAAGGTTCGTGCAATGATCAACGACCTTGGCCGCCGGGTGAAGGAAGCTGGTCCATCTACGCCGGTCGAAATTACAGGCCTTAGCGATGTACCGCAAGCGGGCGACCGTTTTGTCGTTTTCGAAGACGAAAAGACAGCCCGACAAATTGCCGAATCGCGCGCAGGCGATGCATTGCAGGAGCAACGCGGCGAGAAAACTCGTGTAACGCTCGATAACTTATTCGATCAGATGAAACAAGGGGAAATGAAGGAATTGAACCTTATCGTCAAAGCTGACGTTCAAGGAACAGTTGAAGCGATGGCAGCTTCCCTTATGAAGATCGAAGTTGAAGGTGTCAATGTCCGGATCATCCATACCGGAGCAGGCGCCATCAACGAATCGGATATTTCCTTAGCGGCAGCATCCAATGCAATCGTCATTGGTTTCAACGTCCGTCCGGATGTCAATGCTAAACGTGCGGCTGAAGCAGAAGGCGTCGATATCAGATTGCACCGTGTCATCTATAAGGTGATCGAGGAAATCGAATCCGCAATGAAAGGCTTGTTAGATCCTGAGTATGAAGAAAAAGTGATCGGTCAAGCTGAAGTACGTGAAACGTTCAAAGTTTCGAAGATCGGAACGATTGCAGGAAGCTATGTGACGGAAGGCAAAATCACCCGTGACGCAGGCGTACGTGTCCTACGTGATAATATTGTAATCTTCGAAGGCGAACTCGACACATTGAAAAGGTTCAAGGACGATGTGAAAGAAGTCGCAAGAGGCTATGAATGCGGAATTACCGTAAAGAACTTCAATGATATTAAAGAAGGCGACATCTTTGAAGCCTTCATCATGGAGGAAATTAAACGGGCATGATCGTCTATGCGGAATGCACATTCTTCATCCCTGACGTCCATTCGTTGAAAGGCAAACGATCCGTCTTGAAAAGAATGACAGATCGTGTGAAAAATGAATTCAACGTCTCCATCGCCGAAATCGATCATCAAGACTTGTGGCAAAGAACAACAATCGCTCTCGTTTCGGTTGCGTCCCTAAAAGAAGCTGCCGAAGGGGAGACGAGAAGAGCCATTCGCTTTTTGGAATCGAATCCGGAATGGGAAATGACAGAAATGATACTTGACTACTATTGATACGGAATCGGGGTGACCATCCATGTCTATGCGTGCGAATCGTGTTGCTGAACAGATGAAGAAAGAATTAGGTGGAATCATCGGCCAAAAATTGAAAGACCCTCGCATCGGCTTCGTCACTGTGACGGACGTTGAAGTGACAGGCGATCTTCAACAGGCGACAATTTTCATTTCAGTACTTGGAAATGAAGCAGAAAAAGAGGCGACTCTTGCCGGCCTGACGAAAGCAAAAGGGTTTATCCGTACGGAAATCGGGCAGCGGATCAGACTCAGGAAGACACCTGAGATCGAATTTGCATTTGATGATTCTGTCGCATACGGGAATCGTATCGAATCACTGCTTCGTCAAGTGAACAGTGAAGAAGAATGAATGAAATGGAGGAAGTCGGCGTCCAAATGGACTTTCCGGCTTCCTCCATTTTGCTTACTAAAGTTAAAATGAGGAGGATGTATATGGATGGAATTCTACCTTTATGGAAACAAAAAGGGATGACTTCGCATGATTGCGTATTCAAGCTCAGGAAAATCTTAGGCATGAAGAGAGTTGGGCATACCGGGACACTTGACCCGAACGTGGAAGGCGTCCTGCCGATATGTCTTGGACAAGCAACAAAAGTTGCGGAATATATCACTGATTCAGGAAAGGAGTATATTGCGACCGTTTCAATCGGCACTTCAACTGAAACGGAGGATGCAGAAGGCGCAATCGTCTCAGGGGACAATTCCTATAAAAAAATAAGCAGGGAAGCTATTCTTCAAGTACTTGAGCAGCTGACCGGCGAGATTGTTCAAATACCGCCGATGTATTCCGCTGTAAAAGTGAATGGCAAGAGGCTGTACGAATACGCAAGAAAAGGTATCGAAGTTGAAAGACCTGAACGAACAGTACATATATACGACATCGAATTGCTCGACGAACGGGAGTCGTTCGAGGGGGAAGAGATCCAGTTCGTAATCCGGATTGCATGCGGAAAAGGAACATATATCAGAACATTATCCGTACAAATCGGAGAGAAGCTTGGATACCCCGCACATATGGCGACTTTAGTCCGAACAGCTTCCGGAAACTTCCGTCAAGATGATTGTTTGACGCTAGAGGAAGTGGCTGAACGGAAAGCTCAAAGCACTCTCGGACAACATATCCGGCCGCTTGAAGAAGCGCTTGCCGAGTTTGAATTCGTCGAAATTGACGATGATTTATATGGTAAGATAATAAACGGACAAGTGTTACCGCAGCATCCTTCATTAGCAGTTAGGGAGGCCATCGTTTTTACGAAATTGGAAAAGGCGATTGCCATCTATTGCAAGCATCCGACAAAAGAAGGATTGATGAAACCTGATAAGATGTTTCCATTCAATCAGTAGGGGAGAATCTCATGGAAATTTACCATTTGCACTATCCATCTCAAACAACTATCGATGATAAAGGTCCTTTTTCGCTAGCCATCGGTTTTTTCGACGGCTTGCATAAAGGTCATCAAACAGTGATAAAAGAAGCGAAAGCCAAAGCGGAACAATTAGGAATCCGTTCCGCCGTTATGACGTTCGACCCTCATCCATCACACCTGTTTGGCAAGGGCAGAGAAAAAATCGGTTACATTACCAAGTATCCTGAAAAAACGCGTCTCTTGGAAGAAATGGGAATTGATGCCCTCTTTATTGTGGCATTTGACTGGGATCTTGCATCCCTTTCTCCGGAGAGATTCATTGAAATATTCATTAAAGACCTAGGAATCAAGCATGTCACCGCCGGATTCGACTTCACTTTCGGCTCAAAAGGCGTCGGCACGATGGAACAGATGGCGGCTCTATCGGAAGGTGAATATGGCACGACGATCATCGAAAAAGTGACCGATTCTGATGAAAAGATCTCATCCACCCGGATCCGCAAACATCTCTCCGAGGGGGACGTCGAAAAGACCGCTTCATTGCTCGGAAGACCGTTCAGAACAGTCGGTACTGTCATTGACGGTGAAAAGAGAGGCAGACTGCTTGGCTTTCCAACGGCAAACGTATCCATTGACGAAGATACAATCCTGCCTGCAAACGGGGTTTACGCTGTCCTATTCACCATTGATGGACAATCATATAAAGGCGTATGCAATGTCGGGGTAAAACCTACCTTCCACGACCCCGCTAAAGTGAAGACAAGCGTAGAAGTCCACGTTCTCGATTTCAATGCCGACTTGTACGGTAAAGAAGCAGCAGTCGACTGGATCGCCCGCATCCGCCCAGAACAAAAATTCAATTCAGTTGACGAACTGATTGAACAAATAGGGAAGGACAAGGAAACCGCCAAGCATTTACTAAACGAGATGAACTAATAAATAGTGATCCTAGCTACTTGGAGTGAAGGGCGGCGACTCCTGGGGGATTAGCAAGCGCCGTAACGTAGAACGGCGTTTGCGAGTAAAAGCGAAGCGTTACGAGCAATGTTTTCTGCGACCTTAAGGGAGCAGGAACCTAGTAGATCGGATGCCTTAATTTCTGCAAAAAGCGCAGAAATACGGCCAATCGAACTCTGCGTGGTTCGATTGGCTGAAGCCATGCCCCCGGAAAGCTTCCGCCCGGAACGGAAAGTAGCGGTTCAAACTGGACTTCTTAGTTGCATCCGTAATCCGCTCATGTTATGATAAATCAGTGCAACAGCACTAACCTTTCCTTGGCAATTCGAATCACCAACGTTTGCTCGGGATTTGGGGATATTTCATTATTAGGAGGTGAAAAGGATGGCTATTACACAAGAACGTAAACATGAATTGATCAACGAATTCAAAACTCATGAAAACGATACTGGATCTGCTAATGTACAGATCGCTATCCTTACTGAAGAGATCAACAATTTGAACGCTCACTTGAGCACTCATAAGAAAGACCACCACTCACGTCGTGGACTTTTAAAAATGATCGGTCGTCGTCGTAAGTTGCTTAAATACCTACGCGAAACTGAAGTTCAAAGTTACCGTGATCTTATTGCTAAACTCGGCCTTCGCCGTTAATAAGATGTATACGAAAAGCGGGCCTTGCCCGCTTTTTTTTATTGAATGATATTTTTCGCATATGTCCTTCTTTTTTGATACACTACTACGTAATACATACTTCGTATGCTATCCATGTTTGAAATTAGAGAGGGGTACCATAATGACAGAACAAAAAAAGGTTTATTCATTTGAATGGGCTGGGAGACCGTTAACGATTGAAACGGGCCAGCTTGCGAAACAAGCGAACGGCGCTGTGCTGATCAGATACGGAGATACAACAGTCCTATCTACAGCGACCGCTTCGAAAAAACCGAAAGCGCTTGATTTCTTCCCGCTGACAGTTAACTATGAGGAAAGACTCTATGCTGTAGGAAAGATCCCTGGCGGATTCATCAAACGTGAAGGACGTCCTTCAGAGAAGGCTGTATTAACAAGCCGTCTCATTGACCGCCCGATCCGCCCGTTGTTCGCGGATGGATTCCGAAATGACGTGCAAGTCATTTCACTCGTCATGTCAGTCGATCAAAATTGTTCTTCCGAAATGGCAGCTATGCTTGGATCATCACTCGCTTTGTCGATTTCCGACATACCGTTTGAAGGACCGATTGCAGGCGTACAAGTCGGCCGAATCGATGGACAATTCATCGTGAATCCGACTCCTGAACAATTGGAAGTGAGTGAACTTGACCTTGTTGTGGCTGGGACAAAAGATGCCATCAACATGGTTGAAGCAGGCGCGAAGGAAGTTGCCGAGGATATCATTCTCGAAGCAATCATGTTCGGTCATGAACAGATCATCCAGCTGATTGAACTCCAAGAGAAGATCATTGCTGAAGTAGGCAAGGAAAAGATGGAAATCACTTTATTCCAACTTGACGAAGATCTGTTGGCTGAGGTGAGGGACAAGTGTGAGAACGATCTGATCAATGCGATCCAGACGGAAGAGAAGCACGCTCGTGAAGAAGCGATTACTACTGTGAAAAATGAAGTGATGGAATACTATACAAATGAAGAGTCAGACGAAGAGACGATGAAGCAAGTGAAGAATATATTGGATCATCTTGTTAAAGAAGAAGTCCGCCGACTCATCACTGATGAAAAAGTCCGTCCTGATGGCCGTGGTTTGGATGAAATTCGTCCACTTTCCACTGAAGTAGGCATTTTGCCGCGTACACATGGTTCTGGATTGTTCACACGTGGACAAACTCAGGCGCTAAGCGTTTGTACATTAGGGGCTCTTGGTGAAGTTCAAATTATCGACGGTCTCGGACTTGAAGAATCGAAGAGATTCATGCATCACTACAACTTCCCGAACTTCAGCGTAGGGGAAACTGGCCCAATCCGTGGACCAGGCCGTCGTGAAATCGGTCACGGCGCTTTAGGTGAACGAGCACTGGAGGCAATCATTCCCGACGAGAAGGAGTTCCCATACACGATTCGCCTCGTAGCGGAAGTATTGGAGTCGAACGGTTCATCCTCCCAAGCATCAATCTGCGCCTCTACAATGGCAATGATGGATGCGGGCATCCCGATCAAAGCTCCAGTCGCGGGAATCGCAATGGGACTTGTGAAAAAAGGGGACAACTATTCCGTCCTTTCCGATATCCAAGGGATGGAAGACCATCTCGGCGACATGGACTTTAAAGTGGCTGGAACTGAAAAAGGAATTACAGCTTTGCAAATGGATATTAAAATCGAAGGACTATCCCGTCAAATTTTGGAAGAGTCATTAACTCAAGCGAAAATCGGACGGATGCACATCCTTGAACATATGATATCGACAATTTCCACGCCGCGTGAAGAACTTTCACAATATGCTCCGAAAATCATCATGATCCGTATCAATCCTGACAAGATCCGTGATGTCATCGGACCTGGCGGAAAAGTGATCAATAAAATCATTGAGGAAACGAATGTTAAAATCGACACTGAACAAGATGGAACGATTTACATCTCTTCTCCTGATTCGAACATGAATGAAAAAGCGAAGGCGATGATTGAAAACATTGTCCGTGAAGCAAAAGTCGGAGAGTATCATTTAGGAAAAGTGAAACGGATTGAGAAATTCGGTGCATTCCTAGAGATCTTCCCTGGTAAAGATGGACTTCTCCATATTTCTGAAATTCAGGAAGAGCGTACGAAGGCTGTTGAGGATGTATTGAAGATGGGCGATGAACTTCTAGTGAAAGTCATCGAGATCGACAATCAAGGTCGTGTAAACCTTTCCCGCAAAGTCGTTTTGAAAGAAGAGAAAGAAGCGGCTGAAAAAGGGAAGAACGAATAACTGATTAGCATACTATAATGGAAAGCCCCTCTTTACGATGGCGTGAAGATGGAGGCTTTTTATTCTTTTAAACGGGGGTAAAAAATTGATACAAAAAGAAATCAGCCATAACGGCATTAGAATCATCCATGAAAAGATGCCTTATGTTCGCTCATTGGCAATCGGCCTATTTATAAAAGCCGGTTCCATCAATGAGACGGAAAAGGAATGGGGGCTCTCCCACTTTATCGAACATATGCTGTTCAAAGGAACGAAAACGCGCACTGCAAAAATGATAGCGGAACAATTCGACGGGATGGGCGGGGATATAAACGCTTACACGTCCAAAGAGATGACTTGCTATTATACAACGGTGCTTGATCATCATGCAGAAGAAGCGCTGACAATTATGGCGGACATGTTTTTTAATTCGCGGTTCGATGAAGTAGACATGCAAAGGGAGAAATCCGTAATCTTGGATGAAATTGCATCAGTGGAAGATACACCTGATGATGATGTCGATGAACGTCTTTGGTCTGTCATGTATCCGAAGCATCCGATAGGAAAATCTATCGGCGGAGTAAAGGAAACGATTGAACGATTTGATAAGGGAATGATCGAGCGTTATATCTCAAAGCATTACACTGCTGATAATATCGTCATTTCAATTGCTGGAAATTATGATGATAAATTAATCGGTTTCATCGATAGCCTGTTCAATTCATACGCAACTGGCGGTAACATGACAGAAACGAATGAAGGATCATATCCTATTTTCCATAGCGGAAACACAATGAAATACAAAGAAATTGAACAGGCGCATATTTGCATCGGTTACCCCGGCTTGGCCCTTTCTGATGACAGGCTCCATGATCTGATTCTGCTGGATAGCATTGTCGGTGGCACGATGTCTTCCCGGATGTTCCAAAAGATACGGGAGGAGAAAGGGCTTGCTTATTCCGTGTACTCCTATTATTCATCCTACTTGGCAACGGGCTCATTCGTCATTTACGGGGGTACCGGACCTGAACATTTGGAGGAGATGGTATCCACGATGGATCAGCTCATTGGTGAAATTGTATCGGATGGGGTTACGGAGAAGGAATTGCATAATGCGAAGGAGCAATTGAAAGGCAGCTTCCTGCTTGGCCTTGAAAGTTCGGAATCGAGAATGCACCGGAATGGAAAGAACGAACTGATTTTATCAGAGCATAAGACAATTGAAGAAGTTGTCGAACTAATCGACAATGTGAAGCTCAACAATGTTAATCGAATCGCATGTGAAACGTTTGCCCATGACCGAGCGATTTCAATTATCGCACCTAAAAATCGGTGAAGGAATCACATTGTAGGAATGTGCAGCTTTGCCTCCCCTGAATCATATGATAAGTCAGGACAATTAGAAGGGGGCAAGGATATGCTGCTATCTGAAATGGCGCAAAAAGAGCTTATTCAAGTAGAGGAAGGCATCCGCTATGGATTTCTTGCAGATACGGATTTAATCTTCAATCGAAAAACGGGAGAGATCATCGGCTTCGAAGTGAAAAAGAAATATGGCCGATTCCCATTCCGCAACAAAGAGCAGGAGACTTCGGAATTCATCCCTTGGAGTGAAATCGTATTAATTGGAGAACATCGCATCCTATTTGGAAAAACTTATAGTCTGGGGGAATTTGACATTGACGATAATTGACGGAAAGTGGTTATTCATTGGAACGGACCTTAGATTATCAGAATGCAGCCGAATAATGGGGGAGAAGGGCTATGATGTGTTCCATTATAACGGAAACAGTTATTCGGCACGGTTAGCTTGCATCCTTGATGAATTCTCGCCTGATCATATCGTATTTCCAATTCTGCAAATGGAAGGTGCCATTCCGGTTGATAAAATTAATAAATCGGCAGTCCTTTATCCGGGAGTAGCTGCTAGTGATTGGCTCGCTCCTTTTTCGGAAGCAGGTTTCACCATCCGTCCGTATTTGAAGGAAGTGGAATTCGTCTGGGAAAATGCAGTTTTGACAGCTGAGGGATTCCTGCTTGAATACTATCCTTCTTCAAAACGACGTATTTCAGGTGAACACTTCTATATCGCCGGATTCGGCAAAGTCGGAAAAATGACTGCGGCGGTCCTGGCTTCGCTTGGAGCCTCTATAACCGTAGTCGCGCGTTCTGTGGAGCAGCTTGGCGAAGCGGCAGCAATCGGCTACCGCACAATGCACTTGCCGACCGGAGCGATGGGGGTAAAAGGGATCCTCGTAAACACGATACCCGCGAAATGGCTAGAAGTCGAGGTGGATTCAACATTGCGCATATATGATTTAGCATCTGCGCCCGGATGCCTAAAGGACAATTCCCCGGATGAATACTATACAATACACCTCGGATTGCCGGGAAAACACTTTCCCACGGATGCAGCTACGGCTTTGTCCAAAGCGTTGCTGAGGATGAATAGTAGATGAAAGGGGAAAAAAATGCTACAGGGGAAAAGAATAGGGCTTGGTATTACGGCTTCCCATTGTACGTATGACCAAATATTACCCGTTATTAGCGATTTGCAAGAAGCTGGGGCAACAGTCGTCCCTGTCATTACGCATTCCGTGCTCACAGCTGCGACACGGTTCGGTACAGGCGAGGAATGGATCGCGAGAATCGAAGAAGCAACAGGCGAAAAAGTCATCTCCACAATAGTAGGAGCTGAGCCATTCGGTCCAAGTTCCCCAGTCGATTGCATGATCATTGCGCCGATGACTGGAAACTCCATCAGTAAATTTGCCAATGCCGCAACGGATTCACCAGTATTGATGGCTGCGAAAGCCACCTTGCGGAATGGAAGCCCGGTGCTGCTCGGTATTTCAACAAATGACGCATTAGGATTGAATGGCCCTAACATCATGAAGTTATTGAACATGAAGAATGTATATTTCATTCCATTCGGTCAAGATGATCCTTTCAATAAGCCGAACTCATTAATCTCCGATTTTACATTAATGGTCCCCGCCGCGGCGGCCGCCCTCGAACACCAACAATTACAACCACTGTTAATTATTCATAAATAAAAGTAAAGTTACAAAGCAGAAAACTTCCTAATATGATATACTTTCTCAAATGAACTCTTATAGGACGCAGGATATGGTTTTATTGATGCAAAAGATTAAATTGTCTTCATTTGCATTAATAATCTATACACTGTATATATATCCAGAGGTCCTAAAATGAAAGGGAGATTGAGATGAATAGAGAAAATTTGAATGTGGCAATTGTTGGGGCAACTGGAGCAGTGGGAACGAAAATCCTTGAAAAGCTTTTAGAACGGAATTTCCCAGTTAAATCGATTAAATTACTAGCTTCTAAGCGTTCGGCAGGACTGGAGATTGCTGCCGGCGGTCAAACATATATCGTCGAAGAAACGGTTCCAGAATCTTTTGAAGGCGTCGATATTGCGTTTTTCAGTGCAGGAGGTTCCATCTCTCAAAGGTTTGCGCCTGAAGCGGTAAAACGTGGTGCGGTCGTCATTGATAATACAAGCGCATTCAGGATGGATGAAAACATTCCGCTCGTCGTGCCTGAAGTGAATCCGCATACATTGAAAAACCATTCAGGAATCATTGCGAACCCGAACTGTTCCACGATTCAAATGGTTGCGGCGCTTCAGCCGGTCAAGGAAAAATTCGGTATCAACCGAATTATCGTATCGACGTATCAGGCAGTTTCAGGTGCGGGTGCCGAAGCGATCGATGAACTTGAACTGCAAAGTACGCAAATTACGGACCGTGCAAACATCAAAGCGGAATTGCTTCCAAGCGCTTCTGCGGAACGCCATTATCCGATCGCATTCAACGCCATTCCGCAAATCGATGCTTTTGATGAATCGGGGTATACGTTAGAGGAATTAAAAATGATGAACGAAACGAAAAAGATCTTCGGCGACCAACAGATGGCTGTGACTGCCACATGCGTCCGGCTGCCTGTTGTTACAGGGCATTCGGAATCCGTGTATATAGAAACGGATGACGAAAATGCTACTGTTGCCGACATCCGTTCAGCAATGGAAAATGCGCCGGGTGTTATCATCCAGGATGATCCGTCTTCACAATTGTATCCGATGCCATTATTCGCTGAAGGGAAAGATGAGATCTTCGTCGGCCGCATCCGGAAAGATCCGAAACACCCTGCCGGCTTCCATATGTGGATCGTTTCTGATAATTTGTTGAAAGGTGCCGCGCTGAATTCGGTTCAAATTGCTGAGGAATTAATTAAAAACTGAGTGAAACGGTTGTTCCATGCCATTAGCAGGCACAGGAAGACCGATGCAATTGCTTCACCATAAAGCCATGAAAAGGAATGGTCAGATTGGAACTTGGACAAATAGGAACAGCGATGGTCACTCCTTTTTCTAAGTCTGGAGCAATCGATTTTGACTTGACGGAACAGCTGATCGAGCATTTGATCGCAACGGGGACGGATTCCTTAATCGTCTGTGGTACTACGGGGGAATCTCCCACGTTAAATCATCAAGAGAAATCGGAACTATTCAAATATGCAATTGAAATCGTCGGAAAAAGGATTCCCGTCATTGCAGGAACAGGAACCTTCAATACCGCGGAAACGATCAAGTTGACAAAACAGGCAGATGAGCTTGGTGCAGACGGAATCATGCTCGTGACCCCCTATTATAATAAGCCTGACCAAAAGGGGATTGTCACACATTTTACCCATATTGCAAAAGAGACGGACCTTCCTATTCTTCTCTATAACATCCCTGGAAGAGCCGCGGTCAATATGGAGGCGGAAACCGTCATTGAATTATCCAAAATAAAAAATATCCGGGCTGTGAAGGAAGCGAGCGGCAGCCTCGATCAAATGTCCGATATCATATCCGGAACGGATAAAACATTCAAAGTTTACAGTGGAGATGATGCATTGACATTGCCGTTGTTATCCATAGGCGGAGATGGAGTCATTTCGGTCGCTTCGCATCTCGTAGGAGCTGAAATGCAACAAATGATCAATGCCTTCAGAGCTGGTAATACGACCAAGGCTGCAACGATGCATAGAACCTTGCTGCCTCTATTCCATGCTGTGTTTTCTGCACCGAATCCTGTCCCTGTCAAATATGCCCTTAACAAGTTGGGGATTGAAACGGGCGGCGTGCGCATGCCGTTGACTGCTTTCGGAAAAGACTCCGCTGCCTTCGACGAAGTATGGGATAAATTCAAAAAAAACGAGTTTGTTTTTCAATAAAGCAAAGCCGGTAGCAATCACCGGCTTTTTTTGTTTGTGTAGTAGGGTCATTCTCACGTATAATGAAACTTAGTCGTTGTGGACGGGTTACCATCAAACAAGAAACAACAGTTATCATTGAAAATTGACAGTTGGAATTTCACTAAGAAGTATAGGCGCCCATAGTAAAATCGCCAGAAAAACATACATAGACGGTTCATGATCCAACACCAGTCTTTTTCAAAAAATGTATAGGAGGAAACAATGTGGCAAAAACAAAAAATGAAGTTATAAAAGTAATCCCCTTGGGAGGAGTCGGGGAAATCGGAAAAGCGATGTACGTTGTCGAAATCGATGACGAACTATTCATCGTCGACGCGGGACTCATGTTCCCTGAAGGCGAAATGCTTGGCATTGACATCGTCATTCCGGACCTGACATATATCGAGGAAAATAAAGATCGGGTTAAAGGGATTTTCCTGACGCATGGACATGAAGATGCAATCGGATCTATCGCCTATCTTCTACAAAAAGTTCAAGCTCCAGTATACGGCTCAAAGCTGACGCTCGCACTCGCCAAAGAGCATTTGAAAGAGATGCCGGCACCAGCAGGCGTGAAATTCTTTGAAGTGTCGAATAAAAGCAGGATGAATTTCAAAAAGACCTATGTAACGTTCTTCCATACGACGCATAGCATTCCTGATTCGCTTGGCATTGTATTCCATACGAGCGAAGGCGCAATCGTCCATACGGGAGAATTCAAATTCGATCAATCAGCAAAAGGGAAGTATCGTCCCGATTTCGCAAAAATGGCAGCTCTCGGCGAAGAAGGAGTCTTCATTCTGATGTCCGATTCAAATGAAGCGGAACGACCAGGCTACACAACATCCGAAACTGTAATTGAAGACCGGTTGTCAAATACTTTCCATGGTGCGGAAGGGCGTATTCTCGTTGCGTTGTACGCATCCAATTTCATTCGAATTCAACAGGTCTTCGATAAAGCACTGGAAACAGGCAAGAAAGTCGCTGTCGTAGGCAAGAGCCTGGAAAGCTATTTTGAAGTCGGGATGCGGTTAGGGTATTTGCAAATTGACGAAGAAACGGTCATATCCGTAAAAGATATCGGTAAGTATTCCGATGATCAAATCGTAATCATTTTAACGGGCAATCAAGGTGAACCGCTTGACGCGCTTGAAAAGATCGTCCGCAAACACCATAAGGATATTAAAATCAAAGAGACTGATACAGTCCTCATTACCTTCACACCATCCCCTAGCATGGAAGTGTCCATGTATCAGATGGCGAATGAGTTGGCGAAAGCCGGGGCAAACGTCCTCACTGCCTCGAAGAATGTCCACGTATCCGGACACGGCAGCCAGGAAGATTTAAAAATGATGTTGAATTTGATGCGTCCGAAGTATTTCATTCCAATCCAAGGCGAATATAAAATGCTGATTGCGCATTCTAAGCTTGCACAACAGGTAGGGTTGCAAAAATCCCAGATCTTCATTGCGGATAAAGGGGATATCGTTGAATATAAAAACGACAAAATGAGAATGAGCGGCCGAGTCCAAGCAGGAAATATTCTCATTGACGGGATTGGGGTCGGAGATGTCGGCAATATCGTTTTGCGGGACAGGAAGTTGTTGTCGCAAGATGGCATATTCACTGTAGTGATAACGTTAAGCCGCAGACAGAAGAGAATTGCTGCAGGTCCCGAAATCGTCTCCCGTGGCTTCGTCTATGTAAGAGAGTCCGAGGAACTGCTCGAAGAGGCGAGGAACCTTGTAAGGAAGATTGTGGAAAAGTATGTGAATAAAGATACGTTCGAATGGACAAACATAAAGCAAGAGATCCGCGATACACTAAGCTCCTATTTATTCCAACAGACGAAAAGAAGACCGATGATCATTCCAATCATCATGGAGTATTGAATTAGTCTGTACGGTATAAAGACGGAGATATGACGGACAGCTACAGAACTTGAGAAAAGGATTTCCATGCCGACCGGACGGCGGGAAATCCTTTTTTCAAAAGGAGGAATTACATGTCTAAAAAAACGAAGAAAAAAAGAAAGGCGAGCGCTTCCAGAAAGAAGAATGAAGGCCTCCATCCATTACTGTACGAAGTAGCCGGTTTGACGATGATCGGCTTTGCAATTATGATCATTTTTGAATTTGGCATCGTAGGAAGAGGTCTATCCTCTTTTACAAGACTGCTATTCGGGAATTGGCATGGAGCTATTCCCCTTCTGTTGATCGTACAAGCGTTGCTCTTTATGGTGAAACGGAAGGCGGTCGGCTGGAAGAACCGGATTGTCGGAGGAAGCTTATTCATACTGGCAAGTTTGCTATTATTTAGCCACATTTATTTGTTCAAGGGACTCTATGAGAGCAAAGTGCTTATGTCGAACTCTGCTTTTAAAGAGACGTGGAAAGTGCTTGTGACGAACGAAGGGATTGTATCGAGAAGCGGAACCCTCGGTGGAGGACTGGCGGGAGCATTGCTATTTGCGCTCTTCCATTCGCTATTCGATTCGGCAGGAGCGACAGTAGCGGGAGTCCTGCTGTTGTTGATAGGTATTGTTCTACTCACTGGAAAGGCACTCGTTCCATATATTGCGGAACTATATCCCAAGTTGCTCGCTTCATTGAAAGCTAAAACGGAACGGAAAGAAACGAAAAAACCTAAAAAAGAAATTGAACCTGCACTCTCAAGGACGGCGAAGCGTTCCAAAAAGTCGCCTGCCGTTTTGGACGAACGGGTGGAGGTTGTGACCGGTGCCGCTGTTGAGGAACAGGAAGAAATCCATTCGAAACCGATCATTTCCGCATTCAACGAACGGATTGAGCCGGCAGCGACCAATGATGAGCATGCAGCGGTTATCGAAAAAGCAGCGGAGGCATCGCCGGAATTTGAGGCGGAAGCCGCTGATGTTCCTGCATATTCAAACATAGCTGGAGAAGAAGAAAATGTTTCTTATATTCTGCCACCGCCTTCATTACTGAAGCAAACACCAGCTAATGATCAATCTGCAGAATATGACTCTATTCACGCAAATGCGCAAAAGCTTGAGAGGACGTTTTTAAGTTTTGGCGTGAAAGCGAAAGTTACCCAAGTCCATTTAGGGCCTGCTGTGACTAAATACGAAGTGCTGCCGGATACAGGCGTTAAGGTGAGCAGGATTGTCAGCCTGGCAGACGATATCGCGCTTGCCCTCGCTGCGAGCGATATAAGAATAGAAGCACCGATTCCCGGAAAATCTGCGGTAGGAATAGAAGTTCCGAACAAATCGGTTGCAATCGTCAGTCTGCGGGAAGTGATCGATTCGAAGGAAAATAATCGACCCGATTCTAAACTGAGTATCGTTCTAGGCAGAGACGTGACAGGCCAGGCAATGATGGCCGAATTGAACAAAATGCCGCACGTCCTCGTTGCGGGGTCGACAGGAAGCGGGAAGAGTGTATGCATTAATGGAATCATCATCAGCATCTTAATGCGCGCTAAGCCGCATGAAGTAAAGATGATGATGATCGATCCGAAAATGGTTGAATTGAATGTCTACAACGGCGTTCCGCATTTGTTGGCTCCAGTCGTAACGGATCCTCGGAAAGCCTCTCAGGCATTGAAGAAGGTCGTTTCCGAAATGGAAAGAAGGTACGAGCTGTTTTCCCATACAGGAACTCGGAACATTGAAGGATACAATGAACATATCGAACAGTGGAATGAGGAGAATGAAGAAAAACATCCACGTATGCCGTACATTGTTGTTATTGTCGATGAACTTGCAGACTTGATGATGGTGGCATCTAGTGATGTGGAAGATTCTATTACACGTCTTGCCCAAATGGCGCGTGCTGCGGGAATACACTTGATCATCGCCACACAACGCCCAAGTGTGGATGTCATAACAGGTATCATTAAAGCGAATATCCCTTCACGAATCGCTTTTGCTGTTTCTTCCGCCGTCGATTCAAGGACGATTTTGGACGGGGGCGGAGCAGAGAAGCTGCTTGGACGCGGAGATATGCTGTTTCTGCCTGCAGGTGCATCCAAGCCTGTCAGAGTCCAGGGAGCTTTCGTATCAGATCAGGAAGTGGAGGCTGTCGTCGATTTTGTCATTGAGCAGCAAAAGGCGCAATATCAGGAAGAAATGATACCGACAGAAGTGGAAGAGGTCCAGCCATATGAGGAGACGGATGAACTATATGATGATGCCGTCCAACTCGTCATGGAAATGCAGACCGCATCCGTATCAATGCTGCAACGCCGTTTCCGCATCGGCTATTCTAGAGCGGCACGAATTGTTGACCAAATGGAAATGAGAGGCGTTGTAGGTCCTCCGGAGGGCAGCAAGCCGAGACAAGTCCTGACTTCTTCCGTCGACTCGGACTATCATGCGTGAAAAACATGACAAAAGATGGACAATTAAAATGGAATTCATACAGTTTCAAGTTTTTTTGAAAAACAGATGTTTATTTTGGAGTAGTAAAATGATATAGTATGGATGATTGAGAAATGGGGTAACACATCAGATGTCTTACCTCATCGGGAGGGGGGATATTAATGGTGGTTAAAACGGACCAGAGGCATTTGTATATCCAAGTGATCGAGCGCCTGAAAGAAGATATCGACACCGGTGTCTTCAAGGAGAACGAAAGGTTCCCATCAGAATTTGAACTTGCCAGAACGCTTGGGGTCAGCAGGGCGACGCTTCGGGAAGCACTCCGTGTCCTTGAAGAGGAAAAAGTAATAATCAGAAAGCACGGTGTCGGAACTTTTGTGAATCCGCGACCATTATTTTCATCTGGCATCGAACAGCTATCAAGCGTCTCTTCCATGATCTGTGATGCAGGAATGGTTCCTGGCACGATTTTTATGGAGGTGCAAGAGAATCTCCCAAACGATGAAATGATTGGCAAGTTTGAATGCAATGAAAATGATAGTCTTGTTACAATTAAAAGAGTTAGGACTGCAGACGGCGAGCCCGTAGTTTATTGCATCGATCATGTATTATCGAAAAATCTTCACGGAGGATCGGATGTCATTCTGAACGAATCCATTTTCAACTTGATTGAAAAATCAGGCCAGATTAGGATTGCTCAGGCTGTCGCCAACATCGAACCTGTCGGCTATGATGACGAAGCTTCTTCCATATTAAGATGTGGAGTGGACATCCCCCTCCTTGTATTGCTTCAACATCATTACAGTGAGGAAGGCGAAATGGTCCTTTACTCCAAAAACTATTTCAGAGCTGATAAATTCAGCTTCCATGTAGTGCGCAAAAGGGTATAAGGTACATTTTGGAAAGGGTTGGGGAGCAAGCTGAGAATGGTGGGCAACAAGTTCTACTGTAACAATCGCCTGTCTTTTTGGCTGCCGACTGAATACTTTTCAAGTGTGCATTTAAGACGTTCATTCGTCATATTTAATACCAAAATAAAAAACAGGGAGGTCCAATCGGTGAGCAAACGTAAATACGGTCTTGCATTATCATTGGTACTAGCAGCAGGCACATTACTCGGTGCATGCGGGACAGACAAAGAAAAAACAACAACTTCCAAAGGTGGAAACGAATCAGAGTTTTCACTAGCAATGGTCACGGATGTCGGCGGCATTGACGACAAATCGTTCAACCAATCCGCTTGGAAAGGTATTAAAGATTTCGGTGAAGCGAATGGTTTGAGTGAAGGCGACGGCGGATATGCATACCTCCAATCAAAAGGGGAAGCAGATTACACGTCCAACTTGAATGCGCTTACCCGTCGTGACTTCGATCTTGTTTTCGGTGTCGGTTTCATGATGGAAGAAGCGATCAATACAATTGCTGAGCAACAAGCTGATACAAACTTCGGAATCATCGATGGTGTCGTTGATCAGCCGAACGTGGCAAGCATCCTGTTTAAGGAACAGGAAGGTGCATTCCTTGCTGGAGTTGCTGCTGCATTAATGACAAAATCAGATAAGATCGGTTTCGTCGGCGGTATGGAAATTCCTGTTATTGAGCGCTTTGAAGCTGGATTTGTTGCGGGTGTTGCAGCGGTAAATCCGGATATTAAAGTTGATGTAAAATATACTGGAGCATTTGACAAAGCTGAGCTTGGAAAAGCGGAAGCTGGCCGTATGTATTCATCAGGTGTAGATATTATCTTCCACGCAGCGGGTGGTACAGGAAACGGTGTATTCACAGAGGCGAAAGAGCGTAAAGCAGCTGACAAAGATGCTTACGTATGGGTTATCGGTGTTGACTCCGATCAATATGACGAAGGTCAGGTTGGCGATGACAATATCACGTTAACTTCAATGCTTAAACGCGTTGATGTAGCGGTTCAAGACATTGCGGAGCTTGCTAAGGAAGGAAAATTTCCTGGCGGCGAAACGAAAGTATATGGTCTTGAAGATGACGGTGTAACATTAGCTGATTCCCGTGGTGCAATTCCACAAGATGTAATGGATAAAGTGGAAGAGTTCAAGAAGAAAATTGCTTCAGGTGAAATCGAAGTGCCTGAGTTTGCTAAGTAATTAAAAACACGACATAGGCCGGATCAGTCCGGCCTTTGTTGTGACAAAAGCACGGTGAAAAATGACAGACTAAAAGGTTTTTCACATAAAAGAACCTTTTATTGTGTTCATTTTACTAGCTAACTATAAAGAGAAACTATTATACGAGGAAGTGAAACCATTGGAATATGTCATTGAAATGCTGAACATTACAAAGCAATTCGGTAATTTCCGGGCGAATGACAACATCACCTTGCAATTGAGGAAAGGTGAGATCCATGCGCTTCTAGGTGAAAATGGCGCAGGGAAAACCACTTTGATGAATGTGTTGTTCGGACTGTATCAACCTGAAGAGGGAGAGATACGCGTCAATGGGAAAAAGGTAAATATTACGAGTCCGAACGTTGCAAACGACCTTGGTATTGGTATGGTTCATCAACACTTCATGCTCGTCGAGAATTTGACAGTCACCGAAAATATTATTTTAGGCAATGAGCCGAGAAAGATGGGTATTGTCAATAGTAAAGATGCAGCAAAGAAAGTAGCGGAGATTTCCAAGACGTATGGATTGAATGTCGATCCCTTTGCAAAAATCGAAGATATATCGGTCGGAATGCAACAACGTGTGGAAATTCTAAAAACACTTTATCGTGGTGCAAATATACTTATTTTTGATGAACCAACGGCTTCTTTAACTCCTCAAGAAATACAAGAATTGATTGGAATCATGAAGAAACTAATCACCGAAGGAAAATCAATTATCATCATCACCCACAAACTACAAGAAATCATGGATGTATCCGACCGTGTTACTGTCATTCGAAAAGGACAAGGGATCGGTACGGTTGTGACGTCAGAAACGAATCCTGAAGAACTTGCAACGTTGATGGTCGGAAGGCAAGTGACATTTAAGACGGAAAAAGGTCCTGCAAATCCGCAAGAAGATGTGTTAAACATCGAAAATCTTGTTGTCTTGGATTATAGAGGGGTCGAAAAAGTGAAAGGGTTGAATCTTTCAGTCCGAAAAGGCGAGATTGTTGGCCTTGCCGGAATCGATGGCAACGGGCAATCTGAATTAATTGAAGCAATTGCTGGCCTGCGCAAAGTGAAGAGTGGAAAGATCACCATCAATTCCAAAGATATTACGTCATTGAAAACGAGAAAAATAACGGAATCCGGTTTAGGTCATATCCCGCAAGACCGTCATAAGCATGGTCTTGTACTTGACTTTTCTGTCGGCTACAATGCTGCCTTACAGGAGTATTACCACGCACCATTTTCGAAAAATGGACTCATGCATTATGAAGTTGTAGCGGAAAAAGCAAAGAAAATCATTGAAGAATATGACGTGAGAACCCAAGGCGAGCATGAACTTGCCCGGGCTTTGTCGGGAGGAAATCAGCAAAAGCTGATTATCGGACGCGAAGTTTCACGTGATCCCGATTTGCTTATTGCGGCTTTGCCGACGAGGGGTTTGGACGTCGGGGCAATTGAATTCATCCATAAAAGGCTGATTGAACAACGTGATAAAGGGAAAGCGGTCTTCCTCATTTCCTTTGAGCTTGATGAAGTCATGAACGTATCTGACCGGATTGCCGTCATCCATGATGGCCAAATCGTCGATACAGTCATTCCATCGGAAACGACCGAAAAGGAGCTAGGTCTGTTAATGGCCGGGCATTCGAAGGATGACAAAGGGAAACATGAACGGAAAGAAGGTGCAGATCGAGATGTCCAATAGAGTAATTAAAATTTTAGTGCCGGCCATTTCGATTATTCTGGGTTTACTCGTAGGAGCAGTCGTCATGCTATTCAGCGGCTACGATCCAGTGGCCGGCTATATAGCATTATGGAATGGTATTTTCGGAGATAGCTATGCAATCGGGGAAACGATCCGGCAGATCAGCCCGTATATCCTGGCGGGTCTAGCAGTTGCATTCGCATTTCGTACGGGGCTATTCAACATCGGTGTAGAGGGACAGCTCATGGTTGGATGGTTTGCTTCGGCATATGTCGGTGCTGCATTTGAATTGCCAATGTACATACACTTGCCATTCGCACTACTGGCTGCTGCATTGGCTGGAGCGCTTTGGGGCTTGGTACCCGGCATATTGAAAGCGACATTACGTGTCCATGAAGTAATTGTCACAATCATGATGAACTATATTGCACTTCATGTCGTGAATGCATTAATCAAAACCGTATCCGGCGGAAGCTACAAGACGGATAAAATACATCCGACGGCTTCATTGCGCTCGGAATTCCTATCTAATTTGACTGATTACTCTACTCTCCATTTCGGAATTTTCGTGGCGCTTGCCATGGTCGTCGTCATGTGGTTCATCCTAGAAAAGACAAAAACCGGTTTCGAATTGAAATCGGTCGGTTTTAACCAGAACGCTTCCCACTATGCAGGGATGAATGTAAATAAAAACATCATTTTGTCCATGGTCATTTCAGGTGCTTTTGCAGGTCTTGGCGGTGCCATGGAAGGTCTGGGTACGTTTGGAAGCATGACGAACCAAGGAGGGTTCACTGGAATCGGGTTTGACGGAATCGCTGTAGCATTACTCGGTGCCAACTCACCGCTCGGCGTCATCTTCGGTGCATCATTGTTCGGTTCATTGAAGTACGGAGCAAATAATATGCCGAATGCAGCGAGCATTCCACTGGAAATCGTTTCAATCGTAATTGCACTTATCATCTTCTTTGTTGCTTGCGGATATATCATCCGGGTTGGGCTGGAACGGTTGAATAAGAAAAAGGAGGCGAAATGACATGAGCTTTTTAGAAGTGCTTTACTTTATCGTGCCGACTTCGATCGCTTATGCCGCCCCTCTCATTCTCACTGCCATCGGAGGCGTTTTCTCAGAACGGTCCGGTGTTGTCAATATTGGACTCGAAGGCCTAATGGTCATGGGTGCGTTTATAGGAATTGTCTTCAACTTGGCATATGCGGACGTCTTCGGTTCATGGACTCCATGGATTGCTTTATTGGTTGCTATGCTAGTTTCTGCCGTCTTTTCGATCTTACATGCAATTGCGTCTGTCTCATTCCGAGCGGACCAAGTCGTTTCCGGGGTGGCTATCAACATGCTCGGTATAGCGATCGCATTGTTTTCTGTGAAAATGATGTTCGGAAAAGGGCAGACTGATTTCATCCAGAAGAAAATCCCGCGTATCAATATACCGATACTGCAAGATATCCCTGTAATCGGACCGATGTTTTTCAAATCGGTATACGGCACATCGGTCTTGGCGATCGTCGTCGCTGCAATTGCCTGGTTCGTCATCTACAAGACTCCATTCGGACTCCGTCTCCGTTCAGTAGGGGAGCATCCGATGGCAGCAGACACGATGGGCATCAATGTTACGAAAATCCGTTATACAGCAGTTATTCTGTCGGGCGGGTTAGCTGGCATAGGCGGAGCAATCTACTCTCAAACGATGACCGGAGACTTCGGTCATGCGACGATCAACGGCCAAGGATTCATGGCATTGGCGGCGATGATTTTCGGTAAGTGGCATCCGATCGGTGCGATGGGCGCAGCATTATTCTTCGGATTCGCCCAAGCGCTTGCGATTAGTGCGGGATCGATTGATCTTATCAAGAATGTCCCGACCGTCTACTTCCACATCCTTCCGTATGTTCTGACGATTCTTGCACTTGCAGGGTTCATCGGAAAGGCGAATGCTCCGAAAGCGAACGGCATTCCTTACATTAAAGGCAGCCGATAAACTATCAACAACCGCTTGGCTCCAAATTTATTGGAGACCAGGCGGTTTTCCGTTTTGGAAAAATGCGTTTATTTTGCCATACAGATATGATGAAATGTATATTGTAGAAGGGTATTCGTATAATAAAGAAAAAACGAGGTGGTCGTATGTTTACAAAGGTCGAGCTTCAAAAGGGAGTCAATTTATATATACGCAGGACGGAGCAGTTTAAAACGATAACAATGTCCATCAAATGGCTGTCTGAACTTGATGAGAAACAGGCTGCATTCAGGGCGGTCTTATCAAACGTACTCCAAGATTCGAGCGCGGATTATCCAAAACAAAGCGATTTACGGAAAGCGCTGGATGAATTATATGGTACCGTATTCTACATGGATGCAGGAAAACGCGGTAGATCACATATCGTCTCATTGAATATGGAATGTGTAAACGACGAGTACCTATCGACATCAGGCGTCTTTGATGAAGCATTGAAGATGATGAGTAGAATCATCTTTAATCCGAATTTAAAGGACGGAACATTCGATGAGTCCGTCGTTAACCGGGAAAAACGGACTGTAATTGAAAGGATAAGATCTATATATGACGATAAAGGAAGGTATGCGCATAAACGCATGCTTGAACTGATGCGTCCGAACGATCCAGCTTCAATGTCTGCAAGCGGAACGGAAAAGGATGTTGAGAGCATTACAACTGCGTCACTCCTGGATACATACAAGAGAATGTTGGATGAAGATGAAATCGACATTTATGTAGTCGGAGATGTCCAAGAGAATGAACTGGCTGAAAAAATAAAATCGATGTTCAGCTTCCCGGCAAGAGAAGCTGTGAGGAAACAATATGAACAGCCCGATACGAAAAACAGAGAGGCGCGCCAAGTATTTGAACGGCAGGACATGAAGCAAGGGAAGCTGCAAGTCGGATACAGCACTCCTGTTTCCTTCTTCCATCCTGATTACCCTAAAATGCAAGTTGCCAATGGTGTGCTTGGCGGGTTCGCGCATAGTAAATTGTTCATGAACGTGCGGGAAAAAGAAAGTATGGCATACACTGTAAACAGTGCGTACGCGGCATATTACGGCATTGTATATGTCATGGCGGGAATTGATGCGGACCTCGAGGAGAAAGCCGTAAAGTTGATCGGTGAACAGATTGACGCTCTGCAGAACGGGAACGTATCTGATTTGGAGCTTGACCAGACAATCGCCTTACTGACGAACAGCATCCGCAGCGCATTCGATTCCGCAAGAGGCCAAATTGAATTGTACGATCAATACAAACAATTGGATGAGGATTTCACGGCCGATAAATGGATTGCCAAATGGGAGGCGGTCTCAATCGAAGATGTTCAACAGATGGCATCTCAGATCCACCTGGAACTTATCTACTTGCTATCGGGAAGAGAGGCGTAACGATGGAAAAAATCATTTTTGACAACTTACAAGAAACCCTATTCCACGAAAGGCTCGACAATGGCCTGCACGTGTATATATTGCCTAAGCGAGGATTTTCGAAGACGTATGTGACATTTACGACGAAATATGGTTCAATCGACAGGACGTTCATTCCTAGGGGCAAGGAAGAATATGTTACAGTGCCTGACGGGATTGCCCACTTCCTGGAACATAAGATGTTCGATAAGAAGGATGAGGACGTATTCCAGAAGTTCGGCGTCCTTGGTGCTTCCGCGAATGCTTTCACTTCATTCACGCGGACATCCTATTTGTTCTCCACAACCGATAACTTATATGAAAACACAAAAGTGCTGCTCGATTTTGTGCAGGAGCCTTATTTCACAAAAGAAAAGGTAGAGAAAGAAAAGGGCATCATCGCACAGGAAATTACGATGTATGATGACAATCCCGATTGGCGGAACTATTTTGGGACGATCCAAAGCTTATACAAAGAATTTCCTGTCAACATCGATATTGCGGGAACCATCGATACAATCCAAGAAATCACTGCAGAGCACTTGACTGAATGTTATGAAACGTTTTATCATCCTTCGAATATGACTGTATTCGTCATAGGCGCTGTAGATCCGGATGAGATGATGAGTTTTATCCGTGAAGATCAAAACAGCAAGGAGTTTTCCGAGCCCGAAGAAATAAAGCGGAAGTATCCAGAAGAGCCTAAAGAAGCGAACAGGAAGAAAACTGTGTTGGAAATGGATGTTCTAAGACCAAAATTCAATTACGGCATGAAGTGCAATCATACAATTTTGGATGGAGATGAAATGCTCCGCCAGGACTTGTCGGTTAATCTTCTCCTTGATATTTTGTTTGGTAGGACTTCGGAATTCTACACAAAGGCGTACAATGATAATTTAATCGATGAAACATATCACTATGATTTCATATTTGAGAAAGGCTTCGGATTCGCAATGGTTGAATCGGATACGGATAACCCGGAAGAGTTGGAAGCAGCAGTTCGTAGCACGATGAATTCATTAGCTAAAAAATGGACGATTACTGAGGATGATCTCAATCGAGCAAGAAAACGAAGGATCGGTCAATTCATGCGTTCATTGAATTCCATTGAATTCATTTCCAATCAGTTCACTCAATACAATTTCAATGACATGAATTTATTTGATGTTGTGCCGACGCTTGAAAATATTGAAATGGGACATTTAAAGGACGCATTCGCAACAATTTCCAACGAAGAAAGTCATACTGTCATGACAATCATTCCAGGTTCAAAAGAAGACTGAAATGACTAGGCGGGCAGTGATTCTCGGTTCGTCCGGAGGAATCGGGGAGGCGATAAGCCGCAAACTTGCCGATGACGGGTGGACCTTATATCTTCATTACAACCGAAACGAAGAGCGGGCGCTGGACTTGCAGAGGAGATTGACAGAAAAATATCCTGAGCGAGATTTCCATATTGTCCAATCGGATTTTTCTAAGGAGGATGGCGCCCGGAGGCTTGCAGAGCAAGTGGGACAAGTCCAAGCGATTGTTGTCGCTCTCGGGCAGTCGGTGTTGAAATTATTGACCGACACGAATAGCGACGACATGGATGCTTTATGGCTTGTGCATATGCGGAACCCAGCATTGTTCATAAGCCTCACATCTCCCCAGTTGCGCAGCCATCCCGTTTCATACGTCCTATTCATCGGATCGATTTGGGGGAACACGGGTGCAGCAGGGGAAGTGATGTATTCCGCCGTGAAAGGAGCCCAGCATGCATTCGTCAAAGCGTATGCAAAAGAGGCAGCTTATACGGGAACACGGGTGAACGCCATAGCGCCTGGATGGATTGATACCGAAATGAATAGCGAATTGTCAATGGATGATAAACAACTCATCCTGGATGAAATACCTTTGCAGTCAACCGGCCAACCTGAGCAAGTGGCTGATCTTGCAAGCTTCCTTCTCAGCGGAAGAGCGGATTACATGACAGGGGAAGTTTTGAAGCTCAATGGCGGATGGTATATCTGAACTTGAAATCAGTACGCAATTACGCCGAGTTGGAATTGATGTTATAGGGGAGACGATTATCCCCTTTTTCTTTTTTCCTTTTCTTCAGCTGTCGAATCCGTTATTATAGAACTAAGTTGCGTCTTTTGCGTCCTACTACTTGAACCGTTCCAAAAGGGGCCGTATAATCAAATTCGCTAGAGTGAAAATGGTTCGAAGGGGTGTGTCGAATGGGTGAATGGTATGTCGAATATGAGATACAGGTGAATCGGCCAGGCTTGCTCGGAGACATCGCTTCCCTATTAGGGATGCTGCGCGTCAACATTGTAACGATCAACGGTGTGGACGGCGGACATCGCGGCATGCTAGTCCGAACTGAGAATGACGATCAGATTAAGCGTTTCGAATTAATTGCATCCACGATGGAGACCATTCAGGTGAAAAAGATCCGTGAACCGAAACTGCGCGATATTTTGGCAGTGAGGCATGGACGTTACATTCAACGGGATGTAGATGATCGGAAAACATTCAGATTCATTCGCAGCGAATTGGGTGTCCTTGTAGATTTCATGGCGGAGCTGTTCAAGCAGGATGGCCATAAATTGATCGGCATCCGGGGTATGCCTAGGGTCGGAAAGACGGAATCCGTCGTGGCCGCAAGTGTGTGTGCGAATAAGAAATGGATTTTCCTTTCTTCCACGATGATCAAACAGACCGTACGGAACACCTTGGCGGGAGATGAGTTTTCGAAGGATAATATATTTATCCTCGACGGCATTGTCACGCGTAAATCCGGTGATGAAAGGCATATGCAGCTCGTCCGTGAAATGATGAGCATGCCTACCATCAAAGTAGTCGAACACCCTGACATGTTCGTTCAGCATTCTGAATACGACATGGAGGATTTTGATTATATTATTGAATTACGGACAGACCCCGATCAGGAAATTACATATGAAATGATGGAGAAAAACCATATGATGTCCGATGTCGGACCGATGGGTGGGTTTGGTACGTTCAACTTTTAAACAGGCAGGTGATACAATTGACCGGATTAGGTGAACGTCTTAAAGAGGCGAGAACAGCTAAGGGATATTCACTGGATGATTTGCAATCAATTACTAAAATTCAAAAACGGTACCTTTCCGGTATTGAAAATGAAGATTACAGCATGATGCCAGGCGCTTTCTATGTACGTGCATTCATTAAACAGTACTCGGAAGCTGTCGGTTTGGATTCAGATGAAATGTTATCCTTGTATAAAGGATCGGCCATGCATGAAAAACTCGAAGAAGAGAATGCCCAGCTCACTCCTCCTATGACGAGAAGCCGTGGATTAGGAAACAGCCGTCTGAACGAGTTGTTTCCGAAACTTATTGTGGCATTATTCATTATCGTCATCATCGTTGTTATCTGGATATTTTTCCAAAAGAACGCTTCCAATGAAACGGGGATGGATGTAGAATCGGAAAAACCGATTACGATGGACAGCAATCAGCCTCCTGCAGGAAATACGGATACAGACGGCGGCGCTGCGTCTGGGGAAGAATCAGACAAGAAAGAGACGACTGAGACCGATTCAGAACCTGAGGAAGTAGTGAAGGAACAGGCTCTCACGTACGTAGGCACAAGTGGGGAAGATTCTACGTATACTTTGACTGACGCCGATGAATTCAAGCTGAAAATCGATACATTTGGTGATACTTGGATAGGTGTGCAGAACGAAAACAAAGAAGAACTCACACCGCAGGCCAGGGTTATGAAAAAAGGCGAAACGATTGAGTTGGATGTTTCGGATGCTGAAGTTGTACGCATACGTGTTGCGGTGACTTCATTTGCGGATATCTATGTAAATGGGGAAAAGCTGGAGTACGTGGCAAACAAGTCGCCGCAAAACATTTTTATAGAATATGAGAAATGAAAAATAGTCATCTACAAAGATGACTTTTTTCATTACAGAAGGATAGGTGAGACGATTGAATTTACCGAATAAAATTACAGTGTCCCGAATTGTGCTGATACCGATATTCATTATTTTCATGGTTGTCGATTTTGGATTAGGTTCATTTGCAATCGGAGGCACTATTCTCTCCGTGGAGCATTTGATCGGTGCGTTGCTGTTCATCATCGCAGCGGCAACGGACTGGTTCGATGGCCATTTGGCGAGGAAACATAATCTTGTAACGAATATGGGGAAATTCCTTGATCCACTAGCGGATAAACTTCTCGTTTCAGCTGCTCTCATCATTTTAGTGGAGTTGGGATCTGCCGCTTCGTGGATCGTCATCATTATCATCAGCAGGGAGTTCGCCGTTACCGGATTGAGGCTTATCCTTGCGGGTGGCGGGGAAGTCGTGGCAGCAAACCAATTGGGGAAAATCAAAACAGCGACACAACTGATCGCAATCGCATCGCTATTGCTTAATAACATTTTCTTTGAAGCAATTAACTTTCCGTTCGGTTCGATCATGCTTTATATTGCCCTTTTCTTTACCATTTGGTCAGGTGCGGACTATTTCTATAAAAACCGGCGGGTCTTACTTGACTCCATGTAAGGAGATGAAGGATTGAAAGCGGAAATCATCGCAGTAGGCTCGGAGCTTCTATTAGGTCAAATCACAAATACGAATGCGTCGTTCATTTCTTCGCGACTTGCAGAGGCCGGTATCGATGTTTACTACCATACCGTCGTCGGGGACAATCCTAAAAGGCTAGAGGAAGCGATATTGATTGCGCAGAACCGTGTCGATCTTATCGTCTTTTCAGGAGGCCTAGGCCCGACAAAGGATGATTTGACGAAAGAAACGATTGCCAACATGATTGGTGTCGACCTTGAAATTGATCAGTCAGCCTTATCATCCATTGAAGAGTATTTCAATCGGACAGGCAGGACAATGACGGAAAATAACAAGAAGCAGGCCCTTGTACTCTACGGTTCGACGGTTTTACTAAATAAGCATGGGATGGCACCCGGAATGGCTCTTGAAAAGAATGGAAAAAGCTATATTTTAGTGCCTGGACCGCCTCATGAAATGAAACCGATGTTTGAAAAAGAGGCGATTCCCTATTTACTCGGGACCTTAGGGAAACGTGAAGTCATCGTTTCCCGAGTATTGAAGTTCTACGGGATTGGTGAAGCTGAACTCGAATATCGGATCCAATCGATTTTGGAGAAACAGACAAATCCGACAGTCGCACCTTTGGCATCACCCGATTCAGTAATTTTGCGGTTAACTGCAAAAGCTGAATCGATTGAGGCTGCGAAAAACCTGATAGCGCCTGTCGAAACAGAGATCCGTTCATTGGTCGGTCAATTCATCTACGGCACTGACGATGACACATTGTCATCAAAAGCGGCTGAATTATTAATAGGAAACCAGTTGACAATTGCTGCTGCCGAAAGCTTGACTGCGGGTCTCTTTCTTGGGGAACTGGCTGATGTACCTGGCATCAGTTCCTCTCTAAAAGGCGGGGTGGTCGTCTATGATGAGGAAGCGAAGAAGGTCCAGCTGGATATACCTGCTTCCTTGCTGGATGAGTTTGGCGTTGTCAGTCCGGAATGCGCCGCGGCATTAGCCCAACATGTAAAACGGAAATTCGATTCGGACATCGGCATCGGATTGACAGGCGCGGCCGGACCGGATCCGCATGATGGAAAACCGATGGGGACCGTTTGGATCGGGATTGCTTTGCAAGATGGAACAGTGGAAACATATAAACTGAAGCTTTCCGGATCCAGAAATACCAACCGAAAGCGCGCAGCGAGATTCGCTCTCTATTATCTCATACAAGAAATGAATAAAAGGGAATCGAAAATTTGATTTTTGCCCCCTATTCTCATTTAAAATGGATATTTAAGCCTCATTCTCATTTAAAAATAGAATTCGATAAAATAAATCGAATAAGCGTTCGTTTTTTATTTGAGTATTTCTCATAAAAGGAGTATACTAGAGACAGGAAGAAAAGAATAACGCCTTTTAAGGGAGGAAACGTTTTGAGCGATCGTAAAGCAGCTTTGGACCAAGCTTTAAAACAAATTGAAAAACAATTCGGGAAAGGTTCCGTTATGAAATTGGGGGAAAAGACAGATCGGGAGATTTCAACGTCATCAACGGGCTCGCTTGCTTTAGATGCAGCATTAGGGGTTGGCGGCTATCCAAGAGGACGCGTCATTGAAATCTATGGACCGGAGAGCTCCGGTAAGACAACTGTAGCATTGCATGCAATTGCTGAAGTACAAGCTTCAGGCGGACAAGCAGCATTTATTGATGCTGAGCATGCGCTGGATCCGGTTTATGCACAGAAGCTAGGTGTGAATATTGATGAATTGCTTTTATCACAGCCAGATACAGGCGAACAAGCGCTTGAAATTGCAGAAGCACTCGTTCGAAGCGGCGCAATTGATATCGTCGTCATTGACTCTGTTGCAGCATTGGTGCCAAAAGCGGAAATCGAAGGGGAAATGGGCGACTCTCACGTCGGCTTGCAAGCCCGTCTCATGTCCCAAGCGCTTCGTAAACTGTCCGGCGCCATTAATAAATCGAAGACCATTGCAGTGTTCATCAACCAAATCCGTGAAAAAGTAGGCGTCATGTTCGGGAATCCTGAAGTGACACCTGGCGGCCGAGCATTGAAATTCTATTCGTCGGTCCGCTTGGAAGTGCGTCGCGGTGAAGCTATTAAACAAGGAAACGACATCATGGGTAACAAAACACGTATCCGTGTCGTGAAAAACAAAGTAGCTCCTCCGTTCCGTACTGCAGAAGTGGATATCATGTATGGGGAAGGGATTTCCAGAGAAGGGGAAATCGTCGACCTCGGTGCCGAGCTTGAAATTGTACAAAAGAGCGGCGCATGGTATTCCTATGAAGGAGAGCGCCTTGGCCAAGGACGTGAAAATGCGAAGACATTCCTAAAGGAAAACCCGGATATCCGTTCGGAAATCGCAAACAAAATCCGGGCTTCTTATGGGATGGCTGCCGCCAACTACGTTATTGCAGCGCACAGCGAGGACGAAGAAGAAGAACTAGATCTATTACTTCTAGAAGAAGAGAAATAATTGATTACATGCGGACTGCCTTCAATCGGCGGTCCGTTTTGTATTTGAGGTTTTAGCTATTCGGCTTGGAGAAGCGTCTGCTCTGCGCTCGCCCATGGAAAGTGAGCGGTAAGCTTCGGAAAACATAGTCCCAAGCTTTACAATCCTTGACATGTCAAAATTTCATAGATACAATTAGAATTGTATAATTTCACATCAATGAAATCATAATGGCAGTATGTTGATTGTTAATATACGAGCCGACTGAAAACGAAAAGAATAGCAGGAGGAGGTGACCTGGATGCCAGATGGAATCATCGGAAACATCATCTCCGCTTTGCTCGGTCTGTTCGTCGGTGCTTTTGTTATCTATTTAGTTATCAAAAAAGTGAATGATTCAAGAGTGACGGGTGCTAAAAACTCTGCCGAACAAATCGTGGAAGATGCGAAACGTGAAGCGGAGGCTATGAAAAAAGAGGCCCTGTTAGAAGCCAAAGATGAAAATCACAAACTGAGAATTGAAGCGGAATCAGAAATCCGTGAACGAAGAGCGGAACTGCAAAAGCAGGAAAACCGCCTTTTGCAACGGGAAGAAAATCTTGACCGCAAAGATGATGCTCTCAATAAAAGAGAAGCAGGGCTGGAACGCAAAGATGATGCGCTATCCAGTAGACAACAGCATATTGAACAAATGGAACGCAAGGCGGAAGATCTTGTTGCTACACAACAGACGGAACTTGAACGAATCTCGGCACTTACACGGGATGAAGCGAAACGGATCATCCTGGATGATGTCGAAAAGGAACTTTCCACAGATATCGCCGTAATGACGAAAGAATCGGAGCAGCGTGCAAAAGAGGAATCCGAAAAGAAAGCCCGTGAAATCCTTTCACTTGCATTGCAACGTTTTGCAGCAGACCATGTTGCAGAAACAACCGTGTCTGTCGTGAACTTGCCGAACGATGAAATGAAAGGCCGTATCATCGGAAGGGAAGGGCGAAATATCAGGACACTGGAAACACTGACTGGTATCGATCTGATTATCGACGATACACCGGAAGCGGTAATTCTTTCCGGTTTTGATCCTGTTCGTCGTGAAACCGCCCGCCTCGCACTTGAGAAACTCGTGCAAGATGGCAGGATTCACCCGGCCCGGATTGAAGAGATGGTGGATAAGGCGCGTAGGGAAGTAGATGAATTGATCCGTGAAAAAGGGGAACAGACTACATTCGATGTAGGCGTCCATAATCTGCATCCGGATCTGATCAAAATCCTTGGAAGATTGCATTTCCGTACAAGCTATGGTCAAAACGTCCTGAAGCACTCTGTTGAAGTCGCTTATCTTGCGGGATTGTTGGCAGCCGAGGTTGGCGAAGACGTCACTCTTGCAAGGCGTGCAGGTCTTCTCCACGATATCGGAAAGGCGATCGACCATGAAGTCGAAGGAAGCCATGTCCAAATCGGAGTTGAGCTTGCAACGAAGTACAAGGAGCACCCTGTTGTCATCAACAGTATTGCTTCCCATCACGGCGACGAGGAAGCTACATCGGTCATTGCAGTGTTAGTTGCTGCAGCTGACGCATTATCGGCAGCAAGACCGGGTGCCAGAAGTGAAACGCTTGAGAATTATATTCGCAGATTACAAAAACTTGAAGAAATTTCGGAATCATACGAAGGCGTAGAAAAATCATTCGCCATTCAAGCAGGGCGCGAAGTGCGTATCATTGTACGACCTGACCAGATCGATGATATTACAGCACATCGACTGGCGAGGGACATTCGGAAACGGATCGAGGAAGAACTCGATTACCCGGGTCACATCAAAGTGACAGTCATTCGCGAAACGCGTGCAGTCGAATATGCAAAATAATGAAAATGACTCCTGTCCAACAATGGTTCAGGAGTCATTTTCTTATCATTTCAAACGAGGTTCTCATTAGTAGAAAGAGGTTGTAAATAATGAAGGTAATTTTTATAGGTGATATCGTAGGATCAATCGGTAGGGACATGGTATTTGATCATATCGCACGATTGAAACGGAAATATAAGGCGGATGTAATCATCGCCAATGGTGAAAATGCTGCTTCCGGAAGAGGTATTACAAAAGCGATTTTTGATGATTTACTCCGTTCGGGAGTCGATATCGTGACGATGGGCAATCATACGTGGGACCAAAAAGAGATATACGATTTTATTGATGAAACAGATTACTTGATCCGGCCAGCGAACTTTTCGGACGAGGCTCCAGGAAAAGGAATGACGACGATTACAAAAAATGGAGTGACTTTATCGGTAATCAATCTGCATGGCCGTACATTCCTCCCTCCACATGGCGATCCGTTTGACAAGGCGGAGGAATTGATTGAAAAGGCAAGCCAACTATCCCCGCTCATCTTCGTCGATTTCCATGCAGAAGCGACGAGTGAAAAGATTGCGATGGGATGGCATCTGGATGGTAAAGCATCCGTTGTCGTCGGGACGCATACACATGTACAAACGGCAGATGACCGAATATTGCCAGGCGGTACTGCCTATTTGACGGATGCCGGAATGACTGGACCGTATGATGAAATATTAGGAATGAAGAAAGAAGATGTCATCTACCGTTTCCGTACGAATTTGCCTGTACGATTTGAAGTGCCGAAAAGAGGACGTGCCCAATTGAACGGGGTGTATGTTGAGTTGAATGACCAAACCGGGAAGGCGGTCGCAATCGAGCGCATTATGATCAATGAGGATCATCGATTCGAAGCATGATGTGCGTCTAATCATCTCTTTCTTTTCATAAGATGACTTATGGATAAATATATTCCATAGACATCGTGAAAACAAGGAGGAAACATGGTGAGTCCATTGAAGGTATCATCCCGCTCTAATCCGAATTCCGTCGCAGGAGCACTCGTAGCGGTGATCAGGGATCAAGGGTACGCAGAAATGCAGGCTGTCGGTGCAGGCGCATTGAACCAAGCCATCAAAGCAGTCGCGATCGCACGGGGATTCGTTGCCCCAAGCGGAAGCGACCTCGTTTGCGCACCGGCATTTACCGATATTGAAATTAACGGCGAAGGCAGAACGGCATTGAAGCTGTTAGTGGAAAAAAGGAAAAGAAATTAAACTGTTATAAGATAGGAGCTGTCGAGAAAGTCGTAAAATTGACTTTCTCGACAGCTTTTTAAAATCGGCTCAAAAGTCAGCGGACTCGCGTCTAAAGCACGACCTCACTGTCATGAAAATGCTGAAAAAACCTACAATTCCGTAAATGAAAAAATTTAGCTACTTCAAAGTGGTAAGATGTTCATGTATAATGGAGTCAATCTGTTCAAATCCCACAAAGTTTGAAGAAAGGGGAAGTTTTTTGCATGAATGAAGAACAACGCCTGGAAACCGGGCTTGTCAAACCGGGTACAGTGAAAACTGCATCTGAACAGGAAAAGGACTACAGTAAATATTTTGAAACTGTCTATACACCTCCATCCTTAAAGGATGCTAAAAAGCGTGGGAAAGAAGAAATCTCCTACCACGACGATTTCCAAATTGATGAGCGCTTTCTTGGCATGGGTGCTGGACGCAAGTTTTATATCCGTACATACGGTTGTCAAATGAACGAACACGATACCGAGGTGATGGCAGGCATCTTCACGGGATTGGGTTACGAAGCAACGGACACGGTGAACGATGCGGATGTCATTCTATTGAACACATGTGCAATCCGTGAAAATGCAGAAAACAAGGTGTTCGGCGAACTGGGGCATCTGAAGCCGTTGAAGCTTGAAAAGCCGGATTTGCTTATCGGCGTCTGCGGCTGCATGTCACAGGAAGAGTCGGTCGTCAATAAAATCCTGCAAACATACGATCAAGTCGATATGATTTTCGGAACGCACAATATCCATAGATTGCCGAATATCCTTCACGAAGCATATATGTCGAAGGAAATGGTCATCGAAGTATGGTCGAAGGAAGGAGACATCATTGAAAACCTTCCAAAAGTGCGCCATGGCAATATAAAAGCGTGGGTCAACATCATGTACGGCTGTGATAAGTTCTGCACCTATTGCATAGTGCCGTACACACGCGGGAAAGAGCGCAGCAGACGTCCGCAGGATATCATCCAGGAAGTTAGGCAGCTAGCTGCTCATGGATATAAGGAGATCATGCTCCTTGGGCAAAACGTCAATGCGTATGGCAAAGATTTCGATGATATTGATTACCGCCTAGGTGATTTGATGGATGACCTTCGCCAGATCGATATACCGCGTATCCGCTTTACAACGAGCCACCCGAGGGATTTCGACGACCATCTCATCGAAGTGCTTGCGAAAGGCGGTAACCTGCTGGATCACATCCACTTGCCTGTTCAGTCGGGTTCAAGCGATATTTTGAAAATTATGGCACGAAAGTATTCCAGGGAACAGTTTTTGGAACTTGTCGCTAAAATTAAGGCAGCTATTCCGAATGTCACTTTGACAACGGATATCATTGTCGGCTTTCCGAACGAGACAGACGAACAGTTTGAAGAAACGCTTTCTCTGTACAAAGAAGTAGGGTTCGAAATGGCGTATACGTATATTTATTCTCCGCGTGAAGGAACGCCTGCTGCCAAGATGGTGGACAATATACCGATGGAAGTGAAAAAGGAACGTCTGCAACGCCTGAACAAACTCGTCAACGAGATGTCGGCGGAAGCGATGAAACCTTACCAAGGTAAAACAGTCAAGGTACTTGTCGAGGGAGAAAGTAAAAGGAACCCCGATGTGCTTGCCGGTTATACAGAGAAGAATAAACTTGTCAATTTCAAAGCGCCGCGTTCGGTGATCGGAGAAATTGTCAATGTGAAAATAATCGAGGCCAAAACATGGTCGCTAGACGGCGAATTCATTGGTGTCGTAAAAGAGGAAAAGGTGATGTCATAATGGAAAAACTTTATACAAAAGAAGAGATAATTAAAAAGGCACGGGAAATTGCGCATATGATCGCAAATACAGAGCAAGTCGAATTTTTCAAACGTGCAGAAGCACAAATTAATGAAAACCAAAAAATCCGTGAAAAAATTGCGAGCTTGAAATCATTGCAAACACAAGCGGTTAACTTCCAAATGTATGAAAAGGAGAGGGCACTATCAATTATTGAAGGGAAAATCGAAACGATTCAAGCGGAAATCGACGATGTTCCGATTGTTCAGGAATTCAAGCAATCTCAACTTGACGTGAACCAACTTCTCCAGTTGGTGTCGAACACGATCGCCAATAGTGTGACGGATGAAATCATTGAATCCACGGGCGGAGATGTACGTCGCGGCGAAACAGGATCATACGTCAGAAGTACGCAGCATAAGCCGTTACAATAATGAAAACCGATGAGGATAATTTCCTCGTCGGTTTTTTTCACTTTCTGGGCTTCTGGTGCATAGGATAAATAGACGTTAACGAAGGAGGAAGCATACTGAAGAATTTACGGCAAATTGTGACGAAGGCAGTCATTGCAAAAGGGAAGCTGCGGACGGAATCGAATGTCTCTCTGAAGCCGCCGAATAATCCATCAAGCATATTGGGCTGTTGGGTAATCAACCACACGCATCATGCGAAAAAAGTGGGACGATACATCGAAGTGACAGGTAAATTTGATGTGAATGTCTGGTATTCGCACCATGACCACTCAAAAACATCCGTCTTTTCGGAATCGGTGCCGTATAAGGATAAGATTAGGCTCCATTATCGGGATGAACCGGTATCCGGACAGGAAGAAATCATCGTCAATGTTGTCCAACATCCTAATTGCACAGAGGCGCTTATCTCCGAGTGCGGTGAAAAATTCATCATTAAAGTGGAGAGGGAATTGGTAGCGGAAGTCGTTGGTGAAACTAAAGTGTGCATCACTGTCCATCCGCATCAATTTGAAGAGGAATGGTCATTCAAGGATGAATCTTCTTCTCATCACGGCCACGGCCATGAACATGACCACCACAAAGCAGACGAAGAGAAGCGCCATGAGGACAGAGGAAAAGATTCACGCCCGTTTTAAGCCGGAAGGAGCATCCGGCTTTTTTTTTGTGATAACTCCGGCTTTTTCGCTTTGTTACTTTGAAGCAGCATGTTTTGATATAATATAAGAAAATGCAAGATTAGCGAGGTTCTGGAATGACTACATACACACCAATGATTCAACAATACTTACAAGTGAAAGCGGAACATGAGGATGCGTTCCTCTTTTTCCGTTTAGGAGACTTCTATGAACTGTTTTTCAACGACGCAATAGAAGCATCCAATATCCTGGAAATCACATTGACGAGCAGGGATGGCGGAAGCGCGGACAAAATCCCGATGTGCGGGGTGCCTTACCACTCAGCTGAAGGCTATATTGAGACATTGGTTTCAAAAGGCCATAAAGTGGCGATCTGTGAACAGACGGAGGATCCGAGGGCGGCGAAAGGGATTGTGAAACGGGAAGTCGTGAAAGTGGTCACGCCGGGTACGATCACTGAAGGGAAATCCTTGGATGCCAATGCCAATCATTTTATCGGGGCTGCCGACCAGCTTGATGAAAGGCGTTATGCACTAGCTTATGTCGATCTTGCAACGGGTGAAGGGAATGTGGAAATTGTAACGGGGGATGAGCGGACACTGATTGGGGAAATCGAATCGCTCGGAATGAAGGAGATCGTTGTCCGAGAGCGATTGCATATTTCCTTGAATGAATGGATGTCCAAAAGGGATATTGTCCTCTCGATGGAAAATGGAGATGGGGAAGACAGCTCGATAAGCGTCCAAACGCAAATTCCGCATGAAGTAAGTGAAGCGTGCGATATTCTGGTTTCCTATTTAAAACGTACTCAAAAGTCCTCCTTGGAGCATTTGCGTCCTTTTGAATACATACAGAAATCATCCAAACTTTCCATCGATGCCAATTCGATGCGCAATCTTGAGCTAGTCCAATCGATCCGGAGCGGAAGCAAGGAAGGAACTCTTTTCTGGCTTCTCGATGAGACTTCAACAGCGATGGGTGCCAGGAAACTGAGAATTTGGATTCATCAGCCTCTTGCGGACAGAACTGCTATTGAGGACAGACTGACAATCGTGTCGGACTTGATTGAGGATTACTTTCTTCGTGACGATTTGAAAACATCGTTGAAAGAAGTATATGACCTTGAACGTTTGTCGGGCAGAATCTCCATGGGCAGTGCCAGCGGAAGGGATCTAGCACAGCTGCGTAATTCCCTGCGATGTGTGCCTCATTTGAAAAATGCGCTGGAGCAATCCGGCCACGAGCGTCTGCAACGTTTTTCCGAGCAGATTGACCCGTGTTCGGAAGCACTTGGACTGTTGGAGAAGTCGATAGCGGAAAATCCGCCTATTTCTGTAAAAGAAGGCGGCATCATCAAAGACGGCTATCACGAAAAGCTCGATCAGTATAGAGATGCTTCGAGAAACGGCAAGGAATGGCTGGCGGGGCTCGAACGTGATGAACGGGAACGTACAGGTATTAAAAACCTGAAAATCGGCTACAACCGCATTTTCGGCTATTTCATTGAAATTACGAAATCCAATATCCATCTGGCAGATTTAACCCGCTATGAACGTAAGCAGACCCTTGCCAATGCGGAGCGCTACATTACGTCCGAGTTAAAAGAAAAGGAAGATTTGATCCTTAACGCTGAGGCTGAAGGTCAGGAGCTGGAATACAGCCTTTTCTGTGCTGTGCGTGATGAAATGAAAGACCATATCCGCAGAGTCCAGCAATTGGCAAGTGTCCTATCTGAGTTGGACGTCCTGCTTTCATTCGCTGAGGTGTCCGAAAAGCAACGGTTCGTCAAACCGCAGTTCCATGACGGACGGGCATTGGAAATAAAAAACGGAAGACATCCGGTCGTAGAAAAGATGATGGATCATTCATTATATGTTCCGAACAGCTGCACATTGACCGAAGAGTCAAACATGCTGCTCATTACCGGCCCGAACATGTCCGGTAAAAGTACATTCATGCGGCAAGTCGCATTGACGGTAATCATGGCTCAAATTGGCTGCTATGTACCGTGCGAATCCGCAACTCTTCCCGTGACGGATCAGATTTTCACGAGAATAGGCGCGGCGGATGATCTTGCATCAGGCCAAAGTACATTCATGATGGAAATGATGGAGTCTAAATATGCAATTGCAAATGCTACCGGCAACAGCTTGCTTCTTTTCGATGAAATCGGCAGAGGAACATCTACGTATGACGGAATGTCGCTTGCACAGGCGATGATGGAATTCATTCATGATGAAATTGGTGCAAACACATTGTTTTCAACACATTATCATGAGCTCACGCAGCTTGACATGAAGTTGGAAAGGCTCACCAATGTCCATGTCGCCGCTATGGAGCAGGAAGGAAGAGTCGTCTTCCTCCACAAAGTGATGGCAGGACCGGCGGATAAGAGCTACGGCATTCACGTTGCTCAACTGGCAGGCCTTCCGGAGACAATTGTCGTTCGTGCGAAAGAACTGCTTGATGCTTTTGAAAGCGCAGAACAGCCCGGTGCCGCGACTTCTGGATCCGAACAATTGACGTTCTTCGACTTGCAGGAAGAAGCTGATTCGATATCTGAATTGGATATCGATGTTCTAGAGCAGATGAAACAGGCGGACTTATTGAACATGACGCCGATGCAGGCGATGAACTTGATCCTTGATTGGCAGAAACAATTGAGTGCATCTACTAAAGCGGACTGACAAATTGTGTCACCGCTGCCTATTGAAATTCATTACTACGACCAAAAGACAAAAAAGGAGGGAGCCAGTGTGGATATCATTTCAGTCATGGACGATTCATTGTCCAACAAAATCGCAGCAGGGGAAGTCGTCGAGCGGCCTGCTTCGATTGTAAAGGAATTGGTGGAGAACTCGATAGACGCAGGCAGTACTTCGATTGAGATTGCACTTGAGGAGGCGGGGCTCACTTCCATCCGCGTGACCGACAATGGAAAAGGGATGTCACGTCACGATGCTGTCCTTGCTTTTGAGCGTCACGCAACGAGTAAAATTTCTACTGAACATGATTTGTTCCGGATCAGGACCCTCGGATTCAGGGGGGAGGCACTCGCCAGTATCGCTTCCGTATCAAAGGTCAGCCTCTTTACGTCGGACGGTGAAACCGAGGGGACAGAAGTACAGCTTGAAGGCGGACTTCTTCTCAAGCAATCGAATGCGGCTTTCAGAAAAGGAACCGATATGACGGTTTCGCAACTTTTTTACAACACGCCCGCCAGGCTGAAATACATGAAGACGATCCAGACAGAGCTTGGGCATACGATCGATCTCGTCAACCGACTGGCGCTCAGCCATCCGCAGATCGCTTTTAAGCTGTCCCATCACAGCCAGACTGTCCTGCATACGTCAGGCAGCGGGGACCTTCGAAAAGTCCTCACGGATATTTATGGAATGGCTGTCGCTCGAAAGATGGTGTCATTTTCAGCTGAAAGCGCCGATTTCAAAGTGGATGGATACGTCACGCTGCCTGAGATGACAAGAGCATCCAAAAACTATATGACGCTAATCGTCAATGGAAGATGGGTAAAGAGTTATACTGCAAACCAGGCGGTCATCGAGGGGCTTCATACCTATTTGCCAATCGGACGGTACCCAATTGCAGTCATCAACGTAGAAACAGACCCGTTTTTGACGGATGTCAACGTGCATCCTTCCAAACAGCATATACGCATGAGCAAAGAGGGCGATCTGTTTGACCTCATCAAATCGGCTGTCCGAGAAGCGGTTAAACGGTCAATTATCGTCCCCGATGCCGTGAAGCGGGAACCGGTCAAGAGAATTCCCTCCGAGCAAGTGACAATCTGGAACGACTTCCGACCGGCAGCTACTTGGAATGAAAGAGAAGCAGGACAAGAGAAGGTTGATGTTGATAAAGAAGAGTCTCCGGTTAAACAGGAAGAGTCGATAATTGAATCGAATCTGTTTGAGAAGAAACCGCTCCAAGCTGTTTACGAACCTGTCAAGCAAGAACCTGTGCAAAAGGATCAGCCCGAAAAGGTAATGGAAGTGCAGGAAATACTGAATGAGCAGAAGGAGCCTGTTCCTGAAATAGATGCAACAACTGAAAAGAAGGAAAGAAGATTCCCGCCGCTCGTACCAGTCGGTCAAGTCCATGGCACATACATCGTCGCTCAAAACGAAGACGGATTTTACATGATCGATCAGCATGCTGCACAAGAACGTATCAAATATGAATTCTTCAGGGAGAAATTAAGTAAGGTGGAAGAGGATGAAAGGCAAATGTTGCTAATGCCGCTCATCTTCCATTATTCTGGCGACGAAATGGTGAAAATAGAGGAGAATCTGGAAGCGCTGAATGAAGTTGGAGTCTTTCTGGAGGAATTCGGACCCTCCTCATATACAGTAAAAGAATATCCGGCATGGTTTCCGGCAGGAGAAGCGTCGACTCTTATCGAAGAATTGATAGAGCAGGTGTTGACGAATCGGAGGACAGATATCGGGAAGCTGCGCGAAGAGACGGCAATCATGATGAGCTGTAAACGTTCCATTAAAGCGAATCATCATTTATCGATTGCAGATATGGAAAGACTTCTGAACGATCTGTCGCATGCGGAGAATCCATATACATGCCCGCATGGACGTCCGGTCCTTATCCATTTCTCAACTTATGAAATTGAAAAGATGTTTAAGAGGGTAATGTAACTCTGTATAGGAGAACCTATAGTTGAACAAGGGAGCGGGTACCAATGGGAGAGTTCATATTAACGATCGACCAAGGCACGACTAGCACGAGGGCGATCCTATTCAACCGGAAAGGCGAGATTGTCCATACTGCGCAACGGGAATTCAGGCAAATATTCCCGAAACCGGGCTGGGTGGAACATAATGCGAGCGAAATATGGGGTTCTGTATTAGCTGTCATCGCTTCGGTACTGACGGAAAGCGGACTTCAACCTGAGGACATCGATGGAATCGGCATTACAAACCAGCGGGAGACGACTGTTGTTTGGGACAAGCTTACTGGACAACCCGTCTATAATGCAATTGTCTGGCAGTCAAGACAGACCCAGCAGATCATCAATGAGTTAAGGGAAGCTGGCAAGGAAGAGAGCATCCGTCAAAAGACGGGTTTGCAGCTTGATCCTTACTTTTCCGCTTCGAAAGTGAAATGGATCCTTGACGAGGTGGAAGGTGTGCGTGATCGGGCGGAAAAAGGGGAGCTGCTTTTCGGTACGATCGATTCGTTCCTCATTTGGAAGCTGTCGGATGGAGCTGTACATGTAACTGATTATTCGAATGCTTCGAGGACGATGCTATTCAATATTCACGAGCTCGAGTGGGATAAAGAGCTATGCGCGATGTTGGATATTCCGATGGGCATGCTGCCTGAAGTGAGGATGTCTTCGGAAATCTATGCCCATACAGACCCTTCCGTATTCTTCGGTGCTGCTGTTCCAATCGCCGGTGCCGCAGGAGATCAGCAATGTGCTTTATTCGGGCAGGCCTGTTTTCACGTTGGAATGGCCAAAAACACGTACGGTACAGGTTGTTTCATGTTATTGAATACCGGAGAACAGCCTGTAGCTTCCGAAAATGGTCTGCTGACCACGATAGCCTGGGGGCTGGACGGCAAGATTACATACGCACTTGAAGGCAGTGTGTTCGTCGCAGGTTCTGCTATCCAATGGCTCAGGGACGGCATGCGCATGATCCAAAAAGCCTCCGATTCAGAAATGTACTCGACGCGGATTGCTTCCACGGATGGTGTGTATGTCGTGCCTGCATTCGTTGGACTTGGCACGCCATATTGGGATTCGGATACTAGAGGGGCGGTATTCGGATTGACTCGAGGGACCGAAAAAGAGCATTTCATCCGTGCAACTGTTGAAGCGCTGGCCTATCAGACAAAAGATGTGTTGTTGACGATGGAAAAGGATGCAGGCATCGACATTGATGTTTTGCGTGTTGACGGTGGGGCTGTCGGGAATACATTCCTCATGCAATTTCAAAGCGATATGCTACAGAGCGAGGTCGAGCAGTCGGCGTATATGGAGACGACGGCACTCGGGGCGGCTTATCTTGCCGGACTCGCGACAGGATTTTTCGAATCTTGTGATGCAGTGGAAGCTTTATGGGCGAAAGAACGGACATATTCTCCGAAGATGGCAGTGGAAGATCGGGATGCCTTGTACGGAGGTTGGAAGAAGGCTGTCGAGGCGGCGCGGCTATTCAAACTTTGACTGGAGGAGAGCGAAAGATGTTATCATCGATCACAAGACCGAAAGTGAAACAGTTCATGCGCGACTATCAGTTTGACCTGTTAGTCATTGGGGGAGGGATAACCGGAGCCGGCATTGCTCTTGACGCAGTGACAAGGGGATTATCCGTCGCCCTTCTCGACATGCAGGATTTTGCGGCGGGCACTTCCAGCCGATCGACGAAACTGATCCATGGAGGCTTGCGGTATTTAAAGCAGATGGAGTTGAAAATCGTTTCCGAAACCGGAAAGGAACGGGATATCGTCTATCGGAATGCACTTCATGTAACGGAGCCCGAGCGTATGCTTCTACCTTTCCACAAAGGCGGCTCATTCGGAAAGCTGACCACTTCTGCAGGACTATTCGTCTATGATAAATTGGCGGGTGTAAAAAAAGAGGAGCGCCGTGAAATGCTGTCACCCGAAGAGACGCTCGCGATGGAGCCATTAGTAAGGGAAGAAGGTTTGCTTGGCGGTGGACATTACGTGGAATACCGTACCGATGACGCACGGCTGACAATCGAAGTAGTAAAGAAAGCTGCACAAAAAGGTGCACTATGCCTCAATTACATGAAAGTCGAGCAATTTACGTATCACGACGACAAAGTGTCGGGTGTAACTGTCCGGGATATGCTCACAGGAGAAGTGACGGACATAAGCGCTTCCGTCGTCGTCAATGCGACAGGCCCTTGGGTGGATGAATTGCGGGAAAAGGACGAGGTGTCGAATGACAAACGGCTTCGATTGACAAAAGGAACGCATATTGTAATCGATAAGTCGAGATTCCCTTTGCAGCAGGCAATCTATTTTGATTCACCTGACGGCAGGATGATCTTTGCAATTCCGCGGGGCAATAAAGCCTATATCGGAACGACAGATACCTTCTTCGATGGTAACCGGGCCAATCCGGTTGCAACGGAAGAAGACATCGCTTATCTTCTTGATGCACTTCATTATATGTTCCCTTCCGTAAAAGCTGGCCGCAATGACGTTGAGTCGACTTGGGCAGGTGTGCGGCCGCTTATTTACGAAGAAGGGAAGGACGCTTCCGAAATTTCACGGAAAGATGAAATTTGGGAAGCAGGAACGGGATTGATAACAATTGCTGGCGGGAAATTGACCGGCTATCGCAAAATGGCTGAAACCGTCGTAGACCATGTTGTAAAGAGGTTGCCGACAACTTCGTTCGGGCCATGCGTAACGGAGTATCTCCCGTTGGCGGGTGGAGACTTCGAGAACGAAGAACAGTTTACAATCTTCATCGAGAGTAAATCGAATGAAGCTGAGTTATACGGACTTACGAAGGAAGAAGGACGAGCGCTTGCCTCATTATACGGATCGAATGTCGATCAGGTCTTTGCCTATGTGAGTGCGGTTTCAACAGAGAAGACAGCTTTACCTGCTCTGTTGAAAGCGGAAATCCTCTACTCCATTCACAATGAAATGGCCATGACGCCGTCTGACTTCTTTATAAGGAGGAGAGGGGATCTCTATTTCAACATGCCGTTTGTAAAATTGTATAAAGAGGCGGCAACGGACTATATGGGAGCTATCCTGTCCTATACCGAAGAAATGAAAGAGTTCTATCTCTCGCAATTGGATCAGCAAATAAAAGCAGCTGAAGGAAAGGTCGGTGAACGTGTGTGAATGAACATGTGCTGACGATGTCAGACGGTTTTTCCATCCATACGGTGAATGCGCAACCTGCAGATCGTCCTATCGCCCATATTCATCTGCTTCATGGAATGGCGGAGCATATCGGCCGATATGAAGAATTCATAACTTTTCTTACAAGCGAAGGTTTTGCTGTATCAGGCCATGATCATCGAGGTCATGGCCGGACAGCCAATTTAAATGGGAAAATAGGAGATTTCGGCGATGCTGCCGGCTTTGATCGAATCGTTGAAGACGCTCATGAAATCATCGGTTTTTACAGGGACAAATACCAACTCCCCCGTCTGATCCTTGTCGGGCATAGCATGGGTTCATTTGTAGCAAGGAGATATGCTCAAAAATTCGGAAGTGAACTCGATAAGCTTATTTGCTTGGGAACCGCCGGCGATCCTGGCATGGGACGAAGCATTGGACAAGCTCTGGCTCATATGAAAGCCAAGTCAACGAACTACGACGAACCCGACTATTTTATGAACAAGATGGTATTCGGCGGGTTCAATAAAATAGCAGGGACACCCAAAACACCTTTTGATTGGCTTTCGAGAGACACGAAAGCAGTGGAGAAATACATGATTGACCCGAAATGCGGTTTCGTGCCGACAGCCCGTTTTTTCACCGATCTTTTCGACGGGCTCGGGAAGATCAATGAGATGGACGATATACGACAAGTCCCTAACGGCTTGCCGATCCTTCTTTTATCAGGATTAGATGATCCTGTTGGCAATAAAGGCAAAGGAGTCTGGCAGGCTGCACGGCAATTTACCGATGCCGGCATTGAGAATATAACAGTCATGCTATACGAAGGCGGTCGCCATGAAATGTTGAATGAAGTGAATCGGGAACAAGTATTTAATTTCATAAAGGATTGGATAAAAAAAGAATGAGTCAATCAGATAGAGTCATCGCCATTGTAGGACCAACTGCATCGGGCAAAACTTCTTTAAGCATCGAGCTTGCCAAGAGGCTGGATGGAGAAGTTATCAATGGGGACGCGATGCAAGTATATAAAGAGTTATCTATCGGCACTGCAAAAATAACTGAAGAAGAAAAGGAAGGGATACCTCACCATCTCTTCGACATAAAGGAGCCTTCGGATTCGTTTTCCGTAGCGGAGTATCAGTATGCCGTGAGAAAATGCATTGAAGATATCCGAAGTCGAGGTAAACAGCCGATCATTGTCGGCGGCACGGGTTTGTATATCCAATCGGTACTATTCGATTTCAGATTTACCGAAGAGGCGGGAGACGAAAACGTCAGGGCTGAATTGGAAAAAGAACTTGAAACAGAAGGCGGCGCGGAACGTCTGTATCATCGGCTACAAGAGATGGATCCGGCTAGTGCAGAAAAGATTCATCCGAATAACCATCGACGTTTGATACGTGCGCTTGAAATCATCCAAGTTACTGGAAAAACGAAAAATGATCATGAACAAGGGGCTGGTGAGGCGCCTTTATATGATCATTTAATCGTTGGCCTCACACTGGAACGTGAAATACTCTACAGGAGAATTGATGTGAGGGTCGATCAAATGATGGAAGCTGGATTGCTTGAAGAGGCTAGGGGGTTGTGGGAGAAAGGCATCCGCAATGTCCAGTCGGTCCAGGCGATCGGATATAAAGAGCTGTATCAATATTTCCAAGGTGCCATCTCTTTGGATGAGGCAGTAGAGTTAATAAAGAAAAACACTCGTCATTATGCGAAACGCCAAATGACGTATTTTCGGAACAAAGTAGAAATCAGCTGGTTCGATGCTCATTCAGAAAAAGAAAAGATTATCGATGAAATTATATCGATTTTGAAGGGTTTTGAAGAGGCGGAATCGAATAAGTAAGAAGGCAAGAGAAATATAGAAGCAATTGGAGGCTGGGGTGTATGGCACAAGGTAATATGCAAGAAACATTTTTGAACTCACTACGGAAAAACAACACGTTCGTCACTGTATTCCTACTAAATGGTTTTCAGTTGAAAGGCCTTATCAAATCATATGATAATTACACCGTTCTTTTGGAATCGGACGGCAAGCAGCAATTGATCTACAAGCATGCAATATCGACGTATGTGCCTGCTAAACCTGTAGTATTAAAGGACGAGGAATAAAAACCATATGTCACAATGAAGGAACAGGTTTAATAGCCTGTTCCTTTTCCAATGGGAATATTATTACGCATTACTAGCTATAAGAACCCGAACTGATTGAAGTTTCACCTTATGAATCGCTCCGAGGCAATTCCCAGTGATAACGATAGGAGAGGATACGTAATGTTGCAACAACTACTAGCAATGCGTACAACGCCCAATCATAGCTGTATAGACCGATACCGACGAAAAATCCGGCACCGGCTGCCCAAACGGCATAAATGTCCCTTTTAAAGACGAGAGGACGCCTTCCAGCGAGTAGATCCCGGATCACTCCTCCGCCTGCACCTGTCAACACAGCAGCAACCATTACTGCGAATAACGACAGATTCAAATTGACCGCAAGCATCGCCCCTTGTATCGCGAACGCCGCTAGTCCGATGGCGTCAAAATAAGTGCCCCACCGATTCCAATGATTAATGATTGTTTTTGAAAAAAAGAAAATGAACGTTATTAAAATCGATGCGACGATGAAGAGGAAGTTTTGACTCCATAAAACGGAAGCTGGCAAGCCTAGAAGAACATTCCGGACAGCCCCTCCGCCGAACGCCGTCACCATCCCTAATATATAGACGCCGAAAATATCATATTTCTCTTCCTGCGCGATGAGTGCACCCGAAATGGCAAAAGCCGCAGTGCCGATAAAACTGAAAACATCCCAAGCCAATGAAGTTCCTCCTTGCTCCAAACATTTCATATAGTATATCAAATTAGAGCCTTTGCCAATTCGATCATTTTCCATTGACCAATCCCGACAGACTGATAAGATATTATAGTGACTATTTGTAGGAATGAGGAAATCGAAAATGATGATACGTGAATTTGCTTCTGAAATTGAATTAAAAGCGGAAGCAACAGAACAAAAACTTGCTCCTTATTTTAAAGAAGCGGATAAAACCGCTTTTTTCAATCAACGGAAAGTGCTGGCAGCATTCCGTAAAAACATGGTGAGCGATTTTCATCTGACCGGCTCAACGGGTTATGGATATGATGATAGCGGAAGAGATGTACTCGAACAAGTATATGCGGACACTTTCGGCGCGGAAGCCTGTCTCGTCCGTAACCAGATCATCTCAGGAACACATGCCATCTCACTATGCCTGTTCGGTGTACTCCGACCGGGGGATGAACTTCTGTACATAACAGGTAAACCATATGACACACTGGAGTCAATCGTATCGGGAAACGGTGAAGATACTGGATCGCTCATTGATTACGGAATCACATACAAGCATGTCGATCTTAAAGAGGATGGCTCAGTCAATTTCGAAGAAGTGAAGAAGAACATTCACAGCAAGACGAAAATGATCGGTATTCAGCGTTCAAAAGGATATTCGGACCGGCCCTCCTTCCTAGTTGAACAAATCAGTGAAATGGTACGCTTTGTCAAATCGATTAACCCGGACCTTGTCGTATTTGTCGATAATTGCTACGGGGAATTCGTGGAAACGAAAGAGCCGGTTGAAGTGGGGGCCGATCTGATGGCGGGCTCACTCATAAAAAATCCCGGCGGAGGACTTGCTAGGACCGGAGGATATATCGCGGGACGCGCCGATCTTGTGAAAAAATGCGCCTATCGCATGACTTCGCCAGGTATCGGGGCCGAAGCGGGTGCATCGCTTGATACACTTTTGGAAATGTACCAAGGCTTCTTTATTGCGCCACATGTCGTCAGCCAAGCCGTGAAAGGCGCTCTCTTCACAGCAGCGTTCCTGGAAAGCTTCGGATTTGATACGACTCCACATTATTCTGCTGCACGGACGGATTTGATACAATCCGTTAATTTTGGCAATGCAGAGCAGATGATCGCTTTCTGTAGGACCATCCAGATGAACTCGCCGATAAATGCGCATTATGCACCTGAACCGTCGTATATGCCGGGCTATTCGGATGATGTGATAATGGCTGCCGGGACATTCATACAAGGCTCCAGCATCGAACTCACTGCAGACGGGCCGATTCGTCCGCCGTACACGGCTTATGTACAAGGTGGATTGACATATGAACATGTTAAGGCGGCAGTCATGTCTTCCATGGATAAGCTGCTAGAAGAAAAGATGGTTGAAGAATAAATTAAAAAGAAGGGGCTGTCCAGAAAACAACAATCTGGACAGCCCCGAACTGTTTGTGCAAGTGATCTTGATCATAACCACTTGCGCGCTTGGAGTTCACGTTTCCATGAAAAGTTCTCGTTTATGCGCTCGGGTTCTCACGATCCGCGTCAAGCCTTCAAAAAAGCCACTGCCATAAAAAAAAGACTATCACGGAAAGTCGATTCATCAACTTTCCGTGCAGTCCTTTTCTATTAATTTTATTAATGGATCTGACGATAGACGCCGACAACTTTTCCAAGGATCGAAACCGTATTGACGATGATCGGCTCCATCGACTCGTTTTCCGGTTGCAAACGGAAATAATCCTTCTCTTTAAAGAAGCGTTTCACCGTTGCTTCGTCCTCTTCTGTCATGGCGACGACAATCTCACCATTATTGGCAGTATGCTGCTGTTTGACGACGACATAATCCCCATTCAGAATTCCGGCTTCTATCATACTATCTCCGACAATTTCAAGCATGAACAATTTATCGTCCGACGTGCCGTACGTATCCGGCAACGGAAAGTATTCTTCAATGTTTTCAATTGCAGTGATCGGCAAGCCGGCGGTCACCTTTCCGACAAGCGGAACGTGGACAACACCTGATTTCAGTGCTGTCAGACCTTCAGGATCCAGCACCTCAATCGCTCTCGGCTTAGTCGGATCCCTGCGGATGTAGCCCTTGCTTTCCAATCTGGCCAGATGACCATGCACGGTTGAGCTGGATGCTAGTCCGACAGCTTCTCCGATTTCGCGAACGGAAGGCGGGTACCCTTTCAGCTTCACTTCATCTTTAATAAACGTTAGGATATCCTGCTGTCTCTTTGAAATTTTCTTCATTTTTCCACCCCTCCAATTAATAGAATCAATGATTAGCAATTGTGCGAACAAAGGTCCGCAGCCGCAATTGTTTCTTAAAGAGAGTATAACAGGTGTTCGGGTGATTGGCAAACAAAGGTTCGAACATTTTATTGACTTCTCATAAAACCTGCCCTATAATGGGAACAGGTATTCCGAACAAACATTCTTGGAGGGGTTTTTAATGACTTTCATTCAAAAATACGGTTTTATTCTATTAATTATTTTCCTCTGCACAGCCTTTACACTCGTAGGTGTCATGAAAGAAGCAAAATCAGCCTCAACTTCATTCATTGAAGTAACAATAACAGAAGGCGATACACTTTGGGGCTTAGCGCAAGACTATTCCCCTGAGGAACACTCAAAGAAATGGATAGCGAAAGTAATGGAATTGAATGGCATGCAATCCACTATGATCAAATCAGGAGAAAGATTGAAATTGCCTACGGTTGATTCAGCAATCCACGATCCGATCATGACAGAATTGGCAGGAGACTAATGATGACGGGGAAAATGAAAACCTGTGTCCTATATTGCCGTGTCAGTACGGAAAAAGATGCTCAAGTCGCCTCTTTGTCCAGGCAGGAAGAGGAACTAAAGCGGCTTGCAGACGAGCTAGGGCTGAAGCCTGTACATATATTCAAGGAAAAACATAGCGGCTACGATATGGACCGAGAAGAATTACTCGACTTACTGGACTGCGTCCGTGATGAAAAGATAGACGCAGTTCTCGTACAAGATGAGACTAGACTTGGAAGGGGAAACGCCAGGGTCGCCATCCTGCATCTTCTTGCCAAAACGAATACAACAGTCATTACGAACCACGATAGCGGTGCGTTGAAATTGAACGAGATGGACACGATGCTGCTTGAGATATTGGCGATCGTTGAAGAGTACCAACGCAAATTGCACAACGCCAAAATCCGTAGGGGAATGAAACGGGCTGTCCGGGATGGCTACAGGCCGGAACGAAATTTGAAAAACAAAGGAAATCTCGAAGGACGCGAACGAATCGAAGTCCCGATCAGTGAAATCGTGTCCTTACGCCAAAAGGGCTTGACCTTCGAAGAAATCGCCGGCGTATTGAGAGGCCTCGGTCATAACGTAAGCAAAGCAACGGTCCACCGCCGTTATAAAGAATATGAACAAGAGCAGGAAGGCTGATGAGTTGCACTTCCTGCTCTTTTTGTATACCTTCAAAGTATAGTTTTAATGAGTTCCACTTCAATTGTGGACAATACAACTGGAGGAATTTTATGTTATCCCAAGATAAAATCAAACGTATCAACGAGCTATCAAAAAAGTCGAAAACAATCGGACTATCAATCGAAGAAGCAAAAGAACAAACACAACTGCGCAAAGAATACCTGGAAACTTTCCGGTCATCCATGCGGGACACAATCGAAAACGTCAAAGTGATCGATCCTGAAGGAAACGACGTCACGCCAGAAAAAGTGAAAGATGCACGAAACAAGAAGTTCCTCAACTGAACTTCCGGACATAGGATGGATTGTATTTCATCTATTTATTGACTACACTAGAGAAGGTATAACAATTGCAACTACAAGATAAAGCACGGGAAAGGATGTTCTGAATGACCGAAAAGATTGACCAATTAGCAATTAATACGATTAGGACGTTATCCATCGATGCAATCGAAAAGGCGAATTCCGGCCACCCTGGATTGCCAATGGGAGCTGCTCCGATGGCTTACACCCTATGGACGAAGCATATGCATCATAACCCTTCCAATCCTGAATGGTTCAACCGCGATCGGTTTGTCCTCTCGGCAGGTCACGGTTCCATGCTGTTATATAGCCTGCTTCATTTGAGCGGTTACGATTTGCCGATGGAAGAAATTAAGAACTTCAGACAGTGGGGATCACAAACACCTGGTCATCCGGAATACGGGCATACTGTCGGTGTAGAAGCGACAACTGGTCCACTCGGACAGGGAATTGGAATGGCAGTAGGAATGGCCATGGCCGAAAAACATTTAGCTGCGCTCTATAACCGCCCAGGGTTCGACATTGTCGATCACCACACATTTGCACTTTGCGGCGACGGCGACCTTATGGAAGGCGTTGCAGCCGAAGCGATTTCCCTAGCAGGTCATCTGCAATTGGAAAAATTGATTGTCCTTTATGACAGCAACGACATCTCACTAGACGGCGAGCTGGATATGTCATTCACGGAGAACATCCGAAAGCGTTTCGAATCATACGGATGGAATTATATCCGTGTTGAAGACGGCAACGATATTGAACTTGTTTCAAAAGCGATTGAAGAGGCGAAAGGTAATACAGGCGGGCCGACAATGATTGAAGTCAAGACGGTCATCGGCTACGGTTCGCCGAATAAATCCGGAAAAGCTGACGTCCATGGTGCTCCTCTAGGCGAAGATGAAATGAAGCTTACAAAGGAATACTACAAGTGGACATATGAAGAGGATTTCTGTGTTCCGGAAGACGTCTACGAGGCATTCAAAGAGGCGACAGATGAATTGGGAGTCAAGAAGGAACAGCAATGGAACGAACTGTTTGCACAATACGAGAGTGAACATGCTGACTTGGCGAATCAATTGAAAGCGGCAATCAAAGGTGAATTGCCTGAAGGACTTCCAGAAGCGCTTCCGACGTATGACGCCGGTTCTTCACACGCTACTCGATCCGCTTCAGGAGATGCCATCAACGCCATTGCAAATGTGCTGCCTTCATTCTTCGGAGGAAGTGCAGACCTTGCAGGCTCAAATAAGACGACAATCAAAGGTGCAGGAGACTTCCTGCCGAGCGATTACAGCGGCCGTAACATCTGGTTCGGCGTACGTGAATTTGCAATGGGTACTGCATTGAACGGGATGGCACTCCACGGTGGCTTGCATGTATTCGGCGGAACGTTCTTCGTATTCAGCGACTATGTTAGACCGGCAATCAGATTATCCGCCCTTATGGGTATGCCTGTCACATACGTATTTACGCATGACAGCGTCGCAGTAGGGGAAGACGGACCGACTCATGAGCCGGTTGAACATCTTTCATCCCTACGCTCAATGCCAGGATTGACTGTCATCCGCCCAGCTGATGGCAATGAAACTTCGGCTGCTTGGAATATAGCGGTCTCATCGAAAAATAGACCGACAGTACTTGTATTATCCCGTCAAAATCTGCAAGTGTTGCCGAAATCCGGTGAACTTGCAATGGATGGCGTGAAACGTGGAGCCTACACGATTTCTCCTGCCGAAAAAGACGTAGCAGACGGAATCCTCATTGCGACAGGCTCTGAAGTAAATCTTGCTGTTGCAGCTCAATCGAAACTCCGTGAAGAAGGAATCGATGTGTCAGTCGTATCCATGCCTTCATGGGACTTGTTTGAGCAGCAGGATGAACAATACAAAGAAAGCGTACTTCCAAAAGCAGTTAAAAAACGTCTTTCTATTGAAATGGGTGCTTCCCTCGGTTGGCATAAGTATGTAGGTGACGAAGGCGGAGTCATCGCAATCGACATGTTTGGGGCAAGCGCTCCAGGGGAAAAGGTTATTGAAGAATATGGCTTTACAGAAGAAAACGTAGTACGTGAAATGTTGACGATTCTCAGTCGCAACTAATCCTTACCGCTTCGGAATGTCATAAGACTACTTATTCCGAAGCGGTATTTTTCGCTATGTGATTGATTCACTATTGTAAAACTTTCGACAACAATAGTGCCTTTCTTTACCGTGTTTTGACAAACTTTTTACTTCTAGTGGGATAGACTATGTAAAAAGGAGTGACGGTCATGAGAACTTATGATATTTATAAAGTAAAAAAAAGATACCAATCGTTCATTCTAGGAAGGGAAGGGCTTCTCTATGATTTGCTTAAAGATCATGCGCAGGAGCAACAACCTTTGCAAGAAGTCCGTTATTTATGCGATGAAATTGAAGAGTCCGCAATTGACCAGGCAATCCTAAGCAACTTGGGGAAAAGTTTTACGACGGTCGAAAGCGATGATGGCGAATATAAATTATCCCATCCAGTGAAAGGTTCCATTCACATTTCACTTACCCCATATTCCCTACAAGCATATTGCGATGGCTCGCGTATGTTGGACCTCGATTTGTTTGTCGCATTATCCGGATCGGATGATCGTTTTTTTGCAGTGATGGACAAGCATGGCGAGTGGGGATGGCTGAAACCTGTCAAACAGGAAAACCATCTAGGAAATGATCGTACATTCTTATTTTAAATCTTTAATCGGTATAATATAGAAATATTTACAGCCGGTCATTGCTATCCGCAGCCCCTTTGTTGTATAATCCATCATGGTAGAGTATTCTCGAATCACGGTAGTGGAGGAGGTATAGCGGATGATAAGCATGATTTGGGTAATCCTCATTGCCGTCGTCGCGTTAATCGCAGGTGTGGCCCTCGGATTTTTCATTGCACGTCAATATATGATGAAATATTTGAAGGAAAACCCGCCGATCAATGAGCAAATGTTACGTATGATGATGATGCAAATGGGACAAAAACCTTCACAAAAGAAGATTAATCAAATGATGGCACAAATGAACAAAGTAAGTGACACTGCGGGTAAGAAAAAATAATTGGACAAGTAAGCAATAATGTTGAGATAACGCAGTTTGTGAGCGTTTCAACAAATGCTCGCTAATGAGTTCTTATAAATTATTGCCTGTTACAATGTTGTACAGGTTAATCATTCTACTGCAAATTGCATTTTGTGCTTAATCTTTCTTTATGAATACAAACTAACCACTTTTTCTGGTGAAAGATAAACCGGAAAGGTGGTTTTTTTGTTGGAATTAGAAGATGTATTAGAGGAATATCGCTATCACTGCTTAGCAAAAGGATTCACAGAAAAAACTATGAGAAATAAGCGTCAAGAATTGAATCAAATGAAAACATATCTTATGGAAAAGAGAGCTATAACAGATTTAGAGAGCGTTACCGTACATGACATGAGGGCTTTTATCAGACGGAAGCAAATAGCCGGATTACAGCCACAAAGTATTGTAGCGATGATAAAACTAATCTCCGCTTTTTTTAATTGGTGCATTTCAGAAGAGTATTTAGTTGAAAATCCGATGACCAAAGTAGAAAAGCCAAAAGTCCCTAAGAAGATAATGAAGGGGTTTACTCCTCAAGACATCCATAAAATGATTGATTCATTCACTTACAAATCTTATTTAGAGGCAAGAAATAAAGCTATCATAGCTATGCTGGCGGATTGTGGATTGAGGTCAATGGAAATTAGAGGTTTACGCTCAATCAATGTTAATGACACAACAATTATGATTAATGGGAAAGGGAACAAGGAGCGTATTGTATTTATAAGTCCAGTATTGAAGAAGATATTAATTAGGTATGAACGGTTAAGAAAACAATTTTGTAGAGAAAAGATGATTATTAACTCTGATAGATATTTTTTAACGTACTTAGGAGAGGGGCTAAGCCATGTGGCTCTTTATAATGTAGTCAAGGAGGCAGGGGAAAGAGCCGGCATTGTGGGTAAGAGGGTATCCCCTCACACATTCAGACACTTCTACGCAGTCCAGGCGCTAAGTACTGGTCAGATGGATGTATATTCTTTATCGCGCATTCTGGGGCATTCTGATATTGCTACTACACAACGATATTTGACCTCTTTAAGTGACATTCAGCTTCAGGATAAAGCTGTATCGTCAAGTCCATTAATGAATCTCTTTAAAGGTGATCCATCAAATGAATAGATTTAAACTTACTAATACTTTCGAAAACGTTTAATGAGGGCAGCTGAAAGCTGCTCTTTTTTAATTACTAGTTATAGATGTGATTAGGGGACAATATTTCTAGTAAGAAACAGTTGCAAATTGGTGGTGGTGGAACAGTTCTATACAGAAACCCTTGTTAAATGTTTCACGATACAATACATTTTCATATAATTTATTAATTATATGAAAATGTAAAAGTTTTTTATATTAGTTCTTTATTTTCTATTGTAAATAGTAGAGTATATGGTAGAATCAAATACAATGATTCTTGAAGTTAAATATAATTAATGAACTAATGGTGATGCAGAAATGACCTTTTTAGTTAAAAAGTGCCTGCATTTACCATGTCTGTAGTTGTATAAATAAATTTCAGCTGATGTTGTGAAATTAATATTGAAGAGAGGGATTCTCCATGAACATATGTTTATTAAAATACAAATCTTATTTTAGTCAGAGTGTCTTATAAGAGACACTCTGACTTTTTTTTTAGTACTTTTTTTAGCACTTATAAAAATTATTAATAGGGGGATAAAAATGAGAAAATCGCTCACTGTTGAACAAAAGAATCAAATACTTGAATATTATTCAGGTGGTCTAAGTTGTGAAAAGATAGGTTTGAAATATAATGTATCTTGGCAAACTATTAGGTCAGTCTTGATTGATAATGGAATTAAGATGGGACCCTCAAGAAGCAAGTGTAAACTTAGTAATCCAGAAATAATAAAAATGTATTATGAAGGCATTAGTATTGATAATATTGCAAGAAAAGCTGGTGTAAAGAGTCAAGCTATATGGAGGCGGTTAAAAAAAAATGGGGTCAAGTTTCCGAGAGGTAGTACAAGGAAAGTAAAAGTTGATGAATCTTTTTTTGAAAATTGGTCACACGAGATGGCTTACGTACTAGGATTAATTTTGACTGACGGTAATATGCCGAAGGATCGGAATAGCATTACTATTACTCAAAAGGATAGACAAATATTAAATAATGTTGCTCAAAGCCTTGGAATGGAAAAGGATTGTGTTACTTACAACGGAAAAATACATTGCTTAAGTATTTACTCTGTCAGAATTTGTCGGAGTTTATTCTGGCTAGGAATCACACCAAATAAATCAAAGACAATCGAATTCCCTAATGTACCTAAAGTATTTATGGGTTCATTTCTGAGAGGTGTAATTGATGGAGATGGCTGGGTAGATGCGAAAGATTATAGAGTTATAATAACTACTGCTTCAAAAAAGTTTGCTGAGGGATTATGTAATGCATTTTTAGACCTGAACTTGAGTAATGCTAGAATCCGAATAGAGGGTAGGGGATATTATGAAGTTAGAGTCTCGAACAAAATTAACATTGGGAAATTAGCGAAAATAATCTATAAAAATAAAGGTAATTTATATTTGGAGAGAAAATATCAAAGACTTTGCTCTCCAAGAAGTAAATGAAATTACAATTTTATTTAGTAGTCAGTCGGAGCAGATCAATTTTAAATTGTAGATTAGGGAGAATTCAATATTCTCCCTAATCAACAAAACGGAATGTATATACATATTGATTGTTTTTCTTTTTGATACGGGTTTTGAATCGGAAAAACGTATGGGTATTCCCGAAAGAAATATACCTTATATATGTCCCTTTCTTTTTTCCGTTTCCGCCCATAACATTCTCTAATATTAATTCATCCAAATAAACCGTTCCGTTGTACTTGATATTCTTAATTGTATTATAAACCTTTTCGATCCCCTCTATGTAAATAGTATCATTGAAAGTAAGTTGTCTACCGTCTTGCAGAGATAATCTAATTTCTTCCGATAAACGAATGTCTTTCGAAAACTCAATTGTAATGGTTTCTGTTTCAAACTGTTTTTCTTTTTCATATTCCATTATTTCCTTCAGTAGAAATAGCGGCATTTTACCATTATCCACTCTCAATCGTACTGGTGGAAAATATTCATCATCTTTTGAGCGATTTTCAACCCATTGCACCGGTAACCCCCATCTAGTTGCCAGGTCTGACAGTGCCAACAATTTATCCATTTCTTCTCCTCCCATTTTGGTGTATTCCAATTAATTTTATCAATGTTTCTGGATATTGCAATATTGTTAATTATATATTATCTCTCAATACAAGTTTAGAAAACGTCTTTATACAAATGGAATGAATACCCATATTTTTGTAGTCTTAATAGCTAATAATAATTAATTAGTATTGGCGATACTAATTAATTATACCTATATTTTTTTGATTAGTGTTGCCTACACTTAGTCATAAAGAACTATATTTATGTTGTTTTTTATGATTTTCCATGCTATTGTATATTTAAAGGATTAGATTTGAAGTGCATAATTGCACTTTTTAATATTTATTATTTATCAAGAGTGAGGTGAAAAAGAATGAATAAAGAGTTCAATAATACTCCTGAAAATTGGTTTGCTGATTTAGTAATTGAAAAGTTTCGAGCTTATGCAATTGTAGATGTTGAAAATAAAATTCAACAAACATTGCTAGAAGCACCTGGGCATGTACTTTTTGAAGAACGTGTTTCGAAATTGATGGAAGAACGATCGTATTATGAAAGAGCTTCAAAAGTATATTTATTGGCAGATTTAATTCAATCGGCTAAAGAACGCTTTCAGGAAGACGAGATGAGCTATGCTAAAGCTGCTTTTGATCTCGTATTATCTAAACGTAAATTTAGTTCCTACCATAAAACGCTATAGTTATAAGGGTAGTGAACAACAAGGTATTTCAAATATAAAACCTACTATTTCGATTGGATAAGTAGGTTGGGATGAGGGATTAATTTGGAGAAAATTATTAACGTAAATGCAGCAGAATTAACTGTTGGAGAAAATGTCAGAGAAACAGAAACTGTAAAGATTCCAAAGTTTTCGTTTGTAAAAGAACTTGCGGAAAGCTATCGTTCTCGTTTATTAGAGAACTATAAAATGTATATCATTGATAACTATGAAAATGAAAATGACTTAACTGAAGAGTTAATGAGAGAAGCAGTTATGATTATGGATGCATCCGAAGAAGAGATACTAAAAATGTTTTTCGAAGATGCATATGGTAGTTATCCTGAAATAAATAAGCAAGCTTATTTCAATCAGTTATTTGAAGTAGCTACACCGTTCCCTTATTCTACGGGAAATTAATGAAGACTGTTTAAGTAAAGTGGAGAATAAAATCTCCATTTTACTTCTTAAAATAAAAAGAGAAAAGGAAGATTAACATGGCATTTAGTACTAAATATTTAAGCGATGAATTGGCATTTTACATCGAAACAGCAGAAAATGATTACGAACGTAGATCACGTAGTATTTCTGTAAAAATTCATTTAATGGGGGGGATTTCTCTTTCCGAATTAGATTCTGGTACGGTTGTTGCTAAACGGGCGATAAGTGAATATAACCGAACTATAGGAAAAAAAGAAGGGACATATACAGAAGAGATGTATGTATATGGCACTCCTTTCCGTACAGCATTTGCTTATATCACTGAAAATCAAAATTTTTTCTTTACTCGTTTGAAGTATGCGGTTAGAAAACATGGTGAGAAATCAATAGACTTTCATCGTATGGGTAAGAACTATAGTGCTGATAGTGTTGTTGCAATTTACAATCAAGATCATACAGCTATTCATAATCCACTATATGTGACATATCACTCGATTTCGCTAGGTATTTTACGACAAGAATTTAAGTCGAAAAAGGAATTGAAGAACGAGTTTAAGTTGTCTGATATAGAATTAAATAAAGCTCTAGAGATAGGTACATTTTTTTATCAAGATTCAACTGTAACGTTGAAAATTGTGAAGTCCAGTATTGAGCCTTCGTTTGAAGAACATAAAAGAATGACAGAAGGCTACTTAGAATCATTGGAAAGATCCTTAGTAAATGAGTATTCTCGTTACAATGAATCTGAGGTGGATTTAGAGCGTTTATGTGTGCAAATTCAAGAGGCGAAAGAAGAGATTCTAGCTTATGAAAAATTGATACAACAAGATTCTTTTCATAATGTTCGTGTAATGAGTTTAAAAGAAAAAAATCCCGTGGAGCTCTGGGGACAGATTGAATCAGAGTTAAAAGCGCTTTACGATTCACATAAAGAAGCAATTAAAGGTTTATTAGATAATGAACCCGCTGATTTGTTTATTGATGGAGTGGTGATAGATTACAGCAAGTTTCTAAATATAACTCCAAATATAATCTGTATAGATTATATTTTAAAGTCATTAATAGACTTTGAACATGAGATGTTTAGAGAAGGGATTCATCTGAAAAAGATAGCATAAAACTCAAAAGTTAGAGGGGCTACAAGCTAGCTCCTTTAATTTTTTACAGAGGAGATCACATCATGAACGTAACAGAAATTATTCAAAATGATTATTTAGAGTGGCAGCAGGGAGACTTGGTTGCTATTTCTGCAGGCACAGGCAAAGGGAAAAGTCATTTTGTGAAAAATGCACTTTATGATTATGCGAAAGAAAAAGGAAAGCGGATATTATTCTTTTTGCATCGTAGTAACACACTTGAACAATTTAAGGCTGAGATTGAGGCTGAAGGAAAATCAGATGTGATTGAATTGATCACATATCAGAGCTTTGAGAAGTCAATTATCCGTCAAAATCAGCTTGATCTATGGATGTATGAATTTATCATTTGCGATGAATATCATTATTTTGGTAATGATTCTGCTTTCAATAAATACACTGATGTGTCACTCAATGAGATTATTGAGGGGACGGATGAAAGAGTTGTAGTGTTTATGAGCGCCACAAATGAGTTTATTAAAGAGTATTTGCATAACCGCAAATCGATCAAACCAAGAGAATACGTTCTGCCAGCTAACTATGATTACCTTAAACCGTTAGAATTTTTTGATGACAAACAGTATTTAATTGATGCATTGAAGGTGCGTGTAGAGAAAGGAGAAAAGGCTCTCATCTTTATTGAATCCGCCACTGATTGCTATGAGCTATATAAGCAGTTTGAAGAACATAGTATGTTCATTTGCGGAAAAAGTCATGGTAAATATAAGTATGTGGATGAAGATAAGCGGGAGCAACTATTAAGTAACCAACGCTTTGAGGATTTATTCTTATTCACTACGCAAACACTTGATGCAGGATTGAACATCATTGATGATGACTTGCACTTTATTATAGTCGATATAGCTGATCCTGATGTGCTGGTTCAGTGTGTAGGAAGAAAGCGAATAAGAGACGTTGAAAGAGATTATGTACATTTAGCTGTGAAAAATCGGTCAAATGGGCGATTAGGCTATGACAAAGGTAATTTAACGACTCGTATGAAACATGCCAAATTTCTTGAGGAACATTCCCGTGAAGAATATGATCGAGAGTTTTATCGTGAGCCTGATCCTTTTCAACTCGTATATTTTGAGCCACTCCCTAATCAATTGTATAAATTAGGTGTTAATGAGCTTCTATATGATAGCTATAAATACAAATATAAGCGCCTTGAGGATATACAAGCATTGGCTGGCGGATATCGTCAATTTATTATTGAGCTTTTCGGACAGCAAGGTAGTGTTTCAATGGATGCTTATTTAAATTCAAATACTCGTACAGCATTAGAAGAAGCTTATACTCAAGACCTTGTATTTTATAGTCTAAAAGAAAAGCGAGCTTTTGCAGAGCAGTTAAATTTGAAATCCAATGGCAGGCTTGTAACAGGATTTCGAAAAATTAACGATTTACTAACTACTAAAGATGCATCATTTCGTGTTTATCAATATGAAGCGAAAAAGGATGGAAAACGCTATAAAACTGCTTGGAAGATTATTCGAATGCCAAATTAAGTTGGATGAAAATGTTGTTAGTGATATTATATACGGACACCAAATTCGACCAAGCATGAAAATCGTCGAGGGGTTTGGGGACGGGCGAAAAGCGTGTTTTCGAATTGCTTTTATCGGAAGCGAAGCGGGAGATAAAAAAATTCAAAACCGCAGCGTCCCCAAGACGTGATTTTCAAGTCAAAAATAGAAGAGTTAGTTAGAGGGCAACAAATGAAAAATTGTATAGTTGAATGAACTATAAGTACGGTTAATTCAACACTTTTAATGCTAAAGCAAAGGGTGATGAAAATGGAGTCGAAATTAACAAAGATGAGGATGTTAGATGCGGCACATAGGTCATTTGACAAAAAGGATGAGCTATTATTAATGAGTATTGATGACTGTGAATATGATGAAAGTAGCCGCAACGTTGCACTTATCGACTATATTAATAAAGGTTATCAAGCAGATGAAATTTGTTTAGAAGATTCCTTATCTGAGGTATCAAGAAAGGTAGTTCACTTTATTTTCAGAAATGGAATCGTTGAAGATATGCATGCAGGTAAATTCAGCGTGCATAAATACGAAGAGATACCTAAAGGCACACCTATTGAGATAATTAGCCAGCTCTCTGATCCAGATATGATGGCATTGAATAAATATATGATGGATCGAGTAGGGTACTTACTTAAACTACTTCAAAGTTCTGACTACACTAAACTGCACTATGTTCTAAACGAACATGATGATGAAGATGCTAACTGGGATATGCCCAATACACATGAGGTTGAAAACGAGATTAATGAACTCATTTGCAAAGAAATGGAATTTCATCTTAAACATAAATAATTTAAAGCACATTCTAATGGCTGTCAAGAATCGGATTCAAAGTCCAATCGATACAAAATAGAAACCTTAGATGTTGGGATGAAAATGTTGTGACAGGTATTATATAGGGACACCAAATTTGACCACATGAGTATCATTTGTGTGGTCTTGTTATATTTTATAAGAGACGATGAATTTGCAAGAATAGTAAAAAAGATCTAATATATAGTTTAGAACGTTAGAACTTATATTAGGATAAGGGGGTTAGATTATGAAATTTCCTTTTGTCATAGGTGAAGAATACAGTAGAAAAAATGTGAAAGCAATTATAGGTCATCCAGAACCAGATAGTATCGGTGGGATCTGGGCAACAGGTTATGCTTCTTATGAAGGATGTTATTTTATATTTGCAAATATAGAATCAGCTGGAAGAACGGGACATGACTACCCAAATATATTAACTGATAATGAATTATATTGGTTTAGCAAAGGACGGGACACGTTAAGTACAAATACCATTCAACATATGATGAATGGTGAACATGAAGTCTACATATTTACAAGAGGGGATAGTAGTAATGTAAACTTTGTGTTTAGAGGATTAGGGTATGTTAAAGATTTTGAAGATGGAAAGCCGGCACATATTGTTTGGGGCTTTGTAGATAATATTGCAAGTATATCTAATCAATATAAAGCGGCAAATCGCAGAAGATTTATTGAAGGTACTAAAAAGGATAGTACTATTACTATTTATGAAAGAAATCCAGCAGCACGAAAAGCTTGTTTAGATTATTATGGTTATGGTTGTTTAGTATGTAGTATGAATTTTGAAGAACGATATGGTGAAATTGGAAGGGAATTTATTCATGTTCATCATGAAGTGGAGATTAGTACAATTGGAGAAGAGTATGAGATTGATCCAATAAATGAGTTAAAGCCAGTTTGTCCAAATTGCCACGCCATGCTTCATAAACGAAAGCCTGCTTATTCAATAGATGAGTTAAAAGAAATTTCTGGGTATCACTAAAGAATGTTTATTTTTTCACATTTATTATCAACCTTTAAAGCGAAAGCGTTCTGAGATAATGAGTCAAATAAATTGTTCAATGAACTACTATTACTTATAAGGAGTGTGATGGAATGAAAACTTTTTATATGGAATTATCCTTGAAAATAAACAAAACAATTCCTTTCCAAAATGAGATTACAGCATTATCTGTTCATAAGAAGTCAGTTTTAGAAGATGGATATGTGACTTATATCTATTTTAATACAAGCGAAAAAACAATCTATATCGGTGAAACGAAACAATTTTTAATTCGTCATGACCAACATATGGGAGAGGATCATTTTAAAGAAGGAAACTTTAATCGGTGTATTGTAATTTTTAATAAGGGGATATTTACAAAAACACATGCTGAAGACTTGGAGTATATTCTAATTAACCATCTAATCGCAGATTTGCCGGATAGCAAGTTTACATTATTTAATAGAAATAATGGTAAAGAGCAAAATGAGTACCCTGGTAAAATAGACATTAAGCAAAAAGTGTTTATGGAAGTATGGACAGAAATACTTTATCCTAGAGGTTTAGTAAGTACATTAGATATAGAAAAAATTAGACAAAGTATTTTATATAAATATTCTCCTTTTAAAGAACTTACAGCCAGACAATATGAGATAGAACATTCTATATTAGAAAACTCAAGTGATAATCATTTGATTCATGGTGGTGCGGGGACAGGCAAAACTGTTTTATTAATGTCACTTATGTATAAACTTATTAATGAGTATCCTGATAAAAAGATTGGTTTAGTAACAACCAGCAATTTATTGAGTAGATTTAATAGTATTTTAAAGCAACTAAATCTAAGTAAGAGATTGCAATTTGAAAGGGCTGGGGCATTAATTTCAAGTGGAATTAAGTACGATGTCATACTTGTTGACGAGGCACACCGTTTACAAAGAAATTATGCCAAGGGACATCCTGCAGCCAAAAAGCATTTTATAAATCAAAAAACAAGTGAATTAGAAATGCTATCTAATGCTTCGGGCAACTTAATTTTATTTTATGATCAATTCCAATCTATTCGTCCACAAGATATACCAAGACGTGATTTTATAAGTGGTACTAAAGATTACACACCATATACACTAGAGCAACAGTTAAGGATTATTAGTAATGGTGAATTTGATGGAAATGACTATATTAAAGGATTATTTTATGCTTTAGGATTTAGTGACAATAAGGAATTCAATCCAAAGGTTTTTGAAACAATAAATGAAGATTCTTATTTTGGTACAGTAGATAGCATTAAAGGTTTATTTGAGTACTTGGATGAAATGGAAGGGCTCACAACCAATACAACAAATAGGGTGCTTGCCGGCTATACGAGAAAGTGGGTTTCTAAAAGTACATCTAAGAAGAATGCAGCGATTATCAAGAGAAATAAAGAAATTGAAAATGAAGCCGACCATGAACCGCTACCATACGATTGGGAGGAAGCTGATAATAAGTGGCGCTGGAATAAAAGTTATGAAAGATGGTCTGAATTACCTCAATCTAGAATGGAAATTGGTTGCATACATGCTGTACAAGGAGCAGACCTGGATTATATCGGTGTAATAGTAGGAAAAGATTTGATGGTAAGTAAAAAAGGATTAGTTGGAGTACGGAAATATTACAAGGATACAGGTGGCACACCATTAATTGAAGGCTTCGATGAAGCTGAATTCAGTGAATTTATTTTAGATATTTACTATGTGCTACTAACTAGGGGAATAAGTGGCTGTAGAGTATATTTTGAAGATGATAGAGTTAAGTCTTACTTTATGAAAAAGATTTCGGAAGGTACAAAAAGAACAATTGAAGTATAATCCGTTAAACCAAAAAATTTGCTATTGAGCATAAATTAACCTTTATGCTCGATTTTTATTGTATTTATTAATAAGGTAGGAATTCACCAAAGTATTACGTTACGTTGCTTCAATTTTGAGTTTAGATATACATGATTTAAGATGAGAAGTCCCAAGAATTTTCCCCCGATTGAGATTACACATTGAATAAATCTTAGATGAAGAGTTTGCTGAAATAGAAAAGGCAAATAAATTAAGTTCTCTAGGCAAGTTTGTTTCAGCAACTGGAGCTGAGTTGAAGCGAAAATAATAACCTTTAAAAAAATTTCAAGTTGGGCGAGTAGTGATTGTGCTACTCGTTATTTTTATGTGTATCAGTAGCAAAAGTGATTAACCGTTACCACAGACGAGACGACAGGCTCCCGTGGCGGAAAAATATAGTCATTGATAAGACATGATAAAACACACATAAATCATGGAAGATGGCTCTAAACGATCAATGGACATTAAGCAGCGATACATACGTCAAGATGTAACATCAACTAAAGTGTGATTATTGACGGGGTTTTTCATAGGGAAACACAGGGCTTGACGATGACATTTGTAATTTCATTAGGCTATGTTAAATTTAATGGTTGATTTTGAATAAATCATCGTCTTTTGTGATATTCTGACTTTAAAATTACAAAAGGGGCAATTCAAATGACTTTAACGAACATAATAGCTGATATTTCTTCCTTGAATGATAAGGACAAAGAATACATTCTAGATTATCTAACTCGTCATTTCTCGCCGTCTGTCTCACAGCAAGGAGCTTTAATCGGAGAATTGAGAGAGAGAAAGTTTTCTCGTGGTTTTCATTGTCGGCATTGTGGAAGTACATCAGTGGTTCGTTACGGGAAGCGGGATGGTCGCCAACGTTATAAGTGCAAAGACTGCCATAAATTAAGCAGTGATTTGACCAATTCCCCTATGTATCGTTCGAAAAAAGCAGATAAATGGATTCCATTTATTGAATGTATGTTGAATGGTCTATCACTTCGTGAAACAGCTTTAAAAATTGGTATCACTCATGTAACCGCTTTTTATTGGAGACATAAAGTGTTATCTGCTCTCGCAAAAGAACGTATCGGTATTTTCGAAGGACTAGTAGAAGTAGATGAAACATACTTTTTAGAAAGCTATAAAGGACGAAGAGTTATTCCTAATCGCAAACCAAGAAAACGTGGCGGTTCTGCAACCAAAAGAGGTATTTCCAATGAACAAGTCTGTGTATTAGTCGCTAAAGACCGAAACGAAACAACGCTTTCAAAGCGAGTCGGTTCAGGTAGAATTCTAAAGGAACAACTTGATACCATTCTTACATCACATTTTAAGAGTGATACAGTGCTTATTTCCGATGCTCACAATTCTTACAAATCTTATACGTCTGGTAACAATGTGGAGCACGTAATCATAAACGGCAGCAAGAAAGAGTATGTAAAGAAAGGTATCTACCACCTCAATAATATTAATAATTATCATTCACGTCTAAAGAAATGGATACGTCGATTCAATGGTGTTTCTACGAAGTATTTACAGCTTTACTTAGTGTGGTTTCAATTCCTGGACAATAGAAAAATGGAAAGTGATTTGAGCAAGAAAAGGCAAATGCTTTTCTTGGCAAGTGTTCATGGAACATGGGAAACAGCAGACAAGTTAAGGCTGAGAGACTATGCATTCTAATTGAAAAATGCACATAAAAAATGAGCTGGAAAATGTATCTCCAAGCTCATTGTATTTTGATGTCCATTTTTACTAAAGCACCACGTTAGTTGAATAAGCTATTGTCTTTTGGTATCAGTCATCAAGAAAACCATAGCGTTTTGTGATAAGTTTAACACTATGTTAGCTATTTAATTCTTAGCTTCTAATACAAAGAAATTTCGATTAGACACTTTTTAATACTCTTTTTAAGAGGTACTAATTCACAATTCTTATTTACTTTGATGTAAAAACTTTTTAAGAATGTCTTACAGTTAGAATATAAGAACCAATACTCTTCTTCCTCTAACTGTTCTTTTTGAACTTTTAGTTCTAGTGGTACATTTTGTATTAATGTTTCTATTTCAACTTGTTCCAATCCGTTATTCACCATTTCTAGTATGGGAATTAAAATCCTTTCATCTTCATCGTGGATATAAACACTAGTTGAAACAAATACCTTACTCCATAGTACTTTTAATATTTTTAAGTAAAACTTCTTATCTATTTTTGGACTTTTTACAAGTTCATCAATAGCATCAGTTACATGAGCAACACTATGAGCCCAGCCTTTTCCAGATACATATCCCCGTAAATCCTTCTCCAAATTAATATAATCGAGTAATATATCTTTTATTTTAAACACCATTTCTTGGGAAAGAAAGTTGTCTTCATTATCCCTATATAGAATAAGTGCTATTAAAAGAGTAGTAAATGACCTTGTAAAAACAGTATCAGTTTCATTTTCCCCAATTCCTTTAAATAACAAGTCACTTAAACACAATTCTAGTAATTCATTTAATAACTCATGCTCAATTTTATTTTTTTCTATAATTAATTGATAAAAAGAGTTATAAATTAATTGGTCTCTCAGTTCACTATCAGTTGAACCGATGTGCTCAACCATAGATTTTACTATACAAACTATACTTTCTTCTTCCCAAGTTCTTCCCTCGCTTTTAATTTCCATTAAGATTTTTTTCAGTTCAATCGCCTTCATTGGAATTTCTAAGCTTTCCATACCATCCACCCCTTTTCTAATATCACAAACTTCTTCTTAAACTAAACTGCCCCGTTAGTTTAAGTGTAAACCTTCACAAACTTGTTCTTATTTTAACATAAATACCCAAATGGTACGAATATTATTTAATCAGATGTTGGGTAGGTGTCACCATACCATTTACTCAAATCAACCTTTTCCTTTAACATAGCCTTTCATTAAACCACATTTAAAAATAACCTGAAGTCGTGTAGTGACGATATAGAGGAGTGGGAGAATTGCATAACAACTATGTAATCTATTTTCTTACTAGCACATCATTAAGTTGGTGTGCTTTTTTTTGTATTCTCTTCGGTTTATATCTGACCAAGTAACTTATTATTGATGTCCAAATGTATATGACTGTTTACTTACACTACTTTAAGTTGGTATGCTGATATAAAAGGGGTGGTTATTCTGACAGTTTTTGAAGTTTACTCAAGAAGGCATGGTATAGTTGAGTCGTCTGATATTTATGAATATGATGAAATCCCAATTGCTTTTAGGAATCAATTTATTAATATCATCACAAAGGTTTTCTCTGATTTTGAATATAGGCAAATCACTAAAAGTAGTATATTCTGGAAAGAAGTGGCAGAAGAGGTAAAAGTCGAAATGGGATTGTTAAATTACACCGTAGCAAATCCAGGATTGTCGGATTTACCTAACACCGTTCAGTGGGTAATGGCATATTTTTTAGAGTGTGGTGATAGAGAAGCAATTGATATTATAGATTTGTTAGTTCACTTTCATTATAATTGTGCTCATAAACATATAGAGTATAAAGATAAGTGTTCTATTGCGTTTGATAAAATTAATCAGAAATTTAAACAAAACTCATTAGGATATGAAATAGTTAATAATCAATTAATACGCATTGATAATCAATTTATCCATTCAGAAGTAGTAATTGGAGCAATTAATTTGTTAGTTGAAGAATCATTTACATCCGTTTCAGATGAATTTCTTAAAGCACATGAGCATTATAAAGAAGGGAATTATAAAGATTCTATTGTTAGTTGTGGGAGAGCATTTGAAAGTGTGATGAAGGTCATATGTAAGGAATTGAATTATCCTTATAAACCTAACGATACGGCAAGTCCTTTGATTTCACTTTTATTAAAGAACGAATTTATACCGTTATATTTACAAAATCAGTTCACAGGTTTAAATAATACTTTAGTGAATAGCGTTCCAACTCTGAGAAATAAAAATGGTGGTCATGGAGATATAGATGTAAATGTAATACCCGATTCGATAGTTAGGTATACTTTAAATCTTTGTGCAACTAACATAGTTTTCTTAGTAGAACGATTTAACGAGATTAGATAGAAATTACTAAAAGTACATCACAATTAAGTGAAGTTCATTTCAGATATATTTTCAAATGAGTAGCCAATGGTCTACTCGTTTTTTATTATCTCTGTAACAAATATTTATTGCTGTTAATAGACATCGAGACGATAAGGTTTAAGTGCCTCAGATTGCATTTCATTGATTAGCGATGATTAAACACACTAAAACCTGTATAGTTGCTCTAACTGGATAACATGTTAACTAGCAGCGGTACATGGATCAAAATGTATCATCGTTTGCAGCGTGTAATTATGGACAGATATTTTCATAAACGAACATAGGTCTTAACGATAATGGTTGAGAGACATCATAAAGTGAATGTTGTATATTACTTCAAATACGACATGCTCTATTGAATTCTCATAACCTTTTATTTTCCGTATTCGATTATTGAGTTTATTTTTCTTTTTGTATATTGAAATTTCTATTTAATTGCTATATAGTAAGAAATGGCAAGCATTTTGGGGAACTTAGGCTTCAAGGCGGCCATAGTTTAAAAAGTGCGTAATAGCTTACTCCAGATAGCTAGTATCCGACTTGTCGGTAAAAAACTATCATTGGGGGAATATATATGAACAAAAATGCTTTAATTGGACTACTTATTTTGGCAGTCCTACTGGGGATAGGCACAGGTTTTTTAGTATTTGATTTTGATAATTTTAAGCTTTTCCTTATTCTACTGGTCTCCTTAATCACAGGCTTTTATAAAGACCTGGGTGGTCCTAGAGGGAACAGTAGCACTAGGAATGGGGAGAATAGTACGTCTTAGACGTGCACTCCCCACACCTCTAGGGGATAGAAATGTAAAAGGGAAGATAAATATTTAGATAGCTAGATCATGGTTTGAATAGCTAGATTATTTTTATCAAAAGAATTTCAAGTTCATATTCCTCTTAATGATGGTAGAGGGGCTGTCGCTATGTAGACCCAGATGCATAGAAGGCAGCCCTATACTTTTACCCTATTGGTGTCATAACTTAAGAGTATTGACACCGGAAGTCCAATGCAGTAGTATCAAGGTATCAAGCGGTGTCGCAATTAGGTGTCATAAGTAATCGTGAAAAGAGGACCTAAAATGACAGTATATGGATATGCAAGAGTATCAACTAAGGGGCAAGACCTAGAAGCGCAGATTCAGGCATTAGAAGGAGAGAAAGTAGAACACATCTATCAAGAAAAGTTTACAGGTACTAAGAGGGATAGACCTGAATTTACTAAAATGCTGGATGAACTTAAAGCAGGTGACAAAATTGTGGTTACAAAGCTAGATAGATTTGCCCGATCCACAATCGATGCATTAACAACAATCAATGCTTTAAATGAAGGAGGTATTGATTTAGTTGTATTGGATATGGGAGGGGAAAAAATTGATACTTCTACAGCGAGTGGAAAACTTTTATTTACTATAATGAGTGGCTTTGCTGAGTTTGAGCGAGAAATGATTATACAGCGAACACAGGAAGGTAAAGCGATTGCAAGACAGAACCCTAACTATCGTGAAGGTCGTAAACCTACATATACAAAAGCACAGCTAGACCATGCCTTAGGGATGCTTGTAAACCATTCATATAATCAAGTGGCTGAAAAAACAGGTATTAGCAAGAGTACGCTAATCAGAGCCATGAAGAAGCGTAAGGCGGAGGAAGTTAAACTGGACAGCAAATAAGAATCTGTAAGAATCAGAAGATGACTTTATGTTTTAATGGGATATTAATAAGGTTACGTTGAGGTAATCGGAAAAGGAAAATGAATATCCTATATGGCTTTTTTCTTATCTAATTAATTTATATTGTGCCTGTAAAAACTGAGTTTTAAGCAGTAATTGGATGGAGCGCAAGAGCCGTTCGTGAAGCCATAGTAGCATCATATGCGCAATTCTGGACATGGATGATTGATATTGTTGGCGGATGTCTGAACCGCAATGTAGTGCCATTTTAAGTGCTATATAGCATAGTTAGGGGAGGGGGTACTTTCCGATATTTTGGTGTTGGTGAATCAAGAATTGGAGCTACCTACTACACACACACCACTTGGATAATGAAACGATACGAGTATAGTTACATGAATATTGAAAAACGTAGTATGGCTGTAATTAATTTTATAAACTGAATAGGATAAGGTGATGTAATTAATGATATTAAGACATTTAACCACGAAAGATAAATATAAGGAAATACTAAAAGCAGGCTGTCTAATTGGATCAAATAATATGCGGAAGGACCATAAGGGGTATGTTTCCTTTGAGTTGTTTAATCAAAGTTTTGAAGAAATGGAGTTTAAAAAAGTATTTGCCGTTGCTAAGAATACTAGTGTTGAAAACGTTGTTCAACTTTTATTTGATGGTAATCAAATGCAAGCTGATGGTATCGAAATTCTAGAAAATTTTAAAAATGGGATAAAACATTCCAAGGTTGAATTAACACTATACCCTATTGATTTTGATATTAATCAAATCGGTGAATATAGATTTGTTTATGGAAATGTAAGTTTAGAATACTTAATAACGTAAGAAAATTAAGCTAATGACTATAGTTATTCTTTTACTAAAATTAAAAGTTACTTAGAGTGTGAGTTGTCTATTAAAAAAATGCACTCTTTTTGTACTTTTTTGAATATGGTGGGTGATATTATTAAAGCAGACAACAAATTTGACCATATAAAATCCTGGGAACAAAGGAGCTAAGTTACTTAGCTTTTTTTTATTACCTAGAGGTTGAGGTTGAAAAAGAATCTGCCGTTAATTTTACGATATCAGTATATAAATCCTTTTTCTGAGCTGCAAAGTGATCCTTTCCTAACCAAGTGCACCTATCAATTTTTCCTCTCTTTAATAACTTAAAAATAACCCTGTGAATTTTAAATCAAATATAAATTCTATTATCATTTGTATGTTAATAGAACTATAAAATAAATGTAAGTCGAATAGAGCTAGAAAGTAACAAATAATTGTAATTTTCATTTCAAAATGGTTACAATAATAATAGTCGGAGTTTGTCGAAATTTGTAAAAATGAAATCAAAATTAACATTAGCGATAGAATACAAGAAGGTAGGGGTGAAATAATTGGTTAAAAAAACTAAGACTAGTATTGAGCAAATGAATATTTTTAACGGATACAAATTCGCCGAATATATAGACATGTCTTATTTTAAAGAAGTATTAAAAAAAGAACTCTCGCTAGAATTCCAATCAGAATCACTAGGAGAAATATACATGGAAATTTCGGTAAATCATCCTGATAAAAAGTATGCACTTGATAAGATTTTTTTTGATTGTATTATGTATAGTCATTTAAAAAATGTATTTGTACACGATATTGCTGAAGTACCGAAGTTAGAAGTTTTTAGAACAAGAGTGAGAAAACTAATCGAGAAATTAAATAAAAAAGATTCTATCCCACAAGCTTTGCATTCATTAATGAGCGAAGATGGATTTTACTTAATGGATAAACTTAATATTACATCATTAACAACTAAATTCATCGCAGGCTTCGATTTCAAGGTCGAAAAAGGTGAATTAAAACAAGCCAGATTTTTATTTACTGAAGTAGTTCCAGTTGGAACTAGGCAAGAATATTTTCTTGCTGGAATAGACTTGGATTTTGAAAATAAAACATGTTTAATTATGATGAAAAACAAATTGCATATTTCAAAATTGGAAGATGAACAAATGAGTCAACACTTGGATAAAACAATCAACTCTTTATATAGAAGGTCAATGGAAATGGTAACGATGGAATTGCTTGTATTGGAAGATATAGAGGTGAAATCTGATAGAAGGGCAATGTATAATCTCTGCAAAGATTTGGATAGCGAGCTCTTAAAAGACATAAGAAAAGAAGTCTCCGATAAGACTAATAAATCTGTTGGTTTGAGTGTAGATAATTTTATTAAAGATTTATTCACTACAACTAAAAAGCCCAGTGGTAATGATAAGAAATTATTAGATGAGAATATTACCTCTTTATTAATAGGGTTATTCGTAAAGACAAATTTTTCAGGAAGTAAGTTGGTTAAAAAAGCCAAAGATATGAAACTATTAGGTTACCCAACAAAGATTAAATTCACTTCAAATAAAGCAAATAGAGGTGCAACACAATCTCCAAGTAGAACACAACCCGTATCTTCTTCAGAAATGTTTCATAGTTTGTATATCAGTTTTAGAGATGCATTAGCTCTGGAACAATGGTCAATTTCTTGGTTTACTGATACTCAATTTAAAGATGTTAAATGTACAGATGTAATCCAGACAACTATTTATTCTAAGTCTACAAATTTTCATATAATATTTAAACCCACTAGGCCATTGGAAAAGGAGATTATTTATCATGTTATTAACAACCTTAATAAATATCGTAAAGCAAAGAGTTAATGGTATTGATGAAAACGCAATAATAGATATACTTGATACAATTAGTAACGAGGATTTATTTACAAAAGAGATAATATCTTCTTATTTAGCTAACGGTGATGACCTTCAAACTTTTTTGGATGTATTGTGTGAACATAATATTATTGAAACTATGTTTAATTATGAATGTGAAGATGAGGGTGACGATGTAGAAATTGCTAAATCACTTCAAGATAATTGCATGTATTGCAAGCGATCAATCGAAGAATCTCCTCATATTGTAAGAGAGATATACAAAATAAAAAATGATGAGCTTTCATATTTAATTGAAAAGCATATTGATGAAGGAATGGAAAGGTATGTAGGGAGGGAATATATAACTAACTTGAAGGAGTTAAAGAAAAGAATAAGAGATGTTGTACCCTTTCTTGGTTCTGGTACCTCTATTCCACTTGGCTTGCCGAATTGGGTAGGTCTGATAAGAGAATTACAGGATGGGCTATATGATGATGATTTAAGACAGTTTAATAATTACTTGGATGCAGGCGACATATTTAATGCTCTCGATTTGTTAGTAGAATGTTCAATTACTTATTCTGAAACAGAAATAAAAACATTTATAAAAGATTATATTCATGAGCATATCAAAACAGAATTAGACGAGAAATATCATAATATTAATGATATCTTAAAACTAAACTCTGATTTTTATATAACAACCAATTATGATAATGCACTATCATTTTATAAAGGTAAATTTTCTACTTCACCATTTATCCTTGATGATTTGAAGGACTTGCAAGATTTGTTCGAAGAAAAGAACAATAGAATTATTCACTTACATGGAAACGTAGAAAGAAAGGAATCATTGGTAGTAACAAAAAAGGACTATGAAAAAGTTTATGAGAGTGAAAAGAATAAAAATATTGTTAATGGAATAATGACAAGAAAACATTTCTTGTTTATTGGTTTTTCTTTTACGGACAAATATTTCACTGATTTATATACACTCTTGCAGAATAATATAGGAGGACAACATTTTATTATACTATCTGATTTACATCGACACCAAGTGAAGAGCTTAAGAGATATTGGATTAAAACCTATAAGTATTAAAGTAAATGAAAGTGAGTATGTAAAAGAGCACGATGTTACAAGTGAAAAAACTCAAAAAATTGTTCATTCATTAAAACATGTTATAAATTATTTGATTAGATAATACTTTCAATTTAACAATTTCAAGATTGGTTAAGAAACAAATAATGAGATTTTGTTCGAAGATTTTATTTGAAAGGTTAAAACCTGACAAGTAGGCAAGATCATTATGAAGTCTATTTCTGCTACTTTGCCCAATGTTCTTAAAAAACCGGAGAAAGCTTAAGCACTTGTTAAATTGTACACTATAATAGACTAGACTAATCGTTAACATAATGGTATATTTTCCTTACCAGAAAAAGTTATCGGTATAGTTGGTGGAAATCCCTTCATATCAACGTTTGATGCAAATGGGACAAAAACCTTCACAAAAGAAGATTAATCAAATGATGGCACAAATGAACAAAGTAAGTGACAATGCGGGTAAGAAAAAATAAGCTAGCTTATTTTCCTTCTATAAATGTTATTTTCATTTGATTTATTTGTACAAGCTGTCGGAAACTAGATGCAATCGACAAAAACCACTTTTTACTGATGAGAAATCAGGAAAGTGGTTTTTTAGTATTTCAGATGATCCGCTCTTATCATCTGTGACTGAAGCGGTGCAACTTTTTAAGGCAAAGTTGTTTAAAGTAAGGGATTATCATTTTACTTTTTTTGGTTTCTTTATTGCATTGATGACAATCATTTTATTATTGATTTTATTAGGTAGAATCATGTAAAAGGGTCTTTAGAACAATTGTACATATCCATTGACAGGGGATTGCGTGAATGGTTTGCCAAATATTCCATTCATTGAAACAAAAAGTTGTTTTATTCCGTCTAATTTATAAAGCTAACAAGGAGACGATGGAATTGAAGAAATTAAGTATAATGGTGAGCATTCTTTTCTTGGCTGCTTGTTCAGCGAAAAACCTAACGGATGAAAGAGCAAAACCGGAAACCAGTGTCGTGGAAGTTTCCGGTACAGCAGTTCATCAGCAACCCGAAGGAGAAGAAGAACAAGAGTATATTAAAATTCTAAAAGATGATGCCCCGAAACTTTGGAGTGATGCTGACGTTCAACTATGGAAGTATGTGTCGGATTATTCCCTTTCTGAAGAAATGGGTTATAAGCAAGAAATTACAAGTTGGAGAAAATTAGAAGGTGAATTTGATAAATCGCTTTCAATGCCAAATCAAACTTGGGAAAATCCAGGAAAGCTCCTTTTAGCTTTCATGACTGATATGGAAGTTAGCAATTTCTTAGGTCAAGGCATTTGGGAGGTCAATTCACGAATCGAATTTTTGGATGGGAATAATGCACTAGGCTATATCATGAGTTATGGATTATATGATGATTCTGCTGCTGGAAGTGACATCAAATTAAAGATGAAAAAAGAGAATGGATTCTGGTATATAGAATCTGCTGAAGAACGAGAGCATTGTTCAAGGGGGATCGGTGAAAAAAGCGGATTCTGTATATAATTTCATTAGGGGGATTTACAATTAAAAAACAGCTATGAAACAGTATTATCCACTCAAAAAAACCCTTTGTATAACAATGCCACATTTGATGTGACCATTGATTATACAAAGGTGTGAATTGCAACAAACTTTAGTTGGTTTCCGGAAAGAATGCTTGGGATGTCTGGATGTCCACGAGTGCAGGAGCTGTTGTTTTTAGGGCGGATTCAAGTACGGATTCAAGCTCCTTATCTGTTGCGACATGGAATCCTTTCCATCCGCACGCTTCGGCGATTTTGATGAAATCAGGGTTGGTGAGGTCAACTCCCACTTCTTTTTTGTCCATGACGTTAATCTTGTCCCTTTCCATTTGAAGTGAGCCGTTATTTATTACAATGACGGTAATGTCGAGTCCATAGCGAGTCGCAGTCGTCAAATCGGCTAGCGTCATTTGGAGGCCGCCATCCCCGACGATCGCTACGACTTGTTTTTCCGGTTTTTCAAGCTTTGCCGCCATTGCTGCTGGTAGACCGAAGCCCATCGTCCGCCAGTATCCGGAGAATATAGTCTTTTGCTGTTTTTGCCTGAAATTGCGATTCAGCCACACCGTAACGTCGCCTGTATCGACTGCAAGAATTGCATCTGCACCGACTGTTCTCTCAAGGGCCCTCATAATACGGGAAGGGTGCACGGGAGACCCTACAGTATTGCCTTCCTGCTCATTTTGCACGGCCCATTTCTGTTTAGCTTCCATGCAACGGTCAACCCAGTCTTCAGTTCGGGAAAAGCCTTGCAGGCCCTCCCTTAAAAGCGGAAGAACTTCTTCTGTTGATCCTGTAATGCCGAGCTTGACGGGAATGCTCTTTTCAATTTTATCGAAATGTGTGTCTATCTGGATAATTTCTGCGTTGGATGGGACATACCCTTCCGGCCACCATGCTGTGCCTGCAAGAAGGACAACATCGGCATCTTTCAAGATTTCGGCAGCAAACGGATTGCCGCCCTCGCCAATGCCTTGCAGCAGGAGAGGGGAAGATTCATCCAACAACCCTTTTCCGCCTAAACTGGTTAAGATGCCAGCCCCCCATAATTCCGCAAGTTTCTCAACTTCTACTGATGCAGCGGCTGCTCCGGAGCCAGCGAGAATCATTGGGCGCATTGCTGTTTTCATCATTGATGTTGCCTGTCTCAAGCTGTCCGTTGTGAAAGAAGAAGAGCCCTCTATATGTTCTGGCAAAGCTCGCGGTACAACAGAAGTGGATTCCATGAATAAATCCTTTGGAATGGACAAATGAGTGACGACCCGCTGACCGAGCGATTTGCGCACTGCTCTATGCAGAAGTTCGATTGTTGCATCCTGATTGGCAAGAGTGGCGGAAAAAGCTGCGAATGGTTTCATTAGCTCCTGTTGATCCACATATTGCGGAGATTCTGTTCCGATTTTATCCGTAGGTGCTTGACCAGTGATTGCGAGGACAGGTGCTCTGTCTGCATATGCGTCTCCCAAGCCGTTCAGCAAGTTGGCTGCCCCAGGACCCATCGTTGCCATACATACTGCAAGCCGGCCTGTCAGTTTCGCTTCTGCAGAAGCCATGAAAGCCGCAGTAGATTCATGTTTAACAGCGATAAATTGAATTTGATCTTGTTTTGCAAGCGCGTCAATGAGACCGATAATCGCATCACCGACTACACCGTAAATCCTTTTTACACCGAATAACGACAGTTGATCAAGTACCAATTCTGCAACTGTCCGTTCATTTTTTTTCATGTCATAAAACCTCCTCGATAGATTATAACTATCTTGCTATCAGTGTAGCAGGAAAGTTCACTCTTATAATTCTTCCTCTAAAAAGCTGTAGGTAAACTTTAGGGTAGACGACTAAAAGTGTTTAAAATAAATATAGGAGACAGACTGACGTACAACATCAGTTATTGAGGAAAAGGGAAAGGCCCTTTATGGTCTTAAAAGATATGAAGAGGCAGTGGCCTGTTTTGAGCAGGTGAGGATTCGAGACTACGCAAATCATCCATTCGACGTATCTATTTTGTACGAAAAGGATGCTTATACGGCTCTTTTTCATATGGCTTTAGGGGATAAGCAAGAAGCGAAACATTGAGAAGCTGTTGAGAATATATCAACGATGCCCCTTATAAGGAATTTAAAATGAATACCTATAATATCTTCTAAAAGCTATGGTAACTTACACCTTCCAAAAGACAAGGAGGGTGTATTTTTTGTTTTTAATAAGTATTTAGAAAATATAGCTGTAATTCGTGATATAATTGACTGTAAGGAAATATATAGAAAGGTAAGGGAAAGCAGTGGGAAACGCTGATCTATTGATAAGTTAAACATGACGTTTGAACTACTTGAGAATAGACGGCTTTCTTAAGCGGAGGACATCTATCAAGAATGTCTTCGAACACAACTCAAAGAAACTCGCAGAAGTTGATGACCTTGAGGAAGTAGATGAGGTTAAGAGTATGCTTGATGGATTTGATGTTTATTATTTGAGCGGGAGAAAGGGAGGGTTTGAATGTTTCAGCCTACAGCATTTTTTCATGCAGGTTTAAAGATTATTGGTGTGCTAACGATCATTTGGGGTTTGACACATGTTGTTACTGTTGTTTATTCATTCTACTCAGTTCTTAATCTTTCAAATTTGATGTCTGGAAGTGATTTAATGAATTATCGTCTATCTCTAATCTTTCAGGCGGCATATCCTGTCTTGCTTTTAGCACTGGGGGTTTACTTATTAAAGAGTGGTGCGGCAATCATACAATTTGCCTCACGGGGTTTGGAAGAGAATTACGAAGACAAGGCCGGAGAGCTGTTCATACTGTTTATGAAGTTAGCCGGGTTGGTCTTGATTATTTATTCTATACCAAAAGCATTTCAGATAGTGGCTAATGTCATGTTTGTTTCTTCTGCAAAATTAATAGATACAAGTATCCAAGTGGACTTCATCATTCATAACCTAGTTATTACTGTTATTCAGTTATTGCTTGGCGTTTATTTATTAAAAAGTGGTAAGGTTTTTCATAAATTGGGATTCGCAAATTTATTATGACGGTGTTCTTAAGTGCTGGATAATAATACATTTCGAAAGGCAGATGATTATAAGAATGCAAACCACAGTTAAGATACTCGTTATTCCTATTGAAAATCTGTACGAAGAGTTGAAACAGTCAATTCCGCGTTATAATTACTAGTGAAATTATAAGTGACTAACTTAAATTAATTAGGAAAAGGGTGATGGAAAATGGACGTAAGATATCCAATTGGGGAATTGCAAGTTCCTGAAAATGTAACATTGGAGAATGTTCGAGAATGGCTAAGGGAAATCGAATCTTATACGACTAGGTTAAGAGAAACGGTAGACCATTTGAGTGACGAGGATTTAAATAAAACATATCGCGATGGTGCTTGGACAGTGCTGCAACTTGTTCATCATATTGCGGATTCACAGGTAAACATGTATCAACGCTTGAAGCTTGCTTTAACGGCTGAAAATCCAATAGTACCAGGTTTCGATGAAGAAAAGTGGGCAATCCAACCGGATACAGAACTTCCCGTGGAAAGCTCCATTAAAATGTTGGAAGGTATTAATGATCGGATCGTAGCATTAGGAAATAGTTTAACCGAAGAGCAGCTAGATCGAGTTTTCACTCACCAGAAAAACGGTGAAATAGCAGTAGCTACGAAGATTGCAAAATTAGCTTGGCACGAAAATCATCATTTGGAACATATAAAAATCGCACTAAAAACGAACGCAAAATAAGATTGCTGCGTGTTTGAATAATGCACGTACGTAATTGGATACACCTTCCTTAAGAGTAGGGGGTGTATTTTTATTTGACTTGGAGGAATAGCGTGAAAATACTTGCTGCCTTCATGATATAATCGTCATAGCAAGGACTAATTTGTAGTAATGAACAATTATTGTAATAAACTTTACCGGTAATATGGATCTTGTTTTTTGGTTATGGAATCATTAGTTCTCTTGTTATTAACAGTATTGGGAAGTTCTCTCTTTCTCTTTCTTTTGGTAAACAGATGTTGCTTTATATATTATTCGGCTTTCAGGTGAAATGGTGGAAAGAGGAGTAGCGTAGTAACCTGACTGACAGCAAATTACTTCTCAAGCATTTAAATAGCTTATACGGGGGCAAAGAATGTGTAAGAAAATCATTATTTATCTTCTAATTGGTGTAGTTGCAGTAGTGTTTTTATTTTCTGAATATAACGAGTATAAAGAAAAGAGCTTGGATGATTTAGTTGCAAATGCTAAATCTATTTCATTTAAGATTCATAATGATGACGATAGATGGACAACGGATAAAAAAGAAGCGATAGATGAATTAACAAAGTTCTTAAGCCAATATCAAATCAAAAAAATGAAAGATCCAAAGGGAATTGTCTATTCGGAAGAAGTTGGATTTTGGCTGGCCATTCACACGAAAGATAAAATTATCATGGCTGCACTTTACGAAGAACGTATTTACATTCCAGGTATGGGCTATTACAAGGTTCTCAATGGGCCGATAGACAAGGGATGGCTCCAAAGTTTTACTGAAAAATATCAATCAGGTCAAAGTATAGATGCAACAACCAAACAAATTGAAATTAGTAATTACAAAGCTCGAATTTTAAAAGTTGATACAAATTTAGAAGAGGAACATGTTTGGCATTTCGTTCCTGAAGACGTTAAAACAATGGCTATTTCTGTGGAAGCAGAGAATGTTGAAACAATCCTATTCTGGATAAGTCCAACAGGAACTGAGACATGGGGGGAAGGAACACTTATTGGGTACGATATAGATGGAAGTGACGGATGGTCCATTACGTGGGAATTTGGTGATAGAATTTTCCTCGACCGCATTATAGTTCAAGCATTGGGAAGTGATGGCGTCACACAAGCAAAAGAGACGCTCAATCTCCGTTCCCGTCATAAGGAATAAGTTAAACACTGGCATAGATATGAGAAGGTGAATAGTGAGTCTTTCACAGTCGGATTATTTTGAATCAGCATAGGAGTGAACGAAATTTGAAGAGAGTTCTAATTGGTGGATTCGTTATGATGGGCGGTTTAATCATCGCTGCAACCGTAATTTTAGCAGGTGCTATATATGTACCAGATTCGACGTCATGGTGGTCGGGCAGGTCGAAATTTTGGTTCGCGATTTTGGGTGGAGAACAATACGGTGATGACGCTGTGGATTCGTTATTTTTGGGGTTGCCGCTTATTACAGGTGTGCTATTAGCGCTTGTGGGGTTACTAATTTTGGGGCGCGAATACTATAGGAAATGATGAGGGTTTAATTATTTAGATAAAGTTTCCTAATCACTTGTTTGTAAATTAGTAAACTGGAGCTAAGGTTTCTATCTTAGGAGGATCAATGGCGTACTTTGACTTCGTGGATATGTGGGTAATGAACAGCATGTTTGGAATCCTAGTGATCGCTTTATTTTTGTTAAGGGAGATTAAGATATATAGGAGGGATTGCATGAATTATATTCAAAATATGAGAAAGCTCATCGGTCACGAAACCTTATTCACAGTTGGCTGTGGAGTAATTATAGAAAACGAAAGCTGTATATTATTGCAGCACCGCACTGACGAAGATAACTGGTGTATTCCCGGCGGAGTGATGGAGATCGGGGAAACGTTTGAACAAACAGCTAAGAGAGAAACTTACGAGGAAACAGGATTAGACATTGATCAGTTAAAATTTTTCGGTATGTATTCTGGAGAGAGCTGTTTTGTTCAATATCCAAATAAAGATCAAGTATACAGTGTTCAAATCATATTTATGACAACTACATTTAGCGGTGAACTGAAGCAGCAAGGAATTGAAAGTAAAGAACATCGGTTTTTTAAGAGAGATGAATTACCTGCTAACTTGAACCCGCGTCAAGAACAGTTTATACACCATTGGGCTGAAAATAAAACTTTGCCTGTGATTAGTTGAATTTGCAATCAGGAGGATCAAAGTAGATTAAATTGGGGGCGATGTAAATGTCTATTAATGAGATGGTAGATATGATTATCTTTCAATTCTCAATACGCCCTAATCAAGCTTGTCCATTAATAGTCGGAATAGATGGTTTAGGCGGCTCAGGAAAAACGACATTAGTAAAAGAAATTGCACAAGGATTAAGTTGTCACAGCTTCCAAGCCCTCTCTATTCATCTGGATGATCACATTGTTGAAAGGAAAAACCGATACCAAACAGGTTACGAAGAGTGGTATGAATATTATTACTTACAATGGAATGTTGATAAGTTGACGTCCAATTTATTTGAACCGCTGAATAGCGGTTATAACAATCTTTCACTTGATTTTTATGACAAATCTACGGATACAGCTTTAAACAAACATATTAGTTTGACATCCGAAAGTGTTGTTCTCATTGAAGGTATATTTCTACAAAGACAGGAATGGCGAAGGTTTTACAATTTACTCATTTATATAGATTGCCCCCGGGAACGAAGGTACGAGCGAGTATTAAATCGTGACTTGTATATCGGGAATTATGAAGAACGACTTAACAAGTATCAAAGAAGATATTGGGTAGCTGAAGAACATTACATGGATATCATAAAGCCAATTATGAATGCAGATGTAGTATATAACACAAAAAATTAGCTTGGAACGAAGATCATCACTTGACGCATAGGAAAAATGCATTGTCCAAATAAACTTGCCATGTATGATTTGCTATTTCCTCATACATCTGTTATTCTAAAGAAGAATTATTTTTGTTCTGTTTCAGATCGAGACTAGATTTTGTTTTTCGTCTAAAGTATTTGAGCAAGGATAATAACACATTGTGTGGATGACCGCACTAGGAGGCAACAATTATGGAACAAGGTACAGTTAAGTGGTTTAATGCAGAAAAAGGTTTTGGATTTATCGAGCGTGAAGGTGGAGAAGACGTATTCGTACACTTCTCAGCAATCCAAAGCGAAGGTTTCAAATCTTTAGACGAAGGTCAAAGCGTAACATTTGAAATTGAGCAAGGACAACGTGGCCTACAAGCTACAAACGTTCAAAAAGCTTAATTATAGCTAAAAGAAACCCTCTTTCCGATATACTGGTAAGAGGGTTTTTTGTCATATTGGCTCTATAATATTTGTTGGGGTCTTCGATCAAATTCTACATAAAAATGCTCGTTATCACCATTTCTTTTTGGCTTCAATATTTCAATGGGTTCCTAGAAGGAACTAATAACAAAACCAAAAGTGATGAAGCGCAATGCCTATGGGTTTAGGTGGTTTGATCACTTTAGGGCAAAGATATTTATTAAACATTCGATATAAAGAAATTAGGGTTTTAAGTTAGTGCTTTCTTTTACTGCGCTTTTGCTTTAGAAGAGATTCGTTGATTGGAGCGTAGGGCGGCGACTCTTGCGAAAGCCGTGACGAAGAACGGCTTTTTCGAGCAGTGTTTTTTGCGACCCTAAGGGAGCAGGATGTGGTGGCTGCCTTAATTTCTGCAAAGAACGCAGAAATACGGCAAATCGAACCCTTCGCTGTTTGACTGGCTGAAGCCGTGCCCGCTGAAAGCCTCCGTCTAAAGCGCAAATCAATTTTTAAAAGTAAAACTAAATGAAAGGGTGACGTGGAAGCAGATCACATCACCCCAACATATGAACCGTTATGTCATGAAGTCTGAAAACCGAAATTATGTAGGAAGTGCAATACTTCCTGTTCATATTCCTCTGGATTCTCATTGAATGACTTAGCATGGGCACCCTTATCAAAAAGCTTCATCATCTTTTTGTCTTCCTTCAATCCGTACAGTTCTTTCGTCATTTCCGGTAGAATGAAATCATCTTCCATGCTATGAATGAACAGCATCGGTTTGTTAATGTTTACGATCGCTTCCCTCGGCGAAATGAGACCTGTCGTGTAGCCGTCTCTGATCTTCAGAAACAGATTGGCGGCCCGCAATGTCATTGACGACCGAAGAGGTGTGCTCGTACGCATAATATGAAGGATCTGTTCGGTGAAATCGGAGAAAGGACAATCGACAATGTAAAAATCTGCTTCATCTTCAAATTCTCCCGCATAAAGGATTGTCGTTGCAGCTCCCATCGATTCACCGTGGATGCCGAGCAATGCCCGGCTGCCGATCCGGTCGCGTACAGCAGATACTAGTGCATTCAAGTCAACCTTTTCATAAAAACCGAAGCTTGTCGTCTTTCCTCCTGAATCCCCATGGCGGCGGTGATCGTAAATGACTGAATTGAATCCCAGCCGTTCAAATAATCTCGCGTATTTGATTGAGTTGATTTTATTCTCAGTCACGCCATGGCAAATGATTACTGTTCTTGTTGTATCGAGCGGTTGTAAAAACACCGCACGCAACGGGTAACCATTCGGGGAGTCCACCCAAAAATCCTCTTTCCGTACTGTTTCATACCAATGCTCATCAAACCTCTTGGCAATAATTTCACGTTTTACAATCAGGTCATGATCTTTCAGTTTCATGAACATTAAACGATTTGCCGCGTAAAAACCGAGAATTGTAAGAATGGCGGTATAGATGCTTCCAATAATGCCTGTAATATATAGGAAGCGCCGTTTCAATCTACTTCAACTCCTTCAGCAGCTGCGATTTTTGTGCATTTTGTACAGTCCTGTGTCGATAGGATGCGAAACAAGAGGGGCAATCATTCCCACAGCTTCACAAATCTTTTCAACGCTGATCCCCGTTTCAATTCCTAGGGAATCCAGCATATGGACGACATCTTCTGTCGCTACATTTCCTGTTGCGCCGGGTGCAAAAGGGCATCCACCCAGGCCGCCGGCGGAAGTATCGAAACGGTCGATGCCTGCCTGCAATGCAGCAAAAATATTTGCGATTGCCATTTTGCGTGTATCGTGAAAATGGGCTGTCAGAAGAACTTGCGGAAACTGTTCTTTCAACAAGTTGAACAGGTCATAGCTTTCAACTGGATTTGCCATCCCAATCGTATCTGCTACGCTCAATTCATCCACTCCCATTGAAACGAATCGTCTGCACAGGTCACTGACTTCCTCTTTCTCTATCTTCCCTTCGTAGGGACAATAAAACGCGGTTGAAATGCATGCCCGCACGAAAAGGCTATCCCGTTTCAATTTTGAAATGACAGGTTCAAGTGCATCCAAGCTCTCGACTGTTGTCCGATTGATGTTCTTTTTATTGAATGTATTGCTGACGCCTACAAACACGGCGATACTTTCCGCACCCGCTTCAATTGCAAGATCCGCTCCTTTTTCATTTGGAACCAATACAAATTGGCGGCCGATCTTCTTTGTTTTTGCAACGATGTTTTTTGCATCAGCCATTTGCGGAACCCATTTTGGTGAAACGAAAGAGGTTAGTTCCATTTCCTTGATGCCTGCAGCTTGCAATGAATGAATGAAATCCAATTTGTCATTTTCATCCACATGATTCTTTTCGTTTTGAAGGCCATCTCTAGGCCCGACCTCGATAATTGTGACGTTCTTTGGTAAACTGAACATATCATCCCTCCTTTATATATTGTACTGAAGGGATGCGTCAAAGGGCAACGCGGAATAAAGAATTCTCTGAAGTTATGAAAGCGCAAACAAAGATAGGGGGAATCTGTATGTCAAACGAAGTAGTTATTGTTAGTGCCGTCCGTACGGCAATCGGATCTTTTCTAGGGTCATTGAAGGATGTATCTGCCTCAGAGCTCGGCGGCATTGTCATTAAGGAAGCACTGTCGCGTTCGGGTGTGAAGGCGGAGGAAGTGGATGAAGTGATCATGGGGAACGTGCTACAGGCAGGCTTAGGTCAAAATCCGGCCCGGCAAGCGGCGATTAAAGGGGGACTTCCTGAAACAGTTCCTGCCATGACGATTAATAAAGTATGTGGATCCGGTTTGAAAGCCGTCCATTTGGCGAGGCAAGCAATACTTGCAGGTGACGCAGATGTTGTTGTTGCTGGCGGGATGGAAAATATGAGCCAAGCACCATTTTTACTTCGCGATGCAAGGGAAGGCTTCAAGATGGGGGATCAGAAACTCGTCGATAGCATGATCTCTGACGGACTTTGGTGTGCGTTCAATGATTATCACATGGGTATTACGGCGGAAAATCTTTGCGACCGCTATTCAATTACTAGGGAGGAACAGGACGCGTTTTCAGCTGCGTCTCAAGAGAAGGCTGCCGCCGCAATTGAAAATGGCAAATTCAAAGACGAAATCGTTCCTGTAGAAATTCCACAACGCAAAGGTGATCCAATCGTATTTGAAACAGACGAATATGTTAAAGCAGGAACGACGACAGATAAATTAGGTAAATTGCGTCCTGCATTTAAAAAGGACGGCAGTGTAACTGCAGGAAATGCATCAGGCATCAATGACGGTGCAGCTGCATTTGTCATTATGTCACGAGCGAAAGCGGAAGAGCTTGGCATTGAACCTCTAGCAATCTTGACTGCAAACGCAAATGCCGGCGTCGATCCGTCAGTCATGGGGATCGGGCCTGTCCAAGCAGTGAAAAACGTACTTGATAGATCAGGACTGAATCTTGCGGATATCGACTTGATCGAAGCGAACGAAGCATTCGCAGCACAATCACTTGCTGTCGACCGCGAGCTGAAGTTCGATAAAGAAAAATTGAATGTCAATGGCGGTGCGATCGCTTTGGGCCATCCGATCGGCGCAAGCGGTGCGCGGATACTTGTCACGTTATTGCATGAAATGAAGCGTCGCGATGCCAAAACGGGTCTTGCTACATTATGCATAGGGGGCGGACAAGGAGTCGCCACAATCGTTCAACGTCCTTAAGGAAAGAAGGTGGACTGAATGGCAAAGAAAAATTCGAGGACAGCAACTCCCCAAAAAAGCGAAAATGAAAAAGCCACGCTCTCTGAGGCGCTTGATAATAATGTTTTATTGAAATTGAAAGCTGCCAAGAAGGAATTGACGGCTAAGATTGAGGCTGAAGAAGCTGAGCATCGGGAAAAGCTCCGACGTGAACGTCTAGAACGTGAGAAGAACAAAAGCTTTGCTGAATTGCTTGATGAATTCGGCGACAGCGGCTCAAAATTTTGACCGGATGGGATTCCCATCCGTTTTTTTGTTTAAAAAATTAAAAGCCCCGAATAGAAGAAGAAAAGCTACACATTCTATTGATGAACAAATGAAAAGGAGTGAAACAAGGATGAAAAAACGAATAATCTTTCCAATTTCGTTGTTGCTCATACTTGCATTGGTAGGATGTGCAAACAGAGGTGCGAACAATACAAATGGAAATGCAGTCAATGACAACAACCGGGCAACAGAAAACACAGGTGTCGGCGAATCAGCCCATGGAACGAATGATTTGACCAACGATCAAAACAACATGAACGGTCACAATGGTACTAACACGGCTGGCAATACTGAAAGGAAAGTCGAAGTGGCGGACGATGCAGCAGATAAAATTGCATCAATGAAAGAAGTCGAGAGGGCAAACGTACTCGTAACGGATAGAAATGCGTATGTCGGCGTCGAATTGAAGAAAGACGTAAAGGAAAGCGAGCAATTGAAGAAGAAAATTGCAGATGAAGTCAGAAGAGTGCATTCTGAATTCAACAATGTATATGTATCGTTCAATCCAGATGTAGCTACACGCTTTACTGAATATGGAAACCAAATCCGTGCTGGAGAACCGGTGGAAGGATTTTATGAAGAATTTACAACCGGCATCCATCGGATGTTCCCTGAGGCGAAATAATAATTAAAATATCGTTTGATTTCCATTTAAAGGTTTAGCAGATGAGCGGAAGGGGTAGTTTATGCATACCTCTTCCTTTCTATTGTGGCGAATATGTGACAAGTGATTTATTTCAAGAATTTCACACACAGTTCGACATTTTTTTTAAATGGTCTACATTATGATAGGCAAAGGTAAAAAAAATGACGGAGGAAATGCGCGATGCGATTGTTAGGGAAACAGCTTTTATCTTTCAAGATTCACATGAAGCGATCGAAGATGGTCAAGATAGCAAAGGACCGTGGATTTACTCATCCAGCAGTAGTAGCTTGCAGCCAAGAATTGGATTCTTTACTGAATCGTTATCAAAATATAGCGTGAAAAAAGACATACCGCAATTAGTGGTATGTCTTTTCTTGTTACGCCAATTTGACAAGTTGGCTTTTCAATTCCATTATCCAATTGAAGGGATCAGCTTCATTTCCTGCCTGAATATTGGAAAGTGTGTCGAATAGACGCTTCGCCAATGGGCCTGTTTCGCAGTTGTTGACGACCATTTTATAGCCATCCCAATTCAGTTCACCGACGGGCGAAATGACAGCCGCCGTTCCCGTTCCGAAGACTTCTTCAAGCTGTCCTTCATCATAGGCTGCCCGAATTTCATCCATTGAGATTTTTCGTTCTGAAACAGGGACATCCCAATGCCGCAAAAGTTGTAAAATCGATTTCCGCGTTATCCCTTCCAGGATACTTCCGTTTATAGCCGGAGTGATGATTTCGCCGTCAATTTTAAAGAAGATATTCATGCTTCCCACTTCTTCGACATATTTCCGCTCGACTCCGTCCAACCAAAGCACTTGGGAATAGCCACGTTGATCTGCAGCTTGCTGAGCTTTCAGACCGGCCGCATAATTGCCTGCAGTCTTTGCGCCACCCGTGCCGCCTTTCACAGCTCTTACAAATTCATTTTCAACGAGAATTTTGACTGGGTGAATTCCTTCTTTGTAATAGGATCCTACAGGTGACAGGATAATGAAGAATTGATATTTTTTCGCTGGTGCCACTCCAAGGAATGCTTCATTTGCAATGACAAAAGGTCGTATGTACAACGAAGTACCTTCAAACGTTGGAATCCAGTCTTTTTCAATAAGGATGAGCTGAGTCAACGCATGCAGGGCTGCTTCTTCATCAATCCGAGGCATGCAAAGTCGATCCAACGAAAGGTTCAATCTCTTCATATTTTCCTCCGGGCGGAATAATCGCACAGTGCCATCTTCGGCAGAGCGATATGCTTTCATGCCTTCAAATACGGTTTGCCCGTAATGCAAGACGATGGAAGCGGGATCCAATGTAACCGGAGCATAAGGGACTATGCGGTGGCTGTGCCAACCTTTTCCTTCATCATAATCCGCAACAAACATATGGTCGGTGAAACTTCTGCCGAATACGAGATTCTCGGGATTCGGCTTCTCTTTCTTAACATCGCTTAGTTTAATCTGGATGGGTGATCTTGTCATTCCGATCAAATCTCCTTATGAATAGTCAAATAGACCATTTACTTTTGAATAAAATAAGTATACTGCATTTTTAGAAAAATGGAAGAGTTAAGTTGTTATATTATTGTTACGATTTTGAAAACGATTACATGTTGGCTATGATTGTATGTATGTTATACCGCTTGTACAATAGAACTAAAACAGAGAAAAGGTGTTTGACTTGGAAAGAATCATTATAATTGGTGCAGGGATCCTTGGCGCTTCCGCGGCGTATCATTTGGCGAAGCAGGGAGCGGAAGTGATCGTCATTGACCGGAAGGACAAAGGGCAGGCAACGGATGCTGCAGCAGGAATCATTTGCCCGTGGCTTTCCCAGCGGAGAAATAAAGCTTGGTATGCTTTGGCAAAAGGAGGAGCATCCTATTATCCTGAGTTGATTAAACAGTTGAAAGATGATGGTGAGGTCGAAACGGGTTATCGGAAAGTCGGTGCAATCAGTTTACATAAAGAATGGACTAAGCTTGAAAAGATGGAAGCACGTGCTTTGGATAGAAGGGAGGAGGCTCCTGAAATTGGGGAAGTTACGCTGTTGGATGAACAGGCAACCTCTACTCTTGTCCCTCTTTTGGAGGAAGGTTTTTCATCTGTACACATCGAAGGTGCTGCTCGAGTCGATGGCAGGGCACTGAGAAATGCGCTGATAAGTGCTTCTGAAAAACATGGAGCCACCATTATACAGGGCGCCGCAACGCTTGCTATAGAAGGAGGCAAGGTCTGCGGCACCTATGTGAACGGGGAATTTTTGCCAGCATCGAAAGTTGTTGTAGCGGTTGGTGCGTGGGCTGGTGAATTATTCAAACCGCTCAAGTTGGATGTACTGGTAACCGGTCAAAAGGCACAAATCGTCCATTTGCGCTTGAATGGGCATGACACAACACACTTGCCGGTCATAATGCCTCCAACTGATCAGTATATTTTGCCATCAGATGACGGGAAAGTGATTATTGGGGCGACCCATGAAGATGATGTGGAAGCGGACAATATGGCGAACCCGACAGCTGTCGGTATTCATGAAGTATTGGATAAAGCTTTGAAAGCGTCACCTGGCTTGAAGGAAGCCATATTTGAAGAAATACGTGTCGGAATTCGGCCGTTCACACCAGGTTTCCTGCCTGTCATCGGGGAAGTGCCGGGACATCCTGAGCTGCTATTTGCAAACGGATTAGGTGCTTCAGGATTGACGGTCGGTCCGTATCTAGGAAAGCAGTTGGCAAGTATTGTTCTCGATAATGAACTCGATATCGACCTTTCTTTATATGAAGTCGAAAAAGCGATAAATGTACAACATGATGACAGGTAAAATCTAGTAACGACCTAGATAAATGTTTTTGTTGCAATCCATAAAACAAAAGTTTACAATTAAAACAAATGTTTAAAGGGTGATGGAATTGAATGAAAAGGAAAGGGCTGTTCTTGACTTAATTCGAGCCAACCCTTATTTATCACAACAGGAAATGGCGGATGCCCTCCGTGTTTCCAGGCCCTCCTTGGCAAATATCATATCCGGTTTAATTAAACAGGGAAAAATCTCAGGTCGGGCATATATTCTTCCTGAAGAAAAAGAAATCATTTGCATTGGCGGGGCGAATATTGACCGTAAATTCCATCTCGATAAAGAAACACAACTTGGAACTTCTAATCCGGCTTCCATGACGGTTTCAGTTGGTGGTGTTGCACGGAATATTGCTGAGAATTTAGGACGGCTCGATCACAATGTCCGGCTTCTTACAGTTGCCGGAAATGATAGTGACTGGGATGTGATTGTTCGTGAATCCTCATCTCATATGGATGTTACGGACGTAGGACAATTGATCGGGAAATCGACTGGCTCCTACTCGGCAGTATTGGATCAGGAAGGTGAGCTTGTCATTGCACTGGCGAACATGGAAATCTATGATTATTTGACCCCGGTCTACTTGGAGGAAAAATCAAGAGTGATTTCAAACGCAGCAATGATCATCATCGATTTGAACTGTCCGAAGCAGTCTGTCGATTATATTAAAAACCTAGCGTACCAAAAAGGAAATCCGCTTGTCATCATTCCTGTCTCTTCACCGAAAATGAATAGGATGCCGAGTGACCTGAAAGGCGTCACATGGTTCATCTGCAACCGGGATGAAGCGGAGGCATACACAGGCCGGTCGATTGCCAATGATGGGGATTGGAAGAAAGCCGTACAGGAATTGCTTGCGTTTGGCGCTGAAAATGTCGTCGTCACTTCCGGGGCAAGAGGTATCATGGCTGCGAGTGCGGGCGAAGAACCGATTCATTTTCCTGCAGTGGAAGGCGTCCATGTTGAGGATGTCACAGGTGCAGGGGATGCATTCGTTGCAGGATTGCTTCATGGACACTTAATAGGAGAAACATTAAACGAAAATGTCCGTATGGGATTGCTGAATGCAGCCAAGACACTGGAAAGCTCCTTTACGGTAAGACCTGAATTGACAAAAGATCTTCTTAAAAAAGAATTGGAGGAAATATAATGAAACAATATCTAACGTATTCAAACGAAGTGCAAGAAGCTATGGCGGCAGGTAAACCGATTGTCGCATTGGAATCCACAATCATTTCACACGGCATGCCGTATCCGCAAAACGTGAAAACTGCTCGCGAAGTAGAGCAAATCATCCGCGATAACGGTGCTGTCCCTGCAACGATCGCCATAATCGATGGGAAAATTAAAATCGGCCTATCTGATGAAGAGCTTGAAATGTTCGGGAATAGCCAAGGGGTCGCAAAAGCGTCTAGACGTGATCTTGCTTATCTAATCGCAACAAAACAACTAGGTGCGACAACAGTTGCGGCAACAATGATCTGCGCGGCGCTTGCAGATATAAAGATTTTCGTTACAGGCGGAATCGGCGGAGTCCATCGCGGTGCTGAAACGACAATGGATATTTCTGCTGACTTGGAAGAGCTTGCACAAACAGATGTCGCAGTCATTTGTGCTGGTGCGAAGTCCATCTTGGATCTTGGATTGACGCTTGAGTATTTGGAGACGAACGGTGTTCCGGTTGTCGGTTACGGCACAGATGTCCTTCCGGCATTCTTTACGCGCGAAAGTGATTTCGGATTGAATATCCGTGCGGACAAACCAGAAACCGTCGCTGACATGCTTCGAGTGAAATGGGACCTTGGATTAAAAGGCGGAGCAGTCATCGCGAACCCAATTCCGGAAGCGGACGCAATGGACAAGTCGTTCATCGACGGCATCATCGAGGCGGCACTTAAAGAAGCTGAAGAGCTCCACATCGCTGGAAAAGATGTTACACCATTTATGTTAGGCAAAGTGAAGGACCTAACAGAAGGCCGTAGCCTGGAAGCGAATATCGCTTTAGTGAAAAATAATGCTGTTGTTGGCGCGAAAATCGCAGTTGCATTGAACGCATAATAAGAGAACGTTGCATAGGAGCTGTCCGGAAAGTCTTCCGGACAGCTTTTTTGAATTGGCTAACTCTCGCGCTCAAGAAAGGCCGTTTAGCGCTCAAGAAGTGCTGGTCCGCGCTCAAGAAGTGCTGTTCCGCGCTCAAGAAGTGCTGTTCCGCGCTCAAGATATGCCATCCGCGCCTAAGAAGTGCTGTTCCGCGCTCAAGATATGCCATCCGCGCTCAAGAAGTGCTGTCTCGCGCCCAAGATATGCCATCTCGCGCTAGACATGCTTCTTTGCGCTCATACTAAGCTGTCCTTTTCTTTTCCGACTCTCCCTTTTCTAGTACAATGAAAAGTATTGTGTAAAGAAGGAGTTTTCTACATGAAATTGATCTCGTGGAATGTAAATGGAATCAGAGCGTGCGTGCGAAAAGGGTTTCTGGACTATTTTAAAGAACAGGATGCCGATATTTTCTGCATCCAGGAGACAAAGCTGCAATGTGGTCAAATTGAACTTGAATTAGAGGGATACCATCAATATTGGAACTATGCACTGAAGAAAGGCTATTCAGGTACCGCCGTTTTCACGAAAGAAGAACCGATTGATGTGACATATGGAGTGGGGGATTCGGAAACTGAAGACGAAGGACGGATCTTAACACTCGAATTCCCTCAATTTTACTTAGTGAATGTGTATGCGCCAAATGCGCAAAGAGATTTGGCGCGACTTCCTGTCCGGTTGGATTGGGAAAGTAGAATGAGGGAGTACCTGATTCAATTGAAAAACAAAAAATCTGTCATCCTTTGTGGCGATTTGAATGTCGCCCATCAAGATATCGATATACGTAACTTCAAATCAAACGTAGGGAATTCAGGATTCACGGTTGAGGAAAGAGGAGAATTTTCAGCGGTATTGAACGAGGGATTCATTGACACTTTCAGACATCTAAATCCAGACACTGAAGGGGCGTATACATGGTGGTCCTATATGCGGGATGTCAGGGCAAGGAACATCGGGTGGCGAATCGACTATTTCCTCGTTTCGGATTGTCTGATACCATCTTTGAAAGCTGCGGATATTCATGCCGAAGTGATGGGAAGTGACCATTGTCCGATCGTTTTGGAGGTCGCTATCACATAAAAAAAGCTGGAAACGGTGAAGAAAAATCGTTTCCAGCTGTTTTATTCATAATGTTGATGGAAATTTATTAACGTCTGCTGCTATTGTTGTTATCGTTTTGTTGAGCGCGGGCTTCTCCGCCTTTTCTGCCGATCTCTTCATAGAAATCTCTATCATGATTTTTCGCAGTAGCTTCTCCGCCTTTGCGACCGATTTCCTCGTAGAAATCCCTGTCATGATTTTGCGCAGTGGCTTCTCCGCCTTTGCGTCCAATTTTTTCATAGAAATCTCTGTCATGATTTCTAGCAGTAGCTTCTCCGCCTTTACGGCCAGCTTCTTCCAAAGACATTTTCGCGCGATTGTTGTTAGAATTGTTATTGTTGTTGTTTTTAGCCATAATAAATATCTCTCCTCTTCGTTGATATATTTGTAGTGGCCTACAGTCCATCTATTACCTTCCCGAGCGGATGATAAACTGGTAGAGAGGGGAATTAATCGAAGTGAAATATTAGTAACTTCACTGAGATATGTGTGATTTAAAAGTAATGGGAAAATTCGTTTATATTACAAGCACTTCCAGATAATTCTATTTCAGAACAGTAAGCCCTTACATTACATTCTTGGGCGTTATTGTTCATGAATTTAACATATTTTAATGTAAAAATTCATTGAAACCTTACTTCTGCGTGCTATAATAAAAACCTAAATAACACATCCACTCATATAATCGCAGGGATATGGCCTGCAAGTTTCTACCGGTCCACCGTAAATGGATCGACTATGAGAAGCAAAGTAAAAAAGGTACATGCGCAATCTATGCATGCGGCTTTTTTATTCATTCGGTTTTTCTCAAACCCCGAATGATCTTGCTCCACTCATGTATTGAATGGATGCACGGTCATTGGGGGTTTTTTAATTCCTTCTGATCGTGAATGAAAAAGGAGGAGCATCAGGTTGAAGCAGCTACGGGAAAAAATCATGCAGGACGGGAAAGTGCTATCCGATCAAGTGTTGAAAGTGGATTCGTTTTTGAATCATCAAATCGATCCTCCGCTTATGAAGGCGGTTGGAGAGGAATTCGCGGAACGTTTCAAGGAGAATGGAGTGACAAAAGTGCTATCCATTGAATCATCGGGGATTGCCCCAGCAATGATGACAGGTTTAGTACTCGGGGTGCCAGCGATTTTTGCACGGAAACGCAAATCATTGACGATGAGCGAAAATTTATACACAGCTGACGTTCATTCCTTCACTAAAAATGAAACGAATGAAATCTCGGTTTCCAAAGATTTCTTGAAAAAAGGAGACAAGGTTTTAGTCTTAGATGATTTCCTTGCCAATGGACAAGCAGTCCTCGGGCTTCTTGATATCGTTAAGCAGGCGGAAGCGGAGCTCGTCGGAGTTGGAATCGTCATTGAAAAAGGCTTCCAGCCAGGAGGCGAAATGATTCGGAGTAAAGGGATACGTGTTGAATCATTGGCGATCCTCGAATCACTTGAAGATGGAAAAGTCGAATTCAGGGAAGAAGGTACATCATTATGAAATCGGTTGTATTAGGTTTTCAACACTTACTAGCTATGTATGCAGGTGCGATTCTTGTCCCGCTAATTGTAGGACAGGCAATCGGCTTAACCTCTACCCAATTGACGTACCTTGTATCCATCGATATTCTCATGTGCGGAATTGCGACAATCCTACAAATCATGAATAACAAGTTTTTTGGGATCGGATTGCCGGTTGTGCTCGGTTGCACGTTCACAGCTGTTGGGCCAATGATTTCAATCGGGGATAAATACGGAATTTCTGCAATATATGGAGCGGTCATCGCTTCGGGATTGATTATCGTGATAATCAGTACGTTTTTCGGAAAGCTGATCAAGTTCTTCCCGCCAGTAGTAACAGGTTCTGTAGTTACAATAATCGGGATCACTTTGATTCCAGTCGCTTTAAATAATATGGGTGGGGGATTCGGAGCGCCTGATTTCGGATCGAGCACCAACATTCTTCTCTCTTTTGGAACACTTCTATCCATCATACTTCTCTATCGATTCACAACAGGTTTCCTTCGATCAATTTCGATTCTGCTAGGAATGGCTGCGGGCACAGTAGCGGCGATGATTTTTGGCATTGTAGATTTCGGTGCAGTGAAAGAGGCTTCAGCCTTCCATTTACTAACGCCGTTTTATCTAGCAACACCGACGTTCCATCTCGTTCCAATCTTAACGATGACGTTAGTTGCAATGGTTTCCTTGGTAGAATCCACTGGAGTATATTTTGCACTAAGCGATATAACTGAGAAGGAAATTACTGAGAAAGACTTGGAGAAGGGGTATCGCTCCGAAGGATTGGCTTCATTGATCGGCGGGATTTTTAACGCCTTCCCATATACGACATTTTCACAAAACGTCGGTTTAGTGCAAATGTCCGGCGTGAAATCACGTAGAGTCATATTAATTACAGCGATCATGCTTGTCTCATTAGGATTTATGCCGAAAATCGCTGCTATGGCAACGGTCATTCCGACGTCAGTGTTGGGTGGCGCGATGGTGGCAATGTTCGGCATGGTCATTTCACAAGGAATCAAAATGTTGAGCAAGGTGGTAGGTGAATCACAGGAAAACGCGATGATCATCGCTTGTTCAGTAGGCCTCGGCCTTGGCGTATCCGTTGTACCAGATATTTTCGCAAACCTGCCCGCAAGTATCCAGATGTTGACAAGCAACGGTATTGTAGCCGGAAGCTTGACGGCAATTTCGTTAAATATCATATTCAATATGCTTCCTTCGAAAAAGCGCAAAAAGGTCGCACAGGTAAAGTTAACAGAGCAAGAAGTTTAACAATGTAAATAGCAAAAAAAACGAGACTCAATTTTAGAGTCTCGTTTTTGTGTTTCATTCGCTTATTTGCTGTCATCGGCATCCGTGTCAGTATCCAAGTCAGTATCAGTATCTGTACCGTCATCTGTATCAAGGTCGACATTAGTATCATTTCCATCGTTAACGCCGTCATCTACTTCAGCTGGTGGATTATTCACATCTACGTCCGTATCATCGTCGCCATCACCACATGCTGCGAGTAGTCCTACGGAAAGGAATGTTGCTGCTCCAAGTTTCAACCATTTTTTGTCTTCTGTAAGTAGTTTCAATGAAATCTCCTCCAAGGTGTAATGATTAATTCTTGCCTACTTGTTAGATACCCGTGAAGTAGTTTCCTAATCATTACAGATTTATTACGAGAGTATTACAGACTCATAACCGGTGCTGTTCGTATTGATGTACCTTAGTTAGTTGCGCAATGGAGGCTATATCGGATTGCTCGGCTTTCTTTTCATACGCTAAGATTGTATCGAGAAGCTGATCCTTAGAACTGGCGCCGATCAAAACGGAAGCTACTACATCTTCTATTAGGTTAAATGCTAAGGCGCTCGCATGCAGATCACTTGCAGTTTCATGCAACTTGCCGACCGTCCTCTTCAAGTCTTCAGAATCATATGCAACAAATCCGTCCATCTTACTGACCCGAGTAAGGGCTTCGTCCGTCAATAATCCTTTTGCCAATGTCCCCCTTGTGATGACAGATGCTCCCGCTTCTCGGATCATAGGGAACCATTCCTCCGGACGCCGGTCCAGCAGGCTGTATTGCATCATGACGGAAACCGCAGAGCCATTCGTTAAAAACCGTTCGATGACATTTGGACGGATGGACGAAATGCCGTACTGACGAATGACCCCTTCCTTTTTCAATGCTTCAAAGGCTTCAATCGTTTCTGTCACATCATCTTCCATCGTACCTCCATGCAACTGATAAAGGTCGATGTAGTCAGTGCCTAGACGTCTCAAACTGTCCTTTACTGCCTCCGTAATATGTACCTTCGAAGAATCCCAGACCCATCCATCTTCCCCCGGAATCATTCGGTTGCCGACTTTCGTCGCAAGAATTATTTCATTACGCCGTTCTTTTAACGCTTTGCCAACCAAAGATTCGTTTTTGCCACCAGCGTATAAATCTGCCGTGTCGAAAAAGTTGATGCCGGCATGTAATGCCGCGTCGACAATGCTCCTCACTTCTTCCAGGTTATCAGGGAATGACATGCACCCGAGTCCTAATTCGGATACGTAAATTCCGGTATTTCCAATTTCTCGCTTTTTCATTGGCGCACCTCCGCAATTGTTTTCATCTACTTAAAATAAACTGTACAATGTAGAAGTTGATAGGGGAAGTTTGTTGCTTTAGTCGAGAAAAGGAGAGTGGCGTAATGAATCGTTTTGAAGAGAAGACTGTTGCATCTGAAACAATATTTGAAGGAAAAATCATTTCCCTTCGTGTAGATGAAGTCGAACTGCCTGACGGCAAGCGGTCGAAAAGGGAGCTCATCAATCATCCAGGTGCCGTCGCCGTCATCGCCATAACCGATGAGGGAAAAATGGTTCTTGTCGAGCAATATCGAAAGGCATTAAATCGATCCATCGTTGAAATCCCAGCCGGAAAGATCGAGCCTGGAGAAGATATCAGGGTCACAGCGATGCGTGAATTGGAAGAAGAGACCGGCTACGGGGCTAATCAATTTGAATACCTCCAATCATTCGCAACATCTCCGGGATTTGCGAACGAAATCATTCATATTTTCGTAGCGCAAGAACTATATAAAGTAGACAAGCCTGCTGCGGGGGATGAAGACGAGTTCATTGAACTGATGGAATGTACTCTCGAAGAAGCGGAAGAGATGGTGTTGAATCAACGAATTTACGACGCGAAAACAGCTTTTGCAATCCTCCACGCAAAAAAACTTCTAAATAAATGAGCTATTATAAAGATGAATAAATGATTTAAATCAAGTGGCTCCAGTGGATTGGAGTGTAAGGCGGCGACTCCTGCGAATGCCATTACAAAGAACGGCGTTGCGAGCATTGTTTTCTGTGACCTTAAGGGGGAAGGATGAGGTTGCCTTAATTTCTGCAAAAGGCGCAGAGATACGGCAAATCGAACCCTTCGCTGTTCGATTGGAAAGCGTCCGCCTGGAACGGAAATCAACTGTTTGCATGCTTTTTAATTCATCATATGTTGGAACGGACAAGCATACGTTATAGAAACGATGCGGAGGTGAAGCCTATGGTCCGTTCCTTATCTTTTATCCATCTATTTATCGTACTAGCCGTCGGATATATCGGCGGGGCATTGTTGTTCAGAGAAATTCCGATAGCTGCATCCGAAAATTGGATCAGCTTTTTCGATTCACGAGTCATATCAACTTCCGATGGGTCTGCATGGAGACCCTTTATAACATTGCTGTCATTTTTTGTAATGACGTTCCTTCTGTCAGTGAATAGCAAAACAAGACATGCCGTAGTTCTTTTTGGTGCAATAAAATGTGTGCTATTCGGATTGTCATCCTCTTACCTCCTATATTCGGGGATGAAAATCTGGCAATACGCAATTTGGTGGTTCCCGTTCCAGTTTATTTCCTGTCTATTATTCCTGATTTATTGTGTTGTTTTGAGCCCTCCATATTTCAACAGAGTATCGAGGAAAGCGCGGAATCTACAAGGGGTTCCCGTGTTGGCGGGAATGGCATTCTTCATTTTTCTAATAGAGATTACGATCTTTCATTTTCTAGTTCGCTGACCGGATTGCAAGTCTCCTATTTCCTTTCTGTTGTCACAAAGATCGCCTCTTTGATATAATGGTCTCAGTGTTGAGGGGGGCGTCATATGGAGAGCCGGATTGAACGGATCAAAAAGCAATTGCATGGGGCCAGCTATAAGTTGACGCCTCAGCGGGAAGCTACGGTCTTGGTCCTTCTTGAGAATGAAGAAGATCATTTAAGTGCTGAAGATGTTTTCTTACTTGTCAAAGAGAAGGCGCCGGAAATTGGCCTTGCCACTGTCTATCGGACATTGGAGCTGCTGACGGAGCTGAAGATTGTCGACAAGATTAATTTTGGTGATGGCGTCTCCCGTTATGATTTGCGTCAAGAAGGGGCATCACGTTTTCACCATCATCTTATTTGCATTGAATGTGGAAAAGTCGCTGAAATACAAGAAGATCTATTAGGTGATGTCGAGAAAATTGTCGAAAACCGATATGGATTTAACGTAAAAGACCATTGGTTGACCTTCCACGGAGTTTGCGAAAATTGCAAATCCGCGGGGAATGACGGTAAAAAGTGAAATGGGGATGGCGCGTAGCTGTCCCTTTTTGTCATTGGATCTAGACTTCGGGCGCCAGAGGCTTGGGTCATAAGTCAAACCTGCTTTGTGGCAAAAAGCGCCACGTCGCATCTTCGCCTTATGCCTGAGGCCGGCAGGATGCCGGTCATGCAGTCGTTGCCGCAGGACGCGGCGTACTTAGACTGCGAACTTCTGCTAAGCAGGCGCCCTTCGCTTTTGAAAGGAGGAGTGATTTGCATGGAGGATGCTAAGTTTGGTTTGGAGGATTACATCCATTTTCTGAAAGTGGAACGGCAACTGTCTCAGAACACGGTCACTTCCTATAAACGAGACCTTTCCGATTATCTCCTTCAATTGGAAAAGGAAGGTGTCAGCTCAATTGACGACATCGATCGTTCCGCAATTCTGCATTATTTGCACAGCATTAAAGAGCAAGGGAAATCGTCAAGGACTATCGCTAGGCATATATCTTCCATACGTTCGTTTCATCAGTTCCTTCTCCGGGAGAAAGTAACGACGGAAGACCCGACAGTCCATTTGGAAATGCCGAAACTTGAACAAAAACTGCCCTCGGTCCTTTCCGTCAAAGAAGTGGACAAACTGATTTCCATGCCGGAAAGCAGTAAGCCACAGGGGAAACGGGATATTGCATTGTTGGAATTGCTCTATGGCACCGGAATGCGTGTCAGTGAGCTGATCAGTTTGGACGTTGACGATATACACATCTCCATGGGGTTTGTCCGTGTTTTCGGTAAGGGCGGAAAGGAAAGGATTATCCCGCTGGGCGGCGGTGCGATGAAAGCCTGTACAACTTACATACATGAAGCACGTCCTGTTTTCATCGAAAAAACGAAAGGGACGGATGCGCTTTTTGTCAACATGAGGGGGAGTCGCTTGACTCGGCAAGGCTGTTGGAAAATAATTAAAGGATATGCATCCGCAGCCGGTATCCAAAAAGAATTGACCCCGCATATTTTGCGTCATTCTTTTGCTACCCATCTCATTGAGAATGGGGCGGATATACGGGCTGTCCAAGAAATGCTGGGGCATGCTGATATCTCTACGACACAGATTTATACTCATGTCAGCAAATCGAGATTAAAAGATGTATACGTAAAGTTCCATCCCCGTGCTTGAAAAAATGGTGGAAGGTTTGGGAAATATGACTAGTGGAGGTTTGGATATGGAAGAAACGAAATTTAACCGCATACATTTGATCGTACTTGACTCTGTCGGAATAGGTGAATCGCCTGACGCTCATTTATTCGGAGATCAAGGAGCAGACACGCTTGGTCATATTGGCGAAGAGATAGGCGGATTGAAGATGCCCAATATGGGTCGGCTTGGCCTTTCGAATATCAAGGAAATCAAAGGAATTGAAGTTGAAGCTACTCCCGCCGGCATTTATGGAATGATGCAGGAAGCGTCAGTAGGTAAAGATACGATGACAGGCCATTGGGAAATGATGGGCTTAAACATAACTAAGCCTTTCAAAGTCTACCCGAATGGATTCCCTCAAGAGCTGATCGATGAGCTCGTAAAACGGACAGGGAGAAAAGTGATCGGCAATAAACCAGCGAGCGGTACAGGAATCATCGATGAGCTAGGTCCGGAGCATATGGAAACGGGCGCCATCATTGTCTATACATCCGCAGATCCTGTTTTACAAATTGCGGCTCATGAAGGGATCATTCCGATTGATGAGCAGTATCGAATTTGTGAGATTGCCCGTGAACTCACGTTGAATCCTGAGTTCCTAGTTGGGCGTGTTATCGCAAGACCGTTTGTCGGAGAACCTGGAAACTTCACCCGTACGACAAATCGTCATGACTATGCATTGAAGCCATTCGGCAGAACAGTCATGAATGAATTGGAAGACGCCGGAAAAGCAGTCATTGCTGTCGGAAAGATTTCCGATATTTTCAATGGTGAAGGCGTGACAGATGCAGTACGGACGGTAAGCAATATGGACGGAGTCGATAAATTAATTGAAGTTATGAAATCAGATTTCACCGGCATGAGCTTTACAAATCTTGTCGATTTCGATGCGTTATTCGGACATCGCAGAGATCCGATCGGTTATGGAAACGCGCTGGAGGAATTCGACGCCCGCTTACCGGAAATTATCGAGTCCTTGAAACAGGATGATTTGCTAATCATTACAGCGGATCATGGTAATGATCCAGTTCATAGCGGAACCGACCATACGAGGGAATATGTTCCATTACTCATCTACTCACCGGCTTTCATAAGTGGAGGCGAATTGCCATTGAGGAAGACATTTTCAGACGTTGGCGCAACGATTGCCGAAAACTTCAATGTGAAAGCTCCCGAGTTCGGAGAAAGCTTCTTAAGTTCATTAACGGAAAAGGTGTGATGATTGTGTTCAGGATGGTTGATATCATCGAGAAAAAAAGAGATGGGGAAATGCTTTCCAAGGAGGAAATCACTTTTTTCATCAACGGCTATACAGACGGATCCATTCCGGATTATCAAGCAAGCGCCCTATTGATGGCAATTTACTTTCAAGGCATGACGCCTGAGGAACAAGGCCACCTGACGATTGCGATGGCTGAATCCGGCGACCAGATTGATCTGTCGGCGATTGAAGGGATTAAGGTCGACAAACATTCGACCGGCGGAGTCGGCGATACGACTACATTGATCCTGGCTCCTCTCGTTGCAGCTTGCGGCGTACCGGTTGCAAAAATGAGCGGCCGCGGTCTTGGTCACACGGGTGGAACGCTCGACAAGCTCGAAGCGATTAAAGGATTTCATATCGAGCTTACCGAGAAGCAGTTTGTCAACCAAGTGAATGATCTGAAAGTAGCTGTCATCGGACAGAGCGGCAATTTGACTCCGGCGGATAAAAATCTTTATTCCCTACGCGACGTAACGGCAACTGTCAGCAGCATTCCACTCATCGCAAGCTCCATCATGAGCAAGAAGATAGCCGCAGGCGCAGATGCAATCGTATTGGACGTGAAAACGGGCGAGGGCGCATTCATGAAGACATTGGAAGATGCTGAGGCACTTGCACATTCCATGGTTGCGATCGGTCGCCAAGTAGGCAGGAACACAATGGCAGTCATTTCAGACATGAGCCAACCGCTAGGCTATGCGATCGGAAACGCGCTTGAAGTAAAAGAAGCGATTGACACGCTGAAAGGCGAGGGCCCTGAAGATTTAACGGAGCTTTGCCTCGTTCTAGGAAGCAAGATGATTGTTGCCGGTGAGAAGGCGGAAACGGTTGAAGAAGCACGCGCCATGCTCGAAGCGGTCATCAAAGACGGTTCAGCATTGAACCTATTCGGCAAATTGATCGAAGCACAAGGCGGAGACGCCCGGATTGTTCACGATCCTTCATTGCTCCCTTCGGCGAAATTCCAAATTGAAGTCCCTGCCTTATCATCGGGAACGATTTCCAAAATGGTAGCAGATGAAATCGGAGTCGCAGCAATGCTTCTAGGAGCCGGACGAGCAACAAAAGACGACGTCATCGACTTAGCTGTCGGCATCGTCCTGAAGAAAAAAATCGGCGATAACGTAACCGCTGGCGAACCACTAGCCATCATCCACTCCAATCGGGAAGACGTTGCAAAATCCATCGAATTGATTCAAAAACATATCCACATTTCAGATCAAGAACAAGAAAAACCTGCTTTGATTCATGAAATGATTACAGGCTAATACCATTTAACATGGGACTGCCTTGGAAAGTCGATAAATTGACTTTCCGAGGCAGTCTTTTTTATGTTGGACGGTGTTTTATGATCACTAGCAGGGAAATCCCCGAATAATAGGAGACTACGTTGATTGAAGTGTAAGGCGGCGACTCCTGGGGGATTAGCGAACGCAGTTACGAAGGACGGCGTTTGCGATCAATGTTTTTTGCGACCTTAAGGGAGCAGATGGTCCATTATCCCTTGATTTCTGTAAAAAGCGCAGAAATACGGCAAATCGAACCCTTCGCTGTTCGATTGGCTCACCGCCCGCTCCCCCGGAAAGCGGCCGCCTGTAGCGGAAATCAACATTATATAAACTGCTCTATTTATTCCTAACATGTGTAAACCGTCCTGAAAATGGATAGACTTTTTCAGGTAGAACGCTTTGTCGAAACATAGGAAAAACACAAAGTTACTGACTAGTTATGTCAGGTGAAAGGATTTCCCTTGCCCGATGTTGAATGTAATCCGCATGAAGGAGGGATTCAGCATGGCTGATATTAAACAAATTGATAGCATTGTGGTCGTAACATTAGCAGGGGAGTTGGACAATCTTGAAGCAAACAGGATCCGTTCCACTATCACATCTTCCATCTTTACTGGAAAAGTGAAAGGGATCATCTGGGACTTGAGCCGATTGGGATTCATGGATAGTGCAGGCATCGGGCTCATACTTGGCAGGATGCGTGATCTGGCGCCATTCAATGGAGAGACGCTCATCTTGAACCCGTCCCCGACTATGGAGAAAATCTTCAATTTTTCCGGCTTAGGTTCCAACATCAGACATGGCTCGGTCAACAGTGTAATTGGTGAAATCGGAGGGGTCTTACATGAGAAATGAAATGACATTATCTTTTGTTGCAATCGAAGAAAATGAAGCGCTGGCGAGGATGGCGATGACATGTTTTATAACGCCATTGGACCCGACCCTTGAAGAAATATCGGAATTCAAGACAATCGTTTCAGAAGCCGTCACCAACGCCATAATCCACGGCTATGAAAATGATGGAAAGAGCATGGTCACGATCCATGCTGTAATTGATGAAAATAAAGTGACGATGACAGTCGAAGACAAGGGCGGAGGTATTTTTGACGTTCAACAGGCGATGGAGCCGATGTTCACGACGAAACCGCTCATGGAACGATCAGGAATGGGATTTACGATCATGGAAAGCTTTTCGGACAATCTCTCAGTGGAATCGTCCTTTGGAAATGGAACGGTAGTGCGGTTCGAGAAAACGTTTTCTCCGGTCACGGAAGCAAGCAGAATGAGGTGACCGATGGATACATCAGTTGAGCGACAAGATGCCCTATTGTCACAGGAGAAAATGAGAGTGCTCATCCAGCAATCCCAGGATGGCGACAAAGATGCAAGAAGAATGATGGTGGAAGGGAATACTAGGCTCGTCTGGTCAATCGTACAACGATTTGCATCCAGGGGAGCCGACCTTGAAGATCTGTTTCAAATCGGCTGCATCGGCCTCATGAAATCGATTGATAAATTCGATCTATCCTATGAAGTGAAGTTCTCCACGTATGCCGTACCGATGATTGTAGGGGAGATTCAACGTTTCCTTCGAGACGATGGCATGGTGAAAGTCAGCAGATCGATTCGAGAACTGAGTTTCAAAATTCGCCATGCGACGGACGACTATGTTAAAAACCACGGAAGATCACCTTCCGTTTCTGAAATTGCCGAAGTGTTGGATGTGTCGATTGATGAAGTCATTCTCGCATCGGATGCATTGCGGGATCCCGCTTCCCTACATGAACAGCTATATGAAAATGAAGGGGATAGTTTAACGTTGATGGACCAGCTGAGGGATGACCGTTCAGAGAGGTTTTTTGATCATATACCGCTCCGGGACGTTGTTTCCAAGCTAAATAAAAGGGATCAAACAATCATTTATATGAGATATTACTTGGATTATACGCAAAGTGACATCGCTGAACGAATCGGTATTTCGCAAGTGCAAGTTTCCAGGTTGGAGAAAAAGATATTAGCTCAGTTGAAGACATGGATGAGTGCACAACCAGAGGAAAGTGATGGCAAAGTGAGGACGGAATAATACATGGCTAAGTTATTTACATCTTTGAAAGACGGAGAAGAGTGGTTCCATAGTAAATTCGGCGAAAATGAAACATTCGATGCTACGGCGAAAACCGTCCATTTATGGGGAATGCCTGCATTATTGCTTTACATTAACGGATTAGTAGATGGAAACATTTTGACGACGCTGTTGACGGAAATGCAAGAAGGCCTAAAACCCGAAGAGGAAAATAGGGATGATCCGGCATGGTTTCTTACGTACTTCCCTTATTATGCCCTGGCGGATGTCGATGAGAAAGAGAAACTGCTCAATAATGTATTAAGTGGACAGGTCGGCTTCGTGCTCCCCGATGGTTTTGTTTTCATCGGGGATATCCGAAGCTATCCGGGAAGGTCGCCTGAAGAGCCGGACACTGAAAAAGTCATCCGTGGATCTAGAGATGGTTTTACAGAGAACATCATCACGAACACGGCTCTTGTCAGGAGACGGCTCAAGACGGAAGATCTTCGTTTTGAAATGCACCAAACGACTGTGAACGGAAAGACGGATGTCGCCATCACATTCATGAAAGGTGCTGCCAGTGAGGAGCACCTTTCCTACATCCGGAAAAGGCTGGATGAGATTGAACATGATGGACTGACAATGACAGATAAATCATTGGAAGAATTCCTGTTTAAGCAACGATTCCACCCGATGCCGTTCGTTCGCTTTACGGAAAGGCCGGATATTTGCGCCGCGCATCTCCTTGAGGGCCATATCGCAATTATCGTCGATACATCCCCTTCAGTCATTTTAGTGCCTGCGACCATATTTCATCATTTGCAGCATGCAGAGGAATACCGTCAAGCACCGTTTATCGGAACGTTTGTGAGATGGATCCGCCTGATCGGTGCGTCGCTCAGTCTATTGCTGCTTCCATTTTGGTATTTACTTGCGACCTATCAGCAATACTTACCGATTTCACTTAGTTATATCGGACCGAATGATCCGGGATCCGTCCCTCTGCTGGTGCAATTATTAATTGCAGACATCGGCATTGAGGTCTTACGGATGGCCGCTATACACACCCCATCTCCGATGACGACTGCCATGGGACTCGTTGCAGCGATTGTAATCGGGCAAGTGGCAATCGATGTCGGCCTGTTCACTGGAGAAGTCATCCTGTACGTTGCTGTGAGCGCTATTTTCACATTTGCAATTCCGTCTTTCGAACTTAGCATTACAACGAAAGTGTTCAGGATCTTCATACTTATTTTAACGGGAATTCTTGGAGCTCCAGGGTTCTTCTTAGGAATCGCTTTCCTGTTTTACTATTTGGCATCCCTCAAACCAATGGGGACACCATACCTATGGCCGGCAGTTCCGTTTTTCCCTGAGGCCATGAAGCGAGTATTGATCCGTTATCCAATGACGATGGATGCACCTAGGCCATACATTACAAAAGCACCTGACCGGAATAGGCTTTCGTAGATTGATTCCTGCCTTCCAGTTGTGATAAAGTTTTAACAACATGACTTGGAGGAATGAATATGCATCTATATGGAACTCAATCGGTGAACAATCAGGGCCACTTGACGATAGGCGGAGTAGATACAGTAGATCTTGCGCATATATATGGCACACCTTTGCTTGTATATGATATTGCTCTATTCAAGGAACGTGCGGTTGCTTTCCAGGAAACATTTGTAAAGGCTGGAATCGTTGCGCAAGTAGCTTATGCAAGCAAAGCTTTTTCTTCTATAGCCATCTATGAACTTGCCAAGCAAATGGGGCTGTCATTGGATGTTGTATCAGGGGGAGAGCTTTACACGGCGGCAGCCGCAGATTTCCCACGGGAAAAGATTCACTTTCACGGAAATAACAAAAGTTACACGGAACTGCAATTCGCTTTTGATGAAAAAATCGGATGCATCGTAGTTGATAACTTCCTGGAAATTGAAATGCTTAAGGAGATTTCAGAATCGCGTAAGGAGAAGATGAATGTTCTGCTGCGTGTCACTCCTGGTGTTGATGCTTCAACTCATGACTATATTACAACCGGCCAAGAGGATTCGAAATTCGGTTTTGATTTAAAGAATGGCCAAGCGGATGATGCCTTCCTCAAGCTCTATAATCATCCTTACATTACTGTACTCGGTTTGCATTGCCATATCGGCTCTCAAATTTTTGAAACAGAAGCATTCCGTTTTGCTGCGGAAGCGCTTATGGTGAAAATGATTGAGTGGCGGGAGAAATTCAAATTCGTATGCACAGTACTCAATTTAGGTGGAGGTTTCGGCATTAAGTATACGGTCGAGGATACACCGCTTCATCCTTCCGCTTATGTTGAGGAGATGGAGGATGTTGTGCTATCGATGTCGCGCAAAGCTAATTATCCAGTACCGGAAATCTGGATTGAACCTGGCAGATCGCTCGTCGGAGATGCGGGCACTACACTCTACACTGCAGGCAGCAGCAAGGAAGTTCCAGGTACAAGGACTTATGTAGCGGTCGACGGAGGCATGTCTGATAATATCCGTCCAGCGCTTTACCAGGCGAAGTATACGGCTGCTACGGCGAACAGAATGTTGGATCCCCATGCTGACAAAGTGACGATCGCAGGGAAATGCTGCGAATCAGGAGATAAATTGATTGAGGATGCGTATATTGCCGAACCAGCAGAAGGGGATATCATAGCCGTTTTCTGTACAGGGGCTTATACATACTCCATGGCAAGCAACTATAATCGGCTTCCGAAGCCGGCAATCGTATTTTGCGAGAACGGCCAGCATCAATTGGTAGTCCGTAGGGAAACATATGAAGATGTTATCAGGTTGGATATTCCCTTGCAGAGGACAGAGCAGGAAATTTCAACATGAAAAAGCGTAATATGATGCTTTTCCTGTTAATGGTCATTGCTGCAATCATTTGGGGAGCAGTGTACTGGTACTTTATTGCCCCATTTGCGGGACCGAATAAATGAACTTTCTCGATCATTGAAAAAGCCTGAGGTATCATGTACGATTATCATTATCTGGCATAGGTCCTCTGAAGGACAATCTCATTGCCGATGCCTGAGGATTTTTTGAAAAGAAGGGATTTCAATGATGCTTTTACGATACAAAAAGGCGTATGAGAAAATCGCCATGGGCTTGCTTTCTTATATGCCCGGAGAAAAGTCTGTGAAAAGATTGCAGGAAACGATTCATCAGTACGAAACTGAAGAAAATTGGCAGTTGTTCCTTTTGAAGCAAGATGAAGATATCATTGGCCTCGTCGGAATCATCTTGGATGCAGATTCGTATACCGTAATGCACCTTTCTGTTAATCCGTCTTTCCGGGGAGAGGGGATCGGCAGCAAAATAATCACGAAGCTCGGGGATCTTTTTCCTGACTTGGAATGCAAGAGTAATGAGGAGACAGAATCGTTCTTGAGAAAATGCCGCCAAAAGGAAGATACTGAACTAGACGAATGAAGAAAAGGAAAAGGCGCAGATCATTGTGGTCTGCGCTTTTTCTTTTCGCGTTCCTCAAGAATATCGGAACGATCCCGAAGCATATGTTTATGAGTGACAGCATCACTTCCAACGGGAAGAAGCTCCATGGAAGAGGCGATTTCTTCAACTGACTGTTGAAGGAGTTTTGATTTCAAATGAATCTTGAACCCGGAAAACGGTTCACCCTTTTTCAATTTAGTGACAGCCGTTGCCGTATCCTGTACAAGCCGTCCATAATCGATATCTTCCGTATATCGAATATCGAACTCCTGGATGGCTAGCATTTTATTTTCCGCTTTAACAAGTGTGCGGTATGCCCCCTCCATATTTCCCCTTCTCCAATGGTAGAGTCCTGTGGATAAAAGGATGAAGGCAGTAAGAGGATGATCTTTCGTATAATCCGGTATGGATTTCCAATACTCTTCAAGCACTTCATGACACTCAAAGTAATCTTGATTCCTATTAAAATAAACAATAAAATTTAAGAACAGCGGATGATGATATGGGTGCACACAACCATTCCTTTCTGTATGATGAAGCAATAATGTGTAAAGGAGCAATTCCTATTGACTTACAAAGTGAAACTGGAGGCTTTTGAAGGCCCCCTAGATCTATTATTACATTTAATCAACCGACTTGAAATTGATATCTATGATATTCCGATGGCAGAATTGACAAATCAATACATAGAACATCTTCATGCGATGCGCGTTTTAGAACTCGACGAACTAAGCGAGTACTTAGTACTGGCAGCCACGTTAATTGAAATCAAAAGTAAAATGCTCTTGCCAGTACATGAAGGAGAAGCATTGGATGAAGACACCGAATTCGATTTCGAGGAAGATCCGAGGGATGAATTGGTCGCCCGTCTCATAGAATACAAAAAGTACAAAGAAGCAGCCAATTCCTTACTGGAATCAGCAGAAGATCGTGCAGATCATTTCACGAAACTGCCCGGGGACTTATCGGAATACGGAGAGGTAACCGCAACAGTTCCGGAAGAGAAGATGAACGTTTTTGACTTAATCGGCGCATTCCAGAAAATGCTCGAGCGAAAGAAGCTGCGTGCTCCGCTTACTGCAAATATTGCAAAGACAGAGCTTTCGGTTAGTGAAAAAATGGACAACATCATGACATCGCTTGAAAGGCTGGGCGGGCGATGCGATTTCGAAAGTTTATTTGAAAAAGAAGACCTGGAAGATTTAGTCGTGACGTTCCTATCATTATTGGAATTAATGAAACGGCTTGATATTATCGTACGGCAAGAAAATAATTTTGGCAAAATGACAGTCATGGTTGGAGGGGAAGAGACTGATGGAAACAATCGATGAACGGCTCAAAGGAATGTTGGAAAGCTTTTTATTCATAGCAGGAGATGATGGGTTGACGTTGAGTCAGATCGCCTCACTGCTTCAAATAGAAACGGATGCGGCTGCTGAAATCGCTGAAAGGCTCCGTGTGAATTACGAGGAGAGACCGGACTCGGGAATTACACTCAGGCTATACGGAGGTCATTACAGGCTCGTGACAAAAGCCGAATTCGCTGATGATATTCTTAGGATGCTCGAAAATCCGTCGCGCAATTCCATTACACAAGCCTCAATGGAAGTATTGGCAATCATAGCATACAAGCAGCCTGTCACTCGTGTGGAAATTGATGATTTACGTGGTGTGAAGTCGGACGGTCCGATCCAGACGCTCGTTGCAAAAGGTTTCATTATGGAAAAAGGACGTATGGAAGCGAGCGGAAGGCCAATACTTTACGGGACGACTGATTTATTTCTGGACAGATTTGGTCTGGAATCGATCGATATGCTTCCTCCGTTAGTGGAGGGGGAAGAAGAAGAATCTTTCGGAGATACAGATCTATTCATGACGAAATTCCAAGAAGCATTTGAGATGACAGAAGAAGGAGGAAACAGTGATTGAGGCATGTAGCAGCCATTGTACTGTTCTTATCGGTCTTATTGACAGCCTTACCGAAAGAAGCGGCGTCTGGAAGTGCTTGGGTTGTTATTGACGCTGAAACAGGACGTCTTTTGAGCGGGTCCAATGAAAATCTTCAATTGCCGATAGCAAGTCTGACGAAAATCTGGACAGCCTTGACATTCATTGAAAGCGGAGCAGGAGAAGGTGAAATTGTCATATCACCGCAGGCCGCCACTGCTGAAGGCTCTTCCATTTATTTAGAGCAAGGCACTCGAATCGATTCCGATGCTTTGTTATATGGATTAATGCTGCGTTCAGGAAATGATGCTGCTTATGCACTAGCTGAGCACGCCGGCGGCTCGGTTGACGGCTTTGTCGATTTGATGAATAGTAAAGCTGAATTGTATGGATTAGAACGAACGACATTTATGAACCCGTCAGGTCTTCATGATGACCGGCACCTGTCAACTGCGTATGAGACAGCATTAATGCTTTACTTTGCTATGAAGAATGATAAGTTCTATAAAATCGCTTCCACGGAAAACTTCGTCTATCGGAAAGGTGACGAGGTAAGAAGCTGGAGGAATAAACATCGTCTAATCCATACAAATGATCATGTCATTGCAGGCAAGACAGGATTCACGAAAGCTGCGGGCAGGACGCTCGCAACTTACTTTGAAAAGGATGGCAAGAAACTGATTGTCGTCACGTTGAACAATGGGAACGACTGGAATACCCATGAACAATTGGCCAATGAAACATTCAAGAAATTCGACAACGTAACTGTTGCGAAGAAAGGTAAATACCGCATTCTTCCAGGTGTGAATGGTGAATTGAAGAAGCCGATTGTCCTGTTATTGAATGAGGATGAGTTGGATAAGGTCTCCCATGTCGTCTATATACCGCGGAAGAATGAACGGAAAGTGAAAGGGACATGGGCTGTATCCCTAGATAATGAATTGCTGGTTACCGCTGACATTGAAATACGAAAATGAAGTTTTCGGCATTTGAACAGTAAGTAATTAGGGAAGACTGACTGTATATAGGTCGGTCTTCTTTTCATTTGCTGGGAAATGTGACATAATTTTTTGAGGTAGAAAGAAGGTGACGAGTTGGAAAGATTACAAAAAGTATTGGCACAAGCGGGAGTCGCATCCCGAAGAAAAGCGGAAACACTCATCGTTGAGGGGAAAGTGAAAGTGAACGGCAAGGTCGTTACTGAGTTGGGCACTAAAGTGACACGCGCAGACCGCGTCGAAGTCGAAGGTGTGGAGTTGGTCAAAGAGCAATTCGTCTATTATTTGCTATATAAACCTAGAGGCTATATTTCGACGGTCAGTGATGAAAAAGGGAGAAAGACGGTTCTCGACCTCCTTCCGATGGTGGAAGAAAGGATTTTCCCTGTAGGAAGATTGGATTTTGATACATCAGGAATTATCATCATGACGAATGATGGTGACTTCTCCTATTTGATGACACATCCGAAGTTCGGCATCCAAAAGAAGTATGTTGCGAAGATTAAAGGGATACCAGACCGGGATGCATTGAAAAGACTGGAACGAGGCATCGAACTTGAGGATGGCATGACAGCCCCTGCCCGAGTGAAAATGCAGTCATTCGATAAAAAGACAGGAACTGCACTTGTTGAAATCACAATCCATGAAGGTCGAAATCGCCAAGTCCGTAGAATGTTCGACGCAATCGGGTGCCCGGTTCAAAAACTGAGACGGGAGTCTTTTGGGATGTTGACGACGCATGGCTTAAATGCCGGTGAAGCACGTGAATTGACGACCCACGAAGTGAAACAATTGAGAGTTCTTGCAGAAACAGGGAAAATCGGTTAAAAGTTCACAAACCTATCACCACTTCGTTAAAATTACGATTGTTGTTTTGCTATACTTAGTATCGGAATCTTATTACGATAGGGGGCTGTCAATTGTCCAAGGCGAATAAAAAGCGTACACGCCTCATTTTTCGGGGGGCTGTTTTACTATTGCTTGCATCAGCCATTCTATTTTCCATTTTCTCGAAAGACAAAGTCAAAGTCCTGGCGGTAGGCGACAAAGCCCCGGATTTTGAACTTGTCGATTTGGATGGGAATAAGCATCGGTTATCAGATTACTCAGGAGAAGGAGTCTTCCTGAACTTTTGGGGAACGTGGTGTCCACCTTGCAAACGGGAAATGCCATACATTGAAAATCAATACCAAGCTTTCAAGGATAAAGGTGTACATGTATTGTCGGTGAATATTGCCGAATCCAACCTGAAAGTGGATACATTCCGTGATCAATATGAACTGACGTTTCCGATCGTCATCGATAAAAACAAAGATGTTAAGGAGCTCTATAACATTTTACCGCTTCCGACGACATTGCTGATCGATAAAGACGGGCGGATCACGAAAATCATCACTGCAGAAATGTCGGAGAAGGAAATCATTTCGTACATGGAAAGCATCCAACCTTGATAAGGAGTTCGTACACATGAGTAAAATCAAATGCAAATGCGGTCATGATAACCCATTTGGAACAGTGCTTTGTGAAAAATGCGGCCGCCCGATGACCGAGGAAGCGAAAAACAGTGAAGTTGTCGATATGCGTTATGAAGGATCGGCGCGCAGATCCCAAACGTATAAACGTTCAATCATCGATAAGATTTGGAATTTCTTCTCCAGTGTGAAAATTGGAGTAAGCATTATCATCGCTGTACTTGCCACATCGGCGATCGGCACGCTTTTCCCACAGAAATTTTACGTACCGGTAAATCAGGAATCACCAGCGGAATTATTAGCGTATTATGAACGTCTGTACGGATTTGTCGGAACACTTTATTACAAATTAGGGTTCTACGATATGTATAATAGCTGGTGGTTCAAAATACTGATCGGAATGCTCGGAACCTCCATTATAATTGCGAGTGTCGACAGGGTGATTCCACTTTACAAATCATTAAAGAAGCAACGGACAAAGCGACATCCATCGTTTATGAAACGGCAGCGGATCTATGGCGCTGGCCCTTCCGAAAATGCCGATGAGTCACTCGCGAAAGCAGAAGAGAAATTAAAGGAAATGAAATACAACGTAAAGACGGAAAATGGCGCGATTTTGGCCGAAAAGAACCGTTTTTCTCGTTGGGGTCCATATATCAATCATACAGGACTCATCCTTTTCCTATTCGGTATCCTATTACGCGGCATTCCCGGCTTTTATGTTGATCAGACGATGTGGATACGGGAAGGTGAATTGCGTTCAATCCCTGGAGCTCCGGGCTATTATTTGGAGAACAAGGATTTCAACATGGAGCTGTACTCAAAAGAAGAAGCAGACGAAGTTTTTGGAAAAGCGATTGATCGAGTCGGCTCAATTGTGAAATCCTATCAGACCGAAGTTTCGTTATACAAAACGAAAGAAGACAGCCTTCCGGGATCGACTGATCTGGAGCACGTGAAAGACTATCCGATCATCGTCAATAAGCCTTTGAAGTTTGATGGGTACAACATCTTCCAGATGGATTACCGTCAAGATGAGTTGAAAGCGATGACAATGGAACTGATTGAGAAGAAAACCGGAAAGTCTTTTGGTGAATTCACAATCGACCTTGACGATCCGAAAGGGATATATGAACTGAATGACGGGGCGCGTGTCGATTTGATCGGCTATTATGCAGATTACGATGGTGTCGAAAATGGCGAACCGGTTTCCAAGTCGCCGATTCCGAATAACCCGGCCTTCATTTTCAATATGATCACACCCGAGAAACCACAAGGCGAAAAAAGCTTTGTCGCAATACGGCAAACGCTTGAAACGCAAGAAAATGCGTATAAAGTAAAATTCGTCAGAGCAGATACCCGGGATATATCCGGGCTGACAATCCGAAAAGACAAGACATTGTATGTTCTTCTACTTGGCGGACTCATCTTCATGATCGGCGTCATTCAAGGTTCCTATTGGAATCATAGACGTATTTGGATTCAAAAAGGGGAAGGCGAAGAGCTATTGGTTGCCGCCCATACGAATAAAAACTGGTTCTCATTGAAAAAGGAACTGGATGCCGTCAAAGATGTTGCCAGCCTGCCGAAATATGAGGACAGGCAGGACAATGAGTCGTCAACTGAGGAAGAGAAAGGAGAAAAATAATTATGGGATTAGCATCGTTAAGCGCAAATCTGCTTTTAGTCTCTTTCATTGCCTATTTGGTAGCCACTTTGTTTTTTGGCGGAGCGGTGAAAGGCGCTAAATCGGAAGCATCCTATAGGAATCATAGATGGGGCAATGTAGCGATTACAATCACTATTATCGGCTTCATCACCCATCTAGGATATTTCATAACGAGATGGATCGCTTCAGGACATGCTCCTGTTAGTAATATGTTCGAATTTACAACTGCGTTTGGCATGATGCTTGTAGGGTCTTTCATTCTACTGTTTTTCTTGTATAGAACACCATCCCTTGGGTTATTTGCATTGCCGATTGCAATCATTATTATCGGTTACGCAAGCATGTTCCCCCGGGAAATTACGCCGCTCATACCTGCGCTTCAAAGTTACTGGCTGACAATCCACGTCATCACTGCTGCGCTTGGTGAATCGATTCTCGCAATCAGTGCGGTGGCGGGACTTATTTACTTAGTGAAAAATATTGATATGACTAATCCTTCGAAACAGCGATTTTGGATTGAAGCGGTCATGTTCACACTTGTCCTTGTCCTTGGATTCGTCCTATCATCGACGACATTCAAGCTGACGGGCTATGAAGCGAAATTCACGTATATCGATAAAAACGAGACACTAGCGAAAATCGAGTACAATTACCCGCCGTTATTCGGAATGCACGAATATGAAGCACAGACGCCTGAAGCAATGACTCCATGGGCCGAAATGCCGGCTATCGTCAATGCAAAAACATTGACGACGTTCGTTTGGTCAATCGCTACAGGAACAGTCTTATATCTTCTGTTGCGGCTTATATTCCGTAAACCGATTGCGGCTTTATTCCAACCTTTCGTGAAGAAGGCCAATTCACAGCTCATGGATGAAATCGGCTATCGTTCCGTTCTCATCGGCTTCCCGGTCTTCACTTTAGGGGCTTTGATCTTCGCGATGATTTGGGCGCATGAAGCATGGTCAAGGTTCTGGGGCTGGGATCCGAAAGAAGTATGGGCCCTTATTACATGGCTATTTTACGCTGCATTCCTCCATCTTCGACTCTCAAAAGGATGGGAAGGGAAAAAATCAGCATGGCTTGCGGTTATCGGATTTGTCATCATCATGTTCAATCTGATTGCTGTGAATTTGATTATTGCCGGTTTGCACTCATACGCGTAAACCGAATGGACTGCACAGAGCCGAGAAGGAGCCTGTGCAGTTTCTTTTTTTATATACAGCTTGTACAATGAGAACAGAAGCGTTGTTGAAAGGGGACATTGATTATGGAAGAGAACGTTAGGTTATTAGTGGTGGACGACGAGGATCGGATTCGTCGTCTTCTCAATATGTATTTATCCCGCGAAGGCTTTGAAATCGATGAGGCAGTTGATGGCGCCGAGGCGATTGAAAAGGCGCTTGCTAATCAATATGACTGTATATTACTTGATTTGATGATGCCTGAAAAAGACGGCCTGGAAGTGCTGCAAGAACTTCGTGACGAAAAGAAAATGACACCTGTCATCCTTCTGACGGCGAAGGGAGAGGAGTCCGACCGGGTAGTTGGATTTGAAACAGGAGCAGACGATTACATTGTTAAACCGTTCAGTCCACGTGAGGTTGTGCTTCGTGTGAAGGCCATTCTGAGAAGATCGGTCACTTTCCCGGATGCAGCGGCCACGAACAGTTCGAAGGATCTTGTCGTTTTCCCTCAATTGACAATCGATCATGATGCACACCGGGTCACCGCGGAAGGGAAAGAAGTGAATTTGACGCCGAAAGAATACGAACTGCTTTATTTCCTTGCGAAATCACCGGATAAAGTGTTCGACCGCGAGCAATTATTGAAAGAAGTTTGGCACTACGAATTCTTCGGTGATTTACGGACAGTCGATACACATGTGAAAAGGCTGCGGGAGAAGCTGAGCCGAGTTTCGGAAAGTGCTGCTAAGATGATCGTTACTGTTTGGGGCGTCGGTTATAAATTTGAGGTTCCAAATGAATAGAATATGGCATTCAATCGTCGGGAAGCTATGGGCAACCATATTGCTTCTCGTTTCCTTTGTCCTTTTTATCGTGACCGTATTTCTCCTTGAATTCCTTGATAATTTCCATACGACGCAAGCGGAGGATTCGCTCCGCAGAGAAGCGACGACAATTGGTAAAATAGTCCTTGACCATGAAAACGAATCCGCCATGCAACTCATTATCCAGGATATATTAGATAACGAAACGAATGCGATGATCATCGATTCGGATAAAAAGGTCTATTATTCATTTCATCGGGGGCTGAATCAGGAAAAGATAGAGCAGAAGATCTTATCGGAACCGAAGTTTTTCTCAAATAGTAAGATTAATAAAAAGGTTGTGAAGGAACAGATTCTTCCTTCTCTTACGGATGAGAATGCCATGGAGAAATTTTTGGTCCTCATGTATCCATATGCCGAAGTCAATGGCACCATGCAATCCATCGTCATGTATCAAAGTCTTGACGCTATTCATCGAACAACAAAAAGGACGACGCATATCGTATTCTTATCAGCCTTCATTGCTTTTGTGTTGACAACCATTTTCGCCTTCTTCCTATCCACTAAAATCACTTCACCATTGCGGGGTATGAAGCAGGCGGCCTTTGAATTGTCGAAAGGGAATTTTGAAACGCGTCTTCCGGTCATGCAAAATGATGAAATCGGCCAACTTGCGACCGCTTTCAATCAGATGGGCAGACAGTTGAAATACCAGATGGAATTGATCAAGCAGGAAAAGGAGCAATTATCAAGCATTCTCACATCGATGACGGATGCAGTCATCACGTTCAATCGGGATTATTCGATTTTGCTAAGTAATCCCCAAGCTGAGCGATTGTTGCAGAAGTGGTATTTTGCTAATGGCGCGGATGACAAAGTATTGCCGAAAGAAATCTTTCATATGCTTGAACACGTCATAACGTTTGCAGAGGAAGTGGAGGATGAGCTTGAAATCGGAGGCCAGTTTTATGGCATTTCCATCAGCCCGCTTTACAGTGAAAACAGCATCCGTGGAGCAGTAGCCGTGTTGCGTGACATGACCGAACAGCATAAGCTTGAAAAACTCAGATCCGATTTCATAGCCAATGTATCACATGAACTAAGGACGCCGATATCCTTACTGCAAGGATATAGTGAGGCGATTATCGATGATGTAATGACGAGTGATGAGGAACGCAATGAAATGGTTCAGATTATCCACGATGAATCGAAACGTATGAGCCGTCTCGTAACAGATTTGCTTGACCTGGCACGTATGGAATCGGGACATATGCGGTTATACAAATTGAATTTCCCATTAGTTCCTTTTTTAGATAGAGTTCAAAACAAATTCATGCAAATTGCGCGGGATTCGAATGTTGCGCTTACGTTGGACGCTGACACGGACGATAATGAGATTATTCTCTATGCAGATGATGACCGTCTTGAGCAAGTATTTACAAACTTGATCGATAATGCGATCCGCCATACGCCTGATGGAGGAAAAGTAACAGTCGGTGTCGAAAAGATAGGGGATCTGGTCGAAATCTCCGTCTCTGATACGGGGAGCGGCATACCAGAAGAGGATCTGCCTTTCATTTTCGAACGTTTCTACAAAGCCGATAAAGCGAGGACGAGAGGGAAAGGCGGCACTGGACTCGGTCTTGCGATCGCAAAGAATATTATCGACTCACACGGAGGAAGGATTACCGCAGAACTTGGCGAAACGTATGGGACGATCTTCAAATGCGTATTGCCTGCCGGACCCGCAGATGTAAACGAGGAAGAGCTATAAAAAAGCAATAAAAAGAGTAGTGGGATGAAACTTTTCATCTTGAATTACGACTAATGTAATGAACGGGGGGATTTCGTGGATGACTCCGTTTTCCACAGGCTATACGAGCAATATCATCAGGACGTGTTCAATTTCCTCATCTATTTGACGAGAGATCGACATTCGTCCGAAGATCTAATGCATGAAGTGTACGTCAGAGTGTTGAAGGCATATGCGGGTTTTGAAGGGAAGAGCTCTGAAAAGACCTGGCTCTTCTCCATCGCGAAAAATGTTGCGATAGATCACTTCAGAAAGAAGAATGTGCGTCAAAAACATAATTTTGATAAATTTGACTGGGAGCAGAGTGAGTTGCCCTCAGTAGGAAGCACTCCTGAAGAAATTGCATCGTTGAATGAAGAAATGAGACAGTTACTGCAGGTTTTAGACACCTGCACCGGCGACCAAAAGATGGTGATCATCTTGCGGTATTTCCAAGAGCTCTCCATATCGGAAACCGCCGACACCCTCGGCTGGACGGAAGGAAAGGTGAAGACCACCCAACACCGTGCAATCAAATCGTTGCAAAAGAAATTGAATGCTCTTTCGGCAGAGGAGGAAAGATGAATGACAAACAATCAATGGGATGACAACAAGCTGGAAAGCCTTCTTCATTCATTGCCGAAAATTGAAGATAACCGTTCAAAGGAACAAATTCTGGAGCGTCTTAAACGGGATCAGCGCCTGAGAAAACCACACCGAATGAAACCCAGGAAATGGATGCCTATACTAGTGACAGCTGCTGCACTGGTCCTTCTCAGTTTACTTGTCCCTTCGATGCTCAAAAACAATGAAGAGGCTATCGAGGATGCAGAGTCCGTTTCTTTCGATGCCAAACGAGCAAATGACACAGAAAATGAGGCGATGGAGGAATCAGCAGATACATTTAGCGTGTCCGAAGCGAAGGAATCGACAGCGATGGATTTCGCCGCTGTTGAAAGCCATGTCGTTCTTCAAGATGAATTATTTGACGTCATTCCTTTTCAAATTGGATTGGAGCAATCCGCGTATATCGTTCCGATCACATTTTTGATTCCTGATTCTCTGATTCAATCCGATTTCCCAAAAGGAAATCCGACAACGGTTGACCTTTACAATAAATATGCCGCTGAATTTCCGGAAGAGGAACTTGGTTTCAATGACTACCATCCGTATAAAGGCAGGTTATATGAGGAAAATGGCATTCTCCATCATCAACTTCCGGATGAACATAATTATGAAATGTCGAGCTCGACGGTTTTTAATTATTTCTCTTCGATGAGAGAAACTTTTTCGGGATATGAAAAGCTGCAGCTTGTTGATGAAACGGGCAAACCAACCTCATTTCCAAGTGTTGGAGATTCAAATGTAATGGATTTAAAAAGGCCGTTCCCTTATTACAGATTCACGACACCTTCCGGTAAGGCTTATTTGGCTCCTTTAGGGACTATTGAGTCTGTAGACACAGTAACGCAGGGACTTTCCGCGATGAAAAATAAGGTGAATGGAGATACCTATGAATCATTGGTTCCGGACAATGTGGAGTATGAAGTTAGGGTAGAAGATAATATTGCCGTCATTACGTTCACAGAGCAATTGGATGTCACTGCACTTGAGCAAAATGCAGTAAATCAAATGATTGAAGGATTCATGCTAACCGCTCAAGGCTATGATAAACAAGTTCGGCTTGAAAACGTTGTTCAAGAGAGCTTTGGCAAGTATGATCTAACAAAAGCCTTGCCGATGCCGGTGGGCAGCAATCCAACATGGTTCACTCCATAAATACAAAAAAAGCGTCTTGTAAACAGTAGAGTTTACAAGACGCTTTTTTTTCGGTACAATAGATTTGTAACATAATATTGATTCATCTTCGGGGCAGGGTGTAATTCCCGACCGGCGGTAATGGAAGTTCCACTTCCTAGCCCGCGAGCCTAACAGCTGATACCGGTGTGATTCCGGAGCCGACAGTATAGTCTGGATGGGAGAAGGTGAAGGTGCAGCCGTCTTTTTGTGTTGTCCACAAAACGGTGCTTATTTAAGTATGGGAACTTGCAAAAGGGATTCCACCTTTTACATCCACCCTTATTTAATGATGCCTTTTAAACTCTCCCTAAAGCTTATTTGCTTTAGGGATTTTATTTTGGACAATTACCAAATAGCGGTCAGACCTTTCCTCTTTTGAAGTGAATCGCAAAAGGAGAGAGGGTTAACATGAACAACAAGAAATTGCGTAGGATGATTCTCATTGCAATACTGGGAAGCATTTCAACGGTATTGATGCAGTTGAATTTTCCGCTGCCTGCATTGCCTGCATTCCTGAAAATCGATTTCAGTGAAATTCCGGCAGTGCTTGCAATTATGACAATGGGACCGGTCGCAGGAATCGCCGTGGAACTGCTTAAAAACGTATTGCATTGGTTTTTATCAGGCAGCCCGACAGGTGTTCCAGTAGGGGAGATTGCGAACTTTGCAACTGGCGTCCTATTCATTATGCCAATCTATTTAATCTTTAAGAAAATCCGATCGACAAAAGGCCTTACTGCTGGCTTGTTTGCCGGCACGGTTTCCATGGCTGTCGGAATGAGCGCATTGAATTATTTCGTATTCCTGCCGATGTATGTATACTTCATGAATATGCCAGCCTACACGGGCGATGCTATGTTCAATGTGATTGTACTAGGGATTCTACCATTCAACTTGATAAAAGGCATCATGCTGATGTTCATTTCATTGTTACTGTATAAGAGCATGAGCAAATGGATCGACCAACAAAACCGTCAATTGACGATGTAATAAATATAGATTAATCGAGTATGTGAACAACTTATTGTTCGCATGCTCTTTTTTTATTGGAAATACGTGAAAGTTTATGAAACGATTTGATTTATCATTCGTATAACAAGTCATGCCAGAATAAGCCAGATTGATGAAGTAATATAAAAAGTGAAGAACTCAATGGTGTTTTTACTTCGAAAAGATTAGGAGGTACTATATGAGTTATGAGTCCAAGTGACATTATTTCCCTTTTTCTAATTGGGGTTGCAGTATTCATTGCGATTCTATTTGTTTGGTTTACTTTTAGAAAGAGACCTAAACCCGCAATTGCACTAATTGTCATTCTTGTTACAGGATATATAGGTTACATACTATATTATCCAACTTTAAAAATAAAAACGCATGCAAAGCGATACGAACAAATTACTGACTATCTTGTAGAAAATTACCCAGATAAGGAGTTCAATATTTCACCCAAGCAATATGAAGCAGGATATAGGGTAGGGGAATTTAATGTAAATGATATTGAGACACCGACGATAGGTGTGATGTTTCGCGTCGATGATAAAGCAAAGGCGACGCAAATTAGCTCTTGGTCAAGCAAAGACTATCCAAAGCAGCAAGAACTTTGGCGGGAGATTGAATATAGTTATGGAGAACCTTATACGTTAGATAAAGATATCGCAGACATCACTAAAGAAGATGAATGGATCAAAGGTGTACTGACAGCATTTGCTCTAACCATTGATGGAATGCCTGCAATTGCTTTATTCAATTACTCCGAAGAAGGTTATGGCTTATTGGACTTACAACAAGGGGATCGAGATGGGTTTGTTGTTATTGAAGAAGAGGGCTTTATATTTATTTATGCAGATGAACGGTATGAAAGAGAAACGGTCACAACAATTCTCAAAAACGGTAATGAAATCACATTGAATATAGCCCAGCAGAAAGGTCGATTAATTGTTGAGACACAACAATAATCATTATCCAATAAGATCTGGCAATATGCAATAAGCGAAGTAAAAGTTAAAGATGATATGTCAAGCTTTTCGGGACGAGAGAAATGAGAGGAATAATATATGAGAAAGATTGGATCGAAATTAGGCATAGTAGTAGCGATGATAGCGGTGTTTATACTTGTAAATAAATCATGTTGTCCGTCCCTACCGATAGATAATCTTTCAGCAAAAGAAGCAATTGAAAAGCTGAAAAATTCCGATGAAAAAATAGTAGAGATTGCAACAGATGATTCCATTTGGTATATCACATGAACTGAAAATGAAGGTATATCGATAGCCGATGAAAATAGTAAACACATGATTGCTTCAAAAGGATGGAAATTTAAACAGAAAGATGGTGCTGTTCTGTTCTTTGAAAAAGCTGGAGAAGGATTGATTGTGACTACTACAATGTGGACTAAAAAATACGTGCTTGTCCAAGTGGAAAATAAATTTATAGAACTTTGAAGTATTAAAGAATCGGGCTCACTTGACGGGAAATCGGGAAGGAGAATTCATATGAAAAAGTGGGGAAGTTTTTTAGTTCTTGGAATCATAACTATCCTGATGAGTACACCTTTAGCATACAAGTTAGTCGGCGTAGTATATCGTAATCGAAATTTAACAGGGGAATATATTCCAATTTTAAATGGTTTCATACATTCGTTGATGTTAGTAGGACTCATGATATTTATAGCTGGCATAGCACTATTTATAAAAGACAATAAGTAACTAGTTCTCTCAATGCGGACATACCAAGTATTGTAGCGGAAGGCGGCGACTCAAGCGAACGCCGTCGCGAAGAACTGCATTGCGAGCATGCTATGTAAGCTGCCTTAATTTCTGCTAAGATCGCAGAAATTCGGCAAATCGAACCCTTCGCTGTTCGATTGAAAAACGTCCTCCTGAATCGCAAATCCGGTTCTAAGAACAAAAAAGCTGTCCGGATTTTATTCCGGGCAGCCTCTCGGGTCAATTCGCCCTACGCCTTTGTTTTAGTCCTCATATTTTAACGGATCGCCATCAAACGGTGCATCAGCGACTTTGATGGAATCTGTCGGACAACCGTCAAATGCGTCTTCCATATCTTCCATCAGTTCTTCTGGAACTTCTGTTACGCCCGTGTTATCATCAAGAATAACGTAGGCAATCCCCTCATCGTCATAATCGTAGATGTCAGGTGCAGCAGCGCCGCAAGCACCACATGCAATACATGTATCTTGGTCAACGATGGTGTATTTTTTGCTAGTAGACATTGACGTTCTCTCCTCTTTTCTCCGCACTAACTATTTAGTTCCCTTACCATTCTAAAGCTGTTTTCATTTGTTTTCAACAATAAAACATTTATTTTAAGGGGGGCCAACCATGAATTTGTCTTCCATTCTTCTATTTGTCATAAGTAAAATGAACGGCCAACGGACTTTGAATGCTGGACTCCATCTATTACGCGGAAAAAAATCAGGACAAACATTGACAGATGTGGAATATTTTAATGTTAAGCCTTTCTTCGCCATTCTTCCAAAATTAGAAGAATCAACTTACTCACAAGCAATTGACGAATTACTCGACTCGGGATTAATTATCCAAGATGAGAAATTTATCAAACTGACTGAAGAAGGGAGTAAAAGAGTTGAAGAGTTGCCTGAATTTCATTTCAGAGGTTGGGATTATAGGGGACGTGAAATGATTTTCTTTGGCAGAATTGCTCTACTTGTCCAAACCCTATCCTTCTTGCGGGAAGGGGAATTCTCATTCAACCCGATTCAAAAGGATCGGGATATCCAGATCTTCGTTAAAAGGCTTCTTGAACGCCAACCCCTTACCGATCCCGGATTTGCCAAGCGAATAGGAGACGAGTTGAAAATGGCGCTTTTAAAAAGTGGAATGAGCGAGATTCAGAAATACATATTTGCGTGCCGGTTAACCGGCAGTACTGCAACGGCGAAGACTTGGGATCAATTGGCTGCTGAATTGGGAGGGGGCACTGACGCTCTACGTCTGCAATTCATTGAATGCCTGCATAGACTTTTGCCGATCGTAGAAGACTCGGATGAGTTTCCTTTTCTTGGCAAAGTCGCTTTCGGCATCAAGGTGAATTCCTATCTGACTGATTCGGCAATGCATACGAAGAGGCTTTTTGACCAAGGACATTCAATGGCAAGCATTGCTACAATACGGAAATTAAAAATGAGTACGATTGAAGACCACGTCATTGAGATGGCGATGAATGATAAACGATTCCCGGTTACCCATTTCGTCTCGGAAGAACTCATCCAAGCGGTCGTTTCAAAATCGCAAGAGTTAGGAACAAAGCGCTTGAAGCTATTGAAAGATGAGTTTGACACATTATCCTATTTTGAACTGCGGCTAATCATGACTGCTTGTAAGGAAGTGGACAATTGATGGATTTGAATAGAATATTGCTGGAACGCTTCGGATATGAGAGCTTCAGGCCCGGACAAGAAGAAGTGATACGTCATCTTTTGGACAAACGGGATACGATTGCAATTTTACCGACTGGTATGGGTAAGTCGCTTTGCTATCAGCTGCCAGGTTCTGTACTGGAGGGTTCCGTCCTAATCATTTCCCCACTCGTTTCCTTGATGGAAGACCAAGCGATGCGAATGCGGCAAAATGGAGAGAAGAGGGTTGTCGCGTTAAATTCGTTTTTGCCGTATAGCGAGCGGCAGCGGATTATGGGGCAGCTTCAAAACTACAAATTCATTTTTATTTCTCCGGAGATGCTTTCACAGGAGGCATTTAGCCGCAAGTTGAACCGGATACGGCTATCGCTCGTGGTCATAGATGAAGCTCACTGCATTTCCCAGTGGGGATTTGATTTCCGGCCGGATTACTTACGGATTGGTGATTTCCTAAAACTGAAGGGTCGTCCTCCTCTATTAGCGTTAACTGCTACCGCGGACGAAAAAGTGTTGAACGATATCCAACACTATTTCAAAATGGAAAAACCAATTGTGCAACGGCATTCATTGGATCGGCCGAATATCTCCTATTCCATAGTGGAAGTGCATTCATCGCAAGAAAAAACAGCTTGGATCAAAGAACGGGTCGCACAAACGGTCGGTCCGGGAATTATCTATGCATCTTCCAGAAAACGTGCGGACGAATTGGCGATTGAACTTCAACTGGAAGGGATCGCCGTACAATCATATCACGCTGGGAAGGAGCAAGATGACCGCTCCATCATCCAAGAACAGTTTCTAATGGGCGATCTGGAATGGATATGTGCAACGAATGCATTTGGTATGGGAGTTCATAAAGATGATATACGGCAAGTGATACATGACCACCTCCCTCCGACAATTGCCGCGTACATCCAAGAAGTCGGAAGGGCGGGTAGGGACGGACAACCAGCTGCCGCCTCGCTGCTTTATATGCCGACTGATGAGCAGACGTCAAGTTTCATCATCCAATCAGATATGCCACGTGAAGAGGAGATACGCCACTACCATAGGATGATTGGAGAAGGGCATTCTCCAGGCTCAGCTTCAGAGCTTGCTAGTTTGACAGAGACGGGAAAACGGGTACTAGATTATTATATGGAGCATTATTCGCTTGAGGAAATCTTGCTAAAGTTCCATAGACTTTCTACTGAAAAGAACGAACAGCTTCGCCAAATGGTCCAACTTGTCACAGGCGGATTGTGCATCCGTCAACGTGCATTGTCATATTTTGGTGAAATGGGCGGGACAAAGCCTGTTGAATGCTGTTCTATTTGTGGGCTTGAAACTGTTAAATGGCTTTATGAAAAATCGATTAAGCCGAGTGCTGCAGAAAAATTCAGTTGGGATGAAAGGATTACCAATCTATTAGGATAACAGTTCTGATGTACGTTTACTTTTACGACAATATTCGTCATAATATAAAGAAGAGCATCACTGAATAGGAGAATATGTCGATGAAAAATAATGATTACAAAGTTGAATTCGAAGAACACCGCAAAGAGATCGGTATTGAACGAACTGATGATGTAGTCCTGCCTTCGCGTGTAGATCGCCATAAGCGTCGACGTAAAGGGAAGAAAACGTCACGGTATACGACGATCAATTTAATCCTGGGCATTTTTACATTCATTCCGATCTTAATATTTGTCTATGTCATTTATAATTTCTACTTTGGGTCAGATAGCGGTTCGGCTAAGGTTGAAAGTTTTCAAACTCCTGTCGAGTACGGAACTAACAATTCTTCACCTGTAAAAGGTGATGGTTTTGGATCGGTTGTCGTTGATCCCAAAGAGGAAAAAAAGGATGAAGAACAAACGAGTGGGGATGCTGATAAGGCAACATCAACAGTTCCGAAGCAGGAATCTGAAAAGCCTCCTGTAAGCGTCAATCCGCCGGCAGTCGAAAAAGAAACTCCGAAGCAGCCAGAAACTTCTAAGCAGCCAGTAACTCCGAAAGTGGAAGAAAAACCGAAGACTGAAAAGAAGCCCGAGGAAAACACGAAAGCTAGGACACATACTGTAGCGGCTAATGAAACGCTTTATCGAATCTCCATGAAGTATTACGGATCCGATACCGGAATCGATAAAATTAAAAAAGCGAACGGCCTCTCATCAAATGAGATAATGGTGGGTCAAAAGCTGATAATTCCCTGATGGAAACTAACGAAATGGAAGAAAAGGCAAAGTCAGCTCTTTGCCTTTTTCTTTTTATCCCGCATTAACTGGCTGTAAGATCCACGTTTCCGGTTGTAGCTAGAAATCAAATGATAAGCAGGGATTAACAGCCAGTAAATGCCCAATTGGTTCAACTACACAATCAGTGGGAATCATCACTGATTGAAGTTTCACTTTATGGCAGGTGCAAAATGAAAAATGTATTGACTGGTTTAGCGTGCTTTACAGGAATGATTGCAGGTATTTTTGCATATATGTTCATTTATGCACGTAAGAAGAATGTCGTTCACCATTCATTCTCCGTTCGGAAAGATGACCGGAGCAATAAGGAGTTGTCTGTTTTTTTTATTTCGGACATTCACCGAAGAAAGATTGATGGACAACTGATGAACAATGTGAAATCTTTTGGAAAGATTGATATCGTGATTGTAGGCGGAGATCTTGCCGAAGGCGGCGTTCCTCTTTCTCGAATTGACAGGAATGTGAAGAAGCTTTCACAGCTCGCTCCATTGTTTTTCATATGGGGCAATAATGATCGGGAAGTCGGAGAACTGGAGATTCGACGTATTATTGAAAAGCATGGCGGTATCATATTGGAGAATTCGGATGCAATTATCGATAGCCATCCGCTTTGGGGGATTTGTGGAACGGATGATCCTTCAAGTGGAAATGTGGATATCGATGCTGCCTTAAAAAATGCAGAGTCGTTCGATTATTTGATTGTCGCGACACATACCCCTTCTTTATTCCGTAAAGTGGAGATGGCCTGCAATCCCGATCTGATGGTGGCTGGACATATGCACGGAGGACAAATCAGATTCGGGAAATTTGCATTGCATCCATTAGGGCAGTTCAGCGAAGTAGACGGAAAAGCGAGATTGATCAGTAATGGCTATGGCACCTCTTTAGTCCCGCTTCGTTTTGGGGCCGCCCCGGAAAGCCATGTCATAACGATAAAATATTGAGTAACGAAGATAGTTGCGAATGATTGTAAGGAGAATGATGAAATTGATTTACAAGGATGCAATTGTGATCGGTGGAGGGCCATGTGGTCTATCTGCCGCAATCGAATTGAAGAATATCGGGTTGGACGTTTTAGTGATTGAAAAAGGGAATATCGTCAACTCGATTTACCGTTATCCGACTCACCAAACTTTTTTCAGTTCAAGTATTAAGTTATCGATTGGAGATATCCCTTTCATTACAGCGAAAGAAAAGCCCCAACGTAATGATGCGCTCGTTTATTATCGGACTGTAGCTGAACTGAAGGATATTTCTATCAATAGTTTTGAAATGGTTGAAACAGTCGGTAAAATAGATGGCGTTTTTACGGTGAAAACGGATATTGCGAGCTACAAGGCAAAATTTGTCATTGTCGCTACAGGTTATTATGACAACCCGAATTCTTTGGGCGTGCCCGGGGAGACATTACCGAAAGTGTACCATTACTTCAAGGAAGCTCACCCTTTTTACAAGAGAAAGGTGGCAGTCATAGGAGGCAAAAACTCAGCGGTGGATGCAGCCATCGAATTGGCACGCGCTGGAGCAAGTGTGACAGTCATTTACAGGGGATCGGATTATTCGCCTAGCGTCAAGCCATGGATCCTTCCGGGTTTCGATAGTTTGGTCCGCAGTGGTGAAATTGATATGCATTTCAATTCGAATGTTGCCGAAATAACAACTGATTCCATTATTTTTGAAACGGATGGCATGCGCCGTACGATTGAAAACGATGCTGTTTTTGCGATGATCGGCTATCACCCTGACCATGGGTTCCTGACAAGGATGGGGATCAAAGTCGACGAGGAAAGCGGTCGACCAGCTTACAATGTAAATACGATGGAGTCCAATGTAGAAGGTCTGTATATAGCAGGAGTGATTGCTGCTGGGAATAATGCAAACGAGATTTTCATAGAAAATGGGCGTTGGCATGGCGGTTTGATTGCAGAGCATATTGAGCTGGTTTTAAGCGAGCACAAATAAAGGCAGTACGCTAGAATGGCAGGGAGGGGGCCGCCTAGTTATGATCATATTGGTGACAGTGGCGATTGCGCCAGGCTTGGCGCTATTCAGCTATTTCTATTTGAGGAAGCAGATTGCAAAAGAGCCTTCTCGTACATTGTTTCATACATTTATATATGGAGCGATGATGACCTTTCCGATCATGTTCATACAGCACGTCTTCGAAGAGGAGAACATCATCTCGAATGAGTTTTTCAGAAATGCGATTTTCACAAGCTGGATTGAAGAATTTTTTAAATGGCTCATCCTGTTAATAGCAATCTTTAAGCATGTCGAATTCGAGGACGCATATGATGGAATCCTTTATGGTGCCAGTGTGTCGCTCGGGTTCGCGACTGTGGAAAATATCCTTTATTTAATCATCTTCGGGATGGACACAGCTTTTCTGAGGGCCCTCTTGCCTGTATCGAGCCATGCGCTGTTCGGTGTCGTTATGGGGTATTACTTTGGAAGGGCGAAGTTTACGACCATCACAAATCGTAGAGGCATGTTGTTCTTCGCCTTCTTCGCACCCTTCATCCTTCATGTCATTTACAATGGCATTTTGGGAGTTCATGATTTCTCAATATACTTGATCATTCCGTTCATGCTTTACCTTTGGTGGTTCGGATTGACACGGGTGAAGTCCGCCCATACTTTTGCAATGCAGCAGTTCCGCAGTAAAGCTAATGAGGATATGAGAGTAGAATAATAGCATATGATTGACAAGAAAGGATCTGGCTGAAGAAGCCGGATCTTTTTTTATGCTGCAAGGATAATAAAAAGAATTTGTTTGGACAAACTGAGAAAAAGGAGGGCATGAATGTGAAGAAAATACTACTACGTATAATGATTGTTGCATTATTGCTTGGAACGGCTTATGCAACTTCCCCGATTAAAATTGATGCGTTCAGCTCGCGCGATATTGCAAGAGGGGCTACGGGAGATGATGTCATCGAGCTTCAAGCAAGACTTCAATACGCGGGATTCTATAACGGTAAAATCGATGGGAAGTTCGGGTATGGCACCTATTGGGCGTTGCGGAATTTCCAAGACAAATACGGGCTGCCGATAGATGGCATAGCCGGCTCCCAGACGAAGAAGAAGTTGACATCAGCTTCCAAATACGATCAGAAATTTGTAATGGATAATTTGAAGAAAGGAAATCAGTTCACCCATTACGGTGGAACCCCTCTTTCCGCTCAAGTGAAGAAAGGCGGAGGCGGCAGAGAGAATATGAATTTGCCGTCGAAATACTCCCAGCAAGATTTGAACCTCATGGCAAATGCCGTTTATGGGGAAGCCAGAGGAGAGCCGTATGAGGGGCAGGTAGCTGTTGCCGCCGTCATATTGAACCGAGTGGAACATCCTGACTTCCCGGATACCATCTCAGGAGTTATCTTCCAACCGTTAGCCTTCACGGCAGTGGCGGACGGGCAAATTTGGTTGACACCGAATGAACGGGCGAAAGAAGCCGTTCTAGATGCATTGAATGGATGGGATCCTTCCGAGAACTCAATTTATTATTTCAATCCGATCACTGCTACAAGTAAATGGATTTGGTCCAGACCGCAAGTAAAGAAAATCGGCTTGCATATCTTTTGCCATTGATGGCAACTTGAAAGGTGGATTGCGAATGGCTCTGACAGGAAGGGCTATTTACAGTGACTATGAAAAAAATGATATTTGTGCTTGCCTATGCATTAGTCGTAGTTTCAGTTTTCGCGTTTACGAAGACAACTGAAAATAATAAACTGGCGATTTTATTAAGCAACCAATATGCCCAGCAAATGGCGGATGCTTCGGATAAAATGGAGGAGCTCGATACTGCAGTGAAACAAACGCTCCTTTTCAACCAATCTGAAGGCTCGAAGAAAGCGCGAGAAGATATTTGGAGACTTTCTTCGGATATTAAGCGATCTGTCGCTTCATTGCCGTTGGATACAGCTTTTTCGACCTCATGGATCAATTACTTGGGGAGGATCGGTAATTATGCAAAAGTGGCCGATGCCTCAAGCGAGCCTGGGGAATATCATAAAGTGATGTCCCAGGCATCTAAAAACTTAGGCGCGATGCATGATGATTGGAGGCTTGCTACTGCAGGGCTCATCAACGGAAGGTATTCAATGGATGAATGGAATAATAAGCTGAATGCCTCGAATCCTGATATCAATTGGTCCAATCTAAGCACCAGCATTAAGCAATACACAGAAGCCGACTTTCCTTTGACTGCCAGTGAGTCGGATGCTATGAAAAAGAAGGAATTGAAAAATATTGACGAGGCTAAAGTGACTCAGGCCGAGGCGGTAGAACGGTTCAAGACGCTCTTTCCGCAAGTGTCGAACGACGTCGTCGGTGTGGACAGGAGCAAGCCGGGTTCTCCTTACCCTTTCTATCACATCCGTTTTACTGATGGGGAGTCCATTGGCTACATCGATATTACTGAAAAAGGCGGACATGTACTTTCCTATCTGGCAGAAAGACCATATGGCAAGACTTCCGTTCCTTTTGAAGAACTGAAAAAGTTTGGAGAGGAATTCCTCAAGGCGGCAGGGTATAAAGACCTTGTATACGAAGAGGCAAGGGAAAATAATACTGCATGGCATTTCGTTTTCGTAAGGGAAGAGCCATTCTATGGCGCGAAGGTGTTCTCGGATGTTATCCATTTAAAACTAGCGAAGGACACGGGTGATGTCCTTGGCTTGAATGCAATGGAGTATATCCAAAAAGAAAAACTTCATCGCCAGTCCATCAAGAAAATGAATTGGAAGGAATTCTTCCACAGAGATGTTCAGATAGTGGAGAATGAACTTGCTTATGTGGAGAATGAAAGAAAGGAACAAAGGCTTGCGCACTATTTAAAGGTGACTCGCGACGAGAATGGGCATATTGGAACGTATAATGTCCTAGTAGATACCGAAACTTCCGAAGTCATCAAAACAGAAAAGCTCGATTAATGACCTGTCTAGTTCAAATGGACTGAAAATCAGCATTGGAATTTACACCTACCCATGACATAATAGATGTATCGATAAAAGGTGGGTGTTTTGCAATGCGTCTTTCAATTGGTATGAATGTAATGATTGATAAGGATTTTACCGAAACCGGTGATAGGTATAAAAGTAAAGTAGTCGACTTTAGCGACGAGTTTGTGTTGATCGATTATCCTGCACATATCAGCACGGGCAAGACCGCGTTTTTCATGGATGGGACACAGCTGCTCATTTCCTTTGTGGAAAACAAAATGTCCTATGCATTCCGTACTGAAGTGACAGGCAGGGTGAATAGAGGGATACCTATGTTGAAGTTGACCTATCCCGGGGATGATCAGCTGATTAAAATACAAAGGCGTGAATTTGTTAGAGTTGAAACTCCGATTGATGTTGCAGTTGCTATTGATGGCATTTTCCAGCAGTTCGTTGCGGAGGACATCAGTGCTGGAGGCATTGCTCTCCATATCGGTCAGGAAAATCCATTTGAAGGAACAGATTTTGTTTCATTGATCATCGCACTTCCCTATGTAAACGACGATATTAAATACATCAGGACAGACGCAAGAGTGGTAAGGGTTTGGGAGAAGGACAACAGCCGTATTGCTTCGTTGGAGTTTCTCAAAATCAACACGATGGAAAGACAGAACATCATTCGCTTCTGCTTTGAAAGGCAATTGCTTTCCAGGAATGAATTGTAAAGTGTTAAGCAGGGGAAAGTCCTATTTGTACAGGACTTTTCCCTTTTCTATTTAAAAAGCGGAAGGTGGCGGTTAGGTGGGACAGGCATAAGGAGAAGTTGAGGAGTGGCGCTCTTTGCCACGAAGCAACTGAAACTTATGACCTGAGCACCTCCCACCTGAAGCTGGATTATTAAAAAGAGGATAGTAGCGGTTAGCAAAAAGTTCGCAGTAAGTGTGCCGCGTCCTGCGGCAACGACTGCACACCTGCATCCTTGCAGGCGTGGAGTGGCGTTCCTTGCCACGGAAAGCAGCTTAAACTTATGATCCGAGCACCTGCCACGTGAAGCTGAATTGTGTTACAATGTTTTCGAATTGAATTCGGGGGTAGATGATATGTTAAAAGGAATTAGCATTGCTATTGATGGACCTGCAGCGGCGGGGAAAAGTACGATTGCAAAAAGGATTGCTCAGAAATTGCATTACACGTATATCGACACAGGTGCGATGTACCGCGCTTTGACGCATAAAGCGATCCTTTCGGACATAGATATGGACAGTGATAACGATTTAGCGGACTTATTACGGAACACAGAGATTCTATTGATACCTGAAAAAGGCGGCCAAGCTGTATGGATAGATGGAGTTGATTGTTCGGACGTAATTAGGTCTCAGCAAGTTACTGGGGCAGTTTCCAAAGTGGCATCACATCCGACAGTCCGAAAAATGATGGTGGATAAGCAACGTGTGCTTGCAAATGCTTCTGGTGTCGTAATGGATGGTCGCGACATCGGTACAGAAGTACTTCCGGATGCAGACTTGAAAATCTTCATGACTGCTTCTGTTGAAGAAAGGGCAGTTAGGCGCTATCAGGAAAATGAAAAGCGCGGAATGCATTCTTCGCTTGAGCAGCTGAAAGAGGAAATTGAAAAGCGCGATCGTGCTGACAGCGAACGGGAAGTATCTCCGCTAAAGAAGGCGGATGATGCCATCCTGGTCGATACGACTTCTATGTCCATAGACGATGTAGTCGATAAAGTGATAGAACTTGCGGAAGCGAGGATGGAACGATGAATCTATATCCGTTCGGAAAATTTCTTGTCAGTACGATACTCTATCCCCTGTATCGAGTCAAAGTGATCGGTGCTGAGAATTTCCCTTCTGAAGGCGGAGTGCTCCTTTGCACGAACCACATTGATAACCTGGATCCGCCCGTCGTCGGCATGACTTGTCCACGAACCGTCCACTTCATGGCTAAGGAGGAATTGTTCAATGCGCCACTCCTTAAAACCGTTCTGCCGAAAGTGAACGCTTTTCCCGTAAAACGGGGCATGAGCGATCGTGAAGCTTTCAGGAAGGCTTTGAAACTATTGCGGGGCGGTCATGTAGTGGGAATGTTTCCGGAAGGGACAAGGAGCAAAACCGGAGAACTGGGAAAAGGACTTGCAGGTGCGGGCTTCTTTGCGTTAAAAGGAGAAGCGGTTGTAATGCCGTGTGCAATCATTGGACCTTATAAACCTTTCCGTACTTTGCGTGTCGTCTATGGCAAGCCGATAGACATGACGCCCTACCGCGAAAGCAAGGCATCAGCGGAAGAAGTGACAGAAGTCATCATGAATGAAATCCGCATCCTTTTGGAACAGCATAAATAAATTAATAAGGTTAATTTTTTGTTTTTATGCATCGATTCGAATAATATAGAGATAGGATTCATTATGGAGGAGGACTACATATGACTGAAGAAATGAATTTGGATGAAATGAACGGATTTAAGGAAGGGGATCGTGTCACTGGTAAAGTGACAAAGATCGAAGATAAATCCGTATTGGTCGAAATTACAGGTGCGCCTTTCGATGGTGTCATCCCCATCAGTGAATTATCAAGTCTTCACGTTGAAAAGGCTTCTGATGCAGTGCAAGTCGGAGATGAACTTGAACTGATCATCACGAAAGTGGAAGATGAAAATTATGTGCTTTCCAAGCGGAAAGTCGATGCGGAAAACGCATGGGATTCCCTTGAAGCGAAATTCAATAACCAGGAAACAATTGAAACGGAAGTGAAAGATGTCGTGAAAGGCGGCCTTGTCGTCGATCTAGGCGTCCGTGGTTTTATTCCGGCTTCCCTTGTAGAAGACCATTTTGTTGAATCCTTTGAAGACTACAAAGGGCGTACGATGGAATTCAAAATCGTCGAAATGGACAAGGAGAAAAATCGTCTCATCCTCTCCCATCGTGCCGTACTTCAAGAGGAAAAAGCGAGCAGGAAAGAAGAGATTCTTGAAGATTTGAAAGAAGGGCAAGTACTGGAAGGGACTGTACAGCGCATTGCTTCGTTCGGGGCTTTCGTTGACATCGGCGGTGTGGACGGATTGGTCCATATCTCGCAGCTTTCACATGAACATGTAGAAAAAGTGTCCGACGTGTTGAAAGAAGGGGAGAAGGTTAACGTGAAAGTCCTCTCGGTCGACCGTGATTCGGAACGGATTTCATTATCCATCAAAGAGACATTGCCAGGACCATGGGAAAATATCGAAGAAAGAGCGCCGAAAGGATCGGTATTGGAAGGCACTGTAAAGCGCCTTGTATCGTATGGCGCATTCGTTGAGGTATTCCCTGGCGTGGAAGGGCTAGTCCACATCTCCCGAATTTCCCACCAGCATATCGGAACCCCTCATGAAGTGCTTGAGGAAGGACAAAAAGTCGATGTGAAAGTTGTTGATGTGAATGCATCGGAGAGACGGCTTTCCCTCAGCATCAAAGACCTTCTTGAGAAGGAAGAGGTCGAGTCATACGGCGATTATGAAATGAAAGAAGAGTCGGGCTTCTCATTAAGTGATGTCATCGGTGATCAATTGAAAAAATTCACCGAGTAATATTTGACAAATTATCGAACAAACGAATGAAACGCAACTGTATGGGTGATGGTGCTTACATAGGCATCATCATCTTTTTTGTGTATAATACACAAGAGATATATTGGAAGGGTGTTTAATTAATGAGTAAACCAACCGTAGCGATTGTCGGAAGGCCGAACGTAGGGAAGTCGACAATCTTCAACCGTATCGTTGGAGAACGTATTTCAATTGTCGAGGACGTAGCCGGGGTGACAAGGGACCGGATCTATAGCTCGGCAGATTGGCTGTCGCATGATTTCAATCTGATTGACACAGGCGGCATTGATATCGGAGATGAGCCAATCCTGGAACAGATTAGAATGCAGGCGGAGATTGCCATCGAAGAAGCCGATGTCATCATCTTCTTAACGAATGGGCGAGAAGGAGTGACCGATGCGGACGAGCATGTCGCTAAAATCCTTTATAAAACGAAGAAGCCAATCGTCTTGGCAGTGAATAAAGTCGACAATCCGGACATGCGCGATATGATTTATGATTTTTATTCGCTAGGTTTTGGCGATCCGTATCCAATTTCCGGATCCCATGGACTGGGACTTGGAGATTTGCTGGATGCAGTTGCAGCAAGCTTTCCGGAAGCAGGGGAAGAAGTCGAAGAGGATGACGTTATTCGCTTTTCTTTAATTGGAAGACCGAATGTCGGTAAATCATCACTTGTAAACGCGTTGCTTGGCGAAGATCGCGTCATCGTCAGCGATGTAGCAGGAACAACAACAGATGCAATCGATACCTCATACGAGTTCGAAGGTCAGAAATATAAGATCATCGATACAGCAGGGATGCGTAAAAAAGGCAAAGTGTATGAGAGTATGGAGAAATACAGTGTTTTACGTGCTCTGAAAGCAATCGACCGATCGGATGTCGTCCTGATTGTCCTCAACGGCGAAGAAGGAATCCGCGAACAGGACAAGCGGATTGCAGGCTATGCGGAAGAAGCTGGGAAAGGCATCATGTTTGTTGTGAATAAATGGGACGCTATCGAGAAGGACGATAAAACCATGAACCGCTTCAATGAAGATATCCGCAAAAACTTCCTGTTTCTTGACTATGCTCCTATTGCATACGTTTCAGCAAAAACGAAGCAGCGAGTGACGACGTTATTCGACCAAATAAAAATGATCAGCGAAAATCACGCTCTGCGCATCCAGTCAAGCGTATTGAATGAAGTGATCGAGGATGCAGTCGCACGCAATCCAGCCCCATCCGATAAAGGCCGCAGACTGCGCATCTATTATGCTACGCAAGTTGCGGTCAAGCCTCCGGTCTTCATTGTATTTGTCAATGAACCGGAACTGATGCACTTTTCCTATGAGAGATTTCTGCAAAACCGCTTAAGGGAATCTTTTGGATTTGAAGGGACGCCAATCCGGCTGATTACGCGTGCGAGAAGCTGACAGACATATTTTCTAAATGTCATTAAGCAGAAGCGATTCGACGGATGTAGTATTGTAATTACTAATGAGGTGAACGTATTGGAAAAAGTATCAGTGATCGGTGCAGGTAGTTGGGGAACCGCAATTGCATTCGTCCTCGCAGAAAACGGTCATGATTGCCTGCTATGGACAAGAAGGGCGGAACAGAGTGCCGAAATCAATGAAAAACATACAAATGCTGCGTATTTGCCCGGCATTGCATTGCCTGAAAATCTTAAGGCGACCTCCGATTTGAAGGCAGCCGTGCAGCATGCTGATAGTATTGTCATTGCAGTTCCGACGAAAGCGATTCGGGCATTAAGTTCCGAACTCAATCAGCTTGCAGACAAATCAAAGCTGATCATTCACGTTTCCAAAGGCATTGAGCCGGATACATTGAAGCGGATTTCCGAAGTGATCGAGGAAGAAGTTTCTCCGGAGAAACGAAGTGCCATTGTTGCACTTTCCGGTCCGAGCCATGCAGAGGAGGTCGTTCTTCGCCATCCTACGACGATCACAGCAGCTTCATTCGACAGAGAGGCCGCAGAACACGTACAGGATTTGTTCATGAATGATCAGTATTTCCGGGTATACACGAACGATGATCTGATCGGCGTGGAACTTGGTGCGGCACTGAAAAATGTCATTGCGCTAGCTGCCGGAATCACGGATGGCATCGGTTATGGGGATAATGCCAAGGCAGCACTCATAACACGCGGTTTGGCGGAGATCACAAGACTTGGCGTGAAGATGGGGGCGAATCCGCTGACTTTTTCAGGCTTGACGGGTCTTGGCGACTTGATTGTGACTTGCACAAGCGTACATTCGCGAAATTGGAAGGCCGGCAATCTATTGGGCCAAGGGAAGTCATTGGATGAAATTGTCTCGGGCATGGGCATGGTCATTGAAGGGGTACGTACAACTAAGGCCGCCTATCAACTATCGTTGCGCTACGATGTATCAATGCCTTTGACAGAGGCGTTATATTCGGTCCTCTTCGATAATATTCCGCCGAAGGAAGCTGTCGATCAGCTTATGAGTCGAATGAAAAAGCAGGAAATTGAAGATATTTATTTCAAATAAGTTGTTTTGAGATACGAAAGGATGATTCACTTGTCCTCACTGGATAAAATGTGGCTGTCGTTTTACGCAATGGGTTTCATGGCTATTTCCATGGGACTCATCTACGTAAGCAGACATAAGCTTTCGAATAGATTATTGAAGTTCATTTTTGCCCTTATCGCTTATTCCTTATTGATAATTTCGTTTGTAGCGATGGTATACCTAGTATTCAGTGGGCCTACTGGAGGAGGAAGATGAAGATGGTGCCAAAAACTTCCGTTTTACTTCCATCCGTTATTGCCATTGTGCTTCTTCTTTCTGGATGCATGTACAAAGGTGAAGATAAGGCTGTCAGAGAGAATCCATATGAAGATCAATTAGAGTTGATCCAAAAAGCTGTCAATGCTTACAAGGAAAACAACGGAGGCCTGCTCCCGATTAAAACGAGAGACCAGGAAACAGATATGTACATAAAATACCCTATTGAATTTTCCAAGATAGTCCCTGCATACACTGAAAAAATCCCCTCCAATGCTTACGAAACCGGGGGTATTTATCAATATGTCCTAATGGACGTCGAGGAAAATCCGACTGTTAAACTAGTCGATCTGCGAATTGCCGAGAGGATCCGTGATTTAAATCTTAGAAAGCACATCAATGGAAAGCTTCCCTTTAAAGATCCTGTAGGGGAGAATGTATACGAAATCGATTATGAGGCTATGGGGTTCAAGGAGCCATTGAAGGTTGAAAGTCCCTATTCTGACGCCTTGCTGCCTATTGTTGTCGGTGGGGACGGTCATTTTTATGTCGATTATTCCATTGACCTGAACAGGATTCTTCAGGAGGAAAAGCCTGATGTGAAAAAAGGGGAAGATATCCGTTATCTTCTGTCCGAATCCTATCCGATTTTGCCCGCCTATTCCTTGCCGTATACGGTGAACGATAAAAACGAACCTGTTTTCTTGAAGAAGTGACCAATTTCATATGAGTCTATTAAAACGTTTCATGCATTTTTAGCATGAAACGTTTTTCATTTACATAAACTAATATGCGCGAAAAAAGGAGGGCTTAGTATGAAAGAGGAATTATATGAAAATCTGGCTAGAAGAACGGACGGGGATATTTATATAGGTGTGGTCGGCCCTGTTCGTGTAGGAAAATCGACTTTTGTCAAAAGGGTGATGGAGGAGGTCGTCATACCGAATATGACGGATGCAGGCGATAGGGCACGAGCACAGGACGAACTGCCTCAAAGCTCGCCAGGTCCGATCATTATGACGTCTGAACCGAAATTCGTTCCAGCGCAAGGCACCCAAGTCTCAATCGGGGAGGGGGAGCTATCTTTTCAGATTCGACTTGCGGACTGTGTCGGTTATGTAATTGATGGAGTGAAGGGATATGAGGATGAGGATGGTCCGAAATATGTCCATACGCCTTGGCATAATGAACCGATTCCATTCGAGGAAGCTGCACGCATCGGTACGGACAAAGTGATAAGAGATCATTCTACAATCGGGATTCTCGTGACGACGGATGGGACAGTAAACAATATTCCGAGAGCTGCTGCAGAGGTAGCTGAAGATGACATCGTTGGAAAGCTGAAAGAAATCGGTAAACCGTTTGTCATAGTCCTGAATTCCAAAATGCCAGCGCATGAAAAAACTGTAGCACTTAAGGAAAAACTTCATGAAAAACATGGAGTACCTGTCATCGCGATCAGTGCCGACCAATTGAACGCGCAGGAGATCCAACTCATTTTGAAGGAAGCCTTGTACGAATTCCCGATTACGGACATCGAATTGCAAAAGCCGGACTGGATGGATGTGCTCGGATCCGAACATGAGTTGAATGCAGCAATTGATAATGTCATTAATGAAGGATTCCTCGAGGCGTCGAAAATTCGAAAAGTACAAGAACTGGCAGAACGTCTGAAGGACGAAAAGTATGTCCGTAATGCCGAAGTCGTCGATGTGGATGCGGGGAAAGGAAAGGCCACTGTCAATATCGAGATGGATGAGCAAGCATTCCGTGAAGTATGCGAAGGCCTCATGCAACAAGAAATGAAAACGAAAAAAGATTGGCTTCTCTTTGTGAAAGATGCTGTCAAAGCTAAGAAATCATATGATATGTATGCTGAAGCTATTGAAACCGCCAAAAAGACCGGTTATGGAGTCGCTTTGCCAACAATTGATGATTTCCAGCCATCTCCTCCTGAACTCATCAAACAAGATAATTTCTACGGAGTGCGCATGAAAGCGGCAGCACCATCCCTTCACATCATCCGGATCGATATGGACGCGGAATTCTCGCCGTTGATCGGCTCGGAATTCCATAGCCATCACTTGCTGAAGGAGCTGAAGAATGCCTACCTTCATGACCGGGAAGCTCTTTGGCAGACGCAGCTCTTCGGTACACCACTGCATGAAGTGATGAAGGAGAGCATCCGCTTCAAAACGTCCTCCGTTCCGCCAAACGCCAGAAAAAGGCTCAGAGAAACGATCGAGCAGATGGTTAATGATGGAAATAAAGGCATGATAACGTTCATCGTATAGACAGGAAGCCTTTCGTCAGGTCATTCACTTTAGTGTGACTCTTCGAGGTAAGACAAAGCCTGATAAGTCAAGTGATATAGCGGTTTTTAAGAAAAAAGATCCGTTTTTGACGGGTCTTTTATTTTTTTTCCGAAATAATCCTGAAAAGGCGTATAAACGTTGTTAATATTGTTGCGCCGCGGTTTTTAGTATGTTACTCTTTTTACAGTGTTCAAAGAAAAGCTCCAGGTGGCGTTTTGCTGCCAGCTAGAGCTGGACAAAGACTATAACCTTTGAGAGGAGGTGAATGGTGTGAACAAAACAGAATTGATCAACTCAGTTGCCGAAGCGGCAGGTCTGACGAAAAAAGATGCTACTAAAGCGGTTGAAGCTGTATTCGATACAATCCAATCTACACTTGCAAATGGTGACAAGGTACAATTGATCGGATTCGGTAACTTCGAGGTGCGTGAGCGTGCTGCCCGTAAAGGCCGCAACCCACAATCAGGTGAAGAAATCGAAATCGCAGCAAGCAAAGTTCCTGCGTTCAAAGCAGGTAAAGCGCTTAAAGATGCTGTTAAGTAATCTTTAAGTTTACATAGGAGCCCCTCCGCAAATGTCTCATCGACATAAACGCGGACGGGCTCCTTTTAGTTAAGGCTGACAAAGTGCATCCATATAACTTAGGCAGTTGCTTTACGTTCTTTTGCTCGCAACGCTAAGATTGTGCTCGCGAACGCCGTTCTTCGTAACGGCGCTCGCTGTACGTATTCATGCGAGTATGCTACTATCTTTGAAGGAATAGCATTAGATTGGGATGAGGAGGAAGTCTGTATGAGAGAAGTGGATCTCGGTAAGATAGAGAAAGCGGTTTCGATGATCCTTGAAGCAATAGGGGAAGACACCGAACGTGAAGGTTTGCTCGACACCCCAAAAAGGGTCGCGAAAATGTACGCAGAAGTTTTTGAGGGACTACATAAAGATCCAAAACAATATTTCGAGACGGTATTCCACGAGAACCATGATGAAGTGGTGCTTGTGAAGGACATTCCGTTCCATTCGATGTGTGAGCATCACCTTGTCCCATTCTTTGGGCATGCTCATATCGCATACATACCGCGCGACGGGGTAGTCGCTGGACTTAGCAAATTGGCAAGGGCTGTCGAAACGACTGCGAAGCGGCCCCAGTTGCAGGAAAGGATCACATCCACTGTTGCAAATGCGATGATGGATATGCTCAATCCGATCGGCGTCTATGTCATCATTGAAGCGGAACATATGTGCATGACGATGAGAGGAATTAAAAAGCCTGGTGCAAAAACAATAACAACTGTCGCACGTGGAATCTACGAGCACGATGATGTGAAGAGAGCAGAAATTCTGTCTCTTCTGAAGTGATCTGATGCCTTTGCGGATCAATTCATTTCTATGATATGATGGGATGTATATGGATGACAGGAGATGAGAACATGTCACAACCTGAATTTATCATGATTAAGGCGCAAGAAGATGGAGTGAACGTCATTGGTCTCACTAGGGGCAATGACACGAAATTCCATCACACCGAAAAGTTAGATCGCGGGGAAGTGATGATTGCCCAGTTCACTGAGCATACGTCCGCAATGAAAATCCGCGGCAAAGCCGAAATCCACTCGGCACATGGTATTGTCTACAGCGATGGAAAAGAATAGACATACAGGACCCTACACATATGGTCTTTGAATGGAGAACCGAAGATGGACAGACAAACTATCAATCGATATATTCAAAATTATATAAGCGAAGTCGAACGTTCTATACAAGAGCCCATATTGAACAGGGATCTTGGGAAGATGCCGCTTGACGAAGCGAAGGCGTTTTTCCTCCTCTTACCTATGTTGAACAACGAGGAGTGGACCTCTGAGATGAATATATCTGCGATTGCGGTGGGCGCTGTACATGCGGCCTTCGATATGCATGACAGAGTGGACATCTTGGACGCAACGTCAAAGGAGCAACAACTGATGGTCCTCTCCGGAGATCATTTCAGCGGCATCCATTATCGTTTATTGTCATCGCTTCCAGACTTCCAGCTCATTACTTCCATGTCGGAAATGATTGGGCATATAAATGAGACAAAAACAAATCTGTTAATGGAAGACAATGATGGAATTGAGTTGCTGATCGACTCGATGATCAGCATAGAATCGGGATGTATCGTTGAGTTTCAAAACAGATATGGCTTAACTAGATATTCAGAAATTGCCGAAACGGCACTGGGTCTTATCTGGTTTTTCAAGAAGTTGATGAAAGATCCGGCCGTCGAGCAAGTATGGGCGGGAAATAGGATTAAAAAAACCGCTGTTGAAGATGCGATTTCCATTTTAACTTCGAGGTTGCAAAATCACCTAGCAGAAGCGGGATTTTTGACCCCGTTCTTAAGGCAGGAAATCCATAGGTTTGCAACACCACTCTTGGGCAAGCCTATTTAGAGAAAGAAGGGAAGACATATGGGGACGTCCAAAGAAGAGAAAGTCCATCACGTCTTTGAGAAGATCGCCGTTGATTATGATAAGATGAATTCCGTCATAAGTTTCAACCAACATATAAAATGGCGAGACGATATTATGAAACGAATGAATGTCCAAAAAGGATCCAGCGCATTGGATGTTTGCTGCGGAACAGCAGATTGGACAATCTCCTTGGCCGAGGCTGTAGGACCGGAAGGAAAAGTGACCGGTCTAGACTTTAGTGAGAGCATGCTTGCGTCCGGAAGGCCGAAAGTCGCCAAATACGAAAACGTTGATCTAGTTCAAGGGAACGCAATGGAGTTGCCATTCCCTGATAATAGCTTCGACTATGTGACGATCGGATTCGGTCTACGCAACGTTCCTGATTATGGACAAGTGCTGAAGGAAATGCACCGGGTCTTGAAACCGGGTGGTATGGCTGCGTGCCTGGAGACTTCGCAAACGGAGATCCCGGTATACAGGCAATTATTCCGCTTTTATTTTAAGTTCATTATGCCTTTATTCGGCAAGATTTTCGCTAAGAGTTACAGAGAGTATTCATGGCTGCAAGAATCGGCGGATGATTTTCCGGGATCAAAGCAGCTTGCACAAATGTTCGTAGATGCCGGTTTTCATGATGTATCTTTTAAGAAGTACAGCGGTGGGGCTGCAGCCGGGCACATCGCGTTCAAATAATTGCAAGTAGGGGAAGGTAATCGTCTTGGAGAAATTGAAGTTAATGTCGCTTTACGCAGATTTCCGAAAGGATCTTTCATTCATTGAAAAAGAACTAGAACGATCCGTCGATTCCTCTTCCCCGGTCATTCGGCAAGCCTCCCTCCTGCTCCTGCGGGCAGGCGGAAAAAGGATACGTCCGATATTTGTCATCCTTTCATCCAAGTTCGGTGAATATTCGATGGAAAATGTGGCGAAAGTGGCAGTATCCTTGGAATTGATCCATATGGCGTCCCTTGTTCATGATGATGTCATCGACGATTCCGACTTCCGCCGAGGCTTTGAGACAGTGAAGGCAAGGTGGAATAACAGGATTGCCATGTATACCGGCGACTACATCTTTTCGCGTGCGCTCGTCTCAATCGGCGAAATTGAAATGCCTGCTGTTCATCAACTGCTTGCTGAAACGATGCTGGAGATCTGTAAAGGTGAAATCATCCAATTTGAATACCAGCAAAAAACGGATCAGACATTCCGTGACTACCTGCGCCGCATCAAAAGGAAAACGGCGTTATTGCTTTCATCCAGCTGTGAATTGGGGGCGCTTGTCTCCCATGCAAGCCCGGATGTTGTCGGTAAGCTGAAACGATTCGGCTATTTTGCGGGAATGGCTTTCCAAATTGTAGATGATATACTCGATATCACATCGACAGATGAAAAACTCGGCAAACCTGCCGGCAGTGATCTGTTAAATGGACATTTGACGTTGCCGACGCTATACATAAAAGATGATCCCGAATTCCAGCCATTCCTGTACCGTTCATTTGACGGTTCATTGACGGAAGAGGAGCGGAGCCGGATGCTCACCTATATCCGAGAATCCGGCGCGATAGAAAAATCACAGCAAGTGAGCGATATGTACTTGAGGAAAGCGATAGCGGAAGTGGAGTCATTGCCGGATAATGAAGCAAAGAAGTCACTGCTGCAAATTGCGGACTTCCTCGGAAAAAGAAAGTTCTGAGCAACAGCCTACCAGTTGAAAGATCGTGTCCCGAGTGGTACGATCAGTAAGGATAAAATTCCATACATACGTGAAGGAGTGTTTATAAATGGAAAAAACATTTTTAATGGTTAAACCTGATGGCGTTCAACGTAATTTGATCGGTGAAATTGTAAACCGTTTCGAAAGCAAAGGGTTCACATTGGTTGGCGCTAAATTGATGCAAATCAGCCAAGAGCTTGCTGAACAGCATTATGGCGAACATAAGGAGCGTCCTTTCTTTGGGGAGCTTGTAGACTTCATCACTTCCGGACCAGTTTTCGCAATGGTTTGGGAAGGTGAAAACGTAATCTCGACTGCACGCTTAATGATGGGTGCGACAAATCCGAAAGAATCTGCACCAGGCACAATCCGCGGCGATTTCGCTGTCACTGTCGGCAAAAACATCATCCACGGTTCAGATTCACCTGAATCAGCTGTTCGTGAAATCGGTCTTTTCTTCAAAGAAGAAGAACTCGTCAACTATGACAAATCAATGGTAAGCTGGATCAACTAATAAATATTTATAAACAGCCTAGCGGTCAAATGCTTGGCTGTTTTTATTTATTATTATTCATTATTTAATACTGATGACCTAACAGGTTTATAGTAAGGATTGAAGCGGAAGACGGCGACTCCAGCGAAAGCCGTCAAGGAGAACGGCTTTTGCGATCAAAAGCGAAGCGTTGGGAGCAGGCTGCCTTAATTTCTGCAAAAGGCGCAGAAATACGGCAAATCGAACCTTGCGCTGTTCGATTGGAAAGCGTCCGTCTGAAGCGTAAATCCTATGGTATAATAGGGAAAAAGAGTACCAGGGGGATTAATCATGTCAGATTACATCGATTTCATATCGAAAATAAAGAAGAAGACCGGAATCGACTTATCACTATACAAAGAGGCCCAAATGAAAAGAAGGCTTACCTCCCTATACGAGAAATTGGGATTCCATAACTTTACCGACTATTATTCGGCCATACATAATGATAAACAGCTCCTGAACGAATTCCTCGATAGAATGACAATCAATGTCTCGGAATTCTACCGGAACGCCCAGCGTTGGGATGTCCTCGACAAGAAAATCTTCCCCATGCTGTTAGCCCGAAACAAAAATCTGAAAATATGGAGTGCAGCCTGTTCCACAGGGGAAGAACCATATTCCCTCGCCATGGTCCTATCATCTCACTTGCCATTGCGGGATATTTCGATTTTAGCTACGGATCTCGATGCGGGGGTATTGGAACGTGCAAAGGTCGGCCTTTACCAAGAACGGTCTTTGAAAGAAGTTCCTAAACCTATCTTGGACAAGTATTTTGTCAATGAAGGACAGCACTACCAAGTGAAGGATGAAATTAAACAGACAGTCCAATTTAAACAGCAAAACCTTTTAGGCGATCCCTATGGTACAGGTTTTGACCTTATTGTGTGCAGGAATGTGATGATTTACTTTACAGAAGAGGCAAAAGACCAAATTTACACCGATTTTTCAAAAGCACTGGCTCCAGGTGGAATACTGTTCGTCGGGAGCACCGAACAGATATTTAATCCATCTAAATACGGCTTTGAATCCGTGGAGACATTCTTTTACAGAAAGCTTTAGTGAATAGCAGTTTATAGCAATTATCCTTTAAATCCGGAAAATATCCGGATTTTTTCATTAATACCTATAGTCAAAATTGTTTTAGTTTGATAAAGTGCTATGAAACGGATGTTTACTCCATCCTTAAGAAAAGAGATAAAGGAGGAAATGAAATGAGGTTTTTTACAGCTGGCGAGTCACATGGACCACAATTGACAGCCATTATTGAAGGATTGCCTGCTCAAATGCCATTGACGGCAGAAATGATAAACAATGAATTGAAAAGGCGTCAAGGTGGGCATGGGCGTGGCCGTCGGATGCAAATAGAAAAAGACCAGGTGCTTATCACATCCGGTGTACGTCATGGGAAGACGCTCGGGTCGCCTGTTACGCTGACTGTCGTCAATGACGACTGGAAGCATTGGACAAGAATCATGGGAGTCGAACCATTGGCGGAAGACATGAATCCTCAAGACGTCAAAAGACAGATCACAAGACCACGGCCGGGGCATGCGGATCTTGTCGGCGGCATGAAGTACGGACACCGTGATCTACGGAATGTGTTGGAACGATCCTCTGCGAGAGAGACGACGATGCGCGTGGCGGTGGGTGCTGTAGCTAAACAGTTTCTTCATCAACTAGGCATCCGGACTGTCGCTCATGTAACGGAAATCGGCGGGATTACAACCGATCCGGACGCTTATTCGGGACTTACAATGGATGAACTGCGAGTGATTGTCGAAAACGATCCAGTCTATTGCGCAGATCAGGGAGCATCAGCCCGGATGGTTGCTGCCATTGATGACATTAAAGGACGTGGAGACACGCTTGGAGGGGTCGTGGAGGTCATTGTGGAAGGATGCCCGCCAGGTATAGGAAGCTACGTACAGTTCGATCGCAAAATGGATGGAAAGCTTGCGGGAGCGATGATGAGCATCAATGCGTTCAAAGGGGTTGAATTCGGTTTGGGCTTTAAAATGGCGCAAAAACCTGGCAGTGAGGTTCATGATGAAATTGCCTGGTCAGAAGAGCTCGGCTACTACCGCAAGTCAAATCGGCTTGGTGGTCTGGAAGGCGGTATGACGACAGGCATGCCGATTGTCATCCGAGGCGTCATGAAACCGATTCCGACATTGTATAAGCCGCTTGAAAGCGTGGATATCGATACGAAAGAACCATTCGTAGCAACAATCGAAAGATCGGATCCTTGTGCGGTGCCGGCAGCTTCTGTCGTTGCGGAGCACGTTATTGCGACTGAAATGGCAAAAGCGATCATGGAGGAATTCCGTTCAGATACGATTGAAGGCTTGAAGGAAGAAATTGAACGATACCGAGACTATGTAAAGGGGTTTTGATATGGGGAAACTGACCGTTCAATTGCCCGATGCAAAATATGACGTGCATATTGGAGAACGTGTGTACGATTTGTTTTCATCCGATTATAAAGACTTGTTGCAGAGCGCCGATCGGGTAGGCATCATTGCTGACAAAAATGCCGCTGACCTGCACTTGTCCGTTCTACTCGCCGCTTTACAAAAAGCGGATGTTGCACCTCTTGTAAAGATCGTCCCTTCGGGGGAAAAATGCAAAATGCAGGAAGTCTATTTCGAATGCCAATCCTATTTAATTAATAAGAATTTCACTCGGAATTCCCTGCTCATTGCATTCGGGGGAGGGGCATGTGGGGATTTAACCGGATTCGTCGCCGCTACATACATGAGGGGGATCAGGTTTATACAATGCCCTACGACAATTCTGGCACACGATAGTGCAGTAGGCGGCAAGACCGCCATCAATCTGCCGGAAGGGAAAAACATGGTCGGCTCTTTCCATCAGCCGGCAGCGGTACTCTTCAATACTAAGTTGTTAACAACGCTGCCGCCGCGTGAAATCCGTTCTGGAATGGCGGAATTGATCAAACATGCTTTCATTTCCGATGAGAACTGGTCAGAAAAATTGCTGGAAGAAGGGACGTTTTCTAATCCGACGGAAGAGTGGTTAGCAGCAGAGCTTCTAAAAGGGATTCAAGTGAAGGCGAATATCGTTGCGGAAGATGAATTCGAGCATTCGACAAGGAAATTCCTGAACTTCGGCCATACATTCGGCCATGCTGTTGAAGCCGTTTGCGGTTTCGGAGGGTTGAGTCACGGGGAATGCGTCATGATTGGAATGGCATACAGTTTCTTACTCAGTGAACAGCATGGAACGATTGAAGCAGCTTTTACAAACAAATTCATCCTGTTTGCAAAAAACAATGGATACTCGTTTGATCCTGTAGTAGAGCATTCATTTAGCAATTTCCTTGTTTACATGGAAAAAGATAAAAAAGCCTCTTTCGGCGAAATGAATTTCGTCATGTTAGAGAAGTTGGGCAAGCCTTTTGTTAAAAAGGTTTCAGCGGCGGAATGTGAACAGGCTTTTTTTGAATTGCAGAATAGAATCGGAATGGGGGAGCGGTCATGACGGTTAGAGGAATAAGAGGGGCGACTACCGTTGTCTCAGATGAAACTGACGGGGTACTCGAAGCTACAAGAACATTGGTGCTGGAAATGGCTAGGCAAAACGGCATAGCTCCAGGCGATATTGTTTCAGTCATCGTTTCAACTACACGAGACATTGAATCGGCATTTCCTGCAAAAGCAGTCAGGACATTGGATGGATGGAAATATGTACCGGTCATGTGTACGCATGAAATGGACGTTCCGGGATCAATGCCGCTATGCATACGGATTCTTATGCATGTCAATTCTGAGACACATCAAAAGGACGTCAAGCACATTTATCAAAACGAAGCAGTGAAGTTGCGGCCAGACTTGCAAAACTAAAAATACATGTAGACCGGAGGAGTACATATGCAGTGGAAACAAGTTTTATCTACTATAAAACCTTATAAACCTGGCAGATCGACTGAAGAAGTGAAACAGGCTTATCACTTAACGAATGTCGTGAAATTGGCTTCAAATGAAAATCCTTACGGTTGCGCTTCTACAGTTGCCGAGTTTTTAAGCAGTGCCTCAATGCCGTTTGAGATCTATCCAGACGGACACGGGACAACCCTTCGTGCAAAACTGGCAGAGAAACATTGTGTTGAAGAAGCGTCGATCCTTTTCGGTAATGGTTCGGATGAAATCATTTCAATCATTTCACGTGCATTGCTTGACGAAAAAGTGCATACGATTATGCCGACTCCGTCATTTCCACAATACGCCCATAATGCTAAAATTGAAGGTGCAGATATAACGGAGATTTCTTTGAAGGATGAACATCATGACCTGAACGATTTTATCGAAGCCATTAATGAACGGACGGCAATCATTTGGGTATGCAATCCGAATAATCCGACAGGAAGTCTTATTCCAAAATCCGAACTGGAAAGCTTTTTGGAGCGGGTTCCCGAAGATATTTTAGTCGTACTGGATGAGGCTTATTTTGAATACGTAACAGATCCTGATCATGTCGATTCAGTTGCACTTCTAGATCGGTTCCCCAACATCCTGGTACTGCGTACTTTCTCGAAAGCGTATGGCTTAGCTTCCTTCAGAATGGGGTATGCGGTTGGCTCACCCGAAATCATCACTGAGCTCAATAAAGTGAGAAATCCATTCAACAACAATACGTTGGCTGTAGCAGTTGCAACAAAGGCACTGGAAGATGATGCATTCATCGATATGTGCCGGGAGTTAAATGAAAAACAGAGGAAACGTTATCGCTCTTTCGCTTCTGAAAGAGGAATCCATATGTATGATTCGGAAACAAACTTTGTATTAATGGAAGTACCCGGAGATGCTGATGAAGCAACTGAATACCTCTTACGACACGGCTATATCGTTAGAAGCGGAAATGCACTCGGAACTCCGGGATACATCAGAATTACAATCGGAACGGATGAACAGAATTCGGGATTGCTTCACGCATTCACTCTTTTATTACAAGAAAAGGTAGAAAGCAATGAATGATCATGTAGCAATTATTGGATTAGGCCTCATTGGGGGTTCTTTGGCGCTAGCATTAAAGCGCGGCGGCAACAAATTTCATATAACAGGATTTGACCGTTCATATAAAACTGCAGACGAAGCGTACCGCCGAGGCATCATTGATACGATTGCACCTTCAGCAAGAGCGGCATGTGAAAAGGCGGATTATATCATTTTTGCGACCCCTGTGAATACGACAATCGCATTGATGGAAGAAGCTTCCGAATGGACGTTTAAAGAAAATGTCATTCTCTCGGATACAGGAAGTACAAAAAATCCGATCATGCTAGCTGCCGAGGGACTTCAGGCCAAAGGAGTGACATTCATCGGCGGGCATCCGATGGCAGGTTCCCATAAAAGCGGCATCGCGGCAGCGAAAGGGCATCTGTTTGAAAATGCATATTATGTTTTGACGCCTAGCAATCGTGAGAACCCAGAACAAATTGATAGGCTGTCCAATCTATTGACGCCAACTAAAGGCAAAATCGTCATTTTGGACGCGGCTGAGCATGATCGGATGACAGCGATTGTCAGTCATTTCCCTCATATTATCGCCTCTTCACTTGTCGGCAGGCTCGCTGACCAGGAAAAAGAACAGCCATTCGTGAAAGATTTAGCTGCCGGCGGTTTCCGCGACCTTACACGGATCGCCTCAGCAGATCCGACGATGTGGCGGGACATTACAATTCAGAATCGGGATGAATTGCTTGACCAACTGGATGGCTGGTTACGGGAAATGAATTCAATCCGGACGATGATCCTTGAAAACGATCCCGACCGGATTTATGATTTCTTTTCCGATGCAAAGGAGTTCCGGGATCAATTGCCTTCCACTTTCAAAGGGGCGGTGCAAGGAGCACTGTATATGACCTTCGATTTGCATATCGATATACCTGATCATCCAGGTGTCATATCCGAAATCACAAAAATACTTGCTGATGAGCAAATCAGCATAACGAATATTCGGATCGTAGAAACGCGAACAGACGTGTACGGAATCCTTGTCATCAGTTTTCAAACGGCGGATGATCGGAAGGATGCTAGGACGATCCTTGCAAAAAAAACGGATTACAGCATGCATATTCTCTAAATAGGGAGGGCTCTTCATGATGGAAACAAAAACAGTGACATTCAACAAGCCGATAGTAAAAGGTTCTGTAAAAGTGCCGGGGGACAAATCAATTTCTCATCGTGCTATCATGTTAGGGTCTATAGCTGAGGGCCGCACGAGGATAAAAGGATTCCTCGATGGAGAAGATTGCTTACGGACAATCGAAATTTTCAAGCGATTAGGCGTCTCGATTGAGCGCAGTGGAACTGATGTCTTAATTACAAGTCCGGGGATTACGAAATGGGTCGCTCCTACTGAAGAGTTGTACGCGGGGAATTCCGGCACAACGGCCCGACTGATGCTCGGTATATTGTCGGCTTCGGCGGTCACATCCACCCTGACAGGAGACGCTTCCTTATCAAAGCGACCGATGAAAAGAGTGACCACTCCTTTGCAATTAATGGGAGCTGATATTTCAGGCGAAGAGGGGGGCGATTTCCTTCCGCTGACGGTTGTCGGTTCAACGCTTGAAGGAATTGACTATACAATGCCTGTGGCAAGTGCACAAGTGAAATCTGCAATCCTTTTTGCCGGATTAAGCGCAAAAGGAGAAACAGTGATAAGAGAAACTGCCATTTCAAGAGATCATACGGAAAGGATGCTTCAACAGTTCGGAGCTAAGCTTCTCAAGGATGGAAATACGGTACGCATCCAAGGAGGACAAGCTTTATCGGGGACGGACGTACTAGTTCCAGGTGATATTTCATCCGCGGCATTCTTCATGGCGGCGGCTGCTATGATCAAAGACAGTGAAGTGGTATTTACTAATGTCGGTCTGAATCCGACGAGAACAGGAATTATTGATGTGCTGCGTCAAATGGGTGCAGAAGTGGAAATACTTGAACATAACGGCGAAAAAGGCGAACATTATGGAGTAGTTAAAGTGGCGCATTCCCGATTGGAAGGGATAGAGATAAGCGGAGAAATCATACCGACACTTATCGATGAATTGCCGATCATCGCGTTGCTCGCAACACAAGCGACGGGAACAACAGTCATCAAGGACGCTGCTGAACTGCGCGTCAAGGAAACGGACCGCATTGCCGCCGTCACGGATGAACTGATGAAGCTCGGCGCGAAGGTGGTAGCGACAGAGGACGGGATGATCATTGAAGGACCGACTTCCCTAACAGGGGGAGAATTGAAATCCTACGGTGATCACAGGATAGGGATGATGGCTGCCATTGCGGCTTTGGTGTCAGCTGGTCCTATACACATTGAAGACCCATCCTGCATCGCGATTTCCTATCCGAACTTCTTTGAACATTTATCCCAACTCGTCAAAGCACGTAGTGAAGAATAATTTTCCTAATGTATACAACATGAAGGAACAGGTGAAAATATGATGCAGTTACATGATTTTGAAAAAGCGGTACTCGATGGTGATATCGGGCTACTAAATGATTTGATTGATCGGGTGGAAAAATCAGGGGACTTTGACTTGCTATATGAGGCTGCAGGTTTATTGGTCGATTACGGATATGTCGGACAAGCCGACCATATTTACGAAATGTTGATAACCTATATGCCTGATGAAGCTCAATTAAAGATTGACCGGGCCAACACATTGATGGAGCTTGGCGAGGAAGATGATGCATTGCTGTTGCTGTCAGAAGTGACGCAAGATCAGGAGGAGTATACCCAGGCATTGCTAGCGCTTGCTGACTATTACCAAATGATCGGCATGGCAGAGGCTGCTATTGGAAAGGTGAAAGAGGCTCTGTCGCGATCACCTCATGAGCCTGTCATCCGTTTCGCATATGCCGAATTGCTGTTAGATGCAGGGAGATATCTTGAAGCTGCAAAACTTTACACCGAACTTTACAATGAAGGCCATAATGAAATTGCTAGTACACTGATACCGCTCAGATTGGCTGAGACATATAGCGCAGGAGCTGCATATGAGGAAGCGCTGCCATATTACGAAAAACTTTTGAAAGACGATCAGCTTCCCGATACGCTATTCGGTGCAGCGTTTGCTTACTACCAGAGTAGCCAGCCGGAAAAGTCGGTGCAGTTGCTAGAACAATTGATTGAAATGGATCCTGATTACTTCTCCGCTTATATGCTTGCTGGCCAGGCGCAGTCTCAATTGGGCGACGATGAACAAGCATATGACTTGTTTGAGAAGGGCATCAAGCGGGACGAATTTGACAAAGAACTCCGCCTGTCCGCAGGTAAATCTGCATTGAAGCTCGGACTCCCCCTTGAAGCGGAAGAACATTTACAGCATGCGATTGCGCTGGATCCCGAATATATAGATGCGATCGTCACACTCGCATCCCTTTATAATCAGCAGGAAGAAGACGAAAAATTATTATCATTACTGACCGAATTGAATGAAGAGCAGATGGATATTCCATTATTGTCGGCTTTCAAAGCATATGCACTGGAAAGAGAGGAACAATATGCACATGCATACGTATCTTACAGTAAGGCATATGTTGGAATGAAGGATGATCCATCTTTTCTGGATAAATACGCTAGATTCCTTTTGGATGAAGGAAAACGTGATGAAGCTATCGAAGTAGTAAAGACGTTGGTAAAGCTAGAACAACCTGAGGAATGGACCGCTTTTCTTGAAACGTTGAATGACGAGGAGGTGTGATATGACAGCCATGATTCCTGTCGCTGCCAAAAAAGACTTCGTAAGGTGGTTTTTAAAGCGCTATAAACTGAAGCGCCGGGAATGTGTGTGGATTCTGAATTATCTTCTAAGCCATGAACAACTACTTCAAAACGTCCACTTTACGGATGAGGCACATTATTGTCCGAGGGCGATGGTGATTTCTACAATAAACTCTGAAAGCATCCCTTTCCGGTTTTACAAAGGCAATCTGATGACAGCAGATGCGGAAAAATCATTCCATGATCTCCGGCTCCATCCTGATGAAAAAATGTATATTCAGCTGAACTTTCCGAACAGCCATGCATGTCCTCAATATGCGAGCGTAAGAGAGGAAAATCCCTTCCTTCCTGCTGAGCTTCAGGTGAGTGCACGTGATCGGAAGATTGCCGAGCAGCTGCTCGAAGAAAGTGCCGCCTCTATGTCCTTGGATTTGCTTATGAGGAGGGTGGATGAAGCGCTTGATGCCAATGACCGGGAACGGTTCCTCATTCTATCGGCAATGCTGAACGACATGAAAATCACAAAAGAGTAATGACTCCGTCTTCCTGACGGAGTCATTTGTATGATATTTTTAGGAGGCTATTTAACTATGAATTGGACAGGCAAGGACATGGATACATATTTGCTTCAAAGAGAATATATCGATACGTTGGTGATACCGCTTGTAAAAGTTGAAACGAAGATGGATAATATGAAGACAAGCGCTTCTTCGACAGAATTCGTCATGCATTTGGCTTCCCTTATTGAAACACAATTCAAAGGGAGGATGATGTTTGCTCCACCTTTTGCTTACACATCGGGAACGGATCAACAACACATGGCGCAAACAACATTGCGGGAATTTTCCGCAACATCTTTCAAACATGTTTTTTTCTTGACAACGGATCATACTTGGACAGCAATGGAGTTGCCAGGACAAGTCATCTGGATGCCTTCCATCCCTCTTGAAAACATGGATGCTTCTTTACGGCAATCAATACTGGAGGATCAACTGCGCCAAGCACTCCCGAAATTTACGGAGGAATGGGCGAAACAATAATCGGTTTTCTAGGGTATGAATTCTTCACGTTGGAATAATGATCATCGGGTGGATATGAATGGGACATGTGTAAAATTCATGAAATGTTCACAATCTGTACATACAGCTGAAAGCATGATTGAATTTACATTAATATTGATATATCATAGATATGTCCTAGTATTACAATTAGTAAAAGTATGTCCGTTGGACGGAACTTGGAGTAAGAGGAGGGAAACTGATGAGCAGCAAAGTGTCTAGACGCCAATTCCTAAGCTATACATTAATGGGTGTCGGTGGATTCATGGTTTCAGCTACATTGATGCCGATGGTCCGCTTTGCGGTCGATCCAGTATTGCAACCAAAAGGTGAAGGTGATTTCATTCCGACTCCACAAAAAGTGGACGAGTTGTCTGAAACTCCTGTACGTGTTGACTTTACTATTAAAGATCGTAAAGATGCATGGTACAAATCCGATGTATCGAACACCGCTTGGGTCTATAAAGAAGGCGATACGATCATCGCGCTTTCTCCAGTCTGTAAGCACCTTGGATGCACAGTGAACTGGGAAGGCGACGAAAAGCATAAGAATGAATTCTTCTGCCCATGCCATAATGGACGTTATGAGAAAAACGGTAAAAACATACCGGGAACTCCACCACTCGGACCGCTTGATGAGTTTATGGTCGAAGTCGTGGATGGCTATGTACATCTTGGAAAGACGGTTCCAAACACATTAGTTTAATATGTAAGGGGGTACGACCGAAGTGCTGAATAAAATTTATGATTGGGTTGACGAACGGTTGGATATCACCCCGATTTGGCGTGATATCGCTGACCACGAAGTACCTGAGCACGTAAACCCTGCACATCATTTTTCTGCATTCATTTATTGTTTCGGAGGTTTGACGTTTTTCGTAACGGTCATCCAGATTCTATCAGGTATGTTCCTTACAATGTACTACACCCCGGATATTGAAAATGCATGGAAATCCGTTTACTATCTTCAAAATGAAGTTGCATTCGGTGAGATTGTGCGTGGGATGCACCACTGGGGAGCATCGCTTGTTATCGTTATGATGTTCTTGCATACACTGCGTGTATTCTTTACAGGCTCATATAAAAAGCCTCGTGAATTGAACTGGATCGTCGGCGTTTTGATCTTCGTCACGATGTTAGGTCTAGGGTTCACTGGTTACTTATTGCCTTGGGATATGAAAGCGTTGTTTGCAACAAAAGTAGGTATTGAAATTGCGGCATCGGTGCCATTCATCGGTGAGCAGATTAAAATCCTTCTAGCTGGTGACTCCACTATCCTTGGAGCTCAAACATTGACACGATTCTTTGCGATTCATGTATTTTTCCTACCTGCTGCTTTGCTTGGGTTGCTTGCGGCACACTTTATCATGATCAGAAGACAAGGAATCTCCGGTCCGCTATAAGATTCACATCGGAAACGATGTTGATTGTCTGAAACTAGAATAAGGAGGGGACAAAATGCAACGCGGAAAAGGTATGAAATTTGTTGGTGACTCGCGCATCAAAGCTGAAGGCAAGATGCCGAACGTCCCTAAAGACTACTCGGAATATCCGGGTAAAACAGAAGCTTTCTGGCCGAACTTCCTCTTGAAAGAGTGGATCATTGGTGCCATCTTCCTAATCGGATATTTAATCCTGACAGTTGCCCATCCGTCTCCGCTTGAACGTCAAGCAGACCCTACGGATACAACATACATACCGGTTCCAGACTGGTATTTCCTATCCATGTACCAATTGCTTAAGTATGAATTCGCATCCGGACCGTATAACGTCATCGGAGCGATCATCATGCCAGGCTTGGCAATCGGAGCTTTAATGCTAGTTCCTTTCATGGATACATCGAAAGAGCGTCGTCCATTTAAACGCCCTCTTCCGACTGCTTTCATGCTCCTTTCTTTCGCAGCGCTTTTCTATTTGACATGGGAATCCGTTGTGAACCATGACTGGGAAAAAGCGAAAGCACAAGGTGCGATCGTTGAAGAAGCTCAATTCGATGAGAATTCTGAAGGTTATCAGATTTACGCAGGATCTTCATGTATCGGCTGTCATGGTGACGCTTTCCAAGGTGGTTTAGGACCAGCGTTAATTGACACTGGCCATACACCAGAAGAGATTGTCGACATTGCGCATAATGGTATTGGCACAATGCCTGCAAATCAGTGGACAGGTTCAGAGGAAGAATTGCAAGTTCTTGCAGAATTCCTAGCGAACTTGAAAACAGCAGAGTAATTCAACACGAAAAAAGAGTCAGGTGACTGACTCTTTTTTTTTACAAACTATTATACATAATTACTAACATACTTGTGTTTGGGGAGATGGACATGATTTCTCTAGTCGATCGAATTTGGTTCTTGTTAACTCATAAATCATTCCTTTGGATTTTACTATTCATCAATCTGCTCGGCACAGTATACGGCTACGATTGGTATATGTGGCAGTTGAAAATAACAGAACCGAAATTTTGGATTTTCGTTCCGGACAGCCCAACGGCAAGCCTGTTTTTCACGCTTGCGATCATCGGATGGCTGATTGGCAGGAATTTCAAAATCATTGAGGCACTGGCATTGATTACACTTGTCAAATACGGTCTCTGGGCTGTTGTCATGAACCTGCTCACTATGTTGGAAAATGGCTACTTAGATCCTGTCGGTTGGATGCTGATCGGCTCCCATTTCGCAATGGCGGTCCAGGCGGTCCTCTATAGTCCTCTGTACCGTTTTGAATTAAGACATATCGTTATTGCAGCAATTTGGACATTGCACAATGATGTCATCGATTATGTATTCGGCCAAATGCCGATTTACTACGACTTGATGAAACATATGCAGCAAATTGGCTACTTTACATTCTGGCTCTCCATTGCGTGCATCGCATTGGCTTATATTCTGTGGGAGAATAGGAAAAAAAGGGTAAAAGCTATAGTGTGATAGCAAAAAGTTGCGGTTAGTTCGGGCTCATTATAAAATAGAAGTAGATAGAAAGGGAGGGGAAACATAAATGTCATTTTTGGTTTACCTGGGTATTATCATTTTGCTTCCGTTGTATGCCCAATTCAAAGTGAAAAGTACGTATAATAAATATGCGAAAGTACGCTCGACATCTGGTATGAACGGAGCACAAGTTGCACGTCTGATCCTTGATCGAAATGGTTTACAAGATGTCAAAGTCGTTGAAAGCAAAGGTTTTTTGACTGACCATTATAATCCATTAACTAAAACGGTTGCCTTATCATCCCAAAACTTCCATGAAGCTTCAGTTGCAGGTACTGCAATTGCAGCCCATGAAGTTGGACACGCGATCCAAGACGCTGAAGCTTATGCATTTTTGCGTTTCCGCCATCGCTTGGCACCCGTAGCCAATATTACATCGAATGCTTCTTGGGGATTCATTATCGCCGGTTTGATCTTTTCAAGTATGAATTCCTTACTCGGAATTGGTATCGTCTTGATGGCAGTCGGCGTTTTATTCCAAATCGTAACACTGCCGGTAGAATTCAATGCATCTAGCCGTGCAATGAACCAAATTGTTGAGCTAGGGATCATTCGTAACGAAGAAGAGCCGCACGCGAAAAAAGTATTGAGCGCTGCTGCAATGACATACGTCGCTGCCACAGCAGTAGCCGTAATGGAATTGCTCCGCCTCATTCTTATTTTTCAAAGCAGAGACTAAAACTAAAACCCGACCGCAATTGGTCGGGTTTTTACTTTAACTTTTTTTATTCTCAAGTGATGAATGAACTTTCTAAGGATTGGAGCGTAAGGCGGCGACTCCAGCGGGAACAGCGAACGCCGTTACGAAGAACGGCGTTTGCGAGCACAAGCGCAGCGTTGCGAGCAGTGTTGTTTTGCGACCCTAAGGGAGCAGGATAATGTAGGATACCTTAATTTCTGCAAAGAGCGCAGAAATACGGAAAATCGGACTCTTCGTTGTCCGATTGGCTACACCGCCCGCCCCCTGGAAAGCGTCCGCCTGCAACGGAAATCCGTTTAAACATACGGTGTTCGTCAATGATCCAAAGGCCGTTTCTGATCATCAAGTGTAAATCCTTCGCCCAACACATCATGCACATCCGTAACCGAAACAAAAGCATGCGGATCAATTGATGTAACAATATTTTTCAAACGCATCATTTCATTTCTGCCAACGACGCAATATAATATCTCACGGTCCGATTTCGTGAAATGGCCATAACCTCTGAAAACAGTGACGCCCCGATCCATTTCCAACGTGATCGACGACGCGATCTCATCCTGGGACTCCGAAATAATGAAAGCCCCTTTAGCAGCGTAAGCACCTTCTTGTACAAAATCGATGACCCTGGCGCCGACGAATAACGCGACAAGCGTGTACATCATGGACCGATGATCCAAGTAGACCGCCCAAGATAGCAAAATAACGAACGCGTCAAACATAAACATTGTCTTTCCCATGCTCCAGCCTATGTACTTATGCGCCAAACGTGCGATAATATCTACACCGCCAGTTGTTCCGCCATACCGGAAAATGATGCCGAGCCCAACTCCGATGAAAACCCCTGCAAACAGGGCGACAAGGAACATATCCCCCTCCAAGTGGATGCTGAACTGATATTTCATGAAGACTTTCAAAAAGACTGATACCGCGACTGTGCCGATAACTGTGTAAATGAAAACTTTCCTCCCGAGCAGTTTCCACCCGATGATGAACATCGGAATGTTCAACAGAAGGTTCATGATCGCGGGATCCCACTTGAAGGCAAATAGAAGGATAAGTGTGATTCCAGTGAATCCGCCTTCCGCAAGTTCATGCTGGATATTGAAATGTACAAGGCCAAAACTAAAAATGGCGGCGCCCAAAATGATAAAAAAGATATTTTTAAATTTTATTCCATTAAGCAATTGATGACCACCTTTCCTTGGTGCGCATTTACATTGTCGTTCATTACAGAAATTTTGACAATACTCCTATGAATGAATACGATAACAAATGAAGGGGACGGAAGCAAATTGGAACAAGCTAAAACGATGAAAAACCTGCAAGAAGAAGTCCATTCATACATATCGGGCTTTGAAGAAGGCTATTTCCCTCCGATGGAAATGTTGGCCAGGCTAACAGAAGAACTGGGGGAACTTTCTCGGGAAGTCCAGCATGTATACGGCATGAAGAAGAAAAAGGATAGTGAAGAAATAAAATCATTGGAAGAAGAGACAGGTGATTTGCTATTTGTTCTCGTATGTTTTGCAAATTCACAAGGCATCAGCTTAGAAGACGCACTTATGGGTGTACTGAATAAATTTAAAGAGCGCGATGCAGACCGATGGACAAAAAAGGAGGATTTTTGATGAAGATAAAAGTGGCCATTGCTGGAGCACGGGGAAGAATGGGGACTACGGCGATAGAAGCGATAGAAGCAGCAAAAGATGCAGAAGTGGTAGCTGCTCTTGATTATAAATACGATGGTTTGCATTTACATAACGGTGTTATAAATGATGAGCAACAAGGTATTCCAATCTATACATCGCTTTCACAGCTTTGTGCGGAGCTTCAACCAGCCGTACTGTTGGATGTGACTGATCCGGATGCTGTATTCAAAAATGTGAAAGATGCTTTGTCGCTAGGCGTCCATCCGGTTGTTGGGACTTCCGGCCTGACGAAGCAGGAGCTGGAAACCATTTTTGAAATGGTGGAATCGACACGTATCGGAGGAATCATCGCGCCGAATTTTTCAATCGGCGCAGTGCTCATGATGAAATTCGCAGCGCAGGCGGCCCGCTATTTAGGGGATGTGGAGATCCTGGAAATGCATCATGACCGGAAATTGGATGCCCCTTCAGGAACGGCAGTAAAAACAGCAGAGATGATAAAAGAAATCAGGCCGGCTCATATCCAAGGACATCCTGAAGAGCAAGTCCATTTGGAAGGGGCTCGCGGAGCGGATGTGGAAGGGATGAAAATCCACAGCATCCGGTTGCCTGGACTTCTTGCCCATCAGCAAGTGCTTCTCGGAGGCGAAGGGGAATTATTGACGATTCGACATGATTCATTTGATAGGAAGAGCTTTATGCCAGGCATCATGATGGCAATTCGGGAAGTAATTGGTCGGAAAGATCTTGTGTATGGCTTGGAGAATATTATCGATTAACGTTTGGTGGAAGAGGTGCAGTATATGAAAAAATTGAAAGTCGGTATAATATGTTATCCAACAGTTGGAGGTTCGGGTGTTGTCGCGACAGAACTCGGATTGAAAATGGCGGATAGGGGGCATGAAATGCATTTTATCACTTCTAGCAGGCCTTTCCGTGTCCCGGATGTCCAACCGAATATTTATTTCCACGAAGTGAAGATTGACGGGTATGCCGTTTTCAAATATCCGCCTTACGATATTGCTCTGGCGAATCGGATTGCACGGGTGATTGAAGAGGAAGGACTTGATCTTTTGCACGTCCATTACGCAGTGCCGCATGCCATTTCAGCAGCTCTGGGCAAAGATATGGCTAATTCCGACATTGGTGTCATTACGACATTGCATGGAACGGACGTCACAATTCTAGGTCATGATCCTGCTTTGAAAAACACGGTCCGTTACGGAATTGACAAATCGGATATAACGACAGCTGTTTCGGAATCACTGCGGCAGGATACGCTTTCATTAATTGAGCCTCAAAATGAAATTCTGACAATTTATAATTTCATCGATGAAGAGAAATACCGGCCGGTCGATCCGGGTTCATTAAAGAGCGATATGGGAATCCGAGATTATGAAAAGGTCATCATCCATATTTCTAACTTCCGCAGCGTCAAAAGGATAGGCGATATTATCGATAGTTTCAAACTTATCCGAAAGGACATCGATGCGAAATTATTATTGGTAGGAACGGGTCCGGAAAAGCTTGAAATGATGGAGAAGGCAAGGAAAGAAGGATTGGAAAAAGATATTATTTTCACAGGAAAACGTGATGACTTGCCGGAACTTCTAGCAATCAGCGATGTCATGTTCCTATTATCCGAGAAAGAGGCGTTCGGTCTTGTACTGCTGGAAGGATTTGCTTGCGGCGTGCCAGCGATTGCAACAAATATTGGCGGAATTCCTGAAGTGATCGAGGATGGGGATAATGGATTCCTTGTCGAGCTGGGGGACGTGGAAGCTGCAGCAATGAAAGCGAAACTGCTCCTCAAAGATCCAATCATGCATGAAAGTTTCCGCGAGAGTGCATTAAGGACAGTACATGATAAATTCAATTCTGCCTCAATTGTTCTCGAATATGAAGAACTGTACTACAGGGTGGCGGGTTTAACATGACATCGGAATTTGGAACTGCACCGAGTCGGAAAGTCGTCCGTCAATTGGAGGATGCAGGATACGAAGCGGTATTTGTAGGCGGGGCGGTCCGGGACCATTTGCTTGGCAAGGAGGCGTCCGATTTCGATATTGCCACGTCTGCGACTCCGGAAGAAGTAAAGCGGGTTTTCTCCCACACAATTGATGTCGGAATTGCACATGGCACAGTACTAGTGCTTCTGGATGACGAACCGATCGAAGTGACGACGTACCGTACGGAAAGTACATATACGGATCATAGACGACCTGATGAAGTGAAATTCGTCAGGTCTCTGATAGAGGATCTGCAGCGCCGGGATTTCACTATAAATGCTTTGGCTTTGACATTGACAGGTGAACTGATTGATCCTTTCGGAGGCATCAAAGATCTTAAGAGCCGTCGAATCCGGGCAGTCGGCAACGCAGCAGACAGATTTCATGAGGATGCGCTGCGCATGATCCGCGCTGTCCGCTTTGCTTCTGTTTTAGGGTTCGCGATCGAGCAACATACCCTACAGGCAATTGAAGATAATGCCGCTAGTATCGTTCATGTTTCCGTCGAACGAATCAAAGTGGAGATGGATAAGTTATGGAAGGGGACAGCTGCAGGAAAAGCACTTGAAATGATAGCGGATACCCGCCTATCGGAGCATATGCCCCTATTTCCGAATGATGTTCATCTGGTATCGAACTGCGCACCATATTCAACAGCGGAGCAAGGGTGGTCCGCATTAATGTTGGCCGGTCATTTTTCGGCTGGAGAGATTGCGAAGGCTTATAAACTTTCCAATCGAGAGAAGGATTTTCTGGCAGACGTCCAAAATGCGTTTGCTAACAGGCAGGCGAGTCGATTCACGGTTGATGATTATTACCGCTTTACATTGGACGTGTTGATTGCAACCGAAAAAGTTTGGCAAGCCATTTATCCATCAGAACCCGGTATTTCCATTAGAGAAATGAATCTAATGAAAGAAAGCCTCCCGATCCATTCCAAAGATGATCTTCAAGTCGACGGGAAAGACCTGATGGAGTGGACAAACCAAAGGGGCGGCAGATGGGTTGGAGAATGGATGCGGAAAATCGAACATTCGGTGCTCCATCAAATTTATCCGAACGATGCGGAAAAGATAAAGGAATGGTTTCTAAGTGAATACGAACATCAAGAGTGAATTGTTGAAAAGACTTTTTGAAGCTCAAGGAAATCCGATTTCCGGACAGGAGTTTGCGGATGAATTCGGACTGTCCAGAACAGCAATTTGGAAATATATTAGAGAGTTTGAAGAGGAAGGCTATGAAATCGCATCCATCCGTAAAAAAGGATATGTGCTTATCGCTTCGCCGGATCTCGTGAACGCCGCAAATATAAAGAAGTATTTACAGACAGCAACCTATGGCAGGAAAATCGATTATCATGTCAGTTGCGGTTCGACCCAAATACTGGCGCATGACGCTGCACAGTCAGATGCGCCCGACGGTACACTCATCGTTTCAGAGGAGCAGACTGCCGGCAAGGGGAGACTGTCCCGTCCTTGGGATTCAGCAGCCCAAAAAGGGATTTGGATGAGTTTGATCATCAGGCCTTCCCTCATGCCCCAGCAGGCTCCGCAAATGACACTTGTGGCTGCCGTCGCAATTGTTAGAGCGATTGAAAATGTCGCCGGCATTGAAGCGACGATCAAATGGCCGAATGATATATTGATCAACAACAGGAAGGTGACGGGCATACTGACTGAACTTCAATCCGAGCCCGATCGCGTAAAAGCGATTATTCTCGGAATCGGTATGAACGTCAATCAGGATAAAGATGATTTTCCATCAGAACTGATTGAGATCGCGACTTCCTTGAAGATTGCCGGCGGAAAGCACATCGATCGCGCAAAGCTGATCGCCGAAATCCTTTTCTTTATTGAATCGTATACGAAAATGTATGAGAAACACGGCTTCGGACCGATCAAATTGCTTTGGGAGGGGTATTCCAATATAGCAGGCAAGCGAATCCAGGCTGTCATGTTAAATGAAACGGTCGAAGGCACCGCCTTAGGCATTTCAGAAGAAGGGCTATTAGAACTGCGGCTCAACAACGGTACAGTTCGAGGCATCTATTCAGCGGATGTCATCCTCAAAGATTGAACTATACAAATCTTCCTTGATTTGCTATAGTTATGGCGAAGGGCAGTATCAACCGGAATTGCACCTTCAGAGCTAACTGTTTGTCAGAAAACCTAATAAGATCTGCCTTGATCTTGTATAAGACAGGGACGGAGGAAACCAAAAATCGTTTGTACACAATCCTTCTGCCCTTTTTAGGTCGGAAGGATTTTTAATTTTCGGTTTTCTCTACTTTGAACAGAAAAGGGAGAGGATACGGATGAAAAGCACTACTGATTTTTCGAAAATGAAACAGAATGGGGAAAAAATCGTCATGGTGACCGCATACGACCATCCTTCTGCACAATTGGCGGAGGAGGCGGGCATCGATGTCATCCTTGTAGGCGACTCGCTAGGCATGGTCGTTTTAGGGTATGAATCGACTGCTTCCGTTACAATCGATGATATGATTCATCATGGAAAAGCGGTCAGGAGGGGAGCAAAGGACACGTTTGTCGTCGTTGACATGCCTTTCGCTTCCTATCATGGTTCAGAAGATAGGACGCTGGAAGCCGCTGTCCGCATCTTCCAGGAGACGGGAGCAAACGCTTTGAAACTGGAAGGCGGGGGAAAGGTGATTGACGCCATCCATCTCTTGACGGAGACAGGGATACCAGTTGTTGCACACCTAGGTCTCCTTCCTCAATCAGCTGCAGTAGCTGGGGGTTACAAAGTGCAAGGGAAGACTGCGGAAGCAGCAGAAAAACTTATCCAGGATGCAATCGCTTGTGAAGCAGCAGGAGCATGTATGGTCGTATTGGAGTGCATTCCCTATCAATTGGCGGAGCAGGTATCGAAAGCGGTCGCAATTCCTACAATCGGTATAGGAGCTGGCGCAGAGACGGATGGTCAAGTGCTTGTCTTCCATGACACGGTTAAATACGGAAATCATCATATTCCTAAATTCGTCGAAGCGTATGCTGATATTGGAAGCGATATTCGAAATGGTTTAACGAAATATGCGGCAGCCGTCAAGACAGGGGATTTTCCTTCTGAAGCACATCGTTTTACAATGAAAGAGGAAGAATTGGTCACATTATACGGGGGAATGAACGATGTACGTTGATAGTCCTGACATCGAAGTGATAGAAACCATACAAGAACTACAGAAAAAGCTAAACCGAAATGAACGTAAAAATACAACAGTCGGCTTCGTCCCAACTATGGGCTATTTGCATGAAGGGCATTTATCCCTTGTTAAGCATGCAAAAGAACAAAACGACATCGTTGTCATGAGCATATTTGTCAATCCGGCACAGTTCGGACCCGGTGAGGATTTCGAATCGTATCCGCGTGATCGGGAAAGGGATATCCGACTCGCAAACGAAGCAGGGGTCGATATACTATTTATCCCGACGGTCGATGAGATGTACCCCGCTGACGGCGGCGTCCGCATATTGCCGGCCAAGCAGGCTCATGAGCTTTGCGGCGCTTCAAGGCCAGGACATTTTGACGGTGTTCTCAAAGTTGTTTTGAAGCTATTCAATATTGTCGATCCGGACCGTTCGTATTTCGGCATGAAAGATGCTCAACAACTGGCCATAATCGAAACGTTTGTACGGGACTTCAATTTACGGACAGTTATCGTGCGGGTTCCAATTGTTCGGGAAGAGGATGGATTGGCGAAAAGCTCGCGCAATGTGAATTTGACGCCTTCGGAACGTACAGAGGCGGCTTCGATCTACAGGGCATTGCAAATCGGCTCAGAAATGTTTGCGGCTGGAGAAATTCCGGAAGCTATTAAGCAGCGCGTTTCGGACTTCATCGTTTCGAATAGTTCAGGGATGATCGATTATGTCGAATTCCTGACATACCCTGGATTAGATCCTGTAACGGACGGGGCGCAGGAAGTGATCTTGGCATGCGCAGTGAAGTTTTCGTCAACTAGATTGATAGATAATATTATTATGTCAACAAAGGATGGTACCTATGTTCCGAATGATGATGAACAGTAAATTGCATCGCGCAACAGTGACAGAAGCAAACTTGAATTATGTTGGAAGCATTACGATTGATAGCGACTTGTTGGATGCAGCGGGTATGCTCCCGAATGAAAAGGTCCATATCGTCAACAATAATAATGGAGCACGTTTTGAAACATATATTATTGCGGGAGAGCGTGGAAGCGGCGTCATTTGCGTTAACGGCGCCGCAGCCAGATTGGTCCAGAAAGGTGATATTGTCATCATCATCTCGTATGTCTATGTAACAGATGAAGAGGCCATCACCCATCAACCGACAGTCCTTCTCATGGATGAAACGAATGGGATCAAAGAAGTGATCAAAGAAGCACCTGGCGTAATCGCCTAATGGAAATAGTCGCCGATGAAGGATTGAATTTTCCTTCATCGGCATTTTTTACTTGTATGGATACCTAAATGCGCAATCGGACCGAGGAATATGATACAATCTGCTGTAGTATTCATTACAGGAAGTTGATGATTGAATGGATAATTGTACATATGCAGTCGTTGACTTGGAGACGACTGGACATTCCCCTTCAAGAGGGGACAGGATCATACAAATTGCAATCGTATTCATTGAAAATGGGACGATAACGCGCCAGTATGCCCGATTTGTCAATCCGGAACGTGAAATACCTCCGTTCATCCAACAATTGACCGGGATAACGGATAATGAAGTGCTTTCTGCCCCTCCATTTGAAAAGATTGCGCAGGAAGTATCCGATATGTTGCAGGGGACGGTATTTGTCGCGCATAATACCGATTTCGATCTGTCGTTTTTGCAAAGTGAATTCAAACGATGCAATGTAGCCGGTTGGTCCGGAAAGAAAATTGATACTGTTGAATTATCCAAAATCCTTTTCCCATCCTCCTCAAGCTATCGTTTGCAGGATTTGGCAGAGGACTTGGATATTGAGCTGCCTGCCGCACATAGAGCGGATGATGATGCGAAAGCGACTGCTAATTTGTTGTTGACGGCATTTTCCAAGCTTCGGACGTTGCCGGAAGAAACTTTGAACTTATTGCACAGGCGATCATTTTCATTGCGCTCGGATATTTCGACACTGATCTATGAAACGTTAAAGCATGTGCGGAACTCCTCTGGCGGTAGAAAGCTCCCTTTATTCAGGGGGATTCCATATAATAGTGCTGAGGCTCCCACGTGTGTTTTGAGCGCGCGCTGTACCTACCCGAAGCTGGAAGAGGAGAAAGTCGATCTATTGAAGAAAGGCTATCCTTCTTTCGAATACCGGAAATCCCAATTGTCTTTCATGGATTCCATATGGGAAACACTTTCCACGCATTCTGAAATCGTTGTCGAAGTGCCCACAGGAGTCGGTAAAACGGTCGGCTATTTGCTGCCTGCAGCAATTCATTCCCTTCAGACCGGAAAACCTGTGGTGATCAGCACGTTCACGAATCATCTAGTCGATAAAATCCTGGAGGATGAAGTGAAGCGCATCCGGAAAATCCTTGGCATCGAATGCACTGCAACAGTCCTTAAAGGCCGGGAACAGTATATATCGCTCGGAAAGTTCGAAGAATTATTAAGGATTACGGATGAATCGTATGATGAAACGTTTACAATCATGCAGATCCTCGTCTGGCTGACAGACACGGAAACAGGTGATGTTAATGAATTGAATGTGTCCGGCGGTGGACAATTATTTGTCGATCGAATCCGTAAACGGAATAATCGACTGAAGGCGGATGAAAGATCGGCGGATTACCATCAAAAGATGAAGGAAGCCTGCAGCCTATCGAATCTCATTATTACGAACCATTCGATGCTCCTATCGGATGTCAGTCGTGAACAGAAGATTTTCCAGAACTTTTCCGGCTTAATCATCGACGAAGCTCATCAATTTATTCATACAGCCGCCAATTCCAATGAGACGGTCTTTTCCTATATGAATTGGAAGTATGTCATGGGGCAGATGGGATCGGACGCTGTTGGCCAGCTTCTCAATCAGATGATGAAACTTCATAGGAAATATGGCAATTATGGGAATCAGGTGTTTGCAAAGCTAGCCCTCTCCTATGAACAATTTACGAATGTATTTGATGAAGTCGCTGCGCTGTTATCAAGTCATCGCCCACAGGTAAAAGGCAGCCATCAAGCGAACAGGGTCGTTTTCGATCTAGAAGAATTAGTGGGGAATGAATCCCTCTTTTCCAAAATGGCTGAAAAGATGAATGGTTATATTGAGGATGTACAACTTATTAGTTCCCGTCTGGAAGTGCATAGGGAGAGAATGTCGCCGAAAGAACAGGCATTTTTGGCAGAATGGGAGTACTGGGTAAGGGAATTGAAGATTAAGGCTGGAGAATGGGTGGAAATATTCCTGGATGACGAAAAGGAGAATTACACCGTTTGGATTGAAAAAGATAAACGGAGTTTGCCCGGTAGTCTTACGGTTGTCAAAAGCCCCGTCGAAGGGACCGCCATTACAAGGGAATTCATGCGAGGTCTTAAAAATGAAAAGATTGGAATCATCTGGACATCTGCGACAATGACAATCAACCAGGATGAGCGATTTGTTTCCAGGCAGCTAGGAATTTCTGAACGTGTACCCGTTTTAACATTTGACGCTCCTGCACATTTCTATGATAACGCAGGGATATTCATCGTCGATGATATGCCATCTATCCAGCATGTGTCACAGAGCGATTACATCGAAGCAGTGGCGGATGCAGTCGTCCAAACAGTGTTTGCGACCGGCGGAAGATTATTCGTCCTGTTCACCTCTCAAGATATGCTTCGGAAAACGTATGAATTGATCGTAGAAAGTGAACTATTGAAGGATTACGCTCTCATTGCGCAAGGGGTGAGCTCTGGTAGCAGAATGAAACTGTTGAAATCGTTCCGCCAGTTCGAGAAATCGATTCTATTCGGCACAAACAGTTTTTGGGAAGGCGTCGATGTGCCAGGTGAGGCATTGTCTGCTGTTATCATTGTCCGTCTTCCGTTTTCATCTCCGGATGAGATCGTTTTTAAAGCGAGGGCGACCAGGCTTGCAGCGAACGGATCCAATCCATTCACAGATTTATCATTGCCGGAAGCGATATTGAGATTCCGGCAGGGATTTGGACGATTAATTCGATCGTCTGGAGACAGGGGCTTTTTCATCATTTTGGATAGGCGTATCTATACAAAATCATATGGGAAGCGTTTTTTGAATGCGCTGCCGTCTGTCCCCGTTCATAAAGTGTCCTTAGAACATATGGTGAATGAGCTCGAAGATTGTTATAATAAATAGGGATACAGTAGAAGGTGGAATGTGAAATGCTTTCCAATTTGCAGTTTGTATATAGGAAGTGAGTCGAATGATGAATTGGATCAAGTTCATCGCAGCTTTCCTTTTGGTGTTATCTCTAATCATTTTTGTCATCGTTTTTTATAATGCCAACACACCTTTTTCAAACGCCAAAGAAAAGGCGGAAGAAGATGCATTGGAGTATGGCGCTTTGAATTCTGTCGAACGCACTACAATTTATAATGGCACAGTTTCGATGGTGACCGTATTCGGCAAAGATGACGAAGGCAATGAGAAGGCGGTATTCATTGAAGGGAAGACAGGAGAAATCCTTGATGAAGTAGTTTTGAAAGATGGCATCGGAGCCAAAGCCGCAATTGAGACGGTAAAGGCGGAGCTGCCAGTGGGGAAGATCCTCCACGTAGTGCTTGGTTTAGAGGAAGGCCATCCTGTATGGGAAGTCGCATTTAAAGGCGAAAATGGCAAATTGAATTATGTGTATGTCTTTTTTGAGAACGGTGAATGGTGGAAACGGATTTTAAATCTTTAGGATTGATCCGTTTACATTCAATAGATGAAGGGACAAAAGGGAGCGATTCAATTGAAAAAGAAGTTAGCAGCGAGAGTAAGTACATTATCACCATCCACAACCCTGGCCATTACGGCGAAAGCAAAAGAGATGAAGGAGTCGGGCATCGACATCATCGGGCTAGGGGCGGGGGAGCCGGATTACAATACTCCTGAAAACATTTTGGAAGCGGCTTATCAATCGATGAAAGATGGCAAGACAAAATATACACCTTCTGGTGGCCTTCCTGCATTGAAGGATGCTGTCATCGCCAAACTGAAGACGGATCAGCAGTTGGAATACACTAGACAGGAAATCATGATCGGCATTGGGGCGAAGCATGTTCTTTACACATTGTTCCAGGTCCTATTAGATCCGGGTGATGAAGTGATCATTCCGACACCTTATTGGGTCAGCTATCCTGAGCAAGTGAAGCTGGCAGAAGGCGTTCCAGTTTTCGTTGAAGCTACATCGGAGGCCCAATTCAAGGTGACGGCAGAACAGATCCGCGATGCAATTACATCTAAAACGAAAGCTGTCATAATCAACTCTCCGGGCAATCCGACCGGGATGATCTATTCTCAAGAGGAACTCCGCCAAATTGCAGAAGTTTGTCAGGAAGAGGACATATGGATCATTTCGGATGAAATTTATGAAAAGCTCATCTATGGAAATGAGAAGCATGTTTCGATTGCGCAGCTATCGAATGATGCGAAAGCGCGGACATTCATCATTAATGGAGTATCCAAATCCCATTCGATGACAGGATGGAGAATTGGATACATTGCGGGAGATGCAGAAGTTGTGAGTGCGATGACGAACTTGGCCAGCCATTCGACATCTAATCCGACAACGACTTCACAATACGCTGCGATTGAAGCGTATAATGGTCCTCAAGATGCAGTGGAAAGCATGCGGAAGGATTTCGAGTCGAGGCTTGAGCGTATTTACCCTCAGTTGGCTGCGATTCCCGGCTTTACAGTTGTAAAACCTCAAGGCGCTTTCTATCTGTTGCCGGAAGTTACTGAAGCTATGGAGAGAACAGGCTTTTCAAGTGTAGATGATTTTGCATCAGCGCTTCTGACGGAAGCGAAAGTGGCAGTCATACCCGGATCCGGTTTCGGTTCCCCTGAAACGATCCGCTTGTCCTACGCAACGTCGATTGATCTGCTTGAGGAAGCGGTAAAACGAATCCGTTCATATGTTGAAGCAAACTGGAAAGAATAATAGTTCATACTCACGGAGGTACTTATGAAAACAATCATGATTCACGAAATGCCTGATCACGTAGGAGAGACAGTCCGGATCGGTGCATGGGTAGCAAATAAAAGATCGAGCGGTAAGATCGCGTTTCTGCAACTTCGCGATGGGTCAGGTTTTGTCCAAGGCGTTGTCGTCAAAGAGGTTGTAGGTGAGGATATTTTCGCAAAAGCAAAATCCATCCACCAAGAATCATCCCTTTATGTAACTGCGGAAGTGACGGAGGATGAACGTTCTTCATTCGGCGTCGAACTGCAAGTGAAAGATATTGAAATCATTCATGAAGCAATTGATTATCCAATTACTCCGAAGGAACACGGAACTGAATTTTTGATGGATAACCGTCATTTATGGCTGCGTTCTCGCAAACAGCATGCAATCATGAAGATTCGGAACGAAATTATCCGCTCGACATATGAATTTTTCCATTTGAATGGATTTGTAAAAGTGGATCCGCCTATTTTGACGGGTTCTTCACCTGAAGGTACGACGGAACTTTTCCATACAAAATATTTCGATGAAGATGCTTATTTATCGCAATCAGGACAGCTTTACCTGGAAGCTGCAGCGATGGCTCTCGGGAAAGTATTTTCATTCGGACCGACTTTCCGTGCAGAGAAATCAAAAACACGACGTCATTTAATTGAATTCTGGATGATTGAACCTGAAATGGCATTCGTCCAACATGAAGAAAGCTTGGAAATCCAAGAGCAGTATGTTTCGCATATCGTCCAGTCCGTATTGCAAAACTGCCCATTGGAACTTGAGCGTCTTGGCAGGGACCTTTCAAAACTTGAAAAGATTCAAGCGCCATTCCCGCGCATCACTTATGATGACGCAATTACGTTCCTTCACGAAAAAGGCTTTAATGATATTGAATGGGGCGATGACTTCGGTGCACCGCATGAAACTGCGATTGCTGAAAGCTTTGATATGCCAGTCTTCATTACACATTATCCAAAAGATATTAAATCATTCTATATGCAGCCGCATCCAGATCGCGACGATGTCGTTCTATGCGCTGATTTGATCGCTCCGGAAGGTTATGGAGAAATCATCGGAGGATCGGAACGGATTTATGATTACGAATTGATGAAACAACGAATCCAAGAACATAATTTGGATGAATCCGCCTACGCATGGTATTTGGAATTAAGCAAATATGGTGCGGTTCCACATTCCGGCTTCGGGCTAGGATTGGAACGGACAGTGGCGTGGATCTCAGGTGTGGAACACGTTCGGGAAACAATACCGTTCCCACGTCTGTTGAACCGTCTTTACCCTTAATTGACACAGATTTAATACTAGTGAGGTGTTCGGCATGAAAGATGAAGAACGGCTCCGTATTTGGATTGAGCAGGGGAATGTCACTATTCCCCAGCTCTTTTTTCAGCATTATAAAGCATTGGAGATAAAAGATGTCGATGCAATGCTACTTTTGCATATGTGTGCGTTTCAGGCAGGTGGTTCGCAATTTCCAACGCCAACCGACCTTGCAGCACGCATGCATCTGACTGAGAACCAAGTATCCGAAATCCTCCAACGTCTCATGCAAAGAGGATTGTTGGAAATCCGGCAGGGACAGGATGAAAACGGAGTGCTGTACGAGCAATTTTCGATGCAGCCCCTATGGAGCAGGCTTGTAAATATTGTGGTTACAGAAAAGACTGTAGTAGAAGAAAAGAAGGACAAAGAGGAAGAAGGAGAAATCTTCACGTTGTTCGAGCAGGAATTCGGCCGTCTTTTATCTCCGATGGAATGCGAAACGATTTCAATGTGGCTGGATGAAGATGGACATGCCGTCCAGATAATAAAGGCTGCGCTGAAAGAAGCCGTACTCGCACAAAAACTCAGTTTGCGCTATATTGATCGGATTCTGTTCGAATGGAAGAAGAAAAGAGTGAGAACGTTGAATGATGTGGAGAAACAATCCAGATCGTTCAGGACAGCAATGATACGTCCAGTTCAGAATCGGGAGACCGTTGTAAAGAAGGTTCCTTTTTATAATTGGTTGGAAGAACGGGAATAGGTGATGGAATATGTTGACGAAGAAACAGTGGGAAATCTGCCTTGAAGAGTTTGGAAGGATGTTTCCCGATGCTCATTGTGAGCTGGTGCACGAAAATGCTTTCGAGCTGCTCGTCGCTACATTGCTCTCCGCTCAATGTACGGATGTCCTCGTTAACCGCGTTACAGCGGATTTATTCAAAAAGTACAAGAGCCCTGAAGATTATTTGGCGGTTGAAATAGAGGAACTTCAAAACGATATCCGCTCAATCGGCCTCTATCGGAATAAAGCAAAAAACATTCAGGCATTGAGTGCGCTTTTGATTGAAGAATTTAATGGTGAGGTACCGGGCGATCGTGATGTACTTACGACTTTCCCCGGCGTCGGCAGGAAAACGGCGAATGTCGTCGTTTCCAATGCGTTCGGCATCCCGGCAATGGCAGTCGACACACATGTTGAGCGTGTAGCTAAACGCCTCGGTATGAATCGTTGGAAAGACTCTCCTCTCATGGTGGAAGAGAAAATCATGCGATGGACGCCAAGGGAAAAATGGACGGATACACACCATCAGATTATTTTCTTTGGACGGTATCATTGCAAAGCCCAAAATCCCGCTTGCGGTGAATGTCCGCTACTTCCCTTATGCAGGGAAGGGAAGAAAAGGATGAAAGGCATTGCATAAGTCTGAATTGGACAGGAAGGCACTGCTTTATTCCCATTGGGACAATTGGCTGGACATGAAAGAAAGAATCGAGGAAGCATATAAGCAAAAGGATCCCGAAGCTGCCAACTTGTTGGACATGGCAATCGACAATTATGTGGAATTGATAAGATCATTTAAGAACGACGATTCATCTTCTTCTGTTATGTCACAGATTGAACCATTGAATGGGGAAGAGAGATTGCAATTCATCCGTACGAAAAGAGCGGGGCATTTTGCATACGTCCAGTTGGATGCCCTGTATACCGAGGCGATGAAAAAAGCGGTTAGTCGATTGGCGATGATAGAATAAAACAGCCTGAAGTGATAGAGATCATCACTTCAGGCTGTTTTTTAGTTATCCTCCACTGCCGTCATCGGTTCCGTCACCGGTTCCGTCATTTCCGCCAGTTCCTGGTTCAGTTGTCTCATCACCTGATGAGCCGGAGCCGCCGGTCGTATCGTCAGCGTCTCCATCGTTTCTATTATTTCCAGTGTTTCCGTTATTCTTATTCCCATCGTTCCCCGTGTTGCCGCTTCCGTTGTTGTTCCCGTTGTTGTTTCCGTTATTTCCCTTATTGTCGTTATTATTCTGACCGTCGTTTTCGTTGTTATTTTCATCCTCTTCTCCGTTATCCACAGAAGGGTCATCTTCGGTCTGTCCTTCTATTAGAAGGGAAGTTGAAACTGAACTGCTTTCGATTTCCCCTGAAATCGCCTTGACATAGAAGGTGTATGTGCGCCCCATTTCTACTCCCGAGAACGTTACATTATTTACAGAAGTCGTCGTCATGTTTTGAGGCTCACCGCCATCCACTGAAACCGAGACGCTGAATTGCACTGGTTCCGGAAGTGCATAGGCATCTGGATTGTCATATGACCAGCTTAATGAAACGGAATTCGACTCTGCATTATATTGCGCGGACAGTCCGCTTGGCGCTGCCAGTTCGGCAATAACCTCTTTCTCCATTTCAGTTGGTACAGTTCCTCTGACGAATAATTCTTTGCTCTTCAGTGCCGCCGGAGTCGAATTGCTCGCAAGAATTGGCGGATTGGATCCTTTTACGATGACCGCCTCTTCAACGGAGCTAGGCTTCTTGAATCGCGGTGTAGTTTTTCCGGACACTAGATCAGTCATGACTGTCCTGAATAGGATCTGCGGTACATAGCGGCCTTTATCATATGTTGTAATCGGTGTCGTAGGTATTTTATATCCGCCCCAAACGGAAATTGTGTACTCGGTTGTATAGCCCGTGAACCAGCTGTCGGGTACATCCGTGTTTTTTAGTCCGTGTTTTCTAATCGTTTCTGCATCATAGTTTGTCGTTCCTGTCTTCCCGGCCATATCAAGTCCGGATACACCCGCTGTCTTTCCGGTTCCATAGGATATGACATCCCTTAAAATATCAGTCACCATATAGGCGGTGGAATCTTTCATGACTGTGACAGGGTCAGGAGCCAAGTTACGCTCGGAGCCATCACGGAATGTAATTTTTTTGACTGCATGAGGTTTCGTGTAAATGCCTCCATTGCCGAAAGGAGCATAAGCACCGGCCATTTCAATGGTTGAAAATCGATCATCTCCTCCACCTATCGCAAGCGTGGAAGTCATCTCTCCATACTTCAGACCAAGCTTGCCTGCAAACTCACGTGCTCTTTTCGTTCCTACTTCCTCAAACACTTTGATGGCTGGTATATTTCTTGAACGATACAATGCTTCTCTTGCTGTGATTGCCCCCATGTATTTCCCATCCACATTCCGGATAGAAATGTTGGTGCCTTTGTATTTATATGGTTCGTCATTAACGATATGGGCAGTTGACCAGTTTTCGTATTCAATGATCGGGCCATACGATAAGATCGGTTTGATAACAGAGCCCGGCTGCCTTCGGTTGTCACCGGAAGCAAAGTTCAAATTTCGTCCTGTGAAATTCCGCCCACCGCCGATTGCTGCGATTTCCCCGGTTTTCGTATTCAGAACGGTCATACCGGCTTGCATCTCCTCAGACTCATAGATCGGCGAATTGATTGCTTTTTCTACCGCTTGTTGCGCCGTCGGGTCAAGGGCCGTTTGAATGGTTACCCCTTCTGCTAGGATATCCATCATGCCGGCTGCTTCCAATTCATCCAAGACGATATCAACATATGCAAGGTACTTGGAATCTTTTTTCTCTTGACGTTGGTCTTCCGGAAGAAGTGTTTCCGTTACAGGGATGGCTTTCGCCTTCTCCATTTCATCCTTCGTTATTTTTTCGTGTTTGTACATAAGCCCGAGGACAGTATTCCTGCGTTTTTCTGCTCGCTCTGGATTCTTGAATGGATTATAGCCGTTAGGGGATTGAGGCATCCCTGCCAATAGTGCCATCTCATGCAATTCTAGCTCATTCAAATCTTTTCCATAGAACTCTTTTGCAGCCGTCCCGATTCCGTAAATGTTGCCTGACATCAAGATTTTATTGAAATACATTTCAAAAATTTGTTCTTTTGAATACTCCCTTTCAAGCTTGAAGGCGAGCCACGCTTCCTGCGCTTTCCTTTTCAATGTCTTTTCATCTGAGAGGAAGGAGTTCTTAATGACTTGCTGAGTAAGCGTAGAAGCTCCTTGCGATCCAAAGCCGCTTTGGAAGTTAGCTAAAACAGCGCCGCCAAGCCTCCAGAAGTCCATTCCGTGGTGTTTGTAGAATCGGACGTCCTCTGTCGCAAGGACAGCATCTTCCATCTCTTTCGGTATATCCTTATACGGAACGAACTCCCGCTTTTCTGCTCCGAATTTCATAAAGACATTTCCATTGCTGTCGACAATATCGGATGTAAGCGGATCTTTCAATAGATTTTCGTCAAGATCTGGTGCGCTGCTTGCGTAGAATGCGAATAATCCTACTCCGCCGATCAGAACTGCTACACCAAGTGCAACGATGCTGAGAATGATTTTCTTCAGTAGATTGCTGCCAGTTTTCTTCTTTTTATTTCTCCCGCGCCTCTTTTCAGCTTCCATCTGCTGACGTCTGGCTGCTCGAGATTTTGTTTGATCACTCATAAGTTTTCCTGCCTTTCAATTGTTTCTATTCCAGGTTTCTGCAAATATGAATCCAAAGCGGACAAATAGTCTAGCCGTGGATTGAAACCTGCATGTATCTCTATGGATATCTCTTCCATTTCAGAGAGTGTAATAGATTTCCTTCCTCCTGCTATCATTCTTTCCCACTTTTTTTCGAAATACTCGTAGGGAACGATGAAATATCGATCGAGAGCGGAAAATTTCACTAATAGAAAAGCGATGCCTGCATGCTCAGTGACGTTTTTCATATGTTCAACCTGATGCTCATGAATATTCTGCAACGGAAAAGAGGTCATACTTTTCGTTTCCTTCGCTTCAAAGTCGATATATTTCCCTTTCCATACTCCATTATAGTCTGTCGTGGAAGGAGATCTGAAATATGCTTCGGTAATGACAGCTGCGCTTCTGGCGGGATATTTCACGTGTACGATTTGGATAGGGACCGGCTTCTTATGGATGACGGCTTGATTGTTGGCCAAATAATATTCATTTGTTTCGTTCAACTCGTCTTCCAATGTTTTTCCCCGGTTGCTGAACGATAGATTTTTATTATCCACTCGGGCAGAGCGTTGCACCGGAATATATTTTTTCCCGTTAGGATATCGAATTGTCATTCCTACCACCTCGCATTTCCTATCATACCATAATGATTGGACGGATTATCGCTCTAAAAGTTCCGCAAATTAATTGTTCTACAGGTTTTGAAGAATGCACGTTCGTTAAGGCTTGGTGTCCGCATGCAGTTTTTGATAGACTATAGGAAAGACTTCGGAGAGGATGGTTCACTTGTTAACCTTAGTAGAGAAAACGGAACGGCTCCTTTCTGTGTGTGAAGAGTGTTTGGAAAGACTCCCAGCGATGCGTGAATTGGATCGGGAGCCTGATTTTTTTACAGAAGTAAAACCTTATGCAGATACAAACCATAGATTGCTTGACGAATGGACCGAGGAAATCAAAACGTTAATCCGGGAAGAACGACCGAAATACATTCATCTTCCTCAAATCGAATCATTAAATGAATCAATGAAGCAATTCATCGTCCAATCTTTTTACGCGAAGACGGGGAAGAAACGGTTTGTCCTTTCCATTAATTCAGCGACATACACATTAAGAACAGTTCTGGACGAATTGCAGCAAAGAGGAGGAGAGCTGGGATGAAGAAGACAAGCGTCCGGGAAACGGTCGAACACTTCTTATCCAATCCTGAATTATCGTCCAATATTCGCCACTATGAAAAGATTGATGGGAAACCTGCCGAATACGCCGCATTCCCGGATCAGCTTCATCCTTCCATAGTTAAAGCGCTGGCCAAGAAAGGGATTGAACGACTATACAGTCACCAGCGCGAAGCGTTCGATATTGCGACGTCAGGCGATTCGATAACTGCTGTGACGCCGACTGCATCCGGGAAATCATTATGTTATCATCTGCCCGTCTTGCAAAGCATTTTGGAGGATGAATCATCCCGCGCACTTTATCTGTTTCCGACAAAGGCGCTCGCCCAAGATCAGTTGGCGGATTTGCATGAATTGATCGAAGCGAGCGGGGAGACGATCCTTAGTTACACATATGATGGCGATACTGCGCCTGGATTGAGAACCAAGGTTCGAAAATCAGGTCATATCGTTTTGACGAATCCCGATATGCTGCACTCAGGCATATTGCCACACCATACGAAGTGGGTTTCACTTTTCGAAAACTTGAAATATATCATCATAGACGAATTGCATACGTATAAAGGGGTATTCGGGAGCCATGTCGCACATGTATTGAGAAGGCTGAAGCGCATTTGCAATTACTATGGGTGCAATCCGACGTTCATTTGCACATCGGCGACAATTGCCAATCCGAAAGAGCTTGCCGAGGCATTGACCAATACACCGATGCGGCTTGTATCGAAGAATGGCGGCCCTTCAGGCGTCAAGCATTTCATCTTCTACAACCCGCCGATCGTCCATAAAACATTCGGCATCCGGCGAAGCGCCATTCTTGAAGTCCGGGATATCGCATCGTTTCTGTACAGGGAAGGGGTCCAGACGATTGTCTTTGCAAAGAGCCGGGTGCGCGTTGAAATGCTTGTCACCTATATGAAGGAATTGACGAAGAAGAAACTGTTCGATCAGACGATTATGGGCTACCGAGGCGGCTATTTGCCTTCAGAACGTAGAATAATTGAAAAAAGGCTGCGGGACGGGGACATCAAGACGGTGGTGAGCACGAATGCGCTCGAGCTTGGCATCGATATCGGCCAATTGCAAGCATGCATCATGACCGGCTACCCTGGAAACATCGCGAGCGCCTACCAACAGGCCGGCCGAGCAGGGAGGAGGCAGGATGACGCATTGATCATTTATGTCGCCCAATCGATGGCGCTTGACCAATACATCATTCAGCATCCTGAGTACTTGCTTGGCCAAACACCGGAAGAAGCAAGGATCCATCCCGATAATATGCTCATCCTCATGGATCATTTGAAATGCGCATCATTTGAATTGCCGTTCACAATGACGGAAGCATACGGAGAATTCGAGGTTCAGGAACTTCTTGCTTTTCTGGAAAGTGAAGGGGTGCTCGTCAAAACATCCGATAAATGGCATTGGATGACAGACCGATTCCCGGCAAGCGAAATCAGTCTGCGCTCCGCATCCCAAGAAAATGTCGTTATCATCGACAAAACGATTCCTAAAGGGACCGTCGTGATCGGCGAAATGGATCGATACAGCGCAATGACTTTGTTGCATGAAGAGGCGATTTATATGCATCAAGGAAAGCAATACCAAGTCGAAATGCTGGATTGGGAGGAAAAAAAGGCATACGTAACGGAAGTCGATGTCGATTATTATACCGATGCCAACTTGGCAGTGGAATTGAAAGTAATCAGCGAAGATGAAAGCGAGCAACTGGGGGAAGCGGAAGTGGCGTATGGAGATATTGCTGTTTTGGCGATTCCGACGATTTTCAAGAAAATCCGTTTCGACACACATGATAATATCGGTTCCGGACCGATCTCGCTGCCCGCAGAGGAGCTGCATACGTCATCCACGTGGTATTCATTCCACACTCCGGAAGGATGGAAAGAGTCCGATTTGACGGATGCGCTAACAGGCGCTGCGTACGCAATCCAATCATTCATCCCGTTATTCGTCCGTTGTGATCGGTCGGATATCCATGTAATCCCTCAAGTGAAGGCGGTCCATACGGGCAAACCGACAATTTTCATTTACGACAGTTATCCGGGAGGCATCGGGTTAAGCGAAAAGATCTATGGCCGTTGGAATGAACTGCTGAAAAAGGCGGCAGAGCATGTACAAGGATGCCATTGCGAATACGGCTGTCCTGTCTGCATAGGGGCGCAGGAGGAAGGAATCCGCATGAAGCAGGATGTCATCTCACTTTTGCGAGCCCTTGTTGGAGGGAAGACCGATGTCATATGAAGCAAAAATGATGGAAATGAAGAAGCTACTTAAAAAGAAAGCTTCTAAAACTGATGAAAAGCCCAAAACACAGAAACGTGAAACGCCTCCGCCTCCTCATTATGAGAAGAGGTGGCTCGCGGCAGGATTGACAAAAGATGAAAATGAATACGGTGTCGTCTATAAACGGACTGTCGTCTACGAGCCGGAATACCGACATGGGGACTACGAACTTTCCGGCTTATTGGATACAGTGGAAAGATGGCGTGAAGCAGAGGAAATGCATCCGCTTGCGCCGGACTTTTCGCAGCCTCTTGTGTTCTTCGATACGGAGACGACTGGCTTGAAAGGGGCTGGCACACTCATCTTCCTAATGGGGTTTATCGAATATACGGAAGAGGCGTTCACATTGACGCAATACGTACTGGCTGGACCCGACCAAGAAGCCGCATTCCTTTATGCAACAGATCTATGGAAAACGCCGATGTCGATTGTCATGTATAACGGAAAAAGCTTTGATATGCCACAAGTGCAGACGAGATGGACAATGAATCGAAATGTGCTGCCGGAGTTATTGAAGCATACAGAAATCGACTTGCTGCACGGATCGAAAAGGATCTGGAAAAATGAAATGGACACATTTAAACTGACTGCTGTCGAGGAAGAGCAGCTCGGCTTTATCCGGGAAGGCGATATTCCCGGCCATATGGCGCCGATCATCTACCAAGATGCAGTGAAAAACGGCAGGGCTGAATTGCTGATGAAAGTCCTTCTCCATAATGAATGGGATATCCTTTCCCTCGTCACCCTCTATATCCGTTCAACAGACCTCCTGCTGCAAGGCGACGGGCTGTCAACCGCGAACGCAAAAACGAATATCGGGAAATGGTATACAGATCTGAAATCGTTTAACCGAAGCAAAGATGTCCTTATGGATGTCATTGCAGAATACGGAACAGAAGAACCGATGGCGCATTTTCATATCGGATTCCTTTTGAAGAAGGAAGGTATGCATTTAAAGGCGATTGCATCATTTGCAACTGCAGCTGCCGGTTTGAATGGAAGGGAAAAAGTCATCGCGCTTGAGGAATTAGCGAAGCTGTTCGAGCATAAAGTGAAGGAGCCGGAAAGAGCTCTTTATTATACAAAGGAAGCTATCCGTGCTTTACAGGATGATCATGACATCACGGAACGATTTAAAATGAGGATGGGAAATGAATTAAGGCACAGGGAAATAAGATTGAAAAGAAAGCTATTTCCCGGGGAAGCGCAGTAACCGACAAAATACTCCTCTCAACCGGAAATAGAAAGACAAAGTTGTACAAAATATGCTATACTTGCGACATGTAAACATTGATGGAAGGGCGTCATTTCATGGAAATAAAACTTGATTCTAAATCAATACTTGAAAAAGAGTTTAAAACAGGTTTACGCGGATATAATCAAGAAGATGTGGATTTATTCCTGGATACAATCATTCAGGATTATGAAGCTTTTAAAAAAACAATTTCGGAGCTGCGGATGGAAAATGAAAAGCTGAAGGATGAACTTGCTTCAGCAGTCAAACGTCCAGCTGCAACCAACGCCAATACGACTAACTTCGACTTGCTGAAACGGATTTCCAATCTGGAGAAGCACGTATTCGGCAGCAAATTGTTCGACCACGAATAAGTAAATGATCGGCGGAGAAGAAATCCGTTGATATTTGTCGAAAATTGCAGTATACTATTGTAACCATAGTGTGAATTCAGGTAATCGCTGCAACGTCAGTTGTAGAGGAAAGTCCATGCTCGCACGGTTCTGAGATGACCGTAGTGTTCGTGCTCGGCGAAAAGATAAGCCGGGGCTTTGCGCAATGCGCATTGACGGCGGGGATAAGTCCTACGTGTGCTTTGCACATATGGATGAGGTCCCCTGAAAAGTGCCACAGTGACGTAGCCGACTCGGAAACGGGTAGGATGGAACGCGGTAAACCCCACGAGTGAGAAACCCAAATTATGGTAGGGGCGCTCTTCTGAAGGAATTGAACGGATGAAGGGACAGACGACTTCTTAAGATCTGTCTGTAGATAGATGATTACCACCCTAAGTACGAGGCGCAAGCCGTTTGAGTACACGGGAACAAAACATGGCTTATCGAATTTACGATGGTTCAACATAACAATCAATGCTCTCCTTTTCGATTGGAGAGCATTTCTTTGTTATTGGGGATAAAAATTGATGTAAATGACAATAGTAGGCAGACTACATATAGACATGACTAGAATTGGAGTTGGAAATGCATGACAAATTATAAATTGGTCGCCACATCCGCCATGGGGCTTGAATCGATCGTTGCAGATGAAGTGAAGGAACTGGGCTTTCATACGCAAACCGAGAATGGAAAAATCTATTTTGAAGGCGATGAAACAGCAATTGCCAAAGCAAACATGTGGCTTCGTGTCGCGGATCGCGTCCGCATCATTGTCGGTGAATTTACTGCAACGACATTCGATGATTTATTTGAACAGACGAAATCTCTTCCTTGGGAACAATACCTGCCTGTCGATGCAAAATTCCCTGTCGCCGGGAAATCGGTTAAATCGACATTGTACAGTACACCTGACTGCCAGGCGATCGTAAAAAAGGCGATTGTAGAACGACTAAAGACCGCATATAATCGGGTCGGTTTTCTAGACGAGACAGGCCCTTTATTCAAACTTGAAGTCTCCATCTTGAAAGATAAAGTTACATTGACAATCGACTCAAGCGGGGCAGGCTTGCATAAACGCGGATACCGTGTCGGGCAAGGCGACGCTCCGCTTAAAGAGACAATGGCGGCGGCACTCGTTAAATTGACGCGGTGGAATCCCGACAGACCGTTCGTAGACCCGTTTTGCGGATCGGGAACAATTGCAATCGAAGCGGCAATGATCGGGCAGAAAATCGCTCCGGGCTATAACCGTGACTTCAGCAGTGAGGAATGGCCTTGGATGGATCAGGCAATTTGGGACCGGGTGAGAGAAGAAGCGGAAGACGTTGCAAAGTATGACCAGCCGCTTGATATTACAGGTTTTGACGTGGATCCCCGAATGATCAAAGTAGCTCAGCAAAATGCAGTTGAAGCGGGATTCATGGACATGATCCGCTTTGAGCAGCGTGACGTCAAGGATTTGACTGTTGAAGGTTTGAATGGCGTACTTGTCGGCAACCCTCCTTATGGAGAACGATTAGGTGAAATCGAGGAAGCTGAGGAACTTGCCCAGATTCTCGGTCATATAATGGATAGATATCCTTCTTGGTCCGTATACATGTTGTCCTCGCTTGAGAACTTTGAAACGATGTACGGTAAAAAAGCTACGAAGAAACGAAAGCTGTTCAATGGATTCATCCGGACAGATTTTTACCAATACTGGGGCCAACGAAAATAAGCAATCTGAGTAGACGGAAGAGGTCATGCCTCTTCCGTTTCCATGTGTGAAAAGGAAAGGGGAGCGCAAATGAATAGAAAAATGCCATTTTCATTAACAAGAGAAAAATCATTCTATGAATCCTTGAATGACTGGATTGGCGATACATTGTATGATGATTTGACCGAAAAGGGATTCGAATGCAGAGATGAACAAATCTATATGGCATTTCAAATTGAACAAGCGCTGAAAGAGAAAAAAGTCCTTCTTGCGGAAGCTGGTGTCGGAACGGGGAAGACGATCGCCTATTTATTGCCGGCTATCGCTTATGCAAGATATACAGGCAAACCCGCTCTAATTTCCTGCGCAGATGAAACATTGATTGATCAGCTTGTAAAAGAAGAGGGGGATATCCGCAAACTAAGCCAAGCGTTGCAAATCGATATTGACGTCCGTCTTGCAAAAGCCAGGGATCAATATTTATGTCTAAAGAGATTGGATGAAGCGGTAGACGCATCGACGGAGGATTTTGCGGAGATTGTGCACAGCGGATTGCCGGATTTCGTCAACGGCAATGCTTCTTTGCAATCAATATTCCCATATGGGGAGCGATCCGAATATCCTCATTTGAACGATGACCAATGGAAAACGATGAATTTCCATCCTATCCAACAATGTGCTGCATGTGATATCCGGAACCGCTGCGGACAGACAATCCACCGGAATCATTACCGGGAAGCGGCGGATTTGATCATTTGCTCGCATGATTTCTATATGGAGCATATTTGGACACAGGAATCGAGAAAGCGTCAAGGCCAAATGCCATTATTGCCTGATGTCTCGATGATTGTTTTCGATGAAGGACATCTACTTGAATATTCCGCTCAACGCGCACTAACATACGAAGTTCAAAATCATACGTTACTCAATCTGTTGGAACGGGTCATGGTTGACGGGGTACGGGAAGAGACATTGCAATTGATGGAACGGTTAATTGATGTCCATGAACATTTCTTCCGGCTTTTGCAGTCCGCGACAAAAAAGAACGGGGATGAACGGAAAGCGATCCGAAAAACTGGGGAAATTCACTCAGCCGGCAGAGAAGCGATCTCCATTTCAACGGCGTTGTTGGAAGAGTTCGTCTTTGAAGGTGAGTTATATATCATTCCGGAATATGATTTGAAGATGGTCGAAGAATATTTGGAGCAATATATTTACTCTATGGAATTATTCGTCTCTGAAAATGATGCGGTCGACTGGTTGGAACAGAATGAAAATGGGATGACGCTCATCATCATGCCGCGGCTTGTCACAGATATATTGAAAGAAAAGCTATTTTCCTCCAATATTCCAATCATCTTTTCATCCGCGACGCTCTCCGTCGGACAGGATTTCAGGTATATATTGGATAGTCTTGGCATCGATGATTTCCTTTCATTTTCAGTGGAATCTCCTTTCGACTATGAGGAGAAGATGGAAGTTATTGCAGCTGATATGGACGCAGGAGAAAAGCCTGAATATGTGATGGATTTGTTGAAGGATGGTCAGCAAACTTTATTGCTGTTCAAATCGGAACAATCGATGAAAAAATTCCAAACCGAATTGACCGAAGAACAAAGAACCGGAATTGCTTTCGAAGGGGAACGGGAATTATCGTCTATCATCCGGGACTTCCAGCAGAAGGAAATCTCTGTACTTTGTTCGCATCATTTATGGGAAGGCCTTGATATTCCGCAAGATGCCCTTACCCGGGTCATTATTTACGACCTGCCGTTTCCTCCTCACGACCCTCTCTTTGATGCACGCAGGAAGCATGCTGAAAATCCGTTTGCAGAAGTGGATCTGCCATTCATGCTTCTTCGTTTAAGGCAAGGTGCAGGACGCCTCATCCGGACATCGGAGGATTCCGGAACAGTGCATATCCTGATGGAACATCAAGAACAGGAAATGAAAGAACTGATTGCCGGAGCTTTTCCGGTGGAGCTCCAGACATTCGTTAAGAAATAAGGAACAAGAAGGAAAGCTGTCTTATCGAGGATGTTCGATATAGACAGCTTTTCCTATACCTGAAGACTTATAAGGATTATGATTGAAATTCAAATACTCAATCTACGGCAATCGATTAAAGTAAAATGGTATAGTAGAAAGAGAATGTTAGGAAGGATCGGATATTATGTTTACTAATAAAATCTTAGTACAGACAGCTATTTACGGTCATTTATTCACCAAAAATCACGACGAGGAACGAGTACAAAAAGCAGCATCCTTGGCCCGGAAAGTAATGGATGAAGAGTTTGTCATCGGATTCGCAGGCCATTTCTCGGCGGGAAAATCTTCCATGATCAACGCCTTGACAGGTGAGGATTTTTTGCCGACCAGTCCAATCCCGACGAGCGCCAATATTGTCAAAGTGAAGAAGGCCGATGAAGAATTCGCCATCATCCATCGGACGGACGGCTCGCTCGTTAAATACAAAGGCCACCGTTTCTTTGATGCGATCAAGTCGTTCAGTAAGGACGGAGCGGAAATTTCTCTCATTGAAATAGGGCATCCCGGATCCAAGTTACCAGAAGCGATAACAGTAATGGATACGCCAGGAGTTGACTCGACAGATGACGCCCATCGGTTATCGACAGAATCGGCACTCCATCTAGCTGATCTCGTTTTCTATACCATGGACTACAATCATGTCCAGTCGGAACTGAATTTCAAGTTTACAAAAGAATTATTGCGGTATAACACCAATGTCTATCTAATTATTAACCAAATTGACAAGCATCGGGAAAGTGAATTGCCTTTCGAGGACTTCAAAAAGTCTGTTGAAGATTCATTCATACTATGGGGCGTGGAGCCGAAAGGGATCTTCTATACATCCCTGAAATCCGATAATCTTCCTTTCAATGATTTTGAAAAGGTCAAACGCATTGTGGAAGGATCGATTGGTAACTGGAAAGATCATTTCTTGGCAAACGCCGAACAATCGCTATTGAAACTGAAAGAAGAGCACCTTGAATTTCTGGAAGACGAGAAATTCGAGTGCAAAGCCGCTTACGCTGAAACCGTTTCCGATGAAGAGTGGAATGAGTACGAAGAGCTATCGGCGGAATTGGGTGGTTTGAGGAAACGTGCTTCCCTTCTGTCCGGGGATGAGTTGTACGCCACTTTTGAAAGGGAGCGGAATGAATTACTTCGGAACGCATCGATCAGCCCTTTTGAAACACGGGAGCTATTGAAGGATTATTTGGAGTCGAAATCCCCTCGATTCAAGGTAGGTTTATTATTCGGTGCTAAAAAGACAGCAGAGGAAAGAGCAAGGAGAAAGGATGCCTTAGCCTCCAACTTATCAAAGCTGATACATACGCAGATTGAAGTGCATTTGAAAGCACTTATGAAAAAGACGCTAAAAGATGCAGGGCTGATGACCGATGAGCGGTCCATTGAGATTGACGAAATGGATATGTCGGTGCCTTTCGAAGAGATTGACACTTCTTTGAATGTTTCCGATGTTGTTACCGGAGATACTGTACTGAATCTGGCGGAGCAGATGAAGACTGCCATCCAGCAGGTTTTCCGTAGACGGACAGAAGACTGGAAACAAGAAATGTCCGCAATTGCGGCATCTGCAGGCAATGAACAATTGGAATCGCTCCTTCAAATAATCCAAACGCTTGAGCGAAAACTTGCAGCCATTGCACAAGTGAACGAAATCGAACATAACCAGTCCGAATTCACCGCCAGTCTAGCAGCCCCGACTGCAACACTGCTAGCTTCAGGCGATTCCTTGCTCAAGAAGTGGGAGAAGAGGCCGGACTTTGAAACGATTGAACTCAATGAATTGGAAACAGCGGCGGCCAACGTGACGGAAACCGGATCTGTTGCGCAGAGCCAAGCAAGTACAGTTGAAGTTCATTCAAGTCCTGACGCGGAGAGTGTCATTAATCAAGCCCTTCATATCGCCCAGTCGGTAATGGATATACCCGGATTTTCGGAGACGGCAGATTATTTGCGAAATAAAGCGGATCGACTTTCCAATCAGGAGTTCACTGTCGCTTTATTCGGTGCGTTCAGTGCCGGGAAATCTTCCTTTTCCAATGCGTTGATCGGCGACCGCGTGTTGCCGGTCTCTCCTAACCCGACAACAGCCGCGATTAACCGCATCAGACCGATTGCTGTCGGGAAAGAGGATCGGACAGCGGATGTTCGTTTAAAAACGAAGAACCAAATGACCGAAGATGTAGCATTTTCCTTCGAAGCGCTCGGAATGCCTGTCTCAACATTGGAAGAAGCGTTCCAAAAAGCCGGCGACGTCTTAGGAAAAGAGCTGGAAAACGAAAGCCTGCACATCCACAAGACGTTCATCCGGGCATTTCAAACGGGCTACCCGGTATATAAAGATATACTTGGGACTGTCATGAATGTCGATGAAACCGAATTCACCCGATTCGTCGCGGAGGAGGAGAGGAGCTGCTTTGTCGACTCAATCGATTTGTATGTCGATTGTCCATTGACAAGGCAAGGAATCACACTCGTCGATACACCAGGAGCAGACTCCATCAATGCAAGGCATACTGACGTCGCGTTTGAATATATAAGGAATGCTGACGCAATTCTTTTCATCACTTATTATAATCATGCTTTTGCGCGAGCTGACCGTGAATTTCTCATCCAACTCGGTCGCGTGAAAGATGCATTTGAATTGGATAAGATGTTCTTCATCGTCAATGCAATCGATTTGGCAAACGATGAGGAGGAGGCGAAGACCGTCCTTTCGTTCGTTGAACAGGAACTGTCCGCCTTCGGAATCCGTCACCCACGGGTGCACGGCATTTCCAGCCTGCAGGCGTTGGAAGCGAAGCTTGATGGTCGTTCGGATAGTTCCATGGAGGTTTTTGAACAGCACTTCGCCCATTTCCTGAAGGATGATTTAAAAGGGCTTGCCGTTCAGGCATTGGAAGAAGAGGCTGCTAAAGCCGTCAACAGGCTTGCGATATTGATTGAACGGGCGAAAGCGAACAGATCTCGCAAGGCAGAGCGCTTAGTGGAGCTCGATCGCTTTGAACAGGAAGTTCGTGCACATTATGCACACGGGTTTGCAGAAGTATTCCGTAAAGCTTCCCGCAATGAATTGAATGAATTGGTTTATTATATTTTGCAGCGGGTATTTCTTCGTTTTGGAGACTTCTTCAGGGAAGGCTATAGTCCTTCAACATTCGCCAATCATACGGCGGAAAAGGCACTAACGATGGCGCTTTCCGAAACAGTACACATGGTTGGTTTCGATTTGACACAGGAATTGAAAGTGACCAATTTACGTATGCTGAATTTCATGAAGAAATTATTGAAAGAGCGGGAACGTTCCGAAATGCGGTACCTTGGCGATAAAGACAGTTCCATTTCCCCTTCACCGTATGAAGCGGAAGAGGCCGAAATGTTGTCGTTCGCCGCACCATTCGAAAATCCGGCCATCTATAAAGATGTAAACCGCTCATTTAAAAACCAGAAGTCATTTTTTGAAAGAGGCGAACGACTCGTTTTGAAAAACCAACTGGAAGAACGGTTAAAAGAAGATGCCTCTATCTATTTAGGCAAGGAAAAAGAACGGATCGATATTTGGGCGGAACAGTGGATCGACGCGGAGGCGGAAGGGCTGAGGCTTCATTTACTGAACCAGAGCCTTAAGCAGATCGAATCTGAACGATCTCTCTTACAAGACACAGAGCAATTGGAAGAATGGAGCGCAATCCATAAGAAAATTCAATTGAAGGGGCTGGGTTGAAATGAGTGAAGTATTCAAGTCGATCAAAGCAGTGGACGTCCACGATGTAAAATGGATAGATGCCCGTTTTTCATTGCAAGATGGCGGATCGGGGAGAAAAAAATTCAAAGAGGGGCATATTAAAGGGGCACAGTATTGGGATTTAGAGAATGACCTCTCCGATATGGATGAGAAAGCAGGAAGGCATCCCTTGCCTGACAAAGATACGTTAACGTCGTTATTCAGGAAGAGCGGTCTTGAGTTGGATGACCGTATCCTCATTTACGATGATGGCGGCAGCCCTTTTGCGGCAAGAGCTTGGTGGATTCTCCAATACGGGGGATTCAAAAATTCCTTCATTTTACTGGAAGGCTTCGAGGAATTAGCCGCTCTGGGAGTCCCTGTATCGAATACTGCTGATGCGGATGTGCCTGAACCTTCCAATGTCGTTCCTGTCTGGGATGAAACGATATTCGCAACCCGTGAATTCGTCGAAAAGACGGTCGAAGGGAAAACCGGCAATGTGCTGGTAGATGCACGTTCCGCAGAACGATATCGGGGGGAAGTCGAACCGATCGATCCGATCGCCGGCCATATTCCCGGGGCATTGAATTTCAACTGGGAGCAGTTGAAAAGAGACGGTTCATTTGACTTGAGTGATGATGTCGGTGAGCAGCTAACCCAAATCGTGAAGCGTGATGAAGAAATCGTCGTATACTGCGGAAGCGGTGTAACTGCCGCTCCGTTATTTGCGATGATGAAACAAAACGGCTATGAAAACGTCAAGTTGTATGTCGGAAGTTATAGCGACTGGATTTCAAGGGAAGTCGTTGAAGTAGAAAAGGGGTAAACGAAGGCGGTGGCACCATGAAGATGCAATATGCAATTATAGGGGATGTCCATTCCTCAAAAAAGGATTTAACGGACGTCCTCTCCCATATTAAAGAACGGGCACCTGAAGCTGTTTTGATCGGCACTGGTGATCTGTTCGAATGTATGATCAGCAAGCGCTATGTGAATGAACGCACGTTTGATAACCTTGAAGAAGTGATGCTTTTACCTGAAGGTTTTGTTGAGCTCCTCACATTTCCTTCGGTGATAGGGAATCAGGAAGAACGGATTCTGTTCATTACCAAAACGGATGATCCTATGCTCGGAATACTCTCGGCAATGCCTGAAAGAATTGAACTTGGCGAGGCGGAAGTGATCCACGGCCATCAATGGAAGTGGGGCGGTGAACCGTGGTCGTTAGTAGAAGCGGAAGTGTCGAAAAACCTTACGTTCTATGGCCATAGTCACCGTTCACGATTGCTGCGAAATGGAACTGAGGAAGAAGTCATCCTTTTCGATCATCCATATGAGGTGAAGGACGGCCAAACCCTCGTCAATGTCGGTGCAGTCGTTTCCGATAAGGAATGGGTGCTTTACGACCACGTGCAGGACACCGTTACATTTATGAAAGCGAAGTAGGGAATAGCGCAATTGCTGGACGGGGAATGATTCTCATTATGTTTCTTCCCCGTCCTTTTTCCCTTGTTTATGGATCGCTTCTCGGGCAAGTGCGTCCGCGGCGCGATTTTCGGTATCCGATATCCATTTAATGAAAAAGTAATCGAACGTTTTGGCAATGGATAGGATCTTATTCAAATAATCCTTATGTAATTCATTTTTCACAAACTCATTTTCCACAGCCGAGACGACAGCTTTTGAATCAGAGCGTGCCGAGACGATTCCCGTTGTCAGTTTTGCGGCTTCCTCCATTCCGCGAAGAAGAGCTATGAACTCTGCTGTATGATTGTTAGTCGGCTCGATCGGTTCAGACAGTTTGACAATCTTTCCTTCACCTTTGATGTATATTCCGATGCCGCTCTTGCCTGGATTTCCGGCACTGGCGCCATCAACGTACAATTCGATCATGCTTCATCTCTCCTTTTCTTTGTTGCAACCTGCTGAAAAGCATATTAAAATAAATGAACGACTTTACCGGGAGGCTGCTATGGATAAACTGACAGTCATGAATGAAATCAATGAAGTGCTTGATACGTATTGTGCAGGATGTTTTGTCAAAAGGCAACAGGCGAAAGACATCGGAAAGACAGGGGCGCATCAGTTTTGCATTCAAACGTGCACAATTGGGGAACAACTTCAATTTTTAGGGAATGAAATGAATAAATTGACAAAATAATATCCCGCCTGGATTTTCTAGGCGGGATATTGTACATATACTCATTCATTATTCATGTTATAGTCAAGACATTTGCCGCTTGAGGTCCGCGGTTACCTTCCACGATTTCGAAGGATACGGTCTGGCCTTCATCCAATGTCTTGAATCCTTCTGACATAATGCCAGTATAGTGGACAAATACGTCTTCACCGTTATCCGCTTCAATGAAACCATAGCCTTTTTCATTGCTGAACCATTTTACTTTACCTTGGTACATGCTTATTCCTCCCTCGGCATTTCAATGTCTTCCCCATTATTAACATGGATGCATTTACTATACATGAATCGACAATTAACGTCAATGACGCGACTAAATTTTCAGTCGAATTGATTTTTAAATGAATAAAAGAAAAGGGTGGTTGCTATGGAAGCCATAGTTCGAAACGTAACGGAGCAGGTAATCGATATTTATGAACAGTTCGATGCCAGTCATGATTATGATCATATTTTACGGGTTATGAAAAATGCTGAGGAGATTGCACTGACGTTCCCTGAAGCAGATCTGTCGGTTGTAAGACTTGCTGTCCTGCTGCATGACATCGATGATCCTAAATATAGAGAGAACGGTAATGTTACTCCAATGGAGCTGTTACGATCCGCTCGGGCGGCTGATGAATTGACGACGAAGGTTCTTGATACGATCAGAAGCGTTTCATTTAATGGAGGCAACGAAGAAGAAATCATTTCGATTGAAGGCGCGATTGTCAGGGATGCGGACAGGCTTGATGCAATCGGTGCAATCGGAATTGCTCGGACTTTCGCTTTCGGAGGAGCGAGAGGAAGGAAGTTATACGACGCGGATGAAATTGCAAGAACTGAAATGTCAGAGGATGAATACCGATCAAAAGATACGGCTTCTGTGACGCATTTTTATGAAAAACTGCTTTTATTGAAAGATTTGATGGTGACCGCGGAAGGGAAGCGTCTTGCGGAAGAACGTCATGAATTCATGCTTGATTTCTTAGAACAATTGAAGGCGGAAACCGGTTTTGATGGAAACGGCAAATGAGCTGCAATAATGGTCTCGTGGTTTAATTAACGATTATTTTTCAAATGAATAGGTGAATTGAAGTGTAAAACCCCTTGGAGGTCCAAGGGGTTTTTTTGATAATGAGTTTTAAGTTGTTTTATTAATTTTTCATATAAATTACGAGTCAGAAAACGCCATTATAAACTTGTTCTTCCACTATAACTGTGTCTATGGGGATTAGCACCATTTACAGTAGTAAAACCACTAAATTCATGATAATGACCGCCGTTAGGTAGGGGAATAGCTAGACCAGTAACTCCATAAATCTCATGTCGATGTCGATCATCGACTGATGTAAAAGTAAAGTATCTATGAGTGTGTGGTACACCACTTGGGGCTGGTTCAGTAGTTCCGGCATATCTGTGATTATGTCCTACATCGAAAGAAGTGACACCTCTAAATTCGTGGACATGCGCAGGTACGGGGCTTCCATCCCATTGAGTAATAAAAAGATGATGGGAATGCGTAGGGTCAGAATCATCTGAATGATACATGAATCCAGAAATCGGTATTTCCAAAAATATAACTCCTTTTCCCTTTTTCATACTATATGTATGGTGAGGTAGAAAGGGTTTTTATAAAGGTATATTGATAAGGAGGTTTATAAGAGATTTATTGCACTAATAGAGGTTTAGCAATGTTAAATATAGGCGAATGCACAGACTGTCATCCCTTACATTACATAACCTAAACTGACATCAAAAGGAGGAGATATATTGACACGATTTGATTTCGATCGCGATAGATACGATGATGATGACTATGAATACGACAGTTATGGAAGACGTCGCAGAAGACGTCGCCCACGTTTTCAATACCCATTTTTCCCGATTTACCCCTTCTATCCATTCTACCCACCATACCCACCATACTCTCGCTATCCATACTATCCATACTATCCATACTACAACCAACCATACAACCGTCCTTACGGCTATTAATAGATAAGATGCCTACTTTCTAAATACAAGGACCGACAGTGTTTTTCAGATACTCTCGGTCACTTTTCGTTTATATTTCAATATCATATGAGAATGCGACACATCTAGTATTGAGTAAAGAGTAGAGTTACAGATCATGGAACAATTTCAAAGATGATTCCTTTGTTGTAGTCAGTCACATTCATAGAGCCATAAACCCCTAAATAAAGCTTGGTTTGATTCATATTTGTTCCTAAACTAACATAATGAGCTGATTGAGACCCAAAATTATAATCAGTTTGTATAACACTAAAATCATTTAGTTTACCATCTGTTCTTACTTTGGTATAAGCTAAAACTCCTCTACCCGGTTGAGATCCCTCATCCCGGGCGATATCGGTAAACACAACGCTTCCCGTTAAATCGGGTATTCCATTCCCCATGTAGGCTTGCACTCCTGTAAGCGCAGTTCCTCCAAACTTATCGGGTCGGGGATCTTGATGAAAATAACTAGTTAAAGGCAGAAGACGCTTGAATGAGGTCTCTACTGCATCATTGTAATAAGCAATTGTTTTTTCATCCAAAGTCGGATTTGCAGAGCAGCCCCTTATTATCGAAGTAGGAAAAGCACCTTCCCACCCACGCCAGCCAAAGTTAATAAATCCTTCCTGGTCAGGTTGAGATTTTAGTAAAGAAGCTTGAATGATCTGAGTAACCGGTATTGGTTTATATTGAACGAATGAAAAAATTGACTCTACTAAATCCTGTCCGACGTTTCCCACATACTTGATATATTGATTATAAAACCTTTGATATGAAATGCCTGGTATATTTCGAACTCCTTTAGCAATTACCGTAAGTGTTTCCTGAATAGTTGCGGGAAGTTCATTAAAACGTGTAACTACGGGGGGATTTTCAATAAATGTATTCCTATCTACATCAACTTCAATTACTTTACCCGCTATTTCCATATCGTTCTGACTTAAGTTAAATGGATCATAGCCTGATCCACCATCTCCGGTTGTTAACACAAGTTTTCCTGTTTCAGGTGAAAAGTTTAAGCTGTTGACACCATTATGATTAAAAAATGGTCTTCTTAAATTAAGTAACGTCCGCCGTTTTTGAGGTTGACCATTTGGTTGTATAATCCATTCTTCAACTGTATCAATATGATCATATTGCATTTCTCTATTTATCCACCTTAGGTTTAAGGTGCTAGGGTCACACGGATTAGGATTGAAAAATTCAGGAAGAGCATTACGAGCGGGTCTTGCAGCTTCTGACTGAGGCAGGGCGCCCGGACCTTGTGTTCCAGCTACTGAATAATGAAGATAAAACAGACCATTGTAATAGAAATTAGGGTGAAACGCCAGACCCAGCAATCCCCGTTCATCATAACCACCACCAGCCGCGCCTAGTTTTAAGATTCGCGGACGAATATCTAAAAAAGTTCTTATATCTCCGTTTCCTATGTAATAGATTTCTCCTAACTGGGTTGCAATAAATAGCCTTTCAATTGTGTCGCCCGGAAGTATAGCTGTTTTTAAAACAGTTGGTAAATTCACCCTACTAACTATCGGCCGTAAACTAACCTTAACTTTTCTCAACTAACTTTACACTCCTCTGATTGTTTTCTATAGAATATGATTAGGATTGTTCTATTAGTCCAAATTAAAGGCAGCGCATCTGGCAGAGTATCGCACCATTTTTTATGCGAAAAACGAAAAACATCATCTGTAGAAAGATGATGTAGGAACGGTAAACCTTGTTGTGTAAAGGTTTTAATATGAAACTTACTTCCGAATTAATATTCGTCATTCGACGAGAATACCCGCTTTTTTCAATGCGATTTCGGCATTATCGATTTGATGCTGTTCATCTGCAATGACGGTATGGAGGTGGATGCCTCCCTCAGCCAGATTTGAAAGGTAAATCGCATTGGCTTCGTTGACTCGCTTTATAAATTCCTTCACTTCAAGCCGATTTGCCACCATGATGGAAGCACTTAAGTCACCATAGACAGGGTGCTCAACTTTTACGTCTTTCACAGTTAGCCCGTGATCGACAAGGATATTTAACTCTTCCTCTGTCTGCTCAGGAGTGTGGTGGCAGACGAGCACCTTCTCGATTTTTTCCGGTCCGGCAGACGCATGCATGTATATGTACCCTTGACTCGTCGCAAGGATCGGCTCGTTCTTCGCTTTTAATAATGTAATATCCCCGACGATGACTTGGCGGCTGACATTTGACAGTTCACCAAGCTCTTTTCCTGTCATCGGATTGTCCGCTTTCTGCAGAGTTTCCAAAATCAATTGCCGGCGTTCATCCCCGGGCATTTTCTCAGTCCCATTCAATGTCATCCCTCCATTTCAACCATTTTACCATATCCGTTGCCACAGTTTCGTGTATAATGAAAAAATACATAGCAAAAGGGGGATTTACGATGACCAATTCAGTAATCAAAGTTGAAGAGACCTTACATCCGAAAACGAAACCGGCGTTTGATCAGCTTTCCTTCGGTACTGTTTTCACCGACCATATGTTTACGATGGATTATACGGAAGAGCTAGGCTGGCATGATTCGAAAATTGTTCCATATGAGCCGATCATGCTTGACCCTGCGGCAATGGTATTCCACTACGGTCAGACAGTGTTCGAAGGATTGAAGGCGTATGTGACGGATGATGAGGAAGTGCTTCTTTTCAGACCCGAAGAGAATATGAAGAGATTGAACCGTTCGAATGAAAGGCTTTGCATTCCGGAATTCGACGAAGAGCTCGCTCTCACCGGCCTTCGGAAACTGATCCAAGTCGATAAAGACTGGATCCCGAACATTGAAGGGACGTCTCTTTATATCCGGCCATTCATCTTTGCGACGCAACCGTATTTAGGTGTCGCTCCATCGAAAACATACCGCTTCATGATTATTCTTTCCCCAGTCGGCGCCTACTATAAGGAAGGCATCAATCCCGTTAAGATTGCGGTCGAATCCGAATTCGTCCGTGCGGTAACGGGCGGGACAGGCAGTGCAAAAACGGCAGGCAACTATGCCGGCGCGATGAAAGCGCAAGAAGTGGCGGAAGCGAGGGGCTATTCGCAAGTTCTTTGGCTCGATGGGAAGGAACACCGATACATCGAGGAAGTCGGTGCGATGAACGTCTTCTTCAAATTGAACGGAGAAGTCGTTACACCCGAGCTCAATGGAAGCATTTTGGAAGGAATTACACGGAAATCCGTTATTGAATTGCTCCAGCATTGGGACGTCCCTATTGTCGAACGTAAAATTTCCATGGAGGAGCTTTACGAAGCATTTCAGTCGGGAACCTTGGAAGAAGCGTTCGGCACAGGAACTGCAGCGGTCATCTCTCCGATCGGTGAGCTTTATTGGAACGAAAAGAAAATCACCATCAATAACGGAGAGATCGGCGAATTGGCACAAAGAGTCTATGACACGATGACGGGCATCCAGACCGGAAAAGCGGAAGACCCGTTCGGATGGCGGATGACAGTGGACGTTGATACAGCAGTCACACCAAGTCATAAGTAATTAATGCAGGCATCCTGCCGGTGACGGCAGGGTGTCTTTTAAGCATTTATCGGTACGCAGGAAGGTGAATCGGCTTTGCGAATTACAGACGTGACGATCCGTAAGATGAAAATGAGAACCCTTACAGACATTTGGCGTTCTAAGGAGAATTAATGATCATTTCAAATTTACTAAAGTGCAACTTCTCTAGCGGAATGTCCGTCCAATGGATTGATGAAGTGCGCATCTTCCGGTAAAATGAACGTAGGTTTTGTAGAGAGGAAGTTTACATGTGAAAAAACTTATCAGTGCCCTTGCTGTCGGATCGCTTGTTCTTCTATTAGCTGCTTGCAGCAGTTCAGGGACTGCCCAAAAGAAAATGACAGCCGGAGATTTATTGGATAAATCCCAGGAAGCGATGGACAACTCATTGAAAGCTGTTCGTTCTCATATTGTGTTTGACGATTATGCAGTAGCTGTTTATGACGGCGATCTTGAAAAACCTGAAAGAGCCGGCATAAATTTCGATATACAAGTCGAAGCCTTCCTTGATCCGGCTAAGGTGCATTTACATTCAAAAGCCCTGCCGCGTGGCGCGAAAGCATGGAATATGGATCTGTACCAAGTGGGAGATCGACTGGTTGTAACTGACGACCGCAAAGGCGAATGGGAAGAACTGCCGTCCGGTTCGGTCGAAGAACTGTTTGGCACACTAGTATCCGAAACGTATCCGATCCTTGACTTGTCCAAGTTCAAAGAGTTCGAGGACGAATTTGTTCTGGAGCCGATCGAGTACGACTATGCACTGAAATTGACGTTGGACCGCGATGGATTCAAACGGTTCAAGAAACTTTTCCCGGACGTCGGACCAAGTGAAGACGGTTTCACAATTATCGATAAAATGGAATTGGTCATCACATTCAACAAAAAAACTACTTATGTGACAAGCTTTAAAGTGTCCTCGGATATGAGGACTTTCAGTGACGGGAACTCCTATCGGTCCCGCCAGAAGCTGAATGCTACTTACAGCTATTTCAATGACATCGAAGATTTTAAGTTGCCAAAGGAAGTCAGTGATTTGGTAGCCGAATAAAACGGGGATGCATCCATTTGATGCACACCCCGGAAGTTAGTTTGACTCTAACTTCCGGGGTGTTTTATTATGGCCAAATATAGATGTGCTTTAAGACTATTATTCACATAAATCAAAAATACAAATCCCCTGTTTTTCATTTGCCCGTCCATAAAACTTTGGAACTTTTACCTCTACACATATAAAAGCCCACAACCATCTAAAGTAACGAGAAGAATCTTTTTTAGAACGCAGGACTTATGTGCTATTCCGCAGCACATTCACTTTCCATTTTTGCCAATTGGCAATAAGGACCATTGAATATGAACGTCTGTTCTGGGTATACTGAATAGAACTAGTGTTCTTTTTGGAGGGATGCGCGATGTACGAAGATTTGCCGGACCGGAAAATTGTATGCCTGGATATGCGAAGCTTCTATGCCAGTTGTGCGGCTGCAATCGAAGGACTCGATGTCATGGATACGCCGATCGCCATCATTGGCAATAAAGAACGGAAGGGTGGAATTGTTCTGGCTGCTTCGCCTGCATTGAAGAAGGAGTTCGGCGTGCAGACCGGAATGCGGCTCTATGAAATCCCCGATGACCCATCCATACGGCTGATCGAGCCCAAAATGCAGTTTTACATCGATGTTTCAATGGAAATCGCCAAAAATTTGAACCGATATGTGCCGAAAGAGGCGATCCATGTCTATTCCGTCGACGAAAGCTTCATTGACTTAGGAGGGACGGAGCGGCTATGGGGCGACCCTGAAGAAACCGTCAAAAGAATCCAAGATGAACTTGTCAGCCAATACCAGCTCCGATCCGCCTGCGGAATGGGACCGAATATGCTTATGTCGAAGCTAGCACTTGATTTGGATGCAAAAAAAACTGGCTTTGCCCGCTGGACGTATGAAGATGTACCGAAGAGACTATGGCCGGTCGCACCGCTCAGCCGGATGTGGGGAATCGGCAGCCAGCTTGAAAGGACGCTGAACAATATGGGGATCTTCTCGGTAGGCGACTTAGCCCGTACGCCCCTTGAACGGCTTGAAACGAAATTCGGTGTCATGGGCAATCAATTGTATCACCATGCGCATGGCATCGACTTGTCCGATCTCGGAGCACCGCTTGTCGAAGGGCAGATCAGCTACGGAAAGGGACAAATTTTGTTCCGCGATTACACGAAGCGGGAAGATATCCTCGCCGTCATCCTGGAAATGTGTGAAGATGTCGCGTTACGCGCAAGAGTAGCGGGTAAGGCGGGGCGCACAGTCCACTTGTCAATTGGCTATTCGAAGAATTCACTCGGAGGGGGATTCGGCCGTTCCCGTTCGATGCATGAAGCGACGAACGATACGATGGCGATCTACCGTCTTTGCACGAAGCTGCTCGATGAGTTCCATGACGGCCGTCCCGTGCGCCGCATCGCCATCAGTCTGGCAAATCTCGAAAACGAATACGCCATGCAGCTCAGCCTTTTCGACCAACACAAATGGCGCAACCGTCAGCTTGCAGAAGCGATGGATTTACTGCGCAAAAAATACGGCTCCACAGCTGTCCTCCGCGCGGTCTCCTACACAGACGCAGGAACCGCCGTCCACCGTTCCAAACTTATCGGCGGGCATTATAAGTAAATCAAAGGAGATGATCGAATGATCCGTGACCGAGGACGTATCAAATGGACGGCGATGATGCTGCCCGAACATATCGAACAGCTGCGGGAATGGCAAAAAGAAGATGAACATCAATTGAGGCAACAGCCCGACGAACAGCAACTCGAACAATGGAACTACCAGATCCACGAAGCGGCAGAAAGAAATTTGCAGCTATCCATCCGTTATTGGGACAATGAAAAAGTAGTTGAGAGCAGAGGCTATATCCAAAAAATCAACATGCTGGACGGAACACTGCACCTCATTTCCGACAACAGTGAAACACACCGAATCTCCTTTATCCACCTCGAAAGTATTTCAGAAACCGAATAATTTAAGTTTCGCACCTTTTCTATTGTTCAGACTTTTGATAGACTATTCAAAGATAGAGAAAAAGGGGGATTACTTTGAAAGTCTTACTGCAACTTGGCTGGTTTTTCAAACAACGGAAGAAACAATATGGACTTGGCGTCGCAGCGCTTGTGTTCGTCTCCTTATTGCAATTGCTTCCTCCGAAAATCATCGGCTTGATCGTCGATGACATTACGGAAGCCACATTGACAGCTTCCGAGCTGACGAAGTGGCTTATCATTTTGGCCATAGCCGGAATTCTCATGTACGTGTCCCGCTATTATTGGCGCGTCATGATCTTCGGCTCCGCAGTTCTATTGTCGCGGACGATGCGGGAGAAATTATTCAATCATTTTACGAGGATGTCGCCTTCCTTTTATCAAAAGAGAAGGGTCGGGGACTTGATGGCCCATGCGACAAATGACATCAACGCCGTTCAGCAGACGGCAGGAATGGGAATTTTGACGCTCGTCGACTCCATTTCCACTGGCGGTTTCGTCATTTTGACGATGGCGTTGACCATCAACTGGAAATTGACAGTCATTGCACTTATTCCATTTCCATTCATGATTTTCCTGACAAGCTATTATGGGAGATTGCTGCGCAAACGTTTCCGATTTGCGCAAGAGGCGTTCTCTAATCTGAACGATAAGACGCAGGAAAGCATTTCTGGCATAAAAGTAATCAAAACATTCGGTCAACAAAAGGAAGACATCGAAGATTTTACAGATCTATCGACGGATGTCGTCGCTAAAAATATGCGGGTGGCAAAAGTGGATGCGCTTTTCGATCCGACAATCACCGGCATCTTTGCGGTATCCTATATTCTATCTTTCTACTTCGGAACAAAATTCATCGTTGCAGGGGATATGTCCATCGGTGACATGGTGGCATTCAGTACATACCTCGGACTGCTTGTATGGCCAATGCTCGCTTTCGGATTCCTGTTCAATATCGTGGAACGTGGGAATGCATCGTACAGCCGTATTACGGAACTATTGTCCATCGCTCCGGATATTAAAGATGTCACAGGAGCAATCGATCGCCGTCCGGAGGGGGATCTCCACTTCGACATCAATGAATTTAAATTCCCGGATGATGAAACGCCTGCGCTCCACAATGTCCACTTCACTTTGAAACGAGGAGAGACACTCGGCATTGTCGGGAAAACCGGCTCCGGAAAAACGGCAATCCTGAAATTATTGCTGAGAGAATTTGAAGGTTATAAAGGAAGCATCGTTTATGGCGGGCATCCGATCAATCAATACAAACAGCAGCGTTTGCGGGAGTCTATCGGATACGTGCCGCAGGATCATTTCCTGTTCTCGACGACGATTGCGGAGAATATTGCGTTCACGAATCCGAAAATCGATCGGGAGAAGATTTATGAGGCGGCGAGGCTCGCCCATATCCACGATGATATTGAAGGATTCGCAGAAGGCTATGAAACGATCGTTGGAGAACGCGGGGTTTCTTTGTCCGGAGGCCAGAAGCAACGGGTATCCATTGCGCGCGCACTGATCATGCAACCCGAATTGCTCATTTTGGACGACTCGTTATCGGCAGTCGATGCCAAAACCGAAGAAGCAATCCTTGAGTCGCTGAAGCGGACACGCACAGGCGAGACGACAGTCATTACGTCCCACCGATTAAGCGCCATCCAGCATGCTCATAAAATTATCGTCATGCATGAGGGAACGATTGTCGAAGCAGGTACGCATGAAGAATTGATTGCCATGGATGGAAGATATAAAGAAATGTATGACCTGCAGCAATTGGAAGTGCTTGTCGAGCAAGGAGGGGAAGAATAATGCAGATGGAAAAACAGCCTAAATTGACGGCAAAGGACCAATGGATCGTCTTCAAGCGGTTGATGCGCTATGCAATTCCACATAAGGTAAGCATCTCGGTCGCATTGTTCTTCCTTATCTTAACGATAACAGGAAGCATTGTCGGCCCGCTCATCATCCAATCATTTATCGATGATTATTTGACACCGCTCAACTTTCCGAAGAATGAAGTGATGACGCTCGCACTCGTTTATATCGGGCTGCAGATCTTCATTGTCGTTGTATCGTATTTTCAACTGCTCCGCTTTCAGGACATTGCGTTGAAGATCATTCAACAAATGAGGATCGATGTATTCTCGAAAGTCCAAGGGCTAGGTATGCGTTATTTTGACAGGACACCGGCAGGAAGCATCGTGTCACGTGTGACGAACGACACAGAATCCATCAAAGAAATGTTCGTCAGCGTCGTCGTCACGTTCTTGCAAGCGATCTTCGTCATTATCGGTGTTTACATTGCTCTCTTTTCACTTGACGTGAAACTATCGTTTGCTTCCATGATTCTCTTGCCATTGTTCTTTGCGATCATCTTCGTCTACCGTCGATACAGCGCTGATTTCTATCAGGACATCAGGGAGAGATTGAGTCAATTGAATGCCAAAATTGCCGAATCGTTATCCGGGATGGGCATGATCCAGGCATTCCGGCAGGAGGAACGATTGTCTAAGGAGTTTGATGATATTAACGAAGGGCATTATCGTGCAGGCATGCGGAACATCAAATTCGATAGTGTGCTATTAGGGCCGTTCATCGACTTGCTCTATGCCTTCGCAATTGTTGCCGTCCTTGGCTATTTTGGATTCATGTCATTGGACAGTGCAGTCGAAGTGGGGATCATCTATGCATTCACGACACTGATCGGCCGTCTCTTCCAACCGGTCCAGCAAGTGATGCAGCGGTTGTCCATTTTCCAACAAGCGCTCGTTTCGGCGTCACGCGTATTCAAGTTGATGGACGACCCGGATATGGAGCCTGCGCAACAGGAAACAGAGCATAAGGAAATCCAAGAAGGGACAATCGAATTCCGAAATGTGACGTTTTCCTATGATGGCAAAAACGATGTGCTGAAAAACATCTCGTTCACAGCGAATGCCGGTGAAACGGTGGCATTGGTCGGTCATACGGGAAGCGGAAAGAGTTCAATCATCAACTTGCTTATGAGGTTCTATGAATATGGGCAGGGGGAAATCCTCATTGACGGCGTCTCCTTAAAAGACTTGCCGAAGTCGGAACTGCGGAAGAAAATCGGATTAGTTCTACAAGATCCATTCTTGTTTTATGGCGATATCGAAAGCAATATCCGTCTTCATAATGAGGGGATGTCATCAGAGGAAGTCCGTGCAGCTGCTGAATTTGTCCAAGCGAATGAATTCATTGAGAAGCTGCCTGATAAATATTCACAGAAAGTGACAGAGCGGGGATCCACTTTCTCGAGCGGACAGCGTCAACTTGTGGCATTCGCACGGACGATTGCAACGAACCCGAAAATACTCGTGTTAGATGAAGCGACCGCGAATATCGACACGGAAACGGAAGTTGCCATCCAGGCAAGCTTGGAAAAAATGAGGAGAGGACGTACGACAATTGCCATTGCCCATCGATTGAGCACAATCCAGGATGCAGAACTGATCCTCGTCCTCCACCAAGGCGAAATTGTCGAACGTGGCAACCACCAGCAGCTGTTAGCACAAAAAGGGCTCTACTTTATGATGTATCAATTACAAAACGGTCTCATGGAAGACGCGATGTAACAAACCGGTTCGCCAACGCATCTCTTGTGAAGGCGAACCGTTATTTTATTTACACACGCTACGCTTTTCTTTGTTCAAAAAGAGTTCACAGTTAAAATAGGCGAATTTCGGCATGGGATTTGATACGATGGGAGAAGAATAATGAAGGGGAGAGAATGATGGCAACTGATTTAAATATATTTCTAGCATTTGGAGCTGGGTTTCTCAGTTTCATTTCGCCTTGTGTCCTGCCATTGTATCCGGCATTCATATCTTATATTACCGGCATGTCGCTTGAAGAGCTGAAATCGGATTCAAAACGGATGAACCGGAATGGCATGCTCCATACGCTGTTCTTCTTAATCGGATTTTCAGTCGTATTCGTCTTTTTAGGGTTCAGCACATCCTTCGTCGGCAACTTCTTCATCCAGTACAAGGATTTGCTTAGACAAATCGGTGCCATTTTCATCGTATTATTCGGCCTAATGGTCATCGGATTATTTACACCGAAATTTTTAATGCAAGAGCATCGTCTGCAATTCAAAAACCGTCCGGCCGGTTATTTAGGGACAGCATTGATTGGGCTCGCTTTTTCTGCGGGATGGCAACCGTGCATGGGACCGATCATCGGAGCCATCATCGGACTGGCAGCCGCAAATCCCGGTTCCAGCATGCTATACATGATGATGTATGTACTCGGTTTTGCGATTCCGTTTTTCGTCTTGTCGTTCTTTATTACTCGACTCGGCTGGATCCGAAGAAACAGCAACCTGATAATGAAAGTCGGCGGTTATATTATGATTGCCTTCGGACTATTGCTGTTCTTTGACGGCATTGTTTTCCTGACAAGCCTACTAAGCCCGATATTCGGGGATTTCCAAGGATTTTAACAAGTATAGCCTCCGAGCATCTTGCTTGGAGGCGTAATTGATTTTTGAAGTGGAGGAACTGCCGATGAAAGAGATCGGATCTTTTAAACAATGGCTCGACATAATTGCGAGCGAGCCTCGGCTTGTCGTGTTTGTAAAAACGAATCACTGCTCCGTCTGTGAAGGGCTTTATCCGCAAGTGGCCGAACTGGAAGAGGATTATCCATTTCCTTTTTATAGAGTGAATGCTGCACAAGTCCCTGAAATGGCGGGACAGCTCGCCCTATTCACTGCACCTGTTGTTCTCCTGTTCCATGAAGGAAAGGAAACTGCCAGATTTGCCAGGTTCGTTCCGATGGAGCAGCTGAAATACCGTTTGGATGAGTTGCTGGAGTGGGGGGAGGGCCATGCTTAAACTTCATGAAATTATTGAGTACATATTCAATGAAATCCCTTCTGTGTATTTGATCGTCGGCTCAACGCTGTTATTCTTATTTATGGGAACGATGGCGTTCATTGTGCGTACGAAAGCGGCAAAAAGACCGGTTTCACCTAAAAAAATCATCTTGCCGCCGCTGTTCATGTCGACAGGGGCGCTTATGTTTTTATTTGAAGAATTCAGGGTGCCCTTGCTTCAAGTCTTCGAATCGGTTATTGTCGGAATGCTATTTTCGATTGTGTTGATCAAAACAACGAATTTTGAAGTGAAGAATGAAAAGCTTTATGTCAAAAAGTCGCGAGCTTTCCTAATCATCCTCTTCGGTCTGCTACTTGTACGTTTTGTCGCGAAATTAATTTTAAGCAGCACCATCGACGTAGGGGAGCTTGGCGGCATGTTCTGGATACTCGCATTCGGCATGATTGTCCCATGGCGCATCGGGATGTTGGTGAAATATTACAAACTGAAAAACACCATTTAAAAAAACTAGAGGTTCTGGTTCGGCTTATACTTAGAAATTGAATTTATTTTACTTGGAAATTTTGCTTGAAGTGCAGGCACTCGACTCGCGCGGAAAGCGAGTGGCTGAAAGGAAAGCAACGATATTGGAAGGCAGTAAATAATAAAAAGGTGCTACCACAGAAATTCAAATTTCATTGAATTTCAGGGAAGCACCTTTTTAGGTTCACGTCTAGACTCCGGTGACCAGCCCCTCGAGTCGCTTCAGTCTTGAAGCATAAGGCAAAGAACGCCTTATTTTCAAAACTTCCAACGCTTGTCGGGGCTAGGCGGTCACCTCCGCTTTTGTTAATCAAATAAATGCTCGTAAGGTGTAATATCAATTTCCATCGAGTCCAATTTCCTGCGTAAAAATTTATGATCGCGTTTCGGAGTAGCGATAATGTAACCGCGGATAATATGATCGAAGCTTATTGTCTTCGCACGGTCTTCCAACGCAATTTGACCGATTTTAGAGCCGATCTTCTGCTTGGCGACGTCACGGAACAATTCCGGAACGGGGCTGACGAGTTCATTCAATAACTCTTTCGCTTCATCATTCCAGAGATGAAGGGATTCATTCACATAATGCTCTTCCCAATCAAGCGTCGATTTACCATCCGCCTTCGGAAACACTTTCAGGAATTTGCGGAACATGAAAAAGCCGCCGATTCCGAAAAGGCCGACCAGGACGACACACCAAAAAATGATGAACCACATAAAAAAATCTTGCAACAGTCTTCACCTCTTCCATTCTACTCCCCATTATAAGAGCTTTTTCAAAAAAATACACGGACAAAGTATCATTTCTTCCTTCCACGGTTGGCTAGTGCTCATACAGCAGGTCGGATTTCCGATCTTTGTATCATTTTACCTGTTGCACCGTCTTGGAACGAAACTGAAAGCAATTCACACTGCGCTTGTTTCATTACATGTGAAATGAACTTCACGGAAACGTCAAAGATTGGACAAGAACGATGAACCCATGCGGTTGTTTGATAAGTATGCATCCACTATGATAAAGTAAGTACGAAAGTGGAGGGTTCTGTATATGCGCAAAAAAATATTTTTATTGTCCATCATGATGCTTATGCTAGTAGTGAGTGCATGTTCAATGGGCGGGTTCAAAGCGGATCATAACTATAAGATTGACCCGTTTGAATTTACGAACCAACATAATGAGAAAGTATCCCTTGACGATTTGAAGGGGACTGTCTGGATTGCCCAATTTGTCTTTACAAATTGTGAGACCGTCTGCCTGCCGATGATGGCGAATATGACGGATTTGCAGAAAATGCTGCATGACGAAGGCATTGAAGATTATAAAATTGTATCCTTCAGCATAGACCCTAAAAATGATACGCCTGAAGCTTTGCAAGAATACTTGGATGCATTCGAGCCTGTCGATCAAAGCAAATGGGAAATGTTGACCGGATATAGCCAGGAAACGATTGAAAACTTGGCGATCGGCTCTTTCAAGACGTTCGTCAGCAAGGCGCCGGGAGAGGACCAAGTTGTCCATGGAACGGCATTCAGCTTAGTCAATAAAGACGGAGTGTCTGTTAAGACTTACAGTGGTGCGGAAGAAGTTCCTTACGAGGAAATCGTGAAAGATATGACCGCGCTCATCAAAGAAAAACCGAAATCCTAATTAGAAATGAAATGAAAGGGTGGTACAGTGAAGAAGAAAAAAAAGGGGATATCTATAAAAGCGAAGTTTTTTATGATCGTTTTGCTTATCCCTGTTGCTGTAACCACCTTCACCATATCAGCTATTATTTGGACAGGCATCCAAAACCCCGAGCTCATAAAAAAATCTGCAAGCACGTTGCTTGAGTTCCAGGACCGGCATACCGCATTGGTCATACCGGAAGAGTATATTCCAATATACAAAGCGGCTGCGGAGGAGTACGGCATTCCCTGGACGCTACTTGCCGCCCACCATCGGATTGAAACCAGATTCTCAACGATGAATACTTTGTTATCTCCAGCCGGTGCGGAAGGGCATATGCAGTTCATGCCTTGCACCTTCGTAGGCTGGGGATATCCAGGTTGTGAAGGGCTTGGAAAAGGGAATATACCTGATAAGGACAAGACGGATCCTGCTGTCATTAAAAAGTATGGCGGGTACGGAGTCGATGCAAATGGGGATGGAATTGCTGACCCTTTTGATATTGAAGATGCGATATTCAGCGCCGCACATTATTTGTCCAAAAGCGGGGCAGCAGATGGGGAGATTGAAAAGGCGGTATTCCATTACAATCATAGTGATAAATATGTAGAAGACGTCTTATGGTTCTTCAATGAGTTTGAAGCTCAAAGACTGGAAAGTAAATGAAAAGAGCGTCAAGAGAAAAATCTCTTGACGCTCTTTTTCATTTTTTCATTAGGTAGCTCTGCGCATTGATTTCATGATCAAGCTCACAATAAACACGAGGATGATTGCGCCGAGCAATGCAGGAAGGATATAGAAATCCGAAACTTTAGGACCCCATGACCCAAGCAGCATACCACCAATCCAAGCACCGATGATGCCGGCAATGATATTACCGATGACTCCACCTGGAATATCTTTTCCTAAAATAAGTCCTGCGAGCCAACCGATAATTCCACCAATAATTAGAAACCAAATAAAGCTCATTTAATCCATCTCCTTTTTTAGTGATTCATAATCGCTTATGTAGTACTTAGATATCCGTTTTTTCCATACCTTAAACATCTACAGAAGAGAAAATCACTAAAAAACATCAACATTAGCGGATTACTGTGGCCCCAAGTGTCTTTTCAAAATGCCGTAGTGCCCATTCGTGTCCAGCAGCATCGAAGCTCGCCACGCCTCTTTCGTGGATAACGATATCAAAGCCCCGATTATAGGCATCGACCGATGTATGAAGAATGCAGATGTCCGTACAAACACCGACAAGATGCAATTCAGTTATCCCGCGTGCCCGAAGCTGCAATTCAAGTTCGGTTCCCGTAAATGCGCTGAAACGTGTTTTATCCATCCAGATAATCTGATTCTTGTTTTCTTCAAATACATCGTGAAGTGCGCCATATAGGTTCCGCCCCGGGGTACCTTTTATATTGTGCGGCGGAAACATTTTTGATTCCGGATGATACGGATCATTTTCTTCGTGGAGATCGACAGGCATGATGACAAGATCACCTTTATCCAAAAACTTCTTTGTCAAGTCGACGATATACATTTCAAGATCAATGCCTGGCTGACCACATGTCAATGCTCCATCTTCTGCAACAAAATCATAAGTGTAATCGATTACTAACAATGCTTTTTTCAACAATCCCACTCCCTTTACATATCTTCCTATCTATCATGCCATATATGTAGTAAAAACTCAGTAGATTTCTATTCTATAGTTCAAAACTTTGCGCGAATAAGTTTTTCAGAATATACTTGACAGTGAGCTGTTTCTTTATGCCTTCGTACATACGGTCATCATATTTTCTTATGAAAGACTATAATTTTTATGTATTTTACTTATGAACCTAGCTGTACTATGATGGAGTAGAGAAACGCTTACACAAAACCTTTTCAATAGATAAAGGAGGAATTTACAAATGGCGAAAAGTAATTTGCATAACAGCCGCAAATCTTTCGAGTTGAACGGTAAAACATATAACTATTACCATATTAAAGCACTCGAAGATGCCGGCGTTGCGAATATTTCCAGACTACCTTATTCAGTAAAAGTGCTACTTGAGTCCGTCCTGCGCCAACATGACGGATATGTGATCAAAGATGAACACGTTGAAAACTTGGCAAAATGGGGCAAGGATGCAGACAAGGACGCAGAAGTCCCTTTCAAACCTTCCCGTGTAATCCTACAAGACTTTACTGGAGTTCCAGTTGTCGTTGACCTTGCATCGCTTCGTTCAGCTATGGCTGAAATGGGCGGAGATCCAAACAAGATTAATCCTGAAATTCCGGTTGACCTTGTTATCGACCACTCGGTACAAGTTGACCGCTACGGTACGCCGGATGCACTCCGCCTTAACATGGAACTTGAGTTCGAGCGTAACGCTGAACGTTATCAATTCCTGAGCTGGGCACAAAAAGCATACGATAACTACCGTGCAGTGCCACCCGCGACAGGTATTGTTCACCAAGTAAACCTCGAGTACCTTGCTGCAGTTGTCCATGAAGTGGAAAACGAAGACGGCACTTTCGAAACATATCCAGATACACTTGTCGGTACTGACTCCCATACAACGATGATTAACGGCATCGGTGTTCTCGGATGGGGTGTTGGTGGGATTGAAGCTGAGGCAGGAATGCTTGGACAGCCTTCATACTTCCCGATCCCTGAAGTTATCGGAGTGAAATTGGTCGGTGAACTTCCGAACGGCACAACTGCAACAGACCTTGCGCTTAAAGTGACACAAACACTACGTGCACATGGTGTGGTCGGTAAATTCGTCGAGTTCTTCGGACCAGGCGTATCTAAATTGCCACTTGCAGACCGTGCGACAATTGCTAACATGGCTCCTGAATACGGCGCAACTTGCGGTTTCTTCCCAGTTGACGAAGAATCTCTTGATTACATGCGTTTGACTGGCCGTGATGAAGAGCATATTCAAGTTGTACAAAAATATCTTGAAGAGAACGATATGTTCTTTACTCCTGATAAAGAAGATCCGACATACACAGAAGTAATTGAAATTGATCTTACAAAAATCGAAGCAAACCTTGCTGGACCGAAACGTCCACAAGACTTGATTCCGCTTTCCGGATTACAGCGTTCGTTCAAAGATTCTGTTGTAGCTCCTGAAGGGAACCAAGGCTTCGGTCTTACTCCGAAGGAATTTGAAAAGAAAGCTACTGTCGAGTTCGCAGACGGCCGCACTGTCGGCATGACAACAGGAGACCTTGCAATTGCAGCGATCACTTCTTGTACGAACACTTCCAACCCATACGTAATGTTAGGTGCTGGACTTGTTGCCAAGAAGGCTGTCGAAAAAGGGCTTACACCTCCTGCATACGTGAAAACATCACTTGCACCAGGTTCAAAAGTTGTTACAGGCTATCTAGAAGACTCGGGTCTTTCCAAATACTTGGATCAAATCGGATTCAATACAGTCGGTTATGGATGTACAACATGTATCGGAAACTCCGGTCCACTTCTTCCTGAAATCGAAAAAACGATCATGGAAAACGACCTATTAGTTTCTTCTGTCCTTTCCGGTAACCGTAACTTCGAAGGACGTATCCATCCGCTTGTAAAAGCGAACTACTTGGCTTCACCGCCACTAGTTGTCGCATATGCGCTTGCTGGAACTGTCGATATCGATTTTGAAAAAGATCCGATCGGTAAAGCAAAAGACGGCACAGATGTTTACTTCAAAGACATCTGGCCAACAACGGAAGAAGTGAAGGAAGTCGTCAAAGCGACAGTAACACCTGAACTATTCCGCAAAGAATATGCTCGCGTATTCACTGAGAACGAAGCATGGAATGCGATCGAGACTACTGACGATTCATTATATGATTTCGATGAAAACTCGACATATATCCAAAACCCTCCGTTCTTCGAAGGACTTTCAAAAGAGCCTGCTGATATCGAAGCTCTAGCTGGACTTCGCGTCATCGGTAAATTCGGTGATTCAATCACGACGGACCATATTTCACCTGCAGGTGCAATTGGTAAAGATACACCGGCTGGTAAATACTTGCGCGAACATGGCGTAGAGCCACGTTACTTCAACTCATACGGTTCCCGCCGTGGTAACCATGAAGTGATGATGCGCGGTACATTCGCGAATATCCGTATTCGTAACCAAATTGCAAAAGGCACGGAAGGCGGCTACACAACCTATTGGCCGACAAAAGAAATCTGCCCGATCTATGACGCAGCTATGCGTTATCAAGAAGATGGAACAGGTCTTGTCATTCTTGCTGGTAAAGATTATGGAATGGGCTCTTCACGTGACTGGGCTGCAAAAGGAACTTCATTGCTCGGCATCAAAACAGTCATCGCTGAAAGCTATGAGCGTATCCACCGTTCAAACCTTGTCATGATGGGTGTTCTTCCTCTTCAATTCATGAAGGGAGAAAGCGCTGAAACACTTGGTCTTACTGGCGAAGAAGAAATCAGCGTAAACATCGCGGAAGGCGTAAAACCACGCGATATCCTTAAAGTGACAGCAACTGCAAAAGACGGTTCCGTCAAAGAATTCGACGTACTTGCACGTTTCGACTCTGACGTTGAAGTCGACTACTACCGTCACGGTGGAATCCTTCAAATGGTTCTGCGTGATAAAATGAAAAACAACTAATAGATAAAATAAAGGCGTCCGATTACATCGGGCGCCTTTTCTTTATGTTCTATTCTCCAACCGACAATCATACAATCTAAAGATTGCTTTCTAACACAAAGAAATGTAACCTAGGAGGGTTATTTTGGTGAAAATGAAAAAGCTAAGTATGATTGTAACTTCTTCCGTTTTGTCTCTAGGAATGTTTTCTTCGATTGCAGATGCTTCAACTACTATGAATGGACAACCAGAAAAGGTGCGGATCCAAGTTGCTTCCGCTGATGCTGTTATCTCGAAAGAGGAATTGATCAAGAAATTCCGAAAGATGTTCCCAAATCAGTTTGACTTCTTAACAAATGCCGATTTTCAAGTGAACCGTGCGCATATTTATCCAGAAGATGAAACGGTGCGGCATGATCTTTATTTCACAAAGATAATTGATGGGAAGCGGGTCTACGGGAATGTAGGCTTTGTCGGGAAGGAATTGGATATTGAATACTTCTCCTATCAGCCTCCTAACGTAAAGGATGCTTTGTTCCCAGCAAAAGTCTCAAAAGACGAAGCTAGGAAGATTGCAGAAGATTTTATGCAGAAGTTTCTAGATGGAAAAGACTATCAATTAGAGGCAAATACGTTCAATTATTATCCGCAGCAAATCCTAACAGAACCGATACGCTATTCGTTTACATTTGCACGTACGAAAAATCAGGTTTCCATTGCTGACCAAAGAATGGAAGTATCTGTTTTAGGAAACGGTGAAATCGTTAGTTTTTACAAGATGTTTCCTAGTACAAATGCAACATCGTCAACCTTTGATGACGTGACCAAAATTAAAAATAAAAATGAGATGGTCAAAAAAATGAAAGATAATCTTTCTGTAGATTTGAATTATCAAATCAACTATGACTACCAAACGAGCAACCGTACTGTAGAGCTTGTCTACCGTCCAACGGCTAAACTACAAGGCATTGAAGCGGAAACAGGGAAGTGGATGACTGCAAATGGCTATACATCGAACTTGCCAGGGAAGACAAAAATCGAAAAAATTACGGCAAAGCCACTCCCGGCAAAGCAGAAGGGAATTACGGTAGAAGACGCGAAAAAGATTGCTGAAAAATTTCTTGCAATTGATTCCGATAAGATTAAGTTAAGGATTGAGTCAATTCATGAAATGGAGAATTATAATGGAGTTCCAGTCATTTACGTCCAATATATGTATCAGTATGCAAATGGCGGATCTGGATCAAGTTTAGAAATTAATAAAAACACTGGGGAAATTATTCACTACTACAATATGAAAGACCATCTTCTGATGGAAATCGGGGAGAATACAAAAAAAGTGAATAAACTCTCCCAACAGAAGGCACTTAGCCAGGCTGTGAAATCTCTTAAAGAGTGGGTCCCTTCCTATCTGCATAACTATGCAATGCCTGTAGAAGAACCTTATGTCGACGATAGGCTGGGTTCGTATAACTTCACTTTCCCGAGAATCGTTAATGGGATTATCGTCAGCGGCGATCAGATCAGTGTAGGGATTGCAGCTGATGGTTCTTTAAACAGCCTAAACGTCAATTACCAAGAAATTGAAAATTGGCCATCAAGTAATGACATCATTTCCGAACAAGAGGCAAAAAAGATTTTTGAAGAGGCGCTTAGTCTGAAGCTTACGTATATGAAACATGCAAAAAAGGAAAAGGAAAACCATTACGACCTCGTCTATTTACCTGTATTCAATGAAGATCCATTTAGTTATGTGAATGCCAATACTGGAGAATGGAGTAACATGTTGAATGGCAAGGACTCAATCACAGTGACACATCCTTGGGCGGAAGAAGAGCTCAATTATCTCATTAACGCTAAAGTATTGGATGTAAAAGATGCAAAGAGCTTTAACGGGGATGCCGCCATATCAAAGGGTGAAGCATTAAAGGTGCTTATGAAATCACTCACTTATTTCTATTACGGCGGTTATTACCACGGACAGGAAGAACCTAATCAGACCTTCGAAAATATTGACCCTAAACACCCGTTATATCAGGAGATTGAACGTGCGGTTGAAGCGGGTATCGTTAAAGCGGATGGTAAGAACTTCGCTGCCGATGCGCCAATTACAAGAGAAGAACTTTCCGTTTGGATGATTCGAGTATTAGGACTCGAGCAGGCAGCAAAAGATAACAGCATCTTTAAGCTTGGCTTTGCGGATGCTGATAAAGTGCACTCTGCAAATACAGGTTATGTAGCTATAGCAAACTCATTGGGTTTACTAAAGGAAGAGAGTAACCGATTTAATCCTAATCGTGAAGTGACGTATGCGGAGTTGGCAGTGTCGACAATCCGTCTAGCGCATGCGATTGCTGAAAATGGAAGAGGGCTGCGGTATTGATCATTCGCTATTGACATGCGTCCCTTTACTAGGGAGGAGTGCGGTTGAAGTGAAAAAGGGCTAAGCGAACAAACCGCTTAGTCCTTTCTTTATTCCTTTTCAAAATTTATAGAGTTATAATTAAGAAAATATAGAAATGCGGGGCTATGTTATGTGGATACAACGTATTATCGACACGACGCGGGGAAATTTCGAGATTTATGAAAGAGGGCAAGGGGAACCATTAGCCGTCACTCATCTATACAGCGAATACGATGAACGGGGAAATGCGTTCGCGAATCCGTTTACGGACCAATATCATGTCACCTCATCAACTTGCGTGGAGCGGGTAAATCGGTTGGTGCGCAATCAGTACTACTAGCTATATCGCCACGGGATGCTCCGACGGCTTTTTCGGTATGGTAGAGATTTTGGCTGTAGAATATAATTTGGGGCGACAGGATCTTTTTGAGTTGGAATTAAAGTATGGAGATAAACTGGAAAATGAAGTGAATACAAAAACAAAAGAAGTCACAAAAGTCATTAACTCAAAAGAAACAAGGGCAATTAGAGATTTTCAAGTTACCGCACAAGTGAAACAAGAGATTTTTAAACGGTTAATCCTGGCGAATTATTTAGGTGATCTTAAGCTGAAAACACTTGCCAGTCTGATGTGTCCAAAGCCTATTATCTAAAAGTATATATTAACGGCGGGGATCATGAATACCATTGGTCTAGTTGCGATCAAGGTCCGGACGGTTTGAAATTTACCGACATCGCTGAATATATAATTGTGCAATCGGAGACGGAGCAAACTGAAAATCCCGAAACCGTTATCCAAGGGTATGTACTACAGGTAAAAGAGGATACGTTGTTAATTGGAAAGGATTTAAATAGGATGCAATATGAATGGCTTAAAGATGAAATAAAGCATACCGACCTAGACGCATACGCATTTACCTTTATCAGTTTGAAAGGCGTTAAAACCGATGGATATAAAATTGGAGATAAAATAGAAGCAATTGTAAAGGGAACCATTATAGGTTCAAATCCCGGAAAAGCTCAGGTTAAGGATATAAGACCACTGTATATACGAAACAACTAAACAGACACTGAAAATGAATCAACATTATTAGACTATTCGTTACAAGTTACACAAACAGCAATTCGCCCATCTCTTTTGTATAATGGACAACAGAGGTGAAGAAAATGTTTGTAAGTGAAAAAGAAGTGGAAATCCGGTATGCAGAGACGGACCAAATGGGCGTCGTCTACCATGCCAATTACTTAGTATGGATGGAAATTGGCCGAACGAGCCTTATTCAAGATCTAGGCTTTACATACGCCGGCCTCGAAACAGAAGGTTATTTATCTCCTGTAATTGATTTATCAATCCAATACAAGGCGGCCATGAGATACGGACAAACCGCAACAGTCCGGACATGGGTCGAGTCCCATGGGAAGCTTCGCACAGTATACGGCTACGAAATCCTTCATGAAGACGGAACGGTAGCGGCAACCGCAACTTCCGAACATATTTTAGTGAAAAAGGAAAACTTCCGTCCCGTTTCATTGCGGAAAATCGATCCGGAATGGGACGCCAAGTATTTGGAAATCTGCAGGGTGGCCGAATAATGGCGTTCGGCATCAATCGGGCGGAATTAAAAGCTTGGAAAGAAGCAGTCACTGCCGGAGAGATCGCTTTTCTCACGCACTACTGGCTCGATGACCGTTTTCCGAATTGTAAAACCGTAACGAAGGCGGGTTGTGCAGATCTTGATAAATTAATCGAATGGGGAAAAAGATACGGATTGAAACCTGAATGGATTGACCAACATGAGGACTATCCTCATTTCGACCTTTTCGGGAAAACCGAGTTGCAAGCATTGCTGGACGCCGGTTTAATGGAACAAGTGAATCGATTTAACTTACTAAGTAAGCATGAGGGATAATCCTTCATGCTTATTTGAATTGCCTAAGGCTGCATGGTTCAAATGCATACAATTGGAAGAAGAGGATTGTCTTCATGGAAGGATGAAGAAATGGGGGCAATTGTATTTATCGGATCAGCTATGTCTGGATCAAGCATGGACGCATTGCAGGCTGCTCGCCGGTTAGGCTATACTGCCATTTTGCTGACGGATCGAAAAGCTTTTCTTCGAAAACAGCTTGTAGATGTTCAACTCATTTATCTGGAGTTAATGGAAGAAGGAATCATCCGGAAGCAACTTGTTCAACTACTTCAATCAGGTCAAAACATTAATGCAATTGTCAGTTTTGTCGATCCATATGTCTCGATGGCCGCAAATCTATCCAATGAATTTTGTGGATCAACCATTTCTTCCGAAGCATTGCAATTAATGGAAGACAAAATTGCAACGCGTCTTGCATTGGAAAATGATAGGGCGTCTTGCAATATCGAGATAATTCCTTTAGGTGGAATGAAACTATTAACTACTAACTATCCTGTAATTATGAAAAATCCGGTTTCCAACGGGTCAAAAGATGTTTACTTAATTCAAGATGAAGAACAATATGAGATTGCTATAAAGCGGCTGAAAAAAAGCTGCGCCGGAATGCAAATGCTCATAGAAGAATTCATAGAAGGACCGCAATATATTATTGAAGTTGTTGTCGTCGCTGCAATACCGATTATTGTGGCAGTCATTCAGCAGGAAATCAGTCAGGATTACACATTCATTGTCACTGCGTATGATGTTGTCACTAAAATGGATGAGACGGACTATCGGGACTTATGGAAGACTGTCACTGGCATACTACAAAAAATAGGCTTTCACCAAGGTACGTGCCATTTTGAAATGCGACGATCTAAGAGCGGTTGGAAACTGATTGAGCTGAACCCCCGGATTTCCGGCGGCGCTATGAACCGTATGATTGAAGAGGCATTCGGCATCAATCTAGTGATGGAAACGATAAAGATTTATCTCGGCGAAGAACCGGATTTGATTAGAAAGAAAAAGCAGTCCATCCATACATCTTATATAACGCTCCATAGTACTGGTGTGTTACTGGACATTGAAGGAGTTAAACAGGCTGCTTTGTATCCGGGGGTTGTTGATGTCAAGGTGAAACCGTCAATCGGCGCGACAATAATGCCGCCCCTGTCGATGGGTCATCGATATGGATATGTGATGGCGGTGGGAGAATCATTGGAAGAGGCAAAGGAACGGGCAGAAAATGCTGCCAGAGTGATAAAATTCTACATTGAACCGTTCTGACGTAAGGAACATAAAGAAGGGAGGGGAAAGAGTTGAAGAAGTGCTTTCTATGTGAAGAGTTGAAGCAATTATGGAAGGAGCAGCAATTACTCGAGGTGTTTGGAAAAGGATTCCGTTTCATTCATCTGCCGGGCGCCATGGACACTATCCCCTTCATGCTGCAATCTACAAACCATTCCGATCCTTTCACCGCGATATTGAATAGAATTGCCACTCCGTATTTCAGAGTGGAGAGAATCAATGAAGACAGCTGCATTGCGCAGTTATCATTGCTTCGACCGATCGATTTAAAAGGTCAGCCGGCAATAACCGAACAGGAACTTTATACATTGAAAAAGACATCCCATTGTATCCTCGTAAATCTTTGCAGCTTTAGTGCAATCACCCCGCTTTCCCACGAACTCGTCGACCGTCCACTGCCAATCATCGTGTCAAAAACATAGAGCCGGAAAACTAAATCCCCTGCCTGTAAACTCTTGTCCTTATCATTTCAGATGCGCATGAATGTACTAGAGAGAACTGAAAAAGAGTAAAGGAGAATGTTCATGACGATTATAGGCATGTTGCATCATCGGAAAAATCCGGACACTGTCATGAAAGCTTATGCATTTGCGGCTGTAGCAGAAGCGGAAGGGGCAAAGTTTTTCTATTTCTCCCCTGGAGAAGTGAATTTTTTGAATCGCACCATCAAGGGACAAGTATATGAAAAAGGGGAATGGAAGTCGAAAGTCATGCCCTTTCCAGATGTCATTTATAATGCAGGGAGTCCGGAAAAATTATCGAAGTCGAAAGAGATAATCGAAAAGTTGAAAAAAGTGATTCCTTTTACGACATATTCAATCGGCAATAAATGGAGCGTGAACCGTCGATTGAAAGAAGCAAAAGATTTTGCGAGCTATCTGATACCTACGGAAGTCGTGAAGAACGCAGACCATTTCTTCAAATTCCTTTCAGCTTTTGAGAAAGTGGTCTTCAAACCGATTGACGGCCGAAAAGGTAAAGGGATTTTTTTTATTGTGCAAGAAAAAGGACAATTTGTTGTGAAAGGGGAAGGAACAGACAGGATCTATGAGAAATCCCAATTAAACGGCTTCCTTAAACAGAAATTAGCCAAGGAGACATTCATCGTCCAACCGTATATCCAATCTGTTACGAAGTCGGGGCAAGTTTTCGATTTCAGGTTGCACGTTCAAAAAAACGGAAATGGCGAGTGGGTAATTACAACAATATATCCACGGATTGCACCGCAGGGTTCCATCATTGCGAATATCAATAGCGGCGGCTACACGAATTATTTAGATCCTTTTTTGGAGCATGAATTCAAGGAAGATGCATTCAATATCCGAAAGAAACTGGAGTTCTTCTCCTTATCGCTCGCCAAGCATTTGGATGAGCTTCAAATGGAGAAATTCGGCGAAGTAATAGATGAAATTGGGGTAGACGTCGGAATGGATGATCAATTGAAATTATGGATCTATGAAGTGAACTGGCGCCCAGGCTGTCCTCCGGCATTTTATTTGGAATTGGATGTTGTTAAAAACACAATCAAGTACGCCATGTATGTAGCGAAAAACCAAAAGTCCATCCGGTCGAGAATCAAGGAAGTAAAACGAAATAGGTCTGCAAATCAGCAGGCAACGCCGATCATCGCGATTACAGGAAGTGCCGGGAAAACGACGACGAAAGCTTTTCTATCTTCGATTCTATCAAAGAAATGGAATGTCTTCGAATCGAAGGACTACTGGAATACGACGGAACATACGAAAAAGCATGCATCGGAAATCAACTCATCCCATCAGGCGGTTGTCCTTGAATACGGCATGGCCTATCCAGGTGTAATCACTGAGCATTGCCAAATTATCCAGCCGAATATGTCAATTGTAACAAATGTCGGGTTAGCGCATGTCGGGAATTTCAATGGCGATCCAAGAGGCGTTGCGAAAGCCAAGTCGGAGCTGATTCATGGGATGGATCAATATGGCGTGCTCTGTCTCAATCAGGACAATGACAATTCGAGATTTTTGGAGACGCAAAACTTCAAAGGGAAGAAGATTACAATTGGTATAAAAAAACCTGCTGATTATCGTGCCTATGACGTCCAGTATACGGAACAGGGCATGAGCTTTAAATTGAAGCTCCAAAATGAAGAAGTCGATTTGTTCATTCCGATTTTCGGGGAGCATCATGTGTACAACGCATTGTCGGCCATTGCAATTGCAGACCAGCTAGGGTTTTCACCGATGGAAATCAAGGCGGGCCTTCTATTTAAAAAGCCTCCACGACGATTGACGATTTATAATTGCAAAGACAACATCACACTGATTGACGACACCGTCCACTCCCATCCGGAAGGAGTGCGTGCAGCGATCGATGTCCTTGTGAATCTTGGAAAGCACAGGAAAATTGCCATCATAGGACAAATGAGGGAACTTGGCGATCTGCGTGAAAAGGAATACCGGAAAGTGGGGGACTATATCCAAAAGCAAGGGATTGATCTATTGATCACCTATGGATTCCGGACGGAGGAAATTGGCGCCCAGGCATTGAGAAAGGGGATGGCTGCAGATAACATCCACCATTTCACGGATCGGGAGAAATTGCATGCGCTATTGAAGAAATTGATTCAAAAAGGCGATACCATCCTTATTAAAGGGGCAAGCAAAACAAATATGTTTGAAACGGTCAAATATATCGACCAGAATTATAGTTAAAAAAACGAGAGGACTCCTTTTCGCGGGAGCCCTCTCGTTTATTGCTTCAAGTGAAATTGAATTTCTTCCGCTGCCTTTTTCGCCAATGATTCAGCCATTTCCAATGTCGTTCCTTTGGCGATGACATATGCGTACCGATGACCCATTGATAGTGGCGGCGTGAGTAGCGTCCCTTTTCGTGGCTTAACGTACACTTCGACGACCCCTGGCGATTTTCTAGCTCTTTTCTTCCCTGTCACTCTCTCCAAAATCCCTTTTTGCTCGATAATGACATATTGGGTGAAAACGAAATTCCGCTGTTTCTGAACTAAGGATGGCATTTCACCTAAGTATAATTTTAGTGTTTCCTCGACCAAGTCAAAACCGAATGCCGCTTTCAGCATATTGTTCATTGCCCCGCCTGAAATCCTTGGATTGATTTCAATCAGTCGCCATCCATTTTTCGTCAGACGCATTTCAAGATGCAACGCTCCATTTCGGATGTCGAATTTCGCAATGATCGTGTTCAACACTTCCATGATGCTGTCATTCAATTGTTTTGGAACAATTGCAAGTACACCGTAACCAGTGATGATGAATCGTTTGCCATATGTGATTTCCTGTCGGATGACACCGGCGATTTGGATTTCCCTGTCATGGACTACGGCCTCCACTAAGTATTGGTCACCTTCGATGAATTCCTCGATAATAATTGACTCATTTGGATCTTTTTCAGTGAATTTCCGGATATGTTGCTTCAACTCTTCCAAATTAGCTGCCCGCAAAACATCTTTCGACCCGGTGGAGGAAGATGATTTCACAATAAGGGGAAAACCGGGTAGTGGCTCTATTATTGACGGTTCAAGTTTCGCTTTCGGGTGAATTGTTATGAACCTCGGAGAAAACGGAAACTCACGTAATGAAGCCCTTGTCCTTGCTTTGTTCTCCATAATATCGACTGCGTCAGAGGAGGTGCCGTTCGGACAAAACTCCTCACACAACTTTAGGGCACGGGCGACATTGGAGTCAACGAAACTGACAATCGTCATCACAACGTTTCCTTTGGTTAGCAAAGTACGGATTTCTTTCCGCATCGACGCTAAATTAGTCGTGTCAACGAATATCATTTCGTGGACATCTACATATTCCTTCCGTTGCTTGATCTGTTTTTCGTTATTTGTAAATAACACGGTGAAGTAACCGAGCCGTTCTGCAGCTCTGATCGCTTCCCTGCTTGAACCCGATTTGTTTGTTCCGATAAAGATGATTGTTTTCAACAAGTCCAACTCCTTCATTTAGACAACTCTATATAGGTTATGAAGGAATCATTTATCGACATGGTTATACATCATCTAGGTCAGTAACTATCGCCGATTTGGTGTACTCAGGTTTTTCGTACAGGCTCTTTACAGCGACAAGGCATACGATAGGAGAGGGGAAGGGAGTGAATCAAATGAAACCTCTAACGACAGGATATATCCGGAACATTATATCCGGCAAATTAGTTCAAGGAAAAGATGACCTGCCTATACGTCATGGGGCTTATCGTCTTAAACAAGTGAGGCATCCCTATACGATCTTATTTTTAAAATGGAATATTGTCAGATGGGAGAAGTTAAAGCCTTATTTTCCACTTGCAATTGTGACGGAGCGGGAGATGGATCTGAAAGGACAACAGATCGAGGATTTGACGATTATCAAAGTTGACAATCTTGAAGAAGCTTATTGGAAGTTCATCGACAACTACCGGTCTTCCATTACGATCCCAGTAATCGCCGTAACTGGTACATCCGGTAAAACGACGACAAAGGAGATGATTCGGCACCTATTATCTTTCAGTCGGAAAGTCGCGCATACAACGAGTACAAATAATTCAAGGACTGCGCATTTGACATATCTGCTCAGTATGGACGACTCAACGGAAGCTGCAGTGTTCGAAACGGCTGTCGGTGCGCCTGGCGATATTACAAATGCAGCTGCCTATTTGAAGCCGACAATTGGCATCATCACAAACATTGGCGAACATCACCTCAATTACTGCAAGACAGTGGAAGGTTATATCGCTGCGAAAGGGGAAATGTGCAGCGCTCTTCAACCAGATGGAGTTCTCATTCTAAACGCAGATGATCAGAACACAAAGAAACTGGATTTAAATAGCTTCAAGGGAACGATTATAACGGTCGGACTCCAATCGAAAAGCGATTTTAAAGCAAATGATGTCTGCTATTCTTCCGAAGGCATGTATATGACTGTGGAGCATCGACAAATGAAATACAGAATGCTTGTTCCGGGCCTCGGCGAACATCAAGTCTACAATGCGCTCGCGGCAATTGCAGCAGTTCATCATCTCGGTATGGAACTTGCTGACATAGCAGTTCATTTCAGGTCTTTCCCCACGCTCAATAAGCAGTTGCAAGTAGTGGAAGGAATCAATGGTGCTACAATCATCGACGACACATGGAGCATTACAACAACTTCACTTCAAGCAGCGTTGAAAGTGCTACAGGCAATAGAACCCGCTAAAAAGAAGATTGCTATCATCGGAACAATAACTGACCTCGGATCTTGGGGATATACAATCCATCAACGAGCCGGTGAACTACTATATCAGAGTAAAATAGATGTATTGCTCACAATTGGAGAGCATGCAAAAATAATGGCAGATACAGTTTCCAAAAAAAGCACCAACATAGAAGTCCATTCGTTCAACAATCATATTCTTGCGTACGAGTACTTGAAAAGTATTGCATCAGAAGACGCAATCGTGCTTATCAAGGGGGATATGTTGAGCGAGTCAATCAAAAAGCTTGCTGCCCTCCTGCGGAGTAAGGCTGATAAAAAGAAAGGCACATTATGAGTCTATGATATGACTCCAATTGAAAATTATTAATTACCCAAGTTAGGACAAACACCAAGCCGCCTCCTTCTAAACATCAATATAGTAGAAATAGTTCAAATAGAAAGGGGGGAAATCATTATGGGTGTGGAATGTCCATGTGGTGTATTAGTCAATGCAGTTTCAAGAAGAAACAATGTCCGATTCAATGGACAAATGGGGACCGTCAGAGGTGACTTGATGTACATGGCGAACGTATGTGTCACAACTCTGGATACGTCATCCTTGTCTCTGCAATTTACAGATACAGAGACGATGGGTGGAGTGAACAGCTTTACATTTACCGCAAACTCAATCACTTCTGTTGTGTGCAATCGGGAAGGTCAAAATTGCGAAGTGACCGTTACCGGCACTGGACTCATCAACGGAGTTCAATTTCCATTTGAGGCTGTCTTCAGAGACCAGGTTGCCTCAGCGAACGTTGATATTGTACAAAGCTTTGTCATAACCGGATTCTTCGATCAAAATGGAGCGGCACCGGTTGCTCAAGGTTCGATTGTTGCACTTGGCTGTCAGGAAAATTAATGATATGGGAACTCCTGATTTCTTGTCGGGGGTTCTCCTTCTACTAAAATGTAATTGAAGGAGGATAGTCTGTGAGGGGTATTCGAGGTCGTTATGGCCAACATAGGATTTTAGAGACGGATCCCGCTTTATCAATGCATCTATTGGATACAAAACTGTTTTCAGAAGCCACGTTCTACAAGTTTCTTGAGAAATATAAGTTCCTAATCATTAAACCGCTAGTAGGACCGCAAGAAGTCCGCATTACGGTAAACGAAGAAGTAATCGAATTGGCGACCGGCATTGAGGTTTTCCATTTTTCAAGCAACGAGGAAACATATAATTTTTTGATACAGCAAGTTTGCACAGGAAAGTATTATATCGTTCAAGCTTCCCATACAAACCCATCAATTCTTCGCTATTACCGTTTCACCCTTCACAGAAAATCCCCGAAAACAACTTGGAGAATCGTAGGCAGCACCTCTGTAGAGGATGGCAACGATCCTCAATACCATGCATGGAAGCTTGCCAGTTCAGTAACAGCGGCAGCTAAAAAGCTAGGTGCAGCTTTTCCAGACTGCCATACAATCGTAGTCGAGGTCGTCAAGGATCATTTCAGGGATTTCCGGATCACTGACACAATTTTGCATGAACGCAATAGTAAATGGAGCCAATATCATTCACTTCATCAAAAGAGGGCTTTACGTCGCTTCCTTCCAGCTACGGATTTGTGTACAAAACATACATTGCTCGCATTTTTGAATACCTATCCAGAGGTGGTCATCAAGCCATGCGTAGGGCAACAGGGAAGAGGCATCGTAAAAATATCAAGTACTGATGATTCGACTTTTGAAGTGCATGAAAAGCAGAGAAGAAAGGTCTTAGATGATTTTGAGCAGCTGTTCAGTTATGTGCGCCAACAATACCTATCCCAAAAAGACTATATTGTTCAGCAAAGGATTTCTCTAATTGAGAATGACGGGAAACCTTGCGATGTGAGGGTCATCACCCAGTTCGATGAAGGGAAATGGATCGTGACAGGGCAGGTTGTTAAAGTCGCAGCAAAAAATTATTTCGTTTCAAACAGGGCTAGTAAATTACTTACATTGGAAAATGCACTGTCCAACCAACAAAATGAAGGGTTATACAACCGTTGTGCCAAATTGATTGAAAAAGTATGCACCAAAGCTTCTAAAAGACTGTTTAAGAATAATGGAAAACTTTCGATTATCGGATATGACATTGGAGTTGATAAAGAAGGGATGGTATGGGTGATTGAAGGAAATTATGCACCCTCTCTCTCCATGTTTTACATGTTCGACAACAATGAAATGCACAAAAACATTTCTTACTATATAAAGAAAAATAAAAAGAGTGACTGATAAGACGTTGGAAAGGAGGAAATACAATGAAGCCGATAGCTGTCAACGACATTAGGAAAATACTCGGAGGAAAAATCATCACCGGACCGGTAAATTGGAATGTGGAAGATGCCATCTACTACACACGACATGACCACACGAAGCGAAAATCCCTTCTTTTTGCAAGTAGGGGTGAACCGATTAATTGGATGGAGATCGATAGGAAAGGCCCTTCCCTTGTCATTACCGATAAGTCCCCAATTAACGTGGAAGATATATTGCCGAATACGACGGTCATGCAAGTGACAAGCCTCGTCCAGTCTTATTGGAAGTTCATCGATTATTATCGGAATCAGTTTCATATACCAGTTGTGACGATAACAGGAACTTGCGGCAAAACAACAACGAAAGATATGATCAAACATATGCTATCAGAAAAATGGAATGTGCATGCGTCGGTCAGCAGCAAAAATGAACCGAGACGTTCATTTCCTTATTTGATGGGGATCGACGAGCGCACGGATGCTGCAGTTTTCGAACATGGCCTCGGCAATTCAGGCAATATTAAGCACCAATGCATGATTTATCAGCCGACAATTGGGATCATCACAAATATTGGGGTCCACCATTTGGACGGGTGTGTAAATCTCGAAGGCTACATTAAAGCGAAAGAAGAGATCATCGGTGGCATTAAGGATGGCGGCACACTTATTTTAAATGCAGATGATCAGAATAGTAAAAAGCTGAGAATCCATCAATTCAAAGGAAAAATCATTTATTTTGGAACGGATGGAAAGTCGGATTTCAAAGCTTCCCAGATCACTTACGGAGAAGGCGGAATGAATTTCACCCTGCATGTGGATCGCATGGAGTATAACGCTTTTGTTCCTGGGTATGGGGAACATCAAGTGAGCAATGCGCTTGCTGCGTTGGCTGCTGTTCACGAAATGGGAATGAAGTTGAATGCTGCAATCTTCCGTTTAAAAACGTATAAGAATATGGGCAGGCATTTGGAATTCTCGAATGGGAAAAATGGCTGCACAATCATCGATGATACTTGGACGAACAATCCAACATCGGTGGAGGCGGCACTGAAGGTGCTTGACTCAATTGGAAGAGGGAAAAAGGTAATCCTCATCTTAGGAGATATTAATCGGCTTGGAAATTTCGAAAAGAAATATCACCGTGAAATCGGCAGTATGGTCGCAGAGCGGAACATCCATGCACTAATTACAATCGGTAAAAAGGCGGAAGAAATTGCGAGGCAAGCAATACGGGATGGAAGCACTGCTACTATAAGGATATTCAAAGATGTGAGCGATATCGGAAATCGGTTGGATCATGTATTTGACGATCAGTCGATTGTGCTGATTAAAGGACCGATGTCCAGTCGCGGCATGATTGAATTTGCGGAGTCGTTGAAGCGGTGAATGAAAAAGAAGCATCCAACGTCCAAGCGTTATGATGCTTCTTTTCTTTGATTAGTTAAGGACACGACGTGCTTTTACGTAGTTTTGCGCTGCCCATGTGGAAGATAGGCTTTGTTGTACTACTTTACCGGTAGTGGAGAGACTGATAAATTGATTTCCTCCAATATAAATGCCCGTCTGATTAATGGCTGTTCTTTTATTATCCAATGAGAAGAAAAGGAGATCCCCTTTTTGGAGATTGGATTTCAGAACGGCAGTACCAACTTGAGATTGTCGGCTAGCCAATTTGCTTTTTAAATCGATTCCTTGCTGTTTATATACATAATACGTAAAGCCTGCACCTGTGAATGTCAATGTACTTTCATTATATCCGTAGCCGAATTTCGCTTTGTTCGTCAGGCTACTTGCAAAATTGACAAGCTTGTCCGCAGAAGTTGATGTATATGACGGCTTGGACACAGATGGCGCAGGAGATGCTGGCTCAGAAACAGAAGGCGTTGAAGCCGTATTGTCCGTGAAGACTCTCTTCGCCGTAATATACCGATCATTATAGTAATCTACGAGTTGAACTCTTGTAATGACTGCGCCAGTAGTAGGAATGATTAGACGATGATCACCTGCATAAATGGCAACTAGAACTGGAGTAGTTGAGCCTTTCGAGCTCCCGAAGAAGACTAGATCACCTTTCTTCAAGTTGGAACGGGATACAGTCGTACCTTTGCTTTGTAGTGCTTTTAAGCTGGATGCATTCAACGTGACTCCGTTGTTTTTGTATACATAGTTGACGAATCCTGTGCTCGTAAACTTTTTTGTACTTTCGTTGTTTACGGAACCGATTGTCGCTTCGTCTTTTAACTTATAAGCAAGGTCTACGATATTGTCGCCTTTCGTTGCTGGACTGGATGACATCAAGCTAGGGAGTACTCGGCGTGCACCGATATAGCTCTCTGTATAGTATGGTTTGTCACTTAGGTCGGAAATGACGATATCCTGTTTGGGATCTGCCATATGGATGACTTTGTTATTTCCGATATACATAGCTACATGATCTGGTATCTTCGATGCCTTACTACTGAAGAAGAGGAGATCTCCTTTTTGCCATTGACCTTTCGCGACTGGCGTTCCTTGTTGCATCATGAAGTCTTCGTTGTATGTTGCCAAGTCGACGCCGTTTTTCTCAAATATGTACATTAGGAAAGTTGCGCATGAAAACTTGTACGGATAAGTAGGCTTATAGACTGCCGTACTATATGTCGATTTTCCGATCAAACTTTTAGCGGTTTGAATCAATTGTTCCGCTTTAGCTGCCACAGCCTGCTGAGATGTTTGAGATGTTACCGTGGCGGCAGAGACTGTTTGAGATTGATCGTATGAGGGTATAGCCAAAGAGCTGACACTTACACACGTGATTAATGCAGCTGAAAGAAGTTTACGTTTCATGTTTTTCCTCCTGAGATTAGTAATGTCTTACCTGAGAATGATCGTAGCATGGAATAACAGGGTAGATTTGAGGCAATATTTACCTTTTGAAATGCAGGTTTGCGAGATTGCAAGCCAGCAGAAGACTGAACGGGTTTCTTTACAAATAGATTACAGCCCGAAATTGGAAATTGGAGGAATAAAAAAAGCGTGCGGCTAGTGTGCCATCACGCTTTTTCATACATATAAACGAGCTCCTTCAAATGCGGATCAACATCTACATGAAGGTCATGTTCATCGAAAAACCAGTAGTCCCTCTGTTCAATATAAAAATGCACTCCGTCTCTTTCCGTCTCGACCGCCAATTCGTCAGGCACTTCTTTCATAACTCCGAGCGAAAATCCTTCATGCAACTGGCTGGACCCTCCATAACGAGCGAAAAATTTAATATAATCGCCTGTTTGGGCTTCCATTTCTTCTTCAAACCATCTGCGCGCATCATCCGATAAAACGATTTTCATTTCAATATCCCGCCTTTCGGTTGGTGCTTCCATTGTATTACAACCACTTCACTTTAGGCTCGGTTCCCGCTTTAATCCTCGCGATATTCGTCCGGTGCCTATAAAAGATGAATAGTCCCATCAAACCGACAATGATCATCAAATAGAAATCTCCAGACCATAAATAGAAGGCGATGCAGTAAATGAAACCGACAACCGCCACGATCATTGACGAAAGAGATACCATTTTCGTTATCTTTAGTGTAATGAGGAAAGTAAGAAGGACGATGATGAATATCGGCCAGTTATAGCCAAGCAAAACACCGCCGGAAGTGGCAACAGCCTTGCCGCCTTTAAATTTTGCAAAGACAGGGAACATATGTCCGATGACAGCAAAAACCCCGAGAAGAAGCGGATGTATACCTGCTGAACTGAAATAAGGAAGCAGGGGAAGCAGCACAGCAGCCGTCCCTTTCAAAATATCAAGGATTGTGACGAGCAGTCCCGCTGTTTTTCCAAGAACCCTGAATGTATTCGTTGCACCGAGGTTCCCGCTGCCATGCTGCCTGACATCGGTATTATAGAACAATTTGCCGATCCATAATGCAGATGGGATGGAGCCAAGTACATAAGCGATTAGTATAAGAATCATAATTTCCATGACGTTCCCCTTTACCTTTATTGAATAGTTATGTGTTTCAAGTTTAGCAGAACAGATGAATGCCGACAATGGAATGTATGTAGTTCCGAAAGTCAGCCGATTGTCTAGATTTTCCTCATCTCATTGCAATCGGTCGGTTTATTCTATACAATTAATTGAGCAAGCTTCCTGAAACGTTGATTTGACAAGCTTTACAGGAAGCGATACGATAGTACACAAAGAGAAAGAGAACATTCGTTTGATGGGGGTTGCAATTTGACGAAGAAAGAAGAAATTTACACATATGATGATGATTCGATCCAAGTGTTGGAAGGTCTTGATGCAGTACGGAAGCGCCCGGGGATGTATATCGGTTCCACTGACTCCAGGGGACTTCATCATCTAGTCTATGAAATCGTCGATAACGCAGTTGATGAAGCGCTAGCCGGACACGGTTCGGAAATTGATGTTACGATCCACAAAGATGGCAGCATTGGTGTACGTGACTATGGACGCGGGATGCCGACGGGGATGCATAAGACAGGAAAGCCGACGACGGAAGTAATTTTGACCGTCCTTCACGCTGGCGGAAAGTTTGGGCAAGGTGGTTATAAGACGAGTGGCGGTCTACATGGCGTAGGCGCATCTGTTGTCAATGCCCTTTCCGAGTGGCTGGAAGTGACGATTTTTCGTGATGGAAAAAAATTCAGGCAACGGTTCGAAAATGGCGGAAAGCCGGTCACTACATTAGAGGAAATCGGCTCAACGCGTGAGAAGGGAACATTAATTCATTTCAAACCCGATCCCGCGATTTTTTCCACGATTAAATATCAATATGAATTATTGTCGGAACGTCTAAGAGAATCCGCGTTCCTTCTGAAAGGCTTGAAAATCGAGCTGAAAGAAGAAGGAACTGAAAAGCATGATGTTTTTCATTATGAAACCGGTATTGAAGCATTCATCTCCTATTTGAACGAAGAGAAGGATGTCCTGCATGATGTCGCATACCTTGAAGGGATGTCCGAAGATATTGAAGTGGAATTCGCATTTCAATTCAGCGATGGCTATTCCGAAACAATCCTTTCTTTCGTCAATAATGTACGGACGAAGGACGGCGGTACACATGAAACAGGTGCGAAAACCGCAATGACCCGCGTTTTTAATGAGTATGCGAGGAAAACCGGCATTTTGAAGGAAAAAGATAAGAACCTTGATGGCTCGGATATTCGGGAAGGGATTTCCGCAATCATATCGGTCAGGATTCCTGAAGAGATCCTCCAATTCGAAGGTCAAACAAAAGGGAAGTTGGGGACGAGTGAAGCCAGGTCGGCAACCGATGCAATCATCTCCCAGCAGCTCCTGTACTTTTTGGAGGAGAATGCGGAGCTCAGCGGTAACTTGATCCGAAAAGCAATCCGGGCCCAGCAGGCAAGGGAGGCAGCACGGAAGGCCAGGGAAGATGCTCGCTCCGGTAAAAAACGCCGTCGTTCGGATACCCTGCTAACAGGAAAGCTGACACCGGCGCAGTCGAGGAATGCTGCGAAAAATGAGCTGTACCTAGTCGAAGGGGATTCCGCCGGCGGTTCAGCCAAGCAAGGCCGGGACAGGACGTTTCAGGCAATCTTGCCTCTGCGCGGTAAAGTGATCAATACCGAAAAGGCCAAATTGGAAGATATAATGAAGAACGAAGAGATCAATACGATCATTCATGCAATCGGCGGAGGAGTCGGCGCTGATTTTCAAATCGATGATATCGCTTACGACAAAGTAATCATCATGACTGACGCAGATACCGATGGAGCGCATATCCAAGTGCTTCTCCTGACGTTCTTCTATCGCTATATGAAGCCTTTGATCGAGGCAGGGAAAGTGTTCATCGCACTACCGCCACTTTACAAAGTCTCGAAAGGCGCCGGTAAGAAAGAGCAAGTTGAGTACGCATGGACGGAAGCAAATCTCGACGACGCGATCAAAAAAATCGGTCGAGGCTATATGTTGCAGCGCTACAAAGGACTCGGTGAGATGAATGCTGATCAATTATGGGACACGACGATGAACCCGGAAACACGTACACTGATCCGTGTAACCATCGAGGATGGGGCGCAGTCGGAAAGACGTGTCACCACACTTATGGGGGACAAAGTCGAGCCAAGAAGAAAATGGATCGAATCGAACGTCGATTTCGGCACCGAAGACCATAATATTTTAGAAAATGAATTTTTGCATGTTGAGGGGGACTTTGAATGACTTCAACGGAGCGATTCCAAGACTTGCCTTTGGAAGAAGTGATCGGCGACCGTTTTGGACGTTATAGTAAATACATCATTCAGGACAGGGCACTTCCGGACGCAAGGGACGGATTGAAACCTGTTCAAAGAAGGATCCTTTACGCCATGTTCCATGAAGGCAACACTCATGACAAAGCATTCAGGAAATCCGCAAAGACAGTCGGAAACGTCATCGGGAACTATCATCCCCATGGTGATACATCCGTGTATGATGCGATGGTGCGGATGAGCCAAGAATGGAAACTTCGCCATCTAATGATTGAAATGCATGGAAACAACGGATCGGTTGACGGGGACCCGGCAGCTGCAATGCGATACACGGAAGCGCGGCTTTCTGCAATCGCATCAGAAATGCTCCGTGATATCGGAAAAGACACAGTAGAATTCATACCGAACTTTGATGATACCGAACCCGAACCGACCGTATTGCCTTCCCGGTTCCCGAATTTACTCGTCAACGGGTCAACAGGTATTTCTGCGGGATACGCGACAGATATCCCTCCGCACGCTTTACATGAAGTGATCGATGCTGTCCTGATGAAAATGGACGAGCCGGACGTGTCAGTCGAACAATTGATGACAGTCTTGAAAGGGCCTGATTTTCCAACAGGCGCAATCATTCAAGGGACGGAAGGAATCAAGACGGCCTACGAAACGGGGAGAGGCCGCTTTATCATCCGCGCTAAATCGGAAATTGAACCCTTGAAAGCCGGTAAATCGCAGATTGTCATCACCGAAATTCCATACGATGTAAACAAGGCGAATTTGGTGAAGAAGATGGATGAACTCCGGTTGGATAGAAAGCTCGACGGAATTGCGGATGTGCGTGATGAATCTGACCGTACAGGACTTCGGATTGTCGTAGAATTAAAGAAAGATATGGATGGCAATGCAATTTTACAATATTTATTGAAAAATACGGATCTTCAAGTGACGTATAATTTCAATATGGTTGCCATTTCAAATAGGAGACCGACGCTCATGTCGCTTCCGATGTTATTGGACGCTTACATCGATCATCAAAAGGATGTCGTTACGAGAAGATCGAAGTATGACATCCAGAAAGCGAAAGATCGTCTTCATATCGTAGAAGGTCTTATGAAAGCTTTATCAATCCTCGACGAAGTGATTAAGGCGATCAGAGCATCGAAAGACAAACGCGACGCAAAAAATAATATCATTGAGAAATTCGGTTTTACGGAAGTACAAGCAGAAGCAATCGTCTCCCTTCAATTATACAGATTGACGAATACGGACATTACCGAGCTTAAAAAAGAGGATGCTGATCTGCGGAAGCTGATTGAGCAGCTAGACGCTATTCTTAAGAGCGACAAAAAGCTTTCTGCGGTCATCAAGAAGGAATTAGTGGAGATCCGCAAACAGTTTTCTGAGCAAAGAAGATCAATTATCGAAGAGAAGATTGAAAACATCAAAGTCGATCTGGATATCCTTGTACCGAGCGAAGAGGTCGTTGTATCGGTTACAAAAGACGGCTATGTGAAACGCACGAGCATCCGTTCGTATAGTGCTTCAAACGGCACCGGACAAGAGATGAAGGAATCGGATTACAGCCTAATGGAGACAGTGATGAATACACAGCATCATCTACTGCTATTCACATCGCTTGGCAACTACTTGTATCAACCTGTGCATGAATTGCCTGATATCCGTTGGCGTGATTTAGGTCAACATATATCAAGCATCGTTTCATTGGAACCGAACGAAGAGATCATATCAGCAATTGGTATCGAAAACTTCGATGAGCAAACATCTGTTCTGACCGCTGCGGATAACGGAAACGTCAAGATCTCCAAGCTCTCAGATTTTCAAGTGCAGCGTTATTCCCGGACTTTCAAGGCGATGAACTTGAAAAAGGGAGATCGGATGGTTGATGTGCAACTCGTATCTGGAGATGAAGATGTTATCCTATTCAGTGAACAGGCATATGCACTTCGATTCCCGCTCGCGGAATTGTCGGTTACTGGCGTACGAACAGCCGGAGTACGTGGGATCAATCTAAGGACAGAAGATAAACTTGTATCCATACAAGTTGTCCGCGATGAAGCGGAATCAGTATTGATTGCCACGCAGAGAGGATCCGTCAAGAGAATGGCGTTGAAGGAACTGGAGATTGCCGCTAGGGCCCAACGTGGTGTAGTTGTATTGAAAGAGTTGAAAGCGAACCCGCATCGGATTGTTGGCACGCAACTAGTCAAACCGAGCGAAATTGTTATCCTTGCAACTAGCAAAGATAATAAAATTGCCGTCGAGTCGGGAACATTGAGGCTCGTCGATCGCTATTCGAATGGGAGCTCACTAGTGGATGAAAACAAAAATGGAAAAATAACTGCAGTTTATAAAGAGCAAAAAGCTGAAACGAAAGCATGATGAAAAGCGTTCGCTGGCAAGGATGGCTTCCTGCCGGTGGACGTTTTTTTGCATTGCAGTGAAGGCTAAAATCTTCGTGACAATAGGAAGATTTTGGCGTATAATAATTCGGAAGTCGAAGTAAATAATAAATTATGGGGATTGGTGAGCGTGAATGTGGAAAAACCGTAACGTTTGGATCATTTTATCTGGTGAAATGATTGCCGGGCTCGGTTTATGGACAGGGATTATTGGAAATCTTGAATTCTTACAAGAAAAAATTCCATCGGATTTTGTAAAAGCAATAATTTTATCAATCGGATTATTGGCAGGTATCCTAGCAGGTCCGACAGCCGGGCGAATCATCGATCAGTCGAGAAAGAAGACCGTTTTGATGGTAGCAGGGCTAGGAAGGCTGATTAGCGTCATATTCATGTTGCTGGCCATTGCAACAGGATCTGTCTGGTGGATGGTTGCATTTATCATTTCCATTCAATTATCAGCAACTTTCTATTTTCCTGCGTTGCAGTCGGCGATCCCTCTTGTCGTAAAAGATGGGGATTTGCTCACGATGAACGGAATGCATATGAACGTTGCTACGATATCGCGTGTCCTCGGTACTGCTCTCGCGGGTGTCATGCTCGTTTACTGGTCGTTGTCATCATTATATTGGGTTTCAATGATTGCATATGCAGCACTGTTGGGGTTCACAATGATGCTCAAGATCGATGAAGGGAAGGGGAGTGAGCGCTCCCAGAGAAAAGAGGGGGACGGGGATAAAGGCGGTTTCATGGAAGTGTTTCCTGTCCTAAAAGAGTTTCCCGCAGTCGGAATGACACTAATAATGACGATGATCCCATTACTGTTTATCGGCTCTTTCAATCTGATTGTCATTAATATAAGTGAAATCCAAGATTCCGCATCTACTAAAGGATTGATCTATACGTTTGAAGGGATTGCCTTCATGATTGGATCATTTGCAGTAAAGCTCATTACAAGGAAATGGAAGACAACTGTCATTCTATTCTTTTTTGCGACATTGGTGGCAGTTGCTGAGTTCATGCTTTATTTTGCACATAATATTGTTGTGACATTGGCTGCATTTGCGGTATTGGGCTTTGCATTAGGTTGTTTTTTCCCGACAGCAATGGTTATTTTTCAGAGACAGATGCCGAAAGCGTACCATGGACGTTTTTTCTCATTCCGCAATATGTTGGAGCGGGTCATGTTTCAAGTAGTATTGTTGAGCGCTGGAGCATTTTTGGATATTGTCGGACTACAGATGATGGTAATTATTTTCGGGATCATCAGTCTAAGTTTGACGTTGTTGTTTTTTATTCAAATGAAACGAAGGAATATCGTATTAGAAGAGAAATTAACAGAACCTGCAGCGGAAATCATTTTATGATCCGTTGCAGGTTTTTCATCTCAAAAATCGGTTTTGTCTCACTGTTTCAAGTATACTTTAATGTGATATTTAGTGTCCGCTAATATATATTATGACGGGGGCGTTCTTTGAGAATTAAATTGTTTACTTCTCTATTCTATATCTATAGTTCCTGCTCTTACTTTCTTCTATATTTATGAATTGCACGCTATGTTCAATTAGATCATTGATGAATATATTGTGATCCTTTGCCTTCTTCTTTATTTCTTCTAATAACTCTTTGTCGTATGTTGTTTTATATTGTACTCGATCTTTCGGTCTTAAGTCTTTATTGAACGCAATTACATCTAGCTTTAATACATGCAGCAAGCCACTTTCTAATAAATAGTTCGTATGGGTATCATTTTCCTCTGCTAGTTTGTTTAAATCATTTAGTATCTCTTTGCTAATGTTTGTTCTAAATTTTACTCGATCTGTATCCGAAGTTTGTTGCAACTTACCATTTACTAATTTCCACATATTATTCACTCCAATTGTAAAATTGTTTGTTCCGATTTAACTGCATGTTGCATCATTCTTATCCTTTTATTATCGTTAAACAATTCACCAGCTCCATCGTAAATAATATCGGCAAGTTTAGGCAGAGCTCGTTTTCCTTTTACCCATATACGATAGATGGTTTTCCCGGATTTCGTAAGTTCACTTGTTGTTTCCGACCGTAAATTCCAATTTTGAAATACTGCAAAAAGCCCATTTGCAAACAATTCGCTTGCTGTAGTGACATTCATTACATATCCACGATCCTGTACCCAGCCATCCCCATCAATAACACCTCTGACAAAAGCAGGTAAAAATGCTTCTGGTACATTCGGAAAAGCCACTGAATATGATTTGTTCGGTGTAATACCTAGCCGCTCGAGATCCTGTTTAATGATTTTCGAGTTAATAATTAACATTGGCGTTGTTCTAATACCGGTCCCTTTTGCAATTGTCGGATTCGCATCCATGAGACTGGCTACTTTTCTCAATAAATCTTCATCTTTTTGAGCTAGATAAACAGAATGGACTTTTTTATTTACATGGCCATCCGTAATGAAAAATCCCAATACCCAAGCCATCTCATGAGACCATGTTTTGAAAAAGTCTTCATTTACTTTATGGATTCTCCGACGGCCAATCGGATTCAATGCAACCCCGTTTTATCAATACATTACGGATTGCACGATCCGACAATCCAATTTTGTTGCAATGTTTGTCATAGGATAAGCCGCTCTTATACAATTCAATGATCTTTTCGTCTGTCATTCCCGGATTTCGAGGCATTTCAACCAATCCCCCTTTTAATCCATTATACAAACAAATGTTCTTGTTTTCAACTAATTAACTGAATATATATGCAAATCGGCCACTCTGTTTGCAAGTGGCCATCTCATTCCTATTTCATATAGCGTACTCTATCGCTCGTTTGCAGTTTTGCCAATGTCGATGCACCGACTCCGAACATGGCCATTCGCAGCTCGAGTTCTTTTGTTTCCATCACTCTCAAGACATCTTCCGGAGATTGTGTTGCTTCTTTCAAGATAGATCTTCCGAAACCGACGATATCCGCGCCTAAAGCGATTGTTTTCGCTGCGTCCAGTCCAGTCGATATGCCGCCACTTGCAACAATTGATTGCGTATCAATCTTTTCACGGACAGACACAACACAATCGACCGTCGGAATGCCCCATACGCTGAACGTTTCAGCAGCGGCTTGCTTTATAGGATCGGTTGAACGATATTTTTCCACTTGGCTCCAAGATGTTCCACCTGCTCCCGCAACATCAATAAAGGCCACCCCGATATCACAAAGCTTTTTGGCTGTCTCCCCGTCGATTCCCCAGCCGACTTCTTTCACACCTATAGGAACTTCCAATGCATTCGTCAATTCTTCGATTTTCACTAGCAAGTCCTTGAAATTCAGATCTCCGTTCGGTTGAATGACTTCCTGAAGACTGTTCAGATGCAATACCAAAGCATCTGCTTCCGTCATTTCGATGATTTGTCGGCATTCATCGATGCCAAATCCGTAATTCAATTGAACCGCGCCTAAATTGGCGATGATCGGGACAGTCGGCGCGTATTGTCTCACTTGGAAGGATGCCCGATGCTCTTCACTTTCAATTAATGCACGCATCGATCCCAAAGCCAATATCCACCCTTTTTCTTCTGCAGCAAGCGCCAAGTTGCGGTTGATTGTTTCGGCGAATGCAGCGCCACCCGTCATGGAGCTGATCATAAAAGGCGTTGGGCGCAATTGGTCCACAAACTTACTTTTGATGGAGATTCCTGTAAAGTCAATTTCAGGTAAAGCGTTATGAATGAAGTGAACCCTTTCCAATCCTGTCGTAATATGGTTCCCTGTCACTTTTTCATTTAGCGTGATGTCGATATGCTCCGCTTTCCGTTGATGAATCGAACCAGTCATTATCCAACATCCCTCTTCCTTAAACATTAAAATACATAACTCACTCGATTATAAACCATTTTTCGGTTATAATTCACGCCATTCTTAAGGTTCATTTTTCAATAAAGGATTTTGACCCATCTTTTCAAACAAACCCATTAAAACCTATGCTCTTTTTCATGGAATCTCAATTTATCTTATCATTGAATTACGTAGATGACGAATAATCCCGTGCCCATTAAACAATTAGTAACTTGGCAACTATTTCTAAAGTATGTTAAATTGGAATCGGTCAAGTCAAAACGACACTTCGGGGCAAGGTGAAATTCCTTACCGGCGGTGATCAAGCGCTATGCTTGTCAGTCCGTGACCCGTTCTTCCCTACGGAAGACGGTGGAGCTGGTGAAACTCCGGCACCGACAGTTAAAGTCTGGATGGGAGAAGTTGCTCGTGTTTGAAGGCCATGCCCAACTCTATCCGCCCTTTCCATAATGAAAGGGGGAATTCGATGGACCACACCGATAACACGGAGTCATCTCTGTTGGAAAAATTGAAGCAGGTGTGTGTACAGAGACAATTATTGCAAACGGCTGACGCCATTTCTTCAACGCGTCCATTAATCCGAATCCTTCCTACACTTGTAAAGGGATTAGGCTTCTTCAGGATGCCGGAATTGAAGCAATCATGATTTTTTGTAAAAAAGAGGCGGATTTCAGCAACCGGGCATTTTCATATCTAAAGTTCCAAAAAACCTACGTCAACTATCTTCCAGAAAACCCTTTCCTCACCACCCGTTTGCCCCATGGTGGAAAGAACCCAATACCAATTATTTTTAATAGGCGTCTTAGGACACCTGGAGTTTCAAGCACGTTTCCGAACGGAGGTGTAAGCTGATTGTTTACAGGAATTGTTGAAGAGATTGGAACCGTTCATGCAATAAAGAAAGGTTCTTCTTCAATGCAATTGTTAATTAAGTGCAGCCATGTACTTTCCGATGTAAGAAAAGGTGACAGTATTTCCGTTAATGGAGTATGTCTGACCGTATCGGAGTTCACAACAACGCAATTTGCAGCGGACGTTATGCCTGAGACGTTCATGGCAACGACACTATTCACATTAAAATCCGGCAGCCGTGTAAATCTGGAACGTGCCATGGCCGCGAATGGCCGTTTTGGCGGCCATTTTGTGACAGGTCATGTCGATGGCATCGGTAAAATTACTGCGGTCAGACCGGTCGAAAATGCGATCTATATGGATATTCAGTTGGCTTCTGAGTTTCAGTCGCATCTTGTCCCGAAAGGTTCCATAACGGTTGACGGCACATCATTAACTATTTTCGGCATTTCAGATCAAGGGTTTACGCTATCCCTTATCCCCGTAACTCAAGCTGATTCAATCATTGGTGATAAACGTGCTGGGGATTTAGTGAACGTAGAATGTGACATCCTTGCAAAGTATTTAGAGCGGATTGTATCCAGGAAAGAAACTAGACCGTCCGGCGGATTGACGATGGATGCACTCGCCAAGAGCGGATTTTTAGATTGAGAGGTGAAGACGATGTTTGCAACGGTTGAAAAAGCGATCGAAGAATTAAAAAAAGGGAAAGCGATCATTGTCGTGGATGATGAAAGTCGTGAAAATGAAGGTGACTTTGTTGCACTCGCTGACTATGCGACTCCGGATATGATCAATTTCATGGCTAAAGAAGGCCGCGGCTTAATTTGCACGCCGATCGAACAACAGTTGGCGGATCGACTAGAATTGGCGCCAATGACCAATACGAATACCGATGTACATGGGACAGCATTCACGGTCAGTATTGACCATTCCTCTTGCCATACAGGAATTTCAGCATTTGAACGCTCGGAAACGATCTTAAAAATGCTGGATAGAGACTCAAAGTCTTCTGACTTCAGAAGGCCAGGCCATATTTTCCCGTTAGTCGCGAAATCGGGCGGCGTTTTGGAGCGCCCGGGACATACGGAAGCTGCAGTTGACCTGGCCCGTCTTGCAGGGACGACTCCAGCAGGTGTCATTTGTGAAATCATGAATCTAGATGGGACAATGGCCAGAGGACAAGACCTCGTGGAAATTGCAAAGCAGCACGAACTCATCATTTTAACAATCGAACAATTGATAGCATACCGAAAGCGAAATGAAACGCTTGTCGAAAAGGTCGTATCGATTCATTTACCTACTTCGCACGGTGATTTCACAGCGACAACATACGTAGAAAAATTGACTGGACGGGAACATATCGCTTTAGTGAAAGGGGATCTCAATGAACACGAGTCCCCTCTCGTTAGAATCCATTCAGAATGCCTGACAGGTGATGTATTTGGGTCATGCCGATGTGACTGCGGACCGCAGTTGCAGACAGCCCTTGCCCAAATCGAGGAAGCCGGGACAGGGGTCCTTGTCTATATGCGCCAGGAAGGCCGCGGAATCGGTCTTGTCAATAAAATGAAAGCCTATAAACTTCAGGAACAAGGATATGACACAGTCGAGGCTAATGCCCGATTAGGTTTCGGGGATGATTTGCGGGAGTATTTCATTAGCGCACAAATCCTTGCTGATCTAGGATGCACCCGAGTTCAATTGTTGACGAACAATCCTCGTAAAATCAAAGGCCTTTCAGAACATGGCATTACAATAGAGAATCGGATCCCTATCGAACTGCCTGCCAAAGACACCAACCGATCCTATATGGAAACGAAAAAGAAGAAGCTAGGGCATTTATTGCATAACTGAGGAGGAAAAACAAATGAGCATGACATATGAAGGACATTTAATTGGTACAGGACTTAAAATCGGCATCGTCGTATCCCGGTTCAATGAATTCATTTCAGGGAAGCTTCTATCTGGAGCTGAGGATGCATTGCGCCGCCACGGAGTTGACACCGATGATATTGAAATCGCATGGGTCCCCGGCGCTTTCGAAATTCCGCTTGTTGCAAAACGGATGGCGGCTTCAAAGAAATATGATGCTGTCATTACAGTAGGCACGGTCATCAGAGGCTCTACCCCCCACTTCGACTATGTCTGTAATGAAGTCGCAAAAGGAGTTGCCGCCATCAATATGACGGAAGGGATACCAGTCATTTTTGGCGTATTGACGACCGACTCAATCGAACAAGCGATTGAACGCGCGGGGACGAAAGCCGGAAATAAAGGCTGGGACGTAGGCGTCTCCGCGATTGAGATGGCAAATCTCATGAAACAGTTATAAGCAAAGAAAAAAAGCAAGTTCCTAGTTGGGATTTGCTTTTTTTATCATGATGATTAAACGCCCATTTTCCGGCTCGATTGTGTTACTTTTTTCGCCTGTTGGCTTTTCATTTTCGGCGTTTGTTGAATTGGATTGCCGGTTGTTTTTGCTGTCTGCGTCTTGTTTTTCTTTGCCTCCAGCTGTTGTTTGACTGCGTCTTTCAAGCTGATTTTCCCTTTTTCCCCTGATTGTTTGCCCGTTTCCATTTTGGTCATCTCCCTCCCCTATTGTCGGTTAGTAAATTTTAGCACTCCTGATGAATGATTGTCCATATGGAAAAATACGCAGCAGTGTTAGTTAATTTGCTGCCTTTCTCCCCTTCTTGCGTAATAATAGCCAAATGACCGTAAAGATGATGAATGCGACCGCTTCCAGCGACAAAATATACCAGGGGTAAGGCCCCAGGAAATCAAGCAAACTGCCATTCTGGGGTTTCGCCTGCAAGAACATGTAATTCCCGGCAAAGATCCTGTTTACAACCAGTATAAACGGTACAATCGCATTGATGATCAACATAGTTTTCATTACACCCTTAAACGTAGGTTCATACCCTTTGACCCATACAAAATATAGTCCCGTTACGATAATTCCCGCATGTGTATAGAAAAAATGGAAAAAGCGGAAATGAGGAAAACCCATATCAAGAACAGGTGTTGCCATTGCTTGGAGAGCGCCGCCGATGCCCGCGAAAATGACAAAATCGATCAAGTGCCGATTCCCCGTCACCAACAAAACAATCGAGACGAGTAAAGAGAGGCTGCATAGTTCAAGAGGCAGCGAGTCATCCAACCCCCATCGACCTGTGGAAAGGAGCCATAAATGATAGGTGATCTCCATTGCCAATAAAGACAATGCGAAATAACGCTCAGCAATTTTCAATCTTGAAACACTCTCTTGCAATCTCTTTCGATGCCAAAACAGTAGAGTAACAATGAAAGCAACTGTTACAAGAACCGATAAATGCGCATAGGAAAACAGTATAAACTGATCTTCTGGGATGCTGCCAAAAGCCATCTCCCATCCTCCATTCCCATAGCATGTTTATCCCAAATTATAGCATTGGTATAGCAATCTCGAAAGAATCGTTTGTTTAATCTTATTGTAATGCACACATACTATGACAAATCAGATCGAAAGGGGATAATAGGATGGTCCAACAAAATGCCGAGCAACAATTTCAGATGGAGAAAAAGCAGATCCTTCAGAAGCTGCAAAAAGCGTCCCAGACAATCCAACAGATGAGTACACTATTCGATTCACAATCCATGCAGCAAGCGCAACAGCAGCTTCAACAAGCCTCCCAGCTTCTGAACCAACTGCAAGGGCAAGCGGCGACCCAATCGCCTTCCACTGTTCAGCAACAGTTGGAACAGGTCCGTAAACAGATCGATCAGGCCGCCCAAACCTTGCAGTTTATTGAGACGTTGAATACTGGCAATAAAAGTTTTAAAAAATAGAAACGAACCCTTGGCATACTCTATCCAAGGGTTCGTATTTCATTGCTCCGCAGTATCAATTCCGTTAGAATCCAACAAGTTATTTGCATTCAAAGCGGATTTAATTGCATCTTTTATTTCCTGATACCCGGTGCATCTGCAAAGGTTCGACTGCAGCCATTCCTCAATCCGTTCATCTTCCGCATCGGGATGCTCCGTCACCAAGGCATGGCCATTGACAATGAATCCCGGTGTACAGTAACCGCATTGAATCGCCCAGTTGTCGACAAATGCCTGCCTTACCGGCGAATGTCTCAAGCCCTCTATCGTCGTTATGCCACTGTTCAATGCCTCCATCGTCAATAAGAGGCATGAATGCATCGGCTTGCCGTCCACTAACACGGTGCATGCTCCGCAATCTCCATTTCCACAAGCTTGCTTTGCACCGGTCAAACCTAGCTGATTGCGTAATGTACATAGCAATGTATCAGCAGACCGGATCATGATATCCTGTGATGAACCATTGACAAGCAAAGAAACTACGGTATATTTTCCGGTGTTCGATACGATCATCGGCTTCCCTCCCAAACTGCGTTCATTTCAGTTAATAGCTTATTCAGGACAAACTTACGAAAGTCTTTTGAGGCAATGAAATCATCCGTGACATTCGTTGGCAGTTTGGCTATCGCCTTATCAATCCTCTGTTGATCCTCAATTGTCTCATCGTTCAAAATCCCTTCAACGACTGCGGAACGGAATGGGTGCTCATGTATACCACTGAAGGCGATCCTTATACGACCTTCTTTACGTAAAGCAGCTAAGCTGACGATCGGATAACCGACTTTCGATGAGCGGGTCCGCTTCATTGAAACAAAAGGCAGGTCAAGATTTGAGGCCGCCACTTTTACTTGAGTTAAAAACTGGCCTTCCGCTAATTCTGCGGCAGCTAGATTATCAACAGGCATCGCTTCCGTTCCCGCAGGTCCATAAACGACAGCTATTGCATCCGTGATCAGGAATGGCAGGATCCCTTCCCGATATCCAAGTTTGCTCATGAGATTGCCGCCAATTGTAATTTTATTTCTCGATGTATGGTCTGCAATCGTGCGCACAGTTTTGCTCAATAATGGAAAGTGATTGGACTCTACTAATCGATTCAGTGTCACTGCAGCTCCGATGACCAGGTCATCCCCTTGCATTTCAAGCATCGTGCATTCCGGAATTCCTTTCAGGTCGATAACGGAGTCGAAAGTCATTTTCCCTCCGCGTGCAAACGTGATCACTTCAGTGCCGCCTGATAGATAAATGACTTTCTTTCCTAACTTCCATTCACTCGAATAGATTTTCAATGCTTCTTCCAAAGTCTCCGGTTTGAAATAATCAAAATTAAACGGGATCATAGGCTGCTCTCCTCGTACGCCATATAAGTTCGGGTGTCAGTGGCAGTTGAGTCAGTTCGACATTTGTCGCGAGTGACAGGCCGTTAGCCAAAGCTGCAGCAGCACCAATCACTCCGTACTCGCCGATCCCCCTGGCGCCAAATGGTCCATCCTCCGCCGGAGTCTCTACGAATTCAACGATATACTCGTCAGGCTGTTCTCCAAACCGCATTAACTGATACGTCCGTAAGTCTGGATTTTGGATCACGCCCTGCTCATTAAATTCGAACGATTCCCCGCGAGCGATGCTGAGGCCTAGGAAAATGCCCCCTCTCATTTGTTGTGCGGCTGTCATTGGATTGATGATTGTGCCGCCATCCAGCACCGTTACCGCCTTCACGATCTTATAATGATAATTGCTTTCATCCCATTCGATTTCAACCGCTTGCGCGCCGACCGACCACCATGGACCTGGGTCCCCGAAGCCTGTCTCCTTATCCATCGGGGTCAAATGCCGTTGCACATGAACGCCAATTCCGATAACTTGTCCCCCTACCGTATGGCCGTTCGGATACTTGTACCCGAGTGCAACGGTTTCGATGTTGATCCCGATATCGGGTTTCGCCTTTATATAAACCCTGCCATTACCGACGTCCAAGTCTTCTTCAGAACATTGCAAAGCGACAGCACCGATTCTCTTCAATTGCCTGATGGCGTCATCAGCAGCCGCCAATACGGCATTTCCCGCTAAAAATGTCGTGCTGCTTGCGACCGTCCGCCATTGGTGCGGCGTGTATTGTGTATTCACTTCCATTGTGACGTGAATATCAGAAACATTCATTTTCAATCGTTCAGCGGCAATTTGCGCCAAAATGGTTTTCGTCCCTTGCCCGAGCTCGACAGCTGCGGAAGTCAATGTTACTGTTCCGTCCGCTTCAAACTTTAAAATAGCCCCCGCCTGCGCATTCGTGGATGTCGTCGACGTTTTCCAGAACAATGCAACCCCTTTGGCACGGACCAAGCCATTTTCCGATACAATCGGCTGCTTCCCATCCCAACCAATCAATTCCTTTGCCCTTGTCATGCACTTCGCTGCGTCTCCGATATTGTTTGGTGTCAGTATGGACTGAGTTGGTGTCGTCTGGCCCGGCTTAATGACGTTGAGCAATCGAAATTCAATTGGATCCATCTGCAGTTTATCCGCAAACTGATCAATTGTCCGCTCTATGGCGAATGTCAGTTCGGGGTGGCCGTATCCTCTGAACGATGTGGCGTATGGATGATTCGTATACATACAGTACGAGTCGCACCATACATTCGGAATGTGATAAGGGCCAGTGCAATCGAGTGCGGCTGCCCGCGTAATCCCTGCAGCCTGGTCTGAATATGCACCGGCTTCAATTAAGAACGTATACTGTCCTGCAATGAGCTTCCCTTCTTCGTTTACACCAAGTTTGACAGTCGCGTTGAAACCAATATGGCATGGGGCCGTCATCATATCTTCTTCCCGTTCAAATTGCAGCTTGACTAATTTTCCGCCAACCGCATTAGATGCCAAGTATGCAAGAGGTTCGAGCTGGACTGCACCCTTTCCTCCGAAAGCTCCACCTAACATTGGGATGTGGACGATGACTTTGCCGACATCCAAATTAAAAAACTGGTTGAATATTTTTTTGATCGTAAACGGAGATTGGCTCGTGGAATGGACAATTACCCGTCCGTCCGAGTTAATTTCAACTGTTGCTGTCCGTGTCTCCATTGCCGCGTGGTCTGATAAATTGAAGGAGTATGTAGCGGAAATTGTATCTTTGCACACTGCCCACGCTTTCCCGAATTCCCCTTTTCTAATCTTGACATGGCTTGCAATATTCGTTCCGGGGACAGGATACACATTATCGATGAGTTTTGTATACTGTCCTGATTGTTCGTGGATCAATGGGGCATCCTTCTGAAATGCCTGTTCGACCGAATTGACGATTGGGAGAGGCTCGTATTCGGCAACTATTTTTCCGGCCGCCTGCTTTGCCTGGTAAGGGTGATCTGCGACGATGACAGCAATGGGTTCTCCGTAATAGCGGACTTTGTCGAAGGCGATCGGCGGTCGATCGGCGAGTATAGGTCCTATCGGAAATGGGAAGGTCTTACCCGTTACGATTGCGCGCACGCCCTGCACTTTCCAAGCCTCGCTCGTATCAATCGATTTAATGCGGGCATGTGCTTCTGTGCTTGTCGCTACTTTGGCATGCAGCATTCCTTGGAAAGACTTATCCCCTAGGTACTTGACATTTCCGGTGGATTTTTCTACAGCATCTATACGTTGTTCCGCAAACCCTACAGTCGTTCGACTTCCATAATGCAAGATCTCTTCCTCCCTTACATAATTAAACCTATTTAGTAAAACTAGTAATAGGGTAGCCAGTTCAACCGACTTTTATAAGGACCGATCGAATAAATAGACGGCGAGTTGATGAGACTATTTGTATTGGGTGAAAATTCGAGGTGATGAATGATGGGGTCAATACCACAGTTAGTTGAAAAGCTCATTGAATCTGGTCAGGCGGCGGTACTAGCGAAGGTCATACACGTAGAGGGGTCTGCCTACCGAAAGGAAGGTGCATGGATGTTCTTTCTTGAGGATGGCAGTAGAATAGGAATGCTTAGCGGTGGATGTCTTGAAAACGATCTGCAAAGCCGCACTAAAGAGATGTTCCGTACTGGAAGTGTAAAGATCTGCGAATTTGATTTGCGTGCGGAGGATGATCTCGGCTGGGGCCGTGGTGCAGGATGCAACGGTGTCGTAACTGTTATGCTCCGAGATGTCGATGCTATTTTCAATGAATCGCTTGGGTTTCTATCTGAACAACTGAAACAAGGGCGTCCCGTACAGTTTGTGCAGTCTCTGGAAAATGAGTATGGTTTCTGCTTCGCTTCTAGTTCGGAGAAGCGCGGAACATTAACGAAATTCTTCTCAATTGCAGAAATGCATCCTTTTCAGCATTCGGCTGGCCGTAAATGGATTAAAGACGAATTCTTTTATCATCAATGGATTTGGCCTGCGCCATCCTTGTATCTATTCGGCGCAGGTGCAGACGCACGCCCATTCGCTGCTTTAGCAACATCTGTCGGATACTCCGTGAATGTATGCGATTGGAGAGAGTCGAATTGCACGCAAGAGCATTTTCCGACCGCGGTTTCATTTAACATCGGTCCAATTCATGAATTACTGAACCGAATAACTTTTACGGAACTTGATTCGGTTGTCATCATGACGCATGATTTCCAGGCAGATCAGCAAATCCTGCAAACACTGCAAAATCAAAAGCTGCTATACGCCGGTTTATTAGGCTCGAAAAAAAGGACTGAACGTTTGCTAGACCATCCCATTCCCGAATGGCTTCATTCCCCTATCGGCCTATCGATCGGAGCAGACGGTCCTGAAGAAATCGCAGTGAGCATTATTGCCGAAATGATTGCAGTCAGGAAAAGGAGAACTATATGCACATCATTGGCATCTATCTAGCAGCAGGAAACAGTCGGAGGATGGGGAGGAATAAATTGGCGCTCGCTGTTGGCAAGATGACGTTAGGCAGCCTAGCACTCGACACGGCAGTTCAATCTGCACTTGACAGGATCTTCATCATTTCGAATGAAAGAGATGATTTGGCATGGCTGCCAGCACGATTGAAAATGCATGAAAAGTGCAAAATGGTCAAATGCAGGGATGCAGGTGAAGGCCAGTCGGCTTCAATTCGCTGCGGCATTGAATATGCAATCGAAGCCGGAGCGTCTGCAATTGTCATCCTATTGGCCGATCAGCCTTTCATAACAAGTCGGATGATCGATGAAATGGTGGCATGTTGGAAGCTGCATCCTACCAGTAAATATATTTCCACTACACATGATGGAACAATGAAACCGCCGATCCTCATTACCAAGGAGCTCTTTCCGAATCTATTGAAGATACGTGGCGATCAAGGCGCTAGAAAGGTTTTACGCGGAGAATTTCTCGAACATGGGAAGCAATTGCCTTGCACAGATGCGAGACTCGTATTCGATGTGGATGACGCTGATGATTATTCAAATTTACTTTCTAAAATGGAATAGAGAAAAATGCCCTGTGCTTCTAAAAAGAGTCACGGGGCATTCTAATGGCATCTATTTTTCTCTTTCATCCACGATTTGTCCATGATCGAGAAATAAAATACGATCCCCTAATTTCTCGGCTTCTTCCCTATCATGCGTTACGATAATGAATGGAATCTTCCACATTTCATGCAGGCGGATCAGCTCATTCTGGCAATCGATACGGGTTTGTTTATCCAATGCGGATAAAGGCTCATCCAATAACAGGATGGATGGCTCCGATGCCAATGCTCGCGCTAGAGCCACTCGTTGTTTTTCTCCGCCGGATATTTGGTGAGGGTATTTCATTGAAAGTTGATGGATGCCCAACACTTGCTGGAGTTGATCAATGACAAAAGATCGGTTCCCGTCCTTCCCTTTAATCCCGTACTGGATGTTCTGCTCAACCGTCATATGCGGGAACAATGCATAATCTTGAAATAACATGCCTACATTCCTTGCCTGGACTGACATGGAATCTTTTCTACCGCTGAAAAACGACTTATCCCCTAATTTGATCGATCCTTCGTCCGGCATTGCCAAACCCGCAATCGTATGTAAAATCGTCGTTTTTCCGGAACCGGATGGCCCGAACAGGACGAGGATTTCATCTCCCATACTGAAATCGACTTCGAGATCATAATGGGATAACCGTTTTTTAATATCCACTTCCAACATCGTATCACCTACTCCGGTTTTCATTTGTATAGCGCTGCATGTTTCGTCGGCTCCACCAATTGAGCCACAAAATAGTGCTGAAGCCCAATGCGACAATGATGACTACCCAGAATGCTGCTTTCTCCATCTGTCCCGATTCAACAGCGAAATAGATTGACATCGGAATCGTATCGGTCTTACCAGGGATATAGCCTGCAAGCATGAGGGTGGCGCCGAATTCTCCAAGCCCTCTTGCAAATGACAGAACGAGACCGGCAAGCAGGCCAGGCCAGGCAAGCGGGAAACTGATGGTCCTGAATACACGCCATTCAGAAGCCCCCAATGTTCGGGCGGCATTTTCAAGACGGTCGTCCAGGCTGTTGAATGCCGCTGCCGCACTTTGGTACATCAACGGGAAAGAAACGACGATGGAAGCGATGACAGCGCCAAGCCACGTGAACACGATCTGGACATCAAACCAATCGATCAGCCACTTCCCGATCCAACCATGCTTTCCGAATAAAAGAAGCAAAGCGAAGCCGACTACAGTAGGCGGCAAGACTAGGGGCAACATGAAGATGGCCTCGATCATCGACTTGCCGAAAAATTGTTTTCTTGCCAAAACGCGTGCAAAAAAGACACCGGAAATGAATACGACCGTTGTGGAAATGGCCGCCACTTTTAGTGAAAGCAATAGAGGTGAATAATCCATGCCTGTCGCCCCCTCCTCTTCTAGTTATTCAAAGTCCTATTTATGTAAAGCCCTTCTTACTTAAAGCCATATTTCTGAAGAACCGCTCTTCCTTTTTTCCCTGATAGGAGATCGAGGAAATCCTGAGCCTCGGTTGGATGAACAGAATCGCTCATAACTGATCCCGGATAGACGATGTTTGTATGCCAAGAGGGGTCGGCTTCTGCCACGACAATCACTTTGTCTGAGGTCTTCGCATCACTTGCATATACAATGCCATAATCTGCATTCCCCATTTCGACATGCGTCAACACTTGTCTTACATCCGACCCCAAGACCAGCTTGTCTCGCAGAGGGGCCCATAATTGCAGATGCTTCAGAACTTCCTTTCCATATCTTCCTGCTGGGACAGTATCCGGCTCCCCCATCGAAATATGATCGAATCTGGCAGTACCGAGCTGTTCGAATGATGAAACGGGATTATTTACGACTTTGTTCGTAATTAACACGAGTGAGTTTTCAGTGAATTCCACCATTGTCGTTTCATTGACAAGCCCATGCTCCTTCAGCCTCTCCATGTCTTCCATGCTTGCTGAGAGAAAAATATCTGCTGTTGCGCCTTGCTCAATCTGCGTCGCAAGCTTCCGGGAACTCCCGAAATTCAAAGTGACGGAAACATCATCATGCTCGTCTTCAAAGATAATTTTCAATTCATTCAATGCATCTGTCAAACTGGCGGCTGCTGAAATCGCAACCTCCTTTTTCTCCATATCCTCCTCTCCTATTTTGGCACAGCCAGACATAGTGGCAACAATGGCGATTACTAGCAGAGACTTAATGAACTTTATCAACTTACTCCTCCTTCATTTCTGTTATTACTATCTATATTCATATATAACATAATATAACTAGATGTATCTTCTTGTAATTAATTATACCTTCTTATTATTTATTATAGCTAGTTATATCTGAATATATTGCGTTTTAGCTCAATATAAGAGAAGATAGAAATAAGAAACTGACAGGAGGTTGCTTATGACTGGAAATCAAGAAGCATCGTATACGACCGAGGAAATCGCGGATCTTTTGAAAGTCTCTAAACTGACCGTCTATGATCTTATTAAAAAAGGTGATCTCCGCGTATACAGGGTGGGACGGCAGATGCGCGTCGATGCAGAAGACCTGGAAGCTTACAAAGACAGAACGAAAAGCGGCGGGAATATTATCAAACAGGAAAAACCGGCTTCCCAAACAACACCCGTACAACCGATTCGAAAAATTGATCCAACTCCGCCTCCCCAACCGTATCAGCCGGCATCACAAAGGAAACTGATTATTAGCGGACAGGACATCAGCCTGGACTTGCTTGCAAATGCAATTGAAAGAAGCGGTGCTGGCTACCGTCCTCTACGTTCATATACAGGCAGTCTAAACAGCTTGATTGCAATGTATGAAGGGGAAGCAGACATTGTCAGTACCCATCTATTCGACGGGGATACGGGAATGTATAATATCCCATATATTAAAAGGATCCTTACCGGTCATGAATTTGTAGTCATCAATTTGCTGTCGAGATCGGCAGGTCTTTTCGTACAAAAGAACAATCCGAAAAATATACGAACATGGGCGGATTTCAGCAATCCCTCCGTTAAAATGGTCAATCGGGAAATAGGGTCAGGTGCGAGAGTGCTGCTCGATGAAAAATTGCGGTTGGAAGGGATACTCCCCCGTTACGTTGAAGGTTATGAAACAGAGGAAATGAACCATATTTCCGTCGCCAGCAAAGTGGCATTCGGTTTTGCGGATGTCGGTGTCGGGATCGAAAAAGCTGCGGCCATGGTAGGCGTAGACTTCATCCCCCTCGTCCAGGAACGATACGACCTCGTCATGTACAAGACTCCTGAGAATGAATATGTACGCGACATAATCTTATCCATCCTCCGCTCCCCGGAATTCCAAAATGAAATCGGAGCGTTGGGAGGCTACGACCTTTCATTGACTGGGACAATCATGTATGAGACGGATTCCTAAAGGGCACCTTGAGAAGCGGGTGCTCTTCTAACCTCACATCTTAGTTTACATAATAATATTATGTAAGAAAAAAAGAACGCCCGACATCGGACGTTTTTTGTTTATTCTTTTACATCTTCATAATGCATAGCACGATCCGGCTCGTACTTGTTATACCTGATCTTCAACAACTTGAACATATGCGTCAGAACCACTTTCAATAATGCGTAGCCAGGTATACCTAGAACAACCCCTGCCACCCCGAATAAAGATCCCGCAGTCAGCAAAACGAAAATGATTGTAATCGGATGGATCTTCAACGATTTCCCCATTATTTGCGGGGATATGAATTTGCCGTCCACCAATTGAACTATTGTCCAGACGGCGGCAAGCTTCACTAGCATTAAAGGCGAAGTGACGATGGCTATGATGACTGCCGGCGTAATTGCAATTAGCGGACCCAAGTACGGAACAACGCTTGTGAACATTGCGAGCGCACCTAATAGCAGTGCATATTTCATGCCTATGATTTGAAAACCGATCGATACCATAATTCCGATGCTTATGGCAACAAGGATTTGACCTTGGATATAAGCACTGATCTGATGGTCTGCATCGTTGAGAATCACTTCCGCATCATCCCGCAGGCGTGGCGGCAGCATTTTTTTAATCATCTGCGGGAGCTTATCCCCGTCCTTCAATAAATAAAATAGGATAAATGGAACAGTCACAATCGCCAGTATGAAGCCGGTCAATGCTGAAATGAATGAGGTGATCCCGGAAGCGATGCCGCCGACTGCATCTGTTATGAATTCTCCAATGTTCCCCTTACCGTTGTCGAGAAAACTGTTGATGTTTATATCCATTTCTTTATAATACGTTGAAAAAATCGAGGTCCTCATAAATGTGTCTACATTGATGAGCATCTGATTGAAATACGTAGGAAACTCCTCAATCAAGTTAGCAAATTGCATCTTTAGAAAAGGAAAAACTAGAAAAACCAATAAAGTGATCAAACCGATGAGGCCGACGAATATGATGAAAATCCCCCATACTCTAGGAATTCTTATCCGTTCGAAAAAACGGAGTATAGGCCGTAGCAAATAATAGGCGATAGTAGCAAGTATTATCGGCAGTACGACAGTTGAAAAGAATACTCTTATCGGATAAAACACGAAATCCACTTTGCTGAACACTAAAATAATCAGGCCGATCAATAAGACAGAGAGGAGCACGAACATTGTAGCTCGTCCTCCTAGAAAACGGATAATCCGCGGTGTTCCATCATTCAGTTCTGTTCGCGCTGTTGACCTCATTTCTTCGTAATCCATTGACTCCCCCACTTTCCATCATTCAAGTTCCAAATCAAGAAAGGCTGCAAGCTCCTCTTTATTCTTTTCAACATCGAGCTCAATAACCGACCCAGCATGTGAATAATAGTTGAAACGATAGGTGCCTTCAACGGGAATAGTCATCGTTTCCAAATCGGCTTTGCCTTTTAGCAGAAGGGTGAACGCTTTTGAGATTTCGTCCTTTGTCGTTAAATCGGTCTCAATGAAACCAGATAAAGCGCCGGACAATTTCGGAACATGAAGCAGCATTCCAGGTCTCATCGCCTCATCTTTGACTGCGTTCATTACCTCTTGTTGTCTTGCCACCCTGCCGAAATCCCCTTGTGCGTCCGCGCGGAAGCGGGCATAACCAAGCAGTTCCTTGCCATTTAAGCGTTGTTCTCCGGGCATGAGCGTGACACCGATCTTCTCGGACATCTCTTTTTGGACATCAATTTTCACTCCGTCTGGAAACGCAATATTAATGATCGACTCAAAATTATCGAAGTCTACAATAGCATAATGATGAATTGGGATGCCGAACATGCCTGTAATTGTATCTTTGACGGTCTGTACCCCATTCAAGTAATAGGCTGTATTGAGTTTATAGGATCGATAACCAGGAATATCTGCATAAATATCCCGCATGAACGAAACAATGCGGATCTCCCCTTCTTGTTTATTCCAAGAAAGGACCATCATTGTGTCCGTACGAGATTTTCCGCTTCCATCATCGTCAATTCCTAATAGCAGATAATTTTCGACGGATGGGTTCTGAGGGTCGATGACATCACCATGGAAAGGGCCTGGGTCAATGGCATTCCCTTTCGCCAACGACTTCCCTTCCTTATATTGAAAATATGAATAAAGCCCTGTCACAATAATAACGATGAATAGGATCGTAAAGAACAACCTGCCGATCCGCAGCTTTCTTCTCCTTCTTCTTCTAGGAACTGGGCCTTCGTACTGGTCTTCGTTCAAGGTTGATTCCTCCAAATTGTAAAGTCACCGATAGGACGATTGTTGAATGCCAATGGTTGCGTATGTACATGGATAGTATACCATGTGAGGAGCTTAAGATATTGCTTATGAATCTGGTCATTTCCCCATGCAAGTAGTGAAGCGTAGCATAGTCTATATTGAAGGTGGTGGTATATATGGGTCGTGAATACGGGGGCGGAAGCGGTTACGGTTCTTCCTTTGCTTTGATTGTTGTGCTTTTTATCCTGTTAATCATTATTGGCGCAAGCTTTGTCTATTAATCCATAAAACAATAAGCACAACCACTCATTGGCACTTCGAGAGAAGGTTGCACTGCGGTTTTGATGGCCCGTATGCAGCCTTTCTTTCGTGTGCTACAATTTAGATTATGAATAGAAAGGAGTTGCATACAATGACAAGTAAAGGAATCGAAAAAGCGGCATTCGCCGGCGGGTGTTTTTGGTGCATGGTGAAGCCATTCAAGGAATGGGATGGCATTGTTGACGTCGTGTCGGGATATATGGGTGGGCATGTTGAAAACCCTACATATGAGGACGTGAAAAAAGGAGATTCAGGACATTTGGAAGTTGTCGAGATTACGTATGATCCTGCTATATTTACATATGAAAAACTTCTGGACTTGTATTGGCCTCAAATCGATCCGACTGACGCGGGCGGACAGTTCCATGATCGTGGACATTCGTATACGACTGCAATCTTCTATTATAACGATGAACAAAGAAAAGCTGCAGAGCGCTCAAAAGAGAAGCTTGCCAATAGCGGCAGGTTTGCAAAGCCGATTGTGACAGATATCCGGCCGGCGGAAACATTCTACCGTGCTGAAGAATATCACCAGGACTACCATGAAAAAGAGCAGCAACATTATGAAGAGGACCGCGCAAAATCAGGACGGGACGAGTTCATAAGTGAATATTGGAAATGAATGTTTCAAAAAACAGGTGAAGGATTTAATCCTTCACCTGTTCAGACTGTAGACAAAAGGGTTGGAAATCATAGATTTCAAACCCTTTTGCTTAAACATGTACTTTTTAACTGTCAGTAGACTGTAAATAACGTTGATTTCCGTTCCGGGCGGACGCTTTCCGGGGGGCTTGCCCTCAGCCTCCTCGTCGCTTCGCTCCTGCGGGGTCTTCACGCTGCGCTAATCCCCCAGGAGTCGCCGCCCTGCACTCCAATCAACTGGAAAACCTTTAAGACGGGGTATCATTTTAGCCCCCATAGCCGGCGCTCTCCACGTCCAACTGGCCAGCTTCTTAAGATTTAGGCTGTGTTAAATAATAATGTTGATATCTCTTAATAAAGAACAGGACCTATTTACGGTCCTTTTTGGTATATCATTATTAAGCTAACGCACCCGTTAGTTAAATAAGAGAGTTAAAATTATTGTGTTATCTGTTCAATTATTTCACCTTCTGAAGATAAACCTGTAATAGTAGAGCCTGTAAGGTCTTCTCCATTACTAACTAAAAACCAAAACTTCTCGGTATGGTCATATTCAATTAGTTTGGCTTTATACTTGTTTCCACCCTTAGTTTTAACGTTTACTTCTTCTATTTGAGGGTCAAGAATCTTTCCTCTGATTAAATCTGTGTAGTTCGAAAAGTGAAACTCTAAGTTTGAAAAACTCCAATCTAACTTATATCCATGAGAAAGTTCGCTTGAGCTACTACCAACAACTTTCCATCCAAGTAGGTTTTTTCTAAAAAAAACACTTCCGAAATGGAGATTTTCTTTATGACCCCATTCATAAAAAACTATTGCTTGATTTTCATCTAAAAATTCTATATGAGCAATGTTCTTCATGGGTTGGTGCAATGAGTTCATACCCTTTTCAATTTCTGGAATATCATCTCTTAATACTAAATTTGTAATATAAACTCCTAATAAAACTGCAGCTAAATATAGGACAATTTTTAATTTCTTGGACACAGAAACTATCCTCCCCTCACAAAAGTACAACACGCTCACCAATAATATTAGGTTTCATTTACCTATATTTTCTTACTAAGCTCCCAGTTAGTTGAACAACAACAGTCTTAATACTGATACGTTCTTAATGAGTGATAAGTTTCATTAATTGGTAATAAACAACTTTCTACTATCATTTTGCTTATGGAACCATTATCACTTCTGTGCTTCACAATATCGAGGAATTGAAAATAACTCAAATAATGTCGAGGTATTTTGTCGCCACGCCATTGAATCGTAGTATCCAGCTCTTTACGTAATAACCACTTTCCGGGTCTGTTGTCGACTCCTTGATCTCCTTATACTCTTCCTTTACAAACTTTTCCGGCGGGAATGGTTTCTTCCCATTCCTTTCAGTATCCGGGTTGAACTCCTCCTGAAGCCTCTTTTCATAAGCCCGCGTCTCTTTACGAACAACCTTTTTCTCAAACTTTCTCTTATTCGCATTCGCTTTCACATGAGTCGAATCAATGAAGATATGATCCGGGCTGAGAAGCCCACGGTTTTCCACCTCGTTTAGAACTTTATAGAAGATCTGCTCGAACAGATCAGTATCTACAAATCGACGGACATAGTTCTTCCCGAACGTGGAGAAGTGAGGAACCTATGTATGGAAGCCGAAGCCTAGTAACCAGCGATATGCCACGTTAGTTTCAATTTCCTTGATTGTCTGGCGCATGGATCGGATGCCGAAGGTATATTGAATGTATATCATCTAGATCAGTACCACTGGGTCTCCCAATGGTTGAATACAGATCTTCAACTAATGGATAGATGAAGGAAAAATCAAGGGCGGCATCGAGTTTGCGCACCAGATGGTCATGAGGAACCAACTGCTCTATGGTCAGCATTTCCAACTGTTCTCGTTCATTAATTTGATTCCTTGTCATCATATCCATCACCTCATTCAGTTAATAGAAAACACTGTTGATTGGAGCGGAGAGCGGCGACTCCTGCGAAAGCCGTGACGGAGAACGGCTTTTGCGACCCTAAGGGAGCAGGATGTGGAGGCTGCCTTAATTTCTGCAAAGAACGCAGAAATTAAGGCAAATCGAACCCTTCGTTGTTCGATTTGCTGAAGTCGTGCCCGCGGAAAGCGTCCGCTCGCAGCGCAAATCAACATTGTAGCTTTATCTCTATTTTAAAGGCTGTTTTCGTATAGATTGTTGCTTTCTTGACCAGACTTTTACAAGGTTGGTATAATGCGGTTAGGAGGCGGTACTTATGTGGGAGGATGTATATAAGGATTTCGGTGATTTGCCAAAATCGGAGCAAATAGCAATGTTTGAAGCGATTAAAAAGGACTTGCTACCCGACGAGCCAGATAAAATCACAAAACTACTCAAAAGCATTCGTGAAGCCCGATTCGCTTCTGGTTTGGGTTGTGTTCATTGTGGAAGCACATCGGTTAAACGGAACGGCAAATATCGTTCAAGACAACGCTACCTCTGTATTGATTGCGGGAAATCTTTCAATGATATGACCAATACGCCATTTTCAGGTTCCCGCTATCCCGCAAAATGGGTGAAGTACATTGAATTAATGGTAGAGGGATACACACTCCCAAAAATCGCTAAAAAGTTGAAGATTCATATTTCTACCGCATTCTATTGAAGACATAAAATCTTGAACGCATTAGGCAGTCTCGGATTTAACCAATTGCTTGGTATCGTTGAAAGTGACGAAACCTTTTTTCGTGAATCCATGAAAGGTAGAGAAGTATCTCATAGGAAAGCCAAAAAGCGTGGAGAGAAGGACAAGAAAAGAGGCATTTCTAACCTGAAAATTGCAGTTGTGGTTGCACAAGACCGCAACGGTAGTGTGATTGCTCGGAAAGCAGGCACTGGGCGTGTCAAAGCCGAAGAAATTGACACAGTGATAGGTGAGTATATTCACCCGTCTGCCTTGTTATGTACGGATACCGCAACGAATTATAGGAAATTCGCCAGAATAAAAGGGTTGCAACACGAAACGGTCAATGAACGACAGAAACAGCGTGTAAAGAAAGGTATCTATCACATTCAACACGTCAACAACTTCCATAATCGCTTAAAGACTTGGATGGAAAGGTTTCAAGGTGTTGCGACAAAGTATCTGGATAATTACCTCTACTGGTTCCGTTGGCTTGATAAGGGAAAAAACTTGGCATTTGAAAAACAAGTCGAGCAAATGCTTATTTCAGCGTGTCAAAAATCAAATTATAATACGGTACAAGTATTAAAAAGTGCTTAGAGTAGAAAAAAACGCCGAAATGTAGTCATTTCAGCATTTTCATTTCTGTCTTATTTAAGCCAACTTACGTCTTAGGTATGGCTTTTAACAACTTTACCTACACCAAGGGCAATTGGAAGGATTAGTAGTAGCGAAAGTGCTACAGCCCAAACACTACCCTCTCCAAACAGAGCAACTAACACAACATCAAACGATGGGACACCTGATGCACTTAGCAATGGCAATCCAACAGCAGTGGCGAGTACACCCATCACGAAAGTTAGTATCAACATTTTTTTTCTGCTCATAGATTTCACCTCCTATATAAATATATTATCACAAAAATTGTAATTGCCTAATTATATTAAAGAATATTAATTACCTTTCCATTTTGGTTGGTTGAGTATTCTTATATTTCAGTCTACACACCACTTTTTATTCCAATAACAACAATCTTTGCGAAAACAGCCATTTTAAAAGAAGAGACTGTAGGCAAACACCCAAATTCATGGTGTTTGTCTACAGTCTGAACAGGTGAAGGATTTAATCCTTCACCTGTTTTTACTCCCTATTCCACTTTCTGCTCTCGGTCGCCAATCAAAAACGTCAGGATCATCATCGTTACAAACAATCCCATGAAAATCATCAATGTATATTGATGCTCGCCCGTCCAGTCGTAGATCAATGCAATCAATAACGGCAAAAAACCTGCGATCAGATAGCCGCCCGTCTGCATCATTGCGGTCCATTCATTTGTATCCTCTGCTGTTTCGGTCGCATCCAATGGAAATAACAACGAAATGGGGAAAAGACCTGCCAGAGGAATCGCCATTAGAATGGAACTCACCCACATAAGCATGCGATCTCCGGTCCAAAACAGAATGAATGCAAGTAATCCCATCGTTAAAAATACAAACAGCCAGAATCTCCTTTTTGGGAAACGTTCATAAATGATTGGAAAGAGGAGGTTTAAAAAGATTTGCAGCGTCATCATGACACTCAACAAAGTGCTCGCTTGCACGAGTGACATTCCGGCATCTGTCGCAAGCGGAACAATCCACGTAATGATACCAAAGAAACTTGACGCTTGTAAGCCGAAGAATAGCAAGTACAGCCATGCTTTTTTCTGCCGCCATGGCGACAAGGCGCCAACTGTTCTCTTTTCACCCTTCTCATTTACCTCCCGCTGAAGACCGCTATCCCCTTTTACCGAAAGTCTCCAGAATACAATTCCCGCAACTGACAGAACAGCCCAGATGCCTAGTGCAAACGGGTATGAACCGGTGGATTCGAAAAATAGCGCAGTAAGTCCAGCTCCCAATGAAGAACCGACTCCCATACCGAATGAATAGACACCGATTACACTCGTCGCCCGTTCCGGAAAGCTTTGTTTAATCATCGCAGAGAGAAGAGGGCCCATTACGGCAATTGCAATCCCGATAATTATTGCAGATATGAGCAAAGAAGCATAAGTTGAATATAATCCCCTCATTGCTGTCATAAGGCCAATGACAAACAGCATGAGGTACATTGACCGTGTAAGCCCCAACTTGCGATTTAGAAGAGGTGCCAATGACGCAAACAGGCCCATGCAAAATACCGGCAAAGCCGTCAACAGACTCACTTTTGCATTGGTCAAGGATAGATCATCCCGAATGATGTCAAGCATCGGACCAATCGATGTTATTGCCGGCCTCATATTGACCGCCACAATAAAAATTGTAATGAGTAGTAAAATTGTGTTGTGCTTCAAAGAACGTTGTGACATTACAAAACTCCTTATAAAATGTTGATTCCGAACTTGTGTTCCTTCACTTCTTCCACTATACTAAAAAGTGAAAGGAAAGATGTACCATGAAACTTCTCCATTGGGAATACACTCGGAAGTATCAAGTAAAATGTAGATTCGCCGAGTTTCCCCACACTGTTTTTATTTTCCGCAAAGTGAAGGACTATTATTTTCTATTCTCCATGTCTGGATTGGATAAGCATGCCGTTGCAACAAAAAAGGATTATGTGCGAATGGAATATTTATTGAATAAAGAGCTAAGTCTATTGGACGCTTATCGGCAACGAAGCGTATTCAAATGCTGATCCCCTATTACGGGGATTTTTTTGTGGAAATGAATCGGAGGATGAATAGAAAAGCTTGATGCAGAAAACGTACAGTACAATCATACACGAGATGAACTGAAAAAGTGTGAAAAGCGGATCGAACCCGTACCACTCCATGAAGAATCCGTGTTATAATAGGAGCATTGTGAATTTAGGAGGATTTTTTATGATAGCAGTTAGTAATGTTAGTCTTCAATTCGGTGACCGTAAACTGTTTGAAGATGTGAATATACAGTTCAACCCTGGTCATTGTTACGGATTGATCGGTGCAAATGGAGCCGGAAAATCAACATTCCTTAAAATCTTGTCAGGCGAGCTTGAACCTCAGACAGGCAACGTAATCATGAATAAGGATGAACGCTTAGCAGTCCTTAAGCAGAACCACTTCGAATATGAAGAAAACGAAGTGCTTGATACGGTCATTAGAGGCCATGAGCGTCTTTATAATATTATGACCGAGAAAAATGCTATTTACATGAAAGAGGATTTTTCAGATGAAGATGGCATGCGCGCAGCTGAACTTGAAGGTGAATTCGCTGAATTGAATGGTTGGGAAGCTGAATCGGAAGCCGCCATCCTTCTTCAAGGTTTGGGCATTCCTGAAAGTCTTCACCATGTTAAATTGGCTGAACTGAGCGGTTCTGAAAAGGTTAAAGTACTTCTTGCACAAGCGTTATTCGGAAAACCGGATGTCTTGCTGCTGGATGAGCCGACGAACCACTTGGACTTGAAAGCCATACAATGGCTGGAAGAATTCCTGATTAACTTTGAGAACACTGTCATCGTTGTATCCCATGACCGTCATTTCCTGAATAAGGTTTGTACGCAAATCGCCGACCTTGACTTCTCAAAAATTCAACTGTACCCAGGAAACTATGATTTCTGGTACGAGTCCAGCCAATTGGCACTAAGAATGGCACAAGACCAGAACAAGAAAAAAGAAGAAAAGATCAAAGAATTACAAGCTTTCGTCGCCCGTTTCAGTGCGAACGCGTCAAAATCGAAACAAGCTACTTCCCGTAAAAAAGCACTCGAAAAAATTGAATTGGATGATATTAAACCTTCATCACGCAGATATCCATTCGTCAACTTCCAAATTGGACGTGAAATCGGTAATGATGTGCTAAGCGTTAAGGATCTATCTAAATCTCAAGACGGAAAAGTCATGCTGAAAGATGTAACTTTCACAATGAATAAAGAGGATAAGATCATCCTATTAGGCAATCCACTAGCTAAAACGGCCTTGTTGGAAATCCTAGCTGAAGAAGCTCAACCGGACTCCGGAACATTCAAATGGGGCGTAACGACTTCCCGTTCCTACTTCCCTCTTGATAATAACAAGTACTTCGAGGGATCTGAAACGTCATTGGTTGAATGGCTGCGCCAATACTCACCTGAAGATCAGACAGAAACGTTTCTGCGCGGCTTCCTTGGCCGGATGCTCTTCTCCGGTGAAGAGGTTAAAAAGAAACCATCTGTTTTATCGGGTGGAGAGAAAGTCCGTTGCATGCTTTCCAAAATGATGTTGAATAATGCAAACGTCCTTCTCCTTGATGAGCCGATGAACCACTTGGATTTGGAATCGATTCAAGCATTGAATAATGGCTTGATTGCTTTCAAAGGTGCGATGATCTTCACATCCCATGACCAGCAGTTCATTCAGACGGTAGCGAATCGGATCATTGAAATCCGTGAAGACGGAACAATCTTTGATAAAATGATGCAGTATGATGAATATTTGGAGTGGAAAGACCAACAATCGGTATCCAACTAATACGAAACCGTTTTCCTTTTATGGAAAACGGTTTTTTCGTTTTGAAAGTCTGGCATCGGTAATGTATATAATAAGGATATTCATCATCTTATCGGCAATACTACTGGAAAGGAGTGTACAGCAGATGAAAATAAAAACCATTTTATTGCAAATTTCACTTATTGCATTGATCGCTTCCGGTTGTACGAACAAAACCACTAGCATGAACAATTCAGGAAATAGTGGAGAGACAACAAATCCAACTGAACAAAAAGGGAATGCCAACGATTCGAACACAAAGCCAAATCAAAACGACCAGACATTACTTGACTACTTCCTTCCTGCGGGATCAACTGCGCGGTATAAAGGGGAAGGAAACGAATTTGCTAAGTTGGATATTGATTTTGCGCATCCGTATGAGGACTATGTAATTCTTCATGAAAATAATGGCGGTACAGTAATCAGGCGCATTTACAAAATCGAGAAGGAACAGATCCTGAAGATGGAAGAAAAACCAGTAGATTTGCATGAAGACTTCCCTTCTCAGCAAGAGATTGATGCAATGGAGCCTATCGGCATTTATTTAAAAAAGCCTTTGAAAGTCGGTACAACATTTGACGGTTGGGAAATCGTCGAAACCGACGTTGCGGTGGATACGCCGTATGAAAAATTCACGCATGCTTTTGTCATTGAAGAAAAGGGCGAGGATTTTGTCAACCGCAAATACTTTGTAGAAGGATTCGGAGAAGTGAAGCGCGAATCAATTATGAAATCGGTTGGTGAAGAGTATATTGTCACGTCAACTTTGGAATCTGTTACAAAACCTGAATAAACATAAAAAAGAGGCACCTCGAGAGGCGCCTCTTTTGTCTGACGAATTATAGTTTAACTACGTTAGCAGCTTGAAGACCACGATTGCCTTCTACAACTTCGAACTCGACTTGTTGTCCTTCGTCCAAAGATTTAAATCCGTCTCCCTGAATTGCAGAGAAGTGTACGAATACATCGTCTTCCCCTTCAACTTCGATAAATCCGAAGCCTTTTTCAGCGTTGAACCATTTTACAGTACCTTGTTTCATTTGTGACTACCTCCAAATAATTGTTCTTGCTAATACATGAAAAAAATTCACATATTACAAAAAGCACCGACAACGCCGATCACCTTTTGTAATACGTGAATACGTCTGCTTCGGTAAATCGTTTTATCTTACTGCTACTATACCATACCCAAATTAATTGTCAATATAACATTATCAAATATTCGAATTATTCATCATCATAAGCGAAGCCGGCTTGCCGTCCATCAAAGAAACGACCCCGTGGAATATTTGCAGATCTTCATCGCAGCCTTCACAAAAGATGCGTTCATTATCCGTCCAGTATGCGAAAAAACAATCTTTCCGCTCTTCCCTGTATTTGTACTTTGAACCAAATTCATTGTTCAACTCTCGTAAGTATTCCAGAGCCTCTTGAGCGGTTTCAAATGCCTTCCTTGACTGGATTTTCTGTTCCCAGTCTTCAAACATCCACCACGGTTCGTAATCCGCTTTTATATAGACGACTTCATATTTCATTTAAGTTCCCCCTCTAAAAGCCGTGAGTGGATTCATTTTAACAAATCCCGATTAACTATCCAAGTAAATGAATTCATATAACCCATTACAATGTAATTCTGTAAGGAATCAGGTATAATCGGACTAAGGGAATGAAACTTTTGATCGTTTCAAACGTAATAAAGGATAGAGATTATAAGGAGGCCTGTAGACGATGCAAGAAGTTAAGCAGTTTTTTCAACGGCACTTAATAGCGGCGCCAATAAGCTTCGGCTCTTGGTTGACGATGATCCTTGCTGCAGGCATGAATCCAGTCGCCGCAACCGGTCTGATGATTGCAATTTACTTAGGTGGTAATTTTACGATCAAACAAATACAGCTATCGTCAAATGTAAAAGAGCTTGGCATGTCAAGATCGGAATACAAGCATATTAAAACCCAAATCTCCGAAGCGAAATCAAAAATAAATAAATTGAATGGGTTATATGGCCAGGTCCGCTCAGTGCAAGCATTTAAACAAGTATACGAGATGAATAACTTGGCAAAGAGGATTCTTACCATAGTACGCAAAAACCCTAAGAAATTCTATCATGTCGAGAGATTTTTCTATTCACATCTCGATTCAGCTGTCGAGTTGACGTCCAAATATGCAATGCTGGTCAATCAACCATTGAATGATCAGGAAATTAGGGTTGCCCTCCAACATACTAGGGAAACACTTACAGAAGTGAATAAACAATTGGAGCAGGATCTTCGAGGCGCCCTGGCAACAGATATTGAACAATTGCAGCTTGAACTGGACTACTTGGATGTGACGATGAAAAAGAACAAACCGTTGCTTGAGATGAAAGGAGAAATGCGTAATGACAGAAAATAACACGACGAATTCCGATGTGAAATCGATGGATGACCTTTTGGACAATCCATTTACTATGAATGAACCGCTTCTGCCGAAAGAAATGCAGACGGAGCAAACGAAAGGCCAGGTGGCTGTTAAGCTGATGGATCGCCTGACACCTGAAGAGCAGGAAAAAGCGAGACAACTAGCCGAACAAATTCCAGTTGGAAATTATGAAGCGATTATCACATATGGCGCAAATGCACAGAATGAATTATCCCGCTTCTCCCATAAAATGCTCGACCACGTGCAAAGCAAAGATATTGGTCCTGTTGGAGATGTTTTAAGTGATTTAATGGGCAAGCTGTCGGAAATTGATCCCGAGGACCTGTCCGCAAAGAAAAAAACCGGGCTGAGCCGCCTGTTCAGCAAAGCTACTCGATCAATCCAGGAAATGATGACGAAGTATCAGAAACTGAGTACACAAATCGATCGCATCGGTGTCCAATTGGAGCATTCCAAGCGCGGCTTGCTTGAAGATGTACAAATGCTTGACAACCTTTACGAACAGAACAAGACATACTTTCAAGCATTGAATGTCTATATTGCTGCGGCAGAACTGAAAAGGGATGAAATCGCAAATGTCATTATTCCTGAAATGCAAAGGAAAGCGGAACTTTCGAATGACCAAATGGCATTCCAAGAAGTGAACGACATGGGACAATTCCTAGATCGATTGGAAAAACGATTGTACGATCTCCAGCTTTCCAGACAGATTACAATTCAAAGCGCTCCGCAAATTAGGATGATTCAACAGACGAATCAGACGCTTGCTGAGAAGATCCAATCTTCCATCATGACCTCCATCCCGTTATGGAAGAACCAGATCGCTATCGCGCTGACATTGAATAGACAGCGGAAGGCCGTAGAATCCCAACGTCTAGTGACAAAAACAACGAACGACCTTCTCTTGAAGAACTCTGAAATGTTGAAAGTGAACTCAATAGAAACTGCGAAGGAAAACGAACGCGGCATCATTGAAATCGACACATTGAAGAAAACGCAGGAAAACCTGATTCAGACAATCGAAGAAACGCTTGTTATCCAAGCGGATGGTCGTGCGAAGCGTAAACAGGCAGAAGTGGAAATTGCCCGGATGGAAGAAGAATTAAAACAACGCCTTCTTGCCGTACACGAAAAAACACAATCTCCAAATCGACCACTATAACATTAAAAAAACCGCCCTTTTGGCGGTTTTTTTCTTCTCTCAACCCACAACAATCGCTAACAATTTCCTTAAAATCCTCAAAGTCTGATCAGCAAACTGTTCAACAGATTTTGATGCTGCCGATTTATTTCCAAACATCATTGAAAACAGTGCACGCTGATCATCTGTCGGTTCCTCAGATGATAAGAACAAGTGGATGACAGAGACACCTTTCTTCTCCGCCTCCAATACCGATTCCCTCGTATCCAAAATGCCGTTTCGGTCATAACCAAATGCAGACGGCTCTCCATCCGAAAATACGAGTAAAAATTTGTGTTTCTCCGGTCTGCCTAACAACCTGCGCGTCATCCATCTAATCGCAAAACCATCTCGATTATCTTCATTCGTTTCAAAAGAAAGAATCGTCAACCCATCATCTTTCCGCTGATCATCAAATGTATGCATCAACCCAAAAACGTTCGGCTGCATATCCTTGGATGCATAATTGGCATCTTCGTAATAAGAGGATATTTCATGTTGGACGGACAGCTCCCGTAAAACATCATGGAATAGTAAAACAGCTTTCTTCGTCTCGTCGAGTTTATCCATCATTGATGCGGAACCATCTACAAGTAAACCGAACACCGCGTCCAACTTTTCCGAAGGAACGTTTTTCCGATAAAAAGGACGTGGACTTTCATCCACTAGTAACGTCGTCAACTTCGACGACAACCTGCCCTTCATTAATCGATTCCTTTTAGCATCGGCTTTCAATTCAATCCGCTTTCTCATTTCCTCTGTAAATGAACGGACATGCGGTTTTTGTTCTTCGCGACATGTTAGTAGCTTTGTCAGATTCACATCATCGCGGTCTGCTTGAACTGCCTGCTCTTCATATACGACATTGACATGCTCTTTGCCAAAATCATGACCTGCAGTTTTTCGCTTTGACTTCTTTCCTGAATGGCTACGTTCGACATCGGACCACTTGCTGCTTACATTTCCCTCTGATTGTCCAATCCCTGTTTCTTGAATTTCGGCATTTTCATTGCCTTCAGTCGAATTGTCGCCGTCTCCCCTGCCAGCCCGGCCATGCTCCAGCTCGTATTCAAGGTGCACACCCGATTCACTTTCACTTTCACGGTGCCACGTACGGAAGATTTCCTCAATCGTTTCCTTTGGAATGTCTTCACCTTGTTCTGCATCAATCATTCCTTCGTGATAATGAAATGCGGCTATTTCTTCCGGGAGGGCATCTCCAACAGCATAATATTGATGAATAAGGTCATTTTCAATGATTTCTTCAACCATGAAAAGAATACGCTCTGCCAATTCGGCTACATCTTCAGTTGATTTCGCATCCGTCGCATATGCAGCAATCATCATAATTTGGCTGATCGGCAAGTTCCAATCCACTTGCGTTTCAGTCACAAAACCTTCATGCAATGTAATATACAGCTGATTCAGCAAAGCATCTGCCCAGAACGACTTATTCGTATTGGATAAGAGCCGATCCTGATGGAATTTCAGCATTAGCTGCCGTCGGATGAAAAATGCTTTTGCCGTTCCAGGCCTCTCCTTTTCAACCACATCGATCAATCTGAATTCCTCAAACATCAGCAGCAACTCTTCAGCAAACTTTTGTAAAGGGTGGTTGTTGTACGTATTCCTGAAACGGATCCACACTGGAACGGAAAAATGCTTCCAAAAACCCGCAGTCAATAAATACACGTCCGATAACCGGCCGGCATGTGTTACTTCTTCGGATCGATGCCTCCAAAACACACTAATTGAAATGGTGCCTTCCTTCGGCTGGAATTCGAATAGTTTACGCTCAGTCAATTCCAGGAATTCCGCTTCCGCTAGCGCCCTGCCCAAACGTTCGTATAACAGCAGCATGTTTACATCGATCGTTTCATCATTAAACTGTATAAACCGATTTAATTTAACCATGGTTTACGCCTCACTTCACCCATGTTTCCACTAATTCCATGAGGAGATCCCTGTCCATCCTGTCTTCAAGTTTTTCCGCAATTGCATAGCGGACGGCGCGTATTACCGGCATATGCTCCGCTAACGCTAATGCGTCCAACAAACTTCTGACAGAAGCGGCTTCCTCAGACAATAAACCGTTCAACACTTGTTTTCTAATATCTTCATGGATCTTCAGCATCGTATTTACTAAGTTTTCATCGCCGAGAGGAAAAAGGTTTTGAATGATCTCCCGTAGTTGCTCCCCGGATAAATAAGGGATTGAATACGAAATGAATCGGTTTTTCAACGCCTCATTCATCGGGGAGGTTCCGACATATCCTTCGTTAATAGCCGCAATTACCGTAAAATCAGGATGTGCATGAATTACTTCACTTGTAAAAGGATTTGTAAGCATCCGCCTATGATCAAGGACGCTATGTAAAATGGGGAGAGTCTCCGGTTTCGCCATATTGATTTCATCTATATAGAGGATATGGCCTTCTTTCATTGCCTGAACAACAGGTCCTTCGACAAACTCTATGATGGATTGTCCACTGCTTGCATTGATTGTCTTGAAACCCAGAAGAGATTCCGCGTCCAAATCGACCGAGCAGTTTACACTATGCATCGGTTGGTTGAAGAAATGGGAGATGCTCTGTGCAAGTTTCGTTTTTCCAGAACCGGAAGGCCCTTTCAATAGAACAGGCTTTTTCAATACGACACCGACCAGAATATCCTCCCATAAATCAGGAATTGGGGAAACATAGCCGCCCTCCTGTAGTAAAGCGGTAAATTGCTTTCCGTATTCTCTGGCTTGCCGATTTGCTCTTTCATTGGCGATAAAAGAATCCATGAATTGCTCATCCTCCTAAAAAATGCCCGTTGCCTAACAATCGGCACGGGCAATGATTCATTCAAAATATGTTTTATAAAAGCCGCCGACTTTGCCGGTATTGTCCACGATGAAAATGAATTCGTCTGTTTCGTTTTTTACATCATATTCTTTACCGGGTGTTAAACAATCGTTCACGACATACTTTGCCGCATCCGCATGCTTACAGATGACTTTACGCAGTGTCGGGGCAGTCGTCCACTCTTTGAAAGACATTTCGTTCACCATCCACTTTCAGTAATTTGAAAAAGCCCGAGAGACTCGGGCTTTTTAATTAGGTAGAAAATCAAGATCCAAGAAGCAGATCCTCTGGGTTCTCAATCAATTCTTTGACCATCTTAAGGAATCCGACTGAGTCTTTTCCATCGATGACACGGTGATCATAAGACAATGCAATATACATCATTGGACGGATTTCCACTTTATCGCCTACAGCAACAGGACGTTTTTGAATCGTATGCATTCCTAGGATACCCACTTGAGTACCGTTTAAAATAGGAGTCGAGAATAAAGATCCGAATACGCCGCCATTTGTAATTGTGAAAGAGCCGCCTGACATATCTGCAATCGTCAATTTATTGTCTCTCGCTTTTCCAGCAAGCTCTCCGATTGTCGATTCGATTTCAGCGAAATTCTTACGATCTGCATCGCGGACGATCGGTACAACCAATCCGCCTTCAGTTGAGACTGCAATTCCTACATCGTAATAGTGTTTTAAAATGATTTCGTCGCCATCGATTTCTGAATTGACGTAAGGGTATTTTTTAAGTGCAGCAACAACAGCTTTTGTAAAGAAGGACATGAAACCAAGACGCACATCATTTTTGTCATAGAACTCATCTTTTTTACGTGAACGGAGTTCCATAACTGCAGTCATGTCGATTTCATTGAACGTAGTCAGCATTGCAGTTGACTGTCTGACTTCCAATAGACGTTTCGCGATCGTTTGGCGGCGACGCGTCATTTTTTCACGTGTTTCACGGCCATCTTGTGCAGGTGCGGCAGCTGCTTTAGCTGGAGCTGCAGGTGCAGCAGGAGCTTTTGGAGCTGTACCATGTGCTGAGACGTCTTGCGCACGTACGCGACCCATCGGATCTACTGGTGATACTTCTGCAAGATTAATGCCCTTTTCCCGTGCAAGCTTACGAGCTGCCGGGCTTGCGATCGTCCGGTCGGAAGAAGACTGTTCAGTTGTTTGAACTGCTGCCGCCTCCTGTGGTGCCGGTGCTGCTGCAGGAGCCTCTTCTGCTTTAGGAGCAGGTGCAGATGGTTGTGCCGCTGGCGCTCCGGAGCCTTCGCCTACGACTGCAATGACTTGACCTACTTCAACTGTGTCACCTTCAGCAGCAAGAAGTTCTTGGATGACTCCGGCTTCTTCTGAGATGACTTCAACGTTTACTTTATCCGTTTCCAGTTCTACGATGAACTCGCCTTTGCCAACACTTTCACCGGGTTGTTTCAACCACTTTGCAATCGTTCCTTCAGTTATCGATTCTGCAAGCTCAGGTACTTTGATTTCAGCCACAATAAATTCCTCCTCTGTTCTACCGTTTCAACGGTGGCAACAAATATCTTTAAGTAAAGTGAAATTATTTTTTCAAAGCTTCTTCGATGATGCGTTGCTGCTCTGCTTTGTGCGCTTCCCCATTACCTTCTGAAGGGCTCGCACGGTGAATACGGCCTACGTAGGAAACTGATTTCTTATCTCCTGCGATTTCCAGCATGTATTCCAATGCAAATGACCAAGACCCCATGTTTTTAGGCTCTTCTTGAACCCAGACAAGCTCCTTCGCTTTTGGATAGCGCGCTGCGATTTCCGCAATTTTATCTGATGGGAACGGATAAAGCTGTTCGACACGTACGATATGCAAGTGGTCGAAGCCTTCTCCATCCTTAACTTTTTCTGCCAGATCAATTGCCATTTTACCGCTTGCGAACAGGATCTTTTTCACTTTGTCAGGATTTTGACCGGTTCCAGGCTGTTCAAGAACAGTTTGGAAGTGGCCTTCTGCTAGATCACTCACCTCAGCGCCGACAAGCGGGTGACGAAGAAGTGATTTCGGCGATACGATGACAAGAGGACGCTCCACTTCAGTACCAAGCATCATTGCCTGTCTGCGCAAGACGTGGAAGTAGTTCGCTGCGCTTGAAATATTCGCAACCGTCCAGTTATTTTCCGCACTTAGCTGCAAGTATCTTTCGAGACGTGCGCTTGAGTGTTCCGGTCCCTGACCTTCGTATGCATGAGGCAGAAGAATGACCATGCCCGATTGCTGTCCCCATTTTGAATGGCTGGACGAAATGAATTGGTCGAACATTACTTGTGCCATATTTGCAAAGTCCCCGTATTGGGCTTCCCAAATTGACAACGCTTGGTCTTTCTCCAAGTTATAACCGAATTCATAACCGACGACGGCAAACTCAGTCAGCGGGCTATTGTAAGCGACAAATGAAGCTTTGGAGTCACTGATATGATGAAGCGGAACAAATTCTTCTCCTGTCTTTTCGTCGTGAAGCACAAGATGACGGTGTGCAAAAGTACCCCGTTGGACGTCTTGGCCCGTTATGCGGATCGGCTTGCCATCTTGGAGGATGGAACCGAATGCCAATTGTTCGGCGTGTGCCCAATCGACTTTCCCTTTGCCTTTGAACGGCTCTTCACGACGCTTCAAAATCCGATCCAGCTTGCTGAACACTGTGAAGTCTTCCGGATAAGATAGAAGCTCTTCGTTCATCCGCTGCAATCTGTCATGGTCTACACCAGTTTCAAGATCCCGAGGGTACCCCGCCATGACAGCTTCAGGTGTCGCATTGGATTTTTCTTTGGCTTTAGAGGAATCCTCTTTCACCTTGTCGTATGCGGCTTGCATCATCGCAAAAATGTCAGCATCCAGCTTATCAACATCCTCGTCTCTCAAGATGTTTGCCTCTACTAGTTGTGAACCGTATAGTTGGCGTGCAGTCGGGTGCTTATGAATTGAATGGTACATCATCGGGTTCGTCACTAACGGTTCATCCATTTCGTTATGACCGTAACGGCGGTATCCGATCAAGTCTATTAAAATATCCTTGCCGAACTTTTGACGATATTCGAAGGCAAACGCTGCAACAGCCAAAACATCTTCCGGACTGTCTGCATTTACATGCAGGACTGGAACTTCAAAACCTTTTGCCGGATCTGATGAATAATGTGTAGATCTTGAATCGTAATATTCAGTTGTAAATCCGATTGTATTATTGGCGATGATATGGATTGAACCGCCAGTCTTATAACCGCGGACGCGGCTATAGTTGAACGTTTCAGGCACAATGCCTTGACCTGGGAATGCGGCATCTCCATGGATCATGATCGCATAAGCTGCCTTCATATCCTGCTCAGGCAGACCTTCATGAGCTGTCGACTCCTGTGCGGCGCGTGTCTGGCCTGCAACTATCGGATTGACGACTTCCAAGTGGGAAGGATTGTAAGCCAAGAAACGTTCGGTTCCTGATGGAGCTTTATAAAGGGCTCCCATATGGTATTTAACATCACCGAACCAGCCATGGGTCGTCTCAAGCGATCCATCTTGAGGTAGGAATGGATCTGAAGGGACGCCGGCAAATTCAGCGAACATCATTTCATAAGGTTTATTCAAAATATGGGTCAATACATTCAAACGTCCACGGTGTGCCATGCCAATCAATATCTTCTTCACTCTGTCAGCCTCTGAACGGCGAACCAATTCATCAATGAGGATGACTAGCGAGTCAAGTCCTTCAATGGAAAATCGCTTAGCCCCGACAAATGTGCGGTGAATGAATTTCTCAAAGCCTTCGACCTTCGTAAGACGCTCTAGTAATGCTTTCTTTTCATCCTCGGAAAGTTCTACGGATAGTTCTCCGTTTTCAATTTTCGATTGGATCCAAGTCCGCTCTTCTTCATCAATCACATGGGCGAATTCATAAGCAATCTTGCCCGTGTATAAGGATTTCAGATAGTTTACCGCGTCCAGTCCGCTTTCTACATGGGCGGGCGGATTTTTAACAAATAAGGAGGCTGGCATTGACTGTAAATCACTCTCGGACAAACCGTAATACGAAAGTTCCAGTCGAGTTGCATCTTTGGGTCTATCGTTCAGCGGATAGATATCCGAGGCAAGATGCCCGTATGTGCGGATAGCGTCGATTAGCGTGTAGGCGGCCAGAACTTTTCCGAAATTACCTTCTGGCACAGCTGACATTGCTGTATTTTGATCTGCACCCTCTATAGAAGGCGCACCGTAGCTTCTGAACATTTCAGCAAGTTCGGGATCCACCGATTCGGGTGACACTTTAAACTGATCATACATTTCCATTACATACCCAAGGTTCGGACCAGCGAATACCGAATAAGGGGAACGTTGGGTACCAACATTGTTCGACATGTAAAATGACCTCCACATTTTGCCTATTGGCATGTTGTGTTTCTATTTTTTATCCGTATCCATATTACCACGCAAATAATAGAACGGGAAGGGATTAGTTCTATTTTATTGACATATTGGCATTCTACAAAAATAGATTCCTTTTTATTTATTTGCAACTCTCTTTTTCAACTTACACTTTACAAAATCCTGTTCCAGCTAATTTTTGTGTGAAAGGATTAACTCCACCATCGTTTCAGGGGATTTCGTGTGTGAGACTTTTCTCATATTCGATACAAGATAATCCCGATTGTCCCTTAATGATGTGAATAGTTCAGCGATGGAGTTTTCACCCAGCTCTTCTTCTTGGATCACCTTTGCTATGCCTAGTGATTCGAAAAGGGAAGCATTTAATAACTGATCCCCCCTGCTTTGTGAAGCGGATAAGGGAATTAGCAGCATCGGTTTTAAGACGGACAGCAATTCAAATATTGCATTTGATCCCGCACGTGATACTGCATAATCGGATGCCGCCAATAAATGCGGCAGCCCTTGAGTGACGTATTCAAACTGTGTGTAGCCTTTCATCGGCTCCAGAGACTCTTCAATATTCCCTTTGCCGCAAAGATGGATGACTTCAAAATGTTCAAGTACAGCATCCAATTCACTTCGCACGGCGTTATTGAGCAATGCTGATCCTTGGCTGCCCCCCATGACGATAACTACCGGTTTTTCTCCTGTCAATCCCGCGATCCGCAACCCTTCGTTCCTGTCTCCTTGGAATATTTCAGGTCTGATGATAGCACCTGCGCAAGTTGCTTTTCCAGCAGGTACATAATCAAGCGTCTGCTCGAAGACAGTATAAATATGTTTGGAAAACGGAAGAGCCAGTTTGTTTGCAAGTCCTGGAGTAACGTCCGATTCATGAACGACGACTGGAATCTTTGCTAGCTTTGCTGCTAAAACGACAGGCACGGAAACAAATCCGCCCTTTGAGAAAATAATTTCCGGCTGTACCTTGCGCAATATCGAATAAGCCTGGAGAACCCCAGCTCCTACACGGAATGGATCAGAAAAATTCTTCATGGAAAAATAACGTCTTAACTTACCGCTTTGGATTGCATGATAGGTCACTTCGCGGTGACCGTCTTTTATCAATTCTTTTTCGATGCCATTATGGGAACCGATATAATGGATTTCATATCCTTTTTCAATAAATACGGGTATTAGTGCTTCATTTACCGACACATGACCTGCAGTGCCGCCCCCGGTTAGTAATACGACAGGCCGTTTCATGGCCATTCACCTCATCTATTCTCAAATATAAGAATTCACCTTTATGAACTCCATAGTCATTATAGCAAACGAACCATGGTACAATGGGGGTAATTTTGGATTAAAGGATGATTTACTTGCAAACTACCGTTCCATTGAAAAGAAAACCGTTCAAACTGGCGACCATTGTTATGCCGATACTCATTACACAGGTTGCCCTCTACATGATTACCTTCTTCGACATTCTTATGACGGGGCGATACGATACATACCACCTTGCGGGCGTGACAATTGGTTCTTCGTTCTGGGTGCCTGTCTATACTGGCCTAGCCGGCATCTTGATGGGGCTTACGCCCATTATCGCCCAGCTAATAGGTTCACGACGGAAAGAAGATGTGAAATTTACAGTTCAGCAAGGTCTCTACGTGTCTATCGCCCTAGCTGCTATCGTATTTCTGATCATTCGATATGGTGTTTCACCGATCCTCGAATCGATGCCACTTGAACAAGAAGTCCGTATTGTAGCTGCCGACTACCTGGAAGCCATGAGCTTGGGACTGTTTCCGCTATTTGCATACACCGTTTTACGCTGTTATTTCGATGCACTCGGCGCTACACGAGTCTCAATGGCTATCATTCTGTTATCAGCGCCACTAACCATTTTCACGAATTATCTTCTTATTTACGGAAACTGGGGCTTTCCTGAATTAGGTGGTGTCGGAGCAGGTTATGCAGCTGCAATCACCTATTGGCTCATTTTTTTCATTGCCTATGGTGTCGCTTGGAAACACAGATCGTTCAGCGAATACCAGCTATTCACAAAATGGGGCAAGCTCTCATTTGTAAGGTGGAAGGAAATACTATTCATCGGCGTGCCGATCGGGATTTCAATATTTGTCGAAACGAGCATCTTTTCTGCGGTTACATTGATGATGAGTAACTATTCGACCACTGTTATATCGGCACATCAGGTTGCCCTAAATTTCTCGTCTCTACTCTATATGATTCCTTTGAGCATTTCGATGGGCGCAACAATTCTAGTCGGACAGTCTGTTGGCGCTGGGCAGTTCCGTGATGCGAAGCAATACAGCTTTTTAGCTGTCGGTCTTGCCATTGCCTTCAGTGCCGTGGCCATCATCATCCTCCTTATCTTCCGGGAGCAAATCGCCTCTCTCTATACGACTGACGTCCGCATTATTGGAATGGCGGCCCAGTTCCTCATCTATGCGGCGCTCTTTCAATTATCGGATGCAATCCAAGCACCCGTCCAAGGCGCGTTGCGCGGATATAAAGATGTCAATATGACATTCATAATGGCGATCATGTCTTATTGGGTGCTCGGTTTGCCTATCGGATACCTTTTGGCGACATTTAGCGACTTAGGCCCGTTCGGCTACTGGGTCGGTCTCATTTCAGGTCTGACGGTCGGAGCACTCGCACTGACACTCCGTCTGCTCCACATTCAGAAAAAGAAATTCAGTTAATAAGAAACCCGCGGTGCTTTTAGCTCGCGGGTTTTCCTTTAATTCAATATGCCGGTTCTTGTAATTTCAGCCTCAACTTTTACATTGATCTCGAGTTCGGCAAATGTATCTTGCCACTTTCCTTTTTTCCATAACTGAGGATGGAACGCACGGACAGTTCTGCCAAAGCCGACAGGGTCACTTTTCGCTTCCTGCAATTTCTTGACCACGTCATTAAAATCCTTTGTCAGCTCTTTTGAAAGAAAATCCTCCAATTCTTTCCTAGATCTTTCTTTATCTAGATGATCGAACGCAAACTCATTGACACTGAATTTCATTTTATACGTTGCATGGATTGAATTCCCTGTTATGACCCATTTTTTTTTGACCTTATTTTGTGTGACAGTAACCGGATAGTCTTTATCCTCTTTTTTCCACTTGTATGTAAACATAGCACTTTTTCCAGGCTTCTTTTTAAGAATTTGAATTATGGTCGACTCCTTCGCATTCAATGTATGCCCAGAAAAAACTTTATCGCTGAATAAAGCGACCCCTTCCACCCCAGGTGTGCCAGTCGCTTCGGACATTTTCATATACGGCAATTGAAGATCAATTCCTTCATCGAGCAGCAATCGGGCAGCACTTTGAATATTAATGTCTGGAATAACTGAATCTAATTCAGCAGTTTTCAAATTTGCTTCGTAATAATCGGGGAGCTCTTTGCCCATATTCTCAGTTTTTTTATGATATTGGGCCAAATCCCCTTCCACCACGACCAAGCGACCGCTCAATCGGGTACGTGGCATCCTGTAAGCGATGTCGAAAGTCTCAATAGGATTCGTTTTCGCAGCTTCAGTTGTGAGAAGTACAACTAATACTTGTGAAGGATCGAGTAATTCGCCGGTTTTTCGATTGGCATCAAGCCGAGTATCCTCAATTGAAACACCACTTCCTTGTATTGTCGAAAAACTGATGCTATCGGGCTTAGCGACTACAGCATGCGTGAAGTATCCCGTCCAGCTTCCTTGTTTCCCGTCATAAGCAATCAGCGGAACAATTGTAATGTCTTTGAATAGCCGTTCATCCCAGCATCCTACCAGAAGAAAAGAACAAACGATCGAAATAAGAATGATTTTTTTCATTTCTGCTTCCTCCGATTCATAAGGATCACGATAAGCGGAATGAATAGGCCAAAAACAAGATAAAGATAAATGATTACGTCATTCAGTTTTTCAACAAATCCCTTGGACAAGAAAAACAATGGCAACAGCACAAGAAATATGTGCCAAATGATTGTATCCCTTTTTTGATGCTCGTTGAAATGTAGCCGGTGAACATACAATGCGGCAAAGGATATGATTACAATGGTGATTATGGTCCAAACCGTCCAAATATATAAGAAAAAAAGATCGAGGCGCTCAACAAAAGTCACTTCCTGGGCCTTTAACAGAAATAAGAGCGGTTCAGGAAGCCTTTCTAATCCGCGGGGTGTGTAATATAAAATCACTATGAGCACAGAGAAAAAAAAGAATGTAAACCATAATATTTGGTAGAAAAATAATGGGCGGCCTTTTATTTTTTGTTTGCTATCAACATGCTTTCTAAAAAACACATATAATTCACTGCCTATGAAAGCGATTTGTGCTTTCAGGAATCCTTTTGCCCATTCCGCACCCGTCGACTCCCCGAAGGGAAAAAGATTCGTCCAGACCAAATCCTTCCAAGCGAATTGCAGGAAAATGACAAAGACAAAGATAAGCGGAATCAGCATGACAGATAAATTGATCACCGTTTCTGCCCTGCTCAAATTCGCATAGAGAGAGACAGTTACTAACACTGCAATAACAATAATTTGTGGAGTTTCCGGAAACCCCCATACCGCTAATGTATAGTCGATATATGCCATATAAACGATGGTCAAAAAGAGCCAGTAAATTTTGTATAACCACCCAACAAACGGTCCAATCTTAAAATTCTTATAATTTCTTTCATAAAAGAGCAACAGCATATAGTGCAAAGCTCCAGCAACGATGAATACAAGCCATGCATCCCTTCCAGCAGCATTGACAAAAGGCGATGGGAAAGAGAAGAACGATGATCCTGACTGGACAACAAACAGAATGAGGAAAAATTGATTTCTGGATAGATTGAAGTTCAATTTCTTCCCCGCCTTTTCCGCCTGCCAGTGCCGTGTGTAAATGTTTGTTGTTGCTTATGATTTTTAAAGTAGGGAATCCTGAAGAATATATTCTTAAAACGGGAAGGGTCAAATGGCACGACAGGTGACAAATAAGGTTGGCTCAGCGATGACCTGTTCATCAAATGGATAAATAAGATGATTGTCCCAATAGCAATACCGAAAAAACCGAATAATGTAGCAGCCAACATGAATGGAAATCGGATAATCCGAATTGTCGTGTTCATTTCAACACTTGGAACAACAAAGCTTGAAATTGCAGTCATTGCGACAACGACAACCATTAAATTAGACACGAGACCTGCATTGACGATTGCATCTCCGATAACTAATCCCCCGACGATACCAATTGTAGGACCAATCGGTGCGGGTAGCCGAATTGTTGCCTCCCGGATGACTTCTATAAATAGCTCCACAATAAGTGCTTCAACAATTGGACGGTACGGGATAAATTCCACAGCTGTTTTCACTTTCATACTTAGATCATACGGTAGTACCTCCGAATGGAAACCGACCACAGCGATATAATATGCAGGTAGAAATACTGCTATAACGAAGCTGAATATCCTCAACATGCGAAAGAAAGAGCTGACAATTACACGTCCATTAAAATCGTCCGGCGTTTCGTAAAATGAAAAAAAATTGACAGGTGCAATTAACGCCGAGGGTGATTGGTCGGTGAAAAGCACAATTTTTCCTTCCAATAAATTTGCAACGGCACGATCTGGTCTTTCCGTGTTCAAAAACTGTGGAAATGGGGACCAAAGTGAATCTTCCAAATAATCCTCTATTTGACCTATGCTGTAGATCTTTGTTCGATCTATATTTTCAAGACGTGATTTAACTTCGTTTACGACATCCTTATCCGCGATTGACTCGATAAAAACATAGGTAACTTTCGTATTTGTATCTTCCCCAAGCTTTACATCTTTCACAACTAAATCAGAAATTAAGAGATGCTTTCGGATAAGCGAAATATTTTTGTCGATGCTTTCCACGAAACCTTCATGGGCCCCGCGAATAACAATTTCATTATTCGGCTCGGTCGTTGAACGAACCTCAAACGAAGGGATTGTAATCGTCAATAGCAGATTTGTGGCTGGGAAAAAAATTGCAACAAATCCATTTGTAACAGTTTTTATCAGTTTCGGTACTGAAAATGCTTCTACACTAGAGGTAGCGGTTCCAGCCCAATTTGGAAGCTCAGCAATTGAACGAAGTCGTAGAATCTCAATCTGCTTGTTCACTTCGCTGCTTTCCGTCATTGTACTGAGAAAACAAACAATGCCGTCTCCATCTTTCCAAGAGATTTTCCGCACAATAAGATCTGCGGAATCATGGAAAAGGTTTTGTATATATAAAATCAAACTATCATTCGATTTTACGTCATCCATGATATTCACCTCTTGGAAAAGTATGTACCCAGTAAAAATGTTTTAAACGTTTCAGGAGTTTATGTGTGGCAATCATCTGAATCACATCAAAAAAAGTCACCCTTTGCGCCATGGCGGCACAAAGGATGACTCTTTAATTGTGTTTATTTTTGGATGAACTGTTGTGTCCAATAGTTACCGTTTGCATCGTAACCAATGCCGATATGAGTGAAGTTCGGTGTCAAGATGTTTTGTCTGTGACCCGGGGACTCCATCCAAGCTTTCACAACTTCTTCAGCAGAACGCTGACCCATTGCGATGTTTTCAGCAGCAGAACGGTATGTAACGCCGTTCGCTTTCATTTGGTCAAAAGGAGAGCCGTATGTCGGGCTCGTATGGGAGAAGTAATTTTTAGTCGCCATGTCTGTTGATTTTTGACGTGCAGAGTTCATCAAATTCTTGTCGATTTGCAATGGCTGCAATCCGGCCTTTTGTCTCTCGGCATTCGTCAAATTAAGCACTGCTTGTTCAATAGCTGAGATATTTTCATTTTGAATTGTTTTCTCTGCTGGTTTTTCCTGAACAGCTGGTTTAGCTTGTTCTACTGGTTTTGGCTGTTCCATCGGTTTTGCTTGCTCCACTGGTTTAGGTTGTTCTACAGGTTTTGGCTGCTCCGCCGCTTCAGCCTGCTCATTAGGTTTACCTTCGACCGGCTTCATAACCGGAACTTCAGATTGTTGTAGGGGAACCTCTATGTGTTTACCAAAATACTTTTCAAGTTCTTTCATGTACGTATTTACGTATTGGGAAACCTCTTCGGAATTGTACGCAGAATAGTTCCCACCATATACATAGTACTGAACGTTTTGCACTTTCAAGTCGTTATTGCTGTAAGAAGCTTCAGCACTGTTGTTGTTCGACAATAAGAGCGCCGAACCGAGCAAGATGACTGCCATCGATTTTTTCATCTCTTAACTCCTCCCTTCGCAAACTATCATAACGCATGGGAGAAGTGGAGAATCGGAATGAATTCCCAAAAAGTCCAATTAATTTCTTAACACGATGACAAAGGCGATTCCATCACAATTGAATTGGATGGTTTTGGCTGATTCTACTATTATTTCATTGAATAGAGGGTTGACAGTCACGCCATCTCCACTATTCCCTATACTCTATTTCATTGATTCCTTCCCCAATGATTACAAGTTTCGGATCCATTTTTACATATTCCGGAAGCCAGTTGACCATTCCGTATGCATATTGGAAGAGATAAGGGTTGGTTATTCCTTTAACCGGTACGTAGCCTTTCATCCGGTACACTGTGTCTGGCAGAGATTTGACCCATGCTTCGAACTCCTCTTTATCAACCGGCTGGTCGAACGTTATCAGCTTGGATGCCAATGTCAGGTTCCGACCGGAAACGATGGAATCCTTTGTCGGTTTTGGAGCATTGCTGAGCATTTCTTCGATGAAGGAGAAAGAGATTTCTGCATTCGTTGTCTGGATAACGGGCGCCGTATTATTGAAGTTGGAAAGTTCCATTGAAACGGTTGCTAATTCCGCTTCTGACAATAAATCAGTTTTATTAGCTAAGAGAACATGTGCATGGCGAATCTGTTCCATGAATAATGATCGGATCTGAGGCGACATCTTATCCCTTTCCAGCCATCGTTTTGCGTCTGCCACAGTTACAATTCCTTTGAAATGCAGCCTTTCTGCGAAAATAGGCGAAAAAACAGCGTCCAACGCTTCAACAGGATGAGCTGCACCAGTCGTCTCAATCAGTATGACATCAATGTCATCATTCTCTTCCAATAGTCCTTGTAGCTGTGCCTCTGTCTTTTCAGAGCCGGTACAACAAATGCATCCATTTAAAAGTTCTTTCAATGGTATGTCTTTTTCCTTTCCAACTGTATCGGAGTCGATTGAAATAGATCCGAATTCGTTCATGAAAATTGCCGGTTTTTTTCCTTGTTCTTTTAGTTGGGAAATCAAATTCAGTAATAATGATGTTTTACCGCTGCCTAAAAAACCGCTTAACAAATATACGTCAATCATCTGTAACCCTCTTTTATATATGAAAAGCGCCCAACCGTTAGGAGTGGACGCTTTTCAATCATTTTTTGATCTGTTCCATTAAGACCTCTTTTGCTTTTAGCAATTGCGGATCTTCTTCACGGATTTTATTTCTCAGTTCATTCATCAAACCATATGTCGTATCGCCAACTAAAATGCCATCCGCTTTTAAGGACAATGCTTTTTGGAGTTCTGTGACAGCTATCTGCGTCGTTTGGTCGAACAGACCATCGATCTCTCCCGGATCATATCCGACAGCGCTCAGCATTTCCTCAGCTGTCTTGATAGCAGGTGATACCATTCCCTCTTTCATTTCCATTGACGGATCAAGGAATGGGAGCGTGGCGTAAGATGGGTACGGGACTTCGATGTCAGGCTCGATACCTTTTTCATGTATCCAGTTGCCATTCGGTGTTAACCATTTGGCTGTTGTCAATTTCAAGTTGGAACCGTCAGGCAAATCTTTTGGTGTCTGGACAGTTCCTTTCCCATATGTCTTAATGCCGATGAGAGGTACATTTGCAGATTCTTTTAAAGCGCCTGCTAGTATTTCAGACGCAGAGGCACTGCCGTCATCAATAATTAATGTGACTGGGACCTGAACTTTCTTTCCATCAGATGCAACATATACTTCAGGATTCGTTCCTTTTCCTTCATATTGGAAAAGGTTTTTATCCTTTTCAACGAACAAATCAGATATATCGATTGCCGTGTTCAGCATGCCGCCTGGATTTTGACGCACATCCACGATCAGGCCTGCCATTCCCTTTTTTTCCATTTCATCCAAGGCCGCCAATAATTCATCATACGTATGTTCCGAAAAGCTTGTTATATGAATATGAGCTATGTTGTCATCAAGCATTTCCGCGTAGACAGTTTCAATCGGAATGACGTCTCTCTCAATTTTTACGTCAAACGGTTCTCCAATTTCGCCTCGTCGGACAGAAAGTGTGACCGTTGTCCCCTTTTTCCCTCTAATAAGAAGGACTGCTTCCGATGAGGACATGCCCTGGATGCTTTTGCCGTCTACCGCGATGATCATGTCATTCGGCAAAAGACCTGCACGTTCCGCGGGCGAATTCTTTATCGGTGAAACGATATTAATATACCCGTTCAATTCCTGTATCTCCGCGCCGATTCCTTCAAAACTTGAAGAAATACTCTCGGTTAATTGACGGGCCTCTTTTTCATTTAAGTAGTCCGAAAAAGGATCGCCAAGTGCTTCGATCATCCCATTAATTGCCCCATCGATAACTGCCGTTTCGTCAATTTCATTATAATAGTTCTTTTTCATTTCATCATAAGCTTCATACAGCTTCTTGAATTCCTTACGCTCCGCCGGGTTTTGAGGGCTGACTACTTCAACGACCTTATCTTCACCGGTCGTCAACGCAAAAAAAGTCACCGCGGCTGTTGCAAGAACGAGGCCGAATATGAGCATGACTAACGAGAACGGTTTCATTCGTATATATCGTTTTGCGGGCGGTTCATAGTTCGTTTCAACTTCAGGGCCGCCATTTTTCTCTTTTTCGTCCATCCCATTCCCCACTTTCTTTCCCGTTATAACGGTTCATTCAAAAAAAAGACCGCCGTTGATGCAGCGAGCGGTCCTCCGTTGCATTATTATTGAATAGCAGCTTCAAGCGCAACAACGATCATGTCATTGAATGTCGTCTGGCGTTCTTCGGCAGTTGTGACTTCCCCAGTTAGGATATGGTCGCTTACTGTCAATACCGCTAAAGCTTGTCTTCCGAATTTTGCAGCCAACGTATAGAGAGCGGCCGCTTCCATTTCAACTGCTAACACGCCGTATTGTGCAAGTTTTTCATGTTCAGCGTGTTCATTGTAGAAGAAATCTTCCGTATAAATGTTACCCACTTTCAACTCTAGACCCTTTTCCAAACCAGCGTTATAAGCCTTCAGCAATAAATCGAAATCTGCTGTCGGTGCATAGTCGACGCCGTTGAAAAACGTGCGGTTGATCGGTGAATTCGTTGTCGCACTTTGCGCTAATATGACGTCGCGAACGTGCACGTCTTTTTGAATAGCACCGCAAGTTCCCACGCGGATCAGTTTCTGCACATCAAATTCTTGCATCAATTCATTGACATAAATAGAAATGGATGGCACACCCATTCCTGTTCCTTGAACAGATATGCGCTTCCCTTTATATGTTCCTGTGTATCCGAACATATTCCTCACTTCATTATACTGTGTTACATCTTCCAAGAATGTTTCTGCGATATATTTTGCACGCAATGGGTCTCCTGGAAGGAGAATCGTATCCGCAATATCGCCTTTTTTCGCATTAATATGTATGCTCAATGTACACGCCTCACTTTCAAATTTCTTTTCTAATCATACAGTTAATCATCATTTTATGCAATGAAGATGATGCTCCCGTCCTATTGGAACCGCTCTTTATACAATGTATACAATTCATCGAAAATGATGCTTGGCATTTCGGGATCCGCTTGTTCCTCCAAGTAACGGGAAAGCGGATCAAAGCCTTTTTCATCTTTAGGGAAACTATGGTCATTGAAAACAGCTTCTGCAAAAACGGATTTTTCGTCGCCTTTCTTTCCTCCCCGGAAAGATAAGACAAATTGATAAAACGAACGGTCCATCTTATCCCTCCTGTCAATCAGTAAATAAATGAGAGTACTTTTCGTAACCTTCTTCTTTGAGCTTATCTGCTGGGATAAATCGCAGAGCTGCAGAATTGATGCAATAGCGTAGACCAGCAGGCCCTGGACCATCAGGGAAAACATGTCCTAAATGGGAGTCCGCTGTTCGGCTCCGCACTTCAGTCCTCCGCATTCCATGGGTTGCATCGAAGTGCTCTGTCACTTCCTCGTCCTCAATAGGTTTCGTGAAGCTCGGCCAACCGCATCCTGCATCATATTTATCTTTGGAGCTGAACAGCGGTTCTCCCGAGACGATATCTACATAGATTCCATCTTCGTAATGATTATCAAATTCATTATTGAACGGCGGTTCTGTTCCGTTTTCCTGTGTCACGTAGTATTGCATGTCGGTCAGTTTCCTTTTAAGATCTTCACTCATGATTGATCACCCCAATGTTCAGTTTTGAATCGCTCCCGTCCCGATCCGATCGAATAGCGTTCGTAATGGGAAGGGTTTTTCGCATAATAGTTCTGATGTCCTTCTTCGGCAGGATAGAATGGTTTGGCTTTCAAGATGTCGGTTTTGATCGGCTTAGTAAACTTGCCGGAAGAGGCAAGCTTCTGTTTCGATTTCATGGCTAGTTCTTCTTGTTCAGATGAGTGGGTGAAAATTGCTGTTTGGTACGATTCACCTCGATCGAAAAATTGTCCCCCTGCATCCGTCGGATCAATTTGCCGCCAGAAGATAGAGAGTAGCTCCTCATAGGAAATGATGGAATCGTTAAAGGTAATTTGAACAGCCTCCCGATGCCCAGTCGTATTTGTACAGACCAGTTCATATGACGGATTTTCAACATCCCCTCCCGTATATCCGGAAATGACAGATAAGACACCGTCATACCGATCGAATGGCTTTACCATGCACCAGAAACACCCGCCGGCAAATGTCGCTTTTTGAATTGCCAAGTTTACCCCTCCTCATTTAGAATGCGCAGGGCGCCCGACTAGAAACGACGGGCATAAGACGAAGATGCGAAGTGGCGCTCTTTGCCACGCAGCATATTCGACTTATGACCCCGAGTTTCTGGCGCCCGAAGCTGGACCTCAGTCATTTGGAATCGTCACTTCGAGTTCAATATTATCATTCACAAGATCAACCGATTTAGCCCTCACTTGTAAATTACCTGCGATTTCAAGCTCCGATAAGTGGATGAATATCTCTTCTTCTTTCGGTCTGACAATCATCCAGGGCGGCAGTTTGACCGAATCGCGCAATACGCTTAAAACGGTCGAAGGAGGAAGATTCAATTCTCCGATTTCCATTGAGGTTTGTTTCAACATTAAGTTCCCGTCCTGTAGAACAACCGGATCAAAATGCATCATAAGAGGAAATGTCATACCGAATGCTGTCAATTCGGAAAGAAGCATGACATCATCCTGCACTTCCATTGTTACAGGAAGCTTTTCACCCTTCATCGCTTTTCGGATATAATTATTCGCGAGTGCCTCCAAGTCATTACGGGTCGCCTTGACGCTCAATACACTGCCCTTTGGGGAATATTGATTCAACGGTGGAAGCGGATCCGAATCACCTGGTCCCTCAAGTAAAATCACTAATGCAATAATACCGGACACAATTATGCCGGCTAGCACGAAAAATGCTACTTTCCAATAATTCACCAACGGTCACCTCTACATATCCAATTTTCCATCCGACAATTCCGTCAAACCGCATTGATCGATCTTTTCGATAAAGCGATTTGCCATCGATTCATAACCTTTCGCATTTGGATGAAAAAAATCGGAGTGGTATACCATGTTTTCATTGCTTACAAATAAGTCGACGACAGGTACGAAACAGGCTTTGCCGTCCATGATCGCCTGAATTTCAATTGCTTCATTCCAATCATCGATGACTGTTTCAAATTCATTCGCTTCATCGGTGACAATGGATAGCGGATTGTATAAGCCCGCAACGACGATGACTGCATCCCCGTTCAATCCGCGTATCATCTTAAATATTTCATCGAGTCGATTTTCAAACTTACCCAATTCGGCATAAAATGGCTTTGCGGTCAAATTGAAAAGATTCGCCTTAACGACTTTCATCATGTCATTCCCGCCGATTGTCATATAGATGACGTCCGCCTTTTTAATTTGTGCCTGGATGTCTTCTTTTTCCAGTTGGTTGATCAATTGGTCGCTGCGCCTGCCTCTTTTGGCCAGGTTTATCGAATTGATCTCTTCAACACCTTTCCAATCATTCATTGCAAGTGCAACACGACCGAAATATCCGCTTCTCTTCAGCTCGTCCCCCACCCCTTGGGTAAGTGAATCCCCAAGGCCGATGACCGTGACAGGTTCCGGAATGAAGTAGTCTGGGATTCGATAGTCCGATAGTGCCAAGCCTTCCCTTTCGGAAAATGAAGTTGTCTCATATATGGCATTTTCCTGGCATCCTGTTAAAACGAATGAGAAGACGATCAATAAGAAAATTCTTCTCATAAACACAGTTCCCCTTTTATTAGAATTTGAACCGCCTGCCAAGTGATCAGTCGGTATAATACATGAATCCGATAGCTCCTTCACCCGTATGTGTACTGATAATCGGGGAAGTGAAGGAGAATTTGACGTCTTTCCAGCCTGATTCTTCCATTAGCTGCATAAGCGGTTCAGCCATTGCCATTCCATTCGCATGAGAGATGCCGATTGAACGGATGATTTTGCCTGCCGTCTCTTCTTTGAAGGATTTGAAAAGTTGTGAGACGACCTGCTTATGGCTGCGTGCTTTGCCAACTGGCGTGTAGACGCCGTCTTGCAAAGTTGCAATCGGCTTGATGTTTAATAGAGAACCGATGAGCGCTTTTCCTTTTCCGATGCGTCCGCCTTTCACGAGGTTATCCAGCATATCGACAACAACGAATAGAGTAGTGTTTTTACGAACATCCACCAATCTTTTCACAATCTCTTCCACACTTTTTCCTTCACTGGCCATTTTGGCAGCTTCCACGACTTGAAACGTCAAAGCATGTGAAATAAACATAGAATCAATGACAGTCACCTTCGAATCGGTCATTTCAGCAGCAGCTTCTGCAGATTTCACAGTTCCACTCATCCCGCCAGTCATATGGATGGATATGATTTCACTTCCATCTTCGCCAAGGCGGTCATACAGTTGTTTGAAAACGCCGGCAGCAGGCTGTGAACTCTTTGGAAGATCTTTGGTCTCTTTCATTTTTTCAATGAAAGACTCTGGCTGTAAATCGATTCCATCGATATACGTTTTTCCATCAATATGAATTGTTAGCGGTACAACGTGTATATCATATTGGTCAGTATAATTTTCTATTAAATCCGCTGTGGAGTCCGTGACAATATGAATTTTCTTCAAGTTTAGCACTTCCTTTATTGTATTGGCGCAGTCATGGTATGTTAGGATTGTTACTGCAAGGAGGTTTTATGATGTCCGAAGCTTTTGATTATAAAAACCCAAGAGAGGAACTTTGGAATGCAATCACTCACGGCATTGGATTGGCATTGAGCATTCCAGCCCTTGTATTGCTCATAATTGCAGGAATTAAACATGGCAGTGAAACCGCGGTAGTCAGTTTCACCATTTTCGGAGTGTCAATGGTGCTCTTGTTCCTAATGAGCACACTCCTACACAGTATGCCTGTAAACCTGAAACAATTGTTTTCCATCTTTGATCATTCCGCGATTTATATCCTAATCGCAGGCACATACACGCCATTTCTACTGGTCACCATCAAAGGAGCCCTCGGATGGTCACTTTTGGGAGTCATCTGGGGACTTGCCATTGCTGGAATACTTTTCAAAGTATTTTTCATCCATAAATACGAAGCCGTTTCTCTCGTATTCTATATTGTGATGGGCTGGTTGATCGTTTCAGCCATTAAACCTTTATACATCAATTTGCCGATTGAAGGCTTCGTATTATTAGTGATCGGCGGATTCCTCTACACATTCGGTTCGATTTTCTATGCATGGAGGAAGATCCCTTTCAATCACGCAATCTGGCATATCTTTGTCATCGCCGGCAGCGCTTCGATGTTTTTCAGCGTCCTTCTTTATGTATGAGGACGCTTTTTTATTTATTTCTGTGTCTTATCATATATCAAATACGAATACGGTATCCCATCTTCAGTAAATTGGTCAGCCGATTGTGAGACCACCTTCCAACTGCCGTCAATTTCAGGGAAAAACGTATCCCCTTCAAACTCTTTCCGGATGACCGTTATGTATAAACGATCAGCAATATCCATCGTTAAGTTAAAGATTTCGGCACCACCGATAATTACAACTTCATCGGAGTACGATTTCCCTCGTTCAATAGCTTTGTGGAGATCATGGAACACTTCTGCTCCCTCAGCTTCAAAATCTTTGTTGTGGGTGACGATAATATTCAATCGCCCTGGCAACGGCCTACCGATTGATTCAAACGTTTTTCTTCCCATAACCATGGCCTTGCCCATCGTTACTTTTTTAAAGTACTTCAACTCTTCCGGGATATGCCACGGCATTTTATTATCAATGCCGATCACCCGGTTAAGATCATAAGCTACAAGTAAAGAAATCATAGTATCATCCTCTATTCTTTTACATCTATATAGTTTACACGACAGTAGCTTTCCGTTTCAGGCGGACGCTTTCCGCGGGCATGGCTTCAATCTCCTCGTCGCTTTGCTCCTGCGGGGCTTTCAGCTCATGCTTTTCCCGCTGGAGTCGCCGCCTTCCACTCCAATCAACTTTAGTCATATTGACCAATTCATTTGTGCTTCTAATGTAGACACCAGACTCCCTACTATTTTGTTTCACACTGCAATTGGAGCCTTTATTCTCGGATATGGATCATAGCCTTCAACCGCAATATCATCAATGGTCAATTCAAAAATGGATTTACCGTCCGTATTCAATTTCAATGTAGGCAGTTTTTTCGGTGTCCTTGATAATTGTTCCTTAACTTGTTCCATATGGTTCAGATAAATATGTGCATCCCCTAGCGTATGGATGAATTCACCGACTTCCAAATTACATTCATGTGCAATCAGATGGACAAGCAATGCGTATGATGCAATGTTGAATGGCACACCAAGGAAGACATCACCGCTTCTTTGATAGAGCTGGCAAGAAAGTTTGCCGTTTGCAACGTAAAACTGAAATAATGCATGGCAAGGCGGCAAAGCCATTTCATTCACTTCAGATGGATTCCAGGCAGTGACAAGATGTCTGCGGGAATCAGGGTTTCGTTTTATCCCCTCAATCAACTGTTCAATCTGATCGATAACTCCTTCTCCCGCATTCCACGACCTCCACTGCTTTCCGTATATCGGTCCTAGGTCTCCATATTTCGCCGCAAATTCATCGTCTTCAAGAATCCGTTTTTTATAAGCGGCCATTTCCTCTTTATATGTATTTGCGAACTCCTCATCATGAAGACTGCGCCTTCCGAAATCAGTCATATCCGGTCCATTATACTCCGCGCTTTTCACCCATCGTTCAAAACCCCACTCATCCCAGATCGGATTCCGGTCGTTGATCAACGTCCGTAAAGATGTGTCGCCTTTTAGAAACCATAGTAATTCTGAAGCAATCAGGCGGAATGCTGTTTTTTTCGTCGTCATCAACGGGAATCCCTCTTGGAGATCGTATCTCATTTGATAGCCAAAAACGCTAATTGTTCCAGTTCCCGTTCGATCCTCTTTCACAGTCCCTGTTTCAAGGATATGGGAGCATAAATCCAAATATTGTTTCATTGTCTAATCCTCCTTGTTCTTACTATGAAGTATAGCAAAAATAGTGGTTTGAACATAAAAAAACGTCCTTCCTGCAATGGATAATACTAACTCCTATTACATCAAGGACTTTTTTGACAGGTTTTAAATCAATTTTTAAGGTAATATGATCTGCACGTCAATCTTTCAGACGCTTTCTTACCTGTCAAGTGCTTTACTAGTTTCTTTTCTGCTTAAATGAATTAAAGGCGCAGAGTTCTGTCAATATACTGTTGCTCTCCGTTCTAGTCGCACGCTTTCCGGGTGGGGGGCGGGTGCTGAGCCTCCTCGTTCGCTTCGCTCCCTGCGGGGACTCACCCGTCCCGCAAATCCCCAGGAAAAGCGAAGCGTTGAGAGCACATCTTTGCACTTCGGCGCCTTTCACTTCAAGCAACTAAGTGATAATATATGAAAAATTCTATTGTAAAGCGCTTCTCAGAGACATGAAGCAATGCCCCCTGAAAGCAGAGCACCGTTTCCTAAGAATGCCCAAATTTTCTCAAAAAGAAAAGAGGCTGTCCCAAAAGTCAGTTTTCATCGACTTTCCGGAAATCCCCTTTTCAAATATCTTATGACAACCATTTCGGCGGCGTGTTCTTGGACCAATAAATATCTCCAAGAGAATGATGTACAGTAAAATTGTCTTCTGCAGTATGGTAATGGAAGTTATAGAAATAGCCGTCCAGCGGCCTTTTCTCTGTCCTAACATGAAAACGGATCAAGTCTTTGTCACTCACAGTGTCAGAAACGTGAAATATTTTCTCTGCGTAATCCCCGGAAGGAGTCTCAGTAATGGAAAGCATGCTATTCTCCAGTCCTCCGGTAGAGGCGACCGTCTGTTGAATAACCTCTTCAATCTTCGGGTAAATATTGCTATCAAATTCTTTTTGAATGACGGGACCGATTCTCGAACCGAATTTCAAATATGCCAATTCCTTGGCAGGTTGCAATAGAGCTTCTTCAATTGAAAGTGTATGTCCAAATGAATCTCTCTCAAAAATAGAATCCTCAAGACCTAACTGTAAGTCATGTTTGGCGCTAGTCGGAATGCCCGTTTGCCTTGCGTCGTCTTTCGGTTGCAGGTTCGTCCAAATCTCATGGGTAGGAGGTATAACACCAAGCGTCAGGACCGCGACGAGTGCAATGATAAGTTTTTGTGAATATTTTTTCATCAGGCCACCTGCTTTTTATTATGTATTTCGAAATTTCCCATTACTTAATTGCTAGTACTACAACTCTTCAATATATCAATGGCTTACTCATATTACGAAATAGACTTGAAAAGGTTTCATATTTCTTAAATTCATTGTACAATAAAAATGAAGATAATTGTGAGGTTTTATGAAGGAGGTTTTTATAAATGAACGTAGAATTACTTATGGGAATCGGAATGCTCGTACTCGTCCTTTATTTAAGCTCATTGAACTTTACAAATTGATACAAAAAGCCGTCCATCCTAAAAAAACGGAATGGACGGCTTTTTTCATCTGGATAAGTAACCGAAATGGAACTTTGTGTTCGGCCTAATTTTACGATGCATGTTGAATTGGCTGAATACGTTTGAGTCGAACCTGTCTTTCACGACAACGCGTCGGTTGCATACTCGGAAAGCTTCCTGCATCCACTTTTCAGTCAAGGAAGTATGTACACCTGCTTGCCGAAGAGGCTTGAAATTCGATGATTCTACGATCGGAGCCTGAAACATCGGGTCGATGTACACAACATCCCACGATCGATCGGGCTGATTTGCTAAGAACGCAATCGCTTCAGAATGAATGACTTCAATCTTCTGCATGGCCATCTCCAACGCCTCGAAATTGGCAGGAAATCTTCGAAGCCCTGTTTTAACTACAAAAGCAACAGTCGGATCCGCTTCCAATCCTACGCATTTCCCTTCTTCCCCTATTATATAGGAAGCAACAATACTATCTGATGCCAATCCTAGCGTACAGTCAAGGAATGTATCCCCTTCCGACAAGTCTCCAGCCTCTATAAGTGGATCCATTTCACCTTTCAATATGCGCTTAAGACGAAAAGCCGCTGAATTCGGATGGAAAAAGAGCGGTTGTTCCATTCCCTCCCGGAAAAGCTCATAACGGTCTTTACCTGCAACAAGGACATCGGCTTCGTATTCTCGCTTCATGCGTTCAACGGACCGCTTCTTCCTTTCGACAATCGGAAAACCGAGCTTCGAACTTGCAATCTCTGCTAATTCATACGTCAGCGGATCTGGTCTTCCTGCCGTCGTGATGATTGTTTTACTTCGCACAAACTTGTTCTAGAACGCCGCTCAGATGCTCTTTTATCTGTTCCATTTCAAAATTCTCGATCTGCTCCCTCGGAATGAAGTAGGCAAGCGCTCCGTCTTTCCATACAGCGATGGAAGGTGAACTCGGCGGAACTTCAGGGAAATAACTTCTCATCGTCTCTGTCGCTTCTTTGTCCTGGCCGGCAAACACTGTAAATAGATGATCTGGTTTATTTTCCGCCGTAAGCAGCGCCTCTCTCACCGCTGGACGGGCTAGTCCTGCTGCACATCCGCATACAGAATTGATGACAACCAAAGCAGTGCCTTCTAGAGTTTTCATTGTATCTTCCACCTCTTGGGCTGTTGTCAGCTCAGTGAAGCCCGTTTGAACGAGTTCTTCCCTCATTGGTTTAACAATACTCTTCATATATTCATCGTACGCATTCATGGTCCATTCCCCTTTCGACAAGTCAATACTCTCGGTATCATTCTACAATGAAAACAAAGCAATTTCATGTTTTCAATATTTACTGTACGTGTGTACAGCTCTAGTAGTTTACATAATATTATTATGTGTGTTGATTTCCGTCATCTGCTTCCAGATGGATCCTTTAGCCTCTTCACCTTCAGTAATTCTTGCAATGGCCATCCTCACTTGCAGCTTCACTTCGAATTCCGTATCGTTTTCTGCCTCATGCAATGCAGGTAAAGATTTTTCGGTCCCGGATTCGTATAGAAACATGGCAGCACGCCATCTGACAAGTTTGTTCCTATCTTTCAACGCTTCCATGGCAGCATCCTCAAAACCGGCAAACCCTAAATCACTCATGCAATCGCCTGCCGTTCTGCGGACTGCCCAACTCTTATCTTTCAACGCCTTTTCTACATATAGGATGACAGACTCGTCCTCGATCATGCCGAGATAGACCGTTGCAAGACGGCGAATCGACATCTTTTCGTCCTCCAATGCCCGATCAAGTAATGGAAGATCCGAAACATCCGGATCCGGCATCTGGTCAATCAGTTGGAAACGTTTTTCCCATTCTGGCACGTTGAAATCTGATAACGTTACTTTTCGCTTCCGTTCTTCCACATTGCTTTTTCCCTGTGCAGATTGACGAATAATTTCACGCAATCGGTCATCAGGATAGGCGGCTTCAACTTCCAGAACTACAGTTTCACCTATTTCCTGCATCTCACCATACCGGATGCCATAGTCAGACCATTTCCGAAGGAGGATATAGTTTTCCACCTCGGTGCTATGGACTTTTTCCATCGCATCCTGAAAACGTTGGCTTAGACCCAATCTCAGTTCGGAATCGCTATCGAAAACTTTCACTTGAAGGGGAATATCCTTATACGTTTGGACGTGGACATACACTTCTCCGAAATGATCATCAGGTGTCTGTTCAGAATCTTTATCAACAAGCACAGATTCATCATTGAAAACAGCTTGCACTTCCGACAGGATGTCTTCCCAAGCGATATTGCCTATTCGTTCGACCGCCATGAAATCCATGACGTGGTAGATTCCTTTGACCCCTTTGATTTCAAGTATTTTCGATACTGGGTGAGGTGCACCATCGGCATCTTCTTTCTTATAGTTATGGCTGACACCCATAGGCAGTGTTTCGTCCAATACGATCTTCATTGAATTCGGACTTGGTGTCGGTTCTATCGTTACAATATTCATATCGTAAACTCCTCTCCTTAGAATCGGGATAGTTCCTGTAAATATTCCCATCGTTCGAATAAACGCTCATATTCAGCATTCAAGTCATCCAGCTGTTTCGTTAATTCACTCAAACGGTCGTAGTCTGATCCCGATGCGACCATTTGTGCTTCTGTCGACGCAATCTTCGCTTCTACATCGGCAATGTTTGATTCGATGGATTCCCATTCCTTCTTCTCAGAATAGGTCATCCGTTTTTTAGGGGCAGCTTGTTCCGGCTTATGTTCAACTTGGGATGGTTTTATGGATACGGAATCATTTTTTCTGGCATTCTCCATTTCCAAATAGTCCGAGTAAACGCCATAAAGGGTTTCGATCGTACCTGAGCCGTCCAGCACCCAGAGCTTTGTTGAAGTCCGATCAAGGAAAAAGCGATCATGCGAAATAGTCAACACAACACCTGGAAAGGAATCAATAAATGATTCAAGCACTGAGAGAGTTTCGATATCGAGATCGTTCGTCGGTTCATCGAGTAGCAGTACATTCGGCTGCTCCATGAGCAGTTTCAACAAATACAGCCGCTTCCTTTCACCACCGGACAGCTTGCCGATCGGGGTACCATGGGAAGAAGAAGGGAACAGGAAACGTTCCAGCATTTGAGTCGCCGATATCCGCACTCCGCTGCCGTCTTCAATATCATTTGAAGTTTCCCTTATATATTCGATGATCCTCTTGTTTTCGTCCATTTTCGGAAGATGTTGATGAAAATGGGCAATCTTCACGGTTGATCCCATCTCAATGGTACCGTTGTCCGGCTGAAGATCTTTCGCGAACAGTTTCATAAGTGTCGATTTTCCAGCTCCGTTCGGACCGACGATAGCAATACGGTCACCCGATTGCAAAATACAGCTGAAGCGATCGATGATTTTTTTCTCGCCGTAAGCTTTTGTGATCGCATCTGCTTCGATCACTTTCTTGCCCAAACGGGATGTTTTCAAGGACACGTCCATGTCAACCGTAGGTCCCTCTTTCTTCAAATTCTCCTGAAGTTCTTCAAAGCGTCCAATCCGCGCCTTCTGTTTCGTTGATCTGGCTTTGGCTCCGCGCCTGATCCACTTCAATTCCGTTCGGTATCGATTGCGCATTTTTGAGTCGGTCGCTTCCGCCATTTCTTCCCGAAGTGCCTTTGATTCCAAATAATCGGCAAAATTTCCCGTATGGGTGTAGAGTTTGCGGTCGGCCAATTCATAAATATGCGTGGCCACTTCGTCCAGGAAGTACCGGTCGTGGGTAATGAACATGACAGCGCCTTGCTCACCCTTCAAGTATTCCTGGAGCCAAGTGATCGAATCGACATCTAAATGGTTCGTCGGCTCATCCAGAAGCAAAAGATCTGACGGTTCGATGATCACTTTCGCTAATGCTACACGCTTCTGTTGCCCTCCGGATAGCTCGCCCATCTTTTTATCGAATGAATCAATCCCTAATTTTGTTAGGACCATCCTCGCTTTTGTATTCAAGTCCCACGCCGATCTTGCATCCATCTCATTTTGCAGCCGTGAGAAATGTTCCTGATTTTCGGCTGAAGAAGAATCGTTGGCGAGTTGCGCTAATGCATGCTCGTATTCCAAATTCAATTTAATAATCGGCGCATCAGACATAAAAACTGTTTCCATAACTGTTTTATCCGGGTCGAGCTTAGGTGATTGAGGTAAATAAGAAATGCTATATTTATTCGGATGCTCTTTCGTGATCGCGTCCGCATCCTCTAACCCCGCTATAATTGAGAGGAGCGTAGACTTCCCTGTTCCATTTATCCCAATCAAGCCTACTTTATCGCCACTCAAGATCGTGAAGGAAATATCACGGAACAACGTTTTTTCCCCAACACTTTTTGTTAGGTTTTCAACAATCAATTGGCTCATAACAACACATCCATTTCTACTAACTGCATATCTACATGATAGCTCATATTCAAACATTTTTGAACGCAGACGAACCGTTCTTCACAAAACAGGTCCTACAGAAAAATATTCCAACAGATATTTCAATATAAATCTAATTTTAAAAATAATAGAGGTATCAGAAAACATTATATTGTCAGGGTAAAAACAAATTTAAAATTGTCCATTTTTATTTTGACAATATAATTAATTTGTCTATATAATAATGAAATACTAAAGGAGGCAACATTTCAAATGTCACAGATAACGAAAAAGCAAATTGTTGAAAGTGTTCCCCAAAAAGGGTTCTTCGGGCATCCAAAAGGCCTTTTCACTTTGTTTTTCACAGAATTTTGGGAACGTTTTTCCTATTATGGAATGAGGGCAATCCTCCTCTTCTACATGTACTATGAAGTTACCAAAGGCGGACTCGGCATTAGTGAGACTACAGCACTTTCCATCATGTCCATATATGGTGCACTCGTCTATATGTCCGGCATAATCGGAGGATGGCTTGCAGACCGTCTGTTCGGAACGTCAAAAGCCGTGTTCTACGGCGGAATTCTGATCATGTTTGGCCATATTGTCCTTGCAATGCCAGGAGGAGCGACAGCGCTCTTCATCTCAATGGGATTGATTGTTCTTGGGACAGGTCTATTGAAACCGAACGTTTCCAGCGTTGTCGGAGATTTGTATGATATAAACGATAATCGCCGTGATTCCGGCTTCAGTATCTTCTATATGGGAATTAACATGGGTGGATTCCTCTCTCCTTTGATTGTAGGGGAGATCGGATTGAAATATAACTTCCATCTTGGATTCAGCATCGCTGCAATCGGGATGTTCTTCGGACTTGTCATGTTCATGTTGACGAAAAAGAAAAACTTGGGTCTTGCCGGTACGCAAGTCCCGAATCCATTGAAGCCTGAAGAACGCAAACGCTTCATGTTGACTACTTTGGGGGCTGTAGTTGTCTTAGTCATCCTTATGGTCATTTCCATTCCTAGAGGATGGCTCACATTTGACTCCTTCATCGGGCTTGTAGGGATCCTTGGATTCTTAATTCCTTTCTGTTATTTCATCGTCATGTATCGAAGCAAAAAGACGAATTCGGATGAAAAATCAAGAATACTTGCATACATTCCATTATTTTTGGCTTCTGTCATGTTTTGGTCGATTGCAGAACAAGGTTCAACGATTTTGGCGCTCTATGCAGACAAGCGAACGAACTTAGATGTTTTCGGCTTCCATATTTCGCCTGCATGGTTCCAATCGTTTAATCCATTGTTCATCATCGTGCTAGCACCGGTCTTTGCCTGGTTGTGGATTAAAATGGGGAATCGCCAACCGACGATACCACAAAAATTCTCGTTCGGTATTCTCTTTGCAGGACTTTCGTTCATTGTCATTCTGTTGCCGGCCTATTTCGGTGGAGCGGATACGCTTGTGAATCCACTTTGGCTTGTACTAAGCATCTTCATTGCAGTATTAGGCGAACTTTGCCTTTCACCGGTTGGATTATCCGCAACGACAAAACTTGCGCCGGCGGCCTTCTCCGCGCAGACGATGAGCCTATGGTTCCTATCGAACGCAGCGGCACAAGCATTGAATGCACAGCTAGTGAAGTTTTACTCCGCTGAAACAGAAATGATGTATTTTGGGATCATTGGCGGTGTGGCGATCGTGTTAAGTCTAATTCTATTCGCCATCTCTCCAGTTATTTCTAAGTTTATGAAGGGTGTCCATTAATTAAATAACATCTTAAGTAGCAATGCCGTCACTGGCATTGCTTTTTTTATTTTCAATAGATTGTTCTCCTCAGAAAATCAAAATGATATGATAGAATTGAAAGTTAATTCTGTTACGGAAAAGGGGATTGATTATGATTTTGGGACTGGCATTCATCTTGGCTTTGGTTTTGTTTCTACCCTTTACAATCCCGTTCGTCGAGCGCAATTTGGAAGTGTTCCTTTTCGTCATGGGAATCGCAGCGGTCGTAGTCAGCGGAGTGTTGAATAAGGAATTGGTGTTGAAAGCACTGGAAGATCCAATACATATTACGATTGCCGTCATAGTGGCTGGCCTCATTTTCAAATGGTTGCAGAAGCCTTTTGAAAAAATGATCAAAGGAGTTAGCCGGATATTGCCTTTCAGACTATTTTTAGCGCTGATCATCATAATCCTCGGAATCGTTTCAAGTATCATCACGGCAATCATTGCAGCTCTTGTTTTAGTTGCGATTGTTAGTGTTTTGGAACTGGACCGCAAATCGGAAGTCCGTTTTGTCATACTCGCCTGCTATTCGATTGGGATGGGGGCTGTATTGACTCCGATCGGCGAACCGCTATCCACGATCGCAATTAGTAAGTTGGATGAAAATTTCTTTTATCTTTTAAGACTTATTGGCCCTGATGTCATTCCTGGATTGATTGCTTTTGGCTTATTGGCAATTGTTTTAATCCGCCCAGTCAAAAGGTCCGGGGGCTTGAAGGCGAACCAGGGGAAAGAATCGTTGTTGGATATCCTGATCAGAGGCTTCAAAGTTTATCTATTCGTCATGGCGTTGACATTATTGGGAGCAGGTTTTGAACCGTTCATAAAAAGATTCCTGCTGGACTTGAACCCCTATATCCTGTACTGGATTAATATGATTTCTGCTGTACTCGATAACGCAACGCTTGCAGCAGCAGAAATTAGCAGTGAAATGGACGAACCTACAATTAAGGCAATTCTACTAGGTCTACTCATCAGTGGCGGGATGCTAATCCCCGGAAATATCCCGAATATTATCGCTGCTGGAAAATTGAATATTAAAAGTGTTGAATGGGCAAGATTCGGAGTGCCTATCGGTTTGATTGCAATGGTCATCTATTTTATTGTCATTGTTATCTTCGGATAAAAAACGGTCAGTCACTGGATAATCCAATGGCTGACCGTTTTTTATTTTTTGCTCGTTAGACGTCCCAGCAGGAATGCCCCGGCAGCTAAGCCGATCATTGTATTTGTTTTCTTTGTAAACACCTGTTTTACGACTAAGTTCATATTTTGAGGCCTCTCAGCAAGGCGGCGCATGAAATATCCGTACCAATCTTGGCCAAACGGAACGTATGTACAGAAGTTATACCCTTCTTTAGCCAATTCCAATTGCATGTCCTTCCGGAAACCATATAACATTTGAAATTCAAACTTTTCGTTCGGGATATTGTTGTCTTTAACGAATTGCTTCACATGGTTAATGACATTATGGTCATGTGTCGCAATGGATGTGAATTTACCGTTCAGTAAATGCCATTCGATTAATTCAATATAATTCTTATCGATTTCCTGCTTGTCTTGGTATGCGACTTCCGCGGGTTCTTTATAGGCTCCTTTGACGATTCTGAGCCGGTAGTCTTTATGCTTGTGCAAGTCTTCCTCAGCGCGGAAAAAGTAAGCTTGGATGACCGTTCCGATATTGTCGTATTTTGTTGAAAGTTCGTCCAAAAGATTGAAGGATGGCTGGAGTCGAGCATGATCTTCCATGTCGAAATTGACAAAGATCCCGTATTTATTTGCCGCAGCAACGATCTCTTCAATATTTCCCTTACAGAAATCATAGTCGATGTCGAGCCCAAGTTGGGAAGGCTTCAGCGAGATATGCGCATCCACTTCATTTTCATGGATAGCTTCAATGACTGCTAGAATTTGTTGTTTTGCAGCAACCGCTTCCTCCTTCTCGAAGACGAATTCGCCTAGATTGTCGACAGTACAAGAGATGCCATGTTTGTTCAATTCCTTGATGCTTTCAATCGTTTCAGCAATGTTTGTTCCCGCTACGACGTTCTGCGCGCCCATTTTCAAACCATATTTTTTCGCAGCAGTATTCAGAAACTGGTTTTGGGATAGGCCCATAAAGAAATCTTTTAACATTTCCATTACTCCTCATTAATAATTTACTTTTCACCAAGCATTATATCATAGCAACCACTTTTCACCATCATATTTTGCAATTTGAGTTTATAATTATAGTATACTCGCAGTTGTTTATAACTTGAACAGTCCGACAATCATTTGAAGCTCTTGAACATTTAATTCGTCCGCAACAGATAAATACATCAAATAGTTAATCCACTCTCGAGTAACCTCCAAATTCCTTCTCAAGAAAGGATCCGAGTGAAAAGATCGCATCCTCATTGCCGTTTTTGCTGATGATTTGCATACCGATGGGCATGCCATCATGATCCTTTCCCATTGGGACAGTCAGGGAAGGAAGCCCCCATGTGTTCGCGTACGCGGCAAACGGCATGTATTTCTCGAATGTCTTTCTGATTGAGAAAATCTCTTTATAAACAACTCCATGAGGCGGAGCGGCGATATGATAGACCGGCATGATTATCAACCGTTTTTCTAAATACTTGTCCAAAAATTCATCCCCTTGCTCGAGCAAGCTCCCTATTTCATCTATTCGGTTACGCGATGGTTTGAACAGGGAAGCGCCAATCAACGCCCATGATAGATATCGGTGAATATCGGAAGTTCCGCTAATCCTTTCTCTTACATAAGCTGTAAGCGGGCTTCCCTTTCCATTCTGGAATGCTGTCTTTCTCGTCGACTCTCCACCGTCTATTGACATGATTTCCTGCCAAAGAAGTGCTGATTCTTTGAGGTATGGCAATGGTTCCCTTTCTGTCGTATACGTATTTTTACAGGACAGGTATACGTTGTTCAATAACTTTACTGTTTCATTGGAAATCGGCAGTTCGGTCGTTCGGTATACGTTTATCGAAAAGTCTGCGATGTCCCGTTCTTCAATAGAGTGTTCCGCAATGATCGAATAGATGAGTTTTGCATCCCTTACTGTTTTGACGATCGGTCCAATTCCAAGCATCCTTTGCTGCCATGGGTCTTCTACAAATGGGAAGCTGCCGACTTGTGATACTTGCCCTTTCCCGGATTTGAATCCTATGACTCCATTAAAATGGCTAGGAAACCGGATGGACCCGCCTATATCGGATCCGAGCCCGGCCGCCGCTGCACCTAGCGCTATTGCTGCCCCTTCCCCACCACTGGATCCGCCCGCTGTCCGCTCCGTATTCCATGGATTATTTGTCCTGCCATACAATTTGTTATCCGTCTCTTGGCAAAAACATAATTCAGGAGTATTTGTCTTGCCGATGATGATTGCCCCTTCGGCTTTCAACTTACTGACAACAACGGAATCTTCTTTCTGCACCGACCCTCTTCTTCCGAGCAGACCACCCGTCGTTTGCAATCCAGCGACGTCAAATGACTCTTTCATGCTCATGGGAACACCAAACAAAGCCCCTGTTGCTTTTCCACTCGATACTTGAGCATCCGCCCGTACTGCTTGCTCCATTGCTGCGTCGAAGCGTTCTTCCGCAAGAAAATTCACAGAAGGATTTTTATCTTTGATTCGATCAATGAATATGGTAGTGACATCGGAAACAGATATCTCCCTATTCAAAACCATTTCACTGATTTTCATAGCATCCGCACTCAAAATCGATTCAACTTTCCCCATTACATCCCCACCCTCCCGAGCTTACCCACTATTCTTTCTATTCATTATAAAGAGAAACCCATTTTTAAACAAATGAATAAAGCCTCCTCCCATATTGGAAAGAAGCTTTACGGAATTACATAAGATTTACCAAGATGACAATGAGTATGACAAGGAACGAGACACCTAGCGCTGCCCATTGACCTGAATCGGGTTTGTCTGGTCTGCTATCCCATTTCTGCATAACATCCCCTCCTTTTATTGTCAGCTATATATATATTTCCCAACTTCAGGAATCCCTAAACTGACAAGCCAAAAACCAGATAATCCATTAGTACTCGTTTCGACTCATAAAAATTTCTATTCTCATAAAGAAAACGCTTACAAAGTTATCCGAATAATTCATTTCGATGAATTCATTTAAATTCATTGTCAATTATGAACATTCTTATGTTCATCTTCCATGTTTCATGTTACTATAATAAAATATTCATATATAATACCGGAGGGAAAGAGCATATGACGAAAATGGCTAAGAGTGAAACGAATACCGTACAAGTGGAAGATATCCTAATCGCCAATCAACTGCTCAAGGATGTTGTGAATCATACACCTTTGCAAAAAAACGAAAGGCTATCTGAGAAATATGGATGCAATGTCTATATTAAGCGTGAAGATTTACAATATGTCCGTTCTTTCAAGTTACGCGGCGCTTATTATAAAATCAAAAGAATTGAAACAGACGCTCGGGAAAAGGGCATTGTTTGTGTAAGTGCTGGAAATCATGCGCAAGGCGTCGCCTATGCATGTGCGCACCTGCAGATTAGCGGCAAAATCTTCATGCCGCAAACAACGCCTAAACAGAAAGTCAACCAAGTGAAAATGTTCGGAAAGGAATTTGTTGAGATTATCCTAGTCGGCGATACGTTTGATGACTCGTCCGTTCATGCAGTAAATTGCGCGGAACAGGAAGATCGGATTTTCATTCATCCTTTTGATGATAAAGATATCATCGCTGGTCAAGGGACGGTCGCTGTCGAAGTGATGAATGATATCGAAGAGCCGATCGATTATGTATTTGCAAGCATCGGCGGCGGTGGTCTCATGGCAGGGATCAGCACATATATTAAGAATCTCTCCCCTATGACGAAGATGATCGGTGTTGAACCGGAGGGAGCAAGCAGTATGAATGCTGCCATTCAAAACGGCGCAATCATAGCTTTGGATACTATCGATAAATTCGTCGACGGCGCTGCGGTCAAATGTGTCGGTGCACAAACGTATGAAATTTGCCGGAAGTATGTGGATGAAATTTTGAGCGTTCCAGAAGGGAAAGTCTGCACATCTATTTTAAATCTATATAATGAACATGCCATCATCGCTGAACCTGCAGGCGCTTTGCCAATAGCTGCACTGGATTTCTATAAAGAAGAGATCAAAGGTAAATCTGTCGTTTGTGTCATTAGTGGCGGGAATAACGATATCGGCAGAATGCAGGAAATCAAGGAAAAATCCCTATTGCATGAAGGTCTGCTCTATTATTTCATCATCAATTTCCCTCAGCGTGCAGGAGCATTACGGCAGTTGCTTGACTCCGTGTTAGGACCGGACGATGATATTACAACGTTTGAATATACAAAGAAGCATAACAAGGAAAATGGACCCGGGCTTGTCGGCATTGAATTAAAACGAAAAGAAGATTATCCCGGTCTCTTGCTTCGAATGGAACAGAACGGATTTCCATTTACAGAAGTGAATAAAGATAGTACGTTATTTGAACTTCTTATCTAACAAAAAAACCGCAAAACGGCGATGCGAGCCGTTTTGCGGTTTTCATTTAGTTGTCGTAGCAATGATTGTCGCTATCCGATCAATTGCTGGTAATGCAGTTGTTTTCTGGCCTTGAGTGAGAATGCTGAAGATCAACGTTTCCCCATCTTTTGTTGTAGCATAGCCCGCCAAAGAATTAACATGGTTCAAGCTACCCGTCTTGGCTACTACTTTCCCTTTTACAGCTGAGCCTGTTAATCTGTTTTTCAACGTTCCGCCAACGAAGCGGTCATTTATTCCTGACACCGGCAATCCTTGAACGAAACTGCCGTACCAAGGTGCTTGCCGCGCAGCAAACAGCAATTCAGTCATTTGTGCTGATGTCGCTTTATTCTTATGGGACATGCCTGACGCGTCCTCAAAATTCCATTCAGTTGAACGTAACCCTACGGATTGTGCAAATTCATCCATGACCTTCAGACCTGCATTCCAGCTTCCTTCCCCATAAACCTGTTTCCCCATCGTCTTCGCCAATATTTCGGCATGTGTATTATTACTTAATTTCATAAATGGTTTCATTAAACTCTTCAAAGGCATCGACTGCCTGGAAGTGATTACAGTTGCGTTTTGAGGAACCACCCGTCTTACCACTTTTGATGATTTAGTAAACTTGATCCCTTTTGCAGAGAGCGACTTTTTAAATACGTCCATCGTATATGCCGTCGGGTTGGAGACGGACACCCATTCTTTCTTCCCCACACTTCCAATAGGCACATTTCCCGCGATGACAATCGTATTCGTCCCATGCTGGCGCTTTATGGACAAAGTGTTTTTAGAACCTTTCGGAACTGTGTTGCTTTTATTGATGACGGTGACGATGCCTGTATCTGGCGTCATTGTCACTTTGGCTTTATACCCTTTTTTCGTAGGGCTGGCATTCACAATTACAGTGCCTGCATCATAATCGGAATTCGGAGATAAAGTCAATCCGGAAATTTGCGCGGCATAGTAAAACGTTTCATCACTTTTATCAATTCCGGGAGAGAGCCGTACAGAGTCAAACCAGCTGTCATCTCCAATAAGGTCCCCTGTAATTGTCTTAACCCCTTGCTTTGACAATGTGGCGGCAAATTGATCTAAATCTTTTTTCAGTAGAGTAGGATCCCCTTGCCCCCGCAAATAGAGATTACCATTCAGTACTCCTTTTGCTATTGAACCATCCGTGAGCAGATCTGTCGTGAAACGGTATTCCTCGCCAAGCGTTTCCAATGCAGCAGCAGATGTAAGAAGCTTTAATGTGGAAGCAGGAGTCACTTTGCCGTCAGCATTAGCTTCGTAAATTACTTCACCCGTCGAAGCCTTGCGGACTGTCACGCTACTGACGACAGATTTTTTTGAGACATCTGCTAGAATCGCATTAATACTTTTTTCCAGTTTTTCGTATTGACTTGAAGCTTGTACATTTGGTTGACCTGGAGTTACCGTGAACATAGCAGCGAACGACATGACTACCGCCATAATGAGCATGGCTGTTCTTTTCAGAATCAAATCTTTCCCCCTCTTTCTCGATGTTCATTCCATTCTACCATTTTTATCAAGTGGAATAAATAGACTTTAAGATAAATTGAGTCAAATTAATAAATTATCATTTATCAAATAATGTAGTATTTTCGATATGTATATAGTAATAGTGACAAAAAAAGGCATCCATTTTACATGAATGCCTCTTCCTCTTTTTTATAATCCTACTGAAATATATTTAATCTCAATATATTCATCCAAGCCATGATGGCCACCTTCGCGACCGAGGCCGCTTTGCTTGAACCCTCCGAATGGTGCCTGGGGGGTTGATGGCAGTCCATCGTTCAAACCGACAATTCCATATTCCAATTTTTCACTCATCCGAATGCCCCTTGAAAGATTCTCCGTAAATACATAAGCAGCCAAACCATAAATCGAATCATTCGCCCTTCTTAGGACTTCTTCTTCTGATGAAAAAGTTGTTATGGGAGCGACAGGTCCAAACGTCTCTTCCTTCATGCAAACCATATCATCATTCACATTAAGTAAAATGGTCGGTTCGTAAAAGAGAGCTTCCTTCCTTGAGCCGCCGACAGCTATTTTTGCACCTTTTGAAAGCGCGTCATCAACGTGTAATTGTACTTTACCGATTGCTTCTTCATCAATAAGCGGACCGATGGCAACCCCTTCATCTAATCCGTTTCCGACTTTCAATTGTTCCACCCGCTCAACCAACTTCTGTGAAAATTCTTCTGCAATCATTTCGTGAACGTAGATGCGGTTCACACATACGTGTTTGGCCAGCGTTCCTGAACTTAGCTGCAACGACTCCTTCAACCGCTTTATTGATATCGCAGTCTTCCATGACGATCGCTGGAGCATGGCCTCCAAGTTCAAGAGAAATTTTCTTCACCGTTTCTGCAGCTCCCCGCATGAGCAATTTCCCCACCTCAGTTGAGCCGGTGAATGTCAATTTACGGACACGAGTATCTTGAAGCCAAGCATCGCCGATTGCACTAGCCTCCCCTGTGACGACGTTAATGACACCAGCAGGAATGCCTGCTTCCAATGCCAGCTGTGCCAATCGGATTGCCGTTATCGGCGTCTGCTCGGCTGGTTTGATGACAACTGTACATCCCGCGGCAAGTGCCGGACCTACTTTTCTTGTAATCATCGCCGCCGGGAAATTCCAAGGCGTGATGACAGCTGTTACACCTACAGGCTGTTTAGAGATGAATATCCGTTTTCCTGTATGACTTGAAGGGATCATTTCCCCGTAAATGCGCTTTGCTTCCTCCGCATACCAAGAAATGAATCCGTTCGCGTATTTTATTTCACCCTTTGCCTCTGATAAAGGTTTCCCTTGCTCCTTAGTCATCGTATGAGCAAGGTCTTCCAGATGCACATTAATCAACTCATGCCATTTCACCAATAATGAACTCCGATCATAAGCGGAAAGACCGGACCATTTTTGAAATGCATCATATGCGGCCTCGACAGCCATAACTGCTTCTTGTGCACCTCCATCGGGCACTGTAGCTATCAACTCTCCTGTCGCGGGATTCATGACTTGAATAGTAGAAAGACCTTCTCCAATTTCCTCTCCATTAATAAGCATCGAAAATGTTTGCATCCAACTGCCCCCTCCATTTGCCGATCAGCTTGGCTGATGTCCATTTACCTCTATCGTATCAGCAAATCCTTTAATGAAGAAGCCATCAGTCTCCGACCATTCACAATAGAGAATATCTTCAACATGATCATATCCTATTGCACTGATACCTTCGTGCAGCCATTCTTTGGATTTTCCGATTGCATGCAGTACTTCCGATTTCACTTCACCTTCATCGATTAACAATACACTAGGTTCTTCTTCCTTCTTTTCAATGTCCAAATCCTCCGCGACGACAGTTTTATATTTAGCAAATGAATTGATCGAAATTTGGCCACCCGGTTCGATATACATATCACGGACTTCCCTTAATGAAAAAATCCCTTGTTGACGGAGCATCGTTCGGACCTGCTCCATTTCCAATTGATTTTTCTTAAATGCTCTTTGATTGATTTTTCCATTGGCAATCAATTGATCTGGCTCCCCTTTTAATAGAATGCGCAAAGGATTGACTTTAGCCACAAGCGTTTCGATAGCGAATATCGCTGTTGCCCACACTGCCATAGAAAAAAGGAACATCCATATAGAGGTTTTATTGTCATATAAGGTTTCTTCGAGGATTCCACCGAACATTATCAAATAAATGATATCGTACGGAGTCATCTCGGCCAAATGCTTCTTCCCTAACAGTCGAATGACGACCATGAAAGTAATCAACCCTACAACAAGTTTCATTCCATTTATTAGATAGTCCATAGCTTTCCCTCCTATACTCCTATTAGTTACCCGATTAGCCTATCTCTAAATCTATAACAACGCTGTCAATTCCTTCATGTTTGAAAATGATAGGTTGGGGTATTTTCTAGAATAGCAATTCGCTAGAACAAAATTCTTTTCAGGAGGCGTTTTTAAATGGTACAACGACACGTAGTAGGTTATTATGACAACGAATCAGAAGCTGTTGCTGCAATTGAAGAGTTGAAACGACAAGGGTACACTTCAAATGATATTTCCATCCTTAGTAAGGACAGAGATCATGTAGATTACATTGAGGAACAAACAGGAACGCATGCTGCAGATGGTGCAGCGACAGGCGCCGCAACTGGCGGCTTGCTTGGCGGACTAGGCGGAGTTTTGGCAGGTATCGGAGCACTTGCAATTCCTGGTATCGGCCCGATCATCGCAGCGGGGCCGATTGTAGCAGGAATTACCGGTGCTGCAGCAGGAGCTGGAGTCGGCGGACTTGCCGGCGCATTGATCGGGATGGGCATTCCGGAAGAGGAAGCGCATCGCTATAATGATTATTTCAATGAAGGAAAGATTTTAGTGCTAGTGGATGGTGAGTATAGAGATACACGCTTGGACTATCCAGATCGTCCCCTCATTTAAAACGTAGAAAAGGCTGCTCCCTAGTAATGGGAGCAGCCTTTTCTACGTTTTAATAATATGGAGAGATCAGGATATATACGAGAACACCGGTAAAGCTTACATACAACCAGATCGGCATTGTCCATCGAACGATTTTACGATGGCGCTCATACTCCCTGTTCCAAGCTCTTGCAACACTAGTCAATGCAAGCGGTACGATTGCCGCTGCAAGTAGTATGTGGGTGATCAGTACAAAATAATAGATCCCTGCCAAGATGCCGCTACCTCCATATGGAGTGGATGGCGCTAAATAATGAAAAGCGACATATGTGACGAGGAATAAAGCAGTCGTACAAAATGCGGCATAGATGAATTTACGATGGACACCGACATTTCTTTTCTTAATGGCAATAAGCGCTCCTACTAGGAATAAGAATGTGAAGCTATTCAAAATGGCATTCATCAGCGGAAGGATGGTGACATCAAACGCATCGAAATCCTCCACACCTTGCTTGCCTGATAAAAGGCCAATTACGCCGATTAAAACAATTGATAAAATGATGATGGCCGGCCGATAATTTCTTTTTTTGAACGGCTTATCTTCTGTGGAATGAATCATTCGAACATCTCCTTAATCACTACATTTCTATCCGTAGTGTACCATATTTACCGCACTAGTATCCCCACTTCACATTGTTGTCAAAATATGAAAAAACAGCCGGGGATAATTTCCCGACTGCAGTCTGAAACCGGCTGTTCACTTGGACAATGTACGATATAAAAAAGCTTTTGTTCTTTCCATTTGAGGATTGTTTAATAGGTCGACTGGACTTCCAGATTCAACAATTTCCCCTTTGTCCATGAAAATCGCTTTGTTAGCGACTTCCTTTGCAAACTCCATTTCGTGAGTGACAACAACCATTGTCATATCCTCTTGAGCAAGGTCCTTCATGACACGAAGCACTTCCCCCGTCAATTCCGGATCAAGAGCTGATGTTGGTTCATCGAAGAGGAGAACTTCAGGCTTTCTCATTAAGGCTCGGGCAATGGCCACCCTCTGTTTCTGACCTCCCGAAAGCTTGGACGGCAATACATCAGCCTTATCTGACAGTCCGACTTTCGACAACAACTCCATGCTCAATTCACGGGTTTGTTCCGCGCTTCCCTTTTTCAATAGCTTTGGTGCCAGTTCAAGATTCTCCACGACAGTTAAGTGCGGAAATAGATTGAAATGCTGAAACACCATTCCCATTTCGGATGTAATCTCTTTCAATTGCTGAGGTTTTGAATAAATGCCATCCTTAACAATATAGTTTCCATTAACTGAAATACTGCCCCCATCCAACTCCTCTAAATGGACAAGACTTCTGAGCATCGTGCTTTTCCCCGATCCGGATGGACCGATGACAGCGATGACATCATTTTTATTCACTTCAAAACTAATCTGCTTAAGCACTTCAAGCGGACCGAATGATTTTTTTATATTTTCCACTTTAAGAATTGGCATTCTTTACACTCCTCTTTTATATCCCGATACTGTCATATGGATACGTTGAAAAATTAATCAAACCGCAATCGTCTCTCCAACCATTTGAAGAACAGAGTCAAAAACAATGTAATTATTAAATAGATGACCCCTGCCAGTAAAAATGGTGTTATTGTGAAGTCACGGTTGACTGCTGTTTGTGCAAAATGCAACAGTTCAGGAACCGCTACCGCATAGAGTAAAGCCGTATCCTTCACTAGAGTGACTGACTCATTCGCCACTGCGGGCAACGCAATGCGGAACATTTGAGGGAATACAATTTTTCGCATTGTCTGCCATCTATTCAATCCGAGCACTTTAGCCGCTTCGAACTGACCTTTGTCGATGGCAAGGAGACCGCCGCGGAAAATTTCAGCGAAATAAGCTGCGTAGTTCAAAATGAATCCTAAGCACGCTGCGGTAAACCGGTCAAGAACTAGATATTCCCCGACGACCGGAATAAGCGGCAAACCGAATACAATGAACAGGAGCTGCAGCAAGAGCGGCGTTCCCCGCATCAAATAGATATATGCATTTGCTAAATAAGCTAACGGTTTGATGGAGCTTCTGACAATCAAAGTCAGCAGGAAACCAAGCGGAATCGAGACGATGATGGCTATTAGGAATAATAGGACTGTCGCTCGGGCTCCTTCGAGCATAGGTATTAAAATGGAAACAAAATAGTCGATAGACATACGTAATGACTCCTTCTAAAAAGCAAAACAGGTTTTCTTATCGAAAACCCGGCATGCTTGATTCATTATTTAAGTACTTTATCTTCCCCGAACCATTTCGTGGAGATTTCAGCTGCACTGCCGTCTTCATTCATTTTATCAAGAGCGTTTTGAAGCTTCTCAAGCAATTCTTCATTGCCTTTTTTCACACCTACACCATATTCCTCAGGCGCCAGGGACTCGTCCAACACTTTGAACGCACCTTCTTGCTTGGACATGTAATAATCAATGACCACTTCGTCAATGATGACTGCATCAACACGGCCGGATTTCAAGTCGGATAGTGCTAGAACATTGTCTGCATATTCGGAGACAGACTTGATTTCAGAACGGATCGGATTGGCGTTCAAAGCGTCCGCTGCCGAGGATAATCCTTGCAGACCTACTTTTTTACCGGATAGATCTTTTAGTGCTGCAATATCTGAATTTGCTAACGTTGCTACAACTTGCGCGTTTTTCAAATAAGGTTTTGTAAAAAGAACTTTTCCTTTTCGTTCATCCGTGATTGTATACCCATTCCAGATCAAATCAATTCGTCCACTGCTTAATTCAGTTTCTTTTGTTTTCCAATCAATCGGTTGGAATTTCACTTCCATACCCATATGCTCTGCTGCCGCCTCAGCATATTCGATATCGAAACCAGTGAGATTATTGTTTTCATCCCGGAAACCCATTGGAGCGAACTTATCGTCTACACCGATGACAAGAACATCTTTTCCGCCTGACTTTCCAGTTGTTTTGGAATTACCGCAACCTGTTACCACGAGCAATGCTACTATTGATAGGATGAATAGCGTCATATATTTTTTCAATGATCTCTCTCCTTTTTATATTCTCGCTTTAACACTTTAGTCTGTTAACGTATTGCTACTATATCATGCTTTACCTATAAAGAGAACCCCTTAAACGAATTGCGGAATTTTCTTTCAATGGACCCATGCTTAGTATACGGAAGAGCTAAGTTTTGATTCTGTTTAAATAGGTAATTGAACAGTAATAGAGCAAATTGAAAAACACGAATCATCCATTAAAGGAGGAGATTGAAATGGATAAAGACCTCATGGGCGAAAAATTTCAAAGTGAAGATAACAAGAAGGATTTTAAAAATGAATTTGTGGAAAGCAGCAAGAACAATATATCCATGCAAAAACAGCAGGCCTATGCGAGACAAACAGCAAGAAACGAGTCGGATAGCGAACCGAATGGAATGGATCTGGAAACCATTTTTGAAAAAGGGCTATCTTTCCAGGAAAGTCCCGAGGAATATTTTTCACAACGGATGAATCATTTTGAGAAAGAGCCAAACAGCATCAACCGAAAAGATAGATGAACAGAAACAAAAACGCTGCCTGGATTATCAGTTTTCACTGACTATCCGGGCAGCCTTGATTTTTCCGACGTCCCATAACACACCGAATTGGCCTTTTGCAAATGAATTTGTCATGATATCGCTGAGTATCTTCAATTCTGGGACGAATGTAATATCAGTATTGAATAATATTTTAATGAACTTTTCTAAAAGTGTCTTTCCAATACTTCTCTTTCACATGCCGTCTTAAAACCTTCCCTACTGTGCTGGTAGGAAGCTCATCCACGAAGACAATCGATTTTGGCACTTTATATTTCGGCAGCTTAGCAGCGACAAAATCAATCATCTCTTGTTCAGTAGCTTGGCTTCCGTTCTTCAGGACAACTTCGGCATGCACAATCTCGCCCCATTCCTCGTTAGGGACTCCGATAATGACTGAGTTGCTGACATCTGGGTGGGAGTTGACGGCATTTTCCACTTCAACTGCATATACATTGAAACCTCCGGTGATGATCATGTCCTTTTTGCGATCGACGATGTAAAAATAACCTTTGTCGTCAACATAGCCAAGGTCTCCAGATTTCCAGAAGCCGTTCTCAAATTCGGAAGCCGTTTCCTCTGGTGCATTTTTATATCCTTTAATGACTGAATCAGAGCGGATCCACAGCTCACCAATCGTACCAACCGGAACTTCTTTCCCTTCTGGATCTGCAACAAACACATCGACACCCAGCAATGGCTGTCCCGCTGCCGAAAGGCGTTTTCGATCTTCGGCCGTTTTTATGATATGATCCTTTTTCCTCAAACTTAATACCGGCGGGAAGGCTTCAGTGGAACCGTAACCTTGCACAAAAACATTGCCGAATTTATTCTGTAGCGTTTCGAGCTTTGACGTGCTCATCGGTGATGCTCCGTACAGGATACAATCCAATGTACTCAAATTATATTTATCGTGTAGCCCGAGTTCTTCCAGCCGATACAGCAAAGTAGGGACTGCAAATGTAGCAGTGATGCCATATTCTTGTATCGTTTTGCATAACAACTCCAAATCAGGCAAATTGATAGTATAATTTGTTCCACCTTTCATATGGGTTGGCGGAGCAAATGCGCCGGTAGCATGTGTCATTGGCGTCATATGCAGGAATTTGGTGTCTTCTCGATAAATATTATCCGGAATGGAATGGTTCTGTACGATCGTGCCGAAGATATTACGGAAAGTATACATCGCACATTTTCCGCGTCCTGTCGTACCTCCCGTAAAACGATACAAGATGACATGCTCGTCTATATCGTATTCCGTATCGATATGCGCATCACTTTGCCCTTTGATGATATCCCAGAAATATTCAACTTTTTCGTGTTCCTTATCGCTTCTATCCATGCAAACAATGCGGATACCTCTATTGTTTAGTTCTTTCAGATAACCATCCTTTAACAACACTGCGTCTTCTACGAAAATGACTTTCGGTTTCACATAATCAATCTGATACAAATGCTCGGTCAAATTGTCCCGGTAATTAAGCCAGACCCCTGCCACTTCCGTTTTATAGGGTCCAAAATTTAAGAAACTCATATTATCGTTTTCGAGTAACGCCGCGTAAGAATCACCTTTCTCAAGTTGAAAATGATCCGTTAGCAGATGGCAGATCTTATTCGTAAATAAATCCAGTTCTTTGTATGTGAATTCCCTTTTTCTTTCCGTATTGACCAATGCTAATTTGTCAGGCCGCTTCAATGCGTTGTCACGATACATTCTGGCAAAATTTACTTTCATCCTTTGCATCCCCTTTAAACGTGGTCCTACTCCAATCTTTCAATGACAGTGGCATTCGCCATCCCCATTCCTTCACAAATTGTAAGCAAACCAAATCGTTCATTATTCCGTTCAAGACGATTTAACAAGGTTACAAGTAATTTTGTTCCTGTCGCGCCAAGAGGATGTCCTAAAGCAATGGCTCCCCCATCAACATTTAATTTTTCATATTCTCCCTCAACATCTTTTAACCATACCAAAGGAACTTGAGCAAAAGCTTCATTCACTTCATAGGTATCGATGTCCTTTACAGATAGACCTGCTTTTTTCAATACTTTTCTGGTCGCTTCGATTGGACCTGTCAGCATAAGCGTTGGATCCGATCCGACGACGGAGCATGCAACGATACGGGCACGTGGTTTTAATCCTAATTTTTCTGCTTTTTCACGGGACATCAACAGAACCGCTGAGGCTCCATCACTAATCTGACTTGCATTCCCTGCCGTGATTACACCGTTTTCATCAAAAACCGTTTTTAATCCGCTTAAAATCTCCAACGTTGTCCCTTCACGCGGACCTTCATCTACAGCAAATAGGGTCGTTGTCCCATCTTCTTGCTCAACTTCCACAGGTACGATCTCATTTTCAAAATGCCCATTTTCAATGGCGTTGAATGCACGAGAATGGCTGTTTACAGAGTATTGATCCAACTCTTCCCGTGTCAAACCCCATTCTTTAACCATTCTTTCGGATGACATCCCTTGGTTTATAATTTCATATTGATCGGTCAATTTCTTACTTGGACCTTTATCGAGCAGGCTCGAAAACATCGGGACACGAGTCATGCTTTCGACACCTCCCGCAATGACAATGTCCATATCGCCGGAGGCAATCGCTTGTGCTGCAAAATGCACAGCCTGTTGACTAGATCCGCATTGACGATCGATTGTCACACCTGGTACGTGGATTGGAAATCCAGCTATCAATAATGAAGTTCTGGCGATATTCATGGCTTGCTCCCCCACCTGGGATCCGCAACCTAAAATGACATCTTCTACCTCACCTTTATCGATCCCGGTACGTTTCACGACTTCATCTAGTACGATTGCTGCTAAATCATCTGGCCGAACATGGGCCAAAGCCCCTCCTCGTCTCCCTACTGCAGTCCGAACCCCTTCAACAATGACTACTTCCCTCATGTATCTATTCTCCCTTGAACTACTATAATTTTGGCATTCCTATCTTGGAATAATAGATAGACAACGTTTCATTATTCCTGAGATTTCCCTTTGTTATAACCCAAGTTTTTTCGCAATAATGGTTTTCATAATCTCGTTCGATCCGGCGTAAATGGGCACAACTGCAATATCACGGTACCAGCGGGCAATTTTATATTCTTCCATGTATCCGTATCCGCCATGAAGTTGCATACACTCAGGCGCCATTTTTCTCGCATTATCCGAAATCCACCACTTAGCCATCGACACTTCTTTTTGAAGTTCTTCCCCTGACATATGTTTTACAATTAAATCATCCAAAAATGTTCGGCCTATTTGAACATGCGTTGCCATTTCAGCGAGTTTAAATTGCGTGTTTTGGAATTTACCAATTGGTAGTCCAAAAGCTTCGCGTTCCTTCACATATTCAATCGTCATACGCAACATTTCTTCCGCTGCAACCTGCGCACCTACAACCGAAAGAATTCTTTCCTGCTGCAACTCTTTCATTAAGTGATAGAATCCGTTACCTTCTTCACCTAGTAAATTGGCAGCTGGGACTTTGACGTTTTCAAAAACCAATTCTGCTGTATCCTGACTGTGCAATCCGATCTTTTTGAGCTTTCTTCCGCGGGAGAAACCAGGCATATCACTTTCAACTAAAAATAAACTAATTCCCTTATGCGCTGGGACTGCCTTTGGATTTGTTTTAGCAACAACCACGACTAGATCGGATTGGATACCATTGGAAATGAATGTTTTTTGACCATTTAATAGATAACTATCCCCATCCTTAATAGCGGTTGTACGAATGGAAGCCAAATCGGATCCTGCACCTGGCTCTGTCATTGCGATGGCGGTAATGATATCGCCGCTCATACAGCCGGGCAAGTACCTTCTCTTTTGTTCTTCTGTTCCAAAATTATTAATGTACGGAACAACGATACCGCTGTGAAGGTCAAGACCACCTAAGCCAAATCCGATGCGGCAAAGCTCTTCGTTTAAAATCACAGTAAAAAGAAAATCCGCTCCTATCCCCCCATATTCCTCGCCTATCCAAGAACATAGAAATCCATTTTCTCCGACTTTCTTCCAAAAACTGCGCGGAACAAGCCCCTCTTCTTCCCACTGTTCAAAATAAGGAATAGCCTCTTTTTCAAGGAATTTTCTTAATGCGTCCCGAAACATTTGATGTTCTTCCGTAAAATAAGATTGCTTACTTATTGCAGCTTCCTTAACAGTCGCGTTTTTCATCGTTCCACCCCCATTGGGAGAGTATTGCTTTCAGTGTATGCCTCTCTTAACTGATATTTCATTAGTTTTCCAGAGGCGTTTCTCGGTAAAGCATCTACAAAAACCACTTTCTTAGGCGCTTTGAAACGTGCAATATTTAATTGAGTAAAATCAATGATTTCTTGTTCAGTAACTTCTTCATTAGGTTTCTTCACAACGATTGCCGTAACAAGCTCTCCCCATTTCGTATCAGGACTGCCAATGACTGCCACATCCGCAACCTTGGGATGCATGCCAATTGTATTCTCCACTTCAATGGAATAAATATTTTCTCCGCCTGAAATAATCATGTCTTTATTTCGATCGACCAGTTGAATATATCCATCTTGATCTTTCATTGCTAAATCCCCGGTATGAAGCCAGCCGTCTCTAATTGTCTTCGCTGTAGCTTCCGGATTGTTATAATACTCTTTCATCACAGTTGGACCTTTAAATAGTAGTTCTCCAACCACACCCGGTTCTACCGATTCCCCTTGCTCATTCACGATATCCACTAAAGTGAACATCGAAGAATTTTTTCCGGCCATTCCGGCGTGCTTCTTATGATCTTTTGGATATAAAACAATTCCATTTGGTCCCCCCTCGGTCTGACCACATAAACTGTACATTTGGTGGGTTCCGTAATAATCGATGCATTTACGAACCACATCCACCGACATTGGTGCCGCGCCATAGAGGATCTTTTCTACTGATGAAAAATTAATATCTTCATCTTTCGGTGTATTGATAAATGCGATATGCATCGTTGGGACGGCTAAAAAGCTAGTAATACGGTACTTTTTAATATCCGCTAAAATCACTCTTGGATTAAAATCACGATAGACAACCGTCGTTGCCCCAATGTAAAACCCACTAAGCATACCAATTGTCAATTGTGCGCAATGGAACAATGGGCAGAAATTCATCATTCGTTCATCTGAATGATAATTCAGCGTTAAGATGAACTGTAATGCCACAGCCTCTACGCGATCATGGTCAAATAATGCACCTTTGGGTAATCCCGTTGTCCCTGAAGTGTAAAGTAAATGCAAATCATCTGTGCCATTTAACTGAATTCCAGGGTTTTCTGTCCTATCAATAAAAAGCTTTGAGAGAGATCCATACCGTTTATTTATTGCAAAAGGCGCAGTGAATTGCTTTGATACCGTTGGAATCTCCTTTATAGCTTCATAGACAATTTCTTCGTACTCTTGGTCAGCAACAATAAAATTTGATTCGGATTGGGTCATAATATAGTTAATTTCTTTAGGTGATAAACGGAAATTTATCGGAACGAGTATAGCCCCAATCTTAGCACCCGCATAGTATGTGAAAACAAAATCAGCAGAGTTCTTCATGAACATCGCGATTTTATCGCCTTTTTTCACGCCTTCCTTTACTAGTCCGTGTGCCAACTGGTTCACTTTCACATTAAACTCCTCGTACGTATATGTGCTATTTTGATAGATTAACGCTTCTTTACTTGGATGTCTCAGTGTATTCACTTCCAACATTTCAACGATATTCATCCTTTTCCCCTCACTTCATTATTTTTTATCAATGAACATTCCAAGAAATTGTGAACCAGCCTTCTAGGCACTTTTCCGATTGTTGTAACAGGCAGCTCCTCGACAAAGTAAATAATTTTAAATGTTTACTGGAACCGATTTTCCTTTTTCCGATGCATTTATCTAGGCGACATACGGATGCTTCCATCCAGACGTACAACTTCTCCGTTGATATACTCGTTTTCAATCATAAATTTTACTAAATCTGCATATTCATCTGGTCTTCCCAACCGTTTCGGAAATTCCACGGATTTCTCCAATTTCTCCACCACATGATCATCTAATATTTCGGCTAAAGGTGTGCGGAATAGTCCCGGTGCAATTGTATTCACCCGGATACCGAATGAAGAGAGATCCCGAGCGGCAGGCAATGTCAATCCGACCACCCCTGCTTTACTTGCACCGTAAGCTGTTTGGCCCATCTGTCCTTCGTACGCCGCAACAGATGCGGTATTAATAATAACTCCCCGCTCTCCGGAATCTGTAAGTGGTTCGTTTTTTGCAATCTGCTCTGCCGCCAGCCGAAGTACATTAAATGTCCCGAACAAATTGATATCAACTACCTTTTTGAAGTTCTCAAACGGAATCACACCTGACCGACCGATTATCTTTTGTGCAATACCTACTCCTGCGCAATTTACACAAATATGGAGCGAACCATGTTGTTCCATTGTTTGCTGGATTCCTGCATGAACGGCAGCCTCATCTGATACATTCACAACTGCATAGGACACCTTTTCTCCAAGTTCATTACTCGCTTGTTTCGCTTTTTCTTCATTCAAATCAAATATGACCACTTTTGCCCCTTTTTCAGCCAATGCTTTCACGGTTCCCAACCCTAATCCGGATGCTCCTCCGGTTACGATTGCCACTTTGTTTTCAATATTCATTTTGTTGCCCCCTATTTAGTATCCTTTAAATTCCGGTTTTCTCTTTTCAACGAATGCGTTTAATCCTTCGTTCATGTCATAGGACTGTGTATGCGCTTTCAAACTAAGCAACTCTTGTTTTAACGCAAGTTCCAATGGTTGTTCCAATCCATCGCGCACGAGTTGCTTCATTTTCTTTAAAACAAGCGGACTTTTCTCCGCAATCTTCTCAGCAATCGCTTGGACAGTCGACTCAAGCTCTTGTGGATTCACCACTTCATGAACCAAGCCATATTCTTTCATTTGATTAGCCGATATAAAATCGCCCGTAAACAATAAATACTTTGCCCGATTCACACCGATGATTCGAGGCAGCTTGGCGGAACCACCAGCCCCCGGCAATACACCGAAGTTCGCATGGGCATCCCCGATTTTAGCTTTTTCCGATGCAACGACAATATCCGCCGACATCGCAAGCTCCAAGCCACCTGCTAATGTAATACCATTCAATGCCGCAATCAACGGTTTACTTAACTTCGTCAAACTTCCAAAAGTGGAATCTGCATAGTCCAATAGATTCGTCTGTCCAGGTTGTCTATTCTCCAAATCCCGCATCATCTCTTTCAAGTCCGCCCCAGCACAAAAAGCTTTCCCTCTTCCGGTCAGAACGACTACCCGTATCTCTTCATCAGCTTCAACAGTAAGGATTGCTTCCTTTAAACCTTCTAATATTTCTTTTGAAATCGCATTCATGTCATTCGGACGGTTTAAATAGACCCACGCGACTTGATTTCTTTTTTCAACAATTACTGCCTGCTCATTCTTCATAACGACCATTACTCCTCATCCCTTTACACAAAAATTTTCGAATTAGCTTTTACAGATCCACACTCCATAATCCCTCCGTTTTTATTCTTTGAAAATGTCTTTGCCAATGATCTCTTTCATGATTTCAGATGTCCCACCGTAAATCCGTTGCACTCTGGCATCCGTGAATGCCCGTGCGACCGGATATTCTTTCATATAACCGTAACCACCGAATAATTGGAGGCATTTGTCGGCGACTTCCCCTTGGGCTTCCGTACACGAAAGCTTGGCCATGCTGGCTGTTGCTGTGTCTAGCGTGCCGTCCATCATCATATCCATGCACTCTTTTACAAACGAGCGATGAACTCTTGTTTTCGTTTGTAAATCAGCAATGACAAATCGGGTATTCTGGAACTCAGACAGCGGCTTGCCAAAAACTTCACGCTCCTGCACATAGCGGATTGTCTGCTCAAGGACTCCTTCCATTGCCGCCACTGCATTGACCGAAATGGTTAGGCGCTCGCGGGGCAATTCACTCATGAGGATTTTGAATCCTTCATTGAGATTCCCCAAAAGCTTATCTTCTCCCACCCATACATCTTCGAAATACATTTCGGAAGTATCGCAAGCATGAAGTCCGATTTTCTCCAAGTTCTTCCCACGGCTAAACCCTTCGGATGAGACATCCACAAAAAACAAACTAGTCCCTCTAGATGGCTTCACAGTCTGATCAGTTTTAGCGACCACAATGACAAAATCACAATGCTGTCCGTTAGAAATGAACGTTTTCTGACCATTCAACTTATAAGCTTTTTTCGTTTCATCATATACAGCGGTTGTCTTAATACCCTGCAAGTCGCTACCTGCACCTGGTTCAGTCATAGCGAATGCTGCCACTAGCTCACCAGATGCCATCCCTTTCAAGTAATGAGATTTTTGAGCTTCCGTTCCATAATTCAAGATATACTGGGCCGTTATAATATCGTGGACCGATAAATTAGTGGAAATTGCACTATAGCCAAGTTTTGAAAATTCCTCTACAATGGCCATAGAATATGATAAAGGAGCTCCCAGCCCACCATATTCCTCCGGTATTTCTGTCAGCAGAAAACCTTGATCGCCTAATTTGCGCCATAGATCGCGGGGAATATTCCCATTGCGTTCCCATTCATCATAATATTCTGAAACTTCTTTTCGTGAAAAATCTCTTACACTTTTTCTGAGCAGTTCAAGTTCCTGTTTCTCGATAACTCGATTTTTCAATGTACTCATGAACAATCCTCCCTCTATTTTCCCCAGGATGAAGTAGACCCTGCTGACTGTTATTATTCATCATCTAGGAGGCAGTCTTGTCGCACCATCCAGTCTGACAACTTCACCGTTAAAATACGTGTTTTCGATAATATGGACAACCAATGATGCGAATTCAGAAGGATCTCCAAGGCGTTTTGGATATTCCATTTGGTCTTTGATACCTTCCAACAATTCATCAGATAGCCCGGCAGCCATAGGCGTCATAAACAGCCCAGGGGCAATGGCATTGATTCGGATGTGATAGTTCGCCAAATCCCTTGCAATCGGCAAAGTCATTCCCGCGACGGCGGCCTTACTGGCAGCATAGGCAGCCTGTCCCATTTGGCCGTCATACGCCGCTCCGGAAGATGTATTAATAATGATTCCTTTTTCCAGACCGTCAGACGCTTCATTTTTGACCATTTTTTCTACGGCATTGCTCAAAACGTTAAAAGTGCCATTCAAATTGATATCTATGACTTTCTTGAATTTATCCAGAGGAAAGACGCCTTTCCTATTGTACGTCTTCACCCCAACTGAGACGCCTGCACAATTGACACAAATATCTATCGAACCGAACTTCTGAAATGCTTGATCGATTGCATTTCTCACCGATTCCTCATCGGTTACGTCCGTTTCAATTGCATCGACACGGTCGCTTCCAAGCCGGCTCGTGATGTCATCGAAATTTTTCGTATCTCTGTCGAGGATCGCCACATTTCCCCCTTTTTCAATTAACTTTTCAACAGTAGCAAAACCTAGACCTGACGCTCCACCTGTCACAATAGCCGTTTTCCCTTGGATATCCATTGTTCTCCCCCTCCATTAATTGAGCTTTTTTAAGATGGTGATAGCAGCTACCGCTTCCTCGAGGCCATAAACTCCGCCGCCGTTTTCAGCGATAGCCACTTTGGCATTCTCAACTTGCCTTTCGCCAGCTTCATTTCGCAATTGAGTTACCAGTTCAAAGATCTGACCGAGACCCGTTGCCCCAATAGGATGCCCTTTCGATTCCAAGCCTCCCGATGGGTTGACTGGAAGCCGGCCCGATAAGCTGAACTCCCCTTTTAAGCTCAATGGTCCACCTTCCCCGAAGTCGCAGAAGCCGAGATTTTCAATTTGAATAATTTCCCCGACAGCCGTCGCATCATGTACTTCTGCCACCGATATATCTTCCGGCCCGAGCCCCGCTTTTTCGTAGGCTCTCTTTGCCGCAAGTGCCGTTAGATGTTTTTCAACTTCTTCCGGTTTGCGGTTCGACCCCGTTTGAACGACTGAAGCAGCGACTTCCACTGCTCGGCTTTTATCCTGCAATCTTTTCAGCCCTCCTTCAGTGCAAACAATTGCAGCAGCAGCCCCATCACTGACCGGAGAACACATCGGTAACGTATAGGGGTATACAATCGGCGGCGCCGCCAACACTTCTTCAATCGTGAATGGTTTTTGGTACTGGGCTAAATTGTTGTACACCGAGTGCTGATGATTTTTCGCCGATACAGCCGCAATCTGTTCCTGTGTGGTCCCGAAGCGGGTCATATGATATTTTGCAAAGGAAGCATAAACATCCATGAACATGCTATAATTAGCCGCATTTTTCGCGTCTTTCGGCATGTCAAAACCTTTTTCCAATCGTTTTAGGACCTCCATATTTTCCTGAGGCGTATCAACATCCCATGCAGAGTCAAAAATGCTAAAATCCTTTTCCCCCGACTTTTGGTACATTTTTTCCGCCCCGACGGCCAAAGCAAAATCGCCTTCCCCCGCCTTCAGAAATTGGATCGCCTGGTTTAAAGCTGTGCTTGCACTGGCACAGGCGTTTTCCACATTAATTACAGGGATCTCTTCAAACCCGAGCGGACGGACAGCCACTTGTCCCCTGACCGCATGTTGGCCCTCAATGGCCCCTTGGCCGGTGTTGGAAAAATAAACTGCATCAATCCATTCTTTCGGTACAGCTGCATCTTTCAGTGCCCCGTCTACCGCTATCTTTGTAAGATCCTTTAAGGAGAAGTCATATAGTTTCCCGAACTTCGTCATGCCGACGCCGACAATATAATACTTTTCGATTGTAATTCCCCCCTATTCATGTAATGGCGTTATTAGTAGAAGCCGCGTTTGTTAGGCTATTCAGGATTTCCTCAGTATGCTCTCCGAGAGCTGGCGCACGCCTTTTAGGAACCGCGGGTGTTGCAGAAAGTTTAATGGCACTATTGATTTCTTTGAATCCGCTGTCCCGCTCTTCCTTAAGGCATTCCAACATCTGGCGTTCGGCTATTTGAGGGTCTTGATCCAGCTCTTCTAATTTTAAAATCGGCGCAACACATGCCTCTCCATCTGAAAAAATCTCCATCCATTGTTCTAGCGTTTTTTGTTTGATCACTTCTTGAACTTCTTTGATTAAGCTTTCCTGCTCTTCCCCCGGTGCTTCCTGCAGCGCAATGAACTCCGGTTTACCGATTCCTTCACAAAATACTTGCCAGAACTTCGGCTCTAAAGCTCCTACTGAGATATGCCGTTGATCATAAGTCTCATAAACTTGATAACAAGCAAATCCCCCATTCAATAAGGCCTCACCACGCTTGATTTCCTGTCCTGCGTAATGCTGCGGCAATAATAAATGCAGCCAAGAAATGACACCATCCAACATCGAAATGTCAACCATCTGTCCTTCCCCACTCTTGCTTCTTTCCAATAATGCAAGCAGAATCCCTATAACTGCCGGCATAGCACCGCCACCAATATCTGCAATTTGCGCTGTTGGCACAATCGGCTTGCTACCCCTCTCACCCATTAAGTCAAGCAGACCGGCATAACTCATATAGTTAATGTCATGTCCGGGCATTTCTGCGTACGGTCCAGTTTGCCCGTAACCAGTGATGGCACAATAGATCAGCCGAGGATTCAGCTTTTCAAGTTCAGCATAATCAAGCCCCAACCGCTTCATGACACCAGGTCGAAATGATTCCACTATAACGTCTGCTTCCTCTACCAGTTTTAAAAAATGACTGCGCTCTTCACGATCCTTCAAATCTAGGCATATACTTTTTTTATTGTTGTTCAGAGAATGGTAGACTGCGGAATTTTCATCCCGTTTCGGTTCAAAATGGCGAATATAATCTCCAATCCCCGGCTCCTCCACTTTAATCACCTCTGCTCCGAAATCAGCAAGGATCATCGTACAATAAGGACCTGGCAGCAACCGCGATAGATCTAGCACCTTTACACCTTTAAGTGGCATCTCTTCTTCTCCCTCCTATATGTAAGCCCTTACACTTATGCACGAACGATGGCTTTTAGAGTGAATTCCATCACCTCTTTTCCATTTTGGTTATGCACTTTGGCATCTATGGTTATCAAGCCCCGGACTCCATCTGATAGCTTTCTTTTTTTGGTTATTTTGAATTCCCCGGTAAGCTGGTCATCAGGTTTTACCGGAAGCAACCAATTCAATCGCTCAATACCGGCACCTCCGATGGCATCTTCTCCGACTATATCGAGTGCTACCCATTTAGACCAAACCCCTGCTAATGAATGCAATCCCGAAGCAATTAGCCCTCCATATGGTCCATTTTCGGCCTTTTCTTCATCAAGATGCATATGCTGGGGATCATATTTTTCTGCAAACTCAATGATTTCCTCTTTTGTAACAGTATAGGGTGCCATCAGAAAAGTATCGCCCACTTCGAATTCATTGAACTTCATCATCGCCACCTCCATTTACATAGTTTTCATCAGGATTTTGGAGTAGCATGCGGAGCAAGTAGAAAGCAATCATGTCGGATAGCTCGGCTTTACTCTTCTTCCCGCCTTCTGAATACCATTGCATCACCCAGTTCATGGCTCCAAGCAACAAGTTCCGGACGATTTTGATATTCCCTTGGATAAAGACCCCTTCTTTTACCCCTTTTTCAATCAATTTATCAAATTTGCTTTCATATTCGTTTTTCAATCGAAGAATTTCATTCTGCTGTTCAATTGTTAGAAAAGATTCAGGGTTTAACATACTTTCGAAACCTGAACGTTCATTAATCACATATTCCGTATGTTGAACAATGGCTTTTTTCATCTTTTCTATAGTTGTCGATTCACTGTCCAAAATTTCCGATATCAGATGGTTACTTTTTTGCAGCAGATATACTTGGCTTTGATAAAGTAAATCCGGCTTATCTTTAAAGTAGTAATAGATCGCGCCTTTTGTCATGAATAATTTTTGGGCAACATCCTCCAATGATGCACCTCCATAACCTTTTTCAGTGAAAACACTGATTGCTGCTTTCATGATGGCTTCTTTTTTGTGAGCAGCTTTTTGTTCACGTAAATTCACTTAATTCACTTCCTTTATTTATTGACATCTTTATTCTAGTTGGTATTTTTTTAAACGTCAAGTATCTTTTTGAATTATGAGTCTTTTCTATCTTGTTTTCATATAGCTTCCCGAACAAACTAATTTCATAATGTAAGCTTCAATTTTGCAGTAATGAAGATTTGGTTATGTAATGCAAAAGAAATGAGGACAACGAATGACACAGCGAAATGCTGTAATTAAAGTTGTCCTCTGGTTTATTTACATTTTTTCATTACATCGCTTAGGGCTACAATCTGAAACGCCATTACTCTTAGTTGTGAGCAATGGCGCTTTTCATCAGTTTTTTATTAAGCGGATGCATTCAGACCGATTCTTGCTTCAGAACGACTCATCCTCTTCTCTAGCTTAAAAAAGATAAATTCAAAGACGAGGCAAAGAAACCAATAGATAATGGATGCGACTAAATACATTTCGATGAAACGGTATCCATCATTCGCTATAATTTTTGAAATGGCTAATACTTCTATAACTTTTACAGCGAAAGCTAAAGAAGTTGCTTTAATAAGCCCGATAAAAACGTTTCCCAAATTAGGCAATGCGATTAAGAACGCTTGCGGCAGAATGATTCGCGTCAAACCTTGTCTCGTTGTCATCCCGACCGAATAGGCTGCTTCCATCTGTCCTTCATTAGTGGCATTAATGGATGAACGGAAGATTTCCGCTTGATAAGCTGCGGTATTTATCGTATAAGCAACAAGCGCATACAGTAGCGGCGGTATTTCATCAGCATCTATTTGGATACCAAGACGAGGGTTCAGGTAGTCTATGAGTACGGGAACACCGTAGAAAAAGACGTATAACTGTACTATTAAGGGCGTTCCTCTAATGAAAGAAATATACAAAATGGACAACTGATTTAATACAGGTAGTTTATATATCCTGCAAAGAGCAATGAGTAAACCCAAAATGAGTCCAAAAAGCATTGCAACAATGGCTATTGTTAATGTCCAAGGTACTCCTTTTAACACTGTGGGCACTTGTTCTAAAGCAAATTTAAAGTCTACAACAGCCATAATTTATCACGTTCCTCAATAAGTTATCTTCATTCAGCAGGCATTTAGACGCCCGCTGAATGAAGGCCTCCGGCGGATGTCACAGATTTTCAAGGGAGTTATGGAAGGCAGTCTAAGTGCGCGACGTCCTGTCGCAACGGCTGCATGACCTACATCCTGTCGCCTTCCAGCGCAATTCAAAATCCGGACGCCATCACGCCTTGGCGTGATTGATTATTTTGATAGACCAACATGCCCTTTCCTGAAGACTTTTTCAGCATAACCGACAAGACTTTCAATAATAATGCAAGTAGCCCAGTAAACAAGAGAAATTACAACGTAAATCTGAAACATTCCGATGCCATGATTATTTCCTAAAATAATACGGACTTGCCCCATAATGTCGATGATGCCGATCGTAAAGGCTAGTGAAGTGTCTTTCAATAATTCGATAATATTGTTTCCTAAATTAGGCAGTGAGATGAGAAAGGCTTGTGGTAATATGATTCTCCTTAATGCTTGTGGATAGCTCATTCCTACACTATAGGCTGCTTCAAGCTGGTCCTTCCCTACTGCTAAATAGGCTGAACGAATAACCTCAGACATAAATGCACCTGTATGAAATGAGAAGGCCATAATGGCAAAGACAAGCCGATCCCAATGGTTAATATCTAGATGAAAGACAAGTAGCAGCTGAGGGAGTCCAAAATAAACTAGAAACAATTGGACCAACAAAGGAGTACTTCTTGTAAACGATAAATATAATGTTGCAACTCCATAGATATACCTGTACTTTTGAATTCGTATAATTGCAATACCTAACCCAATAAGTAAAGCGAAGAATAAGGATAGGACAGTCATCAGTAGTGTTAGCGGGAGTTTATCCAGTACTCTAACGAATATGTCAACCCAGGCTGTCAAACTCGAACTCATCTTTCCCACCACCTAATAAATATGTACGAACGTACACCGCAAGATTGTCTTTCAATTCAATGCGGTGGTGTTCATTATTATTCGTAGCTGAATCCTTTTTCATTGATGTACTCGAGGTCTTGGAAGAAGTCTGTCGAAAACCACTTATCGGATAGTTTCGAAAGGGTTCCGTCCTCTGTCAGTTCGAGCGTAATTTTGTCGATTTGATCAGCTATTTTGATGTTTTCTTTATTGTAGACAACAAAGATAGGTTCTTTTGAAACGATTCCAGCTACTTTTAAGTCTAAGTTCAATGATTCTTGAACAGCATCAAATGTTGATTTATTGAGGAAGATCGCATCCGCTTTTCCTTCGTCAACGCGCTTTAAGTTATCTGCATTTGAAGGGTGTTCTATGCTTTCAATTGTTAAAGGATTATTAGGATTCCTTGTGTTGTACCCATTTAATATAGAACGGAGTCCGCCACTAGCAGACATGGGCGTGAACTTTTTCCCAACCATGTCATCTAATGTTTTTATATCATCTCTGTCTGTTTTCGTTATAAGTGATGTTAAAGAGTAGCCATATTCATACTTAGGATAATGAAACTTCTCTTCTCTTTCCGGATTTTTGAAGAACCAGTTAATGGCCATGTCAACTTTACCTGTTGAAAGACCGACTAAGTTAGATTCTTCCTCTCCGAAGATGTATTCGAATTTGTAGTCCGGCAACCTTTTTTCAACTTCAGCTAAATAGTCCATGTCGTAGCCTATCGGGTTGTTTTCATTATCTGTATATAGAAAGGGTGGATTGACATCATCGCTCAATGCGACTTTAATAATCTTTTTTCCGTCTTCTGTTGTTGAACCTCCGCCATTTGAACAACCTGGGACAATGGCTAGGAACACCATTGCTCCAAATAGTACTAGCCAATTACGTTTCATACGTATCCCTTCCTCTGTCTTAAATTTCATATTCTGGTTCTTTCGTAAGTCTACTTAAGAATTGTTTTGTGCGTTCGTGTTTTGGTTGGACTAGTACGTCTATCGGCGTACCTTGTTCAACAACAACCCCATCTGCCATGAAAATAACTTCAGTGGCCACTTCTCGCGCAAAGTCAATTTCATGTGTCACGATAATCATCGTAATTCCCTCATCCGCAATTTTCTTAATAATAGAGAGAACTTCTCCAACCATTTCGGGATCGAGTGCAGACGTTGGTTCATCGAATAATAATACGGAAGGCTTTAATGCCAGTGCGCGGGCAATCCCTACGCGTTGTTGCTGTCCACCTGAAAGTTGTACCGGGTAGTCATTTGCTTTTTCTTCCAGACCCACTCTTCGAAGAAGATCCATGCTGATCAAACGTGCCTCATCTACGTTAACTTTCTTCGCAACGAGAAGGCCTTCCATAATGTTTTCGAGCACGGTTTTATTCCTGAATAAATTATAATGCTGAAAAACCATAGCTGTTTTTCGTCTTAAGGTTAGAATGCTTTTTTTCGTTGCACTTTTTTCATCTACGGAAAAATCATCGATGGAAATACTGCCTTCATCGGGCTTTTCTAAATAGTTTATGCAACGAAGAAGGGTTGTTTTTCCCGATCCACTTGGCCCGACGATTACCACGATATCTCCTTTATTCACTGTTACATTAATGCCATGTAGCACTGGTTTCTTATTAAAACTCTTTTTAATGTTTTTTAACGTTATCAATTCCCCACCCCCCTTCTATAATATTCTGAATATATATTAATAGTTCATAGAGTAACATAAGTATTCCGAGTTGTAAAGTAGACATTAGATGATATACTAGTTAAATACATTGAAAGTGTAGACTAATCAATCCAATAAGGAAGTGTCAGACATGTCGAAAAAGTTATTTATTGAAAATGCATTTCAAAAGGAATGGCTTGAAAAGCTAATGAACTATGAGGGAGCTTTTAAAAGTCATTCAAAAGAAAATGATGAACAGGTACGATTTCCAAAGGAAAATATAAAAACACTTGTAGATCTAGGTTATACAAAACTTACGTTGCCGAAAGAATATGGAGGCGATGGTATCAGTGTGCGTGACATGGTTCTTTTCCAAGAAACGATTGCTAGTTTTGATGGAGCTACAGGGTTAGCAATTGGGTGGCACCAAGGTGTTGTAGGAGAACTTTATGGAAAAAAACTGTGGAGTGAAGATATGTTAACTTCATTTGCACAGGAGGTTTTGGACGGGGCGTTGGTGAATCGAGCAGTTAGTGAAGCTCAAACGGGCAGTCCGACCCGTGGTGGACGTCCTGGGACGAATGCCATTAAACGTAATGACAAATGGGTGATTACGGGGCAAAAAAACTTTACGACCATGTCACCCGTGTTAACACATTTTCTAGTATCTGCATGGATTGAAGAGAAAGAGGGCATCGGCTTCTTCTTAGTGGAACGAGATTCAAAAGGTTTATCAATTAAAGAAACTTGGGACGTTATCGCGATGAGGGGAACAGAGAGTCATGACTTAGTGTTAGATCATGTTGAAGTTTCGGAAGAAAAATTTGTAGAATTCAATCTTGGTCCTAGGGGCAATACGGTGAATGGGTGGATTCTTCATATCCCCGCTTGTTATCTAGGCATTGCACAAGCCGCTCGTGACTATGCAGTGAAATTTGCAGTTGAATACTCCCCGAACAGTTTAAATGGGCCGATTAGTCAATTGCCAAATGTTCAAAACTTAATAGGTGAAATGGACCTGGAACTGATGAAAGCAAGACACTTCCTTTACAGTGTGGCCGATGCCGTGGATGATGATTCTCGCCGTGAGCAGATAACGAATGAACTGGCTGCCGCTAAGCACATAGTGACAAATTCAGCAATCACGATTGTGGACAAAGCGATGCGATTGGTCGGAGCGAAAAGTCTTCAAATGTCAAATCCGTTGCAAAGGTATTATCGTGATGTACGTGCGGGTCTACATAATCCACCAATGGACGATATGACGATTTCTAAATTAGCTCAAACAGCCATTAAAGAGGCAGAGTCAATCTAAGAAATTACGCCAGAGATTTTATCAAGGAGGAATCGACCTTCATTCTCCCCCGATCAGCGGGCGTTTGAAAACCCGCTGATCAATATAGCGCATCCATCTCAATATCTAAAATGGCGGAACTTTTCTGGAACTGATGATTCGTTTGCAGTACAAACTATTTGCAGAGTGAAGATAAAAAAGCAGCAGCCTTACTTACAGGCTGCTGTTCAAGATAATGAATATATATTGTTAAAGGCATATTAATAGGTGTGCGATACCTTCTCTCATCTTACGAAATTTTTGCCAATGACGTTTCTACTGCCTGCTTTAAATCAGCAGGCTCTAGCTCATATGTAAAACCTAATAATTTTTCACCATTGAAGAATAAAGTTGGCACGATTTTCACTTCGCGTTCAATCGCTTCAGCCGTAATCGCTAAGCTTACATCAACATTTTCGAGGCGTTCCTCTTCTTGCAGATTATATTTATCGACAAGTAATCGTTTTAATTCTTTATCGGATAGATCATGCCATTCTTGTTGTGTTTCAAGTAGTTTTCCGATCACGTCTAATGTTTCTGTTGGATCCGCATTATCAAATGTCCAATGAATTAATGCACCGCGGAGAAGTTCTTCACGAGGTTTATCGTACAACTTCACAATTACTTCAATTTGACCATTTTCGATATATGGGGGCAATACTTCTTTTGCTAAATGATAAATTCTTGCACTGCCTGGGCAGGCCAAATTAATAAAAGCCTCAAGTTTCAAAGGTGCATTCGCACTGCCGAATTTCAAATGATCATTTTTAATTGACATATTCAATCTCCCCTTCCAACATTCTATTCTTAATATATACTAAAGTTATAGGAATTGTAAACATTAGAATTAAGAATACTATGTTAATATGATAATTACAAATAACAAGGAAGGATTTATCCATACCGATTCCCCTTCTTTGATGCCATGCTTTTCAGCTAGTTCCTTAAAGGCCACCTCAGTTGTTTCCTTTTCTCGTTATACCTCTTCCCAATTCGGAACTTCAAATCTCCGTCAACCCTCCCCCCTTTATTTTTAAGTAAAAAGATATGTATAAAAAAAACACTCCCGACTAGAGAGTGTTTACATTAAAGCGATAGGATAGTTGGGCTTTACTTTAAACGATTTTCTATTTCCATGGACGGGAAGTAATCGCCGTACTCGTTTGATTCTCTTTCCATGCGATTCATACTGATTGTTCCCACTCCTACGTATTCAATCGTCAATGTTTGCCAACCTTCATGATCCAATAATTCATCAGAGAGCTGACTATATCTTGTAACGGCTAAATCTTCTGCGGAGAATCTAGCATCTGGCGCCATTTTTATAACAGCTCTTATTTCTTCATTTTCAATAGTCGTGCTAACTAACTTATCGTCAATACCTACACCATTGTATTCAATAAGCTCGGTAACTTCTTCAATAGACATATCTTGTGATTCTTCCTTAGCAGGTTCTGCAATCGGTTCTTCTGCAATTGGCTCCTCTGAAGATTCTTCCTGAACAGGCGCTTCTATTTTGACTGTCTCATCATCTTCGACAACAGCCGTCTCTTTCGTGCCATCAGCACAAGCAACCAATAACATAGCAGCCATAAATAATATGAATAATTTTTTCATGTTTATCTCCTCCACTGGCAATCATAACTAAAAATAGGGGAATTGTGAACCTACATGGTGAAGGCCAGACGAATTCATCTTCGTAGATGTAAATATATTTCCGCTACCATTCTCTTTAACAAGGAAATTCATGCAAAGTGATCCAGAAACGTCATTGGTATTTGATGATCGGGACGTAAATAAGCGTGTGTAGACATTTCTTGAAGAAGTAGATCAAACTGCGGTAAAGCAATTCGAAGACCTTGTTTCAATCAATAAATAGTATATTGGGGACACTTTAGGTGATTACCGCCAATTTAATGTACCACTCTTGACAAGTTTTTTTACCACTGAATGACAAAGATTTGTACAAGTGAGTGGCGTTAACCTTGCCATTTCATACCTTCTAGCTAATCATGTATAAAAAAACAAGCTATTCAAGAATATTATGAATGTTATAATTGATATGCAAACTTAACTAATTTCAATAAAATCGATATTCCGTAAACTAGCCAGATTGTGAAGTAACCATATTAGGTATAATAAAAACTTTTATCCTTTCGATTAGAGGCTTTTACATAAGGGAGAGAAATAGGAATGGAATTATTAATTAATAAAGATTTTTTTAATGATGTTACATCCTATGTAGAGACAATAAAGGAAGAGATGCATGCGTCGGGTTCCGCGTTAGTAATTATTAAAGATAATAAAATAATACATGAATGGTATGCAGGCACTCATCATTTCGAAAATGGTGCAAAAAAAGTGGATGATACGTCTAGATTTAACGTATATTCGGTTAGAGTTACATTCGTCGGTTTGGCTTTAGCAATAGCAATCCATGAGGGCTTATTAAGCTTGGATGATAGAGTAAGTGATCACCTAAATGAATACGATGTAGACATTCTTGGCAATACAACAATTAAACATTTACTCACTCGTTGTACTGGTTTGAAATTCGAAAAGAATACGGTTAGTCGCGTCTTTGATCCAGAAACGAGTATTGAAGGAAAAAAACCAGATTTACTAGCGAAAATCCTTTACAATGCCACGGGGAAAACAGTGAATGAAGTACTAACAAAAAAAGTAATAAAACCTTTAAATTTAACAAATACAGGTTGGGTTACTGAGGGTAACGACAACTTGGTCTGTGATATTAATTTATCTACTGGTTATCCAACATTGAGGATGGGTTCAAACAAAGGTGATGATCGAAATTTATATGTAAGTGCTAGAGAGTTAGCGTTATGGGGGAATTTACATTTAAATAAAGGAAGTCATGAAGGTGAACAAATACTCCCTAGAAATATTTTCGATTTAGCCACTTCTATCCAAAATCCGGATAGTTTACCTAAGCAGCTGCCAAAGTTCGGTTTTCTATGGTGGATTAAAGATAGTGAAGTTAATGTTAATTATAATGAATTAGGTTCAGACTTACCTGATGGATCATACCAAATACTAGGAGCATCAGGATGTTCATGTACGGTTATTCCTAGATTCAACATGGTTGCAGTTAGAATGTATAATTGTATAGATGCATATGAAAACTTAGGTTTTGATTATATAAAAGACATACAAAGGTTTGGAAATCTAATAGTTCAAAGTGCGAATAATCTCTAATTATTAATGATTAATATATTACATAAACGGTGTAATGGAAACAATACATTACAAAGGATATTTTTTGAAAAACCGACAACGAACTGGTGCAAAAAGCGCTTGAAAAATCGATTATCGAAATCTCAAGCGCATTTCCAGTCCATAATATGTCGGTTAATTAGGGAAAAACAGTAGTAATTTAGTGTACTTCCTCACTAACCGGAGACTTTTTTTTCTTTACCCAGGCAAAGATAATTGCGCCGATTAAAATGAAGCCTAAGTACCCCATTACTGGATAGACCGTTCCAACAAGTGTGATGAAGCCAACGAAACTTGCACCGAATGCGACTATCCCAAACAAGACAACGGCACCTTTGAATTTCTTCGTTTCCGGCGTCACGATACGTGCCGTAAATGCATAGAGCATCCCGACTGCGGTATTGTAGATCATTCCCAGCAAAATAATGGAAAAGATTATACTCATAACCGGGCTCATGCTATCCGCTAACGCTAACATAGGCATCGGAACAGAGGCAATTTCCTTCAATTGCGTCAGCATCGAGACGTTGATGAGAATAATAAGAAGACCAAGACCCAGTCCTCCGATGATACCTCCCCATGCGGCCACTTTTTCATCCTTAACCGTCCCGCCCATCACTGTCAGCATCGCTGCTCCGGCTGCAATATTATACGATACATATAAAACCGCCGCTAACAGCCAGTGGGAAGCCCCTCGACTTTGACTAGCGGCCACACCTTGCAAATCAGCAGCTGCAAAATCAAAGTTGATGACCGAATAGACCGTAATGACAATGACAATCAACAATAAAAAAGGAGTAAATGCGCTAATCAATGTGATTACCTTCCGAACACTGAATGTCACAGAAGCGATTGTAACGACGGCTAGCAATAGATTTCCAACGATACCTGGAATCCCAAATTGCTGTTCAAAAATAGCTCCAGCCCCTGAAAACATGACAACCGTGACACCGAACAAGAAAAACGTAATGATAATATCGACAAGCATTCCTAAATAACGGCCACAAATATAATAGATGACTTTTTGATGGGAAGTCGTCTGTAAACGGCTACCAAGCTGCGTCAAATTCATCCCGATAAATGCAAATAGTAGCGTGGCAACAATCGAGCCTGCAATACCGATTCCTCCGAAACTAGTGAAAAACTGTAAAATTTCCTGTCCTGAGGCAAAACCGGCTCCGACAATGACGCCGATAAAAGCCGCACCGATTTGAAAACTCTTTCTCATAAACGTATCCCCCCGCTGACAATTCATCAGCCTAAATAATGTAATTTTCTGAATTTAGATTCCAAAAGAAAGAATGTGGGTGACTGTTTACCCACATCGCTTCCGTTAGTAAGCTTTGAACTGGTATTGCTCGACTGTAAACTTATCCATCGCATTATAATTTGGTTCATAACCAATTCCATATGCGGTCGGTACTGTAATATAGCCGTCTTCCACGATCACTTCCGGTGAAATGACATCCTCTTCCCAATAGCGGGAGGAGCCAGCTGTATCACCTGGCAAAATGAAATTCGGCAATGTCGTCAACGCCACATTATGGGCACGTCCGATACCGGATTCCAGCATGCCTCCGCACCAAACTGGGATGCCCTGTTCCATGCAATAATCGTGTATTCTTTTGGCCTCGGTCAAGCCACCGACCCGACCGATTTTGATATTGATGATTTTAGTACTTCCGAGCTCCACTGCTTTCCGTGTATCTTCGAGCGAGTGGATACTTTCATCCAGACAGATCGGTGTTATCAGCTGTTTCTGTAATGTCGCATGGTCGATGATATCGTCCGAAGCAAGCGGCTGTTCAATCATGGTCAAATTGAACACATCTAGTTGTTTCAGCAATTCGACATCATCCAGCGTATAAGCCGAGTTGGCGTCTGCCATTAGCGGTACGTCCGGGAATTGTTTGCGCAACTCGCGTATCACTTCAACGTCATAGCCCGGTTTAATTTTCACTTTAATACGTTTATAACCTTCCTCGACAAAGCGACGGACAGTTTCGACCAAATCTTCCACTTTTTCATGGATCCCAATACTGATTCCGACTTCAATTTTGTCTAGCTTTCCGCCTAATGCATGCGCCAATGTCATCTCATTCCGCTTGGCGTATAAGTCCCAAATGGCTCCTTCAACAGTCGATTTCGCCATATTATTTTTGCGGATGGCGCTAAACCTTTCACTCACTTCATCGGGATGGCCGATTTTCTTTCCTACTATAATAGGGATGAGGAAATCTTTAATTATATGTAAATTTGTTTCAAGTGTTTCTTCGTTGTACCAAGGTGAGTCGAAAGCGACGGATTCACCCCAGCCGGAATTGCCAAGTTCATCTTTTGCTTCGAGTAGCAGAAAGTTCTTTTCATGAAATGTACCAAAACTAGTCGTAAACGGATGCTTCATCTTCATTTTCATTTTACGGATGTTTATTTCTTGAATGATCATTTGACTTCTCCTCTTTCACTTATATTCAAGGGGATGGTGTCCCTTTTGACTGCTTGGTAATAGTGGACTCCGGTGGTTGACCGATTGACGTTTACCAATGCATACCCTGCATCGAAGAGTGTTTGGAAGATCTTCCTGATTTTCAATCTCCAATCGAGTGCTAATTGCGGCTCATTTTTTTTGATCACTTGAAAATGTTCAGGTATTGGAATTTCAATGCCATCACTGTTTGTCGATAGATGCAATTCATCCCATTCCAGGATTGGGTTTCCTAGTTCGGATTTACCTACCTCAAACGGACAGTCATAGCTGTCAATTAACGGTTTCCAGTTATTCTCGACTCTTTCGCTCGTAATCCACCACTCAATTTTAAAACGGTCCGATGGTAATCCTTTGTTCAATCCATCTTCCATTTCTCCGTACCAATTTTCTAAATAAGTACTACAAATCCCATTCAATTTCGATAGATTCAAATACGCATTCCGACTTTCAAGCGGATCGAATGTCCATGTCATCAAGTCGTAGCCCATTTCCATGGCGAATTTGCGTTGCTCTTCCTTCAATTTTTTTCCAATTCCCATCAGCTGGTATTCCGGTTGGATCCCAAGCATATGCGAACATAAATACGTTTTTCCATTGGCGAATCCGGTAAATCCATAGGAGAAACCGACGATTTTCTCCCCGTCAAAAGCGCCCAGCATTAGGCCTCCATTGTGTACCGCTGTATATGTCTGATGGACCGGAATCGGTTCCGAGCCCCATACCGTTATTTCAAGGTTTTGTATAAGACGCATCTCTTCAATCGTTTCCAATTTGCGCGTTGTAATGGTTCGATTCATTGTTCCACATCCTTTTTTTCAGCCGTTCAAACGTTTCAATCACTGCCCTGGTCAAGATTTCAATTCCGGTCAAGATGCTGTCTTGGTTAAATGTCATGTTCGGATGATGGAGACCGGGCGAAAGGTTTCACTTCTCGCAATACCGTTTTCATCATTCTTCCATCCCTTCAACAAATAAGAAATCACTTTTTAATGATTGATAGGTTTTTTGGTGTTTCTCAAAGTTATCCTTTTCCTTCACGGATACCCCGGCAACCATTGCATTCATAAACGAAAACAATGAAGCCGTCGCATCGAGTGTAGATTTTTTCGGTGAATAGATGGGAAAGAGCACGTCGCTATGTGCTTCAATGGGCGCCAATAACGAGTCCGTAATCGCGATGACATAGGCTTGCTGTTCATGGGCCAATTCAGCGATGCGGACCGTTTCTTTTAAATAGCGATGAAAGGAAATGGCAACCAAAACGGATTTGTCATTCATGGTACTTAGCGTTCGAATGATATCTTCCGATTCAGTACGAATAAGCTTGACGTCATGCCTGACCAATCCAAGTGTATAGGAAAGCCAACTCGCCGCGGCATGAGAGGACCTAAGCCCTAATATGTAAATCGTTTCTGCATTGGAAAGATGGGCTATCGCCGTTTCATAGTCTGTCTCATTGATTTGTTTGATTGTTTCCGCAATGGTTCTGCGATCCTGTTCCATCACTTGTTCGTAAAAATGGGGTGCTTGTTCCAGTTCAAGCTTGGATTGCCGATAAGTATGCAAACTGCTTTCTTGAAATAACAGTTGTTCCCGAGTGTTTTTTTGCAGTTCGGTATAACCGGAAAATCCGAGACTATAACAAAAACGGATGACCGTCGTTTCACTCACCCCGATTATCCTGCCGATTTCCTGTGCTGATGACACGGCAACATTCCGGGGATGATCCAAGATATAAGTAGCGACTTTCCTTTGGCTTTTCGATAAGTTATGCAAATGCTCATGCACGAGCTCTCTTAATTTCATCAGATTAACCACCATTTGAAGTATCAGCATTTTTTTTACTAAAATGAAGTGTACACTTCATTTATGAGCGTAAGTTATTCTAACATGAAAATTCGCAGAGTACAATCGGTTTTCTGAACTTTCTATATAACTTGCTCGCGTAGAGATGTTACTACTCGATATCTAAGGTGAAATTGAGAGCACTTTCCAAAAGATAGCTATATATGAAAGGGATTGATTCGAACCCAAACGAGACTATTACCGATACTGACCATAAATAAGGAACCAAGTTCTAAACAAATCAGAATTGTTTAGAGCCAGGTTCCTTATTAGGTAAACAACAAATAACTTTCAAGTACTTCTGTTGTTTTTGGTTTTTAATTTTCGAATCTAGTTTTTGATAGAATTGATGCTTTATCCGAACGCTTCCGCTTCTTCTCAACTGGAACTTGTTCCTCTTCCAAATGTAAACGATCAGGTACAGCGTTTTCTTGCTCCCGAATGATTGTGTCATAATCTACTCTAATCCATTTAACAAATGAAGCAATCATTAGCAACATGATAAATACTAACGGTAATGCAGTAATGACGGATAGTGTCTGCAGCGCTTCTAACCCATCGCCGTACATCAGAACGATTGAGATACTAGTTAACAGTATTCCCCAAAACACTCGGTACCAGCGAGCAGGCTCTTCACCTGCTTGTAAGTTTTGAGAAGCGACATCTGATAATGTATAGGCTGCAGAGTTAACGGTCGTCGCAAGGAAAATCGCTGCCACAAGCAAGTACAGAACAAGCACAATACCGCCCAACGGAAGTGCATTCAACGACGCAAGAATGGCTGCAGGAGCACCCTCATTTTGAAGAATGTCCAATACAGGGACGAGACCTGTTATCTCGAAGAACATACTCGTGTTACCGAAAATCGCGAACGCCAACCAACATCCTAACGTACCGCCCACCAATTGCCCAATAATAAGCGATTTAATGGTTCTCCCCTTAGAAATTCGAGCAGCAAACATACCCGTAAATGGTGCGTAAGAAAACCACCAACCCCAATAAAATAATGTCCACGACTCACTAAAACCAGATTTTCCGACTGGATCAGTATAGAGACTCATCCTAAAGAAGTTTTGAAACAACACACCAACGCTTTCGGAAAAACTCGCAACGATAAAGGCCGTCGGACCGAAAATGAAGATAAATACGGCAATCGCCATATATAAATACAAATTCCAGTCACTTAACAGCTTTAATCCTTTCTTCAGTCCGAAATAAAGACAGATTGAGAAAAAAACCATTAACGATACGACAATACCTAAATTCAGTGTAAGCGTTTTCTCCACACCGAACAAATGATGGATTCCTTCGGCTAAGAGCGGTGTACCTAATGCTAAAGATGTTCCAATTCCACCAATCAGTCCAAACATGAAGCAAATATCAATGATTTTTCCTACAATCCCGTCTGCACGATCGCCGATAATCCCACGGCATGCCGTACTTAGTCTGAAGGACGTATGCTTCTTAATATAGACAGCGTACGCAATCGGGATTGACGGAACACAGTAAATTGCCCAAGCTGAGAACCCCCAATGGAACATGCCATATGTAGAAGCAAAACTGGCCGCTTCCACACTCAGTGGATCGAGTCCATAGGGTGGACTTGAATAGTAGTAAGCCCATTCAATAATACCCCAATACATAATCCCAGAACCGATTCCAGCAGTAAAGATCAGTGCTAGCCAGCTAAACGTAGAAAACTCGGGCTTGCCACTACCTAACTTTACTTTTCCATACTTACCGAATGCTATCCAAAGTAAAAAACCGAATATGCCCAAACAGGCCCATAAATATAAGGGTCCAAAATTGATTGTAATCGTATTCAAAACTGTTTTTAAAAAAGCAGTACCTTTTTCGGGATTAATCAAAATTGGGACTGTTAATAGTGCCACCAATGCCAATGCGATACTCAGAATCTGTTTATCAATCGTATTGCCTCTCATGCATTCACTCCTATTAATATCTCTCTTTGATTTAGCCGAATGTTGAAACAATTGAAGATGTATACAAATGTACTATCGGCGTGAAAATCACACCGATAGCAATCACAATCACTTATACACGAGCAGGCATCATTTCTGCAATTATGCCGACCAAACGATCTCCGACTTCAGAGGTGGAGGCCGTCCCTTTCATATCTGGTGTTAATGTCGTGTTCTCAATTAGCAATTCTTCAATTGCGTCTACAACTAATCTGCCATAATTCTCGTGTCCAAAGTGGTCTAGCATTTGACTGGCGGACCAAATAGAAGCCAATGGATTTCCGATACCCTTTCCAGCGATGTCCGGTGCAGAACCATGAACCGGCTCAAACATGGACGGGAACTCACGCTCCGGATTCACATTAGCACCCGCTGCAAGGCCAATACCGCCCGCCAGAGCAGCCCCGATATCCGTCAAAATATCACCAAATAAATTCGATGTAACGACGACTTCAAATCGTTTTGGATCTGTAATCATGAGCATTGCTGCCGCATCTACTAGATAAGAGGCCGTCTTCACTTCTGGATAGTCCGCACTTACTTCTTCAAAAACTTGATCCCAGAAGACCATTGAATAGTTTAGAGCGTTCGCTTTACTAATGCTTGTTAAGCTGCGTCCTTGTTTTTTCGCAGTTTCAAATGCGTAACGAATAATTCGCTCCGTCCCTTTACGTGAAAAGACACCATTTTGTAGCACAACTTCATTTTCTTGGCCTTTGAATAACCAGTCGCCTGCCCCGGAATATTCCCCTTCCGTATTTTCACGGATAAACAACATGTCAACGTCCTCCCGATTGACATTTGCTAACGGGCAATGTGCACCTTTCAATAGCTTCACCGGACGAATATTCACGTATTGATCGAAACTCTTACGGATGACCAACAACAAGTCCCATAAGGAGATATAATCGGGGACGCCTGGAAAACCGACAGCGCCCAAGTAGATCGCATCAAATTGTTTTAATTGTTCAATCCCGGTTTCCGCCATCATCCGACCATGCTCGGCGTAATATTCACAACCCCATGGAAAATGTGTAAAGTCAAATTGGAAACTACTGTCAAGCTCTGCTACCTTGTTTAGTACTTTAATTCCCTCATCAATTACTTCAGGACCTATGCCATCCCCTGCAATTACAGCAATCCTATATATATTCGTCACGTTTTTTCACCCTTATCCTTGATTCCAAACGATTAGTTTTAACTCTGTCATCTCTTCAACGGCATACTTTATTCCTTCACGGCCTGTCCCACTATCTTTCAAACCTCCATATGGCATTTGGTCAACCCGGTACGTTGGTACGTCGTTGATCATCACACCACCGACTTCCAGCTTTTTAGCGGCGTATAATGCATGTTTCACATTATTTGTATAGATGCCCGCTTGTAAACCGAATTGGGAGTCATTCACAAGCACCACCGCTTCTTCAACAGAAGCTACTTTGTTCACAACAACAATCGGCGCAAAAGCTTCTTGGCATGATACTTTTAAGCATGAATCCGCATCTGTGATGATCGTCGGTTCAAGTATACCATCCTGTGCTCCCCCACCTGTAAGAATTGTTGCATTACTTTGTTTCGTCTCTTCAATCCAACCGAGTGTACGTTCCAGTTCACCAGGTGTAATTAACGAAGATATATACGTTTCCGAGTCGAGCGGATCACCCATTTTCAATTGTTTTGTTGCAGTTGCAAACTTCTCGACAAACTCCTCGTATCGGTCTTCGTGAACATATACGCGTTGTAAAGAGATACATACTTGCCCTTGGTTCGAAAACGCACCCATCACACAACGGTCAATGATTTCGTCGATTTCAACGTCCTTGTCGATAATTAAAGCGGAATTTGAACCGAGCTCCAATGTCGTTTTTTTCAAGCCCGCTTTATTGTTAATGCCGATGCCAACACGTGGACTCCCTGTAAATGTCACCATTTTCACACGGTCATCATCTACAATCGCTTCCCCGACAACACCGCCAGGACCTGTTACAACGTTTAGAACCCCTGCTGGTAATCCAGCTTCCTCGAACACTTCTGCAATGAATAGAGCCGAAAGTGGCGTTTGTGAAGCTGGTTTCAATACAATTGAATTACCCGCTGCAATCGCAGGTCCAACTTTATGTGCAACTAAATTCAACGGAAAGTTGAACGGCGTAATGGCTCCAATGACACCGATCGGCTCTTTGATCGTATAACCGATTCGTCCCACACCGCCGCTTGCAGCATCGAATGGAATCGTTTCGCCGTGAATTCGTTTCGCTTCCTCTGCGGAAAACTTGTACGTCTCAATTGTTCTTGCCACTTCTGCTCGTGCAAATACGATTGGTTTTGCCGATTCCGTGGAAATGATGGTTGCAGCTTCTTCGGCTCTATCTGTTAAGATTTTTACAACATTTTCTAAAATTTGCGCTCGTTGATAAGCAGGCATTTCGCCAATAATATCTTTTGCTTCATATGCAGCTGTAATGGCTTGTTTTGTCAACGTTTCATCTGCCATCGCAATATCAGCGATTTGTTCACGTGAATACGGGGAGTAAAGTGGAGCGTAATTTGCTGTCTCCACTTTTTCACCATTAATCAATAAATATTTTTTCGCTGTTCGATCGAGTATCTTATTCATCGAGGGCCTCCAATACCATTTCGTGGAATTGTACAATTGCTTGTTCTGATTGAGAGTAACGGCCTCTGTTAAATGCACGGGAACGGAAACCAATTTGCTCAAGTTCAACAAGTTCAATGTCTTCTGAACGAACTTGTTCAGCAAATGTCATCAAGTCTTTTTCCTCTTGGGAAATCTTATCCAAGCTATCTGCACGGAAATAATACGTGTACACAGCCATTGTCGTTTCGTGATCGATTGGAATCATTTCAATCGATGCCATATTCCCTGGTCCAGGGTAGAACGTCAACATGAGGTTCGGCCATAGCCAGAAGAACGAACCGCCTTGCATTTCCGACTCATTCAGATCGACTTCACCGTATTGTTTGTCCGGTTTCACAATAGATCCCTGGATGGAATAGTTCTCACATGTAATAATTTGATAGTCATCCATATCCAATGTATCGACGAAGCTAGGGTGTGCAACATGGCAGTGGTCACACTCTAGGTAGTTATCAATAAAAGCTTTCCAGTTTGATTTAAAAATACGTGTCTTACGGTGAGTACGTTTTAAATCACTTAAAAATTCGAACTTACTTAAGCGGTCAAAGAAATCACCATAAGACTCACTTAGCGGCTTGGCTTCATCATCCAAGTTAACGAAAATTAAAGACTCAAGTACTTCCATTCTGACAGATCGCAAGCAAGCATCCTTGACACACGCTTCTTCTTCTCCACGGAAGTTTGGTGCTTTGTTCAACTTACCGTCTGTTTTGAATGTCCAGCCATGATACATACATTGCAAAATTTTCTTTTTACCAAATTCATTCTTTTCAAGCTTTGTTGCACGGTGTGGACAAACATTATAAAATGCACGCAACACTTCGTCTGTCCCACGCATGATGATAATGGGCTCGTCCATCACTTCAGCTGTAAAAAACTGCCCTGCTTTTTCTACTTGGCTTACATGACCGACAAGATGCCAGGTCTTGTCAAAAATAAGCTCTCTTTCTTTTTCTAATACTTTTGGATCTGTGTACATGTCATATGTCATTGTTCTTTCAAACGTTCTGTTTGTCGCATTTTGCACTTTGTTGTAAGCCATTTTTCCGTCTCCCCTTATTCTCATTTAGTATTTATACTGTTGTTTTTTTGTGCTAACTCGCTTCAACTTTTTGACAATTAAATGGTGTGTCAGCCATTTTAATTGAGTCTGTTGGACAACCGTCTATCGCATCTTCCAAATCCTCAATTAAATCCTCAGGTACCTCCGTAGTGCCCTCATTGCCATCCAATAACGCATAGGACAGTCCATCCTCTGTATATTCAAACAGATCTGGAGCATTGGGATTGCATGCACCACAGGCAATACAAGTACTACGATCTACCATTGTGTATGTCGCCATTAGAAATCCTCCTTAAAACTAAATCTAGACACTTACCTGGTCTTTTTTCTTATTCGTTTCTTGCTCTCCCATAACGGATGTACTATGAAGTGGTTGTACTTTTGCAGTCGGATCAATATAGACTTTCGCATTGCTGACAGCAACCGGCGCTTCACCAAACCCGCTTGCAATAAGTTTCACCTTTCCGTCATAGGTGCAAATATCTCCTGCCGCATAAATGCCTTCGATATTTGTTTCCATTTTTGAATTCACAACAATTGAGTTCTTATCAATTTCCAAGTCCCAACTTTTAATCGGACCTAATGATGAAACGAAACCATAGTTCACAAGAACATCATCTACTTCAAGTTCCAGCTGTTCACTATTTTTCGTTTCTTGAATGATAACGCCTTCAATTTTTTCATCGCCAATGAGTTCGACTGGAACGTACGGTGTGACAATGTCGACTTTCGATTGTCGTAAAAGTTCAACACTATGCTCATGAGCACGGAATTTGTCTCGTCGATGGACGAGTGTCACTTTTTCTGCAATCGGTTCTAACATTAATGCCCAGTCAACCGCTGAATCGCCGCCGCCGAATAGCACGACTTTTTTATCTTTAAATTGATTCATATTGTTTACGAAGTAATGAAGATTTGTATTTTGGAATTTGTCTTCTCCGATAATATTCATTTTCCGCGCCTGGAAAGCCCCATTCCCCGCTGTAATAATAATCGTTCGCGTATAGTGAACACCTTCGTTTGTTGTTAGTTTGAAAATACCGTTATCACCTTTTTCAACTTCTTCAACAGATTCTCCAAGACAAATTGTCGTTTCAAATTGATTCATTTGCTCGATGAGTTGATCCACAAGCTGTTGCGCACCGACCTTTGGGAAACCGGCAATATCGTAAATATATTTTTCTGGATAAAGGGCGGATAATTGCCCACCTAAGTGGGGTAAGCTCTCAATAATTTTTACCGATGTTTGACGCAATCCTGCGTAAAAAGCAGTAAATAATCCTACTGGTCCACCACCAATTATTGTAATATCCATAACTTCAGAATGATCCATAACTTTGCCTCCTTGTTTGCTTTGGTGTTAAAACCGATTGCTCTTGATGACGTGATCTTACAAAATGCATATCTTGATCACGTTGATAAATAGTTATGCAACTTGCATGCCAAGTTTCAAAAAGTCATAAAATTCTATCTCAATCTCCTATTTCATTTAAAAACGTGCTATAATCTATTCAAAATTGACTCAACAAAAAAACGTGTTTTCCCAAATTTGACTCAACTAACCTTTAAGGGGTGGTTTCATGCTAGAGAATGAAAAATTAAAAAATAGCGATTTGACATTAGAGTCCTTTTTAAAAATATTGGATTATTCCTCTGATGAAATTTATGTAGTCGATCGCAATACGCGTATTGTCTATGTAAATAAAAATTGCGAAAAGCACTATGGTCTAAAAAAAGATGATGTCCTTGGGAAGTTAAATAATGATTTTTTGGATAAAGGCTATTGGGCACCTTCCGTCCTTCCAGAGGTTTTTGAAAAGAAAGAACCCGTTTCTATTAGACAGCAAACCTATATTGGCGCAGAGCTATTAACGAGAGCATTTCCAATTCTCAATGAGGCCCAAGACATTGATTATATTGTCATTACGTCAACTGAAATCCAGGTTTTTAACCAAATGATTACAATGAATAAACAACAAATCGAAGAAGCCCCAAATCATGATCTTCACGATATCATCATTGCAAACGATGAAAAATTCAGGAAGATTTTACAATTTTGCGAGAAAATCGCTCCCACTGACTCCACCGTTTTAATACACGGAGAATCAGGTACAGGAAAAGGGGTCATCGCCCATCATTTACACAATATTAGTAATCGAAATAAAGGGCCTTTTTTAAATGTAAACTGTGCAGCAATTCCTGCAGATTTGTTGGAATCCGAATTATTTGGTTATACGAGCGGCTCCTTTACAGGGGCCAATAAAGGTGGAAAAACAGGTCTATTTGAGACGGCTGATACTGGGACTATCTTTTTGGATGAAATCGGAGAATTGGCGTTGCCGTTACAAGCGAAAGTATTGCAAGTTATACAAGACAAACAATTTATACCTATTGGGAGCAATACTAGTAAAACGGTTGATATCCGTATTATTGCCGCAACCAATCAAGATTTGGAGGAAATGATTCGAAATAAAACATTCAGGGAGGATTTATATTATCGTCTAAATGTGATTGATATTCACATGCCGACTTTAGCTGAGAGAAAGGATGATATTATTCCATTGACGTATCGATTTTTAAATAAATTCAATAGCAAATACAATGTAAACAAAGCGATTTCCGAACATTGTTTACAAGTACTTTTCCATTATTCTTGGCCTGGTAATGTCCGTCAGTTGGAAAATTTAATGGAACGCCTAGTAATTACGAGTGACTCGATCATTGAGGTAACCGATTTACCACAAGTGATTACAGAAGAAGTGAAGGAAGTTCCCGAACTTATACATCCTAATTCACTTGACAATGCAATCACCGAAGTTACTCGAACATTAATTAAAAGATCATATGCAAAACATGGGTCGACTCGAGGCGTTGCAAGCGATTTAGCTATCAGCCAATCGAAAGCCTCTAGGTTAATCCGCGAATTTTGTTCAAACGAGTGATCTACATATAGTGACAAAAAGGAAAGACTGTTCCTTGTCAAACATTGACAAAGAACGGTCTTTTCATTTGTAAAGGAGGATAAGCATTAAACTGATTCAATCGCCAAATGGAAAGCATTTGTTTATCGCAACAAGAGTAGGTAATGTTCTAGGCAGTTTTCGCAAAGAATGTTTTTTCATTTGCCAAAAAGGAATTTTCTGTTAAAATATACATATAACTAAATAGCTAGACTTCTTAAACGATTCGGAGGTAGATGATAAAATGAAATTGAAACTGTTTATGTTGCTTATATATTCATATCTCATTGCTTTTTCAACAAATTTAATCCCGTCACTGAAACATCCTGATTCAACTATGAATATTTTCAATTTACTCGCTACTACTTTGTTTCTAATCACTTTGCTAATATTCATTAATAAAGGGTCCTATAGTGGCAAACTAAATAAAGGGGTAAAGGTGTTTTTAATATTTGGTTTCATATCTGGTTTAGTTGTTTATATTATTAAAATGTTTGAGGGTAGTATGATGGATAACGCTATTTTGGATATGATAGCGTCAATTCAATATCCGTTTTATTTGATGTTCACAACACCGTTATTTGGAGTCAATTACCTATTCGGCATAAACTATGAGACTTTCTCATTGTTAATGTCAGTAGTATATGTCCTCGTATTTATTTTCGTATTGAGTTTTAAAAAAGTAGATACACAAAATGTATAGGTAGACCTCTGCGTAGAGGTTACAGACTGTAGAAAAAAGGGTTGGAAATCATAGATTTCCAACCCTTTTGCTTAGACATGTACATGTTAACAGTCAGTAGACTGAAATTCGTTGATTTCCGTTCCGAGTGGACGCTTTCCGGGGGGCTTGCCCTCAGCCTCCTCGGATGTGCTCCCAACGCTATCGCTTTTGCGAGCAGTGTTTTTTGCGGCCCTAAGGGAGCAGTGTTTTTTTTTGCGACCCTAAGGGAGCAGGATGTGGAGGCTGCCTTAATTTCTGCAAAGAACGCAGAAATTAAGGCAAATCGAACCCTACGTTGTTCGATTGGCTGAAGCCGTGCCCGCGGAAAACGTCCGCTCGCAGTGCAGATCAACATTGTAGCTTTATCTCTATTTTAAAAGAAAAAGACTGTAGGCAAACACCCAAATTCATGGTGTTTGTCTACAGTCTGAAGCATCCCAAAGGATGCTTCAGTTAAATTTTAATTAGCTTTTTTGAATAAATTATGAGCGTTTTCCCTAAAATCCCCCGCGTTCTTTTTATGTTGTTCTCTCATCAGTTTATAATTTTCATTATTAATCCTACTCTGTTAATTGCACCGGCCTTGCCTATATTCTATGAAGAATGGAGTTGGTTCCTGATTTACCCTTTAACTTAATAAACATCTGAAGGCTCAGCCTTTTTTAAAAAAACTATTTCAGAGTCTCTTTTGTTGTGCAATTGCATTTTTTAATTTTTATGGGAGTTAAGATAAAAAGTGAAGCTTGCAACAGCCACCCGTTCAAAGAACAGAGAAAATACTTTTATGCTTTTTCCATGTCAAACTTCGCAAATTCTTTCAGGCGATTTCGATTGTAAGACCGAATTACACCCCAAAGAAAAAATAAAATACCTGAAATAGTAAAGATAATATAATAAAGAAACTTATACTTCTGATAACTGTAGGTTTTATATTGCCATTCTACACGCCAGTCATTTCCGGTATCACCAATGTAACCAACTCTCATCATATCTGATTCTCCCGCATTTTCTTGTCCGTGAATAAATACCTTTTCGGAATCATTTGAGAGTGCAAAGTAACTAATGTTATCAACCCACTTTGAATTCCGCACAACCATATCTTCTAAGGCAAGTTTATCTTCGGAGGTGAAGTCATCCTTCGTTTGATATGCTTGTGCCACATTAGTCATCATATCATGAGTTTCACCGTACTTTTTGTCCCTCATGAATAAACTTAGCGAAACAACTAAACCTATTAGTAAAAATATAACAGCTAAACGTAATAGCCCTTTTGCAAATTTCTTTTGAGATCGAAATATGGTAAATAACCCTCTTGTAATTTGTTTTTCATCTCCGAATCTTTCCAGTGCAATAGATACTGCTTCTCGCTCTGATTTTCCTTCTGCTTTTAACTCTTCCACAGTTTCCAGTAAATGTGAACGCATTTCTCGTTTCAACTCTTTTGCTTCTTCCCCATTTAAATGGGCATATATTGAGTTGACAAATTGATCTATTTGTTTCACTACCATTCTCCTCCTTCTAAAAAACGAGTCAATATCTCTTTATACAATTCTCCATTCCTTACGTATTTCTCCAAAGCCTTCTTCACCAAGTGATGTATGTTTTTATATTTCCGTCATCCTCCAGGTTCTTGTTCATCAGTCCAACAATATTCGATTCATTTATTCTTTTCTTATCGCTTTAGGGACAAATAAAGAGTACCTTCCTTTAATTAAAGTCCCTCCACTTCTTCCTGAAACCATACAAGTAACTTTCCGCGTTAGAAAGAATAATAAGCTAATTATTACTGTTATAGACTAAAGCACCCGTTTATTTAATACTGAAATCAACTATTTGTCATTGATAATTGTCTATTACCAACCAATCGGTAAATAAAATAACCAAAAATATTCAGTGTAGCAAATACAATAATCCATCCAACATGTAAGCGTCTATGATGATAGGCGTTAATAGTTGCCCAGATGGTAAACAATGTCCAATAAAGACCTAGGCCTACTAAGAGTAAAATAATAGCCGCTCCTTCATAACTTGCTGTTTCAATTTCAACATGCCAGGTATTGTTACTTTCACCATTTCCATTGATTATTGGGAATCCCGTACTATTCCAAGTGTTGGGTAAAATTTCTTCTCGATAACTATATATTGGTTCAACGGGTATATTAGTAGAAATTAGTTTTTCATGATTATATATGCTAATTCCAATAATTCTTCTGCTACTTTGTACAATTTCCTGAATATCAGTTTTAAGTTTTGTTGGTACTCGTTCACTATCACCTAAATTGTGAACAATTTGAGAAGCGACCTGATTACTTTGATCCAATTTACTTTTTTCGATAGACTTTACAGTACTAAAAATGAAAGCGGAAATTAGAAGACATGCAATCGCTGTATAAAGCACCCATTTCGCAAATGTTTTTTGCGCTTTAGATAATTGATCTACAACCGAACGCATTACTTTTTCTCCACCGAATCTTCCAATTGCAATTTCGATTGCTTCTTGTTCAGATTTTCCTTCTCTTTTCAATTCGTGAACTGCCTCTAGTAAATGGCTTTTCATTTCTGCCTTTAATTCATTTAATTCTAGTATTTCTTTTTTACTTCCTCCTACATTTTTATAAACCGAATCAACAAATGCTTCAATCTGCTTCATATTTTTTTCCTCCCTCCAAAAACGAATCCATCAATTTTTTCACAAATTCCCATTCCTTACGTTTTTCTTCAAATGCTTCTTCACCAAGTGGTGTAAGTTTATAATATTTTCTTCTTCCACCTGGCCCTTGTTCATCACCCCAGTAGGATTCAATCCATTGATTTTTCTCTAATCTCTTTAAAGATAAATACAGAGTACCTTCTTTTACTTCGAATTTTTCGTTGCTTCTTTCTCGCACTAATTTTGCTAACTCATAGCCATACATATCTCTTGTATGTACAAGCGATAGAATTAACGTATCAATATGACCTTTTAGAACCTCTTTATTCACTTCCAATTTTTCTCACCTCTTAATTCCGTTATAATATATATTACTCTATATTGCAAGGTATTACTTTAAAAAAATATCTTATCTACTTAAACTATTCTGGCCCGTTAGCCATCCATGCAGCAAAAAACGCTGCACCACAGAGGATGAAGGTTATTTCAGAACGGGTATGAATTAGTATGGCTGGCGAAGAAGGTCGATCAACTATGGTGCCATTGAGCCCATCCGTTAGTCTGACTCCAACGACCACGGTGCATCACAGACTGTCGCACTCTATACGAGTAGCACTCATGGGAGATTAATCCTACTCTGGTTATTGCACCAGCCTTGCCTATATTCTAAGAAGTATGGAGTTGGTTCCTGAACTAACTATCAACTTCATATACACAATCTGAAGGTTCAGACTTTTTTAAAAAAATCTTTTTCTGAGTCTCTTTCGTTGTGCAATTTTATAGATTTTGAGCGTTTTTTAATTTTCATGGGAGTTGAATAAGATTCTTTAAATATAATCCATAAAAGTTCCGTCCTTTACATAACCATAAACCTTGATAGAATTACCTAATACCTCACCTGGAACGTGTATCTCTTTTAGGGTTTTCAACAATTCATTTTTCATTTCTTCACTTTCAAATTTAATTTCCAACCATTCAATTGTTTTATAGCTTTCCTTATTTCCATCTGTTTTGAAATGATGAAACCATTTGCATCCCACTCACAAATATAATTAGTCTCAATATCCTTCTGTCTCCAATAGATAAGTTCTGGTATATCAATCATTGCTAACCAAATTTCTTCCCATTTTGTATCATTCATTAGACTTTGGTATCCAGCAAAACTCATTTTTTGCCTCCTATTGTGTATTTTATAATTAGCACTTTACTACTTCTTCTTAAACTAAACTGCTGCGTTAGTTCAATAAGAACATTGAGCCGTCTAGTAGCCCAATGTTCTTAAAGTAAAGCACCCGTTAGTTGAATAAGGACCTAGATTTTCTAATTTATATAATCTTTTAACTTACTGGACCGTAAATTTCAATGAATTTCCCGCTGTAAGCATCAATAACTACGGTAGGTTCTTTTCCATTATATATAATCGTGACTTCCCATTTATATCTATTAAAAAAACGACCTTCACGTTCAATTAAGTTAGCGATGATATTTTCCGGAGTAACTTTCAGTCCTTCATCTAGATTTGCCTTTTCCCAACTTTCTGGTGGATTTTTAAGGATTTCTTCAGCTCTTTTTACTGCTTCATACGTTGTCAGAATAGGTTTTTCATAAAAAAATGCAAAAGTTACCACTGACAAAAGTGATATTAGTAAAGCACATATCAAGATATTCTTTTTCATTAAATAGCTCTCTCCTTTTTAGTCATAGAACTTCCCTAACACAACATCCCTTTGGACTTCAAGACCACCAGAAGATGCTATCTGTCCCCCTGACTCGAAACTTTTAACCGTAAGCATTTCCTTTTAACACTCTTAACTAAACTGCTTCGTTAGTTGAAGAACAGAAGTACCTCTTGAACCTTATTAAGAAAGCCACCAGCCATTTTGCTTGCAAATTAAATTAATAACTATACGCTTTTAGTTAAACTTTACTTAAAGTCTAATAATGTCTTCAAAGACCCCAAGCTTGTTTATTCGAAAATGTTTCATAATCGTAGGTACTTGTATAACTAAAATTGTCTTTTGTTTTTCTCTTGTAAGCTTTGGTAGTGACAGATAACAATTCCTCAAACTCAAGATCTAAATCAAGCATAGATGGATTGGCTAATATTCTTTCAAAATATGCTTGTCCTCTTGCCATAACAGCACATCTGGCATACAGAAATTGATCTGGCGAGAAATAACTATCTGCTTCAGTGGTTTGGTGTGCATGGGTAGGCGTATCAAGCAAGAATAACTTATAACTAAGTGTTTCTTCAAAAGCAAATATGGTCTCAACTGTACGTTCGCTCAACTCTTTGATAAGGATGCCCACATTCTTTTTGAGCGGCTTATGTTGCCCTCCATCCAATAAACAAATTAAGCCCCAAAATTCAGCATCGTCCATATGGTCATATGTTAACTTATCGCCATTTTCGTTATCTTTTACTTCCTTTATCATCAAGTTAAGCGAATCTTTATTTTCTCTTTCCCACTCTTCTTGATAAATTAAATCCATTGGCAAATAGTCTTTCCAATTCCCTGCATAACGGTTCGATTTTAATTCTTCTTCATGTTTAGAAATTTCTTCTGTACCAAGCCATATATAATTCTTAGACGGATAGCCATCAACCCAGAATATAGACCACTCTGCACCTTCTATCATACCCCTGCTTTGATAAAAAGCCTTTCTTAAACTTTGATGATTTGGAGATGGCATTTCTTTTTCGTAATAATTTGTTAAAAACAATAAAAAAGAATTATCGACCCTATTTAAAACTTTAACGGCTCCCCACTTATCGCTCGGCAATTTAACTGCATAAAGATCTCCTATGTTTACATCCACTTTTAACTTCTTCACATTTTCACCCCCAATAATAAAGAATTCTTCGAGTAAACTTCTCCTTATCGAACTAAATGCCGTGTTAGTTCAATAAGAAAAGCTACCCTTACAGGCAGCGACGTGTTTAACTAAAGCACCCGTTAGTTCGCCAAGGCATTTTTAAGGTTTTGAGTATTTTCTCTATCTAATTCGCCGAATCCTTCGGTTTCCTTATTACTGATAATTGTAGCTGTTTCATTTTCCTCAAACCAAATGCGATATTCATAAAGTCTTTCAGGCATATTTTTATCATAAGAATGAAATAAAGTAATGAATACATCTTCTTTTCTTGCCATTTCTGCTTCTACATTTGGATTCCACTTCACATTCACTAAAGACTTTTTAACTAAATTTAATTTTTCTGGATCAGTGATAGTCACAACGTCCTCATAATCCCCTTTTTCATTCACTTTTTGGACATCGACTCTTGTTACTTCTCCTTCTTCTTCAAACACTTCTTGGATATCAACCTTTGGTAATTCTCCTTCTTTTTCAGAACAAGCTGAAAGTATTACTCCTAGAATTAAAAATAAAGTTAGACCAATTATTCTTTTCATTTCTAACCCCTTCTCGTTGTTCTTTTAAAACCATTAATATAGTTATACTTTTCAACCAAACACCCCTTATGAAAAATTAGACTAATCCAAGTAAATTTAGTTTCACAATTACCTTCTCTTATTGAACTAACCTGCACCTTTAGTTGAATAAGAGAAAAGAGCCATCTAAGCAGCCCAATGTTCTTCATGTAAAGCACTAGTTAGTTCAACAAGAAATTAACGGTGTATATCCTCATCGTATGTTTCAGCTACAAATTCAAAATCCAATTCGTCTTTGTTAATAAATACATTTCTCTTAGATGGAAAACCAGTTATTTTAGAAACAATATCAATTTCAACAAGGTTAAACCCTACATTGTATGCTTCCTCAATATCCAGCCCGCCAGTTAAAAAATGTTCACCATCCCCAAATGATTTAAAGACCAATACCTTTTCATCTAAATCATTTTTATTCATCTCAATCCACTCGCAAGTTACCTTAGCTTTGAATGTATGTTGTTTCGGAATGCATTCAATATGATTTATCCCTTTGTAGCAACCTAAACTAAACATATACGTATGAGTTTCATTCTTATTAATATAAATCCCGTATTTAAAAGCAAAAGTTTTGTAAACCATTTCATAAAATAACGGCATTACAATATCATCCCAAGAGTCGTAGGCGAAAGCATATATTGGTATTAGGTGGGGATACAAACTAACAAGAGCTTGTTGGAAATTCAATAAGATTGATGTATCAGTGATCTCTTGCAAAGCCTCATCTGTATCGTGTTCAAACTCTTTTAATAGTCTATTATCAATCATAAAATCCCCTCCAATAATAAGCTTTTTATGCATTCAAGATAAATAATAAACGTATGCTTCTTAAACTAAACTGCCCCTTTAGTTGAATAAGAAAAAAGAACCGTTTAAGCAGCCCTGATCTTCAAGTAAAGCACCACGTTAGTTTAAGTAAATTAGTTCACAAAGACTTTTTATAAGTAACAAGAAAAGGTGTCAACAGAGAACCAATTATCAGAATAAAAATAGCTGTACCAAGTGTCAAAAGACCATTTCTAAAAGGGGACAGAAAATAACCGAAAATGAGCATAGGAAGAATAGTGAAAGAGACAAAAATTAACCTGCTTGGCATTGTTATCTCATGTGTTGTATTGCTATCGTTACATTTAATAGGTTCATAATTCCACCATAAGGATTTATAGATTTTTCGCCAACTAAAATGTGCATTGCAATTCCCGCATCATTGCAAAGCTAATGACATCCATGATATTTTCTAAATTTTTTAGTAAAATGCATCGTTAGTTTAATTACCTGTCCTTCTTGAATGACACAATAATTAAGATAATGCCAACCAGAAAAAATAGCCCTGTAAAAAGGTTTTCGTACAATGGCAGTGTCTGCGGAATTGTATCCCACGTTCCAGTATTTATTTGTGCTGACCAATAAACATATGCAGTTAAGCGTTCAATCGTAAAAATTAGTCCACTAGTTAAAATGAATAACGACCCTAAAATTAAACATGTTTTTTTATCCAAAAGATTACCCCCCTATGTTTAATAAAGTGTTTTGATACGATTCAAAAAACACCTGCACCTTCTTCAACTAACCTGCTCCGTTAGTTGAATATGGAACATTTGCTTAACAACTAATTTTCATCTAACTCATTCACTACTTCTTGAATCTCTTCATCATTTTCAAGTTTTAATTTAGGTGACTACTTCCATGTTAAATACTACCCAATAGCTTTTAAGCGATTCCGATTGTAAAAACAAAATACACCCCATAGAATAAATAAAATACCTGAAATAGCAAAGAAAACATAATAAAGAAACTCATATTTCAGAAAACTGTAGGTTTTATATTGCCATTCCGCACGCCATTCAGTTCCGAAATTACCTCTGTAATCTACTCTCATCATAGGTGATTCCCCCGTATTTTCTAGCCCGTGAGTAAATACCTTTTTAATCGTTCTTTTACCGTCTGCCTCGGAATCCTGTAATAGCGCAAAGTAACTAATGTTGTCAAACCACTTTGAATTTCGTACAATCATCTCTTCTAAGGCAAATTGATCTTCGAAAGTGAATTGATCCTTCGTTTGATATGATTGTGCCACATTATCCATCAAATTTAGGGTATCACTATATTTGATGTCCCTCATAAATAAACTAACCGAAACAACTAAACCTATCAATAAAAATATAACTGCTGAAAGTAATAGACTTTTTGCAAACTCGATCTTCCTCACTCCTTTCTGTTAAATTACTTATTTATAAGGATAAAATTACAGTTGTCACAATTTCTTTTATTAAACTAAACTGCCCCGTTAGCCATCCATGTAGCGCAAAATCAGCGCTACACCACAGAGGATGAAAATTGTGACAGGACGGGTATAGATTAGTATGGCTGGCGAAGAAGGTCGATCAACTATGGTGCCATTGAGCCCATCCGTTAGTCTGACTCCAACGACCACGGTGCATCACAGACTGTCGCACTCTATACGAGTAGCACTCATGGGAGATTAATCCTACTCTGGTTATTGCACCAGCCTTGCCTTTATTCTAAGAGGAATGGAGTTGGTTCATGATTACCTTTTAACTTAATATACACATTCTGAAGGCTCAGCCTTTTTTAAAAAAGCTCTTTCTGAGTCTCTTTTGTTATGCAATTTTATCGATTTTGAGCATTTTTTAATTTTCATGGGAGTTCAATAAGAACATTGAGCCGTCCTAGTAGCCCAATGTTCTTCAAGTAAAGCATCCGTTAATTGAATAAGCTAGACAGAAAATTTCTGATACTTTTATGTGATAAATATATTTATGTTTACTTATCACACGCCGAATAGTCTTGGTTTTCGGACTACATTCCTGAATTTGAAAATTAATTTTATGAATAAGAATCCTACCATGCTGCCTATGGCGTTTAAAATCAGATCATCTATATCAAATTGCCCTATTTGTAAAAGAAATTGTAGGGCCTCTAAAGTAAAACTAACAATAATTGAAAAAGTTATTGCCCTAGAGAATGAAGTGTACCTTTTAAATAATATCGGAAGGAATACTCCTAATGGTATGAAAATCAAGATGTTCCCTAACGTGTTATTGATTATAGTATCCAGATTAAACCTATCATGGTTAATTACGTAATTGAGTGTGTTCTTAAAGGGTATTAAATTGGCGTTTAATTTCCAAGCATCTAGATTAAAAACAAAGAAGCCAGATTGCACTTCGTCGGAAAAAAAATAATGATTTTGAGTGAAACCGTTTCTATAATTTATCACTCTTTCCAGTATCCTTTGGAAGATTAACTTCCAAAGTACTATAAAAGAGAACAGATAAAATATAATCCAGTTACTAATCTTGAATAATTTGTAATACGGAGATATAGATTCTTTATAACCATTCCTTAACTGCTTTTCATCTCCAAAACATTCTAAGGCTTTATTTATTGCATCTTCATCTGAGTAACCTTGTTCTATAAACTCCTGTTTTAATAGTTTTAAGTGATCACTTATCTCTTCGGCAATTTCTTTTTTCTCTGCTTTATCACAGTCTAAGTCATTAACGATCTGATCAATATAGGATTCGAATTTTTTATCCAAGCTAAACCCTCCGAAGTTTTTTTAATTAAATCGTTTACCTTTTTCCATTCACCAAGTTTTCTATTCAGTTCCTTCCTACCACTCTCCAGAATTCGATAGTATTTTCTTCTTCCCCCTAATTCAGCATCTTCCCAATAAGATTGTATCCACTCATTTTTCTCTAATCGCTTTAAAGCAGGGTAGAGTGTTCCCTCGCTCATGTTGTACAATTCATCACTATTCTCTTTTAGATTTTTGACAATTCCATACCCGTACATATCCTTTTTAGATAAAAGGGAAAGAATTAGTATATCAATACTGCCTTTCATTATTTCTCTATCCATAGAAATCTCCTTTTCGGAAAATTATTTTACAACTCTATCGTATTACATGGTACATCGAATAACAAGGGTATAATAAGAACTATTTTTAAAAAATTGTCATTAATGAGTGATTGGTTATATAAATAAAAAGGATAGATAAACAGGACCCCCTGTTCATCTATCCTCATTTTATTAAAGCACCCGTTAGTTTAATAAAAACAGTTTCGCTTATTAAATAATCGTATCCAATTCTTAGATATACAGAAAAGGCATTTTTCAGTGAACTGACTCTATAAGCTCACCATTTTCTGTACTAACATAATAATAAATAATGAACTTCTCTGGTGATGACATTCTCACATCATAAATCCTCATATCTCTGTCATATTTAACTGAGTAAACACTCCTCATTGTTACTGGAATTTTCCCCTCCAAAACAGCAGATTTATAACCATCGGCTTCGGCTTGGTGAAGAGCAATTTCAATAGCTTCCTCTTGTGTAATATTCACAGGGTCTTCTGATGGATATTTTCTTTCTAAATTTTCGTTTGAGTTTACATTTGAATTGTCAGAACATCCATAAAGAAACAGGAAAGTAAGAGCCAATATAACAACCTTTTTCACAATATTCCCCCTTTAATGTTTTCTTTAACTAAACTGCTCCGTTAGTTTAACAAGATGCACCTGTTGTTCAACTAAAGTGCCCAATTGTTTAAGTTACTGAATTAAAATATTTCCTACGTATTGCGCGCTACCTGCGTTACTTTTAAATATAACCTCTAACACATAATTTCCTTTGTCGGATGGGAATCTAAATTCTCTATTGTCATTCATTTCTATTTCAATTTGTTTCCCATCACTTATTAGAACAGCTGACATCTCTGGATCTGTCCAAATATCTCCACCATTTTTTTCATTTTCTTTAAAATCTAAAGTGGCTTCTTGATTTGCTAAAACTTTTATTTCATCCTGAGATAATCCAAATTCCTGAACATCCTCTATTGTTTCGTGGACGTCCTCACTTTGCGTTTGCCAACTGATATTGGCTTCTGTTAATTGTATATCTCCAATACCAAGGTATAAATGGGCAGTTGGGACACCCACATCATAATCTTCTCCAAAACAACCTGTTAGCGTTAAAGCAAAAAGTAATCCTATAAATAACTTCGAATATTTTTTCATACTTCACCTCAAGATTTAATTTTCATTAAACAAAATGACTCGAATGTTGAACAGAAGTTAATCAACTCTATTCACAACTTATCTGCCTCGATTGTATTTTTCCAATAACACCTACTTCAACTAACCTCCCTCTATAAACATTGAAGTATCAACGGTTACATCACTTCGTGATGTGAGGAAAATTATTTTTAAGCTAATTAGTAAACATAGATTTGAAATTATTGTTTTTATTACCAAGATGAGAGTACGCTTCGCTAAAACTAATGGAAAACATTAGCTTTTCTAATCCATTTTTTGATGCACAATGAATCTCTGCGATGCTTATGACGACGTACCCTCCCATGTCTCTTGGCGTCTGAGCGCTGACATTCCTTCGTTCGGTCTATTCATAAGGCAGAGGCCTGCTAAGCTGCCCCAGGGACTCTTGGTCTGAGTTTTAGTACTGTGCTGGCTTCTCCGTGTCATCCTTCTTGTCATAGATATATTGATTTGAAATGTCTTACGCTGCCGTCACGAGACAGTGGAGATCGTTCATCATATGCCGCTCATCGTAGTGAACTTTCTTCTTACAAATTCCATGTAACACTTTCAGTAATTTACCGCATAGCACGACCATCGATTGTTTTCCCCGTAGGGGATTTTGTTGGCGAGTCGTTGTAGCCTTTTAAACGCTTCGTTGTGCCTGATTAGTGGAACGATAACTTTAAATAGAACATTCCTTAACCTCTTCCGGCCTCGTTTAGAGATATGTTTTCGTCCCTTGTGTTGTCCAGATGAATTTTCACGTAATGTCAATCCCGCGAGTTTGATGAGTTGGCGTGGATCTTCATAATGTGCAAAGCTACCGACTTCAGAGAGTAGATCAACGATTGTAGCATCCCCTAAGCCGGGTACAGTGGAGAGGTATACATACTCTCCTGTAGACTTATCCAACTCGGCTAATTGGCTATTTACCTCTTCTATTTCTTCCTCTAACAATCGGTACTGACGGATAAGCGTGGCGATTTCGATTCGTGCCATCTGCGATCCTTCCGTCAACCCGATAGATTGGTTGGCTACATCAATCAGAAGTCTTGCCTTTGGTAATTGCGGCGCTCTCATCCCCTCTACCTGCCGGTAGAGAAAGACTAACTCTTCAGCCGTTTGCCCTACGATGTCCTGTGGCAAAGGTGTTTTCTCAAGTGTAGCGAATGCCATCTTCCCGAAGGTCGGATAGACCTGTGTAAACTCCGGGAAGTACCGATCAAGCCAGCGAATGATCCGGTTCTTGAGGCTCGACAAATCCTCTGTAAGCTTTGAACGAAGGGTAGAGCCAATCCGCAGCTCCGCCTCAATATCCTTTAGAATGCGGGGATAGCTGAAACGCCCGTCCTTCATGAGCCGAGCAATGACGACTGCATCTTTCTTATCGTTCTTCGTCTGTAAGTTATCATCCAGTTCCTTTGACCGCTTGACGTGTAATGGGTTAACTATTACAAGCGGGATTCCATAGGAATCCAAGAAATAAGCAAGGTTCATCCAATAGTGGCCGGTAGGCTCAATCCCAACGATAACATCAGTTTTCTCATGTACTTTCATAGCACGAAGCACATTTTGATATAATGCTTCAATTCCTTCTCTGGATTGATGTACGGCAAGAGCTTTCTCAAGTACACGTCCGCGTTCATCTACAAAGCATGCGTAATGAGTACTCTTAGCAATATCCATGCCGACAATTAATGTGTTTTCCGTTACTTGATTTAGCTTTTCATTCCACTTAGAATACATAGAGTAGTCCTCCTGTTAGATGATGGGTCAATTCCACGTTGACACTCAGCATCATACAAGAGGGCTCTTTTTCTTTCAAGATGGTGCAAATCCTTCAAACAGGAATGCTGCCCCTTTAGTTGAAGAAGAAAAAAGAACCGTTTCAGCAGCTCAAGGATCTTCGAGTAAAGCATCGGTTAGTTCAAAGTGAAGCTTACTCAACAATCGCGCCCCTTAATTGAAGAAGAAACTATAAGTAAATATTATTAATGTAATGATTAGGGATTGCGCGAAGGATATTAACAAATCATATTTCCAATAGGTTTTGGCGTATAAGCTAAAGACTCTCCCTATAATAAAGCTAAAAAACCATATGCTTAAAAACAGATATATAAAACCCAAAAGAACCCCCCTTGCCTATTTTCTTTCACCAATTTATCTTCACTTGCTCATTCTTTGTTACAATAGATCGGCACGTTTCGTTAGTCCGCTATGTCGGCTCTCAATCTTTTATTGCAAAATGTCCATTTTTTTTTCACGTTTCCATAGGAATATGACAATAAGAGCACTAAGAAGTATCATTAGGCCATATGACATTGGTGCAAGCCACTTCGGAGTCCAGATAAGAATCATATTGGGCAATAATGGATTTAGGCCGAATATAAGGAAGCCGACTACGAATGGAATTTGTATGCCGATTAATGACACCATATTCGGAACTCTGCTTGAAAAAACCATTGAGAGAGTTGCGAATATAAATCCGATCAAGTAAATCGCAGCGACACAAATCATGATGAATTGAAAGAATGTCGGATCAAACCATGATTCATTAGCAATAAATGTGTTCACGCGGACTTTGAAGAACATGGATGTACGATTCAATGAATACACACTGAAATAGACGGCCAACAATGATGTAATGATAATAAAGGTAGCAATATATCCTGCCAGTAGCTTCGTTTTGAAAAGATTCCGCCCCTTTTTCGAAGTGTATTGCAACAGCAGTAGCCCTCTTGAACGATCTTTTATAATTGTTGACGAAATTACCAATACAACGCTGAAAAGAATTGCAACTCCGACATTGGCAATGAACGATTTAAAGTTCTGTATAACTAGATCTGTGTATACTCCAAATTTCTCTTCTTCAATCAATTGTTCAAAACGTTGCCTTTCTTTATCTGATAAAACGTCAGGAACTCTTTTCCTTCTATTATGAAACTCAATTAGGCCGTGACGCTCTTGCAGTTCCCAAAATAAGTCAATTTTATTCCCCAAAAAAACGTCATCACGAAGGGCTCGTGCCTCTTGGGAAGGATTCCACCAATCATATGCTGTGAATTTGTCATATGTATCTATACCTTCTGCAACGAAATCTTCTCTAGACTGCAAATACCTATTTGTTTCTTCTACTTTTGCTTCGTACATCTTTTTGAAGTCAATAAACTCCTCCTCATCCATAGTGGCACCATATTTATCAACCATTTCTACTCCGACATTGTACGAGTAAAGCCCACTGCCATTCGGGAAACTATCGATATGAAACTCGATCAATAAAAAATAGAGTATGCTATTGATGAATAACAGCAACAACATCATTTTCCACATGAAAATCTTCTTTACTTCATTCCATAACATTCTCATTGTTGCACCCCCCTCAGTGAATATCAATTTTCAAAAACCGTTTATATGACATGAAACCTACTACAATCGTGATGATCGTCCAACAGCTCATTGTCATCCATTCGAAGTTTTCGAATAGGATTAATCCGCTGCTTCCCATGAACGAGTATCTGATTGCCAAGAGTAATGTCGGTAATGTATATGCAAAAACGAATAACAGGGTTGATGATGTTGGCATGAAGCTTGGCAACAGCCACAATAGAACAAATACGGCTGCGATAAGAAAGAAACTGATGTAACTGTTTTTCACTGCGATAGATATCGCAAATGTCAATCCGACAAATAGCAATAATACGATGAACACGAGTGCAATAACCCCTATTAAAAAGGTCCCTACAGAAAGATCCCACCAAGCGACATACGGGAAGTTGTATTCCCAGTTGAACGCGCTGCTAATTGAAGTTTTCCATACGTGAGAGTAATCAAAGACAGAGAAAAATGTACCAAGTGTAATCGCGAAAAGGAAAACGATTATAGTTGTCGCTATAGCCAAAGATGCAAAAAGCTTGTCCTTCATCAGCTTTCTTCCGCGCTTTGTGGAGTACGCAACAAGATGTGTCTTGCTTTCAAACTCATATGTCGTAATTAACGATGTCGTTAGGACAATTAATAGAAGAGATTCTATAATGATATGCAGGAAGACCGTCTTGAATAAAAAGCTATGCATGAAATACGCTTTTCCCGCGAAAAACCATTCCTTATGCTCTCCGTTGTTTACCATTTCCTCGAATCGCTCCGAGAGTTTCTCGTATTCATGCAGAAGTGTTTCGGCAGCATTGCCACTTAAGAGATACTTCTCAATTTCCGCCTCACCCATCTTCTTTATATCCATTGCTTCATAGCTTTCATCAATTGACTTTGCCATGTTCAAATACATTTCTTTAAGTTGTAGCCGGTGAATGAACAGCCATTGTTCATCGCTATATTTCTCTTGATCCTCAAAACGCAATCCATCGAGAAAATCATAGACACTCGTAAACTCTGACGCTGTCATCCTATTTAATTTTGCCAAATCGATTTGAATGTCACTTTCGAATCGGTTCAATGAATTATCCGTAATGTCCCTGCCGTATTGGTCGATAATTTCATTTAGCATTTTCAATTCTTCTTTGTGGTCGGATGAACTGATGATGACGAATACATTAAAGGCGGAAAAGACGATGAATAGGCCTATCAAGATAGGCGAAGTCAGTGCCTTCTTGCATTCATTGAGGATTATTAGCATCATACTTCCCCTTCGATTTCATCTCGGTATTCATAAAGGAATACATCTTCAAGTTGCGGTGGAACGGAAATCCATTCCACTTCAGGGACCCCTTTATGGATAAACCGGACGATTATCTTGCCATACTCCTGCTTTTCGGAAAGAAGGACAAACTTTTTCCGGAATGCTTTTAAACTTTCAAAGTCAATCGTCGTTTCAAACACATTTCCATTGAGTGTTGCACAAATTTCTTCGACAGAATCCTTATACAATAGCTGCTTGTTTTTAATCATTATGACTTCATTCGCAATCGACTCGATATCCGAAACGATATGGGTTGATATGATGACAAGTCTGTCGCGTGCAAGTTCAGTGAGCAAATGCCGGAACCGAGCCCTTTCTTTCGGGTCAAGACCTGCTGTCGGCTCGTCTAAAATGAGGATTTTCGGGTCATTCAGCAATGCTTGGGCAATGCCGACACGCTGGATCATCCCACCGGAGAATTTCTTCATTTTTTTATTCACAACATCACTTAATGCTACTTTATCCAATAACTCATTGATTTTATGAAGCGCTTCTTTTTTCCCGATTCCTTTCAAGGCCGCTAAATACAACATATATTGCTTAGGCGAAAAGTTTTTGTAATAACCGAATTGCTGTGGCAAAAAGCCTAATAGTTCTCGGTACTGCTCGTCCATCTCGAGGATGTTTTTCCCGTTATACTGGATTTCCCCTTCGCTCGGCGTAATTAAGGTCGCCAACATTTTGATCAGCGTCGTCTTCCCTGCGCCATTCGGGGCAAGTAGTCCATATAGGCCCGTGTTGAATTCCAAATTGATCTGTTGTAAGGCGGTAAAATCGCCGTAGCGCTTGCTCGCATCTTTCACGACTAACATATTAAAATACCCCTTCCGTCTGCTTGAAAATGATCAGCTTTTTCAAGTAGTTCATATAAATGACCAGACAACCAAGTAGAACAATTGCATAGATGAAAACTGGCATATGGAGGAGCATGCCGTTGTAAAACTCGTTATTGACTGATCTTACAATGGTGTTTCCCATGAGCCATACAGTTATTGTCACTATGACTATCCCTTTTGTCCTCCGGTTCATGAGGGCGATTGAAAGAATAATTGAAAACAGGAATAGAGATGTACCAGAGATTATAAATGCACGAATAAATTCGATTTCCTCGTATTTCATGGCAATAAATACAATCGTAATCGTGTTCAGTATCATCGTAGAAACACTGAACATAAGCATACGGAAGGCAATGACTTGATAGAAATTGTATTTACAAGTCATTTCCACGTCATAGGTGGAATTTTGTGTTTTATTCATGTACGTGTAGAACGAAAAGGCAAGAAACAGAATCGGTGACAAAAGGAAAATATAAGCATACAGATTTTGCACGTCGCCATGAATTGGCATGATGAGAAATAAGCTGTATAATCCGATTGCAATCGTTAATATGAAGCTTAGCTCCATTCGATCCGAAAACAGATGCCGCCATCCGACTTGTTGAACCATTAATCGCAAATAGGATGACAAGGATTCTCTCTTCACTAAGCCTTGTGACACAATTTGACAAATCCGCCTGTCAATGGTACTGTCATCCGGCATCGGGATAGTTAATTTATCTTTCTTCAATGTTCACCACCTCCATTTCTTTGCGGATCCACTTAACTGCTGCGTAGTATCTCGTTTTGACTGTTGATAAAGGGATTGCTTCAATGGATGCAATCTCCTTCAACGTATATTCGCCGAATAGCTTCAAACGGATGATTTGCTGTGAATGTGCATCTAGCCGATTCACCAATGAATTGACTAGGTCGAATTGCTCCTTGTATTCTAGTTCAATTTCCAAATTGTATTCATCTTCGAATTCCTGATGGATATCTTCGATTGTCTGCGTAAATTGAGAATATCGATAATGCTTAGAACGAAAATAATCGACAATGCGGTTAGAGGCAAGTCTGTAAAGCCAAGTCCGAAACGATGCTTTTTTTCGGTCGTAGGCATGTATTGACTGCAATACGCCAATGAATAGCTCTTGAGTTAAATCCAAAGACAAATCCCTATCAAGCGTTTGCTTGTAATGAAAAGTAAACATTTCCTTATAATATTTCGATACGAGTTCATTCGCTGCGGATTCACTGGCATCTCTTTTTATCTGTCTGATCCAGCGTAAATCGTTCTCCATTTATACATCACATGCTTTCCATATCATTACCCTATAAGTATATTCGTATTTTTCACAGAAAAAGTTTTAAAATACGACCTAATTTTTATCATTAATTATTTAAGGCCGATCCTTCTTCTGATATTAGTCCTTAATTACATTCATGTACATGGCTTCAGTGTTTGTTATAAAGCAATGCATGAAATAACATATAATTATGTAGTACCACCCGATCCTTTAAGTAATAATAACCAACTCTACCCGTTTTCCTATATTCCTTCAGTGCCGCCCTCTTTGATTTTTAGGCATAAAAAAAGCACCCCGTAACGAGATGCTTCTATATAAAACTAATCTCATCCTAAATCTTCATAATGCTATTCGCCAAGTAAGGTGAAAATCCTTTAAATTTCTGCATAGAAAAAGCATCCCGAAGGATTTAATTTATTTTATTCAACTTTAAATCCCGCTTTTCTAAACATGTCAACAGCATACGAATCTGCAGCTTCTTGTAGTATTTCCTGCCAGCTACTAAACTCAGTTTGTGCCTTCACATACTCATCCATTTCTGGAGTGCTCATAGCTTCGACAGTCTCCACTTCTTTTCCTGCCATGGGACTTTCATTAAGAAACTCTTCGATGCTTTTGGCGTTAGTGTTCTTCTGCATAAAGTCATCGGTGAATAGCTCTCCTAAACTAATTTCACCACTTACCGCATCTCTGGCTTGTTTTTCCACTTTCTTCAATTGATTTTGCAATTCCTTCATACCATCAAATTTAAATCCCAATCCCTCACCCCCTTTATGACAACATTCTCCATGAAGGGAGCTATTTCCTCTTTATGTATAACGCCTGAAGAATGTTTGTCTACCTCGCCATTGCGCGAACGAGAGAGCCTTTTTTATTCAACTGATCTTTCAATGTCCTCATTTCCTCACTCCCTTTTGTGAAATAAAAAGTAGAGGATAACCCGTTAGTTGAAGAAGAAAAAAAAGACGCATATTAAACAATCGCGCCCGTTTATGGAACTCCAAAAGTCTTATTTATTCGTTTTATCTTGCTCTAACAGTTCAATTATTCTATCTAGTTTTTGTTCCATTTTTAAATTGTTTTCGGCTTTTTTTCTTTGAGTAACCGACAATCTTCTGATGAAAACCGTAAATGAAACAAAAAATAGGATTATTAGCAGAATAAAAATCGTCGTAGATACGATATCACCAATGTTAACTGAGCTATTTATTAATTCCAAAATAATCTTCCTCTCCACTTTTAAACTTCTGTTAAATGGCTCCGATTGTAGAACGTACGCCGATCGATTTACGCAATCGCGCCCGATTGTTGAAATAATTATTATTAAAAAGAGCAAACCATCTTACTGGTTTGCTCTCTTATTTATCATTTAAACCAATGCATCTTCCCAATCTTTTCTTAGCAAACCCATAACAAGAATATCATGGTACTTGCCAAATCTAAAAAGCTCTTCTCTTAAAGTGCCTTCCAATTGAAATCCACATTTTTCATAAGAGCCAATAGCTCGTTGGTTATAACCAAATACTTGAAGCTTCACTTTATTTACATTCATATAATTAAAAATAAAGTCGAGCAAAACTTTCATTGCATCTGTTCCATAACCTTTTCCTTGAAAGTCAGGACCGATAGAGATTCCAACATGACAGGTACCATTCTTCCAGTTAACTAAGTAAACAGCGATAGTTCCGATGAATACTACTTCATCTTTAAGTTCAATAGCAAACATGTAGTCATCTTTCTCAGAACTAATCTCACCAAGAAACTTCTCGTGATCTGCATCAGTTGGTGGGAATGGAATACCGTCGTTCATTAGTAAACGACTTTCCATCACGTCCTCAACGTTAGAAAAACTTTCATAATCATCTTTAGTAATTTTGCGTAGAGTTACTTTATTACCCGTTAAAAAACCTTTTATATATTTCTTAATCAACTTAGATTCCCCCATTTTTTCAGGGGTCGCAGTAAAGGGGTTATTTTTACTGTACCCCTGTAACGTTTAGTTCTTTTGTAAAAACGTCTACTGCATTGCTCGATAACATAGGCCAACCTCCCTTTTTTTATGATAATTCAAATATAGGCTATATTAGTGCGGTGAGTCAATACCTATCAATTTCTTTCTTCAACAATCTGGCCCGATTGTTGAACACAAGTTAGACAACGCTCTTCAACTAACCTGCGCCGTTAGTTTAAGTGAAAACTTTCACAACATTAAATTTATTTTACCATGTGTCTACAATTCTTAATAGATAAGTAATATGATATCTCCAATTTTTATGTAGCGAAGTGCTAATTACTGTGTTAATTCCATTGAGTTTTGAAGTAGTAAAAATGGAGACACTAATTCAAATGTGAATTGTGTCTCCGAATAGATTGTTATTTAATGTTTACTCCCCACCAAAAGTACCCATAACCAATAATGATCAGCTTTCACTTTGTCAAGGTTACACTCATATAGTAAAGGCTTTGAAGCTACCTTCGTCATTCAAAGCAGTAATCAGTATAACTTCATCAGAAAAATGCTGAACTGTCTCTGCATCGGTCCCCAACACAAGTGAAAGCACATTAAAATCCATGTTCTCCTTCTTCCTTATAAATGATTTGATAAACGACTCTTTTAAGCTGTCCTCTCCGTCTGTTATAAAAATGAGGTCAGATCTCTTGAATTTGCTGTCCTCGATAATCGAAACTGCTTTAGTTAACGGTAGGTTGAAATCTGTTCCTCCACTTAAAAATGTTTGTGCAAATTCAATCAAGTCTTCAGTTTTTTTTTTCCTTTCTCATATACTTTTACAACAGTGCGAGTTGAAAACAAGACCAAGCAAAAATCCCTCTTCTGCTTTTTAGCAATGGATAATAGAGCAAGCGCAAATCCTTTAGATTGTGAATCAAGTTTTCGCATGCTTCCCGATTGGTCAAGACAAAGAACGATAGGCCCTTTGCCAAGTGTGTCTCTTACACTCTGTTCATACATCATTGTTTGTTTCTCAGCAAACCGACGCAAGAAGTCAATTTTGGTTACAGAGTGTTTATACAAGCCCAGTTCAATCGGCAATAACCTTTCAATGACATCTCCTGCTACCACACCTTTACTCTCGATGCCTTCAATGTGTTTCGACTTTTGTTTTTTAATTGCTATCTGTTTAAAACGTCCAGCCCATTCAGCAATTTCCAACATTCTTTTATCAGCAGCAATTTTTTCAGCCAACGATATCTGGTTACGAAGGGGTACCTTCTTCAATTCAGCTTCAGCGCTCCCTGAACCAATGCCACCCATCAAAGACTTCAGGTTGGCTTTAACTTGTCTCGTTTCTTGTGCAGCTTGAGCCATTTGCTCAGAAAAGCTATGGCTATTATTTTGGAGGGTCTGCTGTATCTGACTGTCTAATCCAGCCATAGCTTGCGATAGATCGGCTTGCAGCTGCTCATTTCCATTTCCGTGCCCTACCTGCTGTTCCTGTTTTTCAAGTTGTCTTTGCATCGCTTGAATTTCCTGCATCTTTTTTCTAAGTTCACTATCCTGCATCTTTTGGTCAGCCAACCATTGATTCGTTTTCTCCCCAAATTTCACGGTGCCAATGGCTGACGATAAATCATCCAACCGGGTGAAACTACGATAAATTTCGAATGACTCATCCGTCATGATTCTCCCCATCAATGATTTATTGACCCTCAAATCGGCAGCAACCTCCTCTTCCGTGATTTCCGGTTTCATCTTATATAAGGAGGCCCATATGTCAGCCAATAAAGGCTCGAAGGTTGGCAACTCGCCTTCATCCCTTACCTTCTGGATTCCTTGGGACATGCTATAAATCTCATTGAAACGTCTTTTGTCGAAAGCGTCAGTATTTAATACCGAGCGGTTTTCTATACTTGTTGTCATTCTCGTCACATTGAACACTTCCCTTCAGATATTTAAAAGATGCCGAAGGGTTACCCTCGACATCTAATTTACTTCCTTCAGCTCTTAAATACGGCATCTTATCTCTTCTATTAATAAGAGGCTTAAAAGTCTATTGGCTCTAGGATGCTGTCCAATATCTCCTGCTGCATGGATTTTAATTGATTCAGCACTGGCTCAATGTCAGCTTCCCGGCTCTGATTATGTTTAGATAGTTTATTCAAATCAGCTACCAAGGCTTTCAGTTTCTGAGTGGCTTCCATTCCAGCATCAGTTGAATTATCTTTCAACATGGAATTAAACACTTCCTGCGCTTCTTTTTGAATAGATTCAATAGCCCTTGTCACCACATCTTGAGCATGACTACGGACAATTAGGGATACTATATCTCTCTGATCTACCGTTTCCCATAGAGCATTTTCAAGGATGACAATATCATCAACCTTTACAAATTGCCGCTGATTGATTAATGCCTTCGCTTGTAAGACACTCAAGGATTGCTTGAAACGCCTATCTGAGGGACGAATCCCTTCATCCCTTAATTCCGTGCGGATTTTGGACAGGGTCTCGTAAACTTCATCAGGAATGGCTACCATGTCCGTGAAGAACTGCAGTTGCACCAATTCTTCCATCGTCATGGACGGCATTTGCTGATGTTGTCCGCCCCCTTTCATCATGGAAATAAAGTTCGTTTCATCCACAATATAGTCAATTTCAAACCGTAGCAGGAATCTATCGAATAAGGCTTCAAGCCCCTCCCCCTCTTGCGGATACTCATTCGATGCTCCAATGACGGACATTAACGGAACCTTGACGGGCGATCCATTATTATAGAAGAGCCTTTCATTAATTAGGGTCAATAGACTGTTTAGAATAGCACTGTTCGCTTTGAAGATTTCATCTAGGAAAACAAGATTCGCCTCGGGCATTTTACTTGTTGTATTACGCTTGTACACACCCTGTTCAAGGTCCTTTAGTGATAACGGACCGAATACTTCTTCTGGGGTACTGAACCTTGTCAACAGCCACTGGAAGTATTCAGTGCCTTGCACAATCTTTGAGAGCTCTACTGATAAAGCTGATTTCGCGGTTCCAGCCGGGCCAATCATCAATATGTGCTGCTGTGACAATATGGCGATCAAAATTACCTCCACTTCATCTTCCCTTTCGAAGAACTTTGCGTTCAACGCATTTTTGATGTCCTCTAACTTTGAAAAGTTGTTTGTCATTAATAATCCATCCCTTCAACTCGTCTTTTACATTGAAAAAGGAAGCAGAATTGATATCACAATCCACGCTTCCTTTTATTCATCCATGCTCATTTATTACAGGTTGATAAATCAAGTAATTCCTGTTCTTTTAATCGCAACTCACGTTGTTTAAGCTCATTCGCGCTTTCCACTTCATTGGAGATTTTCTTTAAATGTTCAACTATATCAACTACATCCTTTTCATAGAAATTCCTACCCACCATCGTCTGAAAGAATTCAGGCATGGTAATCCCCCCTTTTTCAGGATAAATCCGTAACCATCCGAGTAATTTCGGAACGGATCTTCATGATTTTCTGTTCAAGTTGCACTGCCTCGTCTTGAACGATTCCTTTATAATTTTTATAGTTAGAGATGATAGAGTTCGCATTTTCAATGATTTCTTTCACTTGCCCTTTTCTCAGGCTTCCGCTTGTTTTACAGTCGTTTAAAATGGATTCCAAATGCTCATTGAATTTCGCATTGACCATATTCCGATTGTCGAATGTATTGACGACTGGAATCTTAAACCCTTCGCTATTTTCGAGGGATGATGTGAATTTAACTAACTTCGCCAATCCTTCGGTATGCGAGTCTGGAACGAAGTATATTCCTCCATTTGGACGCACAGGTGTAGGTGCAAGAGACTGCAGAATTTTATTGACCATAACCCTCAATTGCTGGGCTGAATAATTATCCTTATAGATATTGAATTTCTGCTCAGCTTCCATACATAGCTCTTTAGCTGTCTCATTCTCGGATATGAATGTGATTGACTCATTCTTCTTGTCTAACGTAATCACACCCGCTTTGCTGTTATAATCTAGCCTCTTACCCGCTTGATTCACAGATTCAACAACAATATTCCGTTGCACATAATCCTTATCCGAAAAGACCTCCCTGATTAGATAATTTTCAAATACCCCCGTCTGAGAAGTAGCTTTTCTTGTTTCAATCTCTTTTGTAGCCCTTCGGAAAGCATCAGCTGACCGAATGACATTTGGCATCCACTCTTCCTCCAAGCCGGCCTGAATTAGGCGTTCTTTTAAGTCGGCCGTTTTAATCAATTGTTTCCCTACACTGAACCACATGAGATGACCGAGTACTCCCTCTTGGTTTTCATTTTGAACCGCTGTCATGTTATCAAGATTGATTGACATGATACCAACATCCTTTCAGTTTTTTAAATAGAAAAACGCATCTTGAATTAGCTCATAGCTAAACAAAATGCGTTTAAATATTGCCTATTAATTTTTCTGCGCCTTGTAGACCCGTCCCCCCTCGTTCAATTATTAAATATAAAAAGCCGATAGAGTCCAACAAGGATTCAATCGACTTTTAATATGATTCACCTGTAACACAAAAATGTGTAATTTATCTGCCCAACGGCATCGTTTTGACCAAATGTCCACCCAACTCCCCACAAAGAATTGGAATAGAAGGATAATAAATTTGTGTCGAGTCTCTTTCCAACAAATGCAGGAAGTATAACGACTTTCATTATACGAAAACAATGACTTAGTAATTTGAACGATGTATTTACAGACTAACAAAATCGTTACCTTATCGCAAATTCGCCAAAATGATTGTTAATCCCAAAATGAACGTGGAATTGTCCTAAGACTTATTTTTCCTTTTAATTAAATAACACCATATATATCAATTATTTTACTTCAAGTTGTTCACAGAAATCCTCATGTTACCAGTAGTATAATCAAGAACATTTCAAGTGGAACTTATTTCACTTGTCACGGAAGGAAGTAATCAATTTGATTTATAGAAATTACACATAAGGAATTATCATTTCTTCAAATGAGGTAGAGACCAGAAAACGTTATATTTCATTTTCTTTTTTCTCAAATAAAGCTTTACTTTATCTAGCTTCTGTTCAATGTTTTCGGCTGTTTCAAGCCTTTATCTTTTGAGCATTGAACAATCCCATAATCGATACCAACTTAGAATGACTCTAAAGTTTTTAAAACTAATTCGTCAATATTAATATCTTCGATAAAATATTTAACATCTTCCTCAGACAAGGATGTCTTAATCCCGGTTACTTGACGGCCTTCAAACTCACTAACTACCTCTTCCCCTTTTGAAATTCTCACCAAATAATTAAACCCATTAAGTTCTTGCTCATATGAAAACCCATGTAGATAGTCTTTATCTAAACTGTATTGAAGTGTGTATGGTATGCCCTTAATAATTGTCTCCTCATACACGTAACCCGAGTCCTTTATTGGAATACCCTTGTCCTTGCTTAGATGTATATCCAGTATTTGCTTCGCATCATTACTTGAATATCTAAATGAAATCAACAATAAATCATCCGTATGCAATTCATGACTATACACTTTATTTTCTTCCAATTCGGATCTGTCAAATTCTTCGCTATACAAATTGAGGACTTGAATAGAATTTATTTGATATTCATCAATTATTGACTCATACACAATCGCTGGATAATACTTCTGGAATTCTTGAAGGTCTGTAAATGTGTAACTCTGATTTTCTATGAAGTAGTATGTTTTATCTTTAGGGTTTTGTTTAAATGTATATTCATCGTGATTCAATTTCGACCTTTCTGTTTCCTGGAATTCATAATCAAATTCTACTTCAGAAATGTTATTTTCGTGGTCATGGTCATGATCATGTGAATGAGTGTATTCTTTCTGGTGATAATTATTGATAAATTCAACGATGGTATCACTTATCTTATTTAAAGATGCTAAATCTATTTCTTTTATAGTGTCCAAAGGATGATGTATTTTTGGAACTGGATTCTGGCTGGAAATGGTTAATGCATTCATATCATTGGACAGGAAACTGATGTGATCGCTTGTTAATCCCCCACTCATATCAGTATTAAAATCTATACTATTTTCCTCCAAGACGAAGACTAGATCATCTAATAATTCATTTGAAACTCCATTTTCCTGAGAAACAATACTTATGGGAGTGCTATATAAGGAATCTAGATTGATATTGTAAATAGTTTTATATTTGTTGCTCAACTCGTCTACGAAATGTTTACTGCCTTGAAGTCCAGACTCTTCGCCATTAAAGGCAACTATAATAATGTCATTTTCAAATGTTTTATTAGAACTTCCTAATACTTTGGCCACTTCAAGCAGTATAGCAACTCCGGATGCGTTATCAATTGCACCCCGATAGATGGCGTCACCGACTGATCCTACATGATCAAAATGTGCAGAAAGAACAATAGCATTTTCATTATTTTCACCGGGAATTTTTCCGGCTATGTTGTATGAGTCTATCATTTCTTCTTTAACAGATATGTTCATCGAAATTTTTCCAGCAGCAATCTTTTGTAAGTTGTAATACGTTTCTTCAGTGATTTGAATAATTGGTTTTTCCACACTATCAATTAATAGTGACTTTTTAAGAGTTTCTTCTACTATGAATATGCCTTTAGCTTTTTCAAATGCTTCCTGGTAATTACTTCTGTCTTTTAATACAATAAAACTTTGTTCTATTTCCGGACTTTGAATATCAAAGATAAAAGGCAACGTTTCTTCATAATTGCTAAAGCCGGTTCTCTCCAAATAATCAACGCCACGCATCAGATTGGTCTCAACACCACTATCAGAAATAATCTGTATTTCAAATCGAGTTTTTTCCGGATTGAAAAATTGATGAGGATATCGCATTAAAAATGTCTCATTATTCGCACCGAGAGGCTCTAATCCGATCTCTTGGAACTTCTCTTCTATAAAAGATAAAGCCAAATCATTTCCTCTAGTTCCAGTAAGCCGCCCATTCATCTCATCAGACGTTAATTGCTGTATTATTTTTTCTAATTGTCCATAGTCATTATTGTCATTACAGCCTACTAAAAAGATAGTTGTTAGTATAGCTCCAATTAATACCTTCCGTAGATGTACCATGATAACCTCCACTATAAGTGATTAAATTAAATAAAAGTATCTTCATTCCCCCTTCTTTCCACGTCATTTTTTCCATTAGTATAAACATTAGTAATATTATAGATGTGGAAGCGACTTGTAGTCAATGAAAAACCTGACAATTGCGGACCTACTGTTTGGGGGTACATAACCTAGAGTTATCTTTGTACAGCTCCAAAATTTAATAAAACAGCAGTTTAAGTCGTAGGTAAAATCCTTCTGTTGAATTTTAGGCATAGATAAAGCACCTCCTAAGAGATGCTTTATGTTCCTTTATTCTTCCTCTAATTCCGCAGCTAGTTCACGATTACCTGTAGAAAGACAATTTAATACTCTGTCACGTCTCTTCTCGTTCGTAATATATTTCTCGCTAATTGCCCCATATTTCTTCAAGATGCCTTCCTAACTTCATTGCACAAAAAAAATAATTATTCGATATTTATTGAATAGTAGTTTCTAATAATATAGAATAATTTAAAATAGGAACACTAGGAGGAACCACTTTGAAAATTATAAATTCAGCTCCCCCCGTAGAAACCATAACTCTGAAAGTTGAACAGTCACCAGTCTGGGAATTGATTTTGGGGATTGCCGGCTATACGCATCAGCAGCTACGGCACACGTTTGAAATGGATGAAGAATGGAAAAGAGATGAGAACTCGATGCCCTCTTTACTGGTCCAACTATTAAAAAAGATTGAAGAAACTAATCTTTGGTACGGTATGATTCTGTTGCAAAATCAATTTTCCGCCGTTTCCGTTCAAGAATTTTCGAATTTGCTTACCACTGCTTCAACGGATTCTTTTTATGAATGGCTCCTTCCTTACCATGATCGACAGTCTGAGTCACTGAGAATAGAAACAGCCTGCAAGCCAGAACAAACACAATTATGGGAAAAATACGCTAGCCTCTTTAAGGGACATGACTATTTAGAGGGATATGTTCGCCAGCTTCACTATCTATCCCAATCTGAGATCTGTGATTTATTCACTCGTGTGTTAAAAGAGTGGGAAGGTTGGATGTCGAATAAAGAAGATTGGGAGAAATGGCTACAGGCACTTACTTTTGAACAGAAGCAGTATCGGCAACTCGATATGAAGAATCCGGTAGCTGAAATCGAACGTGTGTCGGGTGGTGTCGAATACCTGCCAGAACCATCTATTTGGACGGTCAAGCTTATCCCGCAGGTTTCATATCGTCCTTGGGTGCTGACCATTCGTACTTCTGATACCAAGCTCTTCTTTTATCCTGTCAAAGAAGAATATCTGCTTGAACCAGGGGTTCCATCAAATGAACTGATTCGTGGCCATAAGGCATTAGGGGACGAACTACGGCTAAAACTGTTGTTTCAACTTCAAAAAAGACCTATGTCCTTGCAAGAGTTGAGTAGCCAATTCAACATATCGAAAACAACGCTTCACCATCAACTGACTTTATTGAAAGCCGCCAAATTCATTCGTGTGGAAAAAGGGGTCTATTCCATCAACTCTGGAAAGCTTGAAGATTTCTCAAGCCAATTGACGAGATACCTGGGTACTGAATTATGAAGAAGTATTCCAAGTCCTTCAAATCCTTATGGATAGTTGAGATTGTTTCCGAATTCGGTGGTGCTGCTGGCGCTATTGTTAATGGGTTGCTGTTATATGAACTGACAGGATCAAGGGAGTGGATGGGCATCCTTTGGCTCGTCTATTTTATTCCTTCTTTGGTGCTGCAAGGTATCAGTTCGCCCTTTCTTAATCAAGTCATAAAAGAAAAAGTGCTCAAAAATATTCAACTGATCCGAGCGGGTGCCTACCTACTTCCATTAGCAGGTTTTTGGATTGGAACGGAGACAGAACCCATCATCGGTTTGGTTATTCTCCAATGCATATTAGGACTGCTTCAACCCATTTTTGCCAGCCTTTCGTTTTCACTGCTGCCGGAAGTCTGTACAGAGGATGAATTGGCCGATGCCAACGGATTGTTGGACGGAACCCTTCGGCTAATGGGCTTTCTTGCTCCAGGCGTCACTTCGCTCTTGTTGTTGCTACTACCGATGCATTGGATTTATGGCATTTCGGCAATCCTGTTCTTCATCAGTTTCCTGGCACTGTCCCGAATTCCGCAAACCAGCACACAAAAGGTGGCAACTTGGACAAAAAAGTTCTGGTGGTCTGAAATGAAAGAGGGATACAGGAATTTCTTTAGTTATCCTCAACTCCTGCGGTTAACAATCCTATCTTCTACCGTCCAATTTGCGGTAGGGGCAACGCTGGTCTTGAGTATTCCCTTGATTCAGGGAGAACTGGGAGGCGAGACGTGGGAGTATGGCATCTTTAAGGGGGCATTTCCTATCGGTTATGTGCTGGGGATGCTTCTTCTGACCAAGCTACCGAAAAGCCCCCGAACGATGTACTTTGGTTTGATTGGAGGTGGCTTTTCCTTTGTGTTGCTGTACTTTGTCCACTCTGTCCCTTTTGCTTGGTTATGTGAACTGATGGGTGGTATCCTGTTCCCTCTTTTCAATGCTCAAAGTGCAGCCATTTTCCAACGGGAAGCTCCAAGGGACCGACTGGCACAGTTAAGTGCCGTCCGTATGTTGTTCATGCGTGTCTCCATGCCATTAGGAATTCTGTTCGCTTCCTTGCCTTTCTTAACATTAAATATTCGTCATGTTTATATCGGAATCGGTTTCATCATTATCTTGCCGGGGCTGTATTACTTAATTGCTTCCCTCCAAACCAAGGAATCTTTAATTTCGGATAAACTTTGATATTTGAGCATAATGATCATCATCCTGTTCATAAGAAAGTGAGTGTGGAAACAAAAAAAATATAAAAATCCCGAACAGTAGCTCAATCACAGATCAAGTTGCTGTTCGGGATTTTCACTTTACAAATAAGCCGGAATACCAAGAGCCATAAGTGATACTCCAATAACAAGCTTTACTATCAATCGGTTCTTCGTTTTCTCCTCCATATTTTCACCCTCCTTTTCTCAACATTATATGCTCAAATCGCCATCTCTAGTACACAACTATGAATACTGTAAAAAATACTGAGCAGAAGCTCAATCCCTTTAGATTGGCACCCTGAAAAGTGATTTACGAGAAAGCCTATTATCATATCTACATAGACTATTACTATGTTGTATCACCGACTTTCATTTGTAAATTATAGTTTAATTTCTCCATCCTGGCTGAACTCCATCCCAATCCGGTACCTCACATTACCTCAGTCCCCTTTGATTTTTAGGTATAGAAAAAGCACCTCCGAAGAGACGCTTATCATTAATTCATGTTGGCAACCAATTTATTGGTTAAAATCTCACTTTGAATCCAATATAAGGTCAAATCAATTAGGATTTTGAGGTCTTTTATGTCTTTGCCTTCCCATTTTCTTATATAATGAGTTTCGTCATTTCCTAACCATACCGCTCTTTTGGCTATTTCTTTTACATTCTCATCACTGACATCCTCAGTTATACATTTACCCAATAACTTACCTTCAATAGACTCTTTCTCTTTACTTTTGAAATTAATTAAGTAATCCTTAACCAAAAACTCTAATGATTTTCTAAAACCAATACCAGCAATTTGATCTAGACCACGTCTTTCAGCTTCCAAAGCTTGATTGTAAATTTTCGAGAATTCTAGAGAGATTTCATTTATCTCTTGACTAAACTCCCTAACCTTTCCTTTCACGGGAGCAACACCTGTCAAACTAAACTTGGAAAAGTCATGTCGGTCAGTTTCATAATATGCTATAAATAGTGAGAGGCATTCATTGCGTGGACATCTAAACACAGCCTACAAATAATCTTTGTAATCATGAGTGTTTTTTATTCTGCTTTAATGGAATACTGGCAAATTGGACATTCGTCAGGCAATGCATTTACTGTTGCTTTTTTATTTCTCATTAGGTCGCCTAATCCTTCAGAATATGATATTTCTGCTTCGCTCATTTCTCCAACTCCCCCTTCATGACATTATTCGCCAAGAAATGTGAAAACCCTCCGTTGTTCACATCAAAAATATGATATCGAATGAATAATACATCGCCAATAACATGACCGCTGTCGAAAGAACGTTTTTAAATACAGTTGGCACACGTATAAAACTAAGTATTAGGTAAGGAACTGCATACGCGACCGCTATAATTAATATCAATATTAGCAATTGACCAGCAATGTTATTTAATACATCTTTCGCTATTTGTGGAATCATATTGTCCATGGTACACCCCCTGTTGACCTAATTCGCCAGAAAATGCGAAAATCCTCCTTTAAATTATACAAAAGAAGGATATTTTCTAGTCATGTGGAATTAATAATGCAAGGAGGTGTATCATATGGCTACTTATATCGTAAATACGGGACCTGAAAAAGAAGTCCATAGAACAGCGTATACTAAACCAGCATGCAATATCCATTTAATTAGTCCGTACAATCGATTAGACACGGATGCAGACTATACTGTTCTTTATCCATCAATTTATGATGGTTGCAAGCACTGCTACGAATCAAAACACAGAAAGTAATGTGAACAGAGGAGGTTGCCCCCTCCTCTTAAATCAAGTCCATCCTATTTATAAAGGTATACTGTTCTCTTCGTGCCATTCTTTACATTCAAGTTCTGTTACACAACCGCTTTTCATCATTATTGTCCAAGCTCCGCCACTCCTACCATCAGCATAATAATATGGTATTGGCTTATACCCTAACTCTTTAACTAATTCAACGCTATCCTCCGATATCAAGGCATGTGGTGGTTCTCGAAAACTTTTCCATTTTCCAAAATCATTCTCCCACTCAATAATCTCTCCTGCTTTGCCATGTCCACAGCAACTTGCCAGAGTTACTACACCTCTATCATTTAACATTTGTACTTCTATTGATATACATGCATCAACAACGACCTGTTTTTTGTTTTGATCTGGATTAATCACGTTGACCAACTTATAAGTCCCGTGTAAACACATTAAAGTCACCTCGTTACAGAGTATGGCCTATGTTATCTTGAATATTACAAAAACGAGACTGCAAAGAGTAGTTCCCCTGTTAATAGATACAAAAAAGGACAACAGTGACACAGCGAATGCTGTAATCAAGGTTGTCCTCCAGTTGGCTGGGGGGTATTATGAAAAATCCACTTCTACATCTTCCAGGTACTCAACACTTTTTTCTTTGATATTATAAATCGCCGTGCAATTGAAATTCAAATCATCTTCTGTTGTATTTGATTGTATAAATTCTTCGTCGCCTGGTTCATAAACCGGATTCCTCATTTCAACTGCATACTCAACGGTGCCGATAAATGAGATAGGGATATAAAAATAATCCTCTGATTCAAGAACTTCTTTATCTAGATTTATCTCTATATCACCTATATCTTTCAAGCAGTAATCAGTGCCCCACCCTTCATAAAAGTCCTCAGTAAAATGGTGGTCGGAATAAAATGAATCTAGGGAACTAATTATTGCGGAATCCGTTTCTTTCTCATTTGAAATATAAGTAGATACATTTGCTAATATTTCATCAGCTTCTTGAAAATCAAAATGATGAACGGATAAATATCTCAATTCTACCAACAGTTCATTCAAATTGTTAAGATACTTAATTCTTCCGTATAAGTCATCGAAATCCTCATGAAATCTTCGGATTCCCTGATCATCTGTAACTGCAAAATCATTATGATTAGTAGAGACGAAATAAATCAGCTCTTCGGGGCACTTTATTGCATAATCATAAACAGTTTCCCATATCAGAGCATCTTTAAATTCTAATTTGTTCTCGCGGAAAGGCATTTTTTTAGAATAATACCTATCAAATACTTTCTTGTAGCATTCTAGAGACGGAGTCACTGTATAAAACAACCATTCAATATTTGTTTTATAGGATGCCGAAAGAGTTGAAATTCCATCTTCATAATCAGTGTTTTTAGGATCTAGATCTACTATTTTCCCAAGTTCTTTCTGAAACATTCCGTAAGTTTCGAAGGCCTTCTTTAATTTTTTTGAGTAGTTATCAATGACTTCATAAAGGTTCATTTCAGTAATTAATAATTTAAATTGCTCTTCTGTATTTAGTTTTTCATGCGTAGTAAACAAATCATTAAACTTTTGTCCTTCCATTTTGAAATCGCTCATAAATATATTGGTATCCAGAAAAACAGCAATCGTCAAAACTCTTCCCCTTCTTTCTTCCGCATACGCTTCACTTTCCCTTGGTGCGTCACAATCTTATACACACCGTATTCTGGTAATTTTCTCACCTTTGCCTTCTCCTCCTAAATTACCACAACCAAAGTATATACACAGTTATATTGTATCGGCATTTAACAATCTTTGGAAGTCTATTTACAATCTTAATATGAAGGCCCTCGATGCTGCAATGTAATTGGCTGGAACAAAAGGGACACCCCTGGCCTTTTTAGGCTCCCGAGCAAACCACCCTCCAATTTTCTAGAAGAAGCATTTCATTAATTGCTTTTTTCAGTGTATAAAATATTACACAAGGGTGAAAACCTAACTTTATAGTTAAGTTCGTAAAGGTACAGCTTTACATACCGATCACTTAAAATGAAATTCATGTCAGGAAGTGGTTCGTAAATATGTAGTATCACTTTTAGAACGTTCACTCGTTTATTTGCGACATCCCGAACGAAATTGTGTGCACTTTAAAAAACATAACACACTTGAACACTACACTCATATTGTTAAGGAGCTTGATACGAAATGTGCTAGCCAGACAGTACAGTTATATGAGGACATGGCTATTAGTTGAATGAGTAAAATGATTTCAGTTTCTATCATGCCTGAACATATTCTCAATAAACAAATAATGACCGCTAACGCTGTTACATCAACGTTTACGGTCATTATTTTCATTTCTTATTATATTCAATTTTCATCTAAAAAACGTCCCAGGCAGGAATCGAACCTGCGACCCTCAGCTTAGGAGGCTGATGCTCTATCCCCTGAGCTACTGAGACAAATAATAATACCTTTCTATTATAAAGAGTAAAACAGCTGAGGGCAATACATTTGTCTTTCAAATTCTATTTCATCGTATGACAAAGTGTTTTATACACATATTAGGGTATAAAAGAAATGGATTATTTAACTGAGGAGGTTTTGACTTATGGATAGAAGTTCTTCTACCGAAAGATTTCAACCAATGACATCGGTGATGAGTGGACAAGGAGTCGAAGTGGCTCCAGATCTATACTGTTATACGATTCAAATCGTCAACGTCGTCTTTTATGGATTTGCCGGCGAAGGAAATGATTGGGTTCTAATTGACGCCGGAATGCCGAAATCAGCTGAAAAGATAAAGGAAGAAGCGGAGAAGAGATTCGGTAAAAATAATCCACCCAAAGCAATCATCCTGACTCATGCACATTTCGATCATATCGGAGGTTTGATCGATTTACTGGAAATTTGGGATGTACCTGTATATGCGCATGAGTTGGAGCTTCCTTATCTTACTGGGCAAAAGAATTACCCCGAACCTGACACGACTGTAGAGGGAGGAATGGTTGCAAAGTTATCATTCATGTTTCCTCATGAAAGTATAGACATCGGGTCAAGGGCACATGAGTTGTCAAATGATCATACAGTTCCCTTCATGCCTGATTGGAAGTGGATCCATACGCCAGGGCATACTGAGGGGCATATATCTTTATTCCGTAATGAAGATCATGCCATGATTGCCGGAGATGCTTTCGTTACAGTTAAACAGGATGAAATCTATAAAGTGTTTACACAAGAAAAGGAAATTGGCGGCCCGCCCCGCTATTTGACTCCTGATTGGGAAACAGCAGAACAGTCTGTCGAAATTTTAGCTGCGTTACGGCCGAACATTGCCATTACGGGTCATGGAGTCCCTGTTGAAGGACAATGGCTACATGATAATTTAGATCGTTTGGCGTCGGAGTTTGAAACGATTGCAGTGCCGGATCATGGGAAGTACGTCGACGGTTCCAAGTAACTTCTGATGTCATTGATCCCACTTTAACTTATTAGTTCCTTGTCATATTTACAGACATAACAGGCAAGCTAAGGAATAGATGAGTGAGGAGGTCACGGCATTGGACAGAGTCGAACGACGAATTACGAAACGGAACGAAATCGAAATGCATAAAAAGAAGTATGCGGGAAGATTCCATGAGTTCGCCACGCTGGGCGATTACAAAGAAGCGATGGTCGATGCTTATAGGAAGTCGAAACGAGAGCAAACAGAAGAAGATCAATCAACGACGAACCAATAAAAAAGACGTCTCTCTGTCGCAAATGACAAAGAGACGTCTTTTTTCATTTTCAAAATAATGCTGGAGCTGTCAATCCAATAATAACGAGCAAGATGACAACAAGGATGATAATTGGCAGGAAGACCGCCAATGCGGCTTTCCACGCTGAAAATCGATGAACTTCAGCGATTGCCGCTATAAGGACGATCAACGACCAAATTCCTAGAATGGAGTTGGCGATTAATGAAATCATTGACCACCCTAACTGTCCAAATGAGAATTCATAATCACTTGTGAAATTGCCTTGCCCTAAAATAAGCAGGTCAGGTATCCAAATAAGGCCTCCAATGACAATAATAATGCTGGAAACTGTAAATGCCCTCCGTGATTCCTCAAATGTTCCCAATCCACCTAGCATCATTGATAAAGCATGGTAGATAGCTGATGCGATATAAAGGCCAATCACGCCTATGACCGGTCCAGCAAGCAATGCCACTAATAGAACGGCTGCCATATTCCAATTCTTAAATAAATCATTGCCCGTTGCTTGATCGAGGAAGTGTATAATTCCCGTAAGTGCAGCAATCATAAGAACAAAACTTCCGGTTTTATACTCCAAAACATATTGAACTGTCTTTCTCGGGTGAAGCCATACTGAAGTCCACGGGTTCAGTTGTAAACCTGAAGCTTCATTTTCATTATTCTGCATAGTCACCCCCACTCTCTATTACTCTTTTTCTGATCTCTACACATACATACGTATGGGAATTGATTTCGTTTCAAAGAATAATAGAGAAACGGATTTCATTCATTTAATCCTTTTCCCATCCCTTTCAGGAAATTCATGCCGTATTTCACTGCTTGATTGATATGAGGATCGTTGAGTGCTGTCATAACCTGCAAAATGGATACTTTATCTCCATTCCCTTTATACAGCTCGGCTTCTTCAATCCCTTTTGCGATGCTATCCTTCAATTTTGCGGTGACTTCTGGGTTAATCGTTGTCAAAAGCCCCGTTGCATTCAGTAGATTATTAATTAGATTAGTCATCGGCTCTCGTGATGCTTGTGTCACAGCAATGCCCGCAATCTCATCTCTTGCTTTTACCATAGCGGTTAATGCATCCAACACACCAGCGTCGTCCAATTCGGCAGTGATTTGAATGATTTTGTTCAATGATTGTTGCTGTTCCGAAATGAGGGATTGCAGTTCTGACAATTTCTGTTGCTGCTGCTCCTCAGGAGTAAGTTCTATTCTTTTAATTGAAGTAATCGGCGCTGCCATTAGGATCACCCTTTCTCCACTTGATCTGTCAGATGCTCGTAACCAGGTCTCGCCCATTTCCGTTCAACTTCGATTCCATCTTGAGGATGTCGTTTCTTATTTCGGTGGTTGCTTGCCGGCAACGGATTTTCGCCTTCCGTCCGTAATACTTCCATGCGGACTTTTGCTTGTTTGAAAGCCGGTGTATTCGTCCTTTGATCAACCGCAGTTCCCGTAAGGAAGTTTATCGCCGATTCTTTTTCAACCGAGTTCATTGGAAGGAACAATTCATTCCCTTTCACCCTGTCGGTCACTAAGGCAGGCAGACGGAGCGCTCCATACGGTGACACAAGTCTTACTAACGAACCGCTGAGCACGCCCCGCTCCTTCGCAAGTTCCGGAGATACCTCCACGAAGATTTCAGGCACTTTTGATTGAATTCCAGCAGATTTATTCGTCAAGTTTCCTTCATGGAAATGTTCGAGCATCCTGCCGTTATTGATGTGCAAATCAAATTCAGCATCATAATGGACAGGCTCCACCCAATCCGATAAGGCAAACCGAGCTTTTCCATCCGGGAAATTGAAGCCGTCGACATAGAGCAATGGCGTGCTCTCACCTTCCAGACTCCCCCACAAAAAGCTGTCCCAGTTTTCCATATTGCTGTAATCGGCTTTGCTGAACAACGGTGAAAGACTGGCCATTTCAGCGAAGATTTCACTAGGATGTGTAAACTTCCAATCAGCCCCGAGCCTTGTTGCGATTTCCTGGACAATCCACCAATCCGCCTTCGCATCCCCTAATTCCGGCAATGCTTTATACAATCGCTGAACTCTCCTTTCCGTGTTCGTAAATGTCCCGTCCTTCTCCAAGGAAGGAACCGCCGGAAGAATTACATCAGCATATCTCGCAGTCCTCGAGAAGAAGATATCTTGGACTACAAGGAAATCGAGTTTGGATAAGACGTCATGTACATGATTTGCATTGGAATCGACAAGCGCCATATCTTCACCGACGATATACATCGCTTTCATGATGCCTTCATCAACTGCATGCAACATTTGGATATTATCCAGTCCAGGCTTATTGCCAATTTCAACTCCATATGCGCGCTCGAATTTTTCACGTGCTGCAGTATCTGTTACGTGCTGATAGCCTGGCAGCCATCCTGGAAGAGTACCCATATCGCAAGCACCTTGAACGTTGTTATGTCCGCGGAGAGGATATGCGCCTGCGCCCGGTCTGCGATAATTCCCGGTAGCGAGAAGCAAGTTGGAAATTGCTGCGGAAGTGTCCGACCCGCCAGTATTTTGAGTCACTCCCATCCCCCATAAAATACATGTACCATCTGCATCTCGAATCATTTCAGCCGTCCGGATCAGCATTTCTTTCGGCACACCAGTCACATGTTCGGCAAAATCAAGCGAATATGTCTTCAATACATCTTTGAACTCTTCAAAATGGTGGACATTTTCCCGAATGAAGGTTGAATCATGCCAACCCTTGTCGATCATATATTTCGTCACAGCCATCAGCCATACTTGGTCGGTCCCCTGCTTCGGGCTGATGAAAATGTCAGATCGCTCCGCCATTTCATGCTTGCGCAAATCAGCTACGATCAATTTCTGACCGTGCAGTTTATGAGCACGTTTGACACGCGTCGCGAGAACGGGGTGTCCTTCAGCAGGATTCGCTCCAACGATGATCACTAGACCCGCCTTTGCTATGTCTTTGATTGTTCCTGCGTCGCCACCCATTCCAACTGTCCTGAATAACCCATCTGTCGCTGGCGATTGACAGTAACGTGAACAGTTGTCGACGTTATTCGTCTTGAACACTTGCCTTGCAAGCTTTTGAATCAAATAGTTCTCTTCATTGGTGATTTTTGAAGAGGATATGACACCAACACTATCTTCTCCATATTCCTTATGGATGGTTCCCAAACGTTCCGCCACCAGGTCCAAGGCTTCCTTCCAGGTGGCTTCGACGAATGAATCCCCTTTCCGGATCAGCGGAGTCGTCAATCGTTCTTCGCTGTTGACGAAATCCCAGCCGAACTTTCCTTTGACACAAGTCGAGATTGCATTGACAGGTGCGTCCGAAACAGGCTGGATCTTCAGGATTTTTCTATCCTTCGTCCATACTTCAAATGAGCAGCCCACTCCACAGAAAGTACAAACTGTTTTTGTTTTCTTCGTTCTTGTATCACGCATCGCCGCCTCTGCATCCGAAATCGCCATGATGCCGCTATATCCAGGCTCAACGTCTTTCACGAGATCAATCATCGGAGTTAGAATCTCTTCTTTCATCCCAGTCATGAATCCGGCTTCCCCAAGCATTGACTTCTCCATCAATGCATTACACGGGCAAACAGTGACGCAATGGCCGCAGCCGACGCAAGAAGAATCATTAATCTTCGCGCCGCCATCCCAAAGGACAATCGGCCGATCTCTTTCCCAGTCCATACTGATAGTTTCATTCACTTGCAGGTTTTGACATGCTTCTACACACTGGCCGCAAGCGATGCATTGGTTCGGATCATAGCGATAAAATGGATGCGTGAAATCCACACTATCCTGTGTGCATTTGGGTTCGTAAGGGTATTTTTGTTCCTCGATCCCCATCATGTCAACCGTGTTATGGATTTTACAGTTGCCATTGTTGTTATCACAGACCGTACAATATAACAAGTGGTTTTCAAGGATCCGATCCATTGCTTCCGTTTGCGCTTCCTTTGCGCGCACAGAGTTCAATTGGACATCCATGCCAAGTTCGGCTTTTGTTGAACAAGCACGGACAAGACGTCCATTTACTTCAACGATACATGTATCGCACGTTTCAATCGGGTCCACTTCGGGCAAATAGCAGATCTGAGGATGCTCAATCTGCTGTTCATTGACCACTTGTAATATTGTCATACCTTCTCTGAACGGAGATGCCTTTCCATTAATTTTGATTGACATAAAAATGCCTCCTTTGAAATAAAAAACCACCATAGACAAATACACCTGCTAATAGGTGTGCTTGTCTATGGTGGAATAGTCCAGTAGCAGAGCTTGCTAAATAACCAATCCAAATGTAAAGTAATTGAATAATAACACCGGTGCAGTTTCATACCCCGATATCATTCTTACTAGTATTATAGATTATAAGCAATTATTATACAATGGCTTTTACAGGTTATTGAAAGATAATTCGTATTTTTCAAAAGGAGTGTTACTAGTGTCAAAAAAAGTCCATGAATTCAACGATATTATCAGAAAGCTGAGAAAAGACCTTTTCGGCAAGGGCCCAGAAAGGATTACCACTATATTTGTCGACAATATGGCAATCTCGACACTTTACGGGAATTTGACACCTACGGAAAAATTCATTGCAGGTACAAATGACGGCAAAGAAATGGTCCATATGGCCAGGACAAGAATGATTCAAGAAGTATATGACGTCTCACCCCCAGAAGGTCTTGAGGAGGTAGTTGGCGCTAAATTCGTCCATCTCTTTTCAGACATCAAATTAGAGGATGACATTGCTGTTTCTGTATTCTTGTTCGACAGGACTATTGACCAATGAGAGGAGAACCGTTATGAATCGTATTCAAAAACGGACCATTTTGCGATTTTCCAACGGTGCATTCGAACAAAAGACTGACGAGATCGCAACTGAATTCCCGATTACAATTAAAGTAAACGGCAGAGAATTAGTAACTATCGTCTGTACGCCAGAGTATATCGAGGATATGGTAATCGGATTTCTTGCATCCGAACGAATTATCATCGATGCCTCAGATATCCAGGAAGTTCGGTTGGATGAAGAATTAGGCTTAGTCCATGTACAGACAACAAGAACATTTCCTTTCTATGAACAGCTCCAAAACAAAAGGTATATTACATCATGCTGCGGAATGAGCCGACAAGGATTTGTCTTTGCCAATGACGCACTTACAGCTAAACGCATGTTGCAAAGGGATGTCGTTTTAACACCTCAGCATTGTTTTGCGTTGATGGAAAAGATGGATAAGAAGGCTGATCTGTTTCAACAAACGGGCGGAGTGCATATTGCCGCTCTCTGCGACTCGCAAGACTTCATGCTGACTAGAATGGATATAGGACGGCATAATGCGCTTGATAAAATTTATGGGTATTGTTTTAAAAACGAAATTACTGTTAAAGACAAGGTGATTGTCTTTAGCGGCAGGATATCTTCAGAAATCTTATTAAAAGTTGCAAAAATCGGCTGTGAAGTCGTACTTTCTAAATCCGCTCCGACAGAACTAGCAGTAAATCTTGCTGATGAATTAGGAATAACGTCAGTCGGATTCATAAGAGGCCAGTCATTCAATGTGTATACGCACCCAGAAAGAATTAAACTTTGACTTTTCTATATCTTTGAATTTAATAAAATACTTAGTGACAAATCCAAAAGATGATGATATCATGACGGAAATATGACAAAATATGTATCTCTTTTTTCGAATTTTCAAGTTAATTGAAAGGGCTTACATTTTCCTTTTGAATTTACATTGAAATGAGAGAGGAAAATTCCTTTGTCGTATTACTTTATTATCAAAGGGAGATGTGAAAAGTGAAAGCAGGATCGAAGAAAACAAAGAACAGATGGTTGATTGCCGCCTCCGCCGTTGGGATTCACATTTCGATCGGCTCCGTCTATGCATGGAGCAACTTTACAAATCCACTGATCGACCAATTTGGATGGTCGACAAGCCAAGTGCAATTAACATTTAGTATTGCAATTTTATTTCTGGGTCTGTCTGCTGCATTTCTTGGCCACTTTGTTGAAAAACACGGTCCCCGTAAAGCGGGAATTCTCGCGGCAACTTTCTTTGGAGTGGGTGTTATGGGTGCCGGTTTTGCCGTAAGCATCTCCTCTCTTACACTTTTATACTTTTTTTACGGGGTACTAGGCGGAATTGGGCTGGGTGTAGGATATATTGCTCCAGTATCCACACTTGTGAAATGGTTCCCGGATCGGCGTGGTCTTGCAACAGGAATGGCAATAATGGGGTTCGGCTTTGCAGCTGCAATCAGCAGTCCCATAATGGAAGCACTCATTACTTCTGTTGGCCTTCAAAACACATTCTATATCCTAGGAGCATCCTATTTACTTATCATGATCGCCTCTTCACTTTATCTTGAGAAACCCGAAGAAGGTTGGGCGCCTGCGGGTTATATAAAAAAGTTGGAATCCGGAAAAGTCGAAGCGAAAGTCGACTTGGCTCAATTGACTGCGAACGAAGCTATCAAGACAAAACGGTTTTATTACTTATGGATGATGCTCTTCCTTAATGTCACTTGCGGTATCGCCATCTTGTCTGCCGCCAAGCCTCTAGCCATAGAAAGTATTGGCATGACTACAATACAGGCTGCTGCACTCGTTGGAGTCCTCGGACTCTTCAACGGATTCGGACGGTTAGGATGGGCATCCATTTCCGATTATATCGGTCGAAGACATACGTACACGGTATTTTTTGTTATTCAGGTAGTCTTATTTGCCCTTCTGCCCTTTACAACAAACGCCATACTGTTCCAAGTGATGCTGGCCGTCATTTATACTTGCTACGGCGGAGGTTTCTCATGCATACCTGCATATATCGGTGATATCTTCGGAACAAAACAGCTTGGCGCAATTCATGGTTATATATTAACAGCCTGGGCGGCAGCCGGAATTGCCGGACCTATGTTTGCTGCATGGATGAAAGACACGACAGGAAGTTATGAGAGCAGTTTGCTCTTCTTCGCAGGATTATTTGCAGTTGCGTTGGTAATTTCCATTTTAATTCAATTCGATATCAAGAAAGTAAGAGCTGAACAAAGTGGAACGAAAAAAACAATTGCCGTACAAACCGCGAAAGGCATCTAACACTAGAAATGTGAAAACCGCCAATCACATCAGATAGTATGATGTGAATGGCGGTTTCTTTTTAGTTGTTAGCTTGGACCTTCATTTCTTTAAACTCTTTTTCGGAGCAAAGTACGAAATGGCCAGGTGTCACTTCACGGAATTCGACTTTTTCATCGGGTCCGTAATTATGTTGCTTAGGATTGTACGGTTTCCTTACCCGTGATCTTTCATAAATCGGGTCTGGAAGCGGGATTGCGGAAAGTAATGATTTTGTGTATGGATGTAACGGATTTTTGTAAAGTACATCCGCTGGAGCCATCTCAACAAGCTTCCCGAAATACATGACGCCTATACGATCAGAAATATATTTCACCATTGATAGGTCATGAGCAATGAATAAATACGTCAAACCCTTTTCCTTCTGCAAGTCTTTCAGCAAGTTGACCACTTGAGCTTGAATGGAAACATCAAGCGCTGAAATCGGTTCATCTGCAATGATGAACTCCGGATTGACGGCTAGCGCACGCGCGATACCGATCCGCTGACGCTGACCTCCCGAAAATTCGTGAGGATAGCGATCGGCATGCTCTTTATTCAAACCTACTGTTTCCAGCAACTCTACAACCTTCTGCTTCCGTTCTTTCGGATTTTTAGCCAATCCGTGAACATCCAGTCCTTCCGCGATAATGTCGAGGACTTTCATTCGAGGGTTCAATGATGCATATGGATCCTGGAAGATCATTTGCATCTTCCGGTTCAAAGCCTTCACTTCGGATTTGGATTTTTTCGCATGGACACTAACCCCGTCGTAGAGGACTTCTCCATCCGTCGCGTCATAGAGACGAATGATTGTCCTGCCCGTTGTCGATTTACCGCAGCCCGATTCCCCGACCAGGCCGAATGTCTCTCCACGATAAATATCAAAGCTGATATTGTCGATTGCCCGAACTTCGGATGGCTTACCGGCATTAAAATATTGTTTTAAGTTTTTCACTTCAAGCAATTTCTCTGCCATCATGCATCACCTCCAGTCGCTTGCTCATAGTATCTGCTTCCCCGGAACGTCTTCATCCGCTCGATAATCGTCTTCGGAGGATCAACTTGCGGCGCATTCGGATGCAGCAGCCAAGTCGCGGCATAATGCGTGTCGCTAACTTTGAACATTGGCGGTGCTTGCTCCATATCGATTTGCAAAGCATATTCACTTCTAAGTGCGAATGCATCTCCTACAGGAGGATTCAACAGATCAGGCGGTGTGCCTGGAATCGCATAGAGCTTTTCCTCAGCCAAATCCATAGACGGCATCGAGCTGAGAAGCCCCCACGTATATGGATGCTGTGGATTATAGAAGATTTCATCTACTGTTCCGACTTCCACGATCCGCCCGCCATACATGACGGCCACCCGATCTGCTACGTTTGCAACAACACCGAGATCATGTGTAATGAAAATGATCGAGGTATCGACTTTTTTCTGGATATCCTTCATAAGCTCAAGGATCTGTGCCTGTATCGTAACATCCAAAGCAGTCGTAGGCTCATCCGCAATCAATATTTTAGGATTGCAAGCGAGTGCGATCGCAATGACGATCCGCTGTCTTTGTCCGCCGGAAAATTGGTGGGGATACATCTTAATCCGAGTTTCCGGATTTGGTATACCTACCATGCGCAATAAGTCGACACAGACTTCCTTCGCTTTTGCCTTACTTACTTTTTGGTGTTTAAGAATCGGCTCCATTACTTGCTTGCCGATTGGCATCGTTGGATTCAATGAGGTCATTGGATCCTGAAAAATCATCGAGATCTCTTTTCCTCTGATTTTCTGCATTTGACTGTCGGAAAGTTTCGTCAGATCATTTCCGTTAAAAAGAATTTCACCATTTTTAAATTCAGAACTCGACTCCGGCAACAAACGCATAATGGATTTTGTCGTTACCGATTTCCCGGACCCCGACTCACCAACAATTGCCAACGTCTCTCCTTTGTTCAAATCAAAGCTGACTCCTCGGATTGCTTTCACTTCACCGGCAAACGTGTGGAAGGAAAGCTCCAAGTCTTTTACTTGCAATATTTTTTCCATCTTGGCTTTCCTCCAATCAATCTTTCATTTTCGGGTCAAGCGCATCGCGCAATCCGTCACCGATCAAGTTGAATGCAATCATCAGTACACTGATGACGACAGCAGGGAACAATAGGAAATACGGCTGGTGCTCCATAACTTTGAAGCCATCATTGATCAATGTACCTAAAGATGCGGCTGGCGGTTGCAGCCCAAGCCCGATAAAGCTTAAGAATGCTTCAAAGAAAATAGCAGTCGGAATCGTGAACATCGTATTAATGATGATAATCCCCATTATATTCGGCAATAGATGTTTACCGATGATCCGCTTGTCGCCCGCTCCCAACGTACGGGACGCTAGCACGAATTCCTGTCCTTTATATTTCAAGATTTGCGCACGCACGATACGTGACATACCAATCCATCCCGTGATGGAAATCGCAATGATAATGGCGGTCAGTCCCGCTTCCATTATCATAAGCATCAAAATAACAATAATAAGGGTCGGGATTCCAATCAATATTTCGACAATCCGTTGCATGATATCATCGACACGGCCGCCGAAATAACCTGAGATTCCTCCATAAAGTACACCGATGACGACGTCAATCGCAGCAGCAACGAAAGCGATCAATAACGAAATCCGTGTTCCTTCCCACAAACGGGTGAACAAGTCACGTCCAAGTCCATCTGTTCCGAACCAATAATATTCATCTACTTTTTTCATCTCATACAGATTTACCTTCTCGCCACCTAATTGACCCACACCGTCAAATATCCCCATTTTCTCTAGTCCAGGAATCTTCGGCGGCAAGTTAGCGTGTCGCAAAATCTGTTGCTCGCCATCATGTCCATTTAGATATGGTCCTATCAAAGCCATAATGATAAGTAATAGTAGGACGAACATGCTGACGATGGCCGCTTTGTTTTTTCGCAGCCTCAGCCAAGCATCTTGCCAAAAGCTTAAGCTTGGTTTAGTAATCCGTTCGGCCCTACTGCTATCAATCGTAATTCGCTCGAATTTTTCAGGCGGCAATTGTTGAAGTTCTTCTTTTCGCATTACCCTTTACCTCCAGACAACCGGATTCGCGGATCAATGATTCCGTAAAGAAGGTCTACAATGAAGATAATAATAATCAACAATGCAGAGAAGAATAGTGTCGTACCCATGATTGTTGCAAAGTCATTCGTCATGATAGAAGATACGAACTGCTCCCCGATTCCTGGAATTGCAAAGATCTGTTCAACAACAAGGGAACCCGTAACTATTCCGGCTGCTACCGGTCCTAATACTGTAACGAGAGGAATGAGCGCATTTCGTAATGCATGTTTGAATGCAATTTCAAAACCGTTCGCACCTTTCGCTTTTGCTAATGTAATATAATCGGATCCCAATACTTCAATCATTTCAGTACGGATGAAACGAGCAGACAGCGCAAGCGGCCCCATTGCTAATGCAATCGAAGGCAGGATGCTCGACTTCCATCCATCATTCCAAAGACCGACCGGCAACAAATGCCACTGAGTAGCGACCCAATATTGCAACAATGCGGCGAATACGAATGATGGTATGGATACTCCTAAAATTGCAAGGAATGTACTTCCATAATCCCATATCGTATTCTGCTTCAGGGCGGCTAGCATCCCTAATAGAATCCCTATGATCGTTCCAAACACCATTGCTTGTGCTCCTAAAATGAATGAAGGTTTCACCCTCGAAGCCAGTAAGTCATTAACACTTTTCCCTTTGAATACAAAAGATGTCCCTAAATCGCCTTTGGCCAAGTTTTTCATGTAAATAGCGTATTGCACCGGTTTCGGCTTATCGATGCCATATTTCTTTTCTACGATCGCCCGTTGAGTTTGGTTCAGCTTGTTATAAGAAGCAATCGGTGATCCTGGTAGCGTTTGCATTAAGAAAAAAGTTGCAGTTGCAATCAGGAACATCGTAAGGAACATGTAAATTAGCCGTTTTCCAATATACTTAACCACGTTGCACCTCCATAGTACGTGAGTTTGATTTATGTCAAATTGAATAATCAATTACTTTTCAAAATGAAAACACTTACAAACTTTCACTTAATTTTCCGTTAGTAAAAAGAGAGTATATGGATTTTCCGCCATATACTCTCCTTTCTATTCAAAACTACAATACTAACTTACTCTTTACCAGAAATATATGCCCACTTGTAGCTGTAATCAGCTCCGAATGGATGAACTCCAAGTCCTTTGAAGTACGGCTTTTGAAGTTGGATCAAACCACGTTGGTAGATCGGTGCGATAGCAGCTTCATCTTCAAGAAGAATTTTTTCAGCTTTCGCGAACGCTTCGTAACGTGCTACAGGATCTAATGCAAGCTCATCTTTAGTAGCTTCAATCAACTCATCGTATTCTTTGTTCGAGAAGGACATCAAGTTGTTTGTGCCATCTGTGACGAACAAATCCATGAATGAGATTGGGTCTTGGAAGTCAGGTCCCCATCCAGATACTTGGATATCATAGTCTTGGTTTCCGTCTAGTTCCAAACGAACTGCGAAAGGAACCTCTTTCAACTTGATTGTCAATCCTTCTAGGTTGCCTTCAAGTTGTGCTTTGAAATACTCGTTCATCTTCTTGGAAAGATCAGTGTCTCCGCCTAGGATTTCAAGTTCCAATTCAGTTAAACCTAGTTCTTCCAAGCCTTTTGCCCAGTATTCTTTAGCTTCTTCTGCATTGTATACAAGGTGATCTCCGCTGATGTCACGGAAGTCCGTTCCGCTTTCATCATATGCGAAGTCTCTTGGCACTAAGAAGTTTGCAGCAGTTGATCCATTTGCAAGAACAACGTCAGCCAAATCTTCTTTTTCAAAAGCTTTTGCAAGTGCTTTACGGATATTTACGTTTGCTAGTGGTGTTTTTTCACCATTTCGCTCTTGGTTGAATTTGAAGTAGAACACAGCTGTGTCCGATTCGTTGCGTGCTTCTTCATGTGTACCATATTGAAGAGCCAAGTCTCCTGATACGCCTGCACGGTCTTTCTTGCCATCGTTGTAAAGTTTAACTGCTGTAGCAGAATCTTTAACAACGTCTACATTGATTGTTTCAAGTTTAACATTTTCTGCATCCCAATAATGTTCGTTCTTTTTATAAACCCAGCTATCTCCAGTGCCATCCCACTCAGTAAGAATGAATGGACCATTATATAGAAGGTTATCTGAGTTTGTTGCATATGCATCGCCTTTAGATGTAACGAATTCCTCTTTTTGAGGGTAGAATGTTCCGAATGACATTAGTGATAAGAAGTAAGGCACTGGGCGTTCCAAAGTTACGACCAATGTTTTGTCATCTTCGGCAACTACGCCAAGTTCCGACTTCTCCATTTTCTCTTCACTGATTGCTGTTGCGTTTTTGATAACTCCAGACATCATAAACGGACCATAAGGTGATCCAGTCGCAGGATCGATTGCACGTTGCCATGCAAATACGAAATCATGCGCAGTTACAGGTGTTCCGTCAGACCATTTTGCATCACGAAGTTTGAAAGTGTACGTAAGACCATCCTCGCTTACTTCCGCTTCCTCTGCAGCCATTGCCGGTTCTGCAATGTTTTCAAGGTTCAAGCGGTACAACCCTTCATTTACGTTGTTCAATACATTGAATCCTACTGCGTCCTCCACGATTGCGGAGTCAACAGATGGAATTGCTGCAGATTCTATCAAGTTCACAACTTGTTCTGCATCCGGCTCGCCGGCTTCTTCTGTTGGTTGCTCTGTTGCTTTGTCATCTTCTTTATCAGGTGTAGCAGCTTTGTCATCATCCTTGTCCTTGTTTCCACAAGCAGCAAGAACTAAGCTGAGCACTAGTGATAAAGCGACTAGCAAAAGCCATTTGTTAGTTTTCAAATCATTGACCTCCCCTTTTGTAATTGTCTGAAGAATTATCACTTTTTATTATACATTCAAAATATCTTAAGTCAAAGTCTTTTTTTATGTTTTTTTCTGAAACAACATAATTATAAAAGAGTCATAAATCAAATTATTCTACTTCTCTATACTTCGAGCCTTGTTGTAAATGGCTTTTACTTAAATTGCATTCTTTCGTCAAATGATATAATATACAGGAATAATAAATAATATAAACAATAAAAAAGAGGTTGGAATATGAAGAAAATTGTTACGAACATTATTGTAAACCAATTATCAATTTTGGTACTTATGCTACTATTTTATAAAGAACTGACTATTATTGATTATATTAACGTATCCTTCTATCTTGGTTCCTTGTATCTATTCATCGGAATATTAGTTTCAGTCTTGCAATCCGGCTTTTTCGACTTCTTTTCTACGAGTATGAAAAAGGTGCTCTCCCCTAAACATGTACAGAAAGAACTCGTAGCCATGCGCCCTCCTTCTCAAGTAATATCGAAGAAACCGTCTTTCTTCTTCCGTTCCGGATTACCTATCATCCTTTGTATGCTTGCTGCATTATTCTTCTATTCGCTCTGATCCAGCTAAGGTGTTTATTTAATTGGAAAGAGTGGTACCGAATAGGTAAACGCGAAAGCAATTGAATGGAGTTGATAGTTGAATGGATTTCCTTCTTTATGGTAGTGCCATTATAGCGGCTATATCTTTATTGCTTATTGCAATCTTCTTTATCATTGCTCTACGGAATGTAAAAAAGACGATGAGTGAAGTATCCGAAACGATTGCAAGGGTAGAAAGTAAGCTAAGTGGCATTACGACAAAATCCGATCAATTGATGGAAAGGACCAACAAAATTGCTGCCGATGTAGATGGCAAGGTGCAACGGTTGGAAAGTGTTGTGCAAACAGCCGATCATATCGGAAAATCGACCGAAAACCTTAATCGTTCGTTCCAGTCGATTTCACAGCAAATCGCTGCACCAGAACCCAAACATGTTGAATTAATGGAAAGATTGACAACGATGACGGAAGCGGCTTCAAGGATGTACTTCAAATTTAAATCCGAAAAACAAAAGAATGATCGTAACGTTCATCAAGAGATGAAGCAGCTCCCGTAACAATATATTATAGAGGGGCCTGACGAAGATGATAGACGGAGGTGATTCACTTGGACTGGCTCGGTATCGGCGTCTTACTCATCGGCATTGCCTTCTTGACGCTCACATTTTTCATGATCAAACCTATACGCAAAATGTCCGATGCAATGGACGGGTTGAAACAGACGACAGACCGCTTACCTAAAATGGTTGATGACCTATCTACGCAAGCAGCAGAGGTGTTGCAAGCAAGTAATGCGACAATCACTACTGTCACTGCACAAGTGAAAGAGGTCAGCCCCTTTTTCCGTATTATTGGAGATACGGGCACAGCGACACGGAAGTTGACACTTCGCGGCATTGACAGAATGACTGAGTTAAAGGATAAAACAAACAAAGCCTCAGATTTTACTACGCGTGAAAAATATGAAGGTATCTATGGCATACTTTCATTCATCTTCTTTCTATCTAAGAGGAATACCCGAAGGAACGGTTGACCACTGACATAGAATAAATACAAAAAAGCGGTGAAGGATGTATGCCTCCACCGCTCAGACTGTAGACAAACACCATGAATATGGGTGTTTGCCTACAGTCTTTTTCTTTTAAAATAGAGATAAAGAAAAAATTTTGATTTACGCTGCGATCGGACGCTTTCCGCGGGCACGGCTTCAGCCAATCGAACAACGTAGGGTTCGATTTGCCGTAGTTCTGCGTTCTGCAGAAATTAAGGTAGCCTCCACGTCCTGCTCCCTTAGGGTCGCAAAAGCAGGGTTCTTCGTCACGGCTTTCGCAGGAGTCGCCGCTCTCCGCTACAATCAACGGTGTTTTTATTAAGTGAATGAAGTGAAGGATATGATGACAAGGAATCAAATTAATGAACGCGATCAGTTGGAATTGCTAACAATAGAAAAGTTGGTTCCTTAGGACCATTTGGCGCGCAAACTGGATGCGGCAATTAATTTCTCCTTTATCTACCCGTTATTCGAAGATCTTTACTCAACCATTGGGAGCCCCAGCATAGATCCTGTAATACTGCTCAAGATGACATTCATTCAGTATATCTTGGACATCCGTTCCATGCGCTAGATAATCAAGGAAATTGAAACCTACAAAAAATACATGCAGGCGATGCTGACTTTTGCTTCCTTAAACCTTAAGAAGCTGGTTAGTTGGACGTGGAGAGCGCCAGCTATGGAGGCTGAATTGATACCTTGTCTAAAAGGATTTCTCATTGATTGGAGTGCAGGACGGCGACTCCTGGGGGATTAGCGAACGCCGTTACGAAGAACGGCGTTTGCGAGTAAAAGCGTAGCGTTACGAGCAGTGTTTTTTGCGACCCTGAGGGAGCAGTAATGGTAGAACGGATGCCTTAATTTCCGCAAAAAGCGCAGAAATACGGCAAAGCGAACCCTTCGTTGTTCGCTTGGCTGAGGGCAAGCCCCCCGGAATGCGTCCGCCCGGAACGGAAATCAACGTTATTTCAGTCTACTGGCAGTTAAAATGTACATGCTTAAGCAAAAGGGTTGGAAATCTATGATTCCCAACCCTTTCATCTACATTCTGAACGGTGGAGAATGTATGCCTCCTCCGCTTTTACTTGTCACTGCCTACATACTTCCCTTCCCTTGCAGCCTCTTTCGCTTCCTCTTTCATCCTGTCGATATCGAATACTCGCTGTTCACCAGCTATATACAATGAAGAAGGCCGCAATAAAGATCCTTTTCTACGTTTCTTGCCATTCTGGACTGCATAATATACAAGTGCAGATGTTCCGTATAATCCACCGAGCCGTTTATTACGCGTCTCCTCATCGATTGATTGCCCTTTCTTTCTGATAGATCCAGCAAAGTCATTTGCAGACGATGCAAGTTTTCTCGTCGACTCCCCTACATCCCCTACGATTTGAAAGAGCGGCGTCAACGTTCCAAGCTTTTCATTCACGTCCGCTAATGTATCATTGGAATTCTGTATCATCTTTCCAGTTTCATGTAAGACACCGTCAAGCTGGTTTGGCAATTGATTGACAGTTTGACTCACACCTTCCAAAATCGAAGCCGTATTGGAAAGAACTTTCGCGAGATAAATGGATAGAATAAGAAATGCAATTCCAATTAGCAGAACGCCAATACCGGTTAAACTCATTATGCTCTCCCCTTCCTTGTTTCAGTTGATTGCCGTCCGCGCTTCCATGATGCCCATAACATTTTTGCGAATTCGGCACCTTGGATAGTACGGATAAATGGTTTTACGCTCTTCAAGTCTCCGTTATTTGCATACGCTTCAGTCATATCATTCAATTCCTCACCAAAGAGGTTTGCCGCATCACCAAATTTTTCTGCGGTCATGAATACACTGTTAAGCGCATTCAACTTTCCTTCCATATCGGATATCGTTACATTCGTTTCGTCTAATGTCCCCTCGAATGCTTGAATTGCGCCGTCCAATTTGGACTCCAACTCTCCTGCCGCAGTTGCGATTGCCCCGATCCCTGTTGATGTACGCAGAAGTAATTTGGACAGTGCGATCGCAAAAATGGCAAAGGAAACAGCCATTATGAATACGCCGATTTGAACTAACACCATATCATGCCTCCCTGACCATCTATTCCTCTTTTAGTTCGATGGTAAGCCTTTTTTATTACAATAAGTAGAACCCTATACCGATGATCAAATAAGCTGCAAGCAATGTCAGGCCTTCAAACCAGTTGGACTCGCCATCGTTCGAGAGGTTGATGACAAGAAATGTCGCAGTGATCATCGCGACAAGCTCAGGTATAGTAAAGACGAGCGGCATTGATTCGGGCATCATCAGTGAGACGAGAACAAGTATTGGAGCTACAAACATTGCGACTTGCAAAGTTGAGCCGACAGCAATTTCCACTGCTACGTCCATCTTGTTCTTCATCGCCATCGTAATTGCCGAAAAATGCTCCGCCGCATTCCCGACAATCGCCACGATAATAACGCCAATAAACAATTCAGACCAACCGAACTTCTCCCCGAGTGTCTCGAATGTATGTACGAGTTGTTCAGAAACGTACGCCACAGCAATAGTTGATAATAGCAGGATGACGATGGATTTTTTCTTTGACCATTCGGGGGTCTCCTCTTCGTGTTTTTTTGTATCAGCCGATGAAAAAACACCTCTGTGAGTGACCAGCTTGAAAAACAGACCCGCCAGATATAAAGTGATCAATATGATGGAAATGCCTATACTTAATGTGATTGTATTCGTCTGATCCATCGTTTGTGTAAATATTTCGGGGATGACAAATGCTACAATGACCGCGAAGATCAATAATCCCGAATTGTACCTAGCGTCATGGATGCCGAACTTCTGCGTTTTGAATTTAATGCCTCCCGCAAAAAATGAAACGCCCAGTACGAGCAATAGATTCCCTAGAACCGATCCGGTCAAAGAAGCTAACACAATTCCGATCAATCCTGCTTTCAATGTGAAAATGGAAATTATCAATTCTACGGCATTGCCAAATGTCGCGTTCAACAAGCCGCCGACTCTTGGCCCGCTAACTATCGCAAGACTTTCTGTAGCTCTCCCAATAAACCCTGCAAGCGCAATGATACTAATGCAACTGATAATGAATATTGGAATATCAGGCCAATCCATCACCGACCCAATGATAATTAGCGGAACGCCGATGAACACAAGCAACGTAAATATTCGATTCACCGGAATCACTCTCCTTCAATGGAATTCCTCCATATCTTTCCCTGTAAGTGACTGAAGCAAACAGTTATCCTAATGAAGGAAAACGATGAATGGAATATATTATCATTGATATTTTTCATCATAACGTGTACTATATATACATAAGCTGCATTGTTCGTATTCACATTAAGTTTTAACCTTTAAGCTGTAAAAGGGAGTTTTATATCGAGGCAGGAATGGTATGCCTGATTCAAAATTAATCAGGACGGACAGGATCGTCTCTGCGGACACCCACTTTGAGGAGTGGTGGTTTAAAACTTTCATGATTAACGATACGGCAGAGGCGGCTTTTACTTTATCCTACAATAACCATCATCCTTTTAGGATGATGGTTTTCTCATTCAATAAAAGGAAACGGATATTTTCTCGTTCGAGGGACATCATACATCATGTAGGTGAATTCATTTCACTTAACAAAAAAAATCTTAAGGAGATGTCTTACACATGCCAGAAAATCGCCAAAACCGAGACAATAACAAGAACAACCGCAACGACAGAAACAACAACAACAACAACAACAACAACAGAAACACAGAATTCGCGGATGATTTCTTAAACAACAACCGCAATGACAGAAACGACAGAAACGACAGAAACAACAACGACAACAACGACAGAAATAACCGCAACAACCGTAACGACAACCGCTAATAAACGAAAATGCCCCGTATCGCTCATTTTTCGCGATACGGGGCTTTTCTTCATTAAAGCATTTTCAGCAATGCCTCTTTTCCTGTCATTCCGGATCGAATACCAAGCGCCTCTGCTTCTAATGTAACCGATTCAAGCGGCGCCTTCAGTAATTGCTCAATTGTTTTTACCCCCACAGCCCTGCCGGCGATTATTTTTCGGTCTGCCAACACATTGTTCAGCAGTCCTACATCCAATGCACCGCACATGATATATCCTTTTTCATTCGACACGGTCAATAAGGTTGTTTTTGGCAAACGGACAGTCACTGCCGTAAACGGATGCCCTTCGATTAGTATTGGTGTCAATGTTACCAAGCTGATCACCCCTTTCCCCTCTATACATATGGATTGCCTTATAAAATTGTGCCATTATATACCCGTAACGAATCACTGCTATACTTGTAGTGTTGGAATAACAGGTGAGTAGAGGAAGTGATGCCATATGATAGATGAAGAGAATGTTGACCATACTGAGAATAGCGTTCAAAACGATGAGGATTTGAGCGAGGAAGAAATGCATCTACTTGTATTGCAGGCACAACAGGAAGCATTACAGCAACACCCGGAAAACACATTTCAAAAGAAAGTAATCCCGAAATGGTTCATCTGGATTCTATCACTCATGCTATTCCTAAGTACATTTGCAGGGCTATTTCAAGTCTTTTCAATTCCGGCTATTGACTTCTTGATAACTTCTGCGTCGTTATCTAAGAGAGAAGATATTGCGGATTATAAAAAAGCTGTTGTGGTGGTCGTAACGGAAGAAGGAAAAGGAACAGGTTTCTCGATTTCGAGCGACGGTGACATCCTCACCAACTATCATGTCGTGGAAGAAAACCGATCGTTGTCCGTAGTTTTCCCAGAAAACGGCAGGTATGAAGCAAAAGTAAAACAAACCTATCCTGCTATTGATATGGCAGTGCTTGAAATCCAAGGGAGCAATCTTCCCTTCCTAGCAATAGATCATTCAAACAAGATGGTCAAAAACGATCCCCTAATTTTTATCGGCAATCCACTAAGCTTTAAAGGAATTGCAAATGAAGGCACCATTTTGTCACCCATAAAACTTAGCGATTGGTCTGATGAAGTGATGATGATCAAAGCACCTGTCTATCGAGGAAATAGCGGGAGCCCTGTGTTAAATGAAAAAGGAAAAGTCATCGGAATCATTTTTGCGACAATGGATCATCAGGAACATGGCAAAGTAGGTCTGTTTATTCCGGTATCATTGTTACATGAAGATCTCACTGAAGAAGCAGAAATCCGGGAATGATTCAATCATTTCCGGGTAATCTCAGCTTTTAAGAATTACACGAAAAATACGGTCATTCATCTCTCCTAAATTAGCTCAAATACCGGTAAGCATTATTCGGGGATTTGGTGGAACGCTAAGGATACGGAGGTGATAAGATGACTCAGAAGATATTATGTGAAGTGAATAACTGCACGTATTGGGGAGAAGGAAATAATTGTCACGCCGAGGTTATATACGTCGTCAGTCAACACGGTAATCAGGCAGACGATAGTGAAGACACGGATTGCAAGACGTTTAAACCTGAGGAGTAATTAACCGGGAAGAATGCATGATCAAATATGATCTGCATTCTTCCTAAAGAAGTTTAAACAAACAAGTGTTTATTTGCTATCAATAAACTTTAAACTTATAATTGTACAGTGTTTAATTTTACATATTGATGGAGGTTTATGGATTGAAGAAATTACTATCTGCGTTACTTGCTTTGACAATAGTCATGTCACCAATCGGCAGCTTTGTACTGAACGATCATGCTACTACGGTTGAAGCGAAAAGATATAAATCAGGAAAGAAAAGTTTTAACCCGAATCAGAACAACTTCTCAAAACCGAAAGTGGATAAGAAAAAGGAAGACAATACATCCTTTGCCAAATCTCCTAAAACCCAATCTTCAAAAGGCGGGTTCTTCTCCGGAGGTCTCATGCGCGGATTATTTGTCGGAGGGATTGCAGGTCTCCTATTTGGCAGTCTTTTCGCTAATATGGGCATATTAGGTTCGGTATTAGGTTTTCTGATCAATCTGTTGGCAATCATCTTCATCATTAGTTTGATTCGGAGGATCTTCTCTCTTCTTAAAGCAAGAAAAGAGAAAGCTAATCCATGGCAGAATTAATGATGTCAGAACAGGATATTGTGAATGCAATATGCATTGATTATTCACAAAAACATAATATTCTTCCGGAAGAAATCGAAGTCGAGCTTGTCTACGACGATGATGAAGGCTTTTCCGCAGAACTGGAATATCACGGTCAAAAACAAGTACTCGGTTCATTCGACATCATCCAGGCAATCCGTTATTGGATAGAAAAAGTCTTAAACGGAGACCCTTATGCAGCGGGTGTCAAATTGTTATTGGACAGAGAAGAAGGTATTATTGCTACAATTCAATGATAGGATCTGTCTTTCGGCCAGGAGGGTGATTACCCGCCTGGCTTTTTTCCAGAATCAATCTTTTACACTTACGAGCTGTCTTTCTAACACTTCATATTTCACTTCCGAATCATTTTTTAGTAAGAGTTCTGCTTGCAAATATTCCCCTGTACGTTTATCGACTGTCCATCTCCATATTTCATTCTGTCTGAAAGTCTTACCGTCTTTCTGGTAAAATTGGTGTGCCCTTTCTTCTATGTGGTAACTTACTCCAATTTCCTCATTGGAATATATTGCACCTTTCAAGTGACGATCAGTCAACCAAACACGGATTTGAAAAGCAAATTCGGTAGTGTTTTTAAAGCGGAAATCTACATAATTGTAAAATACGCTGGCCCCGCTCCCAAATGGAAGAACCCTTCCTTCATCAGGAAACGGATCAAAACTATGATGATGCCTTTCCACTACGGTCATTGGCGTGTGCAGCACCATCCAATAGAGAAGGTTTGCTAACTGACAAATGCCGCCACCCACACCTGTCTTCACTTCTCCTCTGGAAAGCTGCATCCCTTCAATATACCCTTTTTTCCTTGTAGCCCTACCGACCAATTCCCAGAATGAAAAAACTTCGCCTGGCTGAATGATGATTCCGTCGATTTTGCTTGATGCTAGAGTGAGATTTACGATTTTGTTCTCCTGTAGGACCGGATCACTATCCCCGAGCCTCCTACGCAAAAGCGATTGATGTTTTTTACAGGTATGGTTGAAATTCGTTTCAGATTTCCTCTTGGCAAACTGTTTCCTATCCTTGAGATTTTTTATAAAACGGAAAAACCTCTTTTGTTCTATTCTAATGTAATAAAAAAACGGATGAATTTCAGTGAGTCTCACTTTTTTCTCCCCTAGTATTTTTTCATGAACACTTCTCTACTTTATTCATCATATGCTTGTCACTTTCCTTCTCTGAATAAAAAATCGACATATACCTATCATAGAAATTTCACATAAACGTAAGGACTATAAGCAGCCAAGCAAGGGTAAAGAAGTCTGCAAGAAAAAATTGGAATGTCTATTTTCACTTGAAATGAAAACCTTTTATCACTTGAGACGTCTATATGATGTGGAAATATCCCTTGCCCGACTGTTCATTAGGTGATATGATACGCGTGCTAAACAATCTCTTTATAGTTTTTTATAATTAGGCGGTGATCCATTTGAGCAGAATTGCTACGAGGAAGAAGAAAAAAAAGAAAAAGTTCGGTATTGTGATCAGTATTGTTGTCATCTTGCTAGGACTTGGCATTTACTACTGGTTTGATCAATATAATATAGGATTATCACTATCTGAAAACGGTACATTGAAAGAGCAGAATGAGGACTTCGGCATTTTTGATGGACCGGAACCGCAATTCGGTGAAATCAATATTATGTTGCTCGGCTCGGATGCACGGAGTGACGAAGATGGTCGATCTGATACGCTGATGATAGCGAATTACAATCAAAAAACCGAAAAGGTAAAATTGATTTCGATCATGCGTGATACGTATGTCGAGATACCCGGGTATGGCATGCAGAAAATGAACTCTGCTTACACTCTGGGCGGACCGGAGCTCGTTAGACAAACAATTAAGGAAAACTTCGGCTTGGATGTCCATTATTATGCGATGGTTGATTTTAAAGGTTTCCCAAAAATTGCAGATATCATAGCACCTGACGGCATCGAAGTCGACATTCCTTATACAATGTCACATGGAATTTACATGACGTTGCATCCGGGAGTACAAAGGCTGCACGGGGACCAGCTATTGGGCTATGTCCGGTTCCGGCACGATAGTCAAAATGACTTCGGCCGTGTAGCACGACAACAGGAAGTGCTCTCAAAATTGAAGGAAGAAGCTGTAGGTGTACACAGCCTCATGAATTTACCGAAATTACTAGGGGCAGCGGATGCCTATATTGATACGAATCTTGATAAGATGACAATGTTATCAATAGGTAAAGGTATATTAGACAATAAATCTGAAAAAATTGATACACTTCGTATTCCGGTGGACAATTCCTACCGCGACCTTGACGTCAGAGCTGGCCGAGTCTTGGATATTGATTTCGAGAAAAACATTGAGGAATTAACCAAATTCCTGGAAGGCTCAAAAGAAATAGTCGATAAAAAAGAAAACGGCATAAAATAAAAACAAGGTATCCCGATATTCAGGGATACCTTGTTTTATGTTGTTCGTCTAATCGGCAACTCGTCTTCTCTCCTGAAGAACCCGAAAATACCAACTGTTTGGACAATATTTGTAAAAGCCTGCGGATCTACTTCGTTAATAATTTTCTCGAGGTCATATAATTCATATCTTGTAATTACCAAGTAAAGCATACTTTTATCTTCATTTGAATAGGCGCCTTTTGCCGGAACAATTGTAATTCCGCGCACCATCTTCTGATGGATTGCCCGCTGAAGCTCTTCAGCATTATGGGTGATGATCATTGCCGTCACTTTCTCATGACGGGTATGGATCATATCGATGACCGAAGTTGTAACATACAGCGCAACCATCGTATATAACGCATTCTCTGGCTCATACAATATCCCTGCAAGGACAATAATTATTCCATTTAACAATAAAAAATAAGTTCCGATCGGTTTGTCTTGCAGACGCGACAACACCATAGCAACAATATCCATTCCACCCGTAGAAGCCCCGAGCTTCAATGAAATGCCTACCCCGACGCCCGCAATTACTCCCCCGAAAACTGCATTCAGGATGATGTCATTTGATAATGAAAGAACTGGCAGGATTTCGAGGAATATAGTAGTAAAAACAACTGAGACGATGCTGTAAATCGTAAATCCTCTGCCTACCTTGAACCATCCTAAAATAATTACTGGTATGTTGAATAGAAATAATAGGATACCGGTGCTGATTGAAATATCGATTTGATCAACCAGGATGCTTGAAACTAGCTGTGCTGCCCCTGCGAATCCACTCGCATAGACGTTTGCGTTGATCAGGAAAAAATTCAATGAAACCGCCATCAGCAAAGAGCCGAATATGACAACTAGAATTCGTTTAAATTCAATAAAAAACATAAGTACCTCCTCATAACAGATCAGAATAGCTATTTGATTATACTTCATTTACGAAAAAAATTCCTTGAATAACCATTAAAAAAAACACCAGCGCCACTGGTGTCTAGGATCTGACCAACTGTTTTTTGAATTCACTATAGAAAAATAAGGTTATTCCAAATAAAATAAGTAGAGAAGAAAGTCCGACCAATGCACCTTCCAAGTCAAATCCCTTAAAGAGAGTTATTGCTGAAATACTTGCAACTGCACCTGCACAGATTGCCATTATGATAATGCGAAGCATGAACTTCATCCTCTCCTATTTGTTTGAGAATCTTTCTCAAATATATTTTACTTCAATTGAGAAGATTTATCAATTCAAAATAAAATACCATTATATGTATGCTCCACTTACCTTTCATATGACTTTTCCGATTTGCAGCAAAAGAGTCTTGTGTTTCGTGTGGCGAAGTATATAATTCAGATTAACAGGTTACGTAAATGAACAGAAACGTGGAGAGTTTATGCGCACATATAATGAGAAAATCAGCATTTATCATGGAATGGCTTCAACCATCGCTTTAAATTTTTCAAACAACTTTTTTCCGATTTTTGCTATAACCATGCTTAGCGCGACTAATTACCAGGTTGGCTTAATCAGTTCGTTGCCCCCACTAATGGCATTGATTATGACTATACCTGCAGCAATTCTATTAAATCGGGCCCAACAACAGAAAAAGTTAATCGCTATATCCGTCCTGATTGCACGGCTTATGTTTCTGCTAATCATTGGCATCGTATATTTGCCTTCTCCCTCGATGCATTCTTGGATTTTTTTAACTATTATTGCATTCATGAGTTTGCCAAATACAGTTGCCAATATAGGTTGGCAAACGTTCATCAGCGGACTTGTCGAAGAATCAAAGCGAGGAGCATTTTTCAGTGATCGGAATAGATTGTTGACGATTGTCGGTTTGATTTCCACGCTTCTAATCGGGCTCCTTATGAGAGATGCATCTTCGAGCGTGACAGCCTACCAACTATTATTCGGGGCAGCATTTTGTTTCGGAATGCTTGAGGTCTTCTTATTGATGAAACATGAAGAAGAACCTACAAAGATGGATAGCTTGACAGCGAAAAAGAAAACGATGGATTGGTCTATTTTCAAGTATAAAAAGTACGTGGCATTCCTTGTTGCAGCACTCTTCTTTAACTTTGCCTGGCAGATGGCTTGGGGGATTTTCAACATCTATCATGTTCGATATGTAGGAGTGACAATCTTCTGGGTAAGTATGTTCGCTGTCGGCAACATGTTGGCTCAGTTTCTCTCCTTTCCTCTATGGAAGAAGTGGGCAGAAAAAAGATCGAACACATTAGTTTTTGTATGGGCTGCGATTGGGATGGCGACAACTCCGTTTCTGACGGTACTTTCGACAAATTTATACTATATCGCACTGGTGCAGACTTCATCGGGATTTTTCCTGGCGGGCATTATTTTATTATTGTTCAATCTGTTATTGGAACAATCTCCAGAACATGTGAGGACCTATTGCATAACGACTTATAATGTTCTATTATCGGTGGTCGCGTTTATAGCTCCGCAAATCGGCATTTGGCTGCTGGAGATTTGGGGTGTGGAAGTGGCTATGTATATAAATTCCTCGTTGCGTCTTTTGAGCGCTGTGTTGTTTTACATTGTATATGTTAAATTCACGAGAAAACCAGAAGTATTATACTAAAAGGGGTTATGTAAATGGCAGAACATCATTTTCATCTAAAAGCGGATTGGCCGGGATTACGCAATGATGTCGGCAGAATCGAAATGTTGAACCTGAAAACGGAAGTATCGATCCCAACCGAAATGGAGGGACCGGGCGTCGGGACGAATCCCGATGAAATGTTGCTTGGTGCAGCGGCAACATGCTATATCATTACGCTCGCCGCGATGTTGGAAAGAAGCGGTGTGGAAAAGGTAAGTTTGACGATGGAGTCTATCGGAGTGGTGGACTATACTAATGGAATCGTTACGTACAAAAAGATCATACATAAGCCGGAAATTATATTAGCTGAAGGCATGGCTGAGAAGCGGAATATTGTCGAGAGATTGACGTTGAAAGCGGAAACTTCTTGTATGATCAGCAGGGCGCTGCAAGGAAATGTTGAAGTGACAGTGGAACCAAGCATTAAATAGCAGAATTGAAAAAGTCTCTTGGTCGTAACAGCCAAGAGACTTTTTCATCACCTTAAATGCCTGACTAGGAAACCGCCATTGAACGTCGTTGGTTCGTAGGAGATGATAAACGCTTTCGGCATAATTTCCAAAATGGTGCTCCGAAGCTTCTGTTCATCTTTCCGTTTCGCAAGAACTTTCATGACAAGACGCTTGCCATCCTTCCCATCTGCGAACCAAGATGTCACGCCATAGTTTTTTTCCCGTAAAAGTCTGCAAATATCCATGTCAGTGTCATTGACAACTACCTCGAAAACAGTATATCCGAGCGCCAATTTTTTCTCGATCCTGCTGCCGACATATACACCGAGACCCCAGCCGAAACAGTACGCCGCGATATTGATCGGATTGTCGAGGTTGTCAAGCACTAATTTCAACCCCATTAAATAGATGAACACTTCCGCCATGGACACGACTGAAGCAATAACCCGAAGTCCTTTGAACGTAAAAAGAACACGCAATGTGAATAACGAGACATACGCCAGGTTAATGGCGATGATGGTGAGTATAATAGATAGCATCCGTTTCCCCTACTCCGTTACATGTTAAAACCGCATACTCTCGAAATCACGAGGATACTCTGTGATCAGGCAGCTGCCGTTTTCCGTTAAGATGACTGTATCGGAATGTCTGAACCCACCTACGCTTGGCACATAAATTCCCGGCTCGATCGTGTAGACCATTCCCTCTTGTAATACCAACTCATTATCAAATCGCAAATAAGGTTCCTCGTGTTCCGATAAACCAAGGCCATGACCGACCCGATGCTGTACATAGTCCGCATATCCGGCTCTCCTGAACACTTCATATGTTGCAATATCCACTTCCTTCGCCAATAATCCAGGCCGAATCAAATCCAACCCGACTTGCTGTGCTTCAATTGCCAACTTCAATAAATCCTTCTGTAATTCAGTCACATTTCCTAAGAGGAATGTACGTTCATTTTCTGCCCGATAGTTGTTGAACCAAACTTGCCTGCTATGGACAATGACATCTCCATCCTCAAATCTCCGGGTGCTGGAGTACAAATGGGGCATTTCACTGCGCAAAGCACCAGAACATGTCCAATCGGCATATCCAATCAATTCATCATGGTATTTCTTTGAAGCGGTTTCCAGTAACAATCGATCTCCGTATGCATCAAATTCTAGCTCGCTCAAACCGATTTTCACATGTTTCAATGACTCACCAATTGCCTGATCGGATAAATGGCCTGCAATCTTCAACATCTCGATTTCTTGAGTATCTTTGATGGATCGCATTTCCATTATTTTCGCACCGATGTCGATAAGCACATACCCTTTTTCCTGCAGATAGAGTAAAACAGATGAAGGCAGAGAGCCTATTTCCACACCGATCTTCATCCCGGCATCGGACGAATTAAGGATCCGGCTCAAGTAATCCATATACGTCAATGTCCGATGACGCTGGCCGTAATGCTCATAATATACATATGTCCGATCTACTACCGCCTTTTCCGCTGCATGAGATTCTTCTAATGCTGGTATAATCAGTTGTGTCTTTTCACCATCAATCAACGTAACTATCGGCCTAGAATAGGAAATCGCTCTAAAACCAGTTACATAAAACTGGTTATCCGGCTCCCAAACGATTGCCAGTCCCACTCCCTGCTCATCCATAAAGTGTCTTAGTAGTTCAATCCTTTTTTTAACAGACATTTTCTGCCCCTCTCAATCCCGCATCTTACAATGGATGATGCACAAAAAACATAAGGAGGAAAGAAACCGAATTGGTCACTTTCCAAACCTATGGGCGCCTTACACAAACTCCCTCGGAATCTTTGTTTCCCATATCCTATCGAAAACTTCTTCTTCCCCTTCATATGCAATCAAACGGTTCAGCAAATAGAAGTAATGTTCATCGGCGGTCATGATGCTAGTTGTTTCAAGACTGGTCTGCCATTCATCCCTACCGACTGACAACGTCCAGTCACATTGCACCTTCGCGGTTAGCGGCTCCCCTTCTTTCACTGTATAAATATTCCGGTTCGTACTTCCATATTCAATTCCATTACTATGCAGTTTCCTTGCCCCTTCATCAGAAAAATCATCGAGTGTCCAAACATTTGACACGACGTCATGTGAAATGACGCGAGTCCTTTCAGCTTCACGCAATATTTCTCTTTCCAGAACTGCCGCAGTTTCCGGTTGTTGGAAAGGTGCTAGTTCCAGATCAATTGCCTTCGGTTCCCGGACAGGCAGTGATAGAAATGTCTTTTTTGAAGGATAGACAGTCAATGTCGCTTCCTCGGGAGACGGCCAAGCATGCGGCCAGTAAGTAGGCGATATCGCCAATTGCCATCGATGCCCTATTTCCAGCTTATGGCCGATCGCATTCATGTCTACTGTGATGCTATATTTCTTCCCGGGTACTAGGTGCTCCGGAAACTCGTGGCTATTCCGATGAGTAAGGTTCAACAATCCCCATGTTACACGAGTGGATGAACCATCAGGTGCGACATCATTTAACCGCACCGATAATAAAGCATTCGGTTTGTCCGATGATAGTTCGACAGTAAATGAGGGGTGTCCTAAAATATGCACCGGCTTTTGAACCGGTTCCGACTCGAAGACGACGGCATAGCCATTATCATTCCTTTGGTCGCCCGGCAAGTCGCCTGGTTGACCGAACGGACAGAATACACCAGCATGCAGACCGTGCTGCTGGACACTTTCCACCTCAATTTCCGCATTATCCGCCACCTGTTTCTTCAATTGCGATCCACATAGATAATAACGATCATTTTCAATATTTGCTGGAGGCCATTGTTCTTCAGCCACCCACTTGCCCGGCCGAACAAAATAATCTGTTTGAGGCGGCACACTGTCCTGAATCCACGCCCTCAGCATCGGTTCTTCCATGATGCCGGTATCAATTCCTTTCAACCAGTGGTCCCACCAGCGCAAGCACTCTTGAAGGAAACCGATTTGCGGTCCAGGGACAGCCATTTCGGGATATTCATGCGCCCAAGGACCAATCAATCCTTTTCGCGGGCCTTTCAAGCCTTCCAATAACCGCGGGATGGCATTCGTATAGCCATCCGCCCATCCACCTACCGCATATACAGGAATATCAATGTTGTCATAGTTTTCACAAACAGAACCATGTTTCCAATAATTGTCACGACGTTGGTGCCTTACCCATTCTTCAACGAATGGAGGTGTCTTCTCCAACCGTTCCAACCAATTGTCACGCCATCCCTCTCCGACCACTTCTGGATCTGCGGGCCGCGCATTATACGCAAACATTGTGGAAGCCCACCAAAGCATGTCGGAAGCTAGCATTGCTCCCCCTTTGTAGTGAACGTCATCTGCATACCGGTCATCTGTCGAACAAAGCGTGATGATGGCTTTTAAAGATGAATGGCGTCTTGCTGCAACCTGTAGGCCGTTGAATCCTCCCCATGATTTACCGATCATGCCGATGCCCCCAGTAAACCATGGCTGTTCCGAAATCCAGGTTAACACTTCCAGTGCATCATCCTGTTCCTGCTTCAAATATTCGTCATATAAGATTCCATCAGAATTACCCGACCCTCGTAAATCGACCCGAATGCTCGCATAGCCGTGGCCCGCAAAATATGGATGACGCAGCGAATCCCTTAGAGCGGTGAAGTCATCTTTTCGATAAGGTATATATTCCAGGATCGCTGGAACCGGATTTTGGACCGCATCTTCCGGCAGCCAAATCCGTGCGGAAAGGCGAGTACCGTCCGACATCGGAATCCAAATATTGTTCATTTCCTTGATTTTTCTCGGAAAGTCAGTCCGAACAATCCGATTTGATTCTCGAACGTTGAAAACCATTATAAAAACCTCCTATGTGATAACCTGTTTATGCTTTTGGAAAGTCCTGCTTCAACCATCTCAAAAGAGAGACTACGAGCAGAAGATAAAAGATGTAAATCGGCACCGACACGACAACTGCGGACGTTTGGATGACCCGCAACCCGCCGATCAGCAACAGCGAAATTGATATCGTTGCCAAAATAGCTCCCCATACCATGCGATGCCATCTTGCGGGCTCTTGCCCATCCCCTAATTCCTTCGTTGCGATAGCTGATAGGATGTATGTTGCCGAGTCCATCGATGTTGAAAGGAAAATAACCGCCAATATTACGAAGAACGGCAAGACGATTGCGCTTAGTGGCAATGATTTCAAGATGGAAACGATTGAAGCAGGACCTCCGCTTTCAGCCAAGATGTCTTTGACAGGAAGGATATCCTGTAATTGCAAGTTCATCGTATAGCCTCCGAATACCATGAAGTAGATCCAGCCACCGATAGACCCCCATAGCAGCATATGGGTGATTAATTGACGGATTGTTCTCCCTTTCGAAATCCTGGCGACAAATAAACCCATAAACGGAGCTGTCGCTGCGAACCAAGCCCAGTAAAATACTGTCCAGCCTTGCGGAAATCCGCCTTTGCCGATGGGATCAGTATAGAAGCTCATCATGGCGAAATTCTGAATCATCATGCCAAAGCTATTTGTAAAGTATGTCAAAATGAATAATGTCGGTCCGGTGATGAAAACGAAAACCGCAAGCGCCAGCGCTAAGTAGACATTTATATCGCTCAATCTCCGTATTCCTTTATGGAGCCCCAAGTAAGCGCTCGCTGAGTAAACGATTGTAATACAAATGACGATGATAGCATCGAGTGTCAGGGTTTGTTTAACTCCTAAAATACTCCCTACAACTGCAGAGACCATTGGGACCCCCAAACCGAGCGATGTCCCTAATCCCCCCACTAAACTCCAAATAACTAGAATATCAATAAGTTTGCCAACCCAGCCATCTGAATACTTGCCAAGTGCACCGCTAAGCGCCACACTCATTTTCAAAGATGGACGCTTTCTTATGAAATAGGAATAGGCGATCACAACCGTCGGGAAAGCATACAGTGACCATGCAGAGATGCCCCAATGGAATAAGCCATACGTCAATGCCCATTCGGCAGCGCCCTTACTTTCTGCTTCAATTCCGAAAGGAGGGCCTGTGAAATAGAAGATCGGTTCAAGCATCGACCAGTACATGATGCTTGTCCCCATGCCGGCAGTGAACAGCATCGTTCCCCAACTGAATGTTGAAAACTCGGGTTTGCCATCTCCCAATCTAATTTTTCCGTACCTGCTGAATGCCAGCCAAATTAAAAGGATGAACAAACCGATTGTCAAAAACTGAAAAGCCCAATCCATTTTATACGTGATCGCAGTCATCATATCATCCAAATAGGGCTCCGCCGTTGAACGATTGACAACTAGTAAAATGGTTGCTGCTACGATGACTGCTATAGACGCCCAAAAGATAAATGGATCAATTCGTACTTTATTCATTTTCCCCACCCCTATAATTTTCTGCAATGTAACAACGCATCTCTTTGCTTTGACAGCGCTTCCAACTAAGATTCTAAAAAAGAACTTAGGACTCCGTTCTAAGAACTTCACAAATTGGATTGCACCGCCAATAAAAATCAGATAAGATTTACTAATCATGATTATTTATTAATATCGATTATTCTACCACAGTAAAATTAATAGAACAATCGTAAATTACAAATTAATATTTCAATGATATTGTATACTTAAAATATATGAGTGAGTGGGAATATGAATTGAAGGAAAGGAGTGTAGGAATATGAACAATAAAAAAATTCAAATGAGCCGGATGTGGAAATATTTTATTGAAGCAACAGTTGCTATTATTAAAGAGGATGGTATCAACCAAGTAACGATCCGGAAAGTTGCTGACCGTGCAGGATACAATAGTGCGACAATATACAATTATTTTGGGGAAGTTTCACATCTGATATTCTTCGCATCAATGAAGCTACTTAAAGATTACACTGAGGAAGTCACTGTTACTATGGAGAATGGACAAACGTATTTGGAGAAGTACATGCTCGCATGGGAATGCTTTTGCAGACACTCATTCCAGCAGCCTGCCATTTTCCATGCAGTCTTCATTATGGATTTAGGCGATCATCCGGAAAAAATGATTGAACGTTATTATGAGATGTACCCTTCTGAATTGATCAATATCCCGGAAGAGCTGAAACCGATTTTGTTTGAACGCAGCATGACGAAACGTGGCAAGTCGCTTTTGCAATCGGCTGCAAAGGAAGGGCTTATCGATGAAAGCAGGGTGGATTCGCTTAATGAAATGACTAATCTTTTATGGCAAGGAATGCTGACGAATATATTGAATAATCGGCTCGATTATAGTTTGGAAGAAGCGGAAGTAAATACGTTGAAATATATTGGTCAAATGGTGGAGACTGCTATGACGAATGAGATTAAAAGCTAAAAAACCGATGGATTACCCCATCGGTTTTTTAGGTTATGTTTATGCATTCTGCCACTTCTGAATGAAAAAAGAAGCTGTACTTTGCAACTTCGGATAGCGTTTGGATTTTTTCAATGCGAAATACAATGTTCTCATGAATTGCAGAATGTTAGTACGCGCGTGATAAATCGATGGGGAATATCCTTTTTCAGGAATTTTCCTATCCAGTTTATCAAAAACTTGCTCCATCCACTCTATTAGAACTTCTTCAGGATAATCACTTTTGGCCAATGAGATAATAATGGCAACTAACCGTTCATCCTCATCATCGACATAGACGCCGCCTTTCCAAAAGCAAGAAGTCACGCCTTCCAGAATGATGGGGATCAGTCTTTTTTCCACTAAAGGATGACTTGCAATCATTGCTGCAAGATCCGCCCCATGAGCAATACTATGCGCCCACCCTTTACCTACCACAAATCCGCGTATATCTTGTTCCCGTAATAGATAGGTTGCGCTTTTCTCCATCGTTTGGCTTCGTAGTTCGGAATCCATGAAGGGGTGTTCTTGATCCAACCATAATAATGCGGTGAGCCAAAGTGTTGAGAATGAGCGGACAAACACATCATCCGAGCCCTTTTCTCCAATTGATGCAAATACATATCGATCGGTGATTAATTCCTTAAGGGCATGGATCAATTGGTTTGTTTCCAATTGTTGCTCTGAAATCAATTTGACGAATAGTCTATAAATAAGTTCATCGCGCAGCACGCTATCCGGAGACCCCAGGTTTGCTAGCATGTATGAAAAAAGTTCATTTCCATGCAGCACCATATAGTTTTGACACTGCAATTCATCCATTTCCAACACAAGTTTCATCTGTTGTTTCATTAGTAACCTCTTTTCACTGGCTTCCTTCATTAAATTCGGATTCCAACCTCTTCTTGAATTCTTCAGCCGCGCTATAGCCTTGCTGCTGTAAATACCAGTTATTCGCCGCAGCCTCGATCAAGCCCGCAACGTCTCTTCCTGGTTGCAATTGAATTTGGATATGCGGAATCGGAACGTCCATATATGACTTGAATTTCGTGTCCAGTTCAAGCTCATTATTCAATGCATTATCCTTCCATTCGGTCAATTCTATATCGAGCGCAATTCGGCTCTCTTCCTGAAAGGCTGCTCGTCCATAGAGCCTGACGACATTGAGCAGACCAATGCTTCGCAGCGCCAGAAATTCCTTGTTCTTTTCGTCATGTGTTCCTAGGAGCGTTTGCGGACTCAGTTTTTTCAACACGACGATATCGTCTGCAATTAATCGATGTCCCCTGCCGATCAGCGTATGTGCAGTTTCACTCTTCCCCACCCCGGATTTGCCACGGAGAAGTATTCCGATCCCCGCTACATTGACACACACCCCATGGACCGCAATTTCAGGAGCCATTTCTTTTGTGACGAAAGCATCCAGCTTTGCACTCATTTCGCTCGTCGAGTCAGGCGTCCGCAAGACGGGTATGTGTTCCTCCGTGCAATATTGCCGCAATCCAAGCGGCTCAGCCTGATTGGATGTAATAATGATACATGGCGGATCATATTGGACAATATTTGCGATGCGAAGCTTGCATTCATCATCAGTGAGCGTATGTAAATAATTGATTTCATTCTTTCCAAGGATTTGGACATGCTCTGTGGCAATAAAATCGAATTTATCCATGAATTCCAAGCCTGGTCTTCTGACTTTCGTCTTTTTCAAGGTTTTATCCAGCATGTGGTGTCCAACAAGAACTTCGAATGAGAATCGCTTTACGATATGTTCGACCGTCAAAGTTTTCATATCAAAGCTCACCTCCAGTTTCAAATCGTTTTAGTTAATTGATTTATTTCGTTTTAGTATACCATGTTGGACTGCTATTGCATTCCGAAACGGCATTTCAATTCATCCATCATCATTTTTCACTTTCGGGAAAGACTACTTGTGAATGGAGATGAGTGGATGGGACGCAAAAATCGTATTTTAGTTCCTGAGGCACGTAACCAATTGGATCGACTTAAAGCAGATGTAATGAAAGCAAAGGGATATACTGTAGATAAAGACCAGCCAGATGCCGTAAAATTTGAAGTGGCAAAGGAATTGGGTATTCCCCTTTCGAAAGAGTACAATGGAAAACTTACATCTGAACAAGCGGGAAAAATCGGCGGACCGATCGGTGGAAATATGGTAAAGGAAATGGTCCGACTAGCCCAAGAACAGCTGACAAAGGATAAAAGTTGAAATTAAAAAATAATTTATAAAAGATGTTTACCTTATAGTGGAGTGGGGTATTAGTAGAATACAAGGCAGAACGGAAGTGGAGATGATTGAATAATGATCGATTCCACGAAGATTTGCACAGCCTTGGCGGAAAATTTGCTTTACTGGCAAGTGGAACACTCGTCCGGAGAATGTCGTTTTCGCTCCGGCCACTTTAGTACGGTAAGAAGTAGGTTTTTTGTGGAAGTGCAACTTGAAGCTGATACCCATTATGGTCGGTCACGAAAAGGACCACACTTTTTAAAGTAAGGGGTCAGCAGGATCAAACTGCACTGACGGGCGTTTAGGTTTGTCAGGAAGAACGGTTTGAAGCAAGTGAACAAACAATCAAATTTTCCGGTGCGGAAAGAAGAGCATGGTCCGAATTTTGGACCATGCTCTTTTTATTCGGTTATCATTTATTTCTTCATGAAATACTTGCGTCCAACCTTTTCCACCACCCCCGGTGAAAGAGCGTACAATTTGCTTGTGAGCCCCATGATGCCGGGCAAGTTAATTTCGCGAACCGGTTTGCCGATCGTTTGAACGACCGCATCTGCAACCGTGCCGACGTTCAACAGATGGTTGCCGAGCGATGAACGATAGTTTCCCGTCCTGTCTGCCCCATCTATGAACGGTGTGTCAATCGGACCTGGATGGATAATGGAAACATGAATGCCGAAAGGAGCTACTTCCATGCGTAATGCGTTCGTATATCCGATCAAGGCATGCTTGGAAGCTGCATATACAGATGCCTTTGGTGTTGCCACTTTTCCAGCTTGGGAACCAATGTAAATGAGTTGCCCTTCTTGTTGTTCCATCATTTGAGGCAGGATGCGCTTCGTCATTTCAACAGGAGCTATGAAATTAGTATCCATCATTGAGCGGATCGCTTCGTCAGAAAGTAGATGTGCCGGTTCAAAATGCCCTACTCCAGCTGAAAAAATGACGATATCCAAAGGGCCGGTCTGCTTCAGTATGCTTTCCATCTCTTCTGTCTTTGTAATATCCGCAGGAATGGGTATCGCACCTTCATTTTGCAATTCCCATAATTTTTCCGGAGCCCTTCCCGTCACATAAACAGTATAGCGATCCGGGTGGGATAATAGCCGCATCGCCGTTGCATAGCCGACCCCGCTCGTTGCCCCCGTCACTAAAAGAGTCTTACGCTTGTTCATAATACAGAATCCCGCCTTCTCCAACCGTTTCTCGTACAAGTCCTTTTGATAATAAATAATCTGTTTGGCCGATCGTTTCAGATAATGTAAGACCCAGTTCCCTTTCATAGACTGTCGGGAATAATTGCTGCGTCAGTTCATAGATCGTCTTGCTTCCTTCATTTAGCATGGCGTGCACTTTCATTGCCCGTTCGTGCTGCTTCTGAAGTCTTGATTCGATTAGAGGATGGACATTTTGAACTTCATTCCCATGGCCGCTAAAGACGACGTCAATCGGCAAATCTAACAGACGTGTCAAAGAGGCATTGTATTGTAATAACGATTTCGGACGAGCCGCTTCACGATTTGCAGGAGGTTCAATCAATGGATTGGACGATACTTTTTCAAGAATAAGGTCGCCCCCGATCATTTCACCGGTCTTTTCATTGAAGAGTACAATATGGCTTTGGGCGTGTCCGAGTGTTTCCATGACGATCCAGCCAGGATGTCCTGTCCATTCGTCGCCTTCTCCAATTGTCCGATCCAGTGTCCTTTCCCCCATCAATCGTATTGGCCGCTTCATCTTTTCCACCCAGTTGAAATACTTTTCCGGCACGCCTTCTTCTTTCAGGCATTGCAAATAAAAACGGTCATGGTACTCCATGAATGACTGGTCCCTTTTCAGCCAAAGATCGTTGTACGGATGACCGATCAATTCCGCCTTGCCGAAAGCATCCATCCAACCGGCATGATCCGGGTGGTGATGTGTCAAAATGACTTGCTCTATATCGTTGAAAGTATAACCAATTTCGGTAAGGCCTCGTTTTAACGCCTCATAGGCTTCGGGAGTTTTAGGGCCTGCGTCTACGAGCGATAAGGCATCCCCTTTTACGACAAAAGCGTTGACATCGCCAACAGCGAACGGCGTTGGAATTTCAATTTTATGTATCATATTGGTAAACTCCTTCAGTTCCATCAAATTTAGTAGGTATGAATGGTAATTCAGTCCATTGTACCTCTTTTCCAAAGTCCCGTCACTCTCGATGAACCCGTATTCTTGAAATCTTTACTCTCGGTAGTTTTGTTCGTTATATTGATTGCAGCCCTTCTCAGAGGCACTATTTATCTATTTAAAGATGAATTGTAATCGTTGACTTTTGTTTGACAATATGCAATAATCACTATAATTCACAATACAAGAGCGTTGATGAAGACAAGTAGAGGCAGTGAAGGAAACAGGAAAGCCGGCCATCGACTGAGAGCCGCTATCCCTCTCCTGCCCCGAACCTGCTTCTGAGCTGCCATGGAAACATGGCCGTCCCTTTCACGTTACGAAAGCTAGTAAGTTGTGCTGGATTGACTCCGGCAAATTTAGGTGGTACCGCGGAAACATGCGTTTTCGTCCTGATTATATCGGGACGGGAGCGCTTTTTTTTATTCACTTGAAAGGACGGATGAGGATGGGAAAGATTGTGTTCGTAGGTGCCGGCTCCATGGCAGAAGCAATTATTGCTGGTATACTTACTAATGAAGTCATGCTACCAGCTGATGTATATGTAATGAATAAATCAGATGATGAGAGGCTTGCCCACATGCAGAAAACCTACGGGGTTTCCATCGTCTGTCAGGATCGAGTTGCCTTGCAGAATGCTGAACTTATCGTATTGGCGACAAAGCCAAAAGACATCACACAAGCAATGGATGATATTGCGGATTACATTAATGATGATGCGGCTGTTCTATCCGTAATCGCCGGCGTGTCGATGGATACGATTGAGAAAGGCCTAGGTGATCGCCCTATTGCCCGTTCAATGCCGAATACTTCGGCGACTATTGGAAAATCTGCAAGCGGTGTTTCAATGAATAAATCAGTGGATGCGATTATGCGAAACCGTATATTCGAACTGCTGTCATCAATTGGTGTTGTAAAAGAAGTGGATGAAGACGAGTTACATATAGTGACAGCTTTATCCGGCAGCGGACCAGCATATGTCTATTATATGGTGGAGGCATTGGAAGAAGCAGCAATTGCGAATGGGCTTTCCAATGAAGTGGCACGCGAGCTGATTATTCAAACGTTCGAAGGGGCTGCTGCTATGTTGCGGCAAACCGGCGAAGAACCAGAACAGTTACGAAAGAATGTGACAAGTCCGGGCGGTACGACGGAAGCCGGATTGAAGGCTCTAGAAGCCCGATTGTTCAAAGAGACGATTTACGATTGCCTACTAAGTGCAGAAAAGCGTTCGCGGGAGCTGGGCGCACTGTCTCAGTAATAAGTTAGAGGAGGTTGTTGAATTGGCAAAATTATTTACACCTTTTACAATTCGCGGTGTAGAATTTAAAAATAGGATTGTCATGGCACCGATGTGCATGTACTCAAGCCATAACTTGGATGGCAAGGTCGAGGATTGGCATAAGATCCATTATGCTACGCGTGCTGTCGGGCAAGTAGGACTCATAATTGTGGAAGCGACAGCTGTTTTGCCGGAAGGCAGGATTTCAGATCGCGACCTTGGCATTTGGAGCGATGACCATGTGGATGGACTTTCCGAACTTGTCCGCCTCATGAAACAGCATGGAGCAAAAACCGGCATCCAGATCGCCCATGCAGGCAGAAAGGCTACAGTGGATGGTGATATTTATGCGCCAAGCGCACTTCGTTTCAATGACCAATATAAAACGCCAGTTGAAATGTCTCTTGCGGAAATCCGGGAAACGATTGACGCTTTCAGGGATGCTGCAATCCGTGCTAAAAAAGCAGGATTTGACCTCATCGAACTGCATGCCGCCCATGGCTATTTGATCAATGAATTCCTTTCGCCGTTAGCAAATGAAAGAACGGACGAATATGGTGGACCTTCCGAAAATCGTTATCGCTTTTTACGCGAGATAATTGATTCTGTTCGTTCGGAATGGGATGGACCTTTATTCGTACGGATATCTGCAGAAGATTATGCAGATGGCGGAATGTCGACTTCTCAATATATCGAAATGGTAAATTGGATGAAAACACAAGATGTGGATTTGATTGATGTGAGTTCTGGTGCTGTCGTTCCTGCGAAGATTGACGCATACCCTGGCTACCAAGTGCCGTTTTCCGAACAGATCAGAAAAGAAACCGGGATTGCGACAGGTGCCGTCGGTTTGATCACGACAGGGCTGCAAGCCGAGGAGATTTTAAAGAATGAACGCGCAGATGTCGTTTTACTAGCACGTGAATTGCTCCGCAATCCGTATTGGCCTTATTCTGCTGCAAAGGAATTAGGCGTGGCAATCGAGCCGCCTAAACAGTATGACCGTGGATGGATCTTATGAAATCAAAAAAAGCTGCCGCTTGTCAACAAGGACTGCGGCAGCTTTACTTTTTAATCAACTGTTCATTTACCCACTCGAAATGACTGAAGTCTTCTGCAATATGGATGTTCGGAAAAATTGCACTGCCTTGCTCTTGGAGATTGGCAATATCGGCAGGCATGAAGCGTGCGCTAATATGATTTGCGATTAACACCTTCACATTTGCCTCCACAGCTGTCCGTGCAGCATCGCCTATCGTTGAATGTCCATAGTCTTTTGCAAGGTCTCCGGTCTCGTTATCGAAAGTGGCTTCATGGATGAGAATGTCTGCTTCATTCGCCAATTCAACAGCAGATGAACAGTACTTTGTATCTCCGAGAACAGCTACTGTAAACCCATTTTGCGGTTCACCCGTCACGTCTTTGCTATAAATGATTCGCCCATCTTCAAGCTCAATGTCTTCCCCATCTTTTAACCTTTTCAACATAGGGCCTTTTGGAACTCCCGACTCGACTGCTTTCTCTATAAGCAACTTGCCAGGCAGCGGCTTCTGTTCGATTCTAAAACCGAAACATTGGATAACATGCCGCAGTTCTTGTGTATACACTTTGAATTGATCGTCTTCAAAAATTATGCCCTCTTCAATTTCTTCTATTTTCAATGGATACGTCAAATGTGTTTTCGTTACACGAAGAGAGGTTAAGATCCATTCTTTAATCCCCACCGGCCCGTAAATGACCAATTCTTCGTCGCCGCCTAAAAATGAACGTGATCCCAGGAAACCGGGCAATCCGAAAATATGATCGCCATGAAGATGTGTAATGAAAATCTTATTTATCTTCCGTGGTTTTATGGATGTCCTAAGCAGTTGATGCTGAGTAGCCTCTCCGCAGTCAAACATCCAATAGCCGGCTTGCTCTGCAGAAAGGTTAAGGATCAAAGACGATGTATTCCGCTGCTTTGATGGCATTCCGGCACCGGTTCCTAAGAAAAACACTTCCAATGTAATCGCCTACCTTTCTCTCAGCCCCCGTTTAACGGAGTTTGGTCCAAATTTCTTCTCGAGTTCCGAGACGAGATCATCAAGTTTCGCTTCTTTGGCATACAGTTCGAAGTTCTCGAATGATAATTGCTCATTCAATTCGTTCAGCGGAATGACATTTGAAACCGTAATGCCTAGAAGCCGAATCGGATCTCTCTCCCAATGCCGTTTGAAAAGTTCAGCGGCTACTTTGTACACATCTTCCGCTTTATAAAGCGGATTAAGTACTGTACGGCTTCTCGTGATGTTTCGCCAGTCAGATGTCCTCATTTGAATCATGACAACCGTGCCCGCCAGCTGCAGCCTGTCAAGCCGCTGTGCGACTTTCACAGATAACCGTTTGAATATTTCAAGGCATGCAGACAGTTCCGTTTCGTCCACCGGCAATGTCGTTGAACTGCCGACACTTTTTCTTTCTTCTGCCGCATCGGGATCGACTGGCCGGTGATCAATCCCGTTCGCCCGGTTTCGCAGTCTATTGCCGTTTTTGCCCAATTTGCTTTTGATTACTGTTTCATCCGCTTTCGCTAAATCACCGATTGTCATTATGCCGAGTTCATTCAAACGTTTTTCAGTGCTTTGGCCGACCCCATGCATTTCTATGACAGGCAATGGCCATATGACATCCGGCACTTGCCTTTTACGTAAAATCGTTATCCCCATCGGTTTTTTCATATCTGAAGCAGTCTTCGCCAAGAACTTATTCGGTGCGATTCCGATGGAGCAGGGCAAATCCAATTCTTGAAGAATCCGCCGTTGCATATGTTCTGCAATCTGCACGGCATTTGTCAATCCACCGATGTCTGTTATGTCAATATACGCTTCATCGATTGAAACAGGCTCGACTAGATCGGTGTAAGATCTCAAGATCGTAAAGACAGCGTTGGAGGCAATCCGGTATTTATCAAAGTCCGGCGGCACAATGACAAGATCCGGACAAATCCTTCTTGCCTCGCCGACTGACATCGTCGTGTAAATGCCAAGCGCCCGCGCCTCATATGAGCACGTGACAAGGATGCCTCGCCGCTCTTTTGGATTTCCAGCAACCGCCATCGGTATTCCTTTCAATCTCGGATCATGCGCCTGCTCAACGGAAGCGAAAAAGCTGTTCATATCAAGATGAAGAATGACTTTTGCCTGTGCATTCGGGACAGATGTCATTTGCCTCACCTCCATCGCTTCATTCAAAAAATCCGGATGGATGAAGCCATCCGGTACTTTATTATTTCTCTATCATTGTTTGCACATATTGCCCGATTTCATCCATCCCTGTCAATGTACGAGAGAGTATTTCAGCATCGACAACGGTGATCATCCGATCTTCCAGATTTGCGACTGTCTTGAAATAGGGTGTTTTGGAATACGCCATTAAACCGGAGGAAGTCAACTTACTTTCCGGGATATCCAATATCTCTTTAGCGTCTAGAACAAGCAATCCAATAAACAGCTTTTCGGTTTGTACGACAACAATCCTTGCATTCGGATCATTTTTCGCCGAATTTCCGTAAAGAATCTGCTGGAAATCCAAAATCGGAACCAATTCTCCTCTGATTTTCATTAATCCGAGCAGATAATCAGGCAAATGGGGAATCGGATTTATCCGTTCCAGTTTTTCAATCGAGACGACTGTATCGACAGGCAAAGCGTATTCCTCTTCACCACATTGAATGATAACCGCTTTCATATCGCTCACCACTCATACCCCCTTCGTCGACGCAACGCGTACAATTTCAATCAATAATTCAGTGAGTTTATTTAATTCTTCCACTGGCATACGCTCGTTCTTCGTATGGATTTCCTCATAGCCGACAGATAATGTCACAGTTGGCACGCCTGCTCCATTGAATACATTGCCGTCGCTTCCGCCACCGCTTGTCATGATTTCAGGTTCTCTGCCGACATTTCGGATTGCTTCCATTGCCGTTTGCACTACTTCCGCATCTTCTTCGAAACTGAAACCAGGATACATAAGCTTCACTTCCGTTTCCGCTTTGCCTCCCATAGCAGCAGCCGTCTTTTCAAATGTTTCAACCATATGGGCAATCTGTTTTTTCAGCTTATCTTCATTGATGGAGCGGGCTTCCGCTAAAATCCTGACTTCGTCACAAACGATATTCGTCGCCTGTCCGCCTTCGAAACGGCCGATGTTTGCCGTCGTCTCCGAATCAATACGACCAAGAGTCATCGCAGCGATGGACTTGGCAGCGATATTAATTGCTGAAACGCCTTTCTCAGGAGCCACTCCAGCATGGGCCGTCTTGCCATGTATCGTCGTCCATAATTTGGCCTGATAAGGGGCTGCAGTTACAATACCGCCTACTTTCCCATCACTGTCTACAGCATAACCATATTTCGCTTTCAACAGCGATGGATCCATCGCCTTCGCTCCCACTAATCCGCTTTCTTCGCCTGCTGTTATGATGAATTGGATATCCCCGTGCGGAATATTTTCTTCCTTCAACACTCTAGCCATTTCAAATAAAGCGGCAATTCCAGCCTTATCATCTGCTCCTAAAATTGTCGTACCATCCGAATAAATGTATCCGTCTTCACGCAATTCAGGCTTGATCCCTTTGCCTGGGACAACCGTATCCATATGGCATGTAAAATAGATCGGATCAGCACTTTCGACGGTGCCCTTCAGTGTTGCGATCAAGTTTCCCGCACCATGTCCTGTGACTTCTTTTGTGTCGTCTTCAATAACTGTAAAACCGAGACTCTCCATTTTCTCCTTCAATACATTTACAATTCCTTCTTCATGCTTCGTTTCGGAATCAATTTGTACCAGCTCAAAAAACTCATCCAATAGCCGTTGCGCATTCACTATGCATCTCTCTCCTTCGTCTTCGTTCCTTTACAATGGGATGTTGCCGTGCTTTTTCTTCGGTCTCGTCTCTTGCTTATTCCTCATCATTTCAAGCGCCTGCAAAAGTTTGATGCGCGTCTCCCTTGGGTCGATGACATCGTCCACCATCCCGTGGGAAGCAGCGACGTACGGGTTGGCAAACTTAGCCCTATACTCTTCGATTTTGTCAGCCCTCGTCGAATCCGGGTCATCGCTGTTTGCAATCTCACGTGCAAAAATGATGTTGGCTGCCCCTTCCGCTCCCATGACGGCTATTTCCGCATTTGGCCATGCATAGACAACATCCGCCCCGATCGCCTTCGAGTTCAATGCGACATAGGCACCCCCGAACGCTTTCCGCAAGATGACTGTAATCTTCGGAACAGTCGCTTCCGAATAGGCATATAGGATTTTTGCGCCATGGCGGATGATTCCACCATGCTCCTGCTTTACTCCCGGAAAGAAACCTGTGACGTCTTCAAATGTAATTAGCGGGATATTAAATGAATCACATGTGCGTATGAATCGGGCAATTTTATCGGACGAATTGATATCAAGCCCTCCCGCCATCACTTTCGGCTGGTTGCATATCAACCCTACCGACTCGCCTCTCATCCTGGCGAAACCGACAACCGCATTCTTTGCAAATTCCGCCTGTACTTCGAGGAACGAATTCGCATCGACAACTTGTTCAATGACTTTACGGACATCGTATGGTCGAATTGTCTCAAACGGAACGACATCCGCCAGATCGTTGCGATAGTCTTCTTCCGACTCCGTCTCAAGTACAGGGGCCTTTTCATCATTGTTCTGCGGAAGATATGAAAGAAGATGACGTACTTGCTCCAATACAGTCTTCTCATCCTTGCCGCGGAAATGGGCGTTCCCGCTTATGGAATTATGTACTTTTGATCCACCCAAATCTTCGGATGAAATCTTCTCACCTGTCACCGTTTCAATGACTTTCGGGCCTGTTATGAACATTTGGCTCGTTTCGTCTGTCATGAATACGAAATCGGTAATGGCCGGGGAATAGACTGCCCCTCCCGCACATGGCCCTAAAATGACGGAAATTTGAGGGATAACCCCGGAATAAATCGCATTTCGATAGAAGATTTCACCGTAGCCATCGAGCGATACAACACCTTCTTGAATTCGCGCCCCTCCTGAATCGTTCAAACCGATGAATGGTGCGCCATTCTTCGCAGCCAAGTCCATGACGTTCGCAATTTTCATGGCGTGCATTTCTCCAAGAGCGCCGCCGAAGACTGTAAAATCTTGTGAAAATAGATAAACCGGACGTCCCTCGATCTTCCCGTATCCTGTAACAACACCATCTCCCGGCCCATTCTGCTTGTCCATGCCGAAATCCCTTGTCCTATGTATGACGAAAGGATTCAACTCCACAAATGAACCTTCATCCAGCAATAGATTGATCCGTTCTCTGGCTGTCAATTTCCCTTTTTCATGCTGCTTGGCGATACGTTCATCTCCTCCGCCTAGTTCAATCTCCCGTTTCCTGTCGTATAATTCATTGATTTTATCATAAATGTCCATTCGGCTTATCCCCTTTGTCGCATAATTCATACAGTACTCCGAACGATGACTTCGGATGCAGGAAGGCAACTTCAGCGCCACCTGCGCCCGGTTTCGGCTCATCTTGCAGCAATTGTACGCCTTTCTCCTTCAACTCTTCCATCCTGGACCGAATGTCTGAGACACCGAATGCAATATGGTGGATGCCTTCTCCGCGTTTTTCAAGGAATTTAGCAATGGCCCCATCTTTTCCGATTGGTTCAAGGAGCTCAATCTTACAATTACCGGCATCGATAAAGGCCACTTTCACTTTTTGACTTTCAACTTTTTCAATTCCTAGCAGTTTCAATCCTAACGTTTCTATGTAATATGGCAGCGCATTATTCAAATCATTAATGGCAATTCCGATATGATCCACTTTTTTCATTTGAACGCCTCCTTCAATCCATTGTAACGTTTTCTATTTAAATCCGCTACATCTTGAGAATTTTATGGAATCTGTTAAAATGAAAGTATCTATAACGCGAGGAGATTTGTCCGATGAGCAATAAAAAATTTCAAAAAGTCGTTGTTTATCTAATGATTGCCGCTATGGTCGCTTCAAGTGTCCTGATTGGTTTAAGCGTTTTTTTATAAGTAAAAAAAACAGTCCCGAGGGACTGTTTTTTATATTTCCTCACAATGCTCTTCAAATTGGCTTTGCAGGTTTGTGACGACGGACATCGGATCATGGCCTTCAATTTCATAGCGTCCGACTTCTGCAACAACCTTCCCGTCTTTCAATAACGCAAAAGATGGGGAAGATGGCAGATGATCTTCACCGAAAATCATGCGTGCATATGCAGTCGCTTCCTTATCTTGACCCGCAAAAACAGTGACAAGGTGATCAGGACGTTTATCGTAATGAACGGCATGTGCTGCAGCGGGACGCGCGATTCCACCTGCACATCCACAAACGGAATTCACCATGACGAGCGTCGTTCCAGGTCGTTTGAATGCCGCTTCCACTTCCTCGGGAGTTGTCAACTGCTCATACCCGCTTGCTTCCATTTCAGACCGTGCTTGCTTCGTAATATCTTCCATATAAAAGTTAAAATCCATAGTCATTCGGATCGGCCCCTTTCAAAATATATTTTCATCATAGCAGTTGGCTGTTACACTTGCAAAAAACCGGATTTAGAAACCTAGTAGAATGAATGGCTTGCCGAATAATCATCCATTGAAGTCACTTCATGGGAAGTATCTTGTCAACCGCACTTGCAACAGTCATTTCACCTGTAAGCAACTGTTTTTCAAGTTCGTGTACTAACTCTTTTTTTCCTTGCTGCGAAAAGAAACTATCGATCAACCGATCCCTTATCATTGAATGGAACCAATCTTTCGTCTGGGACTGTCTTCTTGCTGTCCAGACTCCGCTTGCCTCCATTTCGTCCTGGAACGTTTTAATTGTTTCCCACACAGTCGTAAAGCCGGTGCGTTCCAACGATGAAACAGGCAATGCAGTCGTCGTCCAGCCAGGTGTTGCCGGCTGTAGGAAATGGAGTAGTTGGCGATATTCCCTAACCGTCTTACTAGCGAGTTTCGCATTATCCCCATCAGCTTTGTGGACAATCATGCAATCAGCCAATTCCATGATCCCTTTTTTCATGCCTTGAAGCTCATCGCCTGCACCTGTCAAAACGAGCAGCATAAAGAAATCGACCATTCCCCTCACGACGGTTTCACTTTGGCCGACGCCGACCGTTTCAATGAGGATGATGTCATATCCAGCTGCTTCGCACAGCAGCATCGTTTCACGCGTTTTTTTATGCACGCCTCCGAGAGTCCCGGAAGACGGCGAAGGACGGATGAAGGCGTTCGGATGTTTTGCGAGCGCCTCCATTCTCGTCTTATCGCCTAAAATGCTCCCGCCAGTCACTGTTGAACTCGGGTCGATTGCAAGTACGGCGACCTTATGTCCGGCTTTCGCCAATTGAAGTCCAAACGTTTCTATGAATGTGCTTTTTCCCGCGCCGGGTACTCCAGTGATACCGATGCGGATGCTATTTCCTGTATTCGGCAGCAATCTTTTCAATAATTCCTGCCCTATCTTCTGATCCGGTTCGGCCTGGCTTTCCAAAAGGGTGATCGCCTTTGATAAATGAAGTCTTGAGCCTTTGCTGATTTCTTCATACAATCCATTCATGTCGATATTCTTTTCTTTTCTCACAAATCGTTTGCGCTTATGCGCCACCACGCCATCATGCAGTGACTCAATGCCATTCATTACATGCATTGCGCTATCGTTCTGGAATTGTTCCTTCTTATTCAATCCATCACTTCCTCGTAACCGAGCGCGCGATAGATATCCTCAATCACTTTTTGCGCCGCAACAGGTATGACCGTTCCCGGACCGAAAATGGCCGTTGCACCGTTTTCCCGCAGGAACTCATAGTCTTGTGCTGGAATGACTCCGCCGACAACGATTAGGATGTCGTCCCTGCCGATTTTCGCCAGCTCATTGCGCAGCTCAGGAACAAGCGTCTTATGTCCAGCAGCAAGCGAACTGACTCCAATAACGTGGACGTCATTCTCTGCCGCCTGCAATGCAGTCTCTTCCGGAGTTTGGAATAAAGGACCGATATCCACGTCAAACCCTAAGTCGGCAAATGACGAAGCAATCACTTTCGCCCCGCGGTCATGGCCGTCCTGCCCCATTTTCGCAATGAGGATGCGTGGACGCCGACCTTCATTTTCCAGAAACTCGTCAGCCATCGCCTTCACATCTTGGATTTCATCCGTATTTGAGAAATTCGAGCTATAAACGCCGCTTACTGATCGGATCACCGCTTTGTGTCTACCGGACACTTTCTCAATCGCATCCGATATTTCTCCGATTGTCGCCCTTGCACGTGCCGCATTCACCGATAGCGCCAGTAGATTTCCTTTTCCATCTCGCGCCGCCTCTGTCAGTGCTTCCAACGAGGCGGTTACGTGGGCTTCATTACGCATATCTTTCATCTGAGAGATGCGAGCAATTTGTTTTTGTCGAACGACGGAGTTGTCGATTTCCAATATATCGATAGGCTCTTCTTTGTCAAGACGGTATTTATTCACACCGACAATCGTTTCCGTGCGGGAGTCGATTTTCGCTTGACGTTTTGCAGCCGCTTCCTCGATCTTCATCTTCGGCAAACCGGTTTCAATCGCCTTTGCCATTCCGCCCAAGTCTTCGATTTCCTCGATTAGCTCCCATGCTTTTTCCATCAAGTCAGCAGTCAGCCTTTCTACATAATAGGAACCGCCCCAAGGATCGATTGTCTTCGTCATATTTGTTTCTTCTTGAAGGAACAATTGGGTGTTCCGTGCTATCCGTGCAGAGAAATCTGTCGGCAGCGCTATCGCTTCATCGAGTGCATTCGTATGCAAGGACTGTGTATGCCCCATTGCCGCAGCATTCGCCTCCACCAATGTGCGAGTAACATTATTGAAAGGATCCTGCTCCGTCAAACTCCATCCTGACGTCTGGGAATGGGTCCGCAATGCCAGGGATTTTGGATTGGACGGATTGAACGACTGCATCATTTGCGCCCAGATCTTCCGTGCCGCCCGCATTTTCGCGATTTCCATAAAGTAGTTCATGCCGATTGCCCAAAAGAATGATAGACGCGGTGCGAATGAGTCAATGTCAATTCCCGCTTTCAAACCGGTACGCACATATTCAAGCCCGTCCGCCAATGTGTAAGCAAGCTCGATATCCGCCGTCGCCCCCGCCTCTTGCATATGGTAGCCCGAAATTGAAATCGAGTTGAATTTGGGCATATTTTTGGAAGTGTACTCAAAAATATCTGCGATGATGCGCATCGACATTTCCGGTGGGAAGATGTACGTGTTCCTTACCATATATTCTTTCAAAATATCGTTTTGAATCGTACCTGCAAGCTTCTCCGGAGATACGCCCTGCTCCTCCGCCGCAACAATGTAAAAAGCCATGATCGGCAAAACCGCACCATTCATTGTCATGGAGACGGACATTTGGTCAAGCGGAATCCCGTCAAAAAGGATTTTCATGTCTTCTACAGAATCAATCGCCACTCCCGCTTTTCCGACATCGCCCGTCACCCGGGGATGATCGGAATCATAGCCTCGGTGTGTTGCCAAGTCAAAAGCGACCGATAAGCCTTTTTGTCCCATCGCCAAGTTCCTTCTGTAAAACGCATTACTTTCTTCGGCTGTGGAGAAACCTGCATATTGACGGACAGTCCATGGGCGTGCGACATACATGGTCGGGTATGGACCTCTCGTATTCGGGGCGATGCCCGGCATGTCTTTCAAATGAGTTATGCCTTCAACATCTTTATTTGTATAGCTAGTCTTTATCGAGATACCTTCGTTCGTAACAAAAGGCGTTTCTTTGATACAAGAATTAATACCAGTGTTCAGTTTGCTGATGTCAACTTTAGTGAAGTCAGGTTTTTTCAATTCTGGATCCCTCCTTGCCACGAAGTCAGTATGTCCTGCAATTTCTCAAGCTTGTTCTGGCCGTTGAAAATCATGCCAGTAAGGCCAAGTTGCTTCCAATGCTGCACTGTTTCGTCATTGAATTTCCCCGCTACATCGAGCATGATCTCCATTGGCAGCTTTTCAAGCAGACTTTCCATACTTGCTGACACAATTTCATCAGTACCACAGACAATTACATAGTGGGGCTTTTTAGTATCCAACCATTCGATTGCCTGTTCAATACTTTCAAAGGCAGGACTCCAACTGCACTCTATTCCGCCGGAAGCCAAGAAACTATTGACGAAGTCCGCTCGTGGCTTAAAGTCTTTCAGTTTTCCAAAGGTAAGAAGTATTGTTGTCGGTTGCTTTTCACTGAATGTTTGACGGAGCTTTTCAAACGGCTTTGCCAAACGGGATACCGGATGTAAGCCGCTCCAACTATCAAAATTGGTCGGCGTAAGCTCGGCGTACACATTGGTCCCAATAAGTGCTCGTTTACCTATGGCAATTTCTTTTTGAAGTTTTACTAAGTTTTCCTGTAATCGGCCGCCTTCTAGGAACTTTTCGATGCCTCCTATGCTTTCGATTTCCAGAAAGAGTTTCCATGACTTTGCAACGAGGTCTTCTGTCAGTTGTTCAATAAAATAAGAACCTCCAGCGGGATCGAGAACTTTTTCCACATGTGTTTCTTCTTTTAGAACAAGTTGCATATTTCGGCTATACCGGATGGAGCTCGTATTCGGCCCGGTCAAAATATTATGCGGATGTGCTTGAATCATATCAGCCCCGCCTAAAACTGCGGCGAATGTTTCATTCCCCGCTCGAAGAAGGTTAACGTACGGATCAAGCTTGGAAAATGAACGTAAAGACGTTACTGCAAATACCGGTGCATACGGTGGCTCGTCAACATCGTAAGCTTGTCCGAACGCTTTCCATAACACTCGGAAAGCACGAAGTTTCGCAATTTCCATGAAAAAATGAGTGTCAACCGGGAAGCGGACGAAGAAGTTGTCTGCAAACGTGTGAAAGCTATCCGAGTCTGCTGCGATTCGGGAAGCTTCTGCCAATGCGATCGCCAACTCAGTGACCGCATCCGCTCCATGATGGTGAGCGTCCCATAGGTCTGCCCCTGCTGTCCGGATATTTGAATACCCGACAGGAATGCTCCAGCTATCGGATTGAATAATTCCGGATACTTTCTCGCGCACTTCATGATGGACAAAATCAAACGCCCTTAAAATCGGATCATCATTTCGGACGTTGAAAAAAAATACTGGATATTTAGCTATAATTGAAGACAATTGTACAAGCTGATCGTCATTCCAGTTATGCTGTTGAATCCCATCATATACGATAGCTTCGTTCCCTTTATCAATCGAATCATTCAATTGTTCCAAGAAATCATCACCGCTTGAAGCAATTGTTTGCTGTGCAATGATCCAACCGGCATTCCGTTTCATGGACCGTATGATTGATGAGCTATCGAGGGAAGGTCTTTCAACATAGAGAGGGTCAAGCTCAATACCCTCCCACGTCGCCGTCTTCAAACTTTCATATGGTTTCCCTTTCAGGGAGTCGACAGCAAGTTCTTTCCATCGTTTCAAATCCGCTTTTTCAAAGTCCGTTTTTTTCATATTGTCAATTGTCATCTAGGTTGCTCCTTTCTAATAATGAGCATAGTAGTGTGCTTTCGGGCCATCTCTAAAATATGTATAGTGCATCAGAATATTCTTCATCTACTTACAGTTTACCTGACTCACCAATTGTTTGAAAGTGCAAAAGGGAATTGGAAAGGCAGGGAAATAAGAAAAGCCGCCCCTCTAGACCAGCAGGGGCAGCCTTGTGCTTCTTAATAGACAGATGTATTATCTGATGAGATGTTTTCAAGAATTTCCTTGACTCGTGCAAGGAAACGGCCAGCCACTAAACCATCAAGCACACGGTGATCGAGTGATAGACAGAGGTTCACCATGTCACGAACGGCAATCATATTGCCATTCATAACGACAGGGCGTTTGACGATCGATTCGACTTGCAGGATTGCTGCTTGTGGGTAGTTGATAATCCCCATTGATTGGATTGAACCGAATGAACCAGTGTTGTTGACGGTGAATGTCCCGCCTTGCATTTCATCTGACTTCAACTTGCCCGAACGCACTTTTGACGCAAGATCATTTATGTCACGGCCTATGCCTTTGATTGTTTTTTCATCGGCATGCTTAATGACCGGGACATATAGTGCATCCTCGGTAGCAACGGCGATCGATATGTTTATATCTTTTTTCTGGATGATCTTGTCTCCTGCCCACATCGAATTCATCATTGGGAATTCCTTTAGGGCTTGGGAAACTGCTTTCACGAAGAAAGCAAAGTATGTCAGGTTGAAGCCCTCTTTCTGTTTGAACTCACTTTTCAGAGAGTCACGATACTGGACAAGGTTTGTTACATCCACTTCAATCATTGTCCATGCATGTGGTGCTTCGTGCTTTGAACGGAGCATATTTGTCGCGATCGCACGTCGAACTCCTGTAATCGGAATTTCGATATCACCAGCTGCGGTCGGAATTGAGACGGGCTCTGCCGGCTTACTAGCAGGAGCGCTTTGTACAGGAGCCTCAGCCTTCTGTTCTTCGTTTTTCGGTGACTGCTCAATTTGCACTGCTTCTGCGGTTGGAATTTCGCCACTATCGATAATTCGTTGGATATCTTTACGAGTGATGCGTCCTTCATTCCCAGAACCCTGGACGAGTGAAAGATCGATATTGTTCTCTTGCGCCAATCTCATGACTGCTGGAGAATAGCGTGCTGCTCCAGCTTCACGTCTGATAGGCGCAGCAGGTTTCTGTGAGCCTGCTGCCGGCATTTCGTTCGCTGGCTCTTCTTTCGCAGGCACCGCTTCCACCGTAGCTTCTGCGTCCCCTTCCGTCTCGATTGTACAAACGACGACGCCGACTTCTACAGTTTCACCTTCCTGAACGATGATCTCCTTAATTGTACCAGCGAAGGAGGAAGGGATTTCAGCAGTCACTTTGTCCGTGTTCACTTCAGCCAAAGGATCGTACTTATTGACAGTATCTCCCGGCTTTACTAACCACTTCTCAATTGTTCCTTCTGTAACACTTTCTCCAAGTTTTGGCATTTCAATATTTTCTATTGTCATATCCAATTGCCTCCTTTCCGATTAAAATTCTGCTAGTTCTCGTGCAGCTTTTTCAACTTTATCCGGGTTGACCATGAAGAATTTCTCCATAGTCGGTGCGTATGGCATTGCTGGAATGTCAGGACCTGCAAGACGTCTGATTGGAGCATCGAGATCAAACAGGCAGTTTTCTGCAATGATTGCTGACACTTCACTCATTATGCTTCCTTCTAGATTGTCTTCAGTGACAAGCAGCACTTTTCCAGTTTTGGAAGCCGCTTCAATGATCGCTTCTTTATCCAACGGGTATACAGTCCGCAAATCAAGGATATGTGCGGAAATTCCATCTTCGGCCAGTCGTTCAGCTGCTTGCAATGCGAAGTGCACACAGAGACCGTATGTGATGATTGTTATATCGTCCCCTTCGCGCTTCACATCCGCTTTTCCGATTGGCAATACATATTCTTCTTCAGGAACTTCCCCTTTGATTAAACGGTATGCCCGTTTATGCTCAAAGAATAGGACCGGATCATCGTCTCTGATAGCCGCCTTTAATAATCCTTTTGCGTCATAAGGAGTCGAAGGGATAACGATTTTCAAGCCAGGTGTACTGGCGAACATCGATTCGACTGATTGGGAATGGTATAATGCTCCGTGGATTCCGCCACCGAATGGCGCACGGATGACAATCGGACAAGACCAGTCGTTATTGGAACGATAACGGATTTTCGCCGCCTCGGAGACGATTTGGTTTACAGCCGGCATAATGAAATCCGCGAACTGCATTTCAGCTATCGGACGCATGCCATACATAGCGGCTCCGATTCCTACACCCGCAATAGCGGATTCAGCAAGAGGCGTATCAAGCGCACGGTATTCACCAAATTGATCGTAAAGGCCGTTTGTCGCTTTAAAAACGCCACCCTTCCTTCCAACGTCTTCCCCAAGAACGAATACATTTTCGTCTCTTTCCATTTCTTCTTTCATGGCAAGTGTAATTGCATCAATATACGAAATGACGGCCATTATTCGTTCCCCCCTTCCTCTTTATAAACATGGCGAAGCGCATATTCCGGTTCTGCATAAGGTGCTTTTTCTGCATAGTCGGTCGCTTCATTGACAATCGCCATAATACGTTCTTCCATTTGTTTTTCATATGCTTCATCGAGGACACCAGCGTCTCTTAAATACGCTGCAAATTTAGGGATTGGATCATGCTTCCGTTCATTTTCAAGCTCTTCCGAATCCCGATACAGACGATGATCATCATCTGAGGAGTGCGCTGTCAGGCGATAGCAGATTGTTTCTACAAGGCTCGGCCCTTCACCATTACGGGCGCGGTCAGCCGCTTCCTTCACTACCCTGTATACTTCAAGCGGATCCGTACCATCGACAGTCACGCCAGGCATGCCATATCCAATGGCACGATCAGAGACGTTCTCACAAGCCAACTGTTTTTCAACTGGAACGGAAATTGCGTATTTATTGTTTTCGACCATAATGACTGTCGGAAGCTTGTGGACGCCGGCAAAGTTCATCCCTTCATGGAAGTCGCCTTGGTTGGACGACCCTTCCCCTAATGTGACGAATGTGATGAAATCCTCTTGTTTCATTTTCGCAGCAAGCGCGACGCCCACTGCATGCGGAAGCTGTGTCGTAACCGGTGAGGAGCCCGTCAAAATACGATTCTTCCGTTGCCCGAAGTGACCCGGCATTTGGCGGCCGCCCGAGTTCGGGTCTTCCGCTTTTGCGAAAGCCGAAAGCATAAGTTCCTTCGGTGTCATTCCAAAGTGAAGGACAACTGCCATATCACGGTAATAAGGCGCAATCCAATCTTTGTCTTTGTCGAGTGCATACGCAGCTCCTGCTTGAGCGGCCTCCTGCCCTTGACAAGAAATGACAAACGGAATTTTTCCTGCTCGGTTTAATAGCCACATGCGCTCATCCAATCGTCTTGCCATGACCATCGTTTCATATATTTCCAATACGTCTTCATTCGTCAATCCCAATTCTTCATGACGCGTTTTTGCCATTTTAGAAACCCCCTTCTTTTCCAAGCATAAAATCGGTGTTCAAATTCAAACGGACAGCCGATGGCGATATTTTCATTACATATGAATTGCAATTCCATCGACAGCAAGGGAAGCTTCCCCGATCACTTCAGATAAAGAAGGATGCGGATGGATGGTCGAAGCCACTTCCCACGGAGTCGCATCGAGCACCATTGCTAAACCCACTTCGGAAATCAAGTCCGTTACATGCTCGCCTATCATATGGACACCTAAAATATCATTTGATTTTTTGTCGGCGACGATCTTTACAAATCCATCAGCATTTCCATTGACGAGCGCCTTGCCGATTGCAGCAAACGGGAACTTTCCAACTTTGACATCAAAGCCTTTTTCTTTCGCCTGCGCTTCAGTAAGACCAACGCTCGCCGCCTCTGGACTTGAATAGATGCACCGGGAAATATTCGTATAATTGATCGGTTCTGCTGCATTACCAGCGATATGCTTAACGGCTGCAATGCCTTCATGGGATGCTACATGAGCCAGCTGCAGTCCGCCGATAACATCGCCGATTGCATAGATATGACTTTCCTTCGTCTGGAATGTCGGCTTTGTCTTTATAAAACCGTTTTCGATTTGAATTTCCGTATTTTCAATACCGATCCCTTCAACATTCGCTTGGCGTCCTACTGAAACAAGCATCTTCTCGGCAGTGAACTCTTTCATTTCACCTGCTATTTCAGCGGATATTGTGACAGATTCCTCTGTTTTCGAAAGACTGTCCGCAGCAACTTTTGCGCCGGTCACGAATGAGATGCCTTTTTTCGACAGAAGTTTCTTCATTTCCTTTGAAATGTCATCGTCTTCTGTAGGAATGATCCTATCCGCGTATTCAATTACAGTGACTTCGACGCCAAAATCATTCAACATCGAAGCCCATTCGATTCCAATGACTCCTCCGCCGACAATAAGGATTGATTTCGGCAGTTCTGTCATCTGGAGAGCTCCATCTGAAGAAAGGATCTGTTGTTCATCGATTTCCAACCCTGGTAAAGTGCGGGGTCTCGAGCCGGTTGCGATAATGAGGTTTTTCAGGATGAGCATTTCATTTTCTTCCCCGTTGTTCATTTCAACGGAAATTGTTCCTGGCATCGGGGAAAAAATCGAAGGTCCCAACATACGGCCGTGTCCTTCATATACATCAATCTTCCCTTTTTTCATTAACCCGATGACACCTTTATGCAATTGTTGGACGATTTCATCCTTCCTTGCCTGGACACGCGCAAAATTCAATGATGCACCATTCGTTTCGACACCAAAATGGGCAGCTTCATTTTTCGCCAGCTGATACACCGAAGCACTTTTCAATAGGGCTTTGCTCGGGATGCATCCTTTATGCAGGCAAGTGCCGCCCAGTGCATCTTTTTCCACTAGTGCTGTCTTCAGGCCTAATTGCGCGGCACGTATTGCTGCAACATAGCCGCCTGTTCCTCCGCCTAAAATTACTACATCATATTCGTTTGCCATCTGTAATCACGGCCTCCTCTTCGCTATCCATTAAGCAGGATAGATTTTTGCTTCCTCTTCACCGTTTAGAACCCGTAGAGCTCCTTCAGCAAGGGCTTGCAACTCGTCTTCTCCTGGATAGGTCACTACTTCGGATATCCAGGCGACCCGGCTTTTTATCATTTCAACAAATTCTTTGCCGTACGCAAGACCACCTGTCAAAAGAATCGCATCGACATTCCCTTCGAGCACGGTTGCAGCGCTCCCGATTTCCTTTGCGACTTGATAAGCCATTGCTTCATAGACTAAAGCTGCATTTACGTCGCCGGCCTTTATCCTTTTCTCGACCGTTACGGCGTCATTCGTACCTAAATATCCGACAAGACCGCCTTGGCCTACTAATTTCGCCATGATCTCTTTTCTAAAATACGTTCCTGAATAGCATAGGTCGACCAATTCGCCGATTGGAACTGTTCCCGATCGTTCAGGACTGAATGGCCCATCGCCGTGCAAGCCGTTATTGACGTCAATCACTTTGCCGTGACAATGCGCTCCGACAGTTATGCCGCCTCCCATATGAGTGACGATTAATCGAAGCTCGTCATAATCTTTGCTGACTTGCTTCGCGTATCTCCTGGCAACCGCTTTCTGGTTGAGTGCATGAAAAATGGATTTTCTGCTGATCGGTGCGAATCCGGAAATTCGGGCAATCGGCTGCATCTCGTCGACCACTACCGGGTCGACGATGAATGCAGGGATATTGCTTTCTGAAGCGATCTCATTCGCCAGGATGCCGCCAAGATTTGAAGCGTGTTGACCAGAAAAACCTTTTCGTAAATCTTTGAGCATTTCTTCATTGACGTAGTATGTACCGCCTGAAATCGGTCGGAGCAATCCTCCTCTTCCACATACAGCATCCAAATCCGTAATCTGGATGCCGCCTACTTCCATAGAAAAGAGGATGGCCTCTTTCCGAAAACTATACTGATCGATGACCGAATCGAAGTGTGCAAGCTTTTCCGCCTGATGCCTCAATGTGTCTTCAAAAATCATTTGATCGTTTTCATACACACCGATCTTCGTTGATGTGGAACCGGGGTTAATGATTAGAATCCGGTAACTCTTTGTTCGCACGGTCATCCTCCTCTCGGGGTGCACCAGTTAAGGAATGATCTGTTCTTATTTTTTTCGAGTAAGAACACTTTTTTCGTTTTGAAGGAATTGTCCACGTGATTTGGCAACACGGGCGATTCGTTCCTCAGCAAGTCGATCCGCTGCAACGTATGATGGAATGTTATCGCGCTTGGAAATCGCGAAAATCTTTTCAATCGTATCGTAAATGCCAGCGACACGTTTCAATGCACGTTCCCGGTTATAGCCTGCAAGCTCGTCAGCCACATTGATAACGCCCCCGGAGTTAATGACGTAGTCAGGCGCATAGACGATGCCCATTTCATGGATCGTATCTCCGTGCTCGGGATTTTTCAATTGGTTATTTGCAGAACCAGCAATGACTTTCACTTTTAATTGCGGAATCGTATCATCGTTGATGATGGCACCTAATGCACATGGAGCGAAAATATCCGCTTCTTGCGAGTAGATTTCATCTGTCTCGACGGCAGTGGCGCCAAATGCATCAACAGCACGTTGAACAGCTTCCTTATTTATGTCAGTAACAATCAGCTTTGCGCCTTCTTCATGCAAGTATTCGCATAAAGTGTAGGCGACGTTTCCAACACCTTGGACAGCTACTGTCTTGCCTTCAAGAGAATCACTTCCGAATGCTTCTTTTGCCGCAGCCTTCATACCTTTGTAGACACCGAAAGCTGTGACAGGCGAAGGGTTGCCTGAAGATCCGAATTCTGCGGAAACGCCCGTTACATAATCAGTCTCCAAATGAATTAAATCCATATCCTCTTCAGTCGTACCTACATCTTCTGCTGTAATATATCTTCCGTTCAATCCTTCAATGAAGCGGCCGAATGCTCGGAACATCTCCGGGTTTTTATCCGTTTTCGGATTGCCGATGATGACCGTCTTGCCTCCGCCTAAATCGAGTCCTGCCGCGGCATTTTTATATGTCATTCCTTTTGCTAGACGAAGAGCGTCCTCAATTGCTTCTTCTTCACTCGCATACGTCCACATGCGTGTACCGCCCAAAGCAGGCCCTAAAGTCGTATCGTGGATTGCGATGATCGCTTTCAATCCTGAAGTCTTGTCTTGGCAAATAACCAATTGTTCGTAATCGTGATTTTCCATATAGTTAAAAATTTCCATGATGCATTTCCTCCTAATGAATATCCGTTTTAGTTTTTAGATGCTTGTATGGCTAATGCCAACGAGTAAAGCTTGCTTTCTGCGCTGTCAGATCTGGATGTCAATACGATCGGTGCTCTGGCGCCTTGAATGATGCCGCCGACTTTCGCTTTAGCGAAATACATAAGTGATTTATATAGGATGTTTCCCGCCTCGATTGAAGGCACTACGAGAATGTCCGCCAGACCCGCAGTTTCGCTCGTTATTCCCTTATGCTTAGCAGATTCAATCGAAACTGCATTATCCAAAGCTAGGGGCCCATCGATGATGCAATCCTTAATTTGCCCTCTTTGATTCATGACGACGAGCGACGCCGCATCAGTTGTGGGCGTCATTGCCGGATTAATTGTTTCGATTGCTGCTAGCGGGGCGACAATCGGCAAGTTTACGCCACATGCTCTGGCGGCGGCAACCGCGTTCCGGATGATTTGCGCTTTCTCTTCCAAGTTGGGCGCAATGTTCATGCCGGCATCCGTGACGAAAAGCAACCTGTTATAGCCATCCACTTCAAATGCCGCTACATGGGACAGGACTTTTCCGGTTCGCAACCCGTATTCTGCATTCAGTACGGCTTTCAGAATGAGTGCAGTCGGCAAGTTGCCTTTCATCAGCACTTGTGCATTCCCACTCGATACTGCCCGCACGGATTTTTCCGCAGCTTCTTCGTTGCTGTCTGTGTGGATTAGGGTGATGTAAGGATGTCCATACAGTTCTGGAAAACGGTCTCTAATTGTATGTCGCAATCTCTCTTCATCATCAAATAGAAGAAAGGAAGCAATTCCTTTCATGACTGACATTTCCACTGCTTCTAACACTGACGAATCTGCGGCGCATGCAACCGATACGACCTGTGTACCAGAAGAAGCCGTTCTTTCGACTAAATCATCCAGTGTCGACATATGAGCAGCCTCCTTCAGATGAGTTTGTATTTCTCCATTTTATAATATAGGGAGCGCAATGAAATGCCAAGACGGTTTGCTGTCAAAGATTTGTTCCCGTCATGTTCAGCCAAAGCCTTTTCAAGCACGGTTCGTTCGTAGTCATCCATAACTGTTGCCAGTGTACTAATTTCGGGAAGGGCAACTTCTTCCGTTTTAACTTCATTAGTGGAAAGGGACCTTTTAATATCTTCTTCCCTGATGACGGCAGATCCATGCTTCATAAAAATCATTGCACGGCTTAAGACGTTTTCAAGTTCCCGCACATTGCCAGGCCATTCATATTTTTGCAGCCTTTGCATAGCTTCCTCTGAAATGCTCTCTACATTCATGCCAAACTCCTGATTCAGCTTCTTCAAAAGCTGAAGTGCAACTTCCGGAATATCCGATTTCCTCGTTCGTAACGACGGTATTTGAATCGACAACTGGTTGAGCATGTAATATAAATCCATATTAAACGTTCCTTCATGAATTGCCTTTTCAAGGTTTTTTGTAGAAGCGACAATAATCCGCGCAGTCTCAGTGGATGCATTGCTTCTGCGATTGGTCCTTGAAAGTTGTAAATAATCAAGGAGCCTTGATTGGACGGCTAATGGTAGATTCGTCACTTCGTCCAAGAATAGAGTCCCTGTCCCTGCTTCCTCCAATAACCCTGATCTGAATGCAGCACCTGTGTCATGAGCTGCATTGTGTCCGAAGATTTCTTTCTCTATTACAAAAGGATCAATTGCCGCACAGTTCAAACGGATGAACTTGCTTGACTTCCTGTCACTTCCGCTATGAATAGCGTTTGCGAACAACTCTTTCCCTGATCCTGCTTCCCCTCGTAATAAGACGGGGATATCCGATTTCGAGGCAACTTTTGCCTGATCGATAGCAAGATTGATTTCAGAGGAGCTGCCATGGATATCATTGAATGTATACGTCGACTCCAATTTCCGGATTGTTTGTCTTGCCCAATCAAGCTCCTTCATAAGGCTTCGCATTTCGGTGATGTCGTGAATCACCCCAATACTTCCCTTTACTTCCTGATCCACAATAATAGGAGCCACGTTTACGATGACATCCCGATTATCTTCCCCAATCCGCATAGTAACGCCTCTGACTGGTTTTTTTGTTTGCAATACTTTCATATGGATGCTTTCGCCTTCATTGATGTCGACTGACGCCGGTTTTCCGATCACTTCGTCTTCTGACAAGCCAGTGATTCGGGTATACGCCGGATTGACAAGAATGCCGTTCCCTTTCTCGTCAACAACCGAAATAGCATCATCGCTAGATTGAATGATTGCTTCTAGCATCGTTTTTATTGATTTTAAATCTGTTATTTCCTCTGCGAGTTTGACAACTTCTGACACATCTTTAAATATTGCAAATGCGCCAAATGTCTTTCCCTCCGTGGAAATGAGTGGATAACGGGAACTAACAATTTTCAGTCCATTGCGCAGAATCAATTCTTCATTCACTTCAGAGCGGCCGGACGAAAGTACCCTAACCAATTTACTTTCCGGAATAATGTCACCGATCGATTTGCCGATTGCGTCGAAATCAGAAACTTCCAACATTTTGCAAGCGCTTTCATTAATAAAATCAATTACACCTTCGTGATTAATACCAATCATGCCTTCATCTATTGAATTGAAAATGAGACGCTGCCTATCCATTTCCGTTTGGAGTTTACGGATGTATTGATCATTTTCATTCAGTAAGCCTACAAGCAGATTCGCGATAGATCCGGGAATTACTAACGTATGCATTGGAATACTCTTCATCAATTCATCAAAAACCGCTTTTTCTCCCGTTACATCAAAGACAATATGGACTTCATCAGTCAAGAAAAGCTTCCAATCGAAGCCATACGGGATTCCTAGTTTATTGGCGATTACAATCCCCGGTGCCTGTTCATCGACATCGACAATTGCCGATACATTCATGAAATTCGAGTTCAAGAGCAGGTTCAGTATTTTCGTGCCCCCGGAGCCCGCTCCAACAATGAGTACATTTTGCAAGGATATTCATTCTCCTTCTAGCACCATGCAATCTTTTGCAAATCTATATTCATAATACACGATTGCTCTGTTCTTGACAATAATTGTTGAGCAGGTAAAATTATATTCGGTAAGGAGATTGATAATATGGCTCGTATGGCGGCATTCATCGTACTTCTGATTCCTATTCTTATCACAGCAGGCGGTATTAAGCTCATGCGTGATTCACTTTTCGGAATCCAATTTGCTCCATTTCCTTTCATCTGGCTTCAATTCACGGTCGGCTTCCTCATGTTCGGTGCAGGTCTTGCCTTCTTTGCAGGTTTCCTGCTGAGACGTGACAGACGAAAAGGAAGGGTTCAAGATCGCTTCAAATAAATGTTAACTCAAAAAGGACATCGGCTAAAATTAGCCGATGTCCTCAGACTGTAGACAAACACCATGAATTTGGGTATTTGCCTACAGTCTCTTTTCTTTTGAAATAGAGATGAAGCTAGAATGTTGATTTGCGCTGTGAGCGGATGAGTTTTTATCTATAGTAAAGTGTTTTACTACTTTCTAGGTATAGTAAATGATGAAAGCTGTAGAGTCCTGTCAAAGGAAGAATGAACTTTGTTACCAAATAGCCTTTGCCTCTGGTTAATTTTCGTCTACATATTTTTCCGAAAAACTTTGGAGCCATCCCTTATCTATTGGTCCATTGAGAACATTATAATAACCAATGCCAGGAAGGTGAATACGATCTTTGTCAAAGAACACCATCAAAGTTTTATTTTTTGTGTGAATGTTCATCCAAAGTACTGCTTCTGCCGAATAAACAATCCCCTTTGGGTCTTTCATTTTTTTAACTTGATATTGGCTTAAAAACATTTTTAATTCATCTATTGCTTCTCTTTTATCTGTTGTCCACCTATCGTCATCATTATGACTCTCAAATGAAAATGATTTTACATTCGTGAATAGTTCATCCAGGCTCTTTTCTTTGTACTCAATATACTTCACTAATAGAAACCCTATTGCAAGTACACCTATTATTAAATAAATGACGGTTTTCTTACTCATTAGTTGCTGTCCCCCTTTAAGTGATAGTTATAGAAATGCCTTTGATATATTTTAACCCCCTGGTAAACTAATCTTCCCTGTTAGTTAAAGAACTTCATTTCTCAATCTCTAATTTATTTCATCATAGATCACTCATCTACGAGCACAAGCGCAGCGTTGCCAGCATTAGCTTCCAAAAGCGCAAATCAACATTATTCAGGACTAAGCCAAAATGAAAGGGTGACGTGAAGATCACATCACCCCAACAGTTGATTTAAAAACTACTTTTTGAACCTATCTGGGAAATCTGTTATCCAGCCGTCGATATACGGAGGTGGTTGCAGAGTGATTGCCTCTTTACCGGTAACTCCATAGACCCTCAACTTTTTTCCGCTGTCGACCATTGCGCCTAGATACGGTTCTTTCAACAAACGTTTATGGAAATTGAAGCCTTCAACGAAATCATATTTTTCAAGGCAGTTCCAATCCGTCATTGTTCTCTTTACAAGCAATGCGGTTTCAATAGACGGTTCCATCTCTTTTGCTTTTCGCAGTATTTCCGGATCGAATGAAGACAAGTGGACTCTATCGGATATCATGGCCATATCGATGATTTTACGCAACATTTCCGGCCTCTCGGAAACCGTCTCTTTCAACTCGATGTTTAAAGCCAATCGTTTCAACTCGCAGAATGAAACGGCTTCCTGCAATGTCGGTATGTGATGGCCCTTAATAAGCCTGATAAATCTATTTCCGATGTTTACACGCTGCAATTCACTGAAGTGAAGATTGGAAACGCGCTTTCGTATTCCGGATATTCTGTAAAGATCATTGTCATGAACGACGACTGGCACACCGTCGGCTGTCAATTGGACATCCAATTCAATTCCGTCGGCATGCAGCCTTGCAGCTTCCTTGAATGCTTTCATTGTATTTTCAAAACAGACACCAGATGCACCTCTGTGGGCGAAGACCATCGGGTTAGACATTAAGTATTTTGTCGACAACTTCGAAGACACCTTTCGTTGTTTTATTCAACAAACTGGATTTTGTTCCGATTTGAATGATGACGCCTGGGTAGGCTTCTTTTGAAACTTCAATTTGAGGGGGCTTTGCAGACTTGATTTTGTAAAGTCCGACCTGGATTTCCCTGTCCAGTTGAAACATCTTATCCATGCCGGATTGGAGCGTCTTATTCAACTTATCATATGCATCAGCCTGTTCCCCATGCAATTGATTGGCAACGCCTTTACCATGCAAATCCAATTGTGATTCAAGATGTCCGGAATTTTTTTGTATTTCCTTTAATTCCTGAGCCTTTTGTTGAATTTCCAGGTAGATTAGGTCCTTATCGATTCCTTTGGCATACAAATGGGTCGTCCTCTCATGGGAATTTCCGGCGAATGCACACTCAATCCTGAAAAGTGCTTCAATACGGCCGCCAATGATTCTCCCTCTATCTTTATCGACCATAACCGTTTCGCCGACTACGTCAGATCCTAATATATATGATCCGACGTTTATATTTTTTGCAAATAGCCTGCAATTATTTGCATGCTTTATGTAGATATCTCCACTTGCCTCAATAAGGGAAATGCCTCCGCCGAACACTCCGCCCTTAATATAAAGATCCCCTTCGGAGGAGCAGATTTCCTTGGCATTCATTACGCCTTCGTTACCCTCTATGGAGATATCTCCAGTTGCATTTACAGAATAGCCCGGCATGACCGTGCCATGTACTGAAACCGCTCCGTCAAATGTGATGGACCCCGTTTCAGGGCCTACATCCCCGTTAATGATCAGATGTTTTCCGACGCTGACAATGTCATCGTTGAACTCCAGGGCACCGCCGAAAAATGCACGAAGCACAAATTTCTCCTGCTCCTCCACTTCCACTACTGATTTCTTATCATAACGAAGGGGTGCATCGCTTCCCCTCATTGCAGCGACACTGTCCCCCAAAATATCCCTTCCAGGTTTTCCGTCCGTAGGTGGAATTTTTTCGCCTAACCAATCGCCTTCTTCTACATGTGTGACAAAATTCATTTCATAGTAATCTGCCAAACCGTCTTCGCGGATTACAGGCTTTTTCTCCGGCTTTTCTATATAGGTGATTTTGGCGTCCTCGCCATTCTCGGGTTCCTTGCCAACCGCTGCTACGATAGCAATCCCCGGATACAAATCGTCTTCCGACAAGTCAATTATGCCAAAGACGACGCCGTACGTTTGCAGTGATTTGGCAATTAAAGTGAGCAATTGGGCTTTTTTCGATTGAAATTCCGTTATTGTCATATTGATAATGACTTCAGCTTTCATATGATCCGGCTGAACGATTACTTCAATCAAAGGCAGATAGCACCCAATCTTATGTCCATCCCCAATTTCTGTAAGGGCTTTTCTCAATGCTGGAAAGGATGTAATTTTAATTCTCGGGTTTTGGTTGGTAATCATATCAAACGATTTTAAGGGAAAACCGGTCTTTTTTAAGTCGATTACTACATCATCATCTATCACGTGTAAATCAAAAAAGTCATTTTGAACTAGCAATTCGACACCCCGTTTCCTCATCTATCCTTCTATCATTATAAAGTTTAAACAATATTTCCACAATAGACAGATAAAAAAACACCGCAAATTTACGGTGTTTCTTAGAGTAATTAATTAAAGATGCAGGTCAGCTTGCCATATGCTCAAGACGGATCTTGTCTGCAATCATTGCAATGAATTCTGAATTAGTCGGCTTGCTCTTCAAATGATGGACAGTATAGCCGAATGTCTTTGAAATGACGTCGTAATTCCCCCGGTTCCAAGCAACTTCGATTGCATGCCGAATTGCCCTTTCCACCCGAGAAGGGGTTGTTTTGTACTTCTCTGCAATGTCGGGATAAAGGATTTTGGTTACGGATCCAAGCAGGTCAACATCGGTGTATACCATTTGAATCGCTTCTCTTAAAAAGGCATATCCTTTAATGTGCGCAGGGACTCCAATTTCTTTGATAATTGAGGTTATCGTAGTGTCAAGGGCTCGCTGTGTCATTGTCGTGTCTGCTTCCGCTGGCTTTTGAACGACCGGTCTTGTAGGTTTTGCCGTACCCGAGATTTGGAAGATCTGTGATACCAATCGGTCAAATTCGAACGGTTTCAACATAAAATAGGATGCGCCTAAACTGCCCGCCTGCGCCATGACGTCCTCTTGCCCGAATGCAGTCAACATGATAATATGCATATCGGCTAATGCAGGATCCTTCTTTATCGTATCCAATACCGCAATCCCATCCAAGTGCGGCATAATGATATCCAAGAGCAGCAGATCAGGCTTATTCTCCTGCAGCATAGAAAGACATACCTTGCCATTATGGGCTGTCCAAATGACTTCCAATTCCGGATGCTGCTCAAAATATGCATCCATCGTGTTCACCAGTTCTTTATTATCGTCCGCAATTGCAATCCTTACTTTCCCCATCCCATTTTCCCCCTACTCGTTTTTCATCCCTGCCATTATTCTCCATGATTCTATTATTCGCATGAAATCGAATTGCTGTAAAGGAAAATTTCGACAAACATTCGAACAATCCTTCTGTTTTCTAAAAAATGAAACTTAAGAATTATGGTTTCGTCATTATTCGACGAAATTCATTTAAAAAAACCGATCCAAGTTTCGGATCGGTTTTTACTCATTTTCGTTGCTCACCGTCACGCATTGTGACTAAAAATAAGCCTGCGCCTTTTTTCGGTTCATCGACAAACATATGAGTGACTGCGCCGACAAACTTGCCGTTCTGAATGACCGGACTTCCACTCATGCCTTGTAAAATTCCACCTGTCGTTTCCAGTAACTTTGCATCGGTTAAAACGAAATGGAACTGCTCTTCCTCAATGTCAATGATTTGGATGGAGAACTTTTCGACTTCGGTCCCTTTTACTGTAGTAAAAATTTCCGCCGCCCCTGCTTGTAATTCTGCGGGCTGCATAATTTCGAGAGGTTCAGCCAACACTTTCTTATAAGCATCGTTCCACGCTCCGAAAATCCCATAGATCCCATTGGTTCTGATTGTTCCTAAATATTCTTCGTCTTCTACAATAGAGGAGATTTTATATCCTGGAGAGCCGGGCATACTTTTCTTTATCTGTTCAATTTCCGAAAGGTATATTGCGCCATTTTTGAATGGTGGTGGTGATTTCAAGGAGCTGTCAACGATTTGATGGCCAAGGGCTCCATACGTGCCTCTCTGCGGATCGACATATGTCAGTGTCCCGGTACCTTCCGTTCGGTCTTTAAGGAAAGGCAGGAGGCGTTTTACAGCATCCTTTTCCGCCAACACCTCAACTGATGCACCTTTTCGACTGATATTCATGTGGATTTTTTCTTTTTTCACTTTCATCATGATGTGTTCGAAGTCGCCGAGACTAACGATGTCCGTTCCATTAAGTCGGATGATTGAATCGCCAGCCTTCAACCATTGCTCGTTATTGACTAGTACATCATTTGTGACGAAAATGCCCGATAAATCCATTTGAATACCAATTGAATGGCCCATCGGAATAACTTTGTCACCGGATGAAGCGGAAACTTCATTTTGTATCGGCAGGAAATTCAAAAGCGTGGCAAACGAAACGGATAACATCAGTCGTTTACTCCATCCCATGGTTCACCTCCTCAGCTGAAAGATACTATTGGTATGTCCGTTCAGATGAATCTTATGAAAGGTTAAATCATGTAAAAAAACGCATACTAGTTGTATGCGCTTAAATCCGGAAAGCCGTTTTCCTTTCGTCAGCCATGGAGAGTAGTTCATCTGCATGCTGCAATGTCAATTCAGTTATTTCTGCACCTGACAACATCCTTGATAATTCCTTCGTTCGTTCCAAGTCAGTGATTTCAGCAACCGCTGTCGTTGTGCGGTTCGACTTCACTTCTTTCCTAATGAGCAAGTGGTGATCAGCCATGGCGGCGACTTGTGGGAGATGGGAAATGCAAAGCACTTGTGAATGGGTGGCAACCATCGCAATTTTATCTGCAATGGCTTGGGCGACCCGTCCACTTACCCCCGTATCGACCTCATCAAAAATAATGGAAGTTATCCCTTGATGCTTGGAAAAGATTGTTTTCAATGCCAACATAATCCTCGACAATTCGCCTCCAGAGGCAATTTTAACTAAAGGCTTCAATGGTTCTCCAAGATTTGTGGAGATGAGGAAAATAACTTCATCGAAGCCATTGCTGTCAAAACTGCCGGATGCTTTTCGTGTGATCGAAACATTGAAGGTGGATTTTTCCATATGCAGCTCTTTCAGCTGCTGCATAATCGCATCTTCCAGTCGGAGAGCTGACTCTTGTCTGATTATAGATAATTCATTCGCTTCCACTTCCAGGTCTTTTTCAAGCTGGATGAGCTTTTCCTGTTCTTGGCCAAGCCTTTCATCCCGATTGAGCAGCTGGTCTAGATCTTCTGCAATTTTTTCACGATAGATGAGAATATCCTCGATTGTCGCGCCATACTTGCGCTTTAGTGATACAAGCATTGCCAATCGATCTTCGACAATCGGCAATCGCGTTGGATCGTACTCCATACGATCAATGATGTTCTTCAATTCATGTGCAGTATCTTGCAATGAGTAGAAACTTGATGAAATGATCTCCGAATGGGGTTCCAGTTCTTTGTCGACAGAAGCGGCATCTTCTAGATCACTCATTGCAGATCCAACCCAATCCAGTGCATGATTGTCACCGCTGATCGATTCATAAGCGGTATTCAGTCGTTCATAGATTCTATTGAAATGTTGGAGTTTCAATTTTTCCTCTTCGAGCTCTTCCTCTTCTCCAATGATCAGCTCTGCATTGTCGATTTCATTCAATTGAAATGAATAGAGATCGATCCGCTGTGCGACTTGCTGTTCATTTTCACTAGCCGTTTCAAGCCTGCGCTTTAATTTTGTATATTGACTGTAAATATCCGAATAATTGCGGTATGCTTCCTCCAGATCTGCTCCAGCGAATTGGTCGAGCAGATGGATATGCCGCTTTTCATGCATCAATTCTTGATTATCGTGCTGGCCGTGAATATCAATCAATTGCGAACCGATCTCTCTTAAGCTTGCAATCGTTACAAGCTTGCCATTGACCCGGCAAGTCGTTTTCCCACTTGCGTTCAAATCGCGCCGGAGAATGATTATGCCATCCTCGCAATCAATGCCGAATTCAGCTAGTTTTTCAAAGACAGGGTGATCCTCATCATCGATTGAGAACATCCCTTCAAGTTCGGCTTTTTTTGCTCCGTGGCGAATGAATTCCTGTGATCCCCTTGCACCTGCAAGGAGCTGAACGGCATCAATGATTATGGATTTACCGGCGCCTGTTTCTCCAGTCAGAACGGTCAAGCCTTCTTCAAAAGTCACTTCGAGATGCTCTATAATCGCGAAATTATGAATGGAAATCTCACCTAACATTCAAACACGCACCTCCTCCATCGAATCGAACATTCAGCTTAAATAAGTGCTAACAGCCTTTCTTTCACTTCAACTGTTAGTGACTCATCCCTGCAAATGATCATGCACGTATCATCCCCGCAAATTGTTCCAAGCATTTCATCCCATCCTAAGTTATCAATTAAGGAACCGACTGCATGTGCATTACCAGGCAGCGTTTTCAGAATGATGAAGTGGCTTGCACTATCGATACTCATGAATGCATCTGTCAACATCCGACGCAGCTTTTCTTCGGTATTGAATCTATGGACAGGCGGCAGGCTATATTTATAACGGCCATCTGGCAATGGGACTTTGATGAGATGCAATTCTTTTATGTCGCGGGAAACGGTCGCTTGTGTCACGTCCACTCCAGCGTTTTTCAATTTATCAACAAGTTGATCCTGCGTTTCAACTTCATCATTAGTAATAATATCCCGGATACGCAGATGGCGTTGTCCTTTATTCAATACAATTCCTCCCATGCTCAACTTCACACCTTTCTATTTGAAATTAGGTCAATGCTTTATAAGCTTCAGTGATCAATGCTCTGAAAGCTGATTCATCATAAGGATTGACCGGATCTTCTTCCGATTGCAAATGGAATAGAAACTCGATATTTCCTTCCCCGCCGGTAACCGGGGAAAAGGAAATACCTCGTAAAGAAAATCCATTCAGAGTGGAGGAAGCCGCAATCTTTTGCAAGACTTCCAAATGGACAGCCTTCTCCTTTACAATCCCTTTTTTTCCCACTTTATCTTTTCCCGCCTCGAACTGAGGTTTTACAAGCGCCACAACGTCCCCACCATCGGCAATTATTTGCTTTAGTGGGGGCAATATCAATGAAAGTGATATGAAAGAGACATCAATTGTGGCGACTTGAGGCGTACCTTTCGTGAAGTGTTCAGGAGCCGCATGTCTGAAATTGGTTTTCTCCATGACGGTAACCCGCTCATCACTCCGTATTTTCCAAGCCAGCTGGTTTGTCCCGACATCAAGTGCATAGCAATGTTTCGCGCCATTTTGCAAAGCGCAATCCGTGAACCCGCCTGTAGAGGAACCGATGTCTAAAACAATCTTTTCTTGTACGGTTATATCGAAAACTTCAAGAGCTTTTTCAAGCTTTAACCCGCCTCGGCTCACATATTTCAATGCGGATCCTTTTACCGACAACGGCGCGTCTATCTTGATTTTCTCACCGGGCTTTTCTAATCTTGTTTCTGCGGAAAACACAATTCCTGCCATTATGGAGCGTTTCGCCTGCTCCCTGGTTTCCACTAGCCCTCTTTGGACTAGAAGCACATCGACGCGTTCTTTTGGTTGACCGTTCGTCATACGATTTCCCTTTCCGCACGGGTCGGTCCTTTGACGGCCAATTCTGTCGTCCTTACGATATTCTCCACAGTCAAATCGATTTCTTCAAACAACTTATCGACACTGCCGTGTTCAATAAATTCATCCGGAATGCCGATTCGGCTAATGGGGACATTTGCAGAAACATCATTAGCGTACTCAATGACAGCACTCCCGAACCCGCCTGCCAATGCCGCTTCTTCAACAGTGACAATCGGTTTACCTATCCTGAATAACTCATCAAGCATACCCGTATCCATCGGTTTAATGAATCTTGCATTAACTACTTTCATATAGATGCCTTTTTCCGCAAGTGTCTCGGCTGCTTCCAATGCCATCGGAATAGTCGTTCCGAATGTCAAAATCGAACCATCCGTACCTTCGCGCAGCACTTCCCAAGTACCAATAGGAATCGTTTTAAGCTTCTCATCCATCACAACGCCCAAACCATTTCCTCTTGGATATCTCATCGCAATAGGGCCATCATTATACTCGAAAGCTGTCTTTACCATATGCTGCCCTTCATTTTCATCTTTCGGCATCATAATGACGAGATTCGGCATATGCCGTAAAAATGAAATATCATACACTCCGTGGTGAGTTTCTCCATCCGCACCTACAAGCCCTGCACGATCGATGCCGATGAAGACATTTAACTTCTGCCTTGTGATATCGTGAAGCATCTGATCGTATGCCCGTTGCAGGAACGTCGAGTAGATAGCCAAAAACGGTTTCATCCCTTGTGTTGCCAATCCTGCCGCCATTGTCGCAGCATGCTGTTCAGCAATTCCTACATCAAAAAATCGGTCCGGAAATTCAGCCGCGAAGGACTCCAGTTTGGAACCTACGGGCATAGCCGGTGTAATGGCTGCTATCCGTTTATCTTCCCTGGCGATCTTTCTGACGGTTTCAGCTACTAATCCGCTCCATGACGGTGCTGTCGTGTTGGATTTCACAAAATCTCCCGTTTCGATCTTATAAGGGCCGGTTCCGTGCCACGTTCCGATTTTATCATTTTCCGCCGGTGTGTACCCTTTTCCTTTTTTCGTAAGAACATGAAGGAGGACAGGACCTTCAACCTTCTTGGCATACTGAAGATTCCGTTCCAAATCATTGAAATCATGTCCATCAATAGGTCCAAGATACGTAAACCCAAGCTCCTCGAAAAACACACCCGAAACAAGCAGGTACTTCAAACTATCCTTCACTCGTTCAGCTGCAGCAGCCACTTTTCCGCCGACAGCAGGAATCTTTTTCAGAATGTATTCCAATTCATCTTTCACGCTATTGTATTTCCCGGCAGTCCTTAACTTGCCAAGGACGTCATGAAGCGCCCCAACGTTCGGCGCAATAGACATTTCATTATCGTTTAAGATGACAATCATATTCGTTTTCAGGTGGCCAATATGGTTCAATGCCTCTAAAGCCATTCCGCCCGTCAATGCACCATCGCCGATGATCGGGATAACATAGTTCGAGCCACCTTGCATATCTCTAGCGGCAGCCATCCCCATTGCTGCGGAAAGGGATGTGGAACTATGCCCTGTTTCCCATACATCGTGTTCGCTTTCTGACATTTTCGGGAAGCCGCTCAAACCTTTATATTGGCGGAGTGTGCCGAATTGATCGGCTCGTCCCGTTAAAATTTTATGAACATAAGCTTGATGCCCGACGTCCCAGATGAATTTATCCTCCGGACTGTCAAAAAGCTTATGCAACATAATTGTCAATTCGACAACACCTAAGTTCGGACCAATATGACCTCCTGTCACAGACAGGTTTTCAATTAAAAATTTCCGGATTTCTTTCGCCAATTCCGTCATTTTTTCTTTATCAAGTTGCTTCAGAAAAGACGGATTTGCAATTTTAGTGAGATCCACTACTATCACACACCTTCATAAATTATTGCCACGTAAGTCCAAGTAATGTTTTCATTATAACAAGAAGGCTCATCAATAGGAACTATTGGACCATAATCCGGACAACGGGTTACCCTAACCAAAGGATATCAGACATCTCTTTGGACGATATAATCAGCAAAAAGTTTTAACATCGAGTTTTCCTTCTTTAAAAAAGCCAAGCTTGCGGTTGCGTCCAGATGATACTTTTCCAACTGCTGCTGTGCCCCTTCTAGTCCTAATAGCGAGGGGTACGTTGACTTATCACTTGCAGCATCACTATTCGCTGTCTTTCCAAGCTGTTCGGTCGTTGACGTAACGTCTAAAATGTCGTCCTTGATCTGGAAAGCCAATCCGATGTTCTTCGCATATTTACGCAGCTGTTCCAACTCTGCATCTGATGCATCGGAAAGGATAGCACCTGCTTCTATACAGAATGTCAATAAAGCGCCCGTCTTATGCAGATGGACTTCTTCCAGCTCCTGCAGAGATAAAGAGACCGTCTCGCCTTCCATATCCAGCACTTGACCTCCGACCATTCCATTCGCCCCTGAAGCATCCGCCATCAGAGCGACCAATTTGATAACCTGCTCAGGCGTCGCATGTTCAAGAGAGGCTAATATACCGAATGCCCTCGTCTGCAATGCATCACCGGCAAGAACAGCTGTCGCCTCGCCGTATACTTTGTGGTTCGTAGGTTTGCCTCTTCTGAAGTCATCATCGTCCATGCATGGCAGATCGTCATGGATGAGAGAATATGTATGGATGAGTTCAGCTGCACTCGCAACTTTAAATGCATCTTCGGAATTCTTCCCGAAGTCTTCAAGGACTGCCAGGACGAGAAGGGGACGAATTCTTTTACCTCCTGCATTCACTGAGTAGAGCATTGATTCTTTTAAAGATGAAGGAGCCTTTTCCATATCGATCAAGCGGTTCAATTCTGCATCGATCAATGGTGCTTTTTCTGAAATGAACGTCTGCAGCCGCTTATCCATTCGAATCCCTACCTTTGGATGGATCGAACGGAGTCGACTGCCCATTCGTATCTATTATTGAGATTAACTGCTTTTCCGCATCCTGCAATTTCCCATGACAATAAGCGGATAGCTCCATACCTTGCTTATATAACGTTATGGCATCCTCTAAGGGAACGTCCCCCGCTTCCAATTTTTGAACAATGCCTTCCAACTTCGACATTGCTTCTTCAAATCGTAGTGTTTCCTCGCTCATTTAGTTTTCCTCCTCATCCTTCAGCGTAATCGATTTAATTTCGGTTTCCACAATCCCGTCTTGCATACGGACGTGCAAAGTTTCTCCGATTTCAAGCCCGATAACGGAATTTGCGACAGCACCTTCTTTATAAGTGATTGAAAATCCGCGTTCCATCACTTCCAATGGATTCAGCGCTTTCAGCATTCTGATCGCTGAACTGAATTGTTCGGACTTGTTCCGTAAATCACTTTGTACTGCCCTCTTCATCCTCTCGGTCAATAACGAAAGATTTCGATCTTCCTCTTTGATCCGTTGGAGCGGAGTATAAAATGAGAGCATCCTATCCAAACGGTCATGGTCCGCTTTCCGATTTGCCGTCAGCTCGTTTCTGCTCCTGAGAAGCCGGTCATCCAGCCCGCTCAACTTTTCAGTAAATGGCCTGTAAAGCCTTTCAGGAAATTGCAATGGATATGACTGCTGATAGGTGGTCAAACGTTTGCGTTCATGTTTAATTTGATTCGAAAGTGAGATGTAAAGGGATCGCTTCCGTTCCAATATCCTCTCAAACAACTCTTCCTTTGAGGGAACGGCCAATTCAGCGGCCGCAGTTGGAGTTGGAGCTCTCATATCGGCGACAAAATCGGCAATTGTCGTATCCGTTTCATGGCCGACAGCGCTGATGATTGGAATCCTGCTAGAAAAGATCGCCCTCGCAACCGCCTCTTCATTAAAAGCCCAAAGGTCTTCTATGGAACCGCCGCCTCGTCCGAGGATCAGAACATCGATTGAACCGTGTGATTCTGCAAGTTCCAACGCTTGCACAATAGAAGGGACGGCTTGAGGTCCTTGGACAATTGCAGGAAACAGGCAAACCTCGGCTAGAGGATAACGCCGTTCCAAAGTGGAACAGATATCCCGGATGGCAGCACCTGACTGGGCAGTTATGACCCCAACCCTATTCGGCAACAAAGGCAGCGGCTGCTTCCAACGCGCATCGAATAATCCTTCTTTCGCAAGCGCTTTTTTCAGTTGTTCATAAGCCAGATACAAGGCCCCGACGCCATCCGGCTGCATCGATTGGACATACAGTTGATATTGGCCGCTTGATTCGTAGACATTCACGTCTCCCGTGATCAGGACATTCATCCCTTCTTCAGGTTTGAACTTCAAGGCACCTGCAGCTGAACGGAACATAGCTGACTGAATTCTGCTTTTATCATCTTTCAACGTGAAGTAAATATGCCCGCTTGGATGGATTTTCACATTGGAAAGTTCGCCCTTCACAAATACATTTCTCATATAAGGATCGGCTTCGAATTTACGCTTTATGTATTTTGTCAATGAATGTACGGAAAGATACACATTTTCACTCAATAGCTTTACCTCCCGGAAATTCAGACGGATAGAAACGCTGTCTTTCAAATGAAAAACAGCGCTGCTCTTCGCTTTATGATTGCTTAAGGGGTTCCCGGCATGCGTTAACCCTCCGTTATTGCGACTTTTCTTTTCGGCAAGCCGATTCTGCACTTTGCAATGTGTTCTTCAAAAGCATCGTAATCGTCATCGGACCGACACCGCCCGGCACGGGAGTGATGGCAGAAGCGACTGCCTTTGCTTTCTCAAAATCGACATCCCCGCATAATTTTCCGTTTTCATCACGATTCATACCGACATCAATGACAACCGCACCCTCTTTAATATGTGCGTCCGTTACGAATTTCGCACGGCCGATCGCAACAATCAAGATATCAGCCTGTTTCGTAAAAGATTCTAGGTTCTTCGTTCTGGAGTGGCAGTATGTAACTGTAGCGTCTTTTTGAAGAAGCAGTTGTCCCATCGGTTTTCCGACAATATTGCTCCTTCCGATGATAACGGCATGCTTTCCTGCGATTTCAATGCCGGATCGTTCCAACATTTCCATTATTCCGTGTGGGGTGCATGGAAGGAATGTCTCTTGCCCGATCATCATCTTCCCTACATTTTGCGGATGGAATCCGTCTACATCTTTGCTAGGATCAATCGCTTTGATTACAAGATCTTCATTAATATGGTCAGGCAAAGGCAATTGAACTAAAATGCCGTGAATTGAATCGTCGTTATTCAATTGATCGACATATGCCAGTAAGTCCTGTTCAGTGACCGTTTTTGGCAATCGGATCAACTCCGATTTCATGCCGGCTTCGATACTGGACTTCTCCTTATTCTTCACGTATGTCTGCGATGCGGGGTCTTCCCCTACGAGGATGACTGCGAGACCAGGTTTGCATCCGGATGCTACCAGCTTGCCGACCCCCTGCTTTATTTCTCCCCTGAGTTCTTTGCCGATCGCCACGCCATCTATCAATTTTGCGGTCATTCGATTTCCCTCCACCTTACTGTATTATTTCTCTTCGAACTTGGATAGGACGCCGTTGACAAAGCGACCTGATTTCTCATCTCCGAACTGCTTACATAGCTCGACAGCTTCGTTCAAGATGACTTTATGGGGCACGTCTTCATGATGCAGCAGTTCAAAGACCGCCAATCTCAAAATTGTCCTTTCAATTTTCGGCAAACGGTCAAGCGACCAGTTTTCGAGCTTGCTTGACAATGCGTTGTCCACTTCGTCACGATATACAGTCGTCCCTTTCACGAGTGATTCATAGAATGGGTCAATTGGCCGTTCCATTATATAAGTAATCGCTTCCTCAATCGACATATCCGTATTATCCAATTGAAAGAGCGTTTGAACCGCCTTTTCACGTGCTTCTCTTCGTTTCATTGTCTGTCTCCTCCACTACTGTGTCTCTTGGGATTTATCATAGCATATTCACTTGGTGAAGATATAGCAGGACAAGTTGAAAAGCACCATCCAATGGACGATGCTTTTCAGATCATTCTGATTCAGAAGTTGTATCGAAATCGATGCCGGTAATATGGACATTCACTTCTTCCGTCTCAAGCGAAGTCATATTGTAAACAGCATGCCGGATCTGCCTTTGAATTTCCGTCGCAACAGTGGGGATCGAGTGGCCATATTGGACGACGCAATACACATCGATAACGAGTCTATCACCCGTCCAATCCGTCTTGACCCCTTTTCCATGGAACACCTTGCCGAACTTCTCCGCCACCCCTGTCGCGAAGTTGCCTTTCGTCGTTGCTACGCCGTCGACTTCGTTCGTTGCAATGCCGATGATAACTTCAAGCACCTCTGGAGCCAATTGAACACGGCCTAAAACCTCGTCTCCCTTTGAACTCTTTCCTGCGAATGAAGGATTTACCTTATCAGCCATTCCACTTCTCCTCCCTCTCCTATGCATTTCATGCCCAGCCTATCGCCTAAACTTCCTATACGCTTCAGCCGGATTACCCACTTATTTCATTACTGTATGTTTCTCAAGGAATTTCGTATCAAAGTCACCTGATTTGAACACTTCATGGTCCATTAAATTCAAATGGAATGGAATCGTCGTATCGACTCCCTCGATAATGAATTCGTCAAGTGCTCGTTTCATCCTTGCAACCGCTTCTTCACGCGTATCAGCATGAACGATTAGCTTTGCCACCATGGAATCATAAAACGGTGGAATTGTGTAACCCGTATACATCGCTGAATCAACCCTGACTCCAAAACCGCCTGGCGGCATGTACATTGTCACTTTTCCGGGTGAAGGCATGAAGTTTTTCGCAGGATTTTCCGCGTTGATCCTGCACTCAATCGACCACCCGTTGATTTTGATATCCTTTTGACGATAAGCAAGCTTTTCACCCGCTGCGATTTTCAATTGCTGTTGAATCAGATCGATTCCAGTAATCATTTCGGTTACTGGGTGCTCCACCTGGATACGTGTATTCATTTCCATGAAATAAAATTCCTGGTTGATATGATCGAAGATAAATTCGACTGTCCCGGCGCCTCTGTAGTTTACAGCCTCAGCAGCTTTGACAGCGGCTTCCCCCATCTTTTCGCGCAACTTCGGGGTAAGGGCAGGCGAAGGAGCTTCCTCTACAAGCTTTTGCATCCTACGTTGAATCGAGCAATCACGTTCTCCGAAATGGATCGTATTGCCGTGTTTATCTGCAAGGACCTGAACTTCAACGTGCCTGAACACCTCAATATACTTCTCAAGGTATACACCCGGGTTACCGAATGCTGCTGCAGCTTCTTTTTGGGTAATCTTAATGCCTTTGGCCAATTCCTCTTCATCCCGAGCAACCCTGATCCCTTTTCCGCCACCACCGGCAGTCGCTTTGATGATGACCGGGAAGCCAATTTCCCGCGCCACTTTCAAGCCTTCGATTTCATCGGCTACAATCCCGTCGGATCCCGGAACAATCGGAACGCCTGCCTGTTTCATCGTTTCCCTAGCTACATCTTTTGTTCCCATCCGGGAAATTGCGTCAGCAGTAGGGCCGATGAATTCAATATTAACTTCCTCGCAAAGCTCCGCGAAGCTCGCATTTTCAGCGAGGAATCCATAGCCCGGATGAATACCATCGCAACCTGTCAATTTGGCGATGCTGATGATATTTGAAAAGTTCAAATAGCTGTCCTTCGAAAGTTTTGGTCCAATGCAATATGCTTCGTCGGCAAGCTCAACATGAAGTGCTTCCCGATCCGCTTCCGAATAGACCGCAACTGTTTGAATATCCATTTCTTTGCATGCCCGGATGATCCTTACCGCTATTTCGCCCCGGTTTGCTATTAATACTTTTTTCATTTTTGTTTGCCCCCTCACTTCTGTTTGACTAGGAAGAGAGGCTGTCCATATTCGACCAACTGACCATCTTCCACAAGGATCTCCACGATTTCCCCGGATACTTCCGCTTCGATTTCATTGAAGAGTTTCATTGCCTCCACAATACAAACGATTGAATCCGATTTTACAGAGTCGCCTGTTTGCACGTAAGGATCCGCATCAGGGGATGAAGATTTGTAGAATGTACCAACCATCGGTGATGTTATCTTATGCAATGATGGATCGTTTTCTGCAGCAGATGATTCTGTGGAAGGCTCCTGGCTTTCTTGTTTTGCCGGTGCTTGCTCGGGCTGTTCCTTCTTCGTCTCTTGGACGGAAGGCTGAACTTGCTGAACAGGCTCCACTTTCCGTGATTCTGTTTGAACTGGTAGTTGTTGTTGTACACCATTCGCTTTTTCAAGTTTAATCTTTGTACCTTCTGATTCGAATGTAAATTTTTCAATTGAAGATTGATCAATTAATTTAATGATTTCACGGATTTCTTGAATTTTCAACATGACAATTCTCCTGACTCATTTTTATTTACGTACCTCCTCCCTATTTTAGACGTTTTTCATGCATATTGAAATAGATATACTGGATTTACCGTGAAATACAGTAAAATAAAAAGAAAAAGACCCATTTAGGGCCTAGTTTAATCATTTTTCCATAAAGTTGACTTGGACGGTGCGTGCATCTTCCCAACTCGTCAGTACGTATTGTGTAATTTCTGCAGCCATTTTTGTGGAATGTCCGCCATCTTCCGCGATTACAGACACACTCACCTTGCCATTATCTTTACGGACGAATGCTTCCGGATAGCCCAGTGCCTTTAATTGAGTTTCCATTAAATCTTCAGCAGATGTCCGTTTGGTAAGTTCAGCCATTTCATCATACGCCGCGCTTTTTTCTTCAGCTGTTGTATCGGGAGATTGCACTTTAGTTAACAATTGATCCTTCAAGCTGCTTCTTTCGTTTAACACTTGCATTCTCATTTCTTCAAATAACATCGAATCTGCGTAGACGGTTTTTGTTTCCCCTTCAACATCGCCCGATTTTGATACGGTTACTGCATCTTTATCACCGAAAATCGCCATTCCATCTAGAGACATCGGTGTTTCCTTCTTCAAATAGTAGATCGAGATGACCGCTACTAGACTTAGTAAAGTCAAGAACCATACTGTACGTTTATTCGCTTTCAACGTGTATCCCCCTTTTCATTTCTTCGACGACTATCCGATGTTCAGGCAACTGAAGAACCGTCGACAAGATTCTAGTTAATTCCTTTTTCGTTCTAGGATTGTCCGCCCCTTCTGCAACGACTAAAACTCCCTGGAGCGGATTCTTGTTTACTGATGAGGATCCGGAGCCCGAAAAATATCCGGATAATGGGCTTGGTTCTTCTTGTTGATTGTAATGGAAGTGGATGAATACTTCCCCAACTCCTTCAATCTTCATCAAGGCTTGTTCAAGCTGAGCTTCTTTCCGGCTCTCCTCCCCTTTCCCTTTCTCCCCTCCCATCGAACCAATCGTTGAATTGATGAAAATGATGAAGATCGCTAACAGCGTCCCGATGAGGAGCATATGAACTTTTCGTTTTGGCTTTGGCATATGATCACCATCTCATCCCTTCGAGCCGGATATGGTTCGTGTTATCTATGTTGCATATTATGCTTGTTCAGAAGAGGCTATGACCAAAAATTCTCGTAATGGAATGAATGATCCAAATTCCCATTGCCATTTTCACGAGTGGCAGGAATTCCTCCTCCTTCTCAGCCGGAAGCAATAATAACAAAGTGGAAGACAAAATTGTGATGAATAAAACGCCTGTCAAAAACTGCAGCATAACACCCCTCATTTCACCACGGTAATCAGTTTGACCAGAATGACAGTGAACAATGCTGTGTAGATGAACGCAAATGCGACGAGGAATGAGACGGCACAAAGAACAAATAACGTCTTTCCGATATCGTCGAGTATGCCTGTTATGTCTTCGTTCGCAAACGGCTCAATAAGTGCAGCTGTCCATCGGTATAAAAAACCGGTCAGCAACGTCTTAAGCGTCGGCAAAAGAGCTACGGACCAAATCGTAACGATGAGCCAGGCTCCAATGAAAACGCTCGCCCCCGACGAATATCGTCCGATGGCCCCTAAACTATCCGTCATGAATGAGCCTACGAGTGGGATATTTTGACTAATTAGCTTTTTAATCGGTTCACTTGTCACGCCGGTAAGTGCCCATGAAATCGTGCCGCCAGCAGTGATGAATATGGAGTAGGCAGCGACTAGGGCTGAAACCAGGCCGATCAGGGAACCCCTGAGCAAATCTGACATTCTGGTAAATGGAATTGCCGGATGAAACCTTGAAACTATGTCAAACAGCAATGCTGCAGACAACATAGGAATGAGGATCTTGTCCGAAAGAATTACTGCACCGTTCGCGAATAACAGCATGGCAGGCTGAAAGTTCAGCATGCTGAAGGAGCCCCCGGAAGCCAGGATACTCGCTGTCAATAACGGATATACGGATATGAACATCGTTGCAACAGTTTGTGTAATGGAGCGTATCATTTGCAGATGCTCATACGCCGGGTATAGGACGACAGTTAGTACGATAAAAAACAGGAAGGTTCTCGTCCATCTGCTGAATGAAGGAAAAAGAAAGTCGAGCAGCAAGGCCATGAAAGTTGAAATGATGACAATAATGAAACTGGAGAGGACTGTCCCGATTACGGATTCTAGCATAGGCATCATGGATTCTTCATCCGATCATTTAATGATAAATTTTGAGAGCGTTTCAATCAGCATGGATAATTGCGGAAGCCAGAGTGTTAGGATTGCGATTTTAATGGCCAAAGTCGCAACTTCTGCGATTGAATCATACCCGGCTTCGGCCACATGCTTCACAATCATCTCCGAAAAATAATACAAAAAGACGCTTCCTATCAAAAGCTTTGCATAGGATCCCGGCAACGGTTCAAATAGGTTCAAAAAGGTTTTTCCGAAAGGTATGATGATCGTCATACCGACGTACGACAGAAAGAAGAAGAAAATCGCTGCGTAAATTATTGGCTGCAAGCTCTTGGAAGCGAATGACACGATAAGGAGAAGTAGGTAGATGACGACCAGTTGGAAAAGCGTAACCATTAGAATGCCAAGGAGAGCCATTGAAAGAACTCGGCAATTTCCGAAAAGAAAATCCTAAGGAAACGGAGCATTTCGGCGGCAATATAGATGTAGGCTACAAAGAAAAGGAAAAAAGAGAACTCCTTCTTACCGGTCTGTTCAAAGAAGACATGTAAAAAGCCGATGACCAACCCAATTCCGGCAATACGCAATAAATCATTCAATTCCAATTCGGGTTCCCCCTTCATGAACAACTTATGAAAGGGCGAGGGGAATTATGATGGAAGTCAGGAGGAAAAATGGATTTGCAACGCATACGAAAAAACACTCCGTCTCCCAAGTAAGGAGTCGGAGTGTTACTATGCATTATGCTCTAGATACGTATTCGCCTTCTTCTGTGTTGACGATCAATTTATCGCCGACGTTTACGAAGAATGGAACTTGGACGATGAGACCAGTTTCCAATGTAGCCGGCTTCGATCCGCCGCTTGCCGTGTCGCCTTTAATGCCTGGCTCAGTTTCTGTCACTTCTAGCGTGACTGTTACCGGAAGCTCAACGCCGAGGATTTCATCTTTAAACATGATGATATGAACTTCCATGTTTTCTCTCAAGTAGTTCAATTCTTCCTTGATTTGCGCAGATGGCAATTCAATCTGCTCGTACGATTCATTGTCCATGAAGACATGCTCATCGCCATTAGCATACAAGTATTGCATACGACGGTTGTCAATTTGCGCCTTTTCAACTTTCTCGCCTGCACGGAATGTCTTTTCATTCACATTTCCTGTGCGCAGATTACGCAGTTTTGAACGGACGAATGCCGCACCTTTTCCCGGCTTTACGTGTTGGAAATCGATAATGCGCCAAATGTCCCCTTCAAACTCGATTGTCAAACCTGTTTTAAATTCGTTTACAGAAATCATACTGTTTCCTCCATTTTGTTCGTTATAGGATGATCAATTCTTTAGGTGAATGTGTCAAACGGACATTGCCGTCTTCAGTGATAATAATATCATCCTCAATACGGACACCGCCGATTCCAGGCAGATAAATGCCCGGTTCGACCGTGACAGTCATGTTCGGCACAAGTACAGTTTCCGAACGGAAGGATAGTGCCGGTCCTTCATGCACTTCCAAGCCGATGCCATGGCCCGTTGAGTGTCCGAAGGCATCTCCATATCCCTTCGACTTGATATAGTCACGAGCAATTGCATCCGCTTCTATTCCAGTCATACCCGCTTTGATCTTTTCCAAAGCCAATTCTTGTGCTGCAAGGGTCACTACATAGATTTCCTTCATTTTCTCGGAAGGTTCCCCTACTGCGACAGTACGAGTGATGTCTGAAATATAACCGTTATACAGCGCCCCGAAATCCAATGTAACTAGCTCACCGGATTGAATCACTTTGTTTGAAGCAACACCGTGGGGCAATGCACCGCGCTCCCCTGAAGCTACAATCGTATCGAATGAAGACGAAGCTGCGCCTTGTCTTCTCATGAACATTTCAAGTTCGTTTGACACTTCGAGCTCCGTAACTCCTGGTTTGATGAATGTGCAAATATGAGTAAAGGCATCATCCGCAATTTTCGCGGCTTGTTGAAGAATCTTGATTTCATCAGCGTTTTTCACCATACGAAGCTTTTCTATAATTCCAGATACCGCTTTAAGTTCTGCATCCACTTTGTCATTATATAATTCGTACGTGCCAAAAGAAACATTATCTTTTTCGAAGCCTAATGTTTTGAGTTTCATTTCCTTTGCTTGGTTGGAAACTTCCTCGATAATCGTTTTTTCGTGCTTGACGATGCGGAAGCCTTTCACTTGTTCGGCTGCCTGTTCTGTATACCTGAAATCGGTGATGAACACTGCATCATCAGCTGAAACGATAGCAACACCTGCACTGCCAGTAAATCCGGTTATATAACGTCTGTTATATGGATTCGTCACCAATAATGCATCTAAACCGTTTTCTTTCAACGCTTCCCTCAATTTTGCCAGTTTCATAGCTTTACCCCTTTTCTTCGGAGAAGGAAAGCCCGGAGTGCAAGTTCATAACCGCTAGTGCCGAAGCCGGACAGCTGTCCTATGCACACAGGTGCGAGCATTGATGTTTGTCTGAATGGTTCCCGACTATGTATATTCGAAATATGGACTTCGATTACTGGCACATCGACAGAGGCAATTGCATCCCTTATTGCAACGCTCGTATGTGTATAGGCTCCGGGATTGAAAATGATTCCGTCACACCCGGCGTCTTCCGCCTCATGAATTTTATCAATCAATGCACCTTCCGCATTCGATTGATAAAAAGAAATCTCCACAAATTGCTCTGTAGCGATGGATTTCAGGTTGTTTTCAACATCCTCCAACGTTTCAGCGCCATAGATTCCGGGTTCCCTTTTACCAAGCCGATTCAAATTCGGTCCATTCAGAACAAGCAGTCTCACAGCTACACCATTCCCCTCACCATTTTCTTTCCCATTTTATCATATTGTTCCAATGGCGCAACCTATTAAAGGTTGTCATTCGAAAGTTTTCTTCATATAAACAGCGGTTCCCGTAACGAACCTGCTGACGATTGCAATGAGCGAGATGAATGGAACGGACAGTTTCTTGACACCCTCCGTGAACGTCAATGGAGAATAGATGATCCATTCTATCGCAACGGCCGCAACAACACTGACGGCGATGGCTGTTATTGCTGGAGGGATATTTGCCGTCGCTCTCGACAGGCCATAGAATAGGCCGAAAGCTAGTAATAGGATGATGAAAAGCAATGCCCACTTCCAGCCTTCATTCGATGATCCAAATAAGAGCCATTTGCCACCCCATCCGACAGGTGACCATTTTATGAAATTGAAAAAATGCAGGAATTTCAATGCTCCTATTGTGAATAATGCAGCGATGATTGTCGTCCATACCATTGTTTTATTGAACATATCGACCCCTCCTTATTACGAGTGTCGGGAAAATGCCTTTTTTTTAAACCTTAATGGTGGAGTCAATCCCCTTTTTTTTGTACAATAGTTAGATAAGTTATCTGATATAATGTTTCTAGAGTAGAACATATTTCGAAACATGTTTTTCATTTGATTAGAGAAGGTGTTGGGTACCCATGACTAAAAAACAACAACCGCCGGCATACGGTGGGCAGGCACTCATCGAAGGTGTGATGTTCGGCAGCAGAAACCATACAGTGACAGCGATCCGGCGCAAGGACGATTCACTCGATTATTTCTATGTTCCAAAAGAGCAGAAGCCATTCGCCTCGAAATTGAAAAAGATCCCTTTTGTGCGCGGGATTGTCGCTTTGATAGAATCCGCAGGTATCGGATCTAGACATTTGACGTTCGCGAATGAGCGTTATGATGTGATGCCAGGCGAGGAAGTGGAAGAGAACAGTGAAGAGACCTCCAAGCTTACTATGGTCATCGGCGTAGCCGCGGTAGGCGTGCTCTCATTTTTATTCGGAAAGTTTGCGTTTACGCTCGTTCCGGTATTTTTAGCGCAAATGCTCGAATTCATGGCGCCAGGGAAAACGGCGCAAATCTTGCTGGAAAGCTTTTTCAAACTTACACTATTGTTGTTGTACATTTCCCTCATTTCCATGACACCGTTAATTAAACGAGTTTTCAAGTATCACGGCGCCGAGCATAAGGTGATCAATGCTTATGAAAACGGTCTTCCGCTTACCGTTGAAAATGTCCAAGCGCAGTCCCGGCTGCATTATCGATGCGGAAGCAGCTTCTTGCTGTTTACAGTGATTGTAGGGATGTTCATTTATTTCTTCGTTCCTGCTGATCCGTTATGGTTTAGGGTTGTCAATCGTATTCTGTTGATTCCTGTTGTGATTGGCATTTCTTTTGAAGTATTGCAGTTTACGAACCGCCTTCGTAATATTCCTGTATTAAAATATTTAGGATATCCAGGATTATGGCTGCAGTTGTTGACGACGAAGGAGCCTGAGGATAAACAGGTGGAAGTGGCGATTGCCTCTTTTAATAAACTGCTGGAAATTGAAGAGCAAGGAATTGACAATGTTGATATTTTGAAGTCGACTGACACAAAAATGGAAGATTCGACAGTTCCTGTGAATTAATACAAAAGGAAGTGCTCCGGTGATGGGGCACTTCCTTTTGTATATAGTCTCGATAAACAATCGTGCCTATTTGCTTAAACATTGAACGACAATTGTGGTTAAATGCTAAGAACTTATGTGGGAGTTGGATAAGTTAAGCCACAACTTGTTTTAAGAACCCTATCTTTTCTAAAATTTTTCGAGTCGTATAATTCAAATTGGGTAAAGACTCCAATTGAAATGGGGTAATTCAAAGCTTTTTTCATCTTATTTTATTTTACCAGTCAAAAAAAGCATCTCAGCTCTTCAATTAAAGCACCCGATAGTTCAGCGTGAAGCTTATTCAACAATCCCACCCATTAATTGAAGAAGAAACTATAAGTAAATATAATTAATGTAATGATTAAGGATTGCGCGAAGGATATTAACAAATCATTTTTCCAATAGGTTTTGGCGAATAAGCTAAAGACTCTCCCTATAATAAAGCTAAAAAACCATATGCTTAAAAACAGATAGATAAAACCCAAAAGAACCCCCCCTTGCCTATTTTCTTTCACCAATTAATCTTCTCTTGCTCATTCCTTTGTTCAGCTAATCTGCTTCGTTAGTTGAATAAGGACGGAGGCGCTTAATAAACAATTCCGCCTGATTGCGGAAGAGCAATCAATTATTTTTTTCCTGGAAACCAATTCAAAAACATTTCTCTCTCTATTACATTCAAAATGCAGGGTGAATTCACTTGCGATTCTAATTTACTATGTTCCTCAGGGAACTCTGACTGTACACCTATTCTAATTTAAGGTAGATTCTCCTGCGCCTTTTGAGAGCGGAAATTTGATAACTTTGCTCCTGCAAAAACATATTCTAAATCCAATACTGTAAAGGCAATATATAGAATTTCTGATTTGGCTAATGCGTTATAACCTTTCCCCCAATATTGATGCCCTATCCAAGTGCCAATATGACAAGTTTTATTTATGCTATCAATGTCTTTTAGTGTTATTACGCCTACTAAATTTGCGGTTTCATCAAGGATGACTCTTGAATATTGCTTTCCTAATCTTTCTTGCCACAGAATAAACTTGATAAATTCGATAGTACCTTCAAGTGAAGTTTGGTCAACGGTAAGTCCCAATGCATCTATTACTTGGGGTGCTGACGAAAGTGTTGACATTGATTTTGCATATATTTTATTGTTGTGGAACTAATGAGACCTTTAACAATTATATCCCCCCAAACGAGTATCAACATTTGAATCTCTATCAAAATAGCCCGATTTTTGAACACAAGTTAAACAGCACTCTTAAACTAACCTGACGCGTTAGTTCATTAAGTAAATTGATCCGTCCGTCTTAGTCACCCAATATTCTTCAAGTAAAGCCTACGTTGGTCCAGGACATAAGAAATTCATCCTCAGCTCTACCTATTCCTTTAGCGGTAAGACAGGTTCTTCCTCACTGTACCTTGAGTATGTCCACTCGCCAACGGCCATACTCGAACATGACTTGTCCTGACAGTAGAAAATATACGTCTGCCTGTCTGTCCGCACCGATACTCCATAATGGAACGGATAACGCCCTCCCTTATTTCGGTCTACACTCGCTGCGATAGCATAAACTTTCTCCGTCTCCATGAGCTTTTGATACTCTTCACTTTCTACAACGAGCTGCACCATCTCGCTCAAAATAACCTGATCCTTTTCATTTGGCGTGTACATTCCCACCCAATAATCTTTTCCAAAATGGTACACGTTTAAGAGAACACTCACTACCAAAAGAAACAATAGTAACCCCTTTTTCATGGCTATAAACCGCCCTTCCCCCTTACTATGCCCAATACTAATACGGTAAGTAAAAGTGATAAGTTTCGATAATCAATTTCAACAGCTAATCTCGAAGATTTAGGTATTACAGTGGATTGAGTGTATAAATTCCCCATATAAGCAACCCGAAAAGTACTATCAAAAACACAATATCCCTGATCTTCTTGCTTTCATTATAAAAGAAAAGTTTACTGACAATATAAATTATTCCATCAATAACGCCGATTGCTACCCAAGTACCTCCGAGAATATAATTTTGTGTGGCTCGAAAATATGCTAATAACACAATGTAAAACATAGCTAGTGATTTTTTAGTTTTCGAGTATTGTCTCTCATTGAAAATAATTTCTTTTATTGGCACGTGGCTCTCAATATCCCTAGACATACACTTACACCCCTTTATAGCCCGGTTGCGGAACAAAAATGGATTCACTATCTTTTTATTATACCAAATATTTCAAACTATCGGTTTGAGATATTATCGAAGATAGAAAAAACAGGCAAAGAAAAACGTTTGTTTTTCTTTGCCTGCGTTATTTTTCTGGCTTATTGGACAGTCATTTTTTTATTATAAACCACACTTCAACTGTGCATTGCAGTTGGTGCATGTGTTGCAGCCGCCCATTTCCTCGACGGTTCCTTGTCTACATACAGGGCATGTATCGCCGACTTCTGAACCGATTGTGACGTTTGTCGAACGCAAGTCTTGGATCGTGTTAACGAGTACGACTTTTCGTTGTTCAACGACTTCTTCCACATAATCAGAGTCCATTTCGTTTTCTTCGGCTTTCAGCGTAAGAACTTGCGAGTCGCGGCTGCCGTCGACATACACGGTGCCGCCTTTCGCTCCGCCTTTATAGAGACGCTCGTAGACACTTTCCACCTGCTCGACCGTATAGCCGCGTGGAGCGTTTACTGTTTTAGAAATCGAGCTGTCAATCCAGCGCTGGATGATGCACTGAACGTCTGCATGTGCTTCCGGTGCCAGGCTCATTGACGAAATAAACCATTCTGGAAGGTTGTCCGGATCAGCTTCCGGGTTACTTTGTAAATATTCCTCTACGATACCCGCTTTTACCTCGATGAATTTACCGAGACGTCCACTGCGGTAATACGTGAAGGAGAAATATGGTTCAAGGCCGGTTGATACGCCAACCATCGTTCCAGTGGATCCCGTAGGAGCAACTGTCAATAAATGGGAGTTTCTGATACCGTGTTCGAGAATTGCTTCACGGATATCTTCCGGCATTTTTTTCATGAATCCTGTATTGATGAACGCATTGCGGAGCGCTTTCGTTTCCTCTTCAGTGTTACCGATAAGGAACGGGAAGCTCCCCTTTTCTTTTGCAAGCTCGATTGATTCACGGTAAGCCGTTGTTGCAATCGTTTCGAATACTTTGTCGACAAGTTCGTTGCCCTCTTCTGAGCCATATTCTTTTTCACAGTAGATCAGTAGATCAGCAAGTCCCATGACGCCAAGTCCTACACGACGTTCACCGAGGGCTTGTACTTTATTTTCCTCAAGGAAATAAGGTGTCGCATCGATGACGTTGTCTTGCATACGGACACCGACACGGACGGTTTCTTTCAATTTATCGTAGTTCACTGTTTTTGTTTCTTTGTCCGCGAATTCAGCAAGGTTAACAGCAGCCAAATTACAGACACTGTAAGGTGCAAGAGGTTGCTCGCCACATGGGTTTGTTGCTACGACTTGCTGGCCGTATGCTTTTGCATTCGTTTCGTTATTCGCATTGTCGATAAAGAAAATGCCTGGCTCTGCGGAGTACGTTGCACAAATGTTAATGAGATCCCATAGTGCACGCGCTTTGATTGTCCGGTATACACGGACTTCATAACCTAGACGCTCCCATTCACGGACGTCTCCGACCTTATGCCACTCCTCATTATAAGCCGCCATCTCTTCAGGGGAGTATTTTTCAACTGCCGGGAAACGGAGCTCATAATCAGCATCTTGTTCTACAGCTTTCATGAAATCGTCTGTCAATGTGACTGAGATGTTAGCGCCTGTCAGGAATTCCGGATTGTGCACGGAATAAGTTCCTCCATCGCGTAATTTCGTTTCAGCGTCTTTCAAGATCGCTTCGTTGAAACCGCCCATTCCAGGGATTGTACGATAGTTGAGGATTCCTTGGTACATCGCTTCCTCTTGCGCCGTAAGCGGTTTAAATTTCAGTTTTTCATTTGCGAGCTTCTTAATCATTTCGTCTTCTGTATGTTCTAGAAGATAACGGAGAATCCTAGCATTCTGCATTTTTGAAATGATGAATTCGCAAATGTCTGGATGCCACCTAAATACCGTCCTTTTCAGGATATTTCTCTGCAAGAAGCAGACGGAGTAGACTATATCATCACCCTCAGCATTATCTGTTAGGGGTCGGGCGCTTCGGAAAGAACTGTATCTTCCCTACTCTACTTGCATTCACCGTGAATGCTTTCGTTAGTCGTTGAACCTTCACCTTAAACGGTGCTTGGCTGCGGATTGTCCAATGCCATTAATTTTTAAGCATTCACGCTCATCGTTTCCGATCACGTTGTAGCTTAATGGCCTCTAAGGAGTTCTTCGCAATTCACCCGATTTTCTAGTCGTCCATTGTCTGGACGACGCGGACTAGCATTGTCTTTAATCCGCTAACATAATCATCTGAGCTCCGCGTCTGGAGCCGCCTTGTTCGACAAGATGTGTCAATTTAGCAATATCATCGAGCCACGATACCGACCCGGATGATTTACCATTGACGCCGCGTGCTAATGTATTACGTGGTCGTAATGTGGAACCGTTCGTTCCAACACCTCCGCCACGGCTCATGATCTCCATCACCTGTTTACGGTGATCGGAAATACCTTCGCGGGAATCCGCCACGAACGGCATTACGTAACAGTTGAAGAATGTCACTTCAGTATCAGATCCAGCCCCGTATAATACACGGCCCGCCGGAATGAAGTTCATTTTGGAGAGTTGTCCATAGAACTGATCAAACGACTCCTTGCGCCGCTCTTCTGTCTTTTCGACAGATGCGAGCCCTGAAGCATTCCGTTTTGCAATCTGCTCGTAGAATACTTCAAGCGGCTTTTCAATGACTTCGATTGGTCTTGTTATTATGCCTGTTTCCTGATTTTCGGGATTGTCGATTGCAGAGCGGTATTCCTTTTCAATCCAAATATCCGCTTTTCCATTCTTCTCATCAAGCGCTGTGATGAAGCCAAGACCCCTCGCTGGAAACTTCGGATCTTCCTTTACAGTCAATACGACGAAATCGCCCGCCTTCAGCGTTTTCTTTTCGGTATCCTTAAAAGAATAACGATCGATCATGACAAGACGGGACACACCGCTGTGTTCGATTTTCATGTCTTCTGTAATTGGATGCACTTGCGGGAATTCGGCAATATCCGCATTCAACCGCGCCTTGTCCAGAATTGGTTCCTGATGCTTTGAAACAATTACCATTAACGCATCCTCCCTCTGGTTTATTTTTATAAACACAACATGTTGTGTTATTTCTCTTCCCTAATCTACTACATATTGAAACCTGTCGCAATGATAAGATTTAGAAGCGGAAAATCTAAAGTTGACCGTATGCGTTTCGCCGCAAAAAATAATTCAAAAGTACCGGTGTTATTTTTTAAAGTTCCAGTCTTTGTTCGCATATTTTCTTTCTTCAATTTCTTCGACATATAGGAGCTGCTCTTCCGAAAGCTCCATCGGTTGAAGCATGATATCCAATGCGGTTTCAAAGCCTTTCCCGAAAGCTCTGACACACTCTTCCACAGAGATATCACGATCAGTCAATCGATCGATGGCCACTGCTTTGTCCGGCAAGCTGTCGAGCATCCGCTTCCGACTTTCTTCGGATGGGAACTTGAATAACGATACGAGTTTATCCTCGTCCAAACCTAATAGGATCGCTCCATGTTGTAAAATTACACCCTTCTGCCGGGTTTGGGCGCTTCCTGCGACCTTTTTTCCTTCGACGACGAGTTCATACCAGCTTGGAGCATCGAAACAAACAGCGCTTTTCGGCTTTTTCAGGTTATCGCTTTGCTCCTTAGAGGCCGGCAATGAAAACTCGGCATGCAATCCTAGATTCCGGAAGCCCTCTAATAGACCGCCGGAAATGACGCGATACGCCTCTGTAACACTTTCGGGCATACCAGGGTAGTCTTCTGTTACGATAACGCTATATGTAAGTTCATGCTCGTGCAGGACGCCTCTTCCGCCGGTTGGCCGACGTACGAATCCGAGTCCGTGCTTCTCGACCGCATCCATGTTGATTTCCTTTTCAACACTTTGGAAATAACCGATTGACAACGTTGCCGGCTCCCATTCATAAAACCGCAGCACAGGACCGATCTCTCCCCTGCTATGCCATTCCAACAACGCTTCATCCAGCGCCATATTGTATGATGGAGAACATTTTCCTGAATTGATAAAATGCCAGATCGTCTTCCCCAAATCATTCCCCCCCTTATCCGCAATGCTTATCATTTTATCATTCCCATTGAACAAGTGCTACTCATTCTTTATAATGGAACTATAGAAAGAAAGGGGAAAATCGGTTGTGGATTATATTATTCTTGGGGCGGTAGTTCTCGCCATCATTTTGTATTTTGTCATTACAATGTTCCGTGTCAAAAAAGCAGTTACAAACCTAACACAGGAGCAATTCATCGAAGGATACCGAAAGGCTCAATTGATCGATGTACGTGAACCGAAAGAATATGAAGCGGGTCATATTTTAGGCGCCCGTAACATTCCTTATTCACAGTTCCGCCAGCGCTTTAAAGAAATCCGTCCGGACAAGCCTGTCTATCTTTATGATCAAAACGGCGGCAAAAGTTCACGGGCAGCCATGTATTTGAAGAAACGCGACTATACCCAACTCTACCAGCTGCAAGGCGGATTCCGCACTTGGACAGGCAAAGTGAAAAGCAAATAATCGTGTGAATAGACAAAGGAGAGACCCGGTTATAGGGCCTCTCCTTTCTTTATTCCTTATCAAACATTTACAGGCTCTTTCTCTTTTGTATATCTCAACACAGGTTGACGGGCAGCTTTCGTCTCGTCAAGACGGTTGATAACAGTTGTATGAGGGGCTTCCTGAACGATTTCAGGATTCTCTTCCGCTTCTTTCGCAATTTGAATCATTGTATCGATGAAGGAATCAAGCGTCTCCTTCGATTCCGTTTCTGTAGGCTCGATCATGATCGCCTCTTCAACATTCAGCGGGAAGTAGATTGTAGGCGGATGGAAGCCGAAGTCGAGCAACCGTTTCGCCATATCCAGTGTGCGTACGCCCAGTTTCTTCTGGCGACGGCCTGATAATACGAACTCATGCTTACAGTGCTGCGTGTAAGGCAGATCGAAATAAGGCTCCAGTCTGCGCATCATGTAGTTTGCATTCAACACCGCGTTTTCCGTGACAGCTTTCAAGCCATCCGGACCCATTGAACGGATATATGTGTATGCACGCAAATAGATGCCGAAGTTGCCGTAGAAAGGTTTGACACGCCCGATTGATTGAGGAACGTCATATTTGAATGTATATCGGTCATCCTCTTTGACGAGTATCGGTTTCGGCAAGAACGGAGCCAATTCCTTCGTTACGCCGACAGGACCTGAACCCGGTCCGCCGCCACCGTGAGGACCTGTAAATGTCTTATGCAAATTCAAGTGGACCGCATCGAAGCCCATGTCTCCGGGACGCGCCTTAGCCATGACGGCGTTCAAGTTTGCACCATCATAGTACAATTTACCGCCTACGCCATGTACAATTTCAGCCATTTGAAGAATATCTTCTTCGAAGAGACCTAATGTATTCGGATTCGTAAGCATGAGAGCAGCTGTATCCGGACCGACCTTCGATTTCAGATCATCGATATCGACAAGGCCGAATTCATTGGACTTGACTGTTACTGTATCAAAGCCCGCTACTGTAGCGGAAGCAGGGTTTGTACCATGCGCGGAGTCCGGTACAAGCACCTTCGTACGGTGAGATTCTCCATTCGCTTCGTGGAATGCACGGATCATCATGAGCGCAGTCCATTCCCCATGTGCACCTGCAGCTGGTTGAAGTGTCACTTCATCCATTCCGGTAATTTCTTCAAGATGTACCTGTAGGTCATACATCATTTCCATTGCACCTTGGACAGTCGATTCATCTTGTAATGGGTGGATATGTGCAAAACCAGGGAACCTTGCCACTGCCTCATTGATTTTCGGATTATACTTCATCGTACAAGATCCAAGTGGATAGAAACCGGTGTCGACTCCGTGGTTACGATTGGATAATGCTGTATAATGACGCATAATATCAAGCTCTGAAACTTCTGGAAGTTCAGGTGATTCCTCTCTGAGAAGACCTTCCGGCAAATGGCTGGAAAGATCGATTTCAGGAACATCCAGCTCAGGCAAGCTATAGCCGATTCGGCCTGCTTTTGTAATTTCAAAAATGAGCGGTTGGTTGTCTTTATGCATGAAGGGCCTCCATTTCCTGCACAAGTGCATCGATTTCTTCTTTTGTACGTTGTTCCGTAACGGCAATCAAAACGTGGTTGGAAAGTTCTGGATACGTCAACCCAAGATCATATCCTCCGATGAAACCTTTTTCAAGAAGCTTCGCATTCACTTCTTTGACCGGTTTCTTAAGTGCCACGACAATTTCATTGAAATGGTATCCGCCATATTTCACTTCGAATCCAGCTTTCTCAAAAGCACTTTTCGCATATGCGGTTTTCGCTATGTTTTGGTATGCAATTTCCTTTGTACCCGCTTTTCCTAAGGCTGTCATCGCAACCGAAGCTGCAAGGGCATTCAATGCTTGGTTCGAACAGATATTGGATGTCGCCTTGTCGCGTCGGATATGCTGCTCACGTGCTTGAAGCGTCAATACGTATCCGCGTCTGCCTTCGCTGTCAGTAGTTTCCCCTACCAATCTTCCTGGCATTTTACGCATCAACTTTTTCGTAGTTGCAAAGTATCCACAATGCGGGCCGCCGAACTGTTCGGAAATGCCGAACGGCTGTGCATCACCTACTGTAATATCCGCGCCTAACTTCCCTGGAGGCGTCAATACACCGAGCGCTAGAGGATTCGCCGATACAACTAACAATCCGCCTTTGGCATGAGTGATATCTCCAATTTTTTGGATGTCTTCCACCTGTCCGAAGAAGTTCGGATACTGGACGAGAACTGCTGCAGTATTATCATCAAGCAATTCCTCGAGCTCTGCCATATCCGTCACACCATCTTTATGAGGAATCGTTACAACATCGATAAATTGACCTGCCGCGTAAGAAGCAACTACGTCCCGCGCTTCAGGGTGGACCGTTTCAGAAACGAGAATTTTCGTGCGGCGTGTATGTCCTGCCGCCATCGTCCCAGCTTCAGCCAGAGAAGTGCCGCCGTCATACATCGATGAGTTGGCAATATCCATGCCCGTCAATTCACAAATCATCGTTTGGAATTCAAAGATGGCTTGCAATTCCCCTTGAGAAATTTCCGGTTGGTAAGGTGTATAGGCTGTATAGAATTCGGAGCGCGAAATGACATGGTCAACGATGATCGGTTTATAATGATCATACACACCCGCCCCTAAGAAAGATGCATACGTGCGCGCATCCGCATTTTTTGCTGCAAGTTGTGCAAGCTCCTTCGTCAATGCAGACTCCGCTTTCGCTGGTTTAATATTCAATTCGCCTTTAAAACGGACTTTCTCCGGAATATCTTCAAAAAGCTCATCAACTGTTGCAATCCCGATTGCTGATAGCATTTCTTCACGATCGGTCTCCGTCATAGGAATATAACGATGCTTCATATCAACATGTCTCCTCTTCATTCAATTATCGTTTATAGAAAGGTGTGGCAATCAAAACCGCTTTCAGACGTTTGCCACGGATTTCAACTTCCACTTCAGTTCCTTCAGCTGTATGCTCCGTTGCAAGAAGTGCGAATCCGATATTCTTTTTGAGTGTAGGCGATTGGGTTCCTGTAGTGACTTCCCCGATCTCTTCGTCGCCAATGAAAACTTTATAGCCTGTCCGCGGTATTCCTTTATCGATCATTTCAAGTCCGACCAGTTTCCTTGGAACACCATTCTCTTTTTGTGCAGCAAGCACTTCTTTACCTATGAAATCTGCTTCCTTATTCAACTTCACGACAAAACCAAGGCCTGTTTCCAGCGGAGTGATATCCTTCGATAATTCCTGGCCGTAAAGTGGCAGTCCCGCTTCGAAGCGTAGAGTATCGCGGGCGCCTAAACCGGCGGGAACCACGCCTTCCTCTTCTCCGGCTTCCAAAATGACCGGCCATAGGGCGACCATTGAATCTGGTGATCCATAGATTTCGAAACCGTCTTCGCCGGTATATCCTGTACGGGAAATAAGAACATTGTGTCCTGCGACATCAACATTTTCTTTGAAACGGAAGAACTTGATTTCATCTAGTGGTTCTGCGGTCAATTTCTGCAATATTTCCTGCGCTTTCGGGCCTTGCAATGCCAGCAGGCCAAATTCGTCGGAACGGTCATCGATGACCACATCCCCCGCCACATGCTGCTTCATCCATTCAACATCTTTTTCAATGTTGGAAGCGTTCACAACTAGAAGATAGTCATTCTCTTTCCTTTTGTAGATGAGAAGATCATCTACTGTACCGCCATTTTCATAACACATTGCAGTGTATTGAGCTTGACCGTCCTTCAATTTGGAGACATCATTTGTAACCAACCCTTGCAGGAAGGGAAGTGAATCTGGGCCAGAGACAAAAACTTCACCCATATGCGATACGTCAAATAGGCCAGCTTTCGTTCGGACAGCTTCATGTTCGGCCTTAATGCTTGAAAACTGAACCGGCAATTCCCAACCACCGAAATCAATCGTTTTTCCACCGTACTGTTGATAACTATCAAATAGTGCAGTGCGTTTCAAAGTTCCTGTCAAAGTCATATCCCCCTTGAATTGAATGATGAAAAAAAGACAGAAGTCCCCTTGTAATAAGAGAACCTCTGTCCATGTACCTGAAAGTTTGACCTTGCGGCTTTCCTCTTTGGTGGCCGAAAATATCGGCGCTCTCCAGAGACGCGTCATGAATGAGTCTTTTTGCCTGAGAGATTCATAACTTCCGTTACTTGCTCCTTCGGCGACGCCTAATGCGTGCTCTCCCCATCCAATCATCCGCCATATTCAATTAAAAATAAAATGAGTAAAATTCGGACAAGTAACTGCCCTTTCGCCTCATATCTTAACATTTTATTTTTAATAGTGCAATCCTTTTTCAGGTATTATTAAATTTCCGAACGTTAGCAACCCAAAACGACTAAACGTTCGTGTTACAATCGCCTGATATTTCAGTTCTCGCTCATTCAATAGTCAATCTAGCAATCTGAGACGCAATATACTGAGTAATCTCATTCAATGACCTGTGTGTCGTTTCGACTTTAAAATGTGCGCTTTGCAAATATAGCGGCTTCCTCTTATGAAAGAGCTTCTCCAATTCATGTCTGGAAGATCGCTGAACAATCGGTCTGTTGCTATCTGTGGAAATCCTTCGCCAAATATCACGGAATGTTGAATTCAAGAAAAAGACAAGGCCTGTCCTTCTCATGATTCTCCTGTTCTCCTCTCTCATGGCAACACCGCCGCCGGTCGCAATGATGCAATAGCTGTCATGGAAATTGCGCAGGAATTCGGTTTCCATTTCCCTGAACCCGTCCTCGCCGTAAGTTTCGAAGATTTGAGGGATTGTCATTCCTGTCTGATTGACAATTTCCGTATCCATATCGTAAAAAGGCAAATTCAGCAATGTCCCCAGCCGCTTGCCTATGGCACTCTTTCCGCTTCCCATAAAACCGACCAAGTATACTCTCTTCATATCTCTACCCGCCTTGCCTCATCAACTTTGATGTTTCTTTCTCGTAATGGAGTTCAATTGAATCGTAAGTTCTGTATAGATTACTATGCCACGAAACAATAGTAAATAGAAAGAGGCTGACGAGAAATAATAAGATTAACGAAGCGGCCAATATGACTCCTTGCTCATTCCTGACGAAACCCAATAGCTAACCTCCTTTCCCGCTTCTGTCCGTCAAGCATTGTCACTTCCATATTGAGTTCATATCCTTCATGACTAAAAGCCACACTGGAGATGTTCGTGAAGAGAGGGATATACCCTGTTTTATTAATCAATTTCCGAATAACAGAACCACTTTGGCCAACTTCGATCCTCCCTCTTTCAGTTGTGAATGAAATGGCCCTCTCGCCTAAATGAACATCGAAATTGTCGACATCAACCAACAATGCTTGCAAATCGATTGCAAAAAGTTCCCACTCAGTCGAATAATAGTCTTGTAATTGCCGTTCGATCGGTAGTTTCCAATAAAAGAACAAGACGAAAAAATGAAGGAATATGCCCATAATCAACAATTGAAACAACACATCCAGTAAAGAGTATCCCGACTCATCGCGGAGTTTCAGAATGCTAGGCATTTCGAGAATTCCCGTTCTATGTAATGGTAGGTTACACAGACGCCTTCACTTTCGACAGACCAGTTATATAAAGTCTTCTCTACCCGGTTTGTTCCTGACACCATTCCGTAGGAACGATAGAGTATCGCGCCGTGATAGGCAGATTCCGCTGCATGCATGCCGAGCTTCTTCACTTCTAAACGTGAAGACACATGTGAATACATAGGCAACAGCGTTCCAAAAATAACTGTTAGAATAACAAGGGATAAAATTGATTCCGGCCATGAATACCCTTTCTCATTGATCATAGACGAGCACCCTCCCGTGCTGTAGTTGCAAAGTCAATCGTTTGTCACCGGTCGATGTTCGCAATACGACCGTTCCAGGATTGATGATATGGCCTTTCGGATGAAACTCAATTGCACTTATCCGATTGCCGCTTACCCAACGCATGCCATCGGGAAAATCAATGGTGGAATATGTCACTGTACTAGGTGCATACAAACTATAGGAACTACCGGAATTCCGAAATTTGATTGCTGTGTATGTTTCATTCGCCATCGCAAATGCCTGGGCATGGTGAATCGTCGCTATAAATGCATACAGTGCTTCTTCCTCGCTTTGTCTCGTTATCCATCGATCACCGATAGGGAGTATAACAGCAGTCAAAATTGCGACGACACTCAACACCAAAAGCATCTCCAGGAATGTGAAGCCGTTTTCGTCAGTTTTCATTATTGCTTAAGACCCGGCACTGTAACTATACCTCCATCAATAGAAACTACAGATCCATTCGGGCACTTCGCACCATTTGGCAAATAACCCTCTCTCTCCAAATCTTCAAGGCTCGGATTAACATGCTTCTCCATCTTGTAAGCAGCAACCTGTCCTTCAACCATTTTCACATATGCCGCACACCCCTTGTCATCGATCGACTTCGAATGCTTTGTCACGTTCGGTATTGCGATCAGAACCAGAACGGAAATGATGAGCAATACGATCATCATCTCTATTAACGTGAATCCCTCTTCTTCCTTGACTAGTTTCAATCCGTCCCTCCTCCTTAAAAATTGTCAAATGTACTGTAAACCGGCAGGAGCAATGCAAGATATGCAGCCAAGATGCAGACGGCCAGTATTGTAAACAATATTGGCTGCAGCAACGCAAGCCATCTTGCCATTTCCTCTTCAATCATGTCATGAAGATTTTCACTGAATAGCAGAAGTTCCTTTCCCAAGTGCCCCGTATCTGAACCATGTTTCGCGTAGGCGCATAACTCCTTTCGAAGCCCAACTGTCAGCAGGATTGCCGTATCAAAATTCTCCCCGAAGATAACATGCCCTTTGATGGTTTTTGCGATCTCGCCTAGGATGGGATCGACTTCTTGCTCAACTAATACTTCAAGTGAATCCTGCATAGAAAGTCCCGAATGAAGAAGGCCTCCGATATCTCCTGCAAAATCCCTTGTTTTCCATTTCGAAAACAGAGATCCGACAAACGGAACTCGCAGGAGAAAACGCATTTTTCCGGACGGTGATAACCTGCGATAGATAAGATTTCCAATGCAAGATGTTACGAGAATAAACACTCCGAATCCGAGCGTTACATCGGGAATTTTCGATACAAGGTGTGGGAGCAAAGAAACAAAACCGGTTCCAGTTTCATTCCTTGCTACAGCCATCGCTTGCAGATTCGGAAGGAAATAGCTCCTGAATACTATCAGGAAGATTGTCAGAAAGAAAAAGAGAATGGTTGGATAGAGCAATAGACTGCGCAGTTTCTTCTTTCTTTCTTGAGATTGCTTCATCCTCTCTGCAATTCCTTTCAAGGCTTCCGCCAATCTTCCATCCACTTCCGAGATGATGACAGGTAAAAGGATGTTTGAAGAGAACCCAAGCCTTCTGAGAATATCTGTTACGCCAAGTCCATCCTTTAAATCCTTTTCCGTCTGAGCCAGAAGTTCACTGTATTGTTTGGAATGATGCGGCATAAGCAGAACCAACCCGTCATGGAATGTGTAGCCCTCTTGCATGAGGAGTGAAAGCCTACCTAAAAATGCAGGCCGGTTCTCAATTCGATGCATCGGGCGTTTAAAGAGTCGTTTTCCGAGCTTACCCACTGGATATCGTTTTCTTCATGCTATATTTTGTTAAGATGGCTTCTATCGTCATTTCTTTTGGCACTGTTACATGCTCGCCTGAAATGATCCCATCAGCGATGGCTTCCAATAGATCGCCTTGTAAAATCTCAAATACCGCACCAATATTGCCATCTGCTTTCCTAATAAGACGCTGTGCGGATATGCAAACGACCGTTTGCCTTAATTCCTCCGGGGTTATTCCGAAATCCATCATCCTATAGAAGCAGCCTTCCGGATCTTTCGAGTGGACCGTCGTCAATACTAGGTGCCCCGTAAGCGCAGCCGCGACCGCTGTTTTAGCAGTCTCTGAATCTCTGATCTCCCCGATCATGATGACGTCAGGGGAATGTCTCAGTATCGCTTTTAACCCCGCGGCATAGGTCATACCGGATCTTTCATTTACCTGTATTTGAAGAAGATGAGAATGGTTGTTTTCGACCGGATCTTCAAGGGAAATCACATGTCGTTCCAGCTGATTGACACAATGAGCAGTGAGAGAGTAGATCGTCGTCGTCTTCCCGCTGCCAGTAGGACCGGTCAACAAGATCAGCCCTTGCCTCTCTTCTGCGGCGCGACGAAGCTTCTGTTCCCAGGCGTACTCGATGCAGAGCTTATCGAGAGGGACAATTTGATCATGCCTTTGAATACGGATGACGACACTTTCTTTCATTTGGATAGAGGGAATTGTCGATACACGAAACGAAAAATTCTCGTTTTGCATTTTCTTGTGAAATGAACCACTTTGGGGTTTTCGTTTATCACTGATATCTAAGGAGGAGAGAAATTTATAAAAGGAGATCATACGGGCGGCCAACTGTGGGGGAAATGTGCCGGACCGTTCAAGTCTTGAATTCTTTTTGAAACAAATATCATACCGATCTTGCAGCGGAACGAGGTGGATGTCTGTCGCCTTATTGGCAATCGCCCGCTCCAAAAGTTCGAAACATTTTTTCTCAATAAGATTATTACGGTTTTCCATTGAACACCCCTCTTTCAATCTATTACGCCTCGGCTTACTCGTCGTTTTTGAATTGCGCTGCATCCTAAATTTGTGACATCCGCAGGTGGCTATATCTTGATTCGGCAGGAATACCCGCTTTATCAAGATAGAGGCGAAAGACCGCTTTTCACCTTACAACGAGTATACGGTGAACGCTTCGAAAAAGGAATACTTCTAAGTGAATTCGATTTTCAAGTGTCCTTTCCGGCTTGAATTTAATTTTTATATGGCGTTTTCGGCTCAAAAGTGATTTTTGAACTAATCGGAGCAATATGCGGTCCATTCATTTGTCACAATGTCGACTTGATAGGAGTTTACATTTCGAACTGTTATCCATTATAATGAATTAGAGATCTTTGTATTGTTTTACGTTAAGGAGGGACGCACTTATGGATAACATGTTCAAGCTATGCGGTTTTTGGACTGGCATTTTCGCTGTAATGTTTTTCGTCGGCGATATGATGACAGCTTCCGTCATTTTCATCGCTAGCACTATTTTCTTCCTGTTGCTTGGATATTTGAATCTGACAGAGCGTATGTATATGTACATGTTTGGAGCTTACCTGATGATTTTCATGGTAGGATTCAGCTATTATGCGACATTCATTCACGTACCAGGTGCAGGACATTAATCGTCCTAAAAAGAAAAAACAGCCCATCCGGCTGTTTTTTTCTTTAGGAGAAACCATTCAAAAACGGGTTCATGTCCTTTTCCTCTCCAGGAGTTGTCGACGCGCCGTGACCAGGGTAGACGACAAAGTCATCATCCAATGTCAATAGTTTGTTATGGATGGACTGAAGCAGCGTCTTCGTATCGCCTCCAGGAAGATCCGTCCGACCTATGCTTCCTTTGAAGAGAGTATCACCTACAATAGCTATTTGCGCATCCTTGAAGATAAAAGAGACGCTGCCGGGAGAATGTCCCGGTGTGTGGCGCACCTCTAATTCGAAGGAACCAATTTCCATTTCCCCTTCTTGCAGAAAGTGATCCGCCGCACCATTTCTTACAAGCGGCAGGCCTGGATACCTTGATGATCCGTTTGCATCCGGGTTGCTAAGCCAATCACGTTCGGCTTCGTGAATATGGACCGGTAGATTAAAATGATTCCGAACCTGATCCACTGCACCAATATGATCGAAGTGGGCGTGCGTCAACATGATTGCAAGCGGTTTGCCATTTGTCTTCTCTATTTCAGCAATAATGCGTTCCCCTTCTTCTCCCGGGTCAATCACTAAACATTCGCGATCACGATTGTAGATCAAATAACAGTTCGTCTGAATTGGACCCAATGGATATGTACGTATTTCCAACAACTTTCACACCTCCTATCCATGATAGTAATGAACTTCCGGCCGGAATTCAAACAATCGTCATTTATATACCTCGACAAAATATGAAGGAAACAGTACAATAGAGAAGGAATATTGCTAAATCGGCATTCATTTTTTCTCTGTTGAAAGGAGTGTCTTCCACATGAACATCTTAATGGTAATTTTCGGACTCGTTGCGATCTTCGCTGTCATCGGTACTGTACAAGCTTTCAAGGAGCGTAATGTGCTGAGCATTTTGTTCAATCTTGGGGCTGCCGTTATTTTCGGCGGTTTTACAATCGCGACGATTGTCTTCCAAGGATATCCGCCTGCGCTTCACTGATTAGTATTTGTTTTGAAAAACATCCCCTGCATCGATTTGCAGGGGATGTTTTTTAGTTATCGAATTCAATCCACTTATACTTTTTCTTCGCATCCACTTCAATCAACTCATCCGATGTATAGCCGGTTAGGCAATATCGGCCGGATGGAGAGCATTTCAACGGGCTCGCATCCAATCCCTGTACAAGCAACTCAGGAACTCCTTCTTCAAGGTGGTATAAATTAAACCCCGTACCCATTTCATCAAGCTGACCGCTTTTTGCTGCACCTTTGAACATCATTCGCTTCCCGTCAAGCCACTCAATTGAGGGAACAACCCACTCCGAATAGTTGCTGACAGAGGGCAATGACCACTCAGAAATAATAGTGCCCTCAAGATCTCTGATCGTGTACGCAAAAACTTCCGTATCGACAACTTGAACGGCAACAAATGAATCCTCAAATATATCGAAGTAAATTGCGTTTTCTATGTTTTTCGGCTCGATAAAACCTGTATCCAATTGGAATAGCTGCGCCTCTCCTCCATCAAGCGGATGACCTTTGAACATCATGCTCATTAGCCATTCATCGCCTGCCCATTTAGGAAAAGGATCATCCAAATTCACGATGGATAGGTTATCATCGCGGCCATTGAAGGCGAAAAGGTCAAAGGACCAGTCTTCGTAAAAAGCAGTAAAAAGAATTTTTTCCGGGTTCGAGCGATTCCATTCAATCGCAAGCTCCGTCGAATCAATTTCCACTTGATGTTGGACTGTGCCATCCAGTTGAATCATTTTAACAACTGCTGAATTTGCCTGTTCACTCGTATGTATTAAAAGGTATTGACGGGAAGGGTGGACAAGGACATCGGTAATAAACGATTCATCCTCATACACGAGATGGGTTTCACCCGTTTCAATATCAAAATAATTCAGTTGGTAAAAGCCTTCACTTTTCTCTACGTACAATATTTGAGTGTCACTCATCCAATCCGCAATGAAATGAAAGGTCGAAGGGTCTGCATTAAACACATAAGGAGTCTGCGTCTCGGATGGCTCTTCGGCAAAATCTGTCGGTTCTTCAATATCAGGCTGAACAGAAGGCGGTTCCTTCTGTTCCGAACAAGCTGACATGAGTAAGACGCTCATCACAAGCAGATACCATACTCTTTTCATCTGTCAATGCCCCCTTCCCTCAATCACCCAAAAAAATATCTGCACGGTAAACAAACCCGTGCAGAACATAGTTGCTTCGCCTGTAACGGCTTATTCTTGTTCTTTAATCTTGTCTTTGTCCGTAAATCTGAGCAAGTCTCCATTGATGATCAAGTCGGAGTAGCCTAGTTCGGTATTGGCGCGTTCAATATAAGGCTCACACGCCGCCCCTTCGGTTGGTTCACCGGTTTTTATATCATAGCAGACTTCGTGAGCGTAAATATAATCCTCTGTCACCAAGCGTCCATCCCTGAAAATGACAAATGGTTCGTGATCCGGTGAGAAGATGTCCGCACCTAACTGCATGTCTTCTTTCGTATCAATGCCAAGTAAATGCAGGACTGTCGGTCTAATATCCAGTTGACCTGAAAGCTCGTGGACCGTTTCACCTTTTCCATTACCAGGAATATGGATGAACATCGGCACTTTTTGCAATTCGACATTATCGAATGGAGTAATTTCCTTATCCAAGTACATGCCCATTGCTTTATTGTGATTTTCTGAAATACCATAATGGTCTCCATACATCACAATTATGGAGTTATCATATAAACCACTTTTCTTCAATTCTTCAAAGAAGATTTTAATCGACTCATCCATATAGCGAGCTGTCTGGAAATATTTATTCAACGTTTTAGAATTGGAATCATATGCAGGAATGATCATATCTTCTTCATCCAAATCAAAAGGATGGTGGTTCGTCAATGTGATCATTCTTGTCGAAAACGGTTGGGGCATCGTCTTCATCAACTCCACTGACTGTTCAAAGAACGGTATATCTTTCATACCCCAGTTGACAGCCTGCCCTTCACCGATCTCGTAGCTTTCAACATCGTAGAATTTCTGAATGCCCAAAGCTTGGTACATAATATCCCGGTTCCAGAAGCTCCGATTGTTTGCGTGCATGACACTCGTGAAATATCCGTTTTCCCCTAGTTTTTCAGACATTGCGTTGAAAGTATTCCCGCTGTTCGTGAAAAAGACAGCACCGCCATTCCGGCCGTATAATGAGTTTTCCACGATGAACTCAGAGTCGGAGGTTTTCCCTAACCCTGTCTGATGATAGAAGTTATCAAAATAGAATGTATCTGGATCATTTGTCAGTTCGTTGAGGAATGGTGTGATTTCATGACCATTCATATCATTATTGATGACGAAGCTTTGAAGTGATTCCAAAGAAACAAAGATCACATTCCGCCCTTCCGCAATACCGAACATTTTCGGATCGGGTTCTGCATAATTGGCGTTGATATAGTTTGCTACTTCAGCCAGCTCACTGCCATCGGCAAGCGCTCGTTGTGCATGCGTTTTTGATTGGATGAACAGGTCATAAATGTGATAATTGAATGTCCCGATATTTTTAACGAGCAATTCCCGGTCGAAGCTTCGGGTCAACAGCTGCGGCCTTTGGGCTTCGGATAATCCCAAGTTGACCATCAACACTGTTGCAGCAACTACAAAATAGAGCTTGCGTCCAATGCTCCGTTGGCTTTGGGAGCTTTCCGAAACACGGATGAATTTGATAGCCAATGCAACGATGATAACATCCGCAAAGAAGAAGATATCCCAAGGATGTATGTTGGCACCGACGGAAGACGATAGATCTCCAAAGTTGCTTGTTTGGAATAATACAGGCAATGTAATGAAATCATTAAAAAACCGATAAAACACAGCGTTGCTGAACATGACAATTGATGTTAGCAAACTGATTGAAAAGATATAGATATTCCGTCGTTTTTCATTCTTCATGAACAAGGCCAAGCCATAAATGAACAATAGAAAACTAAGCGGGTTAATGAACAGAATGAATTCCTGCATCACATTATCGATTTTCATAGAAAAGCTAGTGATATAGCCGATATACGTCGTTAGCCATGTTGCAATAATCGCAATGACGAGTATTGAATGTTTAGGCCAAGTTGCTTTTTTCATGCTTGATCTTCCTTTCATAAGTAAAACATCTATTTGTAAATTCATCCTATCTCTTGGACATACACTACCTATAATAGACGGATGAAACGTAAAAAAGTTTCATTTTTAGTTAAAACGATGAAGAAATAGACTTGGGAAAATTTAATCAGACCTTCTACCTAATTCTTGTTTCAAAAGTAAAAGCGCAGGCAGGTAATCCTCTTTCATAATCAACCCATTGTCATATAGATCTTTTACTTCGGACATCATCATTTCGATATCCGTTTTTTGATTCCCTGTATATATAAAAATGCCAAACCGTTTAAGAAGTTGCAGGACATCTAGAAAATGATTCATTTGGCATCACGTGTTTTCAAACATTGGATCACTTTGTTTTCAGTAACAATCATATTGACTGGAATGTCATGTTCTTCAATAGGCACTTCTTGGGAAGTTTGATGATTAAACGCCAAGGATATCCGATTTCCACTGTAATCAGCTAAATACCGATCATAATAGCCGCCGCCGAATCCGATTCTGAAGCCTTCATCGGAAAAAACGACTCCAGGAACAATCTGGAGGTCGATTTGCCCTTTATCAATCGAAACCGTCCTTCCGACGATCGGTTCCTTCAAATCCATATAGACCGTTTCCAGATCATCAAAGGATGTAATGAGTCTGAAATCCATCTCCCGTGTATCAGGATTGCACTTCGGAACTGCAACTTGCTTCCCCGCCTCCCATGCGGTTTCAATCAACGGAAGTGTATTTACTTCCGGAAAGCGAGATATGGTGACTCCAATCGTTCGGGCAGAAGCATATTCTTGGCATGTATGTAGACGTTCCAAAATCGCTTCAGATTTTCTTGCATGTTCAGAATGATTCATATCTTTCATGATTGTTATCATCAATTTACGTTTGGACAATTTACTCATAGAAGTATTCCCTCCATTCTGAAATAAAAAACCAAAACCCGTGAAGAGTTTTGGCATGAGCGATTATTTCGTTTCACGGTGCAAAGTTTGTTTCTTTTCACGTGAGCAATATTTTTTCATTTCAAGACGTTCCGGATTGTTACGCTTGTTTTTCTTTGTAATATAATTACGCTCTCCACATTCTGTGCAAGCAAGTGTAATATTTACGCGCATTGTTGTCCCTCCCACTCATTAGCAATATAAATTAATATGAGCATGATTTATACGACTTTTCAATTGTATCATATCACACGGTGATGTAAAGAAGAAAGTTTCAAATTACATTCGGAAGATGCATATGTTACTATGGGAACAAAGTAATTTATTCCCGGAGGTTGTTTAATCGTGGATATTGAATTAATTTTACTGAGCATCGGCCTTATATGCATCATTTTATCATTTTTCATCGGAAAATCCACTCGTAAAAGCGAAGAGGAGATCGAAAACGTTTCAATCAGCCTTCATCAGGAAACAAATCAACTGAAAAAGCGCTTGAGAGCCGTTGAAGAGGAATTGATGATTGGTGCGGCACCCGTTACAAACGGACAGCAACAACAACAACAACAACAACAACGGAAGCAAAAACCGGTTCACGAAATCATCATCAATCAAATCTTATCTTTGAAAGCACAGGGCTACTCTGTTCCTGAAATAGCCAAGCGCTCCTCCCTGTCTAACGAGGAAGTTATTGACGTCTTGAAATCCCGGGGTGTCGCCTTATGATGAAGGACATTTTACAGGGCGTCGGAATAGGCTGCATCCTTGCAGGAGGAATCCTTTATTACACAAATACCGGCAATGTTTCAACCGCATCTGATGCGGAGCAGTATAAATCCCAATTGGACGAGCTGAAGATCGAATTGGATAAAGTGAAAAAAGAGTTGGCTGTCGCCCAAACGCTCACTTCTTCCAAAACTGAAAAAAGCGCAGGGGAAAATAGCAATGCCAGCGGAGAAAAGGCGGAAACTAAACCTGTCAGCGGATCACCATCAAAGCCAATTACCAAAATAATTTTGACCATCGAAGCCGGTTCGACATCGTCTACTGTTGCTGACAAGCTTGAGCGCGCAGGGATCATCGGCAGCGCTGGAGAATTGGAACAATACTTAATTGACAACGGCTTAGCTGGCCGCATTCAAATCGGTGTGCATGAAGTCGATACGACAATGGACCTTGGTACAATTGCCGGTATTATTACGAATACGAAAAAGAGATGAAAAAAAGCTGCCCTTCGCCGAACGTTAGCGATTGTGGCAGCTTTCCTTATTTCTCGTCCGTATCTTTATCTTTCTCTTGTTCTTTCTCGCGTTCAAATCTGCGATCTATTTTTTGATCGGTCGTTTCAAGGACATTCTTTTTCGCTCGCTCTTCCTTCAAATCAAAATAGGTGTCTAGCGCCGTTCTGACAATCTCTTTCATCGCTATGCCTTGAGTAATGTAATTGCCTCGATCTGTCGAAGCGTATGGAATGACGACTGCATATGCTACTTCGGGATTGTCAGCCGGGGCAAAGCCGACATGCGTCAAGTTGACCGAAGCCATCCCATACTTACTTCTGTCATCGCCATAGTAAGATGATTGGGCAGTACCTGTTTTCCCTGCAGCTGTATAGGAAGCGCCGTTGAATATGTTGCGCCCAGTCCCATTCGGTCCGTAATAAACGTATTGCATCCCTTTTTTAACTTGTTCAATTTCTTTCGCCGTATTATTGATGCGATTGAGGACTTTCACTTCTGTTTCCTCTAGCAATTCTCCAAGCGTTTCGCCATCTCGGGAAGGTTCTCTTATTTCCTTTAAAACTTTTGGCGCAACCCTGTATCCACCATTTGCTACAGTCGATACATACTGAACAAGCTGCAACGGGGTGTACGTATCGAATTGGCCGATAGCAAAGTCCAACAATTTACCTGAACGTGTATCTGTACCGACAACACCTGCATACTCCCCTGGCAAGTCGATTTCCGTTTTCACGCCTAAGCCGAAGGAGGCGTAGGCATTGCGCAGCCTATCAAAACCGCCAATGTCAATGGGAAGAGACTTAAATGGCCTATATACTCCATTTCCTATTGAAATGGCGATTTTGAACATATAAACGTTAGATGACCTGCCGAGCGCTGTAATATCATCGACAGACACCCGTCCGTTCTGGTTGAATAGAGATCTCTTAGGTAAACCGGCAATATTCATCGGTTCATCGATTTTCTTTTCTCCTACAGACAAAACACCTTCACTGTAGCCCGCCAATACGGTGGCCACCTTCACAGTGGAGCCGACTTCATAGGCGGAAGTGAACGTGCCGTACGCATAATCACGCACTTCCCATCTGCCTGTATCCTCGTCTTTCACGACGCGTTTACCAACTAATGAAAGCACTTCTCCATTATTCGGGTCCATCATGACAAGGAATGCCCTGTCCAACAATCCGGATCGCGGGTCTTTCTTCATTTCAAGTAGCTTCTCTGAAATTAGTTCCTCCAATGATTCCTGCAATTCACTATCCATCGATAGAACGAGATCCCTGCCAGGTTCGCCTTCTCGGACTGTTTTCGTCTCGATGACACGCCCAGTTCGATCCTTTACATTTTTCACAATGGTTTTTTGCCCTCTTAACAGTTCCTCATATTGTTGTTCGAAATAACTTCTCCCGATACGATCGTTCCGAGAATACCCCCGAGCCAAGTAGTAATCGAGATGGCTTCGTGGAATCCCTTCGGTCGAACTGGTCATCGTTCCAAGAATTGTGCTATCTGAGAATTTAATACGACTCCAATCGGTCGTCGTATCGACCCCTTCAAATTCATTTAACCGTTCCGATACGGCTGCAAATTCCTCTTCCGTAACATTCCCGCTTTTTATGATTTGAGGAGAGTAGGCATAGCCCGACATCATTTCCCGATAGATGGCCAGCACTTCCAAGTCATGTTCCGAAAAGGAATCCAGTTCTTCATCCGTAATCCGTTCACGTGTCAAACGGGTCACTTCACGCTGAATATCCTGCTTGGAGACAGTTCCGTCTTTGCCGATTTCCGCCAGTTCTTCTTTGCTCACTTTCGCTTCCGCTTCTTCGGGATTCAAAAAAATCCAGAAATCACGCTTATCTCCGACTGTAATCCTTTTTGTATCCTGCTCAATCAGCTTCGAAAGTTCTTTTGCGATGTCGTACATTTCTTTCGCAGTTGTGGATGATGTCTTTGTATATGTAATTGCATTCATCGGTTTATTATCAACAAGTACCTTCCCTGTCCGATCATAAATCCTTCCTCGAGGCACGCTGGTATTGACTGCGATCTCCTCTTTCATCTCCAACAATCTTGTATAAGTTTCGCCTTTAACGATCTGCAAGTATCCAAGTCTGAAAATGAGCAAGGAAAATAGGATGAAGATCGAGAAGAATAATAGGTTCATCCTGAAGGCTATATGTTTCCGTTGACGGATTTTGGCTTGATCTACTTTGCGCATCGGCTTTTTCATTTATATTCCCCTTATGTATTTAGTCCAGATTAAATTATAGCATTCTAAACATAAAAAGCATATATCCTGACGTACAGGATATATGCCGGGTTGCATTATGCTAGATTATTTACCGAAGTTTTTAGCGACTTCATCCCAGTTTACTACGTTCCAGAAAGCAGAAACGTAATCAGGGCGTCTGTTTTGGTAGTTCAAATAGTAAGCATGCTCCCAAACATCTAGTCCAAGAATCGGAGTCTTCCCTTCCATCAATGGAGAATCCTGGTTAGGAGTCGATGTGATTTCAAGTTCACCGTTGTTGGAGACGAGCCATGCCCAACCTGAGCCGAAGCGAGTTGCAGCCGCTTTAGCAAATTCTTCTTTAAACGCGTCAAAGCTGCCGAATTTCTTATCAATCGCTTCTGCAAGCGCTCCAGTTGGATTTCCTCCGCCGTTAGGTGAAAGAATTTTCCAGAAGAACGTATGGTTTGCATGACCGCCACCATTATTACGGACTGCCGTGCGGATGTTTTCGGGAACAGCGTTCAAATCGGAGATAAGCTCTTCGACTGATTTGGAAGCTAGTTCGTCATGACCTTCCAATGCGTTATTCACGTTCGTCACATACGTATTGTGATGTTTTGTGTGGTGGATATTCATCGTCTCTTTGTCGATGTGAGGCTCCAACGCATCGTATGCGTATGGTAATTCTGGTAATTTGTAAGCCATTAGTCCATTCCTCCTCAGTTGATTCATAATTTATCCTACACTATAAACATTATCAAAATAAGGGAATCCATTCAATTGAAATGAACTATATTACAACGTATAGTACAAAAATCCCGATCATAAGTACCATCACAGCACCTTTCGCAGCGACGGAAGTGAAAAACCCTACGATAGAACCAATACCGGTTTTCATAGACTGCTTCACGCCGGTTCTTGTCACGAGCAGTTCTGATAGGAATGCACCGAGGAATGGCCCGATCAGGATTCCAGCTACTGGAATGACGAATGGTCCGATAAGGAGTCCGATCGTGCTTCCCCACATTCCCGCCTTCGAACCGCCGAATTTCTTGACACCAACAATATTGGCAAGAGTATCTGCGCCGAACAGCAAGATGACGAATAACGTTTGAATGACCCAGAACAGCCAACTCATCTCTTCAAAAGAAGCGAATAACCCGTAAAGCAGGAATCCTCCTACGATGAAAACTACGGAAGGGATGATTGGATAAATCAATCCGATAAAAGCGACGATGAACATAATTATTGCCGCTATCCAGCCTGCTATTTCCATTCCCTTCCCTCCATTATCCCGCTTTAACTGGCTGTAAGATCCCTGAACAGGGATCAACAGCCAATAGAAGCCTGATTGGTTCAACTAACAATCAGTGAAGGAACCCACTGATTGAAGTTTCACCTTACACCCGTTTGCCTAAAATGGCTTCAGCGATATTTACTGCATGGTCGCCGATACGTTCAAGATTGGAGACGATATCGACAAAGACCATTCCCGATTGAGCAGAGCAGTGTCCCTCATTGAGGCGTACAATGTGATTCTTACGGAATTTACGTTCCATCTTGTCGATCAGGGCTTCTTGCTCAGCAACTTCCCTCGCTAATTCAATATCATTCATGTCAAGGGAACGAACAGCTTTATCGACAGTAGCAATCGTCAGCGTGAACATTTCTGTCAAATCACCCATCGCTTCCTCAGTCAATTTCACACGATTCACTTCGCGGTAATCGATCAACTCGATAATGTTTTCGAAATGATCCCCGATCCGTTCGATATCCCGAACGGTATCCATAAGCATGACGTGCCTAGCGGACTCGATTGGTGAAATGTTGACCGCTGAAATATCAACGAGATAATCGGTGATTTTACGATCAAGATTATTGATGGCATCCTCGATCTGATAAGCCGTTTCTGCATGTCTTTTGTTGCTTGTTTTCAAATACTCATAAGTTTCTTCCATTCCTTGGACTGCGAAATCACCCATCCTGATGATTTCTTCCTTCGCTTGTCCAATTGCGACGGATGGAGATTGGTTAATGAAATTAGGATCCAAGTGCTTTGGTCGATATTCGATCGTAACGTCCTTGCCAGGAATGATCTTCGTCACGAATAGCGCCCAAGCACCGATTAGCGGAAATTGTATAATGGTATTCAATACGTTGAAAGTACCATGGGCAAATGCAATCTGCATTTTACTTTCCAATGCTAGAAGTCCCGAAATCCATTCTACGTAAAGTGTAAACGGATATAAAAGGAACATGAAGACGATTGTACCGACAACATTGAAAAGGACATGGGCCGCAGCAGCTCTTCTTGCCGCGACGGACGCGCCGATCGACGCCAGAACTGCCGTAATTGTCGTTCCAATATTATCTCCGAACAGAATCGGCAAAGCTGCTTGAAGCGAAACAAGATTTTCCGCATACAATCCTTGCAAGATTCCAACTGTTGCACTGGAACTTTGGACGATAAGTGTAAAAACAGTTCCCGCCACTACTCCAAGGACTGGATGATCAGCCATCGAAACTGTAAAATCGGAGAAGGCGGAAAGCGTCCTTAGCGGCTTCATACCGGAACTCATCAATTCCAAACCGAGGAAAAGGCCACCGAAGCCAAATACGACCTCACCCACATTTTTGATCGAGTTCTTTTTGAAGAAGAAGATCAGAATTGCACCGAGTGCCATGATCGGCAATGCATAGGCACCGACGTCAAGACCAATAATGAAAGCTGTAACTGTCGTACCAATATTCGCACCCATAATGACACCGATCGCCTGTCGAAGGGTCATGAACCCTGCACTGACCAATCCGACCGTAATGACAGTCGTCCCGGAACTCGATTGGATAAGCACAGTCACGATTATACCTACAAGGACACCCATGAAAGGGTTCGTCGTGAATCTATCCAAAATGCTGCGCAATCTATCCCCTGCGGCCTTTTGAAGCCCGTCACCCATATACTTTATGGCGAATAGGAAGATCCCGAGACCTCCTATAAATTGAAAAATAACTTCCTGCCAATTCACTTCCATTACATCGTCTACCTCCATCATGCGTTATATAGTAGCCTTCCTATTATGTTGACTTTGTTAAGGGATTGTAAATAGGAGAGGACAAATCTTTACATTCCCTTAACAATACTTGTAGAAAAAGTCATCATTCTGTCGAATTTGGCAACTGCGTTTCTAAGCACAAGACATGATAGACTATCAGTATGTAAAGGAGGTCCGGTTTTGAAATTCCATCAATTATTTCTGGCAGCGTTCCATGAACCGAAAAAACTCGCGGCATTCCGGCTGCTCCCAATCGGAAGCGTGATCCGCTATGCTTTCCTATTTATCCTATTAATGACCTTGATCTCATTCAGCCGCTTTTCACTCGGAGATGCCAACTTATTCGAAGCTTCTCCTGAATTGACAGAGTATAGCAAAACAATTGGCGTACTCATTTACCCGATGGCATTTGTATCTCAATTTGTCATTGCAACATTTTACGTATTTGTGAGGATCAGCATTTTCGCGGCAATCGGCATATGGATCGGCAAAATGATGAGGAAGCGCGTCGAATACCGTTTTATTTGGCGGACGGCTGCCATTGCCATCACCGCCCCTTTATTGGTTACGATAGTTCTGGATTTCTTTCGATTTAATGAAACCTTCAGCATCCTATTCTCGTCCTTGATCCATATCGGGTACTTGAGCATCGCTCTCAAGTATTATCCAAAAGCGGTAAAATGAATACTTTCCACTTCCCCGCATATTGTAAAGGGAGGGGGAATATTCATGCGCACTTTAATCGTAGCTGTAATTCTTTTTATAACCTTTCATATCATCCGGATCGACTTGGGGGATGGGACAATCCCACTCGCTTCGTTTTTCGGAAATGAACAGCCTTGTGTAGAACCAATGGCCGTGGAAGCCATTCATGTAACAACTATCCAAGGGGATACCATTGAATCCCTATTTTCCATGTATCCGGATCCCGAAACGACTTTTGTTGATAGATTATCAGTTTTTTATTCCCTTAATCCACATCTTCGAAACCAAGAGCTTATCGGGGGTCTTTCCGTACAGCTTCCACTTTCAAAAAGAGGACAAACTGAATGCAATTGAAGATGTTTCAAGCGGTGTCCCTTGTCTTTTCATCCTATTGATTGTTAAAATAGAAATTAGTTATGAGTTTTTTAAGGAGAGAATATATCCATGAGTGAAATAATACACAGATCTAAAACTCGTCCTGTGCGTGTCGGCAATTTGACGATTGGCGGCAGCGACGAACTATTCATCCAAAGTATGACAACAACAAAAACACATGATGTCGACGCAACCGTGGAAGAGATTTTGCGTCTTGAAGAAGCGGGCTGTCAAATCGTCCGTGTAGCGTGTCCTGACGAAAGGGCCGCATACTCAATCGGCGCCATCAAAGAACGGATCAATATCCCGCTCGTCGTCGATATCCATTTCGACTATAAACTTGCTTTGATTGCAATCGAGCAAGGCGCGGATAAAATCCGGATCAATCCGGGCAATATCGGCCGCCAGGAAAAAGTGGAAGCAGTCGTGAAAGCAGCGAAAGCAAAAGGCATCCCGATCAGAATCGGAGTCAATGCCGGCTCACTTGAGAAACATATACTCAAAAAGTATGGTTACCCGACTGCGGACGGCATGGTCGAAAGCGCTTTGCATCATATTAAAATATTGGAAGATCTCGATTTCCACGATATCATCGTTTCATTGAAAGCTTCCGATGTTAATTTGGCAGTTGAAGCATATATGAAAGCGGCAGCAGCATTCGACTATCCATTGCATCTTGGAATTACAGAGTCCGGCACATTGTTCGCAGGTTCCATCAAAAGTGCAGCGGGTCTTGGAACTTTGCTATCAGCAGGAATCGGGAATACGCTTCGTGTTTCCTTGAGCGCGGATCCAACCCAAGAAATAAAGGTAGCGCGTGAACTGTTAAAAATATTCGGTCTGTCTTCCAATGCTGCTACTCTCATCTCTTGTCCGACTTGCGGCCGCATCGAGATCGACTTGATTTCAATTGCGAATGAAGTTGAGGAATACATTTCTACGATCAAAGCACCTTTAAAAGTCGCTGTATTAGGCTGTGCTGTAAACGGTCCAGGAGAAGCGCGTGAAGCGGATATCGGGATTGCAGGTGCACGCGGAGAAGGATTGCTCTTCATGAAAGGGAAAACCGTCCGTAAAGTGCCTGAGGAAACGATGGTCGAAGAATTAAAGATGGAAATCGATAAACTTGCTGAAGAGTATTTCGAAAAGAAGCGCCAAGAGGAATTGCTTCTTCAAAGCGGAGCCGCTGAATGAGGAAAATCCGCTTCGGCATTGATATCGACGGGACCGTCACATGTCCGACTTCCCTTCTACCACATATCAACGCACAATTCGGATGCAATCTGATATTGGACGATATCAAAGAGTACGATTTGACGAAAGCCTTCCCGGTTGACGCGAAGGAGTTTTATGAGTGGTACCGTCAAGCGGAAACCACGATTTACAAAACTTCTCCTGCGCAGGAATATGCAAAAAAGATCCTATCCGAATGGCGCGAGCATTACGAGCTTTATTACATCTCTGCACGAGGGAAAAACGTGGCGGAGTGTACGCTTGATTGGTTCGAACGGGAGGAAATCCCCTATGATCATATCGAGCTGATCGGCAGCCATCATAAGGTCGAAACGGCGAAAAAGTTCGGTGTCGATGCATTCTTCGAAGATAAGCATGATAATGCTGTCGACATTCATGAGGAATTGAACATCCCCGTCCTTCTTTTCGATACTCCATATAACCGCAGTCCGATTCCGGAAGGCGTTATAAGAGTGACCAATTGGCAAGAAGCCGACCAGTGGATCAAAAAGCTGTTCCCGATTGAAGAAAAAGTGAATTGAAAGGGGCTGTCCAGAAAGTCAGTGAAAACTGATTTTCTGAGACAACCCCTTTTTTATTAATAAAAATGTATGTATGGTTGATTTGCGCTTCAGGCGGACGCTTTCCGGGGGGGCGGGCGGTGAGCTAATCGAACAGCGAAGGGTTCGATTGGCCTTAATTTCTACGTTCTTTGCAGAAATTAAGGCATCCTGCAATATCCTGCTCCCTTAGGGTCGCAAAACAACACTGCTCGCAACGCTACGCTTGTCCTCGCAAACGCCGTTCTTCGTAACGGCGTTCGCTGATCCCCCAGGAGTCGCCGCCTTATGCTCCAATCAACGAATTGCCACCATTATATATGGAAAGCTATTAAACGCAGTAAAGACTTTGATATCTCCTCGACATCGGTATATCCCCTGCTCCTTATTATTGTGCCACACAAACCGGACATTTTCCGTAGATCTCGAATTTATGACCTTCTACTTCATAGCCTTTGAGATTGACCGATACAGACTCCATTGGGCAGTGTGCGATGTTCTGTGTCTTGCCGCATGCCGTGCAGATGAAATGATGATGGTGGACGCCATGGTCGCACTGCATCCTGAAATGCCTTTCTCCATTCAGCTCAGTCTCTTCCAAAATACCGAGCTCTGAAAAAGTCGTCAAATTACGGTAAATCGTGTCAAAGCTGATGCCGGGATTATCCGCAGCCATGAAATTCCGTACTTCCATCGCAGTCAAATACCGATCATTATCAGAAAAGAACTCCAAAATCGTCTCGCGATTCTTAGTTCTCTTGAATTGGCGCTCCTGCAAAATGCGCCATGCCTCATCAAGCGTCATGCAAATTCCTCCTTCGCTTTTTTAGAAGGCTGTTTTCCTTTCATTTTGGTCCAGCCAAGAACAAGCAGTAGAATGATGATGGAGGTGATTACAATTGTTCCCCCCGGAGCAATATCGAGATGAAAAGCAGCAATCAGCCCGATAATGACTGACAGCTCACCGATGACGATAGAGTAAATAAGCGCTCCTTTAAAGCTTTTGGCAAGCTGTATCGCAGCAGCAACGGGTATCGTCATTAACGAAGAGACGAGCAAGATGCCAACAATTCTCATCGAAGCGCCAATGACAAGTGCAACGATGATCATGAAAATGATTTGAATGAACTTTCCATTGATGCCGGAAACTTTTGCATATTCCTTATCAAATGATAAGGCGAACATTTCTTTGTAGAAAAAGCGGATAAACGCGACGACGACCACCGCAATAATTACGACGACCCATAAATCCTGCCGGCTCACGGCTGAAACTGATCCGAATAAATAGCCTACAAGATCGGAGCTGAACCCTTTTGCCAAGGAAATGAATATCGCTCCGAAACCGATACCTGTCGAGAGGATGATGGGAATCGCAAGCTCTTCAAAATGCTTATACGCACCCCGAAGCCTTTCTATCAATAATGATCCCCCAACGGCGCTCGCCATCCCTAAGTATACTGGATTCAATGCGGAAAACATTAGCACTGACTGACTCAAAAAGAGGCTTCCCGCGATTCCAGCCAACGCCACATGGCTTAGGGCATCCGCAATGAGTGCAAGCCTTCTTACAACGATGAACAGACCAAGCAACGGTGCAATGACTCCGATGATCAGCCCGGATAAAAATGCATTCTGAAGAAATTCATAAGTGAATAAAGCGCTAATCATGGTCATATCCCCTTCTGTTCTTGATGGACGCGCCGCACAGGGTGACCGTACCATAATGAAATGTCTGTATCATTCATCTTCTTGTATTCCGATTGCATCCCATGGAAATGGATTGATCGATTCAAACAAGCCACATGTGTCGCCAATTCTGTGACAAGGTCGATTTCATGTGTGACAAGCAGGATTGCAATGCCATGTTCACCGTTCAATTCATTAAGCATAGAATAGAACGAAGCTACGTTTTTCTGATCGATTCCCACAGTAGGTTCATCCATGATCAACAATTCCGGTTCGCCGACCAACGCGCGTGCTATGAATACGCGCTGCTGCTGTCCGCCGGATAATTCGCCGATGTTTTTAGAGGCGAAGTCCTCCATTTTAACGATTCGCAATGCATCCAATGCTTTTTGTTCATCATGTTTCGAAAAACTTTTAAATAATCCAACCTTACGGGTAAGGCCACTTTTAACAACTTCTACTACTGTGGCAGGGAATCCTGAATTGAATGAATTCGATTTTTGCGAAACATATCCGATACGTTCCCGCTGTTTGAAGGAATCAACGTCCTGGCCGAATAGCTTCACGGTTCCTTGATCTGCTTTCAATAATCCTAAAATGATATTGATTAACGTAGATTTTCCGGAGCCATTCGGACCAATCAGAGCCCAGAACTCCCCTTCTTTCACGTCCAATGAAATATTTTCAAGTACGGTAGAGTGCTCATATCGAAAATTGACATCATTACATTCAATTATCGTTTTTGTCATATAGTAAAATCCCTTTCTATTGAAAAAGTGTAAATAGTAACGATTACGATTACTAGTAGAAGTATATAGGAACTGTCGGTCGGACACAACTAATTAAGAAGGAATGGTGTAAATTGGATTACATGCAAATGTTGAATGAGATAAAGAGGAAAAGTGATGCCGAAGCAAAGTCGTTGGCGGATGCATATGGCATCGATTTATCGATTAATGAAATTAGAGCGTTACGCCCTTTGCTTGATGAAATTTCATTTCACTGGCTTTTTACCGGCATTCCGGAAAGCTTCATCGCGAAAGTGAAGTATGCTGTCGGGGATAAAAAAGGAGATGAATTATTCCGTCAGTATTTAGATAGGATATAGAAACAAAAAACATCCCGCCAAAAGAAATTTCCCTTTGGCGGGGTTTTTCATCATACCAGCAATAGTTCCCTTTGATTTGCAAGGAATGTTTTTGATTTCAACATTTCAATTTCATATTGATAAGGTGCTTTTTTGTTTTTAGCATCGTTTCCTACAAATGGCGTTTCAAGGATTTTAGGGATTGCTGAGAAAGATGGGTGGTGAACGATATAACTAAGCGCATCAAAACCGATGTGACCATGGCCAATATTCTCATGGCGGTCTTTCATCGCTCCACGTTCATTTTTGCTGTCATTGACATGAATGACTGAAATCCTGTCTATCCCAATGGTCTTGTCAAATTCATTCAAGACGCCATCGAAATCATTGACGATATCATAGCCCGCATCGTGGACGTGACAAGTATCGAAGCAGACGGATAGCCGCTCATTGTTCTGGACTCCATCTATTATCTGTGCAATTTCATCGAAGTTCCTGCCGCATTCACTGCCCTTTCCCGCCATCGTTTCTAACGCAATGCGGACAGTGGAATCTTCGGACAGCACCTCGTTCAGTCCTTCAATGATTTTAGCGATGCCTTTATCCGCACCAGCCCCTACGTGCGCGCCCGGATGCAAAACAATCTGATCCGCCCCGAGAGCCGCCGTCCTTTGGATTTCCGATTGCAAAAAATCGACGCCTAACCTGAACGTCTCAGGTTTTGTCGTATTCCCGATATTGATGATATACGGGGCATGTACGACGATATTGGATAAGCCATTCTCTTTCATGTGAAGCAGTCCGGCTTCAATATTCAGTTCTTCGATTGGCTTCCTGCGTGTGTTTTGTGGAGCACCCGTATAAATCATAAAAGTGGTTGCACCGTAACCCAACGCCTCTTCACTAGAACCCAGCAGCATCTTCTTGCCGCTCATCGAAACATGCGACCCTAAGAGCAATGGTTGTTCATTTGTCATTTTTCCGTTTCAATCTCCTTTCCCTTTTCTTGAATTTCTCTATATCTTTCGCCATTTTCTTTTTATAACCCGGCTTGACTTTTGACGGTTTCCGAACAAACGATGCAGCTTTTCGATCGAGTTCATCCGTTTCTTTGACCCTTTTTTTCCGGGCATTGCGCTCCTTGACTTCGATCCATTCTCCATTTTTCACGTCTTCATGAATGAATGGGATGCCCATCTTTTCAATTTGCACAATCTTGTCGTCCTCTGAAGGCTCGTACATCGTAATCGCGATCCCTGTAAGGCCTGCACGGGCGGTCCTCCCCACCCGGTGGATGAAGAACTCCAAATCGTCCGGAAGTTCATAGTTGACGACGTGGCTCACACCCGGGATATCAATTCCGCGCGCAGCTAGATCCGTTGCAACGATATACTGATACTCGAGATCCCTGATCTGCTTCATCACCCGGGTTCTTTCACGGGGCGTCAAATCACCATGGATCCTGCCCGCTTTTATACCATGCGTTGCTAGGTAACCCGCAACCTCGTCGGCATTTTGCCTCGTATTCGTGAAAACGATCGCCAAATATGGATTAATTGCTTCCAAGACATGCAATAGTTTTTTCTTGCGGTCCATGCTTCGGACAGGAACTAGCGAATATTTCATCCCTTCCGTCAATGGCTTTTTACTTCCTAATTGTATATGAACAGGATTATCCATGTACTTTGCCAAGAAAGGCTTAAGTTTTTCAGGAATTGTAGCTGAAAATACGTACATTTCCAAGTCCGTCGGCATTTTGGATGCGAATTTGTCGATATCCTCGATGAATCCCATGTCAAAAGCCAAATCGGCTTCATCAATAACTAACATGGATGCCGTATGGATTGCCAAAGCACCTTCTTCCGCAAGGTCACGGATTCTTCCAGGTGTTCCGACAATAATGTGGGGGTTCGATTTCAGCTTGTCGATGGAGCGTTGCTTATCCGTGCCACCAATCAAGAGCGAGCTTCGAATTGTTGTATTTTCGGTCAATTTGTTCAGTTCATCATATAGCTGCAATGCAAGCTCCCTCGTTGGTGCGGTTATAACCGCTTGCAACTCATCCTTCCCTTCATCAAGGCGCTGAACAATCGGAATTAGAAAGCTATGTGACTTTCCTGTTCCTGTATGGGCTTGTCCGATTGCATTGGTTCCTTTAAGGATTAAAGGGATCATTTCTTTCTGTATTGGTGTCGGTTGATCAAACCCCAACTGGGCAATTGCTTCCCGAAGGAAAGGTTTGAATTGATAATCAGTGAATTTAGACATTCATATGCCTCCTAACGTATTCTTATTGTAGCATGATTCCGTTCCGCAGTATGTGATTTTCGCATAGTATAGATTGTGAAAGTTCACAATGACCAAATGAAAGGGGTTATCCATGAGGTACGAATCCTTCTATCCGTTCGCGCGTGCGCAAAACTCGCCGTTCGCTATGAGGCAGCCATTTCGAGGTCCACAGCAGCAGCCAACCTTTACCCAAACGCCGAGACAACCTTTTCAGGGGTCTCTGATGGGAAATCCGTTCGGCCAATCCGTGCCAGGTCCATTCCAGAACACATCCAAAATGGAAATGTACATGCAAACAGCCAATCGATTTTTAACTACTGCCCAACAATATGCGCCACTCGTTCAGCAAATCGCACCAATGTTCCAGAACCTGCCTGCGATGTGGAGATTATATAAAGGCTTCCAGTCTCTACCTTCCGCGGGCGGTGCTGCGGGCACTGCTGCCGGAGGTGCTTCTGCTGCTGGCGCTTCATCGGCAGCCGCGCAAACTGCTCAAGCCGGCGTCTCCAATCCACGAATCTTTCAGCCGCCCAAATTATAATTTTGAAACGGGCGCCTGACTCCGCTATAATGGATACAGATCCCTTTAGAGGAGTGTGGAGTGAATGAAAGTTAAGAAGATTTCCCCGCGCGGCTATTGTTACGGGGTTGTCGATGCAATGGTGATTGCAAGAAATGCAGCACTCGACAAAACTTTGCCGAGACCTATATATATATTAGGCATGATTGTCCATAATAAACATGTCACAGACGCATTTGAGGAAGATGGCATCATCACTTTGGACGGGGAGAACCGGTTGGAAATCCTCGAGAAGGTCGATACAGGGACTGTCATTTTCACCGCTCACGGTGTTTCACCGGAAGTAAGGGAATTAGCCCGACGTAAAGGCCTCGTCTCCATAGATGCGACTTGCCCGGATGTGACTGTAACTCACGACCTGATTGAAGAGAAGACTGCCGAAGGGTATGACATCATCTATATCGGGAAAAAGTATCATCCCGAGCCTGAAGGGGCGATCGGCGTAGCGCCGCATGCAGTTCATCTGATTGAGACGATTGATGACGTCAACGGCCTTGAGCTTGATAATGAAAAGCTTCTTGTCACAAATCAGACAACGATGAGCCAATGGGATGTTGCACATATTATGGATGCTCTGAAAGAGAAATTCCCCCATATTGAAGTACACAAGGAAATCTGCCTAGCTACCCAAGTAAGACAAGAAGCGGTAGCAGAACAGGCTGGCGAAGCAGATCTGCTGATTGTTGTTGGAGATCCGAAAAGCAATAACTCCAACCGTCTGACACAAGTGTCGGTTGAGATTGCAAATACGCCTTCCTACAGAATTTCGGATGTATCAGAGATTAATATCGATTGGCTGAAAGGCGTAGAAACGGTCGCAGTGACTGCGGGCGCATCCACGCCAACGTTAATTGTCCGTGAAGTGATTGGTTTCTTGGAAAGCTTCGATCCGGAAGATCCTTCGACACATTCACCGGAACGCAAATTCAAGTTGGATCGGATTCTACCGAAAATCAAGAACCCAGAGCCGGTTAAACGGATTGAGCCATATGCAGTAACAGAATAACAGAAATGAAAGGGCTGTTCCGCCGTCGTTGCCGACGCGGAACAGCCTTTACTTATTACACGAATCTGAATGGTTCAGTGTCTACTTCTGATTTGATGAAAGAAACATCGTATCCCTTTTCCCGGCATGCTTGCTCCATATGCTCGGCTACTCCTTCAATCATCACCTTCTCCACATGATGACCCGGATCCACAATGGCAAGGTCCATCATTTCGGCATCTTGAGCACTGTGAAAATCCATATCGCCTGTTACGAATACATCCGCCCCTTTACGTTTCGCCGCCCTACTATATTTGCTGCCGCTCCCTCCGAGGACAGCAATTTTACGGACTGGCTTTGACAAGTCACCAACGACCCTCGCGGCAGGAACGTCCAAAGCTTGTTTGACGAAATTCGCAAACTCGTTAAGTTCCATGGCTGCTGGTAATGTACCTACTCTGCCAAGACCGAACTCCCGCGTCCTTTGATCGAGTACAAAAAAATCATAAGCAGGCTCTTCATATGGATGAGCCGACAGCATCGCTTTCAAGACTTTCGACCGCAGCGGACCTGGCAGAACGACTTCGATGCGCTCTTCGGAAACCTCTTCCATTTTTCCGACCTCACCGATAAACGGTTTGGCACCATCTGCTGGCGTGAACCGCCCGATTCCGGTAGAAGTGAAACTGCATCCGGCATAATCCCCGATTGCCCCTGCACCTGAACGCGCCAACACTTCCCGTAATTCATCTGCATGCTCGACCGGGCAAAAGACTGCCAATTTGTACAGCGGATCTGAAATTGTCGGTTCCATCACTTCAATGTCTTCCAACCCTAGCCGAGATGCAAGCAGATCATTTACACCTCCGGGAGCGACATCCAGATTGGTGTGTGCAGCATAGACGGATATATCATGTTTGATGCATTTTTCAATGAGCCTTCCTTGCGGCGTATCTGTCCAAATATGTTTCATTGGGCTGAAAATCGGAGGATGATGCGCAATGATTAAATTCGCCCCTTTCTCAACCGCTTCGTCTATGACCGCTTCATTGACATCCAATGTAATAACGACCCTTTCGACAGGACGATTCAATTGTCCTATATGCAAACCGACCGGATCCCAATCTTCTGCAAAACGTTTTGGCGACCACTGTTCAAATAGGTTTATGATTTCATGTCCATTCACTTTTTTCAATTTGTCAAAACTCCTCCTAACAACTCATTTTTCTCACGCAGTTGTTCCCTCTTTTTATTGATTTCAACCGTATCGCCCGCGATTTCCAAGGAGGCTAGGACTCGCTTCCATTCATCCGACTCCCGCTTCCATTTTTCAATGAAGATCTCCGATTTTTCTTTGAGCAGATATGGGCCGACCATCATTTCAAGCTCACTGTAGTCCGCTTGTCCCTTTTCAAGTACAATGATTTCATAAATTTTATGATCTTCCTTTAAAATCTGCTCGTCGACAATTTTCCATCCGTTTTGTACTGCCCACTCACGGATTGACATTGCATGGATATTCGGTTGTGTGACAATCCGTTTGACACTGTGCAGCTTTTCCGCCCCATCTCTTAAAATGGAGGCAATCAACGGTCCGCCCATTCCGGCGATCGTAACTGTATCTACCCCATCGCTATCATGAATGGCATCCAATCCGTTCGCCATTCTGACGGTGATCGCTTCCGTAAGACCCTTCTTTTGTACGTTTTTTATTGCTGACTCATAAGGTCCTTTAACGACCTCTCCTGCAATCGCTTTGGAGATTTTTCCGGCCTTTACTAAAAAACAAGGCAAATACGCATGATCGCTCCCAATGTCCGCGAGAGTAGCATTTTGTTCAACAAACGAAGCTACTGCGGTTAGCCGCTTTGATAATTTTTCGGAATTCAATAGATCCCCGCCTTTCCAATACCCTTATTGTAAGGGATTCTCCGCTTCTTTTCCAGAAATGAAAAAGCCATCGGCGCGTGTAGATAACGCTCACCGATGGCTTCCCGTTCTTATTTAAGTGATAGGATATACTCTGACAATTGGTCGATTTGATCATCGGAAATTTGTCCGCCGAATGCTGGCATTCCACCTTGACCATTTTTAATGATTTCATGGATTTCTTCTTTGGATTCTTTTAAACCATGAAGACTCGGTCCTACTGAACCGCCCGCTAAATCGCCGCCGTGACAGCCGATACATTTCCCTTGAGCAAAGCCTTCAGGATCAAAATCCTCGGATGCAGCTGCGTCATCAGTCGTTTCTTCAGTTTTACCTTCCTCATTCGATTCAGCGATTTCTTTCTTCTGCTCGATGCCATATAAGGACATGAAGAAAATAAGTCCTAATCCTAGCGCGAAAATTAGGATATAGGGCACTACAGGATTGTTTTTCATCGAATTACCCTCCTTCACCAGGAATTATTCTGTAAAAGTATACAGTGCACATCTCATATTGTACTGTATACTGATGAAAACTGAAAGAGTTATCACCGTACAATTAACGGTTTGTGACAATTTGGACAAACTTTTCTTATAAGCACCCTATTTGTCTCGCAATAACCATCCGTTGAACTTCAGAGGTCCCCTCACCGATTTCGAGCAATTTTGCATCTCTTAAATAACGTTCGACTTCGTATTCCTTCATGTACCCATAGCCACCATGAATTTGAATTGCCTGATCTGCGACTTCCATCGCGATCTCGGAAGCATACAGCTTGCACATGGCGGCCTCTTTCGTGAACGGGCGTCCTTGGTCTTTCAGCCATGCCGCCTTGTAGACCATATTTCTAGCTAATTCGATTTTCATTGCCATATCAGCCAATTTGAATTGTGTAATCTGAAATTCAGATAACGTCTTGCCGAACTGTTTTCGTTCTTTGGAGTATTTCAACGCTCTATCGAAGGCAGCTTGCGCAATCCCTACTGCCATTGCACCGATCCCAATCCTTCCACCATCCAAAGTGACAAGGAACTGTTTAAAGCCATCTCCACGCTTGCCCAGTAGGTTTTCTTTCGGAACTCTGACATTGTCCAATACTAATTCTGTCGTGTTTGAAGCATGCAAGCCCATCTTTTCATAGTTGTCGATAATCGTAAACCCTTCAGCATCGGTCGGTACGATGATGGCGCTAATTTCCTTTTTCCCATTTTCATTTCCTGTAATTGCTGTTAGCGCCAAATGCTTAGCATAGCTTGCATTAGTAATATATACTTTCGATCCATTAATTACAAAATGATCGCCGTCTTCTTTCGCTGTCGTCTGCGTCCCCCCAGCGTCAGACCCTGCATTCGGTTCAGTAAGCCCGAAAGCGCCGAATGAATCCCCAGTGCAGATCGGCGTCAGATAGTTCCTTTTTTGCTCTTCGGTTCCAAACAGATGAAGCGGTGCACCGCCTAAAGAAATATGCGCCGAGTATGTAATCCCTGTGGAAGCACAGCCACGGCTCAGTTCCTCAGTTACGATTGCAAAGCTTGTAGCATCTGCCCCTGCTCCCCCATATTCTTCCGGGAATGGCAACCCCATCATCCCCATTTCGGAAAGCTTCTTGAATATCTCGATTGGAAATTCTTTTGTCCTGTCCCGTTCAATTGCTCCCGGTGCAACGACCTCATCGCTAAATTCCCTCATCATCTTTTTGATCATCTGCTGCTCATCCGTTAAATCAAAATTCATTTTCCTCATCCCCCTTGTTGTGAACGCTTACATTTCGATTATACCGAAAAGGTCGGCATTTTCAAAATCATTCTATCAAGAGGAAGCTAGAATACTGTTTTTACTATAAAAGCTACAATTAAAATCAATCCAGCAGCCCCTGAAATTGTAAAGTAAAGCAATTTTAATAGCCTGCCAGCTAACAGCCACAGTAAGCAGTTTGTAATCAATAGTCCAACTAATAGCATCATCTGTCCGTCGTAGAAAAGCCCCCATAATTTGAGGGACATGCCAAGTACTGTGAAAGCGATAACTATATACAGGAACTGGAGCAAGATTATGCGGGTGTTTACCTTCTTTTTTTCTCTGGACAGTACAGCATCTGTTGCACTGATCTCCTGCTCATGATCACCTTGTGTATAAAGGGTTAGTAGAAAATCGCAGTAATGTTCCGGCAGCAATTTATTCTGTTTCCAATAATTTATTTCAGCCATAATAATCTTTTTTCGCTGAGCATTCATCCTGTTTCGCCCCTAGTCATCATTCTGTATAAACATAAAAGGCATCGGCATAATGTATGCCGATGCAGATGATTATTCCAAAAAGTCCTTTAACCTTTTGCTTCGGGATGGATGTCTTAGCTTCCGTAATGCTTTGGCCTCGATTTGACGAATCCGTTCGCGGGTCACACCAAATACTTTTCCTACTTCTTCCAATGTTCTTGTTCTACCGTCATCCAAACCGAAACGTAGACGCAACACGTTTTCCTCACGGTCAGTCAGCGTATCCAGAACATCTTCCAATTGTTCTTTTAATAATTCATAGGCAGCATGGTCTGATGGAGACTGTGCTTCCGAATCTTCGATGAAATCCCCTAAGTGGGAATCATCCTCTTCTCCGATCGGTGTTTCGAGTGATACTGGCTCTTGTGCAATCTTCAAGATTTCCCGTACTTTTTCTGCGGTCAAGTCCATTTCCTCTCCGATTTCCTCAGGAGACGGCTCGCGGCCTAGGTCTTGAAGCAATTGACGCTGTACACGTATCAATTTATTGATCGTCTCGACCATATGCACCGGAATACGGATGGTGCGGGCTTGGTCAGCTATGGCTCGTGTTATCGCCTGGCGGATCCACCATGTCGCATACGTACTGAATTTAAAGCCTTTCGTATGGTCGAACTTCTCAACCGCTTTGATCAGACCCATATTACCTTCTTGAATCAAATCGAGGAACAGCATTCCCCGGCCGACATATCTTTTCGCGATGCTGACGACTAGACGGAGGTTGGCTTCCGCAAGCTTTTTCTTAGCATTTTCACCTTTCTCCACGAGCTCTAAAAGCGCGGGATCCGGCTTTTTCATGTCAGCGAGCTTCTCCGCAGCTTCAACGCCTTCTTTGATGCCAATTGCAAGTTTTACTTCTTCATTTCCGGTCAACAAGTCGACGCGTCCAATTTCTTTCAAATACATACGCACTGGGTCGTTGATTTTTACGCCCGGCGGAACACTTAAATCATTCAAGTCAAATTGTTCTTCGTCCTTGGTAGTTGCTTCCTCTTCATCCTTGCGCTCCATCTCGATGCCTGCAGCTTCAATCTGGTCAAGGAACTCTTCGAACTGCTCGGGCTCCATCTCAAAGACGGATAATTTCTCCGTTACATCTTCAAGCGTTAGTTCTCCCGCTTTCTTTCCCGCTTCCAATAAACCTGCTTTCACTTCATCTAATGTCATTTCGTGCTCCATTTCTCCAGATTGCTCTTTAGTCATAATACCCGTTCCTCCTTAGTTCGCCGGAATACGGCTTACATTGCCGATAATGATTTCCGGAGCTGTATAATTTCCCTGGCCAGCTCCAGTGCCCGGGTATGATCGTTCATTTTTTCCGCTTCTTTTGATTCGTGCATCATCTCTTCTATGCGTCTGTTGATCCGCTGCCTTTTGAGATGATGAATGCAATCTTCTATTTCCTGTTCAGCGAAGTCGGGATCTCTTTCAAGCATTGCTGCATCCATGACTACTTTGCGCAGCTCTCGATCCTCCAGCGACTCCGCAAATCTGTGAAAATCGGGCATGCCGTGCTTTTCATAAAAGCCTGCAAGCCTTATGAAAATCGCAGCATATTCCTCCCGGAAGAAAAGTTCCTCGTGGTCATCCCGAATTCTGTCAAATAGATTTCCATCATTCAACAGATGGCATAACAGAAGCCTCTCAGCCCGTTCGATGCCCGACACCTTCCGGGTGGACACTGCCATTGGTATGGCTTGTCCTCCTTCCGGCTGCATCACTTTCTGCTGTTTTGCATGCTTCCCGACTTTTTTCATCAATTGCTCATTGAGGGCGTTCGGAGATACTCCCGTTTCCGCAGTCAATTGCCTGATCATCAGATCACGTTCAACCGGTGAAATCTTTTGGGCAAGCTCTTCCATTACTTCATGGATATATTGCAATACATCGTTTTCATGAGACAGATTTTTGGATCTTTTATAATAAGCCATTATAAATGACATATACGAGTGTGGATTCCCGATCACCTTTTCAGCGAACGATTCACCGCCAAATGTCGTAATATATTCATCAGGGTCCATTTTCCCCGGTAATAAAGCGATTTTTGCATCCATTCCTTTTTGTTTGGAAAGGACGGCAAACCGCTTCGCCGCATCCCAGCCTGCTTTGTCGCCATCACAGCAGATGATCAGCTGATTGGCGATGCGCTTCATTTTGGTCAGGTGGGTGTCAGACAAGGATGTACCCATAACTGCCACACTATTCATAATTCCCGCACGTTCAGCGGCAATTGTATCCATAAAACCTTCGAACAGTATTACTTTACCCGTTTTACGCACATTAAGACGTGCGTTATGAAAATTATAGAGCAAACGGCTTTTCTCGAAAATTGGCGTTTCCGGGCTGTTCAAGTATTTAGCTTCCTCTTTTGAATTGGATAATGTCCTCCCGGAGAAAGCAACGACATTTCCATTATCGTCATGCAGCGGAAACATAATACGTCCGCGGAACCTATCAAAATACCCAGTTCCATCATTTTTCATTATGCAAAGTCCGGCAAGCTCCATCTCCTTCATATCAAACTTTTTACGCTCCAATAATTGAGTGAGCACTTCCCGATCGTCTAGCGACCACCCTATACCATACTTTTCGATATGTTCACGGGAAAATCCTCTTTGCTCCAAATATTGTAATGCTTTTTCACCCTCCACCGTATTCAGTAACAAATGACTATAGAAGTTGGCAGCAAGCGTATGGGCCTCGATCATATGTTGGTGTTCATTTGACCTTCCGCTGCTGGACGTCTCGCTGAAAGAAACATCCAACTCAATACCCGCTCGCCCGGCCAGCTTGGAGATAGCTTCTGTAAACGGACTGTTCTCAATATCCATTATGAACGTAATGGCGTTTCCTCCAGCACCGCAACCGAAGCAATGAAAAATCTGTTTCTCCTCGGAAACGGAAAAGGACGGGGTATTCTCCCCGTGGAAGGGACACAAGCCGAACCAGTTTCTGCCTCGTTTCGTCAATTGGACATATTCGCCCACAAGATCGACGATATCCGTCTTGGATCGAATCTCCTCGATTGTCTCTTCTGGAATTTTAGTCATCCTATCACCATTCTCTTCTCACATACTTGAATTCGAGACAGTATTCATAAATCCTTCTTATTCGACAAAATAATTTCATGAGCCAATCATTTATTCTAAAATATAATCATAATGTAGCGACAATATACTATTGTACACAATCCGCAAAAGAAGAACCAACCATTTTTTCTGGGTGGTCCTTCTTTATTTCTATAATGAATTGCGATTGGCCACTTCGCTTAAAATTAAGTTGGCCGTTTCTTCAACAGCCCTGTTTGAAACATCGATTACGGTGCAGCCGATTTTCGAAACAACTTTCTCAAAATGCTCTAATTCTTGTTTGATGCGTTCGATTCTCGCATAATTCGCATCATCTTTCAAGCCTAGCGCTAGTAATCTTTCTTTCCTAATTGAATTGAGCACGCTAGGGGAAATGACCAACCCGAAGCATTTCTTCGGGTCTATCGTATACAATTCTTCAGGAGGATCGACTTCAGGGACTAGCGGGACATTCGCCACTTTGTAACGACGATGAGCGAGATATTGTGATAAGGGCGTTTTTGATGTTCGCGATACACCTACTAAAACAATGTCCGCCTTCAAGACGCCACGGGGATCCCGGCCGTCATCATATTTCACGGCAAATTCGATCGCTTCAATTTTTTTGAAATAATCATCATCCAATTGACGGACGAGCCCTGGTTCCTCAAAAGGCTTTTCATCAAGGGACGTGCCGATTTCCTTGACGATCGGGCCAAGCAAGTCAATGCACTGCAGTCCATTGATTTGGCATTCCTCTTTCATTTTCTTCCGCATGCAGCTTTTTACAAGTGTATAGATGATGATCGCATTTTGCCGTTTTGCCAAATAGGCAATTTCCCGCAGTTGGGACTCATCTTCGACATGTGAAAAGCGTTTTGTCGAAACTGTTTCAAGGTCATGTCTGAATTGGCTCGCCGCTGCCTTGGCAACTAAATCCGCCGTCTCACCGACAGAATCCGAAACGATGAACAATGTCAATTTTCTCATTGTATCACTCCTCTTTCATTTTGCTCAGCAGGCAACGCTTATAATTCATGATCTTCAGCTAGTGAAAGGAATGCACGAGTAATATTCGTCTTGGTAATTCTCCCCACTACGTCCAGCCCTTCCTCTTTCATAGCTACGACAGGAAGTGAGTCGATTTGTTGTTCGATCATTTTCTTTGCCGCTTGAATGAGTGAATCCTGTTTCTTGCAATATGTAATATTCGGCATCCTCGTCATAATGACATGTACCGGTATTTTATCCAGTTCGCTGTTACCGAGACTCGTACGAAGCAAATCTTTTCGTGAAAGGACTCCTGTCAGACAGGAGGATTTATCCACGACAAACAATGTACCTACATCATCTAGGAACATTTGGCAGATTGCATCGTAGACGGTCACGTTTTCATTTACAACTACAGGTATGGATTGAAAATCCCCGACCCTCATGCTATTCATGTCGTCAGCAATGGATTGAGCTGGCTTTTTCCCTGAATAAAAGTAGCCGACGCGCGGCCTTGCATCCAAATAGCCTGCCATAGTCAGGATTGCCAAGTCGGGTCTTATGGTGGCTCTTGCAAGACTTAATCTTTCCGCTATCTGTTCACCAGTAATCGGACCATCCATTTTGACAATTTCAAGGATTTCGTTCTGGCGCTTATTCAATTCCATATGAATCACCGCCCTAATCGTTCGATAATATATCCTTGCTTAGTATAGCATTTTCCATCCATAATTCCTAACCCGATGGCTTGGTTTCCGTGATAGTGCCGAATAAATGATATGTAAAATTATTGTGGGTAGATTGTAAAAGTTCTAGCCTGCTACATATCCCATTGATTTCCGTTCCGATTGGACGCTTTCCAATCGAACAGCGAAGAGTTCGATTTGCCGTATTCCTGCGTCCTTTGCAGAAATTAAGGCAGCTTCATTCTGCTCCCTAAGGGTCGCAAAAAACATTGCTCGCAACGCTACGCTTGTGCTCGCAAACGCCGTTCTTCGTAACGGCGTTGCTGGAGTCGCCAATCTGCACTTCAATCAATTAGAATATTTTATAAAAGCTGTTTTATAGAATATGTTTATATCTCATTAGTAAGAAAAGGTCCTTCCGGGTATTGTTATGCTAACGCTCCTCATTAGTTGAATAAGGATTTGATCAACAACAGTTCTAATACAACCCTATTACTGAAACGTTTTTAAGAATTGACAAGTTTCATTAATTGGTAAAAATAAAATTTATACTATTACTTATGGACAATTCATTTTTGATTTGATTATTAACAAGGTGATTTCTGTTGATTGGAGTGCAGAACGGCGACTCCTGTAGGATATGCGTGTCAGGTGAGACCCCGCAGGAGCACGGTTTTGGCGACGAGGAGACTCACCGCACGCCCCACGGAAAGCGTCCGCTCGGAACGGAAATCAACAAGGCTTTGATATCATTATGAATAAGAAAAACAAACCAATCTAAACAGCGAACAGCGATATGGATTGCAGAGAATGAGGAAGCGTGCTACACTAATACAGAATTCAATAGGCGGAGATAGGTCAATAAGTAATGCCACTTTGAGCGAACGGGGATAGTGAAAGCCCGTATTGGCATGAAACGGCAACCTGGAGCTATTTACTTTAAGAGGGTTGCTTCGGCAGCCAATCGAGGTGGAACCGCGGGTCATTACGCACTCGTCCTCGGACTTCATGTCCGGGGATGGGTGCTTATTTTAATTGGAGGGATTTTACATGTATTCAATGGAACAGATTGTCAATTTATCGAAGCAAAGGGGCTTTGTATTTCCTGGTTCGGAAATATACGGCGGCTTGGCGAACACTTGGGATTACGGTCCTCTCGGCATCGCGCTGAAAAACAACATCAAACGTGCTTGGTGGCAGAAATTCGTACAGGAGTCCCCTTATAACGAAGGACTCGACGCTGCGATCCTCATGAACCCGAAAGTTTGGGAAGCTTCCGGTCATATCGGTAATTTCAACGACCCAATGATCGATTGCAAAAAATGTAAAACACGTCACCGTGCAGATAAGTTGATCGAAGATGCATTGGATGAAAAGGGAATTGAACTGGTCGTAGATGGCCTCCCATTCGAGAAAATGGAAGAGCTTATCCAGGAACATGCCATCGTCTGCCCGACTTGTGGCGCGATGGACTATACGGGAATTCGTCAGTTCAACTTGATGTTCAAAACTACACAAGGCGTTACCGATTCATCAGCAAATGAAATCTTCCTTCGTCCAGAAACGGCACAAGGGATTTTCGTCAACTTTAAAAATGTTCAACGGTCCATGCGTAAGAAGATGCCATTCGGAATCGCGCAGATCGGAAAGAGCTTCCGTAATGAAATCACACCAGGAAACTTCACGTTCCGTACTCGTGAATTTGAACAGATGGAATTGGAATTCTTCTGTAAGCCTGGCGAAGATATGAAATGGTATGAGTATTGGAGAGACTTCTCCGAAAAATGGCTAATGGACCTTGGTTTAACAGTTGAAAACATGCGCTTGCGTGAGCATAACGCCGACGAGCTTTCCCACTATTCCAAAGGAACAGTGGATATCGAATACAAATTCCCATTCGGATGGGGAGAGCTTTGGGGCATTGCAAACCGTACAGATTTCGATTTGTCCAGGCATATGGAGTATTCCGGTGAAGATTTCCACTATCAAGACCCGGTGACTAACGAAAAATATATCCCTTATTGCATTGAGCCTTCTCTCGGTGCGGATCGTGTCACTCTCGCATTCCTATGTGATGCTTTTGATGAAGAAGTGCTTGAGGGAGACGACAAACGGACTGTCATGCGTTTCCACCCTGCCCTTGCGCCTATTAAAGCGGCTGTCCTTCCGTTGTCCAAAAAGCTATCGGAAGGTGCTGAAGAGGTATATGCTGAACTGCGCAAGCATTTCGCGACACAATATGACGATTCCCAATCCATCGGTAGACGTTACCGCAGACAGGATGAGATTGGTACTCCATTCTGCATCACATATGACTTTGACTCGGAGGAAAATCGCCAAGTGACAGTAAGACACCGCGATTCCATGGAACAAGTACGTATGCCAATTGCAGACGTCAAGGATTACATCGAAAAACATCTCGAATTTTAATTTAATTCAGCTGAATTAAATTAAAGCCTCCGGCGTATATTACGGATTTTCAGGGGAGTTTATCGAACCTAACTCGATAAAAATCCGAACACAATTACGCCAAGGTGTAATTGATTTACAAAAAACCGGAAGAGAAAGGTCATTCGCCTTTTTCTTCCGGTTTTTCTTTTTGCGGCAATAATTCTGGTGTGCGCTCCAACTGATCCAGGAAAGACCTGGACTTCAAGCGGACCCCCACTTGTTCATCGTAAACCGTCCGAACAATCTTTTTCATGAATTGTTTTGTCGCTTTTTTCAGATCCAATGAACCTACTTGCTGGATCGGAACAGTGAAAAATGTGCGTATCAGCCTCAGCTGCGTCGGCGTAATTCTGACAAGATAAGGATCGATTTGGAAACATCGATGACAAAGGAATCCAATTTCCTGAAACGAAAAAGCGAACTCCCCTTCGGTTGCTCCGCAATTTGCACATTGATGAAGCACAGGGTAGACCCCTGCAACAGGCAGCATCTTCCACTCCACAAATAAAGCAATCGCTTCGGGGTCATATTGCTCGTTGATCGCATGCAACGCTTCATGTAATAACCCGAAGACATTCGGCCCTTGTCCACGATCTTCTGTCAATCGGTCGATGAGTTCTACTATGTAGCTGGCATAAGCCGTCGCCTCGAGGTCTTCCCGGATATGACGCATCGAATCGATCGGCTCGCCCTGTTCCAGAGTCCCCATTCCGCGCCCGGACCTCAGGAGATAATAGCCATGCGTAAATGTCTGGGTAACCGCCGCCAATCTGCTGGCCGGTTTCTTGGCTCCCCTCGCCATGGCGGTCATTTTTCCCGCCTCACGTGTATAGAGAGTGACAATCTTATTCGACTCTCCGTAAGGAATACTTCTCAGGATGATCCCTTCCCATTTATCCAGCAAGGATATCACTCCTACTCAATTTGTAAAAAATTCAATATTCGTCTTCGCGGAATCCGAACTCCCTGAGTTGTCCCGGTTTATTGCGCCAATCCTTCTGCACTTTCACCCACAGTTCCAAGTACACTTTCGAACCTAAAAGCATTTCGATATCATGCCTTGCTTTCGTTCCGATTTCTTTCAATAAAGCACCTTTTTTACCGATGACAATCCCTTTTTGGGAATCACGATCGACAATGATCGTTGCTGCCACATCAACTAGTCCGCGGCCTTCATCCCTTTCGATCTTCTCAATGACGACGGCGACGGAATGCGGAATTTCTTCACGGGTCAAATGCAGTACCTTTTCCCGTATAAATTCGGAAATGATGAAGCGCTCAGGGTGGTCCGTCACTTGATCGTCAGGATAGTATTTCGGTCCTTCCGGCAAGTATTTTGTCAATGTTTCCATTAACCTTTCGACGTTATTACCATTTAATGCAGATAAGGGAACGACTTCTGCAAAGTCATATTCCTTTGTATAAGAAGTGATTGTCGTCAATAGGTCATCTGGATGGACGAGATCGATTTTATTGATCACTAGAAAAACAGGCGTTTCCGTGTTTTGCAAAAGATCGATGATGAATCTGTCCCCTCCGCCGATCGGTTCGTCAGCATTCACCATGAACATGATGACATCGACTTCCTTCAATGTATTCCGTGCCGACTTCACCATGAAATCCCCGAGCTTATGCTTCGGCTTATGAATCCCGGGCGTATCGATGAAAACCAGTTGGGAGTTGTCCGTAGTGACGACTCCTTGCACCTTGTTCCTCGTCGTTTGTGGTTTGTCACTCATGATTGCGATCTTCTGACCTACAACGCGATTCAAAAATGTCGATTTGCCCACATTCGGGCGGCCGATGATCGATATGAAACCTGATTTAAAATTATTGTTGTCCTTCTGCATATTCAAGATCCTCCTTGGAAAACGCACCCGGTAACAATTCTCCTACAGTCGTTTCCAACACTTTACCGTTCAAATTCGTCAAATAGACAGGCATGTCGCTATCGCAAAACTCAGCTATCACTTGTCTGCAGGCTCCGCATGGTGAAATCGGGCCTTCCGTATCGCCGGTCACCGCCAATGCCTTGAAGTCAGTGATCCCTTCCGAAACTGCTTTAAAAAATGCGGTCCTCTCCGCACAATTCGTCATGCTATAAGCTGAATTCTCGATATTGCAGCCATGGTACACTTTCCCGTCACCGGTTAACAGCGCTGCTCCAACGGGAAATTTAGAATATGGCACATAAGCCTTTTCACGTGCCGTTTTTGCTTCTTCCATCAATTTCACTTTATCCATAATTACACCTCTACGTAAATTTTATGAGAACCATTTCGGTATGAAAATAATCAGGCCGATGATTGCGGAGAAAAACGCAAAAATCAAAACAGCTCCTGACGCAAGATCCTTAGCCTGTCCGGCAAGCGGATGAATCTCTTCCGTAACAAGATCGATAGTCCTTTCAATCGCTGTATTGATCAATTCCAACGCGGTGACCCAGCCGAACATAATGAAGATGATGCACCATTCTATCGCAGATAGACCTGTTACTAAACCCGCTGTCGTTACGACGATAATTGCAAGTACATGGAATCTGAAATTCCGTTCAGTCAAAAAGCCATGCCGTATTCCCTTGAATGCATAATAAAAAGACTTCAAGAAAAGATGCATTCCTTCCTTACCTTTCTAGGCCGAAAGATGCAAGGATCTCCTTTTGCCTTCCGAACATCTTCTGTTCATCTTCCTCTGTCATATGGTCATATCCAAGAAGATGGAGGAATCCATGCAATGCCAGAAATCCGATTTCCCGCTTTTCATCATGACCATATTCAGCGGATTGCCGGGCTGCTGTCTCGATAGAAATGAGAATGTCTCCGAGGACGACCGGCATGCCTTCTTCCTGCACTATGGCGACTTCCCCTTCCGCCATCTCCTCTAGTGCAAATGAAATAACATCTGTTGCTTTGTCTTTGCCTCTATATTCGGCATTTATTTTTCTGATTTCCTCATCTGTCATAAAAGTGACGGACACTTCAGGATGATCAGAAAGCCCCTCCATCTGTGCGGCATGGTTCAATAAACTTTCTACAAGCCGGGTAATGTCTTCGGTAACTTTTCCCGTTTCATCATTAAAGTAAATATCAAGCATTCCTTCGCCTTCCTTCTGATCAGTCCGGATATTCAATCCGGCTATGAAAAATGCCGTTCAATGTTTCGCAGATGACATTTTCAATCGTTTTCAGTTCTTTCATCGACAAATCGCATTCATCGAATTGCCCATCATTCAATTTGGAAGTAATGATTGATCTTACTAATTTGGCGATTTTTTCCGGAGTAGGCTCTTTTAATGAACGCACTGCGGCTTCCACACTATCTGCAATTGAAATGATAGCAATTTCTTTCGTCTGCGGTTTTGGACCAGGATATCGGAAATCATCCTCCACTACATCCTTTCCCATTTCCTTGGCCTTTACATAGAAAAATTTTAAAAAACTTGTTCCATGATGCTGTCTTGCAATATTAATGATTTCAATCGGCATTTTATGCTTGGCAAGCAGGTCAGCACCGTCATTGGCATGGGCAATAATGATATCACGGCTTTTTTCCGGCTGCAATTCATCATGAGGGTTTACAGCTCCATGTTGATTCTCAATGAAGAATCCAGGTCTTTTCGTCTTCCCGATATCATGATAATAGCTGCCTACCCGCGCTAGCAATCCATCTGCCCCTACCGATTCACAAGCGGCATCGGCCAAATTCGCAACCATTACACTGTGGTGGTATGTACCTGGCGTCTCGGTTAGCACTTTTTTCAATAAAGGATGATTCGGATTTGATAACTCAATCAGCCTCATGTCCGAAAGCAACCCGAAAGCAGATTCGAAAAAGGGCATCAACCCGATTGTCATAGCACCTGATATAATTCCAGAAGCCAAAGCGGCAATTAAGTAAAATACCAACTCGGACAGTTCATACGAAGACTGGGTCATCAACAAATAGAATCCAATGAACAGAATATTGGAGGCTGCCACAAAGAGGCTTGTCCGTAAAATATTTGACCTTCTCCCATTATTCCCTAAGACATATATACTGATGATTGCGCTGAACAAAATATATAGTGCGATTTCCATCTGCATGATTGCGGCGAAACCTTCCTGCAGCATGATACCAGCAGTCGAAGCCGTGACGATCGTCAACATGAGTGCAAGTCTTTCATTCGTTAGCAGTTTTGCTAAAAGGGGTGCGAGCGCTGTCGGAAATAGAAAAGCGACCTGCACATCGAACTCTTTGTCAATCAAACTGATAATTTTCATCATAATTACGAGAATGAAGAAGATGGAGTAGATAATCAACAATGATTTCTTTTTCTTGTTATTTTCTTCCTGCCACATAATAAAATGTATAAAAATAATGGCTGATATAAAAACCACATACAGGATAAGACCCGCCAAAGGTTTAGCAGTGGATTGATTTTTCAAAAGTCCGGTCAATTCCAACTGTCTATAAATTTCGGAGTCGATGAATTGTCCTTCCCGAACGATGACTTGTCCTTGCAGGATTCTTGTTGGCTCAACCGCATTTTTTTCTTCTTCGATTCTTTTTTCCGTCAATGTTTGGTTGATTGTTTCTGTTTCGACGACTAATGATCTGCCAAGGGTGATCAGCGTCTGCAGTTCCGCAGGAGGAATCGCTTCAGATAATCGAAGCTTCCTTTCCACTTCATAGCGGACTGTGGACAAATCATCTACCCGAACAGGTTTGGACAGCTCTTCGGTTATGATACTCGCAATCTCACTCTGGATTTTCTGCAAGACCGGTATATCCCTAGTCAACAAACTCTCAATTGCATCATCCGTCAGACGAAGGCCCGGCTCCTCTTCTTCCAATTTTAAAAACTTTTCCCTTATTTCCTTGATTTGCTCCGAACGTGTTTTCACTTTTTTATCCGGATCTTCGATATCGGGGGTGTTATGCTGTTTCTCTTCAATGATGAATTCAAATAAGTTAATGGCAATGGCCGCCCTATTCTTTGCAATATCCTCATTGAACTGATAAAACGGTGTCACTTCGGATTCAATTCTCCGTTTTTCCTGCTCAGTCTTCACAGTGTCTTCGACCGTTTTCAATGACCGAATCGTCTTCGGAGATATTTTGAATTCATGGAGCTCATATGTTTCCTGCTTTACATTGCCGTGCATCAGCGAGAATAACGCGATAGCCGCCAAACCAATGATAAATAATGCATAGTATTTGAATTTCAAGGATTTGAAAAGATTTATGATGAGCGTGAACATAAACACTCCCCCCTTCCCTCTTTATCTGATCATCCCATTTGACATGATGAAAGAGCAGTCACTTTAGGATGACTGCTCACTTTCATATGCTTCGATGATTTTCGCAACAATGGGATGTCGGACGACGTCACCTTGTTCCAAGTATTGAAAATGAATTTCAGAGACATTCTTTAAGATCGCTTCAGAGGCGTTCAACCCTGATTCAACTCCACGCGGCAAATCGATTTGAGTCTTGTCACCGGTAATCACCATCTTTGAACCGAATCCGAGGCGTGTTAAAAACATTTTCATTTGAGCCTTCGTTGTATTCTGAGCTTCATCCAGGATGACAAATGCATCATCAAGCGTACGGCCCCTCATATACGCCAGGGGAGCGATTTCGATCACTCCGCGCTCCATTAGCCGTTCTGTATGCTCCGCGCCTAGAACGTCGTGCAGCGCATCATAGAGCGGTCGTAAATAAGGATCGACCTTCTCTTTCAAATCGCCCGGCAGGAAGCCAAGACTTTCTCCAGCCTCGACGGCAGGTCGCGTTAAAATGATTCGTTTGACAGATCCTGATTTCATTGCCTGTACCGCTAGGACGACTGCGAGATATGTCTTTCCAGTACCGGCTGGTCCTATGCAGAAAACAAGGTCATTCTTTCGAATGGCATGGATATATTCACGTTGCCCGATCGTTTTTGCGCGGATTGCCTTCCCTTTTGCAGTCCTGGCAATCTCCTCGTCGTATAACTCGGCAAAGTATTCGATCGTTCCGTTTTTCACCATTTCAATCGCAGTGGAAATATCACGTAAATTGATATTGATGCCTTTACGGATCACTTTTAACAGCTGCTCTAAGAGAAACTTCCCCGCCACGATATCCTGTTCTTCCCCGGCAAGTGAAATGGTATCTCCCCGGGTAAGGATGGAAATGTTCATGGATTCTTCAATCAATTTCATATTTTGGTCGGAAATGCCTAGAAGCATGACAGCCTCATTCGGCTCTTCGATATGAAGTTGTATCAGTTGTTCGCTCAATAGTTTCAGTCTCCTTGGGATAACGGTCTTTTTATCGCTATATTCTCATTGATTAAAAATAATATTGTCCCCTCAACTGTATCATTTCCAAACGTCAAGTGTAAAATGTTTTCATCTTTAATTATCAGATCGGATTGTGTTTCGGTTACTATTTTGTGTTTCAGCAACGGGATGATGACATCTTGCTCCATGCCTTCCTTCAAATCGAACTGCCCCAGACGGTCTTCCCTGTACCTTTCCGTCTGTATGAAGGATCTCAATTTAGGTATTCTTCCATCTCCCCATACAACAGGTGATCGCCATTGAATCATTACATTCTCCTCCCCAAGCAGATGGTAATCAACTGTTTTAGGGATTTTAAAAGAGTATTCCAACCAAAAATCAGCATACACCGAACCTTCCGCTCCTACAATTGTCTTTTTATTTCCCTGCTCTAGTATGCCTGTAGCCAGTAAATCCCCTTTTTTAACAGTTTGATTGATGCGCGCGACCCTTTCCCCCCTGCTCAATTGAAAACCTGTAATGACGCCTCCAGTCCGCGCCACAAGATCTGAAGGAGGGCCGGTTTTTTCAATCCTGTCATTCAATTTCGGGGAGAGCATCGGGATGACAGTCAATGTACTTCCCGATCTTTTAAATCGCACCCAGGAGAGTGACTGATCATCCACCATGAGCGATCTCCGGATTTCCCCTTCATCCGGAATCAAGTGAAGCGGCCGGAACAAGGTAATTGAGGTCTCCTCCAATTTGTTGCCGATCCGTTCAGATACTTCAGGTACGTCGGTTTCAATTTCGATCTTCCATAGAAATAAGGATGCCAGAAGCGGGATGATGCACGCAATTAGAAAACGGAAGGATGTGAATACCCTCTTTTCAACAGTACCGTCATCTGCCGGCTTGATCGTCACTCTCATTTTGTAACGGCGCCTATGTTTCCTTATGACTTGAATGCCTTTTTTATCGGTGCGAAATCGGATTCCTTTTCCGGATTCCATGATCCCGGACATCTTCACGCCGGAGCCTACAAGGAAGGAAAGGAACCGGGCTGGATCCGTTTTGCCGGTGAGGACGACACTATACCTTTTATGAATCATAGAAATCCTGTCCATTTTTCATCTTTTTGATATTCACTGCTGTTATCGTTTCAAATGAGAATACCGCCAGCTCTTCCGACAACGTTTCGACGATGAGATCCTCCCCCGTCGCCTCGATGACATGGTCCCCACTTCGGATCACAGCATAATCAGGTCCAAGTTTCACTAAGGAATACGGGCCGGTGATCCTGACCGAAGCAAATTCTTCAATCGTAACAGATGAGTTCATTTTAAATAATTTCTTCAAGATAAAACCCCCTATCCAAGCCTATGATTTGGATAGGGGGTCAATGATTATTGTTTTGATTTAGGCGGACCTAAAATTTCAGAGAAGATGATGCCTTTGATCAAGTCTTGTTCACTTGTCGGAATCATCTCGTGATGTTCGACGGGCTCTTTGGTAATCAAACTACCTTGATGGACAGTCAATCGGCCGCGATGCGGCTCCCGCTTTGATTTCCTATCATGCCTATTATCTGTGTGAACCTGAACATCTCTCGTCCTGTCTGTTCTCTCAGTTTGCTTCGGGAGAGAAGGTATTGAAACGGCTGGAGCAGGTTTTCGGTCAGGCGTCTGCCTGCTCGGAGGCTCGTCAATCTCAGTTTGAAATTCTCGTTGGATGTCCTTGTACATCTCCTGGGTCATCTCTTTCAACTTCCGCATCGGGTCAGAAGTGCCCGTCTGCACGGTTGGTTGTCTATTCTGCGTCTTCGGTGCATCTTCCGGTTTTTTTCCTTTGAAGAGCATACTGATGATTCCGAGGACGATAAATATCAGTATTTCCATCTGTGCATCCCCTTTCCGGGAATTATACGCTCAAACGTCACTCTTTTGTCGTATCCGGTTTTTGCTGATCCAAACCTATTTTACTGATGGAATCACGCATTCCCGTGTCAGCCTGGATATTTTTGTAGTTCATATAATCCATGATGCCGATATTGCCTGTACGAAGCGCTTCCGCCATGGCTAGAGGAACTTCCGCCTCCGCCCCGACCACTTTCGCGCGCATCTCTTGGACTTTCGCTTTCATTTCCTGTTCATTCGCAACAGCCATCGCACGGCGTTCTTCCGCTTTCGCCTGCGCAATATTCTTATCAGCCATTGCTTGTTCAGTCTGGAGCTCTGCACCGATGTTTTTACCGATATCAACATCCGCAATATCGATGGACAAGATCTCGAAAGCCGTACCGGAGTCAAGACCTTTCGCCAATACCGTTTGAGAAATCAAATCCGGATTTTCCAAAACTTTAGCATGGTCGACGGATGAACCGATTGTTGAAACGATACCTTCCCCGACACGTGCAACTACTGTTTCCTCACCTGCACCACCGACAAGGCGATCGATGTTTGCACGAACAGTGATTCGTGCCTTCGCCTTCACTTCGATACCGTTCATCGCTACACCCGCGATGAATGGCGTTTCAATGACTTTAGGGTTTACAGACATTTGAACCGCTTCCAGAACGTCACGGCCGGCCAGGTCAATCGCCGCTGCACGTTCAAATGACAATTCAATATTTGCACGATGTGCGGCAATCAATGCGTTGACGACTCGGTCAACGTTACCACCAGCCAAATAGTGGCTTTCAAGCTGGTTAATTGAAACGTTCAATCCTGCTTTATGCGCCTTGATCAACGGATTGACGACCCTGCTCGGGATTACCCGGCGAAGCCGCATACCGATCAACGTAAAGATACTTACACGCACACCTGCCGCCAATGCGGAAATCCATAGTGTAACTGGAACAAGTGTGAAAAATACTGACAAAATAATGATGGCTCCGATGACGAGTATAACTGTGAAAATCATACTTCCAGTGCCTAAACCTAAAAGTGCTTCCATTATTCATTTTCCCCCTTTTCTTCGAATTCCCGAACGACTATCCGGGATCCTTCAACCTTCACAATGATAACATGTTTCCCTCTGTCGATGTAGCTTCCTTGGGAAACGACATCGATTCGCTCACCTTCCATATCAATTGTACCGGAAGGGCGTAAAGGTGTAATTGTAATCGCCTGCTTTCCGAGCAATTCGACCCGGTTGATATTTGACACATAACCGCTCTCCGTGTCTGTCGAATCCATCAAGACGACTTTGTTCAGCAAATGCAATTTCCTTCCGAAAAACTTCATAATGATCACCATCCCACTGACGGCCACTGCAATTGCGATCATGACGGAATACGCCATGAACATCGGATTGCCCCCCGCCAAAATGATACTTACAACGACAGCGACCGCCCCGAATACACCGGCGATCCCACCCGCTACGAAAAATTCAAGTACAATGAGCCCTATGCCTATTATGAACAGAATCAATGTTTCATAACCCGCAAGACCCGCTATTAGATGTCCGTAAAAGAACAGCAGCAACGCCGTAAGAGCCATTATTCCAGGCAAGCCGAAGCCAGGTGAATAAAGCTCCACAACGAGGCCAAGACCTGCAATTGATAACAGGATAGGCACTACAATCGGATGTGTAACGAGCCGTGTGATACCTTCAGCGAACGTTACGTTCGTCTTCACAATTTCAGCGTTTTCCAACCCATTCCTGTTTAGAAGGTCCTGGAATGACGAGACAGTCCCCTCACTGTAACCGACGTCAGGTTCCGCTGCCTCGCTTGCTGTCAAAGTCAATAACCGCCCTTTTCCTGCACGGTATCCCTTCATATCGATAGACGGTTCTGCCATTGCTTCCGCATATTCCGGATTACGGCCATGCGATTCGGCAGCACTTATCATTTCGGCCACCCAAAAACTATGCGCTTTAACGTCAACGGCATTTCCTGTAGTTCCTTCGACTGCTTGAGCTGCACCGATCTTGCCGTTCGGGGACATGTAGATCTTGTCAGCATGCAGAGCGATGTATGCCCCAGCAGAAAGTGCTTTGTAATTGATATAGGCAATGATATCAGGTTCCGTCTCATCCATTAATTTTCCTATTTCTCCTGCTGCGTCTATAAAGCCACCATTTGTATTGATTTCAAGGATGATTGCTTTTGCCCCGGCTTCCTCCGCTTCTTTGAAGGATCGTTTCAAATATGCATACAGACCTTTTTCTACTTCCTTGTTCAATTTCACGTGGTATACTTTTTCAGCGGCTGCATCCGTTTGCATAAAGGGGATTGAAACCGCCGATAAGAATAAAATGAACAGGAGAAACTTCCCAATCATATTACGCATTCATTCATTCACCTCTTTCTTACTAACCATTCTACCTTCTATACGTTTTGTATTGTTAAAAGGTTTCAATTTAAACAGTACAAAAACCGGAAGATCCAAAGGATTTTCCGGTTTCATTCATAAACATACTTATTGTTGTTAAATATAATATGGACAGATATTAGAATTTACGCTTACGAGCAGCCTCAGACTTCTTTTTACGTTTGACACTTGGCTTCTCATAGAACTCACGCTTTCTTACCTCTTGTATTGTACCACTTTTTGATACAGTACGTTTGAAGCGGCGAAGAGCATCTTCAAGCGATTCATTTTTGCGAACGACAGTTTTCGTCATATCTCTTGTCCCTCCCTCCGAGCACACTTCGAAACAAGGCGTTACTCCTTGTACTAAGAAATTATATCGTACTATCCTCGAGTGGTCAATAAAAAACTTTCAAAATATCTATGCGAAATAGGAAATTTTATTCACCCTCCGGCAAGAACCCTATTAATATGCAGAATTGCCTTGCAATCCTTGCATAATTTGCACGCCTGAACTTGCACCGATTCTTGTTGCGCCCGCATCAATCATCTTTTTCATATCCTCGAAGCTGCGGACTCCTCCTGACGCTTTAACACCCATTTCAGGTCCGACGACGCCACGCATCAATTTCACATCATCCTCTGTAGCACCGCCAGTTGAGAAACCTGTTGATGTTTTGACGAAATCAGCACCTGCAGCCCGGGATAGTTCGCAAGCTTTTCTTTTCTCCTGATCAGTCAGTAATGAAGTTTCGATGATTACTTTGACAATCGCTTTGCCTTTCGCCGATTCGACAACAGCAGCGATGTCATTTTTCACAAGTTCGTCATCGCCGCTCCGTAGCGCACCAACATTGATGACCATATCGATTTCGCCAGCTCCGTTTTCAATCGCGTCTTTCGTTTCAAACGCTTTGACTGCGCTAGTGGATGCACCTAGAGGGAAGCCGATGACTGTGCACACTTTTACAGTCGACCCGTTCAACACCTCAGCCGCTGTTTTCACCCATGTCGGGTTGACGCATACCGATGCGAAAGAATAGGTCTTTGCTTCTTCGCAAAGTCGGATGATTTCTTCTTTTGTCGCATCCGCTTTCAGTAATGTATGGTCGATGTATGCTGCATATTGTTGATTCAAAATAATTCCTCCTCCAGTTGTACGTACCTCATTCATCATAGCAAATAAAGATTTTTTCCGCATCAAAAAACAGTTCATCCTAGATTGGATAAACCGTTTTTTTCGATTGCATTATGCAAGAACTTCTTCTGTTTCTTCAACACGGACGAATTGACCTTCATTGTAAGGATAGCCAGCCTTCGTAATTTTCACTTTGACGATTTTACCGACCATCGATTCATCAGCCGGGAAAACGATTTTCAAATAGTTGTCCGTATAACCTTCATACAAACCACTTTCCGGATCAAGCTTGTATTTCTCTTCCGGAATTACTTCAAGCACCTCGTTTTCAAATTCGGCAGCATATTGTTTCGCCAATTGATCATTCAACTCGATCAGTCGGTGGACCCGTTCGTTTTTCACTTCTTCATCAATTTGATCTTCCATTCTGGCTGCAGGTGTCCCAGTACGTTTAGAATACGGGAAAACGTGCAATTCAGAAAAACGGTGGTCCCTGATGAAGTTATACGTGTCCATGAATTCCTCTTCCGTCTCGCCAGGGAAACCGACGATGACATCGGATGTGATGGCAAGATGCGGCAATGCTTCCCGTAGACGATCGAGACGTTCTGCGAAGAACTCCATTGTATATTTCCTTCTCATACGCTTCAATACTGTATTGGATCCTGATTGGATCGGAATGTGCAGATGCCTTACAATCTTTGTAGACTCCCGAAGCACTTCAATGACTTCATCAGTCAGTTGACTGGCTTCAATGGAACTGATCCGCAGTCTTTTCAATCCCTTTACTTGTGTTTCGAGATCACGCAGCAGGCGGGCAAGATTATAGTCTTTCAAATCCTCGCCATATCCACCTGTGTGGATTCCCGTCAGGACGATTTCAAGATACCCTGCATCGACCAATTGTTGAGCCTGTCTGATGACTTCTTCAGGGTCCCTGGAACGCATTAAACCGCGGGCCCATGGGATGATACAGAATGTGCAGAAGTTATTGCACCCTTCCTGTATTTTCAATGATGCTCTGGTGCGGTCCGTAAAAGCAGGTACATCAAGTTCTTCATAGACCCGGTTCTTCATAATGTTGCGGACAGCATTGATCGGCTGACGCTCCACCTTGAATTCATCTATCAGTCCGAGCAATTTCGTACGGTCCTGTGTACCGACGACAATATCGACTCCTGGAATAGCCATGATTTCAGCCGGTGATGTCTGTGCATAACAGCCCGTGACACAGATGACCGCATCCGGATTGCGCCTGATGGCTCTCCGGATGACTTGGCGACTTTTCTTATCGCCGGTATTCGTGACCGTACATGTATTAATAACGTAGACGTCTGCATTTCTCTCAAAATCGGAGCGGTCATATCCGGCGTCTTTGAAAAGCTGCCAGATCGCTTCCGTTTCGTAATGATTCACTTTGCAGCCTAATGTATGAAAAGCGACAGAAGACACTAGCTGCTCACCTCTTTCATTCAAATTCGTATGACATAGCGGACAAAAAATAGAGTGGTGCGGTTTCCGTCCTTACTATACGCGGCCCTAAGGAAACTGATAGGAAATCCGCAGCGCGCATCTCCTCCGCTTCCTCTCTTGTTAATCCGCCTTCAGGACCAAAAACGACTAGTACCGTTTGTTTATGATACACGTTTTTCAGCCTGTCTGCAATCCTGTTCGGATCGGTGCCTTTTGCATCCTCTTCATCTGCGAAAAAGCGGATATCGTAGTTGCGTGACGCCTGCAGCAATTGCTTGAAAGACATCGGGGCTGATACATCCGGGATTATCGACCGGTGGCATTGCTCCGCCGCCTCTTTCGCGATCTTTTTAAGCCTCTCCACTTTTTTGCCGCCTTTTTTCGCATCCCATTTGACAATGGAACGTTTCGCTTCGAATGGAACGATTGATGACATGCCTAGTTCCGTGCCTTTTTGAACGATAAGATCGAGCTTATCGCCTTTAGGCAAGCCGCACGCAATTGTCACCCTTACCGGCATTTCATTCGAAGGAAGCGGTCCATCCATCTTTCTAACAGTCACACCTTCAGGGCCGATGTCTGCAATTTCTGAGATGAATGCTTCACCGTCATTTACAGCAATGACGAGGTCACCCGCCTCCATCCTCATCACCTTGGCGATATGCTTGCCGTCTTCCCCTGCAATGAATGCATTACCGACTTCGTCGAATGGGGTTTCAAGGAAATAGCGCTGCAATCGTTACACGCTCCTTTTTTGAGCGATAATTGCCACCCATTCTTCCATTAAAACAGATTCGATAATTTCAAAGCCTTTGCTCTGGAGATCTTCTTTCACAAGGTCCCGCTTTTGGGCAATGATTCCCGATACGATGAACAGCCCATCTTCAGGCAAAATGCTGTATGCATCACCGGAAAACGTCATGATCACTTCCGCCAGGATGTTCGCAACAATTATGGATGCAGGTTCGTTAATGGATTCTAGCAAATTGCCATGTGTCACTTCAACGACACCGTCCACCTTATTCAAACTGATATTTTCCTTTGCTGCCTGCACGGCGACTTCATCCAAATCGAGTGCATGCACATGCGACGCCCCTAAAAGTGCCGCCCCGATAGACAACACTCCCGATCCCGTCCCGACGTCAATGACTGTGTCGCCCTTCTTCACATACTTTTCCAATGCTTGAAGGCACATGACGGTCGTGGGGTGGGTCCCTGTTCCAAAAGCCATGCCAGGGTCAAGTTCAATGATCAGTTCATCGGAATCCACTGGTTCGTATGTTTCCCATGTAGGAACGATCGTGAATCGACCTGAGATCTTTACGGGATGGTAGTATTTCTTCCAAGCCGTCGCCCAATCCTCTTCATCCACTTCGTTCGTCTGAACTTGATTAAGTCCGACATCCAAGCCGTACTCAGCCAGTTCGTTGACGGATTCACTTATTTCCTTCACCGTTTCAATCAAAAAGCTATTGACCGGCAGATAGGCTTTCACGATGACCCCTTCCGCAGGGAAGTCTTCTTTCTTAAGCTCGTAAATTTCGCCGAAACGATCTTCATGAATACGGTCAGGCTCTTCGGAATCCTCAATGATGACTCCACTCGCCCCCGCTTCATGCAAAATATTGGCAACGGCTTCTGTCGCCTCATGTGATGTATGGATGGAGATTTCAGACCATTTCAACTACGTTCATCCCTTTCAGTCGCCTTTTATTGTTCTTTTAATTTTATCAAAAAGTGAGCTAGAATACTCATCCGGCGAGTTCCCTTCGATTGAGGCAAATTCACGGAGAAGCTCTTTTTGTTTTTCTGTCATTTTTTTAGGAGTGATGGCCTTGATGATGACGTGTTGATCACCCACTCCATGTCCATGGACATTTTTGACGCCTTTTCCGCGGAGTCGGAAATTTGTTCCCGTTTGTGTCCCCGCAGGAATTTTCAATTTCACATTCCCTGTAACGGTAGGCACTTCAATTTCGTCACCAAGTGCCAACTGCGGGAAAGTGATTGGCACTTCCAAATAAATATCGTCGCCTTCACGGACAAAGCGGTCATGATCTCTTACTCTGAAGACGATGTACAAGTCTCCTGAAGGACCGCCGTTGATGCCTGCTTCCCCTTGGCCTGTAACACGTAACTGCTGACCATCATCCACTCCTGCAGGAATTGTGACCTTGATTTTCTTCCGTTTTGTCACACGGCCAGCGCCATGGCAAGTTTCGCATTTTTCAGGGATGATCTTACCGGTTCCTTGACAATGCGGACATGTCCGGCGATTCACCATCTGTCCAAGCGGTGTGTTTTGAGTGATTGAAATTTGTCCCGAGCCGCCGCAATGCGAACATGTATTGACCGGTGTACCTTTTTTGGCACCGGTTCCACTGCACGTATCACATGTCTCTTCCCTCGGCAATTCGATTTCTGTCTCTTTCCCGAAAACAGCTTCCATGAAATCAATTGTCATGGAGTACTGAAGATCATCGCCCTTCCTCGGGGCATTCGGATCGCGTCTCCTCGCACCACCACCGAAGAACGTACTGAATATATCTTCAAAACCGAAACCGTCGGCAGAACCGCCGCCAAATCCGCCAAAGCCCTGGTTTGGATCGGCATGGCCGAATTGGTCGTAATTCGCACGTTTCTTCTCATCGCTCAGCGTTTCGAAAGCTTCTGTCACTTCTTTGAATTTGTCTTCCGCTCCCGCTTCCTTGTTTAAATCGGGATGGTATTGTTTCGATAATTTCCGGTAGGCTTTTCTAATTTCCTCTTTGCTCGCCGTTTTCGGCACACCGAGTACTTCATAATAATCTCGCTTGCTCATTATTCCACTCTCCCATGAATCATTGACATCTCATTGTAACACGCACAGAAAAAAAGTGACAAAAGTGCAGTTGGCTATAATTATCGATCACGTAACAAAAGAAAAAGTCAAAGCCGGAATATCGGACTTTGACTTTTCCGTCAATCGATCGTTCAATTAGTTTTTCTTGTCATCTTCGACTTCTTCAAAGTCGGCATCGACTACGCCATCATCCTGCGCTTGGCCGCCAGCTTCAGCTGAGCCACCTTGCGCTTGAGATTCAGCAGCCGCTTGTTCATATAATTTCATTGTCATTTGCTGAACAATTTCTTCTAAAGCTTCTTTCTTAGTACGCATATCATCCAAGTTTCCAGCTTCAATCGCCGATTTCAATTCTTCTTTTGCATCTTCGACTTTTTTCACTTCATCATCGGAAACTTTGCCTTCAAGGTCTTTCAATGTCTTTTCAGCCATGAAGACGAGCTGATCAGCGTCATTTTTCAAGTCCGCTTCTTCTTTACGGCGTTTATCCTCTTCAGCATTCGCTTCAGCATCTTTCACCATGCGATCGATCTCATCGTCGGAAAGGCCTGAGCTTGATTGGATTGTGATGTTTTGCTCTTTTTGCGTTCCAAGGTCTTTCGCTTTTACCGTTACGATACCGTTCTTATCAATATCGAATGTAACTTCGATTTGAGGGATGCCACGTGGAGCCGGCGGAATATCCGTCAATTGGAAACGGCCAAGCGTTTTGTTGTCTGAAGCCATCGGGCGCTCACCTTGCAGCACATGGATGTCAACGGCAGGCTGGTTGTCTGCAGCAGTAGAGAACACTTGTGACTTGCTTGTAGGGATTGTCGTATTTCTTTCAATCAATTTTGTAAATACGCTTCCCATCGTCTCGATTCCTAGGGAAAGAGGCGTTACGTCAAGCAAGACGACATCTTTCACGTCTCCGCGGATGATTGAACCTTGAACAGCGGCTCCCATCGCTACGACTTCGTCAGGGTTTACTCCCTTGAATGGCTCTTTGCCTGTTTCTTTCTTGATAGCTTCCTGTACAGCAGGGATACGAGTGGATCCACCAACTAGGATCACCCGGTCAATTTCAGATGGAGATAGGTCTGCATCTTTCATCGCCTGGCGCGTCGGTACCATAGAACGTTCTACTAGATGCGCTGTAAGCTCATCAAACTTCGCTCGGGATAGGGAAATTTCCAAGTGAAGCGGACCAGCTTCTCCCGCAGTGATGAACGGCAATGAGATTTGAGTTGATGTTACGCCTGAAAGGTCTTTCTTCGCTTTTTCTGCAGCATCTTTCAAACGTTGCATCGCCATTTTGTCTTTAGAAAGGTCGATTGCGTTCTCTTTGCGGAATTCTTGTACTAAGTAATCGATGACGACATCGTCGAAGTCGTCTCCGCCCAATTTATTGTCGCCTGCTGTCGCACGCACTTGGAACACGCCATCGCCGAGCTCAAGGATTGAAACGTCGAATGTACCGCCGCCAAGGTCGTATACTAGAATTGTTTCATCTTCGTCTGTTTTATCCAGACCATAAGCCAATGCGGCAGCTGTAGGCTCGTTGATGATCCGTTCAACTTCAAGACCAGCAATTGTTCCTGCATCCTTCGTCGCTTGACGTTGTGCATCATTGAAATAAGCAGGTACTGTAATGACCGCTTTTGTCACCTTTTCACCTAAGTATTCTTCCGCATAGCCTTTCATGTATTGAAGGATCATTGCAGATACTTCTTGCGGAGTGTATTCCTTATCTTCAACTTTCACTTTATAATCGGATCCCATATGTCTCTTAACGGACATGATCGTATTTGGATTTGTAATGGATTGGCGCTTCGCCACTTCCCCGACTTGACGCTCGCCGTTTTTAAATGCAACTACGGATGGAGTTGTACGGTTGCCTTCCGGGTTAGGAATGACTTTAGCTTCTCCACCTTCATATACTGCTACAACTGAGTTTGTTGTACCCAAGTCGATACCGATAATTTTGCTCATTTGAATTCCTCCTAATTAAGTACGTCTACAATTAATCTATATACTTATTCGTTTACTTTGACCATAGTAGGACGAAGTACACGATCTTTCAACATATACCCTTTTTGAAGCTCCTCAAGCACGATGCCTGACGTCTTTTCGGGATCATTCCCTGTCATGACGGCCTGATGGAAATTAGGGTCGAATTCCTTGTCCAACGCCTCAATTTCGACCAACCCTTCGCCTTTCAGCGCTTCAAACAGGTTGCGGTAGATCATATCCATTCCGGTCATGATCGATTGCGCTTCCTCATTTTTGACTTCGACTGCAAGGGCGCGTTCGAAGTTATCCAATACAGGCAAGATAGCCGTCAACAAACTTTGTGCTTTGTATTTGACAAGCGCTTCCTGATCGAGCGCATTCCTTCTCTTTGCATTTTCAAAGTCCGCCAGAACGCGTAGAAGTTTGTTTTCCTCTTCCTGTAATTTGGACTCCAGCTCGCTGATCCTCTCATCCTTCTGATTTTGCTCAAGTGTGGCTTCTTCAGAAGTTATGTCCTCTTCAACAGTCCCATGAGGATCCATTTCCGCTTCCTTGCTAGCTAAAGCTTCCAATTCTTCTTTTTCAATTTCTTCCTTTTTATCCGTCACTCGTCTTTCCTCCTATCCAATCCGATGGCCGTTTTCAGTAATGCTTCTGATAAGTTTTCACTAAGGATGTCAAGCATCGTAATGACCCTGCCATAATCCATCCGTTTTGGTCCGATGATCGCTATTGAACCGGCCATATTGCCGCCAGCTGAGTAATTGGCCGTAATTACACTGCAATCTTCCATCGCATTATGTTTGTTTTCTGATCCGATCCGGACATGAATGCCTTTTGAGGCGTCTTGGAAAAAGTCAAACGCCGGCGCTCCGTTTTCCATCAGTTCAAAAAACATCTTCATTTTTTGCAGGTCGTTGAATTCCGGCTGTTTCATCATATTCATTTTGCCGCCGAAATACAGGCGTTCTTCAGGTTTGATTGTAATGGCTCTTTGAAAAGAGGCAAACAGTTCCCCAGCATGATGGACATGCTGTTCGAAAACCGTCTTCGTTTCGTCGGCAAGCTTGTTCTGCAGGAAGCTCAATGGCGTTCCGACAAGCCTTTCATTTAAAATATTGACCATCTTTTCAATATCCGAAGCATGCATGCCTGGCGGTACATCGAAAACCCGGTTCTCCACATGTCCATTATCGGTTACAATGATTGCTACCGCTTTCGTGTCATCCAGCGGCACGATTGAAAACCGTTTCACTGAATGCATGGACATGTCAGGCCCTAAAAGTATAGATGTATAGTTCGTCAATTCGGATATGATTTTTGCGGAATTCCGTATCAGTTCCTCCGTCTCCATCACCCGATCCTGAAAAATGGAGCGCAATTGCATGCTGTCCGCCAACGTCAGCTTTTCGGGAGTCAGCAGATGATCGACATAAAAACGGTACCCTTTTTCAGAAGGCACTCTGCCTGATGAAGTATGGGTTTTTTCGAGATAACCCAATTCCTCCAAGTCGGCCATGTCATTCCGTATGGTCGCGGGACTGTATGGAGCTTCCGGTTTTTTAGATAACTGCCTTGATCCGACAGGCTGTGCGGATTCGATGAAATCGTTAACCGTCAGTTGCAGAATTAGCAATTGTCTGTTTGTCAACATAATCATCACTCCTGTTAGCACTCTTTAACAGCGAGTGCTAATACTACTCATAATTTAACAAATCGATTTGCCAGTGTCAATGAATTACCCCTCGTTCATTTGAGAAATTGCTGGAAGACTTCGTTGCCTCGGAAAACACCTTTCCGTGTCAGTTTAATACTACCCTCTGATTCGGAAATCAGTCCTTTTCCGGACAATTCTTCAAGAACAACACCATACACTTCCGTCAGAGTTTTCCCGAACTTGGATTCGAATGAATGAAGGGATACCCCTTCCGATTTCCGCAAGCCTAAAAACATTTCTTCTTCCATCGCTTCGGTAATTGTCACTTCATTCGTTTCCATTACAGGTCGCAATCCTGAACCCATGGAATCCATATACTTTCTGAGCGGACCGAAATTTGCATACCTTCGTCCCTTCAAGTATCCATGGGCGCCCGCACCAATGCCTGCGTATTCGTCATTGTCCCAATAAATGAGATTATGGATTGATTCATTTCCAGGCAGCGCAAAATTGCTTATTTCATATTGCCGTCTTCCCGCTTCAGCCATACGGTCCATGAGCATGGAAAACATCTCCGCCTCGATGTCCTCGCCAGGCAACGGCAGCCTGCCCTTATTCATTAAATTATAAAAAACAGTTTTAGGCTCAACGATAAGCGAGTAGCCAGAGTAATGAGGCAGCTCAAACGATAAAGCTTTATCGAGAGTTTCTTTCCATTGTTTGACCGTCTGCTCCGGCAACCCATAGATCAGATCGATACTTATGTTATCAAAACCTATTTCACGTGCGGCCCGGATAACTCTTGCCGGAGTTTCTGCGCTGTGCGTCCTCCCGATCCTCTTCAATAGTTGCTCGTCGAATGACTGGACGCCTATGCTCAGACGGCCTACTCCGCCGCTTTTCAGGACGGAGAGCTTTCCTCGGGTCAATTCATCTGGATTTGCTTCCGTCGAAAATTCCCGCAGCTCACGGACATTGACATGTTGATGGATGATTTCAAGCAATCGGTCCAGTTGCCTTTCGGATAATGAAGTCGGTGTGCCTCCGCCGAGGAAGACAGTTTCAAGCCCATTGAATGAATGTCCTTCATTTGCCATAATGGCAAGCTCGTTACCGATCGATTCGATATATTCATCAACAGGTTGATTTTTAAAGAACACCTTATTGAAATCGCAGTAATGGCAAATCTGGTGGCAGAAAGGAATATGAATATACATGCCTCGCATTTGGTTGTGTCCCCTTTCTAGTCAGCAATATCAGTCGTGCAAAAAGGAGCCCAGAGCGGACTCCTTTTGCATGATATCACTCTTCATCAAGCTTCGGGCGCCTGAGACTCGCAGGCGTCCTTCGCTTTAGTCTTCATCCAGCTCCGGACGCCAGAGACTCGGGGTCATAAGTCAAAGCTGCTCTGTGGCAAAAACCGCCACTCCGCATCTTCGCCTTATGCCCGTCGTCTCTAGCAGGCGTCCTTCGCTTTAGTCCTCATCCATTTTCAAAACGGCCATGAATGCTTCTTGCGGGACTTCGACGGATCCGACTTGCTTCATCCGCTTCTTCCCTTCTTTTTGCTTCTCAAGCAATTTACGTTTACGCGAGATGTCACCGCCGTAACATTTGGCAAGAACGTTTTTACCAATCGACTTGATTGTTGAACGCGCTACGATCTTTTGACCGATGGCAGCTTGGACAGGCACTTCAAACTGTTGACGCGGAATAAGATTTTTCAGCTTTTCAACAATTGCTTTGCCGCGCTCGTAGCTGAAGTCGCGATGGACGATAAAGCTTAATGCGTCGACTTGCTCGCCATTTAACAGGATGTCCATTTTAACAAGCTTCGAGGTTTTATAGCCGATCAGTTCATAGTCGAATGACGCATAACCTTTCGTGCTTGATTTCAATTGATCGAAAAAGTCATAGACAATTTCTGCCAGCGGCAATTCGTAAATGATATTTACCCGCGACGCATCCAAATAATCCATCGTTTTGAAGTTTCCTCGCTTTTGCTGGCATAATTCCATGACAGAGCCAACATAATCATTCGGCACCATAATCGAAGCTTTTACATAAGGTTCTTCAACATGGTCGATTTTTTGTGCATCAGGCATCATGGAAGGATTGTCAACTTTCAATTCTTTTCCGTCAGTTGTAACAACGTTATAAATAACACTCGGTGCAGTTGTGATCAAGTCAATTTTGAATTCACGTTCAATACGCTCCTGAATGATCTCCATATGGAGCAGTCCTAGGAAACCGCATCGATATCCGAATCCCAAAGCTTGCGACGTCTCCGCTTCATATTCCAAAGCTGAATCGTTCAGCTCAAGCTTCTCGAGCGCTTCACGCAAGTCGACATATTTGGATGAATCAATCGGGTACAGACCACAGAATACCATCGGGTTTAATCTTCGGTAACCAGGGAGCGGTTCGCTTGCCGGGTTTTTCGCATTCGTAATCGTATCCCCGACTCGCGTGTCACCTACATTTTTAATCGCTGCCGAGAGGAAGCCGACATCTCCGACTGATAGTTCATCGCGCATGGAAATATTCGGCGTGAACACACCCGTCTCGATGACTTCGAATTCTTTGCCTGTTGCCATCATGCGGATTTTATCCCCAGGCTTAACAGTTCCTTCGACAATTCGGATATTGACGATGACACCTTTATATTGATCATAATGCGAGTCGAAGATCAATGCTTTCAGCGGCGCCTGTGGGTCGCCAGTCGGTGCAGGCACTTTCTCGACAATTTGTTCAAGGATCTCTTCGATGCCGATGCCGGATTTAGCCGAAGCATGCACTGCTTCGGAAGCATCCAATCCGATAACGTCTTCAATTTCCTGTTTCACTTTATCCGGATCTGCAGCTGGCAAATCAATTTTATTGATAATAGGCAAGATTTCAAGATCATTGTCCAACGCCAAATAAACGTTTGCCAACGTTTGCGCTTCGATACCTTGGGCCGCATCGACAACAAGCAACGCCCCCTCACATGCGGCGAGGCTCCTGGACACTTCGTACGTAAAGTCTACGTGCCCCGGTGTATCAATGAGGTGGAAAGTGTACTCTTCACCATTCTTCGCGGTATACGATAATTGCACTGCATTCAATTTAATTGTGATTCCACGTTCGCGTTCCAAATCCATAGAATCCAGTGTCTGTGATTTCATTTCACGCGAGCTTACCGTTTCCGTCTTTTCCAATAGACGATCGGCCAACGTCGATTTCCCGTGATCAATATGGGCAATAATCGAGAAGTTTCTTATGTTTTTTTGACGTGCCAATCTTTCATCATGATTCATCTGTCAGTTCACTCCTATATAAGCTATTTGCATTATAGCAAATAACTGATAAACATGTTACATTTTCTTATTCCCATAAACTAAATGCCGAAAGCTTTCGTATGACTTATCAATTCTAACAGATTGAAGCGTTTTGATAAAGATTGGATGGATATCCGGCTGAATATAAATAAGCTCCATGACAAATTTGCCATGAAGCTTATCTCTATCACTTTTCTTCTGCTTCACCCATGTTGCTCAACAACTCGCTGATGGATTCTGCAATTACGCCAACAGTACGGTTCAATTCATCCTCTGAATTGCCGATTCCGCCAAGTTCAATAAGGATGATATTCGGATGCAAGTCTTGATTATACTTTCCATCCACGCCCGCTCCGCCTTTAGATATGACATTCCTCGTAATGCCGGGAATCCTTTTCTCCATTTCCATTTTGACTTTATTCGTCATTACTTCATTCTTTTTATAAGATGGATTATCCAATCCAAGTACGAATGCAACTTTCGCGTACCTTTCCCCTTCATGTACAATCGTTGTCTTGTCGGGACCTACAGCATCGCGATGTATGTCTATAATTAAATCATAGTTATTTTCGGTAAGCTGCTTTTTGACAAAAGGCCTAATATCATTATAAGCACGTCCGTGCGGCACAATCTTTTTCAGCGTGTCAGTTTTCACACCGTTCAATTCAAGTAACCCTTTGAGTTTATCTCCCATCTTCATCACATTTTCGGTCTGATGGTTAACCATGATTTTTCCATCTACCGCTTTTGTGATCGGTTTATACGCTTCCGTTGCATGGGTGAAATAAATCAGGACTTTCCCGGCTGCCGTTTGAAGCTCTTCAATGACTTTGGGTTCTTCACGTTCAGTTTCAGGTTCACGTTCAGCTTCCACTTTCTCTTCCTCAACGATGTTGGAAGCGTAGACGATTATTGCGTTTTCCTTGATGATTTTCGAATTAAGGATTTTTGATTCTTCCGGTATGAATTGGATGATTACCGGGAAAAGGAAAAGAACGAATACGATTACAAGCCACATTTGCATATTTTTCTTCAAGCGACATCCCCCCGTCTTCAACTATATGCGCGGGGAGATGGGTCAATGACTTGTTTTTATGTCCTCAATCCAGTCACTGATCGAGTCTGTTAATGTCTCCGCATAAAGGGCGGTCCAGGAGTCGATCTCTTTTGGGGAAATGAATGTATTCAAATCGTGATTCGATAAAACTTCTTCAAATAATTGCACTCGTTCTTCATGAGGCCACGACGTCCAATCGCCAAAGATGGGAATTAACTTTGTCCGATCTGCATCCTTATTAGGAGTATGCAACCAATTCCCAACAGACAGCCTTGAGGATGGATGGCTTTCCTCCTCAATTTTCGAGGCAATATAACCGAAAAGCGTATTAATAGCATCCGCTATCAAAACCGGTCCGTCCACGACTGTCGGGATGCCGATTGCGATAACCGGAATTCCCAACGTTTCTCTCGATAGCTCTTTGCGGCTATTTCCAACACCTGATCCTGGATGTATGCCTGTGTCGGTCATTTGGATTGTTTTGCATAATCTTGAACTGTCCCTGGCGGCCAATGCATCGATGACGATCAACAGATCCGGTTTGATTTCGTTAACCAATGCCTTGACAAAATTGGCAGTTTCAAGCCCCGTCTGGATTGTCACTCCTGGTGCATATACGAATACCTCGCTGCCGTCGTCCGAATAATAGAGCGGCACGATTTCCTTCAGACGATCCATTGTCAGCGGACCGACTGCGTCAGGAGTCACTTCCCGGTTCCCCAAGCCTACGAATAAAATTTTCCCGGTTTTCAGATCCGTTATGCCTTCCGTCATTTCAGTCAGTTTGGACTTGAGCATTTCAGCCATCTCCTGAAGGCCTTCACGATCTGTATGCATGAGCGTCGGATTCGTAAGCGTCAAATAGGTGCCTTTTTTCTTGCCGATCCTCTTCTCGCCCTCGGCATTGATTTTGACCGATGTCACAATCACTCTGCCTTTTCGTTGCTCATCAAATTGTATGCCTTCCGAATCCTTTAGTTTCTGCTTCTCTTTTTCTGTCCGATGGCGAACCATTTCTTCGTTTTCCACGAGGAGGTCCGTTCGGAAAAAATCGTATTTATCCATTGTCATCACCTCAACATGCAGTTTGCACGTTGTGTCAAGGAAATATTCTTTGCATATTTTTATTGCGTTAAAGCTAGGTTTTTGCTAAAATGTTAATGTTGTAAAGAGATATCCGAAAGCTATTATGGAAACACTCTTGCCTTACCTGAAATTGGAGGTGAATGGAATGCCAAACATCAAAGGTGCAATCAAGCGCGTTAAACAAAGTGCCGCAGCAAATGAGCAAAACTCGCAATACAAAGCTGCAATGCGTACTGCTGTACGTAAAGCTGACACTGCGCTCATCAATAAAGAAGAGAACGCTTCTGAACTTTTGAAAGACGCAGTCAAAAAATTGGATACAGCTGCTCGTAAAGGTCTTATCCACAAAAATACAGCTGCTCGTCAAAAAGCACGTCTTACAAAAAAAGCTCAATAAGTATCAAAAGCGGAGGTTTGCAGTTAACTGCGAGCCGAAGTCTGAAAGTAAAAAAGGCTGTCACTTGTGTCGTTCAAACGACAAAGTGGACAGCCTTTTCTATTAAAAAAATGCTTTGACCCGGATTTCCCCTTCAGGCGGACGCTTTCCGGGGGGGTGGGCGGTGAGCCAATCGAACAGCGAAGGGTTCGATTTGCCGTATTTCTGCGTCTTTTGCAGAAATTAAGGCAGCCTACAAGGTGCTCGCAACGCTGCGCTTTTGCTCGCAAACGCCGTTCTTCGTGACGGCGTTCGCTAATCCCCCAGGAGTCGCCGCCTTACGCTTCAATCCTAGCAATAATCTTTGAGTCACTATAATTTATTCAAACCTTCAATGGTTCCATGAAGAAGATTTCTAATACCCTTTCTCTTTTGCCGCTTGTTGATTTCAATTGATGGTCAATCTTTGCCAGTTTTTGCAAAATGAGCAGTAGCCTTTCCATTTTGGGAATGCTTCGATTCTCCATTATCAGCTTGACCCTGTATGGGTGGACATTCAACGTTTTTGCGATTTGCTGTTGTTGATATCCTTTTTTCACTAGTGATGATACGTGGATCATCAAGCGGATCTGACCGGCAATGAGGGATGTGAGCATGATGGGCTCTTCGCCATTCCGTAACAGGTCATGATAAATGGAAATTGTCCCTTTCACATTTCCAGTCATATAGGCATCCGTCAGACGGAAAACATCCATTTCAGGCAGACGGGGTACGAGTATTTCAATGATTTCTCGCGTCACTTCACCAGTACCATTCATATACATACCGATTTTGGCGATTTCATTGGATAAGGTTAAGAGGCTGTCCCCAGCCATCTCTACGAGGAGTTGCGCAGTTTCAGGGCTGATCTTTATGCCATTCGTTCCTGCTTCATTTTGGATCCATGTTGTTAAATCACGGCCCGTTAATGGCATTGCCTCCACTACTACAGCATTTTGCTGCATGACCTTCACTATTTTCTTCCGTCCATCCAGCTTTTCATAGGGCGCAACAAACAGGACGACGGCAGTCGGTGATGGACTTGCCAGCCACGCTTCGAGCAATGTGATCTTATGTACGACTTTCTCTTTCGTTTTATCGGATGCTTTGAGAAAAGAGGCATTATTGGCAACGATCAATTTCCTATCTTCTAAGAAAGGAAGTGTATCCGCCTCTTCAAGAACGGCTTCAACCGGCGTTTCGTCCAAATCGAAACGGACGACCGAAGTTTCATCGATATCCGGCAATGCCTTCTGAATGCGTTTAATTGTCGTATCAATCAAATGCTGTTCTACACCTGTCAATAAATAAACAGGTTCTATTGTTCCTTCATTTATCTTTTTCCATATCGCGTTGACCACTTGCTTCCCTCCAGTCACTCACATTGTCCTATTATACATTATGGAATCATGACTATGAACAATTTGTGTCGATTGTCATAAACCCGGCATATTAAATCGTTTGATATAGATTTTTTTTTCGTTATCATCTATACTATAAAGGAATTAGGAGGTGTAGCAATGAATGAGTTTGAACATGACGTACAGTCTAAACGCAATGATTTAATCGACTCTGGTGTCGGTTTCATTGTAGCTTTCGTTGCCTTTTCTGCAATTTTCGTTATTGCTACAATCGTAGACTTCGTCGCGCACTAATAGCACTCCTGAAAGACGGCTTGTTCAGTCCCCAAGCGGAATGGACAAGGCCGTCTTTTCATTTGCCGTCGTCAAAACGTCATATCCACCGTCTCTTTTCACGGTAACGGATATCGAACCGTACTCCGCAGTCGCCATCGTCGGCAGCCTATATTTTTCAAATGTCTTGACGACTTCTTCATGCGGGTGACCGTACCGATTAACTTTCTTATATGAGAAAATTGTCAGCTCCGGCTGCAAAGTCCTGATGAATTGATCCGAGCTGGAAGTGCGGCTGCCGTGGTGTCCGGCTTTAAGGATCAAAGTCCCCCACTCCAAATCCTTATAACTCTTCAGCAGCTTTCTCTCTCCTTCGATCCCTAAATCACCCGTGAACAGAAACATCGGCCCATCAGTTTCCATGAATAGGACGAGGGAGCTGTCATTTCCTTTATAAGCTCCGGCACTTGGCGCCATATAATAAAATGCAGCCGACTTGTCCGACCAAGTTGCCCCTTCAGTCATTGCAAAAATCGGTATCCGCTTATCTTTAGCTCTCTGCATGACTTCTTCCATCGTCTTTTCCTGCTCGCTGCCAGGGGAAATATGGATCTCATCCACTCCGATCTCTTCCAGTACTTCGTCCGCCCCTTCCATATGATCACTGTCCGCATGAGTTAAAATCAATTTTTCTATTTTCGCAATGCCCTGCCCTTTCAAAAACGGGACCACGATGCTTCTGCCCACTTCGAATTCCTTTTCAGGTGTACGCCAATTGGGCTCTCCAAAATTCACGGTCCCACCTGTATCCATAACGTAAACGCCACGCCGATGCGGAAGTTGGATGACGATGGAATCCCCTTGCCCGACATCCAGGTACGTTACCTTTAGTTTGGAATCTGCATAGGGAGCTATATGAATAATAAGCGCAGGGATCAGTACGAAAGGAATGGCACGAGAAGCCTTCCTTCCCCTTTCAAGCATAATTAGGAATAGGAGGGTACCACCAACGGCAAGCGCAGATGGAATCGCCGCTGGCCGACCTGGCACCCATAGTTGATAAGGCATTGAAGCCAAGTATTCTGTCAAGGCTTCTATCCAGCCTCTTAACGGAACATAAAATGAAAAAACGATCCCTACAATCAGAGGGGAAACGTACGTCAGCACTACTAAAACGATGTTCATCGGCAAAATGATAAAAGAATACAAGGGTACATAGAATAGATTCACAATGAAAGACGATATGGACACCTCATAGAAATGATATAAAAGGACAGGATACAACGCCAATTGAGTTATCGATGTCACCAGGAAAGAAACTTTGAGGGCAGATCTACTCCCCGTGAGAATTCTTGTTGAGTAAATCAATGAGAATGCAGCCAAATAGGAGAGTTGAAATCCAGGCTGGAACACGACGAATGGCTGCAACATGATGAAGCCGGACGCACTCATGGCGAGTGCATCATCCATTCTCATCCGGAATCGCCCCGTTGCGGTAAGTAAGAGTAAAATCGTCACGGATACCGCCCGCCAAACGGATGGCGCACCACCCGCCATTACTGCGTATATAGGCAAAAGGGCGATCAGTAAATTGTCGATTGTCTCAATCCGCACTAACAATCTGATGAGAAGGCTTCGAAATAGAAACGTCAATAAGCCAACATGTAAGCCTGATATTGCAAACAAATGAGTTATCCCAAGAGTCCTGTACCTTGAAGCCACTTCTTCATCCATGCCACTCCGGTCCCCGATGAGCAGTGCTTGCGCTTCTGGTATGAGTGATTCGGGGAAGGTTTCCTGGATATGATGTTTCACCTTCCATCTTTGTCGGGATAAGATAGTCTGCAATCCGGAGTTAACTTCATAGCCTATCAACCTTTCGGACTCGAACATGCCGACGGCGCCATTCATCTTTACATACCGCTTCATATTGAAGGCGTATTGATGTGAAGGGGCGGGAAGTTCCTGGAAGGCACCTTCCAAAGTGAATCGGTATGAAGGGATGTGCAAGTGCTGAAACTGCAATTTCTGAGCCTCGCTGTCGAATTTCAGCAAGGCATAGACGATATCGCCGGCGTCAGTCCTGGCAAAGCCTTTCATTTTACCGCCATCGATTTTAACTTGATCTGTCCATGTCAGGTTTAGGACGGCAAGTTGCCCGCCCGCTTTAAGTTCAGGTAGATGCAATGAAATGAAAAAATAGGAGAGTAATGACGCCGCCACCGCAAGTATCGGAGTGACGGCTTCTTTTCTAAGGAGAAAGATGGGGACAAGCAATAGATTGAGGAGTAAAACGTGAACCGGACCGTATGCAGCAAAAGCGGATACGGCAACCGGCATGCAAATATAAATAATACGGACTTTGCCGATCATTTCCCGAATAGGTCATCCACCCTTCTTTTGAATGGGAGAAGCTCTTCAGTCGGCGCGCCTAACGATTCCATTTCCACAAGCAAGTCATTGATCAGCTGCAGTTTCCCTTCCTTCGTGAAATCCACTTTCCTTTCATCGAAAGGGACGTGTCTGACTTCAACTCCTGATTGCTTGAAGAGCTCAATGGCGTAGTTGTCGTTCTTATAATCCGAAGCATAATTGACTATCTTTATTCCGGACTGGATTATCGCCTTTGAACATTGCAAACAAGGGAAATGGGTTACATACAAAGTAGATCCTTCCACAGGGCTTCCGTATTTCGCGCATTGAAGCAATGCATTCATCTCCGCGTGAATTGTACGGACACAATGATTCCCGACGACATAACATCCATGATCGATGCAATGGTCCCCGCCCGAAATCGAACCGTTATAGCCTCCTGCAATGATCCTGTTGTCCCTGACAATCGTCGCTCCGACTGTCAGTCTCGTGCATGTGCTCCTGACCGCAAGCAAATGGCATTGCGCCATGAAAAACTGATCCCATGTAATCCGCTCCATATGTATGCCTCCAAACAGTGTCATTTATTTTACCGTAATGAAAGACGCTAGCTTATCAAACGTTTTTTGTCCGATTCCGGACACTTCCATTATGGCATCGGGAGAACTGAACGGTCCATGCTCTTCCCGGTATTGAAGAATGGCAGCAGCCTTTGACGGTCCGATACCCGGAATCGTCATCAGCTCCTGCACATCAGCAGTATTGATATTCACTTTTCCGTCATCCTTCACGCTTTCGCCTGTCTGGGGCGGAAATGAGCCTGATGGAGTGGGGAAATCGATTTCTTCGCCTTCCCTCGGGACGTAGATGAAAAATTCATCTGGCAGCTTCATCGCGTGGTTCAACATACGCGAGTCTGCATCGGCTAAATAGCCTCCCGCCGCGTGAATGGCGTCGATCAGACGATCTCCTTCCATAAGTGAATAGACGCCCGGATAATTCACGGCGCCTCGTATGTCAACCATGATTGGCATCACGGCCGCATCAATACGTGCAATAGGCTGCTCTTCTTTAGGTTGCTCTTGTAAAACATCAATAATTGGGGATTGTCCGCCTTCGACTGTCAGTTGACTGCCGGCCTGTCCTCGGGGAAAGAACAGAATTGCGGAAAGTACAGCGATTGCTGCGATAGGGGTGATGATCTTACGCCATTTTTTGGATACAATCGATAGAAACAGCTTTCCCACCCTTTCTACGAGGCATCCATATGGAGTCATCTCCCACTATATATGATAACTTCGAAGAATGGAAGCTTCATTTGCGCACTTGAAAAAATATTCTTTCACTTTCTTCGTGCGGCGGCTCGTCTTCCCAATCGGCAAAAATGCGTTCAATCGTAAAACCGGCTTCCCTCAATACATCCACGTATTCAAAAACAGTAAATGTCCTTTGTTTATGCCTTTCATTAAAACGGCGATAAAGTCCGCTTTCCTCTTTGACAAAAAAGCTGAGTTCCGATAGCACGGAATGCTCTTCGTCTCCTTCTTCCGTATGCCAAATATACGCGATACGGTCGTTATCAAAAGTGAATGGCCCATCCATGAAGATGATATCCGTCTTGAAAGTGGAATGCACATCAAAAATGAGCACTCCACCGCTGTTCAAGACTGAATGGATTCCTTTAAATGTAGCAAGGACGCTTTCGATGTCTGGTAAATAGTTCAACGAATCGATTGCAATGACTGCCGCATCAAACTGCTCTCCGCCCTCTATTTCCTGCATGGGCATTTCCTGAAACTCGATATTCAAGGAATGGTCATTCGAACGTTTTTCCGCAATCATGAGCATGTCCTTTGAAAGATCGATTCCAGTAACAAACGCACCGGATTTCGCTAACTTGACGGATAGCTGCCCCGTCCCGCAGCCGACGTCGATGATCTTCTTCCCTTCAATCCCATCTGTAGCTATGGATATCAAATCCACGTATGCATCGTAAGGGATATCGGTCATCAATTCATCATAGACGAGAGCGAAATCCGAATAGGCTTTCTTATTGCCCATTATCCATCTTCAGCAATGGAGCATCTCCCCATAACTTCTCCAAGTTATAATAGCCGCGCTCATCTTTGTGGAATACATGGACGACGACATCGCCCAAATCGACGAGAACCCATCTCCCATTGTCAAGGCCTTCAACCCTTTTGACTTCATATTCGTATTCAGCAGCCTTATCGGCAACTTCCCTCGCAATCGCTTGCACTTGTCGCTCGGAGTTTGCATGACAGATAATGAATTGGTCCGCAATAAGGGATACTCCCTCCATATTCATTACGACAATATCTTGCCCCTTTTTATCATCTACGGCATTATAAGCTGTTTCAAGTAATGTTGGCATTTTTTCACGTTTCCTTTCGTAGTTGGGTCGTTCAAATTCTTTGCACGTGTTCATTATAGCACTCAAAGGAGTCTGGAAATACGCCAGCCTGCCTATTGATAAGATAAAGCACGGAATGGACGATGCAAGCCCTCATCGCCTCGTCCAAATGAAGATTGGCAGCGTTGCGCAGCTCGGCGATGCCTGGAAAGTCCCTGCCCGGCTCAATAAGATCAGCGATGTAAATGAGTTTCTCCAGATCGGACATACCTGCTCTGCCTGTTGTATGATAGCGGATTGCATTGAGGATATCCTGATCTTCTACGCCAAAATCTTTCTTAGCGATGATACGTCCAGCGGCTGCGTGCCAAAGTTCATGATGGAAGGAAAGCAGTTTTACGTCTTCTCCATTCTCTTCGATCATTCTCCGCATATCCGAAGGCTCCATAAACTTCGCGATGTCATGGAACAATGCCGCCTGTTCCGCTTTATGCGCCGGAATGCCGAAACGCGCAGCCAATTCCTTTGCTGTTTCCGTAACTCTCAGAACATGCTCATAGCGTTTTCTTGGTAATCTCTTTTCAAGCTCCATTTTCAACGTTGCGGATTCCATAAAGCTCCTCCTGTCGGATAAATTCCCCGATATCTTCAGGTACAAGGAATTGGATTGTGCCGCCCGTCTGCAGCCGGTTTCGGATCAACGTCGAAGACAAGTCGATTTCAGGTATCTGGACCATCGTAATCGGATAGCGCGTTTTACCTTCAGTACCCGGCCTGCCCACCCCGACAAACTTCACAATTTTCATCAGTTCATCGATTTTATACCAATTAGGCAGCATATCGATCATATCGCCGCCGATAATAAAGTGGAAATCCACATCCGGCTCCTGTTCCTTCAATGCTTTTATGGTATCGACTGTATAGGAGATCCCGCCTCTGTCAACTTCAAACGAAGAGGCATTCAGTCCGGGTATTCCTGAAACGGCAATCTCCACCATTCTTAACCGCTGCTCCGGCGTTGCATCCGACGGGTCCGCTTTATGGGGCGGAGCCGAGGTGGGCATCAGCCGAACTTCATCCAATTGCAATGCATGCTTCACTTCATTCGCCATAATCAGATGGCCTATATGAGGCGGGTTGAACGTGCCGCCTAACAATCCGACCTTTTTCATGTTTTCCTCCTTATGGGAGAACGATCCGTTTTTTCTCCGTGGATTCTTTGTAAAGGACAAGGATTTTCCCGATTACTTGAGCGACCTCAATTCCTGCTTCTTGCAGTTTTTCAGCAATCGTATTCTTATCTTCCTCACAATTTTGAAGAATACTTACCTTAATCAACTCACGGGCTTCGAGCGCCTCTTCAATTTGTTTGATGATCGCTTCAGTCAAACCGCCCTTTCCGATTTGGAAAATCGGTTGTAGGTGATGCGCTTCGCTTCGTAAATAACTTTTCTGTTTGCCTGTTAACATTTATTTTCCTCCAAGTTGTGTTGTAATTGATTGTATCATTTTCTTCGTATCCGGGTAGATGCCTGTCCAAAGCTCAAAGGCCAATGCTCCTTGGTGAACAAACATACCGACCCCATTCATCGTCTTGCCTCCTGCTTCGCGAGCACATCGCAGAAATACGGTTTCCAGCGGATTGTAGATGATGTCAGCAACCGTTGCACCTTCAGAAATCCCGGATGGCTCGAGCGGAAATCCACTTTGGGCAAAATTCATTCCGAGAGAAGTCGTTTGAATGATCAAATCGTATTTGCCAATTGTAAGTTGCGCTTCTTCCAGTGACAGTGCTGAACTTCCCGGAAGGCTTTCGGACAAATGCCTGGCATTCTCGACTGTCCGGTTCGTTATGTCAATCGGACCGTAACCTGCCGATTGAAGAGCGAATGAAATGCCTGCAGCAGCTCCTCCTGCTCCGATGATCAGCAACTCACCCACGTTCTCCGGATCAGCTCCAAATTCCTGCAAGGAGCGCACAAAACCGCGCCCGTCAGTATTCGTTCCGAATAGAGTACCATCTTCAAGGACCTTCACCGTGTTGACCGCGTTCATCCGTCTAGCTTCCTCGTCAATTTTATCAAGGAAAGGGATGATTGCGCTTTTATGAGGCACGGTGACATTCCAACCACTGCAGCCTAATCGTTTTAAACCAGCAACTGCATCCTCCAAATGATCCGCTTCAACATGGATCGGTATATAGGATGCGTCGATTCCATTTTCCCGAAACCATGCTTCGTGCATGAGGGGAGACTTCGATTGCGCAATCGGGTCACCAATCACCGCATACCATTTTTTCATCAAGCAGCCCTCCTTAAATGAGCGATGGACGGAGTACTACATCAACTCCACGAGGTGCATGTACAGCAACAACGACACCAGGATGCTGTATCGTAATCCAGCCTAATCCTGAAATGACGAGATCCATTTTCGGTTTCTTAATCGAGAATTCATGCCTTACGAACGGCGGCATCTTCTCAAGGGAATCACCGCTTGGCGGGGATAGCATTTCTCCGAGATGGGCGGCGTATAACGAATCGGCATTTTCAAGCTTTGTCCGGTGGATCGGAATTTCATTGGAAACATGGATTGTAAATGATGAACGATCGCCTGACAGAAAATCGAATCTAGCCAGACCGCCGATGAATAAAGTCTGTTCCGCATTCAATTGGAACACTTTCGGCTTCAGTTCCTTTTTCGGCGTGATCGCTTTCAAATCCTTCGCATCCAGGTGATGAGCGATCTGATGGTTGTTAATGATGCCCGGTGTATCGTAGATGGCCTTTCCATCGTCGAGTGGGATTTCAACTAGATCTAATGTCGTTCCCGGGAAATGGGAAGTGGTGATCACTTCTCCCATGCCGGTCGCATTCTTTATGATCCGGTTGATGAATGTGGATTTTCCGACATTCGTGCACCCGACAACATAGACGTCTTTCCCTTTTCTATAGGTATCAATGGCATTTAGCGCCTCTTCCATGCCATGCCCTTTGTATGCAGAAATGAGCAAGACATCTATCGGCTTTAACCCAAGCTTCGCTGACTCCGTCTTCATCCAATTGATCATTCGGTTTCGGTTGATCGATTTAGGAAGAATATCGGACTTATTGCCAATCAGAAGAATGTCTTTTTTACCGACAAAACGCTGCAAGCCGTTGATCCAGCTGCCGTTGAAATCAAATATATCCACGACTTTGATGATTAATCCGTCTTTTTCGCCGATGCCATTCAATATCGCTAGGAAATCGTCGCCAGATAAGGAGACGGGCTGTAATTCATTGTAATTCCGCAAGCGGAAGCAGCGGCGGCAAATGACTTCCTCCTTCTCCAAAGAAGCCGCAGGAGCATACCCTTCCTTTTTCGGATCTTCTGATTGAATTTCAATTCCACAACCTATACATGTAAGTCGCTCCAAGCTTATTCCTCCCATTTAATCAATCCTTGTCTTTTCAGTTTAGCCATAATCCTTCTTTCAATCATTCGATTGAATTTCGTGACAAATCCATCGGAGCTCGCGACGGGCACTACTAAAATTGTATGGAGGCCGAAACGGTTGCCGCCCAAAATATCTGTCATCAGCTGATCGCCGACCATGACAGCCTCTTCCTTCTTCAAGCCCATCAATGCAAGGGCATTTTTGAAATTCTTTGCCAACGGCTTCCTGGCATCGCAAATGAACGGCGTGCCAATCGGACCGCAGAAAGATTCCACCCGGCTTTGATTATTATTCGAGAGGATTGTCACTTGGAGACCGGCTTCCTGCATCATTCGTACCCATTCCCTAATTTCAGGCGTCGCTTCCGGACGATCCCATTCCACTAGCGTATTATCCAAGTCTGTGATAATTCCTTTGATCCCCTTTTCCTTTAAGGCTTCGGGTGAAATTTGATAGATGTCTTTTACATATTCATCTGGCAAGAAAATTTTATACAAGTTATCCACTCCGTTATTTCACTAATAGTATTCCGATTATACCATATTGGCATCCATTGGTACGGAATGGACCAAGCCGGAAATCTGTTCGATTTCCTTGTACACTTTACTGAATGTAAACAAGCATTCATCGCATATGCTGTCATATAACGACACAGGAGGTGGACCAATGAGCGGGTTTGTCATGGCCCTTGTCCAACTGTGGGTCGAAGTTCCTGCTATGGTCGGCTATATCAGGGGGCAGGCATTCCGTCGGCCGCTTTCAAAAGCGGAAGAGGCTGATTGCTTGCAACGGCTGGCAGAAGGTGATGAAAGTGCGAGAGATGAACTCATTGAAAGGAATATGCGCCTTGTCGCTCATGTCGTAAAAAAATTCCATCCAAAACACGAACAACTTGACGACTACATTTCCATTGGTACAATCGGGCTTATGAAAGCCGTGAACAGTTTCACGCTTGATCGTAAGACGAAACTTGCGACGTATGCAGCCCGCTGTATCGAAAATGAAATACTGATGTACCTGCGAACACAAAAGAAAGTGCAGAAGGATGTATCGCTCTTCGATCCGATTGGAACGGATAAGGACGGACAGTCCCTTCAGATAGCAGATCTGTTGCAGACCGACGAGGAAGCACCAATCGAAACCGTACAGCAGAAAGAGCAAAAGGAGAGACTCTACCGCCATCTCGGAAAACTGGATGGAAGAGAGTTGGAAATCATCCAAAGGAGGTATGGGCTGCTCGACGACCAACCGATGACTCAGAAGGAAATTGCGCAGCAGCTCAACATATCAAGAAGCTATGTCTCACGTATCGAAAAGAGAGCGATTGTCAAACTGTACCAGCTATTCAAGCATGAATATAATGAATGAAAAGTGCATAACTGCAAATGAAAAGGCGTTTCCTGACATGGGGCCACGGCCCTAAGAAAGGAAACGCCTCTTTTCATTTCAATATCTGTACTGCTTGCCTTATTAGTCTGCACTAACCTCACGCGCGATTACAACCGCAATGACTGTCGTCGCAAAAAACACACCTGCCATTAGAAAAAACATCCCTATTACCTCCTTCACAGCAATATGCAATCTGCTATCATCTTACCATAATCATTTTAAAATTTCGAGATGGCGCGCATGACAATTTCCGAAGAATGCTTCGCTGCAAGAGGCAAGAATTCATCAAAACTAATTGACGATTTTTTGCCTGCAATATCGGATAATGCACGGATGACGACAAACGGCGTTCCGAATTGATGACATACTTGAGCTACAGCGGCGGCTTCCATTTCAGCAGCGATCATTGCAGGAAATTGCCCTTGTACAAGTTCGACCCGCGCCGCGTCACTCATGAACACATCACCGGAAGCGATCAATCCGACAGCATACTCATGCTCGCCAACCTCCTCGACCGCTTCCTTGGCAATCTGGATGAGTTTTTCATCCGCAGGGAAGGAAGGAGGCATACCTGGAACTTGGCCGATTTCATAGCCGAAGGCCGTTGCATCGACATCATGATGCCTTACTTCATCAGAAATGACAACTGTACCCACTTCAAGTGAGTCATTGAAACCACCGGCAGAACCGGTATTCACGATTGCATCAGGTCGATATTCATGAATAAGCAATGTCGTCGCAATTGCCGCATTCACCTTTCCAATGCCGCTTTTGACCAGAATGACATGATGTTGGCCGATGTTGCCTTCAATAAACTCACAGCCGGCAATCTCCCGGCTAGTTGGGTCCTCAATTTTTTCTCGTAATAGTTCAACTTCTTGTTCCATCGCACCGATGATTGCAATTTTCATTACGAATCCTCCTGTTGAAGTCTCATTTGTTGTTCAATATTCAAAATCCAACGTTTTTAAAACATCCATTCTAGTCGGTTTCCAACCTTTTCCGTCAACCCACTCGATATAGACGCGGAATATTTTTGATCCGTCCTTCGTCGTAACGATACCGATTGACTTCTGTGGTCCGCCGCCATTTTTAACCCTCTTATAGAATAATTGATCCTCAGAGAATCCAGTCGCGTACGCAATGGCTTTTTTCTTTTCATTATAATCTATAGATCCGGCTTCATACTTTGAAACATGCTCACCCGATTGGTCTGTTCCGATCGGCTGCCATGCCGGATTTGTGATTGTTTCCTTAATGATTTCATCAGTACCCGGAACGATTACCACAGTGCCAGGTTCCTCAACTTCCTCAGTGCTGTCCTCGCTGCCTTCCGTTCCTTCCGATTCTGTGCCTGGTGACGAAGACTCGTCCGCGTCGTCTTCTACCGCATCACTATGCTCACTCGACCCCTCTTCATCTTCTACATCTGAAATAGAATCGTTTTCTTCCTGTTTCGCCTCGTCGTCGGATGATCCGGATTCTTCGAGAACCTTTTCTTCAGAAGCGTTCTCTTTCCCTTCATCATCTTTATTCCCAGTTATTATGGAAGCTCCCACAATGAGAATCAGTAAGATGACAAGGCCGATCATACTATTTAAAAGCCGATTGCTGCGGTTACGCATTTTTTTGCGATTGACACGCGAATATCTTGGCTCATTACCTTTCATATAGCCTTCCCCCTATCATCCTGCATTAATGTTGAATGGCCGCCCTCATTTGAAGGCGGCCATTCCAAGTCACTTGATTTCAACAATAACGACCGACATTTCTCCCCCAGGAGTCGTGATTTTCACTTCATCGCCTTTACCTTTGCCGATCAATCCTTTTGCAATCGGTGAATCGTTGGAAATCAACCCTTCAATCGGATTCGCTTCAGCTGAGCCGACAATCGTGTAGGTCTCTTCGTCTCCGTCAGGGAGTTCCTTGAATGTAACCGTTTTACCAAGTTGGACCTCGTCAGTGTTCGCTTCATCCTCTGTAATGATTACGGAGTTGCGGATCATCGATTCCAGTGAGGAAATCTTTCCTTCAACAAACGCCTGGTCCTCCTTAGCGGAATCGTATTCCGAGTTTTCCGATAGGTCACCATAGCTTCGAGCAATTTTAATGCGCTCCACAACTTCTTTCCGTTTTACAGTTTTAAGAAACTCCAGCTCTTCTTCTAATTTTTTCTTACCCGACGCGGTCATCGGGTACTTTTTCTCTGATACCATTATTCAACACTCCTCATATTCCTGTTCATAAAAACACTATGCCGCTCCTGCAAGAGGTATGCGACATAGGCTCATTTATATTGAATTCTGACTTCATCATATTACAAGTTCGTACCAAATTCAAGAATTGTTTTTATTTTCGTGACCATTAGATCGACTGCAACTTCATTGTGACCGCCTTCGGGAATGATTATATCCGCATACCGTTTAGTCGGTTCAATAAATTGATTATGCATCGGACGGACGACGGAGAGGTATTGTTCAATAACCGATTCGATTGTGCGTCCCCTCTCATTAATGTCCCGCATCAGACGTCTGATGATCCGCAGATCCGCATCCGTATCGACAAAGAGTTTGATATCCATCAGATCACGGAGCCTCTCATCCTCCAAAACGAGGATTCCTTCAAGGATGATCACATCTTTAGGTTCGATTGCTATTTTTTGTTCTGATCTAGTATGGAGCGCATAATCATAAACCGGCTTTTCGATTGTCTCCCGATTGAGCAGTTTTCCGATATGGTCTATGAGCAGATCCGTATCAAATGCTAACGGATGATCGTAGTTCGTCAACAATCGATCTTCAAATTTAAGATGTGATTGATCCTTGTAATAAAAATCCTGTTCTATGACAACAACTGAATGTTCCTTGAACACGTCATAAATTCGATGAGTGACACTTGTCTTCCCTGATCCCGAACCACCGGCTATGCCGATGACAAGAGGTTTTCTTTTATCCATTTCTTTTCCTCCCACAAATACAGGGCTGTTGCTCAGTCCCTCTTTTTCACAGCCACCAGGATGCCGTCGCCGACCGGCAGCAATGAGGTTTCATAATTCGGATGCTTTATGACCCATGAAGTGAATTCCTTCAGATTACGGATCATCGTCCGATTCCGCTTTGGCACCTCTTCATCCGGAACCATCACGGCACCATGCATGAACATATTATCGCAATAAATGATGCCGCCTTTTGCCACATGCTCTGAATATTTTTCAAAGAACCGTTTATATTGCCCTTTTGCAGCATCGATGAAAAGGGCATCATACTGCAAGGCTGGAAGTGATTCATCCGATAGAAGAAGGGCATCTCCTTCGATGATCGTTATCCTGTCCCCGAATCCGCTTCGCTTAATATAGTCGACAGCGGATGCATGCCTTTCCTTGTCCCGCTCAATCGTGACGACTGATGCTCCCTTCAAAGCTGATACCATCCGGATAGCAGAATAGCCTATTGCACTCCCGATTTCAAGTATTAGCTTCGGACGTTGTATTCGAAGCAGCCCGATGAATGTTTCCATACCGCTCCTATCCATGATCGGAATCCGGTGTTCTGCGGCGAATTCCTCCATTTCCAGAAGTAACGGATTGTCTTCTTCGCGAAGTTTCAAAATGTAGGACTCAAAGTCTTTCATACATGCACTTCCATTCTTTTGAATCAGTCAATATATTTCGCCCGATTTGCCAAATGCTCCTCGTATGTCTTCGCAAAATGGTTCTTCCCTTCCTTGTCGGCAAGGAAATAGAAATAATCTGTGACAGAAGGATCCACGACCGCTTCAATCGAAGATCTGCCCGCATTTGCAATCGGTCCCGGTGGAAGGCCAGTATGGACATACGTATTATACGGATTATCAACTTTAAGATCTTTAAACAGGACGCGATCCTTATGTTTGCCTAATGCGTATAGAACCGTCGGATCCGTCTGCAACGGCATTCCATCATCCATCCGGTTGTAAAAGACGCTAGCAATCGTTTCGCGATCTGTATTTGAAGTCGCTTCCCTCTCAAGCAGGCTGGCGAAAGTGAGCAGCCAATGGACCGATTTCTCCTTGCTTTCCAAAAAGGCAGAATACGGCGTGATATTTTCCGACGTCGCATTCAGCATTGTCGTCACAACCGTTTCGACTGATGGCTTTTCTTCAAAAAACGGATACGTGGCAGGGAATAAATACCCTTCCAACGGATATCTGACATCCTCTTTCAATATCTCTTCTGTTAGGATGTTCGGGTATCGTCCCATCAGATCGGCAATGGTTTGTTCGTCATTGACATATTCCAAAAACTCTTTCTCAGGTATGCCTATCCGTTTTTCCACAGTTGCTGCAATCTGTTCCAACGTCAACCCTTCCGGAATTGTCATTGTAAATACCGGAGTCCTATACACTTTTCCGGTCTTCAGGCTCTTGATCAATTCGTCAAATGTCATCGCTTTTGTCAAGCCGTAGGAACCTGCCTGAAATTGCGATTCATTATTGAATTTGGCATAATATTTAAAGATCTTGGCGTCTTTGACAAGTCCTTTTTCTTCTAACATTTCCGAGATGGACGTCAAGCCCGAACCAATTGGTATTTCCACTTCAATTACTTCTTCCGAGTTTGGATCGACCGGTTGAAGGGCCTCACTTATGTATTTATAGACTGCCCGGCCTCCGATCAGGCCGCCGATAATCAGAACGAGCGCCACAACAAAAACGATACGCCTGACAATCTTCACTTCTTTTTTCTGTTCCAACATCTTTTCGAACATTCGATCCTTTTTTGAACCATTATTCATCCAACATCACCTCTATCCGAACAAATACTATCTAAAAAAAGTTTCATTGCAGTGAAAAGACGGAATGGCCTGCACCATTCCGTCGTCCGTGCACAATATGGATTATTCTTCGTCTTCTTCCTCTTCAAGGAATGTGTTCAACATTTCTTCGATCATGTCCCACTCTTCGTCAGTCTCGATCGGCAATAGCTCGCCATCTTCGTTATCTTCAGATGGGATGAACGCAGAAGCATGAATTTCCACCTCTTCATCATCGCCCACTTCTTCTTCGCCTAAAATATGATAAAGGACATATGATTTTCCAAAATCCTCTGATTCAAATGTGAAGATTACCTCACATACATGCTCTACACCGTGCTCGTCTACAACTGTCATTGTTTCTTGTCCATGTTCCATTCCAATCACCTCATCTATTTTTTGAATCAAGATACCCTTGGAGTATCATGACTGCCGCCATCTTATCGATGACAGTCTTTCTTTTTTTCCTGCTGACATCCGCTTCGATCAACATGCGTTCCGCCGCCATCGTCGTCAATCGCTCATCCCATAGGATGACAGGAAAACTGAACGCCTCTTCCAACATTTCAGCGAACCTTTCGGACGCCTCTCCTCTCGGACCTACGGAGTTGTTCATGTTCTTCGGAAAACCCACTACGAAAGAGGTAACCGTATATTCAGCTACAAGCTCCTGAATTCTGGACATGCCAAACTGGCCGGCGCTTTCATCGATTTTAATCGTTTCGATGCCTTGGGCTGTCCACCCAAGAGCATCACTGATTGCAATACCGACCGTTTTGGAACCGACGTCCAATCCCATTACCCTCAATTCGTTTGACCCCCGTTTTCACGGATATAAAACTTAACCAATTCTTCGAGAATCTCGTCCCTCTCCAATTTCCTGATGAGATTACGCGCCTCATAATGGCGAGGGATGTAAGCCGGGTCGCCCGATAAGAGGTAACCGACAATTTGGTTGATGGGATTGTAGCCCTTATCTTCCAGTGCTTTGTGCACATGGAGCATGACCTGCTTAACTTCCTGCTCCATCGATTCTTCAGGAAAGTTGAATTTCATCGTCTTGTCGTATGAATTCATAGTCGACACCCCGCTTTCCAATCGTCCGTTAGCAAATCGGATACCTTTCCCACTAACACTATACCCGACTTCCATTTCCACTTAAACGGATTTGACATAATCATACACGGAATGAAGTGCTTCATCAAGTTTAGAAGCATCCTTCGCACCTGCCATCGCCATGTCCGGACGGCCGCCGCCTTTACCACCACAAAGAGATGCTACATGATTGACGATTTTACCAGCATGGAAGTTCCCGTTTTTCAAATCTTCCGTCACTCCTGCCGCCAGTAGAACTTTTCCATCAGCTGCAGCCCCGAGTACAATTACACCTTTGCTCACTTTCTGCTTCAATTCATCAATCATCTGACGCAGGGCATTATTGTCTTTCACCTCGACCTTAGCCGAAAGCACTGTCACATCATCAATCTGCTGGGCAGTCGTGAGGATGTCAGTGAGTTGACTGTTTCCAAGCTTTGCAGAGAGCGATTCATTATCTCGTTGAAGCTCTTTCATTTCAGACAGGTAGGAGCTGACTTTTGTAACGATATCTCTCGGATTGGATTTCAGTAATGCAGCTGCTTCCGTAAGAAGCGCCTCTTCCTTTTTAAAGGAATGATATGCCTCTTGGCCAGTGACTGCTTCAATCCTTCTTGTCCCTGCTCCTATGCCGCCTTCCGATTCGATCTTAAAGAGTCCGATAGTAGACGTTGCCGGCACATGACAGCCGCCGCATAATTCGATTGAATAATCGCCGACTGAAACGACGCGGACGATGTCTCCATATTTCTCACCGAACAAGGCCATAGCACCCATTTCTTTTGCTTCGTTTATCGGTTTCTGTTCGATTTGGACAGGAATATCAGCCCAAATCTTCGCATTAACGATTTCTTCGATTTTTTCCAGTTCCTCCTTCGTCACCTGCCCGAAGTGGGAGAAGTCGAAACGGAGACGGTCAGGGCCGACATATGAACCTGCCTGGTTGACGTGCTCACCGAGGACAGTTTTCAATGCTTGATGAAGCAGATGTGTAGCCGTATGGTTTTTAATTGTCAATTTACGTGATTCTTCATCTACCTTAGCAAATACTTCCGCGTTGTCAGCAATTTCACCCGAACGAACGACCGCAGTATGCAGATGTTGACCATTTGGTGCCTTTTTGACGTCTTTTACATCGATTATGAATGTATCGCTTATGACGGTTCCTTTATCGGCGATCTGCCCGCCGCTTTCCGCATAGAAAGGCGTGCGATCAAGCATGAACTGGATTTCATCACCTTCAGAAGCATGTGCAACCAATTCACCATTATGCAAGAGGGCGACGATCCGCGTGTCGCAGGACAGCTGATCATATCCGATGAATTCGCTTTTTGCATGAATGTTGCCCAACACTTCCGATTGGACGTGCATCGAATCTACGTCGTGACGTGCAGCTCTTGCGCGTTTACGTTGATGATCCATTTCTTCATCGAATCCAGCACGATCAACGGCAACTCCCGCTTCCTCTGCAAATTCCTCTGTCAGTTCAAATGGAAAACCGTACGTATCATATAGTTTGAATGCATCAGCGCCAGATACGAGCGGATTTCCAGCTTCCTTCGCTTTTTCAATGACGCCATTCAAAATCGCCAAACCTTCGTTCAATGTTTCATGGAATCTTTCTTCCTCATTTTTAATGACTTTCATGATGAATGCTTCTTTTTCTTTGACTTCCGGATAGAAGTCTTGCATCACTTCCCCGACGACAGGGACGAGTTCATACATGAAGGGCTTATTGATGCCCAATTGTTTTGCAAAGCGCACAGCACGGCGCAAAAGTCTTCTGAGGACATATCCTCTTCCTTCATTTGAAGGCAATGCCCCATCGCCGATTGCGAACGCAACCGTCCGGATGTGGTCCGCGATCACTTTGAATGCCGTGTCCTTCACATCATCTTTTCCATACGCTTCACCAGATACTTTTTCAACGGAATGGATGATCGGCATGAACAGATCCGTGTCAAAGTTCGTGGGCACTTCCTGGATGACAGAAGCCATCCGTTCAAGGCCCATCCCAGTATCGATATTCTTCTTTGGAAGCGGCGTATACGTATGGTCCGGATTGTGGTTGAACTCGGAGAATACTAAGTTCCAAATCTCCAGATATCGGTCATTTTCCCCGCCTGGATAGAGTTCCGGATCTGAGAAATCGTCGCCGAAAGATGGTCCGCGGTCGTAGAAGATTTCTGAGTTCGGACCGCTTGGACCTTCCCCGATATCCCAGAAGTTGCCTTCCAATCGGATGATGCGCTCTTCCGGAATGCCGATTTTGTCTCGCCAAATTGCGTATGCTTCGTCATCTTCCGGGTGTACAGTAACAGACAGCAACTCGGAGTTGAAGCCGATCCATTTTTCATTCGTCAGGAAATCCCATGCGCGGATGATCGCTTCTTCTTTGAAGTAATCGCCAATTGAGAAGTTCCCGAGCATTTCGAAGAATGTATGGTGGCGTGCAGTTCTTCCTACGTTTTCGATGTCGTTCGTACGAATGGACTTTTGTGCGTTGACGATTCGTGGATTTGTTGGGACGACACGCCCGTCAAAGTATTTTTTCAGTGTCGCGACGCCGCTGTTGATCCAAAGAAGTGACGGATCATCGATTGGCACTAGGGGAGCTGAGGGCTCTTCGCTATGCCCATGTTCTTTGAAGTAGTCAAGAAACATTTTTCTGATTTCAGATGCTGTTAATTTTTTCATTGTTATTCCTCCTTAATAGTCAAGTTGCATTTAATACTGGTTTTCCGCTTCATTCCAAGATAAAGAACTCGCCACTCTACTTAATAAATAAAGCACAAACAAAAAAATCCCCGCCCCTGTACAAGGGACGAAGATTTTTCGTGGTACCACCCTAATTTACCGGCGGAAAGCCGGTATCTCAAGAAGCCATAACGCGGCTAACGGCAAGTGTTAGTTGCTCTCAGGAGTAGCTTTCCGTCAGACGGCCATGGGAATCCTTGCAGCCTTGGGATCCCTTTCTGAACATGGCAGTAAGCGTACTTTCTCCGTCATCGGTTTTTCTATGATACTTTGGATTATAGGGAATTGCCGCTCCCGTGTCAATCCATCGCCTCCGAAAAGTCATAAGGAGTGATGCCTTGCATCCCGATCATCGGGTCGATTCCTAGGATCGTCTCCATCGTCAGCCGATACTCTTTCCGGCTTTGAGGCATCTCGTCGGAGGCTTCGATAGGTTCGTCTTGCTGTTCCCCGCTTTGTGGAACTTTCGCTGTTTCTTCCTGTATTTCGACGGTGGATTCCCTCCGCAAGCGGTCTTTCAATGTCGTCTGCCGCTCAAGTTCATCTGTGCGGTTAATGCCGATTTTGAATTCTTCCGGCTCGCCACATAGAATCAGGAAATTCTTAGCTCTCGTAATTCCCGTATACAAGAGATTTCTCCGGAGCATTTTCCTGTATCCTCGAACAATCGGCATAACGACAATTGGAAATTCACTTCCTTGCGATTTATGGATGGAACAGCAGTAGGCAAGCGTAATTTGGTTCAAGTCATTGCGCTCATATTCAACTTCGATGCCGTCATAGGAGACGATCAGCAGTTCTTTTTTATCGACAGTTTCTTTCGCCTTGATAATGGAGATGACTTCACCCATGTCTCCGTTGAACACATTGCTTTCTGGCTGATTGACAAGTTGCAGCACTTTGTCGCCGATTCGATAGACGACATCCCCAAAGGCGACTTCTTTGCGGTCGGGCCCCGGCGGATTGACCATCTGCTGGATCATCTTATTCAATCCATCGATGCCGGCAGGGCCTTTATACATAGGAGCCAGCACTTGGATGTTTTTAATATGATGCCCTTTTGAAACGGCGTTTTTTACAACCTGTTCCACAACCTCAAGTATTTGGTCCCCACTTGCTTTGATAAAAGACCGATCCGTCGTTTTCCGTGTAACGTCATCAGTCCATTTTGCATTTTTAATCATATGGGCCATCTCAATGATAGTCGAGCCAGCACTTTGGCGGTAGATTTCGGTCAACTCCACGACTGGAATCCTTCCAGAATCAAGCATATCCTTTAAAACTTGACCGGGACCGACAGGCGGGAGTTGGTCTTGATCTCCGACGAATAAAACTTGGATTTCATTATGCAATGCTTTGAGGAGCTGATGGGCAAGCCACGTGTCGACCATAGACATTTCATCGATGATGATGAGCCGCCCTTCCACTTCCCTGCCAACCGCGTCATCCTTTTCTTGTCCATTGAAGCCAAGAAGCCTGTGGATAGTCATTGCCGGCAGTCCTGTCGATTCGGACATCCTTTTCGCCGCTCGCCCTGTAGGAGCTGCTAAAACGATTGGAAAGGTCTCTTCTTTTTCAACATAGTATTTAGGGTCGAGAGAAAGACCATGAAGCTCAGCATACACTTCTACTAACCCGCGGATGACGGTTGTTTTCCCCGTCCCGGGCCCCCCGGTCAAAATCATGGCAGGTGAATGGAGCGCCTTCTCGATTGCCGCCACTTGTGTTTCTGCATAATTGACTCCGAGCCTTTCCTCTGCTTCCCCGATCGCCTTGCGGATTTCAGAAACCGGGAACTTGTCGGAAAGATCATTTTCCATGATCCGTTCCATTTTGGAGGCGATGCCGATTTCCGAAAAATAGAGTGAAGGTAGATAAAGCTTTCTGCCTTCGCCGCACAGCTTACTTTCCTCAACCAATTCCATGAGGCATCTGGAAATTTGGTCGAACGGCACTTCTTCCGTTTGGCTTGATTCCAATAGCCGCTTCACTTCTGGCAAAACCGACTCCGCCTCTAAATAGACATGACCAGCAGATTGGACTCCTTGGTTCAACGTATGGAGGATCGCAGCTTTCACCCGGGAAGGATGTTTACCTGTAATCCCCAAATGTCTACCCAATTCATCCGCGCGTTGGAACCCCACTCCCTCAATGTCCTCGATCAGCCTGTATGGATTCTCTTTTAACAGTTCGATGACTTCTTCACGATAGGTCTGGTAGATCCGCATCGAAAGCTGAGGACCGAAACCCCATTCGTTCAATTGCACCATGCTTCGTTCCAATCCGAGATTGTCCTGAAGCACTGTGACGAGGGTCTCTTTCCTCTCTTCCGAAAGCTTCGGAACGCGATCAAGCACTGACGGGTTCTCCAAAATCTGTTTGATGGCGTCCTTGCCCAACGTTTTTACGATGGTGTCGGCAGTTTTCCTTCCGATTCCCGGAAAAAGATCACCGGATAAGTAATGTACAATTCCCGTTTCAGTTTCAGGCAATTCTTTCGTAAACGTATGGACGTCGAACTGCTTTCCGTAGGTCGCATGATTGACAAGCCTGCCCGTAAGTCTGTAGTCATCTTCATTCGCCAATGGAGGAAAATTCCCCTTAATGACGATCTCCTTATCCTCATAGCCGCTATTCGTTTTAGTTATTTTCATTTTCACGATGGAAAAGAGATTATCAGGATTGTGGAAAATAGTGACGACAGGCCGTCCAACGATGAAAACCGCTTCAATATTTTCTTTTCCCTCAGCCATTCAGATCACCGCCTTGCGTATCTGCCCATTTTGGAAATTAACCTAATTTGATCATGTCGTAAATATATCTTGCTTGCGTATGTTCCGGTTCGATCGTGAAAGCCTTTTCCAGATGGAACAGCGCATCATCCTTCTGATCCGTCGAGACTGCATACAGGACACCTAAATTATAGTGGGCATCTGCATTCTCATCGTCATTCTCCAAGACGAACGACAATTCTTTCCCGGCCTCTTCAAAGAGCTCCATCTCAGCTAATAAAATCCCGAATGCGAGACGGATTTCAAGATCAGCAGGCGCCAACTCCGCAGCCCTTTGGAAATACGGCAATGCGAGCTTTGATTTGTCCGATTGCTTTAAGCTTTTTCCAAGCATGAAAAAGGCATCGGCTTCATTCAGACCTGCACGAATTGCCTTTTCATAAACAATCGCCGCCTCTTCAAACCGTTCGTTGGAATAATAGAGATTGCCGAGGCCATAAAGTGCTGAACCTGCATTTTCATCCAGGCTGATTGCTTTCTGGAAGAAGCGTTCAGCCCTTTCGGTGTCACCGGCAGAGGCGAAGACGTTCCCGAGGTTGATGTAACCGACTGGGTTTTCCGGCTCTTCCTCCGCAGCTTTCATGAAGGCTTCGATAGCTTTTTCGTATGCCCCTTCTTGAAGGGCTTTAATACCAATTTCATTGTATTCCATAGCGTTTCCTCTCATCCTACGTAATCTAGTTGCACTCCATTTTTCACGACTTTATCGATTGTCCCGCCGCCGAGGCATTCTTCACCGTCATAAAAGACGACTGCCTGACCTGGGGTGATTGCCCGGACAGGTTCAGCGAATGTGACGACTGCACCTCCGTCTCCTGTCAACTTAACAGTCACTTTCGTGTCCGGTTGACGATATCGGAATTTCGCTGTGCATTCAAAAGTGTCCGGCATTGTCCGGGCAGTTGCGAAGCTGATATTGATAGCAGTCAAGCTGTCGGAATATAGGGCGTCATGATGGAACCCCTGTCCGACGAGCAATGTGTTCTCGATCAGGTCTTTGCCGATAACAAACCACGGATCGCCTGCACCGCCGATCCCCAACCCATGGCGTTGGCCGATCGTGTAATACATCAAGCCATCATGTTTCCCGACAGTTTTGCCGTCCATCGTTTTCATATCTCCTGGCTGTGCCGGCAAATATTGTCCAAGGAATTCCTTGAAGTTCCTTTCACCGATAAAGCAAATGCCGGTTGAGTCCTTTTTCTTCGCGGTGGCCAGTCCTGCACGCTCAGCAATTTTACGCACTTCCGACTTATCAAGACCGCCGATCGGGAACATGACCTTTTGCAGCTGTTCCTGTGACAGCTGATTGAGGAAATAGGTCTGGTCTTTGTTTTCATCTTTCCCTCTGAGCATGGCGACGCCTTCATCCGTTTCGACGACTTGTGCGTAATGCCCTGTCGCAAGGAAATCCGCTCCGAGGCTCATAGCATGGTCTAGGAATGCATTGAATTTAATTTCCTTATTGCACATAACATCCGGGTTAGGTGTTCTTCCTGCTTTATATTCCTCAAGGAAGTAGGTGAATACTTTATCCCAATACTGCTGTTCAAAATTGACAGCGTAATAGGGAATCCCAATTTCGTTGCATACGCTTATGACGTCCTCGTAATCTTCAGTTGCTGTGCAAACACCGAATTCATCGGTGTCGTCCCAGTTTTTCATGAAGATTCCGATGACATCATATCCTTGCTCCTTCAAAAGAAGAGCAGCGACGGATGAGTCGACTCCTCCCGACATTCCAATGACTACCCGGGTTTCGGATATTGGTTTATTTGCTGTTCTCATACATATTCATCCTTTATCATTTCATTTCACGAGTCGTTTGATGATTTGTGCTGTTTTCGTCGCAGCTTCACGCACCATCTGTTCGTCGAGTCCAAGACCGAAACTGAAACGTACTGAGTTGCGTAATTTAGGTGATTCGCTTCCCCACATCGCCGATAAAACATGAGATGGCTCAAGGGATCCCGCTGTACACGCAGAACCGCTCGATACGGCGATGCCTGCCATATCCATGTTGACGAGCAATGATTCAATTTCGGTTCCAGGGAAGCTGACGTTTACTACATGCGGCAACCGATCGACTACATCCGCATTCACTTCGAAGTCAATTCCTTCTTGACTGAACACTTCCGTCAAGATCGTTTTATAACGATCGTACTTGCGATGATTTTCTTCCATTTCATTTCTAGCTATTTTTATAGCTTCTGCAAAACCTGCGATTGCAGGAACATTTTCAGTTCCTGCCCGCCTCTTGCGCTCCTGTTCCCCCCCGAACTGAAGCGGCGTAGTCTGCAGGCCTTTTCGTTGATAAAGGAAACCGACCCCTTTTGGCCCGTTCAATTTATGGGCTGATGCACTGAGCAGATCGACTTGCAGTTCATTCACATCTAAATCCAGAATTCCGAATGCTTGGACCGCATCCGTATGGAAAACAGCTTGATGGTCCTTCAGGATTTCGCCGATCTCCTTGATTGGCTGGATCGTTCCGACCTCATTGTTGCCATACATCACCGTGACGAGAACAGTTCGATCGGTAAGTGCTTCAGCCACTTGTTCGGCACTTATCTTTCCATTTTCATCGACTGGTAAATAAGTGACATCAAAGCCGTTTTTCTCTAATTCCTTGCAGGAGTTCAAAACGGCATGGTGCTCAATAGCAGTCGTAATAATGTGATTCCCTATTTTTCTCATTGCAGAAGCTGCCCCGAAAACTGCAATATTATCAGCTTCAGTTCCTCCTGATGTGAAAATGATTTCATTCGGTTCGGCACCGATTGCCTCCGCTATTGTTTTACGGGCATCATCGAGCAATTTCCGGGATGTCCGTCCAAAGCTATGGATGCTTGAAGGATTGCCGAAAACCGAATTCATCGCTTTTATATAAACCGCACTCACTTCCGGATGGATGGGTGTCGTAGCGGCATGGTCCAAATATATCGTTTGCATAAGTAGACTCCTTTAAATGAATGGCTTCAAATATAAAACATATATCCATCGAGATCGGTGGATTCATCCGATTCCACCAGATCCTGGATTGTCGTTTTATCCAAAACTTCACGAATGGCGTCGCCGATACGGTTCCATAACGATTGCTGGGGAACCTTGTCGCCATCGATCCCCTCTACGACCTGGATAGGGCCTTCGAGTAATCTGATTACGTCCCCAGCGGTAATTTCGACGGGTGGCTTTGCAAGTTTATAGCCTCCATATGCTCCACGGACGCTTTTTACGATTCCGCTATTACGCAACGCAGGGATAAGCTGCTCCAAATACGCTTCCGACAAATTTTGTTCTTCCGCGATTTTACGTAGCGGCAACGGCCCCTCCCCGTATTTCTTTCCAAGTTCCACAACTACTGTCAGCCCATAGCGGCCTTTCGTTGAAATCCTCATATATAACCAACGTCCTTTTCTCGTCCAATTCACACCGTATTAGTTCATCAATACACTTCAAAATATTATAGCATAACTGCACTCCCGCTTCCTTCAAATGACTTCTGGCTTTGCGTTGTGTATAATAGTGGAACGGATGTACGGGGAGTGATTTGATTGCAAAATGAACCACTGGCATTTCGAATGAGACCGAGAAATATAGATGAAGTTGCCGGACAGCGACATATAATCGGTAAAGAAACTGTACTCTATCGGATGATTAAAAGAGGACATGTTCCTTCCATGCTGCTATACGGCGAGCCTGGAATCGGAAAGACATCAATGGCTTATGCGATTGCCGGTACAAGCGATTTGCCGTTTATCGCATTGAATGCGACAGTTTCAGGGAAGAAGGACGTTGAGGATGTCGTTGCAGAAGCCCGGATTACGGGCAAGGTCATCCTATTCCTTGATGAAATTCATCGTTTCAATAAATTACAGCAAGATACACTATTGCCTCATGTTGAAAAAGGCTCTATTGTACTGATCGGTGCAACGACGGAAAACCCTTTCCACGATGTAAACCCCGCTATCCGATCGAGATGCGGGGAAATTCTACAATTGAACCGCCTGGAGCCCCATGACCTGGTTGAGTTGATCGAACGGGCTTTGCATGACGAAGAACGCGGCCTTGGGAAAATGGCTATCGAGATGAGCGGCGACCAGATCCAGAGAATTGCCGAAGGGGTAAATGGTGATGCACGTAAGGCGCTCACGTTACTGGAATCAATTATCTCGGCTAGTGACGAGGAAGAGGGCAAGGTCGTTGTTGAAGATTGGTTGATCGACAATTTGATTGGAAGGATTGGACTTGTCGGTGATAAAAAAGGATCGCATCATTATAACCTGCTTTCCGCTTTGCAGAAGTCGGTGCGTGGCAGCGATGTGAATGCAGCTATCTTCTATTTGGCGAATCTTCTTGAGACAGGGGACCTGATTGCGGTATCACGCCGACTGCTCGTCATGGCATATGAGGATATCGGATTGGCTGCACCTGAAGTTGGTCCCCACGTACTCGCTGCTACGGAGGCGGCTGTCCGTCTCGGCATGCCGGAAGCTCGCATTCCGCTAGCAAATGCTGTCATTGAGATGTGCCTCGCTTCCAAATCGAATTCGGCCTACAAGGCGGTTGATGCTGCCGTGAAAGCGATCAACGGAGGAAAGACGGGTGATATCCCTCTCCATCTGCGGGACACTCACTATGCAGGGGCGGCTGCCCTCGGGCATGAAGGATACCGTTACCCTCACGACACACCGGTCGGTACATTCGGCGGCTGGGTGAACCAGCAATATTTGCCGGATAAAATTAAACAAGCGGAATTCTATGAGCCGGTCATCGCCGGCGAAGAGAAGAGGCTTGCGGGCATTTATGAACGGTTGAAGGAATTCAAGAGAAATAAATAGACCCGTCAGCGGTCCCTACTAGAAAGCACCTCCCCGTTGAATACAGGGAGGTGCTTTACTTTCCTATTAAAGGATATACTGATCAATCTTAAGTACAAGCTCGGCAATTTCAGGTTTGCTCACTTGATCGTTCGCTCCGACGCTGATGCCTTTGTGCTTCAGTTCATCTGTAATCAAGGATGAGAAGATGATTACCGGAAGGAGAGCCAGCTCTTTATCCGCTCGGATCCTTTTCGTGAAATGGTGTCCGTCCATTTGAGGCATTTCGATATCGGTGATGACAAGTTGCACTTCATCGGACACCTTTTTACCGGCAGCTGTCAAACTCTCTAAAAACCCTAATGCGTCTTTTCCATTTTCAAAAAACTCGATATTCCCGTATCCCGCTTCGGTTAATGTATCATTCAATAATTTACGGAGCAGCGGCGAATCCTCAGCTACAAGGATTTTCTTATTTGACCTCTCCCTTGCCCCCAGCTTTCTTACTTGTTCGACTTGAATTCCGCTATCCGGGTTAATATCAACGACGATTTTTTCAAAGTCAAGAAGCAGAAGCATATCGTCTTCCCGTTTGATGACCCCGATGACTTGAGAGGCATTGCCGGAATATATATCCGAAGGTTTTTCAATCTGATTCCATGAAACGCGATGAATTTGTGCAACTTCGTGGACGTGGAAGACGACTTCCTGCTTGTTGAATGCTGCAACGATATATTTCCCTTCTTTTTTCCCGATTGTTTCAGGCAGCCCCAGCACTCTTTCCATATTGATCACGGGAAGGACGGCTCCGCGGAGTTGGATAATTCCTTCGACGGACGGGTGCGCATGTGGGATTGTGGTGATTGGTGTAGGCATGATGATTTCTTTCACTTTAATTACGTTGATGCCGTAGCGGTTTTGTCCCATTTGGAATTCGACAATTTCGAGTTCGTTCGTTCCGCTTTCGAGTAAGATTCCGTTCTGTTTTTGCAATGGTTTCAGCCCTTCCGATTCAGCTATTATTATTCAATCTTTTCATGTTTATCCTCTATGACGATTGTACCAGTTGGAGAATGATGGAACAATAGGAAAAGCTGTTTTCCCAATCAACAGGAAAACAGCTAGTTGTCACTTCTTGTCCTTTACTCGTTCGATGTGGATGTCTTTTACGATGTCGTTGAGCACCCAGCTTGCACAGACTAGGCCTGCGACGGAGGGGACGTAGGCATTTGAAGCGGGCGGCATTTTCGCTTTGCGAATTTGCGCCTCAGGTTTGCCGACTGTTTCTACGACGTCTTCTCTGACGACAATTGGACTTTCATCGGAAAATACGACTGGGACGCCTTTTTTAATGCCTTCTTTTCTCAAACGGAGTCTGATCACTTTTGCAATCGGATCGGTATGCGTTTTAGATATGTCGGCTATTTGAAAGCGGGTAGGATCCAGCTTGTTCGCGGCGCCCATGCTTGAGATGATTTTGATGCCTCTCGCTACACATTCTTTAATAAGATGGATTTTGTAGCTGATCGTATCCGATGCGTCGATAACGTAATCAGGTGCATAACTGAAAAATTCTTCGTACGTATCTTCCGTATAGAACATATGAAGTCCGATCACTTCGCAATCCTTGTTTACATCAGCGATGCGCTCTTTCATCACTTCAACTTTAGACTTGCCAATCGTCGATAAGGTTGCCACAAGCTGACGATTGACATTCGTAATATCAACGGTGTCTTTATCGATGAGGATGATCCGACCAACACCGCTTCGGGCACATGCTTCTGCCGCAAACGAACCGACTCCTCCGACGCCTAATATGGCGACAGTCGTGTTGCGCATCAAATCAACGCCTTCTTTACCGATGGCCAGTTCATTCCGGGAAAATTGATGTAACAATGGTCTTCAGCCCTTCCATATATATGAATAAATACAAAACCCCTCAGCACGTGCGCCAGAGGGGAGTATAGTCTACCGAATGTTTGTAATAAGATTAGGAACGAATCCCGAATGTGCCGTCTTTGTAGTATCGTTTTGAACCCGCACTCAGCAGGTGGGTGCTACATCTGTCTTTTCTGAAGTCCCTTACCAGGGCATTCCATCCAATACAGAATGACAGCTCCCTACGATAATTATGTTCGGTCAAAACTGATTTGCAAACAACGTACACTTCAGGATTCGTATTACTTGTATCCTACCACACCGAAGATTCGTTTTCAACGAATTCAATTAAACAAATTATTACGTTTTTATTTCAATAGCTTGACTGTTTTGCTCAGTTCGACCGGACGGAAATTCCTAATTCAGAAAGTTGCGAATTATCCACAGCACTAGGTGCTTCTGTCAGCAGATCGCTTGCGCTTGCAGTCTTTGGAAATGCAATTGTATCACGGAGATTTGTCGAACCTGATAATAACATGACAATCCGGTCCAATCCGAATGCAATTCCACCATGTGGAGGCGTACCGTATTCGAAAGCGTCCAGCAAGAAGCCGAATTGCTCGCGTGCCTCTTCAGCTGAGAAGCCGAGCGCCTTGAACATCTTCTCCTGTACGTCGCGTTGATAGATCCGCAATGATCCCCCGCCCAGCTCAAAGCCATTCAACACGAGGTCATATGCTTGGGCTTTGACGTTGCTAGGATCAGTTTCAAGTCCGTCGACATCCGCAGGCATTGTGAATGGATGGTGGGCTGCATAGTAACGCCCTTCTTCTTCGTCGTATTCGAATAACGGCCACTCAGTTACCCATAGGAAGTTGAATTGCGTTTCGTCGATCAGGTTCAAATCTTTGCCAAGTTTCAATCTTAGTGCACCCAATGCATCCGCAACAACCGATTTCTTATCCGCAACGAATAGGAGGAGGTCACCTGCTTGCGCACCAAGGGAATTCGCCAAAGTCTCTCCCGCTTCACCTTCAAAGAATTTTGCAATCGGTCCTTTCAATCCATCGGCATCCACTTTCAGCCAAGCCAGACCCTTTGCGCCGTAAACTGAAGCGTATTCGCCAAGCGCATCAATATCTTTACGGGAATAATTATCTGCAGCACCTTTAACATTGATCGCTTTCACTTGCCCGCCCGATTCTACAGCGCCGGAAAATACTTTAAAGGAAGAATCCTTAACAATCTCGGACACATCCTGCAGTTCCATAGCAAAACGGGTATCCGGTTTGTCAGAACCGAAACGTCCCATCGCTTCTTCATAAGGCATACGTTTGAAAGGAATTTCGATATCAATTCCTTTAACATCTTTCATCACTTTCTTCATGAGACGCTCATTCAGTTCCATGATGTCTTCAATCGACATGAAACTCATTTCCATATCAATTTGCGTAAATTCAGGTTGGCGGTCAGCGCGCAGGTCTTCATCGCGGAAGCAGCGTGCGATTTGATAATATCTATCAAAGCCTGAAACCATGAGCATTTGTTTGAAAAGTTGAGGAGACTGCGGCAACGCGTAAAATTCCCCGGTATGCACACGGCTCGGTACTAGATAGTCCCTTGCCCCTTCTGGCGTGGATTTCGTCAATATCGGCGTTTCCACTTCTAGGAACCCTTCCCCATCCAGGAAGTTGCGGACAGTCTTTGTAATATCAGAACGCATTTTGAATATGCGTGCCAATGCCGGACGGCGAAGGTCCAAATAACGGTATTTCAATCTGATCTCTTCGTTTACATCGGTTTCATCTTCAAGCATAAATGGAGGAGTTTTTGCCTCATTGATTATTTGGATCTTCTCCACATGCACTTCGATCGAGCCGGTTTTCAATTTCGGGTTTTTTTGCTGTTCTTGACGTTCAACAACTTTTCCAGCCACTTCGATGACATATTCATTGCGTACCGTTTCGGCAATTTCAAGCGCAATTTTTGAGAAATCCGGATTGAAGACGACTTGGACAATCCCTTCGCGATCCCGCAAATCTATGAAAATCAGACCGCCTAAATCCCTTCTTTTCTGTACCCAGCCTTGTAATGTAACCGTCTGGCCAATGACTTCCTCTGTCAATTGTCCGCAATAATGTGTCCGTTGCATATCGTTCATCAACCTTCCTTATTTCAACTGTTCTTTTATTTTTTCAATAATAATTGCATCTTCGATTTTTTCCTGGAAGCCGTCAGCCATATTTTTCAGCTGTACCACGTTCTCTTCCACCTCTTCTTCACCGATGACGATGACCACCTTGGCGCTGAACCGGTCCGCCGATTTCATCTGGGCCTTCATTTTGCGGTCCATATAGTCCATGTCCGCCCGGATGCCTGCATTTCTTAGTTCATTCAATAACTTGAATCCTTTCCGGTGAGCCGCTTCCTCAAGGGTTACGATATAGACATCAAGTTCAGGTTCCTGAGTGAACGCCTTCCCCTCTGCTTCAAGAGCTAGCAGAAGTCGTTCTATGCTCATTCCGAAACCTATGCCGGGCGCGGAAGGACCGCCGATTTCCTCAGCAAGGCCATTGTATCTTCCTCCGCCGCAAAGCGTCGTGATCGCCCCGAAGCCCGATGCCGTGCTCATGATTTCAAAAGCGGTGTGATTGTAATAATCCAGCCCGCGGACCAAGTTCGGATCGAGCTCGTAAGCAATGCCGACTTCATCCAAGTATGCTTTCACCTGTTCAAAATAAGCTGCCGATTGGTCTGTCAAATAATCGGCCAATGAAGGCGCCGACTCCATCAATGGATGATCGCGGTCCACCTTGCAATCGAGGATGCGGAGCGGATTTTTCTCGAGACGCGATTGGCAATCACCGCAAAACTCGCTGATATGCGGAGCGAAGTGTGCAACGAGTGCCTCCCTGTGCGCATTTCTTGATTCACTATCGCCCAAAGAATTCAGTACTAGCTTGATATCCGTCAATCCTGCTCGCTTGTAGACATCCATTGCCAAAGCGATCACTTCGGCATCAATCGCCGGATCCGCACTGCCGATCGCCTCGACGCCGAATTGAACGAATTGACGATAACGGCCAGCTTGCTGACGTTCATAGCGGAACATAGGACCTTGGTAATAAAGTTTCACCGGTTGATCGGGATACCCGAACATTTTGTTCTCGACGAAAGAACGGACGACCGGAGCTGTTCCTTCCGGACGAAGGGTCATTGATCGGTTTCCGCGATCCATGAACGTGTACATTTCTTTTGTCACGATATCGGTAGTATCTCCCACGGTCCGTTGAAATAATTCGGTCTGTTCGAAGATAGGTGTGCGGATTTCCTTGTACCGGTAATTGTCGCAAAGGTCCCGGATAATCGATTCGACTTTCTGCCATTTCCACGACTCGGAAGGCAGGATGTCCTGTGTCCCTCTTGGCACTTTGAAATTCATTTGACTACCCCTTCTTTCATACTGTTCTTAGCCGCAAAAAACAAAAAAAGCCCCCATCCCTTGTTGTAACAAGGGACGAGAGCTTATGTCAGCTTCCGCGGTTCCACCCAAATTGGCACAAAACACATGCCCACTCGTACCCGGATAACGGCCGGTTCCGTCCGCACCTACTGAAAACGATCGTTCAGCACGGAGCCTCGATGGTGTTTTTCACTATATCCGTCTGTAAGGTGGATTTCAGCCACGTCCACCTCTCTCTTGTCAGCCTGCAATACAGTTACTTTCCATGTCTACAGCAAAATGTATTTTTAGATTAAGACTAATCTTAGCCATTCAATGACGAAGTGTCAACCTTTTTCATTTCGATGTGGTTTTTTCTTCTCAAAACTTCTACAATGGAAAAAAGGGAGAGTGATAGTTTGTCGAAATTGATCAAATGGCTTCTAGCTATCATCCTTTTCGCTTCAATTGTTTGCGAGATGCCGATAATTTCTGCGAAAGGCGAAACAATCATCATCAATACGAAATCGCTGAATGTACGTTCAGGTCCAGGGCTTACCTATCCGGTAACCGGCTCAATGAAACAAGGCGAGCGCACCGAAGTTCTGGCAACGTCCGGAGACTGGCATGAAATCAGATTCGGTTCAGGCACAGGTTGGGTCGCATCATGGCTTGTCGTGAGTGAAGAAGCAAAGAAACTATCGCCTAGGACAGCCATATCAAAAGTCAGCGCTTTGAATATCCGGACTGAGCCCTCATTAAGCGCAGCTGTTGTAGGACAAATGAATGCAGGTGAAGCTGCGGTGATGACAGGCCGGCAAGGGGAATGGGCTTCCATTGTCCTAAATGGCGTCGACGGTTGGGTACATACTGATTACATTACTGAAATTCAGCAAAGTGAAAACGGTCAAGCCGGAACAGCAGTTAAGCCAGAAGTACAGAATCCCGAGCAGTTCACGGTTTCTGTCGATGCGCTGAATGTGAGGAAAGCACCGGGCTTATCGTCCAAGAAGGTCGGCTTGATCCGAAAAGGAGAGTCCTACGCGATCGAAGAAGTTGATGGCAATTGGGTCCGCTTGGCATTAGGAAAGAAATCGTCCGGCTGGGTCTATTCTTTCCATGGAACACTTAGTGCGAAAAGTACCGCGGGCAAAACTGAGGTAGCAGCAGACAACAAAGTGACCGTGCTCACGAACGGCACGAATCTCCGATCTGCGGCAACGACCTCTTCAGCCATTGTAACGAGAGCTAATGCCGGAGAGAAATTGCCAGTGAGCGGTGAAGAAGGCGAGTGGTATAAGGTCTCACTTCCTTCTGGGGAAACGGCTTTCATCGCCAAATGGGTCGTTTCAACAGGTGACCTAGCGCAAGTGGAACACACGCCCGAAAAGAAGAAAAAGGCCAGAGTGCCGGGCACTTTAAAAGGACTTACAATAGTTGTAGATGCAGGACACGGAGGAAATGACCGTGGAACGACTGGAATGCAAGGTACAGACGAGAAGCTGCTGACATTGATGACTGCTGAGTTGTTATCCGCCAAACTGAAGGCCGCAGGTGCGAATGTCGTCATGACGCGCGAATCCGACACGTATATTTCACTGCGCAAACGTGTATCTGTCAGTCATCAGCATGGAGCCGACGCTTTCATCAGCCTCCATTATGATGCAAATCCAGATACATCGATTACCGGATTCACGACGTATTACACACATTCCCATCAAAGATCGCTGGCTTCCTCAATCAATGATGGACTAGCGTCGACGATTTCACTTCGGAATCGCGGTACACAACCTGCCAATTTTCTAGTGTTGCGGGAAAATCGCCAGAATGCCGTGCTCATCGAATTAGGGTTTTTATCGAATCCTTCCGAGGAGAGGGTTTTGACGACTGAGATGTTCCGGGAACAGGCATCTCACGGGATTTATCAAGGCCTGCTCGAGCATTTCGACGGGAATTAATTACGGACACCATGGAATTTTGTGATTCCATGGTGTTTTTTTGTATTGAATGGATCCTTTGTGAATGATTGAGCCCTTGAGAGAATAATTGAGCCCTATCAAAAAAAAGACGCAACCCGTAGTTTATCTGGGCTGCGTTTTCATTATTTCGATTCGATTATAATCGTAACCGGACCATCGTTGACGAGGCTTACGTCCATCATGGCGCCGAATACGCCGGTTTCCACCTGTAAGCCTTGTTCACGGAGCGCTTTATTGAAGTAATTCCAAATAGGTTCAGCCGCTTCAGGTCTTGCTGCTTCAATGAAACTTGGGCGGCGCCCTTTTCTCACGTCTCCATACAGCGTAAATTGGGAAACGGAAAGGATCTCCCCGTCCACTTCATCGATGGACCGGTTCATCTTTCCTTCTTCATCTTCCCAAAGCCGCAGACCTGCAACCTTCTTTGCAATATAGTCTGCGTCCTGCTCCGTATCGCCATGTGTGATTCCGACGAGGAGAACATATCCTTTCCGGATGGAACCGGTCACTTCGCCATCGACCGTTACGGAAGCATTGCCGGACCTCTGTAACACGACCTTCATGCAAACACCTACTCTCCTGCTTAATGGATCACCCGCTGCACGGAATAGATGTCGCGTATTTGTTTAATGCGGTCGACAATCCGATGCAAGTGGGATATATTCGTAATTTTTATCGTCATGCTGATTTTCGCAAGTTTGTCCCGGTCCGCTTTCCCGCTCACTGCAACAATGGGGGTTTTTGAATCCGCTACCATCATCATCACTTCATTCAGGAGGCCTTGGCGGTCAAATGCAGAAATTTCGATATCCACTTGGAATTCCTTGCGTTCGTTGTTCATATCCACCGCCCACTCCACTTCAATAAGCCGGTCGGTGTCTTCATCGGTGAGGATGTTCGGACAGTCAGCGCGGTGTACGGAGACGCCGCGGCCTTTTGTGATGAAGCCGACAATCTCGTCACCCGGTATTGGATTGCAGCATTTCGACAGGCGGATGAGCAAATTCTCGAGGCCTCTGACGATAACACCCGATTCCGTTGTCCGGACAGGCTGCGGCGTTTTCATATCGAATACGATTTTATCGATCGCTTCCTGCTGATCACGTTCACGGCGGATTTTTTCCGCCAGTCTGTTGACGACTTGCTGTGCGGTGATGCCATTCGATCCTACCGCAGCATACATGTCCTCTTCCGAAGTAAAGCTGAATTTGTCTATCGCCCGCTGAATGTTTTCAGTAGTTAGAACAGCTTTCAGATCGAATTCCTGGAGCCTTATTTCCCGCTCGACAAGTTCAGACCCCTTCGTAATATTCTCTTCCCTCAATTGCTTTTTGAAATATTGACGTATTTTATTCCGCGCCTGTGATGTATTGGCTATTTTCAACCAATCGCGGCTCGGTCCGAATGATTGCTTTGATGTGAGGATTTCGACAATATCGCCTGTGAACAGCTCTGTATCCAACGGGACCATTTTTCCATTCACTTTTGCACCGATCGTCCGATTCCCCACTTCCGAATGGACCCGGTATGCAAAATCGATGGGAACGGAGCCTTGAGGAATTTCAATGACATCCCCGTCAGGCGTGAAAACATACACCATATCCGAAAATAGATCGAACTTCAATGATTCCATGAATTCCTCAGCATTGGAGGACTCATTTTGGAATTCTAGTATTTCGCGGAACCATTTCAGTTTTGAATCAATATTATCGGGTTTTTCCGTAACGGTTTTCCCCTCTTTATACGCCCAATGTGCCGCAACCCCGTACTCTGCAATCCTATGCATTTCCTCCGTCCGGATCTGGACTTCAAGCGGATCGCCGGCTGGTCCGACTACTGTTGTATGAATAGATTGATAAAGGTTCTGTTTAGGCATTGCGATATAATCTTTAAACCTTCCCGGCATCGGTTTCCACAACGTATGGATGATTCCAAGAACCGCATAACAATCCTTGATGCTTTTCACGATGATGCGAATGGCAAGAAGGTCATAGATTTCATTGAATTCCTTGTCTTGCAGGATCATTTTGCGGTAAATGGAATAGAGATGCTTTGGCCGACCATTAATCTCTGCTTCGATATTCATTTCGGCTATTTCCGTCCGTATCGTATCCATCACATTCATTAAATACTTTTCTCGTTCATCCCGTTTTTTCTTCATCATATTGACGATGCGGTAATATTGCTGAGGATTCAAATAACGAAGCGCAGTATCTTCCAGTTCCCACTTAATTGTAGAAATTCCGAGCCGATGTGCAAGCGGTGCGAAAATATCAAGAGTTTCAGCCGCAACTCTCCGCTGCTTTTCCTCCGGTACATGCTTCAAAGTCCGCATATTATGGAGACGGTCAGCGAGCTTGATAAGAATGACTCTGATATCCCTCGCCATCGCAATGAACATTTTGCGGTGGTTCTCTGCCTGTTTTTCCTCATTCGATTTGAATTTCAGCTTTTCCAATTTTGTAACGCCATCAACAAGCATTGCCACTTCTTCACCAAAGACGCGTATAATATCCTGGCGGCTCACATCGGTATCCTCCACGACATCGTGGAGGAAGCCTGCAGCAACTGTGGAAGGATCCATCTGCAATTCCGCTAAAATTCCTGCCACTTGGATTGGGTGGAGTATATATGGCTCACCCGAGCTCCTGAATTGCCCTTCATGAGCAGCCTTCGCTGCCTCATACGCCTTTTTGACGAACGCGACATGCTGTTCATTCATATATGAGGCAACGATTTCAAATATATCCTCTGCCGTCATGTCACGATTTTTCGCCATCATTCTACTCCTTTCGACTAATTCCGCAAAAAATTAAAGATAATTCTATTGTATGTATAAACAGATAAGAATGTAAAGCCCTACGGATAAAAAAACCTCCGCTCATCGCGGAGGGCCTTACATCAATAGGTCATAAGTGCTTGAATTTCATAGCCATTCAGTTTTTCACGGCCGTTCAAATACGACAGCTCGATCAGGAACGCGCATCCTGCGACTACTCCCCCGAGTTTCTCAACAAGTTCAACTGTGGCGCCGACTGTCCCGCCCGTTGCAAGCAGGTCGTCAACAATCAATACACGTTGACCAGGCTTAATGGCATCTTTATGAATTGTCAATGAATCCTTGCCATATTCAAGGTCGTATTCGACCGCTATCGTTTCACGCGGCAACTTCCCGGGTTTCCGGACCGGTGCGAAACCTACTTCCAATGCATACGCGACAGGGCATCCGATGATGAATCCCCTTGCTTCTGGGCCGACGATAATATCCGTACCCACCTGCTTGGCAAACTCGACAATCTGATCGGTCGCATATTTATAAGCTTCCCCGTTATCCATAATTGTCGTTATATCTTTAAAGCTAATGCCTTCTTTCGGATAGTCCGGGACGATTGTCACGAAACTTTTTAAATCCATAATTGTTCCTCCCTATTGACGGTTTCTTTGCAAATTTCATCGAACCACTTTTTCAAATCCATATATGGAGCATAGACAAGCATCTGTTCCAATTCAATCTGACGCTCTCTCTGTTTATAAGATGGAGCTTCGGAAAGATTTTTCTTCTCTGCATCTTCGATTACAATGGCAAGACCATTTTCTATCTTAACAAATCCTAGCTCGGAAAACACCTTTGTCATAAAATAAATTGTTTCGACCTTCCAACCTCTATGCTTCGATAACTCCTGAGCTTGCTTCCGCAAGTCAAACGAGCCACGCTTTTTTAAAAAGCTATAATACCAACCGAAGTGCTCACGACTCGGAATCCCTTCGAAATACAATGATTCATTGACGAAGAAATGAGCATAGACCCTTTTCGGATTTGTCCTTTCGATCAATTCTTTCATTTGCTCCGAACCTGAAGGCAAATCCAATACGATCACATGATCAGTTTCCGACAGTTCCGTTTGTCCGAATTGATGGATCTGTATGTTCTTCAAGATTGGTTGAAAAAAAGCGATTGACGTTTCTTGAAATGCAATGAATAGATTATTCTTTTCGGGGATGATCGATATCCAACGATTCGGTTCCCGGATGCCACGCAAGTCGAACAGCTGCCGTTCTTTCGACTGGATATCGTCGAGCAGCATTTGCGGTTTCTTACGCCCGTTCCATTCATTCACCTGTAAATCCCCAGTGACGGATAACTTGACGCCCGGGCTCATTTCGTCGGCGATCTCCCCATTCCCGAAACCGATAACATCGAGTGTATCCACACCATCGGACAATTCAAGTTTCAAATGATTTTTCGCTGCCCCTATCTTTCTAACGGATGACGCTGAAAGGTTCTCAATTAAAAAAACAGGCTTCTCGAACGACATGCCAAATGGCCGGAGCAGTTCCATCGATTCCAACACGTCTACATCGATTTCGCCGATTTCAAGCGGGACATCGATCTGCAATTGCGGTGTTAGCATTTCATCCGTCAAGCTCATTTTTCCTTGATCATTCAATCGGTTTCGGAGTTCTGCCACATCGTCAACTGATAGCGACATGCCCGCCGCCATTTCATGGCCGCCGAAATGAGGCAAGAGATCTGCAGTCTTCGAGAGCTCTTTAAATAAATCAAAACCGGCTATGCTTCGCCCTGAACCTTTTGCTATTCCCATCTCAAGGTCTACGGACAGCACAATTGAAGGTCTGTAATATTTTTCGGTTAAACGCGAAGCAACAATCCCGACCACACCTGGATTCCAGCCAACGCCAGCAATGACGATGACATAAGGAAGCATATCACCGTACATATCGATCAGAGCTTGCTCCGCTTCGTCAGCGATTTTTGTGACGAGCGCCTGTCTTTCTTTATTCAATGCATCCAATTGTTCGGCTATGCTCATCGCTTCCATCTTATCTTCCGTCTTCAACAGATGGACGGCAGGGTCAGCACTGCCCAGCCGACCCGGTGCATTCAAACGCGGTCCAATCATGAAACCGAGCGACTCCTCAGTAAGTGTTCGCTGTTCAGTCCCGCTCACTTTGACAAGCGCCTGGATTGCTGGCCGTTCAGTCATGCGCATTCGCCTGATTCCTTCCTTGACCAGGAATCTGTTCTCACCCTTCAGAGGAACGAGGTCAGCGACAGTGCCGATTGCAGCGATTTCGTACAGTTCTTCCGGGACTTCGCCTAATAAGGCACAAGCGAGTTTAAACGCAACGCCTACACCTGCCAGCTCCCCGAAAGGATAATCGCCTTCCGGATGCCGCGGATGGATGATGGCATCCGCAACCGGAAGCTCATCCCCGATTTCATGGTGATCCGTCACAATGATATCCATTCCGATGGATTTGGCATGGGCAACTGCATCCAAGCCTGAAATGCCGTTATCGACTGTGATGATCAGGGAAGTTCCCGTTTGATGTAGTTCATCGAACAGATCGATATTTGGTCCGTATCCATGTTCGAAACGGTTCGGAATGGTGAAGCCGACATTTGCACCGAGCTGTTCGAGGGCAGTCGTCAATACAGTGACGCTCGTGACGCCATCCGCATCATAATCACCGTAGATTGTAATTTTTTCACCTGTTTCGATTGCTTGATGAATCCGTTCCACCGCCTTCTCCATATCGAACAGTAGATACGGATCATGAAGGCAACTTTCTTCCATATGTAAAAAGGACCTAGCTTCCTCCACATTCGAAAAGCCTCTGGAGACAAGGATTTTTGCATGGATGGAAGGAATACTAAGCTCTTTTATAAATGTATTTACGATTGTTTCATCAGGACGATTGATCGTCCACGTTTTCATCGATTCTATCAAAATGGCTCACATCCTCTTATGCCCATTATATCGGAAGAGGGCGTACTCTTAAAGGGGTAAGCGAATCGTCGTCAAATTTCCGCATAAAAAAACACCCTTGCAAGGGTGCTTACATTTCTCCTTCAATTGTATCTAAATTTTGAGGAGGGTCTACAAGGTGTTGCAATGCTGCAATTTCATTTTGCTGAGTTGCGATTAATATCTCTTTTGCGGTCATTTCCTTTTTCAGTTCATTGATTTGCCGATTGGTATGAATGGATCTGAACATAGCCATGAAGCCGCTGATGGCTGCACCAAGCAACGCCGTAAAAAGAATGACGAGGATGAGTGGCAGATGCGCTTTTCCAAACAAGTAGTTTACTTGGACGGATTCAATATTAAGAATGGCAAACACGGCAATGATAATGGCGAAAAGAATACTGAGTATCAACGACCATTGCATCTTCATATCTTCCCACCTTCCCTTCACAAAATAACATCCAGCTTCGGGCGCTAGCAACTCGGGTCATAAGTCAATGTAGCAAAAAGCGCCACTTCGCATCTTCGCCTTATGCCTGAGGCCTGCAGGAAGCCGGTCATGCAGTCATTGCCGCAGGATGCGGGCACTTAGACTGCGGACTCATGCCGGGCAAGCGCCCTACGCTTTTGAAACAAAAAACAGGATATACGCTTAGGTATACCCTGTTCCTTAGAGGTTTAAAACGTTGTCGGAGACACGGTCATCAGACTACCGGCTCGTCAGAACCCCATTGTTTTTTCTCTTTTTCGACTTTCAACGTACCGGTTTTATCAAGTTCCTTCTTCTTCAGGTCAAACCAGATTTGAGCTGAGATGAAGATGGAAGAATATGTTCCTGCGAGCAATCCGATCAGCAAGGCGATCGAGAATGGACGGATCGCTTCCGCTCCGAGTGCAATTAATGCGACTACGACAAAGACGACTGTTAGGACGGTGTTCACTGAACGGCCCAATGTTTGTCGAAGTGATTTATTGACGATTTCCGCCAATTCATCCGCACTGTCGATTTTGCCTCGTTTATGAAGATTCTCGCGGATCCGGTCGAACGTTACAATCGTATCGTTAATTGAATACCCGACAATCGTCAATACCGCGGCGATGAACGTGATGTCCACTTCCAACCTCGATATGCTGAATACCGCAACCATGAAGAATGCATCATGGATCAACCCGATAATGGATGAAACCCCCATCCGCCATTCGAAACGGAATGCAACATAGATGATGATTCCAAGTGCAGCAACTAGTAATGCTTTCAATGCATTTTCCGCAAGTTCTTTACCCACTGTATTGGAAACTGTTGAAATATTCGGATCTGCACCGTAATGAGCCATTAGATCTTTTTTGAACTTGTTTACAGTTTCTTGCTTGAATTCTTCTTTATAACGCACGACGCCGATATTGTTCGTATCACCCGAAATCACAATATCAGATGCTGGATGGCCCAATTTCTCAAGAGTATTTGAGATTTCCTCAGTCGTAACAGGATTGTCCGATAAGATTTCAACACGAGTACCACCTGCAAAGTCAATCCCAAGGTTTAATTTGAAGATCCCGAGAACAATTATTCCGGCAATAATCAATGCCATTGAAACCACATAGAATTTTTTACGGGAACGAACAAAGTCAAAACGATCGAATTTAGTTGTAAGGTCAAGCGTATCCACATCTTCTTCAGGTGCGTGGACCCGACTTTTCGAAATCCCGAATAGGCCTGTCTTTCCATCAAGCATCCCGCTATTCACGAGAAGACCTAACAATAGACGCGAGCCCCAAACGGCTGTCAAGAAGCTGACGAGGATACTGATGATTAGCATTGTTGCAAAGCCTTTGACGGAACTTGTCCCGAAAATGAACAGGACGACAGCTGCAAGCAACGTTGTAATATTAGCATCCAAGATGGCGGTGAACGCGGATTTCGCACCTACCGAGAAAGCAGTCTTCACTGATTTCCCTACTCGCAGTTCTTCTCGAATCCTTTCGTACGTCAGGATATTCGCATCGACTGCCATACCGACCCCGAGCATCAGAGCTGCAATTCCCGGAAGTGTAAGAACTCCGTTAATGCCTGTGAATACAGTTAGGATCAAGTAAATATAGACGGAAAGTGTGATAACAGCCACAAATCCAGGTACACGATAATAGACCAGCATGAAGAGGAAGATTAACGATATCCCTACGATTCCAGCTAGAATCGTTTTATCCAATGCCTGTGCACCAAATTGAGCACCTACGGAAGTGGAGTAAATTTCTTCAAGGTGTACTGGGAGTGCGCCTGCATTCAAAATCCCAGCTAGATCCTTCGTTTCCTCGACTGTGAAGCTTCCATTAATTTCAACATTGGATGAATTGATGACTTCTTTTACAGATGGAGCGGAAATGAATTTAGGTTTTTCCTTCATTCTTTCCTCTTTGTATGAATCGACGCCTTCTTCAAAGTCCATCCAGATGACCATTACGTTTTCAGGAGCTTTTGCTTTAATTTCAGCTGTCACTTGCCCGAATTTATCCGGATCTTTCATTTCGAGTGTAACGACAGGGTTGCCATTTTGCCCGAAGTTGGCTTTCGCCTTGCCTTCTTTCAAGTCATCTCCATCTAACATCAGATTATCGTCTGCATCCCTGAATGTTAGATTTGCTTGTGTAGACAAGAGTTCACGTGCAGTTTCCTGATCTTCGACACCGGCCAATTGGACGCGGATCCTGTTATTGGATTCAACTTGGATGACCGGCTCGCTTACACCAAGGACGTCGACACGGTTACGTAGAGCACCTGCTGTATCGGATACGACATCCTCCGTGATTTTTTGGCCTTCCTTCCCTTTTAGCGGCTGGACCTCATATAGGACTTCGAAGCCCCCTTGCAGGTCAAGACCAAGACGTACATCTTTTATAATCGGTTTTACAGTAGCGCCTATTAAAGATCCCAACATGACAAGCAGTAATAGAAAAGCTACAATCCGGCTTCTTTTTTTCATAGATTAGTTCCCCCTCTGTACGTGGAGCGCTGAGAAGATTGCTAGGTACAGTTTTTAAGAAAATACAACACTCCAATTATGAAACAGAGATTAACATCTGTCAAATAGTTGGGCATCGTGTGAACTTCGGAAATTACTTGTTTTTAGTCGCAAGAAGCAACTGCAATTCATCGCTGTTCAAATCCGAAAACCAGTTTGATCCCCTTTGTTCCTCGATTTGGGTATAGGTCATGAATTCGGCAGGCGTCAATGCCAAAACGCCATTTACAAGCTCATGGATCCGCATCGTAGAAACATTTTTCTTTCGCCATTTTTTACGTATGCAGTATTTCCATATTTCTTCATTCGTCACTGTCGGATAGCCATAAAGGCGGAATTCATCCCTTTTGCTCTGTATGGCAGGCAAAGCATGTTTGAATATCTGTTCGAATTGTATCGTCACCTTCTCCATCCCTTTCCCGTTCAGTCGTAAATAGACAATCCTTTGCATAGATTTAGTGTAAACGAAATGACCGGAATTGAGAAGGAGTTGTTTTTATTGTCCACTTTCATCCGTGGAACTGCCATACTGATGGTTGCCGTTTTCATGACCAAGCTATTGGGATTCGTCTTTCGTATCCAATTCATGCGGGTGGCCGGCGAAGAGGCAGTAGGGATTTACATGACCGCCTATCCCGCTTTCATTTTCTTTCTTTCACTCGTCCAACTTGGAATTCCAATTGCGGTTGCGAAAGTGATTGCGGAGTTGAAAGTGAAGGGCGAAACAGCTAAACTACCCGCAGTAATGAGGACTGCGACATTCATCACGATTTTCACAGGGGCCATTTTCATCCCGCTGTCCATTTTATTCGTACCGTATTTGGCCGAAACGTTACTGGGCAATGCGGCTTCTTCCACAACTCTGTATGTAGCGATCGCCATCATTCCGATTGCCTCTGTATGCGGATTGATCAGAGGCTATTTTCAAGGAATTGTAAGAATAGAAGAAACTGCATGGTCCCAGATCATCGAACAGCTCTTCCGGATTGTCTTGATAACATGGCTGCTGCCAATTGCACTTGTGCCTGATAACAATCCGATGAACGCTGCATACGCAATGGGCATCACATTACTTGCGGAAGGGCTGTCAGCTGCTTATCTTTGGTTCAAATATCACCAGCACAAACGCCTAGATAAAAAGCCGGCTGCAAAAAAAGAGCGATATCCGATGGAGCCTCTCCTCTCCATAGCATTGCCTTCTTCGGGAAGCAGACTATTCGGCACATTCACGTGGTTCCTTGAGCCGATCATTTTTCTGCGCGCCCTTTCAATGGCAGGGGTCGGTGCAGTGGCCGCAACATCGCTCTACGGCATCATTTCGGGCGTTCTCATTCCTTTGCTGCTCTTCCCTTCATTCATCCCTTACGCGTTGTCTGTCGTTCTCGTGCCGGCTGTGAGCGGGGCTGCCGCTTCAAGCAACAAGAAAAGACTCCAGGAACGGATCCACTTAGCATTGCGACTTTCCGCTTTGACTGGCGCCTTTGCTGCAGCTGTATTTTACATTCACGGACAGGCGCTTGCCGAGAAGCTTTTCCACATTACCGAAGGCGCGACCTATATGTCATTGCTGGCACCGATTTTTTTCTTTTACTATATTCAAAGTCCATTGTATTCCATCTTGCAGGCGACCGGTGATGCAAAGGCAGGAATGATGAATTCGGTATATGGCGGCATTGCAAAATTGGGGGTCATGTTCATATTGGCCTCCCAGCCTGGACTGCAGGAAACAGGCGCCGTACTCGCCATCGGATTCGGGGTGCTCGTCACTTCCTTCCTCCATATCGCGACACTGAGGAAAAACAAAGCCGCTGCAGCCGGGTTTACAATGTTCGCCCTGCCCTACGTATCCTTCATCCTGACAGCAGTTGTTCGGCCAATCTTCATCCCGATCGGGCAGTTCGGATTGTTGATGGAATGTATCATCACAACGATATTCCTTCTTGTCATCTTATTGCTTTTCGGGCAAGTGAAGAAAAATGATGTCCTCATGCTGAAAAGGCTGACGAAGATTCACTGATAGCCTTTCTTCAATTGGAAGTGCAGTTCCCCTTCCTCGAATGAACAATAAAAGACTTGACGAACGTCGTTCACACCTTGCCCTTTCAACTCTTGAACAAGCCAATCTTCGGATTTCCCGACCATCCGGACGTGGCGGCTTTGAATGACGCCATCTGAAATGAGGGCAAGGACCGGCTGGGTATTTTCGTGTGTGAAAACCGACAAATTTCCTGAAGGCTCCAAATATGCATAGGAGACATCTTTGATAGATCCGATTTGCTGCTCGCGAAGCTGCTGAAACAAATCATCCAAGTTGTATCTTTGCTTTCTCATCTCCTCTTCTTGGATTACACCATCTTCTATGATCAGCGTGGGATCTCCATCGACGATATCCCTGAACTTTTTACTCTTTAAGGAAAGATAAGAAGTTAGCAGTTGGATGCAGAGTAGCAGGAGCACTGGCAATATGGAGTGAATTAGCTTGTTATCGGGAGATTCAATTGCTAGAGCTACAACTTCAGCCATGATGACAAAGACAACAACGTCGATAACGCTTAACTCGCCTACTTCCCTTTTTCCCATGATTCTGAGCACAATCAGGACGAACACATATAACAAAATTGTCCTGAATCCGATGACTATGAGATCGTTCATCATGTATCCCTCCTTTCTGGAAAGCATACCTTTTCCTGATCAGGAATATACCCAAATGAAAAAGAGGTGGTTTTACAGTTGAAACACTGTAGAACCACCTCTTTGAACATGAATACGATTATGATGCGCTTGCATCGACAACGCGACCGACAGCTTGTCTATCGAATTGCAATGTTGTGCCGTCTGCGACTTTCAAAAACACAGATGTATCGTCAACAGCATCAATCACGCCGTGTAGACCACCGATTGTAATGACTTTATCGCCACGCTTCAAACTCTCCTGCATAGACTTTGTCTGTTTTTGCCTTTTTTGTGCAGGTCGAATCAATAAGAACCACATGATTGCGAACATTGCAATAATCGGAAGTAACGTACCTAACATATCACCATTCATTTTATTCCCCCCTCTTCTCGGTTCATTATACAAGATTCAAAAGTTTTTTGCATTTGGTTTGTTAAATCCGTATTGTTCAAAAAATTCTTCACGGAAATCGCCGAGCCGGTCGTTGCGAATCGCTTCCCTGATCTGTTCCATCAAACGCAGAAGGAAGTAAAGGTTGTGATAGGATGTCAACCGGATGCCGAACGTTTCATTTGCACGGACCAAATGGCGGATATATGCCCTGCTATAGTTTTTACACGCATAGCAATCGCAATTCGGGTCCAATGGGCCGAAATCCCGCTCATATTTTGCATTTTTCACGACGAGACGGCCTTCGCTCGTCATCAACGTACCGTTCCTGGCAATTCGGGTCGGCAAAACACAGTCAAACATATCCACCCCGCGTATTGCCCCATCGATCAAGGAATCGGGCGAGCCGACACCCATCAAGTAGCGCGGCTTGTTTGCCGGCAATAATGGAGTCGTAAATTCAAGTGCGCGGTTCATGACATCTTTCGGTTCACCGACAGATAATCCTCCGATTGCATATCCAGGGAAGTCGAGCGATATCAGGTCTTTCGCACTCTGTTTGCGAAGCTCTTCGAATTCTCCTCCTTGGACGATTCCGAAAAGCCCTTGATCCTCTGGACGTGCATGCGCTTTTAGGCAGCGCTCCGCCCATCTTGAAGTCCTTTCCACACTCGCTTTCATATATTCGTATGTGGCAGGATAGGGAGGACATTCATCAAATGCCATCATGATGTCCGAACCGAGGTCATTTTGGATTTCCATCGCTTTTTCCGGGCTGAGGAATAGCTTGCTGCCGTTCAAATGATGACGGAAATGGACCCCTTCCTCTTCAATTTTCCGGAATTCACTTAGTGAAAACACTTGGAAACCACCTGAGTCCGTCAAAATCGGACGGTCCCAGTTCATGAATTTATGAAGGCCGCCCGCTTCTTTAATAATATCATGTCCCGGGCGGAGCCATAGGTGATACGTATTGCCGAGGATGATTCCGGCACCCATCTCCTTTAATTCCTCAGGAGACATCGTCTTCACCGTCGCCTGTGTCCCGACAGGCATGAATGCCGGTGTTTCGAATGAACCATGCGGTGTATGGACGATGCCGAGCCGGGCTCCTGTCTGCTTGCATGTTTTTATATGTTCGTATGTGATTGCTGCCATTTAGTACGTTCCTTTCCATTTTGGGATGTCACATCCCTTTACTTTGTTTAAGGCTTGATGAACATTGCATCCCCGAAACTGAAGAAGCGGTACTGCTCCTTTACAGCTTCCTTATAGGCATCCAGTACATGCTCGCGTGTCGCCATCGCTGAAATAAGCATGATCAATGTCGATTTTGGCAAGTGGAAGTTTGTCAGCATACCGTCCAGAATACTGAATCGATATCCTGGATAGATGAAAATCGAAGTCCAACCGCTAGCCGCAACTATTTTGCCGTCATTTTGCGAAGCGATCGTTTCAAGTGTGCGTGCAGAAGTCGTACCGATCGCAATGACGTTGCCGCCTCTTGCCTTTGCTTCGTTGATTGCTGTAGCAGCCTCTTCGGTCACTTGGTAATACTCCGAATGCATCGTATGCTCCTCAATTACATCTACACTGACCGGGCGGAATGTTCCTAAGCCGACATGTAGGGTGATAAATTCGACACCGACACCTTTGTTTTTGATTTCCTGTAGAATTTCTTCAGTGAAATGAAGACCTGCAGTTGGCGCTGCGGCCGAGCCCCGTTCTTTCGCAAAGACGGTCTGATAGCGTGATTGATCGTCGAGCGTCTCTGTAATGTATGGGGGTAGAGGCATCTGTCCGAGGGAGTCGAGTATTTCATAGAAAATACCTTCATAGCGGAATTTGAAGATCCTTCCGCCTTGCTCCAAGATCTCAGTGCATTCCGCTTCCAGCCTGCCATCCCCGAATGTGACGATAGTTCCTACCTTCACCCGCTTCGCAGGCTTAACGAGCGTCTCCCATTCGTTCGGGCCCTTCTCCTTCAACAGGAGCACTTCGATCGATGCGCCTGTATCTTCTTTTGTACCAATCAAGCGGGCAGGCAAGACGCGCGTGTCATTCAGGACAATGACGTCCCCTTCCTGCAGCTCGTCCACAATTTGACGGAACTGACGATGTTTTACGTCGCCCGTCACTTTATCCAAAACCATCAATCTGCTCGCAGTCCGGTCTGCGAGAGGCGTTTGGGCAATGAGGCTTTCCGGTAAATCAAAATCAAAATCATTAACATCCATAATGCGGGTGAACTCCTTTTAGTATCAAGTATTGAACAATTTACGTTAGCGTGTCAGGGACAGCGTAACCGAAGTGGTCATAGGCAAGACGCGTCGCAATTCTGCCTCGAGGTGTCCTTTGGATGAAGCCGATCTGCAGCAAGTAAGGTTCGTAGACGTCCTCGATTGTTATCGATTCTTCGCCGATGCTTGCGGCTATCGTGTCAATTCCGACCGGACCGCCTCGGAACCGCTCAATCATGCTGACGAGCAGTTTATGGTCGATGTGATCAAGGCCATGTGAATCGACTTGCAGCATTTCAAGCGCTTCTTTTGCAATATCCATTGTAATGCTGCCGTCTCCGCGTACTTGGGCATAATCCCGCACCCGGCGCAGGAGGCGATTTGCGATCCGGGGCGTCCCTCTCGACCGCCTTGCGATTTCAACCGCCGCATTTGCGTCAATGCTGACATCAAATAGGCTGGCGCTTCTGATGACGATTTCTTTCAACGGGCCTTCGCCGTAATATTCAAGGCGGAGCGGCACGCCAAAACGGTCACGGAGAGGAGCGGATAAAGAACCCGCCCTCGTTGTCGCCCCGATCAATGTGAAAGGCGGCAGGTCTAGACGTATCGATTTGGCAGAAGGACCTTTTCCGACAACGATGTCGAGACAAAAGTCTTCCATTGCGGGATAGAGCACTTCCTCGATTGATCGGTTCAACCGATGAATTTCATCTATGAACAGGACGTCGCCCGGTTCCAAAGATGAAACGACGGCAGCCAGATCTCCCGGCCTTTCAATTGCCGGACCGCTTGTCATCTTCACATTAACGCCCATCTCATTTGCGATGACGGTCGCCAATGTTGTTTTCCCTAGGCCAGGCGGACCGTATAACAGGACATGGTCCAGGCTTTCACTCCTGCCCTTTGCGGCTTGGATGAAAATGCCGAGATTATCCTTCACAGTCTCCTGTCCAATGTATTGCTGCAGCGTCTGTGGCCGCAAAGATTGTTCAAAACTGTCGTCATAATTGGATTGTTCACTTGAAATGACCCGTTCCATGACCGCCGCTCCTCCTTCCTTTGTGTATTGTTATTTATGTTTCAAAAGCAAACGCAATGCGAGCTTCATATAGCCTTCCGTATCCAAGTCTTCCTTCTGCATGTCCGTTTTCACTTTCGCCAATTCACGCTGCGAATAACCAAGCGCCTGCAATGCGAGGATCGCTTCATCCAATGCGCCATTTTCCGCCATGGAGAGAAGGGTCACATCCGTATCAGGCATTTCGATTTCCGTGAATAAATCTCCAAGCTTCCCTTTCAAATCCAGGATCATTTGACGGGCAGTCTTTTTTCCGACTCCCGGAAACTGTACGAGGAATGCTTCGTCCTCCCTTTCAATTGCGCCAATAACTTGGGAAGGGATGCCGCTTGCCAAAATGGCAAGTGCGCCTTTCGGGCCGATTCCGGAAACGGTGATGAGCTTCTTGAATAGTTCGCGCTGTTCAAGTGATTTGAAGCCGAGCAGCCATTGCACATCTTCACGGACGTGCAAATATGTGAACACTTGCTGGATTTCCTCCGTCTGATGGAAGGCATATGGATTGGGCGTCATGATCTGCCAGCCGATGCCGCCTTGTTCGAGCGTTATGTATTCGGGTGTCACCCGTGTAATGATTCCTTTAATATAATCGTACAAGACATTCTCCCCCTAAAGTATCGAAACTATTATAGCATACGAACGGGTTTTCTACCTATCGATGTGAATGTCACCATATCATTAAAAAAAGCCGCGGACGAGGCGGCTCATTCACTTACGTTATGATATATGTTTTGTACGTCATCATCATCTTCCAAGGCATCGATCATCTTTTCGAATTGCTCGGCATTTTCACCTTGCAATTCAGCATAGATCGTCGGAATCATTTCCACTTCCGCTGAAATGAATTCGATGCCATCAGCTTCCAAAGCTTCTTTTACTTCCATGAAGCTTGACGGTTCTGTAATGATTTCAAAGCCGTCTTCTGTCGACTCGATATCCTCAGCACCCGCTTCCAATGCCGCAAGCATGATCGCTTCTTCGTCGGATTCTACCGTACGCTCGACAAACAGGCGTCCTTTACGGTTGAATAGATAGGCGACTGAGCCGCTTTCACCCAAGCTCCCGCCGTTTTTATTGAAAGCTACACGGATATTCGGCGCTGTCCTGTTTCGATTCTCTGTCAGACATTGTACAAGAACCGCTACTCCTCCAGGTCCATATCCTTCATAGACGACTTCTTCATAGTTCTCATCCGCACCTGTGCCGGTCGCTTTATCGATTGCTCTCTTTATGACATCATTCGGGACATTGAAGCTTTTCGATTTCTCGATTGCTAAACGGAGTGCGGGATTCGTTTCCGGATCTCCACCACCTGATTTCGCAGCTACATATAGTTCCCTTGACATCTTTTGAAAGATTTTACCTCGTTTTGCGTCTTGCGCACCTTTACGGTTCTGGATATTTTTCCACTTTGAATGGCCAGCCATTATGCATCCTCCTACTTCATGTTCCGTTCTATATCATACCATAGCTTCGGCCATGAAGAGAGTGCATATTCCGTAAAGGGGATGAGCTTCTTCGCAAGACTTTCCCGCTTATCTGCGGGAACGCTCAACAAGTGCAGCCATTCCCTCAGTAGTTCATTCGGATAAAGCAGCATGGACATCGAACCAGCATCCAGACCGCTTAAAGACGACTGTTCCGCCAGAAGGAAATCCAGATTGTAGCACACATTCGGCAAAACACGGTGCATCCAAAGCGCCAACTCTGTTCCGGCGGGCCCTGAACATGCTAAATCGAAATCGATGAAGCGGATCAGCCCGTTGTCATCACGGAGGATGTTGTGATGGACGACATCCCCATGCAGGAGCGTGTACCCTGAAAGTTGACGATGATTCTTCTTTACTACGGGAAGGGCTTCCTCCCCGTACATGATAATTTCGTCAATCGCTTGTATCCGTATGAATTTCCCGAATGAATCGCGATGATCGATGAACCGATCCAATCTATCCCGCCATTTATCCAGAAGCTGATATCTGTGCAGATAAGGGGAGGCGTCCCAATCGATCTGCTCCTTCGTATTGTGCAGCGCTTGAAGTGCTGTTAATGAATCGGTCCGATCAATCCTGCGCCTGAAGTTTACGGGTTTTGTCCCTTCAATCCATGGCTGCATGATGAATAGCGGATCTTCGGTGGGAATGACCGGCATAATATGTGGAAATCGGATTGCTTGCAGCTGCCGATGTACATATTCGACTTTCACAGCTGTCGATCGGGACGAATACCTTTTCAGAGAATAGGCCGCTTCCCCTTCCACCATCTTCCAAACATTCTTTTTTACTTTCCGGATTTCCTTTTCCAGCGCCATACGCCGGTCAGCAACCGCACCCGTAATTGTCCATAGGGTTGATTGGCATTTGCATCGGATTCATCTGCATGGGGTTCATCTGCATGGGGTTCATAGGCGGTTGCATCATCGGCATCGGATTCATCTGCACCGGATACATTTGTGCCGGCTGCATTTGCATCGGGCTTACTTGCATCGGCATCATGTAATTCGGCTGCATCTCGCTTGGAGACATACCGTAGAACCCTTGCGAATGGCAGCTGCAACCACAATGATGCATTGGTTGATGCATTGGCGGACATGGATAACCGAATGCAAATGGCTGCTGTGGCGGTTGCATCATCCCATATGGATTCTGAAATTCAGGTGATACCATTTGAGGTACATATCCTTGTTCAGGCGGGCAATAAACCTCTTGTTCCGGAGATTCTTCCGTCATCATCGGTGACTCCATCATTTCTTCCGGCATCATCGGCGACTCCATCAATTCCCAACCAGTAATCGGATATGTCGGAGGAGCTCCAGCACCTCTTCCAGGATAAATCGGCGATTCATCGAACTCCTCAAGCTCTTCGGTCATCTCAATTGAAGGCGGCTTCACTCCGAGCCGTGCAGGCGGCATCGGCAATTCCTGAGACGGCATCACCTGTTGCGGCATAACGGGCGCCGCAGGAATTTGTTGTGTAAAGCTCGGGAAAGCCATTGGAGCACAATCCGCATCATAAATCGGCATCCATCCACAAGGCACAGGCATGCACGGTTGGAAAAATTGCGGCATCTGCATTGGCGGCATCGGGACAGGAGGCGGCATAGGCGGTAAAGATGGTACAGGCGGTAAAGGTTGCATCATCGGCGATTCAGCTGGTGGTGTCATCGCAGCAGGCGGCTTCTGAACAGGTGCGGTTGGCATAGGTTGCTTCGGCACGGACGGCGGCATAGGCATTTCAAATTCCGTTTTTTCCTTCGGCAATGGAATCTTTTCCTCCGGCTTGCTCGGTTTCTCATGCGGTTGCGTTGGAGCTTGATGATGTTGTTTCACTTTTTCGTGCATCTTTTCTTTGCCTTTCTCAGTCGGCATATGCCCTGCCTTCTTCTTCGGCAGGAAAATCTTCATGCCCGGAACGATATAATCCGGATTTGCCAGATGGGCATTCACCCTTTTCAATTCATCAAAAGAGATACCGTACTGTCGTGCAATTTTCCACAACGTATCCCCTTTTACAACAATATGGACATCCACTAACAAAATCCCCCTTCCATCAATCCATCGTATGAACGAACGCCCGTCTTTGTGACGCAAATTTGACAGAGGCGCCCTGTCTCTTAGTATGTATATTGTAGAAGCGGCTTGTTTATTCATTCGAAAAACCAATGTACGGCCTGCTGTTTACATGCAAAAACCTTCACACTGAAATTAGTGTGAAGGTTTTTGTTCATAACTGAAATACGTACCGAAAGACCGTACAGTGACGTTGAGCGCGGCTAACTCTTCAAGCGCGCCTTTCATCATCGGATGTTCTTCGCTTTCCATTACATCAATGATGAAAAAATAATTTCCAAGCCCAGTTTTCATCGGTCTGGATTCAATTTTGCTTAAATTCAGCTTCCGCCATGCAAAAACCGATAGTATTTGATGGAGCACACCTGAACGGTCGTCCTCCGGCAACTTGACCATGAAAGTCGTTTTCGGCATTTCCGAATGGCCGTACTGCTCCAACTGACCTTTCCGCAATGACAAGACGACGAACCTGGTGTGGTTGAAATGAAAATCATGGATATTTTCTTCTGCGATATGTAAGCCGTATTTTTCAGCAGCCAAGCTATTTCCGATTGCAGCAATGCAATGATCCGGAGTTTCGGAAATATACTTTGCTGCAGCCGCAGTCGATGTTGTCTGGATCAGCGGTGTACGGCGGTAATGGTACTGCAGATATTTATGGCATTGTGCAAGCGCGTGCGGATGGGAGCGGACTGATTCAAGCTGTTCCAGTGCATCCTTCCATTTTTCATTGACCATTAGATGCTGTTCAATAGGTATTGAAATTTCCGCGTTGATGAACAGGTCACTTCCGTGGAATAAATAATCGATCGTCATCGGCACTGAACCTTCCAATGCATTTTCAAGCGGCACAATTGCATACGCGACATGTCCTTCTGTAACAGCTTCAATACAATCAGGTATTGTCGGTTGCGGAACGAGACCATCAGTACCAAAAAGGTGAGTTGCCGCTACATGTGTAAATGATGCTTCCGGTCCTAAATATGCGATCGTAGGCTTGTATTCTTTTTCGCTCATCCCAGTCCCTCCATCTTCTTGCTCTCTGTTGGCACTACTTAAAGAGCTCCCGAGCTAATCAAATGGACGGAATCGATGAAATTCGGGGCTTTCAATCTTTGCATGAATTCCTCCATTTTGATCTCCATCTCGGTAACATCGAGTGATAATGTAATATTTGCGCGGCCTTGCACTGGAATCGTCTGGTGGATCGTCAGCACATTGCATTTCGCTTCCGAAACAATCCGAAGAATCGTTGCAAGCGAGCCCTTCCGATCCTCCAATTGAATGAAAATCGTCAAAACACGTTCCCGGGCGATCGACTCGAACGGGAAGACGGTGTCCTTATATTTGTAGTATGCACTGCGGGACAATCCGACCCGCTTTGTCGCTTCCTGGATTGTCCTTTCCTCTCCGCTTGCCAGAAGTCTTTTCGCCTCGAGCATCTTCAACATCGATTCAGTCAGCACATCTTCCCTTACAAGATAAAACTGCCCTTCCCCCAATGGCTTCATTGAATGCCTCCTTGCAACAATTCATTAACCGACAGCTTCTGTCAACTATTCAAGGAATTCGAATTCAAAGTCGAGGATCCTCACCGTGTCCCCGTCCTTCGCCCCACGTTCACGGAGTGCATCATCAATTCCCATTCCACGCATTTGACGCGCAAATTTACGGACGGACTGATCGAAATTGAAGTCTGTCATCTTAAATAGACGTTCCAGCGTATAACCCGATAGGACAAATGCTCCGTCATCATCACGGGTAATCTTGAAGTCTTCAGCTTCGGCTTCATGCTTATACAATACAGAACGATTTTCATCTTGATCCTCGATTTCATGCATCGGGAACTCAGGCGTCGTTTCGAGCAAGTCTGCAACAGCAAACAGCAGCTGATCCAAGCCTTCTCTTGTAATTGCAGAAATCGGGAAAACAAGCGCTTCTTCATCATTGAGCTTATCTTTGAACAGCTTAAGGTTCTCTTCCGCTTCCGGCATGTCCATTTTATTGGCAACGATGATTTGAGGACGCTCCATTAAACGGAGATTGTACCTCTCAAGCTCCTCGTTGATTGTAATGAAATCATCGTATGGATCTCGTCCTTCCATCCCGGACATATCTACGACGTGGATGATGACCCTTGTCCGTTCGATATGGCGCAGGAATTGATGTCCGAGTCCGACGCCTTCATGCGCCCCTTCGATAAGTCCCGGCAGATCGGCGAGAACGAACGTCGTGCCGGCCTCCAGCTCGACCATGCCAAGATTCGGTACAAGCGTCGTGAAATGGTAATCGGCGATTTTCGGCTTTGCGGCTGAGACGACAGATAGCAATGTCGATTTTCCGACGCTCGGGAAACCTACTAGACCTGCATCAGCGAGCACTTTCAATTCAAGTGTGATTTCACGCTCGACACCTGGCTCACCTTTTTCCGAAAGCTCAGGCGCTGGGTTTTGAGGGGTTGCAAAACGCGAATTTCCGCGACCTCCCCGTCCGCCTTTAGCAATGACCGCCGTCTGTCCGTGCTCAACAAGGTCAGCGATGATCGTATCCGTTTCGGCATCTTTCACAATTGTACCCGGCGGAACTTTGACGACCATGTCCTGGCCGCCTTTGCCGTGCTGGTTTTTACTGCCGCCGTGCTCTCCGCGCGGGGCTTTGAAATGGCGTTGGTAACGGAAATCCATTAGGGTCCGCAAGCCTTCGTCAACGATGAAAACGACATCGCCGCCTTTTCCGCCATCCCCTCCGGCAGGGCCACCGTATGCAATATACTTCTCGCGGCGGAATGCAACCATCCCATCACCGCCGTTGCCGCCTTTTACATATACTTTAACGTGATCGACAAACATGTTTTTTCCTCCTATTGTCCACTTATTGTGAACGTCCATTCCTTGTCCTGCAGAACTCCACTCGCTTCAAACCCGCCATCCGTCTGTGGCAATACGATCGTTCCGGCGAGGGCTCCTTCAACTGTCATTTGAATCATCCATTGCTTTTCAGTAGCATGTACCGCTATACGAATGAAATATTCATCCATCGGGTCAATCCCTGACTCAACAATGACGATCAACTGTTCCAAATAATCGGCGACCGCCTCGTCGTTTGCGCTTCGATCCCCGGCAATGATTTCGCTGTGCAACTTCTTTGAAAACGCAGTATGTCTCCATTCGAATGTGTTAAGCCACATTTCCGTCTTTGGCAGGCGGAGTTTTTCCAGCATGGAGAGATGACGCATTCGCTCCGTCGCTTCTAACAGCGTCCTTCGAGCATCGGGCATTTTCCCGAGATCCATATATAATAACATTAATTGCAGTTCATTTAAAAAATCATGGCGTGCAAACTTCAGCGCTTTCCCAACCGTCAGGTCTTCCGATCCCATTTTCTCACCGCCAACTGTTCATATACTACAGTATAGCATCCCTTTCACAAAATTCGCCAAAAATAAAAAGGACTGCACGGTAAAATGCAGTCCTTTCAATGTTAGTAATAACATTAAGCTTCTTGAGCTACAGGGTACACGCTCACTTTTTTCTTGTCGCGGCCAAAGCGTTCGAAACGAACTACGCCGTCAACTTTCGCGAAAAGTGTATCGTCCCCGCCGCGGCCGACGTTTTCACCTGGGTGAATTTTTGTTCCGCGTTGGCGATAAAGGATAGAGCCGCCTGATACGAATTGTCCATCAGCGCGCTTTGCGCCAAGACGTTTCGAATGAGAGTCACGACCGTTCTTTGTAGAACCTACCCCTTTTTTCGATGCGAAAAACTGGAGATCCAAACGTAACATTAGTGCCACCTCCTATCGGTTGAAAATAAGTTTTATATGTTGCCCATAATCTTGTTCAATCGTCTGTAATGAAACAATCATCGCCTTCACGATCAATTGGATTTCATCATCTTTCTCCGTTTCCGGAAAAACCACTTTCAAATAACCTCCGTCCGATCCTTGCTGGATATGAGGGGTTATGCCAGTGAGTGCAATGACGGCATTGACAGCTCCGAATGAAACCGCGGATGCGCCCGCACAGACGAGGTCTTTTCCATGTTCTGCGAAATCGGCATGGCCTTTCATCTCAAAAGAGCTGATGCGGCCGGATTGTTCATCAATAATGATTTTGATCATGCCGGCTTACAGATTGATGCCTTCGATGACAACTTTTGTGTATGGCTGACGATGACCTTGCTTTTTGTGGTAGTTCTTTTTCGGCTTGTATTTGAAAACCGTGATTTTCTTGCCGCGGCCATGCTTAACGATTTTACCAGTAACCGTTGCACCTTCCACGAATGGAGCGCCGACTTTCACGTCTTCTCCACCAACGAATAGAACTTTGTCGAATGTTACAGTTTCCTCAGCTTCGCCGACTACTTTCTCGATGTAGACTTCTTGGCCTTGTTCGACTTTGATTTGTTTTCCACCAGTTTCAATGATTGCGTACATACTTGCACCTCCTCAATAGACTCAGACTCGCCTTCATAGGTGATCCTAACGGACACTTGTACCTTATCAGTGCGGTTGTAGCACGGGTGCGCTACAAACAATAACATTAAAATATTACCACGCGCAGGTCATGACGTCAACTGTTTTCTTTTTAATTGCTCATAGGCTTGTTCGTATTTCCGGAACTTGAAAGCAGAAATGTTTTGGATCAATAAAAAGAGTGCTAATGCAACAAAAAGTACGGTTTCAGGAAGTCCCAAGAGAAGCAGAAGGATGACAGCCACTAAAACGGTTATGGAATAAATGAGAAATGCGGATCTCATCTTATATTTCTTCTCTTCCTTTTCAAGCAGGACGCTGACGGCCTGTCCACCGTCAAGCGGCAGAATAGGCAATAGGTTCAGCGCCAGGATCACTAGTTGGATGCGCATGAACTGTTCATCTCCGGGAAAGTCAAAAAGCATCGATAGCAGGAGAAGAATTGCTGTCGCAGCAGGCCCGCCGATAGCAACTGACACTCTTTGCCTTTTCCCGTAAGCATAACGGTCAGGTATTCGCAGTTCTCCTCCATAAGGCATGATCGTGCATGACCTGACTTTCATGCCCGATAATTTCGCAGCGAAAATATGGCCTGCCTCATGGAAGAGCAGAGAGATGAAGACGAGAGCGTAAAACGCCAATCCACCCGTTACCATCAGCACGAGGAAAAATGGTACCAAAATGGGATGAAGGCGAAACTTCATTTCGTCTCTTCCGAGAAATAAGTAGCCAAAACCGCCGCTTCCAACACGACTCCTTCCCGCTTCACTTTTAAGTAGATCGCTTCTTCATTCATGAGGGCAAGCGTGTCCCCCTTTTTCACAGTCGAATAGGGAAGCTTCGAAATTGATCCAACAAATCCGTACGTCACTTCGTCCCCGTCATCGTACAATACGGTGATCGTCTTTCCTGACTGCCGGGTAAAGCCGGTGAAAACGATGAGCCCGTCCCCTTGGGCTATAATCGGCATCGGATGTGCATACGAAGCGATCACGCCATCTTTATAGGGCTGCATCGATTCGTAGGCAGCGAAAGGCATCTCCTCTATCGTATCGGCAGAAACTGTGATCGTCTCTTCATCTGGATCACCGATTATTGAAGCGACCCACTTTTTCATCATGATGAAATCTTTGCCTGTCGTTATATATTGAGTAACAGGCTTGTTGATGACTCCCGCCTCTTCCAATTTGGCAAAGCTGAATACACCAATTGTAAGAATGATTGCAATGAACCATTTTGTTTTCCATTTCACCCCGCCACACCACCTTTTTCCTCAGTATATGACGGGTGTACTCTGAATATTATGGGCAAATGTCCAAGTATCCTCTTTATTATCTGTACAGTACAATTGTCAAAAATAAATTTTCCAAATCAAATGTCGGGGTGATGTGAACTCCACGTTCCTATCATTTAGTTTTTACTTTTAAAAGTTGATTTGCGCTTCAGGCGGACGCTTTCCAATCGAACAGCGTAGGGTTCGATTTGCCGTATTTCTGCGCACTTTACAGAAATTAAGGCAGCCTGCTCCCTTGGGGTCGCAGATAACATTGCTTGTAACGCTGCGCTTTCGCTAGAGTCGCCACCTTCTGCTCATTCATAACTTATTTTCATCACTTTTAAATAAGAAAAAGATAAAAAAAAGAACCCTTGAGAAAAAGGGTTCTGGTTATTTTGCGAATAGTGTTTTCAGTTTTCCGAAGAAGCCTGGCTTGCCTTCGTCCAGTGACATGAGCGGCACGGATTCGCCTAATATACGGCGGGCGATGTTCCGGTAGCCGATTGCTGCCGGGTTCGAAGGATCCATGACGACTGGCTCTCCTTTATTTGAAGAGGAGATGACTTTTTCATCGTCCAGGACGATGCCGAGCAGATCGATGGATAAATGGGTCGTGATTTCATTGACGTCCAAAGCGTCGCCGCTATTGACGAGACGGCTTTTGATTCGGTTGATGATCAGTTTAGGAGGCTCGATATCCTCCTGCTCCAACAGTCCGATAATACGGTCCGCGTCCCGAACCGCTGAAATTTCCGGCGTCGTGACGACGATGGCACGATCCGCTCCTGCAACGGCATTCTTATACCCTTGCTCGATGCCTGCAGGGCAATCGATCAAGATATAATCATACTCCCGTTTCAATTCAGTGATCAGTTCTTTCATTTGTTCCGGTTCGACTGCGTTTTTGTCTGTCGTCTGCGCAGCCGGCAACAAGAAAAGTCCATCTTCGAAACGCTTGTCTTTGACGAGCGCTTGATGGATTTTGCATCGTCCCGCTATCACATCGACGAGATCGTAGATGATACGGTTTTCAAGACCGAGGATGACGTCCAGATTACGAAGCCCGATATCCGTATCAACAAGACATACCTTTTTACCTTGTAGAGCCAATGCTGTCCCAAGATTTGCAGATGTCGTCGTTTTACCGACTCCACCTTTTCCTGACGTTATTACGATTGCTTCTCCCACACTAGCTCCCTCCTTTGAATGTTGACAGATTTGGCCGCAGAATCCGTAGCTCCTGTAAACGGTCGATGGCAATGAAACCGTTTGGATGTATGTATGCGCATTCCATCTCCGGCTGCTCTGACAAAATCGTCAGTTCATCAGTCATCGTTTCCAACTTATCCGCTATCATCAAATGCGTCGCTTCTAGCCAAGAAGCCGCTATGACCGCCTCTTCATTGCCAGTTGCACCTGCATGTGCAATTCCTTTTAACCTGCCTAATATATAAATGCTGCCGGCAGCAACTACACGACCGTTCGGATTAACATCACCGACAACGACGAGATCGCCGTCAGCCTTGACAACTTGTCCGGAGCGGACGATGCCGATATAGGTCTCCGATTGTTTCTCAAGTACTTTCCGATTGCATTCTTCGATTGTAATGACCTCGCTCTGAATCTTTGAAACCCGTAAATGTGGTGATTCATGCACGACATTCATGATTTCCTTCAGCTCCTCTTCATTACAAAAGCGGTTCCCTGTATGGACTTTCACTTCAGCAAGCCCATCCAGACTGTTTTCGCTGACTTTATTGCGGAGTTCTGCAATCATGTCCGAATAAGCGCATTTGTCGTCAAGTCGGAGGACAAGCCCGTCTTTTGTCCCTTTTATTGTTACATAGTGCTGTTTCGTCATTTGCGTCCCTCACAGTTTCCTTAATTATATTCCGGCTTTTTGCAGCCCCACTTCGTCGATCAGCCGTTTGAACAGATAGCCGAACATTCCCACAAAGATCGAATTGGCGCCCATCGTCGGCATAAGCCTAAGTACGATGAACTCTTCAAAACCAATTGAAGTCAATGCAATCAGGCTCGCGAAAAAGTATGACAGCAATTCAAGCAGCGCAACCATCGCCATCGATAAAAGCATGACAGTGATGATATGGCGATGGATTTGCCTGATGATCAAGGCGGCAAAGTAGCAGATCACCGGATATAAAAAGGTATATACTCCAATAATATCAATGTGATACATATCATACAAGAGTCCAAGTACGATTCCGTATTGGATTGCACGCCTGCGGCCATAGTAGGCTGTGATGAATATAAGATAAACGATAACAAAGCGGGGAACGAGCGTGTAGGATACATCTGCGATTGATATGGGTGAAAAAAGACTGAATACCGGTTCGAGAAAGAATAATATGACAGCAATAAGAGGGATAATGAACCTGATCACGATCCATCCTCCCCCTCTTCTTCCTCGCCGGCGACTATGCCGTCCGTTCCGCTAGTAATCCGGGAAGACCTTTTCACAACCATCACATGATCCAACATGGAGAATTCCGCAGCGGGACGGATATACGCCAATTTCGTCAATCCGAAATCATCCGTAGATACCTCAGTCACTTCCCCGATCAGCAAACCTTTCGGAAAAATGCCGCCTAATCCGGATGATTCGACCTTCTGTCCTTCTTTGACTTCAAAATTTGAATCGATCCTCTTCATTATTAATTCGCCACGCGCCGAATCATATCCTTCAATCAACCCGAAAATAGACTTATCACCCGGAATGACCGCAGCCACCCGGAAGTCGCGGTTTTCAGTCGACAGCAATTCGACAGTCGATTTGAAGGGAGTGACGAGCACCACTTTTCCGATCAGTCCTGAAGCAGTGATGACAGCCATATTAAGCTCCACGCCTTCCACGCTGCCTCGATCGATGATGATTTTCTCTTCCCATTGATCGGGATTCCTCGAAATGACTGTCGCCTGGATAGGCTCGTAATCACGCAGGCTATCTTTCTTGTCTACGATTTCACGGAGCTCTTTATTGTCCGCTTTCACATCTGCCAACTCCGCTTGATTTGCGGCATATTCTTTTAATCGTGCTTTCAAATGCTTGTTTTCTTCATATGTATTCAAAATACCATCGATTTTATCCAATGTGCCTGTAATATAATGTGCCGGTTTCGAGAAGATCGATTGGCCGAAACCGACAACATCTTTTACAATTTGCTCAGGAAGGGTGGCGTTCTGCCTGTCTTTTAAGGAGAATGAAATCAATGCCACTAGGACGATGACGCCTACAAGCAATAAAATCAACCGTTTATTCGAAAAAAATCGCGGCATTGCCAAAATCCTCCCTCATTACCTAACTTGCATCTTTTTGATCACTTCGAAATTATCGAGCGCTTTACCCGTACCGATTGCCACGCAATCTAGTGGATCTTCTGCAATGAAGACAGGCATATTCGTTTCATCCGAGATGACCTTGTCCAAGTTTTCAAGCAATGCTCCCCCGCCAGTCAAGACGATTCCACGTTCCATGACGTCTGCGGACAGTTCCGGAGGAGTCGCTTCCAATGTTTTTCTAACGCCTTCAATAATTTGTGTAATGGATTCACGAAGCGCCTCAACGATTTCATCAGATGAAATTTCCAATGTTTTCGGTAGACCGGTCAAGAGATCTCGGCCTCTGATATCCATCTTTTCAGGTTTAGCAGAAACTCTTGCCGAACCAATTTCAATTTTAATAGCTTCCGCTGTACGTTCACCGATTGTCATATTATACGTTTTACGGATATAACCGATGATTGCACCGTCCATCGAGTCTCCGCCGACACGGATCGATTCGCTTGTTACGATGCCGCCAAGGGAAATGACTGCAACTTCAGTCGTACCGCCACCTATATCGACGACCATGCTGCCCGTAGGTTCCCAAACTGGTAAATTAGCACCGATAGCTGCAGCAAATGGCTCTTCTATCGTAAACGCATCTTTAGCGCCAGCTTGCCTTGCTGCATCAATGACCGCCCGCTGTTCAACAGAAGTGATGCCGAAAGGAACACAAACCATGACGTTCGGCTTCTTCCAAGCGCTTCCTGCAGCTTTTGTCGCCTCTTTCAAATAATGTTCGATCATCGCTGTCGTAATTTCAAAATCTGCAATGACGCCGTCTTTCATCGGCCGCGTCGCAACGATGGAACCAGGTGTACGCCCAATCATATTTTTAGCCGAAGATCCGACTGCTACGATTTCATTCGTTACTGTATTTTTCGCAACGACGGATGGCTCCCTAAGAACAATCCCTTTTCCTTTAATGAAAACTAATGTATTTGCTGTGCCGAGGTCAATCCCGACATCTCTTGATCCAAATCCAAACAAGTCTGTTCTTCCTTTCTATTCGACCGCATAATTATGGTCTTCTTGAAATCATACACCACATTATAACGGATTGGAGAACAAATTCACAGTGTCAATAGCAATAGACTGGATTTTGATGCTATCGCCTTCCTTCTCCACGCAACTTCAAGAAGCGCCTTAACCCCTTCATACTGTGGGGTCAGGCGCCTCTTGCCACTACTGATTTTACACAGAACCATTTCCAATTTAGGAGTTTATTGCTAACTCATATATCCTTTTTCCTTAAGACTAATGAATCGATGATCACCGATTATTAGATGGTCGAGCAGCTCGATTCCGATAATCGAACCTGCTTCGACAAGTCTTTTCGTCACCTCAATGTCCTCCGGCGAAGGAGAGGGATTTCCGGAAGGATGGTTATGCGCGCAAATTATAGAGGCGGCAGAGCGTTTAACCGCTTCACGGAAAATCTCCCTTGGATGAACGATGGAAGAATTCAAGCTGCCGATGAAGATTGTCTGCTTGTGCAGCACTTCGTTTTTTACGTTCAGGAACAGGACGACAAAATGTTCCTGCATGAGGGAAGACATATCCGTCATCAAATAAGCTGCTGCATCTTCCGGCGATTTAATGACATAGCGGCCATCCGAATGCTTGCGGGCGATTCTCTTGCCGATTTCGACAGCGGCAAGTATTTGGACGGCCTTCGCTTGTCCTACGCCTTTAACAGACATCATTTCTTCTACGTTCGCATCCTTCAGGTCCTGGATTTTATCGAATGATTTCAAAATTCTATTGGCAAGCATCAGAACCGACTCCTCCTTCGTGCCTGTCCGCAACAGGATGGCAATAAGCTCCTGGTTGGACAGACTGCCTGCCCCTTGATGGATAAGCCTTTCACGGGGTCTATCCGCGATATGTACATCCCGGATCATCATCTGATTCTTCACATCGGTTGTCAATGGATCATTCAGCCTCCTTCAACTGAACGATGCCTTCTTCACGCAATATCTCCACCAGCTTCGATAAAGGCAATCCGACGACATTGAGATAATCCCCCTCAATTTTTTCGACAAGGAGCGCCCCCGCGGTTTGAATGCCATATCCGCCCGCCTTATCCATAGGATCGCCGGAGTTCACATATGACTTGATAAGAGGATCGTCCAGTTCTTTGAACGTCACTTTCGTCTCGGCTGAAAACACTTTCGATAATCCGTTTCCGAGAATGCTGATACCGGTGAAAACTGAATGGGTCTTTCCTGAAAACGTTCTTAGGAAGCTCTCTGCCTGCTCTTTCGTTGATGGTTTCGGATAAACCTCTCCGCCAAAAACGACAATTGTATCCGCCGCTATAATTACTGCATCCAATTGCCTTTCCGCCACCGCAGTTGCTTTTTTGACTGCAAGCTTCTGCACATAATCCGCGAAGTCTTGATCCACCAACTCCATCACTTCTTCGACATCGCTTGGCATTGTATCGAACTGGATGCCAAGGCTTCCGAGTAGCTCCTGCCTTCTCGGGGAGCCGGATGCCAGGATAATCGGGCTTTTTGCAATGAATTCCATATAAGCAACCTCCTTTTTCTTAATCATACTTGAGAAGGAGCGTAATGGAAATTTTCATAACTCGGCAATAACGCGGATTTGCCCCGTTTTCCCGGGTTAAAAATTGATTTTCACACAACCGTTCTTATGTGTATAATGACCAAGCAACTGAAGACGCACAATCCGCAAATCCGAAGTGAACGTAGTAACGGCAACTACAATCTTGCGGAACTCGGCAAGCTTTTCATCCTCGGCTTCCCCTTCCCCGACAGTTGTCAAAACTTTTATTTTCGATAATTCCGTTTCCGATAGAGCGTTTCTTAATTTTCCAGCACCGACAGTGGAACACGACGATGTATCGGCAAAAAACGGCTTCCTGAACGTCATTTCATCTGCACTTACATCAATTTCATCTTCCTGGATGCCGACAGCGCTCCACACATAGAACTGCCCCCCGATATCTAAAACCGCAGCCTTCGCAAGACTTGCATCCAGTGCCACAAATTCCTGGGCAGATTGTAATGTAGAAAACACGCCATGCTGTTTAGCAAACAGCTGAAGCGGCGCTTCCTCAGGCGAAATTGCAGGACCGGATGTAGGAGTTGTTTCTCCGGATTTTGGCGTATCGGTCGCCACAGTTTCCTCTTCACCCGCCTTTTCCTTCCCTTGTCCATTCGTGCCGACGATAATGAAACCTACGATTGCTACGGCTGCAATGCCAATGATGACGCCGTGCAGCATCGCCATTGCGACTGTCACTTTCGAATACTTCTTCTTGAAGTTCATTCCAGACCACCCCGTTTTTAGTAACCGTATCAAATCGGACATGAAAAAGAACAAGACGTATGTCGTCTTGTCCCAATAAATTTATCGACTTAAATGAATAATTGCTGATACCATTCGACAAAGGCCATTCCGTAAAAATACGAAATGACGGCTGCCGCTGCAATGGAAGGTCCGAATGGAACAGGCGTCTTCCTGCCTTTTCCGGTTTTCTTCAGTACATATATACCGACGATTGAACCGATCACTGAAGCGAGGAACAACGTCAGTAGTGTGTTCACCGTTCCGAGCACCAACCCGATGACGAAGAACAATTTTATATCTCCTCCGCCCATTCCACCTTTCGACACGACGGCAATGAGATACAGTACGGCAAAGCCTACTGCAGCCCCTAGAAGGCTATCCCACCACGGCGTTGTAGGAATTGGCCACCGAAGGATCAAGAGCGCGATGGCGAACGGCAAAAGCACTTTATCGGGAATCAGCATATACGCGTAGTCGGAAACTGTAATGATGACTAGCAATGAAACGAACAGCAACGCAATGATCAATTCATATGTAAAACCGATATGGTAATACGAAAATGCAAATAAAACACCCGTTATGAATTCCATAAAAGGATACATCGGGCTTATTTTCTGCCCACATCCCCTGCATTTTCCCCGCAGAGCAACATAGGAGAGTACCGGAATCAAATCAAGCAGACGCAGCCTCCGATCGCATTTTGTGCAATGGGATGGCGGCGAGACAATCGATTCCTTTTTCGCCACACGGAGGCCTACGACGTTGAAGAAGGAGCCGAAAATAATTCCATACACGAAGAATAAAAGTATCCAAACAATGTTCATTCACGATCACCTAGTCCAGGAATTTTGTTGATCGGCGTCGGATCCTGTTTACCGGCCGGCAACGGCGCATCCACTTTCGGCGCTTCATCTTCAAGATTCCCTAAATCCGGCCGGAAAAACGCATGGAAAGTGACAATTAATTCCATCGGAGCGTCCTCTTGTTCCACCGCACTCACTTCTTCGGGGGCAGCGAACTCCACACGGTCCATGATGAAAACACGCTCCATCGATTCGATTTCTTCAATGAACCGGTCGATTTGCTTGTATGCATCTGCCGCCATATGCACTTCCGCAATGACAGCCTGTACATTTTGAACTTGTTCGGGCGCATTTTCAATGATTGGTTCTTCCAAGGAAAAGTTCACTTCATGGACGAAGGCATCCGATTTCACTTCCGCCTTCTGAATTTGCAAGAGGATCAGATCCTCTAGCGGCTTAACTGGAAGCTTCTCCTGCAATGGCCGCGAGTTGGATGTCCCTGTATTACTTTGCTGCGCCTCCTGACGCTGCAATGCAAACAGGATATCCCGTTCATTCGCCAACGTCTGTGCCGCGCGTTCATTTGATTCTTTCGCCGGGGCGAAGACTCGAAAGTACGAATAAGCGGCAAGCGCAAGCAGAAATACAATCGCCAATACAAGGAGCCCCATCTCCTTCTGACGTTTGGAAATATTACTCATCGGAGTCGACCCCCTGCTCATCAGTGTTGCCACTTTCAGGCACTTCTTCTGTTCCTTCAACCTCGACAACACCGCTTCGTTCATCCACGTATTCAATACGATACGTCGCTACGAAACGCGGAATTGACTCCAAATCACTATCTTCTTCAAGACTTTCAGCCACCAACGACTCTACTGTCGCTGACGACACGACTGTAGACGATTTCATCCTCGTCAAATAGTAGGCGGCGTCCGATTTGTCATCAAACTGGACAACGACCGTCGATTCATGAGGGGCTGTAAATTCGAACGAAACAAAAAACCCCCGCTCCGGCAACAAAGCGATCAGCTCACGCAATATAGGCAATGTATCGAACTGATTCGCTTCCGCCCATTCAACGGTTGCCGCGAGTAATTCCCGGTCGCCTGCATGTGAGGAGGGCTGGAGGTTTTCCCGTATCGTCTCCTGGCTTGCATGCAAGGAAGCGATCTGCATTTCCGCTCGAGCCGTCTCTTTTGATAAGGAAAGGGATAAGACAAAAAGAGTCGCCCAAAAAAGAAGAGCTGCACCTAAAACAGCGAGTGCAGCAATAAGGAGCGTCGAACGCTCCCTCTCCTTTTCAGGCAATAGATTAATATCAACGAGCATGACTACACCTCTTTCAATGCCAACCCGATCGTACGGTTGAAGGTTGCGGGCAATTGTTGTCCATCTTGAAGTTCCAAAGGTCTTTTCAGCAAACGGTCCGCTTCGATTGAAAATCTCTCCCTTATAGCCAACAATAATTTTTCCATATCATCGTATTCGCCATTGACGAGCAGATGTGTAATGGAAGCACTTCCGTTATGTAAATTATACCGATAGAAGTTTATCAGCTTTTCAAGCTCCAACACAATGGTCGTAGGCGTGATGGATTGGGGATCTACTTGAGATTCCGCAACTATCGACAGATCGGCGGATTGCGATAGATCGACAGGACGCATGAAAAGCGGGTAATGCTTATGAAAAATCGATACGGTGAGCACACCATCATGCATATCGGCGATCAACACATGCTCATCACCCGAAAATTGATACATCTTATAAGCAAGGCGATAAAGGGCTAGCGGTCCGATATCCGCAATAACGGGATTGAGTTTGACAGCTTTTAAGACATCTTCGTATTGATCCAAAATACTTTCTTTCGAGGCAATTAAAATCGCTTCTTTCGTCCCTTCATTCAAACTGCAAGGGACAACATCAAAAACAGGATCATCAAACGGCAAATAAATCGTCGAACCGATTTCAATGAAGAAATGCCCTTTCAATTCATCCGGCTCAATGTCTTCCGGATAAGGCACCTTCCGAATCATCACATATGTATCTGGAGCAAGAAACTGGACATCGCGCTTCGTGATGCCCCATTCCTTCAAGTATCCTTCCAAAATGACCACCAGCGCTTCCGCATCGACAATCTTCCCCTCGACGACCGTGTTCGGAGGAAGCTTCACTTCCTCCGCGCAGTCAATAACGATCGGATCCTGCGACTTCAACCGGACAAAACGGACGGCATCATCTTCAATTGTAAGAGTTGCCGGCTGTTTGCGGCGGTTGAATAATTGCATTTTGTCAACTCCTATTTCTTGAAAGTAGTCTCTGCGAGAACTAAGGCAAATGGAAAGATATATCGGTCATCCAAATAAATGAGCAATATTAATTCGCGTCTGATGATACTGCTATTTATTTCGGTATTTTTTTAGTTGTATTGTCATCGCTACCTTTTTGATTATCATTATTAATTTGTTCTAGTGTAGCATTAAAACTGACTGTTTTATTATCTGTGTAATTAATTTTTGCTGTACCTGTAGAGAATACTTTTGGGCTAGCATTTGAGATAGTATCACCATCATTTAACTTCCCTTTGTTTTCAAGATATTTCCCATCTACCAGCTGCTTTACAGTAACAGTCGAAGTAGATGTAGCAGATGAATCATCTATAAAGTAAAGATTAGCTGCATTTATAGCATTCAAGGCATCTGCTTTAACAGCATTATACTTAGAATTTTGAATAACTCCACCAATTGCAGGCACCGCTATCGCCGCAATAATCCCCAAAATGACAATAACCGCCAAGAGCTCGACTAGCGTTAACCCTTTTTCGTTTTTCAAACGTTTCTGTAAAAGTTTTTTCATCATTATTCCTCCCTATTCTACCTTATTTTCAATTTCCAATTAAGAATACCAAACTACTAGTGAAAATGAAACTATCAAACTATATTTATATATAAATATTTATTTTACAACAAAAATCATTACATATTATCTATTTCCGTGAATAAACTAAACATCGGCAACAGAATCGATAGCACTATCGTCCCTACCAAACCCGCTAGCATGACGATCATAAGCGGTTCGATCAATGCTTTTAGACGATCTGTAGAGGCGTCGACTTCCTTTTCATAGAAATCCGCGACTTTTCCGAGCATCGCATCAAGCGATCCGGTCTGTTCTCCGATTGCAATCATATGCGGAATTAACGGTGGAAACGCCCAATGGCCCGCCATCGGCTCTGTCAAAGAACCGCCTCGTTCCAATGATTGTCTTGATTCGCCAACAACGCGAGAAATGACTTGGTTTTCAACAATCTTTTCCGTCATTGACAACGCCTGCAAAATCGGGACGGAACTCGCAAATAAGGAACTAAGCGTTCTCGTCAATGTGGCTAGCGATGATTTCTTCATAAGATCGCCGAAGATTGGAAGCCGTAACAGGAAGGAGTCCAACAAATACTTCCCTTCCTTGCTGGTTCGCATCATGAATATGCCAACAACTACTGCAGCTCCAGCTAGTAGGACGAGATACCAATAAGCGACCATGAAATTACTTGCCTTCAAAACGAATTTTGTCAGCAATGGAAGTTCGCCACCGACACTTGCGAAAAGATCGACGAACATTGGGACGACGAAAGACAACAAGAAAATGACGACGCCGATTGCAACGATCCCAACAACAATCGGATAAGACATTGCAGATATGACTTTCTGCTTTGTCATATGCGCTTTTTCATAATGCTCCGCAAGCCTGTCCAGCGAATCATCGACTGTACCTGACATTTCCCCCGCTTTGATCATGTTAATGACTAATGGCTCAAACGCTTTCGGGTGCTTCATTAACGCATCGGATAACGAACCGCCTCCCCGCAGATCATCCCCGACAGAAACTAAAATCTTTTGGAAGGGCTTCGATTCGACTTGCAAAGAAAGAATGCGAATCGACTCCACAATTGTGACTCCTGCACGGAGTAATGTTGAAAATTGTCGGAGGAACATGATGAATTGGGTACGTTTGATCGGTTTTCCTAGATGGATCTCTTTCGTTAAAACCGTTTCAGCCTGCTCGGTTAGATTCGTTACCCGAATTCCTTGGTTCTTCAATTTCAATGCAGCTTCCCGTTTATTCGCAGCAACAATAACGCCTGATCTTTTCGAATTTGCATCGCGGCCGTCATATTTGAACCGAGCCATCAATCATCACCTTCAATATACGGCACTGCCACTTCATATGAAATGAGCCCGCGGTCAAGAAGCTGCCTGACTGACGTGTCCATCATATGCATTCCCATAGACCGGTTTGTTTGAATGACATTCGGGATTTGATGGACTTTTTCAGAACGGATCAAATTAGAGATCGCGGAATTGTTGATCATCAATTCCGTTGCGACTCTCCTCCCTTTCCGGTCGACTGTCTGAAATAGACGCTGCGACAACACAGCTGTTAAAACACCAGCCAACTGAACACGGATCTGGGATTGCTGTCCATGCGGAAAGACGTCTATGATTCTGTCAATCGTTGAAGCAGCACTCCAAGTATGAAGCGTCGCCAGAACAAGATGCCCTGTTTCAGCCGCAGTGATGGCTGTGGAAATCGTCTCAAGATCCCGCATCTCTCCTACGAGGATTACATCAGGATCCTGCCGTAAGGACGCACGCAACCCATCAGCAAAAGTGCTTGTGTCAAAGCCGACTTCCCGTTGATCGATGATGGAAGATTGATGCGAATGAACATACTCAATCGGATCTTCGAGAGTAATAATATGTTTGCGGGACGTTTCATTCAAATAACGGATCATCGCTGCAAGTGTCGTCGATTTCCCTGAACCTGTAGGGCCGGTAACCAAAATGAGACCTTGAGGAGTTTCAGCCAGTGACTTAAGTATCCCGGGAACTTGCAATTCATCGATTGATGGAATTATTGTCGGGATTGTCCGAAAGGCCAGCGAAATTGAACCTCGCTGTTGAAATGCATTGACCCGGAAACGAGCGATTCCCTTCAAATCATAGGAATAGTCGATTTGGCCCTTCTCAAGAAATTCCCCAACTATTTTTTCCGGGATAGTCGACTTAGCAGCTGCCTCAGTAAAAGCATCATCTATAGACACTTCTCCGTAGCGCTTTAACTCTCCATGGATCCTGAAAACAGGGGGCACGCCGACTGTTAAATGGATGTCGGATGCTTTCAATTCATATGCTTTTTTTAATATTTCATCTATTGTTTCATTCATATATATACCCCTATTCAATAAGTGAAACACGTAATACTTCTTCAGTTGTCGTGATTCCCTGCTTCACTTTGTCCAATCCATCATCAATCAAAAACACAGTGCTGTTCCGCATCGCGATTTCCCTCAACATTGCAGGTGTCCCATGGTTATTGATCACTTCGCGCATTTCATCGTTAATAACTAACACTTCGTGAATGGCGACCCTGCCCCGGTATCCGGTCATATTGCAAGCCGCGCAGCCTGGCCCACGGACAATCGTTTCAATTTCCATGCTCCGTTTTGCAAAAATCTCTTTTTCCCGGTTCGATGCGGGCATTTCCTGTCCGCAATCCCGACAAACCCGACGTATAAGCCGTTGAGCAATGATTGCATTCACGGACGCAGTCACAAGAAACGGCTCGACGCCCATATCGATCAATCGCGTAATGGAGGCGATGGAATCATTCGTATGGATCGTGCTAAGGACAAGATGACCTGTCAATGATGCACGAATTGCAATTTCCACCGTTTCACGGTCGCGGATTTCACCGACCATGACAACATCGGGGTCCTGCCGCAAGATCGATCGAAGACCGTTTGCGAATGTGAGACCAACCGTGGGATTCACTTGGATTTGATTGATGCCTTCGAGTTGGTATTCAACAGGATCTTCAACAGTGATGATATTCACTTCTTCTTTGTTCAATTTATTCAACGCAGCATAAAGAGTGGATGATTTACCCGACCCGGTCGGCCCGGAAATGAGCACGATACCATTCGGGCGTTCAATTTCCTTCAGGAACCGCTCCATATTGACTTGGCTGAAACCCAATTTCTTCAAATCATTCAGCGAGCTGCTCAAATCCAGAATCCGCATAACAACTTTTTCGCCAAATACGGTAGGCAATGTAGAAACCCGCAGATCTATCGGTCGGAAATCGATTGTCGCTTTGATCCGCCCATCTTGCGGCACTCGATGCTCCGTAATATCAAGGCTCGACATGATTTTAATACGGGCAGTGAGCATTGCTTGCATATGCTTCGGCAAATATCGTTCCGTCTTCAGCATTCCATCAATCCGGTATCGGATGACGACTTGATGTTCTTGCGGATCAATATGGATGTCACTCGCCTTCTGCGTAATGGCAGAGGACAATAGCTGATTGACGAGGCGGACGATCGGAGAATCAAGATCGGTCAGCTCATCTTGCTGTTCTCTCGTCTCTTCCGGCTGCTCGATGAAAAAGTCTTCAAGCAATTCATCTTCGTAATACTTTGAGATTGTCCGTAGGATATCATCCTTGGAAGCGATTGCTGTTTCAATATGAAAGCCAGTCGACAAACGCAGATCATCAACAGATATATAATCCATCGGGTCAGACATTGCTACAAATAGCCTATCTCCGTCAGCCTTCAACGGAACAATTAAATTCCGCTTCGCAAACTCTTTCGGAACAACATTGAACAGCTTTGGGTCAAATGGGTATCTGAAAAGATTGACGTGGGGAATCCCTAACTGAAATTCGAGTACTTCAATTAGTTGTTGTTCGGTTATATAACCTCTTTGAAGAAGTGCGTCCCCGAGTTTTTGATCTCTAGGCTTTTCCTCCAATGCAGTTTGAAGCTGGGCGTCAGTAATGAGTCCAGATTCAACAAGCAAATCGCCCAGTCGTTTTCGTGTTATCGCCATTTACATCCCTCTTTCACTTCTCTGCCTTGATCACTTTCCTGATATCGGCAGCCCGCTTTTATCGTAGATGACTTCCTCATCGGCCGATTCGTTGGTGCTGTTTTCATCAACAGTATGGGTTTTATTTGATCCCACTTCTCCTTGAATTGATGGTTCACTATCCGGACTTGTTTGTGTCCCATCATTTTGCGGAAGTTCCGCTTCGTCGTAAGTAGTATTATCTGTCTCTGATGTATTCTCTGCTGCCGAAGTATTCTCTTTAGCCAGTGGATGAATTTCAATTCGATGGATAGGCGCATAGAAGTCTTTTGAAATGTCCTCAGAATGTATAACTTCTCCGTCGACTGACAATGTCCTTGTCACAATCGCTTCTACCCCATCAATGCCGTCCTGTGAAACAACGACTTGTTCATCATCGATAAATGCACTGTATTGCCGGACAGTCCTCGGTTTATATGTGTCTGATTTAGAAACACTAGGTTCATAAGTGTAATAGAACGGCCTGCCTTCAATCGAAACGTGTATCCTGCCAGATGTCCAGGCCGCCCGGATGGTGAAATCTGTTTTGTTCGGGTTCGTAAACTTTAGGTCGAGACCTAATGTCTGGTTCATCGCCGCTTCAAAACCGGGTTGAATAGTTGAAGGGATAACCGAACCGATATTCCGCTCATCGACTTGGAAATTTGTTTGGAGAATTGCGCTATATAAAACGGATGAAAGCAATGTCATTTCCTCATCAGTAAGCGGTCCGATTTCAGGACTTGTCAATACTTCCGACATGGAAAACGATTCAAATGGTCCGATCACTGATTGGTCCAGTGCATGAACCGCTTTTGACAAAGCAGGCGAGATACTGTCAATGCTGTAATCAAATGATGCTAGTACCTCATTTTGTATTTCATCGACTCCAAGATAATCCGTTATATGGACATATCTAGGCATGATGCCTGTTTGCAGTTCTTCTTCAATACCTATCGAAATCGAATTAATTGCGCTCTCCGAGAAATTATTCTTAGGAAGCTCCTGGCTGAGTACGGTTTGCAAACCTTCAGGAGAAACAATTGCAATAATCGGATTGTCCTCTCCGGAATTCGCGTTTGCAAGTGTCATGTCAATATCGAATGTGATTGTTTCAGGGGGAAGTGCGAATTGGGTGTCCTGGTAGACTAGATTCACATCCATTTTCGTTTGAAGTTCTGATAGATTTGATGCTAATTTCGATCTTGCTTGTTTCGTTTTACTATTAGAAATGTTGAAAGGGCCGACGTAGGTATGGTCTGCAAATTGCTTGCCAAATCGAAAGTCTGAAGCCAAAGCAACACTTGACATTAAAATTAAAACAATCATGGACGAAATACTTATCGTTACTATATTTTTGTTCATTAGGAACACCATCCTCCATCGTCCACCCGCGTATTTCTTATTAGAACACAAGATTATTCATAGCTTACATCTTCTAGAGTAGGTTTTGGCCAAACCAGCTTATTATTGCTTCCTAACTTACATTTCTCCCAGAGTTCATTTACACTGTTTACTTTTATCAATTCACCAGCACCTTTTTTACCTTTGGAGAAATCGCCCATATACACTACTTTACTGCCCATTCCAATTGTCAAGTTCTTACCGACAGAAAGTGAACCTACGCAAACTAATGAATTTCCGCTAACCGTCAACTGACCCTTAAAATCCGCATTCCCTAAAGCTAATATAGTTGACTCTTGTACTACTTTAACATTGCTGTTAATGATTAAATTTTTATACAAGTTTAATGTTGATTTCTCGATATCATTCATATTGGCAACCTCAAATGTTTCTTTGCTAAAAAAAACTGAGTTATATACTTGAAAGTTTCCGTTGGTAACCTTAAATCCATTCGGAAAATAGACTTTTGAATTCTTCACATTTTTATACCCGCCATACTGTGACCCTTTACAAGTCTTGGAGTCCAACTTATCTCCTGGACAAGCGGGTGCAGTTATATTATCGGGATAAATCTTTAATAGATTAGAAGGAGAAACCAAAGTCCCGCCCGAATTGGAAGTCGTGCTGTAATCAGGTATCAAAAAGGATTGTTTAAAATTAATTCTCTTAGTTAATACTTTCGATTCTTTATTATCTCTTTTCCCTTCAATAGTACCGCTGAAAATGATTTCCCTCGGATTTACACTACCTGAAAAAGAATATGTGATAAGTTTATAATTATATGGCTTCGTAAATTCTACATAGTCAGTAATATATTTTTCTTGTCCAATTCTAGTTTTCAAATACCCATCTAGCTTATCTCTGACTTCCTTATGAATTGCGGCATAATTCATTTTCTCATTCTTTTTTTCATTAGCTAAAATATCAAGCTCTTCTGTTCTCTCGAAATATTCGTTGATTAACAATTGTTTTGTATAATCTACTCCCGCCTCAGCCGTCATAACCGTAAGATGGGACTCATCAATACGATGTTCTTGCATTGCATTACTAATTGAACCACGCATAAAAATGGCGGAAATACTTAAAATGAATACAATCATAAAGAGAACAATTAAAAGGGCATATCCTTTTTCATTATCTGATTTGCTCATTTTGTACTCCCCCCGGATTCAATGTAATTTATACCTTGAGATAATTGTTGTAATTTCTACTTTTAATCTGTCATTTTCCAAATCAGTAATGACTAAAGTAAAGGGAATCGAAGCATCTTTCTTTTTCGCATCTATTTTATCTTTAATGTAAGTGGTCCCATTGAAATTATATCCCCTGCTAATCGCTCGATCACTTATCGGCCCGTCACAATTCACCAAGGTAATTTCACCTTCACTGACGTTCAGCTCATATTGGTTGCATTGCCGATGAATCCTTTGTACTTCAGTTATGATATAGTTTGCTTCTTCTTGCAAACGAAGCTTTTTTGTCTCGGTAACATTGTATTTAATTGCAGTCATTACGGTTGTCCAAATTAAAAGAATCACCAGGGAAGTCAAGACAAGAACTGCAAGGACTTCCACTAATGTCATGCCGTTCTGTTTTTTCAGCACCCTGCTTCCTCCCCTTTACTTCAGAACCTCAATGTAACCAAATGTCTTACTTTTCACTTTGTTATTATTAATAATAAGAATCTCAACGAAATGGAGATTACTCTGTTCGATTTTAGTTCCGGCTTCCAACGAAGGTGCTTGTTGGATTCTGTATTCTATTTTTTCATTTACAGTTTTCCCAACCATTGTTTTGATCCACATACCATTACTCTCTGTATAACCATTACCTTCAAATTCATCAAGAGTATAAAGGGTTTTGAACTCATGCAATAAATTCCTTGCTTCATTCATTGTTTCGAGTTTCGTTCCAGTCTTCTCATTAAAATTAGTCATCTGCGGAAAAATCGTCATGAAACCAACAAAGACGATGCCCAATATGACAAGCGCAGCCAGGATTTCGACAAGGGTCATCCCTTTTTCATTTACCTTATGGCTTCTCATTGGATATCGCCTACCTTTTTATGGTTCTCTGACTTACAGCATACAAAATATGTCGAAACTTATCAACTAGTCAATGAAAATAGTAAAAAATCATAGAAAAAGACCGGCATGCACCGGTCCTCAACTTACTACATTCTCTTTTTCTTCTATATAAATCCCTACCCGGTTGCGCCCGGCCTGCTTTCCGCCGATATAAAGCGCCCTATCCGCATTTCGCAGCAATTCCTTTCCATCTTTTGCGTCCATCGGCATCGTAGCGACTCCGACGCTCACTGTCATGTTGACGATGGTCGGTTCACGGTCCTCGGATAAATCCGGGATAATTTTGAAATTGGTCTCTTCCACTTCTTTTCGAATCATTTCAGCAAGACCTACGGCTTCGTCTTTTTCATAATCCGGCAATATCATTACGAACTCTTCTCCGCCATATCTGGCTAATGTCATTTCGGATGTTTGGTAGCTTCTTAAGAGTGCCGCAAATGTGCAAAGCAGATCATTTCCGCTTTGGTGGCCGTACGTGTCGTTGATGGACTTGAAGTGATCGATGTCGAGAATGATTGTGGACAAGGTGGCAATTTCATCAGTGTGGTAACGGATTACTTCCTCATCCAGCTTTGATTCTAAATACCGGAAATTGTAGAGGCCGGTCAATCCGCATCTTACGCTCTGTTCCACCGTCCGCTCATAATATCTTGCTTTTTCTACAGCGGTAGCAAAATATCCGGTTAGGAGATCCACTATTTTCACATGCATTTCTTCAAATGCATACCGTTGATTGGACGTCAGGATCAGGAAGGCTTCCGTCTTCTGATTCCTCTTAATCGGGGCTGTCATAACACATTCGACGGATGGGTCAAATGTATACCCTATGAACGAGCCTAGACTCTTTTTATTCAGAAACAGCTTGGTCACTTCCACGTCCAAGCCATCACCTTCGGACTTCTTTTGTGGATATGAAAATTTATTCGTCTCACCGCTCTGGATTTCGCCTTCTTTATGCGCTAGCATTACGAGGTTTTCACCCATTCTTAAATCAACGACATAGGCGCTCTCGTACGGGATTACATCTTTAATTTTATCAATGAATGTGTGGAATACATCCTCTACGCGTAATCTATCCGCCAGCTGATGGCCGATTACCGTGGATGAGGATAAGACTTCATTCAACTTGTTTGACTTCATATAGTTGCTTGCCACGAGCAGGACAATTAAAAATGGAACGCCTATCAGCAAAAATGCTTTACTACCAAATTGCTGCATGAGAAGACAGAAGGTAATAGCAAACGGCAATAAAAGGATCGTTGAAACATAATCCCACCAGATGACCTTTTTCATCACGGATGTGCCAGCTTTCACCCATTTGAAAATAACAAAAAGGACGGCACTATTAAGCAATGAATAGATGGTGGCAAATATGAAGCCTGCAAGTAAAAATGAACCTAGCGACATTTGCTCAAGCGAACCGCCTAAGGCATAAAAGATTGCCGCGCTTATTAGCGATACAATGACAGCTTCGATGGAATTCACCGCGAATCTGAACGCTTTCGGCGTCGATGATTTATGGCTAAAAAGCAGGAATAAGGTAGCGATTTGCATAAAAATCATTTCAGCAACAATGCCGTATTGGAAAAACAACGAGAAAATGACCCATCTTTCCAATGTGATACTAAAATTGTCCATAGAAATCGTTGTCATCAATGTAGCAAGGAGGATGGCCATATAAATGGCCAGGTTCATATAATTGTATGGAGCCGACGGGTAATAATTGAGGGCTATGTAAAACGTCATAGGAACAATAAGGAGCCACAGAATATAGATCGTTCTTTTTTGGTGAGCTGTCACTATCAATTCCTATCCCCTCCTCTGTTATTTTACGTATTCAGCCACACGGTCTCTTCCCGCTTGCTTCGCACCGATGTATAAAGCTCGATCTGCATTGCGCAATAAATTCATCGCTTCATCCGTATCTGTTGGTGCATTCGCGACTCCGACACTGGATGTGATGGTCACTTTCACCGGATACTTGTCCTCGCCCAAATCGGGAATGATTGTAAACACATGCTGTCTGATGAGCAATCGTAAACGTTCAGCAAAATCGACTGCTTCCACTTTGGAGAAGTCCGGCAATAAATAGACAAACTCCTCACCTCCGTACCTTCCGATCGTCCCATGGTCCGGCAGTGCTTTCTCTAGAATTCTAGCCAGACCATACAGGATATCGTTTCCGCTCTGGTGGCCGAAAGTATCATTCACTTTTTTAAAATGATCGATATCCAGCATGACGACAGATAAGTCCTCGATATCCCCCATGCTCATCCGATTCATTTCAAAGTGAAGCCTTTCTTCCAAATACCGATAGTTATATAGTTTCGTCAATGCGCATCTTTCACTCCGCTGCAATGCCTCTTGCACATATCTCGCCTTTTCGAGAGCCACTATATAATACGACCCGAGCAAGTCTAAAATCTTCAATTGATGATCACCGAATGCGCCTTTCCGATTGGAACCTAATAGAAGAATCCCTTTCGTTTCATTGTTATGGACCAATGGGATGCAAAGGACGCTTTCCATGTCATCAGGAGCCGATACCGTTGCGTGTTGTTCCCAGTCTTTACGCTTCGAGTAGATGACTGCCTCCTTTGTCTCCAATATCTTCCCTGCAATCCCTTCTCCGATCCGGATCGTTTGGTATGAACTGTCTACAAAACGCTTTTTCTCATACCATTTTTCCAGCTCCAGCCATTGATCATGATTCGTGAAGAGAAAGACATAATCGGCCCTGAATAACTCACTCGTATTCTTGATGAATTGGGTTGTAACTGATTCTTCATCCGTCATGACGGAAAGGTCGCTTCCAATTTTACCTGCTGTTTTTATATACTCATTGATACTTTCAAATCGGCTATGAAGACGAATAATAGCAATTGTCATAAAATAAGGAAATCCTAAAAGTAAGAAAGAAGCGATACCGACCATATTAAGTGTCAAATAGAAAGTTAGAGCCAGGGGCAAAATGATAATAAGTGTGGCGTACTCGAAAATAACGTCTTTCATTGTGTACGTCCTTTTCGCTGCTCTTGCTTCGAAATATATATTTAATAAGCCGAAATTCGCAGTCGTATGCACCAACCTATATACAGCAACACCAATTAGAAGCGGCCAGAAGTCCAGTGAGCCGGGTTGCACGCCGACAACATAGAAGGCGGCAGCAGCTACAAGGGATAAAATGAACATCATTATGGAGTTCAGGAAAAAACGGTGTGATTGCTTTTGATATCTCTTAGACACAAAAAGTGTAGCAATAATAGAAATCTGCATAACAATCATTTCAATGGCGATTCCGTACATGAGGAAAGCAGGCAATGTAGCCCACATGACTAACGTGATCGGTTTTCCATCCCGCTTAATTGGGAAAAGTGCAGTCAGCACTCCAAATAGAATAAAGAGCATCAAGTAGACCATGTTAATGGTTTCAGGCATTTGAGTAATTAGAAAATAACTGATTCCTGGGGGCACGATGAGCAACCAAATAGTAAACAAGCTGATAGTAGACCACTTTTTTTCAGACACCCTTCTTGCCCCCTTTTAAAAATCTACATGTACTATATACGAAATGAGTTCGAGTTGTCCAAATAAATGCAAGCTTTTCCCGAAATGTTACTAGTTCAAAAGACCGCTGATTAAATACAGCGAGCCTGCGACTATTAGCTTCCTATTATTTCTCTTAGTTAGTATTATAGTATCATCTAATTGTTTTGTCACCCTTTTTCTATTATACTGACAACTGGACATTAATTCTTCCGCTGTGGCGGCTTGTGGATGCGGAAAAGTGATGAAAGTGAAGGAAGCGGCGACGGGTATCAATTCCTCCAGCGTTTTTTTAATGTCTTTCGTTTTTAGCATGCCGATGACGAAGTCGACTTTTTCACCGGGGAATTCGGACTTGATCGTCTCAGCAAGCATTTTAGCGGCTGCCGGGTTATGCGCACCGTCGATAAAGACACCATCATCGATTTCCTGAAATCGGTAAGGCAATGACGCACTGGCGACACCTTTTGCAACTGATTTTTCACTTAAAGATATCTTCGCTTGCAGCAATGCTTCAATTGCTATTGCCGCGTTTACAGCTTGATGAGGGCCTTTCATCCTCCGTTCCTTAATTGACACACGGAATGATCCTCCAATGAACTCGCCTTGTAACTGGTTGAAGTCCTCCCCGTAGATTAGCAATTCGCTTTTCGTCTCCAGGACTTTCGACCGAATCACTTCCATTGCCTCATTTGGCATCGATCCGACAACTACCGGCGTATCCTCTTTAATGATCCCCGCCTTATGACCTGCAACTTCCTCAATCGTCTCTCCGAGAAATCCAACGTGATCCAATGCGATCGAAGGTATGACGGAAACGAGCGGGAAAACGACATTCGTACTGTCCAAACTGCCTCCCATTCCGCATTCAAGCAGGACAAAATCCGGCGCTACCCGTTCAAATGTGAGGAAGGCCGCAACGGTCAGCAATTCAAAATCCGTCAACATGCCGCTGAGCCCGGCTCTCTTCATCACCATAAACGTCTTGTCCATTTCATCCGGGGTGATCGGCTTGCCGTTAGTACGGATTTGGTCATGCACATCTACCAACGCCGGAGATGAAAAGACGCCTGTCGAAAATTCATGCTCTTTCAATATGGATTCCATGAAAGCGATGGTGGAACCTTTGCCGTTCGTACCCGCCACATGAATGATCCGCAACCCCTTTTCCGGATTCCCTACTTTCCGGAGGGCAGCGCGGATGCTAGCGAGCCCCGGCTTTATTTCATCGTCACTTGCTATAGAAAACCGCTCTTTATATTCATCTAATTTAGGAATCAAAACACTCGCCCCTTATGGTAAAATCAGCATAGGATTAGTATATCATGGCCGGAGGGAACGAAATGAAAAAATGTTGGGTCATCTATAATGGAAGTTTGACGAGCAATAAATTCCGAGATCAGGCGGAGCTATTAAGAGACGCCGCTATTCGGGCAGGTGTCGAGGGAACACTCAAGAAAAATTATGAAGTGCAGATGGCCTTGAATGAACAGCTAGAAGAGCGTCCTGACTTTGTCGTCTTCCTGGACAAGGATATCCTGCTTGCGACTTTTTTGAAAAATGCAGGCATTCCCGTCTTCAATGACCCCGAAGTGATCGAGACTTGTGATAATAAAGCGAAACAATACATACAACTTGCAAAGAGCAATATTGCGATGCCGGAAACGATCATCGCACCGAAAGTGTATCCGAATTTCACGATTGAAGGATCGGGTTATTATGAAAAGGTGCTTGAAAAACTGGGGTTGCCGATGATTATTAAAGAAGGCCATGGCTCTTTCGGGATGAAAGTGTATTTAATTGAAACGGAAGACGATTTCTTTGCGAAAGTGGATGAATTGCGAGGCGTCGATTACGTGTTCCAGCAGTTTATTGCAACGAGCAGAGGACGTGATATCCGTGTGAATATCGTTGGCGGTGAAGTTGTAGCAGCAATGCATCGTTTTTCCGAGACGGATTTCCGGGCAAATATTACGAACGGAGGCGTGGCTAGTGTCATTGAATTGAGTAAGGAGCAAGAGGAATTGGCGATTCGGGCAGCCGAAGCGGTCAGTGCCGAGTTTGCAGGTGTGGATCTCTTGTTCGGCGAAAATGAAGCGCCTCTCGTCTGTGAAGTGAATGCAGCGGCTCATATCCGTAATATTTATAATGTGACGGGTATAAACGTTGCAGACAGGATGATCAGCTATATATTAGGTAAATTGAGTTGAAGGGGCATCTTTATTATTCTTCAACTGAGGCGGAACGTAATCGGGGATTTATCAATGATTTGATGAAGCATGCAGCCGCAACGGATAGTTCGTTGACGCTGCTTGTTGACGAGGAAGAACCTTTGGAAGACGCGGATTTCATTTTATTCCGCGATCGCAATCCATTGCTTGCGAAAAGGTGGGAATCAGCGGGATTCAGGGTGATCAACCGGTCAGAAGTGAACAGGATTGCCAATGATAAATTGAAGACATTCGAGCTCGCCGCTCTGTTAGGCGTTTCAGTCATTCCTACGACAAAGGCCAGGTCAATACAGGATCTTCCTCCCCTACCAGCTGTATTGAAAACAACTGACGGACATGGCGGAAGTGAAGTATTCCTATGTCAAACGGAGGATGAAGCAAAGGAGGTTTTCTCACGGTTTGAAGGCAGAGTATTGATTGCCCAGCCGTACATCGAGTCCGAAGCAACAGACATCCGAGTTTTCATGCTCGGAGAGGAAGTGCTGGGTGCAGTTAAACGGACTGGAAGCGATTCCTTCAAATCGAATTATACGCTTGGCGGTTCAGTGAAAAAGTATTCACTTTCGCCTTGGCAGGAAATTGAGGTCCGTAAAATCGCAAAAGCATTGAAAAGCGATTATATTGGCATTGATTTTCTTTTATTGCCGAATGGAGAATGGCTGTTGAATGAAATTGAAGACCCGGTCGGCGCCCGATCACTTTATGCGACGCATGATTTTTCGGTTGCTGAGAAATTGATGGCGTATATATTGAAGAAAGTAGACGGTTTATGAGCGATTTTTCACGTTTATGCGCTTGTGGGCGAATTTATGAGCCCTTAACGAAATTTATGAGCGTCTGCGTGATTTTATGAGCGCTTAATAGGATTTATGAGCGTTTAAGAAGATTTATGAGCGTCTACTCGAGTTTATGAGCGCTCCCAATTTAATTAACACAAAAAGAGTTGGTCAACTCCACTTTCTGGAGGACCAACTCTTTTCATCTTGCAATTAAATCTCTTTCAATTCTTCAATCCGGCGTTCGACTGCGGATTTCTTCTCCAAGTAATCCTTCTCTTTAGCCCGTTCTTCTTCTACTACTGCTTCAGGCGCTTTCGAGATGAATCGCTCGTTGGAAAGTTTTCCTTGGACGCGTTTCACTTCGCCTTCCCATTTCGCCAATTCTTTTTTCAATCGCTCGATCTCTTCGTCGATATTGAGCAATCCTTCAAGCGGAAGGAATAGTTCTGCTCCTGTAATGACCGCTGACATCGATTTGCCCGGCGCCGAAATGCCGACTCCGATTTCAAGTGTTTCCGGATTACAGAAGCGTTCGATATAGCTGCGATTCGCTTCAAGAACGGAAACAGTCGCTTCGTCTTTCGCTGCTATATAAAGCGGCACTTTTTTGCTCATCGGCGTATTCACTTCAGCACGGATATTGCGGACTGCGTGAATGAGGTCGACGAGCAACTTCATATCAGACGCTTTTTCCTTATCCGTCAATGCAGGGTCAGCTACCGGCCAAGCTGCGACCGTAATCGACTCCCCTTCGTGCGGAAGGTTCTGCCAGATTTCCTCAGTGATGAACGGCATCAATGGATGCAAGAGGCGCATCGTGTTGTCAAGAACGTAAGCGAGAACCGAACGTGTCGTTTTCTTCGCCGCTTCATCTTCTCCGTACAACGGCAATTTCGCCATTTCGATATACCAGTCGCAGAAGTCATCCCAGATGAAGTTGTAGAGCGCTCGGCCGACTTCACCGAATTCATATCTCTCTGCAAGCTTCGTCACTTGTTCAATCGTTTCATTCAACCGTGTAAGAATCCAAGCATCCGCAACGGATTTTTCACCCGTGAGATCGATTTCATCATACGTCATGCCATCCATATTCATTAAAGCGAATCGGGAGGCATTCCAGATTTTATTCGCAAAGTTCCAGATCGCTTCAACTTTTTCCGTGGAGTAACGAAGATCCTGACCTGGCGAGGAACCAGTAGATAAGAAATAGCGCAATGCATCTGCCCCGTATTTGTCGATCACTTCCATAGGGTCGATTCCGTTGCCTAGGGATTTCGACATTTTGCGGCCATCCTCCGCTCGGACTAGACCATGGATAAGCACATCTTTAAATGGCCGCTGATCCGTGAATTCGATTCCTTGGAAAATCATCCGGGATACCCAGAAGAAAATAATGTCGTAACCAGTTACGAGCGCATCCGTCGGATAGTAGCGTTTGAACTCTTCATTATCGAGATCAGGCCAGCCCATCGTTGAGAACGGCCATAATGCAGAGGAGAACCATGTATCGAGGACATCTTCCTCTTGGTTCCAGTTTTCGATGTCTTGAGGCGCTTCATGGCCGACAAAGATTTCGCCCGTCTCTTTATGGTACCAGGCTGGAATACGGTGCCCCCACCAGAGCTGGCGTGAAATGCACCAGTCATGGATATTTTCCATCCAGTTCAAATACGTCTTTTCAAACCGTTCCGGAACGAAGTTGACTTTTCCTTCGGTTTGCTGAAGTTTAATCGCTTCTTCTGCAAGCGGCGCCATTTTAACGAACCATTGCGTTGACAAATACGGTTCGACAACCGCCCCGCTGCGCTCTGAATGACCTACGGAGTGCAAGTGGTCCTCGATTTTGAATAAAATACCAAGTTCCTGCAAATCCTTGACGATTGCTTTCCGGCATTCGAAGCGGTCCATCCCTTCGTACTTACCTGCCAGTTGGTTCATGCTGCCGTCTTCATTCATGACAAGCACGCGAGGCAAGTCGTGGCGATTCCCGATTTCAAAGTCATTCGGATCATGCGCCGGAGTGATCTTCACCGCACCGCTACCGAATTCCATATCGACATAATCATCTGCGATAATCGGAATTTCTCGTCCGACAATCGGCAACTTCACTGTTTTTCCGATTAGATGCTTGTAGCGTTCGTCTTCAGGGTGAACGGCTACAGCAGTGTCGCCCAGCATCGTTTCAGGACGTGTCGTAGCAATTTCGATGCTGCCCGTTCCGTCTGCCAGTGGATAGCGCATATGATAGAATGCACCCTGAACATCCTTATGGATTACTTCAATGTCCGAAAGCGCCGTTTTCGTTGCCGGATCCCAGTTGATAATATATTCGCCGCGGTAAATATAGCCTTTTTCATAGAGCTTGACGAATACTTCACGAACCGCTTTAGACAGTCCTTCATCCAATGTAAATCGTTCCCTGGAATAATCGAGTGCTAGACCTAGCTTCGCCCATTGCGCACGAATATGGCCAGCGTATTCTTCTTTCCACTTCCACGTTTCCTGAAGGAATTTTTCACGGCCAAGATCATAGCGGGACTTTCCTTCTTCCCGAAGCTTCTCTTCAACTCTCGCCTGCGTCGCAATGCCTGCATGGTCCATCCCTGGCAGCCACAAAGCGTCAAAGCCTTGCATCCGCTTCATCCGGATAAGAATATCTTGCAGCGTCGTATCCCACGCATGGCCTAAATGGAGCTTGCCTGTTACGTTCGGCGGCGGAATGACGATCGTATACGGCTCTTTCCCGCTTTCCGGCTGTGCTTCGAAGTACTTCCCTTTCAGCCACCATTCATAACGGCCTGCTTCAATCGACTGCGGCTCATACTTTGTAGGCATTGATAAATTCTCTGATGACATTTGAACTCCTCCTCTTTAGTTGCAAAAACAGCTACATGAATAAAAGTGAATACAAAAAAACTCCGTTCGTCAAAAAGGACGAAGGAGTTATCCGTGGTACCACCTTTATTCGCGCAAACTAAAAAGCGTTTGCGCCTCAATAATAAATAACGGTTTCAAACCGGCTTCCGCTACTCGAAATTCACGGAAACTGCTCCCGGGTGACTTTCCGCAAGTTCATTCATAGGCCCTCCCACCGATGGCGCCCTCTCTTGGATAAATGAAAATCGCGTACTCTCCCGATCAATGCATCATTATATAGTTATAACCATTGTATGCGATTGGAAGAGACTACGTCAAGTAAATTAGGAAAGGAAGGTAGTATGAGAAAGGGATATAATCCTTATTTATTGCCCCCGTGGTTACGGAAGACAAGGTTTTATTGCAAAGGCATCATCATCCCGATTGCCATTTTTCAGTTGATCAGGCTTTTGATCGTCCCTACGACCGGTGATTTCCTCTTATTATGCGCTCTCGGAGGATTAGCTTTCCTCCTTTACAAAGATATCATTTGAGCGGAATCTCGTCGTCGTCCACTCATCCGGCAACGTTGCAATGTATGACAGTATATCATCTTGGACACTCCAAATACTGCTGTCATGCGTTGCAGCTGCTTGCGGTTCATGGACAGGCGCCGCAACTATCCGGTTTTGTGAACCTGAAGATTGCCGGGTTTCAGTCGCTTGTGCTGCTTGTGCTTGCTCCTTCACTGCGGCAACGGTCTTTTCTTTTGGCGCATCTTGAACTGCAGCTGTTTCAGACTTCTCTTCAGCGGTTTCAGTTTGCTTTTTCGCTTCTGTATCCACTGTATTTTGACTGACTGGTTCTTTACTGACGGATTCCTGTTTGGCGGGTTCTTTCTCGACAGATTGTTTGGCAGTTCCATTGCCGGCAGTTTCGTTGCTTGCAACTTCCTTGGCAGTTTCCTGCCCATACGTGCAGTTTACATTCCAAGTGACCGTAAAGGAACCTTGTCCGTCAAATTTGGATTTGACGTCTGTCGCTTCGATATGCAACGGGTGGTCTACTTCCGGCGGCAGGTCGATGTAAAGCGGCACAGCGTATTCGAAGTAACCTGTTTCCCCTTCAAGCTCTACATCATCTACGAAGATTGCATCTGTAGGAATCGACTCACTACGCTGCCCCTCTGTGAAGTCGACTTTGGCGGCAATGTGATAGATGCCGGAAAGCCGGACTGCATCTTCGGATCGCTTCTCTGTGAATCCAGCTTTCACTTTAACGAGGCGTGCTTCTTTCGGGACACCGACATTCTCCGGGAAATAAAATACTTCTTCCATATTCCATTGTAACTTTTTCATTCCGTTTTCCCTCCCCTTGTTCCATTCACTTGCCATTATATGCAGCGAACAGGAGTGGTAGAAGAAAGTGAAGCCCGTATTATGGGAAGGCTCCATTATTTGGACAAGGGTTCATTTAACCTGATGCAATAAAAAAGCCGCCCGTTGTCGAGATCCGACAACGGACAGCAAAATTAATTATCGTGCCAACTGGGCGAATACCTTGTGGAATGCTTGGACGGTCTGTTCGATATGCTCTTCCGTATGGGAAGAGGATAGGAACATGCCTTCGAACTGGGATGGCGGCAGGAAGATGCCTTCTTCCGCCATCAAGCGGAAGTATTCCGCGAACAGTTCCAAGTCGGACGTCTTCGCTTGGTCGTAATTGGTCACTTTTTCATTCGTGAAGAAGAAACCGATCATGGAGCCTGCACGGTTTACAGTATGCGGGATATTGTATTTCGTCGCCGCCTCGCGGAATCCGGCTTCCAGCTGATCGCCAAGTTTCTTGAAATAATCATATGAAGCCGGCGTCAATTTTTTCAAGGTCTCGATGCCCGCTGTCATTGCCATCGGATTTCCGGACAATGTGCCCGCTTGGTAGACAGTTCCTGCTGGTGCGACTTTTTCCATAATTTCACGCTTACCGCCATATGCTCCGACAGGAAGTCCTCCGCCGATCACTTTTCCGAGGCAAGTGAGATCCGGAGTAATTCCGAAATAGCCTTGCGCGCAAGTATAATCGACGCGGAAGCCAGTCATCACTTCATCGAAAATGAGCAAAGCGCCGTTCTTTTCAGTGATCTCGCGCAATCCTTCAAGGAAACCTGGCTCCGGCGGGACAACTCCCATATTTCCGGCAACTGGCTCGACAATGACGCCTGCAATGTCATCTCCGAATTGATCGAATGCAGCACGGACGCCATCCATGTCATTGTACGCCACTGTAATCGTGTTCTTAGCGATGCCTTCAGGAACACCCGGACTATCCGGAAGACCAAGTGTAGCGACGCCAGATCCCGCTTTAATAAGCAACGAATCACCGTGGCCATGGTAGCAGCCTTCAAATTTCAGGATCTTGTTGCGTCCAGTAAAGCCGCGAGCCAAACGCAATGCGCTCATTGTCGCTTCTGTTCCCGAGGAAACCATCCGGACAACCTCGATAGACGGGACCCGGTCAATGACGATTTTGGCGAGTTCATTTTCAAGCAAAGTCGGTGCTCCGAAGCTTGTACCTGTTTCGGCCACTTTCTTAATGCCTTCTACGACATCAGGATCGGCATGTCCTAAAATCAACGGTCCCCATGAAAGGACATAGTCGATATATTCATTGCCATCAATATCCTTGATGATCGGTCCCTTTCCGCTTTCCATGAAAATCGGATCCATATTGACCGATTTGAATGCACGGACAGGAGAGTTCACGCCGCCTGGCATCAACTTCACTGCTTCCGCAAATGCTTGCTTTGATTTTTCGTAGCTTTTACCCATTCATTTTCCCTCCAGCCAACGCGCTGCGTCTTTTGCATGGTATGTCATGATGAGATCCGCACCTGCGCGTTTCATACTTGTCAACGTTTCCAATACGATTTCTTTTTCATTGATCCAGCCGTTTTGTGCCGCCGCTTTCACCATCGAATATTCACCGCTCACATTATAAGCGACGACAGGAAGGAGGACATTGTTCTTCACATCGCGCATGATGTCCAAGTACGACAAAGCCGGCTTGACAATGAGGAAATCGGCGCCTTCCATGACATCCGACTCTGCCTCGCGAAGTGCTTCCATCCGATTGGCAGGATCCATTTGATACGTTTTCCGATCGCCGAACTGCGGTGCCGATTCGGCAGCATCGCGGAACGGTCCGTAATACGCGGAAGAATATTTGACCGCGTAGGACATGATCGGAACATTTTCAAAGCCTTCTTCATCAAGCGCTTGTCTTATGGCCACTACAAAGCCGTCCATCATGTTTGATGGTGCGATGATGTCAGCGCCCGCTTTCGCTTGACTGACCGCTGTTTTCGCCAGCAATTCCAGTGAAGGGTCGTTCAATATGTCGGATCCATGGACGACACCGCAATGGCCATGGTCGGTATATTCGCATAAGCAAGTGTCCGCGATGACAACGAGGTCCGGGTACTTCTCTTTGATTAAACGGGTAGCACGCTGGACAATCCCTTCGTCGTCAAAGGCTCCTGTGCCCGTTGCATCTTTCTCTGCAGGAATCCCAAAGAGGATGACGGAAGGGATGCCTAATGAAACGACTTCTTCCACTTCCTCCAACAAACGATCAAGTGACAATTGATAAATGCCCGGCATCGAACTGATTTCATTTTTCACATTTTCCCCTTCAATGATGAAGAGCGGATAAATGAAATCTTCTTTCCGCAGGATTGTTTCCCTTACCATCGAGCGTATTGTCGCCGAGTTGCGTAGACGGCGATTACGTCTGAATTGTAGTTGAGTCATTGGATTTCTTCCTTTCGCCTCGCCAATGCATTGACGAGTTCCTTAAGAGTATAAATTTCAGGCTTTACGTCCACCTCGGCGCCCGCCTCGATCAACGCCTTTTCGGTGACATGTCCGATTGCACCGATTGTATAGCCATCCCAACCGACGGCAGGGATGGCATCTTGCGCAAATACACGGACGGCAGATGGGCTGGCGAATAAAACAGTTGTACTCCCTCCTGTTTTCAGCAGCTCAATAATTGATGATACTGAATCAGGCTGGGGACCCGTTTCATAAATCGTCCATTCCTCCACTTGAAACGGCAGTTCCTCACGGATGAGGCTGCCGGCTAGATTCCCCCTCAGGAACAGGACACGAAGCTTCCGGTCATCCGTTGGTTTGAATTGCTTAACAAACACGTCGGCGCTGAAAACGGACGGGATGAATTCCACAGTGAAACCGATCTTCTCCAACGCTGCAGCGGTCTGTGTACCGACAGCAGCTATTTTAGAAGGGATTTCGAGAGTTGTCATTTTGAAACGTTCCATTTTCATCTGGAATGATCTTACGGCGGTTTGGCTCGTGAATATTAACCAATCAAATTCTGCACAACGCTTCAATTCATTCTCATCGGCGGGATCCACGATTTCATTCACCTGGATGAGCGGCATCGAGTAGGGGATGCCACCGTACTGTTTGACGAGATCAAAAACTTCAAGCGATTTCGGCGTCCCCGTAAAAATGACGGTTTCCCCTTTCAATGGACCTAATTTAGGCATCCATTTCCGCCTTCACTTTCTCGATCACTTCTGAAGCTCCTTCTGCACGTAAAGTGGATGCTACAGATTTGCCGACAGCAACAGGATCAGAGCCGCGTACCGTCTTCTTGAACACCTGCTTCGCGTCCGGGGATGCGACGAATCCTGTAAACTCGATCTCTTTGCCGTCATATTCGGCAATTCCTGCGATCGGCACTTGGCAGGAGCCATCCATTTCTGCAAGGAATGTGCGCTCCGCTTCGACTTCCAGCCACGTCTTCTCATCGGAGACTTTTTTCAGTTCAGCGAGCAGTTCTGCATCATCAGTTCTGCATTCGATTGCAAGCGCTCCTTGGCCGATAGCCGGGATGCAGTCGTCGATTGACATATACTCAGTTACCACATCATCGCTCCAGCCCATCCGCTTCAATCCTGCGGCAGCTAAAAGGATTGCATCGTATTCCCCATCCTGCATCTTCTGCAACCGCGTATCGATATTGCCGCGAATCCATTTAATTTCAATATCAGGACGGAGCATGATCAACTGGGAGCTGCGGCGTAAACTTGAAGTACCAACGACAGCACCGACCGGAAGATCCATGAACTTCACATGCCCTTTGGAGATGAATGCGTCACGGGCATCAACGCGTGGCGGCATACAGCCGATTGTAAGCCCTTCAGGTAAAACTGCCGGCATATCTTTCATGCTATGGACAGCGAAGTCAATTTCCTTATCAAAAAGAGCTTGTTGGATTTCTTTGACGAATAATCCTTTGCCTCCCACCTTCGAAAGCATCACGTCGAGGATTTTGTCACCTTTCGTCACAATTTCCTTTACTTCAAATTCAAAAGGCGCGCCCGCAGCCTTCATTTGGTCGATAAACCAATTCGTCTGTGTTAATGCGAGCTTGCTCCTTCTTGATCCTACAACGATTTTTCTCAATACGATCTTCCTCCCATTTTTATTGCCTTAACGTCAAATCCAAAAATGGAATTGCGATAATCTGCTTCCTAGAAAAAAGTTGATGATAACAAAAAGAAAAGCGAAGACGTTCGCCCACGCAAAATCGTTCGCTGTCAGTCTTCCTCTTCTTTGCAAAAACAATACTAAACTATAAAGGATAATAACGAGGAAAGACCCGATGATCTTCATATCGGAAATCGCCCATTCATCAAGGGCAACTGCTGCCCATTGAGTCCCAAGCACGAGGCTGATGAATAGCATTGGTATGCCTGTATAAATTGACGCTTTCATGCCAGATAACGATTGTTGAAGGGATGGAAGTCGTCCAAATTGCTTTGTCCATTTCTTCTTCTTCAACACTTTATAAACAAGCAAATAAAGAATGGCGAAAACGGAGGACATTGCAAATGCTGCATACGATAGAATTGCAAAGGTGATATGTATGAATAGCAATTCCGAGATGAGAGATTCACCAACGGGAGATTTTTCAATCTGCACCGGAGTAAATGTATGAATTGTCATAAAGATGAATCCGATCACATTTAAAAAGAAGACAGCGAACCCGACCTTTGTAAATACTTGGAGGATCATTGATAAGGAAATGAGCAGCCAAGCATAGAAATAGATCCCTTCGTAAAGGGAAAGGACCGGGAATCGCTGTGTATCAATCACCCGCGCGATAAGTAAGCCGCTCTGCATCAAATAGACGACCGACAAAATTGAAAAAGCGCTGCGATGGGCGATTTTATTGTTATTCAAATAATCGATGAAATAAAATACGAGGCTCACCGCATACAGGACGACGATTACTTCGTGGAATCTCGCCATAGTCATTTCGGCCATGATGCAACCTCTGCCTTTCGCATGGATGTATAGCCCCGGATTACACCTCGGCTAATTTGTGTGTAGCAGTATCAAGGGATTTGGCTTGTGTATGGACGATTTCTTCTTCCTCGTCTTCTTCAACCAATCCGAATATTTGCTTGAATAGAGCCAGCTTTTCAGCTGCCTGTCCATCCAATGCCAACTCTTTTGCCTGCAGGATCGGCTCCTTCAACATTTGGTTGACAATAGACTTTGTATGCTTATTCAATAATTTCTTTTCACGTGCGGTGAGATTCGGCATTTTATTTTCAATGCTGGCCATCGTCTCAGCCTGGATACGGAGCGCCTTTTCGCGTAACGCGGAAATGACTGGCACGACACCGAGCGTTGCAATCCATTCCTTGAATTCGACGATCTCCTCTTCAATCATCAAGCCAATCTCTTCAGCGGCACGTTTACGTTCCGCCAAATTCGCTTCGACAATTCCTTGAAGGTCGTCAATGTCGTAGAGGAAAACATTCGGTAAATCACCGATTCTCGGGTCCAAATCCCTCGGCACGGCAATATCAACCATGAAAATCGGCTTTCCTTTCCGGAGCTTCTCGACGTACTTCATCAATTCGAAATCAATGACAAATTCAGTTGCACCTGTGGAGCTGATTAATACATCCGCTTCCAAAAGCGTGCATTGCAATTCCTGCATCGGTTTAGCGACACCTCCGAATTGCTCCGCCATTTCTTCCGCTTTAGATAGCGTACGATTAACGACAGTCACTTTACCGGCACCGCTGCCATGCAAGTTCTTAATGGCCAATTCTCCCATCTTCCCTGCTCCAAGAATAGCGATATGCTTTCCATCCAACGAACCGAAAATCTTCTTTCCAAGCTCCACTGCCGCGTAGGATACGGAAACGGCATTATCGGCGATCGCAGTTTCTGAATGTGCCTTCTTCGCGAGTGTAATCGACTTTTTGAACAGCTCGTTAAAGACAGTTCCTGTCGTACCGATTTTTTGCCCTTCCAGGAAACTGGTGCGGACTTGGCCTAAAATTTGAGTTTCGCCCAGCACCATAGAATCGATGCCCGCTGATACACGCATCAAATGTTCGATTGCTGCATCATTTTCATAAATAAGTAAATGAGGCGTTAATTCCTCAAGTTCCATGTCGAACCAATTAGCTAAAAACCGTTTTACATAATAGCGGCCCGTATGGAGTTGATCAGCAACAGCGTATATTTCAGTACGATTGCAAGTGGAAATGATTACATTTTCCAAAATGCTTTTCTCTTTTTGCAAAGCTTGCATGGCCATTGGCAATTCAGCTTCTACAAAAGACAATTTTTCCCTGATTTCTACTGGAGCTGTTCGGTGGTTGACACCGACCACGATTGTATACATAAGGTGTTCACACCTCTCCCGTTCTTTTTCACATATACGATTATAACATATTACGCTGTATCTAACGGATGATTTTGTGACTAACTCTTGAACCATCAACGGTCCGTTCCCTGTTTTTGTAGTAATTCTAATCTATTTCCGGTTTCTTTATAATTTAAAATCCGGATGAACGTTTGTTATCATCCGGATAAGAACTACATTCTATTTTCAATCTCGCGCCATGCTTCATCGATCCCCATGCCTTTTTCAGAAGAAAACAGTACTAACGGATCGCCAGCACGCATATTCAATTCGTTTCTCACGATTTTTTTATGCTTCTCCCATTTGCCTTTCGGAATCTTATCCGCTTTCGTTGCGATGACGATTGTAGGAATGTCGTAATGACCAAGAAAGTCATACATGACACAATCATCTACACTTGGAGGATGCCTAAGGTCTACAATAAGGACGACAGCCCTCAATTGCTCCCGACCGGTTAAATACCGTTCAATCATTTTCCCCCATGCTTCCCGTTCCGATTTTGACACTTTCGCATAGCCATAGCCTGGGACATCGACGAAGAATAGTTTCTCTTCAATTTTGTAGAAATTCAACGTTTGGGTCTTTCCCGGTTTCGAAGACGTTCGGGCTAAACTTTTACGTCCAATCATTTTATTAATGAACGAAGATTTTCCTACATTTGATCGGCCTGCCAATGCAAACTCCGGAAAACCATCATCCGGGTATTGCTCAGGTCTTACCGCACTCATGATCATTTCAACTTGATTTACTTTCATTCGGAAGCCTCCTCCAATGCGTACGCCAATACTTCTTCAGCATCTGAGACAAGCTTGAATGTCAGCTCACTCCGTACACTTTCTGGTATATCTTCAATATCACGTTCATTTGCAATCGGCAAGATGATCGTCGTCAAGCCAGCACGATGTGCACTTAACGACTTTTCCTTGACGCCTCCAATTGGCAACACCCTGCCTCGGAGCGTAATCTCGCCTGTCATTCCGACTTCACGTCGAATCGGACGCTTCGTCAATGCTGATACGAGTGCGGTCGCAATCGTGACACCCGCGGAAGGTCCATCTTTCGGAACCGCCCCTTCAGGAACATGTATGTGAATGTCGCACGATTCATGGAAATTAGGATTGATATGAAAATCCACTGCCTTGGATCTGACATAGGACAATGCCGTTTGTGCTGATTCTTTCATGACATCCCCCAATTTGCCTGTCAATATCAGTTTACCTTTGCCCGGTGACAATGAAACCTCAATTTGGAGTGTATCTCCTCCAACCGTTGTATATGCCAATCCGGTTGCGACGCCGACTTGGTTTTTCTTCTCAGCTTGCCCGTAGCTGAATTTCCGCTTGCCTAAAAGAGTTTCAAGCGTCTTTGCACTGACAGTGACAGTTTTCCTTTCCCCGGTAACAATCTGCTTTGCAGCTCTTCTGCAAATCCTGGCGATCTCCCTTTCCAGGCCACGGACACCAGCTTCCCGTGTATAATAGCGGACGATATTTTGAATCGCTTCGTCATTAAAGCGGACTTGCGACTTAGTCAATCCATGCTCCTTCAACTGCTTTGGAATGAGATGGTTTTTCGCGATTGTCCGTTTTTCTAATTCCGTGTATCCAGGAATGGATATGATTTCCATGCGGTCCCTTAACGGACCAGGTATGGAGCTTAGATCATTCGATGTCGCTACGAAGAGTACATCCGACAAATCATATGGCTCTTCTATATAGTGGTCACTGAACGTTGAATTCTGCTCTGGATCAAGTACCTCAAGCATGGCGGATGACGGATCCCCTCTGAAATCGTTGGACATCTTATCAACTTCGTCAAGGAGGAAGACCGGGTTGATCTTACCCGCTTTTTTCATGCCTTGTATAATTCGTCCCGGCATAGCACCGACATAAGTACGGCGATGCCCTCTAATTTCAGATTCATCACGAACTCCTCCGAGGGATATACGGACAAATTTACGGCCCAATGATTCCGCGATGGATCGTGCCAATGATGTCTTCCCAACTCCTGGCGGTCCATCGAGGCATAGGATCGGTCCACGCAATGAGTTGGTCATTTGCCGGACGGCAAGGTATTCCAAGATACGTTCCTTCACCGATTCGAGTCCCTCGTGGTCGCGGTTCAATATTTCCTCGGATCTGGAGATATCCAGCTGATCCTTCGAGGCTGTTGACCACGGCAATGCGACAAGCCAATCGATGTAATTCCTGATCACACCACTTTCAGCGGAAGCGGAATGAGCCTTTTCATAACGATCCAGTTCGCGGAATGCAGCCTGTCTAACATTTTCAGGCATACCTGCCTCTTCAATCTTTTTCGTTAACTCAACGACCTCAATGCTCTTACCGTCTTTGTCGCCAAGCTCTTTTTGGATCGCTTTCATCTGCTCGCGCAGATAAAATTCTTTCTGCGTCCGTTCCATCGCTTCCTTTACACGTGCATTGATCTTCCGCTCCAATTCGAGGATCGCCTGCTCGTCGTGAAGTTTATTGATAAGGAATTCCAATCTCTTCTTAACATCTGTTATTTCCAATATCTCCTGTTTGGCAGACAGCTTCAACGGCAGATGGGAAGCAACCATGTCTGCCAACCGTCCCGGCTCTTCGATAGAAGCAATTGAATCGAATGTTTCCTGGGAAATTTTAGCGGAATAATTCGTGTAGTTTTTGAAGTAAGGAAGTAAAGTACGCATAAGTGCAGTGCATTCAGCATCCACTTCCGTATCATCCGGAATTCTCTTTACATCCACGACAGGATAAAGGTCCGCCTCTTCATAATTGGACCATTCCGCCCGTTCGATTCCTTCAATATTGAGTCGATATGTGCCATTGTTCAATGCTGTTAATGACTTCACATGAGCTAAAAGTCCGATTCGATATAGATCATCGGCATCCGGATTTTCAACACTTGTCTCTTTTTGTGAAGCCAGCATGATGAGATTGTCATTCGCAATGGCATGTTCAATCGCAAAAACGGAGCGCTCTCTCCCGACGTCAATATGTAGAACCATCGTCGGGTAAACTAACATTCCCCGCAAAGGCAATAAAGGCACATTCAGCTTTTTTCGATTCGGCATGCGGAAGTCACCTCCATAAGTTATGTATGTCCATTAGTCATTTTTCTATAAGGTGGAAAAAGCCGACAACCGATGAGCGAATGATTCGCATCGTCGGAGTCAGCTTTACCCCTCCATTTATCAGGCCGTATTTTTCTCTTGATCGAGCTCCATCTGGGTACCATCTTCTCGATAAAGGATAGGACTTGATTTCTTCAGGACGGAATCTTTAGTAATGATGCATTCGGTGACTTCATCAAGTGACGGAAGTTCATACATGATATCCAACATGATGTTTTCGATAATCGACCGCAATCCACGGGCACCCGTCTTCCGATCAATCGCTTCCCTAGCGATTTCAATCAGTGCATCATCTTCAAAACGCAAGGCAACGCCATCCAATTCGACCATCTTTTGATATTGCTTGACGATCGCATTTTTCGGAACTGTGAGGATTTGGTAGAGAGTGTCTTCGTTCAACTGTTCCAACGTTGCAATAACCGGCAAACGGCCGATGAATTCAGGGATCAATCCGAAACGCTGAAGATCCTCAGGAATAAGTTTTGAAAGCAAAGAAGCTTCCTCATTTGACCCCTCTTCAACATTCGAACCAAAACCGATCACTTTCTGTCCAGTACGGCGTTTGATGATTTCTTCCATTCCATCGAAGGCTCCGCCGACGATGAAGAGGATATTTGTTGTATCGATTTGCAGGAATTCCTGGTGCGGATGCTTTCGGCCGCCTTGTGGTGGGACGCTTGCAACAGTTCCTTCTAAAATCTTCAAGAGGGCTTGCTGTACACCTTCACCGGATACATCACGCGTGATCGATGCATTTTCCGATTTACGGGCAACTTTATCAATTTCATCGATATAAATGATTCCTTTTTCTGCACGCTCGATATCAAAATCGGCAGCTTGGATCAATTTCAATAAAATATTTTCAACGTCCTCACCGACATAGCCGGCTTCCGTCAAGGAAGTTGCATCTGCTATCGCGAAAGGAACATCAAGGATGCGTGCCAATGTTTGTGCCAATAATGTTTTACCGCTTCCAGTAGGTCCAATCAGCACGATATTCGATTTTGCAATCTCCACATCGTCGACCTTACTGTTCGTATTGATCCGCTTGTAGTGATTGTACACCGCAACAGCCAATGACTTTTTCGCACGGTCCTGACCAATAATATATTCATCCAAGATCCCTTGGATTTCGCGTGGTTTCGGAACATCCTTCAACTCGAAGTGCTCATCAAGTCCAACTTCTTCCTCGACGATTTCCGCACAAAGTTCAACACACTCATCACAAATATAAACACCTTGGCCAGCAACAAGTTTTCTCACCTGGTCTTGGGTTTTACCACAAAAAGAACAACTTAAATTATCTTTTTCGTCATTAAATTTGAACATCAAGCTCACCCCTATTCAAGTGACAATCTTACAAGATTCCCCCGGTTTTATCAACTATTTAGAACTTATCCTCTATAGTTGCCCAAAAATCCTTACCTATGAAAAACAAGGCACGGAAACCCGTACCTTGTATTTTTCACCAACAATTATTCAGCGACTTTTGCATTTTCCACTAGCAATTCAACAGTCTTGTTGAAACGCAAGTCGTTTTCAAGCACTCTCGTTCCGCCTAATGTCTGCTTGATCTGATCGACGTCCATACCGAATTGCTCAGACATTTTCTCTAGTTCAGCATTGATTTCCTCTTCTGTTACTTCAAGGCCTTCAGCAGCTCCGATTGCTTCAAGTGTCAAGGAAACGCGAACGCGGCTAAGCGCATCGTCTCTCATTTGCGCACGTAAAGCTGCTTCATCTTGTCCTGAGAATTGGAAATACAATTCAAGGTTCATCCCTTGCATTTGGAGGCGTTGACCGAATTCGTCCATCATTCGATCCACTTCGGAGTCGATCATCACTTCCGGGATATCGATTTCGGCATTGCGTGCTGCAGCTTCTACAAGATCGTCACGCATTGCTGTTTCAGAAGCAGTTTTCTTCTCTTGTGCTGTTTGCTCTTTCATTTTTGCACGAAGCTCTTCAAGGGTTTCGACACTCTCATCGATTTCCTTTGCAAGCTCATCGTCCAGCTCAGGAACTTCCTTGGACTTGATTTCATGAACTTTCACTTTGAATACCGCCGGTTTGCCTGCTAATTCTGCAGCATGGTACTCCTCAGGGAAGGAAACTTCAACGTCTTTTTCTTCGCCTTGTTTCATACCAACAACTTGCTCTTCGAATCCTGGGATGAATGAGCCAGATCCGATTTCAAGATCGTATCCTTCAGCTTTCCCGCCCTCAAAAGCTTCACCATCAACAAAGCCTTCGAAGTCAAGGTTGACAGTGTCGCCATTTTCGACAGCGCCGTCTTCCTTCACTACCATTTCAGCCAATGCTGATTGACGATCCTTCAATTGTGCTTCGATCTCTTCATCCGTCACTTCAGTTTCCTGACGTGTCACTTCAAGACCTTTGTATTCGCCTAGTTTCACTTCAGGCTTTAATGTAACATGTGCTTTGAATACGAGCGCTTTGCCTTTTTCCATCTCATCGATCTCGATTTCAGGTTGAGCGATCGGCTCGACATCCGCTTCATCAAGCGCGTTTGAATATGCTTCAGGCAGGATGATGTCAAGTGCATCGTTATATAGCGATTCTACGCCGTACATTCTTTCGAACATTTTACGGGGCATTTTCCCTTTACGGAACCCAGGCGCTTGAACTTTCTTTACTACTTTCTTGAAAGCCTCATCAATTGCTGCATCCACTGTTTCAGCAGGAACTTCTACTGTGAGTGTTCCCTTATTGCCTTCTTCTTTTTCCCATTTAACAGACATTTAAATACCTCCGAATCATTATGACCAGTATATTTTCTCACGTTTATACGCTATTTACAACCCTTACAGTATATCATAGTCTTTTGATCTTTCAACAGATTTACTGCACATCACTTGTCCGGCTGTTGGTCAACTCTTCTGATCCAGGACATCAGATCTGTTGCTTTGAACGGTTCCCCCGTGAACATGCTTTCTATGTATTGCGTATATGCGTCCGCAACTTCGGAAGTTGCATATCCATCCCAGCCAAATGGGTAGGCGATTATGCCATAACGAAGACTGGCGTCGATAGCCATTTGCATGCGCGAGGGATCCTTCTCGAAAAACTCCCCGATTTGATTCACCACTTCAACGGAACGCTCATCCTGACTCGGCAGCTCAAGTTCCGCTGGGATGACACGTTTCGACCTTCCAAACTTCCGGACCGTCACTACCCCTTCATAGCCCCATTCACGCAGCAGGACAAGCGCATACGTGATGACGATCGGGTGCAAGGTTTCTTCTTCGACAATTTGCGACAACAAGTCTATTGTGGCCTTGTCCAATTCCCTGTTTTCAAATAAAGCAAGGATCTCCTGTTGTGTTTCTGTTGTCCCTTCCATGAATTCTTCCATGGTGAACGTTTCCAATTGTCGAGGTTCCAATTCCTCCCGTATGTATTTTGAGGATAATCTTTTATTCAACTCCCGTAAGTAATTGAATTTCTTCTCCATGTTTGGCGGAACGATATCTTCATCAAGCAGGGTTTCGATCGTCATCTCGACTTCTTCATAATCTTGCAGCTGGATGCTGATTGCTAAATATAATTCCATGGCGTCCAGATACTCTGTTGTTCCGCTATGTAATAATTTCGTTGCCACTTCTTTTGCCATAGGAAAATCTTTTGTTTCATATAAAGAAACTGCGTATGGCGCCAATATGCGGGTGTTGTCAGGATCAAAATGATACGCCTGTCCGAAAGCCTCCACAGCTTCCGCATAGTCTGTATCTTCCACAGCATCCAACCCTTTTTCAATCAAGCGTTCCAAGGCGCCAGGAAACACGACGATGTTATCCTTTTTAATTAGCCTTCCATATCTATGTCTCACTGGATTCACCTTCCTTCATCCATCCACTATACCATATAGCATTTTCCAACCGGAAATGAATTATTCACTCCTTGTTACATATGTTCATGTCTGAAAATTTATCGATGCATTTTTCCACAAACCAGCTTCGATCTTTCGATTTTATTAAACCCATGAAATGGAACTTAGTAAGTAAGCACCAAGGGATAATTCTCACGTCCATTCCTTTTAATTAACAAACGTTTAGTATCAAGTAACTGTATTGGGGAATTTCATCCGTTTTGGTAATTATTGTCTTGTTTTGACGATTTTTTCAGTATAGTATTTCTTGTGTAACAGCGCAGAAAAAAATTAAGGAAGGCGGGAATTCCCAACGATGAAAAAATTATTTTTGTATCCGTTTGCAGTTGTATTGTTAGGCTTGTTAATGGGAGCATGCTCTGAACAAGCAACAGAGACAACGGAAAAAACCACATCAGAAAAAGAAGAAGCAGCTGACAGTACCCCAACAGAAACTGAGACAACAGATGCAAACGACTCGAACGATTCAACGAACATGCAATGGTCTTACGATGAAGAAACAGGTCCGGATAATTGGGGGGAGTTGGATCCTTCATACTCAGCTTGCGCAAAAGGAAATGAGCAATCACCAATCAATATCGAATCCTCGCAAGTTAAAACAAATGAAGTGCTAGATAGCTTTAAAATTCAATACAAGCCGTCACAGTTTTCATTTATTGATAACGGACATTCCTTGCAGGCTAATCCTGAAGCACCGGACAATAGCATTGTCATCGATGGAACAGAATACAAACTTGTTCAATTCCATTTCCATACACCAAGCGAGCACCAAATAAATGGTGAAACCATGGATATGGAACTTCATCTAGTACACCAAGATGCAGACGGTGGACTTGCAGTACTCGGTTTAATGATTAAAGAAGGAAAAGAAAACGAAACACTTGCAGCTATTTGGGATGCATTACCGATGAATGAAACAGAGAATGAAATTGATTTAAATGAAACGATTGATTTAAATGCCTTACTTCCTTCGGATCAAACAACTTACACTTACAACGGCTCATTAACGACACCGCCTTGCACAGAGAAGGTGAAATGGATTGTTTTTGAAGAACCAATTGAAATGTCAAAAGAACAAATTCAAGCTTATCAGGAGACTTTCCCTGAAAACCAACGTCCTGTTCAACCAGTAAATGACCGCGAAATAATTGAAGTAGATGAAGTAGATTGAAATAGATAGTAATCGTTTAAAACATCTAGCGCTACTACAAGGATGGCCTTTCATCACTCCTCTGGATTGATGAAAGGCCATTTTTATCAACTAAAACTCAAGTTGAGTAGGTTATATATGTGTTGCGCCCATTTTCCTTCGCCCTGTACAAGGCGTTGTCCGCATTCGTCATTAACTCGTCCATCGTAGTTCCGTCTTGCGGAAACATGGCGATGCCTATACTTGAAGTAGTTGTAAAGGAATTCCCCCTTATTTGCCATGCTTCTTGTAAGCTCTCCAAGACTCGTTCTCCAATTGCCATCGCCTCGTTCTCTTCGGTATCTGGAAGTAGCACGAGAAATTCATCCCCACCTAGACGTGCAAACACATCACTCTCCCGAAGTGAGTGTCTCACCCTCTTAGAAAGTCGTTTCAACAACTCATCACCGACGGAATGGCCATGATGATCATTCACCCACTTGAATTTATCAAGATCCATATAGAGTAATGCACAATTTTCTTTATTTCGCTTTGCTTCCTTTAAAGTTTGGCGCATGATCTCCTGAAAAAGTCTGCGATTCGGCAATCCTGTAAGCTCATCATGAAAAGCCATTTGCGTCAGTTTCTCGCGCATCATCTTTTTTTCTTCGATAACACGGGAGACGACCAAAATAAAACCTTCACCATTCTTTTCATCTACAAAATACGTACCTTTTGCTTCAAGCCATATCCATTCTTTTGTTTTATGCCTATACCTGAACTCCATTTCGGCAGATCCCTTTGATTGGTGCAAAGAAAAAAACTGCTCTTGAATTGCCGGCAAATCTTCCGGATGCACAATGTCTATAGCACTCTTCCCTTCGAAATACTCCAGTGGAAACCCTAGGACAGGGGTAAGTGAGGGGGATCCATAGACGATTACTCCGTCTTTATTTATGATTGTTACTAAATCAGTCATATTCTCGGCTATTAAACGATATTTTTCTTCACTGCGGATCAAGGCCTCTTCAAATCTTTTCCTCTCTGAAATATCACGAGAAATACCGGAAAAAGCAATAATGTTGCCATGTTCATCATGAAGCGGAGATAGCGTTATACTGACCGGGATAAATGTGCCGTCCTTTTTCAAACATTCCACTTCGAGCCCACGGATGCTTTCATTATTTAATACCCGTGCACGGTCTCTTTTTACTTGCTCTCTTTGTTTAGCTGGTATTGTCGGCATTGGTCTTCCTACGATTTCTTCTGCTTTCCATCCATACATTTCTTCGAAGGCTCGATTCACCTGTACAACATTTCCGTCCAAGTCGATAATATCCATTGCTTCGGCAGATGACTCATAAAAAAACATTAACTTTTCCGCAGTTTTTCGAAGTTCATCCTTTGCTTGGACGTGTTCAGTCACATCATTTATGACAATCATTATTTTGTTTGGCTGCTGACCTGATTCACATATGGGAAGGTTTTTCACATACAAATGAAGCAACTTCCCCTCTTTATCATAAGCACTTACACTATAAGAACAAAAGTCCCCATTTAATGTTTTAGCGAAAGATCTAACTATGTCATCAATACTTCTCGGGGCAATTATCTCTTGAAAATCAATGTCCACCCATTCGGATGCTGTATAGCCGAATAAATCCGTTGCCGCCATATTGACATCAAGTACTTCTCCCTTAGCATCTAGCAGGAAGATAGGATCGGGATTAAAAGTCAGAACTCTATTCATCACATCAATCGTGATTCCTTCTAATAGTTTATCCATTTATATTGCCCCTTCCTTCGTGATCACTACGTAACAGTCGTTATGAAAAAGTGTCTGGCTCAAGAAATTTGCAATCATTTATGAAAACAATAGATTCTACCCATTCTTGCAATTATACTATAACTAGTTTTAAAATCCTATATAGCACATACAAATAGATAGTTTGAACCAATATAAAATTGGGTATGTTAACCACAGAGAGGTGAATACTATGAAGGATTTATTTTTACTGGAAGTGGAAATCCAGAAATTGCAGAGTGATGTAAATAGATGTCCTGATAGCTTAAAGCCTACTATTTGGTCTGATATACAGTTACTTAAGGATGTAATTGATTACTGTAATAATAGAAGTTAAATAGATTTCTTGAATAAATTAAGGATGGCGTTAAACTTTGACTTTTCGAAGTTTAACGCCATCCTTATTAATTTTCTATGCATTCGCCCCAGTAAGGTGCGCATCGAACGAATCAATAATCGTTAGGAAATGGTCTGCTTCGCGGTAAACGTGGTCCGCTAATAACGGATGGATAATGCTCTTTATTTTACATTCCTCGATTAAATCTCTTGCCGTCTTTTTGAAATCGCGAAGGGAAACGACAGACACCCGATTTTGATCAAGAAATTGGTCCAACAACGGAACGGTTTGGGAATACGGTCTCATTCCGTCTAAATCTCTAGCTTGGAACAGTAACTCATCAAAATCATTGCTGAAATTCCTTGCGATGTCCACTAGCTTTCTTTCCGAAGGATCGAGTAGATGACCGATGAATTTTGCATGATCGGCCATAATTCGTAAAAAGAACACATTCTCTTTGATGATTGCATCTGCAAGTGGCACTAATTTCCCTTCATTCAACTCAATGAGTCGCTTCCTAAAATAATTGGCTTCCCGACTAATATGGTCAACCAATAACGGGAAGTTGTTTCCACCGGGCAATTGGCAAGAAAGGATCAACCCTAACACTTTCCGTTTAAAAGCGTAAATATTTGCCGCTGCCATCTGAACTTCCGAATTGAACCTTCTGATCGTCATTGGGTCTGTTTGATTCGTAAAAGCATGCGACTGTTGTTCAATCCGTTCAAATAACTGAAAAAAATGATTCGCTTCTGCGATTAGCTGAGTATCTTCGCATCGAAACCCCAATCTGAGAAATAGGGAATGTTCTTTCATGATTCGTGACCAAAACCGAATTTCCTCCAGTGACCGTTCCACAAACTCTGTTGGCGATATGTTGGGACCGCCGGCTTGATACTCTTCATTCCAATACAAACGAATCTCCCCCTCGTATGCAAACGTACTGAATCAATCTATTCCGGGTAAAGTTGTCCCTATTCCAAAAATCTTTTTTGAGACTTAACTTTTCAAATGCACAAGGGATTTTCTGTAATTATTCTATCTCCTCAATCGGTTGAAGTTTCTCTTCAATTTCATTCCGACGCTCTTCTAAAAACGGCGGCAAGTCTAATTTCTCACCCAGCGTTTCAATATTTCCGTCAATTGTAAAACCCGGTCCGTCTGTCGCGATTTCAAATAGAATTCCGTTTGATTCGCGGAAATATATGCTCTTGAAGTAAAAGCGGTCCACGATACCGGATGAATGAAAGCCTTTTGCCCGGACTTGCCCATCCCAATAGGCAAGTTCTTCTTCGTCTTTGACACGGATCGCTAAATGATGAATGCTGCCGCGTCCAGGCTTTTCGGATGGACCGTCTAAAAATCTCACTACAATTTCACCGAAAACTTCACCTTTAACCGATTGAAAGATCGCCTCTTCTTCCGTACGTAGCACTTCCATATAGCCGAATATTTCTGTAAGTGTATTTGCAAGTTTATCGAGCCTGCGCACAGTTATTTCAACTGAACCCATGCCTAAAATTTGATGTTCTTCCGGTACCTTTGATTTTCCCCATGTTTCCCAGTGCTCGACTTTTTCGTCATTTGACACAAGAAGCACCATCCTCAAGCCTTCTGAATCCTCAAAGTGCAAAGCAGGACGATTAGCATACATTGTAATGTCACTATGTTGTATATTAAATTCTTCAAAACGCATTTTCCAATAAGATAAGCTTGTAGCGGATGGGACAAGTAATCCGATTCGGGTGATGGCATTTGTTCCGCGGTGCGTACTTCCTGCAACTGGAATTTCAAAAAATGATAATTCAGTGCCAGGACTTCCAGTTCGATCTCCATAAAACAAGTGATACATTGACGGATCGTCTTGATTTACCGTCATTTTCACACGCCGTAAACCAAGTACTTCTTTATAAAAGTAATTGTTTTGACTTGCATTTTTAGTGATCATTGAAATGTGGTGATGTCCTAGAATTTTGTACATGAGTTTTTTCCTCCTATTTATCGTTCGATTAGACAAGTGAGAAGATAAGAAATTCTTTATAACTTAACTAATTATGATGCAAGAAAAGCATCTCGAATTCTAACTATATGCTTGTCAGTCAGAATATGACGGCACATTTTCCCATCAATAAATGTAAACAGCCAATTACCAGAGTTACTCTAGCAATTGGCTGTATTGACGATAATCATTTCTCCCAAATTTCAATCCATCTTCCTTCTGGGTCAGTAATCCAAACAAAGGTCCCATACTCGCTCTTCTCAGGTTCTTTTATATGTGGTACACCAATTTTCTCGAAGTGCTCCATCCAACCTTCTATATCTTCCACTTGGAAATTTAGCATTACAGATTGTTCAACAGGGAAATAGCTATTTTCTTCTTTGAAAAGAGAAAATATCGTTTCATTATCTAGATCTGATTTGATAATTGTGCCATTCCATTCGCCCATCGAAAATCCCAGCGTTTCTTCATACCAGTTCTTTACATAATCTACGTTTTTTGACCTCAAAAAAACCCCGCCAAAACCTTTTATCTTCATAACACACTACCCCCACTCTTCTTTGTGAACAAACTGTTCCCGCTAATGGTATGTTCAACAAAACGAGCATAAATCCCTTTTTACATCTCGCACTGATTCATACAGCCAAATTAAAACAGGCAGTTCCCCCTACCCGTTATGGGCGGCGGAACTGCCTGTCCAATTAGATTGAATCACTAACAGGGTTAACCTGCGTATGCTTGCCTATGTCTTCAGTCCGGAAGCGGCCTTCCCATTTAGCCATAACAACCGTAGCCATTGCGTTTCCAAGTACGTTGACAACTGTTCGACCCATATCGAGCAATCGGTCGACTCCTGCGATGAAAGCAAGTCCTTCCAATGGGATCCCGACTGTGCCTAGTGTCGCAAGCAATACGACGAATGAGACGCCAGGTACACCTGCGATACCGTTGGAAGTTATCATCAGTACTAACACTAATGTAACCTGTTCCATGATGCTCAGGTCGATGCCATACATTTGCGCTATGAAGATTGCCGCAAGTGCTTGGTAAAGTGTCGACCCGTCCAAGTTGAATGAATAGCCCGTCGGAACAACGAATGACACGATGTCCCGCGGTGAGCCGAATTTCTCCATCTTCTCCATGAGCTTCGGTAGCACAGTTTCAGAACTAGATGTAGAATAAGCCAAAATAAGTTCATCTTTCAACAGTTTAATAATGCTGAAGATGCTTGAGCCGACTAACTTCGCAATTCCGCCAAGTACCACGATTACGAAGAAAATCATCGTTGCATAAACGAGAATCATTAATTTCCCAAGCGGCACGAGCGATTCCAGTCCGAATTTCGAAACCGTCACACCTATCAAACCGAATACGCCAATCGGTGCGAATTTCATAATCAGGTTCGTAACCCAGAACATCGCGTCTGCAGTGCCTTGGAAGAATGCCAGCACAGGTTTGCCGCGCTCTCCAATAGAAGCAACACCTAATCCGAACAATACAGAGAAGAAGATAACCGCAAGCATATCGGCTGATGCCATCGCTTGGATAATATTGCTCGGCACGATACCGACAAGAACGTCCATAAATCCTTCGTTTTGTACACTTTCAGTCGTTTGGACATAGGAGTCGATATCGCCTTTTGCCAATGTCGACATATCAATGCCTTCACCTGGTTTAAAAATATTCGCGGCAGATAAGCCGACGAGGATAGCGATTAATGAAACAACTTGGAAGTAAAGCATTGTCTTTCCGCCAAGTTTTCCTAATTGCTTCAAGTCGCCAGTTCCTGCAACACCTACGATCAAAGTTGAAACGATGATCGGTACAACAATCATCTTAATCATGTTAATAAAGATAGTACCTAACGGCTGTAAATACGTCTCTATTGCCGGATTGCCATAAAAGACCGCACCAACGATGATTCCTGCTATTAATCCGACCAGTATTTGATACGCTAATGGAAATTTGAATTTCTTTTTCATAAATATGCCTCCCTTATCTACCAATGAAAGCGTTTTCTCACTTTTTTCAAGTGTAAGGGCGACTTATCAAATCCGACAAAATCCGACAATGTATTTCATTATTTATTTGAAGGAAAAATATTCATTTTCGCTTATACCTTTCGCTCGTTTCAATATAGAGCACTTGAAGGAACTTCTTACTGTTAATTTTTAATCGAGAAGGAGCTGGGAGGTCATCTTCTATTTGTTTCATACGTAGGCGAATGTCCTGGAAGTCAAAATAGCGCGGTGCATAATATTCGAATTGAGGCGATGTATAATCGACTACTCCCATCGAGGCTAGGTTGTTGACTGCGGCTGCAATTGTTCTGCGGATCCGCTGCTCCATCGCCTTGCTTTCTTTCGCAACATCAACATTTTCAAGATTCCTGGCAGCCGCCTCGTATAACTCCTTTAATGGAGGTAACTGCGATGGCCGTTCTTGTTGCTGCATGAGCAAGTCCATAATGGCTACGATATCATCGCTACCCGCTTCTCCGACAATCCCCATATCATTTAAAATGGATCGGACAACCTCACTTACACTGTGCCTGATTGGTTGTTCACCAGCCGATCCGATATCCGCAAGCGATTCCCGAATCGTTTGCAGTGATTGATGAAGCCGATAGTTTTCCTCAGTCTTCGTTAAAATGCTTCGGACCTCCACACGATTAATTGGCTTATGGATAAAGAACTCTACACCTTTTTCATACGCTTCGCCAACCATTTCCTTGTTGACGATTTGTGAGATCATGATGAATTGGCCGCTGAATCCCTGCTTTTTCAATTGCTCCATTGTTTCAATGCCATCTAATTCAGGCATGAGAAAATCGATTAGTACAACGTCCGGCTGTGTGGAGATGATGGGCACAAGTGATTTCACCCCATTTTCCGCCTCACCTGCAACATAGCCAAGCTCCTCTTCTACGATAATTTGTTCAAGCATTTTCCGACATGCCAAATCATCATCTACGATAAAATAACGCACGATAGATCACCTCATTCCTAATGTATGGGAAGGAATCCGTATTTGAATAGCCGTTCCTATTTCTAGTGATTCAATATGGATCTCCCCTTGCAGCGTTTGAACAATCTGTTGGACATGGGATAGACCAATGCCAGTTGCCGCCACGCCCTGCTCATTGAACTTCGTTGTATAGCCCGGTTCAAACAGTATTGGGATGTCTTCTTTTCGAATCCCTTTGCCTGTATCCCGGATCGTGATGCACAGATCATCCGCTTCATCGAATACTTGAATGTCAACAGTGCCCTTATGCGCGATCGATTCAACGGCATTAGCCGTTACATTGTTCAATAGAGCTAACAGCGGGATATGCTTAGCCGTTTCATAATCAACTGACATGGTTAAACGGAAATCGACAGTCCTCTTCAATAACTCGCTATATTTCCGATTCGATGTAATTACGAGTTCAAACAGATCGGACAAAAGAAAGAAATCAGCGCTCTTTTCTTTTGTAATGTTAGACAATCCTGCTACGATACGCTGATTGTCTTTTTTCACTTCATGGATTTCTTGCGCAATGGCAAGCGCCTGCACACTCAGCTCATGTAGATCTTTCTGCTTCAACTTCCGGTATAAGTCATGGCTGGCGGCCGTTACTTGTTCGATATGATTCATCGACTTCTGTAAATATAACGACTCTGCATACAGATTCGAACCGATTCCGAGCATTTCCCGTACGCGATTTTTCTGCTCAGATATCATAATTGAACTATAGAGGCCAACAACGAAAAAGCTGCGCAATATCGCCACACCAGCAATCAACGCCAAGTCTTTCAACAGTAGACCATCCCGGTCTAGCATGACTATGCGCATGATGCTTTCCGAACTGTTCCCGACAAACTCAAATAATGAAGCCCAAGCCCCTAATATGAGCGGAGAGTCGCGATACTTGTCAAAATGGATGATATGAAAACCCATCGCAAAGACAACATAATATAACATAGTAGGCAAATGATGCTGGAAACCATCCAAAAAAGAAACAGACGTCGACGTCATTTCAACACCTGTTCGAAAAACAACGACAGTCAAACCAGTCACCACCCCTGTCAACGGGAGAGATCCCGCTGGACGTATGAGGAGGAGAAGGAAAAAAGCAATGCTCCCTAAACCAAAACGAAAAGACTCTCCATTGAAAGGAATAAGTTTAAACTCCCCTGCAATTGCCGTCAATAAAGCCGTCAACAATAAGGCTGCAGTATCGATTTTATGTTCTTTTTGGGTTAATTGCTTATTTATCATATACTATCTCCTATTATAAGAAATAATCTTCTTTGGAAATTATAGCATGACAGGTATTCAATCGTTTTATAAATGTATTATTTAATAAAGAAAAAGCGATGCAAACGTTACTATTTCAACGCTTGCATCGCTTTTAAACTTATAAGGGAATACCCTGTGTTATGAATCAAATGCATTTAATGCATTTACACTGTGAGCCAACGCTGAACCTGCTTTTAATGCAGTTGCTACCATAATTGATTCTGCTACTTCTTCCTTAGAAGCGTTCGCATCCTTTGCACCCTTCGTATGGATGTCAATACAGTACGGACATCCTGTAGTGTGTGCTACAGCTACTGCAATCAATTCCTTCTCTTTTACACTTAAGATGCTTTCTTTCATTGATTTCGTATCAAAATCAACAAATGACTTAAAGACATCCCCATTTAGTGTTGAGAACTCCTTTAATCTAGTAAAATAGGATGCTTTGTATAGATCATCGTCGTCAGTTTGGTCGTATGCATTTAAAGCATTCACACCATGAGCAAGAGCCGATCCTGCCTTTAAGGCCGTCGCCACTAGAATCGCTTCCGACATTTCTTCCTTCGAAACTTCTTCTGATCTCGCAGCTTTCACATGAACTTCAATACAATATGGACATCCTGTTGTATGTGCTACAGCAATAGCAATTAGTTCTTTTAACTTTTTAGTTAGTTTCCCTTCAGATAGGGCAAGTTTGTCAAATTGAGCAAAAGCCTTGAATGCTTCTGGAACTAGGTCACTTAGTTCACCAAGACGATTAAAATATGATTTTTTATACAATGCTTCATTACTCATCATTATTTCCTCCTCATTATTTTCTATTTGTTATTTGTAATTCTCAACTTCCAAAATCAGACGTTTAATTTCTGAAGTTCCCTAGCCTTCAATTCCCGACGAAGAATTTTTCCGCTGATCGGTGTCTTCGGCAATTCCTCGAGAAACTCAATTTCTCTCGGCGCAGCATGAGCAGCAAGCCCACTTCGTACAAAAAGACGTAATTCTTGTAGCAGCGCATCACTCGCTTCATATCCATCCCGTAAGACGATAAATGCCTTCACGATTTCTCCTCGCACCGCGTCTGGCTTCCCAATGACACCCACCTCTGCAACCGCTGGATGTTCGATTAGTTTACTTTCCACTTCAAATGGGCCGATTCGCTCGCCCGAAGAATTGATCATATCATCGCTCCGGCCTTGGAAAAAGATATAGCCGTTATCATCGATCGTCGCCAAGTCGCCTGATACATACCATCCTTCGAATGGGAAGTACGTCGAATACTTGGCAGGATCGTTCCACACTTCCCTCATTATTGCAGGCCAATTCGCTTTCAAAGCTAAGTGTCCTACTTCGCCAGGCGCAAGTTTTTCACCATCATCTCCTAGAATTGCCGCTTCAATTCCCGGAAACGGTCTTCCCATCGACCCTGGAATTATTTTGTCGGAGGGCAGATTCACAATGAGCTGGGCTCCTGTTTCTGTCATCCACCATGTATCATGTATTCTGTTCGACAACGTTTTAATCCCCCAACGTATCACTTCGGGATTTAACGGCTCACCCACGCTTAACACATGTCGGATCTTCGACAAATCATAGTTTGATGTCTTTTCATCTTCTTCCGCCATCAGCATTCTGAAAGCCGTAGGTGCACTATACCAAACAGTGACACCCGATTTTTCCAATACAGAAAACCATTCATCGGCATTAAATCTGCCACCGTGAATGACGATCGTTGCCCGATTCAACAAGGGAGCGAAAACACCATACACCGTCCCCGTTACCCAGCCAGGATGTGCCGTGCACCAATATACATCGTCTTCTTTCAAATCCAACACCCATCTGCCTGTAATGTATTGTTGGATCATCGCTCGATGAGCATGGATAATTCCTTTTGGCCGACCTGTCGAACCACTCGTATAATGAATATTAAGCGCATGGTCCAACTCCACCCACTCGATGAGATTCTCTTCAATCTCAACTGCTCGAGCCTCGGCAAACAATGATATTTCATCATCCTTGCATTGTTCTGGCTCTGCCGTTATGAACACCGTTTTCAATGATGGCAACTCGGCACGCGGAACCCGTTTTATGAATTCAGGTGAGGCAATTAAATACGTTCCCTCACAATCGGCAATCCGCTCCTTCACTGCATCTTCCATAAACGCTTCAAATAGCGGTCCGACAACTGCGCCTAGTTTAATGGCAGCGAGCATCGCGATATGACAATCAGGATGCTTCGGTAGAAAGATAAAGACGAAATCTCCTTTTTTCACCCCTTTCTTTTTCAAGACAGTTGCCCAAAGATCGGTTTTCTCTTTCAATTCGCGGTACGTTACTGTGTACTCTTCATTTTCTCCAAAATAATGCAGTGCGATTTTATCTCCGTGCCCCTCCACTACATGGCGATCCACACATTCATAAGCCATATTCACTTTTCCGGTATCAGACCAACTGAAATTTGATTCGATACTTTTCCATGTGAAATCTTTTCTTGAAGGAAGTTCAACTGTAATGTTGTAATTTCCTTTTTGTGGATAAATCACTTCCTCATTTGCCATGTTAGACAACCTCCTTCTCGATATGTAAAAGCTCAAGGATTTCTGCTTTTTTAGCCGCTAAAAACGAATCGCCTCGATCTCTCGGCTTTGCTACATCAATCGACAATTCCGCTTGCAATGTCCCAGGCTGACCACCGAGGATAAAAATTCGATCGCATAAGTAAAGCGCCTCGTCTATGTCATGTGTAACGATTACCATCGTTGTTAGACGGTTCTTTTGGATCTTCAACAATAAGTCTTGCAGCTGCATTTTAGTAAAAGCATCCAACGCACTAAATGGCTCATCAAGAAGCAAGACATCCGGCTCGCCAATAAGTGCACGGGCAATTGCGGTTCGTTGTGCCATCCCACCTGACAAGTCTTTCGGATAATGAGCATCGAAGTCAGACAAACCGACAAGATTCAAATACTCCTGGATTGTTGCTTGTTTCTCCTTCTCATCTTTCGCTCCGAATAAAATATTTTCTCTTACAGTAAGCCAAGGCATCAGTCTCGGCTCTTGAAAGATCATCCCGATTGGCTGCTCTCCTACACCACCAATTTCAATTGCCCCATCATAATTCTGATCCAGTCCGGATAAAACGCGCAGCAGTGTACTTTTTCCGCAACCACTTGTTCCTAAAATCCCAACAGTCTCTCCTTCTTTAATGGAAAATGAAATGTTGTTAAATCCTGCAAGTCCGTTATTAAATGTCCTAGTAGCCTCTTTTACTTTCAACATTGCAATCCCTCCATCATAGTTGGTTTTGAAGATTGTCTTGCCACTTCAATGCACGTGCTTCCAGTGTTTTCAACAGAGAATCAGTCGCTTTCCCTAACAGTGCAAATAAAATAATGCTGGCAATAATGAGCTCCGGTGAGTACGTATTCTGACCAACGACTAGTAAATACCCAAGGCCTTGACTGGCACCCATCAGCTCGGCAGCTACGACGAACATCCAGCCTAATCCGACACCACTGCGCAACCCTACTAGGAATGATGGAAGTGAAGCGGGCAAGATGATACGGCGAACAATTTGCAACGGAGTGAAATGGTAGATCTTCCCGACTTCAATCAACTTGCGATCCACACCTTGAATACCTGAGACAATATTCAAATAAACCGGAAAGAATACACCGACAGCAATTAGCATCACTTTTGATGATTCTCCAATTCCCATCCAAAGAATAAACAATGGAACCCAAGCTAAAGAGGGAATCGCGCGAAATGCTTGAATTAATGGGTCCATCAGCTGTTCAAACCATTTAAAATACCCAACAATAGATCCCAATACAACCGCGGCAAATGTTCCTGCCAGAAACCCGATTAAGACCCGAAAGAACGTGATCCCCACATGTCCCCAAAGTGTACCTTCTTGTGCTAATTCGATTATCTTTTGCAGAATGGTTGTTGGAGCGGGAAAGACATAGGCATCAAGCCAATTTAAGCGGATAGCGGTTTCCCAAACGACTAAAAGAATGAACGGAATGAGTAAGCCAAGAGCTAACCCCCTCACCTTATTTTCAAAGTTAACGTTGACCGACTTTTTTCCTTTAGTTTTAAACAATTCTCTTTCGTCAATATTGACCGTCATGTCCATTCCCCCTAATTCATTGAATTACTTTTTTTGAATACTGATCATTAATTAATTCTTCTACAATTTTTGCGACATCCACATTGCCGTTAATCACATTCTCTGATTGCAACACTTCACCAGCTGCAGTTAGTGATTCAATTTGCTTTGAACCGGGGATTGGATCTGAAAAATCGTTACGTTCTAGACTCTTCTGGGCTACTTCCAATGGCATTTCTGCTTCTTTCGCAAGTATGTCGGCTGCCTCATCCGGGTTTTCGATAACCCATTTCCGAGCCTTTTCGTAGACCTCAATCACTGTTTCTACCACTTCAGGATGTTGCTCGGCAAAGTCAGAACGGACATTCAGCGTTCCGTACGTATTTTTTTCATGGTCACGTAAAAATAACTCGGCACCAGAATCCACTTCAACTTTTGCCATATGTGGATCTAGCCCTGCCCATGCTTCCACTTGACCGGTTAGAAGAGCGTTTGCTCCATCAGAGTGCTGCAAATTCACAATTTCCAAGTCCTTTGACGACAAACCAACTTCCTGTAACGAACGGAGAAGGAATATATACGGATCTGTTCCTAGCGTCGCAGCTACTTTTTTTCCCTTCAATTGTTCGATTGATGTGATTTTGGAATCACCTGTTGCCACAAGTGCAGTCCATTCCGGCTTTGAATAAATATAGACCGATTCAATTGGCGACCCATTAGATTTGGCGATTAATGCAGCAGCACCAGCCGTCGAGCCGAAATCGACGCTCTTCGAATTTAAAAATTCAAGCGCTTTATTGCTTCCATGGCTGAGTACCCATTCCACTTCAATCCCTTGTTCCTTAAACGCATCTTCAGCCCAACCGAATTCTTTCAGCGCAAGGCTAGTTGGTGAGTAGTATGCATAATCCAGTACTACTTTCTTCAACTCTCCCTTTTCCTTCCCTTCACCTTTTGAACAAGCTGTCATCATTAGCGCTGCCCCGATTACCAGTAGCACTCCTGCAATCCATTTCCTCATGTCTATTTCCTCCTAAATTCGTTTTTTATATTGGAATTCATAATAACCTAATTAATATTGTTCATATTGGTATAGTCGGATTTAGCTTTATGAAATTCTAGTTTCCTTTTAATGAATATGAAAAACCCTCTTCATAAGAAGAGGGCTGCAAAAATTCCTCCTCTTATCTTCCAGGCTTAAAAACACCTGTAGGATGTAGCACCTTTTCAGATGAATTCATCTGTTGGTTGCCGGGCTTCTTCGGGCCTATTCCCTCCGCCACTCTAAATAAGAGATGTATGTAGTTGTTAGAATCATTTTTATAACTTCAACTGATTGAAAATTAGTATAAACATATATAAATAAATTGTCAACCATACAATTCATATTATATTAATAATTTAAATTAATATTCGGATTTAATTGCACGCCATGTCTCCTTTTAGGCGCCCCCTTTAGATTTCAAATGCAGCATAACTTCCCTCATCTTCAAAATCTTTCACCATGACAACTTTATCGGAAAACTGTTCCACAGTATTCGTGCTGTTACCTATAATAAAGGATAGGACATTAAAGGCTTTCTCTTTTTTCTTCTTATTGAACTCCTCAAGGAATGAATCTTTTATGCTGTCTTCACCATCCGTCACAAACACTACATCAGCTTTTTTAAAACGGCTTTCATTAATAACACTTAGCGATTTACCAAGAGGCAAAGAAAAATCCGTCCCACCGCTCAAAAAGGTTTGTGCCAGATTCACCATATCCGAAATCTTTAATTTTCCCTTTTCGTATGTAAATACTTGCAAGCGCGTGGAAAATAAAATCAAACAAAAATCCCTTCTCTGCTTTCTGGCAATCGATATGAGGGCTAACGTAAACCCTTTGGATTGAGAATCAAGGTGCTGCATACTACCCGACTGATCCAAGCAAAGTATGATTGGACCTTTCCCAAGGACCTCTTTTCCCTCCTGTTCATATAGCATCGTCTGACCTTCTGCAAACCGACGAAGAAAGTCGTTCCTCGTTATTGGATGCATGTAAAATCCCAGCTCCATCGGCAACAACCGTTCAATATCGCCACCTATTGTGACTCCACTTCTTTCCATCGCATCGTTATATTCGGCCTTTTGTTTTTTACGGGCTGCCTGTTTGAATCGACCAGCCCAGTCTGCAATTTCTTTCATTTTTTTATCAGAAGCTATCTTCTCTGCTAGCGACAGTTGGTCTCGAAGAGGAACTTTTTTCAGTTCTGCATCCCCGCTGCCCGCTCGAGTGCCACCGAACAATGATTTCAAACCCTCCTTCACCTGCTTTGTTTCGTGCAACGCTTGAACCAATGCTTGTGAAAAGCTATTACTATTGCTTTCGAGTTTCTGTTTCAATTTCTCATCAAATCTATCCATTAACTCTGTAATTTTCTCTTCGATTGCACGACTACCATTTCCCGTCTCATCATGCCACTCCTGCCTTTGGAGTTGCCTTTGCACCGCAAGGATTTCCTGCATCTGCTCTTTCAATTCTTCGGCTTGATTTTTTTGGTCAACCAGCCATTGGTTCATCTTCTCTCCGAATTTCACCGTGCCGATAGCTGACGACAAATCATCCAATCGGGTGGTGGTTCGGAAGGTATCAAAGTTTTCGTCCGCCATGATTCTTTCCATGAGTGATTTATTAACCTTTAAAACACTTTCTAGGTCCTCTTCAATAATCTCAGGTTTCATCTTGTATAAGGAAGCCCAAATGTCTGCCAGTAATGAATCGAACATCGGCAGTACACCTTCAGCTCTTACCTTTTGAAGACCTGAAGACATATCGAAAATATCTCTGAAACGTCTTTTATCGAACGCGTCCGTGTTCAAGACCGACCGAATTTCAGTGCGTCTATTACGACTGTTCAAGTAGAACACTCCTTTTCACATTTTAAAGAAGGTGCTAGCGGATTCCTTCTGTTCCTTTCGAGCTTCAAAATACCAAGGTTCTAAAATGTTATTCAAGATTTCATGTTCCATCGTAGTCAATTTAGTAAGTAATGCATCAATATCATCTTTTCGACTATGATAATCACTTTTAAGTTTTTTCAAATCTTCCACTAAGGCTTTCATTTTGTGAGTCGCTTCCATTCCAAATTCGGTCGAAGGATCCTGAAGAATGGTGTAAAACACTTCGTATGCTTCATCTTGTATGGATTGAAGGGCCTGCGTAACGACATCTTGTGAATGATTGCGGATAATGGTAGACACAGCATCTTTTTGGTCTACCGTTTGCCAAAGGACATTTTCAAGGATGACAATGTCGGATACATTCACAACTTGTCTCTGGCTTATCACCGCCTTCGCTTGAAGTACGGAAAGTGACTGTTTAAATCGCCTGTCAGAAGGGCGTATCCCTTCGTCACGTAATTCATTTCGAATCTCCGAGAGTTTTTCATACACTTCATCCGGTATTAAAACACTATCCGTCAACAACTGAAGTTGAATCAATTCGTCCATCGTCATGGAAGGCATAGAATGATTCCTCTCAGTTCCCTTCATCATCGAAACAAAATTCGTTTGATCTGCAATATAATCCAACTCGAATCGTAGTAAGAACCTGTCAAATAGAGCTTCCAGTCCTTCCCCTTCTTCAGGATATTCATTAGAAGCCCCAATAACTGAAAGTAACGGTGCCTTTTCCGGCGCTCCGCTATTATAAAATATCCTCTCGTTTATAAGAGTCAGCAAGCTGTTCAAAATTGCAGAATTGGCTTTAAATATCTCATCCAAGAAAACAAGATGTGCTTCCGGCATTTTAGAAACTGTATTCCGCTTGTATATGCCTTTTTCAAGATCTTTCAACGACAACGGACCAAAAACTTCTTCAGGTGTGCTGAACCTAGTTAATAACCATTGGAAGTATTCTGTTCCGTGTACGATCTTCGCCAACTCGACAGATAATGCAGATTTCGCAGTTCCGGCGGGTCCAATCATGAGCATATGCTGTCTCGAAAGCAGAGCGACAAGAATCCCTTCAACCTCGTTCTCCCGTTCAAAATACTTCGCATTGAGTGCCTGTCTAATTTCCTGTAACTTTTTCAAATTCGCCATAGCCATTTTCTATATCTCCTTACTTTTTGCAATGTGTATAATAATTTCTTTACTTATAGTCTGAAGGATACGAAGTCATTTTAATCTGCCGATCACTAAGTTTTTATCCAAGCGAACGCCGCAATGATAAAAAGCGTTGCAACCGTTGAAGTCACAACGGTTACAGCGCTTTTTATCGAAAATTATTAAATACTTCCTAAGAGAACCTAAATATTTGCCGAGTAACGTTTTTGTTACTGCATTTCCAACTATCTTGTGTTGTATTTGTGTTGTATTTAAACAAATCCGATCCTTGACTGATCTCCTCTTTATGTTTAATAACCCTAAAAAATCTTCAACTAATTATCGTCTCTCCAACCAGTCATAGAGCCAATATCGATCGACCTAGCAAAACTAATTGGTTTTCTCTTTTACCAAATAAACTTCCTTTGTAATAAATCACTAAAATAAACGCAATAATAGCTGATATATTTTGAATAACGGGCAAATCTCCTGATAGTTTTACAAAAAGGGGCATGCCAACAAATCCGATAGATGAAATCAACATTAATAAATTACCCTTAACAATGTTGCTCAAAAATTACATCCCTATAAAAACTACTACGTACGTTTTTTACTTTCACTATCAACAAATTCACAATATTTGTAGTTAATTTACCTTACTAGACATCATATTCTATTACCGGGATCGGGAGGTGATAGATCATATTAAATGTTTTTTTCATTTACTTTATCCTTACGTCATTCTCATATCTATCTGCAATCTTTGTTATTAAAATACCTGCCCCCCAATATATTAGTGCCACCATTAAAAACGCTTCAACAAAGCGGAAATTCTGAGCAGCCATAATTTTTGCTTTTGCAAAAATATCTATGACGGTTATTAAAAAACCGAGTGAAGTAGCTTTAATCGCCACAGTAAAGGAGTTTGCAAAATCGGGTACCGCATGTACAAATGCCTGTGGAACAATAATTCTAGTAAAGGTTTGATAAAAACTATAACCTAAAGAATGGGCAGCCTCAATTTGTCCATAATCTACGGCTAAAAATGCCCCCCTTATAATCTCCGATTGAAAGGCAGATAATGTTAGGCTAACAGTAACAATTAAAATGATAACCGGTGACATATTATTCATATTGTAATTAATACCGAGCAGCGATATGATGAGTTGCCCCATGGCTGGCAATGCATAGTACATTAAATATAGAAAAACAACCATGGGAGTACCTCTTAAAAACAATTTGAACAACCCTATTAGTTGAATTAAAACTGGAATCTTATATTGTTGTATTATGGCTATCACTATACCTAAAAGCGTTGATAAAATAAGTATAGTAACCGCTAACAACAAGGTTTTTGGAAGTAAACCCAGAATTCCTAAAAACATATCGTATGAAGCCTTTAAGTCAAACATTATACCCCCCCTAATTATTCTTATACTACTATCTAAATGATGTTTTCTTCTCAAGTTTTTTAATCAAAAAATCAGCCGTAAAACACATTGCAGAAAACATCAAGGCGATAACAAAGTATATAAATACTTGATTCGTACCATAAGATCTTGATATAAATAATTCAGCAACCCCCATAATATCAATTACACCAATCGCAAAGATAAGCGATGTATCATGGATTAAATAAACTAATCCATTTCCATATCCGGGGAGGGCGACAGGTATTACCTGCGGAAGTATAATTCTAAAAAATTTTTTAGTTGGCGTATAGCCTAAACTATCAGCTGCCTCATGTTGACTTTTATCGACGGACAGATAGGCTGGACGAAATACCTCAGAAATATATCCTGAATGATAAAATCCCATTGAAATGATCGCTGCATGCATTGGGCTTACATCTACCGAATTAAAGCCCATAAGTGATAAAATCTTTGGGATACCAAAGTACGCGATGAAAAGTAATATTAATCCGGGGACGCTTCGGGCAAATGAAACATATAAATCTGCCATTTGACTAATTACCGGAATCTTTTTTATTCTAAGGAATGTTAATAAAATAGCAAAGAGTAATCCAAGTGCTGCCGATAAAATTATTATTATAATATTAATGGGGAGTACTTTTAAAAATTCCAATAACAATTCTAACGTACTCATTTCCAAAGTAATTCCTCCCTTAAATGATAACGTTTCAATTTACTTATGTAATTGCTGTCAATAAATTTTATAATAAAGCCATTAGGGAGTTGTATACTATTATCGTTCAAGGTACACCTGTTTTAATCTTTGTTTACATCCATATCCTCTTTACCTCATTTGATCCCCAAATCAAAGGAGTCTAGAGAATATGGATGTGTTTTTATAGATTGGGGGTATCCAGTACTTAACTAAATAACTTCAGAAGTGATCTCTATCCTCATTTGTCATATTGAAAAACATCTTCATCGTAAAATTCAACAGACAGCTCGGAAAGCTTTCCGGAATCTTTCAATTTCTTTAATCCTTCATCTATTGCTTCCTTCAATTTCTCGTTTTCTTCTGATTTGTGTATCATAAAGAAGGTCGGAATAATCTTTATAGGGTCAGTTGCACGAACAGCTAATTTCTGATCTTCTATAATCTTAATTTGTCCGTAACTTGATGGATAAAACAATGCATCATATTTACCGTTCGATATTTCTTTAAGCCTATCTGCCATAGGTATACCAACATCCGCCAGATCGTATTTAAGTTTATGTTCCGGGTGCTCAGCTTCCCAATCCTTGACTGTTTTCAATGTCGCCCCGGCTGGGGAAAGGGGTGAAATATTCTTTCCGACCAGGTCTTCTATTCCTTCTATGCCGCTATCCTTCCCAACATAAATTTTAATCAAAGCCCGCCCATTAGATTCTGACGGGATTATATATTGTTCTGCACGTTCTTCCGTAAAACCAAGGCCTCCTGCGAGCATATCGTATTTACCGGTTGCTAGCCCGGTTTCACCTGCCGAATCTTCAACAGCAACCAATTCAAATTTATATCCATCTATTACTTTGTCAAGTTCTTTTATAATTTCTGGTTCATAACCAGTGACTTCGCCATCCTTGTCAATCCAACTTAATGGTTTTGAAGTATGCCCGGTTGCCACTTTGATAATTCGAACGTTTTTATCTCCATCACTTTCAGCTTTTGTTTTATCATCATTCGAACATGCGACAAGAAATATTAAAACGAATATACACAAAGTAAATGAAATTAGCCTTTTTCCCATTTAAAATCATCCCTTTTCTGTTATTTTTCTTCTTTCCTAAATTCCCTAGGCATGTCTTGCACTCTCATTCTTTGATTACATAAATTTAAATTCGGAAGTCCCAAATACTAATGAAGCCGTATTTCAGTCGAGTAACCAGTTAGTGCATTTTTTGCAATTCTTGATTTGAATAGAACTTTTTCAAAAACTGTCTTGTTCTTACATTCTCTGAACCTACAAAAATTTGTTCCGGAGATCCTACTTCAACAATGTGACCATTTTCCATAAATACAACTTTATCCGAAATACTTCTTGCAAAGTCCATCTCATGTGTCACTAAGAGTGTCGTCATCCCTGACTTTGCCACTTCTTCGATTACCCGCAAAACCTCCTCTACTAATTCAGGATCAAGCGCTGATGTTGGTTCATCAAATAAAATCAATTCTGGTTCAAGCGCTAGACCACGTGCAATACCTACTCTTTGTAATTGTCCTCCAGATAAACTAGATGGATATTCATCTATTTTGTCTATTAAACCCACTTTTTCTAATTGCCTATAACTATTCTCATATGCCTCATCCTTTGACTTCTTTTGAACTGCAATTTGCGCATCCATCACATTTTGTATGACCGTTTTGTGTTTAAAAATGTTGAACATTTGGAATACCATGGCGGTTTTTCGGCGAAGTCTAAGGATGTCTTGCTTTTTTATATTTTTATAGTCTAAATTTAAATCTCCAAGTTGAATTTCGCCCTCATTAGGTTTTTGTAAATAATTAATACATTTTAACAAGGTTGTTTTACCTGTTCCGCTTGGTCCAATAAAGGAAACTACTTCCCCCTTCTTAACAGATAAATCGATTCCTTTTAAAACTTCATTTTTATCAAATGATATGTGCAAGTTTTTTATGTTTAAAATAATTACTACCTCCCAAAATGCATAATAATTATAATTCGACTTTGTTAACCGCAGACATGTCTAGCAGATTTTCCTTGGTCAAACCATTGAAATTAATTCCATCTTTTCTGTAATCGCTATCCATAAGTAACGATGCTGTACTAATAATTGAGTCAGTATACGGTGTTTCAACCCCCAATATTTTTCCTAACTCTGAAATGGGGACAAGACCAAATGGTATATCTTCTGTCATATACCTGTAATCCAATGTAGTAGGAGCATTTCCGGTCGGGAATAAACCTGGTAGAGCTTCATATAGGGTTGGATAATTTGTTTCATAAAATTCATTCAATACAGTCAAAATACTTTGAGTATCAACTTTTAGCTGACTTGCTATTTGTAGTCTCTCTATATCCAACTTTTCTACGTAGTTAACTGAATAAGGAGATGCACCGTCTGTATAAAACTGAAATGTCTCGGATGCGTCAATCCTAGCTGCGTTAAATAGCGTAATTGGGGGATGTATAACAGCATTCGAATTATTTAATGATGTTTCAAAAACACTGTTGCCTAGAATTAATTGTGGAAACCTATTCATAAATGATGTCGCAATAGGATTTTCTTTACATAATGTACTTATCAGCACGTTGTGTTTGATTTTATTTATATATACTGACCCGGCATTATCCGCTATGCTAACAAAAGGCATGGCGCTGGTTTCTGCCACTGTGATGTTTTTGTTTTTTATCAAGTCACGGCCAAGTATGCGCTTACATTCCGTCGCACCCCAGTATCCCGGAAAAAATATAATTGTTTGGTTGTTTTTCAGTAAAGGTTTAATTTGACTTATAATTGGTTCATGTCCCATAGCCGTGGTTGAAATAATGATGAACTCAGCATCTGAAATAACTTCATCCATAGATGTAGATGCTTCCAACATTGCTTTTCCTGAATATACTCCTTTAACTTCTAATCCATTTGTTGATATTCTTTGCGCCTTACTTGAGTCACGTGTATACAACTTCACGCTTTCCTCTTTCAATGTAAGATATCCTGCTATAGCCTGGCCCGTATTACCACCACCAATTACTGCATATGACATAATTGTTTCCTCCCCTTATGCTGATCCTAAATCAATTATAGTTAATTACCGCTGTGAATTTTTGTAGTTTTCCACTGTTTTTATTGCTTGGTTCATAGAGCCTAATATATGTTTGTTAACTGCTGCTACTGCATTTTCCTTATCCTTTTTGATAATGTAATTAAGAATAATCTCATGCTCATCCACTGACTTTTTAGTGTCGATAATACATTTATGTGCTAAGCGCCTATATCTGTTGATTAAACTATTTATCTGTGATAGAAACCTAACTGCAATTGTATTGCGACTGACTTTATAAATATATTCATGAAATTGGCCACCATAATTATCAATAGTCTCAAAGTCTTCTAAACTTGAAGTCATTCTAAGAATTTCAACAAGATGTGTTAGGTGTTCAATTTCCCTTTCAGTAATGTTATCAATGGCATTTTCAATTACTATACCTTCTAAATTACCTCGAATAATAAATATTTCCTTTACTTCCTGTATTGATATAGGTGCAACATTCATTCTGCCGTTAATACCTCGGCTTATTAATCCCTCCAGTTCCAATCTTTGTAAAGATTCTCGTAATGGTGTCCTGCTAATCTCTAACTCTTTTGCCAACTCTTCTTCCACAATAGGTTGGCCGGGTTCAAGAATACCTTTTACTATTTTTTCCCTCAATTCATTGTAAGCGAGGTCTTTAGTAGATACCCTGCCAGTCATTACTTCTTCGAACACATTTATCAGCACCTTTAAAATAATTGTATACATTTATAATGTTATGCTAACACATAGAATATTAGAAGTAAAGAGAATATTTAGCAACTTTCGAAATATTGTTTTTCGAACAAAGTTATACTGCTTTATTGAGATGGGGAGTTATAGCGAATGAAAATGAAAAGGAGTAGCAAATGCTACTCCTTTTCGTTTAATTTTAATCCATTTAGTGGTGGTGATTTACTTTTTATTTAACGATGTTTTTATTTCAGCATTTAACATTTGGGAAAGATCCTGTTTTTTTGTGAATACTTGGTTGTTAATAGTTCCTAAAGCTTCCGAAAAGAGCTTGTAGTGAGCGGCAATTGCCTTCTCCTTTTAAAAGAGGCGTTAAGCTCTTTGGTTGCCAGTGTGAAATCCAAGTCAAATATCCCCATTTTTTCATCATGAAAAAACCCTCCATTCATTTGAATTGGAAGATAATCTCGTGTCTATTCATACGTTAAATTCAAAGCTACAAAGAAGAGATTCTGCACCAGTGACCGAATCCCTTCTCTTTTTCAAACCCTTTCACATCAAGGCTTGAACTGCATTTTTAAATACGTCCTAGGAAGACGAAAATCAGTACCAATAAACGTCGTTATGATGTTGTTTCCTGGAACATAGTGTGTTGTATTTTATATAATCTCGTCAATAATTTCTTGATCTAGTTAATGCACAAATTGCGCCCACTACTCTTCATTTTTAGTCCTTAATCATTGGTTACTGTTCTCCTTACCTAACGTAGTGATTAACTTATCTAATTTTCCTTCTATTCTTCTATTGATTCGAATTTTTTTTTGTTGATTAATCAATAGTAAACTAAACATTAATGCTAGAAAACAAATGAATGAGATGCCCAATAATACCATCATATTTATTTAACTCCTTTAACTAAAGATAAATGATTTCTAAAGCTATTTCTCTTGGAATATACTCCACAACCCATAAAAAAGCTTCATCTTTGACTGAACTTTTTGCGAGTGAAGTTGACAAAGACAAATTGGAATTATATTTAGGCAATGCTAATGGTTGTGCTGGTAATTTGAAATTATATTTGCATTACCACTATTATCCGTAAGGTATACATTGGATGAGATATCAGCTTGCTAAAGTTATTCAAAATTATTTGAATGAAACACCCACTCTCTTTTGATATTAACACACAAAATTTAACACTAGTATTGGGAAAATTCTTTAGGTTATACTTCTTAATTTCGGACCAAGCCGAAATAATGGGCTTTCACAATTCATTAAGGGTGTTCGCTGAATCAAATTTCCACAAATTCATTCGGGTATTATTAATAGTTTCTGGCAAGCAGCGTTGATCTACTGAACACACAAGGTTCACATCCACTATTTGGGCTTGCCCTCAATTTGAATGTCAGCTTTCAGGGGGAGAACTGGGAACAGAAGATAGTAGATGCCCTCTTTAGCCTTGCTTCCACAAACTCTAATACATGAAGTACATTCTCCTCAAAGAGCCCCGTTTATAGCCCTTCGTTTAGAGACAGTAGATCAATCTTTTTATACTTCTAAATTAACTTGGAGAAGCCGCCATCTACCCCAAACTTTGAGGACATGGCAAGTACGTTGAACGTGTGAAATTTGTGTAAAAATGATTTCATTTTCTATCGTTTCTAAAGGTATTCTCCAAAAACAAAGAATGACCGCAAACGCTGTTATATCAACGTTTGCGGTCATTCTCTTTAACGTGTTCAGTTTTTACTTAATTACGTCCCAGGAGGGATTCGAACCCCCGACCCACAGCTTAGAAGGCTGTTGCTCTATCCAACTGAGCTACTGAGACAAGTTCGTTTAGCAACAGCTGATTGCTAACGACAAACTTTATTATAGGCAGGCTCACTGGAAAAGTCAACACTAATTTGCGATATTTTTCATATCCGCTGTAATTATGGTATCCATGTCCATGTTTTTGAAGTAAATCCGGTAGCCATCATCCCATTCAATTTCTGCAAAGGTAGGCTGCTTGCCCGCCCTTGGAAGCAATGTGCTTCCTGGATTGACAAATAATATCCCTTCCCTCAATTCAGCCGCATATGAGTGGGAATGGCCGAACAGTACGATGTCTGCACCGAGTTCCTGCGCTCCATAATACAAAGGCAGCATTGTCCGTTTGACGTCGTGTTCATGTCCGTGCACCATCCAAATCTTCTTGCCGCCAACTTCTACGATTACCGAATCAGGAAAACGCAGATCCCTATCACAGTTTCCCTTCACGATATGGATTGTATGCACTAGCGGTTCATCCCATGATAATTCACTGTCACCACAATGAAAAACGGCATCCGCCTGCAACGCGGAAACGGTCTTCACCGTTTCCTTATCGCCATGCGAATCACTCATCGCAATAATCCTCATTGCCCTTCTCCCAATGAATCCAATAGCTGCGGCAAATGCTCTTTCAACTGTCGAATAGCTGCACCCCGATGGGATATCTGGCCTTTTTCCTCAGGTGTCAATTCAGCCATCGCCCGTCCTTTGTCCGGCGAATAAAAGATCGGATCGTAACCGAAGCCGTTTACACCTCTTCTCTCTTCGAGAATCAATCCTTCACAGCTTCCCGAAAACGTGACAGTCTCGATACCCGGCCCAGCGACAGCAAGGACGCAGCGAAAACGCGCCGTACGCTTCTCCTCCGGTACTCCCTGAAGCTCTGACAGCACCTTGTCGATATTGGCATCATCATTCTTCGGCTCACCGGCATAACGCGCAGAATAGACGCCTGGAGCCCCTTGCAGCTTATCGATTTCCAATCCACTATCATCCGAGATGACCGTAATGCCTAACAGTTCCGAGACCGTCTCTGCTTTCAAGATTGCATTTTCCTCAAATGTAACGCCTGTCTCTTCCACATCGATGTCTTGTTCCAGGTCGTTCAATGTTTGCACTTCAAAACCGTATGGGCCAAAAAGCGTTTCGAAATCCTTCGCCTTCCCTTTATTGTTCGTCGCAATCAAGATCTTTTTCATCGTTCTTCGTCATCCTTTCCGCCAATAAGCGCACCGATTTCGCCTAGCGCTTCTTTTTGGATGCTGATCAACCGCTCTATTCCTGATTCCGCAAGTTCGACAAGATCATTCATTTCCTGCCTTGTGAACGTCGCTTCCTCGCCAGTTCCCTGCAATTCGACAAATTCCCCAGCGCCCGTCATGACGACGTTCATATCAACAGCAGCAGTCGAATCCTCGGGATAATCTAAATCAAGGATCAAATCACCTTCAACCGTCTTACCTACACTGATTGCAGCCAAGAAGTCTTTAATCGGAAAGCGGCTAAGTTCCTTCTCTTTTGCTAATTTGGAAACAGCGATGCTCGTTGCAACAAACGCTCCTGTAATGGCCGCTGTACGAGTGCCTCCATCCGCTTGGATAACGTCGCAATCAATCCAGATGGTACGTTCACCAAGAGCACCCAGGTCGGTTACAGCACGCAGTGCGCGTCCGATCAACCGTTGGATTTCCATCGTCCTGCCACCGACTTTTCCACGTGAGGATTCCCGTTGAGTCCGCTGGCCAGTAGCACGAGGGAGCATCGAGTATTCAGCTGTCACCCAGCCTTGTCCACTTCCTCTTAGAAAAGGCGGGACCCTTTCCTCAATAGACGCAGTGCAAATCACTTTTGTATTTCCGAAAGAGATCAATACTGATCCTTCAGGGTGAATCAGATAATCCGTTTCAATTGTCACTGGCCTTCCCATCTCTGCAGTTCTTCCATCATGCCTCATATTGGATACCCTCCACAATTCAATTTCAGCATCCATCTTACCATATTCATTTTCGCCATAGCAAAAACCCGGTTGCCTTTATTGGCAGCCGGGTTTCCCTAGTATAATATGTCTGACGTCGGGGCTTTCGATGCCGAGCCAGTCGGTTGCAATCGATTTAAACCCTTCCAATCGTCCTGTCGTGTAAAATATCGGTTCTTTACGTGCACCTGAGATGTTTGCAAGGTTGAATCCAGCTAACGTACTCTCCACATCCCGAACTGTCTCATATGCAGATGACACAATAGTTACACCTGCAGGCAGTTGTTCCTGGATTTGATCGTGCAGAAGCGGATAATGCGTACAACCTAAAATGGCGGTATCAAACTTCATGTGTGCAAGCGGCTCCAATGATTTTTGCATGATTGGCTGAATGTTTTTTTGTTTGTATTGACCACTTTCAACTAGGGGAACAAACTCAGGACAGGCTAGCGGGATGATTTCCACATTAGCCGAGATAGAGGAGATGGCATTCTCATATGCCTTGCTTTTGATTGTGCCAATCGTGCCTAACACTGCGATTTTTCTTGTGGATGAGACATGCACAGCCGCCCTGGCACCCGGTTCAATGACTCCTAACACGGGGAATGGGAAGCGTTCACGCAGCATATCCAACGTCACCGCGGTAGCCGTATTGCAAGCGACGACTAACATCTTGATACCCATTTCGGCAAGTGCCTCAGCCATCTCCATTGTAAATTCCTTCACTTCTTCAACTGAACGTGGCCCATATGGACAACGCGCATCATCACCTATATAAAGAATGGTCTCATTGGGTAAATAATGGTGTATTTCCTTAACGACGGTCAATCCGCCCACACCGGAATCAATGACACCGATCGGCGCTTCATTTAAAATCTTCAATCCTTGATCATCTCTTTGTGCAGTTTTGTCAACAATCGTGAAAACTCGTTTATTTCCATCTCTGAAAAGTCCTCGAGAACTGTATTTAAGTAATTCCGTCGTTTATCGATCACTTCTTCGATGATGCGTTCACCCTCGCCTAATAAATGAATGCGTACGACACGGCGATCCTGTTCATCACGCACCCTCTTCACGAGCTTGTTATTTTCCATGCGATCGACGAGATCTGTCGTCGTGCTGAATGCCAGATACATTTTATTCGACAAATCGCCGATGGTCATGTCCCCATGCTCGAACAACCATTGCAATGCAATGAATTGTGGAGGTGTAATCGTATAATTGCTTAAAATTTTACGGCCTTGCTGTTTAATGATTCCAGATATATATCGGAGTTCCTTTTCCATCCGAGCAATGTTCTCGGTGCCTTCAAGACTCATTGCGTTTTGTTCCGCCACATATACCAGCTCCCTGAAAACGAATACTGTCTACTTATTGTCACCTTTTTCGTCATATAACGCAACAGTTTAAGGAGGATAATAAGTATTTAATTATTTCAGGAAGCTGAGCATATTTATAAATATGACGGTTCATAATGAGTCAGGCCTCAAGGAACGACAATAGATTTTCTCAATTTAGTTTCAGTTCCCCTAATCGCAACAATTCGACAATCGCTTGAGCCCTTCCGGATACTCCTAATTTCTGAATGGTATTCGAAATATGATTCCGGACGGTTTTTTCGCTAATGCCGAGCCGTCCTGCGATTTCCTTCGTCGTGTGATCATCTACTAATAGATTGAAGATTTCTCGCTCCCTTGCTGTAAGCAAAGAACGGTTTTTCATTTCTCCTGTCAAGACGCGCCCCCTCCTATCCACGTTCACTTTACAATATGTGAGGAAGGTTTAGGCTGTGCCGGCTCGTTCATCATTTTACAAGGAAAAACCGGATTTTTGATCACTTTTCCAAGGAACCGATTTACCTGTTGTCCTGTCAATTTGGACAATCGTTCCCCTTCCGGTAAATACGAGTTCCCCCTTTGCGTTCTTCGCCATATAATGAATGTCCACTGAGCTGTTCCCGACGGATGCCGCTTTGACGTAAATCGACAATTGTTCATCGAAGAATACTTGTTTCATATAGTCGCATTGAAGGTCTGCAACGACTGGTATTGACTTTCCGTTCGGGTCAAGCCACTCAACCATGTGACCGACATGCTTTAAATATTCGATCCGCGCATATTCAAAATATGCGAAGGTGACTGTATTGTTTAAATGGCCGTACATATCCGTTTCAGAAAAACGCACGGTAACTGGTACTGAAAATGTGAACTCTTCCATCCATTGTTGCATGTTATCGATATATGTAATTCTCAACTATCCCACTCCCCTTTTATCAATTACGCCTCGGCGTAATTGCGTCCGGATTTTGAATTGTGCTTGAGGGCGACAGGATGTCGTTCATGCAGTCGTTGCGACAGGACGTCGCGCACTTAGACTGCCTTCCATAACACCTTTCAAAATCCGTGACATCCGCCGGAGGCTTTATCTTTGTTCAGCTGGCCAATGGACATCCACTGGACAGGGGATAAAACTTGATTTCATCCCGCCAGCTATTAAGATAGGTTTTTGCTGAACAAAGATAAAATGAATGAACATTCATTCTATTATTATAGCAAATAGATTGTGAATATCCAATAGTACGAGAGATTTACACTGCATGCAGCTCGCAATAGACACGGGATCGGTCTATTTAGGCGCTTGACCGGCTACTTTAGGCGCGGGACGAATCTTTTTAGGCGCGAGACCGAATACTTTAGGCGCGGGATTACTCTCTATAGGCGCGGGAACGGCCACTTTAGGCGCGAGATCAACTGCTTTAGGCGCTAGACCAACTGCTTTAGGCGCAGGAACAACCACTTTAGGCGCTAGACCAACTGCTTTAGGCGCAGGAACAACCACTTTAGACGCGAAATCAACTGCTTTAGGCGCAGGAACAACCACTTTAGGCGCGAGACCAACTGCTTTAGGCGCAGGAACAACCACTTTAGGCGCTAGATCAACTGCTTTAGGCGCAGGAACAGCGCTAGACCACCTGCTTTAGGCGCGGGAACGGCTACTATAGGCGCGACACCCGCCTCTATAGGCGCAGCACTCCTCTCTTTAAGCGCGAGACTGCATTTCCACAAAAAAAGAACTGTCGCAGCAAGTCATTTTTGACTTTCTGGACAGTTCCATTTAAATGTTTATCAGTCAACCATATGGTCGCTTCCGAAGAAGTTTTTAAACATTTGTACCGTCGTTGCGCGGTTCATTGCAGCGATGGACGTTGTTAAAGGAATACCTTTAGGACATGCGACGACACAATTTTGCGAGTTTCCGCATTCGCCGATTCCTCCGTCGGACATGATTGTTTCCAGGCGCTCGTCTTTGTTCATCGCACCAGTTGGATGCGAGTTGAACAGGCGGACTTGGGACAATAGTGCAGGTCCGATGAAGTTCGTTTTGTCGTTGACGTTAGGGCAAGCCTCTAGGCAGACACCGCATGTCATGCATTTGGACAATTCATAAGCCCATTGGCGTTTACGCTCAGGCATACGAGGACCTTCGCCTAAATCGTATGTTCCGTCGATTGGAATCCAAGCTTTGATCCGTTTGAGGGAATCGAACATGAACTCACGGTCTACAACAAGGTCACGCACAACTGGGAATGTTCTCATCGGCTCCAGGCGGATCGGTTGTGTAAGCTGATCGACCAAAGCTGTACAGGATTGGCGAGGGCGTCCGTTGATCACCATTGAACATGCGCCGCATACTTCTTCAAGGCAGTTCATGTCCCAGTTGACTGGTGTCGTTTTCTTCCCTTCGGCATTCACCGGGTTGCGACGAATCTCCATGAGAGCGGAAATGACGTTCATATTCGGTCTGTATGGGATTTCAAAGCTTTCCATATATGGTTTTGAATCAGGAGTATCTTGTCGCTGAATTTCAAATTTGACCGTTTTTCCTGCAGTTTGCTGTTCAAGGACAGCAGTTGTTTGCTCAGTCACTTAAGTCAATCTCCTTTCTTCGCTGAATAGTCACGTTTACGCGGCGGAATCAAGGATACATCCACTTCTTCATAAGAAAGGATCGGCGCAGATTTCCCGTCGAATTCTGCGATAGTCGTTTTCAAGAAGTTTTCGTCGTCACGGTTCGGGAAATCTGGTTTGTAATGTGCCCCACGGCTCTCATTACGATTCAGTGCTCCCAACGTGATGACTCGTGCCAAGTATAGCATGTTTTTCAACTGGCGAGTGAATGTTGCGCCTTGGTTTGACCATTGTTGCGTATCCACAATATTGATGTTTTCGTAGCGCTCAAGAAGCTCTTGGATCTTGTAGTCCGTTTCTTGCAATTTATCGTTGTATCGGACAACCGTTACGTTATCTGTCATGATTTCGCCGAGTTCCCTATGCAGAATATATGCATTCTCGTTGCCATCCATCTTTAACGTATCGTCCCATTTTTGCTGTTCGTCTTTCACAGCAGATTCAAACAAGGATGATGGAAGCTCATCTGCAGTGCGTTTTACGCCGCGCATATACTTGACCGCTTCCGGACCTGCAACCATTCCGCCATAGATGGCAGATAGCAAGGAGTTTGCTCCAAGACGGTTTGCACCATGTTGGGAGTAATCACACTCACCTGCTGCAAACAGTCCAGGGATGTTTGTTTGCTGCTCGTAATCGACCCAAAGTCCGCCCATTGAATAATGGACCGCAGGGAAGATTTTCATTGGCAATTTGCGTGGATCATCGCCAGTGAATTTCTCATAGATTTCAATGATGCCGCCCAGTTTGATATCAAGCTCTTTCGGATCTTTATGGGAAAGGTCAAGGTATACCATGTTTTCCCCGTTAATGCCCAACTTCTGGTTTACGCAGACATCGAAGATTTCACGTGTCGCAATATCACGCGGTACCAAGTTTCCGTAATCCGGATATTTCTCTTCAAGGAAGTACCATGGCTTACCGTCTTTATACGTCCAAATACGGCCCCCTTCTCCACGGGCGGATTCACTCATAAGACGGAGTTTGTCGTCTCCCGGGATTGCAGTTGGGTGAATTTGGATGAATTCACCATTCGCATATTTAGCCCCTTGTTGATAAACTATCGAAGCTGCGGAACCAGTATTGATTACTGAGTTTGTCGATTTACCGAAGATGATCCCAGGTCCGCCAGTCGCCATAATGACTGCGTCTCCAGGGAACGCCTTGATTTCCATGGACTGCATGTTCTGCGCTTTGATCCCACGGCAAATTCCTTCTTCATCCAAGATGACGCCAAGGAATTCCCAGTGCTCATACTTCTGAACAAGACCCGCCACCTCATGACGGCGAACTTGCTCGTCCAATGCGTATAGAAGTTGTTGGCCTGTCGTAGCGCCAGCAAATGCTGTACGGTGATGCAACGTACCGCCGAAACGACGGAAATCCAATAATCCTTCAGGTGTGCGGTTAAACATGACACCCATCCGGTCCATCAAGTGGATGATTCCTGGAGCCGCCTCTGCCATTGCTTTAACTGGAGGTTGGTTCGCTAGGAAATCCCCGCCATATACAGTGTCATCAAAGTGGATTGCAGGCGAGTCGCCCTCACCTTTCGTATTCACTGCGCCGTTGATGCCGCCTTGCGCACAAACGGAGTGGGAGCGTTTTACCGGAACGAGTGAGAACAGGTCTACCCCGACTCCTTCTTCCGCAGCTTTGATAGTTGCCATCAAGCCGGCAAGTCCGCCACCGACGACAATCAATCTGCCTTTTGCCATTGTTGATTCACTCCTCAAATTTTACATATACTTGTAATTCAATGACCATGATTGTTATTAGACAAACGCCAATAATGCTTGTATACCTATTACGGAAAGAACTAAGAACGCAGCAATCGTAATGTAAGAAACAATCTTTTGTGAGCGTGGCGATTGTGCAATCCCCCATGTCACAGCGAACGACCATAGGCCATTTGCTAAGTGGAATGTCGCTGACAGTACACCTGCTATGTAGAACGCAAGCATGAACGGATTAGAGAGGATCTCTTCCATCATGTTGAAGTTCACTTCTGCCCCAAGTGCTTTTTGGATTCTAGTTTCATAGATATGCCACGCTATGAAAATGACTAGGAAAACGCCTGTTACACGTTGCAGCATGAACATCCAGTTACGGAATGTTCCGTAGCGCTGAACATTGTTTTTCGCAGTGAAAGCTATGTACACACCATAAAACGCATGGAACATTAACGGAATATAGATAATGAACCATTCCAAGAACAGGACGAACGGCAAGCTCCCCATGAAATTGGATGCGTTATTGAACGCTTCTTCACCGCGTGTTGCAAAGTGGTTGATGACCAAGTGTTGAGTGAGGAACAACCCAACCGGAATAACTCCGAGCAATGAATGCAGCCGGCGCAAGTAAAAATCTGATTCTCTCGACAAGTCTTTTACCCTCCCTTATTAAAGAGATATGCCAGAAATGCCTCGTCACTGTTTGTACAAATGATAGACGTTGACGGCATGCCTCTTAATGGTACAATATGATAACATGTTCATTGTACTCCTCACTTTTGAGGAGGTCAAGGCGATCTAGGCTTTTTGAAGACCATTATCAAAAAGTTCAATCCATGACCCGATTCTCCTGAAAGGACTGCATAATCGTTGGATAAACTAACTTATGAATCTCCGACACGATTAGGATATGAAATCATAAGAGACCATGTGCTCCCGAACATATTAGGAAAGCATGAAGATGAAATCCTTTATTGGTCCGGAAAAGAGATAGCTAGAAAATTCCCTATATTTTCAATTGATGAATTGCCGGATTTCTTTCGGGAAGCCGGTTGGGGTCCCCTTGTCCCTTACAAAGGGAAAACAGCAAAAGATGAAGCTTTATTCATTCTGGAGCAAAGTGACACAACGCTGCTTAAAAACAGATCTTGTCATCTGGAAGCCGGTTTCATCGCCGAACAGTTCCAGAAACTGAATGGTTACCTCACTGAATGCTATGGCGAAAAAATCCCAAAAGAGAACCACGTGCGATTTCTTGTTAAATGGGATCCAAAGTCGCAAGTATGACTTGTTCTGCTTACTAGCCATCTACTGTGGAAATGCGTGATTGATAGACACCAAAAAAGGGGCTCATCTGCAAAAGATGAGAGCCCTTTTTCATTTCTCCTCTTTGAAGTACTCCACCACCGATTCGGCGACCTTCATTGGAAGCCCTGCATCGTTCAACTCAAGGGCCGTTGCTTCCCGTATTTTCTTAACAGAACCGAAATGCTTCAGCAGCTGCTGTTTCCGCTTAGGTCCGACACCAGGCAATCCATCCAAAACTGAAGTCAAGGAATTGGTATCCCTGCGTTTCCTATGGAATGTTATGACGAACCGATGCACTTCATCCTGTATTCGCTGAAGTAGATAAAATGCTTCACTCGTCCGTTTTAACGGAACGACTTCCACTGGATTCCCATACAGCAATTGGGCGGTCTGGTGCTTGTCGTCCTTGGCAAGTCCGGCAATCGGAATGGACAAACCGAGTTCATCCTCGATCACTTCACGGGCGATTTCCATCTGCCCTTTCCCGCCATCGATGATGATCAGATCCGGCAATGGTAGATTATCTCTTAACACCCTTACATACCGTCTTCTGATCACTTCTCGCATTGCTCCATAATCGTCATGGGCTGCGGCTGTCTTCGTTTTGTATTTCCTATAATCTTTGCGGTTCGGTCTCCCATCGATGAATGAAACCATGGCGGATACCGGATCTCCCCCCCCGGTATGGGAGTTGTCGAACGCTTCAATCCGCAAGGGAGTCGAGATCCTCAACGCCTCTCCCAGATCTTCACAAGCACCGATCGTCCTTTGCTCCTGGCGTTCAATCAGCTGGAATTTTTCACGCAAAGAAATTTCAGCGTTTTTATTCGATAATTTCACGAGATCCTTTTTCTTTCCACGTTGCGGGATGAATACATTCACGTTCAATAGTTGCTGAACAATTTCCTGGTCGATCCCTTCCGGCAGTAATATTTCCTTCGGCAGAAGGTGACCGGTCTTACCGTAGAACTGACCGATGAACGTCAACATCTCTTCCTCAGGGTCCTGATACAAAGGGAATATGGAAACATCCCTTTCAATCAATTTGCCTTGTCGCACAAAAAACACTTGGACGCACATCCAACCCTTTTCAACCGCGTAACCGAATACATCCCGATCAGTAAAGTCATTCATCATCATCGTTTGTTTCTCCATGACCGCTTCGATATTGACAATTTGATCCCGGTATTCTTTAGCACGTTCGAATTCCAGGTTCTCTGCAGCCGCGGACATTTTCTCCGTCAACTCATTCTTAACGCTCTTGTAACCGCCGTTCAGGAAACGGCTGATGTCGTCCACCATTTCCTTGTATGTTTCCTGCTTGATTTCATTCACGCACGGAGCGAGGCATTGGCCCAAATGATAGTACAGACAGACCCGGTCGGGCAGCTGATGGCATTTGCGGTAAGGATATAATCGATCCAACAGCTTCTTCGTTTCATGCGCCGCTGTGGCATTCGGATAAGGACCGAAATACTTACCTTTATCCTTTTTAAGTTGTCTCGTCACAATCAGCTTAGGATGCCGCTCGGAGGTGATTTTTAAATAAGGGTACGTCTTGTCGTCCTTCAGCATGATATTGTATTTCGGGTCATACTGTTTAATGAGGTTCAGCTCAAGAATGAGCGCCTCGATGTCAGATGTTGTAACGATATATTCAAAGTCCTCGATTTCCCCGACGAGGCGCTGTGTTTTCGCATCATGGGATCCTGTGAAATAACTGCGGACCCTATTTTTCAGTATTTTTGCCTTGCCAACGTAAATAATTGTGCCTTGGCGGTCCTTCATCAAGTAGCAGCCTGGCAAGTCCGGCAGCAGGGACAATTTATGCTCTATTTGTTCTTTCATCATTCTCACCTACCAAAAAAACCGGGTTCCAATGAAGGTTCCCGGTTTTCAAGTAATTCATTACGCGTGTTTTTCAATCAGTTCAGCAAGTTGTTCTTTCGGTTGGAAACCGACAACTTTGTCGACAATTTCCCCGTCTTTGAAGAGGACAAGTGTCGGAATTGACATGATGCCGTATTCACCGGCTGTTGCTTGGTTTTCGTCAACGTCGACTTTAACGATTTTCGCTTTACCGTTCAGGTCGCCGTCAAGTTCTTCCAATACAGGAGCGATCATTTTACAAGGTCCGCACCATGTTGCCCAGAAGTCAACAAGGACGAGGCCGTCTTTTGTCTGTTCTTTAAAGTCTTGGTCAGTTGCATGAAGAATAGCCATATGATTATTTCCTCCTTTAGTAAATCAAACTATGATTGCATTATAGCATGTCAAATATAGCCGAGCGAAACATCTGCTTATAGCAGGCGAAAGGCCCCCGCTATTGCAGGAGCCTCTGAAATATCAATTCGTTTTGACTTTCTTGATTTCTTCAATCATCATCGGAATGACTTCAAACAAGTCTCCAACGATGCCGTAGTCTGCTACTTTAAAAATATTTGCTTCTGGGTCTTTGTTGATGGCGACAATCACTTTTGAGTTGGACATCCCGGCCATATGCTGGATAGCGCCTGAAATTCCCGCTGCGATGTACAGATCAGGTGTTACAACTTTACCAGTCTGTCCGATTTGTAATGAATAGTCGCAGTAATCCGCATCACATGCTCCTCGGGATGCACCGACCGCTCCGCCGAGCAAGTTTGCCAATTCTTCAAGAGGTGCAAAACCTTCTGCACTTTTCACGCCGCGTCCGCCGGCAATGACGACTTTCGCTTCCGAAAGATCAACGCCTTCTGTCGATTTGCGTACGACTTCACTAATGACCGAGCGAAGGTTGGTAATGTCGACCGAAACAGAGGAGACATCACCTGAACGGCTATCATCCTTGGCAAGCGGTTCGATGTTGTTTGGACGGACTGTAATGAAGAGAAGGCCGTCTTTGTTCTTTACCTTTTCAAATGCCTTGCCGGAGAAGATCGGACGGATGAAAACTGCGTCATCGCCTTCCCCGTCAATTGCCGTTACATCGGATATCAACCCCGATGCTAGCTTACTAGCAATCTTCGGAGATAGATCTTTCCCTAATGCCGTATGTCCGAATACAATGGCGTCAGGCTTTTCCTGATCATAAACCGCCATGAATGCTTGACCGAAGCCGTCTGATGTATAGTGTTTCAAATGCGGATGTTCCACCGTGATGACACGATCCGCACCGTGTTTGATCATTTCTTCCCCTAATGATTGAACTGCGTCGCCAAATAGCAAACCGACGATTTCCCCGCCGCCCGCCACCGTTTTGGCAGCTGCAATCGCCTCGAATGAAACGTTACGCAATGCCCCTTCACGAGCTTCACCAAGTACTACTACTTTCTTAGACATATAGAGTCCCTCCCATTACGATATGAAATCAACGATTAATCAATTCTTGCTATCAAAGCACCTTTGCTTCTTTATTCAGAAGATCCACAAGCTCTTTCACTTGGTGGGACAAGTCGCCCTCAAGGACGCGTCCCGCCGCTTTTTGCGGAGGAAGATAGATTTCGATTGTTTCCGTCTTCGCTTCCACGTCGTCCTCATCAAGATCCAAGTCGTCCAATTCCAGTTCATCAAGAGGCTTTTTCTTCGCCTTCATGATTCCTGGCAAAGAAGGATAGCGAGGTTCGTTCAAACCTTGCTGTGCTGTGACGAGTAATGGCAAGGAAGTTTCGATTGTTTCGGAATCCCCTTCTACGTCACGGATGATTTTTACGGAAGTGCCTTCGATTTCAAGATTTGTAATTGTCGTTACATAATTGATTCCCAGAAGTTCTGCAACACGTGGCCCCACTTGTCCTGAGCCGCCGTCGATTGCGACGTTCCCCGCAAGGATTAGGTCCGCATTTTTGTCTTTCAAGTACTCGGCGATGATTTTAGCAGCCGTGAACTCGTCCATCTCATCCAAATCATCTTCTGTGTTGATAAGGACCGCTTTGTCCGCCCCCATTGCAAGCGCTGTACGAAGTTGCTTTTCGGCCTCTTCGTCGCCGATCGTGATGACGGTCACTTCACCGCCGTGCTCATCGCGTACTTGGATCGCCTCTTCAATTGCATATTCGTCGTAAGGATTGATGATGAATTCAGCGCCGTCCTCAACGATCTTACCGTTTGATACAGCGATTCTTTCCTCCGTGTCAAATGTCCGTTTCACCAATGCATAAATGTTCATCTTGCAGACCTCCCTGGCTTTTTTAATTCCCTTTGAAATGTGGTTCCCTTTTTTCAATGAATGCTTGAATGCCCTCTTTTGCATCCTCAGAGACGAATACTTCACCGAACGAATCGGCTTCAGCCTTCACCCCTTCGTAGAACGAGTCTGTTTTCGTATATTGGAGCATGCGGAGAGCTGCCTTCATGGCAATTGGACTCTTCTTCGCAATTTTCGTTGCGATTTCCATTGTCTTCGGAAGCAGTTCCTCATCCGGGAACGCACGATTGGCTAGACCCCACTGGACCGCCTCTTCCCCAGTTATGGGTTCACTCGTTAACAGCATTTCCGCAGCCTTCGCCATACCGACATACCGCGGCAAGCGTTGCGTTCCTGCAAAACCGGGAATCAATCCCAATTGCAATTCCGGCAATCCGAGTTTTGCCCTCTCCGTGACAAACCGGATATGGCATCCCATCGCCAATTCGAGACCCCCGCCAAGCGCAGCGCCGTGAATTGCAGCAATAATCGGCTTTTTGAAACTTTCCATCCGTTCGAAGACGTCCTGTCCAGCTGAAGCAAGCTGCGAAAATTGTTCACCGGACGTCACTGTCGTGAATTCCTTAATATCGGCGCCTGCCGAAAAGAATTTCCCGTCCCCATGAAGTACGATGACTCTTACGGAATCATCATTCTCCACCTTGTCGAGCATTTGATCAACCTCTCGGATAAGACCGCTTGATAATGCATTGGCAGGCGGTCTATTGATTGTTGCAACCGCAACTCCGTCTTCAATCGCAATTTTCAAGAACTCCATTCATTCCCCACCCTTTCCGAAATGCCTATTCATCATCGCTCATTCATCGTATGTGTTTACGCTTTCATTCCATTTAAAAGTAAGCGATGGACTTCTGGTGCCAATTTCATCAAATCGTACTTTTGATCATTCATCACCCAGGAGGTAATGGTTTCGTCAATCGTCCCGAATACCATTTGGCGTGCCAACCGAATATCGATTTGCTGGTCAAACTCACCTTTTTTGATTCCTTCTGTCAGGATGGCATCGAGCAAAGTCAAGTATTCTTTCAAAACCTCATTGATTCTGTACCGAAGATCTTTGTTTGATTGCCGAAGTTCCAATTGCGTTACAATGGCTAGGTGGCGGTCGCCATTGAGCAAACTGAAATGGTTTTCTATCATCTTTGCAAGCATTTCTGTCGCAGAGATTTCTTTTTTCAGGATTTCCTGTACGTTTTCTACGAAAACCCCCATCTTCTCCCGGAAAACCGAGATAAGGATATCCTCTTTATTTTTGAAATAGAGATAGATCGTTCCGTCCGCGACGCCCGCTTCCTTGGCGATTTTCGAGACTTGCGCCTGATGATAACCATTTTCGGCAATGACGATGACGGCCGCATCCACTATCTGTTTATATTTCGGTTTATCACGTTTCATTTTTTCACCACCAAAAAGAAAATATGAATGAGTATTCATTCATATTTTCATATTAATCGTTAATTTGATTGTCGTCAAGTCTTTCATTAAGAAGTTTGCAATTCCTGCGCCAACTTCTTTTTCTCCTCATCAACGAGGGCACGCCGCAATATTTTTCCGATTGCGGTCTTCGGCAACTCTTTCCTGAACTCATACTGACGCGGCACTTTGAACGATGCCAATTGTTCACGGCAATAGGTATTCAATTCTTCTTCGGTCACAGATTCTCCTTCTTTTAGAACGATATATGCTTTTACGGTCTCTCCCCGGTAAGGGTCGGGAATTCCCGCGACGACACATTCTTGAATCGCCTCGTGCTCGTAAAGGACTTCTTCGATTTCACGCGGATAAATATTGAAGCCGCTTGCAATGATCATATCTTTTTTCCTGTCAACGACATAGAAATGGCCTTCGTCGTCCATATACCCTAAATCTCCGGTCAATAGCCACCCGTCTCGGAACGTTTCGTTAGTCTCTTCTGGTCGGTTCCAATAACCTTTCATCACTTGAGGACCTCTGACCGCAATTTCCCCGACTTCCCCGTTCGGCAAAGGTTCTGATGATTCCGGTCCTAAGATGCAGGCATCCGTGTCAGGCCAAGGAACTCCGATAGACCCCTTTACACGTCTTTCTTCCCATACAAAATTCGCGATGGCAACAGGCGACGTCTCCGTTAATCCGTATCCTTCCACGAGCTTCCCGCCAGTCACCTTTTCGAATCGATCCTGAAGTTCGACAGGCAATGCAGCCGATCCACTAATGCACGCTTTAATGGATGATAGGTCATACTTCGCGAGATCAGGATGATTCAGCAATCCGATATAGATTGTCGGAGCACCAGGGAAGAGCGTCGGTTTTTGTTTATCGATCGCCTTCAATGCAGTATCGAAGTCGAATTTAGGTATCAGCACCATTTTATTGCCTAACATGACAGATAAGACAAGGACTGTCGTCATGCCATACACATGGAAGAATGGCAGGATTCCCATGACTGTCTCTTCTCCGTCTTCACATTTATACAACCACGCATTGCACATCTGCGCATTGCTGATCAGATTGGCATGCGTCAGCATGACCCCTTTCGGCGGTCCTGTCGTGCCACCGGTATATTGAAGCAATGCAATGTCTTCGTCGAAATTAAAATCATAGGAAACCGGATTGGGTTTAGCTATTTTCATTATTTCCGTGAAAAGATGGTTCATGCCCCGGTGCTCCACTTTCACAATGATGCCATGCTCTTTTTTCTGGATGAACGGATAGATAAGATTTTTAGGAAATGGCAAGTACTCTTTAATTCCGGTAATGATGACATGCTCCAATTTCGTTTCCTTTACGATCTTCGTAATACGCCCGAAAAGAATATCAAGCGAAATGATAGCCTTTGCCCCAGAATCCGACATCTGATAAGCCAATTCCCTTTCTGTATAAAGCGGATTCGTCTGCACGACAATTCCTCCGATATAGAGGATGCCGTAGTAGGCGATTGCACTTTGCGGACAGTTCGGGAGCATGATTGCAACACGATCCCCTTTTTCAAGGCCAAGTGAACGCAAATAGTTTGCAAATTTCAACGCAGACTCATGGAACTCTTTATAGCTTATGTCCTTCCCCATGAAATGCATGGCCGTCTTATCAGGAAACTTGTTTGCTGATCTCGTCAGGAATTCTTGAAGCGGAATCCGATCATAGACAATCGTCTTCGGTATTTCTGCTGGATACATATCCAACCAAGGTCTTGCTGTCATTGTAACCCCCCCTTTTCCCATTCCAATACTTTGAAAATTCCCTCTTAAAATATTATATCGATAAATGAATCCGCTTTCAAATAGAATATTACTTTTCCTGTGAAAAAATGCCTTGACCGGCAAATTTCAGTCAAGGCGTATTTGTGAACATCCAGTAAATTCCTACTAGAATGAAAAGAATACAGACAACGATTAATATCTTAGACAATTTCTCCATATCAAGTCTCCTATGAAATGCTGGCACCGATTACAAACGACAAGCCTACAGATATCGTCAGTGAAATGAATCCGACTGAGCGGTTATCCTCTTCGATCTCCTTATCAATCTGGAACCTCGGTGTAAGGAATTCAAATAGCACATATGCTACTACGAGCAGGAAAAAACCGAACAGGCCCCATCCAATCATTTGTGGCAATGAATTATGCTGCTCGATTGAATAGCGGAAGATATTTGCCACTCCAAATATCTTCCCCCCCGTCGCCATGGCGACCGCTACATTCCCTTTCCGGATCTCTTCCCAGTTATTATATTTTGTCACAAGTTCAAATAGCACCATCGAAAAGATGAGGCAAAGGACTACAACGCTGAAGTAGCCTGTCGTTTCTACGAGAGGATGACTCCAAAAACCGATTTCCGTCATTTATTTTGACTCCTTTGAAATTCATTCATCCAAACGTTTACGGATAGGCGCCCGAAAAGTTTCATTTCGCTTTACTGCTGTTTACTTTAATTCGACGACAGTCACTCCATGCCCGCCTTCGCCCGCTTCTCCATAACGGTAGCTTTTTACACGAGGATGATTCTTCAAATACGTTTGCACACCTTGCCGCAAAGCTCCCGTCCCTTTTCCGTGGATAATCGACACTTGGTGATAATTGGACAGCAAGGCATCGTCCAAATATTTTTCCGTACGATGCAAGGCATCTTCATATCTTTCTCCACGAAGATCCAGTTCTAGTTTAACATAGGAATCTCTTCCTCTGACAGATGCTGAGACGACAGTATCTTTTACTTTTTCGGGCTTCGTATATTCCAGCACGGATTCGTCGAGTTTCATTTTCAAGATCCCGATTTGGACGATCCATTCATTTGCTGACACCTTCTCGACCAAGGTACCCTTCTGTCCGTATGTGATGACCTTCACTTCGTCACCGGCTTCAAGAGGCCTCGGTGCAGCTTTCGCTTTAATCTTTTTCTTCTTCTCTTCGGGAGCTGCTCCTTCCAGCCTTTTACGTGCTTCAATCAGTTCATGCTCTTTGACGTTAGCTCCGGCGTTCAAACGCAATGCACGTAAATCTGAAATGACAGCTTCCGATTCGGCGCGTGCATCGTCTACGATTTTCTTCGCTTTCCCTTTTGCATTCTCGATGAGTTTTTCTTTCATAGCATCGAATTCGGATACTTTCGTTTCCAATTCACGTTTTAATTTTTCCGTTTCGATAAGCAATGCATGCGTCTGCTCGGCATCCTTTTCAGATTGAACCCTGCTCGATTCTAATGAAGCGATCATTGAATCGACTTCACCGCGATCTGTTCCTGTGAATTTCTTTGCCCGTTTGATGATATGTTCATGTAGACCGAGCCGCTGTGAAATTTCGAATGCATTACTTCTTCCAGGAACTCCTATCAATAAACGATAAGTCGGGCTCAACGTATCAATATCGAATTCCACACTGGCATTCGCCACACCCGGACGATTATATCCATACGCCTTCAACTCCGGATAGTGGGTCGTCGCCATGACTCTTGCCCCTGTGCCATGCACTTCATCCAAGATGGAAATAGCCAATGCCGCCCCTTCCTGCGGATCAGTGCCCGAGCCTAGTTCGTCAAAAATGAGCAGCGACCGGGAATCAAATTTCTTCAGGATATCGACAATGTTCACCATATGCGATGAAAACGTACTTAGGCTTTGTTCGATGGACTGTTCATCGCCAATATCCGCGTAGACAGAGTCGAAGACGGCAACTTCAGATCCGTCCAATGCAGGAATCGGAAGTCCCGCCTGAGCCATCAATGTGCACAAGCCTACCGTCTTCAATGTGACGGTCTTCCCTCCTGTATTCGGACCTGTAATGACAATTGTTGTAATCTCTTTGCCGAATTCAATCGTATTGGCAACAGCCTGTTCGATCGGCAGCAAAGGATGACGCGCTTTTGCCAGCCGGATATAGCCTTCATTATTTACGGTCGGTTTCGTACATTTATGCGCAATTCCATACTTTGATTTGGCAAGGATGATATCAATTTCCGATAAAATATCGACAAGGACAAAAAGATCATGGGCCACCTCTTGGACTTTGACAGACAGCTCCTGCAAAATCTTTTCAATTTCATCCTTCTCTTTCATTTTCAAGTTGCGGATTTCATTATTTGCCTGCACGACACCATCCGGCTCGATGAACAACGTATGCCCCGATGATGACATGTCATGGATGACGCCCCCGAAGTGGGATCTGTATTCCGACTTGACAGGAATGACGTATCTGTCATTTCTGATCGTCACGATGGAATCTGAAAGCATTTTCGATGCGTTCCTTCCCCTCGTATAGCCCTCAAGCTTTTCCCGTACACGTCCCTCCTGGATGCGCAAGCTCTGCCGAATAGATCGAAGCGTGCCCGATGCACTGTCGACAACATGCCCATTGTCGTCAATCGCGGCATTAATTTCATGCTCAAGTCCTGTAAGGATTGGCAAAGCTTCTTTCTTAGCTAGAAAATGCGGAATTTCAATATCTTCGTCTGCATCCACCGCTTCGATGAACTGTCTCAAAATCCGGCTCGCACGTATCGTATTCGCAGTTTCCATCAATTCATATGCACTAAGTACACCGCCGATTTGTGCTCGTTTTGCATGTGGTCGAATGTCGCTGATTCCACCCATCGGCACGTTACCACGCACTCTCAAGATTGCAAGCCCCTCGTCCGTCTCTTCAAGTAAACGAACCACTTCCTGGTAGTCGCTAACTGGAACCAGTTTTTCCATATATGTCCGTCCCGCAGATGATGTGCAATAGGTTGCTACAATATCCCGGATTTTATCAAACTCAAGTGTTTTTAAAACACGTTTTTCCAATGCATTACACTTCCCTTCATTTCCGTATAATTTCACGGATGAATTGTTCAAGCGGCCACGTATTTACGACCGTCTCTTTTTTCAACCACGCTTTTTGCGCGTATTTCACACCAATTTTCATATGCTCCAATTGATCGATTGCATGTGCATCCGTATTGATGGCAATTTTGACGCCCGCCTGCTGTGCCATCGCCAAATATTCAACAGCCAAGTCGAAGCGGTGCGGATTGCCGTTTAGTTCAAGAACTTTATCATACGTCTTCGCCCATTCAATTAATTGAGGCACGTCAGGGTTATAGCCGTCCCTCTGGCCTATAATCCTACCAGTTGGATGAGCGATCATCGTAACATACGGATTTTTCATTGCCGCATGCAGCCTGTCCATGATCTTTTCCTGCGGCTGATTGAAATTTGAATGGATGGACGCGATGACGAAATCCAGCTCCTGTAATAAATCATCATCAAAATCAAGAGATCCATCCGGAAGGATATCCATTTCCGTCCCACAGAATATCTCAATATCGTCATATTCCTCATTCAATTTCCGGATCTCTTCAATTTGGCTTCGGACCCTCTCAGGCGTCAATCCATTTGCTATCTTCAAGTATTGTGTATGATCTGTAATTACCATATGGGAGTAGCCCCGATCTCTGCATGCTTCGACCATCTCACGAATAGAATATCCACCGTCAGACCACGTCGTATGCATATGGAAATCGCCTCGAATATCCTCAAGCGTTACCAGTCCCGCAATTTCATGCGCCCGATCGATTTCCTTCCCGTCCTTCCGTAAAGAAGGGGGAATGAAAGGCAGATCAAAGAAGGCGAAGAAATCGGATTCAGATTCAAATGTCTTTACTGTTCCATCTTCCAATTCAACACCGTATTCGCTAATCTTCATTCCTTGTGACTTGGCAAGTTGACGCATCTTCACATTATGGTCTTTCGAACCTGTAAAATGGTGCAACGCCGTCGCAAATTGTTCCTCAGTCACAAAGCGGAAATCTGCATCGACCAGTTCAGCCATATCGAGAACGACCGACAGCTTGGAGTCGCCCGCTGCGACCGTTTCCTCGATCGGCATAACTTCCATCAACTTTTCCCGAACAGCAGCAGGTTCATCCGTTACAATGATGAAATCGACATCGCTGCTTTCCTCTTCTGCACGACGGAAACTTCCTGCTACCGAAAAACGGATGATTTCCTTTATTCCACGTAATTCATCCTCAATTGCTTTGACAATCGATTCCACTTGCCAGACCGGCAGCTTCCCTTTCTTGGTACCGAGCTGTTCAAGTTCGTGCAGGATCTTCTCTTCAGTCTTTTTGCCGAATCCGGGAAGGCCGCTCACTTTGTTCGCTTCACAAGCAAGACGCAACGACTCAATGGAATCGATACCGATCGCTTCCCTAAGTTTGGCAATTCTTTTACCGCCTAGTCCAGGCACTTTCAATAAAGGGATAAGCCCTTTTGGAACTTCCTCTTCAAGCTCCTTCAACAGGTCGGACTCGCCCTTTTCCATCAGATCGATGATGACTGCGCCTGTCCCTTTACCGATCCCCTTTAATTTCAATATATCATCCATTTCCGCTAGGCTCCGCGGATCGAGTTCAAGCACATTCGCCGCTTTCCGGAATGCCCCCACTTTAAATGGATTCTCCCCTAATAACTCCATATATAGTGCGATTTTTTCAAATGTGCGAATGATTGTTTTCTTGTTCATGCGTCACCACTCCTCCATTTACCTAAATCGTTTTCGAAAAAAGGCTTCCCCCCAACCAAGGGGGGAAGCCGTTCAGAATGATTGTATAGGACAGCCTACGTTTTTGCACGGGCCGCAATACATCACTTCATATAGATATACCACCATTTTTTCACCGTTTCAGAAATGATCGGCGTATGTTCAAATATTGCGTCTGCCAACAACGATTTTCCAATCATCTCTTGAATGGAATCCATCGGCAGCATTGACAGTAGATAGAGTAATAGGAATATGAGAATATAAAACTCGATGAAACCTAGTACTGCTCCTCCAAAACGTGATAAAAAGCCCAATACCGGCAGGAACTTAAGGAAATCAAACATGGATGCAACCAACTGCAATACAAATTTGACTACGATAAAAATGATGACAAATGCAAGGACCCTATAAAATGTCTGATCCAGATCAAGCTGTTCAACTGTCCAGCTCAATTTGGATGCCGCCGTCACGCCGGGGTATGGAATCCATAAGACAAACTTCTCAGACAATGGTTTATAGTATATGTAAGCAATGATAAGGGCAATAAAGAAGCCTGTCATATGTATTATCTGTACGATAAGCCCACGCCTAAAACCGGTGATCAATCCTCCCAGAAAGAGGAATAATAGTATTAAATCAAGCATATACGACCGTCAACCCTTCAACTTATTCAATTCTTCTTCAAGGAGCTCAATTCGTTCTTTCAGTTTCAAATAATCGTGCACACTATTTACAGCGGTGAGGACCGCAATTTTTGAACTGTCCAAATAAGGATTTCGAGAACTGATTTCCTTCATTCTCTCATCGACCATCGAAGCGACGAGCTTGACATGACTGCTCGTTTCACTGCCGACAATAGTATACGTCTGTCCATATATGTCAACCGCAACGCGCGTTTTTTGCTCGTCTGCCAATGATGAACCCTCCCTAAATCAATTACGCCTCGGCGTAATTGCGTCCAGATTTTGAATTGAGGCCTACAGGAAGTAGGTCATGCAGTCGTTGCGACAGGACGTCGCGGTCTTAGACTGCCTTCCTCATAACTCCATTCAAAATCTATGACATCCGCCGGAGGCTTTTAGTTGCTTCAGCCAGGAGCTGATGCAACTAAAAAGTTCTGTACCCAATCATACCATGAAATTGTTTTAGTTGAAAAGAGAAGGTAATGGTTTCACTGTTGAATTCCATTTCAGGTGGACTTACAAAAGCACAACATACATCTAACTTCAGGATTATTGTACAATACGGATAGATGGTTATGGAAGGGACGATATATATGAGCCAAAGTGTTCTTCAATTGGATAAAGCTAAGTTGGAAAAATTGATCTCCCATTATGCTGCCCTTAAAGTTATCCGAAATGCACCAGGCGTTGTTTTTGCGGCAAAGCTGCCGGATACGGCGATTACTGCATATAAATCTGGCAAAGTATTGTTTCAAGGCGGAGGCGCAATTCGGGAGGCTGCACTTTGGGGAAGTGTTGAGGGGCAGTCCTCTCCTAAGAAAACAAGCGTGAAAGGTGAAACTTTGCCTGAGCGTTTTTCCGAGCTTTCCGTCATTGGATCTGATGAAACAGGAACAGGGGACTTCTTCGGTCCCGTTACAGTTGCTGCATGTTTCGTCAGTTCAGATCAAGTCAAACTGGTACGTGAATTGGGCGTGAGGGATTCGAAGCAGCTGACCGACGATTTGATGCGGAAAATAGCTCCTAATTTACAAGCAACGCTAATCCACAGCGTCTTGACTTTGACAAATGAAAAGTATAACGAAGTGCAGGCAAAGGGATGGTCGCAAGGCAAAATTAAGGCGTTGCTTCATAACCAGGCATTGAAGCATGTGTTGCGTAAAATGCATGAAGAAAAACCCGATTATATTCTGATTGACCAGTTTGCGGAACGTGGCATTTATTATAGTCATATAAAAAGCGAGCCGGAAATCGTTCGTGAAAACGTCTTGTTTTCGACAAAGGCGGAAGGATTGCATGTAGCAGTTGCTGCTGCATCCATTATTGCAAGGGTTGCTTTTTTGGAAGAGATGGATCGATTGAGTGCGGCAGCCGGCGTCACACTTCCTAAAGGTGCAGGACGCGGTGTGGATGAAGCTGCGGCAAAGATTTTATTAAAAAATGGAGAAGCCGCTCTGAAATCGATGACGAAATGGCATTTTGCCAATGCAGAAAAAGCGAAAAAGATTGCGGCAATGAAAAGGTGATTGTTCTTTGGGCGCATGAAGGCTCTCTTTGGGCGCGTGGGTGCTGATTTTGGGCGTGGAACTGATTACTTTAGGCGTGAAACGGCTGGCTTTGAGAGCTTGAAGGCTCTCTTTGGGCGCGCGGGGGCTGACTTTGGGCGTTGAACTGATTGCTTTAGGCGCGAAACGGCTGGCTTTGAGCGCTTGAAGGCTCTCTTTGGGCGCGCGGGGGCTGACTTTGGGCGTGGAACTGATTGCTTTAGGCGCGAAACGGCTGGCTTTGGGCGCGGGACGGCCGGCTTTGGGCTCAGAGCTGATTGCTTTGGGCGCGGGACGGCCGACTTTGGGCGCTTGAAGGCTCTCTTTAGGCGCGCGGGGGCTGACTTTGGGTGTGGAACTGATTGCTTTAGGCGTGAAACGGCTGGCTTTGGGCGTGGAATTGATTGTTTTGGGCGCGGGACGGCCGGCTTTGGGCGCTTGAAGGCTCTTTTTAGGCGCGCGGGGGCTGACTTTGGGCGTGGAACTGATTGCTTTAGGCGTGAAACAGCTGACTTTGGGCGCTTGAAGGCTCTCTTTGGGCGCGGAACACCCCACTTTGGGTGCAGAATGCCCCTCATTGGACGCGACAATAAAAAAACCGCTTATGGAGATTACATTCCCCATAAGCGGTCTTTCATTTTATCCGCGAAGCTGTGCGCCTGCTTCCTCGGTTAATGCTTTCAATACCTTCTCATGTGCTTTGACGACTTCTTCGTCCGTCAATGTTCGTTCCGGGTCGAAATAAGTCATTGAGAACGCAAGTGATTTCTTGCCTTCTTCTACTTTGTCCCCTTCGTATAAATCGAACAGCTTCACATCTTTCAACAATTTGCCTCCCGCGTTACGGATGATCGTCTCCAGCATTCCTGCTGAAGTTTCGCTCGCAACAACGAGTGCAATATCCCTTGAAATGGATGGGAAACGTGGAACCGGGACATATAGAAGCTCGTCCGTTTCGACAGATAAGATTCTTTCAAGATTTAATTCCATGACATATGTCTCTTTCAAATCGCGTTTCTTCTGCTCTGTCGGATGGATTTGGCCAATCATGCCTATCCGTTCTCCGTTCAATAGAACAGCAGCCGTCCGTCCTGGATGCATGCCATCGATTACTGCTTTTTCAAACGACAGGCCTTCCAACAACCCCAGAAGATCCATCATGCCTTCTACAATCCCTTTGACTACGTAGAAGTCAACTTTCTTCGTCTCCGCTTGCCAAGCATGATCGACCCATTTGCCTGTAAGAACCGCTGATACGTGTTCAACTTCACAAGGAAGGCCATCTTCTTCTTCACCGAGGAAGACAGAGCCTGTTTCGTAAAGTGCAACTGAATCGATGCGACGCGCGACGTTATACGTAGCCGCCTCCAACAGATGAGGGACCAAGCTTTGACGAAGTACGCTCCGGTCCTCGCTCATCGGCATCAGCAATTCCGTTACCGGAGCCGTCTCCAAAGCAAACGCTTGCGCTTGCGCCTTCGACGTCAATGAATATGTGACTGCCTGATAAAGCCCCGCCCCTTCCAGGAACTGACGGACAATCCGACGCTTCGCCTGGTACGGTGTCAACCCGCCCGGTGTCGATTCGGATACAGGGAGTGTCTTCGGAATCTCATCATATCCGTGCATACGTGCAATTTCCTCTATAATATCTTCCTTGATCTTCAAATCCTGCCTGCGTGTCGGCGCATCGATGACCAGCTGTCCATTGATTGCCTGTGTAGGAATGCGTAGACGGTCCAAAATGGTGAGCATTTCGTCCATCGATATTTTCATGCCGAGGCGGCTATTGATGTAATCCGGTGAAATTGTAATGCGTTCTGCCGTTTTATCAAGTTCATCAAAGATGACTGATCCAGCAAGCACTTCCCCGCCTGCCAGCTCTGCCATAAGCTGAGCTGCACGTTCTGCTGCTTCCTGAACCCGGTTCGGATCGACGCCTTTTTCAAAGCGTGTACTTGCATCGCTTCGAAGTCCGACTTCTTTTGAAGTGCGACGAACTGATGATGGGGCGAAATAAGCGGATTCGATGACGACAGTTGTTGTTCCATCATGAACCTCCGAATTCGCTCCACCCATGACGCCTGCTAGAGCGACAGGCTCTTTTCCATTCGTAATGACAAGATTATGCGAGTTCAATTTCCGTTCAACATCATCCAACGTCGTCATTACTTCGCCCTCTTCTGCATGACGAACAACGATTTCACCCGTCTCAAGGCGGTCATAGTCGAATGCATGCAACGGCTGGCCATATTCCATTAAGACGTAATTCGTAATATCGACGACATTATTATGAGGACGGACGCCTGAAGCCATCAACGCATTTTGCAGCCATAGTGGAGACTCTGCCACTTTAATATTTTTCACGACTTTCGCTACGTACATCGGATTGTCGACTGTTGCATCTACACGTAGCTTCAGCAAATCTTCCGCTTTTTCCGTAGCCGTAGGATAATCAATCTCCGGAAGCGCAATCCCTTGTGATAAAATCGCGCTGACTTCATAAGCGACACCTAACATGCTTAGCGCATCTGAACGGTTCGGTGTCAAGTCAAATTCGAGCACTGTGTCGTCCAAACCAAGCAATGGTAGAGCATTTTCACCTGGCACTGCGTCTTCAGGCAGCACATATATGCCCTCCGCGTACGCCTTCGGAACAAGTTTCCCTTCAATTCCAAGCTCTTGCAAAGAACAGATCATTCCATTTGACTCTTCGCCGCGCAGTTTCGCTTTTTTAATCTTAAAATTACCTGGGAGAACCGCTCCTGGCCGCGCAACGATCACTTTTTGTCCTTGTGCGACATTCGGAGCCCCACAAATGATCTGTGTCGTCTCTTCCCCGACATCTACTTGGCAGATGTTTAATTTATCCGCTTCCGGATGCTTCACACACTCCACCACATGTCCGACAACGACATTCGTCATCCCTAGCGAACGATCGATGATGGAATCCACCTCGATGCCTGAACGTGTAATTCTTTCCGCTAAGTCTGCAGGATTGATCCCATTTATGTTGACGTACTTATTTAGCCATTTCGTTGATACTAACATCTAATCTCCTCCTTAAGCTTCCGTCCGATGGAATTGTGATATGAAGCGTACGTCATTCGTATAGAAATGACGGATATCTTCCACACCATATTTCAGCATCGCAATCCGCTCAGGTCCCATGCCGAATGCGAATCCTGTTACGACTGCAGGGTCGTAGCCCGCCATCTTCAGTACATTCGGATGCACCATTCCTGCGCCTAAAATTTCGATCCACCCTGTCTTTTTACAGACATTACAACCGTCCCCGCCGCATTTGAAGCAGGAAATGTCCATTTCAACGGATGGTTCAGTGAATGGGAAGAAGCTAGGCCGCAGACGGATTTCCCTTTCCGCACCGAACATTTTCTTTGCGAACAGGTCAAGCGTCCCTTTCAAGTCGCTCATACGGATATCTTCTCCTACAACGAGCCCTTCGATTTGCGTGAATTGGTGGGAGTGCGTGGCATCGTCATTGTCCCGGCGATACACTTTGCCAGGGCAGATGATTTTAATTGCACTTCCGCCTTTTGCCTCCATCGTTCTTGCCTGTACCGGCGAAGTATGTGTACGAAGAAGAATTTCCTCGGAAATATAGAAGGAATCCTGCATATCTCGAGCAGGATGTCCTTTCGGCAAATTAAGCGCTTCAAAGTTGTAGTAATCCTTTTCAACTTCAGGGCCTTCTGCGATTTCATAGCCCATGCTGATGAAGAAGTCTTCAATTTCTTCAACGACGCGTGTCAATGGATGATGATTGCCCGTTGGAGCCGGACGGCCAGGCAAAGTGACGTCAATCGCTTCTTTTTCCAATTGCGCATTGATCGCCTCTTCTTCCAGCTTTATCATTTTCGCTTCCAGTGATTCCGTCACCGCTTCACGGATGACGTTGACGAGCGCCCCCATTTTAGGACGTTCTTCAGCTGGCAGCTTCCCCATCCCTTTCAACAAATCAGTAATGGGACCTTTCTTGCCGAGGTAAGCGACACGGACGTCATTTAATTCTTTGACGGTCGATGCTTCCTGGATTTTCGTCAATGCTTCTTCTTTCAATTGCTGCAATTGTTGCTCCATTGTCATTCTCCTTTCAAAATAAAAAAACCCCGCCCCAAAAAAGGGACGAGGACGAGTTCGCGGTACCACCCTGATTATTATGCAGAACGCATAATCACTTCATTTGGAATAACGGTCCTCTACCGGCACGCCTTTACAGTTTGCACTGGTCCAAGCGGCAGCTCGCGGGGTGAACTTCAACAGCGTTTCGCCTATCCGCGCTCTCAGTCAAGGCGCCGATTTCCTGTCGGTTTCATACTGTCTACTTTTCCCGGTCATAGCCATTCGAAAGTTATATACACTTTTACTATACCAGATTTCGTTTTGTTCATCAACACCGATATCATTGTTTTCCGTACGTATAAAGCAGGATTCCCGCGGCAATGGCGACATTCAAAGATTCGGCCTTGCCATACAGCGGAATTTTCACGACTGCATCGGCTTTCGATAAATAATCGGCGGCAACTCCGCTTCCTTCATTTCCAACAATAAGTGCAAATTCACTCAACGGATTTACAGTGAAATGATCGACCGCATTGTGCAAACCTGTTCCGATGACTTTAATGCCTGCCGACTTTGCCCGGTCGATCCATTCGCCGAGTTCCCCTCTCACGACAGGGATATGGAAATGCGAGCCTTGAGCAGAACGAACCGTCTTAGGGTTGAATGGATCCGCCGAGCCTTTTCCAAGAATTACGGCATCCATACCAGCCGCATCCGCTGTCCGGATCATCGTCCCGACGTTTCCGGGATCCTGCACGGCATCGATAAGTAGAATCTTTTTCCAGCTATCAGCTTCTTCGTCTACTAGTTCCGGTTGGCGGCAATGGGCGAAGATTCCTTGTGACTGCTCTGTCTCTACCAGTTCTTTTGCGACCGCCTTTGTCACTTGAATCATTTGGAGATTATCGGTTTTCCAACCGGCAGGCAGCTCCAAATCCTCCCTGACAATCAAATGAAGGATTGTTCCTTCCTTCTTCAATGCTTCTTCGACGAGATGGAAGCCTTCAACGAGGAATTCTTCAGATTTGTCGCGATCTTTCTTAGAGGTGACAAGCTTTTTCCAATGTTTTACGAGCGCATTTTGTGTCGATTCGATTCTTTTCATGTATTGTGCGACATCCTTTTTCTTCTAGTGTAACAAATGTCCGTATAGTTGGCGATCATTGTGTCCAAAATGATATCAGGAGGATGATATGATGAATTTTCAAATTCGTGACGCCATCACCGCTAATATGACAAATAACTCCGCGACTGATATTCGGAGCGTTGTTGAGGATGCATTACAGCGAGGCGAAGAACATTTATTGCCAGGTCTAGGTGTATTTTTTGAAAAACTGTGGGTCAATGCCGATGAACAGGAAAAATCGAAAATCAGCGGCGAACTTGCCCAGGCGTTCTCTGCGGGTTCCTAAAAACGTTAAAAGCCACCCATTGGAGTGGCTTTTTACGTTGGTGCCTATAGCAATGCAGCCAAAACAGCTTTTTGTGCGTGCAAACGATTCTCTGCCTGCTGAAAAACATACGAATTTGGACCGTCAATGACGGAAGTTGCAACCTCTTCTTCGCGGTGGGCGGGTAAGCAATGTAAAAACATATAGTCTTTCTTTGCATTTGCAACTAGCTGATCGTTTATCTGAAACCCTTTGAATGCTTCGAGACGCGCAGCAGCCTCTTCCTCCTGCCCCATGCTCGCCCAGACATCCGTATAGACGACATCTGCGTTACTCACCGCTTCAACAGGATTATATGTCTGCATGACAGATCCGCCATTTGCCGAGGCGATTATTTCTGCTTTCTCAAAGAGATCCGAGTTGAACTCATACCCTTTAGGCGTTGCGACCGCCACATGCATCCCCATACTTGCCGCACCGATGACCAGCGAATGGGCCACATTATTTCCGTCGCCTACATACGCGAGTTTCTTGCCGGCAATAGACCCCTTCACTTCAATCATCGTCAATAAATCCGCAAGTGCCTGGCATGGATGGTACATATCCGTCAGTCCGTTAATGACGGGAATTGATGAATGTTTCGCCAGCTCCTCTACCATTTCATGTGAATTTGCACGGATCATAACAGCGTCCAAGTACCCGGATAATACTTTTCCGGTATCATGCACCGATTCTCCACGTCCGATTTGAAGATCATTGGCATTCATATACATCGCATGGCCGCCAAGCTGCACCATGCCGACTTCGAATGAAATCCTAGTACGTGTGGAATGTTTTTCGAAGATCATGCCGAGTGTCTTCCCTTGCAGTATGGGGGGAATTTTCCCTGCAATTGCTTCTTTCTTCATTACCAGCGCTTTTTGCAATAAATAATCGATTTCTTCACTCGTATAATCCAATAACGTCAACAGATCACGGCCTTTTAGCTGACCTTCAATTTTTTTCGCTGTTTTTAATGTGGATATATGCATTTTCACCAAAATGATCATCTCCATCCTGAATATGGTTTGTACGTTCCATTATATGTCTGCATAATTATAAAGTCAATTGAATTATTATGAGCAAATGAAAAATAGGTAGTCAGTCAGAAGTATGCTTTATTATTGGTTTTTTATTCATTGAATAAGAATTTACCAATATTCATTTATACATGAATCAATGCATAAAAAAAAGACCATGCCTGTTGCAGGCACGATCTTTTCTAGGTTATTTATTCAAAAATGATTTTATCAACTGTGTCGCGGTCGAGCTTCTTAATTACTTCCACAATCAGTTTAACCGCGTTTTCGTAATCATCCCGGTGCAGCATCGCAGCATGGGAATGAATGTAGCGAGTTGCGACGCAAATAGCAAGAGACGGCACGCCGTTTCCGCTAACGTGGATGGAACCTGCATCTGTTCCCCCGCCCGGAATCGCCTCGAATTGGTATGGGATGCCGTGTTCTTCTGCTGTATCGACGACTAGATCACGCAAACCTTTATGGGAGACCATCGATGCATCATAGAGAAGGATTTGAGGGCCGTCGCCCATTTTGCTTGTCGATTCCTTTGACGTGACGCCAGGCGTATCTCCCGCAACGCCTACGTCAACTGCGAAGCCGATATCCGGCTTCACTTTTGCAGCAGCCGTTTTTGCACCGCGCAAGCCGATTTCCTCTTGCACCGCACCGACGCCAAATACGATATTCGGGTGATTTTCACCTTTCAGCGCTTTTAGAACATCGATTGCAATTGCACAGCCAATTCGGTTATCCCACGCTTTCGCAAGCAAGTATTTATCATTGTTCATGACCGTGAATTCGAAATACGGGACGACCATATCGCCAGGCAGAACGCCCCATTCCATCGCTTCTTTCTTCGATTCAGCTCCGATATCGATGAACATGTCTTTAATGTCCACCGGCTTTTTCCGGGCTTCCGGAGAAAGGATGTGCGGGGGCTTCGATCCGATGATGCCCGTCACTGTGTCCCCTTTACGCGTAACAATCGTCACTCGTTGGGCAAGCATGACTTGCGACCACCATCCGCCGACCGGTTGGAAGGAAATGAATCCTTTATCGTCAATTTTCGTTACCATGAAGCCAACTTCATCCAAGTGGCCCGCCACCATAACTTTCGGTCCATTTGCATCACCGCTTTTTTTGGCAATCAAAGATCCGAGTCCATCGTATTCAATTTCATCAGCGTATGGCTCGATATATTTCTTCATGACTTCACGCGGTTCACGTTCATTGCCGGGAATCCCCTTCGCGTCCGTCAACTCTTTCAGCATAAGTAACGTATCATCCATCTTCGACATTTATTTCGACCTCCTAATAAAAAACTTCAAATTCAGTATAGATGAAAGATAGCAACAATGGAAGTGCTTTCACAATCACAATATTTCTTTGCGAAGCTGTCCTGCACTCTTCGGAGAAAGCAGTCCTGGGGCGACGTCAAACACGGTTTTTGCGCCTATATCCCCTTTTTCATTCAACCTGTAAGCCGCCCTCGCATAAGCGACGAGTACGCTGGATGTGAATTCAGGATTGCTGTCCAATTTTAATGAAAACTCCATAACCTGATTGTTCGCAGCGCCGGTTTTCCCGCTGCGGATGACAAAACCGCCGTGAGGCATTGCGCTATGGTCTTCTTTCAATTGCTGCTCAGTAATGAAATGGACTGTCGTATCATAATCTGTAAAGTAATTGGGCATCGTCACGATCGCTTGCTCCACCTCGGCTGCGTCGGCACCTTCTTCCAATACAACATAGCATTCACGTGTATGCTTGTCGCGCGTCGTCAGTTCGGGCTGTGATCCGTTGCGCACCTGTTCGACTGCCGATTCAACAGGAATCGTATATTGAACTGCCCCTTTGACCCCCTCGATCCTCCTGACAGCATCCGAATGTCCTTGGCTCAACCCTTTCCCCCAGAATGTATAGGTTGCACCCTCAGGAAGAATCGATTCTCCGTAAAGTCTGTTGATAGAAAATAGTCCTGGATCCCATCCTACGGAAATGATAGCCGTTTTACCATTCGGTCTAGCGGATTCATCTACCGCTTCAAAGTATTCGGGAATTTTTGCATGTGTATCAAAGCTATCGACCGTATTGAACAGCTTCGAAAGCGCAGGTCCTTGTTCAGGAAGATCATCTTTCGAACCCCCACATAAGATCAGTACGTCAATATCATCCACATATTCTTCGATTTCATTCAAACGCAAAACAGGTGCTCCGCTATTCACTTTCAAATTTCCCGGTTCTCTACGGGTGAATACGCCGACGAGCTCAAGATCATCGCTTTGAGCAATTGCCGACTCGACCCCTTTGCCCAAATTTCCGTATCCGGCGATGCCAATTCTGATTTTCGTGTCCACTATGACCATCCCTCTCTTTGCAAGTATTCTCTCATTTTATCGTTTCGCCACAATTTTGGCTAATTATTCTTTTGTTCACAAGCTGTCCTTTTGCCTATTCCGGCATCCATGGTAAAGTAGAATCTGAGTCAATTTTATGAAATGAGGATTCCAGATGCGTGCTTTCGTTTATATAATCGTCTTTTTTTCCTTCTTTGATTTATTTTCACAACTGCCTATCATGAGCCCTTTTGCTTTGTCCTTAGGCGCTTCATCATTCATGACGGGTTTGGCTGTCGGAATGTATTCATTTTCTAATACAATCGGGAATGTCATTTCCGGATTTATGACAGACCGAAGAGGACCGTTCGTCATTCTGCTTATTGGATTATTTGCATCGGGTATTTCCCTGCTTCTTTATTCCTTCGTAATAGGACCAGGTTCCCTTCTCGGGATTCGCTTCGTCCATGGCTTCATGGAAGGGCTAATCGTTCCTGCCGCCTTTACATTCCTCGCCAATCGTGCCGAAGAGTCAAAACGAGGCCGAAGTGTAGCCATTTCAGGCGCCTTTGTAGGAATGGCGGCAATCATCGGTCCTGCCTACAGCGGCATTGTCGCTTCAAAAACGGGTGCTCCATTCATTATGACAGTTAACGGCGTCATTATGTTCATCCTTGCGATCGCTGCATTTTTTGTTCTGCGATCTGTTTCATTTAAAAAAAAGCAAAGGACAAAAGAAGAAGCAAAGCATTTCAGAGTCCGGTATTTGTTCAAGCATCCCGGCATGGTCCGTGCTTTCGCAGGCGCGTTTTTCCTTATGTTTTCACAAGGTGTGTTGGCTTTAGTCTTGCCATTGAAAGTCGAGGCGCTCGGATTTGATACAAAAGCGACGGGCATGCTGCTCAGCACGTTCGGCGTCGTCGCCATCCTGATATTCCTGCTGCCGATCAACCGTATTTTCGATAAAGTGCGTCCGATGCTCACATTGGCTTTCGGCATCTCGATGATGGGGGTAAGCATGATTTTCCTTAGTCAAGTTTCGGAATTGCAGCTCCTGTATTTGGCAATGGCATTGTACGGAATAGGTTTTGCATTTCTATTCCCTTCCATTAATTCTTTGCTCATCGATTCTTCATCACCGGAATTCCGTGGGAAGGCTTACGGCTATTTCTACGCATTCTTTTCCATCGGGGTCGTCGCAGGCTCAAGTCTCATCGGCTATTTGGATTTGACATTCAAGGGCGGGTTCATGCTCACTGGCATCATCCTAGTATGCGTCGCCGTTTATACGATCCTCGGAATGAAAAAGAGTCTGCTATTGACAGAGGAGCCTTGATAGGTTAAAGTCTTACACGAAATGAATAACCCTGTTCGGGAGAGGTTCATAGCGACCCTCTATAAAAAACTATGGATGACGGAATTTTCGCCATGTCCATTTACGCGACATGGCTTTTTTTGTTCTCTATGGCCCCTCCCTGACAACTATAATCATGGAGGTTTTTTAATTGGCTGGAAGAGATGAAAACACATTAACGGATTTAACTTTGCTAGGGAATCAAAATACAAGATACGCCTATGAGTATGACCCTACCATTTTGGAATCCGTCGATAATATGCATACGGAACGGGATTTCTTCGTCAAATTCAACTGCCCCGAATTCACATCACTTTGTCCGATGACAGGACAGCCGGACTTCGCAACCATGTATATCAGTTTCGTGCCGGATAAAAAATTAGTCGAAAGTAAATCTTTGAAATTGTATTTGTTCAGTTTCCGAAATCACGGAGACTTCCACGAGGACTGCGTCAACATCATCATGAATGATCTGATTAAGCTGATTGACCCACGCTATATTGAAGTATGGGGCAAGTTCACTCCGCGTGGCGGACTTTCCATCGATCCTTATTGCAATTACGGAAAGCCAGGTACGAAATACGAAAAAATGGCGGAACATCGAATGATGAACCATGACATGTATCCCGAAAAGATCGATAACCGTTGAGGGGGAAACAATGAAATGCGTTATTATTTAAGCGGGATTTTTGTCGGCCTGTTAATTTTATCGAATATCGTGGCGGTCAAATTGATGAGCATCGGCGATTGGATCGTAATACCGGCAGCTGCCATCATCTATGTTTGCACGTATCCGATATTGGATGTTTTGACGGAGGCCTATGGAAAAGACGCTGCAAGGAAGACGGTTCAGACTGGCTTCATCGCACAGCTTTTAGCAATCGCCTTTATTTGGATCGCAATTCACTTGCCGGCAGCCTCTTTCTATGAACATCAGGAAGCTTTTGAAACGATTTTCAAAGCGGGCTTCCGCGTGACAATCGCAAGCTTAGTTGCGTACCTGATCAGTCAGAACCTGGATGTCACCATTTTCGATAGATTGAAAAGAAAGCATGGCACGAAAAAGTTATGGGTTCGGAACAATGTGTCTACGATGGCGAGCCAACTCGTCGACACGACGATCTTCATTACAATCGCTTTTGCAGGAACGATGCCGATAGGTGCTTTGTTAGGAATGATCGCAAGCCAATACGTTTTCAAATTCATCATCGCCGTTTTGGATACGCCGATCGTCTATCTGCTAGTGTCTGTATGCAGGAAAAAGGAACCTGAAATTACCGGCCAAGCGATTTCAGTGCAAAACTGATTTTAAAGCATGTGTTAATGAAAACTTACCATGGAGTATTGAGAACTTCATGGCCATAAGTTTCCAATTGAAATGCATAAAAAACAGGTGAAGGAGATCATTACTGCGATCCTTCACCTGTTTTGCATTTATTCAACTCATTTAAGTAGAAAAAGCTTTGATTTCTTCCATGAATGCCTCACCGTACCGCTCGAGCTTCGCCGCCCCGACGCCGTTCACTTCAAGAAATTCTTCTTCCGTAACCGGCATTTTTGCCGCCATGTCCCGCAATGACTTATCCGAAAAGACGACGAATGGAGGGACTTCTGCCTCTTGGGCCAGCTTCATGCGAAGGGCTCTCAGCTGGTTGAATAAAGGATCGTCTTTTGCAATCTGCTTCGTTTCGACGGTACCTTTTCTAAACACCTTTATTTTACCAGTCAATACATCCTTGCCTTGTTCAGTAACATAGATGATTGGGAACTGACCGTTTTCCACGCCCAGATAGTTCTCAGAAATGATGAATTCGATAAAATCGGAAATGTCTTTCGCATTCCGTTCTTTCATCAGACCATATGTCGTCAATTTATCAAACCCGAACTCCAACACTTTTTTATTCCGTGAACCCGTAAGAACTTGCGCAATCATCGTTTTGCCGAATCGCTGCCCCATTCGTATGACGCAGGACAGCACTTTCTGCACATCTACCGTCACTTCAAAGCTCTCACGGGTGTCTGTACAGTTTGCGCAACGGCCGCAATCCTGTACATCCGTCTCCCCAAAATATGAAATGATGAACTTTTGAAGACATGATTCGGTATGGCAGTAGTCGATCATCGACTGCAGCTTCTCAAGCTCTGCGGGAATCCGATTTTGATCCTGCGATTGGTCAATGAGGAACCGTTGGGTGATGACGTCCTGCGAAGAGAATAAAACGGTGCACTCACTATCCAGTCCATCCCTTCCTGCACGGCCTGCTTCCTGATAATAACTTTCCATGTTTTTCGGCATCTGATAATGGATTACGTAACGGATGTTGCTTTTATCGATTCCCATCCCAAATGCATTCGTTGCAACCATGATCGTTGCCTCATCCATGAGGAACCGGTCCTGTTCCGCTTGCCGGACAACATCCGAGAGTCCTGCGTGATATTTCGCAACAGGGACTCCGCTTCGTTCTAGTGTGGCATGAATCTGGTCAACCGCTTTACGTGTGGCGGCATAAATGATGCCTGCCTCACCATCATTCTTTTTAACATAATCCTTGACGAACTTGTCCCTGTCCTGTCCTTTTATGACAGAAAAGGTGAGATTACTTCTCTCAAAGCCAGTCATGACTGTGTTTTCATGTTCGATATGCAATTGGCCGCAAATATCTTCCCGGACAGCAGGCGTTGCAGTTGCGGTCAAAGCTAAAACGACTGGTTTCCGTTCGAAGGAAGATATGACTTTGCTCAACATCCGGTAACTCGGCCTGAAATCATGTCCCCATTGTGAGATACAGTGTGCCTCGTCGATGGCAATCATCGGGATATCCATTTTACTGATCTGCTGAATGAATGAAGGGGATTCAAATCGCTCAGGAGCTACATAGAGCAGACGATACATTCCTTCTAGTGCATTTTCAACCGTCCCGAAGTATTCTTCCGTCGATAACGTACTATTGATGTACGCTGCTGGTATATCGATCTGATGCAAGGCGTCCACTTGGTCTTTCATCAATGAGATTAGTGGGGATACGACAAGTACTGTGCCTTCCATGACAAGCGCAGGAACTTGATAGCAGATGGATTTACCGCCACCGGTGGGCATGACGCAAAGTGTATCTTTTCCATCAAGCACATTTCGGATAGCTTTTTCTTGTCCCGTGCGGAAGGAAGAAAATCCGAAATAGGTAGATAAGACGGAGTTAATTTTTTCGATCGGACTCACCTCTCATTATCAATCAAAGAAAAAAGCACCCATTTTCGGCGCTTTCACCTTTCTTACTTCTGGAACAACCGCTCTTCATCGCGGCTATGTATTTCATTGACTACGAACCGTGCATAAAACTTCTGTAAACTGTCAAGCTGAGTTTCCATTATGCATTAGATGCTTTCTTATAGAATAACAGACATTCGTACAAGTCACCAATTGAAATACATTTATATATGTCCCAACTGGATTTCCGCTTCAGGCGGTCGCTTTCCGGGGGGCGGGCGGTGAGCCAATCACCAGCGAAGGGTTCGATTTGCCGTATTTCTGCGCTTTTTGCAGAAATTAAGGCAGCCTTCATCCTGCTCGCAACGCTTCGCTTGTGCTCGCAAACGCCGTTCTTCGTAACGGCGTTCGCTGATCCCCCCAGGAGTCGCCGCCTTCCGCTACAATCCAGAATATATACTACTCGTTTGCCTATTTACTTACAGAATTGTTTAAATGTGATTTCAGTTTTCCCAATGCGTTATGTCCCTTCTTACATGAGTAAGGAATTTTCACTTCATTCACCCATGAAATTTCCCTCTGTACTTTATTGCAATGGAATAGTCAGCTCGATATTTTCTCCAAACGGATTGAAGTAATAGCTGAAATATATTTTTGCTTTGCCTTCATATTCTTCAAATTGCGCCGTTTCAATTACGTACTCATCATCTCGTGAAATTGTGTAACCTTTAAATTCTAACGGCGTTCCATCTTCTTTCACACCATCAAATAGCCTTAAGAGACTACCTCCATTATCCCATTTCTTTACAGCAACTGATACATGATTCGACGTTACGGAAATGTCCCAATCAAAATAACCAGGCTTCGTGAGTACTTCTTTTGTGCCAAAATCAACTTCTATAAAATCCTCGCCCTTTGGAACAGCTTGAACAGCACCTATGTTAATCGTAAGTGAATCTGACTCATGAAAGTAATTGCTTTGCACATAGAGCGTAACTTTTCCGTCGCGAATATCTCCCTGCTTAGCAATGCCATTTATAATACCACCTCTTCGCTCACCACTATCTGTTATGACTGAAATATTATCAAACGCTAATAGTTGCATTGTATTCGCTTCCTCTATTTCAATGTCTATAGCCGTTTTTAATGGCGTACGGCGAATTTGTGTAATCGTAAATTTTTGACCATCAATATCTACAGTACGATTTGCAGCAATAACTTTTTCCTTTGCCATTTCATTTTGTAGTGTAAAAGGGATCTCTATTTCAATATTCCCCTTATCTACATCATGAAAGTGGAAAACGGCTCTAAAATCTTTCGAAGCATAAGCGATTGGCTCTGAAAAATTATATTCTACATAAGAAGAAATGTGTTCTTGCTGACTTGTATTCATGACAAATGAACCTGGGCCTGGTAATTCATCATCTCCTTGGAACACTTGAACTTCATTTAAATATAAATTCGTCATATCAAATAGAGCATCAGCGTCATAAAAAAGTACAAGACCCGAATGATCTGCAATTACGCCTTGCAATGTAAGCGATAGACCATTTTTAGAATTGAGGACATTAACTTCTTCATAATAATCATTGTCTACTATATCTTTCATTCCGGCATCCAGTGAAACCGCAGAGACAAGTGCTTGAAAGCCAGGTATTTTTGCAACATAACTAGCAATCGTAGGAGAAACACGAATTGTAAATAGAATACTTACGCAAAGCAAAGTAACTATGGCAACTGATAAAATGCGCTTTTTTGTTCTTTTTTCCCGCTGAACTTTACGCAAAGCATCCATACGAATTTGTTGAAGCTTCTCTTTTGGAACGTCAATCGATAGTTTACTCATAGCCAGTCCTCCTTTGCTCCAGCAGAATTTCTAAGCTTCTTTAATATGTGGTGAAGCTTAGACTTTACGGTACCCTCAGGAATTTGGTTTAGCTCAGCAATTTCTTTGTTTTTTAGTTGCTGAAAATATTTCATATAGACGAGTTGCTGCTCCGACAAAGATAATTGTTCCAGCAGTCGTTCAAAATCAGAATAGATAACCCATCCAGATAAGTGATGTTCCTTAATTGGAACGGTTGGTCGTCGTTTTCTTAAATGGTCTTTACAACAATTGATTAAAACGCGAACGAGCCATGTTCTGGCATATTCTTTCTGTTTAACGGTATGCATTTTTTTTAGTGCCTTGTACGTAAGATCCTGCATGACATCTAACGTGTCTTGATCATTTTTCATGTATGTAAAAGCCATGCGATATAAAATCTCTTCGTCCATTTCAATCAGTGAGAGTATCGCTTGATGATCCCCAAGAATTGCCCGCTGCACGATTTCAGCTTCCATCCTCCTCGCCCCCTTCCTTCATTAGACGCAACGTTTCTTAATTTCGTTCAAAAAAGTCATCATTATTTAGAAAATCATTATATGCATTACGATTATTTCAACTTAAACGACTGCTTATGCGGTATTTTTTTGCATTATTTTACAATCAATTACTTTTCCGGTTTTAAGTAATTATTAGGAGACACCGTTGATTGAAGCGGAGGGCGGCGACTCCGGCGGGAACAGCGCGAGCTGAAGACCCTGGACTGAGCGAAGCGAGGGAAGCGACTGAAGCCGTGCCCGCGGAACGCGTCTGCCTGCAGCGGAAATCAACATTTCTAAGTATATTAATTCTGCACGAAATGAAAAAAGACTGTAGACAAACACCATAACTTTTGGAGTTTATCTACAGTCTGAGCCGTCCTCAGAATGGAAAACGATTTCAAGCCTGCACACATTATTCAATTGAAATCGAAATGATACCAAAAGTATGCCAGTGTGCTTGCAAACCGCATCATTTCTACATAAACGGAGGCGAGAGGATTTGAACCCCCGCGGCGCGTGAACGCCCTAGCTGATTTCGAGTCAGCCCCCTTCAGCCAATCGAACCAAGAAGAGTTCGATTTGCCGTATTTCTGCGTCTTTTTGCAGAAATTAAGGCATCTCTCTTAAACACTTATCAAAGTAAGTTACACCTTTGCGATTCTAACATTACTCACCATTGCCAACCCGAGGACGACCATGATAATGACGAAAAAGGGAGGTCCTATATAAGGGCTCAGAAAGTATGACAATGTCAATAAAACGCCAGCTGCTGTAATCGGAAGTCCATAAAAGGACCCGTCAAACTCCTTGACATTGTAGCGAGCGAGACGGACGGCTCCAGCGGCGATGTAAAAGACTGTTGCCGCAATTCCAACCCATAGCATCGAAGATAAATCAGTCATATAGATTAGAAGCGCAGGAGCTACCCCGAATGATACAATATCACTTAAGGAATCCAGTTCTTTGCCAAACAATGATTCAGAGTGAAAGTGCCGCGCTGCCATGCCATCGAACCGGTCAAACAAAGCTGCAAGAAATATGAACACCAGGCTCATATGGCCAAGATCCCGGGCGATAAGGATAATCGCTATGATTCCAAAGCTTAAGTTTGTAATTGTAATTGCATTCGCCACTTGGCCTTTTATTTTCGTATAATCTAAGTATCTAGATAAAAACATGACGATACCTCCAGTATTGTTATCCTACTAAACTACCAATCACAAACATAGGAGACGGTTGAATTGAAAAAAATAGTATTTAAACGCTTTGTCGAATTAAGCGGACATCCCACATCTTCCACTTTATTAAAAACAATTGCCACCTCACGCCTAAGCCGGAAACTCATCAAACCGTTTGCGAAGACATACCATATTAACGAAGAGGAAGCAGAATTTCCAATCGATCAGTATGATAGCCTTCAAGCTTATTTTACGCGCAATTTGAAAAAGGGTTCACGGCCGATCGACAGACGTCCCAATACCCTAATTTCCCCGGTTGACGGTGTCGTCACGGAATTCGGAACGATTGGCATGAATCAGACGTTTATGATTAAGAACCATCTATATAGTATAAACCAGGTTTTGGGAGATGAAAAGAGAGCAATTCCATTTAAAGGTGGATTCTTTTATATTTTTTACCTCTCCCCCAGCCATTATCACCATTTCCATTATCCCTACGACGGTGAAATTGTATCGAGATATGCGCTCGGTACAACTTCCTATCCGGTAAATGATCTAGGCTTACGGTTAGGCAACCAGCCTTTTGCGACAAATTACCGAATCATTTCTGAACTGATGACGACTCATGGCAGGATGGCAATGATTAAAGTCGGGGCTCTGAACGTGAATAGCATTCATATCTTGGATTCCTCCACTTCATGTGAGAAAGGCTCAAAGTTCGGTCACTTCTCATTCGGATCAACCGTCATTTTATTCTTAGAGAATAACGGCTCTTTCCGTCCTACAATTCCGGTGAATTCCGAAGTGAAGATGGGACAATCCGTCGGGGAATGGGAGAACTAGTAATAGCTTTCACTCTATAAATGTTATTTATTAATAATCATTATAATTAACTGTGGATTTCGCCTACAGGCTATGCTATATTGAAAAATAAGGATAGTAGATTATTAATTCAAGGGGGCATTATCAATGACGAACAATGATAATCATTCTCAAAAGAAGTTGACGACCGCTGCCGGTGCACCTGTTGTGGACAACCAAAACTCGATGACTGCGGGGCCTCGTGGGCCTGTCCTGTTACAGGACGTATGGTTGATTGAAAAGCTAGCGCATTTCGACCGCGAAGTCATACCTGAACGACGCATGCATGCGAAAGGATCAGGTGCTTACGGAACTTTCACGGTGACAAATGATATCACCCAATACACAAGGGCTAAGTTATTCTCCGAGATCGGCAAAAAGACGGATATGTTCGCCCGATTTTCAACAGTTGCAGGCGAACGAGGTGCTGCTGATGCTGAACGCGACATCCGTGGATTCGCGCTTAAGTTTTATACAGAAGAAGGTAACTGGGATCTGGTCGGAAACAATACGCCCGTCTTCTTCTTTAGAGACCCCCTTCAATTCCCTGACTTGAATCATGCCGTCAAAAGGGATCCACGTACAAATATGAGAAGTGCGACAAACAACTGGGATTTCTGGACTTCCCTTCCTGAAGCATTACACCAAGTGACCATCGTCATGAGTGAACGCGGAATTCCGAAGACATATCGCCATATGCACGGCTTCGGTAGCCATACGTACAGCATGATCAATGCCAACAATGAGCGTGTGTGGGTGAAGTTCCATTTCCGTTCCCAGCAAGGGATTGAGAATTTGACGGACGAGCAGGCAACTGAATTGATCGGCACGGACCGTGAAACTCACCAACGTGATTTATTAGAAAGCATCGACAACGGCAACTTCCCTAAATGGAAAATGTATATCCAAGTGATGACAGAAGAGCAGGCATTGAATATGCCTTATAACCCGTTCGATTTGACGAAAGTCTGGTATAAAGGTGACTTCCCTCTTATCGAGGTTGGCGAATTCGAATTAAACCGTAATCCGGATAATTACTTTGCAGAAGTGGAGCAGGCCGCGTTTACACCAGCGGCGATCGTACCGGGTATCGGCTTCTCACCTGATAAAATGTTGCAGGCAAGATTATTCTCTTATGGTGATGCCCAACGGTATCGCCTCGGCGTCAACCACCATCAGATTCCGGTCAACTCTCCTAAATGCCCATTCCATAGTTTCCATCGTGATGGCGCGATGCGGGTGGACGGCAATCATGGCAGCAGAACTTCCTATGAACCGAACAGCTTCGGAGAATGGAGAGAACAGCCTGATTTCAAAGAGCCGCCGCTTAAAATCTATGACGATGCAGCGCACTGGGATTTCCGTCAGGATGACGATGATTACTTTACGCAACCGGGCAAGTTGTTTAATTTGATGAACGAGGAACAGAAGGAATTATTATTCGGTAATACCGCCCGCAACCTTGGCGACGCCCCGAATGAAATAAAATACCGCCATATCCGCCACTGTTACCAAGCGGATCCCGCTTATGGTGCAGGTGTAGCCGCTGCACTTGGCATATCAATGGACGATGTATTGGTTAAACAAGAAGTTACGAGCAATTGAAACAAAAAATGCCAACGACAGGATTTCTCCTCTCGTTGGCATTTTTCTTGCCGCAAATCAATAAATATATATGACTTGAAAATCTTCTATAGCTCCATTGAATAAATCGGCCAACCCCTCCATATCCTATGGGATAAAGTGAAACTTCAATCAGTGGGTTTTTCCACTGATTAATTGAACAAAGGCTAAGTACGCAACGTCCTGTTGCAACGCCTTTGTGACCTGCTTCATGCAGGCCCGAACCAATCGGGCATTTACTGGGTGTTGATTTCCCACTTGTGGCAAATCTTACAGCCAGTTAGTGCGGGATATACGCCAATTATGTCAGGAGTGATACATATGGAGACGGTCAAGGCGATGCCATCATCCAAGGACAGGTTATTGAATACGTGCTTTCTTCTATTTTGCCTATGCATGATCGATGCAATCTTCACTGATTTCGGCATCCGTTACGGTCATATTGAAGAAGCAAATCCATTAGTCCGTTCCCTTTATGATCTGAATATCATTGCATTCTATTTACTCAAGTCAAGTCTTCCAATTATACTCTTCCTATTTATGAAATACATGAAACCATCATTACTTGTAAAAAACTTGCTCATTGTTGCACTTATCATCTATACAATTGTAACCTTTATCCACATTTCCTGGATCATTGTCGTCACTGCATTCATTTAGCTGATGGGCTGATTGCATTGAATATATTTGCCACAATCAAACCGGTGATGAGAGCAATGACGCTCATTACAAACGGCGTCCCGCTTTCAGGGATGCCCGGGTAAATGACAAATATCGAACCGATGATCAAGCCGATAATGATTGCGAACATGGCATGAGTGAATTTATTCAATAAATAATGGATTGCCTTGCTGCTAATAATGAAGCCTACAATGACTCCAGCACCGATAACAATGATGATAGGAATATTAAAGGTGGATAGTGCGTTGATTGCCGTTGCGTAAACACCGAGCAGCAGCAAAACAAACGAACCGCTCACGCCAGGCAACAGCATGGCCATGCTTCCTGCCCACCCTGCCAAAAACAATCCGACCGTGTTCTGCAAAGTTAATGATGTAATAATTCCTGTTTCTGCGGGCTTGATGAATACGGTCGCAGCCAAAGCAGCACCGACGAGCAGCAAGAGGATGAAATGGCCGATCTTAAAGTTCTTCCTGACACCCGCCTGCCTTGAAATGTACGGCACGACACCGATAATCAGTCCCAAGAAGAAAAATTGTGTAGGTTGGGGATATTCTTTCAACAAGAAGTCGATGACCCTGCTGAAGAGCAGCAATGTCAAGCCGACCCCGATGCCTAACGGAAGTAAAAAGCCGATATGCTTTTTCCACTCCCGGCTGAAAAAGCCGCTGATTGCAAGTAATAATCGATCATATATGCCAAGAATGAACGCGATTGTCCCACCGCTCACTCCCGGAATCAAGTCGCTAATTCCCATCAGGAATCCGCGATAAATGTTTTTCCATTCCATACTGCAGTTCCTCCAATATCTTTTCAATGATAGTAGTATACCATTTACCGTTTGCGGTAAGCCATATAAAGTCCATTCCAATGTTTTTTAAAACTCCAACAATCAACCAATATTACTCTGAATAAAAAACGCTCGGGCGTCAAACCACACCCAAGCGTACATAATTTATTATATAGCAGCTGATGCTTCGTTACGTTTAGCTGCAATCGCTTCAATTCTGTTGTTGAATTCATCCACCGTCATATTCTGTTCGACAAAGTAGCGGTTGCGCGGATGTGTACGGCATTCGTCCGAACAGCTGCGCATATAGAAATGCTCGTTTTCTTCAGAGCATAAGATTTTCGCGTTACACTCAGGGTTGGCACAGTTCACATATCTCTCGCAAGGTGTACCGTCAAAATGATCGCGACCAACGATGACATGTTCAACTTGATTGATCGGAACCGCAATCCTTTCGTCGAATACGTAGCATTGACCGTCCCAAAGCTGGCCTTTCGCTACTGGATCTTTGCCGTAAGTGACAATTCCGCCTTGTAGATGGGCAACGTCCTCGAAACCTTCACGCTTCATCCAGCCTGTGAACTTCTCACATCTGATTCCGCCTGTACAGTACGCAAGAACTTTCTTCCCTTCAAACATTTCCCTGTTTTCTTGGACCCATTGTGGAAGGTCACGGAATGTCTCGACATCAGGTCGAATAGCGCCTCTGAAATGACCAAGATCATACTCGTAATCATTTCTCGTGTCCAACACAATCGTGTTTTCGTCTTGCATCCGCTCCAGGAACTCTTCAGGCTTTAAATATTCGCCAGTCAATTCCAACGGGTTGATGTCATCCTCCAAGCTCAGGTTAACGATTTCCTTCCGATAGCGGACGTGCATTTTCTTGAACGCATGTCCATCTGTTTCATCGATCTTGAACCAAAGATCTTTGAAGCGTTCATCGCTATGCATCTTCTCCATATAAGCATCCGTCTGTTCAATTGTACCGGAACATGTACCGTTAATGCCTTCTTCCCCGATTAAAATACGTCCTTTTAATCCTAATTCCTTACAAAACTCCAAATGCTCGGCAACAAATGTTTCTGGGTCTTCAATGTGTACGTATTTATAGTACAACAATACCCGATATGCTCCTGTTTCCATTTCTTCGACCACCTTCTGTTTGTTTTCTTTGCAGTAGAAATAACAGCTTGATCGGTTTAACAATATTTGATTGTAAACACTTAACAGCTCACCCGTATTTGCAAGATCCGGGCATTTGACAGTATACCATAAAATTGTACTGCTAAAAAGAAGTTTCTCCTCATTAAAATTTTATAAACTCCATATCATTCGACCTTATTTGCCCATCCCCAAACGGTACAAAAGTGTAGTATACTTCTAGTATAAAAGATTCGACATTTTTCCCGATTATCTGAAACTATCCATAGAGTCACTCCGTCTAACTTTACAGGAAGCTCAATCAGGAAGGTTGATAGAATTCTTACAAGAAAATCAAAAAGGGGCCTCGCGAAATGAATAGAAAGCGCCATAACGCGCGATCTGTAGGGATCGACATCACTTTTTCCATTGCTATTGTCCTACTGACAATAAGCGCCATACTCCTCGTCTTCATGACAGAAAAAGACGGGACCGCGTCACAGCCTGATGAGAAGGAGACGATTTCCTCCATCCCTGTGGAAACGGAACAAATAGATTCAAACTATCCAGGCATCAAAATTATTACAAAAACATCAAACGACAAAAACGCTCCTTATGCCATTCAATATCCACAGAGCATACATACCAGTTTCAATACGGAAGTCAAAAGCTATATAGAAGAAGTCCAAGCAAGATACCTTGAAACGATGATTGAGAAAAAACGTCTTGATGGAAAAACGTCGGGAGAATTGAACGTCTCCTACGAAACGCTGCCCCACTCTTCAGGGATTTACTCATTTGTCGTTCTCACTGGCAGCAGCTTCAGCGAATCAGAAGCAGGTAAAATGGAAATCCGTTCATTCCATTTGAATCCAGAGACAGGAGAAGATTTTTCTATTAAGGACTTACTGGCAGGAGATTCCAACCGCCTCCAGACGCTCGCTTCATCTGTGCGCCGGGCGATTCACAAAGATGAAACGCTGCAGGAACATCTTTTTGAGGATGATTTGGAGAAATATACAGAGCCTCGCTGGATGAATTATCGAAATTTTGCCCTCACAGAGGATGCACTCATCATCTACTTCGATGAAAACACGATAGCGGATAGCTTGGTTGGACCACCGATCGTCTCAGTTCCTGTGGACGCTATAGACGAATTGCTATCTTCGGCGTTCAAGCCCGAAGACATGGAAGATGCGATTGAAATCCCGAATCAGGGGTCAATGGATTCATCGAAAGAAGAACAAAACGGTGAGCATCCCGACAAATCAACAGAATCGGATACAGTAAGCGATGAGCAATCTAAGGATTCTCCACCAACTGGAACCGTCCGTAAAAAAGTCGCTTTGACATTTGATGATGGTCCAGATCCAAAAGTGACGAGACAAATATTAGAAACCCTTCAAATGCACGATGCCAAAGCAACATTCTTCATGCTCGGCAGCCGTGTTGAATACTACTCGGACATCGTCAATGAAATGAAGGATGCCGGCCATGAATTGGGCAACCATACATGGAACCATGCAGATTTAACAAAGTTAAGCCCTGAGCGCATTGCAAAAGAGATCGATAAGACTTCTGCAATGATCGAGGATGTGACCGGACAAAAAGTCGAAGCATTTCGACCTCCCTACGGAGCCGTCAATGACGCTGTCAACAATATGACCGGATTGCCGATCGTATTATGGGACGTAGATACACAAGATTGGAAGTATCGCGATCCCGCTAGAATTCTTCAAGTTGTTAAAGAGAATGTGAAGGATGGCAGCATCATACTAATGCATGACATCCACCAATCGACAGCCGACGGACTTGATGCCGTTCTACTGTATTTGAAAAGTGAAGGTTATGATTTTGTTACCGTTAAGGAATTGGAAGAGACATCCCTCTGAACAACTACTTGTTCAGAGGGTTTTCTTTGTTGACTATATATTTTATTTTCGAATCCTGTTATAATGACATTAGAACAGAATGGAGGGTCTGATATGTTCATTCAAATCGAACCGACCTCAGAAATCCCGATATATACCCAGTTGGCGAATCAATTGATAGAGTTGATTGCTTCCGGGACAATAAAACCTTCCGAAGCTTTGCCTTCCGTCCGGTCCCTAGCAGCAGACCTTGGCGTGAATATGCATACAGTGAACAAAGCGTATCATGAACTCGAGAAGAAAAATATAATTGAGATCATCCCGAAATCCGGTGCTGTCATTAATTCGATATCGCCTAAGGGGCCGAGCGATATGCAATTGGACCTTATCAAATTGCATTTGAAGCCTCTTATTGCAGAATCGATTGTATATGGCATGGACAAGGAACAGATTTTATCAATCACTTCATCAATCATTTCGGAAATTACGGAGGGATGAACAATGGCACTTTCAATATTCTTGGCAATCATCTTATTTTTGATTGTTATGCAGGCAGCTATCCCTTACCTTTTGAAAAATACGGTCGTTTTCGGAGTGACGATACCCGAGGGGCATACGGATGACAAAACGCTTGCAATGTACAAGAAAATCTATTCGGCAACAATATTCATCCTTGGTTCAATAGGTCTCCTCGTTTATGTAGTTTGGGCACTCGGAAATCAGGTGCAAGAAGACAAGATCGTTTTCACTGGATTGGCCCTTCAGTTTGGAATCCTGCTGATCAGCATGGGCCTTTACTTGTATTTTCATATTAAGACAATGAAAAGAAAACGGATGCATAAATGGGGAGATAACTTAAAAAGAGTGCGGGTCGCAGATTTGACGAGCCGCTCCAATGATGAAATGCTCCCTTCCCTCATGTTTGCTTTGCCTGTCCCGATTACACTCGGTTTGATCGTCTATACAGCGATTCAATACGGTGCCATGCCGGATATGATACCGATCCACTGGGGCCCTGACGGACAACCGGATGCATTTAGTGAGAAAACCCCATTTTCCGTTATTGCACTGCTGCTGATTCTAGCAATCATGCAGGTTATGATGCTCGCAATCAATTATTTTACGAAGAAATCCGGTGTGAGACTGAATGCGTCGAAAAGGAGTACTTCGCGCATCCAACAATTATCGTTCAGAAAGTACACGAGCTGGCTGCTATTTTTAGTATCCATATCAATGACGGTCCTTATGGGCTTTTTCCAATTGACAACCATCCATGAAAATTTGGGAGGGGCTACCCTCATGATGGTGATGCCTTTAGGATTCCTATTTATTATTTTAATCGCAACTGCAGTCTACGCATTCAAAGTCGGCCAAGGGGGTTCCCGTGTCCAGCTTGAAATTGACGAGGAACCCATCGCAGGTGTAACGGATTATGACGATGACGCCTATTGGAAAGCAGGCGTATTCTATGTAAATAAAAATGACCCTTCCATCTTTGTAGAAAAGAGGTTCGGGGTTGGTTGGACATTGAACTTCGGAAATCCAATCGGTTATTTGATCATCATCGGTCCAATGCTTGTCATATTGACAATTTCATTTTTACTCAATTAAAAAAACCGGCTTTCGCCGGTTTTTTTAGTTGAAGACACTTGTACTGTGCAATGGTTGCAGTCTTGCTTTCGGATCGATGAACGCTTTTGCATGGTTTACAGCCGTTGGAGCTTCGCCTAAACCGACAGCAATCAGCTTCACTTTCCCGTCATATGTCGTGACGTCCCCTGCCGCATAAATGCCTTCTATATTCGTTTCCATTCTAGAGTTGACAACGATTGAGTTGCGGTCCATTTCAAGCCCCCACTCTTTAATTGCTCCGAGGGATGAAATATTACCGTAATTGACGATGACATGGTCTACGTGCAATGCTTCTTCTGAACCGTCCTTTTGGGCGATGATCACTTCATTGACAATGCCATCTTCCCCGACAATCGACTTGACAGCACGGGATGTGAGAACATTTACTTTCGACGACATCAATTGGTTAACGCTTGTTTCATGCGCCGTAAACCTTTCGCGCCTGTGGACAAGTGATACATTCGAAGCGATATCTTCAAGCATCATTGCCCAGTCCACTGCTGAATCCCCACCGCCGCATACAAGTACGTCTTTTCCTGTGAACATGGACAGGTCTTTAATTCCGTAATGCAATGTCTTGCCTTCAAACTCAGCTTCTTCAGCCAAACCAATTTTACGCGGTTGGAAAGCGCCGATTCCTGCCGTTAAAAGAATTGTGCGTGTCAGATGGGTTCCTTTATCCGTTTGGAGGATGAAGTGGTCGCCGTCACGTGTCACCGTTAGCGCAGTTTCACCAAGGTGAATTTCAGGTTTTGAATAATGTGCTTGTGTAACTAGGTTTGCAACTAGATCTTTCGCCAGGATTTTTGGAAAGCCGCCAACGTCATAAATAAACTTATCCGGATACAGCTCAATTAACTGTCCGCCAAGTTGCGGCAAGCTGTCAATGATTTTAACCGACATTTCCCGCATGCCCGCGTAGAACGATGCAAAAAGTCCTGTTGGTCCCCCGCCTATAATTGTAATATCGACTATCTCATTGCTCATCTATAAACACTCCAATGTACTTTGAATTTGGATGGATGTAAGATAAATCCGTTTAATCAGTATCCCTACATATCTACTCTACACATTATCTATTATTTTTCAATAAAAATCACATAATTTGACTTGACGTAATCGGATTTTCAAATCGATAAATTCATTGAATCATTGGATCAGCAACCACCGTAAGAAGGGTGCCGTTCCAATGAGTTTTTTCTTACTCTTCTTCTAACTGATCTTCACAAAAAGCGGCTAGCTGGACAATTTCTTCATCGTCGAGATCAAAATCGATCATCGCCTCTGTCGATCGCTCGAAAAGATGATACGATGCCACTTTTCCTTCTTTCCCATCGACGACATAAATGACACGAATGCCAGTCCCCTTTTCATTGTAAAGTTCATCTTCTTCATCGAATTTTACATATATGCGAAATTCGTATCGATTTCCTGTCAGTATGCCTGTCGGATCGATAAGTTCGATCATGCTATATTCAATTATTTCCACTTGGTCTCATCCTCACATAATGTTTTCATAACCATCTTACAGCAAACTGGACGAAATGGTCACGTAATCACTTTCAACAGATGATCAATTCTGACCCACAAAATTTCTTTTGCATTTTCACAATGATTAGTTAACAATGAAGACAGTGAATGATATTCACATTATTAGATATCGGGGGAATGACGATGCTTACTTTTGAAGAATTTAAGTACAAAAGACCTGACATGAACAGTATCAAGCAAGAGTTCAATGGTCTGCTGGAACAATTCCGTTCAGCAAAGTCTTTTGAAGAACAGAATGGTGTAATTGAAAAACTGAATGCTATCGGAAGCGATTATTCCACTCAATCAAACTTGATGTACATCCGTTCATCCATCGACACGAATGATGAGTTCTATCAAAAGGAACGGGAATATTTCGATGACATAGGACCGGAATTCCAGGAACTCGGTACCGCATTCTATAAAGAGTTGGTGAAGACACCTTACCGTAAAGAATTAGAAGAAAAATGGGGTACCCAGTTGTTTGCTCTTGCGGATAACGCAATCAAGTCCTTCTCGCCGGAAGTCCTTCCCCTTCTTCAACAAGAAAATAAACTTACTTCCGAATATGCAAAGCTCGTTGCTTCCGCACAAATTGAGTTTGACGGAAAGACATTGACCCTTGCGCAGCTCGGACCGTACGCTGAGTCAACTGACAGAGGTGTCAGGAAGTCTGCAATGGAGGCTTCCTATTCGTTCTATGCGGAAAACGGTGATGCGTTTGACCGCATCTATGATGAGCTCGTCAAAGTAAGACATGAAATCGCAATAAAATTAGGATTCAAGAACTTTGTGGAGCTAGGTTATGCACGTATGAACCGGATCGGATATGACGCAGATATGGTGAAAAACTTCCGTCACCAAGTGCGGGACTATATTGTTCCGCTCGCGACGAAGTTATACGAACGCCAGGCTGATCGTATCGGTGTTGATAAATTGAAGTTCTACGACCAGTCCCTTAACTTCCTGAGCGGGAATGCCACACCTAAAGGTTCAGCTGAATGGATCATCGAGAACGGGAAAAAGATGTACGAAGAACTTTCACCGGAAACCGATGAATTCTTCAAGTATATGACGGAAAAGCATCTTCTCGATCTTGAAGCGAAGAAAGGGAAAGAGTCCGGTGGCTATTGCACGTTCATCGATAATTATGACTCACCTTTCATCTTCTCGAACTTCAATGGCACATCTGGGGATATCGATGTGCTCACTCACGAAGCCGGGCATGCATTCCAAGTGTATTCAAGCCGCAATATCGGTATTCCTGAATACGTCTGGCCAACACATGAAGGAGCAGAAATTCATTCCATGAGTATGGAATTCTTCACTTGGCCTTGGATGGAGCTGTTCTTTGAGGAAGATACTGAAAAATATAAGTTTGCTCACTTGAGCAGCGGTCTTTTATTTCTACCATACGGCGTGGCGGTAGATGAATTCCAGCATGCCATCTATGAGAATCCAGAAATGACGCCTGAAGAACGTAAAACGGAATGGAAGCGGATTGAAAAGATGTACTTGCCGATGCGTGATTACGATGGCAATCCTTATTTGGAGGCAGGTTCTATCTGGCAGCGCCAATCGCATATTTATGAAGTTCCATTCTACTATATTGATTACACGTTGGCTCAAATCTGCGCGTTTCAATTTTGGAAGCGTTCGTTTGAGGATCGCGATGCGGCTTGGAAGGATTATTTGCATTTATGTAAGCTTGGCGGATCGAAGCCGTTTACAGAGTTGGTAAAAGAGGCTAATTTGCTATCTCCTTTTGAGGATGGCTGTGTCGAATCCGTTGTTGGTACGATTGAAACGTGGTTGAATTCTGTGGACGACAAAGCTTTATAAAAATTTGAAAGGGCTGCCGTATTAGGCAGCCCTTTTCAAATGGATTACATCAATCCGATCGCATTTCCATTATCGTCTATATCCATTAGTAATGCAGCCGGCTTTTTCGGCAATCCTGGCATCGTCATGATATCTCCAGTCAGGCAGACAAGGAATCCTGCACCAAGCTTCGGAATGATTTCACGGATCGTAATTGTGAAATCTGTCGGCCTCCCAAGTTTCTTAGGATCATCCGAGAAGGAATACTGCGTTTTCGCCATACAAACAGGAAGGATATCCCATCCATTCTGTTCGATCTGCAATAGATCCTTCCTCGCTTTTTCGGTGAGGACGATGCCCTTTCCGCCATAAGCCTTTTGAACAATTGCCGTTATTTTATCAATGACAGGCTGTTCCACATCATATAAAGGTGAAAATTCATTCGGTTCCTCCAGCATTTCTAAAACATGCTTCGCCAAATCCTGGCCACCTGCTCCGCCTTGCCCCCAAACGTCCGTAATTGCTGCACGGACACCTTTCGATGCACACCATTTCATAATGAAATCGAGTTCCGCAACCGAATCTGTAATGAACCGGTTCAATGCGACAACAGGCTGCACACCGAAGGAACGGACGGTTTCCACATGCTTTTCTAGATTTACGATTCCGTCCATTACTGCTTGTACATTTTCCTTCCCAAGCTCCGTCTTCGCCACTCCTCCATGCATTTTCAAAGCACGGATCGTCGTTACAAGAACAACTGCGTCTGGTGCGAATCCGCCTTTACGCGCTTTAATATCCATAAATTTCTCGGCGCCGAGATCTGAGCCGAATCCCGCTTCTGTCACAACGATATCTGCCAATCGTCTCGCTGTATTTGTTGCCATCAACGAGTTGCAGCCATGCGCAATATTTGCGAATGGTCCACCGTGAATCAACGCCGGCGTCCCTTCAATCGTCTGGACAAGATTTGGTTTGAATGCTTCCTTCAACAATAACGTCAAAGCTCCTTCAACACCCAAATCCCTTACAGTGACCGCTTCTCTATCATACGTATACCCGATCACCATCTGTGAGAGGCGTTCCTTTAAATCTGTCAAGCTTGTCGCCAAGCAGAACACGGCCATGATTTCAGAAGCGACGGTAATATCGAAGCCGTCTTCTCTCGGCACACCTTGTCCGGGACCTCCGAGACCGATTGTAATATGGCGCAATGCACGATCATTCATATCCATTGCACGCTTCCATGTAATCCTGCGCGGGTCGATCTGCAATACGTTGCCTTGATGGATATGATTATCGATCATCGCACTAAGTGCGTTATTTGCTGTCGTGATTGCATGGATATCCCCGTTGAAATGCAGATTTATTTCTTCCATCGGCAGCACTTGTGCATACCCGCCGCCAGCAGCGCCGCCCTTCACACCCATGACAGGTCCTAGGGATGGCTCCCGGAGAGCGATCATCGATTTTTCGCCTAGTCTTGCCAGTGCATCCGCAAGTCCTACTGTCACTGTCGATTTTCCTTCACCCGCAGGCGTCGGACTGGTTGCAGTCACAAGTACGACTTTTCCAAAGGATTTCGCGGCAGGCAATTTGGACACATCAATTTTCGCTTTGTACCGTCCGTATGGTTCAACAGCCTCTTCGGGAATTCCCGCATTCCTCGCGATATCCCCGATCGGCTGCATCACAGCAGAAGCAGCTATCGCTAAATCTGTTAATGGTTTTGCTTTTTCTGTCAAAATGTCCACACCCTTCTCAATGCATTCCCTAGATTATTATCGCTTCAGTTAGCTTACTCCTTTATGCTTAACACAAGTTTTCCAAACTGTTCACTGTTCTCCAAGTCCCTGAAGGCATCCAATCCATTCTCAAGACGATATATTTTGTCGATGACAGGTTTTACCCCGTATTCTTCAACATGTTTCAACATGTCCCGAAGCTCTTCCCTGCTGCCCATCGTGGAGCCGAACAGTTGGTATTGTCCATAGAAGAACTTTCGAAGATCCAGTTCGACGACGTCATCTGTCGTAGCACCGAATACAACGATTCTTCCTCCAGGTTTCAAGACGTCCAATGAACGGTTGAATGTTGCCTTGCCAACGCTTTCTATTACAAGGTCAATTGTTTCATCCGCCAGATCCTCTGTCCATTCACCGTTTGTATCAATCGCTAAATCAGCGCCGAGTTCAAGCGCCTTCTTACGTTTTTCTTCAACGCGAGAACTGACGATGACACGTGCTCCTGCATTTTTAGCAAACTGGATAAGATAGGTCGCAACTCCACTCCCGGCGCCCGGAATGAAGACGGTATCCCCTTTCTTCAACTCCCCTTGTGTAAATAATGCCCGGTAGCCTGTTAATGCGGCTAATGAGAGTACTGACGCCTCTTCCATTGATAGATTGGCGGGTTTCTTTTCAATCTGCTCGGCAGAAATGGCAATTCTCTCAGCGAATGTACCGTGATCAGGCATGCCTAAAATATCGAATCCTTCAGGCGGGGCATAACTTTTCCCGAACCAGCGCAGTGATGGATTGATGATCACTTCATCACCGATCTTCCAGTTGCCGACACCTTCACCTATTGACTCGATCACGCCAGCCCCATCTGAACCGAGAATCAAAGGCTCCTCCTTATCCCCACGTCGTTCAGGTATCATAATATCCCTTCGATTCATACCAGCGGCATGCAGTGCTACGACGACTTCACCTGTACCAGCAACCGGCTCTTCCATCTCATCGATTTTCAATTCACCATTTACATGAATGAGCGCTTTCACAACACAACCCCCGTTTAAAATATTCTATGAATTGTATACTATTCCATCATACAACATCCACCCGTCATTTTCATACGGATAATAAAAAACGCAAAGAAGAAATCTCCTTTGCGTTTTCGGTTGTCTATTCAATTGATGATCTCAATGTAACAACAATCACTTCAGGTCGATTGAACACCCGTATCGGAGCAAGGCTGTTACCTAGACCGCGGCTTACAACCATGGACGTTTTATCCTCTTCATAGACGCCTGACGTGTATTTTGGCAACCACCCTTGACCAGGTGCGACCAATCCTCCAATGCCCGGCAACCTTATCTGTCCACCATGGGCATGCCCGCTGAAAACCAAATCGATTTGACTGTCAACATATACATCAAATTGTTCTGGCCTATGCGATAGAAGGATCCTATACATATTTTCAGGAACATTCTTGAATGTTTTTCCTATGGCTTGTTCAACATAGGTTTTCTCATCAAGATTGCTGGACAAGGGGTCTTCGATTCCACCGATGGCAATCTTTTTACCTTTTCGACTGTTAATTGTCACCGATTCATTTGATAACACCTGCACACCTAATCCCGCCAGCTCACTTTTAATGTGCTCTTCGTCATTCGTAGAAATTTCATGATTACCTGTGACGAAATAGAAAGGCGCTGTATCATGCAGCTGCTTGATGATTTCCAAACTATGCTTTAAATCATATCGGTTTCCGTCGATGAAATCCCCTGTAATGAAAATGGCATCAGGAGACAAGGCTTTTACCTTATTCACCAAGTCCAGATTATTAACCCCAAACTCTGAATCATGGATATCAGATAGCTGGACAATTCGATATTGATCGAAGCTCTCGGGGAGACCGGATGCGTTAATCTCCACCTCAGTCACTCCGATTGTCGTATTCTCTTTATAAATATATATGCCGAATAGCAGGATTAGGATGAAGAAAAATAAGGTGCCTTTGTATTTCCTTTGTTTACGTAAGTGCATTTATATTACTGCCAACGTTTCTTGACTTTTGCAAGCTCCAATAATTCAAGTACATCCTTTTTCGGTAATTCCGTCAAAATGGAGAGGAGTTCACGTTCTGCTAATCTTCTTCCTCGGCCGCTTCGATAACGCTCTTTATTTTCAGCGTCTATGGAGTTATATAGTTCAACCAGCTTTTCTTCTTGTTCATCCGACTCTTTAGCGATGATCAGATTTTCACGCAGCCGCTCATAAAGCATATCTACGTTTGATGAGTTGTTTGCAGTGAATGCCCTGGATGTCTTAGGGTCACCCAGAATCAATTCATCTGTTGAGACGTTGAATCTCTCGGATATTTTTGCAATCCAAGCGGCGGAAGGAGCATTCTTACCTTTCTCCCAGTCTTTTATTCTACTGGCGGATGTACCAATCGCTGCTCCAAAAGCCATCATAGAAAGGCCTCTTTGCTCTCTCAAGGTCTTTAGTCTTACGCCGAAATCTTCTTTACTCCAATCATTCACGGTGATGCCTCCTCCTATTTACTTATCTCTATATTATTTTTCTTAGTTCCTTCTGTCAATCTTAATTTATATTTCTATCAAGTTATCAGTAACCTGTTTGTTGACGCTTGTAATTTTCCTCATTTTTATCAACATAGGCTTTCATTATTTCATTATATGAAATGTCAAGCCTTCTCGCTATTGCACCATAATGAATCCAAATACTTTTATAGCTTTCCATATTAGTTGCCACTAAGAATTCCTGAACTGCATTTACCGTTTGCAAGAAGGTTTCCGTCAAATCCCCTTCAACTTCAGCTACCGGCCAAACATCTAAATTATCTAGCTCTTTTTCAATTCCGAGCGACAGAAGAAAATGGATGGAGTCGACATATTCTTCTAGAATAATGTTCCGCTCTGATGGTCCTTTTGTACTCCAAAACTTAAAGCACCTTGTTTCGTTGGCCAGTTCTGCAAGTTCAACGAGAAGAGCCAATCCTTTTTCTTTGAAAACATCTTTTGTTACGAGTTGATTCTGTTGAATGTAAGCGTCAAGTTGTCGCTGCATCGTGAATAATGTTGCCAATTCCATAAAAAAACCTCCGAAATCGTAAGTATCTTGAAACCAAACTGAATCTCATCCGTACAAGTAGAAGACTATATCTATTTTTAGTGAGGGGATGCTGTTATGGGATTGTTGATTCGCTTCATCATCATTGCATTCATCGTCTATTTATTTTATCGCGGTATCCGTTATTTATTGGATCCGAAACGGAAATTGGATGAGGCGTATGAACAAGAGCAATATTATTTCTATGATGATGTGAAAAATGTCAGAAAGAACTTTTTCATCACATATAAAGGCGCCCTCTTTGAAGGTGAAAAATATTTAGGGACAACGGAAAATTCTTTTGATGTCGTGTCCATTTTCGTTTGGGTAAAGGATGATGCAAAGCTTCAAGGGTTTACGAAGGATGATTTTCACTTCTTATCCTCCGAAATTACTTCCAATTATCCAATGGCTGAAATCAGTTGGAAAAACCCCATAGAAGCATTAATGAAGGCCCGTTGATCTAGCGGGCTTTTTTTATTTTTAGACATAGTCCATTCCGAATGGATCTATGCCTAGCAGATAGACAATTATTCCTATGTACAGAAGCGCTAGCAGCAGAAAACCGATTCTGAATTCTGTATGGCGGGTTTTATGGCGGAAGGCCAACATTCCCAGATACGAACCGATTCCTCCGCCCACAATTGCAAATAGCCACAATGTTTTCTCCGGCACTCTGCGTCCCCGCTTCTTTGATTGTTTCTTATCATAGCCCATCATTATAAATGACCAAATTGATATAAATGTAATCCATGTAATTAGTAATGCACTCATATAGTCAACTCCCTATCTTCTATTCTACACTTTATTGATCGTACATAGGAAGAAGAACTATCGTAAGTTCATTAGTTTTCTTTTATTTTTTACATCACAACAAAAATGCCCCGCTGCCGACTGAGGGCGCGGGGCTGTATGTTAGTAAATCGCTTATTTCGCGACTGACTGTTTTGCTGTTTCTGCAAGTTGTGCAAATGCTTGTGCATCTGTTACTGCAAGATCAGCAAGCATTTTGCGGTTCACTTCGATGCCAGCCACTTTAAGGCCGTGCATCAATGTGCTGTATGAAAGACCATTCATACGTGCTGCTGCGTTGATACGTGTAATCCATAGTTTGCGGAAATCACGTTTTTTCTGACGGCGGTCACGGTATGCATAGTTGAATGATTTCATGACCTGTTGGTTTGCTACTTTGTAAAGTCTATGTTTTGATCCAAAATAGCCTTTAGCTAATTTCAATACTCGATTACGGCGCTTGCGCGACACTGTTCCACCTTTTACGCGTGGCATAGTTCATTACCTCCTGCTATTCCTAAAGAATGTTTTAATGGTTAAAAGATTATTTCATGTATGTGATCATTTCACGGATACGTTTGTAGTCGCCAGAAGAAACAAGTGAAGCTTTACGCAAGTGGCGTTTCGCTTTAGTAGACTTGTTGGCAAAAAGGTGACTTGTGTACGCACGGCCGCGTTTCACTTTACCAGTTGCAGTTTTCTTGAAACGTTTCGCGGATCCGCGGTGAGTTTTCATTTTTGGCATGATCTGTTCCTCCTAAATCGTTGGTGTTACTTTTTTTCGGCAGTCGGGGCAAGTATTAGGAACATGCTCCGGCCTTCCATTTTCGGTTTCACTTCAACCGTTGAGAATTCCTTGCATTCTTCTGCGAAGCGGTCCAAAACACGTTGACCGATTTCCTTGTGCGTAATTGCACGACCACGGAAACGGATTGACGCTTTCACTTTGTCTCCTGCTTGCAGGAATTTGATGCCGCTGCGAAGTTTCGTTTGGAAATCATGTTCATCAATAGTAGGGCTTAAGCGCACTTCTTTGAGGTTGATGATTTTTTGGTTCTTTCTGACTTCGCGTTCTTTCTTTTGTTGTTCAAACTTGAATTTGCCGTAGTCCATTACACGTGCTACAGGCGGCTTTGCTGTTGGAGCGACAAGGACAAGGTCCAAGTTCGCGCGTCCTGCAATTTCAAGAGCCTCATTGCGTGTTTTGATTCCAAGCTGGTCGCCGTTGTGGTCAATCAGACGAAGCTCGCGGGCACGGATGCCCTCATTTACGTACATGTCTTTGCTAATAGTAATCCACCTCCGAATGTTGTATCGCGAATACACGGTTTGGGTATACCGTCTAATAGCGCGACGGTCCCATGGTTCATTCGTTTAATAAGAGCCGGACAATAAAAAAAGTAGACAAAAGTGACTTTTGTCTACCCGCTTATGTGTACATGCAAATAATTGCACGGCACGTTCACTTATGTGCAACCTGTCAACAACGATATGCGTCGATCAGGTGAGAAGCGGGCAGCTCCTTCTTATACCACAAACTGTATTCATTAACCTTAATAAGTCTACCATCTAGAACTTTTATTGTCAACAAGAAACTTTTAAACAAAAAATGCAATACAGTTGATTTCCGCTTCGGGCGGACGCTTTCCGCCGGCATGGCTTCAGCCGCTTCCCTCGCTACGCTCAGTCCAGGGTCTTCAGCTCATGCTATTCCGGCAGGAGTCGCCGCCCTACGCTTCAATCAACGGAAAATAATCTTACTGAATATCTCTGTTTTAAAATCTTGCTAAAAACGCCTAAAACAGTTCGAACGTTTATAAATGCCAGTCAACATGCAAAAATGCTACTTTGATAATAATTTTTAAGTGCTTTTATTTGTTCAAAGGCATTTGGCGCGTTTTTGGGTGTTGATTTACTATTTACATGCCCGCGTCCACGGATTAGCTATCGTGGGATACGTCTGCTTTCAATAACTTCAGGAAATCGTCGAATGGCATGCTTTCGGATTTTTGTTCGCCGTATTTTCTTACGTTCACTTCGCCGGATTCGACTTCTTTGTCGCCGAGGACGAGCATGTAAGGGATTTTTTGGACTTGGGCTTCACGGATCTTGTAGCCGATTTTTTCGTCGCGGCTGTCTAGTTCGATTCGGAATCCTGCTGCCACTAGTTTTTCACGTACTTCATTTGCGTAGTCGAAATGTGCTTCTGGTGAAACTGGGATCACTTCGACTTGAACTGGTGCCAGCCATGTCGGGAAGGCGCCTTTGTATTCTTCGATCAAGAATGCGACGAATCGTTCCATTGTTGAGACGACGCCGCGGTGGATGACGACTGGGCGATGGTGCTTGCCGTCTTCTCCGACGTATGTGAGGTCGAAGCGCTCAGGAAGCAGGAAGTCGAGCTGGACAGTTGAGAGTGTCTCTTCCATACCGATTGCCGTTTTCACTTGTACGTCCAGTTTCGGACCATAAAATGCTGCTTCTCCGTCCGCTTCCACATAAGGAAGGCCCATTTCGTCCATCGTTTCTTTCAGCATGCTTTGTGCGCGTTCCCACATTTCGTCATCGTCAAAGTATTTCTCTGTATCTTCCGGATCTCGGTACGATAAACGGAATGAGTAATCTTTAATGTCAAAGTCTTTGTAGACATCGATGACGAGTTGGACGACACGTTTGAATTCTTCCTTGATTTGATCCGGACGGACGAAGATATGCGCGTCGTTCAGAGTCATGCCGCGGACACGCTGAAGTCCCGATAGAGCACCTGACATTTCATAGCGGTGCATCGTGCCAAGCTCTGCAATGCGGATCGGCAAGTTCCGATAGGAGTGAATGTCGTTTTTGTAGATCATCATATGGTGCGGACAGTTCATCGGACGGAGAACGAGATCTTCATTGTCCATGCTCATGACAGGGAACATGCCGTCCTGGTAATGGCCCCAGTGACCGGATGTCTTGTAGAGCTCGACACTTCCGAGCACCGGTGTATAAACGTGGTCATAGCCGAGTTTTTCTTCTTTATCGACGATATAGCGCTCAATGATGCGGCGAATTGTCGCGCCTTTCGGAAGCCATAACGGAAGTCCTTGGCCGACCTTTTGGGAGTTCATGAATAAATTCAGTTCTTTTCCGATTTTCCGATGATCGCGTTCCTTTGCCTCTTCTAGCATCCGGAGATGTTCTTGAAGCTCATCCTTTTTAAAGAATGCTGTACCGTAAATACGTTGAAGCATTTTATTTTTGGAATCACCGCGCCAATACGCACCCGCGATGCTCAGTAATTTGAACTCTTTCAGTTTGCCCGTCGAAGGGACATGAACGCCACGGCATAGATCAAAGAATTCGCCTTGCTCATAGATGGATACTTGCTCGCCCTCCGGAATTGCCTCCAACAGTTCAATTTTGTATGGATCGTCAATTTCCTTGAAGCGCTTTTCGGCTTCGTCGCGGGACACTTCAATGCGATTAATTGGGAGATTCTCACCAATGATCCGCTTCATTTCCTTCTCAAGTTCAGGAAGGTCTTCAGCTGTGATTGGTGTCGGTGAATCGATATCATAATAGAAACCGTTATCAATGACTGGACCGATGCCTAGTTTTGCGTCCGGGAATTTCCTTTTAACTGCCTGTGCCAATAGATGTGCAGTACTATGACGCAAGATTTCCAATGCTTCAGATGATTGCGGTGTAATGATTGCAATATCACCATCTTCTTCAATCGGCGTTTTCAAATCAATGAGCTGATCACCGATTTTTCCTGCGAGGGCGCTTTTTCGAAGTCCAGGGCTGATAGAACCCGCCACGTCTTCTGTTGTTGTGCCTTGCGGAAATTCTTTTATCGCACCATCCGGAAATTTCAATTGAATATTTTCTGCCATTGTCAACACTCCTCACTTATTTTTTTGAACAAAAAAAGCCCCATCCCTAAAAAGGGACGAAGCTGTTGCTCGCGGTTCCACCCTTCTTCCTTCTATCCGGTCATACGAGAGACCGGAAAGATGAAGCTCGAAACGGCTAACGGGCCGGGTCCGTCATCGGTTACTGAAGTAGTTCGCCGATGCTGCTCCAAGGTGGTAAATCGATCATCTTCACTTCAGGGCTTCCAGCCAAACGACCCTGTTCTCTGGTAGTGGATTAACCGATTCATGTCCTCTTCTACACATTTCGAATATAATATCCATTAGTATAAGGAATGTTTACGAAATTTGCAAGTGGATAAATCCTCCTACATTTCTCTTCGGTTTTTTCCTTTCAACTGGATAGGTTTTGATACTGTTTTAATTCGCTCCATAATTCGAGCGGCTTTGACTTCTTCCTTCTCGCCACGCTGTGTGTACGTCAAATGGTGCTGAAGTTCACCGAAATTGAAATTGGAAGTGAAGAATGTTGGTAGTTTTTCCGCCATCCGGTATTGTAAAATCGTTCCGATCACTTCATCACGGGCCCATGCAGACATGGACTCCGCGCCAAAATCGTCCAACATAAGCACGTTTGCTTTCTTCACGAAGTCAATTTTTTCATTTAACGTCTGATCCTGTATTGATTGTTTCATTTCCCTTAAAAATTCGGGGAGATAAACGACAACAGTCCGTATGCGAAGATTGGCAAGTTCATTTGCGATTGCCCCTAAAATAAAGGACTTTCCTGTACCGAAACGACCGTGAATGTAAAAGCCCCTTTCAGGCAACTTTCCTGTTTCGCTAAATTCACCAAAGAACTGTGCCGCGGCCTCAGCAACAATATACCTGCTGCTATCGTGTTCGAGATCCACATTATTCAGGCGCGCTTCCATGACATCCTTCGGCATGTACATGCTTTCAATCATATTGGATATATTTCGACGTTCGTCGTCGACAAGTTTATTCGGACACTTTACATAGTCGAGATCGATGTATCCTTGACTCATGACAAGCTTCGGCTCGAAGCCTTTCATCACGTTGACACACTCTTCAACATTCGGGCATTTCCCGCAATTGTGGGAAGCCGTTGTATATTCATATAGCTTTCCTAAACTTTTGTTGACGACAGCTTTATCGATTTCATTCGAATGATCGGTGATGAACTGTTGGACGCCTGGGGACTCCATCACTTCATTCCTTAATTGTTCATATCTTGACGTTAGATCTGAAGCGTTGAATACTCGCTTCATTGTATTTCCGATTCTTTCCAACTTTATTTCACCCCGCTTGATATTGCATTAAGTTTTTCCTGGAGCAGTCTTTTGCGTTCTTCATCAATTGATGGTTCAGCATCAGATGCGGTTTGCTGATCCTTCTCTTCATCTTTCTGATAAAACCATTCCGGTACTTTCTCGACCCTTGTCGGTTTCCGGGCGGTTGATTTCTTACTTCCTTCATTTTGCCATTTAATGTACTGGTCATGTTCGTTCCGCGAAATTTCCATTGCTTCTTTTGCAGTTGCAATTTTTTTGTTTGCCCAATGGGATGCGATTCTCTCAGCATAATTTTTTGTGATTTTTCCGTCGTTGCGAATAATTATATAGTGCAGCAGCACATTTACAACGCCAACCGGGAAGCCATGGACGGTTATAAGTCTTTCAGCAAGTTCAACGTCAACAGGAAGTGGTTCATTTCCCGTATAGTCTTTCAGCATTTCACGTGGCGCAGTATTTTCCATATAGAAGATGAATTTATCTTCACGAGATTTCGGCTCTTCAGTTGAGATAGCCGGTTCCTTCGCAAAGACCTTCTCAATCGTCGGGACGTTTTGTGAAATATTTGTCTTATAATAATCGACAGCGGCTTTTCTGACTCTGTTTTCAGGCAGCCTTAGGTTTTCGTCTAACGCCATCATGACAACTTTTTGCATGTCAATCGGTGTTAGAGAGTAAAGGAATGCCAATTTCTCGATCAATTCCTTCGACACTGAAGCAAGGGATGATTTTGGCACCATCTGTTCTGAAAGTCCCGAACGGAATAGATTGAAATCAAAATCAGAATAAGCGAACGGGATGCCGGTTGGTTCATTGCGTCCCGCCATTGGGCCACCCTCATCCATCCCTTCCGAAGAACTGTATCGAATAGGCTTGAACACATCCAGGAATGTGCGTGACACTTCCTTATACTGCTCATCGAGAGGATCATCAACCAGAAATCGGGACCTCAGGCTACGATACGCCTGCTCACCGATTTTACTGAAAAGAAATGTGGATAATAGCGGATCATCGAAAAATGACTTTGCATCCAACGGTGGCAATAGTTCGTAACAGAATGTTCGATCCTGATCTACTTGTTTGCAATAGGTACGCAGCAAGCCGATCGCCTCAAGGGATATTCTAGCCTCAAAAACTTTACCTAATGGCATTGTTAATAAATTCATTAAATAATAATGACTGAATTCACTTTCTGTTTCACGCTCTGCATCGGCCCAAAGCGACATGAAGAGGCTCATGGCTTCAGGTCCGATCAATGGTTGGTAGAACAAAGTGAGGAGTTGCCGGTCATAATCCGAAAATGGGTGTGACAACTTGATTGTAAATGTATCGACTGGTTGTAATTCCTGGTAAAGCATTTTGTCGGAACCCCTCTTTCCTTCCTTAATTCAAAATTAGTTTTCATCCTTTTTCTTCTGCAAGCTCTGCAGTTCATCGATAAAAACGGTAATATCTTTGTATTGCCGATAGACAGAAGCAAACCGGACATAAGCGACTTCATCGACATCGGCCAATTTTTCCATAACCATTTCACCGACATCCTTGGAATCGATTTCGACAGTTCCCGAGCTTCGTAATTCTTTTTCTATTAAATAAACGATGTTTTTAACCGCTTCGAGGTCAACCGGACGCTTTTCACAAGCACGTATTAATCCTCTCAACAATTTTTCACCGCTGAACTCTTCCCGCGTCCCATCCTTTTTCACAACGATGAGCGGCATCTCTTCCACTTTTTCGAATGTCGTGAAGCGGAAAGCGCATTTCTCGCATTCACGGCGTCGTCTGATCGATCGATTCTCTTCAGCAGGTCTGGAATCGATGACCCGAGTGCCATTATAATGACAAGCTGGACATATCATTTTTGCTTCCTCCGCAATTCCGTATAGTATATCGATTATAACAGAAATTCATCAACAAAATCGAAATGGATTCATTAATAGTGATTCAAGTTGTTGTGGCTTTTTAAAAAGTAGAATCTTCGAAGTGTTGATTTACGTTCCAGGCGCACGCTTTCCGTGGGGCGGGCGGTGAACCAATCGAACAGCGAAAGGTTCAATCGGTCATAATTTCTGCGTTTTTTTCAGAAATTAAGGCATCTTCCAATTCCCTGCTCGCAAACGCCGTTCTTCGTTACGGCGTTCGCTAATCCCACAGGAAAAGCCGTGACGAAGAACGGCTTTTGCGAACATAAGCGAAGCGTTGAGAGCACATCTTTGCACTTCGGCACCTTCCACTCCAATCAACAGAGATAAATTCTAAAAGTTTAAACCCGTAGAACAACACTATTGAGGGTTATTTATTACCAATTATTGCAACTTATACTCGCTAAGAACGTATCAATATTAATAATATTGTTGTTCCACGAGGCAGTATAGTTGAATAAGGAAAGATCTAAAGACCAATATAGAATCAAGAATAATAGGAGGTAAAACGTGGCTAATGAATTAGAGGAACCAATAGACTTTGTTAATATCGAAGGACGTAAACTGCATATCAATATTATTGGTGACGGAGAAGCTATCGTCTTCCTCCATGGTGGTCCTGGAAGTGAGCATCGTTTTTTTCTTCCTCATGTTTTACCGTTAACCCAAAAGTTTACACTGGTTTTTTATGATCAAAGGGGTTGCGGTAAATCGGAACACGCTAAAAGCAATACATACTCCATGGCAGATGAAGTAAAGACATTAGAATTATTACGCAAAGAATTGAAGTTAGAAAAAATGAATCTTTTCGGAGAGTCTTGGGGTTCTATGCTTGCCTTACTTTATGCAACTACCTACCCGGAAAGAGTTAATAAAATTCTTCTAACAGCTGCTATAGGAATTTCGGGAAAAGGATATAAAACCTTTGAAAAAACACTTTTGAAAAAAATCTCCATTAAGGATAAAATAAAGCTTTTTAAGGCAGATAAAAAAATAAAAAAAGGTTCTGGAACCTATGAAGATATTTTAAATATTCTAGACCCATACTACGTATTTTCACCAGATAGTTTAAAAAGGAAAGAGAAGTCAAGTATGAATAGCTGTGTTAATCAAATAATTGGAAAGGATATTGAGAAGAACTATGACTTGGAAAACGAAATCCATAAATTATCTGAAATACCAATTCTAGTCGCACAGGGAAGTCACGACATTATAACACCAGCAAAAATTAAAGAGTTATTAATAAAGTATATACCACATGCAAAATTAATCGAAATTAAAAATTGCGGTCATTGGACTGTTGTGGAAAAGCCAAACAAAATGAATGCGTTAGCAGAAATTTTTTTCAGTCTCCCAACTTGTTCAACCAACGAGTGATTTATCTTTTCATGTCTTAACTGTTACCATACAGCTTAGAATTTCAAGTACATTCCAATTGATTGGAGTGGAGATCGGCGACTCCTGCGGGAACAGCGCGAGCTGAAGACCCTGGACTGAGCGAAAGCCGTTACGTAGAACGGCTTTTGCGAGCACAAGCGAAGCGTTGCGAGCACAAGCGAAGCGTTGCGAGCACAAGCGAAGCGTTGCGAGCACAAGCGAAGCGTTGCGAGCATAGGCTGCCTTAATTTCTGCAAAGAACGCAGAAATTAAGGCAAATCGAACCCTTCGTTGTTCGATTGGCTGAAGCCGTGCCCTCGGAAAGCGTCCGATCGGAACGGAAATCAATAAGTATTTGTAGCAAACTAGAATTAATAAAATCAACGCCCAAAAATTTTAATTATAAATCAAAAAATAGAACAAAATCGTCCAAGCTGATATCAGCCTGGACGATTTTCATTTTAACAATCAGGAATTTACTTTGGATTTCATTGCATTTCCAACTTTGATAGCCAATTCAACAACGCGGGCGGAGTAGCCCCATTCATTGTCATACCAAGCGAGCACTTTCACTTTGCGGTCGCCCATGACAATCGTCGAAAGACCGTCTATCGTTGCAGACTCTGTAGTCGTGTTGAAGTCGATCGATACAAGTGGTTCAGTCGTGAAACGAAGGATTCCCGCCATTGGACCTTCCGCAGCTTTGATGAATGCCTCATTCACTTCTTCCACTGTTACATCTTTCTTCACGTCAACGACGAGGTCGACCAATGACACGTTCGGTGTCGGAACACGCAGCGCCATTCCGTGGATTTTCCCTTCAAGCTCAGGCAGGACAAGCGATAACGCTTTTGCCGCACCAGTAGAAGTCGGGATGATCGACTGAGCACAAGCACGTGCACGACGAAGATCCTTATGCGGATTATCCAGGTTTTTCTGGTCGTTTGTATAAGCATGAACAGTTGTCATTAATCCGTTTTCAATGCCGAATGTATCATTCAATACTTTTGCCACCGGAGCAAGACAGTTTGTCGTGCAGCTCGCATTGGAGATGACATCATGCTTTTCAATATCAAGCTTGTCATCATTCACACCAAGAACGATTGTAACGTCTTCATTTTTCCCAGGGGCTGTCAGAATGACTTTCTTCGCTCCTGCATCCAAATGAAGGGCAGCTTTGCTACGTTCATTGAATACGCCAGTAGCTTCAATGACGATATCGACACCAAGCTCTTTCCAAGGCAACTTGGACGGATCGCGCTCAGCTAGTAATTTGACCCGCTTTCCGTTGACAACAAGAGCTTCTTCCTCCACAACGACCTCACCGTCAAAAACTCCATGATTAGTGTCATACTTAATCAAATGGGCCAGTGTTTCTGCCGGATAGGATGCATTTATCGCTACTACATCCACGTCATCCTTCGTGATAATTTGTCGGAAAACCATGCGGCCAATCCGCCCAAAACCGTTTATCGCTATCGAAGTAGTCATGAAAAAATCCTCCTGCGTAATGTTATATACTTTTTATCGTTTATCCGTTAATTAGTATAGCACATTTTAACCGCGTGGAAAGAGTTTGTGAATGAAATAGCAATGTTCCACTTTTCAGAGAATAGAATAATAAAAATCAAATTTGAGCTTTCCACTCAAGTAATATTTCATCAAGTTGATTTTCGGTTTCTTCCAATGTTCCATTATTTATTATGATTGCATCCGCGCCCAATTCCTTTTCGGCAATCGGAAGCTGCGAGTTGATGCGGGCATCCGCTTCCTCTGTAGAATAGCCGTTTCTCGCAATCAGACGCTCCCTTTGAATGGTTGGGGTTGCTGATACGACAAGTATTTTATCCACATACGACTGAAGCTTGCTTTCGAATAGAAGGGGGATATCCATGATGACTGTATTTGCTCCTTTATCCAACCATTCTTCCTTTTGCCGGATCATTTCCTCACGGACAGCCGGATGGACAATCCCGTTCAGCATTTTTCGCTTCTCCTCGTCATTAAAGATGAGACTGCCGAGCTTTTCTCTGTTCAGCGCCCCGTCCGGCAGGAGTACATCCGCGCCGAACGCCTGAGCAATTCGATCAAGAACAGGACTACCAGGCTCCACGACGAGCCTTGAAATTTCATCCGCGTCAACAATCGGAAATCCTTTTTGTTTCAGCATCCGCGACACGGTGCTTTTGCCGGTCGCAATGCTTCCTGTCAAACCGATAATCATTGGAATCATCCCTTCCTCACCTTTGGCATTGGGGGCAATATACAGAGGTCCTGCCGGCGATTTTCATGCTTTTCGTCTCTTTGCCGCATGTTCCACACTCTTTCTTTCCATACATTTTCAAACGGGTCTGCATCGTTCCTGCTTCCCCGTTAATATTCCGATAATCCGAGATGGAGCTTCCTCCCGCATCAATGCTTTCTTGCAAGACATCAACGATTTCCCGGAATAATTCCCGTTTCCTTTTTTCACTTATCCGTTCCGCTGCCCTTCCCGGGTGGATTTTCATTCGAAAAAGCGCTTCCGTCGCGTAGATGTTTCCGCAACCTGAAATGACATGGCCATCCATGATTACTTCTTTGATTGGCTTCCGCGCATATTTCGGCAACGAGGCCATTGCGATGAAATGATCTTCAGCTGAAGCATCAAAAGGTTCTGGCGCCATTTTCAGCAATGGTATATAGTCCCCTTCCTTTTGCAACAGCCGCAGTTCCCCGAATCGACGGATGTCGGAATAGACGAGCAGTCCTCCATCCGCCATCTTGAAAACGACATGGACATGGTTTCTGAATTTCTGTTCCACAACGTCTTCCAACGTATCTACATTGAACCAGGCACCAGACATGCCGAGATGGCTGACGAGCAAGTACGGAAGCCCGTTCTTTTCCATATGGAAATAAATATATTTACTTCTTCTTGTGATGTTCACAATCGTCATGGAGGCAAGCTCTTCGATGAAATCTTCAAGGGTTATCCCTTTTACAATCGCTTCCTTGCCCAATTCTTTGGATCTCCTTATTACATCTGAAACTTGCACTTCAGAAATGGTGCGCCCGATGGAGACGGATGATAATTCGCGGACGACACCTTCCACTTCAGGCAGTTCTGGCATTTCTATTCCTCACTTCGTTTCGTACCAAGAATGACCAAACGCCCACTCGGCTTTTAAAGGAACATCGAGGGGCAATGCAGATTCCATCACTTCCGGCACGATTTTCTTCAGTTTTTCGATTTCTTCTTCAGGCGCTTCAAAGATCAGTTCATCATGCACTTGAAGGAGCATGCGCGTCTGCATGTTTTCCTCCTGCAGTCTGGCATCCATATCGATCATCGCCTTTTTGATGATATCGGCGGCAGTCCCTTGTATTGGCGTATTCATTGCCGTCCGTTCCGCAAAGCTCCGCAAGTTGAAATTGGCACTCGTAATATCAGGCAAGTATCTACGTCTGTTCATCATTGTGACGACATAGCCTTTCATTTTCGCCTCGGAGACGATATCTTCCATGTATTGCTTCACTCCAGGGAATGTCTCGAGATACGTGTCGATGAATTTACCCGCTTCCTTCCGGGTGATGTTCAAGCTTTGAGACAGACCGTAATCGCTGATGCCGTAGACAATTCCGAAGTTGACCGCCTTCGCAGTCCGCCTCATGTCTGAGGACACGGCATCTTTATCCACACCGAAAACGTCCATCGCTGTCTTCGTATGGATATCCTCCCCTTCCCGGAAAGCCGAAATCATTTTCTCGTCCTGGGACATATGGGCAAGGACACGTAATTCAATCTGTGAATAGTCGGCTGCGAACATAAGCCAGCCCGGTTCTGATGGAACGAATGCCGCACGGATCTTTCTACCTTCCTCGAGACGGATCGGGATGTTCTGCAAGTTCGGATTGATGGAGCTTAATCGTCCTGTTTGCGTCAATGCCTGTTGGAATCGAGTATGGATTTTTCCGTCCTCGTGGATCTCCTTCGACAAACCTTCAATATAAGTCGAGTTCAACTTCCCGAGCTGACGGTAGGTCAAAATGAAACTGATGATTTCATGCTCGCTTTCAAGCTTCTCCAGCACATCTGCCGCAGTCGAATAACCCGTCTTTGTTTTTTTGATTGGTGTCAATCCAATCTTTTCAAAAAGGATTTCTCCTAACTGTTTTGGTGAATTTATATTGAATGGTTGTCCAGCCATCTCATAGATGATTGATTCGAGTTCGGTCAATCTCGTGGATAGCTGAAGGCCGATTTGCTGAAGGATGCCTAAGTCCGTCTTAACACCCGTCGACTCCATCTTCCCAAGGATTTTTGCAAGTGGCATTTCTAGCTCGCGGTATAATCCGAACTGCTCGTTTTCCCGCAATTTATCTTCTAGTACCGGCTTCAGCTTCCATACCGCTTGTGCCTTTCTGCCGGCATGGTCCGCAAGCGTTTTTTCGTCAGGCAATGCTTTCTTTGCGCCTTTACCGTACACCACTTCATCATGCTGGACATCTGAATAGTTAAATTCCTTGGCGACGGAAGCAACATCCGTATAAGAGGTGGATGGATTTGCAATATAGGTCGCCAGCAATAAATCGAATTCAAATCCATTCACTTCGATGCCATATCGCAATAATGACGCAAAAGCCGCTTTTGAATCGGTCGCAAGCTTCCTTTTCTCTTCATCACGCAGCCAATCTTTTAGACGGTCGGAATGTTGCAAGACCGCGATTGGAATGAATAGTATTTGTTCGCCGTCCGTCATGCTGATACCTGTAACTTCCGAGGACAAGTAATTCTCATCCATCATTTCGACATGGACCGCCATTTCATCCGCGAGTTCTATTGTGTCAGGATTTGTGACGATTTGAACGTCAATTTCCTTTACAGGTTCACTTTCCGTTTGCGGAGCCATTTTTTCAAGCAGCGTCTTGAATTTCAGTTCCTCATAGATCGTCTTGACGTTTTCATCATCCGGTCCTGTATACGTCAAGTCGTCCATCGAAATTGTAATTGGGGCATTCACTTCAATTGTCGCAAGCTTTTTGCTCATGATTGCCTGCTCTTCATTTTCCGTCAAGTTTTCCTTCAATTTCTTGCCTGAAACGGAATCAAGTGATTCATATACATTTTCGACTGAGCCGTATTCCTTCAAAAGTTTAAGTGCAGTCTTTTCGCCAACACCCGGGACGCCAGGGATATTGTCGGAAGGATCTCCCATAAGGCCTTTCATGTCAATGATTTGAAGCGGTGTAATGCCGTATTTCTCCATGACATGTGCTGGTGTGTATTTTTCAAGGTCAGTAATCCCTTTTCGTGTAATGCACACCGTCGTATGGTCGCTCGCGAGCTGCGTCAAGTCTTTATCACCTGAAATGATGACGACTTCCACGCCTTCTTCGTCACCTGACTTGCTTAATGTCCCGATAATATCATCCGCCTCATACTGATCGAGTTCGTATTGCGGGATTTGATAAGCATCAAGCAATTTTCGCAAGTAAGGGAATTGCTCGGAAAGCTCAGGTGGCGTCTTTTGACGGCCGCCTTTATACTCCGTGAATGTGGAGTGTCTGAACGTCGTCTTTCCCGCATCCCAAGCGACGAGCATATGAGTCGGCTTTTCCTCAGCCAGTATGTTTTGCAGCATCATCGTGAACCCGTACACCGCATTCGTATGGATGCCTGTATCGTTCGTCAATAAAGGCAGAGCAAAAAACGCACGATACGCCAAGCTATTTCCATCTAAAAGAACTACTTTCTTTTTTGTCACATGCTTCCACTCCCTTGTTCGTTCCAATTATCAATTGCGCCATGGTGTAATTGCGTCCGGATTTTTATCGAGCTTGAGGCCTACAGGAAGTAGGTCATGCGACCGTTGCGACACGATGTCGCGCATTGGTCGCCTTCCAAACTCCCTTGAAAATCCGTGACATCCGCCGGAGGCTTTAACTTAATCCAGCAAGGATTGCTGATTAAGTTAAAAAAGTCATCTTCATTTATCTTACCACGTGGGCAAGAGTAAATGAAAATGACGTCATCTATTATTCCAAGTATCCTGTCAGTATTTTCGCGTATGGCGAGTCCGCCGGCATGATGATCATCGTTTCTTCCCCGATTGTCCGTGAATAGGACTGCAGCGTACGGTACAGATTATAGAACTCTGGGTCCTTTGAGAAGGTGTTATTGTAGATTTTAGCAGCTTCCGCTTCCCCTTCAGCATGGATGATGGCCGCTTCTTTTTTGGCAGTGGCAAGCATCTCCTGTACTGCCCGGTCTGTTTCCGCCTCTATTTTCTTCTTCTCCGCATCCCCTTCTGACAGATATCTCTGTGCAGTCGATTCACGTTCCGAAATCATCCTTGTGTAGATGGAATGTTCGTTCTCCTCCGGAAGATCGATTCGTTTCATTCGAACATCAATCACTTCGATGCCGAAATTGCCTTCATCTAAAAACTCGTTCACTTTCTTCGTGACAAGATCATTCAAGTTGCCTCGCTTTGAGTTTTCTTCATTGACGACATCTACGTAATCGAGTCGCCCCATCTCGTTCCGAATGACGGAATAGATGAATTCCTCCATCCGCGCTTCTGCATTGATGATGTTTCGCGCGTTGGAAATCATCTTCCTAGCATCCGTAATTTTCCACACGGCATAATTATCAATGATAATACGCTTTTTATCTTTTGTACTGATTTCCGCTTCTGAAACATTGTAGGTCATTTGATTTTTTGGCAAGCTTGTCACTGATTGAATGAAAGGTATTTTCATACTCAGTCCAGGCTCATCTATAATTCTTGTTATTTCACCGAATTGGCGAACAACCCGATATTCAGCTTCTTTTACAACGAATACATTCGCAAGTAGAATAATCACAATTGCAAAGATAACCGTCAAAGTGATTGCTGTCTTTACAAATCTCCTTGTATTAAATGGTTTTTTTGGAGTAATGACCTTGTCTGAGCCAGTCGCCTTTTTCTTTTGTCCACGCTGCATTTCCTTGAATTTATCTTCTATGCTTTTGAATGGGTTATTGTCGTTCGTCATCAGTTTCCGCCCCCTTCCGTTTTTTGGTCCGCAGGTGGTGGTGTTTTGATCTCGAGTTGCTGCAATGGCAAGTATTTCAACGTTTCGCCATTATCGTTCATAATATAGATTTTTGCTTTTGGCAAAACCTGCTCCAATGTTTCAATGATCAAACGCTGGCGGGTAATCGCCTTGCTTTTTGCGTATTCCGCATGCAAATCATTGAACAGAGCGACATCACCGTGAGCTTGCTCAATACGGGCCTTCTTTTGTCCGAGCGCACGCGATTTAATTGCATCCCGTTCTCCGATTGCCTCACTTTCACGCTGATTCTTATACTTTTCGGCTTCATTAATTTTGGTACTCTTAGTCTCACGCGCATCTGTAACGGCAGTGAATGCAGCGCGTACTTCCGCGTTCGGCAGCTCAACATCCTGCAATTTAACGCCTTGAATCGATATGCCAATGTCGTAATTTGTCATAAGTGTAGTCAATAATTCACGGGTCTTTGCCTCAATTTCCGCTTTTCCATCTGTCAATGCCGCATCGATCGTCGAACTTCCGATGATTGACCTGATGGATGCAGATGTAGCATCATGAAGTATTTCTTGAGGGTCTTGCGAGTTGAATAAATACTTTTCCGGATCTGTAATCTTCCATTGGACAACTAAATCCGCAAGAACGATATATTCATCACCTGTAATCATTTTCGTTTCTTTATCAAAGGATACAAGTTCCCCATTTGGATCTTGTTTGTAACCGAACTGAAGACTAAATGTCTCTTTTGAAAGTTTCTCAACATGCTGAACCGGCCAGGGCAGCTTGAAATGCAAACCGGATTCTGTCACTGGTGTACCCGCTTGACCGAAAGTGATGACGATGGCTTGCTCAGACTCATCCACCGTGTACCACGTCGTAAACGCAATGATGAGCAATAACACTCCAGTAATTACAAGCCCCGCAGCGACCGATGCTCGGCGTGTACTCATTTGAATTCCCCCTTTATGTATGTATCTACTGTACATACGGTCAAGGGACAGTTTTGGTTTCAAAAAAATCCGCTAAAGCAGACTTTAGACTGTAGTCAAAGACAAACAACATGAATTTGGGTGTTTGCCTACAGTCTCTTTTCTTTTAAATATAGAGATAAAGCTACAATGTTGATTCGCGCTGCGAGCGGACGCTTTCCGCGGGCACGGCTTCAGCCAAGCGAACCCTTCGTTGTTCGCTTGGCTGAGGGCAAGCCCCCCGGAAAGCGTCCGCCCGGAACGGAAATCAACGTTATTTCAATCTACTGACAGTTAAAATGTACATGTTTAAGTAAAAGGGTTGGAAATCTATGATTTCCAACCCTTTTGTCTAGTCTGAATTCCACCTAAGCGGATTTCTTTGGTAAACGTATAGTAAATATAGACCCTGCGCCTAGTTCACTTTCAACTGAAACCTTTCCGCCATGAGCCTCAATCAGATGCTTAACGATTGCTAACCCAAGACCTGTGCCGCCTGAATCCCTGCTTCGCGCCCGGTCCACTCTGTAAAACCGTTCGAACAGCCTCGGCAGCTCCGTCGGATCGATTCCCATCCCCTCATCCTTCACTTCGATTACTGCTTCATCATAAGTTTCCGATACATTTATGGTTATTGTCGTATGCTCTTTCGAATAATTGATAGCATTGGTCAACAAATTCACCATCACTTGGATCAGTCTGTCTGCATCCGCATCAATTATAATTTTTGATTGATTGTTTAGTACAATGTCCATATTCTTTCTTTCAAGCAATCCATTAATGATCTTTACCGCGTTGTTAACGACATCAGGGACGAAGACCTTGCGATAGTGCAGCTGAAAACCTTCTCTTTCTATTCCCGACAACTCCAAAAGGTCGTTAATCAATACATGCAAACGATCGCTTTCCTTTTGGATGATTCCAAGGAATTCCTTAGATATAGATGGATCATTCATTGCACCGTCCAACAAAGTCTCGGTAAATCCTTTAATGGATGTGATTGGCGTGCGCAGTTCATGGGAAACATTTGCGACGAAATCTTTGCGGATCTCCTCCAATCTTACGAGCTTTGTAATATCATGTGTCACAACAATGATGCCGAGCCAATTGCCATGACGCCCGATAACAGGCGCTCCATAAACATTAAAGTGGGATTGACCGTTCCTGATTTGCCTTTCGTGCACTTGCTCTGTTAAAAAAACGTCTTCAATTAATCTTTCGATGCCTGTTGGCAAGCCGATATCCATGTATGTTTTTCCGATTAATTCATCCCGTTTAAATCCAAACGTTTTTTCAAATACACCATTTAGTAAATTGACAGACCCCTCCCTACCGAACATAAGGAGACCATTGCCCATGCTTTCAATTAATGTTTTCAGTCGTTCCTTTTCCATTGCCCGTAATATGGAAGTCTCCTGCAAATTCCTCGCTACCTGATTAACCGCGATGCCGAGTGAATTATAATTTCCCAAATCATCAATCGGCGTCCTCGCCAAATAATCGCCGCGCGCAACTTTCTCTACCGTATTCGTCACTAGATCGATCGGCTTTGCATACTGCCTAATGACACGGGCACTTAGCATCAGGGAAAGAAGATAAGTTATGGGTAAGATGACAAGTAGAAAAATCCAATACTTTTGTTGGACCTGATATGTTATTCCATCGTCAATCATATGAAAAAACTGGCCAAGGACAACGCCAAGACCAGTCAACAGAATCAAAAGTATGATGGCAAAAGCGATAAAGAGTCTGGAATTGAGACCTTTCATTTTGACTTCTGCTCCTCGAATTTATATCCGATTCCTCTGACCGTCTTAATGAAAACAGGTTTTCTCGTGTTTTCCTCGATCTTTTCACGTAAATGGCTGACATGCACATCAACAATCCGTGTGTCTCCTGCAAAGTCATAATTCCAAACCGCGCTCAATAATTGATCGCGAGTGAGTACCCGGTTTTTATTTTGCATGAAATAAACAAGCAGTTCAAATTCCTTCGGAGTGAATTCCAATACTTCTTCATCGAGATAAGCTTCGTACTGCTCAGGATGGACTGTCAAAGATGCCGAACGGAGGATCTGACCTCCTCCTTCTTCATCAGAGCCAGTTCTCTCTCCGCTGCGTCGAAGGACCGCCTTCACTCTTGCGATCACTTCACGCGGACTGAACGGTTTCGTCATATAATCGTCCGCGCCGATTTCCAATCCTAAAACTTTATCCATCTCTTCACCTTTAGCCGTCAACATGATGATTGGCGTATTAATATTTCGTTGCCTCAGGATTTTGCATACGTCTATTCCATCCATTTTCGGCAGCATGAGATCGAGCAAGATCAAGTCGGGATTTTCATTTTCCACTTTTACTACCGCTTCTTCACCATCAGCCGCCATAATTGTTTCGAAATTGGATTGTTTTAGATTATAGTCCAATAATGTACGAATCGGCTGCTCATCGTCTACAATCAGGATTTTATGCACGATATTCCTAATCCCCCTTAAATGCTCACTGTTATTTGCTCTGTGTTTAAGCTTAGAAGTTTTCCATTGCATCCGAAGTCAAGTCTTCTTGGATGGAGGGCGGGGTGACCGTTATCGTCCCTGAAATGACGTTTTTTCCTTCTTCATTCACGGCTTCTACGCGAATCACGACAGACCCCATATCTCTTTCCACGCGGATCACTTCAAATAGAAAATCGATTGTCTCATAATGATGCACATGATGCGGGAAAGCCAAATGCTGTTCTGTAATATGCGAACCGGGACCAGGCAAGTATTTTGAGATGGCGGAAGTGATAATGCCGCTCAACATGATGGTTGGTACGATTGGTTTTTCAAACTTTGTTTGGGAAGCGTAATCATGCTGAATGTACAGTGGATTCGCATCGTTTGTCAATCCTAGGTAGAGAAGTAAATCCTTATCCTCGATCTTTTCGGTAAGCTTCAGCTTTTCCCCTTCAACGATCCTTTCAATTTCCCTTCCAATCCGTCTTTTTTTTCCTAATATCAAGTTGATTCCCCCTTCATTTACTTGCATGGAATTAGCATTATAGAAAGTGTATCAATTTTCGCTCCAAAAGAGAAGAATCTTGGTGGGCATCAAAAAACCGGGAAGCGTCAAGGCTTCCCGGTTTAAAAATCATTGTAGGTTTTTAATCAATTCATCCGCAAACTCGGATGTTTTCACTTCTGTTGCTCCATCCATCAAACGAGCGAAGTCATATGTGACAACTTTAGATGCGATCGTTTTCTCGATAGAAGTAGTGATCATGTTTGCAGCTTCGTTCCATCCCATATGCTCAAGCATCATAACGCCTGAAAGAAGAACGGAAGAAGGGTTCACTTTGTCTAGACCTGCATATTTCGGAGCAGTACCATGTGTCGCTTCGAAGATTGCATGTCCAGTCAGATAGTTAATGTTAGCACCTGGAGCGATACCGATTCCGCCGACTTGTGCTGCAAGTGCGTCGGAGATATAGTCGCCGTTCAAGTTCATTGTTGCAACAACATCGAACTCTTTCGGACGAGTTAAGATTTGTTGTAGGAAGATATCGGCGATTGCATCTTTAACGATGATTTTGCCAGCAGCTTCTGCATCAGCTTGTGCTTTGTTCGCTGCGTCTGTCCCTTCCGCTTCTTTGATCTTGTCGTATTCGTTCCAAGTAAACACTTTATCGCCGAACTCTTGCTCCGCAACTTCATAACCCCAGTTTTTGAAAGCACCTTCAGTGAATTTCATAATGTTCCCTTTATGGACAAGAGTTACAGACTTACGGCCTTCTTTAAGTGCATAATTGATGGCACCGCGAACAAGGCGCTTTGTACCTTCTACGGATACAGGTTTAATGCCGATACCGGAAGTTTCAGGGAAACGGATATTTTTTACACCCATTTCATTTTGAAGGAATGAAATCAATTTCTTCACTTCATCTGTACCTTCCTGGTATTCAATACCAGCGTAAATATCTTCAGTGTTTTCACGGAAGATGACCATATCGCAATCTTCCGGGCGTTTAACAGGTGATGGAACCCCTTCGAAATAACGAACAGGACGCAGGCATGTGTAAAGGTCCAACTCTTGGCGAAGTGCTACGTTCAATGAACGGAAACCGCCGCCGATTGGAGTTGTCAAGGGTCCTTTGATAGCGATCAGGTACTCCTCAATCGTGTCAAGCGTTTCTTGCGGCAGCCATTCTCCAGTTTCATTGAATGCCTTTTCTCCTGCAAGAACTTCTTTCCATTCGATTTTCTTTTGGCCGCCGTAAGCTTTATCGACTGCCGCTTCCAACACGCGGGAAGCCGCATGCCAAATATCAGGACCAGTGCCGTCTCCGATGATGAAAGGGATTGTTGCGTGATCTGGAACGTTAAGAACTCCGTCAGTTACTGTAATTTTAGCCATTTTACTTTCCTCCATTTCAAGATGAGGGGGCCGATAGTTGTCCTACCGCCCCGATGTATACTTGTGATTCCGGCAGATAATATCCGGAACAAGTTATCTTTCGTTGATTGGCACATATTTTTGCATGTCTGGTCCGATATACTCTGCACGTGGACGGATTAGTCTGTTATTGGAGTATTGCTCCAAGATGTGCGCCGTCCAGCCTGAGAATCTGGAAACCGCAAATATCGGTGTGAATAGATCGTGATCGATCCCGAGCGAATGATATACCGAAGCCGAATAGAAATCAACGTTCGGTGGTAGATTCTTCTCGCCTGTCACGATTGATTCGATTTTAAGGGACATATTATACCATTTCTTTTCTCCGCGGAGTTCTGTCAATTTTTTTGACATCTCACGGAGATGCTTCGCACGCGGGTCGCCTTTACGGTATACACGGTGGCCGAAGCCCATGATTTTCTCTTTATTGTCAAGTTTTTCTCTGATGTATGATTCAACTTTTTCTTCGTCGCCGATTTCCATGAGCATCTTCATGACCTGCTCATTTGCACCACCGTGAAGTGGGCCTTTCAGCGCGCCGATTGCTGCGGTAATTCCAGAATACATATCTGAAAGCGTTGCCACACATACACGTGCAGTGAAAGTGGATGCGTTCAATTCATGGTCGGCGTGAAGCACTAACGCTTTGTCTAATGCTTCGACTGCGATATCTTCAGGTTCTTCACCTGTCAACATATATAAGAAGTTTGCTGCATAGCCAAGTTCCTTTTTCGGGGCTACCGGCTCTTGACCTTTACGGATGCGAGAGAAAGCAGTAACGATCGTTGCCACTTTCGCTTGAAGCTTGATTGCTTTTTCATAATTGGCTTCATCAGACATATCTTCTGCGTTTTCATCGTATAATCCGAGTAGGGAAATTGCTGTGCGCAATGCCGCCATCGGGTGAACTTCGCCGATAGGATATGTCTTAAAATGATCGAGTACAGGCTGTGGAACCGACATATTATCCGCAAGTTGCTGTTTTAATTCCGCTAGCTCGTCCGCTTTCGGCAGACGCTGATGCCATAATAGATAAACAACTTCTTCAAAGCTTGCATTTACTGCCAGATCATCGATATCGTAACCGACGTATGTAAGGGTGTCATCAATAATAGAGCTGATGGCGGATTGTGTCGCTACGATTCCTTCCAAACCTTTTGATGCTGTCATTTAAATCGCTCCTTCAGTCATTATTGCCGTTCATCTACAAAGTCTTGCAAATACGGCAAATCTACTTTTTATTTAGTACTGTCTGAAACGCTTACAATTCCATTATAGCAAATCGTACAGTTTTGTGAATGGAAACGAATGTTTTCTTCATAAAATAATAGAAAAAGGATGAAAACTTGCTAAAAAATCATATTAAACAACAAACTATCCAAACTTTGGCCATGCAATGGATTCCTGCTATACTCGCAGGGGTTTTCATTTATATAGTTCCTCCCGTAGGGATAGCAATTATCATCGCCTACTTCACCGCTCCTATTTTACTAGCGGTCAGAACGATGACAAAACTCCCTTTAACGATCGCCACTTTTTTCGTTATGCTTTCGATTCTGTTCATTTTCAGCTCGTTTAGTTTCATAGCATTGCACGGACTCATGGACACGGTGCCTCTTCTTGAAAAACATTTGTCCACATTCACCGGTAAAACAAATTTGACAGGAAAAGTCCTTTCATTTGTCGAAGAGAAGATCATCGACTATGGACATGCGTTGCTCGAATACGCAATTACGTTCACCGCCACTTTTTTTCAACGGATTTTCAGCATGTTCATCTTTCTCGTCGCCTATTTCTTCGCATTGCGGGAATCAGGTAAAAACAAGTTTTGGTTTCTAGTCTATTTCCCTGTCAGCATGCGTGCGTCAGCCAAACGTATTTTCACAAAGTCCGGCGAATTGTTCGGCACTTTCGCTTTTGTGGAGGCCCGATTATTCTTGCTAACGTTCATCATCCTAATCATTGGGTTCTCGCTCCTCGGATTTGAATCGCCGATAGGAACTGCATTCCTTGTCTCCATCGCCGATAGTTTGCCATTATTGGGCATCGGTTTATTTCTAATCCCGATGGCAGCATTCTTCCTCTACTCCAACCAACTGTTCATTGGTGTATCGCTCGCCCTGCTATATATTTTCGTCGTTGTGACGAGACAAATAGCTGAATCCTATATGTGGGCTTCCGCATTTCGCGTCAAGGCGATTCATGCCTTTTTCATCACGGTATGTTCTTTGTACTTGTTCGGATTGCCAGGCATTCTCTTAACTCCATTCCTTTTATTCGCAGCCCTTAAACTGAAAAAGCATTCGTCTTTCAACGAATGACAATCCTGCCTTGTTTCATTTTTTTGTAAATCCAACCGATGATAAAGGGCCGGATTATTTTCCGAGGCCATCTGAATAACAGCAAAAGCCCCGCAATATCAGTTAGGAATCCGGGCATGATCAATAAAATAGCGCCAAAGAAAATACAGACGCCATCAATTACGGCATTTCCGGGCGCCTCCATCGTTCCCATCCTGTTCTTTAAATCTGTCAGAGCCTTAAAACCTTGCCGTTTTGCAAGATAAGCCCCACCGATTCCACTAACAACGATAAGTAGAAGTGTCGGCATGATACCGATTGTGTTGCCCGAATAGAGCAAGATCATTATTTCCGCGGCTGGTATGAGGATAAATAACGGCAGCAGCCATTTCATTCTACAACAACTCCAATCCTAAAAAGGCCGCTTCCGAACTAAATCGGAAGACAGCCTAAATACATTTTTTTATAAGACTCTTGCATGTCCATTATAAATGACTCCCGATTCCGCATCCATCGTTATGTCTTTTCCAGTGACAATTAATTCAGTCGCCTTCTCGACTCCGACAATGACAGGAATGCCTAAACTAAGACCGACAACAGCCGCATGACTTGTCAAACCGCCCTCTTCTGTTATTAAACCTGCGCATTCTTCAATTGCAGGCATCATATCACGGTCAGAAGAATAGGTGACAAGGATCTTCCCTTTCATGTTATGCGCCAATGCTTCCTGAGCATTATGAGCGACAACAGCTTGTCCGAAAGCAACTGATTTTCCGATCCCTTGTCCTTTCGCTAACATATCCCCGATGACATGGATTTTCATCAAGTTCGTCGTTCCAGCTTCCCCGACCGGCACGCCTGCTGTAATAATGACAACATCGCCATGGGTTACATATTGGTGCTTCACACTTTCCTCGACGGATTCCTGCAAAATCTCATCGATGGAATTCACTCTTTTGCCGATGACTGGATAGATTCCCCATACTAGCGATAATTTCCTTGAGCATTCGTCCGAAGCGGTAATCGCAATGATTGGGCAACCAGGGCGGTATTTGGCGATCATTTTGGCGGTATGACCGCTTTCTGTAGGTGCAAGCACTGCTTTCACCTTTAAATTGATTGCCGTATAAGCTGCAGCCTGTCCGATCGCTTCCGTCATATTGCCGTGTTTTTCCCGGCGGCGTGTAGAGACGACAGAACGGTAATCGACTGCGTTCTCAGCTGTTTTTGCAATCCTGTCCATCGTACGGACGGATTCAACCGGATAGAGTCCCGCTGCTGTTTCCCCTGATAGCATGATTGCATCTGAGCCGTCCAAAATTGCGTTCGCAACGTCACTAGCCTCGGCACGTGTAGGACGAGGATTCCTCTGCATGGAATCGAGCATCTGCGTCGCAGTGATGACCGGTTTGCCAACCTGATTGCACTTTTCAATCATATTTTTTTGGACAATCGGGACTTCCTCTGCAGGGATTTCCACACCTAAATCGCCACGCGCAACCATCAATCCATCGGAAACCGTCAAAATATTATCCAAATTGTCGACGCCTTCCCTGTTTTCGATCTTAGGAATGATATGGATATGCCCCCCATTGTTATTCTCAAGCAATTCCCGTATCTCCATGACATCTGAAGCTCTTCGCACAAAAGAGGCTGCGATGAAATCGACATTTTCTTGGATTCCGAATAAAATATCCTCTTTGTCCTTCTCGGTAATTCCAGGCAGCTGTACAGAAACGCCTGGAACATTCACGCCTTTTTTGTTTTTCAAAGTACCCGAGTTGACAACAACCGTATGGATCAACCCTTTTACCGGATCCTTTCCGGCAACCTCCAATTGAATCAACCCATCATCCAAAAGAATGACAGACCCTTTATCCACATCTTCGATTAGCTTCTCATATGTAACTGAAAAAACATTGTCGTTCCCTTCCACTTCAGTCATCGAAATATCGACATGCTGGCCGGTTATCAATTCAACCTGCCCGTTTTTCATCGAATGCGTCCGGATTTCAGGACCTTTCGTATCAAGCAGGATTCCGACAACCTTGCCTGTTTTCTTCGATGCTTCCCTAATGGATTGAATCCGGGCTTTATGCTCTTCGTGCGAACCATGTGAAAAGTTAAGCCGTGCTACGTTCATTCCTGCCTCAATCAACTGTTCAAGCAGCTCCGGTGATTCGCTGGCTGGTCCGATTGTGCACACAATTTTTGTCTTTCTCATCACAAAACGCCCCTTCGTATTGTACTCATCATATAGAGTAATTTGGTCAAATCGACAATTCTTTGGATAACTTATACAGGTCCATATCCAAAGTATGGTCTGTTGTTGCAAATACCACTTCTAAATCATAGTCTACCACCTTATGGTTTTGCATACCAATGGCTACACCGCCACGTCCTTCACTCAGCACTTCGACAGCTCTTGCCCCATATTGGCTCGCAATGACCCGGTCGCGGGCTGACGGCGAACCCCCGCGTTGGATATGTCCCAAAACGGAAACACGTGTTTCAATTCCCGCATTCTCCTTCAACAACTCTGCTAAAGCCGACCCGGACATGACACCTTCAGCGACAACGATGATGCTATGTTTTTTTCCACGGCCCGTGCCGCTCTTCAATCGACGTATGATTTCATCCATATCATAGCCTTCTTCAGGGATCAGGATCGTTTCCGCACCACCTGCAAGTCCTGCCCAGAGCGCTAGATCTCCGGCATCCCGGCCCATCACTTCAATAATGAAAGTGCGTTCATGCGATGTAGCGGTATCCCGAATCTTATCGATTGCGTCTATGACCGTATTCAAGGCAGAGTCAAATCCAATCGTGAATTCCGTGCCATTAATATCATTGTCGATGGTGGCAGGTACACAAACACATGGAATTCCCAACTTCACTAATTCGAACGCACCCCGGAATGATCCATCCCCTCCAATTACGACGAGGCCATCGATTTGATGTGCCTTCAACTGACGGACCGCTTCCATACGGCCTTCCTCTGTCATGAACTCCGGCGAACGGGCGGATCTAAGCATTGTACCTCCGCGCTGAATGATGTCACCAACAGAACCGAGCTGCAGCAATTCAATCTTTCCTTGGATGAGTCCTTGATAACCATTGAAAACACCAGCAATGTCAAATCCGTCATGTATCGCTTTCCGCACAACTGCACGGACAGCAGCATTCATGCCTGGCGCATCTCCCCCACTTGTCAATACACCGATCTTTTTCAAATGGATCACCCCTTCGTGTTTAGTTCACCTATGTATTGTAATTCATTTCTCATAACACGAAAAGAAAAGATGCGGGGAAAACCCGCACCTTATCATTCTGAAAACACACCAATAGCACGAAACTTATTATAACGGTCATCGATAATTTCATTTGCATTCATTTCGCTAAGCGAGTCTAGTGAAGTTTTCAACACTTTCCTCATTTCAACAGCTTGCGCTTTCGGATCACGATGTGCTCCCCCAAGCACTTCTGGAATAATTTCATCAATGATTCCCATTTCCTTTAGATGTGGAGCAGTAATTTTCATCGCCTCTGCGGCCTGTTTTGATAGGCTTGCATCCTTCCAAAGAATGGACGCTGCACCTTCAGGGGAGATGACGGAGTACGTCGAATGCTCCAACATATGGATATGATTAGCGACACCTAGCGCGAGTGCTCCACCACTTCCACCTTCACCAATGACGATTGAAACGACAGGCACTTTCAATCCAGCCATCTCAATGAGATTCCGGGCGATCGCTTCACTTTGGCCACGTTCTTCAGCCGCTTTTCCGGGATAAGCCCCTTTTGTATCGATAAAGCAAATGATCGGACGGCCGAACTTTTCAGCCTGCTTCATTAACCGTAATGCTTTTCTATATCCTTCCGGATGGGGCATCCCAAAGTTGCGTTTTACGTTTTCTTTTGTATCTTTCCCTCGCTGATGCCCGATCACTGTCACTGGCATCGATTCGAAAAATCCGATTCCACCTATGATTGCTGCGTCGTCCCCAAACGATCGATCTCCGTGCAGTTCCATGAAATCTTCGAACAGTTCGGCGATATAATCCTTAGTCGTCGGGCGTTCCGGATGCCTTGCCACTTGAACACGGTCCCAAGGCTCCATATTGCTATAGATTTCCGTCTCTAAATTGCTTAATCTCGTTTTCAATTTCCCGATCTCTTCGGAAAGATCCACCTCATTCGTAGAAGTGAACTCTTCAAGTTCATTGATCTTTTCCCGAAGTTTCACAATCGGTTCCTCGAATGCCAACGTCTTACTCATGTTAATTTGCCTCCCTTACGTGCAGCCCGACCAGTTTAGCAAGGGTCTCCGTCAAATTACGGCGATCGATGACTGCATCGAGTTGTCCATGTTCCAAAAGGAATTCGGCTGTCTGGAAATTGTCAGGCAGCTTTTCCCTTACCGTCTGCTCGATCACCCGTCTACCTGCAAACCCGATCAGTGCCTTAGGTTCAGCTAGATTGATATCGCCAACGGACGCGAAGCTTGCGGATACGCCTCCAGTTGTCGGATAGGTCATAACGGAGATGTACAGCAGCCCTTTGTCAGCATGGCGCTGCAATGCAACACTCGTTTTCGCCATCTGCATTAAGGACAAGACACCTTCCTGCATACGTGCTCCACCGCTTGCGGAGAAGATGATGACGGGAATACCTTTATCAGTAGCGGCTTCAATAGCCCGTGTAATTTTTTCGCCGACGACCGATCCCATTGAGCCCATCCGGAAATGTGAGTCCATTATCGCCACTGCTACTTCATTTCCGCCGATTTTTCCAATTCCAGTAAGAACAGCTTCGTTCAATCCGGTTTTTTCCGAATCCGATGCAATCTTTTCGGTGTAGGACGGGAATTTCAATGGGTTTTCCGATTTTAAATGGTCATCCATCGATTTGAATGTGTTTTCATCAAAAAGACATTCGACACGCTCCCAAGCCGTCATCTTAAAATGATGATCGCATTTCGGACATACTTTTGCTGTTTTTATTAAATCCTTCGTTAAGATGATCTGCTTGCAATCGGGACATTTCGTCATAATACCTTCCGGTACATCGTTTTTCGCATCAGCCGAAGGTATCGTTATCGCCTGCTTCTTTTTTGTAAAAAATTCACGGATCATTCTTCGTTTTCCCCCTCGATATGTTCAATCCACTCGTCATATGCACTTATCGCTTTTATGACGTCTCCTTCAATTAAATGCTTGAGCAAAGATCTTACAAGGTCGTTTTCTTTCCCTGCTGTCATCTGCTCGTACGGAACTTTGCTATATCGTTTCAGTATAAACCAAATTTTCAATGATAATCGGTTGTCAGTCGCGACAATCATTTCCCGAATGATATCCTCACGGAAAACCTCGCCGTCCTCATCGAGCTTCATGATCAGCCCTTCCCAGACAGGCAAGTTGCGTTTCTGCGCTTCCTCGCAAATCGTCCGGATTGCCGCTTTTTCATGGATGATGCGTGTATCTGTTACATCCATTGCCGCTTTCGGCTGTTGCATGACAAACGTCGAAAGCACTTCGACGAGCTGATGCTTTTTAAAATCTGCAAGGAAAGTCCCTTCACCGCGCCGAGTTTCAATCAGACCAAGCAGCTCGAGGCTTCTTAGTGCTTCACGGACTGTCGACCTTCCGACTTGCAGACGTTCCGCCAAGACACGTTCAGATGGTATTTTGTCACCTGACTTGATGCCCTCTGCCTTGATCATCAGTCTGAGTTCGTCAACGATGTCCAGGAACATTTTAGATGATGGTTTTGTATTTTGCATTCGGCCGCCCCTCTTGGAATTCATAATCCGAGTGGTCTGACCACTTCTTTTACTAGCATACAGAAAAGTCATGGCATCGTAAAGAGAAATCTAGGAATTCCTGATGAAAGGACAAAAAGAGACATGATTCAACATGTCTCTTCAGACTTAGACAAACACCATTTTGGGTGTTTGCCTACAGTCTCTTTACTTTTAAAATAGAGATAAAGCTACAATGTTGATTTGCGCTGCGAGCGGACGCTTTCCGCGGGCACGGCTTCAGCCAATCGAACAACGTAGGGTTCGATTGGCCGTATTTCTGCGTTCTTTGCAGAAATTAAGGCAGCCTCCACATCCTGCTCCCTTAGGGTCGCAAAAGCCGTTCTTCGTCACGGCTTTCGCAGGAGTCGCCGCTCTACGCTCCAATCAACGGTGTTTCCTATATAATGAATAACGCTATGGATAAACATTCGGCTATTCAATTCTCAAATATCCATTAAAGCTTCCTCAAAAAAGCTTGATAAATGGCATGCAAAAACGTTTAGTAGTTTAAGTTAATTCATTCTTTAATTACTTTAACTTCTTTTATCGCACTTATTAAGTCAGTTGTGTTTTTACTAATCAAATGCCCTTCTACAAGTGACATATCATACTCTCCATTTGAAAATGGTATAAAATTTAAATCCTTTTTGTCTTTTTCAAAATAAATAGTGTATTTATTTTTACTCGCTGTATTTAATTCCCAACTAGCACCTACACCTATTACAACACTATCTGATATTTTCTCTGCATAATAGCCTTCCTTGTCCTCAACTAATTCTCCAACAAAAAATATATCCTCTCTCGACTGTACTATTAATAACCTTTCTCCTCTTATCGTTACTATTAAATCGATATTCCCTTTAATTTCTTCCTTGTCAATCAAATAAATTAAAGCTTCCTCTTGTGAAGAGAAATGTTCTATCCCTATTTCAGAACAGGCAGAAATGAAAAAAAGTACCAGTAACATTGAAATTAGTACTAATCTTTTTATGACAATTACCACCTTCACGGATTAATTTAATAATAAAACCGTTACTTAAGGTGACAATATTTATTCACATACATACCAAATTACTCTCTTATTTCCTTCAATTAAACCTTGATGCTAAATGAAGAGCTCCCGTTGATTGGAGCGTAAGGCGGCGACTCCTGCGGGATAAGCGGGACAGGTGAGACCCCGCAGGTAGCGAAGCGGACGAGGAGGCTCACCGCCCGCCCCGCGGAAAGCGTCCGCCTGAAGCGCAAATCAACAGTTTAAGTGAAACAACTATAAGGTAATTTGAGAAATTCTAAACCCTGTTAATCTGTTGAACGATCAGTTGTGCCTGGCCGTTGCGTTTTTCCATTGTCCCTGTGATTTGCACCATAGCTAGCTCTTGTATATGAATATTGCATGCGGCGTATTGTCTTGGAAAAATCGTACAGGATAGTTCTCCTGTTTCGTCCTGGAGAGTCAGGAAAGCCATCGCTTCGCCTTTTTTTGTACGAATCCGTTTTACTTCCCTAATCATTCCGGCGACTTTTAGCATCGTCCGTTCTTTTGCATCGGGAATGAGTACTAAATCCACCACTTGTTCCTCCAAGATCTTTTTCATTTCCAGTGCCGGGTGTTCGGATAAATAAAAGCCGAGCACTTCCCGTTCATATTCGAGCATGGCAAACCTCGGCATTGACCCGCCTGGAGAGTATTTCGGCTTAGCTACTGAATAAATGATTTCGTGGAGCAAATCATCTCCATCGGGACTGACGAACTGTGCATGATTGCGGGCAGCTTCAATCGATGCCAGCAGGACGGACCGGTCTTCTTCGAAATCATCAAGTGCTCCCGCTTTTATGAGAGGGATGATCGTTTTTTCAGTAAAATAAGTTCCTCCGATTGCTGCAGAAAAATCGAAGAGCGTCTTCCATCCTTCAGGCGTACGCGCGTCTTTTATGACATTGTAAAAAGATGGTGTCACGCCTTTGATTGACCCCAACCCGATACGAATAGCACCTTTCTCGACGATGTGGGAGTATTTGCTTTTTTGAATGGAAGGAGGCAGGATCTCAATTCCTTTCCCCCTGATTTCATGGATGTACTCCATTGTCTTCTCTTGGTTTCCGGTGGCCATCGACAACAGCGCAGCATAAAAATAAGCGGGTGCATTCGCTTTTACGTACGCCAACTGATAGGAGATCAATGAGTATGCAACCGCATGGCTTTTCGGGAACCCGTAATCCGCAAATTTGACGATCAAATCATAGATTTCACTTGCGGAGCCTTCAGGGAAGTTATGTTGGACAGCACTTCTTACAAAGTGTTCCCGTTCCTGACTCAGCACTTCGCGTTTCTTTTTGCTGACTGCCCTTCGTAACAGATCCGCTTCCGCCATCGTGAAGCCCGCAATCTGAACAGCGATTTGCATGATCTGCTCCTGGTATACGATGATGCCTTCAGTTTCCTGCAGGATCGGCTCTAGTTGCGGGTGTAAATAATTGATAGTTTCCTTATTATTCTTCCTTCTGCTGTATAGAGGAATATTTTCCATGGGGCCTGGCCGGTATAATGCATTGATTGCGTACAGGTCGCTGAATTCATCAGGTTTAATGAGCCGTAACGCATCTCTCATTCCGTCCGACTCGAATTGGAAAATTCCCGTCATGTCGCCATTCTTGAACAGATCAAAAGTCTTTGCGTCATTCAGAGGAATCTCTTCGAAATGAAGGTTCTTGCCCGTGTCGTATTGAATCATCGATTGGATACGATCCATCAGCGTCAAATTGCGCAACCCTAGGAAATCCATTTTCAATAAACCGATTTCCTCCACATCCCCCATTGCCCATTGAGTCAGATAAATATCATCACCGCCATTTTGGAGCGGTACATTTTCGACTAACGGCATCGGAGACAGGATGACCCCCGCTGCATGGGTGGAAGCATTCCTCGGCAAGCCCTCCAGCGTTTTAGCCGCTTGATACCATTTTGCACGGACAGGATCCATCGCAATCCAGTCTTGAAGGGCTTTAGACTTGCTTACAGACTCTTCCAGCCTTCTACTATGCCCCTCCTGGATCTGTTTTGATAAGAATGACATTTCCTCATTGGAAAAGTCAAATACCCGGGCAACGTTTCTTGCGACAGATTTAGATGAGAGTGTGCCGAAAGTAATGATTTGAGCAACGTGCGCCTTCCCATATTTCTTTGCGACATAATCGATCACTTCAGATCGCCGGTTGTCCGCAAAATCGATGTCGATATCAGGCATTGTAATTCTTCCCGGATTGAGGAATCTCTCGAAAATGAGCCCGTATTTGATTGGATCGACATCCGTGATTCCCAGGGAATAGGCGACGAGGGAACCCGCTGAGGAACCCCTACCCGGGCCTGTCAATATCCCGTTCTCATTTGAAAAACGCATGAAGTCCTCAACAATTAAAAAATAATCTGAGAAGCCCATGTTTTCTATGACTGTAAGCTCTGTACCAAGCCGTTCATAATAAGTCGGGCTGACGGTTCCGAGCCGGCTGATCAACCCTTCCTCGCAATTCTTTTTCAGCAATGAAGCTGCCGTGTGCCCATCAGGCACCGGAAAGGCAGGCATCAACGGACGGCTAGGCGGCAACTTCGCATTGCAGGACAACATGATTTCAGCCATCGCTTCAATCCATTCAGGATGATCGGAAAACCAATGCTGCAACTCTTGCTCGTCCGGAACGTGAGCATCATAGATTTCCTTTTTCGGCCTCGATGGGTCATTCAGCTTGTAACCTGAACGTATTGCCGCAGCTACTTCAAAAGCGAAGGCATCCTCTTGGTCAATATATCTTGATTCGTGAAAGGCGGTAATGAATGTATCCGTCTCCTCGGCAATACGCTGAATTTCCTCTTCGGCGTGGTGCTTCACTCCACCTGGCCGGGAGATTCCGACATAGACATTCCTACATGCTTTTCGGATCTTCAGGATCGTATCGGCTCCACGGCTATCATTCCAAGAACTATCGGTCATCGGACAAATGAAGACACACCCCTCGCTATACGCTTGAAGCCATTTAAGAGGCAGTGTTTCAGGCTCCTTTGTAGAAATCGCACTGCTGATTTTAAGAAGGTTGCTATAACCTCTGTCATCTTTCGCGTAAGCATATAGCAGAAGCTCGTGACTGTCATCCAACTCCAACAGGATCGATAATCCGATGACAGGATGGATGTCGTATTTCTCCATCACTTTGCAAAATGAACGGACGCCATACATCTTCGAATTGACAATCCCAACAGAGCGAGCCCCTCTCCTTTGCAGAAGCGGGGCCAAATGATCAAGTTTTATAATGCCGCGCAGCAGATCGGCGCCGGTCACAATTTGTGGATAGACAAGTACCAATGCAAATCCCTCCGAACCGTTACTTCACTGCACATAATTCTTTCAATTTCGCAATGACCTCATCCGCTTTATCCCACGAATAAATAGACGCCCCCGAAGCGAGCGGATGGCCCCCACCGTCATATTCAGCAGCAAGTTGATTGATAACCGGACCTTTAGAACGGAATCGGACACGGATCTGATCATCTTCTTCGACAAAAATGACCCATGCGCATATACCTTTTACATCCCCGAGGGCTCCGACAAGCTGGGATGTCTCACTCGCTGTTACGCCGAACTTTTCAAGAATCGATTTGTCGATTTTAATGAAAGCAGCCCCATTGTCATCAATCGTGAATTGTTGATACATATAACCTTTCAAATTCAGTAATCTACGGTCTTCTTCATACATTTCCGCAAAGAGCTTCGTCCGATCAAAATCATATTTTATCAAACCGCTAGCAATTTCGAACGTCCTCACAGTCGCACTCGGGAAAAGGAAGCGGCCTGTGTCTCCGACGATTCCGGCGAATAGCAAGCGGGCACAAGCTTCCGACATCTTCCATCCATAATGCTTTTCTCCTTCTTCAAATAGAAGATAAATCATTTCGGATGTGGAGCTTGCATCAGTATCCACCCATCTCATATCTCCATATGGGTCGACATTCGGATGATGATCGATCTTCAGTATAAGATCGGCATTCTTATAAAACTCTGCATCGATCCGCTCTGTATTGCCTGTATCGGTAACGATGACAAGTGCGTTTTTATAATCATCAGGTCCTACTTCATCCTGACCAGCCAAATACGTTAGCATGTCGTCGTGTGTCCCTGCAGCATACACTTTCTTTGCCGGATAATTGGTTGATATCAATTCTTTCAAGCCGACTTGCGAACCGTATGCATCTGGGTCGGGCCGTACATGACGATGGATGATGATTGTGTCGTATTGTTCAATTGTGTCGATGATTTGTCGTTTCAATTTGCCATTCCTCCGGTTTTAATGATTTCTGTTCGCATTTACTGAAAGAAGCCGCTACAATGAAAGAAGTTATTTTATGGAGGCTCTTTTATGAAAACACTCAATTTTCTACTTGTATTTCTTATTATTGCATCAGGCGTTTATTATTTTTATTTCAAGACCCGTCAATTTAGAACACGTCAAGTGTTTCCCATCCGGAAACAGTACTTCGCAAGCAAAGCCGGTACATTTTTAGGGGGATTACTATTCTTTTTCGGAATAAACCAGCTTCTACTGTTCGAAGGGGTTGCAACGTATCTCGTTTCCAGTCTTTTCATCGTACTAGGCGCCTATATCATTTTCTTTAATACGAAAGCTGCGAAGCATTATAAACAATTTATTGATGAAGAGACTAAGTTGAATGAAAACTGATGCGACTGCCGCATCAGTTTTTTTCATTTCAATCATCGATCGAAAAGCTGATACATAACCATCGCTTTGGCGATTAGTTCCGAATCCGAGAAGAGATCGAAGTCCACTTTAACGAATCGCCTGCTCATATGAAGGATTCTCGGTTCAACCAGTACAGTACTTCCGAGCTGAACATGCTTAATGAAATAAATGGTCATATTTTCGGGAACACTTTCTCCCCTTTTCCGCATTTTGATAGCTCGGTTTCCGACATCCGTCAATAGCGTCGTCAGTGCCCCGTATGACAGAGACCCTAATTGGTTTGTCATTTGTGGAACGACAGTGAATTCGATATTCAGCGGCTGATCAGCTACGGCTTTCATTTGGCCCTTGACGATATCATCGATTTTTTCCCCTTGCTGCGGTTGCCTTTGAGTCATCTGAAATGCTTTCAGGACATCTTGGCGGCTGATGATTCCTTCAAGGATTCCACTATCGCTGACGACAGGCATTAAATCAATGCCCTCCCAAATCATGCTATGCCCCGCGGATGCTACGCTCGTTTTCCCATTCACAGTAATGGGGTTTTGTGTCATCACTTTCTCAATCGGGTCGGTCCCAAGCTTACCAACAGCATCACGGGAAGTTACGATTCCAATCAATTTTCCATTTCGATCAATGACAGGATATCCCGAGTGTGCCGTTTTCTGGTTCACTCCATTGAAATGAGCTACATTGTCCTTCGGCGAAAACGTGATTGTTTCAGCGAGAGGGGTAAGGATATCCTCAACAAGTAGAATTTCCTTTTCTATCAATTGGTCGTAAATTGCTCGGTTCAACATCGTCGCAACTGTGAATGTGTCATAACTGGATGAAATGATCGGTAAATTCAATTCATTCGCGAGTTTCTTCGCTTCGTCGGCAACATCGAAGCCTCCAGTGACAAGGACGGCGGCACCTGCGCTGACTGCAAGTTCATGCGCCTTGAGCCTGTTCCCGACGATCAATAAGCTGCCTGCATCTATATACCGCTTCATATCATCGAGCTGCATCGCCCCGATGACGAATTTGGTCAAAGTCTTATGTAGCCCGTCTCTTCCTCCGAGTACGACTCCGTCTACAATATTAACAACTTCGGCAAATGTCAGCCTTTCGATATTCTCTTTTTTCTTCTTTTCAATTCGGATCGTGCCAACACGCTCAATCGTATTTACAAGCTTCTGGTTTTCAGCTTCTTTTATTGCCCGGTATGCCGTTCCTTCACTGACGGATAAGGCTTTGGCAACTTGACGGACTGATATTTTCTCGCCGACTGCCAATCCTTCGATATAGCGTAATATCAGCTCATGTTTTGTCGACATTATTTCACCTTTTTCTCTTTTAACCTGTTCCCATTTTATCATACATCGGAAAGAATAGTATTTGCAGGAAGACTCAGGTCGATAAATGATTTCGTACAGGCGTAAAGAAAAACCGATCCGGCAATGTGCAATCCGGATCGGTGACGGTATTTATAATTCCAGTGAATCTCCTGCTGTCATAATGTTCACTTCATGGTTAACGACGAGATCCTTGAACGTTTGCGGGTCTTGTCTAATTGGTGGGAATGTGTCGTAGTGGATAGGAACGACCACTTTCGGGTTCAGCAATTCAACTGCTGCCGCCGCATCTTCCGGTCCCATCGTAAAATTATCGCCGATTGGTAAGAAAGCGACGTCGATGGAATTCTGTCTTCCGATGATTGCCATATCGCCGAAAAGGGAGGTATCCCCAGCATGGTAAATCGTCTTCCCTTCCGCGGTGAAAAGAATCCCTGCGGGCATGCCTGTATAGATGATTTCGTTCTGATTAGTCGTGTAGGAAGAGCTGTGGAACGCTTGCGTATATTTCACTGTCCCGAAATCGAATGTATGGGATCCTCCGATGTTCATGCCATGCGTGGAGAATCCTTGCCAACCTAAATAGACGGCCAGTTCGTTCGGTGCAACGATAAGTGGATTGCATCGTTTCGCTATGTCAAACGTATCTCCGACATGATCGTTATGTCCGTGCGTCAGCAGGATAACATCGGGATTCTGAACTGAAGCGTCCAAATCCGTCAGTTCATTACCAGTAATGAACGGATCAATCAGTATGGTCTTTCCTTCCGTCTCAAGTTTCACGACAGAATGTCCGTGATAAGAAATTTTCATTTTCAAATCCCTCCAAATCTGTTCATATACACTATACTTCTTTATCTTACCGGAAAATCCTCTTTTTTGATATGATATGTATGTTGAGGAAGTTGATATCGGAGGGATAAGGTTGAACAAAATTAATGAAATCAAAAGTTACTTGCTAGAAAATGATGTGGATGCAGCTTTCATTACAACTCCGGACAATGTTTTTTATGTTTCCGGATTCCGGAGTGAACCGCATGAAAGGCTATTAGGTGTGATGATCTTCAAGGATGCTGAACCATTTGTCATCTGTCCTCTAATGGAAGTGCCTGATTTGAAGGCGTCCGGTTGGCCATTTGAAGCCATCGGACATCAGGATACGGAAGATGCTTGGGAAGTTCTCGCAAACGCCGCCGCGAAAAGAGGAGTTCCACTTCAGACAATTTCAATCGAAAAATCCCATTTAACCGTCGAACGGCTAGAACGAATGGAACAGCTCTTCGAAGGAGCGTCATTCCAACGTCTCGACGAACAGCTGAATAAAATGCGGAATGTCAAAAGCGAGGACGAGCTTGAAAAGCTGCGCAAGGCAGCAGCATTAGCAGATCACGCAATTGAAATTGGCTGTAAAGAAATCGCTGAAGGAAAAACTGAGCTTGAGATTCTCATGGCAATTGAATTTGAAATGAAGAAAATGGGCGCAGAAAAGATGTCCTTCGATACAATGGTATTATCCGGGCCGAAAACCGCTTCCCCGCACGGAACACCGGGGGACCGTAAGATTCAAAAAGGTGACTTCATCCTGTTCGATCTTGGTGTCGTATACAAAGGTTATTGTTCAGATATAACAAGAACAGTCGCATTTGGCGAACCTTCCGAAAAACAGCGTGAAATTTATGAAACTGTCAAAGAGGCAGAACAGACAGCAATCGACATGATCCGCCCGGGCGTTAAAGCAATGGAGTTGGATAAAGCCGCAAGGGACGTCATTGCGAAAGCCGGGTATGGTGACTATTTCACGCACAGACTCGGACATGGGCTCGGCATTTCCGTTCATGAATTCCCTTCGATTACAGGGACAAATGAAATGGAACTCGTAGAGGGAATGGTGTTCACTGTCGAACCTGGGATTTATCATCCTGAAATCACTGGAGTGCGAATCGAAGATGATGTAGTCGTTACGTCTGATGGTGTGGAAGTGCTAACGAAATTCCCGAAAGAACTAAAGATTATCCAGCCTTGAATAGTACAAAAGCGAAGGGCGCCTGCCTAGCAGAGGTTCGCAGTCTAAGTGCACCGCGTCCTGCGGCAACGACTGCATGACCGGCTTCCTGCCGGCCTCAGGCATAAGGCAAAGATGCGGCTTGGCGCTTTTTGCCACAGAGCAACTTTGACTTATGACCCGAGCCAATCGAACTGCGAAGGGTTCGATTTGCCGTATTTCTGCGATCTTTGCAGAAATTAATGCATCCTACCAGCGCCCGGAGTCTAGACGAAAAAATGCTGTCCGAAATTAATCGGACAGCATTTTTTATTATTTGCTAAGCAGTGCCTCTGCCGGAACATACTCCAAGCCTTGTGCGTCTGCAACAGCTTTATAGGTTACGTGGCCTTCCAATGTGTTGACCCCTTTTTGCAATGCAGCATTATCCAAACAAGCTTGTTTATAGCCTTTGTTCGCAATTTGCAATGCATATGGAACTGTAACGTTCGTCAATGCCATTGTCGAAGTGCGCGGCACAGCTCCCGGCATATTCGCAACCGCATAGTGGACGATGCCATGCTTCTCATAAGTTGGATCATCATGAGTCGTCACGCGGTCTGATGTTTCAAAGATGCCGCCTTGGTCGATCGCGATATCCACAAGAACTGAGCCCGGTTTCATCGATTTGACCATCTCTTCTGAAACCAATTTCGGCGCTTTAGCACCCGGAATCAATACACAGCCGATCACGAGGTCCGAATCCTTGACTGATTCAGCGATATTGAACGGGTTGGAAACAAGTGTCTGAATGCTGTCGCCAAACAGTTCATCCAATTGGCGAAGACGATCCACAGACAAATCGAGCACAGTAACTTTCGCTCCCATGCCGACTGCGATTTTCGCAGCGTTCGTTCCGGCCTGCCCACCACCGATTACTGTAACTTTTCCACGGGATACACCTGGGACTCCTGATAGAAGAATTCCCTTTCCTCCGTTGATCTTTTCAAGATATTGCGCACCGATTTGAGTTGCCATACGCCCTGCAACTTCACTCATCGGGGCTAGTAGCGGTAGAGTATTATTCACTTGCACAGTTTCATAGGCGATGCCGACAACTTTGTTGTCTAGCATTGCTTTTGTCAATTCCAGTTCAGGAGCCAGATGCAAATAAGTGAAGAGAATTAGCCCTTCACGGAAATAGCCGTACTCGGAAGCAAGCGGTTCTTTTACTTTCATGACCATATCTGCATCCCATGCCTCTTTCGCAGTAGCTACGATCGTGGCACCAGCTTCGATATAATCCTCATCTGTAAAGCTGGAACCTAGTCCTGCACCAGTTTCAATGAGTACTTCATGGCCTGCTGACTTCAAGTTGAATGCGCCCGCAGGTGTCATCGCCACCCGATTTTCATTATTCTTCACTTCTTTTGGAATCCCAATACGCATTTCTGATCCTCCTATATATAAGAAAGTTAATTGGCCATAAATCGACAATTCGACAAGACCAAGTACTAACAATTCTATCAGAAGTTAAAAGAATTTGCGCTATAAATATAATAAACAAATTCTTCAACATAATACTATTCTATTTTTATTCTGAGAGTTCCAAATTAAGCTCCTATGTTTTTTGAAGTTTGTAGAGGGAATAGTAAGGGTAACCCCGACATTTTTTAGACAAATTCCAGCGATTTCATTTTGAATTTCCAACAAAAGAAGAGGGTTTATTCAATCTATATCGAAGTTAGTAAAAGTAAATATAAATATATTGGATGGAGTGATTGGAATGGTTTTAAAATACGAGCAAATTATCGTGGCTGTGGATGGTTCGAAGGAATCCAGTTGGGCATTCAAGAAGGCAATGGGCATTGCAGCGCGCAATGACGCAACATTGAACTTGGTGAACATCATTGATACTCGTTCCTATGCGGCTGTTGAAGCATACGATCGATCCATCTCGGAACGGGCGCATAAATTTGCAGAAGAGCTGCTAATGGAATACAAGCAAGAAGCAGAGGCAGCCGGGTTAAAGAAGGTAAACATCGTCGTGGAATACGGTTCCCCGAAAACGATGATTTCCCGCGATCTATCGAAGAAGCTTAGTGTGGATCTGATTATTTGCGGTGCTACCGGTTTGAACAAAGTGGAACGTTTCCTTATCGGCAGCGTTTCTGAAAATATTGTCCGTTCAGCGGCTTGCGACGTTCTAGTCGTCCGTACACCGGAAGGAATTTGACAAACAAGTTAAGAACCTGCCCATTATGCCGGGCAGGTTCTTGTCTTATTTTAAGTAGTCCACTGTATTATGTATGTCTACTCACCTCCATGTTCTCCGATGATTTGCATGGCAATGCCTGTCAACTCGTCATGCTCAGTAAATCGTTCTGATAGCATGTCGGTAAGTATATGTTTCAGGAAGTATTTCACACAATTCATGTCATCAAACAGCAGGATTGTTCGCAACGCTTCTTCGTATATCTCTAAAAACAATGGCTCGGGATTCGCCTTTTGAATTTCACCGAATGCTTCATAGAGCAAATCGATCTTATCGGCTACGGATAAAATGCGCCCTTCCAATGTTTCATCTTTACCTTCTTTAAATCGCTCCAAATAAATGGCTTGAAACTCTTGTGGTAGTTCCTTTTCGACAAACTTCCTAGTCATCTCCTCCTCCACTTCACTGAATAGCTGCTTCAACTCTTGCGAAGCATACTTTACAGGCGTTTTTATATCCCCAGTAAAGAGTTCCGCGTAATCATGGTTCAATGCTTTTTCATATAGGACTTTCCAATCCACCTTCTGCCCGAATTCCTCTTCGACTGTTCCTAGAAATTGAGCTATTTTCGTCACCTTAAATGAATGACTGGCAACGGAATGATGCTGATATTTGAATTTTCCTGGACAACGAATTATCTGTTCCAGATCAGATAAGCTTTTAAAATATTGATGTACACCCATCCTTTTTATCACCACTTCTATATTTTTTTGGGACATTCGTATTGAAACTTGTCTTTCAGTCCAATCATAATTATGTCTTGGATAAATGCTTTCCCTTATTCTCACTAAAGTATGCAGGAATGCGGCAACATCACACAATCAATTTAGGAATCCAGCTCATTGAACGCATGTAAAAACCCCTCCCAATCCACGAAAGGATCGGAAGGGGTAAATAAACAAGCTAACTAAAACGACCCGCTTTAGTCATGCGGGATGTAACAGAATTTATAATTCTTCACTTACCCAGTCATCTATCTGTTCAAGGAACCGCGACATCGCTAGTTTATCCGACATATTCGGCACTTTCGAAAGAAGAACATCCGGTTTGGCTTTCATTTCAGCATACGGTTTCTGCAGGATGAAGACACTCTTCTCGTGTGCGGCGCTTCTGAATAAGGAATCCGGTAATTGAAGGACTGCCCTGATGACAGCATTCTTCTTCAAATAGCGATGAAGTTCTGCAGATTGATCAGATTCAAAAAGGGATGCCGGTGTTAGGAATAATGCGTATCCACCTTCCTTTAAGTGATTCATCGATTGTTCTATAAATAAATGATGGGCAAATGCATGTCCTTCCGCAGGCATCATTTCAAAGCTGATGGCATTGTCGTCATCTGGATAATAACCGACCGGAAGATCACATACGACCAAGTCGACAGGATCTACGAGCAAAGGCCGCAATGCATCTTGTACAAAGAAGCGGACAGGCTGTTCGAGGAGCTCAGCAGTGACGGCAGACAATCTGACGAGAAGTTCATCAATTTCCACGGACGTCGCCGTTGCTTTATCTCCAATTGTATTCATGACTGTGAATAGCAGATTGCCTGTTCCTGCCGCCGGATCAAGCAAGGCAACTTGCTCCTTTTGCTGCATCAATTTGTTTGCAAAATGCCCGATGAGCATGCCAATTGCATCTGGCGTCATCTGATGATTCGGCTGCGCTTGCTCTTTCATTCCTTTTAAAACAGCCAGTTGGATCCCTCTTCGGATTTCCTCTTTTGTCACGGAAGGAGACAATCGGGGCATTCTTTCCCCTGACAGCCATTCCTGACATGCCTCAATGACTGCTTCTAAATAGAGGTCTTCTTTGTTTGATTCTGCGTGTTCATTTAAAAATGTGAAGATCTGTTCAGTGTTTGTAACCATATCGTATCCCTCTAATCCAAAATATCTCTTGCTAAAAACCATTTATAACGGTAATGTGGCCCACCCGTTGCCGAGTGGGCCAAGTAATCATTTTGTCAATTCGTTAACGGCTGCAATCGCCTTTTCATAATCCGGATGGTCTGTGCCTTCCATTACATACTCGACATAAGTGACTGTATCGTTCTTGTCGATGACGAAGACTGAGCGAGCCAACAGTCTCAGCTCTTTCATGACGACACCGTACGCTTCCCCGAATGAAAGATCGCGATGATCCGACAATGTCTGGACATTGCTGACACCTTCAGTTGCACCCCATCTCGCTTGCGCAAAGGGAAGGTCGACGGAAATTGTGAGCACTTCCACGTCATCTCCGAGTGAAGTTGCTTCTTGGCTGAATTTGCGCGTCTGTTCAGAACAGACACCGGTATCGATGGACGGAACAACGCTTATCAAGCGGATTTTCCCTTTTGAATCATTCAGCGTAACCGGTTTTAAATCATTGGATAGTACTGTGAAATCTGGAGCTTTGTCGCCTACTGTTACTTCTTTACCGAGCAATGTGACCGGGTTTTGTTTGAAAGTGACATTTACCATGAAGACGCCTCCTATTCATTTCACTTCATTCTACTAAACAATTGTTCCAGCATGCAACTCTTCGCCCCTGCGCTCCTGCCTCGTTTCAATTACTTCAATTTCAAATGCATGTTCATGGATGACGTAGGTGTCAGCGAAAAGGTCGTGCAATGCTTCTTTTTTAGGCATGAAGACAACGAGCAGGTACGGGATTGTCAGGAGTTTTGAAATGAAACGGCCAATCACTTCCCTGAAGAGTACTGTTCCCCACGTAAGTTTTCCGTCGTCTTTTGTGACAACTTTTATCCCCAAAATCATCTTTCCTACCGTCTGACCTGTAAATTTCGTCATAAGTGCGAAATAGGCAAGGAAAAGGATAAGGAGTGCGATTTTGTAAGGACTGAATAAAAGGAAAGATGGATTGGAAATTTTAAAATCCAATACCCTGAATATCGGTTTGATGAAAATTCCGCTGATTGATGATACGACAAGCAAGTCAATGACGTATGCCCAGAAACGTGTCCAAAAACCGGCAAATTTCGGTATGAACCGCTCCGTTCGGACAATCTCGTATGCTGGAAGGCGATCCGGCTCAGGAACGTCACGCATCGACAGGTTATTTTCAAAATGATCCGCCATGCCTTATCCCCTCCTTATTTTTCACCATACAAGTACATCATCCGCGGTGCATCGTAATCAGAAAGCAATTTCCCGATCAATTCCGACTCCATATTCCGACCGAAAAGATTGCCGACTTCCACGCCAAAGAGTGATCCGAAGCTATCCATCGGAGCATATTCAAAGACCGTAGCGCTTTCCAGCTTGTAATCAGCCTTCATTGCATCAATGACATCGCCCATCTTGCCGAAATCATCAGCAAGACCTGAATCAATCGCCTGTCTGCCATTCATTATCCTTCCATCAGCAACTTTCTTCACTTGTTCTACAGACATATTGCGTCCTTCCGCAACAATCGCCACGAACCGTTCGTAAGAGTCGTTGATCATTTCTTGAAGCATAGCGTGCTCTTCCTTTGTCATTTCGCGTGAGCCGCTCATAATGTCTTTATAAGGGCCTGTTTTGATCGTGTTGAAGTCAATTCCATACTTTTCCGCAAGCTTTGCATAATTGACGCTTTCCATGATGACCCCAATTGATCCGGTAATCGTTTCGGGGTGCACGAAGATTTTTTCTGCAGGCGCAGATACATAATAACCTCCGGACGCGGCAAGTCCTCCCATTGCTACGTAAACGGGAATTTCCCTTTCCATCTGGATCGCTTTGATCGCATCATAAATATCCGATGATTCCACCACTCCACCGCCTGGCGTATTCACTGATAGGACGAGACCCTTGATCGTTTGATCGTTCAAGATGTCATGCAGCTGCGACATGAATAATTGGTGATTGTAACCGCCTGATGTGAACAAAGAACTGCCGACATCCTGGATGACACCATCTAATCTTAGAACCGCAATTCGATCCGTGCCTTTTCCTTGTTCGATGACCACTTCGCTATAGCCTGTTTTTCCTGCAGCCATTTCTTCCATGAAGCCGCTGAAATCCCGTGTGAATAGATACGAAAGTGAGTTGATGCCTATTGAAATGAAAACAAGCACTGCAGCTACGATGATCGCAATCCACCGTTTTATTGCCATTATGTAATTCCCCCTTCTTTCTTCCACCATTGTATACGTTTCGTACCCAATAAATGTTTCATTTTACTTGGAAGGATGATGAGCACTCCTTTTTGTTGCAATCGATTCATAAACTTTTGAAACCGTGAAGAGGAGAAGTGCAGACCATATCAACGAAAATGATAATAGTTCAATCCCGCCGAATGATTCCTTGTAGACGACTACTCCAAGGAACAGCATAAGCGTCGGTGCGATGTATTGAATGAACCCCGCGACATATAATGGAATCATCCGCACTCCTTGAGCGTACATAACGAGCGGAAGCGCAGTCGCGATGCCTGTAAGGATGAGGAGAATATCTGTTTTTACATCCGCATGTAGAAAGACGGCCTGTCCTTTGATAAAGAGGAATATGTAATATCCGACTGCGAAAGGTGTAATGAATAATGTCTCGATTGCAAGTCCGCGAAGTGCATCCAATTTAATATTTTTCTTAATGAATCCGTAAATCGCAAACGTAAAAGCAAGACATAAAGCAATCCATGGAAATTTCCCGTAAGAAACCGTCAGGATGATGACACCTGTAAAAGCAAGAAGGAAAGCGACTATCTGAGATGTCGATAGTCTCTCTTTCAGAAAGAAAATGCCGAGCAGAACAGATACGAGAGGATTGATATAATAGCCAAGGCTCGTTTGCACGATGTAATTATGATTGACCGCCCATATGTAAGTGAACCAATTTGCGGTAATTAGCACGGTTGCGATGAAAAGGCCCCAAAATTGTGACTGGCTTTTCCATAACTCTTTGATGTCAGTTATTAGCTCTTTGCCATTTTTCATAAGCAAAACAACTAGAACTGTGGAAACGAATGCCCACACAATCCGTCCCGTTAAAATTTCATCACTTTGTACATGTTCAAGATGCTTCCAATAGATCGGCATGACTCCCCAAAAGAGAAAGGCTCCGACGACCCATAGGACACCAATTTTTTCAGACTGCATTCTGGCACCCTCCTTTCGAATAGGACAATTATAGTCCTTCCAAAACCGTTCGTAAACCCATCAAGGAAAAACCGTCCATGCCATTCCGGCTTTGGACGGTTTAAGCAATTCATTTATTCTGCTCTTGCTTCCTTAATTCCACGCGCATGATTTTACCGGAGGCCGTCTTCGGCAAGTCATTAACAAATTCGATTTTTCTCGGGTATTTATAAGGAGCTGTAAGTGTTTTAACGTGTTCCTGCAATTCTTGTACTAGCTTGTGATCTTGTTTCATTGCAGGATTTCGCAGGACGATGAACGCTTTGACGATGCTGCCCCTCACTTCATCGGGACTGCCGACAACTGCACATTCTCGTACTGCCGGATGCTTCGTCAGCGCATCTTCAACTTCGAACGGCCCGATCGTATAACCTGAGCTGATGATAATATCATCGCCACGCCCTTCAAACCAGAAGTAGCCATCCTCATCGAGCCGTGCACGATCCCCGGTTACATAATATTCTCCCCTGAATTGCATTTTTGTCCTTTCAGGGTCGTTCAGATATTCTTTGAAAAGGGCAGGCGTCGAAACGTGGACGGCAATATCCCCCACCTCTCCGGCAGAAACCGGCTTGCCTTCATCATCAATGATCTCCACACGGTTCCCTGGCGTCGGTTTCCCCATCGAACCAGGTCTTGCTTCCATTTCTAACATCGTTCCGACAAGCAGGGTATTTTCCGTTTGTCCATACCCATCCCTGACCGCAAGATTGAATGTCCTTTCAAAGATATCGATCACTTCCCTATTCAACGGCTCACCCGCGGATACGGCGCTGCGAAGGGAGGAAAGGTCATAGTTCTGTAAGTCTTCGGCTTTTGCAATGAACCGGTATTCCGTCGGCGTACAGCATAGCACATTCACGGCGTATTTTTTCATTAGATCCAAATACGTCTTCACGTCGAATTTCCCGTCATAAACAAGTCCTGTCGCTCCGCTTCCTAGAACGGATAGGAAAGGGGACCAGATCCATTTTTGCCATCCAGGTGCAGCAGTCGCCCACACAACATCATCTTCCTTGATGCCAAGCCAATTTGGTCCTGCGGTTCGTAAATGTGCGTAAGCCCAAGCATGCGTATGGACGACTCCTTTCGGTTTACCTGTTGTACCTGATGTATACGACAGGAACGCCATATCCGTCCCCTTCGTTGCAGGCGCTTCGAATTCCGATGATGCCGATTCCATCATTCGTGTCAATGATTTCTGTCCATCACCTGCTGTTCCGATTACAAACAATTGGACGTCTTGCAAATCTCGCACGTCTTTGAACTGATCCATGAATGCATCATAAGCAACGATCGCTTTAGCTCGACTATGTTCCAACCTGTATTCGATATCCGATGATCTAAGCATTTCAGAGCTTGGAATGACAACAATCCCTGCCATCAATGCACCGATATAGGTTACATATGCTTCAATTGTCCGGGGGACCATGACAAGGATGACATCCCCTTTGCCCAAGCCGTTTTCGATAAAGACATTTGCACATTTTTTTGCAGAAGCCATTAATTCACTATATGTAATTTCTTTTTCCTGTCTATCGGAATTAATATAAATGAGCGCACGCTTATCTTCTCCAGTGGCGAATTTTTCAAATTCAGAAACAAGATTATAGTTCTCCGGTGCAAGTAATTCTTCACGCTTCATCTAATTTCCCCCTTTTCGTATGCTTCAATTATACAAACGTCCAGCGGAAATTTCAAAACATATTCATTTTTCTTGCAAGACCAATGAATAACCGAGTCGTTTGATGTAAAGAATGAGGTGTAATACATAAAGAAAACTGCCCCGGTAGCCCGGGACAGTTTCACTACTCGTTATTTTTTAGAAACCCTTCATTTGTTGTTGGGCTTGACGCACTAATCGCTTAGTAATTTCTCCGCCGACGGAACCGTTGGCACGCGATGTGGAGTCTGGTCCAAGGTTGACACCAAATTCAGCTGCGATTTCGTTTTTCATTTGGTCAAGCGCTTGTTGTACCCCTGGAACTAGAAGTTGGTTTGAGTTGCCGCTGTTGTTGTTAGCCATGTTGTTCTCACCTCCTTGTGCATATAGAATGGACCGTTTCCGGAAATTCATGCAGGAGGTTTAAATGGTAATTATTACCCTTGAATCAAAGCAGATCCTCGAAATCGTCCTTCTCGTTCTGCCGCCAAACTTCGATGACTTCTCTATTTCTAACCGCTTCTTCAATCAATGGTTGAAAATCAAAAAAGCTTTCAAAACGATGGACTTTTTCAAGTTTCGGTTTTGTTTTTGGATTGCTCGGGGTAAAAATTGTACAGCAATCCTCATATGGTCTAATTGAAGTTTCGTAAGTCCCGATCTGTTGGGAAAGCTCGATAATATCCAGTTTGTCCATAGCAATCAAAGGACGAAGAATTGGCGTGGCAGTCACTTCATTGATAGCAGTCAGGCTCTCAAGCGTTTGACTCGCTACTTGGCCGAGGCTTTCCCCGGTGACAAGCGCCAATGCACCGATTTCATCTCTCACTTTATCGGCGATTTGAAGCATCATTCTTCTCGTAGTTGTCATCGATAAATTATCCGGCACTTGTTGGACAATGGCTTGCTGCAATTCCGTAAAAGGAATGACATGAAGACGTACCGGCGCACCAAACGAGCACAGTTTCTCAGTCAAGTCCAACACTTTTCGCTTTGCCAATTCACTCGTATACGGTGGGCTTGCAAAATGAATTGCATCAATTGACACACCGCGTCTCATGAGAAGATATCCCGCGACCGGACTATCGATGCCTCCCGAAAGCATTAGCAATGAATGCCCGTTTGAACCGACCGGCATGCCGCCCGCGCCTTTATACACTTTGGACGTCAGGAAAGCACCTTCCTTCCGGATATCGACATGCAGCAGGATATCCGGCTTTCTCATTTGAACGACAAGCTCGGGATAATGGTGCAATACATGTCCACCGAGTAATTGCTGCAGTTCTGCTGTCACGTATGGGAATGTTTTATCCGCACGTTTAATTTCCACTTTGAACGTTTTGCCTGCCGTCTCTTCAGTACCGACCACTTCGAGAGCCTTCTCTTTTATGGCGTCCAAATCAGCGTCGCACATAGCAACCGGACTGAAAGACTGGATGCCGAAAATATACGGCAGCCGTTCAATTGCCTTCTGCATATCGGACTCTTCATCCGCGATTAAAAACATGCGGTCCCGCTCGGCACGCAATTGAACAGAATGCAGATCACTCATTGCACCCTTTATGTTGTTTCGTAATTTACGCACGAAGTGATTGCGGTTACGCCCTTTAAGCGACAATTCTCCGTATCGTATTAAAATTCCCTTCCATTTCATTCGTTACATCCCCTTCTCAATCAATTCCATAAAGCTTTTTAGTACTTTTATGAATTCGTCAATTTCGTCTTTTGTATTAGTGTTGCCGAAGCTGATTCGGATGACACCGTTTTTAAATTTATTTTCCAATCCGATTGCTTCGATGACATGTCCGGCATTTTTATTTTTCGAGGAGCAGGCGCTTGACGTCGATAGGATGATTCCATTCTCTTGGAAGTAATTCACAGCCACTTCTCCATTTATCGATTTGAATGAAATCGATAAAATATGCGGAGCACCATAGTCGGGCGACAGGATGCGTATGTTTTCATACAAACCGCAGACATCCATCAACAGATTCCGCCACTCCCGGTAATCTGCCCTTTCTTCATGGATACTGCTTATTCTCATCGCCTTCGCCATGGCGACAGCATTCGGAACAGAAACTGTACCACTTCTCAAGCCATTCTCTTGGCCGCCGCCAAAATTGATTGCACGTGGTGTTACGTTTTTTTTCAAAAGCAAAGCACCGGAGTTTTTCAGTCCGTTCATTTTATGCGCTGAGATGGTTATGGCATCCAGACCTAATGATTCCATGCTGACAGGCAACTTCCCGAAACTTTGGACGCAATCCGAGTGAAAAAATGCACGGCTTCTTTTTTTGATCAATTCGGCGCACTGCCTGATCGGTTGTATTGTTCCAATCTCATTATTGACATGCATGATACTGACAAGGATGGTATCCTTTCTGAGTTTCTTCTCCAATTCCTCGATTGAAATAAGTCCTTGGGCGTCCACCTTCAAATAGTCCACTTCAAATCCGATCTCTTCCAACTTTTTACACGCATTTATGATGGAAGGATGTTCGATTTGGGTTGTGATTACATGATTGCCTCTTGAAGAGTATGCCTCAGCAATGCCGAGAATAGCCAGATTATTCGCTTCCGTGCCACCAGACGTAAGGATGACTTCTCCGCTTTCATTATCGACAAGCTTAAGCATTTGTTCTTTTGAACGCTTTAATAAAGCTTCTGCTTCCCTTCCTAACACATGCAGCGATGCGGGATTCGCATAATATTTCATATTAGCGGCAATGAATGATTCGAGGACGCTATCATTCGGCCGCGTCGTTGAGCTGTTATCAAAATAAATCATATGAAATTCCCTTCCTTTTTAGCGTGACAAAGCCACCCGCACTTAGTATGCCGGTGGCCCGTTACTGTCAACCAACTATCGATTATTCCTACCATTAAACTTGTTCCTTCAACATTTCTTCAATCCGCTTCATTGCACCCGGCTCGACTGCCTCCACGGCTGTAGCCGCGTCTTCAAGCGCTTTCGCATAGCGGAATTGTCGGAAGGATTCTTCTGCATCGAGCAATCTTTCGTGCATTTCCGGATTGGATGCACGGTAGCGATTTCCGTATTGGATAATCCTCTCTACAAGCATGACGTTTTCGAGAAGCTCCTCGACTTTTTCGTTCACTTCTTTTACAACGTTTTGCGCATTTGCTAAATACCCTTCAGCAACTGACATATTCAAAGGGATATCCTGCAAGCTTTGACTTACAAGGAAAAGCTGTTCCTCCGCTTCTTCAAGCCTAGCGTCCATTTCATCCGGAATGCCTGGAATATTGCCTCTGTGAAGTTTACGATCAGCATTTTGCAGCTCCCTTGCAAGATCTGCCAGTTTGTTTCTTACATTATTTTCATCGATCCGTAAGTTTTTCATCCGATTGGCAAGACTTTCTTGTTCCTCTGCAATTTCCTCAAGTTCATCGGAAATCCCTTTAAGTTCAGCTTGTATGTAGGAATAGGCGGAATCTTCTTCCTCCATCATAATCTTCAACGCGTCAAAACGATTTTGAATCGTTTCCAACCGTTTCATGCTCGCTTGCGGCAATTTTGCTTCTTTTTCATCCAACCGATAACTTTGTTGGACATAGACGGCTTCATCGGATGTTTCTCTCGTCAATTGTATGATGGCATCGAGCGATTCTTCAATTTCAGAAAAATGAAAGTCAACGTAATGCTTGGCATTGACTTCCTTCTCCAATGAATCGTAGAAGGCATCGATTCGGTCGTTCATATCCATAACATTTTGCCGTACAGCATCGATGTCAAGCTGGGCCAATCGCGTCAATTGTTCGCCGATCCCGTCTTCGATTTCATCTAACTGCTTCTGCAGGTCGAGATGCGCCAGGTTATATGACTGTTCTTCCATTTCCATGATGCCGAGCCGAAGTTCACGTATGGAAGCCGGCATCTTGTTTTGGAGTTCAGTCAGTAATGAAGGTATCTCATGGATTAATGTCGAAAGCCTCTCCCCTTTTGCAGATAGGGTAATGACAATTTCACGTGCCAGCAAATAATTCCCATTCGCCGTCAATTCGTCATATTCCTCGAATTTAGGAGTGAAGGACTCAAGTTCTTTTTCCAATGGCACAACAGTCATACCGTAAGAATGTTGATGGGCTAGAATTGATTTTCTGGCCAATCTGTATTGCTCGCGGAGATTCTCCATTTCGATCCTGTTCTTTTCCTCGCTGCCAATCAATTCATTCAGCTCGTCCAATATGTCGTTTTTCCTCTTATCACAGTCACGGATTTTTTCTTGGATCTCTTTTTCCGTTGCTGTCGCCTTTTTAAACCGGAAACGATCGATCATATCTTCCGCATCAAAGAGCAACGAATCGATTATAGGCATATGTACATCAACGACTTCAGTCCATTCATTTCTCCACCGCTCGAACTTCTCCTCAGTTTCTCCTGTCATATTCAATTGTTTAACTTTCATCATCTCTTCAAAAATCGGTTTGTTTTGAATTTGCATCTTTTCATGTTCCAGTTTGTTGATTTCACTAATATGTTTACGCCTGAACAAAAAGGCGATGGTAATAAGTACAAGTAGAACAATTATTGGAATGATGAAGTATTTCACCATTGTGATCCCCCTATTCCGAAGTCACTGAAATATACTTTTTCCTGCTAGTTAAAACAATATTATCTTATATAGTAACATGTTTAAAGACTTTTCATATGAATTTGGGCGAATTATAGGGAAAAAGTTGTTTTCCGCGCTAAAATCCGCGAAATTTGTAGAATCTTCATGGGAGACTTATACTTAATGTGACTATATTCAGGGGGTGCTATTTTGTTTACTGCAACGAATTATTCGGACATTCCGAAGGAGAAGTATGGACAACTGGCAAAACAGCTGGATGCCTTACTTTCAGGGGAGAGCAACCGCTATGCGAATTTGAGCAATGCATCAGCTTTGCTGAATCAATTCTTTGATCGCATTAATTGGGTTGGTTTTTATATGATGGATGGCGAGGATGAACTTGTGCTTGGTCCATTCCAAGGATTGCCTGCTTGTATACGCATTCCGTTAGGGAAAGGTGTATGCGGGACTGCAGCGCAAAAACAGGAAACCATTTTGGTTGCTGACGTAAATCAGTTTCCGGGCCACATCGCATGTGATGCTGCATCACGTTCAGAGATCGTTGTACCTTTGATGAAAGACGGCAGAGTGATCGGGGTTCTTGATATCGACAGTCCCGAGTATGATCGTTTTAATGAAGATGACCAAGCGGGACTTGAGCACTTTGTAAGCGTGCTTGTTACCCATATATAAGAGAATGAAAAATTGCCCGGCGACTGTCAACGCCGGGCAATTTTTATGCATGTGTCGAATATTTTTGTGTCAATGCACTGAAGGCGGAATCTAAGTCTGCGATAAGATCGTCTGCGTGTTCGAGACCGACAGATAGACGGAGCAAAGAATCTTCAATGCCCATTTGCAGTCGGTCGGCCTCCGGGACGCCTGAATGCGTCATCGTAGCTGGATGTTGCATGAGCGTTTCGGCATCACCAAGACTGACAGCTATTTTGATCAACGAAAGGCTGTCCATGAATGTTTGTGCGCCTTCTTTACCGCCTTTTACTGTAAATGAAATTAGCCCCCCGCCAGCTTTCATTTGTCGTTTGGCAATATTCAATTGCGGATTGCTTTGATCGAAAGGATAGAAAATATTTTCGACAAGCTTTTGTCCTTTTAAATAGGCAAGTATTCTTTCCGCATTTGCCGTATGCCTTTCCATACGGACAGGCATCGTTTTCAATCCACGGATAAGCAACCATGCATCAAACGGGGACATGATTGCTCCGTAATCTTTTTGAACGGTCATTTTCAGCTTTTGGATTTCTTCTGCATCCTTTCCGACAAGCAGTCCAGCAATCACGTCTCCATGTCCGTTAATATATTTCGTTGCGCTATGCAAAACAAAATCTGCTCCGTAATCGATCGGGTTCTGTAAATAAGGGGATGTGAATGTGTTATCTACGACAACTGCCAATCCGTGTTTCCGGGCTACCTCGCAGACCAATTTCAAGTCTACCAATTCCATTGTTGGATTAATCGGCGTTTCCACATAAATGCATACTGTTTCAGGTCTGATTGCCTTTTCAATCTCTTCCTCGGTCGTCATGCTGATCAAGCTGTGGGATATATTATATTTCTCTTTCATGATTCCTAGTAAACCGAATGTACATCCATAGATTCCCCTCGAGCAGATAATATGGTCGCCCGCTTTCGTCAGGTGGACGAGTACGGAGCTGACTGCCGCCATTCCGGAGCCGAAAGCGAGGGCACCTGCCCCATTTTCAAGAGCGGCCATCCTTTCCTCAAGGATACGGACTGTCGGATTGCCGAGCCGTGAATAAATATTGCCTGCCTCCTCACCCGAGAAGCGCTTTTCCCCTTGTTCTGCAGTTTCAAAAGAATATGTCGAAGTCTGATAGAGTGGCACAGCCAAGCTGCCATGGTGTTGAGTGTCATCATAGCCTTCATGGATTACAAGCGTGTCTTTGTGCAGTTTCGATTTATTCATTTCCATTCCGCCCTTCAGTATTGTAAGCACTTACATTTCCTAATTTCATTTTACCCGCTTTCACGAAAAAGAAAAAGAGCAACTTCAGCGCCATTTTAGCGCTGAAGCTGCTCATGCAGAATAAACCTGTTCTTCCCATGGTTTTTTGCGTAATAGAGAGCTTGATCCGTCGCTTGGAAAAGCTCCTTATATGATTTGCCGTCAGTAGGAGACCAGCCACTCAAACCAATCGATACTGTCACGCGCGGATCGGTCGCCTCAGGGATTCCTTCGACAAGTTGTTTGGCCAAATCGAGACCTTCTTCAACTGTTGCGGACGGCATGAAGAGTGCGATTTCCTCACCGCCCCATCTGCTGGCGATTCCCCGACCTTCCACTTTCGAGATGATAAATGCCGAGATCTGCTGTAATACCATGTCCCCTGTCGTATGGCCGCAAGAGTCATTCACCACTTTGAAATCATCGACATCCATCAGGATGAATACGCCGGATTCCTCTCTTTCGATCGTTGCTGTAACAATTTCATCTAAATACGAACGGGTGAATAATTTAGTCAGATGATCCTTATTGACAAGCTCTTGCAACTGATCGCGCAGCATGATGTTGGAGATCGCCAGCGATGAATGGCCGATGAGGGAGCGCATCAATTTAAAACTGTCAAATGAAAAAAAGTATTCTTTCCGGTGCATGAGGATTACGAATCCGATCACCTCGCCGCCATTGCTGATTGGAAGGGCGACAAGCGATTTGAACTCATTGATCTCATCCGTTTGTATATTGGCATCGAAAACTGCTTCTTCCCCTTCTCTGAAACGTGCTGAAACTGAATCTATATATCTTTCACCTGCAGTTTCTTTGAAGAGTGTCGTGGACGAAGGCGAGATGGAATAGTTGTATCGGTCTTCATAAAAGATAAAGGCCATTTCATGCGGGCGGAATGCATTCATAAACTGTTCTTTGAGAAAAGCGATCATTTCATCTAGATCCAAATTGCTGTTCAATTTCCTTGACGCTTCATTCACTAATTGCAGATCATCCACCAGGCGATGGGATTGGTCGTAGAGACTGGCGTTTTCGAGTGCATTGCCTGCACCATTCGCCATCGATCGGACAAAACTCTTCTGCGCAAGAGTAAATTCAGTGTTCTTCGGCGCGGTTATCTGCAAAATACCGTAAATCCCCTGCCTTCCTCGAATGGGTGCATTCAGTAGACTGCTTGCAATATCAACCGCGTTCTCAATCGTCAAATCCCCTGACAGGAATGCATCGACTGCAGACACTCTTTCATTGGCATAGTCAAACAATCGATACTCATTCGTCTTTCCTTTCTGTTCATTTGAAAGGAGCAGATTGACATCGTACGCAGGAAAGGATCCGCAAACCGCTTCCATTAAGCCTTCAAGAATGACATCGCTTTCCATCGTAGAGTTGAAAAGTTCAGCCACTTCAAATAGATGTCTAAATGTCTTTTCACTTTCCGAAATCTTATGCATTTGTACAACTTGGCCAATGAATGTACCAAACGCTTTCTTCAGCGCCTTCAAGTAAGGTGTCTGAGCAAATGCATGCCATTTATCACTCGCCCTGAAAAGAATTGCGGCAAGAGGAGCAAGTTGGACATCCCTGATGATGAGCGAATCATCCGCAAACTCGTATTCCCTGTCTGAAGAATGCGAGATGAATGATACATTGAAGATTGGATGGTCTTTCGCATATGTTTCCAGTCCGCAATTGTTCTGAGAAGATGCAGTATTGAATAGCGGTATAAACCGATTATTATCGTACAGCAGTATTTCAGCATCCTTAATTTCGAATTGACTCATGAACAATTCTTTGAACTTAAGAAGTTTTTCTCCTAAAGGATCTTCATCAGTAAGATTTGACATTAAATCAAAAATGGAACAATTCACTTCATATAATATTAATTCATGAACGTTCATTTCCATCACCCTCATTCACGTTCCCCGTATTTCTACCTATTCCACTATTCTAATACATATAACCTATTATTAATAGTTTTTACATTGATTCTTCTCGTAGATTATGACGGCGAGGAAAAGAGCTTGACTCACCTCCGCATAATTGTTATGATGTTCCTTGTGTAAAATAGTTGCAGCAGTTGTATGATCCATGCTGTCCAGTCTATTCCTTTTAGTAAGGTGCATCGCGTAACCTCGTGGCTGCTGAGGCGAGGATGCAAGATTATAGAATGGCACACGGATTGAATGCATCTGGTTCTTATTTTACAACAAAATAAAACCAAAACAGAGGAGGAGTCTCTCATGGCTCGTTATACAGGTCCATCTTGGAAACTTTCCCGTCGTCTTGGCATCTCGCTAAGCGGAACTGGAAAAGAAATCGAAAAACGCCCTTACGCACCGGGACAACACGGTCCTACTCAACGTAAAAAACTTTCCGAATACGGAATGCAATTACAAGAAAAACAAAAACTTCGTTTCATGTTCGGCGTGAACGAACGTCAATTTAAAACTGTTTTCAACAAAGCTGGTAAAATGCCTGGTAAACACGGTGAAAACTTCATGATCCTTCTTGAAACTCGCCTTGACAACCTTGTATACCGCATGGGTCTTGCACGCACTCGCCGTGCAGCTCGCCAACTCGTCAACCATGGTCACATCCTTGTTGACGGCAAACACGTTGACATCCCATCTTTCAGCGTAAAACCTGGTCAAGAGATCTCACTTCGTGAAAAATCTCAAAACCTTGATGTTGTTAACGAAGCTCTAGAAGTGAACAACTATGTTCCTGAGTACGTTACTTTCAATGCTGACACTAAAGTCGGTACATTCGTACGTATGCCTGAGCGCAGCGAACTAGCTGCTGAAATTAACGAAGCACTTATCGTTGAGTTCTACTCTCGTTAATCGCTTCCTTACGAAAACCCCGAGATTGCATTTGCAATTTCGGGGTTTTTTCTGTGATTTATTGTAGTTCAATTAACGAACTTCTCTGTCTTCCCGACCGACTCCCAGTAGTCATTGCGCAGCTGTACTTTTAAGATCTTTCCGGAAGCATTTTTAGGTAGTTCATCAACAAAGGTGACTCCTGTAATCGCTTTGAAATGGGCGAGTTTGTCTCTAGTGAATTGAATCAGGTCTTCTTCTGTAGCGTTATGTCCTGATCGCAGAACGACGTAGGCATGAGGTGTTTCCCCCCATTTTTCATGGGGAACTGCAATGACTGCCGCCTCCAGAATAGCTGGATGGTCATATAAAACACCTTCGACTTCAATGGAGGATATATTTTCTCCACCCGAGATAATGACGTCTTTTTTCCGGTCGACGATTCCTATCGTTCCATACTCATCCACTACAGCCATATCACCTGTGTAAAGCCAGCCATCACGGATGGCTTCCATTGTCGCTTCTTCATTTCTCCAATAACCTTTCATGACACCATTTCCACGGACAATGAGTTCTCCAATTTCCTTTTCATTCCAAGCCACTTCTTCTCCCAATTCATTTACGACTTTTACATCAGTACCAATCATTTGGTGCCCCGCTTTTGCTTTTAAACGAGACTCTTCATCTCTTGTAAAATCTTTGAAGTGCGTTTGGATTCTTGAGATGGTACTTAACGGACTAGATTCCGTCATGCCGTACACTTGAACAAACTCCCACCCTAGTTCATCTTCCACTCGAGTGACAAACGCTGTTGGCGGAGCCGATCCCGCTATAAATACACGAGTGTTTTGCTCAAGATTCAACTGGTTGTCATCGTAGTATTGCAATAAGGAATTCAAGACCGTCGGAGCCATATGCATGACGGTGACGCCGTGTTTTTCTATCACATCAAAAATAGTTTGCGGCGAGGCTTTTCGTAAACAGACTTGAGTTGCTCCATTAGCAGTGTAGTAGAACGGGGAGCCCCATCCATTGACGTGAAACATCGGCAATACATGTGCAAGTACATCTTGATCTGTTACCCGTAAATGATGCATACATGTTAACGCATGAAGGTAGTTGTTTCGATGCGTCAACATCACGCCTTTAGGATTGCCAGTTGTTCCACTCGTGTATAGTAAGCTGCATACATCTGTCTCTTCCAAGTCTTCACGTTGGAATGCTGCTTTTGAATGAGATTGTAAAAATTCATCATAATTCAATTCATCACAGGAGCCGTCATAATAATGGACTATAATCTCCTCAACGGTTTCCAGCTTTTCTCTAACCGGCAGAATTAAATTGTATAAGTCCTGATCAACAAACAAAACTTTTGATCCGCTATGATTTAAAATATACAGATAATCTTCTGGTTTTAGTCGGATATTCAATGGTACCATGACAGCACCCAGCTGAAACACACCATAGAAACCTTCTAGCATTTCTACTGTATTCGGTGCTAAAAAGGCTACACGGTCGCCTTTTTTTACTCCTAACTTACGAAGGCCGTCTGACAACTGATTGACACGGTCATTCATTTCCCGATAAGTAAATACCCGGTCTTCACAGATTATCGCTTTTTTTTCTCCATAGAGTTTAACGGCATGATCTAAAAACTGTGTGACTAGTAAAGGTACTTCCATGGATATCCCCCCTATTATCATGCGTACAGAATCATAGCATTATAGAACAAATACTATCATAAAATTCAGCCTTTTGTAAATTGGAGGGGGCTATTTCCCCCTCAATACATCTTTCAACTGTTCAAGTACAACTGCAAAATCCTGCTTCTCACCTGCTTGCCTGAAGTCACGGAACGGATCCCCAATCGTTTTCATTCGCTCCACTACAGTGTTGATTGTAAACTGTTCCGGCCGTAATGATGCACCAACTTCATCCCAGTTCAATGGTGTGGCAACAGTTGCCAATTCATTTCCCCTCGGTGAGTATGGAGCGACAATGGTTTTTCCTTCGTGATGCTGCACATAGTCTAGGTATAGTCTGTTTCCTCTGTTCTTTTTCAGGCGCTCAGTTGTGAACCATTGCGGCTCTTGGTCGCATAGGAAATCCGCGATGAATTTTGTGAAGATGCGGGTGTCGTCGTATGTGAATGTATTGAATGGTAGCGGAATATATACTTGCAGACCTTTGCCGCCGGATGTTTTGACGAATGAGGCCAGTTGGAACTGATCGAATATGATTTTTAAGCGTATTGCCGCTTCTACGGAGAGTGTAAAATCCTCAACGGATGGAGGATCTAAATCGAAGACGATTTCGGTCGGCATCCTTGTATCAATCGTTCGGAATGGGATATGGTATTCGATTGCAAGCTGATTCCCAAGCCACAGCAAAGTTGTAATGTCATTGCAGACGATATAGTCAATGTCCTCATCTCTTGACGTCTTCACGAAGTCAGGAGCGTAATCCGGTACGCTTTTCTGATAAAACTTCTCGCCCGGCACGCCGTGCGGATAACGGATTAACGTGAGATGCCGTCCTTTCAGGAAGGGAAGCATGAATGGCGCCGCTGATTGTAAATAAAGTAAGTAATCGTCCTTTACCATACCTACCTTCGGCCAAACCGGTTTGTTTGGATGGGTAATTTGGACACGCTCGGGAATCGGGTTCACTTGCCTAAGCAATTGACGCCACTGGCATTCTTCGGGGTTCACTTCAAACCGAAAAGAATGGAACCTCGGCTCGCGCAAGTGTTTTCCATCAAAGCTAATGCAATTAATATTCGCACAAATGGAAGGCTCGATTTCGTAAACGGAGTCTCCAATATGGTGTCCGTTTGCAAGAAACAACTCACTCAGCGTCTTCATTTCCTTATCTGACATTCCGTGCTTGAATGTCGTTATCTCAAAAAGCTGATCACCTCTGTAAATCGCACCTGTAAAAAATCCGTTCACTTGTTCATATTTCGTTATAATGACTGTGACCAGTCGCCAGTTTTTCACTTTCAACCATTGATTCGTCCGTTTTTCTGGGCTCCAGAAACTCTCTCTCCTCTTAGCAACTGCACCTTCCCCATTGTTCAGCTGGACTGTATTCCATAATTCCTTTTCGTCTGTAAACGTTTCAATTAATTGTATTAGACATTCGTGTCGATAGCTTACAGCAGTTGGCAGCCCAATCTGTTCAAAACAGTTCTTCAGCTGCACCTTCCTCTTTTCAAGTGCCGTGCCCGAAACATCTTTTCCTTTCAGCAATAAAAGATCAAAGACGATGTATTGGCAAGGGAGTCCTCTAGAATGCTGGGAAATGACTTCTTTTTTTCTCATTCTTCCCCTCGTTTGTACAATGGAGAATTCACTACTAAAATCGTTTTGAAGATTGACCACTTCCCCATCAAATGTAATCGGGAGAAACGGTTTAATCAAATGCTCAATGCGGCGGCAATTCTCGATAATTTCCGGAAATATTTCATTCAACAGTTTTTCGTTTCTGCTGTATAGCTGAATCCCCTCGTTATTCCATTGCAGAATCGCACGGAATCCGTCGTATTTCGTTTCATACAGCCAATCTTTCCCAACAGGCAATTCTTCTGCATCCATCAGTAACATCGGTTTCATCTAGATCGCTCCAAGTTTTTGTTAGTGTTTGATGAATCGGATTTCGTATACATAAGAATGAGTCAGCTTTCCATACTAAGAATAAAAGCGGGTGATTTCATTGCATACAGTTTGGAAAGGCAGCATCAGTTTCGGTCTTGTCAATATTCCGATCAAGCTTCATACAGCTACCGAAAACAACGATATTAAATTGCGCCAGCTTCATAAAGAATGTCATTCTCCGATCAGCTATCAGAAAGTATGTCCGATTTGTGATAAGGAAGTGAAGAGTGAAGAAATCGTAAAAGCGTATGAGTATACGAAAAACAAGTTTGTCGTACTTGATGATGAGGAACTCGAAAAGCTGAAGAAGGAAAATGAAGACAAAGCAGTGGAGATCATTGATTTTGTAAAGTTGGAGGAAATCGATCCGATCTATTTTGAACGGAGCTATTTCATGGCACCTGATGCAAATGGCGGCAAAGCTTATGCACTATTACGCAAGGCTCTGAAAGAATCAGGGAAAATCGGTGTGGCGAAAATTATTATCCGTTCGAAGGAGCAATTAGCTGTTGTCCGGGTTTATAAAGACGCTTTGTTAATGGAAACGATCCACTTCCCGGATGAAGTACGCAATGTGCAGGATGTCCCAAATATTCCGGCTGAAGACTCTGTTGTGAAAAAGGAACTGGATACGGCACTACTGTTAGTTGATCAATTAACAACCGCGTTCGATCCCGATAAGTATACGGACGAGTATAGGACTGCTCTAATGGAATTAATTGAAGAGAAAAAATCAGGCAGTGTCACTGTCGCAAAACTGGAGAAACAGGCAATATCGCCTTCCAATACGACCGATCTGATGGCTGCGCTGCAAGCATCGCTCGATAAGACGAAAAAGAAGAAGCCCGCTCCAAGAAAAAAAGCAGCAGCGAAAATGAAAGCGTAGAAATTTCGTGGGCGAACGAAAGGTTATCGCCAACTCTCGAGGGTTTACCACCCTTTCCAACACACAAAAAGGCCATCCCCAAAGGATGGCCTTTTTGCATTAGATGAATTTCACCATTTTATAATTCTTCTTGCCTCGACGCACGATTGTGAACGCATCGTCCAAACGGTCCGCTGCAGTGACTTCATATGCGGTATCCGTCACTTTTTCACCATTTAAGGAAATTGCGCCGTTTGTCACGTCTTCACGGGCTTGCCGCTTGGAAGAGGAAACACCCGCTTCGACGATGAAGTCTACGATATTTTTATCGGCCTTCTCAAGTTCAGCAGTCGGTACGTCTTTGAATGCATCTTTCATTTCCGCAACTGTCAACGCCTTCAAGTCTCCGCTGAATAATGCTTGCGAAATGCGGACTGCTTGGTCTAGCGCTTCTTGGCCGTGGATAAGACGTGTCATTTCTTCCGCCAATGCTTGTTGGGCTTTACGTAGATGTGGTTCATTCTGAACGGATGTCTCGAGCGCCTCGATTTCTTCCCGCCCCATGAACGTAAAGATTTTCAAGTAGTTGATGACTTCGGCGTCTGCAGTGTTGATCCAGAACTGATAGAACTCATAAGGCGACGTCTTTGTTGCATCAAGCCAGACAGAACCGCCAGCAGTTTTTCCGAATTTCGTGCCATCCGCTTTCGTTATGAGCGGCATCGTGATTCCGAATGCTTTCGCTTCTTCACTATGTGTTTTCCTGATGATTTCAAGTCCTGTTGTAATATTGCCCCATTGATCTGAACCGCCGATTTGCAAACGGCATTTGTACTTGTCGTACAAGTGGCTGAAGTCCGCGCCTTGGATCAGCATATACGAAAATTCCGTGAAGGAGATGCCTGTTTCCAGACGGGAAGCAACATTCTCTTTTGCGAGCATATAGTTAATGCTTAAAAGCTTTCCGTAGTCACGGAGGAAGCTGATAGCAGACATTTCTCCAAACCAGTCTTTATTGTCGACTAAGATAGCTCCGTTTTCACTTTCAAAATCAAAGATGTGCTCCAATTGCCGGCGGATGCCCGCAACGTTTTTCGCGATTTGCTCATCTGAAAGAAGCTGCCGCTCTTCCGCCTTGAATGAAGGATCCCCAATCATGCCGGTTGCCCCGCCCACCAGAACGATGGGACGGTGGCCGTGTTGCTGAAAACGGCGAAGTGTCAAAAATGGTACAATATGACCGATATGCAAACTGTCCGCCGTCGGGTCTGTTCCACAATATAATGAAATCTTTTCCTCATTCAATACCTTTTCAAGGCCTTCCTCATCCGTCTGCTGATATAGCAGGCCTCTCCATTTTAAGTCTTCCAGCAATTCGCTTTTCATTACTATCCCTCCTGTAAATTGAAAAAGCCCCTGCACGATTCAATCGAATCATGCAGGGACGTTAAATACAAAAATTAACGCGGTACCACCCGGCTTGAGAATAAATACATTCTCCGCTTTAAGACGCATTAACGCCGCGTACGCGTCACACTCCAAAGCTGTAATTCGCAAACGTTCTACCGGACAGCTTCCACCAACCGCTGCCTCTCTATACGGATCGACCGCTCCTACTCCGGCTTTTTCACCATGTGATGAATGATATAGATTTATTGTAGTCTAAATTATCGTTTTGTCAAACATTTTCTATTGATTTTCACGAAATGTGCTATAATAGGAAGGATTTTAGGGGGGATGAAAACTTGAGCGAAAAACGTAAAAACAAGATAGATCTAATAGAAGAAAAATTTGAATCGATGAAGAAAAAAGGATGGGCAAAGAGCCTCCGCATCACATCAGGAGTCATCTGGAACCTCTTTCTCCTCTTCCTCATCTTCGGGTTGACGCTTGGCGTTTTTGCCGCCTCAGTCGGAGCCGGTTATTTTGCATCACTCGTAGCGAAGGAACCGCTTCGATCTAAAGCAGAAATGCGAGATGATGTCTTCAATTATGAAGAGACTTCGGAAATTTATTTTGCCAACGATATATATCTAGGTAAAGTGAATGCCGATATCGAACGGAAAGAGATAACGTTGAAAGATGTTTCACCATTTGTCATTGATGCGGTTTTGGCGACCGAAGACGAGTATTTTGAAACACATCAGGGAATTGTCCCAAAAGCGATTTTCCGAGGACTGTTTCAAGATGTAACGAATTCTTCTAGTCAAACGGGTGGCTCAACACTTACGCAACAACTTATCAAAAACCAGATTTTGACGAATGAAGTATCCTATGAGCGGAAGGCGAAAGAAATCCTCCTTGCCATGCGGCTTGAACATTTCATGGATAAAGAAGAGATTCTGGAAGCCTACTTGAATATCATTCCATATGGTAGAAATGCAATGGGACAAAATATTGCGGGGATCGAAACTGCAGCTGAAGGTATTTTTGGTGTAACCGCAAAAGAGCTTAATCTTCCCCAAGCTGCCTATATTGCAGGAATTCCGCAAGCACCTTTTGCTTACACGCCTTTTATGAGCAACTATTATGGAGGCGGTTTAAAGAAAGAGGAAAATATTAAGCCTGGAATCGACAGGATGAAAACAGTCCTCTTCCGTATGAAGGAAACGGGCTATATTACTGATAAACAGTATGAAGAAGCGATTGCTTACGATATCACAAAGGACTTCGCTAAAAAGACGAAACGCGCTACCGAACGATATCCATACTTGACCCAAGAAATCCAAGGGGAGACAATTTTAATTCTTGCAAAAATCTTGGCAGAAAAGGATGGTATCGATCCGGAACGGGTTGACTCAGATGAAAAAGTAAAGGATAAATATAAAATTCTTGCAGAACGCGCAATGCGTACTGGCGGATACCGAATTTACTCGACTGTTGAAAAAGACCTCTATGATGAAATGAATAAAGTCGGGCAGGAATTCGAACATTACGGTTTCACGTATACACGTGAAGAGAAGGATTACAGCACTGGGGAAACCATTTTGAAGGATAACCCCGTTCAAGTTGGTGCAATCATGATTGAAAATAATACAGGACGGATCCTTTCCTTCATTGGAGGACGCGATCACCAACTTATCAATACGAACTATGCTACGCAAACTCATCGGTCAAACGGCTCAGCGATGAAACCGCTTCTTGTCTATGCACCTGCGATTGAATATGGGGTCATCGGTGCAGGAAGCCCTGTCGTCGATGTCAAATTTGAAATTCCGGGTTGGAAACCTGCAAACTATAATGCCGATGTGGAAAACGGCATCATCCCTGCAAGGAAAGCATTAGCTCAATCACTGAACCTGCCAACGGCCCGATTATATAAGCAAATAGTGGACAGACGGCCTGCTGAGTTCTTGGAGAAAATGAATTTCAGTCAGCTGCAAAAGGGGGACTACACAAACTATTCCACCTCTATCGGAGGAATGGCTAAGGGTGTAAGTGTCAAGGAAAACACAAATGCATTCGCCACATTTGCAAATGGCGGCAAATTCATACAATCGTATATTATTGAACGAATAGAGGATATGGCTGGCAATGTCGTTTATCAACATGAAATCGAGCCTGTCGATGTATTCAGTCCGGAAACATCTTATATTATTACGGATATGCTACGGGACGTTCTGAAGCCTGGAGGAACGGGTCAGCAATTGCCTGGCTTCATGAATTTCAAAACCGACTTGGCCGCGAAGACAGGTACAACGAATGAATACGCGGATGCTTGGCTTGTCGGTTATAACCCGAACGTTACACTAGGAATATGGTTCGGCTATTATGACCAGTCACGGAAATTATACACACGTGGATCCGGGCAAATGCACCCTACGACACGTACAACGATGTTATTTGGCAGATTGATGAACAGTGCAAATAAAGTACGGCCTGACCTTATCGGTGCAGGAAGCACTTTCAAACAACCTGCAGGCGTAGTATCCAAACCATTCTGCGGAATTTCCGGATTGGCGCCGTCTGCAGCATGTACATCAGCCGGGTTGGTCAGGTCGGATTTGTTCAATTCTAAAGTGATGCTTCCAACAAAACCGGATGACAGCATTATCAACGCTTCCTATGTCTCCGTCAAAGGAAGCCGTTACATGGCGCTTCCTTCTACGCCTGCTGAATTTATCGTTTCAGGCGGAACGGGAGTCAACCAGGCATTCATCGACCGGATGCTAGGTCCATGGGGCGGAGATGCTTCGAAGCTCTTCCCATCTATGTCTGTATTTGCTTCAGGCGTAGTTTCCGGCGCATCCTTTATTGCCGATAATTCTGCACCGGCAGGAGTCAGTGCATCGCTTACCGGATCGACAATGGTCTGGTCAGAGTCCCCATCGAATGACGTAATCGGTTATTATGTATATCGAAACAATGAACGGATTGCGACGGTAAGAGATGGATCTTCCAAATCGATTGCTGTCGGCCCAGGGGATTATTATGTCAGAGCCGTTGATATTACTGGACTGTTATCAGAGAACTCCAATATCGTAACTATCGATAGCCCAGAGCCGCCACCTACTCCGAAAGTGCCGGATGATAAGAATATACCTCCCGTGACACCTCCAGGAAATGAAGGGAATGGCGGTGGCAACGGAAACGGCAGCGAAGACAGCGGGAAAGATGATGGAAATGCTGGCAATAATGGAAATGGCACTGGTAACAATGGAAACGGAAATGGCAATACTGGAAACAACGGAAACGGCAACAACAACGGAGGAGGCACCAAACCTCCATCCGATGATGGTGATGATGGTGATGATGAGTAACAGGTAAATTGAAAAGGGACTTCCGAAAAAAATCGGGAGTCCCTTTTCGTTATATCCACGTCAGTCTTCCATCGTTGACAAGTCGCCTGTCGGCAAGTTCAGTTCCCATGCCTTCAACACACGGCGCATGATTTTTCCGCTTCTTGTCTTCGGAAGCTTATCTTTGAATTCGATTTCCCTTGGCGCAGCGTGTGCGGCAAGTTCCTTTTTGACAAACTGCTTAATGTCAGTCTCCAATTCTTCGGAAGGTTCATAGCCTTCATGGAGTGCGACAAAGGCTTTAATGATTTCACCACGGACCGGATCAGGCTTCCCGATGACTCCCGCCTCGACAATCGCCGGATGCTCAAGTAGCTTACTTTCCACTTCAAACGGTCCGACCCGTTCGCCGCTCGTCATGATGACGTCATCGACCCGACCTTGGAAGAAGAAATAACCGTCTTCGTCCATATAGGCGGAATCCCCGGAAACATACCATTCATCATTCAAGAAATAGGAATCGTATTTCTCAGGATTATTCCAGATTTGCCGCATCATTGCAGGCCAGCCTTTTTTGATTGCCAAATTGCCCATCCGATTCGGCGGCAATACTTGCCCCCGGTCATCGACGATCGCCGCTTCAATTCCTGGAACGGCTTTCCCCATAGACCCCATTTTAATTGGCAATGAGCCAAAGTTGCAGATCGTTTGGGCTCCTGTTTCCGTCATCCACCAAGTGTCATGGATCCGCAGCTTGAACACTTCCATCCCCCACCGGATGACTTCAGGGTTCAACGGTTCGCCGACTGAAAGGATATGACGCAATGAGGATAGATCGTATTTCTCCAACGGTCCTGCACCTGCGCCCATCAGCATCCGGAAAGCAGTCGGTGCGCTGTACCAAACCGTTACACCATACTCTTGAATGGATTCGTACCAGCTGTCTGTAGAAAATCTTCCGCCGACAATCAGTGATGTAGCACCTGCCAGCATCGGTCCGAAGATCCCGTACGCCGTGCCAGTTACCCACCCCGGATCCGCTGTGCACCAAAAAACATCTTCATCCTTCAAATCCAATACCCAGCGTGCCGTCATCAATTGCTGAACCATCGCTTCCTGAACATGTAAAACGCCTTTTGGTTTCCCCGTGGAGCCTGACGTATAGTGGAGCAGTGTCGGAGACTCCTTATCCATCCATTCTACTTTGAAGTGGGAAGACGCACTCTTCAAATGTTTGTTGAAATCTATATGTTTTTCATCTTCTTCAATCTGTTCGCCGACTAAGAAGATCGTTTTCAAATGAGGCAATTTGTCAACTGGAATCCTGTCCAACAATTCGGGCGTCGTTACAATCGCTTTCGCTTCGCTGTCGGAGAGCCGGTCATATACCGCACCTTCCATAAACGCTTCAAAGAGCGGTCCGACAATCGTCCCCATTTTCAGCGCTCCCAGTATCGCAAAATACAGTTCAGGAGAGCGGGGCATGAAAACGAATATACGGTCCCCTTTTTCCAACGTTGAATGGTTCGTCAGTACATTTGCAGCTTTATTGGACATTCGTTTCAGTTCATTATACGTATACGATTCTTTACGCGTCGCATCTTTGTAGAAGAGCGCCACTTTGTTTTTTCGATAGGAATCCGCATGACGATCTACAGCCTCGTGGGCAATGTTGATGAGTCCGGTTTCATGCCAGCTAAATTCCTTCTCTGCGTCAGACCATTTAAATTCCTTTGCTGTTCGGTCATAATCCTGTAATTGATAATCCCCCTGCATTACAGGCAAGTTATTGATTTCCATTCCTATCACCCTTTCGCGAAACATTTACCTCTATTATTCTACCTTACTTACTCTTTATTTGCGAATAAATTACTATTTTTAGTATTGTTATTTAATTTACTGTCAAGAAGTTATTTGCCTTGGACATAATTGTTGTATACTGTGAATAAGGTCTATTTAATTGTAGGACGGTGAGCAGGTTGGAACATAAGAAAACGTATAACGCGATGGAACTCAAACATAAGAATGGCGACTTGATCATTGAAGGCCCGATTCCCGGCAATGAATTGGCAAGCCTTGAATTCCATGAGCATTTGGTCTCTTTCAGACCGCCTGAACAGCAGCACAAGGCGCTTATTGAAATCGCCGATCTCCCCGAAGGTCGGATCATCATCGTCCGTGATATGAATCAAATCGTTGGATATGCAACGTATTTGTATCCGGATCCGTTGGAAAGATGGTCGAAAGGCAAAATGGCAAATCTCATTGAATTGGGAGCCATTGAAGTAATTCCAAAGTTCAGGGGGGGCGGTGTCGGAAAGGCATTGCTCGAAGTGTCCATGATGGACGATGCAATGGAGGACTATATTATTCTAACAACCGAATACTATTGGCATTGGGATTTAAAAGGGACAAAACTGAATGTATGGGAATACAGGAAAGTGATGGAGAAGATGATGAATGCGGGCGGATTGGAATATTATGCGACTGACGATCCTGAAATAAGCTCACATCCCGCAAATTGCCTTATGGCCAGAATCGGCAAGAGGGTAGATCAGGAATCGATTCAACAGTTCGACAGTCTACGTTTCATGAACAGATTTATGTATTGATTGGAGGTTAATCTAGTGTTAATTGAAGAGATTATGAAAAGGGACGTCGTTTCCCTTTCGCCTGAGCATACCGTGAGCGACGCTTTAAAGATCATGCAAGAAAAGAAGATCCGTCATCTCCCAATCGTCTCGGACGCTAAAGGGTTGGTTGGCGTCGTAACAGACCGGGATCTGAAGGAAGTCGTCCCTTCCCTTTATTCCGGTTCCAACGATGCAAACGTCTACAAACTCCCATTATCTGATATCATGTCTGAAAATCCGATCAGTGGCCACCCAATGGACTTTGTCGAAGATGCAGCAGTCATTTTTTACGATAACCAAATCGGCTGCCTTCCAATCGTTTCGGGCGGAAAGCTTGTCGGCATCATCACAGAGACGGATCTGTTGTATAAGTATATCGAATTGACTGGCGTCCACCAGCCAGGCTCACAGATTGAAGTCCGTGTACCGAACATACCGGGCATCCTCTTTGAAGTGTCAAAAGTGTTCCATCAACATAAATTGAATGTGCTAAGTGTTCTTGTATATCCAGATAAGGAAAATGAAGATAATAAAATACTTGTCATTCGCGTCAAGACGATGAATCCGCTGACTGTCATAAATGGCTTGCGGAATAATGGGTTTGAAGTGCTCTGGCCGAATGTACCTGGCATTGACTTATGATGAAAGATGCTGTTTTCATTTATTCCGAAGAACAACTTGGCTATTCTTTTTCTGACACTCATCCATTCAACCAAAAGAGGATTGTATTGACGTTGGATTTATTGAGGCAATGTAATGCCATTTCCGATGATGAAATAATTGTTCCGCGAGTCGCTACTGACGAGGAATTATTATTGGTCCATGACCCGAAGTTCATCGATATTGTAAAAAGGGCTGGCCGGGGGCTTATAAGCGATGAAGTCGGCTCCGTATATGGCATCGGAACCGAAGACACCCCTATATTCCCAAACATGCACGAAGCGAGTGCCATGCTTGTTGGAGGGACGTTGACCGCAGTCGACGAGGTAATGGAAGGAAGAGCGAAATACGCTGTAAACTTGGGAGGCGGTCTCCACCATGGCTTTCAGGGCAAGGCTTCGGGGTTCTGCGTCTATAACGACAGTTCGGTCGCCATCAAATATATACAGAAAAAATACGGGGCGCGTGTGCTGTATATCGACACGGATGCGCATCATGGCGATGGAGTGCAATGGACATTTTATGATGATCCGAATGTCTGTACACTTTCCATACATGAAACAGGACGATATCTTTTTCCAGGCACTGGAGCGATAACCGAACGTGGAAATGGCGATGGGTATGGGACTTCATTCAACTTCCCGATTGATGCATTCACGGAGGACGAGTCATTTCTTGAAATATACAAGACGGCTATCGAGGAAGTCGCCGCTTTTTTCAAACCGGATGTCATCTTGACCCAAAATGGGGCGGATGCTCATTATTTTGATCCCCTCACCCATTTGTACGGAACGATGAAAATTTATGAAGAAATACCTCGCATTGCACGCAAAATCGCAGATCGATACTGTGAAGGAAGATGGATTGCCGTAGGCGGCGGGGGCTATGACATATGGCGGGTTGTCCCGAGGGCATGGGCTCATATTTGGCTAGCAATGAAACAGTTGCCGGCTCCTACAGGTAGATTGCCAGAAACGTGGCTAACTGCCTGGCAGGGCGAATCCCCTGTACCTTTCATTGAAACGTGGAAGGATCCAAATCCGTTGTATGAGCCGATTCCTCGGAAAGCAGAAATAACCGAGAAAAATGCTCAAATGCTTGAACGCGCCTTGCATATAGTGAGGAGTCAACAATCAGTAGTGGAGATCAAGCCGTTGTGTGATTAATTGAGCCCTTGATGGAATAAATGAGCCTTCACATGAAAAAAGCTGTTCCGGATTTATCTCCGGAACAGCTTTTTCATTTCGTCGACTGACGTTCTTCCTTATGGTACGGTAGGATGACATTCAGATCATCGACTTCCTCACCGTTCATCAATTTCGTCAATAATCTCATGGAAACCGCACCCAAGTCGTATAAGGGAACGATAATGGCAGTTAATTGCGGCCTTACTGCACGCGATAACAATGAATGCTGGAAACAGATCACTTCGTAATCATTGGGCACCGAATAGCCATCATCCCGGATTCCATTTAGCACACCTACAGCAATGTCATCATTGCCCGCAAAAATGGCGGTCGGCTTCTCTTCAAGACTTCGGATGACTTTCCACTTTTCATATGCATCATCATACGAGTTATCCGTTTCAATGAAGAATTCTTCAAAAAGAGGAAGACCAGCTTCCTTCACTGCCCGCTCATACCCTACTTTTTTGCATAGCCGATTAATATCCCTCGACATCGGACCACTCACATGCACGATTCGTTCATGGCCATTATCAATCAATTTCTTCACCGCTTCATAGGCCGCTTCCTCATGGTCTATGTTCACCGTCGGCAAGTCGGTGTTATCTCCCAGTGTACCTGCTAATACAATCGGAACGTTTGCCGTCGCCATTTCCGACCGGATTTCATCTGTCAGGGAATCACTCATGAAGATGAGACCATCAACCTGTTTTCCGAGATGGTCCTCCAATAGCTCAAGCTCCCTTGTTGCTCGCTTATCCGAGTTGGACAGTATGATATTGTATTCGTACATCGTCGCAATATCTGCAATACCGCGTGAAAGTTCGGCATAGTAGCTTTTTGAAATATCCGGAACGATGACACCGACTGTTGTCGTTTTCTTACTAGCCAGCCCTCTCGCTACGGCATTCGGGCGATAGCCAAGTCGTTCAATACATTCAAGCACCTTTTTACGTGTTGCCGGTTTTACGTTCTGGTTGCCATTCACAACACGGGAAACCGTAGCCATGGAAACATTCGCTTCTCTCGCTACATCATATATAGTTATTGCCATTGACGAATCTCCTTCCCATCAGTATGTATTCGCTTACTCTCATTATAAACAAAACACCGGATCCTTGAAAGGTCCGGCGCTGTTTATAGAATAATACAAATGTAGTCAATTACGCCTTGGGGTAATTGTGTGCGGATTTTTATCGAGCAAGCTCGATAAACTCCTCTAAAAATCCGTGACATCTGTCGGAGGCGTCTAACTTAATCCAACCTGCCAGGGCTAGATTAAGTTAGACTGTTTGATGGGTGTTCATGAATCTTTGAATTTCAGCGTAGAACTCATCGAATTGTTTGATATCCATCTGCTGTGCTGCATCGGATAATGCAACAGCCGGATCAGGATGCACTTCCGCCATGACGCCGTCCGCGCCGACAGCAATCGCCGCTTTCGCAGTAGGAAGCAGCAAGTCTTTTCTGCCTGTCGAGTGAGTGACGTCTACGAATACCGGTAAATGCGTTTCCTGTTTCAAAATCGGTACTGCCGAAATGTCCAATGTGTTCCGTGTAGCCCGCTCATATGTACGGATTCCACGTTCGCATAGCATGATCTGGCTATTCCCTTTGGAAATGATGTATTCAGCTGCATTGATGAATTCATCAATTGTTGCAGCAAGTCCACGCTTTAGAAGGACTGGTTTATTCACCATGCCTGCTTCCTTCAGCAATTCAAAGTTCTGCATATTGCGCGCCCCGATTTGGATGACATCGATATAATCGAGTGCTTCTTCCAAATGGGATGGCGTAATGATCTCTGTAACGATTGATAAGCCTGTTTCATCGGCGACACGTTTCAATATTTTTAAACCCTCAAGTCCAAGTCCTTGGAAATCATAAGGGGATGTACGCGGTTTATAAGCGCCGCCTCTTAACATCGTCAAGCCCTTCGCTTTGATGGATTGAGCGACTGCCAAAACTTGTTCATATGATTCAACGGCACATGGTCCAAAAATGAAAGTCGGTTCCCCATTCCCGATTTTTTGCCCGTTTACGTCCACAATTGTGTCTTCAGGCTTTCGTTCACGGGAAACAAGCAATGCATTGCGTTGCTCATCCTCCTGGATTTCGAGGGCGGACATGAAGATGCCTTTAAAGATTTGTTCTAATACCCCGTTTGGAATCGGTCCGTTGTTTGATTGAACCAAAGCGTTAAGCATTTCCCTTTCGCGGATCGGATCATATCTGTTGACACCTTGCTTTTCCTTTACTTTGCCAATTTCCTGGACAACTGATGTTCTTTCATTAATTAAGTCCAATATTTTGGTATTCAACTCATCTACCTGACCACGAAGCTGATCTAAATCGTTTTGTCTCATCGTTATGTCTCCTCCCCGCACACATCATTCCCTTTTCGAAGTGGGAAATCTATGTTACATTTTTGTATAATAGAACTAAGTATAATGAAAAGTATTTGAAAAGTCACGTCATTTTTACAAATTGTTAAATTTCGTTAGTAGTTAACGAAAAAGGGGTGTATTATTCTGTCGAAAAAACTTTTCGCACTTGATATCGGCACGCGTTCTGTCGTTGGCATCATCCTGACCGAACAGGAAGGAATTTACCACGTTGCCGATCTCGTCATAGTCGAACATAAGGAACGCTCGATGATCGATGGGCAAATACATAATATTGTAAGCGTCGCAACTGTTATTTCAGAAATTAAATCTATCCTGGAAGAGCGCCATGGGAAGCTAGAGAGAGTAAGTGTCGCTGCAGCAGGACGGGCTTTGAAAACGATGGAAGGATCTATGACGATTGATATTGTGGGGAAACCCCTTTTCACTTCCGAAGATATAAACCGTCTTGAACTGGCAGCGGTACAAGTTGCCCAACAGAAATTACTATCTACAGCAACGACTGCTGACGATTACTACTATTGTGTCGGGTATTCGGTTCTTCATTACAAGTTGGATGGTGACGAAATCGGAAGTCTGATCGATCAAGCCGGAAGGTCTGCAACCGCCGAAGTCATTGCGACATTCCTCCCCCGCGTCGTCGTCGAATCCCTTCTATCCGCGTTAAAGCGTGCAGGACTTGAAATGGAGGCATTGACGCTCGAGCCGATTGCCGCTATTAATGTCCTGATTCCCCCATCAATGCGCAGGTTGAATGTCGCACTTGTAGATATCGGGGCAGGTACATCGGATATTGCTATTACAGATAATAATACGGTCGTCTCGTATGGCATGGTGCCGATCGCGGGCGATGAAATTACAGAGGCGCTCAGCAACCATTTTCTTCTCGATTTTCCGGTAGCTGAAAGTGCAAAACGTTCACTGTCAACAAATGAAAAAATTACCATTTTGGATATCCTTGGATTTGAACAGCAAGTGCCTTCAGCGGAAGTGGTTGCAATCATCAAGCCTGCAATCGACAAGTTAGCGTCGAGTATCGCTGATGAAATCATAAGGCTCAATAACAATAAATCGCCGCAAGCCGTCATGGTTGTCGGGGGAGGAAGCCTTACACCTCTTCTGCCAAAGGAATTGAGCAGCCGGCTTGATTTGCCTGAGAACCGTGTCGGAATCCGTGCACTTGATGCGTTGTCGGATATCACTTTGTCAGACGGCATCGTTTCCACCCCTGCACTTGTCACACCAATCGGCATCGCTATTGCAGCGAGAAGAGCACCGATCCATTACATGTCGGTCAATGTCAATGAAAAGACAATCCGCTTATTTGAACTGAAAGAGATGACAGTCGGCGATGCATTGCTCGCCGCAAATATTAAAGCAAGACAACTCTACGGAAAGCCAGGGATGGGAATGTCAATGACTTTGAACGGCGAGCTCATGACGATCCCTGGTGAACACGGTAGATCAGCCAAAATAGTATTGAACGGTAATCCTGCAAGCACGAAAGATTTGATTGCGAATGGCGATGAAATTACGTTAGAACGCGGCAAGGACGGAAAAGATGCTTCCCTCACCATTCGTGAACTGATCGGTGACATTCGTCCATTCGAAGTGACTGTCAATGGAAATAAGCATACGATTGTGCCGACTATCGAGTGCAACGGCGAGCCGGTTGAGCTCGATGCGGCTATTCATGATAGGGACCAAGTCGTATATTCCCATTCCACAAAACTGAATGACGTGCTCTCAGAAATCAACATCGAAACGTCCAGCCCTTTTGAAGTGTACATAAATAACAAACGAATTCTCCTGGAAGACTGGTCTACTACATTCTTACTAAACGATTTGCCGGTTACCCCTCAGCATCCCCTTAAAGATGGGGATGTAGTCCAGTTCGAGGCGCATGCTTCACCGACAGTCGGGGAAGTTATTTCTTCCCTGGATCAGCCAACTCGATCGGTCGCCTCCATTACATTCAACGGGCAGCCCGTAACGATTACAGACAGCGGGTCTTCTATTCTATTGAATGGTCGGCGAGTGGACAATTCAGCCAAAGTACTTTCTGGAGATCGGCTTTCGATAGAGGAAACGGTTCACCGTCCATTTTTATTCAGTGACATCTTCCTATTCATCGACTATTCTTTGCCGACGACGGCACCCACTTCCTATCAGCTGCTGCGCAACGGAGAACCGATCGGATTCAATGATCCCATCTTCAGCGGAGATGCATTGGAAATCAAGTTTAGCTCATGAATTGCCTATGCTAAAAAGCCAGACAGCCGCTTCATTAAGGGCTGTCTGGCTCTTTTAAATTCACTTTTCTTTCTCTACGGAAATATGGTTTTGGTTCACATTCTTTTCTTGACCATAATTCTCGCTATTGTCATAGGAAACATCACTGTTCCCTGTAGTTACATCCTCAGCGGCTTGTTTGTCCTGCTCCGCTGTAGATCCCGCAAAATCGATTGCTTCCTCCCCTTCGGAAGAGGCTGTACCATCGTCCATAGGGACCGACGTTTTATTTGCCATCGATTTCACTTTGTCCACAATCTGACCGGATTGCTCCTGAATTGATTTCGTCAGTCCATCCGTCTTCTCCTTTGCAACCGAAGTGATTTCCGTTGCTTTATCCTTCGCAACTGCACTCAATTCGATTCCTCTATTCTTCAGATGAACCGCCTGCTCCGAAAAATCGTCGCGCATTTCCCTGCCCGTCTTCGGTGCTAGGAATAATGCCGCGGCAGCGCCGATAACGCCTCCTACCAGCGCGCCCAAAAGAAAGCTCCCCGCCCCAGTATCGTCCTCATCATAGAAATCATCCGTATTGGAACGGTATGGATAGTTGACAGGCAAGTGGGAAGGTTCACCGAAAGTGTTCTTATACTCCTGGTTCCCGTAATATTGGTGATCATAATGAGCGTCATTATAGTTCGGTTTCATTTTATCAGTCATGTGAATTCCTCCAGTATGTTTTTTTCTAACGCGTGAGATCAGCGTCCGTCCGGGCTTGGCAAACGCTTCTGCCCCTTGTCCGGTTGATAAACAGTCCAGCCTGATGATCTTTCCGTTTTCATATCTTTCACTTTCCCGATAATGCCGAATGCGACGTTGCTCCATTGAACAACTTGGGCTATTTTATCACTGTTCTTCTCGGCTTCAACAGTGATCGAATTGGTGACTCTGCGAACTGAATTGTTCAAATCGCTGACAGAGTTCCCTACCCCTTTCACCGCCTCTACGACAGTGTTCAATTTTTCGGATTTCTCCTGAATATCCTCGGCAAGGGCATTTGTCTTATTAAGGAGTTCAGTCGTTTCAGACGTGACCCCTTCCAACTGGTTCGTCAAGCCATCCAATGTTTCGGAAACGCTTCGTAATGTCGTTTTCAATGAACCTAATGTCATTGCAAGGCTGATACATAAAATCAAAAATGCTATTGCGGCAACAATGGCAGCAATGTACAGTAAAACTTCCATGGCAATCCTCCTCCCGATGAACATACATAAGTAATTTCTACCCTTTAAAGTAGGCAAATAAACTTCGCCTACTCTAACCTTTTTCGACATCCTTTGCAAAAATCCTTCATTTTTTCCGAAATAAAATATTTCTGGATAATGTGTATACTGTTTAGGCATGATTGGAAATAGTATTAAATCTAACTCAAATGCTGGGTGATGTGATTTGCACATCACCCTTGTACCTTAGAATTTTCTATATTAAAAAAAGACCATAGACAAACAAATAGACAAACACCAGTATTTCCGGTGTTTGTCTATGGTCTGACAGCTTGATCCCAGGTGGATCAGGCTGTTTCTTCTTTCTTCGTATGTTCGGCGAAGACGTTCAAATACTTCTGGATGTCGCCAGCGCCCATGAAGAGGTACACTGCATTTCCATGCTCATCAAGGTCTTCGATATTCCCTAGTTCAAGGTGTTTTGCACCAGGGATTTTGCCAATGAGGTCATCAATCGTCAAATTGCCTGATTGCTCACGCGCAGAACCGAAGATGTCACATAGATAGACATGATCTGACGCCGCAAGACTGTCGGCAAACTGCTCCAGCAATGCCGCGGTACGCGTGAACGTATGCGGCTGGAAGATCGCAACGATTTCTTTCTCGGGATATTTCTGCCTCGCAGATTGCAATGTTGCCTTGATTTCCGTCGGATGATGGGCATAATCGTCGACGATAATCCGCCCAAAAGATTCCTTCACAGTAAAGCGTCTTTTCACACCATTGAAAGTGGCCAATCTCTCCTCGATGCCATCAACCGGAATGCCTTCGTAATGGCACAGGGCAATGACACCCAAGGAATTCAAGATGCCGTGGTCGCCCGACAATGCGATAGTGAATGAATGGAAGAATTCATTTCGTACATATACATCAAATGTGGCACCCTTTTCGGATTTCACGATGTTTTTTGCAGAGAAGTCATTTATTTCATCAAATCCGTAATAGACGACTGGGACGTTCGCTTTAATCTGCTGTAAATGAATATCATCTCCACAGGCAATGATAGCCTTCTTCACACGTAACGCCATTTGGCCGAATGCATCCAACACATCATCCAAATCCTTAAAGTAATCCGGATGATCAAAATCAATATTTGTCATGATGGCGTAGTCAGGCTCGTAGGCTAGGAAATGGCGTTTGTATTCACACGCTTCAAAAACGAAGTATTCACTGTCCTCGACACCTCTGCCAGTACCATCACCGATAAGGAAAGATGTCGGAGCATTCCCGGAAAGGACATGCGCAAGCAACCCGGTCGTAGATGTCTTTCCATGGGAACCCGTAACACCCACTGAAATGAATTTCTCCATGTATTTGCCTAAAAAGTCATGGTAGCGTATTACTTCAACACCCAATTCATGTGCTCTTTCAATTTCTGGGTGACTATCAGGGAATGCATTCCCTGCGATGACAGTCATTCCGGGCTTAATATTATTTTCATTAAAAGGTAAAATCGTTATAGCTCTTTCATGCAATGGGTCTTCCGTAAAGAAATATTTCTCCACATCCGAGCCTTGCACTGCATATGCTGAATCGTGAAGGATCTGTGCAAGGGAACTCATCCCGGATCCTTTGATTCCTATAAAATGGTACAATGTCATAATGCAACCTCCCGGGATCATAGCTGTTCCCACATTCTGGTTCTTCGGCTGTTTGGAATGGCCGATTCCCCAGTCATTTTTAGTATTTTCTACTCCCGATTCCACTTCATAAGAATCGTCTATCATGTTTTCACATTTCATTAGGCTTTTCATTGCCATTCAAAAAATAATCTAATTCACTTTCGGACAAATAGACTTCCCGTGCTTTACTTCCCCTTTGTTCGGAAATGAAACCTAGTTTTTCCATCCGGTCCATCAATTTAGCAGCACGGTTATAACCGATACTGAAGTTACGCTGCAATAGAGACGTTGAAGCACTGCCTTGATCAATAATGAATTGGCATGCTTCTGCAAATAAAGGATCAGTTTCCTCTTCTTCCATTGTGTTTGCCAATAAATCCTCTTGACCGAACAGGTAGTCCGGCTCTGCTTCGTTTTGAACGTGTTCTATTATACGTTCAATTTCAGCATCCGTGACAAATGTACCTTGCAGCCGCACCGCTGAAGATTGACCGTTACCGAGATAAAGCATATCGCCTTTCCCAAGCAGCCTTTCAGCTCCCGGTGTATCGATAATTGTCCGAGAGTCGATTTGAGAGGAAACGGAAAACGCTATGCGTGTCGGTACATTCGCCTTGATCGTCCCGGTGATGACATCAACCGAAGGGCGCTGTGTAGCAATGATCAAATGAATTCCGCAAGCCCTTGCTTTTTGGGTGATCCGGCTGATCGATACTTCCACGTCAGCTGGAGCCATCATCATCAGGTCCGCCAGCTCGTCAATGACGATGAGAAGATACGGCATCTTCAGAGAGAATTTCCTGTCCTTTTCTGCCATTTCATTATAACGCTCAATATTCCTAGCGCCAACATGGGCAAACAGTTCATACCGGCGTTCCATTTCTCCGACCGCCCATTTCAATGCAGCAGTCGCGGCCTTCACATCGGTGATGACCGGGCTCAATAAATGAGGAATCCCGTTGAATGGCGCAAGTTCCACCATTTTCGGATCGATCAGCAGCATTTTCAAATCAGCAGGTGAAGCTTTATATAATAGACTGATCAGGATCGAATTGATGCACACCGATTTACCGGAACCGGTTGCACCGGCAATCATTCCATGCGGCATCTTTCGTAAATCCAGAGTTACAGGTTCACCCGTCAGGCTAAGTCCAAGTACCGCCTCCAGAGGAGATTCCGAATCTTGGAAGCGTTTTGTTTCAATCACTTCCGAAATCCGGACGGCCCTTGGCTTCCGGTTCGGGATTTCGATTCCAATGGAACTGGTCCCGGGAATCGGCGCCTGGATTCGGATATCTTCAGCTGCCAGTGCCAATTTCAAGTCATCGGTCAGATTTCTGACCTTGCTCACTTTCGTTCCGTGCCCCACCGTCAATTCAAATCTTGTAACGGTTGGTCCTTGCACCGCCTCAATGACATTTGCCTGCACGGCGAAATAGGAAAGTGCCTCTTCAAGCTTATCAGACTGAGACTGAAGCCATTCCGTGTCTTCTACATGTTCTTCAGGTTGTATAAGAAAGCTTTTCGAAGGGAATGCATAATAAGGTTGTTCTTCCAGGTCTTCGTCCGGCTCCTCAGGTGTTGTGATGTCCAAAGCCGGTTCTGTTCGAATCGGATCTTTTTTTGTGGAATCAAGGGCAGGCTGACTGTTGGCTTTTTTTGCACGTTCTTCGAATTTCAGCTTATCATTTTTCAACATAAGGACATTAAAAGGCACAATACTTTCTTTCTTCTGTTCAGGAACAGGTACTGGCTCTCTCACTTCTTCAATTACTGGTTCCGGAGCGGATGAGGGCTCTATGATTTCCTCGTTCAACGCTTCTTCAGTGGATGCAGGGAATTCTTCTTCAGCTATCCCTTCTGAATCACTTGAAGCCTCAAACTCTTCTTCCACTGCTGGATCAGACATTTCACTGATTTGCCATTCCTGCTCAGCGGCATTCGGTTCCGTGTCTACTTCCATCTCATCCGGTTCTGGGGATTCCTTTTCTACCAGTTCACCAATTTTCGTTTCGACTATCATTTCTTTATCCGAAGTATGTGCCTGATCATCTAAATCAATGCGATGAATTTCATCTTCTGCAATTGATTGTTCAATAATTGGTTCGACAACTTTTTGTTCAGCTTCCGGTTCTATTCGGAGTGGATCCGGAGTTTCAACGGATTCCGTTTCCACATCTTCTCCTTGAATGGCATCGAACTGATCTTTTTTCGGCCTTGAATAGCCATAAACCGGTGATGGCACCTCCGTAGGAGTGAAGGGACGGTTACTCCGTTTCTGTATAATTGTCTTTTTGTTCGTCTCAGTTTCGTCAGCTTGCACCTTTTTCGCTTTCGGCGCTGGCACAGATTTCATTTCTTGTTTTGTATTGTATTTCATTGGGGCAGTTGCCCGGTGTATAGTCGGTTTCTCATTTCCACCTGGCCATCTTTCATTTTTATATAACGGCACAGGTGTGAAATCATCATCATTAAGTTCAGTGACTAAATTGTCCGCTTTCCTTCGCTCGTTTTCCGGGTCCGGTTCCCACCCATAGATTTCAGCATCGGTTATGATTGGAAAACGGAAAGCCGGCTTTTCGGCTTGTTCTTGCTCTCTATTTTCTTCGTACTCAATTTCTTCAAATGTTTCTTCGAATTCTTCATTTTTATCTGTTTCAAATATACGGTTCATCATTTTTTTAATCCAAGTCAAATCTATCACTCTTTTCAAGTCGATCATTCTATTTTAGCAGGTTTTCATCGATTAAATCAATCAGATGGCCAAAATAAGAAAAACGTACTGTTTTGGACAGTACGTTTTTTAATATCAAGCTGTAAAAGGTTCACCGGGCGTTGCATCTTCGGCAAGGACCATAATCCCTTTTTCAGCAGGAGCATCTGGAATGCCAAGTTCTTTCGCTGAACAGATCATCCCTGATGAAGCGATTCCCCTTAGCTCCGCATCTCTTATGACCATTCCAGATGGCATGACTGCCCCCACTTTTGCTACGACAACCTTTTGTCCCTCTTCGACATTAGGCGCTCCGCAGACGATTTGCAAAGTTTCATTCCCGACTTCTACCTTGCATACGCTTAGTTTATCTGCATTCGGGTGTTTTTCTTTAGCTGCAACGTGGCCGACCACGAACTTCGGGGAGAAATCTACATCTAATTCAAACTCCACCCCATTGGCTTTAAGTGCCTCCTGCAGTTGCCCGACAATCTCTTCAGTCGTTTCAATTTGTCCGTCCTTTTCCGGCTTCACGTAGCTCGATGCATGGAAGACGTTGAATGCTGCCACTTTACCCGTCGCTGCATCTTTAATAAGTGTGATATCCTTCTTGCTTTCAATTTCTCTATCTTGCGGGCGTTCTGTCGTCATTTGAACGAGGAGTACATCGCCAACTCCATTTTGATTGTAAAAAATATTCATTTCTTTTTACCTTCCTTTCGGGCAACCCGATTTTTCGCCATAATGAAAATCGGTTCCAATTTACCATCTTCATAGATGAATGACAAGGAGGTGACAGGCACTGCCCCTACCGTGAAAAATTGCATGGTCATTTGGGCAAGTACGTCATACCCCGTATCATTCCGGATGTCGCCAATGATCAGAACGTCCTGGTGAGGAACCGATACGGTCATATGCCCTTCAATTTTCCCTTCCATTTCCTTCAGGAAGGTTTGATTCAATATACGGCTTGCATCATATCCGTCATTATTATTAACAAAATAGAAGAAGTTCCCCGCCACTTCATCCTTCTTCATATTCGTTGGCAATGATCTAACTTTAAAGAGGGCTGATTCCATTATTTCCGATTCCGTCATGCCAATGGACTCGAGCATTGATTCATCAATCAGACGGTACGTCGTGCCCAAGTCGAGCGCATAGAAAATTCTCGTTTCAGCTGTATGGTCTTTCGCTACAAAGCGGTCCCCTGCTTTTGATGTTTGCGGGAAAGAAGTTGAGCGGATGACGGGGTAGATTGCATTTTCTTTTACGAACCCTTCAGCCTGCTCTCTCTCCATCGCTTTAAACGTTTCGCCGATCGTGTAGACGACTTCATTGATAGCGGCTTCTTTTTTCATTTCATATTTGGCGAGGATTTCCGGCAAGGAAATATCCATCCCTTTCTTCAGAATGGAATGCTCCAAACGGACCTTATCGGTTTTCCGATCGAAACGCCATTGGAAGTGTTCGGATGGCAGATGCTCTTTTAATAGTTCCACTAATTTTTGTGAATTCACGCACTTCACCCTTTCTTCAAAAATAAACGGCCGCTCGCCGCAAATGCGCCGGGTGACCGAAAGTTTAAGCTTATGAGCCCTGCTCGATGGAGCGTACAATTTCCATCATCTTGCCCATATTCGCTTCAATATTTTTGTTTTTCGTAATGGTCGTTATCTTTATTCCGCCGACGCTCGCAATGAGCTCCGCCTGATCTTCGCCTTGCCTTAGTACAGAGGAAAAACCAAAATAGCCATCTTCAGTGAACACTTCCTCAAACCGCTCTTTGTCCTCCGTCTTAGTAGACAATTCATAAAAGAGCCTGCTATCCCTGGACTCATTCGGGTTAATGAAAAGGAGGAATGTTTCATCGCCCTTTTTCAAAACGATATTCTGGGCATCGGACTTCTCGTCTATCGTAAATCCGGCCGGTTTATAAAACGAAACGCCATATACTTCATCATTCACATGTTGGTCATGCAATTGAAAAGCCTCTTTTGCCGCTGCTATGCCTGCTGCCGCTTGTTCTTCAAATGTTTTACCACACGCGGCTAATACTATTATGGATAGGAGTGCCAGGATTAAGAACTTCCAGAAGCGGAACATTCAGCTTCCTCCAATCGTACATTATTATTCAGTTACCGCTACCTATTTTATAGATTATCATGTCTATATGCAAATCAAGCGGTTTACCTTCATACACCTCAGTAAAGGTAAAGCCTCCGGTGGATGTCACGGATTTTTAGGCGTTCTTGTAGTATTTCAATTGACCGATCAATAATTGCATGACATGTTCGAATAGCTTGTCGCGTGTGACCGCCTGGGCGGTGAACATACCGATTGCACCATCGCTGTAACGGATGCCGCTCGCATTGAAATATTCATCGACCACAACACCCAATTCTCTGTCTTTATTCAGTTCTAAAGAAATTTCTTCTGGCAAGGGGATTTGGGCTCCGCCGGCAGTGAATGATTTCCCTGAAGGCAATACAAGCGCCCCCCAATTACAGACGAACATTTCACTTCCGATGATGCGCACTCCACCTTCCAATCCGATTCCAATTGCGGCCTTTTCTTCATTGGCGGCATTTGCTGCGCGGTTCAACGCACCTGTTCTAGTTTCTTCGTCACTGAAAGGTTGATCTTTCACGCCGGAAGGGACTTTCACTGCGAACAACCCACTTCCGGGAAAATGGCTTTCGATCACTGCCCGTGCCGCTTTGACTTTTGCTTGATTGGTGGAACCTATGATGAATTTCATGCTGTTCTCCTTTCGAGTCAGGAAAAAGCCATCCTATACTGAAAGGATGGCCATATTTATCATTCGCAATGCAATTAGACATTGCCCTTGATAGTTTCGACGGTCGTTTTATCGCAGGCTTTCACTAATTTGACGAGTAGCTCTTTCGCTGCCGCATAATCATCGGTATGGATGATGGAAGCGGATGTGTGAATGTAACGTGAACAGATTCCGATTACAGCACTCGGCACGCCTTCATTTGAGATATGAACTTGTCCTGCATCTGTTCCTCCCATGGAGATGAAATATTGGTATGGAATATTGTTCGTTTCCGCCGTATCGAGGATGAATTCGCGCATGCCGCGGTGTGTCACCATTGAACGGTCGAAGATGCGCAGCAATGTCCCTTTTCCAAGCTGGCCGAATTCGTTTTTATTGCCAGAAGCGTCATTCGCCGGGCTCGCATCCAAAGCGAAGAACAGATCAGGATTAATCATTCGGGCAGCTGCCTGGGCCCCGCGCAAACCGACTTCCTCCATGACATTCGCTCCGGAATACAAGTTATTCGGAAGCGTTTCTCCGTGTACTTCTTTCAATAGCTCGATGGCCAGACCGCAGCCATATCGATTATCCCATGCTTTCGCTAAGATTTTTTTATCATTGGCCATTGGGGTGAACGGGCAGATCGGTACAATTTGCTGGCCAGGACGGATACCAATTTTTTGGGCATCCTCTTTATCATCTGCACCGATATCGATTAGCATATTTTTAATGTCCATCGGTTTATTTCGGACTTCATCACTGAGGAGATGTGGCGGTATGGAGCCAATGACGCCGACGACTGGCCCTTCCTCTGTAATGATCTGAACTCGCTGAGCCAACAGCACTTGGCTCCACCATCCCCCAAGCGGTTGGAAACGGAGCATGCCGTTGTCAGTGATTGCAGTGACCATGAAGCCTACTTCATCCATATGTCCGGCAACCATGATACGCGGACCTTCTTCAGGACCTTTCCGCACGCCGAAAATTCCGCCTAGGTTATCCTGGATAAGTTCATCGGAATATTTTCCGAGCTCTTCGCGCATATAGTTGCGGACCATATGCTCGTTTCCCGGCGCTCCAGGCAGCTCGGTCAACGTCTTGAACATCGTCAACGTTTCGTTGTTCATGAGAATTTCCCCCAATTCAATAGATACTCCTTCTAGTATAGTGCACGAATTTGAAACTTTCCATAATAATATTTAGCTTTCCGAACTAGTTTTTCGAAGAGAGATTTCATCCGTACTCCCCTAGTCCAATAACAGTTAAACATTTTTTTGAAATATGGTACACTTGTTGAAGATTGATGGAGGGGGTTCTCAGACATGAAAGTGAAGGATTTTGTAGCAGGAGTTTTAACAGGCGTTGCTGCCGGGCTCGTTGTCAACCAGGCAATCGGGAAGATGAACCCGAATACTCCGGCTGAGCATGTCTTGGAAGCAGTGAAGGATGCGTTCAAAAAAGAAGGTCCGATAGACGGATCGTGGATTGTCATGAAACCTGAACAGTTTACAAACAACGTTCTATCGATGGAAGTGTACCGTGGCGGCGTTACTAGAATCCGTAATGGCGAACTGGAGCAATTTGAATTTGCAGCCAACTCGCAAACAGGCACCGTCGTCGAATTGATCCAAAAATGAACGTGCGAGTCCGCATACGAAAAGCAGCAGGCGAAAGAGTAGAATGCTCCTCACCTGCTGCTTTTTTTGATTTACCTCGTACGCTCGACCGATTCCGTAATTTCTTTGCCGCTTTCATCCCACTGGATGAGACGATAGACAGCGTCATGATAAAAGATAAACCGATAACCGTTCGCTAATGCTTCTTTCATAAGTCTTTCCTTCGCAAAAATCGAAGTCATCGGGTAGTCGTCGTAAGCTAAAACCCATAATGGATTGCTATGTGCATGCGTCGGCATGATATCCCCCATATGCAGGATTGTTTCTCCTTTTCGAGTCAGCTTAATGACACTATGTCCGTCACTATGTCCCCCTGTATGGATCATTTCAATGCCTGGCAGCACTTCGACTTGATCCTCGAATGTTTTCACCTGATGCTGGACGGTCTCCCAGTTCTCCTTCCAGTACGTATTCCTTGAACGGATATTAGGATTTCGCATTTCATCCCACTCGACTTGCGAAACATGAATTTCCGCATTCGGAAAAATGGAAACGAGCTCCTCATTCGCCCACCCTGTCAATCCTGCAGCATGGTCATTATGTAAATGGGTCATGAGGACAATGTCGATATCGGCAGGCGTCAATCCAAGCTCTGCCAAGCTTTCCTCCACTCGTGTTTCAGAACGGACACCGAGATTCCGCTTTTGCTTGTCCGAGAGCTTCCCTTTCCCGATCCCTGAATCTATTAGGATATGTTTCCCTTCATAGGAAATGTAGATCGGATCAGTCCGAAGCTCGATCAAGTTATTTTCATCAACCGCATATTTACGCGACCACAACGCTTTCGGAACAACTCCGAACATCGTACCCCCATCGAGGAAATTGACTCCCCCATCGAGCCAAACTAGTTTGATATCATGAAAATTGTATGTATCCAAACAAAACATCCCCTTTCAGTCATCAATTGTTGAACATTGCTTCCAACCGGTAGATTGGCTGCCCCTTTGCTGAAAACTTCTCTTCATACTCTGTCATAATATTATCTTCAGGCATTTCCGCATGCAAATCGAGCGATACATCCTGTAGGATCATTCCGTAGGCCGACATGGAAACGAGCGAGTACTCGAAAAGCTTCCTGTTGTCCGTCTTGAAGTGGATTTCTCCTCTATTCTTCAGTACCGCCTCATAGCGGGCTAAAAACGATTCGTGGGTCAAACGCCTTTTTGCATGTCGGGATTTTGGCCACGGATCGGAAAAGTTCAAGTAAACCCTGTCCAATTCCCCAGCTTGGAATAAATCCCCTAAATTCGCACCATTTCCTCTAAGAAGCCGTAGATTGGAAGGCTTCTCCGTCTCTATGACTTTCTCCAGTGCGGACACGATCACATTGTCGAAATGCTCGATTCCGATATAGTTGATGTCCGGATTAGCGATGGCCATCCCGATGATGAATTGACCTTTGCCCGTCCCTACTTCCACATGAATCGGATTTTCATTGCCGAAAACCGATTTCCAATCTATAGTAGTTCCTTCATCTTCGTGGATCAGCACATCAGGATGCTCTGCCATGAAATCTTTTGCCCATGGTTTATTGCGAAGCCGCATAATCATTTACACTCATTTCTATTCAATAGTATCAGGTTGTCCCTGCTCAATCTGTTCTTCAAAAAGTCTGCTCACTGCAGTGGTCTGTCCGACATCCAAAATCGATTGCGCGGCTTTGAATTGGTTGAACTTCATCGGCACAGTCGATTTCCGGAGAGAAGAGAACCACTCCTCGTACATTCTTCGGTCAATGACAGCCGTATCGAATGGCATGCCCGGATAGTCAATGTAACCATTCCTGGAGATAATCAATTTCTTGATAGGAAATTCGATATTCTGTGACGCGAAGATTCCCGACACGATCTTTTCCATGCGGTTCAGTCCGATGAGCGGATTCAATACCCTGGATTCCTCGTCCCCAAATTTCTTCGTCCAAAAACGTTCGCCATCACCGATGAAAGCAGCAGCGTCCTCTCCTTCCAACACCGATATGCATAAGCATTCAATCGGCGTGATGAGAAGAATGTCAAGTTCGACCGGCGCTTTTTTCACTTTCAGGATCGGATAATAAAACAGAAGATAGCTGTCAGGAAGCCGCTGTGTAAAGCTCCTCAGCAATGAATCCCTCATAAAACCTGCATCAAGTTTGGATCTCTCCAACATTGTAGAGCTAGCCCACTTCAGTTGGAAGTGATACAGCTGGTCCAAGTAAAGCTTCCGAAGCTGCTCTAAATTTTTAGGATGATAAATGATGTTTGGATTAAAATCAAAGACATCTGCCTCATCTTGTCGTTCTTTTTCAGCCTCTATCGGCCCCACATCTTCCGAACGGGCTTTCCGATTGCCGAACAGGCGGAATAGAGGGGAGTACCATTTCCCCTCCTCTGTCTGCTCCACCGGCTCTTCAGGCTCTTCAGGGATTTGCCTCCAATCGGAAAGGTCGGCTCCGTGTTCCCATTGTGTTTTCATTCGTATCCACTGGGAGTTTTTTAATCGTATATATTGTGTTGGGTACCGTGATAGATCATTTTCGTAGCGAGAGACATAATCAAGCAGTTTGACGAGCTGCGCCAATTTCATCCACTCCGATCAGTATGAAAATGTTCATCATTCCCCAGCTACGGACAACGGAATCTGCCGTGCAAATGCTTCCTGCAATCTTCTCGTCACCGCTCCCGGCATTCCTGCACCGACCGCTTTTTCATCGATTAATACGACTGGGGTGATTTCCGAGGTTGTCGATGTAATGAAAAATTCATCCATCCCGTACATCTCTTCCGGTGTGAATGCCCTTTCTTCGACTGGAATTCCGTTTTCCTTGCAAAGCCTTAACACCACTTGGCGTGTGATGCCGTTCAAAATGAGATTTGTTGCCGGATGAGTAATGACAACGCCGTCTTTCACGCCGAATGCATTGGAGGATGATCCTTCCATAACTACACCGTCGCGAACAAAAATCGCTTCTGCACAGCCCGCTTCAAAAGCCTCTTGTTTGGCCAGGACATTGGCGAGCAAGTTCAAACTTTTAATATCACAGCGGAGCCACCGAACATCGTCAACCGATTTCACGGAGACTCCGCCCTCAATATTGCTCAAAGGCCGTGGATTATGGATTGCATATGCGGTAACAACCGGAGTCACGGCTGCCGCAGGGAACTGATGAACCCTCGCAGAAGCCCCCCGTGTCACTTGCATATAAATATGGCCGGTTTGCACTTCATTCACCTTAATCAGTTCCTTCGCAATGTCGATCAGCTGCTGTTCCGAATAAGGAATCGCCATTTTGATTTTCGCCGCGCTTTGGAAAAGGCGTCCAAAGTGCTCTTCAGCAGTATACAATTCGCCGTCATACACTTTGACGACCTCATATACACCATCTCCGAAGTAATATCCCCTGTCATCAATCGAAATGTTCAAACTGTCCTTGCTTGTAAATTGACCATCGATAAAATAGGTTGTCATTGGTTTTCCCCTTCCCCTACATTAGACGCCAGACGGCTGATCGCTTCCGTGTAAATGGCGGTCGCCTTCACTAGGTCCTCTATATATACATATTCATCCGCCTGGTGAGCGACATCTTCCCTGCCTGGGAAGAGCATGCCGAAAGCGACACCTTTATCAAGTACGCGCGCATACGTTCCGCCGCCGATTGACAGCAACTCCGCTTCTTCACCAGTATAGGACGTATAAATCTCTTGCAATGTTTTGATGAACGGATCATTTGCATCGACATGGTGGGGCTTCGAGTTGGACTTCACTTCCATTACGAAAGATGTATCCTTAATCCGATCGTTGCACGTTCCGATTTTCTCTTCAAAAGGATAGGTGACGGAATAGCGCATGCTCACTTCAATCCGGCCACCTTGTTCGGGAGTGAATGAGACGATGCCGGCATTCAAGGTCGTGTCGCCTGATATTTCATCATTATAGGCCAAGCCTAAAAAGCGGCCGCGTGTTTCTGCCCCAAAAGCATCAAGAATGAATTGTGTAAAATCCTTTGATTCGCCTTCTTCGAAGATTTTATTCAGGAATGTCGCAAGAAGGACAGCGGCATTTACACCATTATCCGGCTCCATTGCATGTGCGGACTTGCCATGGAAACTTAAAGATGCTTCGCCGTTTTCCTCGACAATCGAAGCTGCAATACCATGTATATTCGTGAAGCTTTCAAATTTACTTTGGATATCCTTGAAGTCGAAACCTTTAATGTGCGCTTCAGCATGATCGGGCACCATATTCGTCCGATCCCCGGATTTGAAATACTGAAGCTGTCCATCTGCTATCTCAGCTTTCTGGTTAAAGACCAACGTAGAAATCCCTTTTTCTGCGTTGATGATCGGGAAATCTGCGTCAGGCGCAAAGCCGATCGTCGGCATCTCTTCTTTTTCAAAGTAACGCTTCACACAGCGGAAACCGCTCTCTTCATCCGTTCCGATAATGAGGCGGACTCTTTTATTCAAAGGAATGCCTGCTTCCTTCACCTTTTTCATGGCATGCCAGGCAGCGATTGTCGGCCCCTTGTCATCAATTGCACCGCGGCCGAACAGCTTTCCGTCCTTTACCGTACCGTCAAAAGGACCGAATGTCCAATTGGCGCCAGCAGGCACGACATCTACGTGGCAAAGGATGCCAAGCAGCTCGTCTCCCTCTCCCATTTCAATATGGCCGGCCATATCATCAATATTTTTCACAGTGAATCCAGCTTTCCTCCCTTCCTCCAAAAGCCAATCAAGCGCACGCTTAGGCTCCGGCCCAAACGGCGCTTCCTCTGTAGCTAAGCTTTCATCCAGAAGGGACGGAATGGAAACCAACTGCTTCAAATCATGAATCAAGAGTTCTTCTCTCTCCGACACTTTCTCTTTCCAATTCACCAATCCAAGCACCTCTTTCCTGATACCCTATTTTCACACGTTCAGCTTAGAAAATAAAGAGCAAAACATTTCTTACAGAACTTTTACAAAAAGTTCATGTACTATTTGCAAAAATGAGTTATACTTACATTGTCAGAACATTGCATCTGACGCAACGTTCTGATGAAAGGAGTGCATTGTCGGGGGCTATTTCAACTAGCATAGGTACATTCAATAGTCTCATGCCCATCGTTTTGGAAAATGAAGATGAAGGAGTGGTTCCAAAGTTGAATCCAGCTACTGGTCGTATGCTTACCCGCATCAAGGATGTATATTTATATATCCTTGACAGGGGTATTGTCACAACGGAAAATGTTGTCGAAGAATTCGGCATCACTAACCGCACAGCGCAAAGGGACTTGAATGTCCTGGAATACAACGAGCTCATCACAAGCCCTGCCCGCGGAAAATGGACAACAACACAGAAAAAAGTTAAATTGCCCTCCTGACATCACTTCAAAACAAAAGCGAAGGGTGGCGGTTAACTGCGACAGGCATAAGGCGGTTCTGCAAAACGGCGATCTTTGCCCTTTAGCAGAGCTGACTTATGACCCGAGCAGTTGCCACCCGGAGTCTAGACGTTACTAAGATAAGAAAAGGCTGAACCGCTTCAACCGGTTCAGCCCTTTTCATGGCGGAGCATTGCGACTTCCTCTTCAGTCAGCTCCCTGTATTCCCCTAAACGTAAGGAGTCATCCAACTCCAACGGTCCCATCGATAGACGTTTCAAATAGACGACCCGCTTCCCGACCGCTTCGAACATCCGCTTCACTTGATGGAACTTCCCTTCAGTGATCGTCAACTCGATTTCAGAAGTTTCACCTGAATGTAAGACGCGAAGCTGGCCAGGTTTTGTGAAATAGCCATCGTCCAATGTCAATCCTTCGGCGAACTTTTCAATATCGGTTTCGTCGACCCGGCCATCGATATGAGCGTAATACGTTTTCGGAACTTCCTTTTTCGGCGATAATAACTCATGCGCCAGCTTGCCGTCATTTGTAATCAATAGAAATCCTTCCGTATCCTTATCGAGCCTTCCTACCGGAAACGGTTCGAAATGCCGGTGTTCCCCATCCAGCAGATCGATGACGGTACGGTCCCGATCATCCTCCGTAGCGGAGATGACGCCTTGCGGTTTATTCAACATCAAATAAATGAACTCTTTGTAGACGACCTGCTCACCGAGGATCGTCACCTCATCCATTTCCGGATCTACGTGAAGAGCCGGATCCTTAACCTGTTCGGAATTTACCTGTACGGCGCCTTTTTTCAATAGCTGCCGAACTTCCTTACGCGAGCCAAATCCCATATTCGCCAATAATTTATCAAGCCTCATTGATTGTTCACCCTCCAAAACCAAGCTTCTTTGTTATCCTTGTCAACCGGTCACCGAACAGCTTCTGTGCAAGCCCGGATTTTAAAGAAAGTGCTCCATAGACTACTACTCCGACAAGCGCGCAAATCATTACATAAAGCAGCGCCTGCATCTTGCCACTCACAGGACTGAATGCGAGCAGCCCTTTTAATGTATAGTGAACGGCAATGAACATGACAACATTGAAGAGCCCGATGAGGATCAATCGCCTGAACACCATTCTCGAATGGTAATGAAGGACTCTTGAAATGACATAAATATTGATCCCCACCGCGATTGCATATCCGATTGCCGTAGCTGCAATTGCGCCGTTCACTTCGAATAGTTTAATGAGCGGGATATTCAAAATCATTTTGAATAATAGGCCGGTCAATGAAGTGAAGATGATCCATTTATGTTTGTCGATCCCTTGAAGGATAGCGGCTGTCACGGAGTAAAGGCCGAACAGGATTGCTACAGGTGCATATGCCGTCAGTACATCGGCACCGATTGGATTTTCACTATAGAAAAATGTATAGATTTCATTTGAAAGGATCATCAGTCCAAGAACCATCGGAACTGTCAGAAACAGCATGATCTGATACGTTTGGTCGAGCGACCTGGTAATTCCCTTCTGATCATTTTTCGTGTAAAAACTTGTAATGACAGGAATTAACGCCATTGAAAACCCTGTCGCAACCATTACAGGTATCATGACAACTTTATGTGTCAAAAAGTTGAGCATCGTAAAATACATAGTCGTGACGTCTTTTAAACCGATCGACTTCATCGCATCTTTGAACGTGATCATATCTACAAATTGATATAAGGGATTGATGACGCCGACGAGAACGAATGGGATTGTATAACCGATAACTTCTTTGTACATATCGAAAAAAGTAATATTACTTGCCGGTGGACTGCTATCATACAGTTGCTTGAACTCGGGTTTATATTTCAACCAGTATTTATACAAAACAACTAGCCCCGCCAACGCACCGATGAAAGCTGCAAACACAGCAAAGTTAACAGCTGTCCTGGGCGAGAGATCCAAAACATTCACTACGATGAATGCTCCAAGAAGTACAACAATGATCCTAACAATTTGTTCGATAAGCTGTGAAACGGAAGTAGGCAAAAACTTCTGATTTCCTTGCAAGTAACCGCGGACAATACTCATAAGCGGGACAACAAGCAATGCGTAGCTCACCCAACGAATAACGGATGTGACCTCTGCAATCGTAAAATTCTTGTCGTCAGGATCTATGACAAGATGCGCTATCGGTTCCGCCATGAAAAATAAAACCAAGAACGATAAAATCCCTGTAATGACCATGACGAGCATCCCAGATTTCATCAATTTCCGACTGGTTGCATAATCTCCGATTGCATTATATTTGGATATGAATTTTGAGATGGCGAGCGGCGCTCCTGATATAGCGACTGCTAGCGCCAAATTGTAAGGGATATATGCGTATTGGTATAATCCGATATTTTTCTCCCCAACAATCGCATAAAACGGAATGACGTATAAAAGACCGAGCGCCTTCGATAAGAAGAGCCCGATTGTTAAAATAGCGGTGCCTTTTACAAGATTTGATGACATATTTGATCCTTCCAATCTTAAGAACTACTCAACAAAGGTACATACCAGTTTACCCCTCACCGGCGCTTTTCACAATGATTAACTGAATCCAGCCTGTGTCCCCTTCTATCAAATAATAGCAGGATGATTGCATATTCTTCCTAAATCAGTGGAAATTAACCTTAGGCTGGATTCAGTTATCCTCCGGAGGATGTCACGGATTTTCAAAGGAATAAGAAGGCAGTCTAAGTTCGCGACGTCCTAGAGGAAGGCGTCCTAAGTGCGTGACATCGTGTCAAAACGGTCGCATGACTTGCATCCTGCAAGCCCCAACGACTGCATGACCCACATCCTGTGGGCCTCAAGCTCGAAAAAAATCCAGACGCAATTACACCAAGGTGTAATTGATTGGACTACCCATGTATAATAGAGAAAAACTGAAAGTGTGGTTCCATATATGTATGACGTCATAATCATCGGTGGGGGTCCCTCAGGACTGATGGCCTCGATCGCTGCAGCCGAACACGGCAATAAAGTACTTCTTCTCGATAAAGGGAAGAAGCTTGGAAATAAATTATCCATTTCTGGCGGTGGGAGATGCAATGTCACGAATCGATTGCCATTAGAAGAAATCGTGAAAAACATCCCAGGCAACGGAAGATTTTTGTACGGCCCATTTTCCGTCTTCAATAATGAGGATATCATTGCCTTTTTTGAAGGACTCGGGGTGCCGTTGAAAGAAGAGGATCACGGCCGGATGTTCCCTGTCTCGGACAAAGCGAAAGACGTTGTTAATGCGTTGCTTTCGGAAATGGATCGGCTTCACGTCGAAGTGAGATTGTCGACACGCGTGAAGAAATTATTGATGGATGATGAAAGGATTTTGGGCGTGCGGCTTGAAGATGGTGAAGAAATCCGCACAAGAGCAGTTGTTGTCGCGGTAGGCGGTAAGGCTGTTCCGCAAACCGGAAGCACTGGAGACGGGTATCCTTGGGCGGAAAAAGCCGGTCATACCGTAACAGACCTTTATCCGACAGAAGTGCCATTGCTGTCCGACGAACCATTCATCCAATCCAAGGAACTGCAAGGACTTGCATTGCGCGATGTGGCTGTCTCCGTATTGAATGCCAAAGGGAAAACCTTGGTTACTCATCAGATGGACATGTTGTTCACCCATTTCGGGTTGAGCGGGCCTGCGATTTTACGTTGCAGCCAGTTCGTCGTGAAGGAACAGATGAAAAATGGCAGGAAGCCCGTTGAAATGCGGATTGATTCACTCCCTTCGGTGAATGAAGAAAAGGCGTTTCAAATGATTCATACGATGTTGAAAGATGATCCAAAAAAAGCGGTGAAAAACAGTCTGAAAGGAATTGCACCCGAACGGTGGCTGCTGTTTTTATTTGACCGGGCAGGCATTGATGAAGCTGATATCGGTGCAGGACTTTCAAATGAAAAGATCCGCAAGCTAGCCGGGCTGCTGAAAGGATTTCCGATGACTGTGAACGGCACGCAGCCGATTGAAAAAGCATTCGTTACAGGCGGAGGCGTTTCAACGAAGGAAATCGAGCCAAAAACAATGGCATCACGGAAGAAGGCTGGACTTTTCTTCTGCGGAGAGATTTTAGATATACATGGTTATACGGGCGGGTATAATATTACATCCGCGCTCGTTACTGGACGGATTGCTGGGATGAACGCCGGGGCGTTTGCGCAAGATGAAGGCTAATATGCTTACAACATCGGTTTCAATGAAGCCGATGTTTTTTTGACGCTTGGAATGGCTTGCTTTGGACGCGGGGAGCCTTGCTTTAGGCGCAGGGAGCATTGCTTTAGGCGCGGGAAGCCTTGCTTTAGGCGCCGGAGGCATTGCTTTAGGCGCGGAGTGTCTTGCTTTAGGCGCGGGAGGCTTTGCTTTGGGCGCGAAGGGCATTGCTTTAGGCGCGGGAAGCCTTGCTTTAGGCGCGGGGGTATTGCTTTGGACGCCGGAGGACTTGCTTTAGGCGCGGGAGGACTTGCTTTAGGCGCGGAGGGCATTGCTTTAGGCGCCGAAGGCTTTGCTTTAGGCGCGGGAGGACTTGCTTTAGGCGCGGAGGGCATTGCTTTAGGCGCCGAAGGCTTTGCTTTAGGCGCGGGAGGCCACACTTTAGGCGCGGGAGGCCACACTTTAGGCGCGGGAGGCCACACTATAGGCGCTCAGCCATTACTTTGGACACGATTCAACTAAAAAAATCCGAAGAGATGGACACGTCCATTTCCTCGGATTTTATTTTATTTTATTTCAATCAAACAGCTACAATATTAACCAATCTGCCTGGAATTGCAATGACTTTCTTCAATTCCTTACCTTCTATCCATTGCTTCACATCTTCGTCAGCAAGTGCGACTTTTTCAAGATCTTCTTTCGTAATGTCTTTTGCGACGTTGATTTTCGCGCGGACTTTTCCGTTGATTTGGACAGCGACTTCCACTGTATCATCGAAAAGCTTCGACTCATCGTATGTCGGCCAAGCTACGTAAGATATGGATTCGCTATGGCCAAGCTTCTCCCATAGCTCTTCAGCAAGATGCGGAGTGATCGGTGAAATCAGTGTGACAAAACCTTCAACGTATTCTTTCGGAATCGAGTCGGCTTTATATCCTTCATTGATGAACACCATCAATTGAGAAATGGCGGTATTGTTGCGCATTCCTTCAAAGTCTTCGGTCACTTTCTTCACGGTTTGGTGATACACCTTTTCAAGTGCACCGCCCGGCTCCCCGCCAACTTTGGAGCTAAGTGTACCGTCTTCGTTGACGAATAGGCGCCAGATGCGGTCCAAGAAGCGGCGGGATCCATCAAGGCCGTTTGTCGACCATTCTTTCGAAGCTTCAAGCGGCCCCATGAACATTTCGTATAGGCGAAGCGTATCTGCGCCGTGCGAATGGACGATGTCGTCCGGGTTGATGACGTTACCAAGCGACTTGGACATTTTTACATGCCCTTCCCCTAGGATCATTCCTTGGTTGAACAATTTTTGGAAAGGCTCCTTCGTCGGGACAACGCCGATATCGTAAAGCACCTTATGCCAGAAGCGTGCGTATAGAAGGTGAAGAACCGCATGCTCCGCGCCGCCGACGTAGATGTCGACCGGCAGCCAGCGTTCTGCAAGTTTCGGATCGATTAGCATTTCGTCATTATCCGGGTCGATATAGCGCAAGTAATACCAGCAGCTTCCTGCCCATTGCGGCATCGTATTCGTTTCCCGGCGGCCTTTCATGCCCGTGACTGGATCAACAACATTGACCCACTCTTCAATATTCGCAAGCGGCGATTCACCTGTTCCGCTCGGCTTAATGTTATCCGTCTTCGGCAGTGTCAATGGCAATTCGGATTCATCGACAGGAGTCATTGAGCCGTCTTCCCAATGGATAATTGGAATCGGTTCACCCCAATAACGCTGTCTCGAGAATAGCCAATCGCGTAGGCGATACGTGATTTTCTTCTCGCCTTTGCCGTATTCAACGAACCAAGCAATCGCTTTTTCAATTGCTTCATCTTTACCAAGACCATTCAGGAAGTCAGAGTTGATATGCTCTCCATCTCCTGTATATGCCTCTTTTGAAATATCTCCACCTGCAACGACTTCCACAATCGGCAAGTTGAATTCAACCGCAAACTCGTAATCCCGCTCGTCATGCGCTGGGACAGCCATGATCGCGCCAGTTCCATAAGAAGCTAGGACGTAATCCGCAATCCAGATCGGCATCTTTTCACCGCTCGCAGGGTTTATTGCGTAAGCGCCTGTGAATACGCCTGTCTTCTCTTTCGCAAGATCTGTACGTTCCAAGTCGCTTTTCGTTTTCACTTTATCCAAATAAGCGTCAACCGCTTCTCGTTGTTCAGCTGTCGTAATTTTGTCGACAAGCTTATGCTCTGGGGCAAGTACAGCATACGTCGCGCCGAAAATCGTATCTGGGCGTGTCGTGAATGCTTCGAATGAAAGATCCGTACCGTCGATTTCAAACGTCAGTTGAGCGCCTTCAGAACGGCCTATCCAATTGCGCTGCATATCTTTCAAGCTATCCGGCCAATCAACGTCTTCAAGGTCTTCAAGCAGGCGATCCGCATATTCGGTAATTCGCAATACCCATTGGCGCATAGGGCGGCGTTCCACCGGATGTCCGCCACGCTCCGATTTCCCGTCGATGACTTCCTCGTTCGCAAGGACTGTTCCAAGCGCCGGGCACCAGTTCACTGGCACTTCATCGATATATGCCAAGCCCTTTTTATACAATTGGATGAAAATCCATTGCGTCCATTTGTAATATTTCGGATCTGTCGTATTTACTTCACGATCCCAGTCATAGGAAAACCCGAGATCATTCATTTGACGCTTGAACGTCGCGATGTTTTTCGCCGTGAATTCCGCAGGGTCGTTCCCCGTATCGATTGCATATTGCTCAGCAGGCAACCCGAAAGCGTCCCACCCCATCGGATGAAGGACATTATAGCCTTGCTTCCGTTTGAATGAACTTAAGATATCCGTTGCGATATAGCCTAGCGGGTGCCCAACGTGAAGTCCCGCTCCGGAAGGATAAGGGAACATATCAAGCGCGTAGAACTTCGGCTTGGAGTCGTCGTTGACCATTTTGTACGTCTTGTTGTCTTTCCAGTACTGCTGCCATTTTTTCTCGATTTCCACATGTTTATAACTCATTGCAGTTCATTCCTTCCCTCTATATTCAAAATGCGCTATGCGGTTCGCGGAAATAAAAAAACTCCCGTCCCTTAAAAAGATAAGGGACGAGAGGTATATGTACTCCCGCGGTGCCACCCAAATTGACGGCAATGCCGCCCAACTTGTTTCCTTAACGCGGAAAACGGCACCGGCTACTATTCGTTCACCGATACAGGCTCGAAGGCGAGTTCATCGTAGTCGTACAGGCTTGCACCAAACCGCCTGCTCTCTTCAATCGACCGGACCGATTACTGATTCCTTTTCAATGCCAACGCTATTTGAATTCAGTTTATTGTAGTGTACCCGAAATTGTTCCAAAATACAACTAGATGTCTTAAATTTTAATGGAAGTCTCTAGGAAATCCAGTGAGTCCAAGGTCCCTTTTTGGTGATAATTCCGCGGATTCAATAGATAACATTGCATATTCAATAGATAACTCCACCGATTCGATAGATAAGTCGCCTGATTCAATTGATAACTTCACCGATCCGATAGATAACTAAATGCCAAGCCCATTAATAAGGACTTGGCATTTGATGATCAACCAATATTCACTTTCAATTCCGCTTCCGTCGAATTCACAACGTCTTCTACTGTGAATCCTTCGAACACTTCCTTCAATTCCAGACCATCAGGCGTCACGTCGATCAAAGCACGTTCCGTGATGATTTTATGGACGACGCCTTTTCCTGTCAACGGCAGCGAGCATTCTTTCTTGATCTTTGCCGAGCCGTCCTTCGCGACGTGGTCCATGATGACGATGATTTTTTTCGCACCGTGTACGAGATCCATCGCACCGCCCATCCCTTTGATCATCTTGCCTGGAATCATCCAGTTGGCAAGGTCGCCTTTTTCGGACACTTCCATGCCGCCAAGGATCGCTACATCGACATGGCCACCGCGGATCATGGCGAATGATTCTGCACTATCGAAAAATGCGGATCCCGGGATTGTTGTCACAGTTTCTTTGCCTGCGTTGATCAGATCCGGATCGACTTGATCTTCCGTTGGATAAGGGCCAATGCCGAGGAGGCCGTTTTCCGACTGGAGCACGACCGTCTTGTCATCCGATATATAGTTTGCAACTAATGTAGGCATACCGATGCCTAGATTGACATAGTCGCCGTCGTTGATTTCCTTTTCCGCACGTCTTGCAATTCTCTCTCTGAAATTCATCGTGAACATCCCCTTCCCTTATTGAGTCGTCAATCTCTCGATCCGTTTTTCCTGTTCCGCTTGTAGCAACCCTTGCACGTAGATGCTTGGCGTGTGGATCGTCGCTGGATCGAGCTGCCCCGTCTCCACGATTTCCTCCACTTCTGCAATCGTGATCTTGCCTGCAGCCGCCATCATCGGGTTGAAGTTTTGAGCGGTCTTGTTATAGATCAAGTTTCCGATTTTATCCGCCTTCGCTGCGCGAACCAATGCATAGTCGGCGACGAGCGCTTCTTCAAGGACATATTCCTTGCCGTTGAAAATCCTTGTCTCTTTTCCATCCGCCACAGATGTTCCGACTCCAGCAGGTGTGTAAAATGCAGGGATCCCTGCGCCGCCTGCACGGATCTTTTCAGCAAGCGTGCCTTGCGGTGTCAATTCGACTTCAATTTCGCCGGACAGCACTTGACGCTCGAATTCCTTATTTTCTCCGACGTAGGAGCCGATCATCTTCTTAATCTGCTTTTCTTTCAATAAAAGACCAAGACCCCAATCATCCACACCACAATTATTCGAAATGATCGTCAAGTCTTTGACGCCTTTTTCGACGAGTGCCAAAATGAGCTGTTCCGGGATTCCGACAAGTCCGAATCCCCCCACCATTAACGTGGAGCCGTCCTTGATTTCTGAAATCGCTTCCATAGCTGTTGAATAAATCGGTTTCATCTAGCATTCCCCCTTTGAATCCTATAGAAAAATTGAAACTACTCTATATTCATTTAATCAGACTCTTGGGTGGGACGCAATCTTCTAAACAGAAAAACCGGAAATCCTCATTGGATTTCCGGCTTTCGTACAGACTTAAGCGGTCTGTCGTATAGAAGAGTTGTGACAAGTGTAATGGCCATGAGACTCGTCAGCAACAGAAGCATCATTTTCATGCCGTGGATTTCAACTAGAATGCCCCCTGCCAATGGGCCGATCATGCGTCCGATTGTTGCAGCGGAGTTGACGATCCCTTGGTAAAATCCGTCCCTCCCTTTCGGCGCCAGCTGACTTGCCAATGTCGGAATAGCCGGCCACACAATCATTTCACCGAAAGTAAGGATAACCATCGAAACGATGAACATTTTGAATGAGCCTGCAAAACTTACAACGATGAAGGAGAGGATGAAGATGACCGTCCCGATGATCATCTGCGCTTTCAGCTGCTTTTCAAGCCGCTTGATGAGCGGTTTGATAAGAGGTTGTCCAATAACAATCAGCAACCCGTTGATCGTCCAAATGAAACTGTACTCTCTTAAGGTAATGCCCAGTGCTAGTGCATGCGTGGAAATCGTCGTCGACCATTGGGAATAGACGAGCCAGGTGATTAAATAGCCGCCGACTAAAATGAGCAAGGCATAGAAAGGGGCTTTATTCTTAATCCGCGCAGTTTCCCGGATGACGTCCGTATGGCGATCGGGTGCAATTTCCAGCTTTTTATATCCGAAGTAGGCAATGAATAGGAAAACAACATAGAAAACCAAATTCGCAAAGAATATATAATCGATATGCACCGACGCTATCAAACCGGCTAGAGCGGGCCCGATTGCGACTCCGACGTTCTGCGCCAGATAGATTGAGTTGAATGCCTTCCTGCCGCCTTCAGGCCAAATTGTTCCGACCATCGCATACATGCTCGGAAATATGATGCCGCCGCTAAATCCTAATACGGTAAGTAAAATAATATATGGATACCAATTATGGTCGTATACGAGATAGGCAAGTGCCAAAATCGAAATGATGATGCCTGCCATGATGGATTTGAAACCGCCGATCCGGTCAAATAAAAAACCGCCAAGCAGATTCCCGACGACACCCGCTCCTGCGTTCGCCATCAGGACAAGACCGGCGACCGCCAACGACTTACCGAGATATTCATGCATATATATCGTATTCAATGGCCAAAGGAACGAGTTCCCTATGACATTGACAAACATTCCTATGATGAGAAGCCAAACTTTATTGGGTATTTCCATTTTGGGCAATTCCATCGCCTCCGATCTCTATCTACTACTCATGAAAGCTACTTCGAGTGTATGTCTTTTTCTGGATTCAGACAACAAAAACGGAATATGTTCCGCAATTCAGATGACACTGAGCAGATCCAAAATGGTACAATCTACTGTTAGAGGAGTTGAAATGATGGATGACTTCATTTATCCGTTCCCTACTGAGGGGAAACGGTATCATACATGGTCCAGGCATTTGAAGGATGAATTCGGGTTCAAAATATTCAAGGTCGCTCTCGATGCCGGCTTTGATTGTCCGAACCGCGACGGAACAGTAGCTTTCGGCGGCTGTACGTTTTGCAGCGTTGCAGGCTCAGGCGACTTTGCAGGAGACCGGGCGAAGCCGATTGAAGTCCAGTTCAATGAAATCCGCGACCGGATGCATCAGAAGTGGAAAGAAGGCAAGTACATCGCCTATTTCCAAGCGTACACGAATACACATGCCCCGCTGCCCGTTTTGAAGGAGAAGTTCGAAGCGGCCCTAGCCCAACCTGGTGTCGTCGGCCTATCCATAGGTACACGCCCCGACTGCCTTCCCGATGATGTCGTCGACTATTTGGCTGAGCTGAATGAACGGACGTATTTATGGGTTGAATTAGGCTTGCAGACTGTTCATGAAAAAACGGCAAAGATCGTGAACAGGGCCCATGATTATGCCACATACGTTGCAGGCGTAGACAAATTGCGGAAGCACGGCATCCGCGTCTGCACCCATATCATCAATGGCCTTCCGCTAGAAGATAGAGAGATGATGATGGAAACGGCAAGACAAGTGGCGAAGCTCGATGTGCAAGGCATCAAGATCCATTTACTGCACTTGTTGAAAGGGACGCCGATGGTCAAACAATATGAAAAGGGTTTGTTGGAGTTCCTTGGGAAGGATGAATATATCAACCTCGTCGTCGATCAGCTGGAAATACTTCCGCCAAGCATGATTGTCCACCGGATCACCGGTGACGGTCCACTCGATCTGATGATAGGTCCGATGTGGAGTGCGTCGAAGTGGGATGTGCTGAACGGCATTGACAAGGAATTGGAACGCCGCAGCAGCTATCAGGGCAAGTTTAATGGAAAGGAGGTTGAACATAGATGAGTGATATTTTATTGCATCGCGTCTTGCCATTTTCGAAACGGTTGATCAGCGAAACTGTTCTACCGGGTGAGACGGTTGTCGATGCGACTGCAGGAAACGGAAATGACACGTTATTCCTCGCGGAGCTCGTTGGTGAAGAAGGACGCGTTTTCGCTTTCGATATCCAGCAAGCTGCTCTCGAGGCGACTGCAAACAGATTGAACAACCTCAATGACCGTGTCTCGTTGATTTTGGACAGTCATGCGAATGTGGATACATACGTCAAGACACCGATTGCGGGAGCGATGTTCAATTTAGGGTATCTTCCGTATAGTGAAGACTTATCCATCATTACAAAACCGGATTCCACAATCGAAGCACTCGATAAGCTTCTGGGCATGCTGAAAAAGGGTGGAATTATAACGATTTCCGTCTATGATGGGCATGAAGGCGGGAAGGAAGAGCGCGATGCTTTGCTCGATTATGTAAAGTCGCTGCACCAGGCAGATGTTCATGTCGTCCGTTATGAATTGCTCAATCAACGAAAAAATCCTCCATTTTTGATCGCAATCGAAAAAGTGAGGGATTTTGAAGAAGTTGTGCGCGTGGAAGAGTAAGAAAACGCTTGGAACCTTTTTGTTCCAAGCGTTTTTTCATTCCCCGATCTGCCGGATATCCGCAATCGGGACCAGCTTATCAAAGTCATCTCGGTCCATCACGGTAATCAGTTTGCTCGCAGTCTCTTCCGCACTGCTTAAATGCCCCTGCTGTTTGTAGTCGACAAAACGGTTGTGCAACGGGAAATCAGCCGGATTGCTTGATCGGATCGTTTCCTGCATGCCGGTGTCGATAATTCCCGGAGCAATCGAGATTACATTTACTGGGTATTTGGCCTTTTCCTGCTCAAGCGATACGACGCGGGAGAAATGATCGAGTCCCGCTTTCGTCGTACAATAAACGCCCCAACCCTCGTACGGATTCCTACCAGCTCCTGACGATATATTTATAATCCTCTTCTTTCCTTCGAAACTTTCAAGCGCGGATATAAACGCATTTGAAAGGATCATGGGTGCTGTTAGATTGACAGCAAGCGCATCTGTCAGTTTCGTTTCGTCGATCGTACCGATCAACCCGATTGGTTCCACCGTTCCTGCATTATTAATCAACGTAAAGGAAGTTGCTGATGTAAGGTTCTCTTCTACAATAGTCACAATGACATCAGCCAATCGATCGGTCAGCGAAAGATCCACAGTCAGCATATCTTCATCCCGACTTTCATTCGTCCGGGCGATGCCGATCACCTTTTCCCCCCTACCCTTCAACTGTTTCATCAATTCAGAACCAATTCCTTTAGATGCTCCGGTTACAATAAATAAGTTCATTTGACTTCCCCTTTCATCTCGATGTCAGTCAGCAATGGCTCCTCTTGAATTGCATCTTCCCCAATTTTTACTTTCTCTGGAATCTCAAAATAAGCAATCCAAATATATAATGCAATTGCAAGTATTGCGATTACCCCGATGATCAACCTTCTCTTCTCCATCTCCACTCCCCATTCCTACACGTTTTACTTCATTTTACCATGACAGATGAGAGATTGGAGGAATTAAAATAGCCAACCCCTTCCAGAATAGAAGAGATTGGCCCTATCGTCATTTCAATATTTTTATTTTCACGTCTTTCCTTCCCCATTTAAACGCTTCGCTTTTTTTAGGGAAGAAGACATCGATTTTATTTCCTTTAATCGCGCCGCCAGTATCGCCTGCGATAGCATATCCGTATCCTTCCACGTACACTTTCGTGCCCAATGCTATAATGGATGGATCAACAGCAATCACTTTTGCATCGGGATTGCGCTTCAAGTTGATGCCTGTTGAGGTGATGCCGGAGCAACCGTTGCAACTCGCCGTATACGCACTTGCGGAAACTGTGATTTCCTTTACTACATTGTCGTCATCGGATCGCGATGGTGTTTTGGCAACCTTTTTTTGAGCAGCTGCAGTCTTAACGACTTTCAAGTTCTGATTCGGATGAATGACATTAGATTTCATGCCGTTCCATGTTTTCAATTCTTTTACCGTTACTTTATGGAGAGCCGCAATTCTATAAAGCGTGTCTCCTTTTTTGACCTTATACGTTGAAGAGGCTGCAAAACTTTCGGTCGTACCACCGATCAATAAAACTACTGTAAAAATAAGCGTCACAATATGTTTTCTCAAGTTTTCTACTCCCCGCCTTTTTTAGTCTACTCATAGATTAGCAGTGAAGTATTACATGCATGTTACAGTTTGCAACCATTCTCGTTACAAAAGAAAAGGAAATATTACGTTGGAAGGAAGATGGGATTGACAGAAATTTTAGTAAGAACAGCCAGAAAGAATGAAGCAAAATCCCTTGCTGACTTGCTTTTCCGATGCCAGTGGTTCACGTATGGAGAGCTGTTCACAAACGCCTATATTGAGCGGTTAATTGAGAAATATTACAATGTCGAACGCGTCAAACAGGAAGTCACAACAACCGACAAAAAGTGGCACGGCTACATTGTCGCTGAAAAGGAAGGACAGCTTCTCGGAGTTATTGGCGGCGGCATGAAACAGGAGACCGATGGAGAGATTTACGTCTTCTATGTTGCCCCTGAAGCAAGAGGCAAAGGAATAGGTTCCAGACTCCTCAATTTTTATACAAAAATACAAAAGCATACGTATGGAGCGGACCGTCAGTGGGTTTCGGTTGCAAAAGGAAATATTTACGGAATCCCATTTTATGAAGCGAAAGGTTTTATCTTTGAGCGGGAAGAAGTTTCTTACGGTGCGACCGAAGCGGATGAAGATATATCACTCGTTTATTCCCGCAGGATCTAACTGATATATTGTATATAAAAAATTTCATCCCGCATTCTTTTCATGTATACTACTAGTACTAGATACGAAGCAGGACATGCTAGTCAAATTGCAAGCAGGATGGTGATCAGCAATGCCGATACCTTCGGAGCATCAAAGACCGACACGCGTGACAGCGAAAGAAAGTGCATTTACTCAATTGCAGCAATGGATAATTGACGGCACATTGCAGCCAGGCGAAAAGCTGAATGATATTGAACTGGCGGAAGCTCTCGGGGTTAGCAGAACGCCAATCCGCGAATCGCTTCAGTTGCTTGAGGTCCAAGGGTTCGTGAAGATGTATCCTGGAAAAGCGACACAAGTGACAGAGGTGGACAAAGAATCGATTAATGACCTCTTGCCCCCGTTAGCTGCCATGCAAGCTTTATCCACAGAGCTTGCAGCCCCTAACCTGGATGAAAACGTCATAATAGAATTGGAAGAGACGAATAATCGTTTTGCCAAGGCAGTCCAGAAAGAGGATTATTTTACGGCATTGAAAATCGACGAAGACTTTCATCAAATCATCGTCGACCAAGCGGCAAACAAATATATTCATTCCATTGTTGCTTCGCTGCAAACCCATGTCCGTCGTTTGTTCTTCCATAACTCGATCATTTTGACGGAAAAATCGATTGACGAGCATAAGGATATTATCAGATTACTGAAAGAAGGCAACGGGGAAAAAGCAGCGTCGATCATGCGTGAAAACTGGCTTCGTGCCATCGACGAATTTCATTCCAAGAAGACAGACTAAAAAAGGACTCCAGCTTTTTAAAATGCACTGAAAAAGTGCATTAAAGTCAGTACCCACTTGGAACACTGTTGATTTGCTCTCCAGGCGGACGCTTTCCGCGGGGCGGGCGGTGAGCCTCCTCGTCCGCGACGCTGCGCTTTAGCTACCTGCGGGGTCTCACCTGACCCGCTTATCCCGCTGGAGTCGCCGCCTTTCGCTCCAATCAACATCAAGGTTCACAGTGCTAGCCGCTTGAAATAAAATGAGCCCGACATCATTGAGATTGATGTTGGGCTTCTTGCGTTTGCTGTATAATAGGTCGGCCATAAAATCAATTTTCAATCCTTCACAGTGACCACTTTGAATGACGTAAATGGTTGTCGATGAATGGTGTAAAATAGCTTAGAGTCACCAAAAACCTCTAACTCCCTGTCAGCTCCATCCCCTAAGAGCTTCACTTTTTGAATAGATAGACCAAATATTTATTTAGACTTAAAGAAATATGCCAGGATAGGAAGTGTAGCTACAATCAGCGCACTTTGAATAAATGTTACAATAATATCTCTCAACCAAGACTTGTTTTCTGGGGAACGATATACTATTTTTTGAAACACAAATAAAATTACCCACCAGATCAGGAAAGATACAAAGATAAAATTAAAACTACCGTAATAATCAACGTACAACTTGACTACCTCCCTTTTTTCAATTTAATAGCTACGTTTGAGGCGCACAAGCAACAGTTAGTATGCAGCGTAATGGCTCTAAAACCGATAAAGGCAAATCATTTATAAAGTAAACGCACCCGGTAATTAAAAGATATTTTTTACCCAAGTCATTATATAAACAATTAAAAATGGTTCAAACCATACAACGAAAAATAAAATAACAAAAAAAGAAACGCCTGATATTATTTTCAATACACCTTTTTCTTTTTTTGAAAGAGCGATGAAACTAAAGACAATCCCAAGCAATAAAAGTAAAAATCCAACGAAAACAATGGGCTCATTTATCTCTGGTAAAATCCAATTAAACAGGAGTGCTAGTAATCCAAGTGTTATAAATACAATCGACCAAACACTAAAAGTTTTCAAATTGGTTCAACCTCCTTTTCTCAACCTCTTAACAAGATGGTCCGATTGAAGCACGGTGCTTCTTCCACAATTGCCCTCGCTATAGCATCTGGTTATTTTTCGCTTCTCCTGTGCATTTTCTCTAGTTTTTAATGGGTCTTCTGAAAACTGATACACAACGAGTTTGTAGTATTCTAAATCTACTGTGGATAAGTTGTTTTTTAAATAACTTTCAATCTCACATATGTCCTGCGCCCGGATTAACGATAATACGTTTCATCCTCTATAAAAGTTCCAAATATAATTCCAATAATCATATTTTGCATTAAAAATAGAAGTGCATCTGAACTGATTATCAAAATTAGTTTGTGAATCCCATTTGAAGATTATCCACATATTGGTGAATAGTCGTCAGTTCTATTTGGCATATTCATTTTTATTTAGGGATACCTTGTGCTTGGAGTGCAGGCGCTCGACTCCTGCGGGAATAGCATGAGCCTTGAGACCCCGCAGGGAAAGCCGTTACGACGAACGGCTTTTGCGAACAAAAGCGAAGCGCTGGGAGCACCCCCGAGGAGGCTTAAGCCATGCCCGCGGAAAGCGAGCGCCGGAACGGAAAGCAACAGCCTGTTGATAGAACTGTATATCTTTAATTCATTTAAGCCTCTCAAAAGAATTACAAAAATACTTGACTACAGGTAAGAAAGCGTCCGCTCGCAGCGCAAATCAACATTGTAGCTTTATCTCTATTTAAAAAAGAAAAAGACTGTAGGCAAACACCCAAATTCATGGTGTTTGTCTACAGTCTCTCTCAGTACTCAATTTTTAATTGGAGTGCTCTTTATATTGCACTGATGGCTGAAATAACTTGGCAATGATGCCAGTGATCAGCATGATAATCACTACCGGTAGAAGCCAGCCTAGGCCTTCACTGTAGTACGGCAAGATCGTGTCATAGAAAGTTACAATATCGCTTAGCCAGTTCGGCCACTGCTGTTCACCTATCCCCAACGTCCCGTAGAGAGTTTTTACACCATCAATAACACTTATCAATAATGCAACAGATGTTGCACTGACGTAGACAATTCTTGAATGGTTGAACAATGGTGAAGTGAATGTCAGCAACATGAGCACGACAGCAAGTGGATATAATAACATCAATACTGGAATTGAATACGTAATAATATTGGACAATCCGAAGTTTGACACAATGAAGCAAAATATCGTGAAAATCGTTACAAAAGACTTGTAGCTCACTTTAGGAATAATTGTATGGAAATATTCACCGCAAGCAGTCATTAACCCGATGCTCGTCGTTAAGCATGCAAGTAAAATGATTACAGCCAACATAACTGACCCAAAAGTGCCGAAGTAATGCGAAGCTGCACCGCTTAATACAGGACCACCGGTTTCAAACAGACCAAATACTTCCGTTGTTGTAGCTCCAAGGTATGCGATCCCTACATAGATGAGTGCCAAAAATCCAGATGCCACAAATCCGGTCTTCGCTGTTGCTGAAAGGATTTGGACATTGTTCGTAACACCCATGGAGCGGATGACATTAATGACGATAATGCCGAACACAAGCGACGCCAAGGCATCCATTGTGTTATACCCTTCCATGAATCCTTTCATAAATGCAGCATCCGCATATACATCCACCGGCGATTGAATCGCTCCGACCGGATTAACAAAAGCTACGACAAGCAACACGAGCAATAAAATAATAATAGCCGGCGACATGATCTTCCCGATGCGGTCGACGATCTTAGTCGGATTTAACGATAGCCACAATGTCACCCCGAAAAAGATGAGTGTGAAGATGAATAAACCGATTTGCTTATACTCTTCCGGAATGTATGAGGAAAAGCCAATATCAAATGCGACTGCGCCTGTCCTCGGAGCTGCAAAGAACGGACCAATTGTTAAATATAATAATGATGTAAAAACTATGGCGTATACAGGATGAATTCGGCTAGCCAAATCTTGCAAGTTCCGGCTACCTGAAAAGCCGATTGCAAGTATCCCGAGAAAAGGCAATCCTACCCCTGTTATGAGAAAGCCGATGACTGCAGGCCACAGGTTAGTGCCTGCATTTTGACCCAATTGAGCGGGGAAGATTAAGTTTCCAGCGCCAAAGAAAAGGGCGAATAGCATGATTCCAATTAAAAGATACGATGAAAAAGACAGTTTTCTTTGCATGGTGTGAGAACCCCTTCGTGTTGAAAATCTCGCTTTATGTTGTATGCAATATATCGCGTTTGTTTATAATAAACCCATTCCTATTAAAATGCAATAGTAAAAAATTTTTAAAATGGATTATTTTATTACATTAGTAATTGGAGTCAAGGCATCAAAAAAGGCGGGAGGCTGTCTATAACCTCCCACCCGCTTCATTTCAAAACAAATCGTGTGACGCTATGTCCTTCTCTGGACTTCTGTACTTCAAGTATGGCCGGGAAGGCAGTTTTCAACTCTTCCACGTGAGAGATGACACCGATCATTCTTCCCGACTTCTGTAAATCGATCAGCGTGTCAACTGCTTTTTGCAATGCTTCCTCATCCAATGTTCCGAACCCTTCGTCGATGAACATCGTTTCAATCGATACTGCACCTTGGTAGCTCTGAATTACATCCGCCATGCCGAGTGCCAAGCTGAGTGAAGCATTGAATTTCTCCCCGCCTGATAACGTCTTCACATCCCTGTTCTGTCCGGTGTAAGCATCATACACATCAAGTCCTAACCCGCTTTGCCTGCCCCTGACTTCCTGACGATTGCTGCGGATCAATTCATATTGCCCGTTGGATAAATTACGCAGCCTTTCATTTGCAGACTGGATGATCCGCTCCAAATAATCGATTTGAATGAAACGTTCGAATGAAAGCTTATGATCATTCTGACCACGGATGACATCGTATAAGTCGGTAATTTTACCGACTTGCCTTTCCAGATCCTCCACGTCTTTAGCCGTCTTTTCAATTTCCAACTTCAACCGGATCAATGCCTTTTCACATTCTATAGAATTATTCCAATCCGCGAACGCTTTTTCATATGCTGACTTCAACGATTGAATCGTCTCCAGTAAACCGTCCAGATCCGTCTTCTCTTTTCCCGCAAGGGCGGCTTCCAGTTCTACAATCGCTTCCTTTACTGTATGAAGTCGCTGTTTGAACTGCATGACGTATTCCTTCAGAAGGAACCTGTCCTCCTCCGCCATCTTCGCTTGCCGGTATTCCTCTTCCGTACTGAATTCCGAATCTCGTAGTGCCTTCTTGAATCTGGCTGCCGCCAAATCTCTTTTTCCAAAGCTTTCATCGACGGATCTCTTCAAATGGTGCTCAGAATTGATGGAAGTGGCCAGTTGTTCTTTTGCCGCTTCCACGTTTTTTCTTACACGTTGCCATGCTTCATCCATATGAAGTTTCTTTGTTTCCGTTTCCTTGATTTCCGTTTGCAGACGAGCCAGGTCCCGAAGCCCTTCCGGAATGGAAGATATCTCTCTATCCAGTAATGCAGATTCCTGCGCATATAACGTTTTTTGCTCAACCAACGCCTGTTCAATTTCCGTCTTGCGGGCAAGCCAATCAGTTGTTTCCTTGTCCGCTTTCTTTTGCTGCTCTTTTAGTGAAGCGAGCTCAGTCCGCACTTTTTTTAAGCTCTCCACTTTCTCGGCTGTTTCCTGACCCTTTGCGACCAAAGCTTCCAGTCCGTCGATGATCTGAAGCTCCATCATTTCCTGTTCTTTTTCTTTCATCAGAGCAAATACACTTTCACATTTCGCCTCAACTGATCGAAATGCGCTTTCAACATCCGCCAAATTCGCCCTTTTCAACTCAAGGGCATCGCGGGAAACAGTTTCGGCATCATGACCGGCACTTTTCGCCGGGTGATGGGCGCTTCCACAGACTGGGCAAGCCTCCCCATCCTTTAACGTCTGCGCCAAATATGCTGCTTGGTTGTTCAACCATGCATTTTGCATAGCCTCAAATTCATTTTTCATTTGAATGAATTTGGCGGATGCACTCTCTCTCTTTTCTGTCCAAATTGTGTAGTCTTTCTTCAGATTTTCAAAATCGCGTGCGACCTTGTAATGCAGCCTGATTGTGTTCAACTCTTCAAGCAGTTCGTCATAAGGGGTGATCGTTTGCTCAGATTTCTCAATTTGCCCATTCAGTTCGGCCATTTTTCTTTTTTCTATTTCTGCCCTTGAAGAAGTTGCTTCGAATTCGCCTTCCAATTTGCCAATCTTCATTTTCAGATTCTGTACTTTTTCTTCCTTAGCCGCCAAATCCTTTACGGCAGGAAGGTGATCGCGCAACCTGATGAGCCGTTCCGCGACCGCTCCCCTATCTTGCTCCTTCCCTTCCTCCACCTTATAGGCAAGCTGTTTCTCTTCCAGCAATTTCGTCGCCTCGTGTACCGCAGCGATTGCATCTTGGTGCTCCTTTTCCTTCGACTTCGCCTCTTCTTCCAACAAGCGGAATTGGCTTTCGATTTCATGGATTATAGATGCCCGCTCGGCGTCAGCAATTCGCTTTTCCTTTAAATGAACAGAAGGGATTTCTTCCTCTAATTTTTCAAGAGCAATTTTTCGTTGATGAAGCTGCTCAAATTGCTCATTGCACTTTTTAGCTGCGTGATACGTCTCCAACATTTCAGCATGCTGTTGATAGGCAGCTGTATACTTCACTTCATCCTCGGAACGTTTCATGCCGTAATGGGAAATTTCCTGTTCGAGCCCAGTCATCACTTGAGAAGCATTCGTAAATTCCTGTGATAAAACTTCGAAAATTAGAGACTCCCGGGATGGAATAATATTTGTGATTTGTTGAATATATCCATCCATTTTCCTTTTTTCACTCATCAACTGTTCATTTGCATCGTCTCTTTTCATCTTCAAGCGATTGACGATTTCCCGGTACTCCTCCGTTTTGAAGATTTTCCTCATAATCGTTTCTTTATTTTCAGTATCGGATGTTAGGAACTTCCGGAATTCACCTTGTGGGAGCATGACGATCTGGCTGAATTGGGCTTGTGTAAACCCGACAAGCTCCTCGACTTTACGATTGATTTCCGAGACGATTTGCCGATCGACGAACGGCACTTCTCCGCCGTCCACCAATTCAAAAAACTCACTTCTTGCAGTCGTCTCTCTTTTATTGCCACTCTTTGTATAGGGGATCTGCCTCATGATCCGGAACACACGGCCATTTATTTCAAAAATCAATTCTACGGCAGTCTGAACAGCATCATCTGCAAAATCGCTTCTCATGGAGCGGAATTCCGTTCTGTCCTCTCCACTCGCCTGGCCATATAAAGCAAAACAGATCCCATCGAAAATCGTTGTCTTCCCAGCACCAGTCGCCCCGGATACAACGAACAGCCGATGGTCTTGAAGCTGGCGGAAATCGATTATCTCCGTCCCTTTGTAAGGCCCGAAAGCAGTCATCGTCAATTGGATCGGCTTCATTTTTCAACGCCTCCTTTAACTTCCTGCAGAACTTCAGCAAAAATCCTCTCCGTTTCAGCATCAGGTTCCATATCATTCATCTGCGAATAAAAGAACCTGAACAGTTTCTGATCATCCGGTTTTTCCGTGGCAGCTGCTGATTGGTGTTCAATTGCAGCTGCTGTCCTCACCAACTTCCTTTCAATATGCATGGCATTCGGATAGACGGACTTCACTTTTTCCATAGGGAATAGGATGGGCGTCTCGTCATTCAGCTTCACAAACACATAATCGTTGCTAGGGGGATGGGCAAGAATTTCTTCCATCGTCCCTTCTACTGTACGCATATCATGCAATGGAGTCAGCGCTCTCTTTTTCACTTCCACTTTGCCTTCGTCGTCCATGTCAACGATGAGAACCCCTTTTGCATGCCTCTCTTCCGAAATCGAATATTTCATCGGAGAACCTGCGTAGCGGATTTTTTCGTCAGAGACATAATGAGCCTGATGCAAGTGGCCGAGCGCTGTGTAATCGAATTGCGTAAACAGATGGGCAGCAACATATTCCGCACCGCCGATTGCGAGCGGACGCTCTGAATCGCTCGTATTCTCCTCTTCCTCGCCAAAAGGAGTGACAAAAGCATGTCCCACGAACACATGTCGCGCAGCCTCATCCATCGATCCTCTAATCCGCTCAATGACTTTCTCCATCGCCGTATGATGGTCGACGACGCCGTCATCTTCGTATAAATGTTTTACAATCGACGGGTCGCAATACGGTACGAGATGGAAATGGACTTCCCCGAGAGAATCCGTCAGTACAACCGGTTCGGATTGCGCAGATAGTTGGCCGACAATATGAAAGCCGTTCGATTGCATCAATCTGCTGCCGAATTGCAGACGTCCGGGGCTATCATGGTTTCCGGCCACCGCAATGACCGGTGTTTTCAGCTCCATGACAATTTCCCAAAGCACTTCATCCAATAAAGCGACCGCTTCCGGCGGCGGAACCGCACGATCATACAAATCACCTGCAATGATGACCGCATCGGGCTTCTCCTCACGTACGGCTTCGACGAATTGTCGAAGGACATGCCGCTGCCCCTCTGTCATATAAACGCCTTGCACCAGCTTGCCAAGATGCCAATCGGCAGTATGAAAAAACTTCATTTCCTTTAACCCCCTGCAAATCTATAGTTTCCTTGCTATCAAAAGCGCATAAATCTCTGAAACGACTCATAAAAGCTCGTAGATACGCATAATTCCCTGTAATTGCGCATAACCGTAAGCAAACGCGCATAACTTCCAAAATCGACGCATAAAAGTCTCTAAATGTGCATTTCGAGGATTGCACGATCATGCAATCTACCATTCATTTTACAGTAAGTACGACCGGAATTAAATCCAAAGGAAAAACGGAACACCCTTTGAAAGGATGTCCCGTCAATCACATGATTCACTTTATTAATCCGTCATGGATCTTTTCAATATTATATCGTAAAAACTTAACATATGTCCCGCCGTCCGTCCCCGGTTTTCCGAGCTCATCCGAATAAAGTTCTGAAACGATTTCAACGCCTGTCTCCTTCGACACGGTTTCCATCGGACGTCGATCGACATTCGTTTCAACAAATAAGGCTGGCACATCGTGCTCCTTGATAAAATCTACCAAGTTCTTGATTTGACGCGGCGTACCGATTTCCTCTGTGTCGATATCCCAGAGGAACGCTTCCTGCAATCCATAGCGATCCGTCATATATTGATAGGCACGTTCGCTAGTGACAAGGATGCGGTGCTGTTCAGGAATCTCGCTAATTTTCGACTTATACAACTCATCGATTTCATTCAATTCCTTCAACAATGCGTCCGCATTCTTCTTATAGGAGTCACTATGGTCAGGGTCGATTTCCGATAAGGCGTCACGTGCATTTTCCACCATTTGTATGCCTACGATCGGATCAAGAAAAGCATGAGGATTAATCTCCTCTTCTTTCCCGTCAGCGGACGTAATATATTTCGGTTCCACGCCGGCCATCAATTCATAGACATCCTTCTCATCTTTTCCGACGGAGGCGATCAGTATGGAAAACCAGCCATTTTTTCCGCCTTCCAAATTCAGGCCGTTATAAAAAACCGCATCCGCATCGGCGGCTTTTTTGATGTCCTCGGGCAACGGTTCGTACTCATGCGGATCAGTGCCTAGCGGAACCATACTATGAACGTCAACCCGATCTCCTCCCACTTCATTTACAATATCAGTTAGTATGGAAAATGTAGCTGCGATTTGGAGTTTATCCTCCTCAGCCCCCTCTTTTTTCCCGCCACAAGCACTGAAAAGCAATGCCGCCATTATAGACATAATGCAAAGCGTCAAAAGTTTACGATTCATTCAAAAGACTCCTTCTTTCTAGTAATTACTCCATTTCTATTTTTCCGGATCCTGACGGAACGCCAATAGATACCTTGTTTAGGTGCAAATACAAAGGCGATCAGGAACAAGACCGTTGTAACGAGAACAATGACCGCACCGGATGATAAATTATGCTCAAAGCTGAAATACAGTCCGATAATTGCTGAGAACGCGCCGAACGCCGCAGAAAGTACAATCATCACGGACAATCGGTTCGTCAATAAGTAAGCTGTCGAAGCTGGAGTGATGAGCATTGCCACAACGAGGATGACACCGACCGTCTGCAGAGAGGCCACCGTCACCAATGTCAGTAGGATCATCAGCACATAATGGATCAGCCGATTCGGCAACCCGTAGGAAGCTGCAAATGTGGGATCGAACGTGCTGACGAGCAGTTCTTTATAGAACAGAATGACGACGAGCAATACGATCGTTCCAATGATTAAAGTCATCCACATATCTGAGGATCTAACGGAAAGTACATTCCCGAACAAAATGCTTGTCAAATCTATGGTTGATTTCGCCTTGGCGATCAAGATGATGCCTAGTGCAAAAAATGAACTGAAAACGATACCAATGGACGAATCATTTTTCACCCGGCTGTTTTGTGAAATAAAACCGATGCCGACAGAAGTCAAGAGCCCAGTGAAGACTGCCCCGTAAAGATAATTGATGCCAAGCATATAAGAGACCGCAATGCCAGGCAGAACCGCGTGCGAAATGGCATCCCCCATCAACGCCATGCCCCGTAGAATGATGAAGCAGCCAATCACTCCGCATATGATGCCGACCATGATTGAAGTAAACAATGCCTTCTGCAAAAACACATAATTTTGGATGTCGGAAATGAAATCCATCATCTAACGACCCCCAATGCATCCCAAACTCCATATTGCGAATGGTATGCGGTTCTCAAGTATTCAGACTGCATGACCCGTGCCACCGGACCAAATGCAATCAACTCTTTATTGAGCAGGAGTAGTTCATCAAAATAATCTTCTACTTTGGACAAATCATGATGAACAACAAATACCGAGTCCCCCCCATCCCTCAGCTCCTTCAGTATGCCGATGATAAGCGCCTCACTCGTGACATCGATGCCGACGAACGGTTCATCCAAAAAGAAGATATTCGCTTTTTGTGCTAGTGCCCGTGCCAAAAATACACGTTGCTGCTGCCCACCCGACAACTCGCCGATCTGCCGGTTGGCAAACTGATCCATCCCGACCTTTTGCAGACATTCCAGTGCCCACCGCTTTTCGGACTTTCCAGGACGCCGGAAGATGCCGACTTGAGGATAGGTCCCTAACAGAACAGTCTTCAGTACTGTTATCGGGAAATCCCAATCGATTGCTGCCCGTTGAGGAACATATGCGACTTTTTTCCGGACATCTTTCATCGGCTTGCCGTCTACCAACACCTCTCCATGATCTCGATGAATCAACTCCAAAATCGCTTTCATCAAAGTGGATTTGCCAGCCCCATTCGGACCAATGATGCCGATCAGCTTCCCGCCGTCCACATTGAAATTGATAGTACTCAATACATTTTCCCCATCATAAGAAACCGATAAATTTCTCACCTCTACTTGATAGGTCATTTAAACATCACTCTTTCTAAATTAAAATTAATTATTATTGCATACCCAATAAGTTTCCCAAAGGCAACTTTCAGCATAAAAAAATAAGACGACACAAATGTTTCCCTCGGGAAACTTTACTCTTCTATATTAATCGATTCATTTCACATTGTAAAGAAGAATTATTCATCAATATAAAAAAGCCGACCGCCCATTTTACATCGGGTAGTCGGCTGCATTCAATTATTCGAAAAACACTTTGTCTACATTATATTTTGCACGCAATGTATTGATGATATACGTTTCATAGATTTCCCGTTCCATCGGATCTTCGATAACGATGACAGAGATCTTGTTAATTTCATCGCGGTGATTTTTCACGGGTGACACATTGTCTTCAAGATGTTTTTTCACTCGCTGACGAAGCTTCCTTGCTTTCCCCGCGAATAGTAGTTCATCACTTTTATTGTAAAAAAGGATGAGTCCCCCTTTATCGCGCGGGATTTCATGAAGATCGATAAAGCCGTTGATCGGTTTGATCGGTGCTTCCTCTGCTTTCATTTCTTGCTTGCGCTGCTGAATGGTGACATCCGGCTTCGGAATTGTAATTGAGATCATTCATTTTCACGTCCTCTTCTTTTGTGAATCTAAATCCTACCATAATTTTGAACGGAATGCGAAATGTTATGCTGTACGGTCATGAACCGACGTATTTATTCAAAAAGGTCATTTGTCATTCCTCGTCACATATACTAGAGGACTTACGGAAAAGAAAGGACGGTGCCAAGTTGGATTTTCCGGTTTCCATATTGACGAAGAAACTTCCAAATACCTCGCCTAAAATCAATGTTTATTACCCGGTTGTAACGCAAATGAAAGATGCACTCATTCAACGGAAAATGAACAGCGCCATCATCCGTACTCTCAATGAAATCCTTGTCGATCAACAATTTTACAATCCTGCACTCGTCGAACTGCTAGCCAATTTTGAAATTAAGAACAATCAGCGTGGCATTCTCAGTTTAAATTTAATTGTTTACTCCTTCACTGGTGGTGCTCATGGGAATACAATCATCAGGTCACTTACGTTTGATACGAAAACCGGCAAGCAATATGAACTCCAAGACCTCTTCAAACCGGGAAGCGATTATGTGAAGAAGTTGTCCGACATAATACGTGTTGACATTGCCAAATGGGACGTCCAATTATTGGACCCCCCATTTACAGTAATCAGACCTGATCAGGACTTCTATATTGCCGACACATCCCTTGTCGTCTACTTCCAGTTGTATGAAATCACACCATATGTATGGGGATTTCCTTACTTCCCGATTCCGATATTGGATATCGCGGATATCATTAAACCTCAAGGTCCTCTCGACCGAATGATGGCTTTTACGTAAAAAGCGTGCAGTGGATATCAGCTGCGCGCATTTTTTTGTTTTTTCTTATATTGGAAACCAAGAAAAATAGCAAGTAAACCAAGAACGAAAAAGCCGAACCCCAACCATGGAATGTCTTCATCTAAAGTTTCCCGTGGACTGTCAGCATTGCTAACTTCCCGACCTTCACCCAGTGCGTTCAAGTCTTCTGCAGCGTTGGAAAGTTCAGTTGTCCTATGACAAATCGTTGTGGATAAAGTGCCCGGTACATACATATTACTTGCCGATGCATACACAAGATATTTTTGCCCCTCTTCAAAGAAGTATCCACAATCCCCGTCAGCATAACCTGTAGTAATGGACGTCACGGATTCATCTATTCCCTTCCAGTTTTTATCCACTTTAAGATGGACTGTTCTGCCATAGGAGCCCCCAAAGAACTTCTTATTCTCGACAATTTCCAGCACTTCGCCACTAAATACTGCATCCGCCTCATCTAATGCTTCTTCCGGCGATGGCGGCATGACGCATGAGCAAGCAGAAGCATCCAATGGTTTCCACCATACTACAACCAAGAACAATAGGCCGACAGGAAGTATATTTTTAACTCTCAAACGATTCCAACCCCTCTCCCTAGTTAACAAGTAGACGTTGTTGGAAGAAGTTCGTTTCAAAATTCAATCAACAAACTGGAACAATAAGATTTGCTTCATTATTCTTCGGTGAATTCACAGCAGATGAGACACTATAGGCATCCATCTGCTTCTCATCGAATGAACGCAACATATTCCCCAGGAAATCCATATCATCATTTCGTGGATCAAGCCAGGCCGCCTCGTCCTCCCTGTTCAAAATGACCGGCATCCTGTCATGAATCGGTTTCATCAATTCATTCGGCGCGGTCGTAATCGCAGTGCAAGTATGGATGACCTGACCGTCAGGAGACTTCCATGATTCCCACAGCCCCGCTATGGCGAATAGCTCATCATTCTTAAGCCTGATGCGCATCGGAATCTTCTCTCCGTCTTTCTTTTGCCATTCATAAAACGAATCCGCTGGAAGGATGCAACGCTGTTTTTGGAAAGCTTTCCGGAAGCTTGGTTTTTCGGCTACCGTTTCAGCCCGGGCATTGATCATTTTGTAACCGATCTTCTCGTCTTTTGCCCACGGCGGGATCAGCCCCCAGCGAAGATGCCCCAACCGGTTTTTCCGACCATCATTGATGACGGCAACGACTTGTTGGGAAGGAGCAATGTTGTAGCTCGGTATATAGTCACTTTCGGAAAAGGCCGACTCAATATCGAATCGGTCGATGATTTCATAATACGGGGCGAATAAAGTGAAACGGCCGCACATAGGCATCCACCTCTTTCTTTAAAGATAATTTAGTTAATGGTACCATTATCTATGGAGAGAATCATGAATAGTGATGCAAAGAAAAGGTGAATTTCATGTCAAACAAACAGTATAAGGCATTGGTTGCAGATCGGATCTTCTTCGGCGGAGTCGATGCAATTGATGAATTGGTGGCTAATGAAAAGATTGACGTAATCTTTGACTTGAGAGCAAAAGTGGACGGACCTTTGCCGAGTAACTTAAGTGTCCATCAGCCTCTATTGGATGACGCGGATGAACAAGATCATTCAATCCGTGAAGCGGTAAACAAAGTTATGGACGCATACAATAGTGGGAAAAATGTCTATTTCCACTGCAATACTGGAAGAGGCCGCGGCGGCACACTCGCGGCAGCCACTTTGCTTGAATTGGGCAAAGCAGAGGATATCGAGGAAGCAGAGCTGATGACACAAATAATCCGTCCCGAAACGAACATTAAACCTGCATTCAAAGCTGCATTAAGCCGCATTTATGCAAAGTGAAAAAGTGGAGGCCGGGGATTTCCCCGCCTCCACTTTTTGGTTTCCTAGACATCAGGCCGATCCCGCTTCCTTCTTCTTGCCTTCTTTTTCACTTCCTGCTCAATCTTTTCAAATTGACGAATGTCAGTTGGCCTGACGGTAATCGGTTCTTTCCCCAACAATTTACCTAGGGATAACATGAGCAAAATGAGAAAGAGCGTGAACGGAAGAGCAGAAACGAGAGACGCTGATTGCAGTGCTTCCAAGCCGCCCGCATAGAGCAAAACTGCTGCAATCGCAGACATAAGGAAACCCCAAATCATTTTGACAACTAGCGGAGGGAACAAGCTCCCTCTCGTCGTCATACTTGCCAGGATATATGTCGCGGAATCCGCAGAAGTAATTAAGAACGTAAAAATAAGAACGACAGACAGAACAGACATGACTCCAGTAAATGGCAAGTGTTTCAGTGTTTCGAAAATGGCCGAGGTGACATCTGCATCTACCGCTTCCGCAATGCGCGTCCCGTTATTCAAATCGCTGTACAATGCCGTCCCGCCCAATGTGGCAATCCACATGCAGGCGAACACAGGCGGAATGATCATCACTCCCGCAATGAACTCACGGACCGTACGACCTTTCGAAACACGGGCAACAAAAGCACCGACGAACGGAGACCAAGCAATTGTCCATGCCCAGTAAAAGATCGTCCACTCTCTCACCCAAGTCCCGCCTTGATAAGGCTGCAGCCTCAAACTATAACGAATGAAATTATTAATGTAGTCCCCAATCGCCAATGTGAAGCTCTCCAAAATGAAGACTTTCGGACCGACGAAAAAGAAAAAGACAAGCATCGCAATCGCCATCGCTAAATTGAAGTTGCCCAAATATGCAATCCCTTTACCCAAGCCGGAAGACGCAGAAATCATATAGGCAACGAAAACAACGAAAATAATGAGCAGCTGTACCCAATATGTATTTTTAGTTTGGAAGACATATTCTAATCCGCCGCTCATCTGCAACACACCCATCCCGAGCGATGTCGCTATTCCCATAACGGTTGCAATAACGGCAAACGAGTCAATTCCCGTCTTCAAATACCGGTTGGAACCGACCAAGGGCTCCAAAGCAGTCGAAATAAGGCCATCCTTCTTTTTACGGAACTGCAGAAAGGCGATGACAAGCCCTACAATGCCGAAAATCCCCCATTGCGAAATCCCCCAATGGAAAAACGAATAGCCCATTGCAATCCTGGCAGCATTATCGGATTGCGGCTCGACGCCATTCACAGGCGAAGCAAAATAATGACTCATCGGTTCCGCCACTCCCCAAAAGACAAGTCCTACTCCAAAGCCAGCTGAAAAAAGCATCCCGATCCAAGTGAAAAATGGATATTCAGGCCTTTCATCATCCCCCCCTAAACGGATTGCACCATATTTACTGATTGCCAATCCAATTAAAAAAGCGATGATAATGAAAACGGTCAATAAATAAAACCAACCAAACTTTGCAGTCGTGAATCCGTATAATTGTCCTGCAACCTTTTCAAAAGGTTTCGGTATGACTGCACCAAGAACTACTAGTACAAAAATGACGACTGCCGATATGGAAAACACCGGGTTCTTCCAAAACTTTCTGTCCAAAGCAAAATCGACTCCCATAAACATAGTTACAGAGTCTATACCCTAAATTTAAGCAAGTTAACGTCCCTCTTCAAAAACCGGCCCAATCCCCCTTCAGCTCTGCCGTTTCCGGATGACCAAAATATATAATGCAAGTACTGCAATCACGAGAAGACTTGATAGCAAATACACATTACGATAACCCATCTGAACTGCAACAATCCCTAAGACATATGATCCAACAGCAAGCCCCGAGTCGAATAACGTGAAGAACGTGGCGGTCGCATATCCGCTCCTTTGATGTGTTGTCGATTGAATGGCAAGCGTCTGCATGCTCGGCACGAGCGCTCCATAGCCAAGCCCGACAAAAGCTCCAGCTATTAGAAATAAACCGGGGGAGCTCATGAAAGAGAGGATGAACAGACCGAAGGAGAATAGCAGGAAACCGGGGATCAAAATATAGGCCGATCCTTTTTCATCAAAAATCCTTCCTGTAAATGGCCGCGTAATGAGCATGACCGCCGCAAAGACGACAAAAAAGAAACTGGCTAGCGCCAATAAACCTTTTTCTTGGGCATAAATTGATAAATAAGATAAGACACTTGCATAAGAAAATGCGATCAAACTCGCCAAAAACGCAATTGGCATCGCTCTTTTCTCAAAGAGGTCGTTCCATGTAAATCTTTTCGACTTGTTTTCATTACGGACCGTTTCAGGCTCGGGAATAAGAAGTGCCATGAGCGCTCCGATAGTCATTAGGACACTCATTAAGATGAATAGTACATCGTAGGAATAGGTTTGGATGATGAAGAGCGCGATGAACGGCCCGATGACAACAGCCAAATTTGTCGACATGACGAAATAGCCAAGTCCCGCTCCGCGTCTCGTTTTCGGAACGATATCCGCGGCAAGTGAACCTGCTGCTGTCGTAACGATGCTGAACCAGATTCCTTGGAAGAAACGCAATGCCAGCAATCCGCCGAATGGAGTAATGAAATAATAAAGTATGGTGCAGATGAGATAGAAGAACAAGCTGATCAACAACATTTTCCGCTTCCCTGCAATATCGAGCAACTTGCCACTAAATGGCCGGACAATTATGGCAGACACTAAGAAGATCGTCATCAACAAACCTGCTTCTTCATCCGTCCGGCTTAAAGCATCTATTGCGTAAAGCGGCAATGTTGATACCAAACCGTAAAACACAATGAAAACGGATAAATTCGTTAAGAATAGACTAATGAACGGCTTTGTCCAAATCGGTTCTTTATGATTCATAGAATCATTCTCCTTCACTTGATATTTTTTTCAGCAATACCATGAGGAGCTCCTCCTCCTCTTCAGTAAGGCCTTTCAAACTTTGCTCTTCAAACCGGATGATTGTTTCTTTTATTTCCGATAGCTGAGTGGCCGCATTTTCTGTCAACCTGACATATTTTTCGCGCCTGTCATTCCCTTCCCGGGTCGCAAGCCAGCCAATCTGCTCCAATCGATTGACAGTACGGGTAATCGTAGGAGCTTCTACATTCAAGTATTTCCAAATTTGCGTCAATGTCATCTCTTCATGTAGATAGACACAGTAAATGACTGTCCATTGAGCCGCGAACAAACCATGTTGTTTCAGTGCCTGATTCAGTTCCTTGCTCAAAAAACGTGCTCTTTGAAACAGCTCATGAAGTAAAGGATTCATTTTCAACACCTCGTTATTTACTTAGGTAACTAATAAAGTATACGCTTATTCAAATATCTTGTAAAGCATCAAAAAAGACCGCCAAATGAATGGCAGTCTTAAGCGCAAGCACCTTTCCAAGCAAGCATCTCCTCCCTATTCAATCGATGGGGGAAGTATTTTATCACTCGGCAGAAGGAGCCATGATTTTTTGATCCTTTGGCAGAGCCAATCCGACTAGGCCGATGAATGGCAGGAAGGAGGCAATGACCATCGTCGGGTAGATGCCGATCGTATCCATCATCTTACCGATAACAACCGCCCCTATCGCTCCCATCCCAAACGCCAAGCCGACAGTCAAACCGGCCATTGTCCCAATTTTACTCGGGACAAGCTCCTGCGCATAAATGACCGTGACAGTGAAGCTGAGCATAATGAAGAATCCGATTAGCACGAGCAGCACCCCCACTGCCCAAATCGGGACATGCGGCAGGAGAACGCAGAGCGGCAACGGAACTAACAACGACACTACGATGACATTTTTTCTTCCGATCCGATCAGCCATCGGTCCACCGAAAAATGTGCCCGCAGCACCAAGCGCCATGAAGAGGAATATGTATAGCTGGCCTTGCTCAATTTTCATTCCATAGTCATTCATTAAGTAAAAGATATAGAAGCTTGTAACATTCGTGACATAGAATGATCTGGCAAAAATGATTGTCAACAATAAAGCGAGAGCAATCCCGATTTGCTTTTTTGTCAGTTCGCCTATTGAAGAAAGAATCACCTTTTTACGGTTATTGCTTTTCTCCAATTCCAATGTGCGTTTGTACCAAGCGGAAATCTTGGTCAAGATGAAAATTCCGAGAGCCGCGACTGCAATGAAAATTGCTGCCCCCTTTTGACCTAGCGGCACTAAGACAAAGGCGCTGATCAGCGGCGCCAATGCTTGTCCCGTATTTCCCCCGACTTGGTAAATCGACTGGGACAGCCCCCTTTTCGTCCCCGCGGCCAAAAAAGATACTCGCGAGCCTTCCGGATGGAATACCGCGGAGCCAAGACCCAGTATGATGACCGACAGGAGAATGAGCCAATAGCTTGGCGCGATTGCCAAGCCCGCCATCCCGATCAGGGAAAATGTCATCCCGATAGGAAGTGCATACGGCATCGGTTTTCTGTCGCTGAAATAGCCAACGACCGGCTGCAGAACGGATGCGACCATATTCAAAGAGAAAAAGATGAATCCGAGTTGTGTAAAACTTAAACCTCTTTCCTTTTCCAACACCGGAAACATCGCCGGTATGACCGCTTGAAGCGTATCATTCAGCAAGTGGCAGGCACCGATGGCAAACATGATCGGGTAGACCGGGTTGGCTGGATTTAGTGTTTGGTTACGAGATGTCAACGAAATCCCCACGCTTTTTTATAAATTTAAATAATAAGACCAGTATACAGCAATCAAAAGAGCGAATGGTAAGAATCCGGAAAAGTCATTTTTTCATGTGCCGCCCGTGTTAAATCACGGTGTTTCCGGGTAGATTACATGGTACTAGCATTCGAAAGGATTGAAGTTGAAATGACTGGCTTTGGCAATATGTCCGTAATGATCTTGTTTCCGATAACCCTTCTGTTGCTCACTATGGAAATTGTCCTCGCCTCCTATAAATCTTCTTCTCCCAAATGGACAGCGGGTCTGGCGTACGGCAATCTAATCATTAACGCCGCTTGGACAATCCTTATTACTTTCCTTCTTCTCAATCCATCGCTCATCTTGCCTTATCTGGCTGACGTCCTCGCTGATGTGTTCCAGAGGTCGCCGGATGATATCATTCCACAAGTACGTTTAATTGTCATGGTTATTGGAATCGCCTCCATTGCAACGGTGATCATCGATGCATTTACCGGTTTTAGAAAGCCCAGGAGCGAAGATGGCGATGTGAACGAAGCGACGCGGGAATGAACTGAGCTCTAAGCAATTAATTGAGCTCTTGATGGATTAATTGAGCCTCTCTTCAATATTCCACGTGTTTAGTAGTGTTGATTCCGGGAAGACATAGAATGGAAACACTTTACTAAATCGGAGGTGATTCAAATGGCGAAAATTGCAGTTGAAAACCCATTTGACGATGTGAAAGTGGCATTGGAGGAAAAAGGCCATGAAGTGAAAATGTTTGAAAGCGATGAAAAACTGAACGGCTATGACATGGGAGTTGTACGTGCGGTCAGCGATGTGAACGTCGATCAATTCGATTTCCCAGTCGTCAGCATTCACGGTATGTCCGTTCAAGATGTTGTAAATGAAGTCGAACAGCGCTTGGAACGTTAAAAAGACCGGAATCCAATACAGGATTCCGGTCTTCTATTTTCATTCACTATCCAATACATTCTCCGTGCCCGCAACAACGACGGCTGCAGAAGCATCCCCGACGACATTCACCGACGTCCGCATCATATCAAGCACCCTGTCGATTCCGGCAATCAATGCAATTCCTTCCAACGGCATATTTACGGAAGTCAACACCATCGCAAGCATAATCATGCCAGCTCCCGGCACTCCCGCTGTCCCGATTGAAGCCAAAATGGTAATAAGGACTACGGTCAGCAACTGGAGGAATGACAATTCCAAGTTGTAAAACTGTGCGATGAAAATGACGGCAACCCCTTGATAAATGGCTGTACCATCCATATTAACCGTAGCGCCGAGCGGAAGGACGAAGCTCGATATCCTATTCGGAACGCCCAGATTTTCATTCGTATTCTTAATCGTTACAGGAAGTGTCCCCGAGCTGCTGCAAGTACTGAAGGCGACTAATGCAGCAGGAGAAATCCCTTTAAAAAACCTTTTCGGACTCATTCCGGCAAATGACTTGACCGCCATCGAATAAACGACGACCGCGTGAAGGATACAGGCAATGTATACTGCCAAGATCACTTTAACGAGCGGCAAAAGGACGGAAAGCCCATATTGACCGATGACCGGAGCAAGTAGGCCTAAAATGCCGATCGGAGCAAATTTCATGACAATCCCGGTAATTTTGTACATAATTTCGGCAAAGCCTTCAAAGAACGTATAGACGGGACGCGCCTTTTCCCCGACCAAGGTTATGGCTAGCCCGACGAATAATGCAAAGAAGATGATTTGTAGAATGCCGCCCGTCGCCAAAGCAGTGAACGGATTTTCAGGTATGATATTCAATATAGTGGTGATGGTACTTTGCGGTTCTTGCGTCGCTGATTCAGGAGCGACCAATCCATCAGATGAAATTGATAAGCCTTTTCCTGGCGAAATCATGAATGCAATTGTAAGTCCAATGATTATAGCGATTGCGGTAGTCGCCAAATAATAGGTGACTGTCTTGACACCCATTCTCCCAAGCTGCTTCGGATCGGACGTACCTGCGACACCAACGACCAAGGTGGATAGAATAAGCGGAGCGATGATGAATTTAATTAACCGTAAAAATAAATCCCCGAACGGCTTCAGAAAATTGATTGAACTTCCGAACAAACTGCCTAAAATAATGGCTAACACGAAGGCGATAAAAATTTGCGTCACGAGATTGAATTTAATCTTCATGCCTCTCCCCTTTCTTATTTTTGTACGAATCTTTGCTACTACCAACATATACAAAACATGTGCATAACATGAATGATAATGGACAATAAAAAAGCCCCCAGACCGCTTTCGCGAAAAGGGGGGCCGATCAGATCCATCTGCCTACAATTGGATAATTATAAGTTTCACCTTGCAACGATTTCACAATCCCTAAGATTGGTACGATGATTGTCATCAGTGCGAAGACGATGATCATCGGAATGCCGATTAAGAAAATGATTAAAATCGCAGATATGAAAATCAATGCGCCCATCACTAATTGGAACAACAGCGCCTGAATGGATACTCTCTTCACTTCTGAATCATCCACAATCAAATAAATTAGGATCGGAACAAGGAATGGTGCAAAAAATGCGCTAGCATGAACTATTACTTTCAAACCTGTGTTTTCCATATAGGATACCTCCTTGTTTCTATTGTACTAGTATATACGGAAAAGCAAGGAGGAAGTTTCAATTTCAATCCATTAATTCAAAGAATTTCTGTTCAATTAAATTCAGATCGATTTCTTCTATTGGATCATCTTTCAATTTATAGCGTTCCTTCAACCTCAATATGCGCCTGACGCTTTCATCAATCCGTTCCTCGGAAATCGTCCCCGCTTCCACCGCGGCCTTCAATGCGTTAATTGTACCGACCTGGTTTCCATAATCTCCAGCTATCAGCAGCAGATCACTGCCCGCAACTAAGGACTGCACTGCCGCTTCCGGCACAGTATGCTCCTTGACAATTGCCCCCATTGTCAGGTCGTCCGTAATAACGACTCCCTCAAACTGCATTTCCTCGCGTAATAAATCCGTTATGACCTTCTTCGAAAGTGAAGAAGGATAATTATCATCAAGTTCTGGGAACATGATGTGCGCAACCATGATCGCGTCGGCCTGTTCTTCAATTGCCCGCTGAAAAGGAATTAGCTCATTTTCACGAAGTTCATCAAGCGTTTTTTCAATGACTGGTAATGATAAATGAGAATCCACATGTGTGTCTCCGTGTCCCGGAAAATGTTTGACGACCGAAATGATGCTTTTATCCGTCATGCCTTTCATCACGGCCGTGCCTAACTCTGCGACTGCATGAGGATCTGATGAGAATGATCGGTCCCCGATGACTGGATTTTCCGGATTACTATGGACATCCAAAACAGGTGCATAGTTCATGTTATAACCAAAGGCGTGCAATAGATCTGCAAGATAGACGCCGGTTTGATAGGCAAGCGTTCTATTACCTATGCGACCGAAATATTCTGCGGCAGGCAGTTTTTTCATTCCCGAAGGCACGCGGGACACGCGCCCACCTTCTTCATCAACCGAAATGAACAATGGAATTCTATAACCTGCATTCGCCCTCTTGCTTTCATTCAATACCTTCAATACCCCGGCAGGATCAGAAATATTCTTGCCTAGTAAAATGATTCCTCCAACATGGTATTGACGAATCAGACGATCCAACTCGTCGCCATACGTTTTCCCGTCCATTCCGACGATGAGCAATTGGCCGATCTTTTCGTCCAACGTCATATCTTCCAGCACTATAACCACTTTTGCAATTGTGATTTCCGGCAACTTAGTCACTTGCGCCCTTTCACTGAATGACGGGGCTTTAGTTCCGAATTTCTCTACTTTCGGACTGCACGCCGCCAATAGAATAAGGACGCATATGACAAACAAACCTATATTGCGGCAGGTCGTATTTCTCCATTTCACTTCCAAATCTCTCTTGCTCTGTCCAGCGAGTCAAGTGAGATGCGGCCCTTTAACATCGGAGGGGGACAATGCCTATTATGTTCTGCAATTTTTTGATTCACTTCATCTACACGCTTTTGCAGATTGGCCTGTTCCCCATTCGCTAATAATGATGAAATTTCATTGATCATGCCCCTGATTTCGTGTTGCAATTTCAACCAATGCGGCTTATAGCCTGCATCTTTTGCAATCCGCTGGAAATGCTGAAACGTGTCACCTGAAAAATACTCTTTCGGCAATGGTTTTCCGAAGCCTTTCAAATTCTCCATGCCATCTTCACTTCCACGTTTTTTCAACATGTCGCCGATCAGGTCATTGTACGGAGGCATCGAATTATCGGACATTCTTATCCCACTCTTTCGTCGATTTTTAGGAGGTCATTTTTGCCGGACGTATAGTCAAGTTTCATTTGCTCCAGCTCAAGCTTCATCTTTTCAGTTTCAATGATGAAATTCTGTTGCTTTAGCTTCTCAAGTTCGATTTCTTCCCTAACCATCTCTGCCTTGAACTTCATCGTCTTCCGCTTATAATCCGTCAAGATGGCGGTTATCGGGACACACATGACAATCGCTACAATCCCCATTACATATAACATCTTCCTATTTCCCCCTTCCTTTAAAAAATTAGCTGTTTTAATTTCCTGTGAATGTAGCTGGCATGACAACTCCGACAACTTCCCCTGTTGCACACAAAACGTCATCTGCAAATACTTCGACATTCACTCTCCATTTCTTTGGATGGATCTCTTCGACCATGCCGACTGCCTTCAGCAATTTCCCTTGTGGAGTCGGCTTCAAATAATTTACGTTCAAAGAAGCTGTGACGAAGCGCGGCACGTCTGCATCATCTCCTGGTTCATATCCATTCTTCCGATACAAAGCAAGTGCGCACGATCCGGTACCATGACAATCGACAAGCGATGCGATCAAACCTCCATACACGAATCCAGGAATCGCCATATGTTTTTGCAAAGGTTCATAATAGGTAACCGTTTTTTCGCCATCCCAGCCTGTACGGAAATGGTACCCTTCCTCATTCAGCCGTCCACATCCGAAACACCAGGCGAAGTCATCTGCGTAAAAGTCTTGAATTGCCTTAGTAAGCTTTTCCATTTTCAAACCTCCATATTCTTTATCATTTGAATACTAGTATAACAGTAAACGTTAACGATCACTTTTAATACTTTTCCGAGGTCTTTAAAAGTATTTCATTTATATTGCTTCGCCGTTAATTAATCTCACCGCAAAATCATAGCATGAGTACTATTCCATATAAGCTACCACTGCGTATACTATACAAACGAAGACTGGAGGAATTGAACATGAAAATACGAGCCTTCCTGCTCATCGCACTCATCATCGGCGGCATGTATACAATGATTGAAACCATCAATGATTTCAAAGAAAAAAGTTTTCCTGAATTCATAGATGCAGTAGATACCGAATTCGCTATGCTGACATTCACAAAGCCGATGATGAATGGCTCTCCAGCAGAAACTTGGAGCATCGATGATGAACATAAAGTCGATGAATTACTTCAATTCCTGGAAAATTATCATGTTAAGAAATTAAAACCGGAAGAAATTGACCCGGATGACAATATCGATGAATTCAGCATCAGTTTGAGAGATTCAGAGGGAAATAACATTACGATCGTTATTGCTGAAAATCTGATCATTCAAAACTCGCTGCTCTATTATGAGATCGTCGATGGGCCACTCGATGTCGATTGGATCGTTCGTTTCTTCGTTAGCAATCAATCCTGAAGCTTCATCATCTCCTGCAAGCATGCGAATTCACGTATAAAACTGTCGAAAGACGCATAAACGTTAGGAAAAACTCATAACTGCGATTAAATACGCATAACTCCCCACAGAAGCTTATAAACTCCTGCAATTACGCATAAAAATTAGTTACTGTTTCTTTTATGCGTAGCTGCATATTGCAGTATCATCGTCCGGATTATCGGATTCATGTTAACAGGTAGATTCTGCAAATTAAAGAAACCTACTTCTGATGTCTCAACGCCGTCGGCCAGCAGTTCACCGCCACGAATATCATCCGTTGCATAAACGACTGTCACCGAATAATATTCGTGGCCATTGTTTAAAACGGTATGAGTTTGTGCGCCGGATACCACGGTTATCAGATCCATCTTTCCGATCTGTATGCCCGTCTCCTCAAGAACTTCCCTCCGAGCCGCTTCTTCAGCAGATTCCCCAAGTTCCATAAATCCCCCTGGAATTCCCCAACGTCCATCCAAATTTTTTTGCAGAAGGATTTCCCCTTTTTCATTGAACACCCCTACCCCTGCACCAGTCAGCAACAATGGTCGGTTCCCGACGATTTCTCTCAATTCCTCAATATATCCCACGGTGTATTCCCCTTTTTATTAATAAACTTAACGGAAAACCTTCGAAGCAATAATTGTAAATGTTCCTGGAAGCCTATCAGCAATTCCTTCCGGTGAACCTACAGGAAATGCCCAGTGAACTCCCTTATCCTCTTTCATTTCTCTTATCTTCAAATTGGAATTAATAAGGGCATTGATGACTTCGGATAGCATCCATTGCCGAATTATATTTTTCTCCATTTTTTGTCGGCTTTGTTTGGGAAGTAAAGTTGAATAGGCCACCTCAACTTCCAAATACTTATCACTAAAATAGTTACCATCCAGTATCACTTCTCCATCTATGATACGTAACGTTTTAAAAACAATTGGATGATAATCTCTTACAATAAATATAGCTCTCTCTTTCATAAGCGTGGATACCTTTTGAAATAAAGGATGTAAATCAACGAAGTAATGAAGTACCCCCATTTCAAGAATGACGATATCGAATGTTGTAATTTCTTCTTCGGTCAATTCAAGCACATCTTTGACAATATAAGTAATCGAAACACCTGCCGCTTTTGCTAATTCCATTGCATAACGTTTATTTTCGGAAGATAGGTCGACTACTGTGACATCAGCTCCAAGAAGCGCAAAACAAACTGCTTTATTTCCTTTTGAACCAAGTAAATTTAGTACTCTTTTTTCTTTCACTTCTCCAATTTCGTTTAAGTAAAAGCTAATTTTATTTATCGGATCTGCCTTTAATTGTTCTGCATAAGTCGTAGGTGTACCATGTCGTGCCACCCATGCATGGTAAGCGTTTTGATTCCAACCCAACTTATTTCTTTCACTCATTTGATGTTGGTTCATGAAATTCCCCTTTCAAGCTTATCGGCTAAACCATCAGGAAATAACACTTTTTCACCTTTTACGAAATCCATTATGTCAATCCACTTTGCAACTGAGACTTTCTCGTTTTCCTGTAAATAAAATAGCTCTCGTTTATAGTTTTTCTTATTCACGAAACCGACTTTGTATACTAGAATCATTTCATGTCCTAGCTGTTCATTAATCATAAAGATGTTTTCAATACAAGCTATAAAACATTCTATTTCCACTGCTTCTTTTACTTCTTCTTTGAATTCCCGAATGAGCGCATCAATCGACTTCTCCCCGAATTCGATTGATCCTCCAATAGGACGATAATAAATCCCTCTTCCTCGCGAATGCTCCCCATTAAATTCTACAACTAATAAGCGATGTCCGGATTGCAGAATGCCGAATACTTTTGCCTTTGGGTAATTTGCGTCTTCTTTGGTCAAGCCTGTATTCCTTGAAATGTATAGGTTATCGATGTTTCCAACATTTCACTAAATCCACCCTCATAGTAAGGCATTGCTTCATTCGCGAATGAAAGATCTTTCCACTCGGCTTCTAAAATGCCGCCTTTATCTAGGACTTCCACTTCACCTTCGACCACTTCCGCCATAAACGTGAAAAACAAAACATGGTTATTTTCCTGTTGCCTGAACGCCTCGTTTACCGTCAGCAAACGCCCGATTCTTACCGTAAGGCCGGTTTCCTCCCATGCTTCCCGCTGTGCTGCTTGTTCCAACGTCTCCCCTTTTTCCACGCTACCACCCGGCAACGTCCAGTTATCATATTTCCTATTCTTCACCATGAGCACTTTTCCCTTTTTTAGAATGGCTGAATAAACAACGTCGACTCGATTCATTATTGAAATCCCCCATTTCATATATACTTAGAATCATAACTTATCGCCGGAGGGATGGACAATGGAATTCAGAAATATCGATGAACAAGTCATACAAAAATACAGGGAGGATGAAACACTGATGATCCGCCTGTTCGTGCAATGGTGCGCGAACAACGAATTGGATCCTCAACTGCTCTACAAAAAAGCGTATCCAGAACAAATCGCAAACCCAGCATTACAAGAAGTAATTGAAGACGATGACGGATTTGACGACCTTCATATAGACAATGAAGCGATGCTCGATGTCCTGCAACTTTTCGGCAATGAAGACCTGGCTTTCATAGTCGCCGATGAAATCGAACGGCTTACGAGAAAGTGAAGAAATATCATAGCTTACAGAAATGACTATTCATTTTTACTTTTCTATAAGTTTGCTATATACTATTCATTAGTTCGACATCCGTAATAAATTGAACTGAAAAGGGAGAGATGAAAATGGTAAAAAGCTTACCGCCGCGTTCAGCAGTGAACATCGAAGAAACATGGAATTTGGAAGATCTATTTAAAACAGAAGAGGACTATAATGCAGCGATTGAACAGCTCGAAAGTGAAGTCGCATCTTTTGAAGAGCGCTTTAAAGGGAACATCACCGATGAGAAAACAATCATCGAAGCTATAGATGGCTATGCTTCCATCATGGGCAAAATGGTACCGATCGGAACTTACACAAGCCTAGCGCATAGTGTGGACCAAACGAATGATGAAGCGCAAATGCGCGCAAGCAAATACGGCTCGATCGCTTCTAAACTTGGAAGCCAGTTATCCTTCTTCACAAGTGAGATTTCCGAGTTATCGAGCGAGCTATTGGAAAATGCAATGAACCAATCCGCGGAGTATAAAAACTATCTTGAGGAACTGATTCGTCAAAAACCACATAAACTTCATCCTGAAGTGGAAAAAACATTGGCGGCATTTTCTTCTGTACTGAACGCCCCATACGGACTGTACAATACGACAAAATTAGTTGATATGAATTTCGATGATTTTGAAGTTGACGGCGAAAAATACCCGTTAAGCTATACGACATTCGAAGGCGGCTGGGAGTCCGAAACGGATACGAAAAAGAGACGGGCAGCCTACGACGCTTTCCACGCTAAATTGAGAGAGTATCAGCATACGACTGCGAAGACGTACGATATGCATTTGCAGAAGGAGAAAACAACTTCCGACTTAAGAGGATATAAAGATGTATTCGAATACCTCCTTTTTAACCAGGAAGTCGATCGCTCCATGTACGACCGCCAAATTGATTTGATCATGGAACATCTTGCGCCTCATATGCGTAAATACGCAAAGCTTCTTCAGAAGGTTCACGGACTTGACGAGATGACTTTCTCGGATTTGAAAATCTCCTTGGATCCGAACTATGAGCCTAAAATCACAATTGAAGAATCAAAGAAATATATCAATGACGCACTGGCCATCATGGGTGACGATTACATGAATATGATCGAGCGTTCCTATAAAGAGCGCTGGACTGACTTTGCACAGAACGCGGGCAAATCGACAGGCGCATTCTGCTCAAGTCCTTATGGCGTACATCCTTATATTTTAATTTCCTGGACAGGCAGCATGGAAGATGTGTTCGTTTTGGCGCATGAGCTAGGGCATGCAGGTCATTTCTACAACGCCCACCAGCACCAGAACATTTTCAATTCACGTCCATCCATGTATTTCATCGAAGCACCTTCGACGATGAATGAGATGTTAATGGCGAACCATTTGCTTTCCAATTCTAATGATCCGAAATTCAAGCGCTGGGTTATTTCCTCCATTGTGGCGCGGACGTACTACCATAACTTCGTCACACACTTATTGGAAGCGGCTTATCAGCGTAAAGTATATGAGCGCATCGATGCTGGCGGCAGTGTGAATGCGAATGTGCTGAACAGCCTGAAACGCGGAGTCCTTGAAGAATTCTGGGGACATGACGTGAAAATTAATGAAGGCGCGGAATTGACTTGGATGCGCCAGCCACATTATTACATGGGCTTGTATCCATACACTTATAGCGCTGGCTTGACGATTTCCACACAAGTTTCGAAACGTATTTTGGAGGAAGGGCAACCTGCTGTCGAAGATTGGCTGAAAGTACTGCAAGCAGGCGGCACGAAGTCCCCTGCGGAGCTTTCTAAAATGGCGGGAGTCGATATTACGACGGAACAACCTTTACTTGATACGATTTCATATATTGGCGAGTTGATTGATCAGCTCGTTGAATTGACAGAAGAGATTGAAGCTGCACAAGTGAAGTGATCTTTGGATGAGCTGTCCCTTTTAAGGAGGGACAGTTTTTTTATTGAAGTTGTCATTCGTTTTTCCATCCGATATGATAAATATAAATCTAGTAATCGCAATTTTTTCTATCATTTATTTTGAAATGAGGGGTTCACTTGTCTTCCACACAATCCAATTGGTATGTCCGGTTCGGCTGTCTTGCGCCTATTATCGGGATAGCTTCCATGTTTTATTTCATAAAGCGTGATGCCTTCCTTCCAGGCTTTATATTTTTCGCCTTATTCTTCGGGTTTGCAATACTCTTTTTATCCCTGTCGACACGGACGGAAGAAAAGTTGAAAGCTAGCCAGAAAGAATACATGTCCACTTTCCAACCGAAATCAACGAGTTATTTCGAATCGCATGCCTTTATTGCCGATGATTTACTTTCAAAGATTGTGGTTGACGAAAGGAATCGCCGAATCCATTTTTGGGAGCCTGCTCCATTAATCGATGGCAAGCGGGTAAGAAAAGCATTTCACAGGATGCCATACATACTTTCTGACTACCCTTATTCTGCGCTGTTGGCGGTGGAAGTTTATGAAAACGGCACACGCCAGAAAACCGTCGTGAACGAAGCCGACGGTACAATGGAACGCATCGAAGCGCTCGGACAATCCGTCACACAGATCATCAACAATAAAATGCCGATTGCAAAAAAGGCGATTCACCGGAGAGTTGCCAATGTTGAATTGAAGATGATCATCGATGACGAGACGAAACCGGTCCGCATCATCCGTTTCTATGCCAATCTTGATAAACGGCTTAAAAGGGATTCAAAGGAATATATGGATTTGCAACGACAGGTCGACCATTGGGTTTCCCTATTGACTTTCATCATGAATAATAAGCAGAATGATTGAAGCCGCAACCCGGTTCGAAACGGGCTGCGGCTTTTTCATTTCCCGCATAAAATCATGTTGAGTTTCCTAAGACGCATATAGTAGAATGAAAGAACAACATAGTCAGACGAGTCAAAAAACTATGAAAACGAGGTCGTTACATGTTGATTGCAAACCGTGTACGAAACATGCCACCCCATTTCTTTTCTTCATTAGTTAAAAAAGTCGATGCAGCCAAAGCTGCCGGATTGGACATTATCAACTTAGGAAGGGGCAACCCAGATCAACCGACACCCGCTCATATTATAAAAGCTTTGCAGCAAGCTGCAGAACGTCCGGATACTCATGGATATTCGCCTTTCGACGGCATTCCTGAGCTAAGAAATGCCATCTCGGCGTTTTACAAACGTGAATATGATGTGGACGTGGACCCGAATACGGAAGTCGCGGTACTAGGAGGCTCCAAAATAGGACTTGTCGAAGTTCCTTTGGCGATGATGGATGAAGGCGAACTGCTTTTGCTGCCCGATCCAGGATATCCCGATTATTTATCAGGAGTCAGTCTTGCGAATATTACTTATGAAACGATGCCCCTCCTGAAGGAAAATGGGTTCATGCCTGATTTCGATGCACTATCTGAAGACGTGAAGCAGAGAGCGAAAATCATGTATTTGAATTACCCGAACAACCCGACAAGCGCCGTTGCAACCGTCCCCTTCTTTGAAGAAGCAGTCTCATTTGCCAAGGAGAATGATATTTTCATTTTGCATGATATGGCGTATGGCGGAATCGGTTTCGACGGCGAGAAGCCTGTCAGCTTTATGCAAGCGGAAGGTGCAAAAGACATTGGGATTGAAATGTACACATTATCGAAGACATACAACATGGCCGGCTGGAGAGTCGCCTTTGCGGTCGGAAACCGACAAATGATCGAGGCGATCAATAAACTGCAGCATCACTTGTTCATCAGCATTTTTCCTGCAGTTCAACATGCAGCGATTGCCGCTTTGACAGAAGATCAGGCATGCGTGCGCGAACTGACTGCATTGTATGAAACACGAAGAAATATACTCATCGCAGAATGTAAACGGATCGGATGGGAGGTGGAAGCGCCGAAAGCGTCGTTCTTCGCCTGGCTGACTGTTCCGCCAGGCTATACAAGTGAGACGTTTGCGGATATTCTTCTACAACAGGCGGGAGTCGTCGTTGCTCCGGGACATGGTTTCGGAACGCATGGTGAAGGATACGTGCGGGTCGGCCTGCTTGCAAGTGAAGAACGCATTGCTGAAGCTGTTCGGAGAATCGAGAAGCTGGGGATATTTTCTGTGAGTGAAGCATGATATGAAAAGGGCCGCCTTCGGTTGAGGCGACCCTTTTTTATGCGCGACGAATTGTGTCTTTGGGCGCGGGGGTGTCTGCTTTGGGCGCGGTAGCTGCCTCTTTGGCGCGGAACCGGCCTCTTTGGGCGCGGAACCGGCTTCTTTGAGCGCGGAATCGCTCTCTTTGGGCGCGGAATCGGCTGCTTTGCGCGGAGCCCACCTCTTTGGGCGCAGAACCAGCTGCTTTGGGCGCGGAACCGGCTGCTTTGGGCGCGGAGCCCACCTCTTTGGGCGCGGGACCGGCTGCTTTGGGCGCGGAGCCCACCTCTTTAGGCGCGGAACCGCTCACTTTGGACGCGGGACCACTCACTTTGGGCGCGGGACCACTCACTTTGGGCGCGGAACCGCTCACTTTGGGCGCGGAACCGGCTGCTTTGGGCGCGGAACCGACTGCCTTGGGCGCGGGACCGGCTGCTTTGGGCGCGGAGCCCACCTCTTTGGGCGCGGAACCAGCTGCTTTGGGCGCGGGACCGCTCACTTTGGGCGCGGAGCCCACCTCTTTGGGCGCGGAACCGGCTGCTTTGGGCGCGGGGGTGTCTGCTTTGGGCGCGGAAGCTGCCTCTTTGGGCGCAGGACTTGCCTCTTTGGGCGCGGAACCGGCTGCTTTGGGCGCGGGACCGCTCTCTTTGGGCGCGGAGCCCACCTCTTTGGGCGCGGAGCCAGCTGCTTTGGGCGCGGGACCGGCTGCTTTGGGCGCGGAACCGGCCTCTTTGGGCGCGGAACCGGCCTCTTTGGGCGCAGGACTTGCCTCTTTGGGCGCGGAACCTGCTTCTTTAGGCGCGGAACCGCTCACTTTGGACGCGGGACCACCCACTTTGGGCGCGGAACCGCTCACTTTGGGCGCGGAATCGCTCTCTTTGGGCGCGGGACCACTCACTTTGGGCGCGGAACCAGCTGCTTTGGGCGCGGAGCCAGCTGCTTTGGGCGCGGAGCCACTCACTTTGGGCGCGGAACCGCCCACTTTGGGCGCGAGACCACTCACTTTGGGCGCGGGACCACTCACTTTGGGCGCGGAACCGCTCTCTTTGAGCGCGCCATCCCCATTCCTACTTCTCGAATCCAATATGGATGGAATCCGCGATATGTTTGTAGCCGATTTCCTTATAAATCTTATTCGATGTCGGGTTCATCATATCCGTATAGAGCACGCAGAATTCATAGTCCTTCAAAAGCTCTTGCGAACCTTGCGCAACCATCGTCCGTGCATATCCTTTTTTCCTCTCCTCTTTCGGTGTAAAGACGAGTGAGACAGTGACGCTGTTTTCCGTTGGTCTTGATTTTTTCATCATTGAGACGACTTTTCCTTCATCCTCCCATAGGAAAACTTCCCCGGCTTCAAGGAATGCGGCTACCCTTTCCTTAATCAATTCCATTGGAGTCCTATCCAAGTTCGTATCTTCCTCGAACAATGCAAACCATTTTTCAATTAGCGGGGCATCTTCTCCAGAAGCGAACCTCCAGCTTCCCGGGCTCATCTCCAGATTCTCCTCAACTTCATCCAACCGATAAAGTCCCTGATCCATAAGCAGTTTTTGCTTCTCCCCTGTTTGAAGCTCCCAATTTTCTGCGAAGGCAACCGCCCATTGCTTCACACTGATGATAGACGGAACAGGCACCGAAGCCGCGCGCAATTCCCGTATGATGAAATCGATCGTTTCATCCTTCTTGCTTTCATTCACAATGACAAGATTCAATGGATGAGGGGGTGTCATTTGCAATAAAGCAAGCTTCTCTCCCCCATCCGACACAACAGCCATGAATGGATTTACATATTTCCCCGCTTTTATCGCTTGCAGAATACCATAGAATAGGCTGAACACATCCTCATTTTTCGCGATGACCGGCTCCGCTACTGCCGCAAATTGCTCAGCATCGTCATATTGAACAAATTCCATCCAAATCTCCCCATTTCGTTTCTGAGCATTATATACTCTGGTGACTGAATTGTCACGATATTTTCCGGTGAATAAAAAAGGACATGCAGCAAACGACTGCACATCCTCATTTTATGTAAGTTAGTATTCATTTCACCAAAGCATCGGTTTTTGCACCATGAGCCAAAGCATGATAAGCATCAGTCCTATATAGATCCAAGCAGTCGTCGTCAGGACGGTCAGAATTTCCCCTTTATTGCTATCGGGCAAATGATATCTTCGGAGAACCTTCGTAAAACCGCTTGACAGGAACACGCCGGATGCCAGTAAAATTGCAAGGGTCGTTATCACCCAGGATGTATACCATGGCCATGGACCGGTCAGCAATAGCAATGCACCGGAAATGACGAGCAGATGACCGGCATGCATGACGAGCCTGATAATAATTTTTATGATCGTCAAGTATGCATTTTCGGTTGGAAGATCGACGTTCCGCAGCCTTTTGATCGTCGGCAACAACAGGAATAACGGGCCGATTGCAAGGACTGCGGAGACGACGTGGACAAATACAATTGCCCCATACATGTATCTCATGTCATCTTATTTTGAGACTGGGCTGAATTCGTGAACCCAAACACTCATTGTCGGAAGCCATGGCATTTTCGGGTGCAAAGCAAGAATTGATTGCTTGTACTCCTCCATGCTGGCAAACCCTTCCTGTTTCGCATGTTCATCGGTCATTTCGCCAAGAGTTTGTTTGTAGAGCTTATCGATCTTAAATTCTTTGCCATCCAACACCATGATTTCATCCGGATACGCATAGACGCCATTCCGTCTCGTTGCGGTTTTTTCACCTTTTAACACTCTCTCCACGTCTTCTGGAATCGTGACGAGCCGTTCAACCGAGCAAGTCTTTTCTGGTAATCCATTCATATTGCATCGCTCCTCTTCTGAATCTACCTCTATCATATCGATTCCTTGTCAATACTTCCAGACGTAATGATTGTAAACTTTGCAGCCCCATAATGGAATTTCACGATACAGTCACAATCATTGCGCGTGGGTTGGCATGAATTCTTATTTCACTTCAACTGTAAATTCCTCGTGCTCATGCAAGCCGTCTGCATTTTTGACATGAATCTTTACCGTGTATGTCCCTGCTTCTTCAAAGGGATGGACGGCAGTATATTCGCCTTGTTCAGTTTCATCTGCATCAATCCAAAGATGCTTTTCCCCAAGTACATCGCTTGAAATTTCATATCGGACATTCGCCTTTTCAAGAGGCTGTCCGTCAATCTGTAAATGGGTCATCAATTCGGTGTCAACACCCGCTACCGCATTTTCCGGCTTCACGAAATGGAGCGCAAAACCGTCTGCATGTCCATGGTCGTGTTCATGCCCCTGTTCCTCGCCTTCAACATGTGCGCCTTGACCGATTGTCACTTGTTTCACCGGCATTGTATGCAAGTCTTTTGCGTCTACATGTACTTGGATATTGAACAGGCCGTCGTGGTCAAATGTTGTTTCCGCTGTATAGGTACCGTCTTTTTCATTGACGGAGTCGATCATGACCGAGTCGTCTTTCTTCCCTTCTTCCCACATTTCATAGACGACTTTATCGGCGTCACTCACCTTTTCATCTCCGTATGTAACGAGGGCTTCCATTTTCACTGTATCTCCTACTTTAGCCTGTTCAGTCACTGTCAATTCGACTTCCAAAGGCAGCACTTCCACCGCAGATCCGTCATCCACGTCTTTTCCGCAAGCGGATAAAATAACTAATCCGATGATCATGCCAAGCAGTTTGTATTTCTTATTCATGATGGTCCCCTCCACTGTTTCTTCTTTTTTGAATAAATAAACGGATTAACCTAATATGATATTATCAAGTAAATGCGAAGTATCAATGAAGTGTAGCTGTTCATAAGTACTTCACATATGCCGAGTAAATTATAATTGATTATATCTGTGAAATGAGGATATTTTGATGAAGCCATATACGATTTTAATTATAGATGATGAACCGCAAATGAGAAATTTAGTGCGCACTTTCCTTACAAAAGATGGTTATGTTGTCGAAGAAGCGACGGACGGCATGGACGCTCTTACGAAAGTGTATAATCTGCAGCCCCACTTATGTATTGTAGATGTCATGATGCCGTACATGAATGGATTTGAATTTGCCAAAGAATTGAAGCGGAACACGAACATCCCTATTATTTTTTTATCCGCCAGAGGAGAGGAATGGGATAAGGTGGAAGGCCTTAAAATTGGAGGCGATGATTATATCGTCAAGCCATTCATGCCAGGCGAGCTGATTGCAAGAGTGGAATCCGTTTTAAGAAGATCATATCAACTCCAACATAACTCGCAGGCATTACTAACAGTAGGTCCTCTCGTCATCGATCATCTTGGTCATAAGGTCACTTTGAATAACGAGCCGATTTCATTAACGGTGAAGGAGTTCGGAATCCTTGAAACACTCGCTAGAAAACCTGGCCGTGTCTATACGAGGGAACAAATTTTGAGCCTCGTTTGGGGCGATCACCACAAAAGCACCGATCGTACCATTGATACACATATTAAGACATTACGGTTAAAATTGGGAGAAGCGGAAAGCATGATTGAAACGGTTTGGGGCATCGGCTATAAGCTTGAGGTGAAATGATGAAAAAGCTCACATTGAGCAGAAAGATTTTAATTGTCCTTTTATCGAGTCTCGCTTTCACAATCCTGTTTTCATTTTTCTTTATACACTTCCTTTATTCCAAACTGTATCTGTCGAGTATAGAGGAATCGATCGTCTATCAAGGAAAACGGACTGCATCCCACTACCATTACGGCGAGTTGAGTGATGAAATCATTGAAAAGATCCATTGGTACAACATCGTATCCGAATACGAAGTAATTGTTGTTGACCAGCTGGAAGACCTGACTTCGTACTTTCCCTACAAAATTAATTATCAAAACCTTGTCAGCAACGAGGACCGGGAAAAGCTCAATAAAGGCGCTTACATTAAGAAAAAAGGCTATGTAGAGGAGTTGGACCGGGAAGTTTTAGGAGCCATTTTCCCGATAAAGGGCGAAACGGGTCTACTCGGATTCATTTACATATATGTCCCGCTCGCAGCGATTCAAGATGTCTTCCGGGAAAGCATTCCCCTGCTGATTTCTGTAGGGACTCTCTTCTTTTTCATTCTGTTTCTTGTCCTGAATCGTGCTTGGCAGTCGCTGTTCAGACCGTTGCAGGAACTCCAGAGGCTTTCGGCGGAAGTTTCTAAAGGGAATTACAGCAGCCGAATCGAAACCGAACGCGAGGATGAGATCGGCCAATTGGCGAATGCATTCAACTCGATGAGCCTTTCTTTGGAAGAGCAGGAGAATCGGAAGAAGGAATTCACTTCCAACCTCGTCCATGAACTGCGGACTCCATTGACGTATATCGGCGGCTATACACATGTCTTGAAGGAAAAGATCTATTCATCACCAGAAGAAGCGGAAAGTTACTTGACGACCATCGAAAAAGAAACTGTGCGTCTGAATAAGCTGATCAATGATTTGGTTGAACTGAATCATCTGCAGGAGGATCTGTATGTCCTTGTCGATGAACCGATTGTCATTGCACAAATCATTTTAGATACGTTGGATTTATTCAATATCCTCATATCCGAAAAAGGATTGGAATTACGGATTGACATTGAGGAAGACTTTATTTTGACCGGGGATCCGAAAAGGATTCAACAAGTTTTCTACAACATCATCGACAATGCCGTCAAATATTCCATTGATAAAGGAACACTGGAAGTTCAGCTGAAGTCTGTCGGACAGTATGTAGAATTCAAAGTGATGAATGAAGGGATTAGCATTCCTGAAGACGATATCGGCAGGATCGGAGAACGTTTTTTCCGAACCGACAAGGCAAGGAACCGGACAACTGGCGGGTCTGGACTTGGCCTATCGATCGTGAAGGAAATCATACGTCTGCATGGAGGCACCTTTTCCATCGAAAGCGACCCGGTGGCTGGGACTACGGTGACTGTACGTCTTCTAAATAAAATGAAAGATGGGGATGTCCATTGAAAACAACCAGATTGCTTTTCATGCTTGTCATTGCCGTGTTTCTGTTATCAGCTTGCGGCCAACCGAATCAAACGGGCAGGCAAGTGACCTCTTTCTCATTCACCGATCAAAATGGAAATCCATTCGGTACCGATCAGCTTTCCGGTAAAGTGTGGATTGCTGATTTTATTTTCACCACTTGCGAATCGGTTTGCATTCCGATGTCCCAAAAAATGGCCGAGCTGCAAACAGCATTCAAGGAGCAAGGCATTGAAGTGGAATTCGTTACATTCACCGTCGATCCGGAAACTGACACACCTCAGCTATTAAAGGAATACATAGGACAGTTTTCACAAGACGAGTCGAATTGGCATTTATTGACGGGCTATTCGCAGGAAGCAATTGAGAATTTGGCATTAAATCAATTCCAGACAATTGTGCAGAAGCCGAATGAATCCCGGCAGGTCATCCACGGAACGAATTTTTTCATCATCGATCAGCAAGGTACGATTGTGAATGAATATAGTTATACCGAGGAATCATTTGAAGAACAGATGATGAGTGAAGTTAAACGTCTTGTGAAATGAACGGCGGATTGATTGGCGTTCGAGCATAAAACTGATAGCATGAATGCAATAAACAATTCCCGGGAGGAATCCGCTTGAAAGAAACCGTTTCTTCTTTACATTATTTCACAATCGAGCGGTCAATCGATTGGTTTACCCAGAAACACCAGCAAACGACCCGCACCCTTCTTTTATCCAAGGAGTCAATTGTCACATCGGAACATACTTTTTCATTGGAGCATGTCCTCGATGTTTCGTATCGGCCATTTTCAAATGGCACAGGGCTTTTCTACCTGCATACGAATCGGGGAGTTTTCACTTTTGGCGTCAAGGAAGATCCAAACGAATTCATCAGATCCTATAAGCGGTTAAAAGGGGATCCATTCTCTATTTAACGTACGGGGCACTTCCTTTTGTTTAATTTGTCTTAATTGAGGTATATAAAGTACAAATACAATTGGGAGGTAATTTTACTATGGTTTTGAAAAAAATCGTTGAAAATGCAGTACAAGCAAAGAAGGAAATTGATGAATTAACGACACAAGGATATACACATGACGATATCTATATTTTTGCCCATGATAAAAAAAGGACCGAACATATTACGGATGCACTTGACACAGAAACTGTCGGCATGAAGGAACAAGGCTTCCTTGACAGCATGAAAAACATGTTCACTTCCCGTGGAGACGAACTCCGCAGCAAAATGGAGGCTGCCGGTTTGACAGCAGAGGAAGCATCCGAAGCGGAAAAAGAGCTGGACCATGGCAAACTTGTATTGATTGCGAAGAAATAATGGAAATACATTGGTTAACCAATGTAATTTAATCCTGGCGGCTGCATTCCCCAATTTTAATGGGAAGCAGCCGCCTTTTCATTTTTATCGTACCTGCATCCTACACGAAACGCTATTTTTCCGTTATGATATGTAATGAAAGCAGGTGCAATTCTTTGGATAACAAATTATGGAAAATAGGTTTTTTTACAGCTCTGACTTCCTTTGTACTGCTCATCTTAGGGATTCGGACCATCTTAGGGACGGAATTAGTATTCAAGAACTACTTAACGTTTGGTGTGTTCAGTCTGACTGTCGGCATACTGGCGTCTTCTTTGCTCTTCTATAAAATGAAGATTGCCTTCCGAATTTTCATGGCCTCCCTCGTATTAGGATTCGCTGAGTTTTTCCGCAGCTTCCTCATGGACAAGAACGGTTTTGGAGACCTGATTGGTGTCCTTTCGCTATTCATTATCACGACGTTCGGTTTCGGGCTCGGCATTATCGTGCAATTCATTGTCATCGGCATCCGAAAAGTAAAAGAATAGGAATGGTTAAATGGCCGCCTCATATATATGGAGTGCGGTCTTTTTTTGTGTTGGATTAAAACTATTGAAAATCAATTGAATAGTTGGTTTCCAAGGGATATAGTGAAATAGGGAGAATCTTTTTCAAAAGGGGATGTTTTTATTGAAAAGAAGAACTGCCGAACCTTACAAGATTAAAAGTGTGGAGACGCTTTCCATGCTAACTTACGAGGAACGCAAAGAGTCACTTGAACGCGCTGGGTATAATACGTTTTTGATTGATTCGCAAGATGTGTACATCGATCTGTTGACCGACAGCGGGACGACGGCAATGAGTGACGCGCAATGGGGAGCGCTGATGACGGGCGATGAAGCCTATGCCGGAAGCAAGAGCTGGAAGCGTCTTGAGCAGGCAGTCCGTGATGTGTATGGTTATCGCTTTGTACTACCGACGCATCAGGGCCGGGGTGCCGAGAACATTTTGTCGCAGCTGAAAATCAAAAAAGGCGATTATGTACCTGGCAATATGTATTTTACGACGACACGCGCCCACCAGGAGATGAACGGAGCAACATTTGTTGACATCATCATCGACGAAGCGCATGATCCATCCATCGATCTGCCCTTCAAAGGAAATGTCGATTTGAATAAACTACGGAATTTAATTCAAAGAGTCGGTGCTGAAAAGATTCCATACGTCTGCCTTGCCGTCACGGTGAATCTAGCAGGCGGTCAGCCTGTCAGTATGAAAAATATGAAAGAGGTCTATGAACTCTGCAAGTCCCACAATATCGATGTCATGCTCGACGCGACGCGCTGTGTTGAAAACGCTTACTTTATTAAAGAGCGGGAGGATGGATATGCAGATCGGCCAGTTTCGGACATTTTAAAGGAAATGATGTCCTACTCTGACGGTTGCACGATGAGCGGGAAAAAGGATTGCCTTGTCAATATCGGAGGATTCCTAGCAATGAATGATGAGGAACTTTATATCCGGTCGCGCGAGCTCGTTGTAGTCTATGAAGGGATGCCTTCCTACGGAGGAATGGCTGGCCGGGATATGGAAGCGATGGCGATCGGTATTCGGGAAGCGGTCGATGATCATTATATCGAGCATCGCATCGGCCAGGTGAAATATCTCGGGCAACAGCTTTTGGATGCAGGCATTCCGATCGTCCAGCCGATTGGCGGCCATGCGGTCTTTTTGGATGCGCGTTCTTTCCTCCCCCATTTGAGCCAGGAAGAATTTCCGGCACAGGCACTTGCCGCCGCCCTCTATTTGGATTCTGGCGTGCGAAGCATGGAGCGTGGAATCATCTCCGCGGGACGTGATGTAAAAACCGGTGAGCATAATCGTCCTAATCTCGAGCTGGTGCGTTTGACGATTCCACGCAGGGTATATACGAATAATCATATGGATGTCGTCGTCGATTCAATTTTGGCGTTGTATGAAAAAAGAGATGCAATCTGCGGGTTGAACATGGTTTACGAGCCGCCGACACTCCGCTTCTTTAATGCACGTTTCGCACCGCTGTCGGAGAATGGAGAGTTGATTGGCGAGGAGAACAGGAAGATTAACGCGTAGGTTGATAATGGAGCTCTTGTTGAAATAATTGAGCCCTTGCGCGATTAATTGAGCCCTTGATGCGAAAAACGCATGCCGTTTTTACCGGCATGCGTTCCTCTACTTTATTTCGCTACTTTATCTTTTTTGATCTGTTTGCTTCGCAATTGTCCGCAAGCCGCGTCGATGTCTGTACCTTGCTCCCATCGAACGCCGCAGTTGATGCCGCGCTTTTTCAACGCATCATGGAATGACTTGATTGCTTCAGGTTTGCTTCGCTGGTATTGCCCGTGCTCATCGACCGGGTTGTACGGGATGAGGTTTACGTAAGACAAATGCCGTTTATTATACAGCAGTTTCGCCAATTGCTCGGCTTCCGCGACGTGATCATTCACGTCATCCAACAGAATGTATTCGAAAGTGATTCTGCGGTTTGTCGTTTCCAAATAATAATCGATCGAGTCCATCAGCTTTTCAATCGGATATGCTTTATTGATTTTCATGATGCTCGTCCGCAAGTCATTGTTCGGCGCATGAAGGGATACCGCCAAATTGATTTGGATGTTTTCTTCAGCAAACTCGCGAATTTTCGGTGTCAGGCCGCTCGTTGAAACGGTGATGTGACGCGCACCGATCGATAACCCTTTCTGGTCATTGATGACACGCAGGAAGTTCATCAAATTCGTGTAGTTGTCGAACGGTTCGCCGATGCCCATGACGACGATATGGCTGACACGCTCTCCATTGCCGACCTCATCAAGATGCTGTTGCACTTTCATGATCTGACCGACGATTTCACCTGCATCCAAATCCCTGTTTTTCTTCAATAAACCACTCGCGCAAAAACTGCAGCCGATATTGCATCCAACTTGTGTTGTTACACATACTGAGTGGCCGTACGGAAATTTCATCAAAACGGTTTCAATCAAGTTTCCGTCCTGCATTTTGAAAAGGAATTTAATCGTCCCGTCGTCGGAAACTTGCTTCACCGACTGCTCAAGCGTCTGTATCACAAAATTTTCATCCATAAGTTGGATGCATTCTTTATTTATATTTTTCATGTCTGCAAAGTCTGTGACACGCTTTTTGTAAAGCCAGTCCCATACTTGTGCAGCACGGAATTTCTTTTGTCCATTTTCGACTAGCCAATCTGTCAGCTGTTCGAGGGTCAAGCCATAAATTGATTTTTTCATGTCAATTCCTCACTTCTCACTTTTGCATTCAGTCATTATATCATAAAAACGGCGAAAACAGAAGAAAAAAGCTGCCACGTCTATAGACAGCTTACATTACTTTGGCTCATTCGCCTTGTTTTTATCCTGTTTTATTTTCATGAGGAGAACGAATACATTCATCAGCGCCAAAACAGTGAAGAATATGGCAATGCCTGTCTGTCCCTTCGTGAAACGGTCAATTGCAAAATAGCCTAAGAAGATGATCAATGCGATATCGATGAATTTTGGTGTAGTCATTTAAATGCCTTCCCCCTTGACGCTAAAACTGCCTTCGACCTCAGTATAGCAGTTCCATGTCCCGCATTGCCATCCTCTTTTTTTAAATTCGGATATCGACTGCTAGCACTTGTTCCAGTTTTCGAAGGAGGCTATCCATCTGTTCGTCCGTACCAACCGAAATGCGTAAATAGTTACCGATTTCAGGTTGATTGAAGTGACGGACGAGAATCCCCGCTTCTTTTAACTGCTTATACATTTCAGCGGCTGCTCTTTCGGCATGCTTGGCAAATACGAAGTTCGCCTGTGACGGCAAGACGTGAAATCCCATCTCCTTTAAAGCTTCAATAAGTCGGTTCCGTGTCTCTTTAATTTTCAACACCGTACTGTTGAAGTATTTCCGGTCCTTGAATGCAGCCGTCGCCCCGGCAATCGCCAGCCTGTCGACCGTATAGGAGTTGAATGAATCCTTAATCCGTACAAGCGCCTCAATTAAATCCGGATGGCCGATTGCATAGCCGACGCGCATGCCTGCAAGTGAGCGGGATTTTGAAGTTGTCTGGATGACAAGCAGATTGTCATACGACCTGACCAATTCCACAGCAGATGCGGTTGCAAAATCAATATACGCTTCATCGATAATGACAATTCGATCGGGGTTATTGAGTAAAATAGATTCGATAGATGAGAGATCCATATAAAGGCTTGTCGGCGCGTTCGGATTCGGTAGGATGACGCCGCCTTCAGAACCGAAGAAGGATTCCGCTGGCAAAGTGAAATCTTCATTCACACGAACTAGCTCATATGGAATATTGAACAGCTTTGCGTATACCGGATAGAAGCTATATGTGATATTCGGAAAGCGGATCGGTTTACCTGGATGGAAGAACGCCATGAATGAAAAAGCCAGAACCTCATCCGACCCGTTCCCGACGAAAACTCCGTCCGTTGATAAGTCGTAGGTTTCTGCAATGGCTTGTCGTAGTTCGTCCGCTGTCGGGGATGGATACAGCCGGAGCTTTCCCTCCAACTCTTCCACTATCGCCTCTTTTACGCGAGGACTTGGTGGATACGGGTTTTCATTCGTATTCAATTTAATGATATCCGGATCATTCAGTTGTTCGCCCGGCACGTACGGCTCGGTCCGTTTCACCATTTCGCTCCAGAGCCTATTCATCCAGCACCACTTCCTTCTTCGGCCTTCTCTCCCGTAGGATCGCCTTCACTTCATCAACAGACACATCGAGCAATTCCATAAGGACAAGCGTGTGATACGTCAAATCGGCAAGTTCATTCGTCACTTCATCCTTATCCCGATTTTTCGCCCCAATGACGACTTCCGTCGATTCTTCCCCGATCTTCTTTAATACTTTATCGACTCCTTCACGGAATAGATAAGAAGTGTAGGATCCTTCCACAGGATTCGCACGCCGGATTTTAATCTCATCAACGACTTCATGCACGACGCTGCGAACTGAACCGCTCTCTTCAAATCCGATGGAATGAAAGCAAGTCGTTTCACCCGTATGGCATGCGGGCCCGGCTGGCGCCACTTGGATGAGGATCGCATCCTGATCGCAGTCCACGGAAATCCGTTTAACAGCTTGTCGATTGCCGGAAGTCGCGCCTTTATTCCAAAGCTCCTGCCTGGAACGGCTGTAAAACCAAGTCTCTTTCGTGTCAAGCGTCTTTTCAATGGATTCCCGGTTCATATAGGCGAGCATGAGCACTTCCCCTGTCCGCTCATCCTGTACAATAGCGGGAACCAAACCGTTCTGATCATATATAAGTGCATCTAGGTTAAAATTCATCATGATTCATTCCCTGCGACTTGTTTTTGTTCGTCCAAATATGTCTTTAATTCACCGATATGGATTTCATCAAAGTGGAATACTGAGGCAGCAAGGGCGGCGCTCGCCTTCCCTTCCGTCAAGACTTCCACGAAATGTTCGGGCTTGCCCGCTCCACCGCTCGCAATAATCGGTATGCTCACCGCTTCAGCCATCGCTTTGTTAAGCTGGATATCATAGCCATCCTTCACGCCGTCTTCATCGATGCTGTTAATGACAAGTTCACCGGCGCCGAGTTGCTCTCCTGTCATTGCCCACTCAATTGCATCCAGCCCGGTTTCTTCCATGCCGCCTTTTGAGAAGACAGACCATTTTCCGGGACCGGTTCTCTTGACGTCCATTGAGAGCATGATCCGCTCGGAACCGAATTTCTCAGCAGCTTCTCGAATCAATTCCGGATTCAGCAAAGCGGCGCTATTAATGGATACTTTGTCTCCGCCGACGGCTAAGATTTTTTCGACGTCATCGATGGTCCTTATTCCACCACCGACGATGAAAGGAATCGTAACCTCTTGCGCAATCTCTTCAATCAAATCAAGGAATATCTCCCTGTTCTTCGTAGAGGCGGATATATCATAAAAGACGAGTTCATCCGCACCGTCCGCTACGTATTTTTTCGCAAGCGTCAGGGGATCTGCAACATCTTGTACATCGAGGAACTTCTTCCCTTTCACAACTTTCCGGTTATCGATGTCCATGCAAGGTATAATCCTATTCTTCATCGTTGCACCTCCAGTACTCTTTCCAAGGATAATGTCCCTTCATACAACGCTTTCCCGATGATGACGCCATATAGATTCATCTGTTTCAGCTTTGCGATATCCTCAATCGTCGATACACCGCCGGAAGCGATGACGTCCATATCGGATGCTTTGCTCACCACATATAACTCATCGAAATTCGGTCCTTGCAGCATGCCGTCTTTCATAATGTCGGTATACACGACCGTTTTGACACCTGCACCTTCAAGCCATCGGAGCAATTTGACCGCCTTGACATCCGTCGTTTCCGTCCAGCCGTCCGTCGCAACGAATCCATTTCGTGCGTCGATCGACACTGCGATTTTTCCAGCATACTTGGCGACCGCTTCTTCGACGAACTGTGGGTTTTGAATGGCAGCCGTCCCGATTATGACCCTGCTGACGCCGCTTGCGATAAGTGAATCGATCGTTTCCATCGACCGAATCCCTCCACCGACTTGGACAGGTATGTTCACAACCTTCACGATTTCCCTAATTGCCTCAGCATTCAATGAATCACCGGTTTTCGCGCCGTCCAAATCGACAACGTGTATGTACGCGGCGCCTTGCGTTTCCCAGTCTTTTGCCACTTTCGATGGTGATTCATGATAGATGGTCTCCTGGGCATAGTCGCCTTGGATAAGACGGACGCATTTGCCTCCTCTAATATCGATTGCTGGAAATAAAATCATTGTCGACTCCCCCTTATAAAATCCCTTTTGTCGATGGAACCCCTTTAATTTCAGGGTTCACTGAACTCGCCATGCGCAGAGCCCTTCCAAAACTCTTGAAAATGGATTCGATGATATGGTGGCTGTTCTTCCCGTATTGCAAATTGATATGCAATGTCACATTTGCATGCCGCGTGAAGGCGAGGAAAAACTCTTCCACCAGCTCGGTATCAAAATCCCCTACTTTGTCTTTCAATCCTTCGACGTTATAGACGAGGAAGGAACGTCCGCTTATATCGAGTGATACCGTAGATAAGGCCTCATCCATCGGCGTCGACACCGTCGCATACCGTTCAATGCCTTCTTTCTCTCCAATGCCGAGATTGAACGCCTGGCCGAGCACGATGCCGATATCTTCGACCGTATGGTGTTGGTCGACGGCGAGATCTCCATCACAATCAACTGAAAAATCGAATCGTCCGTGATTCGCGAACAGCGTCAACATATGGTCGAGAAAGCCGACACCTGTCCGAATATCCGTTTTCCCTGTTCCATCAATCGCAAATTCCAGTTCAATTGCTGTTTCTGCAGTGCTTCTACTAATTTTCCCACTTCTCATTGGGCTCCCCCTTTCCGCAGTTGGATCGACTTGGCATGACCCGCCAATCGCTCTGCTTCCGCCAAAATGATAATGTCATCTGCCACTTCATTGAATGCGTCCTTTGAATAATGGATGATGCTCGACTTTTTAATAAAATCGTAAACACCTAACGGAGACGAGAAAACGGCTGTTCCGCTAGTAGGCAATGTATGATTTGGTCCCGCCATATAATCTCCCAATGCTTCCGGTGAGAACGGGCCGATGAAAATCGCCCCTGCATTCCGGATGAACGGCAATTGTTCCATCGGATTTGCCACCATGATTTGCAAATGCTCCGGTGCGATTTCGTTCACTAGTTCGATCGCTTCATTCAGCGAATCAACGACGATGATGCGACCGAAATCATTTATGGAACAGCGCGCAATCTCCACTCGGTCCATTTCGGGAAGTTGCTCTTCAACTTCCGCCACTAGTTTTTCTGCAAACTGCTCGCTGGTCGTCACACAAATTGCGGCCGCCCGCTCGTCATGCTCCGCCTGTGATAATAGATCTGCTGCCACAAAACTGGGGTTTGCCGTTTCATCCGCCAACACGCAGATTTCACTTGGACCCGCAATCATATCAATTCCAACATCACCGAATACCCATTTTTTCGCCCTTGCAACATATGCATTGCCAGGCCCGGTTATTTTCATCACCTTCCGGATTGTTTCAGTGCCGTAAGCCATTGCTGCAATCGCCTGGGCGCCGCCCACTTTATAGACGATGTCCACCCCTGTTTCCTTCGCAGCGACCAATACATGCGGGTTCACTTTCCCGTCAGGCTGCGGAGGAGTCGCAATCGCAATATAGCCGACTCCGGCGATTTTTGCGGGGATGGCGTTCATTAGAACAGTCGACGGATAGGCTGCCTTCCCGCCAGGCACGTAAATGCCGGCCCGTTCAAGAGGCGTCACTTGCTGACCGAGCAAAACGCCTTTCTCCTGCCGGATGAACCAAGAGCGTTCTTTCTGCTCTTCATGAAAATTGGTAATCCTCCGTTTTGCTTTCCGGAGTGAGGTGATGAAGTTTTCCGAAACGAGCGTATAGGCTTCATCGAATTCATCATCTGCAACAATGAAATTCTCCAACTTCACACCATCGAACCGTTCGGTATACAAATGAAGAGCCGCATCCCCGTTCATACGGATATCGTTGATGATTGAAAGCACTTTCTGGTCAAACTCCAGATCCATGGACTGCTCGTTCCGTTTCTTGATTTCCAACTTATAGTCTTCTGCATTGACGATTTTCATGAATACACCTCCAGCCCCGTCTTGACATCGGCAATGAATTTTTGGATACGCTCTGTTTTGATCGCAAAGCTGGCTTTATTCACAATCAATCTTGCGCTTACTTCCGCAACATCTTCGATAACAACTAAGCCATTCTCTTTCAATGTTGTACCCGTTTCGACGATGTCGACAATACAATCTGCCAAGCCAATGAGCGGTGCCAATTCAACCGACCCATTCAGTTCGATAATAGTGGTGCGGATCCCTTTTTGTTCAAAATGGAGTTTTGCGATCTTCGGATACTTCGAAGCAACTGTCAACTGGGTCTGTTCGTTGAGCTTTTCCGGAAAACCGGCAACGGACAATTTACATTTCCCTATAGCGAGATCCAACAGTTCATAAACGTCCTTGGGATCTTCCAATAGAACATCTTTGCCGATCACCCCGATATCCGCAGCGCCTTGCTCTACGTACGTCGGCACATCCACCGCTTTCACGAAAATTAGCTTGATGGAATTCGAATCATCCATGAAGATAAGCTTTCTGCTTTTATCGGTAAAGTCTGAGAAACAGATATCCGCCTCCTGCAATAGTGCTATCGCCTGATTTGCAATCCTTCCTTTCGCCATCGCAACAGTCAAACAATCCATCAGACATCCTCCTTTTGCTTCTGGTTATCGGAAGCTTTCACTAATGATTCGATTTCACAAGCAAATCCAATTGCCGGCAGGTCAGCTCCGAATTCGACGCCCAATTGATCATACCGCCCGCCCATTATTACCGGTTTGCCAAAACGTCCGACATATCCCTGAAAAAGAATGCCCGAGTAGTAATCCATCCTGTTGATCAACCCAAAGTCGAGGACGAGATGCTCGTCAATTTCCTTTAACCGGCTGCAAACTTCCTTGATATAGGAAAGCGTCTCTTCCATACGTGACGTTGTGGAGATTTCTTCTGCGCGTTTAAGCACTTCTTCCGGTTTCCCGTAAAGATGAGGAATTTGCGTAATGGCATGTTTGACTGCATCGTCCGCTTCAACGTTTGACAGGAGTTCACCAATCTCAACACTGTTCTTCGCCTGTATACATACTTTCAACTGATCGCTTTGTAATTCCGTTAATGGGAGCTGCGACATCATTTCTTGGAAGAAGGCGGTATGCCCAATTTCAATTTTGATGTCATTGAACTCCAAATCCCTCATCGTCTCCAGCGCCAAAAATATTGTTTCCGCATCCACATCTGGCGACCGTTTGCAAAAATATTCAATCCCCGCTTGTGTCCGCTCAATTTTCTCAGTCGGGTCGGATGACCGGCGAAACACTTCCTGTATATAATAAAAGCGGTGTTCACTTGTCAGCTTGCGGTGAGCGTGAGACAATTCCTGTGTAATCGGTATTGTCACATCGGGTCTAAGGACAAGAACGTCTCCAGATGGATCGATCACTTTCACCATCTCTTTTCGGTTAACGGAACTCGTCACTTTGCAATAAAGATCATATCGTTCGAAAGCCGGTGTTGTAATCCGTTGGAACCCATATGTCGAAAATGAATTGCTTAACGTATTGACTACTTGCTCGAACGTCTCAGCTTCTTTCAATCCGGAATTCATGTGCATACCACCTTTACTTCATTACTTTACTACGTTAAAGTTATAACGTACTATAAGTCTATTTTTTTCATTTGTCAACTGATAGGAGGATTTTTTATGTTTGATTACCACATGCATAGTTCATTTTCGGGAGATTGTAATGTTGATATGGAGGAGATGGTGAAAGGGGCAATTGCAAAAGGCCTTTCAGAAATCTGTTTCACGGAACATATCGATTATGATTATCCCGATGATTCGATTGAATTTGATTTTGATAAACGGAAATATGGGGAGCGGATTGATGAATTGCGCAATCGGTATAATGGGGAAATCCGCATCAAGAAGGGCGTCGAGATTGGTGTGCAGCCTCATTTATTGGAACGCTATGATGAAATGCTGAAAGCGGAGTCGTTTGATTTCATCATTTGCTCGATGCATACTGTCGAGCGGAAAGGATTGCATTATGGGGATCTTTTCAAGGGGATTTCGGTGGAGGATGCTTCTTTGAAGTATTACAATGAATTGCTGCATTGCGTGAATAACTTTACGAACTATTCCATTTTAGGACATGTTGATTTGATCAAACGGTATGCGCCTGAAGTCATCGACAATGATTTCCATGATGTGTTGCGTGAAATATTTGGCGTGATCATCCCTGCTGGAAAAGGAATTGAGTTGAATACGTCCGGTGTCCGTTATGGGTTGCCGAATGGATTGCCGAGCCATGATGTGTTGAAGCTGTATAAGGAATGTGGCGGAGAGATCATTACGCTAGGGTCGGATGCGCATAAGCCAGAAGACATCGCTTTCGATTTCAAGGAGTCGCTAAAGCTGCTGCAGTCGATCGGTTTTGATTATATTGCAACGTTTGAAGGGTTGAAGCCGACTTTCCATCCGATCGATTCACTTTAATCAAATTGGAACGTGCATGGTAGGCGCGCTTTGGGCGTAGGAACTGCTTGCTTTGGGCGCGGATCCGCTTTCTTGAGCGCGGAACTACTTTCTTGAGCGCAATACCATAGTCTTGAGCGCGGAAACGCATTGTTGAGCGCGATACCGCATTCTTTGAGCGCGATACCGCATTCTTTGAGCGCGATACCGCATTCTTTGAGCGCGATACCGTATTCTTTGAGCGCGATACCACATTCTTTGAGCGCGATACCGTATTCTTTGAGCGCGATACCACATTCTTTGAGCGCGATACCACATTCTTTGAGCGCGATACCGCATTCTTTGAGCGCGATACCGCATTCTTGAGCGCGATACCGCATTCTTGAGCGCGATACCGCATTCTTTTAGCGCGATACCGCATTCTTTGAGCGCGATACCGCATTCTTGAGCGCAATACCACTTTCTGCTTTCTTGAGCGCAAAACAGCCCGCGTCCAGAGCGGGCTGTTTTGCATCACTATCACTTTCCAACAATAACCGTCTTAATTAGTGCGAACCTTTCCCTTGTGTGCTGCTTCGCGACAACCGACTTCGGTGTCTTCGCAGGTAAGGCGTCCGTTTCCAAACCGAGGCCATCCGCGATCATACGTGCGCGCGTTAAATGGAAATCGCTTGTTATAAGTGTGACCGCATTTACATCTTCCGGCAGCAGCTTCTTCGAATAAAGGATGTTCTCATACGTCGATGTGGACTCGGTTTCAAGCAGCAGCCGTTCTTCTGCCACGCCTCTTTCCACCAAGTATCGACGCATCGCTTCCCCTTCTGCGATGTCTTCATCCGGACCTTGGCCGCCCGATAAGATGAATTTTACGTCCGGATAGGTTTCTGCATAAGATAGCGCTTCTTCCAACCGATAGCGCAAAGTGAGCGAGGGCGTCTCCCCGTTCACCTTAGCGCCTAGGATGATGGCATATTCCAACGAACCGTCCGCCAATGGCTTCATCCCATCCGCCATCCATTTGCCCAACAACAGCCAAGTCGTCACTCCGATTAATGCGACTGCGATTACGATTGTCATCCCCAACTTCTTTATCTTCTTCACTTGATCACCTATTCAAGTTCGTTTTAGTATATGAGAGCGGAGGTGGAGAAATGGCTGATTCAGTCACAATAGCTGTTTCACTTCAATTCCCCGTTCCTTCAGCAATGTTGGATAAAATGGATCGTCACCGATGGAATAGACACGGTCGCAGATATTTATAATTTCATCCATATCGTGCGATGTATACAAAATCATCTTTCCTTCCTTCTTTGCCAAATTCAATAAATAGCTGCCGATTTCCGTTTTTGATTTCAAATCAATGCCTACCGTTGGTTCGTCCAATAAAAGAAGAATCGGATCATGCAATAGGCTGATCGCCAAATTGAGCTTGCGCTTCATTCCACCGGACAGCGAATGGACCGGCTCCTTCCACTGTGTCAGCTGCATATCGAGACAGAGTTTCCTGCACTCCTTCGGCGACCTTCGCTTCCACGAAAGCCTTTCGAAAAAACGCAGATTCTCTTCGACTGTATACTCTTCCCAGACAGAAATATCCTGTGGCACATAACCGATGATCTGACGTAATTGCTTGAAATCATCCTTATACCGCTTACCATCTAAACGCAATTCGCCAGCTGTAGGTTCCATTGCCGTAGCCAAAATTTGCAATAATGTCGATTTTCCGGCACCGTTCTCTCCCACCAACCCGACAATTTCCCCTTCTTTCATTTGTAATGAAACATCTTTCAAGACACTTTTTCGTTTATACCGTTTTTGGACACCTTCTACTTCAAGCAATCCGCTTTCCTCCTTTCACCAACCAGACAGCCAGCATCAGAAGCAATAACATAAGCCATACCACCGGAATCGTCGTCATCATCAATGAACGTACAGGACTGATTATTTCCACCCATTGCCACTTTCGGGAGAAGGCATCGAGCGGTATGACAGCGCCACCAGTGACTGTCAATAGAAGAGCCGCGGCAATTCCCGTCATGTAATACACGAACACTTGACGATAAACGATCGCAAGCAAAAATGCAAACAGATTCAGAGTCAGTCTGAAAGCGAGCATCGGAAGGAGTAAAGACAAAGTAACCGGTTCCTGTAAAATGAAGTGGAAGACAAGTAAAGTAAGCCCATCCGACACCAACGTCAATAATGAATACAAGCCTAGCATCCATAAAGCATGGCGTTTAAACGTTGTTGAGGAATACAGCCATCTCACTTGCATGGAAGGTCGGCTTTCCTTGAGCATCCAATCAAACAAGAAAAATGTCGAAATGATAGCGAAAAATGCCCAGACTGCTCTGCTGTTCAAGAAGTCCATCGGCTTTTCATCGTTCTGCCCTGCTTGCTTGCCGTACGAAAAACTTGTTTTAAGAAGGCTCTCGTTCCTTTGCTTCTCTTCACTTCTCTCGATAATTTCTTCATAATCCCATTCATCATCCATTCCATAATTATGGAACAACTGCTGGATGACCATCGCTGCTTTCGACCTCGAAATATCTTGCTGGGCCAGTGACATGACCATTTCCGAAATTGCCGGATAGGCGAAAGACCGATTGGATGAATAAGCTTCAATCAACCCATTCCGACGATTCGCTGCCACAGATTCGCTGTAGTCTTCCCGTATGACAAATGCACTGTCAAGTTCATGCTGCTTCAACTTATACAACGCATCGTCGAGCTCCATATAACGGACTGACAACATATCATTTTTCTCAATTTCATGTGCCAACTGCCTTGCCAATGGAGATGAATCTTCAACAATGAGCGCAATCGGCACCTTCGCCTCTTCCTGCAAAGCACCGAATGTCTTCATGACAAAAACCGTCAGTAGAATCGGAACGAGCATCCAACAGACGACGCTTTTCCATTCATTTTTCAGCCGATAAAATTGTGCGGGCATTCGAATCATCGACTCCACCTCTCTTTCCAGCTGAACGACATCCACAAGACTAGAAATGCAATAAACGAATAGATAGCCATGGATGTGTAATCTGCATAATTACGGCCTTCAAGCACTAGATCCATCATCCACCCAAGGGCGATCGGTGAAAATAAATAGGAAAGGAGTCCTTGGATTGACTGGGGAAAGTACAATGTCGGAATCAATGCCCCACTTATCAGAACGATGCTAAAAACAAAGATGCATTGCAAAAACAGCCCAATCTTCTTAGACGGAAGCCATGTATCAATTACTGCAATACCACAAAGTAGAATAAAGGCGTATAACAACGTAAATAAACCGAATCGCATCATGTCCACAGCGTAAAATTCAAATTTCAGCAATTGAATCAGTATGAAAAATGCAACTCCAGCAAGCAGTGTACTAACGAGAAACGAAACGAGCAATCTCCCCGCCACCCGCTGGCCAACGCTGACACCAAGTAGTTTCATCCTAACGGCCATCGACTTCGACTCAACATCAACCAGTACGATGTAAAACGATAACAGCCAGACGGAATAGATGATGAACCAACCCGATAACATAAAATAATTTATAGGTGATGATGTTGCCGAGTTCTTCAATACTTCTTCATCCAGCAGTTTATCCTTGCCTAACGTAAAGAGCGTGAAATCGACGAATTGCTCAAACATCATATCCATCCGCTCTTCGCGAGGCATCGGAGTCTCCTTTGCATAGTCATTGATCACCAAAATATTCGCTTGTGCGGCAGCAATGTACCTGGCCAAACTATCGACTAGCTGTTTCGCAATGAAGCTGTCGATCGGCCTGGAAGGGTTGCCGACCATCGGGATTGTCACTGATTCCCCTTCATAAAGGTCTTCGGTAAAGTTTTTCGGCAATGCAAATGACGTGCTGATTTCATCTCTTTCAATTAACCGTCCAGCTTCCTCGCTCGAAGCCGTAATGATTTCTATGTAGTTTTGTCCGCTAGCTGTATCCGTCAGCAACGTGCTGATTAACTTCGATTCCTTCGTTTGATCCTCATCAATCAATGCAACGCGGATCGGAGAGTTCTCGGCTGGAATGAGTAAACCTGCAGCAAGCCCCACTAACAATCCGATCAAAATAACTGGAAATAGAAAAAAAAGAAGAAGGGTCGCCCGCTTCTTCTTCAGCTGTTTCAAGTATTCATTCGTGAAGAACAGCACTTTTCGTACTGATTGCATACAGTCCACTTCCAATCATCAGAAGTTTTCAAGCTCACTTTGGAGGTCGCCCATAAGATCAGTAACCCACTTCTCAAACTCTCGAGCCAACTCATCTCCAAGGTCATCCATTTCGTCACTGCTCATCTTGCCGACATCTACAGTGTTTTTGGATTCATCCGGCATCTCCACTTTTTTCACGATTTTCCCTTCCTGTTTCAAGCGAAGGTGAATATCAGTTGTAGATATCGCTCCGGATGGGTCGATGATTGTGAACTCGTGATCCGCCTTCATCGTATCTTTTTCATGAGTCGCTTTTCCGCTCCAAACGAGTTTAGGAGAAAAGCCTTCGTCGTCAACGGAGATTTCCCGATTGAATTTACGGTCTTTCCCATCCAGCTCTTCTTTCCCTTTATACGTAATGGAAACATCTTCTGCGTTGATGGTAATCGTATCGTCCGATTTCCCATCTTTCCACGTTAAATCACCCTTGAAATTGACGATCTTCTCTTCCTGCATTTGAGGGCCCGTGCCTGTGAATGAGTAATCCCATTTCTGTCCGGATTTCTCCAATAATTGGGCACCTTCGAACTTCAATGTGGCGATTTCACCTTTGGTTTCACCGATAGACATGACGAATTCCCGCTTCACAATGCTGTTCGACTTATGCCAGATTGTCGATTCGATTCCATTCGGAATTTGCCATCCATTGACTTCTTTGATCGCTTCTTCCATTGAATCCTCAAAATCACCAATCAACTCTGTCAGTTTTTGATCGGAAACATCTTCAGTCATTGTAGAAAATGCAATTTGTTCTTTCAAAAGCGCCTTCAATTTTTCATCATCACGCGCTTTCTTGAATAAATCCACGAGAAGAGACTTTACTTGTTCTTCGGAAAGTTTCATTTCCACTTTTTCAGTCTTCATCTTCTCCCCGAATACATCAATCTCTTCTTTATCACTTGTGAACGCATCCTCAGGCAGCTCATGATAGAGGTATTCCATATACTCCTCTTTCACGTATTTCTGGAATTCTCCGTCCATGGAAAATTGCTCTTCAAACATGCGGGATAGTCCAAGTTTTTCCGGACCTTCATAAAAAGCGTCAGTTTCCCTCATCATTTTCCCGAAGTCCTCATCCATGAAAAACAGCAGCTTATCCGTGAACGGCAATGCCGCCAACATTTTTTCAGGTGTAAAATACAATGTCACGAATTCAGTTGAAATAGTGCCGAATTTTCCGCTGAAATTCATTTCCCATTCCTTTTCCACAGGATCCTTCACTTGTGTCATGGAAATAGTCGTGTTATTGAGAATCCTCTGCAGCTCTGCCATATCATACCCCGCGCTTGGATCATCCCATTGTGCAGATAAATCATAAGTAGTTTTAACGGGCTTTTTCTTTTGGACGTCCATCCAATCTACCTCATTTTTATAACGCTCTTCAAATAGGTCTCCGACTTGAGTGAACGTCTTTGTCTCGGCCAACAAGTATTTGACTTTTGGTGACTTATTAAATAAGAAGAAAGCGGAAACGGCGCCGGCACCAATTACTAGTACGGCTGTCAGCACGGCAATCAATAATACGGGCGATTTCCTCTTTGGTTTCTTTTCTTGAACATTCTCCACTGAATTTCCTCCCCATCACAATTATTTTTTCAAAGAAGATTGGTAATCTCATACAAATTTTACTACAAGAAAAGGATAATTGTTCCTTAATTCGTAAATTGGTTAGTAATAGCTAGTCAGGATCATTAGGAGTTATTTACTACCCATTAGAAAACCTCCTGCGGTTTTCCGCAGGAGGCATCGTTACATCAGTTTTTCACTTTTTGCTTTTTATTCACTGAGCTATGGACCTCTGTCGGCAGACCCCATAATTGGATGAAGCCGATAGCTGCCGATTGGTCGAATTCGTCATCGGATGTATAGGTTGCCAACTTTTCATCGTAGAGGGAGTTTGATGATTTTCGACCTTCTACGATTGCATGCCCTTTGAATAATTTCACACGGACAACCCCGTTGACGTATTGTTGCGTCTCTTTGACAAAAGCTTCCAACGCATTTCGCAATGGCGAGAACCATAAGCCATTATAGATCAATTCACTGAGCTTCTGGGAAACGAGCGGCTTGAAGTGGGCGACATCTTTTACAAGCGTGATATCTTCCAATTCCTTATGCGCTTTCAGCAATGTGATTGCACCGGGACACTCATACACTTCACGTGATTTGATGCCGACAAGACGGTTTTCGACATGATCAATTCTTCCAACGCCGTGCTTTCCAGCAAGATCATTGAGCTTCAAAATAAGTTCACTCAATGGGTATTGTTTTCCGTCAATGCTGACCGGTACCCCTTTTTCAAATTTAATTTCAATGACATCCGGTTTATCCGGCGCTTCTTCAATCGATACTGTCGAACCGAATGCCTCTTCGGGCGGCGCGGCCCATGGATCTTCGAGAATGCCGCATTCATTGCTTCGGCCCCATAAATTCTGGTCGATGGAATAAGGGCTGTCCAGATCAATCGGGATCGGGATATTTTTCTCCTTCGCATAAGCGATCTCCTCTTCACGCGACCAGCTCCATTCACGGACAGGTGCAATGACTTCAAGTGACGGGTCAAGCGCTTTGATTGCCACTTCGAAACGAACTTGGTCATTCCCTTTCCCAGTACAGCCATGTGCTACAGCTGTCGCATTTTCCTTATGCGCCACTTCAACTAGCTTTTTGGAAATTAAAGGTCGTGAAAGCGCCGATACGAGAGGGTATTTGTCTTCGTAATATGTGCGCGCCTGCAAAGCAAGCAATGCATACTCATTCGCAAACTCCTCTTTCGCATCGATGACATAACTGTTCACCGCTCCGACTTGCAGCGCTTTCTGTTGGATAAAGTGCAAGTCTTTCCCTTCACCGACGTCCAAGCAGCAAGCAACCACATCATACCCTTTATCCGTCAACCATTGCACTGCCACCGAAGTATCAAGACCACCTGAATATGCTAATACGACTTTTTTATTTCCCATAATTACATCCTCCTCTATACATCATTCTGTATCTTTATTCATCTTTATGTATTTTTATAATAACACATATAATTTGAATATCAATAGATTTGAATGAGAAATTAATTTCCGGAATGAAAAAACCACCTCACATCCGCTTGGGTGTAAGGTAGTTTCTGATAATCATCTTATTCCGTGTGCCACCATCGCATCTGCAACTTTCAGGAAACCTGCAATATTGGCGCCCATGACAAGGTTGCCTGGCTTGCCGAACTGTTCAGCTGCTTCCTTGCAGCTTGCATAAATGTTTTCCATGACCGTTTTCAGGCGCATGTCTACTTCTTCCTCCGTCCAAGCAAGTCGCATGCTGTTTTGTGACATTTCCATTGCAGAAACTGCCACTCCGCCTGCGTTCGCTGCTTTTGCAGGAGCAAAAAGGATGTTGTTTTCGAGGAAGATATCGATCGCTTCGATATTGCACGGCATATTGGCGCCTTCTCCTAGCGCTTTCAGTCCGTTTGCAATGAGCATGTGGGCAGCAATTTCATCGATTTCATTTTGCGTTGCGCAAGGAAGTGCAATATCGCAAGGAATGGACCAGATTGCAGAACAATCATCATAGTACTCTGCATCCGGATGCTCCTTCGTATATTCCCAGATCCGTTTGTTTTCGACTTCTTTCAATCGTTTCACAGTGTCGAGGTTTATGCCGTTTTCATCATAGATATAGCCGGCAGAGTCGCTGCATGCGACGACCTTCGCTCCAAGTTGTTGGGCCTTTTCAATAGCATACGTTGATACATTTCCTGATCCCGAGACAACGACCGTGCTATTTTGGAAAGAAAGCCCGTTTTCATTTAACATCTCTTCGACGAAATAGACGGTTCCGTATCCGGTCGCTTCCTTCCGCCCAAGCGAACCGCCATGCTTCGGATCCTTTCCCGTCAGCACTCCCGCCTCGTAACCGCCTTTCAACCGGTTATACTGGCCAAACATATAGCCGATTTCCCGTTTGCCGACGCCTATATCCCCAGCAGGTACGTCAATGTCAGGGCCGATATGCTTGCATAATTCGGTCATGAAGCTTTGTGTAAAACGCATGATTTCCCTTTCGGACTTCCCTTTCGGATCAAAGTCCGAGCCGCCTTTTCCCGCTCCGATCGGCTGTCCTGTCAATGCATTTTTGAAGATCTGTTCGAACGCTAAAAACTTCATAATGCTATTGTTCACGGAAGGATGGAAGCGGATGCCGCCTTTATATGGACCGAGATCACTGTTGAATTGCACACGATAACCACGGTTGACATGAACTTTCCCTTTATCGTCTTCCCAAGCGACACGAAATGAAATGATCCGCTCAGGCTCTGTGATGCGTTCAAGGATTCCATTTCGAATGTATTCAGGATGTTTGGCAAAGACAGGTCGAAGTGAATCGAATATTTCCCTCGTCGCTTGCAGAAATTCCTTTTCATCCGGATTTCTTCTCTTCACCAATTCATATACCTCATGGACGTAGTCATTTGCCCGGCTACGGTTGCCTCGTGAGTTCTCCATATTTGTCATTAGCCTCATCCTTTCTCAATAAATCGCGAAGAAAACATAGTATGGTGTCTATCAATATCATGAAAATTAATATTTCAAAATCGTCTCTTCGTTTTATTAAGTATTACTGAAATTATGAATATATACAACATCTTTTTCCGTCTATCCTTGTATAATGTGTCAATTTACTTACTTCTGTCGAAATCCGTCGTACGAAAATAAAATCATTTACACATTTCTGAACATAGATTATTATTAGATATATCCAAAGCGAGGATATTTGCGATTTGGAAAACAACTACAAAGAGAAAGAGGAGATGCTTTATGAAATTCAGCAAAATTCTGCGAACTGTAATAGGAGCCAATTTAGTGATTATAATGGCTTTCGCATTCCTACCTGCTCTGATAATCAATCCGGATGTAGACATTTTCCAAAGCGTAATAAATTATATTTCAAAAGATTAATAGTCGCCCCATCAAACGAACCATATGTGCGGTTGCACATATGGTCCGTTTTTTTTTTACTATTATCGTTTTCGCACTGTAAAGTTATCAGTGAGTAGCAGCCAATTTTGAGGGAATGCTAAACCAAGCTTCCAATACATGATTCCCCGTAAGTTGAATTCCTTTATCAAGTTGAATTTAGCTTGGATGCTGCGTGCATCTTCGAACCAGACGTCATGACGAACACCATTATTATCCCAATAAAGGAAGAACGGCGCTTGGGCGATGGTATCATACTGGATATTCGCATTTTGAGTAATCGCTAAATTGATTGCCTGCTGTGGACTAAGTGCTTTTGCCGCAATTCCTGTTTTTGGGGGGTATGGAAATGTCCAGTCATAGCCGTATAAATTTTGGCCTAGGAAGATCTTTTCCCTTGGAATCTGGCTGACCGCAAATTCCACAACTCGACGAACTTGATTGATTGGGCTCACGGGTTGCGGGTCACTATATGAATACCCCCATTCGTACGTCATCAACGTGACAAAATCGCATATTTCCCCGTGTGCTTTGAAGTCAATGCCGCCATAAACCCCTGTCAGAGCGGGACTCGATTTAGGCGGCAGCGCACTGGATAACGTCAAACCGGCCGGATGGAAGCGCGCACGTGCATTTCTCAGAAAAGTATTATACAATTCCCTATCCGCTGGTCTTATAAATTCAAAATCGAAATGAATGTCACTAAAGCCGAACCTTTTCGCAGTTTGAACAATATTTTCAAATAATCGGTTCTGTACCGTTTGATTCGTAAAGAAGACATTTGCCAGATCCCCGCTGAAGGCAAAATTCTCCAAGTTGCTAACGACCATCGCATTCAAAACTCCAGCTTGTGCGGCAATCTCAGGAATATCATCAATCGGCGGGGCTTTCAATGAGCCATCCCGCTGTGCTTCATAGCTGAACATCCCTAAATACGTCAAATCCTCTACTCTGTTTCTCACTTCTTGAACGATTACATCCATAATCGCTTCCCTCGGCTCTACATAAAGAAAGGTATCAATGACCGGTTTCCTTCTTTGAGGAAGAGACAATCGTTGGCCAATCTGTAAAATGCTGTTTGGTGAAATGCCATTGACTCTGGCTAGCTCTTCCACTGTCGTTCCATACAACCGGGAAATTACATACAGTGATTGTCCAGGCAGCACCCAATGATAACTGCCAGCAACCGGAATGACGAGGGCTTGCCCAACTACGATGCGGGAAGGATTCGTCAACTCATTCGCACTAGCGATTTCTTCGTAAGGGATTCCATAAGTTTGCCCGATTCCATATAAACTTTGCCCTTGTTGCACGACATGTATCAGCAATTTTTATCCACTTCCTTTCGTTGACAAAATGTCCTTTATCCCATGCTATTTTTAAAGGCATGGGATTATGCGCGATTAGAAATTTTTACACGCATATGCCGTCTCTTTGAAGCCATACTACTGACGATTGAAAATCATCTACAAAGGAGGAAACCTATTTTGACGCAGAATCAATTCGGTGAAACACATCAAAATATGCACACAGGAACGGTCCCGCAACAGATGAACCATGGAGGACATGAGGTTTTCGATATTCATGAAGTTCTTTCAGGCGTTATCGCCACATTAAACCAGGCAATGATCTTACGCCCCCATGTTAAAGATCCCGAGTTGCTCGACATTTTGGACAGGCAATACCGTTTCACTTTGGACGAATATAATATAACAGTGGAATGTTTCAAGACGGGCATGGATCCTTCCCATCCGACAAGCAGCTACAAAATGAAGCAGGGAAATGATTTTGTTTACGGCATGAAGCCGTCGCAGCCGAAGAAGCCGATGCAAAATGCGAACGAGATTAATGATGAAATGATTTCTGGCTTCCTTCTTGGATCCGCTAAAGCAAATGCTTCGGCGAAAACAATGTCTGCTCTTGAATCGACCAATCCAGTTGTTAGACGTGTATTGGCGGATTCGGTGCCAAACTGCATAGAGATGGCGTATGAGTTGTCGATTTATCAAAACAAACACCATTATTACCAAGTTCCTCAGTTGGCTCAACAAGATATGCAGTCAATTTTAAATGCGTTTGCAACAGTAGGTCAGCCAGGCATGCCGAATCATACGGTCCAATAAGAATAAGCTGCCTTGACGCAATGTCAAGGCAGCCTATTTTATAATGTTTTATTGATAAAAGATGCTGGAATTTGGGATTCGAATTTCATTATTTCTTTGGATACAGGGTGTACGATTGTTAATGCTGTCGCATGCAAGCCCAGTCTTTTAATCGGGTTGACGGTGGAGCCGTACTTTTTGTCTCCTACAACCGGATGCCCGATTTCTTCCATATGGACACGGATCTGGTTTTTGCGGCCGGTTTCCAATTTGACTTCCAGCAATGAATATTGACGGTTCGATTTAACTTTCCGGTAATGGGTGATTGCCAGTTGGCCCCCGTTGTCTGTCGGGTTCGAGTAGACTTTGTATGTCCGTGTTTCCTTCAGCCAGGATTTGATTGTGCCTGATTCTTTACGGACATTCCCTTCAACTAATGCCGTATAAATCCTTTCTTTCACCATTTCATCCCAATTATCCTGCAGTGTAATCTTAACTTGTTCGCTTTTTGCGAATAAGAGGACACCTGATGTATCGCGGTCGAGACGATGGACGATGAAGACCCGCTGTCGTGGATCTTGTCTTTTGACGTACGCAGATACTTCGCTGAATGCCGTTCTTTCGTTTTTATCTTTTGCAGCCATCGATAAGAGGCTGGCTTCCTTATCGATCACGATTATCGCATCATCCTCATAAATAATTTCCAACCCTGTCAGTTTGCTTTCATTCAGTGCTGCCTTATTCGCAAGGATTTCCACTTTATGTCCGGGCAGCAGTTGATGATTATGTTTTGTCACTGCCCTGCCGTTTACGGAGACCTGCCCTCTCGTCAACATTGACTTGACCGAATTTCGGCTGTTCTTTTTCATGTTTTCCAATAAAAACGGCAGTAGTTCCGCTTCTTCATTCACTGAAAACAGAAAGGAATCTTCCCTTCTCTTCTTCTGATTGTTATGCATGTCCAGTCTCCTCACTCTCTCCATCAATTATCCACAAATTGCCCTTTGATTTCAAACGCTGTATCATCATTACTAAATCTGTTTGTATAAATAGGGGGATTTATTCGATGAAAGTTGCAATATTCGATTTTGATGGGACGCTATATTCGAAAGAAACTTTTCAATTATTAATGGAGCATTTGAAGCAGCATCCAACACACCGCTCGAAGTACAAATCTTTCTTTCGTAAGATTCTCCCGCTTTACATTGGGTATAAAATTAAACTTGTTCCTGAAGCAAAGATGAGAGAAGGATCTATGCAAATTTACGCAAATACGTTAGATTCATTAACGAAATGCGAGTTAGACCAGTACTTTGAGGAAATAAAAGAAAACATGCGGAAGCATTTTAATGCGGAAGTAGTGGCGAGGGTCCAACAGCATCATAAAGAAGATATGCATGTCATGCTTGTATCAGGCGCTTATACTCCATTATTACATTCCGTAACGGAAGGTATTGAGTTCGATACGATTATCGGGACTGACATACCGTTTACGGCAAATGGGATATTCGACAAAGGCACTGCCATTTACCCGATCCAGGGGGAACGCAAAACCGAAAAAATCATGGAGAGCCTAGAAGGCAATGAGATTGACTGGGAGCAAAGCTTCGCCTATGGTGATAGCTATTCCGACCTTCCTGTACTTGAACTCGTTGGAAACCCGGTTGCTGTTAAACCTGAAGCGAGATTAGAGAGAATAGCTGTTGAGAGGAATTGGCCTGTCATATAAAATAGAATTCCTAGGTTCTAAAATATTTTGTACTTCTTTTACTAATTCCTTGGAAATTAAATTAAAAGCGGGGAAGCAACTTTCTTTCAAGTTGTTCCCCGCTTTCTACTATTCACGATAAAGCCTTCAATCCAACAACACCAATTACTATCAAAAGTAGGCTGGCGATACGCCCTTTGCTCCTTGACTCACCGAAAAACAGCATATTGATTAAAACTGCGCCGGCAGTTCCTATACCAATCCAGACAGCGTATGCTGTGCTGACCTGCAAATAATTGAACGACATATAGAGAAATGCGAACGCTGCTCCAAATCCTCCGCCGAACAAAATGGTATTGGTAAATGTCTTCTCTTCACTATATTTATTCAACCCGACAACGCCGACAAGCTCGCTAATAGCCGCTGCGAATACAAATAACCAGCCCATCACTTAACCAATCCTTTCTTTTCATCCACGCCGTCAGCAATCTTCAGTCCGATGACGCCGACAACTAAAATTGCAATGAAAAACAGCTTGCCTGCTCCAAGGGTTTCCCCGAATATGAACACATCCATCAATGCGGTCCCAACTGTTCCAATTGCTGCAAAGATGGCATACACCGTACCTGTCGGAAGGTTTTCACAGGCCTTTGCCAAGAAATGAAAATCGACGAAGATGAAAAACAAGATTGGAATCCAATGCCACCATTCGGAGGCGACATTGAAACCGAAAATCCATACCAATTCGAAAAAGCTTGTTAGCGCTACGTAGATCCATGATTTGTTCATAATTTATTTCTCCTAACTTGGTGACTGACTGTCATTCATTTTTAATGACAAGTTGTCAAATGCTTATTGGCTTTTAATACGCAAGGGCTTGCTTCAAGAAATCCTTCACTTCATTCTTTTGAATGACCGCTTCATCTTCCTTGTCAGTGTCATATAAATAAATTTGTTCCGCTGCAGATTCCACGAGGCCGATTACAAGTCGTGACGTCCTTTCTGGATTGACGGTATTCCGGATTACGCCTTCATCGATTGCTTGCTGAAGACCCTCACTCACCCATTTATAGAAAGGCGCGTATACGGTCTCCCAATTTTTCAAGTGCTCTGTCGATGCCAGGCCTGAATAAATGAGTGCTTGAATTTCGTGGTACTCTTCATTCACTTCGAAAATCGCATCGACGAGCTGCTCCATCCATTTTGGGAATGGTGCATTTTCCGAAACTCTATCCGTTACAATCTCTAATGTTTTTGCGACCATCACTTCAGCAATTGCCGGCATCAAAGAAAGCTTTGAAGGGAAGTATAAATAGAACGTCCCTTGAGCAATCCCTGCCACTTTCACGATATCGGATATCTTCGTCTTTTCGATGCCTTGCTTGCGGAAAACGTCTATTGCCGCTGTTATGATCCTTTCCTTCTTATCCAATTGCCGTCCACCTTCCCACTGAATGATTGTCATTCATTATAACGTAAAAAATTGAATTCAGCTCGTTTCTCGATTCCCCGATAATTGGATATGAGGGGGCAGAACAAGCTTCTGCCCCCTCATATATTTTCAATATCTACTTCTTTTCAGTTCGCTGGTCAATATGCAATGTGCCGTCAGTCAGTATTTCCGCATAATATACTTGCTCTACTTTACTGAATCCATTTTTCTTTAGCTGTTCATAAACCCATTCTTCCGTCAGCTTTAATTCAGTCAGGTTTTCTTTAATTAATTTCCCATCAGAAATGATTTCTGTTGGTATATATTTCGGTTCTTTGCCGGGCGCTTTTACGTCTTTGCGCGTCGCTGCCTCTTGAGCCGCTTTTTTCATGACACTTAACTGGCCGTTCGTTTCCAGGATGGCATAATTAACGTCTGCAATTGCAAATATGCTTTGCTCACGAAGCATCATGTTCAGATCGTTCAATGAAATGCGTCCCTTCTTCATTCCCTGTTCACTAATTTTTCCTTTATGAATAACAATGGTTGGTGAATCATCGAATAGCTTCCTTGCTTTGATCGACTTCAATGTTAAGAAGTTCACAAAGATAGTTAGTACAGCCCACCATATCATTGCAACGGCACCATTTAGAAATGGGGTTTCCGATTGCCCGGCAATCTCAGCCGCAATGGACCCGATCGTAATCCCGGTAACATAGTGAAAAAACGTTAATTGTGAAATCTGCTTCTTCCCCATAAATCTGGCAAGTATCATTAAAATAATGAAAGCAAAAGTTGTACGAAGCATCATTTCCCAAAAGTCCAATTTTGAAATCACGTCTGAAATCATCTTTTCACACCTCCGCTAACGCTAGTGTGTGATAAAACTATGACAATATACGGAGAAAAAAATTAAGCGAAGCGGGAATTTTCACTTCCCGCTTCGCTGTCATTTTTCTGGTTTCATTCCCACTCGTAAGGTGTTTCTTGGTAGACATAATAATTCAGCCAGTTTGAGAAAAGAAGATGAGTATGGGAGCGCCACGTGTTCAGCGGCTGCTTTTTCGGGTCGTCATCAGGGAAGTAGTTTTCAGGAACATCGATGTCGATCCCTTTCTTCAAGTCCCGCTCGTATTCTTCGCCAAGCGTGCATGCATCATATTCCAAATGTCCGGTGACCATAATATGTTTGCCGTCTTTGGATAGAACGATGAAGGCACCTGCATCTTCAGAAACTGCCAATAATTGAAGGCGCGGGTCCTGTTTAATCTCATCAATTGAGACCGACGTATAGCGGGAATGGGGTGCATTGAACAAATCATTGAAGCCGCGTGCCAATTCGACAGTCGGATCGGTCAATTGATGACTGAAAACGCCGGATAATTTTTTCGGCAATTCATATTTATCGATTCCGTAATGATGATAAAGCGCAGCTTGCGCCCCCCAGCAAATATGTAAAACGGAAGTTACATTTGTTTTGGACCATTCCATGATCTCTTTCAATTCATCCCAATAAATAACATCTTCGAACTTCAAATGCTCGATTGGGGCTCCTGTGATAATCAGTCCGTCGAAACGGCGGCTTTTGACATGCTCGAATGTTGTATAAAACGAATCCAAATGGTTTTTACTTACATTTTTTGATTCGTATGTTGCGGTATTCAAAAATGAAACATTCACTTGCAATGGAGTATTGCCGAGAAGCCGGAGCAATTGGAGCTCTGTACGTTCTTTTTCAGGCATCAAATTCAAGATTAAAATCGTTAACGGACGGATATCTTGGGTGGTAGCCCGCCCTTCATCCATGACGAAAATCTTTTCTTGTTTCAACAATTCGCGTGCCGGTAATTGTTCCGGTATATTGATTGGCATAGCGTTTCCCCCTTTTAAATATACAAAAGCGAAGGGCGCCCGCCCATAGGCGACAGGCATAAGGCGAAGATGCGGTGTGGCGCTTTTTGCCACAAAGCAGATTTGACTTATGACCCGAGCTTATGGCGCCCTAAGTCTAGACGACAAATAAAAACCCCCGTTCCAAAAGATAGGAACGAGGACTTGATTTGTTTTTCGTTCTTATCTCTCAAGATTCACATCTTGTTGGAGGTAGCACCTTCCTGCAATTGCAGAGGTTGCTGAAGCTTCAAAGGGCCAGTTCCCTCAGCTTCTCTTGATAAGAAATATTCAATTAAGACTATTATATCATCTTTAGTGGGTTTGTATACCGGTTTCTATTAACGATGAACTTTTGCCCTTGAAAAACCGAGTCCCAATATCTCCGAAGCATTGAGAAAAATGACAAAGGATGACGGCTCGGCTGTTTGAAGCAATTTCTTCAAATAAACGGCTTCGGACTGTTCGACAACGCAAAGGATCATTGTCTTCTCATCGTTTGAATAGCCCCCCGTCGACTTTACTTTCGTTAATCCCCTATCGATTTCATTCTTAATGACCGATTGGATTTTCTCTTCGTGTTCAGTAATGATAAGGACAAGCTTTGTCGGCGACGTTTGGAGCTGGACGAAATCGATTACCTTACTCGTCACATAAATCGACATGAGTGCGTACAACGCAAGCTCAAAATTGAAGACAAAAGCTGAAGTGACTACGACAACCCCATCAACGATCAACTGGGAAAACCCGCTTGATATGCCCGTATATTTTTTTAGGAGTTGGGCAATTAAAGCCGTGCCGCCTGTCGATCCATTTCCCCTATAGACGATACCCAACCCGATGCCTAGCATAATGCCGCCATAGATGGAACTTAGAAACGGATTGTCGACGGACAATTGAAGGCCGCCCGTCAAATAGATGACAAATGGGACAAAAAAAGTACCGACAATCGTCTTTGCACTGAACTCTTTACCTGCGAGCAAGAGCCCCAGTATGATGAGCGGGATATTGATCACCCATTGCACATATGCAGGATTATATCCGAATAATTCATAAAGGATTGTACTGACTCCTGAAATGCCGCCAGCCGCGATACGCGACGGCAAGAAAAATATATTGAATGCAAGCCCGACCAGAGTCGCTCCTGCAATGATCTGTATATAGTCAAAAACGACGGGCTTCTTCTGGATGAATGACATGATTGCTTCCCCTTTCTTAAAAGACCTTCCTATTCTATCAAAATAAATTACATACTTAAACGTTTTAAAGCGGGGATAAGAGGAATAGAGAGAATAGGAAACTAAAAGAAAGTATACATTTTTTTGTATTTTTCTAATTTACTGGTATAATAGTGTGAATTATAACAATAAAACATAGTTTCAAGGAGGATCATAATGCGAAGCTTAGGTATTGTCAGAAAAGTTGACCATCTCGGCAGGATTGTAATCCCAAAAGAATTGAGAAACACGTTGAAACTTGAAAAAGGTGCACCAATGGAAATTTTCGTGGATGACGATATGATCATCCTCCGTAAGTATGTTGTGGATTCGGCTTGTATCGTAACCGGGGACATCACTCCGGATAACAAGAGACTATCCAACGGCATGTATCTAAGCCCTGAAGGGGCGGAAATCCTGAAAAAGGAGATAGAACAACGAAAGACTTGGGAGTGACATACTCCAGGTTGTATGGGCAACGGCACTAATTCCGCGCCCTTTTGTTGCGTACAAATTATCATTGGAAACGGAATGAGAGGGACCTACATGGAGATATTCGCACATAGGGGAGCTTCAGGGGATTTTCCTGAAAATACATTCGCAGCCTTCATGGAGGCCGCGCGTCTCCCCGTCTTTGGCGTTGAGTTCGATGTACATATGACAGCAGATGGCGAACTTGTCGTCATCCATGACGAATTGATCGACCGCACATCGGATGGAACAGGATATGTTAAAGACATGTCCTTGGCAGAACTGAAGAAACACGATTTCGGCAACTGGTTTTCCCCTGATTTCCAAGGAGAAACAATACCAACACTCGCCGACGTTCTCGATGTTTTCGACTCGACTCACCACAAATTGAACATTGAGATAAAATCGGATATTTTCCCATACGAAGGAATGGTCAAAAAAGTGCTAGATGTAATTGAATCTAGACAATTGGAATCGCGTGTCATCATTTCTTCATTTGATCATTCTGCCATCCAGGCAGTTGCGAAGCTGAACCCGCGTGTCGAGACAGCTGCTCTGTTCATGGAAGTACTCGTCAACCCACTCGATTATTTACGTAAAATCCCTGCAGATGCACTTCATCTCCTTTTCCCGGCGGCACTCCGACTGTCGATGGCCGAAGTGATTACAAGCGGCATGCCGGTCAGAACGTTTACAGTCAACGATGAAACCCACGCAAAGACCTTGAAACAAGCCGGAGTACAAGCCATCTTCACAGACTACCCGGAAAAAATGAACGCTTTTTTGCATTCCATATAAAAAGAGATATCACCAATCCCTACTAGGATGGCGATATCTCTTTTCATTATGCGCTCAAACTGTCAATAAACGCCTCAATCTCTTCCTTCGTCTTCCGGTCCTTGCTTACAAAACGCCCAACCTCTTCCCCACTATGGAACGCAATAAAGCTCGGAATTCCAAACACATCCAATTGCTGGCAAACCTCAATAAACTCATCCCGGTCCACATAAATGAACTCATACTCAGGATAATCCGCTTCAATACTCGGCAAGAACGGCTCAATCACCCGGCAATCCGGGCACCAATCCGCCGAAAACATGAACATTGTCCGCTCTTCATTTTTCAACTGCTCAAACTGCTCAACCGATTGTAGTTTTTCCATTCGTCCTCTCCCCTTCTTTACTATCTCTCCTAAAGTATATCACTCAAAAATAAAACCATCATTTGTCGAAGCTTCTGTAATGAAAACAAAAAGTCATGAAATCGATCAATCGGGGAATTCTAATCATTCAACAAAGGAGGTTTCCCATTGCGTATCCATCATATAATTGCTTTGGCAGGTATAATATTCTGTTTATTCACGTCCGTCAACATCGTCTCCGCTTCTGATCAAAAAAGCGACAAGGAAATCATGGAAGAACGGATGGATTTTTATTTACGTTTTTCAAATGAATTGGTACCTTGGTATCACCTTGCCGCAATTGATCAATATGAACGAAATATCCAACAAGTGCGCAATGATCTTCCGAAAGCGGAAGGGCCGATTTCCATCCAATTTTCCGCTGAACACTGGTATGGCATATTCAACCCCGAGCGATCCGAAAATTCTCCCGACACCATCGCACTTTTCGGCGGTCACGGCTCTGATGGGAGCGGGGATGGAGTAGCTGACCAAGCAGACCCAGCCGATGTACTCATGACGATGTATTCCCATTTAGCGCTGTACGGACCTGATGAAGATGCATTTAAAGCTGCATTATGGCACTACTATAAACGGGAAGCGACAGTCAACCAGATTATGACGATTGCCAAACTGTATAAGCATTTCGAAACGGCCGAGCTTGATCAGCATGTATTCCCGATCCCCAAAGGACATCATTACACGTACCGCAGTACATGGGGCTCAAGCCGCGGATGGGGAGGTCGCCGGATCCATGAAGGGACAGACCTTTTTGCGGGCTACGGTGTTCCTGTCGTCGCCACTTCCTATGGTGTCATCGAAGTGATGGGATGGAACGAATACGGGGGATGGCGCATCGGCATTCGGGATAACCATAACACCTATCATTACTTTGCCCATTTGGCTTATTTTGATAAAGGCATCAAGGAAGGCGATATTGTAGAACCCGGGACACTTCTCGGCTTTGTTGGCAGCACCGGATATGGCAAAGAAGGAACATCCGGCAAATTCCCTCCTCATCTCCACTACGGATTGTATAAATACAATGGCCGGACTGAATGGGCTTTCGATCCGTATCCAGCCCTTCGGAATTGGGAACGACAAAAATAGGAAGAGGCTGTCTCCCCCCCGAGACGGCCTCTTCTTGTTAAATGGTAACGCCTAACGTTTTGAAGAGAAACGAATAGATATCAGTCTGTTCTTCAATGATCTTGACTGTCGGCTTTCCGAGACCATGTCCCGCATTCTTTTCGACACGAAGCAAGATCGGATTATCTCCGAAATAGGATGCCTGCAACGTCGCAGCAAATTTCATTGCATGGGCAGGAACGACTCGATCGTCCGTGTCAGCCGTCGTAATCAGTGTCGGCGGATAGTCAACGCCTTCCTTGACATTATGCAGAGGGGAATACTTGATCATATAAGCGAAGTCCTCGGCATTCAGCTCCGCATTTCCGTAATCCGTCACCCAATAGCGTCCAACCGTGAATTTGTGGTAGCGGAGCATATCGGTAACAGGCACTTGGCAAATTGCCGCCCCGAACAAATCCGGACGCTGAGTGATGCTTGCTCCCACAAGTAAGCCACCATTGCTGCCTCCCATGATTGCAAGCTTCTCCTTCTTCGTGTAACCTTCTTCAATTAGCCATTCTGCAGCTGCAATGAAATCATCGAAGACATTTTGTTTACGTTCCAAAGTACCTGCCTTGTACCAATCTTCACCGAATTCACCGCCGCCTCTCAAGTTGGCAACCGCATAGACGCCGCCTTCCTCAATACACATGCGCAATGCTGGTGAGAAGGATGGTGTCAAACTGACATTGAAACCGCCATATCCATAGAGGACGACTGGGTTTTCACCATTTAGTTCCAGTCCTTTTTTATGGGTCAAGAACATCGGGATCATCGTTCCGTCCTTCGATGGGTAAAAGACTTGAGTCGTCTCAAATCCTTCCGTCTTGAATTTATTTTCCTCCTGAAATACTGCCGTCAGTTCCCCATCCCCGAAGTTATAGCTTGCGATTGCATTTGGAGATAAGTAGGATGTGTAACCGATGAACATCCATGGTTCCTCTTTCTTGCCTGTCAAACCAGTCAGCGAAATGAATCCCGGCAATTTGACGTCAACGCCACGCTTGCCATCCAGGTCAAAAACTTTCAGTTCATAATGCGCGTTATGCAAATAACCAACTACGATCTTTCCATTAATGATCTTTCCGAAAGACAGTACATCGTCATTCTCCGGAATAACATCGGTCCAATTTTCCTTCCCTGGATTGTCCAAATCCACTGCAATAATTTTTTCGTATGGTGCATCGACATTTGTAAGGAAATAGAAAGTGCGTCCTTCATTGCCGATGAACGAGTATTCGCCATCGCCTTTATCAAACAGATGGACAAATTCACCATCAGTATCTAGGTCTTTATAATAAATTCTGCTTTTATTCTCCGTGCCTTTCCATACATTCAGAATCAGATAATGATAATCATCTGATAACATCGGATTGAAGGAGAACTCTTTGTTGTCAGGATCTTCATAAACGAGCACATCATCGTCCTGGCCAGTTCCTGCTTCATGCCAGTACACTTTGTTGTAATAGCTTTGTTCTTCAGCTGAAACAGTGGATGGATCTGGAAAACGATTGTAAAAGAATCCTGTACCTGCTTCATTCCAGGCGATGCTTGAGAATTTACAAAATCGAATCAAGTCGGATTCATCTTTTCCAGTCTCCAAGTTTCTTATTCTGATTTCTTGCCAATCACTTCCGTTGAGTGAAATCCCATATGCCAATCTCTTACCATTTTTTGAGAATGAAAGATTCGTAATGGCAGCAGTGCCCTCGTCATTCATCGTATTTGGATCCAATACGACTTCCAAGTCTTCGGAGTTCAGATCTTTTGTACGGTAAAAGACGGCTTGGTTTTGCAGACCGTCGTTTTTGTGGAAATAATAATATTCTCCTTCTTTTTGGGGAACAGTATACTTTGCATAGTTCCACGTTTCCGTCAGTTTGCTTTTCACTCTTTCACGATCCGGGAAAGTCTCAAGGAATTCCTGAGTCCTGTAATTTTGTTCATCCACCCATTGTTGCATTTCAGGATCTTCCGGATTTTCCAGCCATCTGTATGGATCGCGAATATCGGTCCCATGAAAATTTTCAACTACATCCTCTTTTCTAGTAAACAATACCATTCCTTTTCCCCCTTTTCACCCTTACAATTGATATTTTACCACACTGTTCAGAAAAGTGAGCATAAGAAAAGCAGCTGAGAATAATCAGCTGCTTTAACTCATTTACTATTAGGGAATGCAGCACCATGCATAGGAGGAGGAATGATCCAACCTTTTTCCTTGTTCAGACGGAGTAATCGCATACCAAACAAAAGTCGGTCTGCATGAAATTTACTGAACATCATTGCGATGTCTTCTCTTAGGCATTGGCCGATCACCTGACTGCATGAGACAAGACCTTGACCGACATTTATAGAAACTGCTCCACTGATTTCAGGGTCCATGTAACGTGCACCGACTGGAATGTCTTCCGCTTTGGCAACTGCCCGATCAGGCAATGTAGGAGGAGGTGTCACACCGTTCTCTTTCAGCACTTTCTCGACTGCCTTATTTTCATCCTTCATCATTTCAACCGCGTCTTTCAGAAGCTCGATCAGATCCTCGTCGCCAGCATGATTGATGAAACCTTGATATCCGCTGATCAATCCTTTGTTCGCACCTGCGTATGCCCAACAACCGAGGACTTCACCGTAGTGCATTGGCTCTTCTTTCGGATTTCCATTTAAAATGCCCAATTTTTCTCCCTCTTTTCTTAAACTTTTCCATTGATATTTATGGTGTTGCAATTATGATGTGATGCCTGTGGTATTTTATACATTTGTTCCTCATCAAAAATTTCTAATTGACATTTCCGAAATGTTTGGTAAGATACATTGCAATACAATATTCAGGAAATCCCGAATTTCTTAGCGTGCATTTAATAACGAACGATTATAAAATAACGTTATGTTTAGTTCGGAATTTATGTGTATCACATGAAGATTTTACTGTAATTTGTTTTTTATATTGTAAATAGACGAACATTGTGTTGACATTCAAAAATTACATGCTATGATTGTCATTAATTAAATAATTCGTTTAACGATTTGGATGGAGACAGGCTTTGCGGATCGGAATCCATAGAGAGCTGATGGTTGGTGGGAATCAGCGTTTCTGACGTAGAGCAGCACTCCTGAATCGGTGGACTGAAACTTCATTTTCTGTTTTTCAGTAGGTTCACCCGGAACATGCCCGTTATGCATGCAATGAAGGCTGTCGTCATGACAGCGAAAAAGGGTGGCACCGCGTAGCTGATAGCTTTTCGCCCCTTGCATGAATTTGCAAGGGACGGAAGGCTTTTTTATATTCCAAGGAGGAGATTGACATGCTACTAGATCAACAATTTTTGCGAATTCCAGGACCGACGCCTATTCCACCAAGTGTACAACGGGCCATGGCTCAACCGATGATCGGCCACCGAGGCAATGAGACGTCCGAACTGCTTCGCTCCATTAAACCCCGATTGAAGAAGGTGTTCGGGACCGACCAGGATGTAATGATTGTGACGGGAAGTGGAACTTCAGGCTTGGAAGCGGCTGTTGTCAATGCCGTGAAACCGCTGGATGAGGTGCTTGTCATTGTGACCGGGGCATTCGGTGCGCGTTTTGTAAAGATTTGTGAAGCGTATGGAATCCGTGTGCACATATATGAAGTCGAGTGGGGCAAAGCCTTTGATCCCAATGAAATCCGGAACTATCTGCGGAGATTCCCCGAGGTCAGTGCCGTTTTCGCAACGTATTGTGAAACGTCAACGGGCGTCATGAATCCCATTCACGAACTAGCTTCCGCAGTGAAAGAAGTCTCCGATGCTCTCATTATCGTTGATGGGGTTTCCTGTGTCGGGGGCGTGGAAACTAAAATGGATGATTGGGGCATCGATATTATGGTGACTGGATCGCAAAAAGCGTTCATGCTGCCTGCCGGATTGCTATTCATCGGGGTAAGCGAGCGGGCATGGAAAGTCATTGATTCCAATCCGAACCGGGGCTTCTATTTAGATTTGACGAAATACCGTAAGGACTTGGATAAGGATACGACACCCTTCACCCCTGCCCTTTCCCTTCTTTTCGGGTTGGACCAGGCGCTAGCCATGATGGAAAAGGAAGGGCTCGAGAATGTGTATGGACGTCACACGCTTATGAAAGAGATGGTGCGTGCGGCATTCATGGCACTCAAAATTCCTTTATTGACGAATGACAAAGATGCGTCGGATACGGTCACTGCCGTCCAACCTGAAGATTTTAACGCAGAGGAGTTCCGGAAAGTGATCAATAAAGAATTTAGACTATCGGTTGCAGGAGGTCAGGATCGTTTGAAGGGCAAAATCTTCCGCATCGGGCATATGGGCTACTGCTCCCCTGCGGATGTTTTGCAGACGCTTAGTATGATCGAAATCGGGTTAATTAAATCCGGAAAGAATATTGAGCTCGGTAAAGGTGTTGCGGCTGCGCAGAGAATCTATTTGGAAAAAGGGGAGAATATGCGATGACCTATCATATATTGATTGCCGATCCGCTAAGCGAGGAAGGGATTCATCCGCTAAGGCAAGCGGATGGATTGGAAATTACAATTGCTACCGACTTGTCGAAAGAAGAACTCCTTGAAAGAATTAAAGGTTTCGATGCTCTTCTCGTCCGCAGTCAGACACAAGTGACTCGGGAAGTGATTGAAGCCGCCAGCAATCTCAAAATTATCGGACGTGCTGGCGTCGGCGTCGACAATATCGATTTGGACGCAGCCACGGAGCATGGCATCATCGTCGTCAATGCGCCTGACGGCAACACCAACTCTGCCGCTGAACATACAATCGCCATGCTGACAGCTTTGGCGAGGAAGATTCCGCAAGCGTTCAATTCACTAAAAAATGGGAAATGGGATCGAAAATCATTCATTGGAGTAGAGTTGAAAAACAAGACGCTCGGCGTCATCGGACTTGGAAGAATAGGCGCGGAAGTCGCCGCCCGGGCGAAGGGCCAACGGATGAACATCGTCGCTTACGATCCATTTTTGACAGAGGAAAAGGCGCAAAAGATGGGGATCGGCTTCGGGACAGTGGACGATGTATTGAAAGCAGCTGATTTCATTACAATCCACACTCCTTTATTGAAGGAGACCCGCCATTTATTGAATGAAGATGCATTCGGGAAGATGAAAGACGGCGTACAGATCATCAACTGCGCAAGAGGGGGAATCATCGACGAAGATGCACTGTACGGGGCAATTGTGTCAGGAAAAGTTGCAGGTGCGGCCCTCGACGTCTTTGAAACCGAGCCGTTTGTTGATCATCCTCTGCTAAGATTGCCTGAAGTGATAGCGACTCCGCATCTAGGAGCCAGCACGGTGGAAGCACAAGAAAGTGTCGCCGTCGATGTCAGTATGGATGTCGTTAACTTCTTCAAAGGAGATGCTGTCCGAAATCCAGTCAACCTTCCATCCGTCCCGAAGGAAGTGTTGGCAAAGATTGCGCCTTTCTACGACTTGGCTGAAAAGCTGGGGACTTTCCTATCGCGAATGACTGATGAAACGATTGAAGAAGTGAATATCAAGTACGCCGGGGAGCTTGCCAACTATGATGTACGCGCATTAACCCGTAATACGGTGAAAGGCATTTTGAAGCGCAACCTTGGAAGCCATGTTAATGATGTTAATGCCAAATTTCTAGCCGAGCGGTTTTATATTAAAGTGAATGAGCATAAAACGACAGCAAGCAAAGGCTTCCTGCACTTGATTACTGCAGAGATCGTAACTGCCAAGTTTACGCATCGCGTCGCAGGTACTTTGCTGAATGGTCTCGGAGCGCGCATCGTAAAAGTCGATGATTATGTAGTCGATGTTGTGCCGGAAGGCCATCTGCTATTCATTAAACATAAAGACCAGCCGGGAGCGATCGGGCGCGTTGGTACATTATTGGCACAGAAAAACATTAATATCGCGACGATGCAAGTCGGCCGTTCCACGGTCGGCGGTGATGCTATCATGATGCTCACAATTGACAATGGGGTTGAACAGGCGGAAATTGGGGATTTGACTGAGTTGGAAGATATTTATGAAGTGAAAGCGATCGATCTTTGACGTAAGTATCGATGCAGATAGAATTCAATGGATCTTGAGGGCGGAAGAATAGACTTAGAGGGCAGATAGTTAAGCCCTTGCTAAGAAGAGTGAGTCCCGGAATCCGGGCTCACTCTTTGTTTACCTTGTCCAATATCGGAAAAAGTTGCTCGAGATGGTGGATTTCAAAAGTCGGTTGGATATCTGGGTTCCCCGCTTTCCCTTCACGGTTAATCCACACGGAACGCATACCTACGCGCGATGAGCCCAGAATATCGGTCAGCAAATTGTCGCCAACCATCAATGCCTCAGCTGCGGAACTGCCTGTTTCCGCCAATACATGCTTAAAAATCGAAGGGTCCGGTTTCCCTTTGCCAAAGGCTCCCGATATAACAATTGAGTCAAAATAAGGGGCCAACTCCGGAGTGATTTCCAATTTCGTATTTTGAAGCGACGGAGAGCCATTGGTCAATAATACCAGCGTATACTTCCCTTTCAACTGCTCCAATACGGAAAAAGTTTCGTCGTATACGAATGGGGATTTTTTTCGTTCCTCAATGAACCGGGCTGCAAGATCCGCTCCTAATTCCGCATTCACAATCCCAAGTTTCGCAAGTCCTCTCGTCCATGCACCGCGTTGGTAATTAGGAATGAATTCTTTCATCCGCTCGAATTCCTTGCCTGGATCGTCGAATGTCCCCCATAAGCCTTCAAAAGGATTGATTCCGATCATTTTAGTGAATTCATATGTATCATAGGCTGCGTAAAGCTCCCTTGCCTCTTCACGGACCGCCGCCTCCAATTCAGAGGCATGTATATCAAGGTTTTCCTCCGCGTATTGACATGTCCTATCGAACGCCGTGGCAATACTTTTTTCATCCCATAATAGCGTATCGTCCAAGTCAAAAATGATTGTACGGATCATCTGTCATCTCCCCCTCTTCTTCATTATACATAAAAAGACGCTCCAAAAAGATATTGGAGCGGCCATTTCATTCGGAATAGATATTTCGGTCCCAAAAGCGCTGTTGGGTTACGGCTTGAATGAAGTCCTCTGGGAAATCGGCTCCGGATGCAGATGCTATCACAATGCCCGGCCCAGTTTCTGCATCGGACTTCCTGAGTAAGTCTTCCCCTGTTGAAGCAAAGCCGATCGGTTTATAATGACGAAATGCTTCATTGATGTATTCCGTAATATCGCTTTCGAATTTCGCTTGGTTCCTCGCTTCTCCTCCGACGACATATAACGAATCATAAAGTACGGGTGATGTTGTTAGAAAGGTTTCATTCAAAATAACCTTCATACCATCAGCTCCCGTCAGGCTGCCTAAATGCTCACCGACAATGTCGACGGCGACTCCATTGTTCAATAAAGTTTTAACGACCGCTTTCACTTCTCTGCCATTAAAACCACCGCCGATCAACACTCCTACTTTAAGTGTATTCGGATATCTCGGCGTCTTCTCCTGGCTGAGTGCAGGGGAAGATGCTGAAACATTGACTTGCTGGCCTTCCGGACGGTTGACGCCGACTGCATCTGCAATGACCGTTGCCAATTCCTTATCCACATTGACAAACATATCGACGACTTGCTGCCTGACGTCGGCTGATTTCACTTTCCCAACTTCAAAGATGAATGCATCTCTAATATGTTCCTTTTCTGGTGGTGTCATGCTGTTCCAGAAAAGTCTTGCTTGCGAAAAATGGTCATTAAATGAATCGCTTCTTGCTCGAATAACATGGCCTTCCACTTTCTCGGCGTAATGGACAAAGCCTCCCTCTTGCCACGTGGAAGTCGACGGAGTGTTGTTGGCAAGCGAGTTTCTATGATAAGCTACTTTTCCGACATCAATCCGCTGACGGCTGAACCCATCCCGCTGATTATTATGGAACGGACAGACCGGGCGATTGATCGGTATTTCAGCGAAATTCGGGCCGCCTAACCGCAGCAGTTGCGTATCCAAATATGAAAAAAGCCTTCCTTGTAGGAGCGGGTCGTTCGTGAAATCGATACCGGGCACAATATTGCCGAGATGCATTGCGACTTGTTCAGTCTCGGCAAAGACATTATCAACATTCCGATTTAATGTTATTTTGCCGAACATCTGGACAGGAACAATTTCTTCCGGCCAGATCTTCGTTGCATCCAAGATATCGAAGTCGAACATGAACTCATCTTCTTCATTGATCATCTGTACTCCGATTTCATATTCGACGACATTTCCATGCTCGATGTTTTCCCATAGATCCCGCCTGTGGAAATCTGGGTCTTTTCCTGCAATTTTCTGTGCTTCATCCCAGACGAGCGAATGGACGCCGAGAACCGGCTTCAAATGGAATTTGACAAATTTGGCGGTTCCTTCTTCGTTAACAAGGCGGAACGTATGCACACCAAATCCTTGCATCATGCGGAAACTCCTTGGAATGGACCGATCGGACATAAGCCACATGATCATATGAGCCGTCTCCTGGTTATTTGCAACAAAATCCCAGAATGTATCATGGGCAGAAGCCGCCTGCGGAATTTCATTATGCGGTTCAGGCTTGATGGCGTGCACGAGATCCGGGAACTTGATGGCGTCTTGTATGAAAAAGATCGGAATATTATTTCCGACAAGATCGAAGTTCCCTTCTTCCGTATAAAACTTGATAGCGAATCCACGTACATCCCTTACCGTGTCTGCGGATCCTTTACTTCCGACAACCGTTGAAAATCTAATGAATACAGGCGTTTTCGAACCAGGATTCTGCAAGAAACCTGCTCTCGTGAATTCCTTCATGGATCGATGCAATTCGAACTCCCCGTGCGCCGCAAACCCCCTCGCATGGACAACCCTCTCAGGAATCCGTTCATGGTCAAAATGGGTCATCTTTTCCCGAAAGTGAAAATCCTCCAATAAGGTCGGTCCGCGCACTCCTGCTTTCAAGGAATTTTCATCATCCGACACTTTCAAGCCTTGGTTTGTTGTCAGTTTCTTTCCGTAGTTATTTACCCGGAACTGTTCCAGTTGTGCGTCTTTTGCATTTTTACTTCTCTCCACCTAATCCCCTTCCGTCTATTTTTAAACCACCATTCCTATTTATATGCAGGTTGAATGCTTTTGGGCACTTTCCCATGTTTCATCAAATTGGAATTGGGCTACAATAGGAGACGAGATCGTTACTAGGGAGGCGTAGAGGATGCATCATCATTACTTCATCGGAATAAAAGCCCCTGCTTCAATTGAAGAGACTGTAAAGCTATACAGGGACAAATACGGTTTATCGAATACCTACAAAGTAATTCCGCACTTGGAGGATCTGCATATTACACTATTGTTCATAGGTGCTCTCCCAGAAGAGAAAGTTGTGCCTTTAAAGGAAAGTCTTGCTGCATTAGCAGACAACCATAGCAATTTCCCTCTGACCGTCGATGGCCTTTCCTTCTTTGGATCCCCAAAAGGTCCACGCGTCGTATATATGTCCGTCCAGCAATCAAAAGCGCTTGATGCACTTCAGCAGGACGTTGCGTCAATAGGAGCAGGTCAATTGGGTATTGAACTCGATAACCGTTTCACTCCTCATATTACAATTGCAAAAAAGCGCAAACTCCATGAAGAGTCTGCAATAAAAAAAGAAACATGTGTACCGCTTCCATTTCACGTCAACGGATTTTCACTCTTCAGGATTCATCCATCGAGGACTCCGAAATATGAAGCCGTACAAACTTTTCCGTTTACCTAACCCTATCAATAAGAGCGGGTCACATTATGACTTATTGATCCGGAACCAGCCTTTATGCGTAAACCAAGCAACCATAGCAACTCCTATGATCAGCATCACTACAAGGACGATCGGATAGCCGTAGCGCAAGTGAAGCTCTGGCATATGATCAAAATTCATGCCATACACACCGGCAATGAATGTCAGCGGAATGAAGACAGAAGAAATGATTGTCAGCGTCATCATTACACTATTCATTTGGTTGGAGTTGATGGACAGTTGGCTATCACGAATATCTGAAGTCAACTGTCGATTGGAATCGAGCATGTCGCTTATTCGAATGAGATGATCGTAAATATCCGAAAAATATGTATGCTCATGAGAAGCGAAATCCAATCTTTTCGATTCGAGCATTCTGTACAGCAATTCCCTCATCGGATAAATCGTCCTTCGAAGACGTAATAAGTCGCCGCGCACTTCAAATACATAATCCATGGATAATTGAACAGTCGTCGGTGATAACTTCTCTTCGATTTCATCCAAATGATCCTCGATATTGTAAAGGATCGGAAAGTATTGATCGACTAGCTTATCCATAATTTCATACGTGACATGAACATGGCCGCGTTCCCATTTCCTTGGGTTTTGCATAATTGCCTCCCGCGCCTTATCGATTTCCTGCAATTTGTTGTAATGAAATGAGACGACAAAGTTTTCGCCCAGGAACAAATCCACTTCTTCCGCAATCAAGTCTTCGTGGCAAATGGAGTGCAGAGCAAAAAATGTATATCCTTCATAATGGTCCAGCTTCGGACGTTGAATTCGGCCATAACAATCCTCCAGTGCCAATGGATGGAACGTGAATAATGATTGAAGCAATGATGCCTCTTCCGCGTCAGGCTGATCAAAGTCAACCCAGAACCATTGTAGGGAGAGCTCGTTGATTTTATGTACAGGGAAGTCGTAAATGAATTCATCGTCCTTTGTGAGTCCCATTGTCCAGATCATATTTCCACCTTCTTTTCATTCGATATGAACTTTCTCTATCCGCATTCGATGACTGTCCTAACCGTATCATAACCATTTTCCCCTCACATACTACTCGTAAACTTTGGATTGAAAACAAAGGCGCAGTGTTATATAAAAAAACAGCTTGGATAAATACCAAGCCGTTCCTCGTTAAAATACCTCATAAAGCGGATGCTTTTGAATTTCAGCAGTGTATTCATTTTCATCTCTGGTTTCACATATTTTTGCTCTGCTGAAGAAGTTTGGATTCTCCTGTTCGCTCCCATTCTTCAACGGTTTCATAAGCTTTTTCAGGAGAATACCCCTTTCCCACAAGTACTCCCATTAAAATAAACTCTTGAAGGATGTGTGTAGAATTTATTCCTCTTCTAACATCCTCTAACCCTTGAGTCACCAGGTATTCCGTATACCTTATCCATTCATCTGGAGTCATGTTAGGAATAGCCGTATTCCCATTGCGATTAGTGTTAACTTTCTTTTCTGCCGCCGCGTCTGCTTTCGTCACCTGGACAGTCCCAAATGGATGGTTAGGAGGAGCGTAGATTGAGTAAAGTTTTAGTGGAATGTTGCCGGTATTAATGACATTATGCCATGTTCCGGCAGGTATCATTATTGCAGAATCATCAGAGACATTTCTTTCAAAGCTTAAGTTATCTTTACTTTTGCCCATCCGAACGACCCCCTGGCCTTGTTCAACCCTTAAGAATTGGTCAACGTTAGGGTGCATTTCCAAGCCGATGTCCTCGCCAACATTGAGACTCATTAAAGTGACTTGCAAACGGTTTCCTGTCCATAAGGCGGTACGGTACGTATTGTTTTGCTTCGTAGCGTTTGTAATATTTACGACAAACGGTTCCTTTCCATAGTCTCTTATCAAGATGTTGTTATCATCACCATTTGAAGATTGCAGAGAACCAGACACATTTCCGTACTCAACCCTAACAGGACTCGCCCAATACCCGGACTGCGTTGCACAGTAACACATAGGCATAGGAATGTAATAAGGATTTTGATACTGATACATATTTGGAACATAATGCATTTTAATCAACCCTTTCACAACAAGTAAAATATCCTATGCAAATTGTTCGGGGACTGTACATTAACTGAAGTTCTCTATGCAAGTTTTTCCACGTTTACTTACTGCAAATGAGCGCACTATATGGGAACAACGTAAAAGGAGTGTTATTTATTATGGACATGAAAGACAAAGTACAAAAAGAACTTGCAAAGATTGACGGAGAAGATAAAGGTCAAATCCTAGAGAATTTCAATCAATTTAAGCAATACCTTGCCGAAAAAGTGCAGCTTGGTGAAAATTTAGGGTTAAGTGATGAAAAGCTTGCAAAAACGACAGAGATCGTTGCAAGGTATCTTGCCAATCATGAAGAACCGCGTAACCGTGAAGAAAAAGTGTTAATGGAGCTTTGGAAATCAGGTTCTGAAGAAGAGCAGCGCGTGTTTTCACAAATGCTTTTGAAAATGGTGAAACAAGCTTAATTAAAAAAAGAAATGCTGCCACTCAAATGAGTGGTAGCCTTTTACCTTGTCTAGGCAAGAAGTGAATCCTACATTAGATGTTTTTCTACCTTATGGGATGTGAAGTTAGGATGGATTTTTTCCAGGCACAAGAAACACTGACCGCAGTCCAATGGGGGCTGCGTGCGGTGTTCGCTTTTTTCTTCTTATTATTCGCTTCAAAGTTGATGGGCGAACGTTCCATTTCCCAATTACGGTTGATTGACTTTACCATTGCCTTGATTATCGGAAATATTTTAGCCCATCCTCTTTCTGATGAAAATTTAGGGATGAAAGGGTCACTAATTACGACAACTGTATTGATCATCCTTTATATTTCTTCTGTGTATGCAACGTTAAAATGGGGGAAGTTACGCAAATTGGTTGAACCATCCCCATACCCTCTCATCAAACATGGGGAAATCGTGTATTCAAATCTAAAAAAAGCTAGAATTACAATCGATCATTTATTATCAGAGCTTCGCAAGGATAAAATTGAAGATATACAGAAGGTGTCATTGGCATTATGGGAACCAGACGGGACGATTTCTTTCTTCCTATCCCCTCAGTATCAAGTGTTGACACCTCAAGATATGCAGCTTGCTACAAATCGATTTTTCTTTCCAATCGTTGTGGTGAAAGAAGGCCAAGTAGATCAGGCGTCTTTGAAGTCTGTTGGAAAGGATATGGAATGGCTGCTGAATAAATTCAAACTTTATAATGTGGCAACATCAGAGATTTTATTGGCGACAGTAGACGGAAGCGATAATTTAAAAATCTTCCTATATCAGGGATGAGTATGTTTCACTTTTTTCATCCATATATACAGGGTTGGAGTCTATATAACTGGAGGTTTTTGCTTTGGATAGTCAACGTGCACATCAGATTGTATCGTCACCGGATGAAATTATGGTCAGTTATAATGGCGTTTCTGTCTGGATTGATAAGATCCATGAGGACGATCGGACCGCAACGGTTCATTTGCGTCAGGCTATGGAGGAAAGGTCTGAAGTTGCAATTTCCGAATTGAAAGAGCACTGATAAATGGGGCTGTCCGGTCGGTTTCCGGGCAGCTTCTGCTTTTAACCCCCAAAAATAAAAACCTCTACAGCTGTAGAAGTTTTAACTGTTAGGATCCGATATTCTCTACAATGATTTGTAAAATCAACGCGACTGTTACAACCCGTAAGATCGGCTTCACAAACTTCGGTTTCAGTTTTTCCGCAATACGTACCCCTGTCTGCGCCCCTGTAATTGACCCTAACATCAATAGTAACGTAAGTGGCCAAATGATTTTGCCGGCAGCTATGTAGGTGATTGCCGCACCGAAGCAGCTCGAGAATGTTGCGAGTCGTACATAGCCGACCGCCCGAATATAGGCAACTTTCATATGACCGAATAAATAAAGATTCAACGTGCCTCCCCCAGGTCCGAAAAGTCCATCGTAAATCCCGATACCATATAACCCCGGCACACTCACTTTGCTGAATTTCAACTTCTCCTGTCCATCGAAATCCCCTTTTCCGATGAACGATGTAATAAATGCAAACGACAAGAGTATAATCGCCAAGATATATAGGTTATCTTCTGACAGCTTCGTTGCAATGAACCCGCCACTGATCCCCCCAATAAGACTTACTGGAATGACCCAAAACGATTCACGTAGAGAAATCTGTTTATGCTTCAATAAGAAAAGGAAGCTTGAGAACGAACTTACCGTGTTGGACACTTTATTCGCACCGATCGCTGAATGGATTGGTATACCGAGCAGCAGCATTGCAGGAAGACTGATTAACCCCCCACCCCCTGCCAGCGTACCGATCGTCGTTGCAATGGCCCCAATGAAAAAGAGTGAAATATATTCCATCATGAACTCCCCCTCTGTATAACTCTATTATACTCTTCTAATCTCCATTAGAAAAATCGATAGTTATTATACAAGAGGATAATATTTACTTATCAATCAAAATCCGATTTCATATTCTTCTCCCTCTTCGTTGATGACTTTCACTCCGCCGTTTTTACGTTCAAGGCCAATGAGTATATAGGGATTGGTTTCGCCGCTATCCGCTTCGACTTCCCTGACCGTAACAATTGTTTCATTTTCCAACACCTCTACGTCAACAGCTTCCAGTTCAAGCTTATTAGTACCGGTAGAAATCACCACCATCTTTTTCCCCTCGGCAATATCAAAGATCTTGAAGCCTTTACGATCCGTCTTATCATTTTGCAAATTATTGACGTACTGCCTCACTGCGGGTTCTTCATCCAATCTCTTCTTATCTAACACCCAATATTCCTTACCACAGCCACTTAGCAGTATCATAATTACAAATAAACCGACCCAAAGTTTTTTCAATTACATCTCACCACTCTTCCTTATTATTGAACAGGCTTTTCTCCAATACGATCCGATGTATCCCCTCGTCGTCAGTGAATGTTTCCGTTATCGTAAATCCATGTTTTAAATTTATTATCAACATATCTCTCCACTTATTTCTCGTCTTCGTTTCAATTATTTTATACCCTTTATCCTTCACAAGCTGATGTTGGTTCTCCATAAGCAAGGAGGCAATCCCTTTTCCCCTAAATCCCTCTTGAACACCGCCATACCAACTATAGTAGCGGTCCTTTGAAAGACTATATCCAATCTTATAACCAACTACGTGATCCTCTATCATTGCAACTACAAATAGGATATCCTGCTGTAATGAAGCCTTTTTCACAAGTTCATCAGCATTTGCAAAAATCTCATTATGTAATTGTAAAATCCCATCTAACGTTTTTTCATCAGGCATTCCCCAGAAATAATGAACGTGTGGCATAGCAACATCCTCCCTTTCCAGTATTATACTATATATTTAATTTATTCATACTATAAAATCTATGAATCAATTTGTCCTACTTGACATAGAGTAGACAAAAGATTCAGAATGGAGATAAAGGAGGGAAAGGGATGGAGCAATTTTTAGAGACGATTGTCGGTTGGTTATGGGGGTTGCCGCTCATCTTCACGGTATTGTTTGTAGGACTATACTTCACAATTGGGAGTAAGCTTTTCCAAGTTAGTTATTTGCCGCATATTTTCAAAGCTACGTTTGGAAGATTATTTTCTAAGAGGGATAAGGACGAGGATGCAAAAGGAATCTTAACTCCTTTTCAAGCAGTAAGTACAGCGATAGGCGGGAGCGTTGGTGTCGGAAATATTGGTGGGGTCGCTACTGCAATCGCAGTAGGCGGGCCAGGTGCCGTCTTTTGGATGTGGGTCACCGCATTATTAGGAATGATGACGAAGACAGTTGAAGTATCATTGGCCGTTCATTATCGTGGGACGGATGAAAAAGGGAATCCTTACGGCGGACCTACGTATTACATGGAAAAAGGATTAGGTGAAGAAAAGAAATTCAAGTATTGGAAAATACCAGCTGTTCTTTTCGGATTCGGTATCTTTACTACGTTTTTTATTACCCTTCAAAACTATACGGTCTCTGAAGCTGTAAGCTCTACATTTAATATCGGCATGATTCCTTCTTCATTGATTTACGTCACGCTCATTTACGTTATTATTTACGGGGGCATTAAGCGGATTGGTGAGATTGCGTCCAAGCTTATCCCATTCATGAGTATCTTTTATGTATTGGCTTCCCTATTCATCATCTTGAAGAACTTTGATCAGATTCTCCCCGTCTTTGGACTAATATTCGAAAGCGCCTTTACGGGAATGGCTGCTGTAGGAGGATTTACAGGGGCAGTCATTGCGCAAGTGATCCGGATGGGAGTTGCGCGTGCCGTTTACAGTAATGAAGCTGGCTGGGGTACGTCCCCGATGATCCACTCCACAGCGAAAACGAATCATCCGATCAAGCAAGGAATGTGGGGAGCGATGGAAGTATTCATCGATACGATCATCATCTGTTCAATGACCGCATTCACTATCATCATTACCGGCGTCTGGTCATCCGGTCTAGACGGGGCAGCCCTCACTTTATCGGCGTTTGAAGCCGGCATCGGAACCACCGGCAGGTATATCATCGCCTTATCCGTCTTCCTGTTCGGATTGACGACGACGACCGGTTGGTATACGTATTACGAAATCATCTTGCGCCATCTGTTCGGTGGCGAAAAGAAAGTCAAAACAAAGAACAAGACAATTTCCTTCTATAAATGGGTCTATCCGATTCCAGGGTTGCTGATGGTCATTTATGCCGTCTATTATGACATGCCTGGCAAGGCGGTCTGGTATTTCGCGGATATCACAACTGCGATTCCGACATTCATCAACTTGATTGTTATTATGGTGTTGAGCAAGAAGTTCTTTGAGCTGCTGCGCGACTATAAGGCAAGGCATTTGAATATCGGGACGATTGATCCGAATTTCAATGTGTTTTATGAGGATAAGGTTAAGAAGTGAATTCAGGCGAGTTAGAATGAGAACTCTTTGGGGCGGAAAGAAAACTCCTGGTGCAGTAACGAGAACTTTTTCGGGAAGAACGAGAACTCATTATAAAAGACGGTTGAAGATTAGCGTTTTGCTATTCTTCAACCGTCTTTTTATCCACTTTCGTTTTTATTTCTGCAAGTGTTTCAACTTTTCCGGATTAGCCACCATAAAAATACGTGAAATTTTATTGTCATGGAATTCCATCGAGACGACATAAGCAACAAAATCATTAATTGATACGACAACACCTGGATATCCATTTACAACTTCGAATGCCATTCTTGAGTTTTCAGGCAGCTTTTTCATAATACTAACTAACAATAATACGATACGCTCAGGTGTATAGATTGGTTTTAACGCGGCTTTTACTTTGCCGCCTCCGTCGGAAATAAATACAGCATCCTCCTTCAATAACTCCAACATTTTAGGTATATTCCCTTTTTGAAGTGCTATCGTAAATTGTTCTATGCTGCTTCTCATCGATTGGAAATCCAGTGCAGAAGCTTTTGGGCGGTTATGCATGCTTTTTTTGGCTCTGTGAAAAATCTGCCTGCAATTGGCAGATGACTTTTCAATCATAGTCGAAATTTCTTGATAGCTATACTGAAAAACTTCTCGTAATACGTAGACGGCTCGTTCATCTTCAGTTAACTGCTGCAAAAGCAAGAGATAAGCGGTCGAGATAGATTCCTTCATCAAATAAGTATGTGCAGGATCATTTCCTTCATCTATCAATGGTTCGGGCAACCACTCTCCAACATAAATCTCACGCTTACTTGCAGCAGATCGCAATTTGTCTATGGAGCTATTCATCACAATCTTACATAAATATGCTTTCTCGTTTTCAATGACTCTTTCACTACTAACACGGTTATACGTTATAAACGCCTCTTGAACAAGATCTTCTGCATCTGCAATTCTCCCCATCATTCGATAGGCGATTGAAAATAACAGAGGTTGATACATCTGATACAATTGTTCCGTCTCCAAAACGATTAACCTTCCTTTGCTACCGGCATGTCGTTTGCTTGTAAAATTTCTAGCGCTGCACGCTTCCCGCTCGAAACCGCGGCATCAGCTAATACTTCTTCATGGCCCGCCCAATCTCCCGCTATAAAGATTCCTTTCATTTCCGGTATGCTTGGACCGGGGTTCTCTATTCGTTTGGTATGTGGAAAATCATGCGATACCGTTAGCTTCGGTAAAAATTGTTGCACTACGACTTCATTTCGCCATCCAGGATGAAGCAAATCCATTACTAATTCTAATTGCAGTTTATCTGTTTTTATATTTATTTCTTCCATTGGATTATGGTATTTTGCTAAACTTACAACCAATGTTCCATCCTCACTTAACTTTGCTGCGCGTGATTGGTTCGTGAAAAACAAAGCTTGGTCGAGTCCTATCGCAAATTGATGTTTGGGGTTAGGCAACTTTTTAATTCCGATATCTAAACAGCATGCCGTAACAGGAATTGCTTGTTCATTCCACAAACGTAAAGAAGTGTGTTCTGCACCGGTCACCATGTTCATTGCCTCTTTTGGAGATGTTGCAATGATACAATTAGGAACATGAATGACCGTACCATCTGAGCATTGTATGATTTGATAATGCTCGTGATGCTCAATATTCGTTACGTTTTTATTGGTTACGATTTCAGCACCCAAAGCTTCTGCCTGCTTCTTAAGTTTCTGAATAACCGTTACCCAGCCTCCATCGATATATAAGACCCCCGCCTGTAATGATCGCTTCACTTGCTTCAAAACAGGCTTTGCCAGCTGTAGAGCCGGGGCATTCACATAGGAAGTCAATCGACAAATTGAGTAAAATAGCTGCCTTACCATCTGATCTGATATTTCAGCATCCACCCACTCCTTTAGGCTAACTTCCTGAACGGAAGAAATATTTAATCTCATAACCTTACCCATTAATTTGCCGAGTATGAGTTTAGCTTTCCACGACAGTAGTGTTGATGACATGATTGATGGAAAATCTGTTGGAATAACATGAACGTCATGATTTAAAATGCCGTGAAGCTGAATAGGTTTCGTAGCGTTCCCACCTGGAAGAGATATTCCTAGTTCAGTTAAAATATTTGCAGCATCCCCAGACACATACAATCCATGAGGTCCCAAGTTCATAAGAACTCCATTTTTATCATTTGTCATCGCCCTTCCACCCAGACGTTTCGTTTTTTCCAAAACAACGATCTTTTTTCCTTCCCTCGCTAAAAAATTAGCTGCTGTCAACCCAGCCAATCCGCTGCCAACGACTGCAACATCATAGGTAAGCATAAAAAACCCCTCCATCATTTGTTTTGTAATCAAAACGAATAATGGAGGGATTTTGTGACAACATTATTTTTGATAAGCACATATTTCCCCTTTTACTGTAAATACTACTTATGAGGTGAAATTAATGATTTTGAAATTATTCCTTGCTATAAATATTTTAACGGCAATTCAACCATTTATTAATCAACATAGTCCTATTACCTCATCCAACCCCGACCTTAAAAGGATTTATACAGATTATCCAAAAGACGGGAATTGGGTGCAGATTCCAAAAGGGACAAAGAACATAACATTTTATGTCGAAGCAGAAAATACAGAAACAGTCTTATTCTGGTTGATTCCAACAGGTACTCAAACTTGGACAGAAAGAAAACTTATCGGATATGACATTCGAGAAAATCCAACTGATAATATTTTTTCTTTAACTTGGACTATTGATAAGTCATACCTACATGATCATTTACACGTTCAAGCTCTGGGTGACGAAATTTTGGAACAAGACACCATCAATTTATCTATGGAGTAAAGCTTGATACTGGTTCAACTGCATAACCCGATAAATAACTACTGATGTCGCTATTCCGTATGTAGCCGGCACGTTCAATATAGAAAAGCCCAATTAGGGATTTTCATCAAGTTTAACTTAAGAGCGCGATTTGAGTTGCAGCGTGAGGACGATGAATTCAAGGTAGTCCATGAAATTGAGCTGATCAAGCCAGATGGTACGTCGGTGGAATCCCAATGAGCAACTGGAAGAGCAGGTAGCTGTTTATAAAATCCCCGAAATTACTTTTCTCCATACTTCCCTTTATTAATTGCCTTTCGATATTTTCCACCTTCCTCAATAGCTATCGCTTCCTCTTTACTAATGCCTTCTATTGAATAAAATTTAGTGCCTTTTTTGTACTTGTTAGAGAAGTCTCCTAAGTATGTTCCTTCCTTGTCCGAATACCTGGTAACTTGACCAATCTCTTCATGGATTTCAACTACATACTCATCGATAATTTCATACATATCGCCATTCCATACAACAAATGAAGAATTCCAATCAGCACTTGATGAACAGCCTGCCATAATCACAAGTAAAAGACCAATAAAAATATTACTATTAGAATGTTTATCCATCATAAGTTCACCCCTACTCACCTATTCTATTCCATAAAACGGCATAAACCCCTGCCTATTCTTGAAATAAAAAATGAAGCGCTTCGTTTACCAGCTATTCACTTATCGTTCAGAATAAGGGGAGTGACATGCTACGTTTATAACTAAAATCATGTAAAATCAATAGTAAAGAGTTAAGGAGGAGTGAAGCATAATGGTGAGTCATAAGACGAATCCAAAGGTCGATGAGTACGTAAGCAAGTCCCAGAAGTGGAAAGAGGAATATGAAAAGCTGCGGAATATCATTCTCGATTGCGAGCTGACCGAAGAATTTAAATGGATGCACCCTTGCTATACGTTCGACAATAAAAACATCGTACTCATACATGGCTTCAAGGAATATTGTGCCCTTCTGTTCCATAAAGGTGCTTTGTTAAAAGATCCTCAGGGAATTCTAGTTCAACAAACAGAAAATGTACAGGCGGCGCGCCAGATTCGGTTCTCAAATGTCGAAGAAATTATTGAAATGGAAAGCGTCTTGAAAGCTTATATTCATGAAGCTGTCGAAATTGAAAAAGCCGGTTTGCAAGTGGAAAAGAAAACAGATTTTGAAATTCCTGAAGAACTTAAAAATGAATTCGCTGAAAACCCTACTTTGAAAACTGCTTTTGAAGCATTGACCCCGGGACGACAACGGGCGTACATTCTTTATTTCTCTCAAGCAAAACAATCCAAAACCCGTGAGTTGCGAATTGAAAAGTATAGAAAGAAAATCATGGATGGTAAAGGGTTAAATGATTAATCCATCATGGAAAACAAAAAAGGATCCTCTTTTGCGGGATCCTTTTATTGGTTTATGCGCAAGTTTTATCGTTTATGAGCTTTTGGAGCGATTTATGCGTTTCTGGAAGGTTTTATGCGTGTTTATTCTCATTTATGGGCTTTTCATCCGGTTTATGCGTGATTCCAGCGGTTTATGCGTTTTTCGGTGATATCAATGGCATTAATGTGTCGGAAAGCAAGTGCAGTTCATGCATCGGCCTTGTCATTGCTACATATAACAGCTTTCGATCGATCGGATGGTCTCTGAATGGTTCCTCGAAAGCCGCGATGATGACAGCGTCGAACTCTAAGCCTTTTGATAAATGGCTTGGCACAATCAACAGGCAATCCCCGTTGATGTCGGAATTCTCGCCTAGCAATTGGACAGGCATGCCCGACTTTTCAAGCTGCTTGTGGATGGCTGTTGCTTCTTTCCGCGTCTTACAAATCAATGCGATCGATCGGTGGCCCCTGCTAAGGATTGCTTCGTAGATTTCATTCACCTTGGAGGCATCGAGTGCGGACTGATTATAAAACTCCGGCTCCCTGCCATGACGGACGACCGGCTCGACCAACGGCAAGTCTTCATCCATCTGCGCAAGGACTTTATTCGCGAGTTGCATAATTTCGATTGTCGTCCGGTAGCTTTTTTGCAAAGTTGTATACGTGGCTCGCGGAAACATCTCCCGAACGGGTTCCCACGACGTCAACGCACGATAGCTATGGATTCCCTGGGCCAGATCCCCGACCATCGTGAACATATCCGTTTCCAGTCCGTCTTGCAGCGCGGCAAGCTGGAATTCGCTGTAATCCTGCACTTCGTCAATGAAGACGACTCGCATTTTCCATTCATCCGCCACGCCTTTCAACTTGGCATGAAGGAAGTAGAGAGCTGCCAAGTCTTCTGTCTCCCACGCAACACTGGCGTGCGCGTCAAAAAAAGCATCCCTTTCCGAATCGGACCAGTGGCATGCCAGTTCAATATGTAATTGCGGATTCGTCAACCATTCCCTGTACAAACTTTTTATATTGAATTTCTTGAATTTCTTCATATAAGAAGAGACCGTCTTTTTCCCTTCCTTTTCAATAGAAGGAAGCCGTTCGTCACGTTCATCCATAATCTTTGTGATCCGCGCCTTTCGCTTCTCATCATCACGGATGCCGTACAGCGCCTTATCGAGCGCTTCTTCATACTTGTCCGATAAGAGCTTATATAATTGTTTCCGTTTCCGGTTCACTTCAGTCTGTATAATGAGCTTGATGCGCTCGATCCTTTTCTCAAGAGGCATATAGTTGAAGTCTTGCAGGAATAGCTTTTTCAGGCGGGACGCCCGGATGATCCGGTATTTTTCAATATAGACATCTTCAAAGAGGGCCGCAGTTTCCTGTTCAAGCTTGTCCACATACCTTTGCATAATTTGACGGTAGCGGAGCGTCCCTTTCATGCGTGCAATGAAGAGATGTTCTTCATTCACAGAATCAGCTGCTGTCAACAGCTCGAGCTTTTTATTCGGATCAGCCAATTTCAGCTTCAAACCTGTAGCGTCCAGTACATATTCCGCGAAAGTCGTCTGGCAAATACGTCCGACTCCCAGTTCGGGGAGTACGTCTCCAATATATTCCATGAACAGCCGGCTCGGTGCCAGAATCATCAGTTTCTCCGAAGGGAAATCGGAGCCCATCGTGTAAAGGAAATAGGAGATTCGGTGAAGGGCGATTGTCGTCTTTCCACTGCCTGCAGCACCTTGGACGATGATTGGCTGTTTCAGGTTCGCACGGATGATTTCGTTTTGCTCCGCTTGGATCGTCGAAACGATTTCGGTCAAACGGACATCCGCTTTTCCCGACAATGCTTCCTGGAGCAATTCATCATTCGTCGTTAAATCAATATCAAGGACTTCCAGCAATTCTCCTTCTTCGATTTTGTACTGCCGCTTCGAGAAGAGATGACCGCTGATTTCTTCGTCCCGCACTTTATACGTCAAATCTCCCAGTCTGCCATCATAGTAAACATTTGCGACAGGCGAACGCCAATCGACGATGATCGGTTCTTGTGTTTCCTGATGAAAGACGGATGTTTTGCCGATATAGAGGAATTCATCCTTCTCCCCTTCCGCCCTAAAATGGATGCGAGCGAAATAGGGCTTCTGCTGAATCGCTTCTAGCCCTTCCTTTTGGGAGCGGGCCATTTCAAAAAAACGGGTGTTCGTTAGGATATTAATATAGCTCAAACTCGAATCCAAGTAGTCCAAGTCGGCCATCGCATGTCGGATTTCATCTTGTGAGGATTGCACACCACGCATCGATTCTTCAAGGAGCTTTTGCATGTAGTGCTTTGTGTAGTCAAGGCGCTGTAATTCAAACTCAAAATCGGGATGTTTCTGCATAGACAGTCCTCCGTTTTGCGTATTTTGCGTCCTGCTGTTCGGGCGAGATGTTGGGGTTTAATTGAGACAGAAATTGATTGTACCATTATGGAATGTTTTAGGCAATATGATTTATTCAGAATCATTATACTTAGGGATAAAAAATCCCCACGCCTTTTATTTGGCGCGGAGATTTTCATCATACTGTAAAACGTCCCATATCGTTTTGTAGTTTTTCTGCTACTTCGGAAAGTGTTTGTGCACTCGAAGCGATTTCTTGGTTGGAAGCCAAATGTTCTTCCGTCGATGCACTTGTCGATTGTGCTTCGGCCGCTGCTTGCATCGCAAGCTCTTGCACTTTTTTAGAGCTGTCCGTCACTTGCTCGCTCATCGTACGAATCTGTTCAATAGCGGCGGAAACTGTTCCGACTTTGCTGCTAACGTCATTTGAGGCAAATTCGATTTCATTGAATACTTCGTTGGTCTTATCGGTGATGCCCAATCCTTCTTTGACACGATCGGTGCCGGCTTCCGTGCTGTCAACCGCCAAAGAGACGTTTTGAATAATGGCATCGATCATTCGGCCGATTTCTTCCGCGGAGGTTTTCGATTGTTCAGCCAAGTTTCGCACTTCATTTGCCACTACAGCAAAGCCTTTACCTTGCTCTCCCGCACGAGCGGCTTCAATCGCTGCATTCAATGCCAACAGATTCGTCTGCTCGGCAATTCCCGTTATAAGCCCTGTCACATTCCGGATCTTTTCCGAATGAACCGCCAGATCAGTGATGATCTCCGTGGATTGCTGGATGGATGCTGAAATGTTGGACATTTGATCGGTTACATCTTTCATGAGGCCCGCGCCTTCTCTTACAAGTCGGGAAACCTCAACAGAAGAAGCAAGCATCGCAGCATTGTCATTTGTAATTTGAGTGATGCCGTTTGCCATTTCAGCCATTGCATTCGCGGAATCATTGACGAGATTCACTTGCATATCGCTTGCAAGTAAATTCTTCTCAGCAATTTCAGCTACCATTTCGGAAGCTGCAAGACTCTCTTCGGAACTTGCCGTCAACTGTTCGGCTTGGGCGGCTAACTGGTATGATGAATCTCTTGTGTTCATAATGATCGTTCGTAGATCGGCCTTCATTTCGTTGAAGGCGGTCGCCATCTCACCGATTTCGTCCCGATTCTTAATCACCAACGGCTCCGCTGCAAAATCCCCTTGTGCCAGCATCTTTAATGCATCTGTCATTTTGCCGACCGGACGAGTAATGATTTTGCTGATCAGATAAGAGATGATCATACTCAGAATGGTGACCAGGCCGAGAACTCCCAGAATGAAAATGCCAGTCGATTTTACCTTCCGTTCAATGGTAGCTTCAGTCTCAATCATCTGCTCGCGTTGATAGTTGATCAATCTCTCCGCGTTAATCATAAAGACGCTTTGATGCGGCTCGGCTTTTTCTGCTAAAACGAGCGCTTCCTCATCTTTTCCTTGATTGAATGCTGCAAGCGATTCTTCGGAATAGACTCTGTATTGCTCTGATGCTTCTTTTAACTCCTCAAGTAAGGCCTTACTTTTCTCTGAATCGAAAGAGGAGTCCATTTTCTTCAACTTTTCATCAACTGATTCTAGCAATTCGCTGCGATTCTTCAAATACTTCGTTTCTTTATATAATAAATAGCCGCGCAGATCATTAGACAGCTCAGTTTGATTGGTTGATAGCTGTTCTAGCAGTAGTACTTTTTCCATCCGATCGTTAATAAAAGACCTATACTCTTTGCTAATGTCTGGTATCGTTAAATAATTCAAAGCTCCTGCGATAATCATTAAGAGTAATAAGGATAGGAAGCCCGTCCACAACTTTTTACTTACTGAACATCTCATAGTTATCCTCCTATATTCGTTACCACATATCATTATAAACTACTATCTGCAATACGAATAGATATAGGTAGATAGATTATTGAAAACAGTCGGAAATGCCCTTAAGAGTAAAATCATTGAATTAATTTGAATAAACGCAGCCCTTTTATACTAAAAACCCGTACGAAGCGACTTTTCACTTCGTACGGGTTTTCAATGTTTATTCATACTTTTGGAATTTCACTTTCCACTTCCCATCGACCTCTTCCAGACCAACGCCTATCCACCCGTCCTTTAATAATGATTGCTGCTCCAAAGTATCTGACATGTCGGCTACGACGGTTAGCGCCCCTAGCCTTTTCTCCTCACGCAGATCTCTCATCAGCGTGTAGCGCAATAGATTCCCATATTTCTTTCCCAATGAGATGATATGCATGCCTAACGAGATTTTGTCCTTCAGGCTCGCGATATTGAACGGAGCTACGGTTGTGAAAACATAGCGATGACGATCCTTGTCCACATTCTCCATGAGGAGTTCGCCGAGAATCCGTTGTAAGCTGTTGCCTCTGTACTCTGGATCCACATTTGTTATTTCAGAATATAGCACAGACGGCAATTCTGAATCAGGCAAGCCGGCATCTTTCCCTAAATGATGCTCGTCAATTTCAGGTTCGAGCATTGCCCTGAATGCAATGAGACGATCATTGTGGAATGCCCCGATCATTGATCCACTTCCGTTTAGGATGAATAGGAATTCGTCTTCGGATAACGGTTGTAAAAAAGCAGTGACTTCCAAGAATGCAATTACTTTCTTCTGCAATTCCATAATTGCTTCGATGTCTTCGTTGACCAGGTGTCGAATTGTCACCTCTTGACCATTTCTCAGTCTCAAATCTTTCTTCATCCTGCCACCCTCTCCGAGAAGACGGTCAATTTAGTTAAGACCGCTTCGTCCACTTCGACACCGAGACCTGGATTTTCCGTCAGTCGGATGAACGGGACGTCATAGGCGAGGTTTCCGATATCTTCGCTGAATTTCAACGGACCTGTCAATTCGACGCTTGTCATGATCTTTTTTGAGAAGGCAACGTGAAATCCTGCCGCGGAGCCTACAGACGATTCGACCATCGAGCCGACTTGGCATTCGATTCCTGCCATTTCCGCCATATGGGCAAGTTTCATAGCCGGATAGATGCCGCCACATTTCATTAGTTTGATGTTCACTTTGTCTGCAGCGCGTTTAGCAATGATTTCCCTCATTTCACGGATTCCGCGGAGCCCTTCATCAATCATGACGGGTACGGAAGTCTTCGATTTGATCTCCACCATTGCATCGATGTCGTCCGCTTTCACTGGCTGCTCCAGCCAATCGAGTGAGCAGGCTTCAAGTTTTGTCAGCGCTTGCAACGTCGTCGAGCTGTTTACCCATCCTTGATTCACATCAATACGGATGGCGATCGACTCCCCTACACGTTCTCGTACAGCTTGAATTCGTTTCACGTCTTCCCACACATCCGTACCGACTTTCATTTTCAATGAACGATAACCTTCCTTGATACGCTGTTCCGCTTCCTCAGCCATATGGGCGGGGGTGCCGATGCTGAGTACGTGCGTGATTGGAAATTCCTTATGATATCTTCCGCCCAACAGATCATATACGGGAACGCCTAGTGCTTTTCCGACGGCATCATAACAAGCAATATCAATTGCGGCTTTAGCAGATGGCACTCCATAAATTTCTGAGTCCATTAGCTCGTGGATCTTTTCCATTTGAGCTGGATCCATGCCGATCAACTTCGGTGCGAGGGTATTTTTCAAAACGGCATATGTACTTTCCCAGCTTTCACCGGTGACGTGCTCATCCGCTACCGCCTCCCCGTAGCCGATATGGCCCGTGTCCGTTGTCAGTTTAACGATAATTGAAGGCATGTAATCATATGTTGCATAGCTTATTATGAATGGCTCCCTTAAAGGCAAGTGAATCGCAAAAATCTCTATTTCCATAATTTTCATTAGTATCTTTCCTTTCTTATTGGGAATCGGCTATACTTATTGTATCACTGTCGTTAAATAGTCGCTAATAGTTAGGAGGTAATTTATTGAGAATTAAAATTGCTGTTATCGGCTCTGAACATTTTTGCCGACGCGCAAAGGATTTATCCGTGAATGAAGGGGATTTTGAGCTGGAATGCCATATATATACCGATCCTAAAGAAGCCGCTGCCATCATCAAGACACTTAAACCAAGTGATGCCATCCTTTTTTCAGGTTCGCTGCCTTATGCCTATGCAAAAGAGGCTGTTCAACAATTCAACGTGCCGACGTTCTATTTGAAACAGGATGAAACCGCTGTCTCTACGACATTACTATCTGTTTTGGCAAATGAGCGCGTTTCATGTGGACGGATTTCTATGGATGTCGCCGAGCAGTCCCATATCGATCATGTGTTGAATGACTTGAATGGAACGATTGAACTACCATACATTCATGTTTTACAGAATGGTGGATCAATCGAGGACGTTATAAATTTCCATCAACGGTTGTCTGAACAAGGCAAGACGGAAATCGCTATTACAAGTATCCATATTGTCTACGAAAAGCTGTTGCAAAGAGGTATACCTGCCCGTATGATGATCGACCCGGAAAGCTCGATTATTAGGAGTCTGCGTTTTGCGCAGCAAAAAGCGATGGTACAGAAAAGCTCTTCTGCCCAAATTGCCGTTGGAATCCTTCAATCATCCGGATTGCCGATCGTGCCTTTCGTAAAAGAGCTCTCTACCATATTGCAAGCGCATTGGTCAGAATCCGACGGGGAATTTTCGCTGTTCACAACGAAGGGCATTATAGAACATTCCATCAAAAACCCGGGATTCATGAATTTTTTCCACCGTCTCCCCCGGAATGTCAAGATGGCTTTCGGTTACGGTGAAACGACGATGAAAGCTGCCGAACATGCACGACTCGCATTGAATTTCATTCAAAGTGGTGAACTGAACAGCTTTTATATTCTCGACTCCAATAAAAGGCTTCATGGCCCGTATCCACAATCGGACGGTGCAATCGATATGAAAGTCGATCATCCCCTACTAGTGGAAATTGCGGAAAAAACAAAATTGGGTCCTGCCAATATTTCAAAGCTCCTGCAGTTCCGCCAATCGAGGACAACGAACCAGTTCTCAGCAACCGATCTTGCCCTCTATATGAATGTTTCCAGAAGGACTGCAGAGCGGACATTAAAAAAGCTCATAGAATTTGAATATGTCCGTGTCGTGGGCGAAGAGATGACTTACAAGCAAGGAAGGCCACGTTCTTTGTATGAAATGAATTTCGCCATCCACTACTAGAAAGCCGCCCAGTGCCAATCATCGGCATTGGGCGGCTCTATTCATACTTATACGTGAACCGCTTCAATTGACTTTTCTTCTTCTGTTTCTGTTTCTGTTTCTGATTCAGCTCTTTCTATTTCCTCTTTTGTCAGCTTCACGATTGTAAAGCCAGTTGCTGCGTAAAGGATGGAAATAAACGGAATGACCAAATTCAAGATTGCATACGGTGCATACTGTGCAACCCCTACTCCGAGTGTTCCTAAGATGAATACGCCGCAAGTATTCCATGGAATGAAGACCGAAGTGATCGTTCCTCCATCTTCTAGTGCCCGTGATAAGTTTTTAGAATGCAAACCCATCTTCTTGTAAACTTTCGTGAACATTCTAGATGGTACAACGATCGAAATATATTGCTCTGCGCATGTTGCATTCGTAAGTACACAAGCGCCGATTGTAGATGTAATCAGTGTGAATGATGATTTCACAACCTTCAGGAGCTGATTCATGATTGACTGAAGCATTCCCGAAAATTCCAAAATACCGCCAAATGTCATTGCCACGATTGTCATAGAAACTGTGTACATCATCGAATCCAAACCGCCGCCATTGAATAGACCATCGACCATTTCATTCCCGGTTTCAATGGCAAATCCGCTTTGTAACGCAACAATCGAATCCGCCAAAGACCCCCCTTGTATGAAAATCTGTGAAATGAAGCCAAGAATAATACCGACGACTAAAGCTGGAACAGCAGGAACCTTCATAGCTACCATGACAATTACCGCCAATGGCACAAGCAACAGCCAAGGGGAAATCAAAAAGCTGTCCTTCAGCACAGAAGCTGTCTGTTGGATTTTTTCTAAGTCTATATTTCCACCTGCAAAACGTCTACCTAAAAATGTGTAAACGCCAAGGGCGATAAGCAATCCGGGAATAGTTGTGTAAAGCATATGCTTAATATGATCGAATAGATCTGTTCCTGTTAAACCTGAAGCCAGGTTTGTCGTATCGGATAGGGGAGACATTTTGTCACCGAAATAAGATCCTGAAATAATAGCGCCTGCCACCATGCCAGCAGGAATCCCCATGCTCAAGCCGATACCCATTCCAGCGACCCCGATGGTACCCATCGTCGACCAAGAGCTTCCAATTGCAAGAGAGACGATTGCACAAATGATTGTAATGGCAACTAGAAACCAACCAGGTGTAATAATCTGCAATCCGTAATAGATCATTGTTGCGACAATTCCCCCACCCATCCAAGAGCCGATTGTCATTCCAACCAACATAATGATGACGACAGCAGGCAGGGCTAGCTTAATCCCTTTGAACATCATTTCCTCTATTTCTTTCCACGTAAAGCCAGAGCGCCAAGCAACCAAAGCAGCCACAGTTGTTCCTATGATGAGTGGAATATGAGGGCCTTGCTCAAGTTTCACAACTGTGAACAGCATAACGATGATCATAATGATCAATGGCAGAATCGCCATTAGAAAACCTATTTTCTTTTTCTCCATATTTTCCATACCAACGCCCCCAAGTTCAGATAATTTTGTCGCTATATAGTCGTTAATTGAATATTAGTCACTTTCACATAAAAAGTCAATTGTTTTTTGAAAGCGATTTCAGTAATTTACAAGTTTTATAGTGAATTTGAACCGAAAAGGGTCATGCTTGCGAAAGTATGATTTGCTTTGTAACAATCGTTATAAAAAAATTGAAGAAGCTGACCAGTTGGACGTGGATGGCGGAGGCTGAAATGATACCCCTGTCTCTAAAGGATTTCCAGTTGATTGGAGTGCAGGGCGGCGACTCCTGGGGGCGCAGCGTGAAGACCCAGCAGGAGCGAAGCGACGAGGAGGCTGAGGGCAAGCCCCCCGGAAAGCGTCCGCCCGGAACGGAAATCAACGTTATTTCAGTCTACTGATAGTTAAAAACATGTTTAAGCAAAAGGGTTGGAAATCTATGATTTCCAACCCTTATTTCTACAGTCTGCGGCAAGGATACGCATCCTTGCCGTTTTTCATTTATCTATATTCACTTATGCTTCGTGGCTAATTTGCCATTCAATGCCAAATTGGTCTTTCAGAGAGCCATAGCTTTTACTCCAGAACGTCTCCTGTAGATCCATCTTTACTGTACCGCCTTTCTTCAACTTATCAAAGACGCTTTTGATCAAATCAATGTCTTTGTTGACAAAAGCGAGGCTGACATTATTCCCTTCGATAAATGGAGAGCCCGGAAATGTATCGGAGAACATGACTCTGTTGCCGTCGATATTCAACCGCGCATGCATGACAAGATCCTTCGCTTCTTCCGGCAACTGATAATCAGGGCTTTGAGGAGCTTCGCCGAATGTCATGATTTGGGTGATTTCCGTGTTGAATACTTCTGCGTAAAATTCTACGGCTTGTCTGCAATTACCATTGAAATTAAGATATACCTCTACTGCCATTGCCACGACCCCTTTTCATTATTCCTTCAATTCAGTTTACCATGTATAAGCTTTCGTGCAAATTTCCTCGTAATGAAAAACGGCAGATCATAGGAATACACCGTTTCGTTTACTCATCCACCGGCTTGAAAGTAACCAAGGAAATTCCGGTAACCCTAAGTTTTTGCCCAACGCGTTGTTGACAATGGAAAAGGCTGTCGCGTTTGTCTAGTTGACAACTGCGACAGCCTTTTATTACTTATGAAACAACTGCTGTTTTATTTTTCGGTTTGTTATCTTTCGTTTTCCATTGGATGGCCACTTGGATGGCGAATAGCACCAGACCGATGATATCCGTAATCGTTTCAGGATAGATTAGTAATAAGCCTGTTACGACAGCAAGGATACGTTCGATCCAATTGCATTTCCGGTACCAATAGCCGATCATCCCCGCTCCGATCGCAATCATGCCGACGATGGCGGAGAAGGTGACCCATATTATTTCAAAAAGGCTGGAATCGATCATGAGCATGGCCGGATTGAAAACGAACATATACGGGATGATGAATGCTGCGATAGCAAGCTTTGCAGAGACGACACCCGTTTTGATCGGATCCCCGCCGGATATACCTGACGCCGCAAATGCAGCGAGGGCAACGGGCGGTGTAATATCCGCGATGATTCCGAAATAGAACACGAACAAGTGAGCAGAGATTGCGACAACAACCGGAACAGTAGTACCTGCTCCCATTTCGCCGCCCATTAGCAATAGAATGATTGCCGGAGCGGCAATTGTCGAAGTAATGACATAGTTCGCCGTTGTCGGTGACCCCATTCCTAATACGAGCGCTGCAAACATCGTGAAGATTAACGTTAAGAGGATGTTCCCGCCAGCAGCAGAAACGAGACCGTTTGCAAGGCTGAGCCCCAATCCAGTTTTCACGACGACGCCGACGATGATACCCGCACAAGCTGTCGCAGCAGCAACTGCCAATGCAGTACGCGCTCCGTCAACAAGCGCCATGATAATGTCTTTGACTCCAAGTCTCGTAGATTTATCAAAGAAGCTGACAACTAATGTGAGAACAATCCCCAATAATGCAGCTTTCATTGTCGGAATCCCCAACAGCAGGAATAAGATGATTCCTAAAATCGGCAAGAGCAGGTAGATCTTTTTCAAAGTCGCTTTTCGATCTGGCATCTGGTCAGGCGACATGCCTTCCAGGCCGACACGCTTCGCCTCAAAGTGAGTCATGATCCAAATTCCAGTGAAGTAAAGCAATGCAGGAATTGCAGCGGCTTTCGCAATGTCCCAATACTTGATGCCGCCAATGAATTCAACCATCAGGAAAGCCGCAGCTCCCATGATCGGTGGCATGATTTGCCCGCCTGTAGAGGCAGCAGCTTCAACGCCGCCGGCAAATTCCTTACGGTAGCCGAGCTTTTTCATCATCGGAATCGTGTAGGATCCCGACCCGACAACGTTTGCTACGGAGCTTCCTGAAATCGTCCCTTGCAATGCACTTGAGAAAATGGCAACCTTTGCAGGACCGCCTGTCAAGCGGCCAGCTAGGACGACAGCCAGATCATTGAAGTAATTCCCTACACCGGTCTTCACGAGGAATGCACCGAATAACAGGAAGACGAAAATGAACGTTGCGGAGACGCTGATCGGCGTTCCTAAAATTCCGTCTGTCGTGTAAAACATAAGCTGTACAATGCTTTTCAAGTCTTGACCGCGATGAGCTAGGAATCCCGGGAAATACCGGCCGTAAAATGCATAGATCAAGAACACTGTCGAAATGATTGTAATCGGCAAACCGACAGCACGTCTCGCTGCCTCCAATGTCAATAGAATTGCGATGACTCCAATGATAAGATCGATGTCTGATACCCTGCCGACACGGAAGACGAGATCACCGTAGAATAGCGGCCAGTATAAACCGACAGCAATGGCAAGCAATGACAGGATGACATCGTAGAAAGGTACTTTATCCCTTTTGACGCCCGGTTTTTTAATTGCCGGGAATAACAGGAATATTAAAGAGAGAGCAAATCCTAAGTGAATGGAACGCTGAATATACGCAGTGAACGGCGTTCCTATCGATGTGTAAAGCTGGAATAAAGAAAATGACAGCAATCCTGCAAAGACGAGAATTTTGAAAATCCCTTTCACATTTCGTGTATTCGATTCGGGATCGTATTTCTGAAGGATTTCTAGTTGCTGTTCTTCCGTAAGCATTTCATTGTTTTCAAGTTGGGACTCATGCTGAGCTTCTTCCCGATTCTTATTTTTAGCCATTCATATTTACTCCTTTCAACAATTGGTAGAATGATTGGCGCTGCACACGAAATGTGTACGATTTTCCTCTAGTCAAATAGTTTTTCAAATTCACTTCATGTCCTTTATACCGGAAAGCTAAATCTGCATTGACATCCCCGACAAAAAGGACAAATGATTGAATGATAGCATCCTCATAAGTAAGCGTATACATTCCATCCTTGACTGACAATGACTCTCCTTCTTCGGCATACCCCGGCAAGCCGATTCCAACATCCTCGTATTGCATCGACAGTGATTGGATAGCGCTTTGCTCAGTGACCCGGTAGGATTCGACGACGTCCGTCAGGAAAATGGAGTGCACGTATCGAATTTGAAACTCCCGGTCATCCCCCATCTTGAGATAATAGGTTTGCGGATGATCAGTTCGATATTCCGTGAAGGTGAACACGCTATGTATCGGCAGAAATAGAATGACGGAGGCGACCAATAGTACAGAGAGCAGAATGGGGAGAATCACTTTCTTCCTTTTCATCCTCTTTTCCCTTTCCGGTAGCAATGCAGAATGGGACGGCTGAAGCATAAAGCTTCACCGCCCCGTTCCACTATTGATTTGTATTCAATTATTTCTTTTCGTCAAAGTACTTTTGAGCGCCTGGGTGAACAGGGATCCCGATACCGTCAAGACCTGTTTCAGCTTTGATCAATGCGCCTTTTGGATGCGTAAGTTTTGATGCGTTGTCGTAGATCGCTTTTGTGATTTCATAAGCAAGATCTTCTGGCACATCATTTTGGATGATCAACATCGCCCCTACAGATACAGTCGGCGTATCTTCTTTGAGGCCATAAGTTCCTGCAGGAATGACTTCTTTTGCATAGTATTGATATTTCGAGATCAATTCGTTAGCTTTTTCATCAGTGACAGGTACGATGTACACTTGAGCTGAAGCGTTCAATGCTTCAACCGCACCAGTCGGCGTACCGGCAGTGATGAATGCAGCGTCAATTTGTCCAGCCTGCAAGCTCTCTTGTGATTCTCCGAAATCCAAGTCCTGTGCCTGGATATCTTTCATTGACAACCCGTGGATTTCAAGAAGCTGCTCAGCGTTCGCATACGTACCGGAACCAGGTGCTCCAACTGAAACCTTTTTACCTTTCAGGTCTTCGAATGACTTGATGCCATTCTTCTCCAATGTTACCAATTGGACTGTTTCAGGATAAAGAGCACCGATTGCTGATACATTGTCGATGACTTCCCCGGCAAACATCATTTCACCTTTTGATGCATAGTAAGCGATATCCGTTTGCACGAAAGCGATTTCAGCGCTTCCGTCTTTCAATGCTGTCATATTCGCTGCAGATGCCTGCGAAACTTCAGCTGTCGTTTTAACGCCTGTTTCCTCAGAGATGATATCTGCAAGTGCTCCGCCGAGTGCGTAATAGGTACCTTGCGTACCACCTGTCAAAATGCTTAGGAAATCATAATCTTCTTTTGTTTTTCCTGAATCGGATCCCTTGCTGGAATCACCCGAGTTACACGCTGAAAGGACAAGCAGTGCAATCATCGAAATGAATGCCAGAATACGAAATCTCTTTTTATTCATAGTTTCATTCTCCCCTTTTGTCTAGTAGTTTTGCAACTTAACACCTATTCTACCACGATTGGTCATTCGCTTGTCAATCCTTCTTAAAAATTTTCAGTAATTTGCAAGCGATTTCATAATAAAAAAAGAAAGTGGAATACGTTTATATTCCACTCAATCAATCATTTTTCATATTTAGGGCGTACATCCAAATATGTGAGACCTGCTTCGTCCAAATCCCTTTTTCGATGAGCTAGACGAGAAGCGGCACATGATGCGACGCTGGCGACAAGATCATCGAGAAAAGTATGGACTCCATTCCCTTTTTTTGTATCCAACTCATTAATAATGCCAATTTTATTTTTATCCAGATGACCGAATGTCGTAACAGCTATGGATCCGTAAGTGAAGACGGCCCCTAATGCGATTGTTTCATCCACACCAAATAGCCCCTCATCAGACTCGACAATTTGTTGGAGCGGTGCCGAGAGCTTTCCTTGTTCGCAAAGCTCATCCAATTCGATGCCGACTAGGATTGCATGCTGAAGCTCCCTCTTCCCTAACACTTTTTCAACTGAATCCACACATTCGGCAAGATCGAGTCCTTCATTATAAGGGACTTGCATTTCATAAACGATTTTTGCGATGTCCTCCAATGTGACGCCTCTCCGGATCAATGCATCTTTTGTAGCTTTCGTTACAACATCGGAATGGACAATGTTTTTTCCAGTGAACATTTATCACTACCTCCTCATTCTTCCTAATGCTCGTCACGTATAATATGACGGCAAGCTTTAGGATGTTTATTCAATTTTACGACTGTTTCTCTTCATACGTGACAGGTTATTCAAGCATTATACCTGTACATTCGCTTATGTTACAATCTTCTTACATCATACAACTGGGAGGACTCGCGGATGGAATACGGAAAAATTGAAGAAATTACTTTTTACAGCAAGGCGCTGGATGAAGACATGCAACTTCTCATCCACCTGCCATATCAGTATTCACCACTTTATAAGTATTCAGTTCTGATCGCTTCCGATGGAAAGGATTATTTTCAATACGGCAGAATCGGCCGGGTAGTGGACGAGTTAGTTTACGAAGGCGATATCAATAATATGATTGTCGTCGGCGTACCGTATAAGAACGTAGAGGAACGCAGAAGGATGTATCATCCTGAAGGCGACCGGCATGAGGAGTATATCCGTTTCCTCGCCCACGAGCTTGTTCCTTATATCGATGAAAAATATCCTACGTACCAAGTGGGCGCAGGCAGGGGTTTGATCGGCGATTCGTTGGCAGCGACCATTTCACTTTTGACCGCTTTGAAATATCCTAACTGCTTCGGCAAGGTGATCCTTCATTCCCCCTATGTCGATGACTATGTGATGGAAAAGGTGGAAGCCTTGAAAGATCCTTCCTCTTTTTCAATTTACCATGTCATCGGCGAAGAAGAAACTGAAGTGAAAACAACTCAGGATGGCACACAGGATTTCCTCACTCCGAACAGGGAATTGAATCAGTTGATTAAAAGTAGAGGGTTTTCGTACTTCTATGAAGAATTCAACGGGAACCATACATGGAAGTATTGGCAGCAGGACGTTCGAAGGGCTATCAAAGAATCCTTTCAGTACGATTAATGCCAAACAGTACAAATAGTGGATGATTCTGTTATAATTATTTTAAGTTGTATATAAACTTTCTATGAGGAGGTAATTTATTATGAAATATGGCATTGTAGCTTTCCCTTCAAAGAAACTCCAAGATTTAGCAAATGGGTACAGAAAACGTTATGATCCACATTATGCGCTTATCACGCCTCACATGACCGTCAAAGGTGTATTTGAAGCAGACGATAAGGAAATCGAGCAGGTTGCAGAAGCCATCCATAAGGTTGTTCGAAGCCATAAGCCTTTTGAGTTGAAAGTGGAAAAGGTGAGCACGTTTGCACCGATTACGAATACAATTTTCTTTAAAGTGACACCTAATGACGAAATTCTATCGCTCCATAAAGATTTGAATGAAGATTTTTTCGGTGAAAAACCTGAATTTTCATTCGTCCCGCATATTACAATCGCCCAAAAACTAGGTTCTGGTGAGCATGACGATATTATCGGCCAAATTAAAATGTTTGGTGTCGATCATACCGAGATCGTCGATCGCATCCACCTTCTCTATCAACTTGAGGACGGATCATGGACAGTTTATGAAACATTCCGCCTCGGCGAGGAAATCTGAAGATTGGTTGAAGTGAAGATTGCCAGTTCAGAGCGGGAACAGGCAGATGCATATGACGTGCGGAAAAAAGTCTTTGTGGAAGAGCAAGGGGTACCATTGAGCCTTGAAATCGATGAGTTTGATGATACCGCTTCCCATTTCATCGTCTATGATGAAAAGCAGCCGATCGGAGCAGGGCGCATCCGTGAAATCGGTCCGGGAATCGGTAAAGTGGAACGAGTATGTGTGTTAAAAGAAATGCGCGGGAAGCATCTCGGAAATCTGATCATGCATGAACTTGAAAATTACGCCAAATCCGCTGAAATGACGAAAATCGTTTTGAACGCACAGTCCTATGCTGTGCCTTTCTATGAAAAACTTGGATATACGGTCACGTCACCCGAGTTCATGGATGCGGATATTCCGCATCGTGCAATGGAAAAGGAAATTACTTCTTAACAGGCAGGTCAATTCATTGAAAAAGAGCAGATCCGCTAACCGGGTGCCGGTTGCAGGTCTGCTCTTTATTTGGATTGCCATTTCATTGCTTCATCTGCTTACGCGTATTCGTTCACTGCGAGCCCTTTTCCTACGAGATGTGCAATTTCTGGCGATAGGTTGGCAGGGTTCGGGTAAATAAACCCCTTCAAGTACGGAGGACGGGATTTGGTGATGACCGGTTCCGCCGCCTCCTCCATGATCCGCTCCTGTTCATGACGGAGTGAATCATCGAATTTATCCATCAGGTCCGGATCCATGTTCACTTTTTCCACCCGATCGACATACGCAAAATTATTGCGCACTGCATTCATCCGATTTGCGTACATTTCGGCTTGCAACGGTTGGACTGGTAGAATATAGCCCATCTTCCCACACCCCTATACATTATTCTCACTTACCCTTTTACCTTCTTTATAGCTTATGAAACATGTTTATCTGCAATTCCCGGAAAAATGATCTTTTTCTATCAGTTTACCTGAGGGAGTATAGGTTAAATGCATCTCATCCTCTAGGACTTATGGATAAGTGGAATACATGTAATTTGGAGTCAGCCCATCATACGCTGGATATCGCTCAAGTTAACGGAATTTCCATTTTTGACGATTGATTTCACTAGTTCATCTTCCATATGCGGCGGGACTTCCTTATTTGCAAGACGCCCGACCTTTCTTACAATTTTCCGCACTTGCCGTTCATCACTGAAATCGGCATATTGGATTGCATTTGCCAATGCAAATACTTCTTCCATTGGAACGCCGGTCTTTGATTCTATTTTTTTGAAGAACGAATCATTCATCCTCTAACCTCCCCCTCAGCAAAAGCTGCTGCCAACAATGATAAGCAAGATGAAGAGAACAACAATCAGAACGAATGTGGAACCGCCATATGATCCTTTTCCATATCCGCCGCCATATCCTCCTACGTTGCCACAACCAGAATAGCATCCACCGAACATAAAAATCCCTCCTTCCCTTCCGTCTATCCTATGCAGATAGCGGAGAGAAGAAGGGGGCGTTTGCACAGTTTTTTTCAAACGGATCCTTTTGGTTTGAAAATAAACGAAGCGATGAAGCCAAATAGGATAGCGGCACTGATTCCCGAACTCGTCACTTCAAACATTCCTGTCAAAACACCAATAAGGCCATGTTTTTCAGCCTCGGCCAACGCTCCGTGTGTCAGTGCGTTGCCAAATGATGTGATGGGAATTGTGGCGCCGGTGCCCGCAAAATCGATCAACGGTTCATATAGCCCTAATCCGTCCAGCACAGAACCCGTTACGACGAGAATGCATAGCGTATGTGCGGGAGTCAGCTTCGCCACATCAAACAACAATTGGCCAATGACACAAATGAGCCCGCCGACAATAAAGGAAGTAATGTAAATCGAAAACAATCAGACCACTCATTTCATCGTTAATTCGACTGCGTGCGCAATGCACGGAATCGTCTCGCCCTGCTGGAACGACAATGGGGAAAGCAGCGCACCTGTCGCGATCAACAGAACTTTTTTATATTCCTTGTCCTTCATTTTCTGATAAACTTCCGAAAAATAAACGGCGGCTGAGCATCCCGCTCCGCTTGCGCCTGCTTTGAAATCCGGATTGTTGCCATAAAACTCCATACCTGCGTCGCTGAAATTGTCGAACTCCGTAATGCCTTGATTTTTTACGAGCTCTTTAAAAATCGAAAAACCGACCGTGGCCAAATCCCCGGTCATGATCAAATCATAATCGCTTGCAGAAGCCCCATGGCCCTCCAAATGCCGTTTCAGCGTATCCGCGGCTGCCGGCGCCATAGCAGCTCCCATATTCAACGGATCAGTCATTCCCATATCAATTGCTCTTCCAACCGTCCCGCGTTCTATTGAAGGAAAACCTTTTTGGAAAGGTACGACGGCCGCGGCACCGGCAGCCGTAACTGTCCATTGGGCAGCCGCTCCTTTTTGTGCACCGTATTCAATGGGATAACGGAATTGCCTTTCGATGGAATTATGATGGCTCGATGAACCCGCAATGGCCAATTTCGACATTCCCGCCTCTGTCAAAAGGGCTGCTGTTAGCAAAGAAGAGACCGATGTTGCGCAAGCTGAAAACATTCCGAGGTACGGAATCCCGACAGTCGTTGCGAAAAAGCTTGAAGGAGTCATCTGGTTGACAAGGTCCCCAGTTACTAAAAAGTCTGCATCCGCCGGAATCTTATCAACCTTGCTCAACGCGATCATACATGCATCTTCCATCAGTTTTGAATGACCCTGTTCATTCGTTTTCAGGTTGCATCGTTCATCATCATACATCTTGTCGAATCCCGCCTGAAAAGCGCTTTTCTTTTCGAGCGGTCCGGCTGTCACGCCCGTCGCTACTATGGAAGGAGTCGAAGGAAATTTCAACAGGCCTTTCATTACCATGAAACGACCCCCATCTTCACCAATATAGTCTTAACCAGCGCGACGAGGAAGGCAGAAAAAACGCCGAACACGATGACCGAGCCAGCCAGCTTGAAAATATTCGAACCGACACCCAACACGAAGCCCTCCGACTTATGTTCAATTGCCGCCGACACGACCGCATTGCCGAATCCGGTTATCGGTACTGCCCCACCCGCTCCTCCAACCTGTCCGATTTTCTTATAAACCCCAAACCCGGTTAACAGCATGGAAATGAAAATCATCGTTGCCACCGTCGGATTGCTCGCTGTCCGTTCGGTAAAATTGAAGAAGGTCATATAGAAAAGTGCAATGAACTGGGCGATGAGGCAAATGGTTCCGCCTACGAGGAATGCTTTAATGACATTTTTGAGCAGCGGCGGTTTTGGCGAGATCTTTTGCTCCAGCTTTGCGTATTTTTCTTTATCCATTATGTCTCTTCCTCCGCTAGTGATATCAATTGATGGATTTTCTTCTTCAAACCCTTTTCATCATCTTTTAGGATAAGTTTATTCGTCTCCGTTAAAATCTTGCTATCCGCAGATACGAATACCGATAGATCGGGATATTCTTCTTTTAATTTCTTTTCAATTTCACGTGCTATTTCTCTTTTATTAAATCTGGAAAAGGTCTTGACACGTATTCCTATGAGCAAGTGATCATCATGGAATAGGGCAGCAACTCCTTTGACGCGATTATCCTTCTTCAATAACTCTTCCGCTTTGCTTGCGTCTTCATCTGTATGATTCTCGAATTTGAATTCATTCGGAATACATCCGGTCAGCAGAAGAAGTACACAAAGCATCATGATTACTTGACGAATCGTCACCATCCCCTTTTTTTAACAGTATGGTGAGTGAACTAGTTTTTTATTCAATCGTGATGTTTGCCCTAGACCTGAGTTATCAAGCGCATAAGGTATAGGGAGTTGAGAAAAGGAGGTGGAATGAATGGGATGTGGAAGAAATGAAGAAGTCAGCGATGTACGGCGCCAGGAAAATTGCATCTGCGAGGTAGTTCGTGCCATTAAGCGTGTGCAGGATATCCGTGATGATCTTGACTGTGACGATTGCAGAACTGACTGTTTCCTGACTCCGCTCGGTAGCCTTGTAAGCCCTGCTAGACAACGAGCCAATACGCGCGTCTTCATGCTATTGGACGAAAAAGGTAATCCATTCAAAGCAATGTTCAAGAGAAGAAGAAGGTTCGAAGAGGGTGAGCACACAACCTCCGAACAAGGTCGAAGAGACTGTGCGACATGTTTCTCGATTTTCTTCAGAGTTCAAAACGTATTCGACAATTGCTGTGCAACAATCCAAGTCCTTGAACCGCGTGATGCCAGAGGTAGAAAAGTCGACTTGTTCAAAGGCGGCAAGTTGGATCTCGACGCAATTTGCGAAGTCGAAAACTTCGAAGCGACAGGCACTTGCGTAACTGTTGATCTGAAATGCTTCTGTGCTATCCAATGCGTAAAAGATGTTTTCATCGATTGTGACGAAGATTGACGGAATAACCTGTGATGCTGACTCTGCCCGATCGAACTCCGATCGGGCAGTTTTTCGGTTTAATTTACATTTGAAGTTAATTGAGACTTTGATCAAATCCAGCCATATAAAAACAAGGCAGACCGGATATACCGGTCTGCCTTGTTTTCAAGATCTCGTGTCAAATGGCTGCCCCCGCCATAAGATATCCTCAATCTTCGCTATTTCAACTTCGGTGGTCATGTCATCGGATTCAATCCACACCATGCTGTCCTCTACTTTTTGAATCGCGCCTTTAATCATATTCCCATCCACTATGAATTGAAGAGGTGTATACGCCTGCCTCTGGAACGGAGCACTCAAATAGCGTAACTTGTTCATAACGACGGGATTGACTTCTAGGCTTGCCGGTTGAATGGATGGCATGATGTCGATCGTCTCCCTCGCCGATGTATCGGTCGGGTTGAAGACGGAGGTGCTTTCTTCCTCTAAAACAGTCATCTTCATAAAGACGGGAGGCCCCTGCACAAATAGCAACGGTTCATTGTAGGAAATGGTAATTCCTCCTTTTGTCCGTAGTATATGCGCCTATCGGGAATGAAGTTCTTTTCCCCGACTTCAAAGGCTGCTGATGAACATTGTCGCCAATCCGAGGTATATGATGATGCTGATGACGTCGTTCAATGTCGTGATGAAAGGGCCTGATGCCACTGCCGGATCGATCTTCATCCGGTGCATGAATAACGGAATGAACGATCCGGAAATCGTTGCGACAAAGATGGAAACGAGAATTGCCGCACCGACGAGCAATGCAATGATGAATTCATGCTTCCAAATGAAGATGAGACCGACAACGAAAATAGCGCAGATGATTCCCGTTATCAGGCCAGTGCCTGCTTCCCGCAATAACAACTTGAATTTGCTTTCATCCTCCACATCACGTGTCGCGATACCGCGAACTGCGACAGCAAGCGCTTGCGTCCCGCTATTTCCAGCGGTTCCCGCAATCAAGGGGATGAATGCGGCGAGCAGAGCGACTTGCGAAATCGTATCCGTGAAAAGGTCGATCAGATTTGCGGTGAGCATGCCTAGCACTAACAGGATGATCAGCCACGGAATCCTTTTCTTTGCCGCTTCAAATGATGTTTTGTCGAAGGAGTCCATATTGGATACGGCAGCAAGTTTGGAATAGTCATCGGATGCTTCTTCATCTAAAACGTCGATTACGTCATCGACAGTAATGATACCCAGCATATGCTGCTGAAAATCGACGACCGGGACCGCTAACAAGTTATAGTCCTGCGTCATCCTTGCAACGTCTTCCTGGTCATCCGAGACGAGGACGCTGACGACACGTTCATTCATGATCGACTGGATTAACGTATCTTCATCAGTAATGATCAGATCACGGAGTGAAACGACGCCTGTCAGACGGTTATCTTCATCTACTACGAAAACATAATAAATCGTTTCTGCGGACGGGGCTTCATTCCGCAAAATCGTCATTGCGGAGCGCACCGTCGAATTTTGCGGAACCGAAACATATTCCGTCGTCATGATCGAACCGGCGGTATACTCTTCATAGTGCAAGAGGGACTTGATCTGTGCAGCCGCTTCTTTGTTCATTAACGTCAAGTAGCTGGCAATCTGCGCCTTATCAAGTTCTTTCAGGACATCTACCGCATTGTCGACGAACATCTGGGAGATCATTTCGGCGGCATATGTCGTGTCCATCTCCTGAAGGAACTGCTTATATTCGTCTTCATCAATTTCACTTGTCTCAAATATTTCCGCCAACTCTTTTGGGGATAGGAAGAAATAAATGGTCTTTCGCTGACCCGGATCCACCTTCTCATAGAAAACAGCTCGGTCATATGGGTGAAGCATTAAATATTCATCACGGAACGTTTTAATATCTTGTTGTTCCAATGAATTTATCAGTTTTTCTTCGTCGATAATACTTTCATCACGAAGTTCTTCATTTACAGTCATGGCTGCACCTTCCTTTCCGCTCCGACATGCTTGAAATACAATAAAAAAGGTATCATAGTAAGCAACAACTCTCAAAAAGGAGAATCGTTATGAAACTAGATATTATTGGTGATATACATGGATGCTATGACGAATTGCTCTCGCTCATCGACAAGCTCGGCTATTCACTCGCATCGGGATTGCCGTTCCACGAAGATGGAAGGCAGCTTGCTTTCGCAGGCGACGCGATGGACCGGGGTCCGTCATCGCTGAAAACATTGGAATTGATGTTCAAACTGCAAGACAATCATAAACTCATCTATTCCCCTGGCAACCATTGCAACAAACTTTACCGCCTCGCAAAAGGCAGAAACGTCCAACAGAAAAACGGGCTGGAAACGACAGTAGCCGAATTGAACGCACTGAAACCAAAAGAAAAGATACGCTTTTTGGATCGGTACAGGCAATTCTATGAAGCTTTGCCGCTGTACGAAAATCTGGACAACGGGAAACTCATTATCGCACACGCAGGAATCCGTGAACAGATGATTGGAGAACCATTTTCAAATAAAATACAGTCGTTCGTCCTCTACGGGGATACGACCGGTGAAACGCTCCCCGACGGCCGTCCCGTCAGAAGGGATTGGGCAAAAAAATATTTCGGGGATGCGTGGATCGTCTATGGGCACACCCCTGTCAAGGAAGCAAGATTCGTAAACCGGACCGTTAATATCGATACAGGATGCGTGTTCGGCGGCAAGCTGACCGCAGTCCGGTATCCGGAAATGGAAATCGTCTCCGTCCCTTCGAAGCAGCCGTTCATTCCGGAGAAATTCACTTATTTTGATTGAACCACACCGGTCTTCAATCGTTCCAAGTCCATTGGCAATTCGCTCATGAACGTCATTGGCTCATTCGTCAACGGATGCCGGAAACCTATGCAAGCGCAGTGCAATGCCTGCCGGCCGAGCAACCCGCGGCTTCCACCATACAAGTCATCGCCTGCAAGCGGGTGCCCGAGCCATTGCATATGAACACGAATTTGATGGGTCCGTCCTGTATGCAGCTTCAAAGAAACGGACGTGAGCTGCACGCCATTACGTTCAAAGCGCCCGAGCACCTGGACATCGGTTCTCGCATGTTGGCCGTCTTGCCTGACCATCCGTTCAATGATGCTGCCGTCTTTCCGCCCGATCGGCTGGTCAATGGTGAAGACATCCTTTTGTACATACCCTTCAACGAACGCAATATAACTGCGCTCAAAACCGGTCGTCTGCATCTGTTCACTGAGCAGATGATGGATATGCCGGTTTTTCGCCATGCAAACGAGGCCCGATGTATCGGTATCCAATCTCGTCACGACATGCACGGTCGAAGGAACGCACTCAGCTTTGAATTTCCCTGCCACGTAATTGGCGACCGTTCCGTTTGGCTGATCACGTGATGGGATCGTCCCTTGGCCGGCAGGTTTATCGACGATCAGAATCGCTTCATCTTCATAAATAATTGCCAGATTGCCAGTTTCAGGAACAAGCCCTACGCTCGGCTCTTCCTGAGGGAATTCAACCATTACAGCATCCCCTCTTCTCAGCATATGCCTCACCGTCTGCTCCAACCCGTTTACGAGCAGCCGGCCGCCATCATATTTCACCGCCGTCAATGTCCGTTTCGAGATTCCTTTTCCATGCAGGAACTCCCGAAGCAAGATCTGTTCTTGCTCGACAATGAACGCCAAGGTGAACTTCTTTTCATTCATGATCGCGTCACTCATCACTTGCGATGAACGAATCGTGCACCCTCGTCCAGAACGGGAACGGACGGAATCTCCCGAAACGAACCTTTTCATCCGCGACCCTATACTCAATCGATTTCACGTCTTTGTGCAACAGCTGCAAATGATCGATCGTCACCATGAAATCCGGCCCCTTGACTGGCGTCAACACACAGCTATGATGTGCAGGAAGGATGAGCGGCGAACCGACCGTCCGGAACACGCGATTATTGATCGAAGCCATTTCAGTCAGTTGGATGGCATGTAGGGATGGGTGAATAATCGCGCCGCCGAGAGCTTTATTATAGGCGGTCGAGCCCGATGGCGTTGACATGCATAATCCGTCCCCGCGGAATCTTTCGAAATGCACACCGTTCAATTCCACATCCATGACCAACGTAACTTCAGGGGATTTGACCGTTGATTCATTGAGCGCAAGATACTTTGCGGCCTTTTCGGAATGACGGTAATTGATGACCACTTCAAGAAGGGGGTATTCGATGACGTTATATTCCTTCCGCGCAATCGACAGGACAAGTTTTTCCATCTCTGCAGGCTTCCAATCAGCGTAGAACCCGAGATGCCCGGTATGGATGCCGATGAAAGCTGTATCCTTCAGGCGATCGATATATTTATGGAAGGCGTGCAGCAACGTGCCGTCCCCTCCTATCGATAAAACGATATTAGGTTCGTCTTCGTCAAAGACAAGCCCGAAATCGGTCAAATAATCCCTTGCTTCATCTTTCAATCGATTTGACAATGGATCATTTCTCGTCTGTATTGCGAATTTCATAATTGTCCCCCCTCTTCCGTTTCTTGTCGCTGTAGTCCCTATCGGCGGTTTCTTTGAATGCACTGAAGTATTGTTGGGCGTCATGGATTTCATCGCGGATGAGCGACATCTCCTCATCCAACCTGAAAGCGGCTTCCGCAGCCCTTTCCAGTCGATGCCTGATGACATTCGGAAGTTCGCCTTGGTATTTGTAGTTCAAGGAGTGTTCGATTGAGGCCCAGAAGTTCATTGCCAGCGTACGGATCTGGATTTCTGCGAGTATTGTCTTTTCCCCATGAATCGTCTGGACGGGATATTCAATGATCATATGGTAGGAACGGTATCCGCTCGGCTTCTTATGTGAAATATAGTCCCTTTCCTCAACGACTTGCATGTCGGTGCGCTGCCGCAATGTATGGACAACTTTTCCGATGTCATCGACGAACTGGCACATGATGCGGAGACCTGCAATATCCGGGAGCTCCTCCGCCAACTCCGCTGAAGGTTTGAATGGGATTCCCTTTTCAAGGGTCTTATCATAGATGCTCGCGAGCGGTTTCACCCGTCCCGTCACAAATTCCACGGGCATATGGACGCCCTCGAGTTCGTATTGTGCACGCAGCCCTTTCAATTTTACCTTCAATTCGGAAACAGCCTGCTTATATGGTTCAAGAAATTGCTTCCACTCCTTCATGAGTAGCCCTCCAAACTATTAATTGATGTTTTGGAGGAAGGCTTCGAATTCCTGCTCCACCGCAGTCGTGAATGCCTCTCCATAATTGTCGTTCCCTTCGATGTTATAGACGAGCATGGTCAGCTCCTCTATAAAGCCGGGCAACGGGATTTTTTCATCGTTCCACAAAAGATACGGATCGCTGCCGGTTTTCAATGCCTTTTCCATGTACGGCCACGTCTCTTTCGGGAAATGTATGTATGTATACCCTTCATCTTCATCCATTAAATAGACAAATGCATGTTCTTCTGAATCGGTTATCATTTTCTTTGCGGGAGTTCCAGTCGGACGGTCAGCTTCCGCGTCCAGTACAAACTGGATTTCGTTGTTGTTCTCTTGCCCTCTCATCACTCGGTTCTTGATTCGCATAGGTCTTCTTCCTTTCAATGATCTTACGTTCAGTCTACCATATGAGAGCTGCTGGTGCAGTCTGTAGCATGCGTTTTTATCCCGAACTTGCTATACTTAATACAGTAGCAACTTTAGATAGTCCTAAAGAAGGAGAGAAACAAAAAATGGATGCACGCGCAATTCGAACAGTAATGGATATCCAGGCGATGCAGACACTAGGTTCGGTGCAAACTTTCGTGAACGGGCAGGAGTCAACCTCCTCCTTGTTCAACATGATGATAAATGATCTGTTAACCGGCATGACGAGCGGTGCTCCGCGACCGGAGACGCTTCCATTTCAATCTTTCGGCATGTTAGGTGGAATTCAGTCTATGAACAGCCTCCAGTATACAGGTCCGAACAACGTTTATTTACCGACAGGCCTTCTGACAGCTATGCATGCTTCACGGCCGGCGAAAAGCGAAGGTCCAGTCGCGAACAATGACTATGGTGATTTCATTCAGCGAGCCGCCGACACATACCGCTTGCCTGTAAATCTGATCTCATCCGTCATCAAGCAGGAATCCAACTTCAATAGCACAGCCGTAAGCGGCGCGGGTGCGATGGGTTTGATGCAACTTATGCCCGGCACTGCCAAACTGCTTGGTGTGAAGGATGGATTCGATCCTGAGCAAAATATAATGGGCGGCGCGAAGTACTTACGGCAAATGCTTGATCAGTTCGGCAATGTCGAAATGGCGTTGGCCGCGTATAATGCAGGTCCTGGAAACGTCCGGAAATATGGCGGGATACCGCCTTTCAAGGAAACTGAACAATATGTTTCCAAAGTGCTAAACTACTATAATCGCTTTGAAATCTGACAATATTCCAATATGCTTGAAGGCTTTATGTTTGTGAAAGAATTGTTTGGTTGTTAAAATGTCCATACAGTCAGAACAAAGGAGATTGGCATACATGACACGAAAACCTTTGATCCCTTATGAGGAAATCGGTGCTGAAAAATTATCGGAACTCATCGATCGTTTTTATGAAAAAGTGGCTGTCCACCCGGACTTACATCCGATTTTCCCTGAAGATCTGACGGAAACAGCACGCAAGCAGAAACAATTTCAAACACAATATTTAGGCGGACCGAATTTATTCACGGAAGAGCACGGACATCCGATGATGAAGGCGCGTCATATGCCTTTTCCGATAACTCCTACACGTGCAACAGCATGGCTCGCCTGCATGGCGGAAGCAATGGACGAAGTAGGCCTTGAAGGACCTTTGCGGGAAGTGTATTATCATAGGCTCGTCATGACCGCGAACCATATGGTCAATCGAAGCGAGGGGGATGTGCAGTGAACAGGGAAACTCTGTTGGAAAGCAGCGCCACTTCTTCAGCCTCCTTGTCAAAGCCAATTGAAATCTACGTCTTCGTAGATCCTTTATGCATGAACAGCTGGGCGCTCCAGCCATTGCTAAGGAGATTACAAGTTGAATACGAGCGTTATTTCACACTGAAGATCGTTCTACGCACTTCTTTGACGAAGACGAATTCATGTTGCATCGTCAATATGGACGATGCGAAGGCGTGCACTAAAAACCATCCGGCGTTTCCGAGCATCGCCTTGAAAGCGGCGGAGTTCCAAGGAAAGCGCGCGGCTTTCCGATTCCTATCCAAGCTGTTCGAATACACCTATTTGAAGAGGAGGAACGTCCTTTCCTTTTCAGTGCTTGTTGAAATAGCGGAAAACCTCGGATTGGATGTCGATGAGTTCATTCTCGATTTCTCATCGAATCATGTGCTGCGTTCCTTGCAGGTCGATTTGCATTTGGCGAATGAAATGGAAGTGGAAGACGCACCTTCCTTTGTATTCTTCAATGAGAATATTGAAGACGAAGGGTTGAAGGTGAACGGATTACACTCCTACGATATATACGAACAGATTTTGGAAGAAATGGTTGGGTACGAGATTACACCCGATTCCCCACCGGCATTGGATGAACTATTCCAGCGTTTTGATGCACTCTCGACGAGCGAAATCGCTGAAATCTACAACATCCCGGAAAAATCCGCCGAGCGGGAATTAAAAAAGCAGCTCCTTCTTCAGAAGATTGAAAGGCTGCCACTCACAGATATGACTTTATGGCGTAAACGCCGTTGAATTGTAAAAGCAGATTGCATGGTCTTCGAATCCCATGCAATCTGCTTTTTTATATGTAGAGATGCTTGCTTTGGGCGTGGAGCGGCTTGGTTTAGGCGCGGGATGGCTCGCTTTAGGCGCGGGGGGGCCTGCTTTAGGCGCGGGGCGGCTCGCTTTAGGCGCGGGGCCGCTCGCTTTGGGCGCGGGATGGCCTGCTTAGGCGCGGGACCGCTCGCTTTAGGCGCGGGGCCGCTCGCTTTAGGCGCGGGGGGGCTGCTTTAGGCGCGGGGCGGCTCGCTTTAGGCGCGGGGCCGCTTAGTTTAGGCGCGGGGTGACCTGCTTTAGGCGCCAAGCCGCTTGCTTTGGGCGCGGGATGGCCTGCTTTAGGCGCGGGACCGCTCGCTTTAGGCGCGGGGTGGCTCGCTTTAGGCGCGGGCTGGCCTGCTTTAGGCGCGGGACCGCTCGCTTTAGGCGCGGGGCCGCTTGGTTTAGGCGTGGGGTCGCTCGCTTTAGGCGCGGGGCCGCTTGGTTTAGGCGCGGGGTGGCCTGCTTTAGGCGCCAAGCCGCTCGCTTTAGGCGCGGGGCAGCCTGCTTTAGGCGCCAAGCCGTTCGCTTTGAGCGCCAGCCATAACTATGTATAACAAAAGAAAAGAGCATCCACTCTTGGGGGAGAGGGATGCTCTTTTACAAAGGGAATGGGAGAAATGTTCACGTTCAAACAAAAGGGGTGTATGTTTGGTATGTGATTTATTTCACATCTATAACTTATCATAAAATAATAGTAACATCAACATTTCACATGAAGTTTCACATCTCTGTCACAAATAAATAACGAAACAAACCTTATACCTAAAGACTTCCATCCACTTGACAAATCGGTTTCACATTCAAGATTTCGAATGTAAGCGCTTTACCAATTGTTATACTAATATAACCCCATAACAACCGAACAGAAAAAACCTGACATAAGCGCTGAAAACGCTTAGTCAGGTCACTTTTTACTTATCCAAGCAATTCTTCCAACTCAGCCAACCGTTCTGCGAATACTTTACACGCCTCTTCAATCGGTTGCGAGCTCGTCATATCGACGCCTGCTTTTTTCAAAACTTCGATCGGATAATCGGATGATCCCGCTTTCAGGAAATGATTGATGTAACGGTTGACAGCTGGCTGCCCTTCCGATAAAATCTGGTGGCTTAGCGCAACTGCAGCACTGAAGCCAGTTGCGTATTGATACACGTAATAATTGTAGTAGAAGTGAGGGATCCTCGCCCACTCAAGAGCGATTTCCTTATCCTCTTCCACTGCTTCGCCAAAATATTTCTTGTTCAAGGCAGCATACTCCTCTGACAATTTATCAGCTGTCAAAGCAACGCCATGCTGATCGAGCTGATGGATCAGGTGCTCGAACTCGGCAAACATTGTTTGGCGGAAGACCGTTCCACGGAAGCCTTCAAGCCAATGGTTCAGTAAATAAATGCGTTTCTGCTTATCGTCGATTGTCTTCAATAAATAATCGTTTAGAATCGCTTCATTTACTGTAGATGCAACTTCAGCGACAAAAATGGAATATCCGCTGTAGTTTACTGGCTGATACTTCCTCGAATAGTAGCTGTGCACACTGTGTCCGAATTCATGAGCCAATGTGAACATATTGTTGACGTTGTCCTGCCAGTTCATCAGGATGTATGGGTTAGTGCCATAGGATCCCGATGAGTAAGCACCTGACCGCTTCCCTTTGTTTTCACGGACATCCACCCAACGGTTATCGAGTCCTTCTTTGACGATTGAAGTGTATTCTTCGCCAAGCGGATGGAAGCTTTCGAGCATAGTTTTGGTAGCTTCCTCATAAGGAATCTTCATTTCCACGTCTTTAACCATCGGTGCAAACATATCCCACATATGGAGTTCATTTAGGCCAAGGACTTTTTTGCGCAACGCTACGTAGCGATGATGCAATCCGAGATTTTTATTGATTGTATTGACGAGATTGTCATACACTTGTTCCGGAATGTGATTGTTCGATAAAGCCGCTTCCCGTGCAGATGTGTAATTGCGGATGCGTGCATTGACGTTATTCCGTTTTACGTTTCCGCTCAACGTGGATGCGAAGGTGTTTTTGAATTCGCCATATTTGCCGTACATCGCCTTGAATGCGTCTTCACGCACGCGAGCATCTTTGCTTTCGAGGAAACGGATATATCGTCCGTGTGACAATTCGGCCTCTTCTCCGTCTTCGTCTTTCACCATCGGGAACGTCAAGTCAGCATTGTTCAACATGCTGAATGTTTCCGACGAGCTGCCCGTCACTTCGCCCATCTGTGCAAGGATCGCTTCCTGTTCAGCAGGAAGGGTATGCGCACGATAGGCATTCATTTCTTCGAATTCATGCTTATATAGTTTCAAGTTCTCGTTGTTTTCCGCGAGACTGTTCAATTCCTCTTCAGGGATGGACAGCAACTCCGGTGTGAAGTAAGAAAGCGCTGTCGAAATTTTGACGTACAATGTTTTCGCACGACTCTCCATCGCTTGATAGAAACTGTTCGTCGTATCCTGATCGCCTTTCAAATGGGCATACGTATACAGTTTCCCCATTCTTTCATAGATTGTATCCCGATAGGAAAGCGCTTCGAACAATGCATCGGCCCCTTGGTTCAATGTGCCTTTGAATGACTCAGCCTTCCTAGAAAGCTCTTCGATTTCCTTAAACTCCTGCTCCCACGCTTCGTCGGTTGGGAAAATATCCTCGAGACGCCATGTTTCTTCAACTTTCACTTGATCGCGCGTCAATACTTTGTTTTTCGGTTCAGTCGTCATTCAAAATCCTCCCCATCATCTTCTTCGTAAAACGAATCATTTTCATTCTCTCAATTTCGTCCTTAATTTGCAAGAAATCTTTCTGAAATGAATCGCAAAACAACATTTTCGACCAATTCCGTCTCTTGCGTTATTGAGCCGATTCCATAACGACTTAAGAATTCGATGTAATGCTCGCATGCCATCGCTCTCCCTTTATAATCCCCGCTAAAACTACGTACAAAACGTTCAATTGAATAGGGCGCTACATCCCAAAATGGAATCTCATTTCGTTTCAGGAAGTGCACCAGACGGAATTGCCATTCAACGTCCGGTTCACGAAATGCCGAGTTTCCCTGGACAGGCATCCCGATCCATGGAGGCAGTTGGGTAGGAAGCATTTTCATTTCATAGCAGCTTCTTAAGAATGGGTCTCTGATGCCCTTTCTATTCAATACAATCCGGTTCTGCACCTCTTTCTGACGTAGTGTTTCGTAAAGATTGGCGTATTGTCTTATTTCCTTCTCGGTGGGTGCTTTAGGAAGTGCGAAAGGGAAAATTTGAAATTGTAGAGGTAGGATTCGATGCATTCCGATATACCGTTGTCCGGCTACATGGAGCAGACTGCTGAAATAGTGAAATGTTTGAGTGTGGGGATTAAATGTGAGGAGAAGGTGATCATTAGGAGATCTGCGGACGATGAACCACTCTTGGAACTTGGAGAACTGAAACACGCCTATACCTTCAGGAAGGTTTGTGAATTTTGCCGGGGTATGCAAAATCCAAATCGGCTCCATGCCAGCACGGAAATATCCGTCTGTCCGTTCTTCCAGAAGAGAGATGGGGATGGTGCTGCATTGAAACTCGATTGGATAGTTTTTATCGCCGGTTTTTACGAGAAGGTCCGGACGTTGTGAAATCCTGTTTAGCATCGGTTCCAATTCAACTTCCTGTTTGCCGTTTACTAAAGACTGGTACAGCAGCTGTTTGCCGTTTAAGTGCTGCTGAGATTCACCTTCAGAAAACGAAGCGCTGCAAGCTGAGTCCTTCCGGTGCGCAAAATGCGGGATGACGATGTCGCCGACTTTCAACTGAACCGGCCCTTTGCACTGCGGACAATAAAAGCTGCGGGTGTTCCTCCACCTTCTCAGCTCATGCCTTTCCAGTTCCAGGGATAAAATAATCAGTCGGCCTTCATCCGAATAAGCAGTTAGTATAGCCCTCACTCCCTTCACTTGTATTGTAAGGAAGGGGGCGTTTTATTTCAAATATTATGAATTCAAATTAATTTAAATCGTATCAAAACGGATTTCCGCTTCAGACGGCACGCTTTCCGGAGGGCGTGTGGTGAACCACCCCGTTCGCTGCGCTTCCGTTGGTTGTTTCACCTGTCCCGCTGATCCTCACGGAGTCCGCCGTCTTCCGCTCCAATCAACTAAGTGTCTGATTATATATGGCAATCGCACCCATCGGTTGAATAATTTAAGTATTTACTAGAAATAACTCTTAAATTAATTTAAAATATCTAAACAGAAGTAAGTCCTAATTCAATAGAAGCGCCTTTTTGCAGAGCAGTCTCGATTTTCACTCCCTTTGAAGGAGAGAAGAGTTTATGGTCTGGTAACATTAACTTATATCAAATGTTTTGTACAATTGTATAGAATGCAATCCCATTTTCCATCAGTATTTTGCAAGATAGTTAAGGAGCAATTATCTATATATGTCGATGGGAACATGGTGGGAAGTAATTGTTGTAACGTTAAACCGATTAAAGCCCCGTGACTGACTAGTAAAATTCGCTTTCCGTTATATGTATAGACCATTTCTTCAAGGAAACCCATTCCTCTTTTCCCAACTTCCTCAAAATTCTCCATTCCAAGATCTATTTCACGCCAATTACTTCCCCACCTTTCCTGTCGGGTCTCTTCGGTTGTACCTTCAATTTCACCACAATCTATCTCCCTGATTCGTTTATCATAATGACTTATTGATAAGTTTAATTTACTCCCAATGATTTGTGCAGTTTCTATAGCTCTTGATAAGTCACTTGAAATAATTACATCCCAATTGCCTTCATCCAGAAGCCTATCGCCAACATTATTGGCTTGCTTTCTACCCAATTTGTTTAATGGTATGTTTGATGTGCCTTGTGCTTTGCCAAGATCATTCCACTCAGTAATTCCATGTCTAATCAGCCCTATAGTTGTCAATCTACATATCACCCTTTATTCTTACTTATTCGCTTACTATTATCCCATCAAGGACAACTTCTTAGTTCGGCAATGACCTCTATTAGTTGAAGGAGATTTGTACCTTAGGAATTACCGTCCCGTGAAAAATATTGTGTGACGTCCCCGATTTTTTAAAAAACGCTTCACTTACTGCAAACACTCCCCCTAGTTCAACGTTTAATTCCGTTTCTTCTTTAACTTCACGAGTAAGCCGCTTCTTCTAGTTTCCCCACCTGCTTTTTATTGACATGGGTCAAGACATACTCGATTGTCTTTTTTGATTTTACATTCATAACTACTGGTGTCTTTTCATAATTCCCAAAAACCTACCCTCATTTATTCGATTTTTTGTCTTCATTTCTGAAATTCCTTTCTTAAACAGCGGCACTGTTGATTGAAGCGTAGGACGGAGACTCCAGCGAACGCCGTCACGAAGAACGGCGTTTGCGAGCACAAGCGAAGCGTTGCGAGCATAGGCTGCCTTAATTTCTGCCAAAAAACGCAGAAATACGGCAAATCGAACCTTTCACTGTTCGATCGGCTGAAGCCGTGCCCGCGAAAAGCGTCCGTCCGAAGCGGAAATCAACTTTTTACACCTCTAATACAAAAAAGCTGTTCCCCATTTTCGATCTGGGAACAGCTGTATATTGTTAATTACCGAAGTATTTTTTCACAGTTGCCAATACGTCAGATTCCATAATGACTTTGCCGTATTCTTCTAGGCGGTGGATCGTCACTTGGGATAAGGAGCCGTATTCTGAAATGAGGCTGCAGAAATCGGATTTATCGTCATCATCCATTTTCGATTCATCATAAATCACATATAGATAGAATTTATTTTCAAACGAATAGAGAGATGATTCAACTGCGTATGGGGGAATGATATTTGACAGCGGAATGAGGTTTTCGAAATCTTCAAAGACGAACATATCGGACGTCCATACAACAGGCTCATCATTCAATTCATTCATAAGCTGTTCGGAATCGGCAAATATGCTGGGATCCGGTTCGAAGGTCTTTCGGGAATCATCCATGCCTAGGTGGGCATCAGATTCATCATTGTCCGTCGCTTGCGCCCGCGTCACGGTTACTTCAATTCCGTTATTCATCGCATGGACTTGTATCCATAATGGACCTTCCACTTCGAATTCGGTCTCATCGTTGATTTCGTCCATCATCTCCCAGAAGAGCTCCTCGCTTTTATCGCGATTGTACCAAACTTCTTCCCGTGTAAAGCCTCGTTCCTCAATGTCGATATACGATAAGTAGAACTTTACGGTATTATCATTGACTCGCTCTATTTCCATCCCTTTTCTCTCCCTTCCTTACAAACAGGCTTGTGCCCATTTCGTTATTTTTAGCAATAAACCTGCAATGCTTATACTTATCATATGACCATCCCGGAGGTTTTGAAAGGGTTATCCTCCGATGGACGGATAATAATCAATTACGTCTCATCATAATTCAGCTGGATTTTGCTGAATTATGTTACTAGCATTGTAGAGAATATCAGCATGATAAGCAAGGGGAAATTAAAAAGCTGATAGGATCGGCAAGATGCCTGTCAACTCCCTATCAGCTATATTATGTCTTTTATTAGTTTACCATGCGCCGCGCTTCAAGAAGCTGATAGGCCCTTACTTTCCGAGGTAGGAAGCGTCTGATTTCATCTTCATTATACCCTACCTGAAGCCTTTTTTCATCTAGGATGATCGGTCTTCTTAATAGGCCCGGATGTTCTTGAATTAATTCATATAACCGTTGCAGTGGAAGGCTTTCCACGTCTACATTCAGTTTTTGGAAGATTTTTGAGCGCGTTGAGATGATTTCATCTGTTCCATCTTCTGTCATTCGCAAAATTTGTTTGATTTCATCAATATTCAACGGTTCGGAAAAAATATTTCGTTCGGAATAGGGAATATCATGCTCTTCTAACCATGCCTTCGCTTTTCTACATGATGTGCAACTTGGTGAGGTAAATAATGTAACTCCCATTCGCTGACACTTCCTTTCAGTCGGCTAACTATCTTATATTTAGAAAATTAAATTAGAATTATTTTAAAGTAATAAGCTTAACTCCTATTATACACATATTCATTCTCAATGAATACACTTTTTCACAAAAAAGTGGAACAGATGGTTTACTTGTCACAATTCCGCAATATTATAGGGTTTACAGCTCCTTCGACTATGTACTTTACTACTTCTTTACTGTTATACCCGATGGAAGAAAAGTTTAAACATCAATGATTGAAATAAATCTTTTCTCATTTAGAATTCCTCGAATGAAAAATATCGCTCCACAACTACTAGTACGACATAGAAGCCTGAAAAGTTTCAATATACATCAAAAAACTCCGGAAACCTTTGCCTCAGGTCCCCGGAATAATTTATGGAGTATAGTCTACTCCATCTGTATATTTATTCTGTGCATTCCATAAGAGGAACTCATCAATGCCATTATCATTCAATGCTTTGATTTGCGCTTCAACTTCTTTTTTCCCATAGCGGAGATAATTCCCGCTTCCAAGCCAGGGTGCACTGAAGTCCTGCAGCCACGGCCGGGAAACCGGCGGATTATCAAGCGCTCCGAGCTTGGCATTCTCCACCTTCGCATATTCCGCCACAAGTCGATAAGGTTCAAGGTCTGGCTTCGCTATACCGAAATACGATGTCCAATGGCTCGGATAAATCATTGAGGATATGACATCGACATTTTCGGAAATCTTCGAGAAGTTCTGTCCGATGCCCGGCGCTTCGGGCAGAGTTGCCGCGTAGCCGAAAATATCGACCGAAACGTCCACATCATAAGGTTTCAGCTGCTCCCGTGCATATGCCACGAAATCCGTTACCGCTTCGACCCTGCGCTGAACCGGATCTAAATCGGAGTCTTTATAGTCATCCATTGAGTATTTCAACGTTTCGTGCCGTTTCTCGAAGCCTTCCGGAAAACGGACATAATCGAACTGGATTTCCTTGAATCCCATCTTCGCCGCTTCAATTGCGATATCGACATTATGATCCCATACTTCCTTCATGAACGGATTGACGAAGGACTCTCCCCTTCCGTTCTTCCACACTTTATCGCCATCCATGAAAGATAGTTCGGGACGCTTCTCCGCGAGAACGCTATCTTTGAACACGACAATCCTAGCGATTGGATAGACCTTCCGCTCCTCAAGCGTCTCTAGCATCTTGCGCGGATCTTTTATGTATGGTTGCCCAATGTCCATTTTGAATAACGGCGAATCTTCTTGCGGCTTATATGTTAAATAACCGAAGTCGTCTTTAATGTCGATGACCATTGCATTCAAGTCCGTCGAATCGATCAGTTTCAATAACCGTTCGAATGCGGAGCCACCTGCCGAATGGCCTGTCACGTAAATGCCACGCACAGCTTCGGGATAGTCAAATGCGAGTCCCGAATGATGCGTGTATAACTTTGAGCTGGCTACGATCCCCTTGTCTATCTCTTCAAATCCATATGTACGTTCAGCAAATTCAATATCGGTCTTTGCATCGCCCGCTTGGACGGACAGTGGCATAGCGACTGCACCCGCAAGCAGCAAAGTAGCGATCCATTTCATTTTCTTCATCTGACACATCCTCTCTCTTTCACTCATTCTAGCAAAGCAAAAAAAATATGAATAGGTAAAGTCATCTATTCCCTCAATTTCCTGTCGAAAAACCTATTCTTTTGTCAAATTCATCCTTAAGAAGCCAACACTAGCATATAATAAAGCAACCAAAAGATATTTGATTTGCTTTATTCGAAATACCGTATTATACTTTTGACAACTATTACGAAAAGCGAAGACGGAAAGAGTATTCTCGTCGCGGCATTGAAGAGAGCCTGTGGTTGGTGAGAACAGGCATGGCGGACGAGAGGAATTGGGTTCCCGAGCTTGACTGGCGAAAGATAGATGTTCATTCATCATTCAGTAGCCTTTCACGTCTCCCCGCGTTAAGGGGTTTGAGTGGCCTGCTTGCAGGCTGATTCGGGTGGTACCACGGTTGATTCACATCAGTCGTCCCTTTTTTAGGGATGACTGGTGTTTTTTTATTCTATTTTTTTTTATTAACTGTTATTAAGTTGATTGTAGTGGAAGGCGGCGACTCCAGCGAAAGCCGTAACGAAGAACGGCTTTTGCGACCAAAAGCGAAGCGTTGGGAGCAGGAAGGGGCTGCCTTAATTTCTGCAAAGAACGCAGAAATTAAGGCAAATCGAACCCTTCGCTGTTCGATTGGAAAGCGTCCGCCTGTAACGGAAATCAGCTATTTTTAGAGGAGGAATTTTGGATGAAGACTATTTTTTCAGGCGTTCAGCCAACAGGGACAGTGACATTAGGGAACTACATCGGCGCATTTAAGCAATTTACGGAACTTCAGCATGAATACGACTGCAGGTTCTGTATCGTTGACCAGCACGCAATCACAGTACAGCAAGATCCGGCTGAACTCGCGAAGACGATTCGTTCGCTAGCAGCCATCTATATTGCAAGCGGTATCGATCCGGAGAAATCGCTTCTGTTCATCCAATCGGAAGTGCCAGCGCATGCCCAGGCCGGATGGATGATGCAATGCATCTCCTATATCGGAGAGCTTGAGCGGATGACCCAGTTCAAAGACAAATCCGACGGGAAAGAAGGCGTATCTGCCGGACTTCTCACATACCCGCCTTTGATGGCTGCGGATATTCTCATTTACAATACCGACATCGTGCCGGTCGGGGATGACCAAAAACAGCATGTCGAATTGACAAGGGACTTGGCAGAACGCTTCAATAGACGCTACGGCGAAGTGCTCACCATCCCGGAAGTGCGCATACCGAAAAATGGCGCGCGCATTAAATCATTGCAAGACCCATTGAAGAAAATGAGCAAGTCCGATCCGAATAAAAAAGGGACGATTTCGCTATTGGATACGCCGAAGGAAATCGAAAAGAAAATCAAAAGTGCAGTGACGGATTCGGATGGCATCGTGAAATTCGACGTAGAGAACAAGCCGGGTGTTTCGAACCTCTTGACAATTGAATCGGCATTAAGCGGCATCTCGATTGCCGATCTTGAATCGAAATACGAAGGGCTTGGCTATGGCGCATTCAAAACAAGTGTAGCCGAGGCTGTGATCGGACATCTTACGCCGATCCAAGAACGCTATGAAGAGCTTCTCAACTCCTCTGAGCTTGATATTCATCTTGATCGCGGAGCCGAGAGAGCGAATGCAATTGCGTCCGCAACGCTTAAAAAAATGGAGTCTGCGATGGGGCTCGGAAGAAGACGGTAATGGCAAGAAGTATGACTGCCATGACGAAAAGCGTGAAGTCGGCCGTTTGGATAATGAACAGCAGGATCTGCTTCCAGCTATAGCCGAGCGATAGATAATTGAAATAGAAGATCATATGTGTAGTCGTAATGACTATGAGTCCGTAACTGATGAGGAAGAAGAAGATACGTGTCATCTATACATCGCCCTTTTGCTTTTCTTCCATTGTATGAATGAAAGCTCCCCTTTTAGAAGAATTCCAAAAGGGGAGCTTTTTCATCTAGTTAATTATATTTTCTTGAATACAAGTGAAGCGTTATGTCCCCCGAAGCCGAGAGAGTTGCTCATCGCATATTCAATATCTTGTTTCCTTGCTTTATTGACAACATAGTCTAAATCGCATTCTGGATCTTCATTCACATAGTTGGTTGTTGGAGGAAGGATCCCTTCCTGCAATGCTTTTACTGTGAAGATCGCTTCCAATCCTCCAGCTGCACCGAGAAGATGGCCCGTCATCGATTTCGTTGAGCTCATCGCAAGCCTGTATGCATGCTCTCCGAAAACCGTTTTAGCAGCGAGTGTTTCGAACAGGTCGTTGTATGGCGTGCTCGTTCCATGTGCATTGATATAATCAATTTTGTCAGGACTGATTTCTGCTTCATCAAGTGCCTGACGCATTGCACGAGCTGCACCTTCACCTTCAGGAGCTGGCGCAGTAATATGGTGAGCGTCTCCTGTAGATCCGTACCCGACCATTTCAGCGTATATTTTCGCACCGCGTTTCACTGCATGTTCGTATTCCTCGAGAATGAGGATGCCTGCGCCTTCCCCGATGACAAAGCCGTCCCGTTCCTTATCAAACGGACGGGAAGCTGTTGCCGGATCAGGATTCAGCGACAACGCTGTATTCGCACAGAAACCAGCTACCGCCATCGTTGTGATCGGAGCTTCTGCACCGCCCGTGATCATGACGTCCGCATCTCCGCGCTTGATGACTTCGAATGCGTCACCGATTGAATTCGTACCCGATGCACAAGCGGTAACTGTGCACGAGTTGATGCCTTTAGCGCCCAGATGGATTGACACTTGGCCTGAAGCCATGTCAGGAATCATCATCGGAACGAAGAACGGGCTGACCCGGCGGTATCCTTTTTCTTGGAATGTCTTGAACTGCTGCTCATGTGTTTCCATGCCGCCGATGCCTGATCCGATCCATACGCCCGTACGCAATCCAGTCTCTTCATCCAATTCAAGATTTGCATCTTTCATTGCCATGATGGAGGCTGCTAGCGCATAGTGCGTGAAGCGGTCCATTTTGCGCGCGTCTTTCCGCGGGATGTATTCTTCGATGTCGAAATCTTTCACTTCCGCAGCGACTTTCACCGGGAATTGTTCACTGTCCAGTCTTGTGAGCGGGCCGATTCCGGACTTTCCGCTCAGTACCGCTTCCCATGATTCTTCTGCGGAATTTCCTACTGGAGAAACTGCTCCAACTCCTGTAATGACTACACGACGTCTTTCCATTTTTGAAAACTCCCCTTCGTTTTTACAAATAGTTATTGATTCATATGCTTCGTTCAAAAGTGTATCTCTAATTTACATTAGTATATAGTAATCCGAAGTTATTTTCCCCATTTAATGCATAGGGCGCCCCATGTTAGGCCTCCGCCGAATCCGACAAGGACGATGATATCGTCATCTTTCACGCGGCCTTCTTGCAGGTCGTCGTATAATGAAATCGGAATGGATGCTGCCGAAGTGTTTCCATATTTATGGACAGACTTGGACATTTTCTCAATCGGCAAGCCGAGCCGTTCGCGCGATGCCTCCATAATGCGGATATTCGCTTGGTGGGGAATCAAATAATCGACATCTTCCGTCGTCAAGCCCGCCTTTTCCGTAACACTCACGGCTGATTCGCCCATTTGACGAACTGCAAATTTGAACACTTCACGTCCGTTCATATGGAGGTACTTGTCTTGGTATAGGTGTTTGCCCCCTGTACCATCGGCTCCTAATTCAAAGGAAAGGATTCCCCGGCCTTCGCTCACTTTTCCGACAACTGCTGCACCGGCACCGTCCCCAAATAGGACTGCCGTATTGCGGTCTTCCCAATCCGTAATCTTCGACAACTTCTCTACTCCGACAACGAGTACATGTTTATACGTTCCTGCTTCAACGAAATGCTTAGCTGTTACAACGCCGTATATAAACCCTGCACATGCCGCTGATATATCCATCGCGGATGCATTTTTCGCGCCTAATCGCTCTTGGATCATTGTCGCAACGGATGGGAATGGACGATCTGGCGTCACCGTAGCGACCAGGATCATTCCAATGTCTTCCGGGTGAAGGCCAGAATTTTCAAGAGCGCTTACCGCCGCTTCATACGCCATGTCGGACGTATTGGTATTATCATCCGCGATGCGTCTTTCTTCAATGCCGGTGCGCGTACGGATCCATTCGTCCGACGTATCGATGCGCTGTTCAAGATCATGGTTTGTGACAACTTGCGAAGGAACAAACTTCCCTACGCCGATCAACCCTGCATTCATCTTACATACCCCGTTCCTTATCATCTATTATTAGTACCTGGTGTTAATTATAGAAGATTCCAGTCTGCTTTTCAATATGTCGACACGATTTCGCCAAAGAATATATCGACAATGCATAATTTTGTTTATAGATTGGACGTGCTATGATATGATTACGAGGAAATAGTTACGATGAGGTGAATTCGATGAAATACATCATGGCATTTGTTTGGTCTTTTCTACTTGTAACGATGGTTAACTATGTAGCAGGTTCAATCGCCGGTATGGCTTTCGACTTCAGAGCGGGACTTGTCGCTTCGATCGTCTTGGCAGTCATCATCCTTTGCATTACTGCAGTCACTCCAGACGGAGAAGTTGCAGATTATTGATCCATCCGTAAAGCCGTTCACTTCGTTGTGGATGGTTTTTTTGTTTGTATGGCTTTTGGAGCTCCTTTGGGTGCGGGGGAACATTCTTGAGCGCGAGAGATGCTCCTTTGAGCGCGGGAGACGATTCTTGAGCGCGGAAGCTACTTCTTTGAGCGCGATAGACGATTCTTGAGCGAGGATGCTGCTTCTTTGAGCGCGAAAGCTATCTTTCTGAACGCGATCAAAAAAAAGCCCTGGCAGCCGATCTAAATCGGAATACCAGGGTTAGTTTTACTTCTTATCAATCTTCAACTTTCCTTCTTCCATGCCCAGTACCAGTTTTTCATCATCCTTCAAGTCGCCTTTGATGATTTCCTTTGCGACAGCTGTTTCGACGTGGCGTTGGATGAACCGTTTCAATGGTCTCGCTCCAAACTCTGCGTCCGTACCTTCCTGGACGATCCAGTCAACAACGTCATCGCTGTATTCCAGCTCGACTTCCTGTTCATCCAGCCGTTTCACAAGGTTCTCGAGAAGCTTCTTGGCAATTAAACGGAACGAGTCGCCTGACAGTGAATGGAAAATGATAATGTCGTCCATCCGGTTCAGCAGCTCCGGTTTGAAATGGCCGCGCAGCTCCGCCATGACCAGATCCTCGGCGGCATGCTTATCAGAATCGAACTGGCCTTGCAGCAAGTATGCCGATCCGATGTTTGACGTCATGATGACGACCGTGTTCGTGAAGTTGACGAGCCGTCCTTGGCTATCCGTTATTCGGCCATCGTCCAAAATTTGTAGCAAGATATTCGCGACATCAGGATGCGCCTTCTCGATTTCATCCAGAAGAACGACTGAGTACGGATTGCGGCGCACCGCCTCCGTCAGCTGGCCACCCTCTTCATAGCCGACATAACCTGGAGGCGCCCCGACGAGCCGGGACACGCTATGCTTCTCCATATATTCGGACATGTCGATCCTGATGAAATGGTCTTCCGAATCGAATAACGTTGCAGCGAGCGTTTTCGCTAGCTCCGTCTTCCCTACCCCGGTTGGACCGAGGAACAGGAATGATCCGATCGGCTTGTCAGGGTCCTTGATACCTGCACGTGCGCGCCAAACCGCTTCCGTGACGAGCTGGACGGCATCATCCTGACCGATGACCCTTTCCTCGAGCGTCTCACGGAGTCGGAGCAATTTCTCTCGCTCCCCTTCGACGAGCTTCGTAACCGGGATGCCCGTCCAGCGAGCGACGATCATCGCGATTTCCTCCTCCGTCACTTCTTCCCTCAGCAACCGGTTATCGGAGTTAGTGACGAGTGATGCTTCCAATTCATGAAGCCGCTTCTCAAGCTCAGGGATTTTGCCATATTGGAGTTCAGCCGCTTTATTCAAATCAAAACGGTTTTGTGCGTCCTCAAGCTCGCGGCGGTAGCGATCAAGCTCCTCCCGCTTTTCCTGGATGCCGCGCAGTGCCTCTTTCTCTTTGTTCCACTGTTCCCGCATGCCAGCGGAAGAATCCTTCAGTTCCTGCAACTCGGCACGGAGCGCTTCGAGACGCGTCTGACTGATCGCATCCGTCTCTTTCCTCAATGCCTGCTCTTCGATTTCAAGCTGCATGATCCGGCGTGTGACCGAATCGAGTTCCTGTGGCATCGAGTCGATTTCCGTCCGGATCATCGCACTCGCCTCATCCATCAGGTCGATTGCCTTATCCGGCATGAACCGTTCCGTCAAATAGCGGTCGGACAACGTAGCGGCGGCTACCAATGCGCGGTCATGGATACGGACTCCATGATGCAGCTCAAAACGTTCCTTCAAGCCGCGCAAGATCGAAATCGTATCTTCAACAGAAGGTTCGCGCACCATAACTTGCTGGAAGCGTCGTTCCAGTGCCGGATCCTTCTCGATATACATCCGGTATTCGTCGAGCGTCGTCGCTCCGATGCAATACAATTCACCGCGTGCAAGCATTGGTTTCAGCATATTGCCAGCATCCATCGCACCTTCCGTCTTCCCGGCGCCGACGATTGTATGGATTTCGTCGATGAAAAGGATGATCTCACCGTCGCTTTCCTTCACTTGCTTTAGAACGCCTTTCAACCGTTCCTCGAATTCACCGCGGTATTTCGCACCTGCGATGAGCGAGCTCATATCGAGTTCAAAGATCTGTTTATCTTTAAGACCTTCCGGCACGTCGCCTTTGACAATCCGTTGGGCAAGCCCTTCAACGATTGCCGTTTTACCGACGCCGGGTTCCCCGATGAGCACAGGATTATTTTTCGTTTTTCTTGATAAAATCCGAATGACATTCCGGATTTCTTCATCCCGCCCGATGACCGGGTCCATTTTACCGTTCTTCACATCTTCAACGAGATTTCGGCCGAATTGTTCTAGTGGTGTACGTTGGTCCTCTTGTACGCCATCCATTCTCATATGCATTCACCTCATAAGTTTGACTTTGACTATCTTTGATTAATTAAATTATATGCTTTTCATTCCGATAAGTAAAGCATTCCGCATGCTTCATTTTCCCTGTCCCGATGGGAATAAACACGTAACAAAAAAAGGCTGCCTGACAATAAGTCAAACAACCTTTTTCCTGTTCTATCTACGTTTATAAACGTTATATTATCGTACGCCAAGCGCCATCTTCGCATAGCGGGACATCATATCCCTCGACCATGGCGGGTTCCAAATAATATTTACGTCTGTGTCCTTCACTTCAGGCAATTCCATCAGTTCCTGTTTGATGTTGGAGACGATTTGCGGTCCCATCGGACAACCCATTGAAGTCAATGTCATTGTAACTTTGGCAGTGCCTTCTTCATCAAGTTCAGCATCATAAACAAGCCCTAAATTGACGATATCAATTCCGAGCTCGGGATCGATCACGTTTTCCAGAGCACCCATCAAACTGCCCTTCATATCATCATTCATTGAAATTCCCCTTTCCGAATCTGTTCTCCCTCCATCATAGCAAGGATGCCCTATTCATTCAAATAAGATGCGAACCAATCGGCGGCACGCAGCATGCCGGGTCTTGAAACGGCGTGTCCAGCCGTCGGATCGGTCATGAACTCGAATTGCTCGGGCGTATCCACATAATCCTTCTTCGCTGCGTTATAGAAATTGAAGGTCGGTTCAAACGGGACCGTCGCATCATTTTTACCATGCCAGAAAAAGACGGGACGGTTGTTGAGCTTTTTCCTTTGTTTCGTCAAATCAAAGATGGCGAGTGTATCGAGAAGAGATTTCCGTTCGTCATCGGTGATCGGCAGTTTGAAGCCGCGCCGTTCGAATTGGGACATCTGCGCTTTTGCGAGCTCTACATAACCTGGTGCACCCATCATGACCGCAGCAGCTTCAATCCAAGGATAAGCAGTCAAGCAGCCTAGCGTCGTAATGCCGCCCATCGAAGTCCCGCCGATACCAATTTTCGAGACACCTCTCTCCTGTAATTCTTTATGAAGGATATCCATTTCCTCGATCGATGTCAGGACAATTTCCCAAAAACGCAGACTTAACTGGACTTCATCCAACCCTTCATCCCTCGAGCCATGAAGATGGGCATCCGGCAGTAGGACGCGGATTCCATTCTTTGCAATATTGTATGCGTAATGCAAATTATGCTCTTTGGCACTTGTGAAGCCATGCAAGAGGATAACTGTTGGTATATTGCTATTTTCCATTGTTTCATCCACAATATGTAATAATGGGATATTGCTCCAATTTTCTTCTTTTACAATCATCTAAACACCTTCTGTACTTTTTCTAAATCGTACCAAAGTTTTATTAGGAAAACAAAAAGGACGGTTTCCCTCCGGAATGTTTTGACTTGCTCCGATAGATAACGCTAAACTGGACAATATAAGGTGAAGCGATTGAGGAAATGGGTATAGAACAAAGAAACTTTCCAAAGGGGGCAAATTTATGAAACCGCATTTGATTGTCCTCGACTTGGACGGGACATTGCTGACGGATGAAAAAGTGATTTCAAAAGAAACTGCACATACATTGAAACGAGCGGAAGAACAAGGGCATCAAGTGATGATTGCCACTGGACGGCCGTATCGTGCCAGTTCGATGTACTACCGTGAACTTGGCCTGAAGACGCCGATCGTTAATTTTAATGGCGCGTTCGTCCACAATCCGACTGACCGTTCATGGAAAACGGTCCATGAAACGATTTCACTTCCTGTCGTCAATGATGTTGTCGATGCGATGCAAGATTTCCGCCTCCATAATATCATTGCCGAAGTGATGGACGATGTGTATCTGCAATATCATGATGAAAAGCTATTGGACATCGTCGGCTTCGGTAATCCCGTCATCAAGCAAGGGGACATCCGTGAGTCGTTGCAAGTTGAGCCTACAAGTTTGCTCATTCAGGCAGATTCGAAATACGTTGAACCGATTCGGAGGCATCTTGCCGATGTACATGCCGAGGCGATCGACCATAGACGTTGGGGTGCACCATGGGATGTCATTGAAATTGTGCGCCACGGCTTGAATAAAGCGGTCGGCATTTCCCATGTAGCCAACTATCTTGGTATCCCGCAAGAGCGAATCATCGCTTTCGGAGATGAAGATAATGATCTTGAAATGATTGATTATGCGGGCGTTGGTGTAGCGATGGGCAACGGGATCGACAGACTGAAATCCATTGCGGACGAAGTGACGTTGACGAATAACGAAGATGGAATCGCAGAAGTGCTGAAGGAACGATTGTTATTATCAAGAAAAACATAAATAGAATATAAGGGGGACCCACAATGAGAATTTTTGCTGACAGTGGTTCTGATTTACCGAAATCATTTTTCGATGAAAACGATGTGACGCTCATTCCATTACGTGTCTTGATCGACGACAAGGAAGGCGATGATGTCCTTGAAATTGATTCGAAAGAAGTATTTGACGCCATCCGCAATGGAAAGCATCCAAAAACATCGCAAGCCTCCCCGGAGAAGTTCCTTTCCACTTGGAAAGAGCTTGCAAAGTCCGGCGAAGATGGACTGTACATCGCTTTTTCGTCCGAGCTTTCAGGAACGTATAACACCGGCGTGATGATGAAAGATCAAGTTAAAGAAGGAAATCCGAACATGAACCTCGTCCTAATCGATTCACGCTGCGCTTCACTCGGATGCGGACTTCTCGTGAAGGAAGCTGTCCGTCTAAGGGATGCGGGCGACGATGTCCGGACGATCGAACGCAAAATCCGTGATATGGCTGCCCATATGGAGCATCTATTCACTGTCGAAGACCTTGATTATTTGGCGAAAGGCGGACGTGTATCGAAGGCGAGCGCATTCATCGGCGGTCTGTTGAACATCAAGCCTTTGCTTCATGTTGAAGGTGGAAAGCTTGTACCGATCGAAAAACATCGGGGCCGTAAAAAAGTTCTTCGCCGCATGCTCGAGTTGATCGAAGAACGCGGTGCCGAATTAACGAATCAGACGATTGCCATCAGCCACGGGGATGACGAAAGCACAGCTCTGGAAATGAAAGCGCTCATTGAAGAGAAATTCCAGCCGAAAGATGTGGAAGTCCATATGATCGGTTCGGCCATCGGATCCCATGCCGGACCTGGCACAATTGCAATCTTCTTCTTGAATAAATAAAATCAATATTTTTAAATGGAAAATGCCTCTTCTGACATGGCCATCACCACGTCAAGAGAGGCATTTTTTTCAATTATGCTGTTTTAGTATCCGTCCGTCTCTTTTCCCGCCCTTTTTTGACCACAAGGAATAGGAAGCCAAGGAACATGACGTAGACGAGAATAGATGCGATCAAATAAGGCGTATTGAAACCTTTATCGTCATCCGCGATATACACTTCTGCCAGTTCTCTGTCCAAAACGACATGGAACATGCCGTCATCTGTTTCCCGGATGAGATCCCCATCCAAAACGCCTCGCAATTTCTTGTTCTTGCCGATCGTTTCGGCTGGGATTGCCAAGTTTGACGTCTTGGATGTGTTGTTAATGGCAATCAGCCACGTTTCATCCTCGGAAGAACGCTTATAGATGAGGAACCCATCTTTGTTGTGCAGCATTTCAAAGTCCCCGCTGCGAAGTGTCTCCGACTCGTTGCGGAGCTGATTCAAATTGCCAATCAGATCTTTGAATTCCATATCCGTCTTAAAATTGAAAAGCGGATGGCTTTCAGGAGCTTCTTTTCCGTTCACTGCAATTTCCGTACCATATGTCATGAGAGGAACGCCTGGAAGTGTAAACAGTGCAGTCGCTGCAACTTTCCACCGGGTAGGTGGGAACATCCGGGCTTCCACCATATCATATGTGAAGCGCGGGCCTGTCAAGTCATCGTACTGGAGCAATTCTTTCTTCCCGGCTTCTTTGAAAAGTTCCATTGGGGAGGAATCCGGATCGAACCTTACGAAGGACTCACGGAGCGCCTGCATCTTTGCATCGCTCGGCTTCAAGTCAAACGCGGCCCCGCTTTCTTCATTCGTTAAAACGTAAGCGCCGTCTTTAGCATTGTGGATTGCGTCGATCATTTCATTCAAGAAAGCTTCATCGAACCCTTCTAGCTTTGTCAGACGAAGTCCGTCCAATTCATAAGCGGTGATGAAGTCTGTCGCAGCGTCGATCAAAGCATCCTTTACTCTCGCATCGCCCGGATTCCAATTTACCGTACCATCCGCGGAATGGATGGACTTATAGGTCGAATCTTTCGCCCATTCATGATCAGCACTTACTTTCCCGAGTGGAAAGTCAGCAATCACTCTCATTTTCTTCTTATGGATTTCCTTCACTAATGCACCGAGCTCTTCCTCCGTGCCGAAATGAGGCTCCAATTCTGTATAGGAAAGCACTCTGTTCCCATCATACGTCTCCGTCTTAAAGACCGGCCCTAACGAAATCATCGTAAAACCCATGTCAATAATATGCTGCAAGCGTCCTTGGATGCCGATGAAGTCACCGCCATTGAAGGCATCTCCTTTATGCGTATCGACATCGATGTCGTTTCGTCCAGCACCGTTATTGAAACGGTCCACCAACAGATCATATATGCTTTCGTCCATTATGCCATGTTCCGACTTGGCAGCAGCTACAGCTGGCGTCAATGTGGAAATGAACAATAAAAAAATGGCAGCTACGCCAATCAAACGTTTCCTATTCACGATAAAGCCTCCTCAAACGAGCTATCTCTTGCCATTTTAACAAAACGGCGCTCTCCCCGCTACGGAATAAAATGAAAATCCTTGTGGAGCTAAATAAATGAGTCGGATTTGTGAATGAGGACGACAAAAGGGATGCAAACTGACGCGACGTTGATTTCCGTTCCGGGCGGACGCTTTCTTACCTGTAGTCAAGTGTTTTACTAGATTTTTTCACAGCTTGAATAAAGGTGTAGGGTCCTGTCAATATACTGTTGCTTTCCGTTCCGGCACTCGCTTTCCGCGGGCATGGCTTGAGCCTCCTCAGTCGCGAAAGGCGCGCGCCCTGCGGGGTCTCAAGGCATTTGATTCTTGGTCATCATATCCATCACCTCATTCAGTTAATAAGAAACACCGTTGATTCGACTCCTGCGGGAACAGCACGAGCTGAAGACCCTGGACTGAGCGAAAGCCGTTACGTAGAACGGCTTTTGCGAGCACAAGCGAAGCGTTGCGAGCATAGGCTGCCTTAATTTCTGCAAAAAACGCAGAAATACGGCAAATCGAACCCTACGTTGTTCGATTGGCTGAAGCCGTGCCCGCGGAAAGCGTCCGCTCGAAGCAGAAATCAACATTGTTAGCTTCAGCCCTATATTAATAGCAAAAAGACTGTATACAAACACCTGAATTCATGGTGTTTGTATACAGTCTATAACCGCCGGCATGTTCGCTGACGGTCTGCTGTTTCATTTTATGCTTTTGGTGTATCGAGAAAATCAATTCCCATCGGCAATCTGAATCCTAGGTACATTGTTGCAAATAGGAGGACGAAGAACAAAATCCACAACGTCGTCACTTTCTTCCCCTTTTGGGAACGTACGAGGACCATTTCCATCATACCGATCGTGAAGAAGCCGAGCAGGAATTTAATGCCGTATTCCATTCCTCTGCCGTAATCCATGCCTTTAATGAAGAGTGCGATTCCCGAAATAAGGATGAGCACGTAGAAAAGGCGTGAAATCATGTGGGTAATCTTTTTTCCTTTCGTTCCGTTCGCCATAGCTGCCGCAACGAGGAAAAGGATAATGCCGACGACCCATGTGAAAATATGAAAATGGGGCGTGCTAGATAACAAGTCCAAAATGTTCACCTCATCGATAATAAATTCCTTTTAATCCTATCATAGAAAAGCTTTCCAGAGTAGGAAATGAACTCATACAAATCGATTGACGAGCGTACCGATGCCTTCAATGGAAATCTTCACTGTATCGCCGGCTTTCAGGTATTCCGGAGGGTTCATCCCTTTTCCGACCCCTGCAGGCGTGCCTGTCAAAATGACATCACCCGGCTCAAGTGTGACAAATTTCGAAATTTCGGCAATCACATCGTCGATCTTGAAGATCATATCGGCTGTATTTCCGTTTTGACGGACTTCATCATTCACTTTTGTGACGATTGAAAGATTATGCGCATCCGGAATTTCATCCTTCGTAACAATATAAGGACCTAACGGGCAAGCGCCATCCAAGCTTTTGCCGAGGAAGAACTGCTTATGTCCGTACTGAATGTTCCTCGCCGTAAGATCGTTCGCAATTGTATAGCCGAATACGTGATCATACGCGAGCTGTTTCGGGATATTGCGCCCTTTCTTGCTGATGACGATCGCCAATTCGCCTTCATAATCGAGGCTGTCTGTAAGATCCGCGTGCGCCGAGAGCTCCTGCTCATCTGCAGCGATTGCTGTAGGCGATTTCGTGAAAATCAATAGCTTTTCAGGCGGCGCTTCCGACCCCATTTCAGCGGAATGGTCGGCGTAGTTCTTGCCGACGCCTAGAACGTTTTTCGGTGTGCGCGGAATCGGCGACAGCCACTCGATTTCAGTGAATGCGTACTTGAATTGTTCCGGATTTTCACTGTTCCGAGCTTGCTCGGCAAGTTTCCTCACCTTTTCAACAAACTCCAAACCTCCTGCAATGCCTTCGATGATTGTTGAAGGGAAATCCGTTTCACCAAATGCTTCGGCAATCGATTTCACATCCCAGACCGCTTCCTCTTTCTTCACTTTCGGACCGAATAATGTCTTTCCTTCAAACCGGAACGATAACAGTTTCATGTACAAGCCCATCCTTCCCTATAATGTGAATAACTTTTTTCATTCAATTGATTTTTTCAGGTACATAACTATATTTCTACAAAGCTTGCCTTTTCTCCTCTTTTTTCGGCATGTTTTTCCCGTACGTCCCTTTCCGCCATAGCCATTCGAAAGGTCCCATCCGGAATTTCAACAACCAGAGCTCGGCAAAAATGACTTGGATGGCAAAGATGCCGACAGCAATCATTGTTCCTGTCTCTATATCCACTTTTCCATAAAGTCCGAAGCCATAACCGTAGAAGAGGAGAGTTGCAATGATTGATTGCATCAAGTATGTCGTCAATGACATGCGCCCTGCTTTTGCAATCGGCCGGAAAATCGTGCGGAAAACAGGCACTCGGCAGAGCAGGAGAATGACAGATGCATAGCCAATCCCCAAAATCGGGCCGCCGATCAGCTGCTGGGTCAGTGTATTATGATAGGCGAATCCATCCGTATATGGCCAGGATTTAATGAAAACACCTGCCGCAAGAGCGATGAGACCAACGATTGCGATTTTGCCTTTCAATTCCGCAGCCCGTTCAAACAGCTTCCACTTCGAGAACGCTGCTCCGAGCATAATTAATGGCAGCACCATGAAAATGCCCAGGAAGGAACCCGACAAGCCGATGAGGAGCCATTCCGTGATCCGGAAAACGAGTGCTTCGCCGTAAGAACCGTGCGCATACGCCGTTATCGCCAATTCGATCCGCTGGATGTCTACGAACCCTTCCATCAACTGGTTCGGATTAAGCTTCTCCAGCAAATAGACGCCGCCAATGAATAGGAAAGTCGGAAGCAGATAGACGATGAGTGCAATCCATAGCAGCCATTTCTTCGGTACGCGAACGACCGCGAGCATGATGAAGCCCATGAGCGCATAAGTGAATAAAACATCACCCGACCAGATGAACAGCGCATGAATCACTCCGAATCCCATAAGAATACCAAGTCGCCTCGCCATCATCGGCACGTATGACGTACCATTCGCAATCGCTTTTTCGTATTGCATATTCAATCCATACCCGAATAGCATCGCGAAAATCGGATAAAAACTTGCTTCTATAAAAATATTGATCAATTTATAAGATGCCACGTCACTTGGCGTACTGAAATACGAATGGGCATCGATATAAAAATAAGGTGAATGGAAAGTGAGCATATTCACGATGAATATGCCGAGGAGCGCAAAGCCCCTCAAGATATCCAACGCTTCAATACGGTTTCCAATCGTTGGTGTTACATTCAAACTGATTCCTCCTGAACATGCATAATCCTCGCCCCGTCGAACAAATAGAGGACCATTTCTTTTATTTTGATTCCCGCAATCGATTCGACCGCTTTTTTATAAAGGCTTAATTGGATGCCGTACCGCTTTTGCATTTCGGCCTCCATCTCATCTTCGGACCGGAATCTCCCGCGGATTTTGTCTGTCTTATAATCAAGCAGCACCCATCCATCTTTTTCTTCGAACAGACAGTCCGCGATTCCTTGCAGAATCTGGTGATCGCCGTCATGTGCGTCGAATGCATACGTGAACGGCACTTCCTTGAGCATCCTTGGAGATCCGGACATCCTCTTGTAAAGCGGCGTCTCGAAAAATTGGACGACCGCCTTCACATCGACTGCATTTGCTTCTTCCGCCGTCAATAATTGGTGCGCCGTCAATTCAGTGACAAGCCGATCCACGTCTTGTACGGTCTGCTTCTTCGACAGATCGATATGCTGCATGATTGTATGCATCGCGGTACCGATTTCCGCCCGCGACAGCGCACGTGACTGCATGAATGCAGGGCGGTCATGCAAATAAGGAGTGCTCACTTCATCATCCTTTGTTGTGAAGAAGTCGTCGAAGTCCGGTTCCATTTCGAGCAGCGCCACCCTTTTCAGGTCGCTCACCGTCTGCTTGGAGCGCTTTTCAACGGAAGCCATGAACGGATAGACATAGTCAAATCTCCGTTTCACCTCATCGGACCAATCCGCGTCGATGACAGTTTCGGTTGTTGTCGGCACAGTTCTATCGACAGTTTCTTCCTCCTGTTCCTCCGTCATCAGGAATGACGAGACTGGATACGCCGCAATTTCCCATTTAGAAGGATTATCAACCGGATGGCCTCCATACATGAAACCGAATTTCTCGAAATCCGGATGGCGTGCGATTGCTGGCCCGATCCAATCTAAATAACCGTTTGCACGCGATCGTGTATATTCCGGGAGCATTTCACCCGCCTCGATCAGCTGCGCGTCTTGCCAGCTGCCGATCGCCTTTTCAATATCCTTGACGGTGGCAATTAATTCAAGATGCTCTTTCGCCCTTGTCATCGCTACATACAGCACGCGCATTTCCTCCGCCCGCATTTCGAGTTCCTTCTTCTCTTTCATCGCTAGAAACGGGAGGGACGTGTATGTAATGCGCAGTTCAGGGTCGATTGCCTTCACCGCCAGACCGAAATGCTGGTCGAATAAATAAGGTTCATTGAAGTCCATCTTATTAAACTGCCTGCCCGCCCCCGCGACGAACACGTACGGGAATTCGAGCCCTTTCGATGAGTGGATCGTCATAATCCGGACAACATCCTCCGTTTCGCTGACGAAACGGGCAGCACCGAGATCGTCTCCGCGCTTCTGCATCCGATCGATGAACCGAAGGAAACGGAAAAGCCCGCGGAAAGACGTCTTTTCATAATCAATGGCACGGTCATGCAGCGCGCGTAAATTCGCTTGCCTCTGCTTTCCGTTCGGCATCGCGCCGACCATTTCATAATAATGCGTATCGGCATACACTTGCCAAATGAGTTCTGATAACGATCCGCGCCTAGCAAGATTGCGCCAATCCTCGAACATGAGGAAGAACCGTTGCATTTTCATTTGCGTTTCCGCCGCAATCCCCGTCCCGCCTGTCGCCATGAACAGCTTCAGCGCTTCGTAAAATGGCTTGTTCTTTGCGGCAAGCCGTACTTGCGCCAACTCGTTTTCCGTCATGCCGACGAACGGCGCGCGAAGGACCGATGCGAGCGGAATATCCTGATACGGATTGTCAATGACACGGAGCGTGTTGAGCATGATCATCACTTCAATCGCCTCGAAATAGCCGCGCGACAATTCGGCATAGATCGGAATGCCCGCAAGCTTGAACTCTTCGGCAATTTCCCCCGACCATGTCATCGAGCGCATAAGGATGACGATATCCCGGTATTCGAGCGGCCGCCGTTTATCCGTGAACGCATCCGTCACTTCAGCGCCAGAAGCCATCAACTCTTTAATTCTCCGGATCATATACCTCGCTTCCGCCTGCGAGCTTTTCAAACTTTGCCCTGTCAGCTCTGTCGCTTCATCTTCGATATCCTCTTCGTCAGCTTCATAAATAAGCGTCAATGCTGCCGGCGACTCCTTATCCGGGTAGCGGGCGCCATATTTCAAAGCGGCGGCTTCATCATATTCGACTTCGCCGACCCGTTCCCCCATCACTTGAGAGAAGATGAAATTTGTTGCGTCAAGCACTTCCCTCCGGCTCCGGAAGTTGGCGTTCAAATCTATTTTTAGACCGTTTTCCCCATCATCCGACGTAAAACGATTATATTTCCCAAGAAATAATCCTGGCTCCGCCAGTCTGAACCGATAAATCGACTGCTTCACATCGCCCACCATGAACAGATTCCCGTCCGACTCGCTGCCGCGCTTCACAAGCTGGATGATCGCCTCTTGCAGAAGATTGACGTCCTGGTATTCATCGACGAGCACTTCTGCAAATCTGTTCAAATAATCAATTGCAATGTCGGATGGTACGAGTTCCCCGTCCTTCTCCGCAGCAAGAATCTGCAAGGCAAAATGCTCTAAATCCGAGAAGTCGACAAGGCCGCGGTCCATTTTAACCTCGCCATATCGCTTACCGAATTCAATGACGAGCCCGACAAGCGTATGCATCATCGGCGCCATGAGACGGATTTCATCCAATAGACGCTTCGGTGTCCTTGTAAAATACGACTCTTTCAATGAATTGACGATTTTCTTCACGGAATCACGGAGCGCCTTCGCCCGTTTCGCCAACTCCTCATCGCATGTGTTTTTCCTGATTGTTCCTGCCTTCACCCATGTGAGCGAACCGAAAAAAGCGTACGTCTCTTCCCAAGTCCCTTCTTCAATCCGCCGCTTCGCCTCCCTGATCCACTGCAGATCAGAATCAGCCGTAGCAGCTAACGGCTCGGGGCCTTCCGGCATCAGGGCGATCCGTTTCATATCCTCTGTCAGATGGATCGCTTCCTCGAGCGTGTGGCGGATCGCCGTCTTCAACGGACCGATGAAATCAAGCTCGTCAATTGTCACTTCATCATCGAGTTCATATTGCATCGGAATCATCCGGAGCCATCTTTCCGGCGAAGGATGTACCCGCGAATAGTCGTACAGCCTGTCGATGAGCGTCTCGATCGACTGGTCGTTCCTGTCCGATGTGAAGCTGTCCGCAAGCCGGTACATCGCTTCCGGATTCTCAGCATTATAAGCATCCTCTAGCACTTCACCGATCGTATCATCGCGCAGCAATGCCGCTTCGGTGCTATCCGCGATGCGGAACCCCGGATCGATGTCGATCAAGTATGCATATTGGCGGACGACGTTCAGACAGAAGGAGTGCAATGTGGATATTTGCGCTTTATTCAACAGGCTCAGCTGCCTGCGCAAATGGATGGAGTCCGGATTAGCGACAATCGCCTCTTCCAACGCTTCCGCCATCCGATGGCGCATTTCCGCTGCGGCGGCATTTGTGAACGTGACGACGAGCAATTCATCCACATCTATCGGATTTTGTTCACTCAGCACTTTCTCGATCATCCGCGTAATGAGCACTTTCGTCTTCCCGGAGCCTGCCGCAGCTGACACGAGGACGTCTTTCCCCGTTGCCCAAATCGCCTTCCACTGGGCATCCGTGAATGTCACGTCGGCCGGTTTAACTGGAATGTCCATCTTCATTCACATCCTTCCGCATCTTCTCTAGCGATTCTTCCGGGTTCAAGCTGTCATAATGCCTGTACTTCTGCTCGGGGTTCGTCGGATCGAATTGGCACACCGAACGGTATGAGCAATATTGGCAAGGCATCTTATCCTTCAACCGGTATGGATACACGCGGGCATCCCCTGCAAGCATCCCGTCCCCAGCTTGTTGGTGGCGTCGCCTTACAAACTTGCGGACGATTTGCAGGTCATCCGTCGACAGTACTTTCGACGCTTTCGTAAACGTCCCGTCCGTCTTCAATGCGGCTGGGATGACTGTCGACGACTTGCCGAGCTGTGCGTCCATCCCCATGACGACTTCGGGGTCATCCAGCAAATAGCCCCTCATCTTATACGACTTCAAAATCTCTTCTTCAATTAAATCCTCTGACATCTCAAGCTCCGTACGGATCATCGGGTTATGGACATGCAAGTAGAGCACGCCCGCCGGATCCGCCTTGAAGCCGATCCACTCCTCCGCATGCTCGACGGCGACATCGAGATACGTCAACATCTGCAAGGAGATGCCGTAATAGACGTCCGTCAAGTCAAGCTGCTTCGAGGATGACTTGTAATCGACAATCCGCACATAATTCTTTCCGTCGATTTCCGTCGCATCGACCCGGTCGATCCGGCCGCGCAAATTCATTTGATTGCCGCGGCGAAGCGGAATTTCAAGAGGCGGCAATTGCTCCCCCGGACCGAACGCCGCTTCGATTGCAATCGGGCGGAACATGCTCTTTGTCGACTGTTTGCCGAGTGCAAAAATCGTCCGCATCACAATATGCGTCAATTTCCTGCGGATATAATGATAACGGCTTGTCGACAACAGGATGCGGTTAAAGAACATCGGCGTTATATGCTCCATTGCGTCCCTCGCCAATTGCCAGCATTGCTCCTTCGACAGCTCCGTCCATGATCTGCCCGTCCGGTTCATTTCATCTGAAACCCATTTCAGCGCCGCGTGGAATAAATCCCCGATTGACGGTGCTTCAAGCGTGAATTCCATCCGCTCCTGCAAACCGAGTCCATAGGAAGCGAAATGCTGGAACGGGCAACTGTAATACGATTCAATCCTGGAAACACTCGACACGAAATTCTTTCCATACAAGCCTTCTGTAATAGCCGGCGCAAGTCGCTCCGTTTCATTGCGGTCATGCATGGGCTTCGTAATGTAGTGCAGGACGGACGACCATAAAGGATCATCCTCGTAATAAGAGAGCACCGCCCGCCATTCAGCTGCAAGCTCGCCGGTCTGCTCCGCTTCCTTCACTTTCATCGATACGTACGGCAGCGCAGTACGAGGGTGGAGGATATAATCGGCCTGCTCTTCGTCATTCAGCAATTCAGAGGGATCCGTCACTGCCAACTGCAGCGCAATCCCCGGCAGTACCTGCTGGATGCGTGTAATGTAGAGCGAAGGCAGCAATGATTTCCCTTCTTCATCCGCGATCGGATAGGAAATGAAGAGCTTGTCCCTCGACGACGTGAACGCCCGGTAGGCCATATACGATTCATCCATGAGCTTCATTTTTGAGGATGGAGCAAGCTCGATGCCGTTCATCGCGAACCATTCCCGGTCCGAGTCCGACAACAGCCCTTCCGAGTCGATCCGTTGGGGCAGAACGCCATCATTGACGCCGATGACGAAGCCCACATCGATTTCCATGAGGCTCGCAAGCTCGATCGTCGTAACCGTCACTTGGTCGAGCGAAGGCGGAATACGCGTAAATTCGAGCGTATCGAACCCTTCATCCAAAATCCGCGCCGCTTCCTTCAACTCCATCTTCTTGTCCCCGAACATGAGGACAAACTGGTCAAGGACATTGATCCACGAATCCCAGGCCTGTTCATGCTCCGTCGCATTCAGCAGGCGTCCCGCACGCTCTTCCTCCGCGCGCAAATCGATGATCTTATCGAATACTTGCAGTGATTCCATGAATAAAAACAGCGCTTCCGCGACATCGCGGCCATTTTTCGAACGCTTCAGCCTGCCTTCCAATTGTGCAAGCGGCTCCCTGATCAGATCCCGGATCAGATGCAACTCCCGCTCCAGCGCAAGTTCCTCGTCGGTCTGGACTGTCGTGTGCAATTCCAGCCCGCGATACCGCTTCACTTTCCAGCGTGCTTCATCGAACCATCGATTGCCGTAGAGTCCATTCGCAAGCACATAGTTTTCAAGACGGTCCGCCCGCTCACGCCACAGGAGCTTATCTTCCCGATGCGGAAAGAACAGATCCGTCTTCACCGCACGGAATACCGATTCATACGTCCAGCCCGATGTAACCGCTTCGAGGACGGACCTTGAAAATTCGATTAGCGGGTGATGAAGCATCGGCTTTTTCCGGCTGATGAATACCGGTATATCGTATTGTGAAAATATCGTTTCAATAAGTTCATCATATTTGTCAGGCTGCCGGTACAAAATTGAAATCTCCTTATACCGTCCGCCTTTCATAACGAGTTCCCGGATTTTCCTCGCCACCGCATGGATTTCAGCCCGCCGGTCCGTCGCCTCGATTAAAGAGACCGCCCCAACGGAAGCCCTTTCTTTCGGCGGATATTTTTCGAACTCGTTTTCGAAATGGCGAAGCTCATCATTATTGAATCGGAGAGGCTGCTCCATATGAATCCCTTCTTCGATGTCGACCGATTCATTGCGAGCAATCTCCTGGAGCTTCATCGATGTACGGACAGGATTGAAGAACAGCTCGTGATCCGCATGTCCCGACAAATCGGACTCCATCGGCAAAACGACAGTCAGACGTGCCCCATGCTTCATCAGTTCCGTTATGATTTCATACTCCCTTGCCGTGAAACTCTCGAATCCATCTATATAAATTTCTGCGCCTTTTATAAGTTCCGAGTGTTTAATCTGGGACGCCAACAATGCTAAATGCCCTTCGCTATCGACATAGGACGTGCCAAGCCGTTCCTCGATTTTCGATACGAGCAAGGAAAGGTCGCTCACCTTGTCCTGCAACGTGCGCGGGGCTTCGGCAATCGCCAGCTGCTGGCGGAATTCGGCCAACGTTTCCCGGTCAAGGCAATAGCGGCTGAATTCCTTCATGAGATCGCCGATTCTTTCCGTGAAGCCTCTCTTATTCGCAGCCTGCTTGAACAGCTTCAGCTCTTCCCGGTTCTCCTCCAATACGCTCCGGACGAGCATCCTGTAGCCGAACCCGTCGACTTCCTTCCGCGTAATGCCGCCAGTCTCCTGCAGCACACGCCACGCAAGCCGCTTGAACGTCGATACTTGCGCGCGAATCAAGCCATTCAAGCCGAAGTTCACCGACAAGCTCAGCTCCATGGAATACGACATCTGATCCGGCACGATTAGGATGACTGCCGGTCCGAGCGGATCCCGTTGAAGCTCCGCCGCAATCTCCCGCTCGATAACCGTCGTCTTCCCCGTCCCGGCTCGTCCGGTCACAAACCGCAATGTCATGGCGTTCTCCTCCTTTCTTCAAATAAAAAAACTGTCTTCCTTCCTTTCATTGTACCGAAAGATAAGGAGGACAGGAACTATTAACATAGTAGTGCCATTGATTTGTAAAATGCATCCAGCGCGACTAGTAATATGCGAAACTAGATTACCTCCCGCGGTTCATGAATCATGCATGAACGTTCGAAAAACGCATAAATCGGTATACTCACGCATAACAAGCTCGAAAAGCTCATAAATCCTTTTATTCACGCATAATACGCTAGCATCGCGCATAAATCTGATTTCTCACGCATAAACAAAGAGATTCCCGTATAAACCGCTCAATCAATCTTCCTCTTCTTCTTTGAAAATTGTGCTGGACTCCTCTTCCACTTTCCGATCCAGCCGCTTCTCAAGCCACTTGCCGACCGCCCAGAGAAGAACGATGATCCCAACGACGATCCCCGTCCGCAATGGCTGCGTCAACAATGCCTTCAAATCATACCCGATGAAGCTGATCGTGAAAATCATCACAAATTTTCCAGCCATCAAAATCATCAAATAGCTTTTCTTCTTCATATTCGACAAGCCCGCCACGAGATTCACCAAAGCGGAAGGCGTAAACGGAAAACAGATGAGCAAAAACAGCGGCGCAAACCCGTTCCGCTCAACCCAGCCGATCAGCTGCTGCACACGCTTATGCCTCGTCAAAAAACGCAAGAAACGGCTGCGTCCGTATTTTCTTATAATCAAAAACACCACATACGAACCTGCAACAGTACCCGCCCACGACAGAATGAATCCGAACCAGAGCCCATATGCGCCTGCATTCGCAAAGACGAACACAAACAGCGGTAAAAAAGGCAAAAACGACTCTATGAAAGGCAGCAGCAGACCGATAAACGGCCCTAACGCCTTATAATGCCCTGACAACTCAATGATTTTATCTACATCCATCCATTCATTCATACGCAACACCCTCGCCTATCAACAATCGACCTATCCTGTACTTACTATCCTTTATACTCTCGAATATTCCCTTTTCCCTTATAGAATAACACCAAAACGTCAAAATATAGTATAATTTCAATCATACATACAAGAAAGACGTGACAGCTAAATGAAAAATCAATTCATTGCCGGCCTGAAAGCGGGTCTCAGCATCGCCATCGGCTACTTCCCGATCGCGCTGACTTTCGGGCTGCTTGCCAAAACGACAGGCCTCTCACTCATGGAGGCAACCGCCATGAGCATCTTCGTCTACGCCGGAGCAGCCCAATACATATCGCTCAATCTGATTTCATTCGGAGTCGACCCGGTCACGATCGTCATCAACACATTCATCGTCAACATCCGGCACTTTCTAATGACGGCATCGCTGAATGAAAAGATGCACCGCGCACCTAAATGGGTGAAAGCGATCTACTCATTCGGCATAACAGACGAATCGTTCTCTGTCCTGGCAACAGGTAAAGAAGAAAAAATACCGACTGCCTACGCATTCGGAGTGACAATCATCGCATACGGCAGCTGGGTCATCTTCACAGCTGCCGGCCACGTCGTTGGCGCCAATCTGCCCGAGTTCCTGCAAGTCGCCATGTCGATCGCCCTGTACGCCATGTTCATCGGCCTCCTCGTGCCGGCCATGAAAGGGAACCGCAAAGTCGTCATGCTCGCAGCACTCGCCGCAGTCATCCACTGCATCATCTATATCGGCGAACTGCTTTCGACCGGCTGGGCGATCCTCGTCTCGACGCTCGGATCAGCGATTCTCATCGAAATCATCTATGCACGGCGCAGCAAAAATGCAACCGTCATGTTCAAGGAAAAGGAGGAATCATAATGGGACCGACCTATTGGTGGATGCTCTTCGGAATGGCGCTCGTCACCTACATCCCGCGGATGGTGCCACTGACATTCCTTGACGGAAAGGAACTGCCTCCGATTGTCAGCGGCGTCCTCAGCAACATCCCATACGCCGTACTCGGGGCACTCATCTTCCCGGCAATCATCTTCGTCCAGGAAGGCAATATCCTTTTCGGCATCATCGGCGTTGCGACCGCCTTCCTGATCGCTATTCTCGGCGGCGGCGTCATGCCAGTCGTCCTCGGCACAATCGGCGTTCTCGCCATCTACAGCTTTTTTATGTAATTCTTTTTTTGAATCGCGTCAACGTGCGTGGATGCTTCGCCATCCCTAATTCGTCCGCACCCACCAAAAAGGCCGCCCCATAACTGGAGCGGCCCTATCCATATTTATTCATCCACTTCATCGCCAAGCCTTCTTGCCTTCTTCACCATCCTTGTCGCATACCAGAAGCCGACCGTCAGCGAAAGTGCATCCGCCGCATACAGGATCCAGTTATGTGTATACCCTGCGTACACCGACGCTGCGATGAGCGCAATCGTCAGCGCAAGCCCGACGAAATGATGGAATGTGACACGCGTGAAAAACACGACGAGCAATCCCGGCAGGAACAAGGCGAGCATCAATTTCGTTTCCAATGTAGCGATATCCATTTTACACCAAACCTTCCGAATGAAATCAAATACGCCTTGGCGTATTTGCGTCCAGATTTTTTCGAGCTTGAGGCCTACACGAAGTAGGTCATGCAGTCGTTGCGAATCGAACAGCAAAGTGTTCGATTTGCCGTATTTCTGCGCGTTCTTTGCAGAAATTAAGGCACTTGTCGCGTCCTTAGACTGCCTTCCTAAGCACCTCTAAAAATCTGTGACATCCGCCGGAGGCTTAGCTGAATTCAGCAGAAGTGGAAGACTTTTGCTGAATTCAGTATTCAATTAACGGACGACTAATAATCCTAACCGATGATGATCATGACGGTAGAGCACTTGTTGCATAAGCCGCACTTCACCGTCCCGGCCGATCACTTGCAGTCGGCAATGGGCCGCGTTCACTTGAATCGCATCGTACAATTCCTTTTCATTCGAAACTTTAATGCCATTGACCTTCCGGATGCACTCCCCTGGAACCAACCCGAGTTTTTCACCCGGGGAGTCCGGCAAGATGCCAGCGATGATGACACCGGCGGATTGAGGTGCAGCCGCAAATCCTCCTTTTCGTTCCCGTACAGCGACAAGGATGGAGAGCATCACTCTGCCGACAACGCCGATAAGTAGCGCTGCCCACCCGAGGATCGGCATCCACCATGCAAATGCGCCGACCACAACGACTACAACGCCGATTGACGTGAGTGCTTGTCCGATTTTCGGAAAGAGAATATCCGGAAAACTTGCTCGTGCGACTTGCGAAAAACCGATTACAACCGGCACAGGGAGAAAACTGAACGCGGTTGCTCCTAGTGTAAATTGCGGCCAATATGGCGCGATTCCCGACAGGAACTCCCCAGGCACTAAAAACACGATCGGCAAAAGCCAGAGCCGCTTGGATTTATAGGCAGCGGCCCGCAATCCGCGGTTCGTCTTTGTCAAGAAAGGAGATGCGTAAGCGGCAGTATGGCGGCGGACGAGGAATCCTTCGACAATGAGGAAAAGCCCCGCGATGACCGGAACCGCCAGCGCCATGTCTCCGAACAGATCGACGTCAGCCGGTGTCCACCCGCGATACGCAAAGTCGGTACCCCATTGCTGGAATGCATACAAGCCGAAAAATGCGATTGCCGCAAAGTAAATCGGCGATGCTGTTTGATAATAGAAGGAGATCATCGATAATATGGCGACTGCAGAGAATAGCGCAATCCAGATAATATCGACGGTCAAGCCGATTCCCGATATGACGATTGATAGGATCAATGCCGGCAGCCATGATTCAGCAAGCAGCCTTCTCATTTCCGTCAAGCCGGGGTGAAGCCGCACAAGGAAACTGCGCCGCTCCCGCTTCACTCGGAAGTACCCTAACCCGACCGCTGCCACTATAGCAATCAACCAAACGGGATTCAGGAAAAATAGTGCAATCGCTTGTAACAGATCCATTAGTACTTGTTCACTCATCAACCATCACCATCCATCTCCGAAAACATGATTATTCCCTATTGTATCAAAAGAAACGGCTTCCGTGTGAGACGGCCGATAAATTTTCTCGAAATTGAATCTTCTTTGCCAGGCAATTACTAGTATTCATAATAAAAACACTCCCTGCGGGTGCAGGGAGTTTGGAGAGTTGGACAGTAATTGAGCCCTGCCCAGTTCAGTCATTCAAAATATGGTGCACATAGCCGATTGCGACTTGGAGCTGTTTGTCGTTCGCCTTGTCTTTACGGTAGCCCTCGACCCGTTCGCGGATGGCCGCGAAGAATTTACGGTCCATGATGCTCTCCGGGGAAACTTTTGCATCGACCCGGAATTCGTGTACGGCAACCGCTGTTGACTCGTCGAAGTAGCCGTCATCGCGTTCGAGCTTATAGCCGAGGCCGGACAGGAGCCGTTGTCCATAAGCGATATCCTCATGGTAATCGCCTGTTGCGTAGACATCCGTCGAGAATCGGATATGCTCGGTGAATAGTTTGCTCTGCTCGGCTTCCAGGTCAGCGGGGACGCCTTTTCCATGGATCCATGTCTCTTTCGGCGTCAGCCATTTATGTGTCGACAACTTCATTTCGCCGCCGTTCGACAGCTCCATCGTATCTTGGACGGTCCCTTTTCCAAAACTGACCTGTCCGATGATGAAGCCCCTTCGCAAGTCTTTCAATGCACCGCTCAACACTTCGCTCGCCGATGCGCTCCCTTTATCCTGCAGCAGGACGACAGGCATCTTCTTCAGTTTTTCATCGAACTTGAATTTCTCGGAAGGTTCCACTTCGAGCGGCGTCAATTCACCTTTCGCGTTTTGCATATAAGCGAAGGTCGAACCATTCTGCAATAAACTTCCGGCAACTTCACCGACTGCCCGCAAATAGCCGCCCGGATTTCCGCGCACATCGATCACTAACGCCTCGGCGCCGCCTTTGATCATTTCATCGGTCGCCTTTTTCCATTCGGCCGCCGTTTCATCTCCGAACATCGTCAACGCTATGTAACCGAATTTTGTGCCCCTTTCCTCCATCAATTCAGCTGACACCGTTTTCACCGGTATGACTTCACGCAGCACTTTCAATTCCAGATGCTTATTCAAGTCTGGCCTGTATATCGTCATTTCCAATGCAGAACCTTCCTTGCCCCGAATTTTCCTGACGACATCCTGCAGCGTTAAACCTCCGAGCGCTTCCCCGTTGATGCGCACGATTTCGTCATAAGGCTGCAGACCCGCTTTCTCGGCAGGGGACCCTTTGATTGGCGCAACAATGATATACTTGCCGCCTGACCTCGTAATTTCTGCACCGATGCCTACCTTTTCACCGGCCAATGACTCCCGGTGCGACTCCGCTTCCTCCTTGGAAAGGTACGTGGAATATGGATCTCCGATGACATCCGCCATGCCGCGCAGCGCCCCTTCGATGAGCCTGTCCCCTTCGACCGGATACACCGCTTTCTCCTGAATGATGCTATACGCTTCGTCAATGACCGGGAACGCCCCTTTCATTGCCGAATCCACCCTTTTTCCTTTATCCGCTGAGCAGCCGTCCAACACTAGAAATACGCCTGCCGCCATTACCGCCAGTATCGCAAAAACTAAAAACCGGCTTCTGCGCATCGATAACATCCCTCCTCCGTCCACTATATGAACGGAATCGGTCTGTTACGACAACAGAAAACCGGCTTTTATGATTAATCAAGATCGTCTATTAGTGTTTTCAAGGTCGATTCATCCATTGGACCTTTTACAATTTGAGATATGGTCCCGTCTGTGTTCAGCATGTACGTCGTCGGGATTTGGAACACTTGATACTCTTCCCCGACAATGCCTGTTTCATCCAACGGAATCTTGAACGTCAACCCGTATGATTCAATAAATTCCTTGACGACTTTCACGCCCCGATTCTCGCTGCTCGTCAAATTGACAGCAACGATTTCCACATTATCATCCGCTGCGGAATTCCGGTAGTAATTTTGCATATGCGGCATTTCGGCCTTGCATGGTGGGCACCAAGTCGCCCAGAAATTAAGGACAACCTTTTTGCCTTTCAGGTCGGATAATTTGAGCTTATCGCCATCCAAAGTTGCCAATTCGAAGTCCGGCGGGAGGTTGCCGAAGCCCAATCCGACTGTGCCTTCAGCTGCATCGCCATCCACACCATCTTTCGATTCAATCAAGACGCTCGATTTGTCAATCGGATCCGCCTTCTTCACATTCTGGTTAATCATGATCACGACCATCGATCCGATGAGCAATGCAGCGATTATGTACCCGATCACTTTTTTATTCATCCTGCTTGACCCCCTTCCGTTTGTTCTATAGGTTCTTTCAAAAAAAGTACAGCGAAAAACAATCCGATCAATACTGTTACAAGCAGGGGCGGATTCATCAACCCTTTCGGCTGGATGGCTGCGGCAAAGACATGTGCCGCTATGAACAGCAACGATAGCATAACAATATGGCTTGCGCTCTGTTCGAGATTATACCAAATGAAAACTAGAAGACTAAGAAAGACGACAGCCGTTCCGACACGCGCGAAAAGACTTCCTTCATTCAACAATACCATCATCACTTGGAATATGGCTTGGACGGACACCGCGCCTATGAATAAGGCAACGAGCATATCCTTGTCAATCCGTCTCTTCCGCCAATCAAGCCAAGTCCGGAATCCAACGAAAGACAATCCGAGGATGAACCCCACCAACCCTCCGTTGAAATAAAGAAGTGCAAACGGTGCATTGATGACAATCTTGAAGTCGGTAATAAGTACAGATAATTTCCAGATGATAATGACATAAAAAATTGCGTCCCCGAACCGGTTTGCACGCTGTTTACCAAACTTCAGCCGGATAGCAATATATGATAGAACGAATGCAATGATGAGAGCGACCCATGTGGACGGCGCTGTAAGATTTCCGATTAAAAACAGTTTAGTGACAGTCATCCGAGCTTAAACCCCTTTGCTCTTTATATGGTTATGCTAAAGGAAAATGATAAACGGTGCGAGCATCTTGCTTCCAGTATTGCGGATAGATGGGAAGTCTTTGTGAAGTTTCGCCAATTATAAAAAAGGAACTGCACTTCCAACCGATTGACGGTTGGGTGCAGCTCCTGAAAGTCTTACTTAAAATGATACGTATCGTAATGGATTTACGGCGCTTGGACCGGATGCAGTCCAGTTCCCGATGTGCATTTCGAAATGCAAGTGAGGACCTGTGGATGCTCCTGTATTGCCGATGGCTCCAATATATGAACCTTTGTCAACGACTTGTCCTGTGCTGACACTGATTTTCGATAAATGTGCATAGACTGTCGTGAAAATACCGCCATCTGTTGAATGTGTAATCATGATGACATTCCCGAAGCCGCCCATGCTTCCCGCATAGGAAACAACTCCGTCCCCAGCTGCCACAACCGGCGTTCCGATTGGTGCTGCAATGTCAGCTCCACGGTGCTGACGCTTCGTACCATAGATCGGGTGCACCCGCCAGCCGAACGAAGAGGTATAAGTTCCATTCGCAGGTCGCGTCCAGAAGCCATTTGAGACTTGCGGCAATGTGACTGATTTGTTTGCTTTGGCTCTTGCTTTCGCTGCCTCTTCTCTCGCTTTTCGCTTCCGTTCTGCTTCTTTACGTGCGATTTCCGCAATACGCTTCTGCTCGGCTACTATTTTCTGCTCAAGCTGTGCATCCACTTCGATCGCTTCATGGAATTCTTTTTCTAATTGTTTCTTTTCTCTTGAAAGCCTTTCCTGCTCAGCTTCCAATTGATCAATTACTCTATTTTTTTCATTTTTCCTTGCTTTCAAGTGCTCTTTCAACTTCTCAAGTTTCGCCTTGTTTTCTCTCAACTCTTTTAATTTCTTTTCAACAAGCGCCTTTTCAGCCTCGAGTTGCTCGATATCTTCCTGCTGTCTACGCATGATATCGCGGTCTGCGTCCATTAGCGTTGTGACTGTGGAAAAACGGTCGATGAAATCAGCGAAACTGTTTGCACCAAGCAGGACGTCTATGTAATTCACATCGTTGCCCTTCACTTGCATCGCCCGCACCCGTTCCCGAAGGACGACGTCTCGTTCAGCGATCTTGTTTTCGAGATCCGCAATGGATTCCTTCAATGCATCGACTTCTTCATTTGTTTTGTTGATCTTATCGATGACACGGTTAATGTTTGCATTCGCTTCTTCAATTTCTTTATTCAAATCACTAATCTGCTTCAAGAACCTCTCAATTTCATTTTCAGTCTTCTTGATTGCATTATCTTTCGTTTCCATATTGGATTTCAGATTGTGCTTTTTCTGCTGATTCTGTTTTTGTTCATTCTTCAAATCATTCAATGTGCTTGCCATAGCTCCTGACCCATCTACAATCGAGGTCATCAGGAAGACGATGACAAAACTTGCTGCTATCCATCTACGCTTGTTCAACTTCTTATTTCCCCCTTTACACTACTGCTGCAGGTTGATTCGTTCACATCGGCTATCGTCGGGGACTACAGCGTTCCCCTCTTTCGTGACAGCCAATTAGACTCTAAGAAATTTGCGGACAGACATGAAGCTGCCCCATACTCCGATGAATACGCCCATAAAGAGAAGCAGGCCATTCACTTGAAGAATGAAAGGTGTTGTATTCAATAATTGGAATAATTCGTTCTGCAATTTTGGCTGCCATTGCGTATACAGCTTGTAATACGAAACGGAAATGACGACCATCGGAATAATCGATCCCAGCACGCCAAGCCAAATCCCTTCAAGTACGAATGGAATCCGTACGAAGCCGTTCGTGGCACCTACGAGTTTCATAATCTCGATTTCTCGTCCTCTCGCAACAATTGTGAGACGGATCGTATTTGAAATTAAGAACATTGCAGTGAATAAAAGTGCCAGAATGAGCACCAATCCAATGTTCCTGCTCATATTGAGCACATTGAACAATTTCTCGATTTTTCCTTCGCCGTATACGACTTGGTATGTGTAATCGTATGAATCGATCTTTTTAGCGACTTCAGCAGTCTTGTGAGGATCGGTCGCTTTTACATAGAGCGCATCTCCTAATGGGTTGCTCTGCTTGTAAAGGTTCAATTCATCTCCGAAGGACTTAATCATTGTTTCCAGTTCTTCGTCCTTTGTCGCATGGACGACCTCGCTAACACCGGGTGTATTCCGGACCTGCTCTCCCAACGCTTTCACAGCCTCGGCATCTGCCGCCGGATCCGTAATGACTTTTATTTCCACATCATTTTCTAGATTATCCGCCAATTGGTTCAAGTTCATCATGATGACGATGAACACACCGACAAGCAGAAGTGTGACGGTAACCGCACTGACAGAAGCGAACGTCATCCAGCTGTTCCGGCCGAGGCTTTTCAGGCTTTCTCTGACATGCCGCCCCATCGTCCTAGCTTTCATAACCGTATACTCCTTCAAATTCATCTCTCGTGATCAATCCGCCTTCGACGACGATGACCCGATGTCTGATTGTATTTACGATCTCTTTATTATGCGTGGCCATGACAATCGTCGTACCGCGCGCATTGATCTGTTCAAAAATCTTCATGATTTCCCAAGATGTATCCGGGTCCAAATTCCCTGTAGGCTCGTCCGCTATGACGACCTTCGGGACATTGACGATCGATCTCGCAATGGAAACCCGTTGCTGCTCGCCGCCCGATAACTCGTTCGGGAACATCCGCGCCTTTTGCGTCAATCCGACAAGCGCCAATACATCATTCACTTTTTTGCGGATCTGCTTCGGTGATTCCTCGATCACTTCAAGGGCGAACGCAACATTCTCGTAAACATTCAACTTAGGAAGTAGTTTAAAGTCTTGGAAAACGACGCCGATCTGCCTTCTCAAGTAAGGGACTCTCTTACTCCGGAGCGTCGCAAGATTAATGCCGTCAATAATGATGTCGCCTTTTGTCGGGGATTCCTCGCGATACATCATTTTAATGAATGTCGATTTCCCCGCTCCGCTCGGCCCAACGACATAAACAAACTCGCCTCGACCGATTTCGACGTTGATGCCATTTGCGGCAACGACACCATTCGGGTATTTCTTATAAACGTCTTTCATCACAATCATGTAAAAACCACCTGAATCATATTGTATTCCGCATTTTTTGCCGACAGATTGATTATAACATGTATAGGCTTGCTAAGTATTACAGATATGTTTCATTTGGCCTGATATAACTCAATAGTCATTTCGGGGTGCCGGCGAATCGCCGTATGATGCGCCATGTTCCCTTTTCCACTATGAACCTACTTGAATTTCATTTGATATAAACATTGTTTTCAGGGCTTACATTGCATCCCCTTGTAATATCCATGCAATAGTCCCGGCTTTTTTTCCAATTTATTCAACAAAAAAACGCAAGGTCCCGGTTAGGAGCCATTGCGCTTTTCGTATTCCTTATTTCTTTTCTGCAAGCCATTTAGTGACTGCATCCAATTCTTCCCCTTGGATCAAACCACCAGGCATGCCGTTCTGACCGTTTTGAATAATGTTATGAATTTCTTCTTCGGACAGCTCTGATCCGACGTGCGTCAACGCCGGAGCATTCCCGCGTCCTTCAAGATTGCCTCCATGACAAGTCGCACAGTTGGCTTGGAAAACTTTGTCCGCATCTACCGCGGCCGTCTCACCGTTTCCGTTGCCGTTGTCTTTTGCATTGTTTCCGCCGCCGCAAGCGCCAAGTACAAGCGCCGCGCCAAACATCATTGCTACAAGCTTGTTCTTCATGTAGTTTCCTCCTTCAATAATTCTCTGCTACATCCCTTAGTATACCAAAGGATCAGGATTATACACCGCAAGGGAAGGTACCCATTTTTATCAAATTCATGACAAATTGGAAACTTTTTCACTTAACGAATCCATCCCGTTGCCTTTATCTTTTACTATAGACATATATCGGGATTTCAAACCTTTCCGGTAGAAATGCAAAGTTATTCAAGGTGAGTCATTAGTCCCGAAATGACGATAATTTTGTGAAATTGACCGATATGTCAAAGGAACTGAACGATAACTGACAAGTTTTGATCGATAAACTTGTGAATTTGATCGATATCGGCCGAGAAATGATCGATATTCCGGAAACCACAATTATATCCTGCTGAATAATAGAAAAAAGCGCACCAAGGTGCGCTTTTTCTAATTTCATTATGAAATTCTAGAACGTAAATAGGCGTTGATGAACATATCGATTTCCCCGTCCATGACGGCGCCGACGTTTCCTGATTCCTCGTTCGTACGGTGGTCTTTCACCATGGAATAAGGGTGGAACACGTATGAGCGGATCTGGCTTCCCCACCCGATTTCCTTTTGTTCGCCCCGGATTTCAAGGAGTCTTGCTTCTTCTTCCTCGAGTTTGATTTGGAGGATTTTCGCTTTCAACAAGTTGAGAGCGCGTTCACGGTTTTTGATTTGCGAACGTTCTGTTTGGCAGGTGACGATTGCGCCTGTCGGAATATGCGTCATCCGGACTGCTGAATCAGTCGTGTTGACGTGCTGTCCGCCTGCTCCACTTGAACGGTATGTGTCGACTTTGACGTCTTCCATTTTCAAATCAATATCGACGTCTCCGTCAAATTCGGGCATGACTTCGATGGAAGAAAATGACGTATGTCGTCTGCCTGATGAATCAAAAGGAGAAATACGGACAAGTCGATGTACACCTTTTTCCGCTTTCAAATACCCATACGCATTATGGCCTTTGATCGATAGTGTCACCGATTTGACGCCAGCCTCATCGCCCGCCTGGTAATCAAGCGTCTCGACTTTGAAGCCTTGGTGTTCAGCCCAGCGAGTGTACATGCGTAGCAGCATGGAAGCCCAGTCCTGGGACTCGGTTCCGCCTGCGCCTGAGTGGATTTCCAGAATTGCATTGCTTTTATCGTATTCATCACTTAACAGCATTTGCAGATCAAAGTCATCCATTTTTTTCTTGAACTCTTTCAATTCTGCAGTGAGTTCTTCCTGCAATTCTTCATCGGCTTCTTCACGAAGCAATTCCAATGTCATTTCGAGATTTTCCTGTGTATCGTTGAGTTCGTTGAATTCACCGACGGTATCCTTCAATGCATTCGATTCCGAAATGACTTTTTGCGCATTTTCCTGGTTATCCCAGAAGCCTGGCTCCAGCATCACTTCGTCAAGTTCCTGTATTCGTGCCTCTTTGTTTTCTAAGTCAAAGAGACCCCCTGAAGTCCGCTAATTTCTTAGCTGTTTTGTCGAGCTCGTTGCGCACATCGGATAATTCCATCATAGTAGTTCCTCCTGAAAATAAATAAAATAGGTAATAACCGGATTTTCGCTACAGGCGGCGCTTTCCAATCGAACAGCGAAGGGTTCGATTTGCCGTATTTCTGCGTTCTTTGCAGAAATTAAGGCAGCCCCATCCTGCTCGCAACGTTCCACTTTTGCTCGCAAAAGCCGTTCTTCGTTACGGCTTTCGCTGGAGTCGCCACCTTTCGCTTCAATCCTTATCAATCCTTAAAAGCACATTCAATAGTTGAAATGTACTTAAAATAGAAACTTCCATCCGTAGACGCGGAATCCCGCGCTGCGGATGGGAAGTCAAGTTGTTGCTGCCAGGCAGCTCTTACTTGCCGTGGCAGTTTTTATATTTTTTGCCGCTTCCGCATGGGCACGGATCGTTGCGACCGATAGTGACTGAGCGGCGCACAGGCTTCTTCGTCACTTTCTCACCGTCTTCTTTCGGGTTGACGGCCTGCCCTTTTGCTACTTCCTCACGCTCGAGGTTGTTGCGGATTTCAGCTTTCATGACATATTTCGCTGCGTCATTTTCAATTGCCGTAACCATTTCTTCGAACATTGCGAAGCCTTCCGCTTGATACGCACGGAGCGGATCCGTCTGGCCATATGCACGTAAGTGGATGCCGTGGCGCAATTGGTCCATCGCGTCAATATGATCCGTCCATTTTGAATCGATCGCCCGCAGAAGGACAACCTTTTCAAACTCGCGCATCTTATCCTCGGACATTTCGGCTTCCTTCTCATTATATCGTTCAATGACCGCATCGTGAATCATTGATTTCAATTCCTCTTCGGTTTTTCCTTCCATATCCGCAACTGTCAAGCGGCCTTCCGGAAGAAGGTTTGCACCGAGGAAATCTTCCAAGCCTTTCAATTTCCACTCGGAATCTTTATCTTCGGGTGCATGCATCGCAATGACCCGGTCGATGACATTCTCAAGCATTCCTTCGAGTACCTCGCGGATATTTTCAGATGCAAGCACTTCATTACGTTCCTTATAGATGATTTCACGCTGCTGACGGAGCACATCATCATATTGCAGCAACCGTTTCCGGGAGTCAAAGTTGTTCCCCTCGACCCGTTTCTGCGCAGATTCAACGGAACGCGACACCATTTTCGACTGGATCGGCGTCGTATCGTCCATGCCCAGCTTCGTCATCATGCCTTTCATCTGCTCGGAACCGAACCGGCGCATAAGCTCGTCCTCAAGCGACAGGTAGAATTGCGTCACACCCGGATCCCCTTGACGGCCTGAACGTCCGCGCAGCTGGTTGTCGATTCGACGGGATTCATGCCGCTCCGTACCGATGACTGCAAGTCCACCGACATCTTGAACGCCTTCTCCGAGCTTGATGTCCGTACCACGGCCCGCCATGTTCGTCGCTATCGTCACCGCGCCTTTTTGCCCGGCTTCCAAGATGATTTCGGCTTCACGTCCATGGTTTTTCGCATTCAATACATTATGCGGAATGCCGTATTTCTTCAAGTAATTCGAGATGATTTCAGACGTTTCGATCGCCACCGTACCGACGAGCACTGGCTGCCCTTTCTGATGGCGTTCTTTAATGTCCTCGGCAACTGCTTTATATTTTCCATCCAATGATGCGTAGATCAGATCCGGACGGTCATCCCGTGCAATCGGCCGATTCGTCGGTATTGCAATGACATTCATATTGTAAATATTACGGAACTCTTCCTCTTCCGTTTTCGCAGTACCCGTCATACCGGATAGCTTGTCATACATACGGAAGAAGTTCTGGAACGTAATCGTCGCGAGCGTCATCGTTTCATTCTGGACTTCCAAGCCTTCCTTCGCCTCGATCGCCTGATGCAAGCCGTCGCTGTAGCGGCGGCCGCTCATCAAACGGCCCGTGAATGAATCGACGATGACAACTTCGCCTTCCTGGACGACATAGTCGACGTCGATATGCATGCTCGCATGCGCCTTCAATGATTGGTTGATGGCATGGTTCAACGTGACATGCTTCAAGTCGAACAAGTTCTCGATGCCGAACGCCTTCTCCGCCTTTTCGATACCCGCTTCCGTCAAAACAACACCTTTCGTCGACTCGTCATAGGAGTAATCCTCTTCTATTTTCAAGGTAATGACAAAGCGGTTCGCCAAACGGTAAAGCTCTGCTGATTTCGCCGCTTGGCCGGAAATGATCAACGGAGTTCGCGCCTCATCGATCAAAATCGAGTCGACTTCGTCAATGACCGCGTAATGAAGCGGCCGCTGCACTTTATGCTCATCATACAGGACCATATTGTCGCGCAAATAGTCGAACCCGAGTTCATTATTCGTCGTATACGTAATGTCCGCCGCATACGCCTCTCGCTTTTCCTCTTTCGACAGGCTGTTCAAGTTCAAACCGACCGTCATTCCGAGGAATTCGAATAGCTCGCCCATCTCTGTTGCGTCACGGCTTGCGAGGTATTCGTTCACCGTCACGACATGGACGCCCTTGCCGTCAAGCGCGTTCAAATAAACCGAGAGCGTCGACGTCAACGTCTTCCCTTCACCGGTCTTCATCTCCGCGATATTCCCTTCGTTCAAAGCAGCCGCACCAATGATCTGTACGCGGAACGGATACATGCCAAGCACACGGCGTGAAGCTTCACGGACGACCGCGAACGCTTCCGGCTGAATGTCTTCAAGCGACTCGCCGTCTGCAACCCGCTTCTGGAATTCTTCCGTTTTTGCTTTCAGTTGCTCATCGGAAAGCTGTTCCATTTCAGTTGCATGTTCTTCTACTCTATCTGCAATCTTTTCTAGACGTTTCAAATCTCTTTTATTCGGATCAAAAATTTTATTCAATACGCCAAGCATTTAGGTCACATCCTCATTAAGTTCACCCTTCATTTTAACACTCTGAAAAGCGCCGTGCAAATAGTCTGGGTAATTTAGAACGTATTTTTTCAAAAATTGTTCCCCATTATAAAACCCCCGGATTTCTCCGGGGGCATGCATATCCAATTAATTCGTTTCGATTAGACCGTATTTCCCGTCTTTCCGTTTGTAGACGATGTGAGTATCCTCGGAATCGGCATCTGTAAAAATGAAGAAGCTGTGGCCGAGCATATTCATTTGAAGGATGGCTTCTTCTTGGTCCATCGGTTTCAAATCGAATTGCTTTGTGCGGACGACTTCGAAATCAGATTCGTCGTTTGCCTGCTCTTCATTGTTGCTTCTTTCCTTCTCGACGGATTGAAGGAAGGCTGCGACGCCTTCGCGTTCGCGGAATTTGCGGTTCACTCTTGTTTTATATTTCCTGATTTGACGCTCGAGCTTGTCGACGATGAGATCGATTGCAGCGTACATATCGTCATGGCGTTCTTCCGCCCGAAGAGTCAAATTCTTCATCGGAATTGTAATTTCCACTTTTGTCTGTTTGTCGTTATACACTTTCAGGTTTACGTGGGCTGTTGCGTTCGCGCCCTCTGTGAAGTATCTTTCGAGTTTCAGTACTTTCTTCTCGACGTACTCACGAATTGCCGGAGTTACATCAAGGTTTTCCCCTCGGATGTTAAAGTCTAGCATATGAACTCCTCCTTTAATTAACCGTTACTGTATACTTCTACATCTATATTCTAATCTCCTTCTTTTATTCGAAGGAAAATTAAAATCTTGTCGAAATGTGACGGATTCATCACGTTTGGAGTTTCTCGGTTTTTCTGCCAGATCAACTGGTTACTTATCTATTCCCTATTTTCAGTATACCAAATCTGGGAACAATTATCGAATTTCAACCAAGTCTTTTGTCCGTCTCATTGTTCCGTCCAATGTTCTGACAATTCGTTCGTTATCAGCGACAGTCGCGTGTACAGTTGCATTCACCTCTTCAACGGAAGCGCTTGATTGCGCCAGCAGATCCGCAAATGCAACCGTCATTTCACCTATGCCTGAGGTTTCATCGGCAATGACCTTCATCTTAGCGTCAAACATTTCAAATCGTCGATGGAGCCCATCCAACGTCTCATGCATCAATTCGATTTTCTGTTCCGCTTGAACGGTCATCGCGCCCTGCGACTTCAATTTTCCGGTGCTTGCCGCTAAATTTTCCTGCGACTGGCCGTTCATCGTATTGACATCATTCAAGTTGCCGTTGATTTTCGTCAACGTCTCGGCCGTCATATTGGCAAGCTTCCGGATTTCTTCCGCAACGACTGCAAACCCTTTTCCGTGATCTCCAGCGCGCGCCGCCTCAATTGACGCATTCAATGCCAACAGATTCGTCTGTCCGGTGATCGTCTCGATCGATTTGGCGAGCGCATTTGTCTGTTCGATATTTTGCGTAAGTGTGCTGAAAGAACCATTCAATTCATTCAACAGCTGCTCGACCTCTTCCATACCGGTACGCATGTTGCGCATCATATCTACAATTTCATTGGACTCCCTGCGCAATTCCGATGCCTCCGCAACCATCGAATGAGTATCGTTTTGCATTTCGAGTACATCGGTCTGTGTCCGTTCTGCATTTTGGGCAATTCTACCGATCTGTTCGGCTTCCTGTTCCACTCCCGCGGCAAGGGTGTTCATAATGCCGAGCAATTCCTGCTGGGAGGCGAGATGCTGCTCAGCAGTCATGCCGATCGACATGAGATCCTCCGCCACTTGCCCGACGTTTTTATTCAAACTGCGATGCTTCCGCTCCTCTTCCAGCGCCAGCTCCGACTGCTCTGCCGTGAATTGATTCACACGCTCCTCCAGTTTCTTCGTCTGCCTGATTTGAATCAGCAGCCCGACAGCCATTAGGATAAGCGGCAGGACCATGCTCCCTTTGCTTGACGCAATCTGTTCCTGATAGGGGTATTTCGTCAAGAACACGATCAGCACGAGCACGGACGTGACGAAGCCGAAAGACATGATCCGCATCGAAACATGCACGCTTGCGATACCCGCAATGAAGAACGCAATGCCTGCAGTCGCGATGGACGGATCCCCGACAACGCCATTGAAAATCGCCGCTGCCCCTGAAATTCCAATGATTGCCCAAGGGAACAACTTCTCAAAGAACGTGAATTTCCTTGATAAAAGATATAGGATGATCGACGTCGTCATAGGGATCGTCATGCTGATCGTCTTCAACGCATCCTGACCGGTCACGAAGTAATAAATTGCACCAATCAGACTCGACGCCCCGAGTGTGATGAATAATATGAAGTTCTTCTTCGCAAATTGCTCCTGCATTAATTTATCCACATGTTCCGCTCCCATACTCATTCCCCCTTGCCTGTTCTGTTAATCACGAGTCTATGTTTTCAATGTATCACGAATAGTCAAATAGTTCCAGATAAAATAATAGCCCAGAAGAACTCCGGGCTATTTCTGTTCCTATTATTCCTTCAAGCGAATCGCTTCTTCGTGTGTCTTTTGTATGTACGAGGCCATCATTTGCTGCTCGTCAACTGCCTCAGTCAGCGTGGCATTCAATTCTTCGATTGCCGCAGTGCTCTGTTGAACGATTGAAGCGAAATCCATCGTCCGTTGCTGGATCCGTTCGCTGTATTGCGAAATCGTCTGGAATTCACCTATGAATGAAGTCAGGTTTGCTTTCAACGCATCCATTGCATTGTAAAGGGAATTGAAGGAATGCATCGATTCATCCGCAACCGTGGACTGGACAGTCAATTGTCCAAGTCCCTCCTCCATTTTCGTGACTGCCAATTCGTTGTATTCATTCACATCGAACAAGTTCTGGTTAATTTTATGGAGTGTCTGGTCCGTCATGCCCGCAAGCTTCCGGATTTCCTCGGCAACAACTGCAAAACCTTTGCCGAATTCCCCTGCTCGGGCTGCCTCGATCGAAGCATTCAGCGCCAATAAATTCGTCTGGTTCGTGATTTCCTGAATGGACGTCGCAAATTCATTGGTCTCCGTAATCTTTGCGGACAGCGCCCGGAAGGTTTCATTGAGATCCTTGAATGAATCTGAAAATAAATCCATATTCTTTTTCAACTCGGACATGTTCGCAGCACCCGTTTCTGCCTGTTCACCAGCTTTTTCAGACTGACTGACGATGTTTTCAAGTCCGATTGATACGCTGCCGACCACTTCATTCGTCTGTTCTGTCTCATCGGCGATGTCCGAAATATGATCTGCCTGATGCTGACTGCCAACACTCACTTCATTGACAGCCAGTAGCATTTCACGTTGGGATGAGGCAGACGTTTCAGAGCTGTGACGAAGCTGCGCAAGATATTCCGTAATCGTCCCGACCGCTTGTTCCATGTTATTTTTCAATCGCTCTTCTTCTTTAACTTTTGCTTGCGTCAACGCCATCAACTCTTCAACTTTTACAAACACCTAGCCATTCTGCCGGACAACTAAAAACAGCACAATGCCCGCAAGGAAGAACAACAGCAGCAGATTGTTTCCGCTCGCCATAACAAGTTCCGGTTCAACGAAATTCAAATGATTCATGAGAAGTGCGATGAAGCCCAGCACTAACCCGAACCCCATGATCAGCATTTTGCCATGGATTGCGGAAAGCGCTAAAATGAGCACGATAATTCCAATTGACCCTAAATTCGCTTCTGAGAAATAAATGACACCGAGCGCTACCGAAAAATTCATTAGGAGCAAAACGTAAGGTACATAAGAGGCAAGCCTGCCCCACTTCAAACTCAAAAAGTAAAAGAGAACCGCTACTGTAAACGGCACAGCGACCGATAGGATGATTGCCGGCGGTGATTGTTGAATGAGCTGCGCAATCAACCCCAGACCTCCGGCAATTCCAAATCCGATCACCATAATCCGGTTCTTCTGCAACCAATCTTCGTGTAGTAACTGATTCATATTCATCAAAAAACCCCCGACCTAAAGTGAATAATATGTAACTTCTGAATGAGTATTCATTCAAAGCACTGCGGCAAAAACACCAACCAGGCGATGCCTGATTGGCTTAGCTTGTTATTGCTTTGTATCGTAGAACGTCCCGTCCCGCGCTACCTTGCCGTATGGATTGACATAGCTTTTGACATGTTCTTTCTTGGACTGGGCGGCAGTGATTTCGGAACGGATCATTTTCATGTAGGAGTCGAGCGCAACTTCGACTTGTTTTTCGAGTGCGACGAGCGCCTTGCCCAGTTCTAGTTCTTCCGGTGTGAAAGGAGCGCTGATTTCTTTTTGGAGAGCATCCCTCTCATCGAGCAATGCGTCGATTTCTTCGATGACGGCATCTCGATGCTCTTCATCGGTACGGCTCGTCGCGGAGAGGAGCAGCTGCGCCGTTTCCTGCCACCGGATCATCGCAGGCCGGATCATATTTCGTCCGTATTCGCGTACTGCTTCGTGCGGTTGATTTGGATCACTTGTTTCCATGTATCGCGAAATTCCGTAATGATTCCCGCAGCTTCATCGTAGAGCGCGACATCGTTTTTAATATTCCCTTCGATCAAACGATTATTGACGAAATCATAGAGAACCATCATATTTTCCGAAACCGGAACGGACATGTCCAATGTGAGCATCAGCTCGGAAACGATCGCCTGCGCCTTTTGCGTCGCGGTGTTCTTTCCTTCGATGTTGCCTTGTTCCATCGCCTTCTTCGCCTGTTGGATGAACTTCAGGCATCCGTTGTAGAGCATGAGCGTCAATTCGCCAGGCGTTGATGTATTCACAGAGTTGTTCTGATACGTTGCATATGGATTGTTAATTGCCATTGATTACATTTCTCCTTTTTTATCGATAAGCATGATTATCATACCGACCAATGTTACATTCCGCCGCCAAATGCGTTCATCAAGCTCATAGACTGGGAGTTCGCACGGTGGATAGCCTTCTCCATTGCTGTGAATTGCTTCCATAGTCGGTTTTCTGTCGTCTTCAAACGATCCTCAAAACGTTCGATTTGTTTGTTCATGCTTTCCAAGCTCTTGCCAAGTGAAAATGTATGATTAACAGATCCGGCAATGCCCGCACGATCCTTAATTACTTTTTGTGTATCATCAACAGCACTACGTAAAAGACGGGCAAGTCCATTTTTTGTTTTATCTGTATCTTTACTGGCGTCATAAGCAAAGAGCTGATGGACTTTATTCGGGTCTTTGGCAATTGCCTCTTTCAATTTATCTTCATTAATGACCAATTTTCCGTTTTCCGAATAAGCGGATGAGGTAGTAATGCCGATATCCTTCAATGACATTCCATTCACCGAAACCAACAACGTACTCCTCATTTTTGTTAGGAGGGCAGAAATATCGGAGTCGTTGCGTAATGTACCACTTTTCGCCTTTTCCTCCCAAAGCTCAATCTCTTTCTCTTTCATATCCTTTTTCTGTTCTGCTGAAAGAGGTTGGAACGAACGGTATTTCGGCTCACGAATTTGCTTGTTCAAGTCTTCAATGAGTTTATTGTAATCATCGACATATTTAACGATGGAATCGAAGATCTTACTTGTGTCTGGCGATGAGTTGAAGGAAACTGTTTTTCCATTTGGCACTACAATATACTGGCCACTCACTTTTATATTACCATTTGCATCTTGCTCTAATGGGGATGTAACTTGTTTTAAATTCATTTCAAAACCATTGATTTGGAAAGTGTTTGAAGAGCGTTCAGTTTGTAGGCCGTTAAATGTGAAGATTGCATTTTGCCCATTGGACACCTCTTGGTTGATCTTTAATGCAGCTGCTAGATCACCCTCGATTTTCAAAGTTCCAGACCCGCTATTTTTAGCAGAAAGAGCAATTTTACCTGTGAATTCATCATAGAACGCATTCACACCTGTTTTTTCATTTATTTGGGCAATTACCACCCCAATTGAATCGTCCACTGAAAACTCAAGTTCTGTTGCTTCAGTTGAACCTGGAGCTGTCACACTTAACTTCACCTTACCTGTTGATTGTATATTTTCTAAAGAGGATAATTTAGTTGTATTCACATCAGCCGATGTTAACTTCTTTCCACCAATCGTAATTTCCCCGCCTTGCATCGTTGCATTCTTCGCCAATTGATGAATCTCAATTGTCCCTGAGAAATCACTTGTGGAACTCAAATTCTTCACAGCCACTGCGTCCGGCGATGAAACACTCACATTCTTCGCTGTAAAGTTCTTTGACAGAATCATATTGTTGAACGTATTCTGGCTGAAGTCGAATAGCTGGCGGTTCACTGAACGATAATCATCCAACTGCCATTCCAAGTATTGCTTCTTCTGTGTAATCTTATCTAAAGGGATCCGGTTCGCAGTCATCATTTCCTTAATGATCTGCTCTGTATCCATCCCTGACGCTAATCCGCTTACTCGCATAGTTTGTTACTACCTCCTCAGATTTTGCGGTCGATGAGTAATCCGACAAACTCCTTCATTGCCGCATGGATATCCAATAACTTTTTCGAAGGAATCTCTCGGACTACTTCGTCTGTTCTGGAATCGACAATCGTCACATAGTATTCATTCAGTTCATCATGCAATTTAAATCGTAATTGGGTGTTCACGCTTTCCAGGAATTTATTCATACTATCAGTCATCTGCTGCGCTTTTTCAACGGGCAGTTGACGTTCTTCCCCTGTTTGCTGTTCGTTTTTTACTGAGATCGCCTGTACTTCCGCCACCACGACTTCCTTGTCAGGCGTTGTGCTCTCCACCTTTGCGCTCAATTGCTGCGTGCCGTTCGCTCCTCCAATGCGTCCAACCATATTCCCAGCCTCCCTGTAATCGAAAATCCCATTGTTGCTTATATCGGCTGATACCCCCGATAGTTGAGCGGATTCGAGAAAAACAACCGTAAAATTGGAAATAAAAATAGCGGCAACCCGTAGGCCGCTCGCCATTACTCGTGCATATTTGTTAAGATGTCCTGAATTATATGATTCGTCAAGTTCGGCACGATCTCCAATGAATATGTCATTTCCATCCGCTCAAGCTTTTTATGGCCGTCAATTCCGTATGGACCTATGTTGATGACTGGAATATTCAACTCGTGCACATCTTCATATGCGACATGTAGTTTCTTGCCCCATGATGGCGTATTTTCCACCATATATTCAATATCATCCATATTATCACTCATCGCAATGAAACTCATATCCGATATATGCGGGAAGAAGTTTTTTGCAATTATCGGATGGTCGTAATCCGGCTGTACCGCATTAATTGCATTATCCAGTGCTTGCAATAATCTTTGTTCATCTTCCGTATCCCCTATCAATGCAACTCGTGGTGAGTATAATGAGGAATAAAAGACGATGATAGCTGGACTTTTATCCGGCATGAACTTCCATGATTCCTCAACGACACGAGCAGCAAACATTCGAGTATCAAGCGTTTCATCTTGTACTAATTCCTCTTTGAACTCTTTCATATGATTTTCATATTGTTCGCCATGTGCCTTTGTTAACATTTCTTGCATTTCACTATATGTATACACTCTTGGCTTCCAAGGAAGCGAACGAGTTGCCTGACCGCTCATCCTGCAATATTTTTGATAGCGTTCTTCAAATGACGTTAAGGCGTTCGTGAATGCGAGAGTTGCTTGTTCTTTTAATAAATCAAGGACTTTTTCAGGTGACCAGGAGTGGACGAAAAAATTATAATACACATACGCAGATAGTGCTGTTTGTACAGTATAAGACGGTTTTAAGTCAGTTTGTTTCAATGAGACCGGTGGCATTGTTGTTTCTCCTAAAGCCGTGTCACTCAGATCGGGATTGTAGTTAATTTGCTTCGTTAATTCAGCAGCGATGAAATTCGGGTCCAGGCCATCAAAAGCTGATCCGACATGGGTTTCTTCACCTGTAATGAAAAAGGAAGGCAATAACTTGCCGACAGTGCCTTTATATACATAACGATTTTCATCACCTTCATATGCCGGGGCGACAAAATCGCTATTAATGGCTGCTACATACTTAAATGCATGTTCCTTCTTCCAGTTTTTTAATGTTTGTAAAGCAGATAAAATACCGTGGGAGCTATCCTCTTCATCACACTCCGCAATGAAGACAAGGTTGCCCTCAAGCAGTTCTGGATGTTCCGCATAATAAGTCAGTAAATACATATTGCTCGCAAGACCGCTTTTCATGTCAAGAACCCCTCGCCCGAAAAGCCAGTCGCCTGACTCCAACTGCTTTTGTGCTGGTTCCGGTATGTTCTCATTTTGTAAGAAATCCATCCAATCATCGGGGGAAAAAGCTAAATCACGCTGTTTGCCGAAGTCATCAACTCCGACCGTATCGAGATGCCCCATTAAAACGACTGTGCGATCGCTTTCTCCCTTCGTTCCTTTCACGAACGAAAGGACGTTATATCGTTCTCTCTCGTCTTTGGTCGTTTGTTCCATGACGAGTTGGGAACGGTTTGCCGTAAAATATGGATGGGACGCCAAATAATCGTAAATGAATTTTGCCATGTCCTTTTCTCCATCCGTATTGACAATGCTTTCAACACCTACAAGCTTTTTTGTAATCGACAAGATTTCATTGCGGCAATGAAGCTCCTTCCTATCCATCTTCATACGACATTCCCCCGGTCTCTGGCACTATATTTTTTCTACTAAATAATTTTCAGGTAATTCATTACATTCCATGTTAGCAAATAAAATAGGTATCTCCAAGCCACAAAATCGGCTTACGAGATACCTATTACTTCATTAGCATTTTGCACAGGCTTCCGCTATCGATTTTCCCCACATGGGTTTTTGGCAGCTCCGACAAGATAATAATTTTTTTCGGAACTTTATAGGATGCGAGAGTTGCCTTGCAATGCAAAATCAATGATTTTTCATCAAATTGTTCTTCCTCTTCAATCGCCACAAAAGCGACAACCGTTTCACCCCACACATCGTCAGCCATGCCAACGACCGCCGCTTCACGGATGCCGTCGTACGTGACAAGGCATTGTTCCACTTCTTGGGGATAAACGTTTTCCCCGCCCGTAATGATCATGTCTTTTTTTCTTCCGACGATAAATGCGTCTCCATCGTCGTCGATCTTAGCCAGATCACCTGTTTGGAGCCACCCATCCTTCATGACTTTCTCTGTTTCACGCGGTTTATTCCAATAGCCGGAAAACAGATGCGGACCTCTTACTAATAATTCACCGATTTCCCCATTAACACATTGCTTCCCTTTTTCGTCCAGCACTTGTATTTCATTAAACAGCATGCTCTTCCCGACCGATCCGATTTTGCGCACTGCATCATCCGGGCGTATGAAAAAATTATTCGGTCCCGCCTCCGTCAACCCGTATCCTTCCTTGAACCGCAAACCTTTCCGATGAAATGATTGATAGATCGTCTTCGGACAAGGCGCGCCGCCTGACAAAAACACATTCATCGACGGGAAGGATGATTGATGGAAATAGGGAGTCTGGATCATCATCTGGTACATCGTCGGAACAAATAAAGAAATCGTCGCTTCATATTGATCCGTTGCCAACAATGCTTCTTCGGGGTTGAATTGGTGTCCAATAACGACAGTCCCGCCCGCCATGAGCAACGGGATGCATAATGCATTCAATCCCCCCGTGTGGAAGAGCGGCATATAATTGATCGTCTTGTCGCGATCCGACAAACCCCAACTTGTGATTGTGTTGAGCGCATTCCAATTGACCGCTGCATAGGAAAGCATGACCCCTTTCGGCAACCCGGTCGTGCCGCCCGTGTAGATGATCATCCACGTATCGGAACGATTGCCTTGTTCAACTAGATGCCAGTTTACCGGAGCAAGCACCGTCTCGATGATTGACAGTGAAACGGAGTTTTTCACTGTCAATCCATCGATTCGATTTTCAAACTCATTATGGAATAAAAGCAAAGCAGGCAAGCAATCATCAAGCAGCGACTGCAGTTCCAATTGGCTCAGCCGCCAATTGAGCGGGACGTAAATCAACCCTAGTTGCTCGCAGGCGAAGAGTACGGCGAAGAGCTCCGGACTGTTCGGCGAATAAACGGCGATACGCTCCCCACGCTTATAGCCTTGCGCCTGGAAAAAAGCAGCCCAGCGCATGACCCGATTTTTCAAGTCCGCGTAAGTCCAGCATGTGTCCGTATGGACGTCGATCAATGCAGGCCGTTCCGCCGAAAGTACAGCCCTTTTTAATATCCAGCCATGCTCATGGAACACGCGGCCCCCTCCTTCCCTTACATCATTATTCCGCCGTCAACATGCAGAACATGGCCGTGGACATAGTCCGACTCAGCACTTGCCAGGAAGAGATACGCATTTGCGATATCTTCCGGCTTCCCGAGCCGTTGCAATGAAACAACAGAAGCCATCTGCTTGATGACATTTTCCGGCATCTTAGCAACCATCGCAGTCGCCGTGAAGCCGGGTGCCACTGCGTTAACATTGATCCCTTTCCGCCCCAATTCCTTCGCCCATGTCTTCGTCATTCCCACAACCGCCGCTTTTGTCGCCGCGTAATTCGTCTGCCCGAAATTCCCATACACGCCGCTGACGGAAGACGTGTTAATGATCTTCCCTGCACCGGCTGAAATCATATGAGGTGCAACCGCTTGTGTACAGTTGAAGACCCCCGTCAAATTCACGTCAAGCACCCGCTGGAAATCAGCAGGATCCATTTTCAGAAGCGTCGCGTCTTTTGTGATGCCCGCGTTATTGATCAGCACATCAATTTTCCCGTGCTGTTCTAGCGTTTGTTCCACTAAACGGCTGACGCTTTCACGGTCGACGACATCGACTTGCATGAATGTGACGTCATGCCCTTTCTCCTTCAGTACGGCTTCCTGTTCTTTGCCTGCCCTCTCATCGAAATCCGCCATGATGACGGAAGCTCCCTCTTCCGCAAACCGCTCACATGCAGCGAGGCCGATCCCGTTCGCTCCACCCGTGATGATGGCCACTTTTCCCGATAGTCTCATGTTGTCATCCCCTTATTCCAAAAATGTTTCGATTGTTTTCTTCAGTTCATCCAGATTATCTATTAGTGGTGAGTGCCCCATATCTTCAAGTGAAATGAATGTCGCATTGTCGCCGAGTTCTTCCATGATTTCTTCCTGCATCTTTGTGGTCACGACATAGTCGCGATCCCCGTGCAAGACGAGTACTGGAATGTCGATATCTTTCGCCTGATCGGACCCTTCATTGACGCCGTTATGAGTGGCGCTAATATTGAATGTGTTCAATGAATGGTATACATCCGCCAAATTACGCTGCGTGAGCATATCGTCCACATATTCATCGTATTTCGCTGTATCCGGCTGATTATGCGTGTAAATCAATGCGTTCCAGACGGCCTTCAGCCCATCCCGGTTCTTAGTGTCATACAGCCCTTGCATCGCAAGCGTCTTGCCGGGATCCTGCTCAACGTCTTCAATCGTTTGAAGGCGATGTTCGAGATCCGGGCTGCCGTCCTCCTTCGTACCGAAAAACGGATACCCCCGAGTCGACGCCGAGGCGAGCAATACAAGCTTTTCACATTTCCCCGGATGGTCCGCCACGTATTGCATGCAGACCGCGCCGCCCGTCGACCAGCCGATCAGATGGATATCTTCGAGTCCTAAAGCGCCAAGGAACTCATGCAGATCCTCCGAAAAATCGCGAATGCCTGTCACTCTAACGTTATACGTCGATTCCCCAAACCCTCGGAGATCCGGTGCATAAATCTTATACTTCGGATCCATGCTCTCCATCAGAACGTCCCAATGCTTCGACGATGTCATATTGCCGTGGACAAGGACGACGACCTGCTTGCCGCCTTCCCGTTCACGAAAAGCAAGCTGTTCACCATTCTTCAATTCCACTTTCCGCAGTTCCGTTTTATTCAATGACATTTCAGTTCTCCCCCTCACTCTTCCCCCATTTCACCGTGATCGCCCCCCACGCATACCCGATGCCTGCGCTGACGAGAACGGCGATATCTCCATCATTCAATTTATTTTCTTCCAAAGCAAGCTCCAAAGACAAAATCTGGTCCATTTGCCCGATATGCCCGTATTCATCCAAATAAACAGATTGCTCTTCATTCAGCCCAAGCTCACGCAGAACGAATTCATGCGCTGATTTCTTCATATGCAAAATCGCTAGATAATCAATGTCCTTTTCTGCAAACCCGCTTTTCTGCAATGAACTGCGGATGACTTACAGGAAGTTTTCCATCGACTTCTGTTCAAGGCGTGCTTTCATGCCGATCGGATCAAGCACATCAAGACGGTATAGCCCTTCTTCAAGATCGCTAGCAGTGAGCGGCTTTTTCGTACCGCCGACCGGAACGACGACATCCTCCGAAAACGAACCGTCCGTGATGAGCTCAGCCTCCAGCACGATGTTTTCCGTGTGGTCGCGACTCAAAATCATCGCAGCCCCACCTGCAGCCAAATTGAACATGAACCGGGTTCTTTCATTTCTGTAATCGATGAAATCACCGTTCCGATAGCCGCCTGCAAGTAAAACCGTCTGGATGTCCGGATCGGCCAGCATAAGACTTTTCGCCACTTTCATTGCCATGATCGCCGTTCCGCAACGGAGTGCCACGTCGAATGCCCAGGCGTGGTAGGCGCCAAGCTCCTCCTGCATCTTGATGGCGGCCGTCCATAAGGGATATTCCTTATGCTCTTCGCCGATATAGATGATGACGTCGATTTCCTTCGGGTCAACTTGCCCTTTCCGAAGCGCCTCGCGAGCTGCCCAGACACCCATCGCAACTGTATGATCATGCTCCCCGGGAATCGGCTTTTCCGTAATTCCCATCTTCGTCTTCACAACGTCGACCGGCAATCCAGACCGTTCAGCGATTTCCTCGGCAGTCATTTTCATCGAAGGGATGTACGTGCCCGTGCTGACTATTCCTACTGTCGTCATGAGACCTCCCTCTTTTCGACCGGCCGCGTTTTCTTTTTTCGCTTCCAAAGCTTTTCACGAACCGTTCCGACGATGCCGCGCGGGAAAAAGATGACCGCAAGAATATAGACGATGCCGAAGAAAATGATCCATCGTTCGAAAATTGGATAGTCTTTCGCGAGTCCGGATAAATAATGCTGGGTCAATTCAATGACTCCCGCACCGACAATCGGCCCGATCAGAGTGCCGACGCCGCCGATAATCGTCATGAGCAATGCGTCGAGTGTAATATCCATCGTCAAAACACTTGTATTGACGAACCGCAGGGATACCGCATAAAGCGAACCCGCCAAGCTAGCAATGACGCCCGCCACGACGGAGGCCATGACTTTATAATGCAAAGTATTGAATCCAAGTGATCTTGTACGCTGTTCATTTTCCCTGACCGCGACAAGAACGCGTCCGAACGGGGAATTGACAAAACGTTGCAGCAGTAAGTAGACGAGCACAAGGCAGATCAGTGTCACGAAATAAAACATCATTCGGTCCTTGAAAAACTCGGGCGCTTTGAACGTAAAGCCATCATTCCCGTGCGTAACCGTCCGCCACTTTTCCGCAAGCACCAAAAACAATCCCGAAACAGCCAAGGTGAGCATCGCAAAGAAATGACTTTTCAGACGCAGCGTTAATAGCCCTATGAAAAAGCTGATTAACGCGGCAAGCAGCATCCCGCAAACAACAGACAGGATGAAGATGCCGATGGAAGGTTCCATCCGTTTCAGCATGACAGCGGTCGTATACGCACCCATCCCGAAAAACATCGCGTGCCCGAACGACACGATGCCCGTATAGCCGAGCAAAATATCATAGCTCATCGCCAAAATCGAAAAGATGAAAATCTGTGTCAATAAAATCGTCCATGTCCTCGAATCCGAAACAAACGGGAAAACGACGAGTACAACAACAATAATTGCGAGAAATAGGTTGTTCCATTGAAATTTGTTTTTCATGCCGTCACCCCTTTCCCGTGAAAAGCCCTTGCGGACGGAAAATTAATACGATGGCCATGAGCATCATATTAACCGCAAGTGAGAGAGCGGGGACGTAGTACGCCATATAACTTCCCGCGAGACCTACCAGAATGGCAGCGAACAGCGATCCCGGGAAGCTGCCCATTCCGCCGATGACAACGACGATGAACGCCAAGATCGCAAACTCGAATCCCATTTCTGCGTAGATGACTCCCGAATATGGCGCCATCAATACTCCGCTCAACGCCGCAAGTGCAGATCCCGCCATGAAGACGTACAGGAAAACGCGCTTAATGTTAATGCCAAGCGCTTGCACCATGTCTTTATCCATGACACCTGCCCGGACGATCAAGCCGATTTTCGTCTTCTGCAGCATGTACTGGAAGACACCGAAAACGACGAAGCCGACAATGATGATGAACAGCCTGTATTTGATGATAAGGACGTCCCCGAATTCCCAGCTTCCCGCCAAGTACGACGGTACTTTCGCAGCCATTTGATTCGGACCCCAAACGACTTTCAACAGCTCCGTCAACACAAGCATGAAGCCGAGCGTAATAAGGATCTGTTGGACGTGATTGCCATAAACCGGCGTGATGATCAGCTTTTCGGTAATGAAGCCTAGAATGATTCCCGTAATGATTGCGCCAAGAATTCCGATAAGGAAGCTCCCTGACAATGTATAGAACCAGACGCCCGAGTAAGCACCCCATGCGAACAGTCCGCCATGCGCGAAATTCAGCACGCTCATCAGACCGAAAATGAGCGTCAATCCGGAAGCGAGAAGGAAGATGAGCATGCCCGTCGCCAAACCGTTCACCGTCAAATTGATGAGTAATTCCATCGTGCAGCCCCCTTCATCCGATTCCTAAGTATTTTCGTTTCACTTCTTCGTTATGAATTAGATCCGCCATCTCGCCAGCATGAACCGTCTCCCCGTCATCGATGAGCGTATAACGGTCTCCGATTCTGCTTGCCATCATGAAATTCTGTTCGACGAGCACAATCGTCGTGCTTTTCTTCACCTCTGTGATCGCTTCCATCACCTTCTCGATGACGATTGGCGCCAATCCTTTTGACGGCTCATCGATGAGGAGCAGTTTGCTGTCATTGACGAACGCCCGCGCCATCGCAAGCATCTGCTTCTGACCGCCCGACAGATGCCCTCCGTCCTTTTTCCAGAACGTCTTCAAATCCGGGAACAACTCCAACACATAGTCCTGTCGGGCAAACGCGACATCATCTTCCTTCCGCATGGCGACTTTCATATTCTCCTCGACAGTCAAATCTCCGAAGATGCCCTGGTCTTCCGGCACATAGCCGATGCCGCCGTTCGCAATCGTATACGTCGGCTTTTTCGTGATGTCCTGTCCATTGAATTGGACGATCCCTTTGGATGCCGGCGTTAAGCCCATGATCGTCTTCAGCGTTGTCGTCTTCCCTGCACCGTTGCGCCCTAGCAGCACGCTCACTTCCCCTTCACGCGCTTCAAAGAAAACCCCTTGAAGGATATGGTACTGGCCAATATGCGTATGGATGTCCTCAACTTTCAGCAAGGTTTTCATCGTAAAGCCCTCCCAAATACGCATTTTGGACGGTCTCGTTGTCCATGATCTCCTGCGTGCTCCCATCCGCCAGCAATTTTCCGTTGAAGAGCACCATGATGGAATCGGACAGATCCAAAATCATATCCATTTTGTGTTCTATTAATAAAATCGTTTTCTCGCCTGTCTGTTTGATCTTCCGGATGACGTCCAATATCGCCGGTACTTCCTCGAGCGACATGCCGGCAGTCGGTTCATCGAGCAGCAGCACTTCCGTATCGAGCGCTAGCAGCATCGCGATTTCGAGCTTCCGCTTCTCCCCGTGCGATAATTGGCTCGCGATGGCGTGCTCCTTGCCGTCGAGCAGTACGAGGGCGATCAGTTTCTCCGCCTCTTCGATTAGCTGCTTATAGTGCAGAAAGTGGCGGACCATCTGATACCGGATCTTCTCTTTTGATTGGACGGCCAGCCGGACATTTTCCAGCACGGTCAAATTCGGAAACACATTCGTAATTTGGAATGAACGGCCAAGCCCCTTCCGCGTCCGAGCGACTGCCGATAAGGACGCCATCGATTCTCCCTTGAAGAAGACATCCCCTTCCGTCGGCTTCAGCTCACCGCTCAATAAATTGAAAAACGTAGTTTTGCCAGCCCCGTTCGGCCCGATGATCGATTTCAAGTGTCGTGGCGGCATTTCAAAATTCACACGCGATACGGCCGTATGCCCGCCGAATCGGATTGTCAGGTTTTCAGTTCTGATGATCGGTTCCACTCGTTCTCCCCCTTCCCCGTCCTTCTCGACCAGATAGACGGTTCTATCCGATTGAGAAGGACAGCGATGCCACTGTCCTTCTGTATTTTATTCCCATTCATGATCAGTTTTTGATCGGCGGTTCGGTTTCGTCAGCTGATAGCTCTCTGATAAGAACCGGCACCGGATACGGAACGCCATCCTGCTTTTCAAGCTTGATGGAATAAAGCGTCTGCAATGCTTGGTGATCTTCTGCACGGAATGTCATTGTCCCTTTCGGTGTTTCGAAAGACATTCCTTCCATTACATCGATCAGTTTGTTGCCATCCGCATCCCCATTCGACTTCGTCAACGCTTCGACAATTGCGATCGCTGCGGACATGCCGCCCGGTGTGAATAAATCAGGAACTTCGCCGTTATAGCGCGCCTTATGTTCTTTGACGAGCCAATCATTCACTTTATTGTTAGGAAGCGTGTGATAGTAAACGGAGAAACCTTCCATGCCGACGAGCGGCTCCATGATGGAAAGTGCCGGAATATCCGGTGCGCCTGTCGAAATCTTGATGCCTTTTTCCTGCATCTTCAAATCAGCAATCTGGTTCCAAGGCGAGTTCGCTCCAGCCCAGACGACAAACAAATAATCTGGTTTCGCTTCAATGATTTTCTGCAAATTGGATGTGAAATCGGTTGCCGCTGGATCTGCGAATTCCTCGATAATAACTTCTGCACCAAGTGCTTCGGCCGCATCCTTGAACGCTGCTACGCCATCCCAGCCGAATGAATAATCCGGTGCGAATGTAGCGATTTTCACTCCAGGACCTGCGATCGCAGCAGCTCCGGCTACAGCGTCCTGCGACGAGTTACGCCCCGTCCGGAAAATGAACGGATTGAATTCTGAACCTGTAATGCTATCCGCAACCGCTGGCTCGACGACCATGATCTTCTCGTACTCTTCCGCTAGAGGAAGGACCGCGAGCGTATCACCGGAGCTTGAGGAACCGACGAGGAAATCAACTTTATCCTCTTCCAATAGCTTCGTCGCTTTTTGGACAGCGACTTCCGGCTTCGTTTCCGTATCTTCAAAAACAACTTCGATTTTCTTCCCCGCGACTTCCATCGTGCCGCCCGTCGCATATTCAAGACCGAGCTCGAAGCCTTGCTTCGTCTGCTTGCCGTACGACTCAAGCGCACCGGTCAAAGAGGCGAGGACACCAATTTTAATGGTTCCGCCTTCTTCACTGGTTGCTTCTCCCGATACGGGCGTTGTGTTCGTCGGGGTTTCTTTTTCCGTTGACGCTTCGCCTTCTTCCGATTTACTGCAAGCCGCGCTGATGACAAGCATCATTGCAAATAAAAGGACCAACCACAATTTCTTCTTCATACCGCAACTCCTCTCTCCACTCGTTTTGTAAACGCTTTCTTTCTGTCTACTACTCTATTGGATGGGAGTTGCAATAGAGTTACAAGGTAAGTGAAACTGTTGATTTTCGCTTCAGGCGGACGCTTTCCGGGGGGCGGGCGGTAAGCCGCTTCCTTCGCTACGCTTCGTCCAGGGTCTCACCTGTCCCGCTAATCCCCCAGGAGTCGCCGCCTTTCGCTTCAATCTACGGAACTTCCTTTATCAATCAAGTTACAATCAAGCAATAAAGAAAAGGCGAAGGGAATAATCATTCCTTCGCCTATTAGTGTCTTTTATTTAGGAGCTAGCTATCAGCGTAACGGCCCTATATTTCATTCATTATCATCTTATACATCTGTTCGGTCGTTTCCATAGGTTCAATCGCGAGCTCTTCTTGCAATACAGCTTGGCATTTCCGATACCATTTGATCGATTGTGGTCGGTTTTGAAGTTGGTAATGGGCGTACATGAGCAGACGGTATGCTTCTTCCCATGTTCGATCGATCCGCAAAAGCTTCTCTGCCAACTCGATTGTTTTGCCGTAGTCTTGCAATCTCGTATATGACTGGGCGAGGCGTTCAAGTGCCTGGATGTACAGCTGCTCGACACGTTCACGCTCTTGAGCAATCCAATCGACGGAGAGCTTTTCCTCGAACAGTTTCCCTTTATATAACTCTTCTGCTTTCAATAGTTGGTCGACCGCTTTTTCTGCGGTCTTCTCCGACAAGCCTGTTTCAACAAGCCTTTTAAAACGTTCAAGATCCGTCCGGATATCCGCTTTCGGGTTCAGCCGGTACATCGTCTGTTTGCGGAGAATGAAAAACGGATTTTCCCGTGCATTCCGGTTCGGCTCAATCACTTTCAGCAAGGCGTTTAACGCCACTTTGAAATCCCGGTCGGCGCTCTTGTCATCGGCATCCCCCCATAGCGCCTGCATGATTTCCTCTTTCGGAACATACCGGTTTTTATTCAACAGCAAATAAATGAAAATCTCCTTCGACTTATCCCGCTGCCACTTCCTGTCGGCCACTTCCTCGAGCCCGAGATGAAGTGCGAACGGACCTAATAGCTGTACTTCAATTCTATAACCCGGATGTGAAACGGCGTCCTCCAAGCCAAGAAGGTGGATTGCATGCTGAATGTCAATGTTTTCTTTATTCAAACGGGCAGCTTTGAGTACTAAAGGATGGATGGATTGCCGATCCAACGGACTGAAAATCGTATCGGTGACTAAAAAAAATGGGTAGTTCCTGCATAGCTTGAAGAATTGTTCTGCATGCTCCAAAAACCGTCCGTCATCTTTCATCCGGTCACACAAATTCATCGACCAAAACGCTGTTACCATTTCCCCGTAAAGATCGCCGCATTCCCGGAAAAGCCGTTCCGCTTCACTCAGATGTTGTGCCATGTCCTCCTCGTTATGAGCGTAAAAATGAACAATTGAAAGTCCGATATGAATTAAAGCGGACAGCCATCCGTCATTGACCTTTTCCGTCTCCCGCAAGCCCGCTTCCCCGTACCGGATCGCTTCCGCGAATTCTCCTTGGCGAGCTGCAACAATCGACAAGCCCATATACGGCTCTGCATTGCCGCGCGAAACGTTCAATTCGTCCATCCGCTCGATTGCCCGTATATAATGGTCTTTCGCAATCGCCACATTGCCCGGATCAGCTATAATCTTCGCATGCCCCATCCGAATGAGCCCAACCGCTTCGATAAAGCCCGATTTCTCCTTGCGACCAAGCTGGATTCCCCTTGAAGCACTTTCCAGGGCGAGCTCATTCTCACCGGTCATCGAGTAGATCAAGGATAGAAGAATATCCGTTTCCCGGTGTGCATCAGGCAGCGTCAAACTGTCCACCCGTTCTGACAAGTAGGCCTTCGCCTCCTGTAACCTTCCCGTCCGCAAGGCAATCCTCGCATCTAAATTTCCTTCCTGCAAGACGCTTTTATCATGGATTTCCTGCTCCACCCATTTCGCGGCGTCCGCGGCTTTCCCAAGATTGACGAGATTTTCTGCAAACTGTCGCTTTAGCAATTCCATTTCTAATTCGCTCGTCCTGTCGCTTTTCTCGGCGAAGAGGATCGCATTCATCAAGTACGGATCCGCCAAACCGGGTTGGATCGTATCAAGATAAATGTTCGCGATACCGGCATGGGCACGCCCGGCAAAATAATCGTCCCCCTGTTTTTCAGCCGCTGCAATACATGCCGAATACGCCACACGCGCTTTTTCATAAAATGCGCGGTACCGATGTGCCTCCCCTTCGAAGAAAGAAAGAGGGTAGAACTGTGCGAAAACGTCTGGCGACAAGCCTTTGATGATTTCAAGCAGCCACTCGAACTGGCCGGCTTTAATAATAGCAGCGCCGTTGTCGACGATAATTTGACCGATGAAAGAAGCATCCCCACTTTTCACGGCATGGGAAATCGCTTGAATCGGGTTTGATTGCCGGAGATAAAATTCCGCCGCCCGTTTTTGGGTTGCATAAAACTGCCCGGGATTGACCGCTTGCCATTTCCTTTCTAAAAATTGTTGAAAAAGTGCGTGATACCGGTATGTTCCTTCCCCAAGCGATTGGATGAACACATGGCGTTCCGCAAGTTGCCGGAGGGTGATTGCCGCTTCATTCCCATAAAATTCACAGACAATATCAATGGAATATGTCGGGAAAATTGAATAGGCGAGTAACCATTCCTTTTCTACTTCACTCATCCGATTGAACACTTCTTCAGATAGGTAGGCGAACAAGTCATGCAGTGCGGGCTTCATCGCGGTCGGCAAATGGGTTTCCCCTTCGACCAGATGGAGCGCCAGCAAATTGACCGCAATCGCCCATCCTTCTGTCAATCGAATGACGGATGCTGCCTCGACTTCCGTAAGTTTCTGTTCAAAATAATCCTCATAGAAGACGGACACTTCCTCCTCCGAAAATAGAAAGTCCTCCTCCGTCAATTCGCATAACTGCCCCGTCAATTTTAGTTTCACAAGAATCGCCCAACGCGGACGATTCCGCGTTGCGATGATAAGATGAACGTTTGGAGGCATAGAACCGACCATTTTTTCTATGAGATAATTCACTAAAAACACATGATCGACATGATGGAAATCGTCAATGACAATGAAAAGTGGTGTGTCGATTTTACAAAGCTCATTCATGAATAGGGCGAGCCATCGAGTAAGCTCCATTTCCTTCGGATGATCCCATTCAGACAAGGAAGCGCCGAATCCAGGCACGACACGGCGGATGCTTTGCGTCAAATAGGTTATGAATGGCAGGACATCGTCGTCTTCATCCGTCACGGTATACCAGCTAAATGGCGTTTTTGCGTCGTGGAAATATGCGGAGAGTCCCGAGCTCTTCCCGTATCCCGCCCCGCTATGCAATAACGTCAGATTCACCCGGTCCGCCATCTTCATTTTTTTAACGAACGAAGCTCTTCGCATATACGTTGCGGACGGCGTCGGAGGCATCAGCTTGGAAAGTAAAATGGGCTTTGTCTGCATCGCTACTCACCTACCCCAGTGTCTCTTTTTAACTATTTTATCATAAGAAGGTTCTGAATTGGGTGACATTGGGAGTTGGAAATAAAAAAATACCTCCTTTTTCGATTCGTTACGAACCGAGAAGGAGGCGTGATCATGCTCTATAAAAACTTATTCGTTAAGCGTCTGTTACTCCTCACCAAGCGACAATCGTGCCATCCGTCCTTGATTCCGTGCCGCCTGAAAGGACGCCTGTTTCCGGGTCGCGCCAAATGATCTGCCCCCTGCCGAATGATCCGCTGTCCAATGTCGGTACGATCTGATGCCCCAATCGGGTGAGTGCTTGCGCGATATGGTTCGGGAAGTTCGGCTCCACATGGACTTTATTCCCCTCGATCCATTGCCAACGCGGTGCATCAAGCGTCGCTTGCGGATTCAGATGATAATCGACGGTGTTGACGATGACTTGGAAATGGCCTTGCGGCTGCATGAACCCGCCCATGATGCCGAACGGCCCTACCGCTTGTCCATCCTTCGTCAGGAATCCCGGGATGATCGTGTTATAGGATCGCTTGCCTGGCTTCAAGACGTTCGGATGTGTCGGATCTAGCGAAAAATCCATGCCGCGGTTTTGAAGCGTGATTCCCGTCCCCGGCACGACAACACCGGATCCGAAGCCCATATAATTCGATTGGATGAACGAAACCATATTCCCCTCTTCATCTGCAGTTGCCAAATAGATCGTTCCGCTTCTCGGCAATTCGTACGGCTCCGGAACTGATGCCCGTTCCGTAATTGCAGCGGCCCGCTTTTTCGCATATTCCTTCGACAGCAAGTGCTCGATATCGATCGGCATATCCTTTTCTTCAGTGATGAATGCCTTCCCGTCAGTAAACGCCAGCTTCATTGCCTCGATCTGTTCGTGCAGCGACTGCACGTCGTTTATTGCCGCTGGATTCAATTCCGAAAAGATATTGAGCGCCATGAGCGTTACGACGCCTTGCCCGTTCGGCGGGATTTCCCATACGTCATAGCCTTTGTAATTCGTTGAGATCGGGTCGACCCATTCCGCTTTATACTTCTCCAAGTCGGATTTACGGAGATAGCCATTGTTTTCCGCTACATGCGTGGCAATCAAATCCGCAAGTTCTCCTCTGTAGAATGACTCCGCATTCGTTTCACCGATTTCACGCAGCGTCTTCGCATGATCCGGCGACTTCCACATTTCACCGATTTCAGGAGCCCTCCCATCCGGCGCAAACACCCTGAACCATTCATCAAATTTATCGTCAAGCTCTACGAATTTCTTGTAGGCTATGCGCCAATACTTCCCTAAAATCGGCGTGAGCGGATACCCTTCCTCCGCATAGCGGATTGCCGGAGCAAGCGACTCAATCAAAGGCAGCTTGCCGAATCGTTTCGACAGCTCTGCCCAAGCAGACGGAACCCCAGGCACCGTAATTGGCGTATACCCTACTGCAGGAATCTTCTCATGCCCCGCCTCTTTCATCGCCTCAAGCGTCAACGCTTCCGGCGCTGGCCCCGACGCATTCAAGCCGTACAGCTTGTCCTTCATCCACACGATCGCAAACGCATCGCCGCCGATTCCGTTCGTCGTCGGCTCGACGACAGTGAGCGCAGCGGCAGTCGCAATCGCCGCATCGACCGCGTTTCCACCCTTCTGCATCACTTCAATGCCAGCCTGAGCCGCCAGCGGTTGTGACGTCGCCACCATCCCTTTTCGCGCAAATACGGTGTGGCGAGTTGTCGTGTAAGGGTTGTATAAATAGTCCAATGGAATTCCCCCGTTTTTTTCTTCTATTATACGATACTTTCAAACAAATGAATCAGTTTTCTGATGGCGGTTCGGGCAGTCAGTTCGGTGCCTGTGCATCACACATTTATGACAATTCATCAAAATTGATAATAATACAGTAATCTGTCGACTGTCAGTGGAGACAGCTGACTTATTGGTTTTCCTTATACAATTGTAGTGCATAGTCTGAATAGTTTCTTACACAGGCACCGAAAACCGCAGTACCAAAAAAATCCCGCATTGGCTATGTGCCAAGCGGGATTTCTCTTATGCTTTTTTAAACTTCGGATAGCCAATCAAGATCGCAACAACACAGCAAATCCCCATCAGCACAGGGTAGAACGAATAGACGATGATGCTTAGCGGTGAAATAGCCGCTAGTCCGGCAGCGGCCAATACTTGGACTCCGTACGGCAAGACGCCTTGCCAGACGCTTGAAAACGTATCAAGCAAACTGGCGGATTTGCGGGGATCGATGCCATACTCATCCGCGATGCTCTTCGCGACCGGTCCCGTGATAATAATTGCGATTGTATTATTGGCGGTCGCAATATCCGCAGCGCTCACTAATCCTGCAATACCGAATTCTGCGCCTTTTTTCGACTTGATCTTGCGAGTGATGACCCGCAATAAGTAATCAATGCCGCCATTATGCTGAATGATCCCAACGATTCCGCCGATCAAGATCGCAACAATCGCTAAATCCTCCATCGATATAATGCCAGCCGAAGCTGTCTGCAAGAAGCTTGCTAAATCATAGGAACCGTCCAGCAGACCAATGACACCAGCAAATATCGTACCGCCAACGAGCACGATCAATACATGCGCACCGAGCAATGCCGCCACTAACACAGCCACATACGGCAAGATTTTAATGAATTCAAACGGGTATTCACCTGTAAGCTCCGCTGAGTTGCCATGCGTCAACACCGCGAGAAGAACCATCGTCACGATCGCACCCGGAAGGACAATGAAGAAATTCACTTTGAACTTGTCCTTCATTTTTGTCTGCTGCGTCCGGACCGCCGCAATCGTCGTATCCGAAATCATCGACAAATTATCCCCGAACATCGCGCCGCCAATGACCGTTGCCATGGCGAGTGCTAAAGGGACGTCCGTTTGCGCGGCAATCCCGACACCAATCGGCGCCAAGGCAACAATCGTGCCCATTGACGTCCCCATCGAAATCGATATGAAACAGCCAATAACAAACAAGCCGACAATGAGCAGATTCGCAGGCAGCAAGGACAATCCCAGATTGACCGTCGATTCAACGGCTCCCATCCCTTTCGCCACACCTGCAAAAGCTCCTGCCAAAAGAAAAATGACAGCCATTAAAATAATATTCGGATGCCCCGCATGCTTCGTAAAAACATCGACTTTTTTACTGAACGTCTCCCGTCGATTCATCGTAAGCGCCACAGCCGCCGCGATCAGCATCGCCACGTTCAAAGGCATATTGTAAAAGTCTTTCGTCACAATCCCCGACCCGATAAACAGGACTACAAAGACAATAAGCGGCAAGAACGCCAAAAGACTCCCTTTTTTCATTTGTTCATTCGACATATGCACATTCCTCAACTTCATTATATTCAATACTGCAAGCAACCAAGTATAACATAAAAATCAGCTTTTCAAACGAGATAACTACTCGAATGAAAGCTGATTTTTACTCGCTGAACAGATGCTAAAAAATCCCACAGCAAGCATTACGCCTGGGCGGGATTTTTGTTTCATTATCTCTTTAGATACTCCAAGAAATTCTGCAGGAATCTTTCGCTGTCAACACCGACGCAGATGTTGACGTTCGGTTCTTTTTTCAGGATGTTTCTGAAGTCACAGATCGTTTGGCCGTAACACAGCTCGGATTGTGTTTCTACGTCTACATAATATTTTTCTGTTTGAACGAATGTCGGATCCAAAGCGACACCGACCGATAACGGATCGTGCAGCGCACAGCCATTTATGCCGTACAAGTTAATCGAAAACTGTCTGTAGTCGACAGTGCTTTGCTTAACAAAATCGTAATACTTCGTACCTTTTAATTCCTCGATATGCTCTTCTGTCAGCAGCACTTGTCTCGTTACGTCTAGGCTTACTAACGTAATGTTCATTCCTGAATGAAAGACCATCCTTGCTGCTTCAGCATCCGCATAAATATTGAATTCAGATGTCGGGATTGTATTTCCTCTTCCCGCTGATTGGACAAGGCCTCCCATAATGACGACTTCTTTCAGCCATTCAGCCAATCTCGGCTCTTTACGGACAGCCAACGCAACGTTTGTAAGCGGCCCGACTGCAATTAGGGTAAGTTCACCTTTATGCTTTTTCGCTTGCTCGATAATAAAGTCCGGAGCAAAAACATCATTTTCAGGGAAATCGATCGCAATATCGTCAAGCGCTCCGCCGACACCGTCATTTCCGTGTACTCTGAACTCGTGGTAAGGCTGTTTTAAAAGTGGACGGTCTGCACCTTTGTATACCTTGATTTGGTCTTCCACTCCCAACAGCTTTACAATCCTATTGGTATTGATATTCACTTGCTCAAGCGGGACATTCCCGGAAACTGCTGTAATCCCTAAAATATCCAGTTGCTTACTATTGACAGCATATAGAATCGCGAGTGCATCATCCACACCCGTATCAACGTCCAAAATGACTTTTTTCAAACCACTCACTCCTCTTTGTTAGTTTTTATTGCTTAGAAATGCCTGAACTTCAGTAGCAGTCGGCATTCCCGTTTGTGCACCGAGCTTAGTCGTCGATAAAGCAGCTACTGCATTGCCATATTGGCATGCAGCTTCTACAGACAGACCCTGCCCTAATGCCACTGCAAACCCGGCATTGAATGAATCACCGGCACCCGTCGTATCTACAACATCAATCGTATAAGCCGGGATATTCGTCTCCTTACCCTCCTGGAAATAAGAAACACCCTCATTTCCTTTTGTCAGGATCACTTTCCCAATAAGCTCCGCATGATTTTCCTCAGTCGTCAAATGCTTAAACTCATGTTCGTTCGGAGTTAAGTAATCGACGCTGTTAAGCAGATCAGCTGGCAGTTCACGGATAGGAGCTGGATTCAATATGACAATCACGCCATTTTCCTTCGCAATTTCAACTGCCTTTTGAACGCCTTCCAATGGTATTTCAAGCTGCAGGATCAGTATATCGCTCGCTGCAATTACGTCTCTCTTAGCTTCGACGAATGAAGCCGTCACATGATTATTCGCACCCGGTACAACAATAATATTATTATCTTTATTGGAAACGGTGATGGAAGCAGTTCCAGTCTGCGTAGCAACTTGTTCCACATTGCTCACGTCAACGCCTTCGCTGTTAAGGTGTGCGATCAACTCATTACCGAATAGATCTTCACCTACACAGCCAATCATTTGAACGGCTGCACCAAGTCTCGCGGATGCGACCGCCTGGTTTGCACCCTTTCCGCCAGGATTCATTTGAAACTGCTGACCGAGTATCGTTTCGCCCATTTTAGGCAGTTGATCGGTAATCGTCACGATGTCCATATTGATGCTTCCGACGATTGTTATTTTAGGGGCTTGTCCCATGATGATTTCACCCTCCTTACGTTGAATCTCTTTCCACTAATTGAACATTAAACTGATAAAATGTTTTTTCGATGTCCTGCCCTTTTATGAGCTTGATGAGCACTTTCGCAGCCGTCTGACCTAACTTATACAGAGGCTGTTCGATTGTTGTCAGTTCTGGTATGGACGCCTTCCCTAGAGCGATGCCGTCAAATCCAATGATCGATATCTCTTCAGGAACCTTCAATCCATGCTGGTACGCCGCTTTTATCGCGCCAATCGCCATCGTATCATTTGCAGCAAAAATCCCATCAATTTCGGGATGCTGCCGTAAGAGCTCCAGTACAACCTCTGTTGCCGTTTCCATTCGGTAGTTTCCATTGACGATATAACTTTCTTTGAACCATTGTTCGCCTGATACTACTTCTCGATAGCCTTCGCAGCGTTCATTGGCGTTTACGATATCCATCGGACCTCTAATATGGGCAATCTTCCTTCGCCCTTTTTCTTTTAAAAAACGTGTAGCCATTCGCGCGCCTTTTTTATTATCTACGACAATCGTCGGGATCTCTTTACTAATTTCCCGGTCTATGCAAACGACAGGGATATTCAGCTCGCGAATCGTCTTCTCCAGTATTGTGTTGGAGGAAATGATAATGCCATCTACATATTTCTGAAGCAAAACGTCTATGTACCGCTGTGCTTTTTCCTCATCTTCATCGGAATTGCATAAAATCACGGTATACCCAAGTTTAGATGCAGTATCTTCAATCGCCCGGGCTAATTCAGGAAAGAATGGATTCATAATATCTGGGAGAATTAATCCGATCGTCTTCGACTGCTTTTTAAACAAGCTTCTTGCAACTTCATTCGGTCGATAGTTGAGGTCCGCAATGGCGGCCTCCACTTTCTTCCGTGTTTCCGCACCCACATACCCTTTGTCATTCAACACCCGTGACACGGTTGCAACGGATACGCTTGCGTATTTTGCAACATCTCTAATCGAAGCCATTACAAATCACCCCATTGGTAATTATCGGTAACCGGTTACAGATAGTTTGCATGACAAAAGGTTGTGAGTCAAGATTATCAATTAGTTTATTGTTTAGAAGAAGAACAAACCTACAATCGCTCCGTTTAGCAAGTTAGCTAACGTAGCAGCAATCAATGCTTTAAGAGCCATCGCCTGGATATCCTTTTTACGAGTTGGTGCGACACCGATCATGATACCGAGAATGATTCCGATCGATCCGATATTCGCAAAACCGGATAATGCAAATGTCAGAATTGCAATCGATTTTTCGGAGAACTGCTCCATCATTGTTGAAAGCGATGTAAATGCAACGAATTCATTCAAAATCATCTTTTGGCCAAGCAAGTTCCCTGCAGCCAACGCTTCACTCCAAGGAATACCGATGATGAGCGCGACCGGCGCAAAGATATACCCCATGATCGTTTCAAATGAAAGCTCAGGCAATCCGACTAATGAGCCGACTCCGCCCAATATTCCGTTCAACAATGCCACAAGCCCGATAATAGAGATCAAGATGATCCCTGCATTGACAGCGAGGTTTAACCCTTCTCTCGAGCCATTAATAATGACATCCATAATATTGGTATCTTTTTTAGATTCACCCATGTAGTCATCCATCTCTTTCCATTCATTCGGATTGAGAGGTTCTGTTTCAGGAATGATGAGCTTCGCTAGCATTAAACCTGCAGGTGCGGACATAATCGCTGCAGAAAGCAAATACTGAATTGGAATGCCCATTGCTGCCAACCCAATTAAGACCGCTCCGGAAACGGAAGCCAATCCACCTACCATGATGGCAAAGATTTGCGACCTGGACATCCGGCTAATATACGGTTTAACGGAAATAGCCGATTGTGTCATACCCAAAAAGATATTCATCGCAGCATTCGTTGATTCGACATAACCTGTTTTCATAAACTTTGAAATTAACCCGCCCATTACTTTGACAATAAATTGCATGATGCCAAAATAATATAATAGAGAGATAAGGGCAGATAAGAAAACCATAATTGTTAGTACATTAATTGCAAATATCGATCCAACCGGGCCATTTTTATCGGCTAATGATCCGAATACAAAGGAGAGACCTTCCATCCCATAACCCATGACTTTATTGACACCGTCAGAGACAAACTCCACGACTGCGATTCCGGCTCCCCATTTCAGGACGATAAATCCTAATAGGACTTGCGCAAAGAACCCAACGAGCGCCGTTCGAACATTAATGATCTTTTTGTTTTCGGACATCAGATATGCAATAAAGATAATAACTGCACATCCAAAGATCCCCCATAGTATACTCATTCTCAATATCCTCCTCAGTTTTTTCAGAAAAGTAGGTAACCGGTTACACATTTTCTATAAAAAAATATAGCAACCTGTTTTTCTTCCTTTTTCTTAGACAAGTTCATCACTATGTCCATATACTTCCTCAATGTGTAACCGGTACCACAAAACGGCGCACGGTTTTCTAGAAAATGCTACTCTAATGAGTATTACATGCAAATAGTGTAACACATTACTCAAAAAGTGTATTCTATTGGATTTGGAATGTCAATATGAATTTTCAGGAGGGAAATAGTTCGAGTTTTCACGAAATTAGTCATTATTATTTATCAAATGTGGAAGAAAAAAACCGTCCTATCGTACTCACTTTAAGCAGTGAATGCGATGGGACGGTTTGTTAGAGGGTTAGAGTTATTTTCCGTTGCCTACTGGTTTGCCAGAGCGATTCTGAGCGGTCAAAAATTCAATTCAAATCCTTACGAATAAACTCCGAATCGATCGTTGCTCCAAATTCCTTTTCGAGTCGTTCAAAAATCGGCAATAGACCATTCTTAATAATTGTGGAAATTTGATTGTTTTTCTTCCTTTCAATCGCTTTCCCTAGTTTTGACAACTCAGCTTGCATGTTGGACGTCATCTGTTGATACATTTCCCAGTTTGAAGGGCGTTCTTTGCTACTGCAAACCACCTTGAGCATATCATTGAGCCATTCCATCCCGCCTAACAACATCTCAAATCTGTCCCACGTATCGCTGGTCGGAACACGGTTGAAATCATCGGCAAGTGTACTCACATCAGGGATTGCACGCTGCAGATATTCCTCTGCCGACAGAATGACATCATTCATGAATTCCTTCTCTGTCTTAATGACAATTTCAAGCTCCTTGATCTCGTCCAAGTTGCTTTCCAGATACTCCTCGTGCTCATCATAAACTTCCGTACCATCGGAAATAAAATGGCTGAAATAATACCCTTCCGCCACGCTCTCATTAATCCGTTCAATCAATTCATCCGCTGACGGCTTCTCTTTATACTCAATATGTTGTTCCCCGATAATCAATTTCAAAATTTTATCCTCCATCAAGTCCAAATTTGCAGTTCTGTTGTTTATATCGGTTAGTATGGGCATTATTTCAGTTTATCATCAAAGGTGCACCAAGTAAGGATGCAGAGTAGAAGAGAATTTCGGGAAGGTTGAATAGTAGATAGTTTGTGATCTAAGGCGGTTAGCGGTGTAAGAAGAATGAACAATCTATTCAAGAGTTTTTTCATGAAAGGGTGCAAGCCACTAAAATACATAATACCTGCACCCTATTTAATTACCACTTTTAGAGTCAGCGTTTATTACATTCATTCGAACAATAATAACAGCCGTCTGCTTTGGCAAAATATTTCTTTGCTTCTAGTACTGCTCCCTTGCAATTAATAAATGAACCCAGATACATACGGTTTGCAAGGGAAGGTAAACGGTCACAAGTGCTTACATGCACTTCATGATCCCCATTTGGCTGAGGATTCATATTCACATAATAAATTCCCATATAAACACCTACTTTCATACTGTAATTTATGGAAACACATGTTCTCGTTAACAATATTATAGAATACGCGTTCCTATTAGTCAAGTCCTTCTTGGTTAACATATCTTCAAACGGCATCTAAGTTTCAGTACCAAAACGCAAAAAAAGACCCTCTGCGGAAACAGAAGGCCATGTTGTTACACGGATTATTTGTTTGCTACATATTTCTAAAGTCATACCGTTCAGTGCATGCCAACGAGATATTCGGACGGCGAAGAACACGCATCAGTCCCCTTAGCACATCACTACTCTTAATTCTTCTTGATCGTTTAAGACATCCTGGATGTCGACGTGTTCGTTCACTTCGCCTACGACTCCAATACAAAGTTTACGATGAGGAACTGCTTCTGGATGGATGGCCTCCACTCTTGCTTGAAAACTACTTCTCTTCTCAATGACTTCAAACATCCATCCACTGTAAAAAGCAGGGATGAAACCTAACTTTTCCCCATTTACTGACATCACGACAACGGCTTTATGGTCATGTTTATTTTCAGGGTCTAACAAAAACTCTACATCGTCACCTACTTGAAGCTGATCAATTGCAAGGTCGCCATTATAATAGCGCCAACCTGCCACAAAGAAATCCATCACAAAGATGTCGTTTTCAACCAGGATTGGTGATACGAACTCATAGGAATCTGTTGCTAAAATACCTCCTGTGGCTCGTAAAACATCCATTTCTGTGCACTCCGCTGTAAGGCCCAATTCTCGAAGTACAATCGGGTAATCGGGTCTGCGTGTATCTGGTAAACGGCGCGCAAATGGACCAAAAAGTTTTTTGGAAATATACGTCTTATTGATGTCCGGGAATGCTAAGTGAGGTCGATAACCATTGTCCATAGCTTCTGCCAATTTTCGTCTATATCCGTCTGTCTCGTATGAAAATGTATAGACCCCATTTTCATGAAGCAACCTACCCACGTGGTAACGTTGCCGCGTCTCGACATTTTGCCAAATCAGCCACAGTTCAAAAGGTCTGTTTCTCATGCTTTCACACTCCTTCCAACCAATTCAGAATCCAATTTTTCCGGTATAGTAATAGGCGGATAACCCAATCTTTATTTACATCACACATTATGTTGTTCGGAATTTCATTAAGTATAGATAGTAGCATTCCCTCATTCAGCTGTTCTAACCTCGTCACGGCCATTTTGAGTTCGTCTGGTAAATGAATGTGAAGATAAGATAGCAATTCAAAATGCTTCGGCTTTTTTCTACCTGGTAATCCAATACTGGGTTTTCCCCTATTACAGAAGCCAGCCAACATCCCATCATTTGTCAGCATCATCTTCTTTTTATCTATGACTTCGTTAAAACCAAGGGATGAGCCATTATCATAGATAGGAGCCAAACGCATCTCTTCAGGTCCACTTAGGACACCCCAATTGTCACAATGCCGATCGTTGTTGGCAATCAATGCATCATAAACTGGTAAAGTCACAAACTCCTTCTCCAAATCATATGCCGCAAGGAGTTCTATGATGTGGGGCAACTCGTAATCAGTCAATGAACGACGATCAAAATGTTCGAATTGTGCCAAGAACAAATCTCCGCCTTCATACAACTCCTCTGTCTTTGCTCGAAAGTTTTTAGATATTGTTCCTACAACACCTTGGTATTCAGCCAGCTCTACTTCGGCTGTTTGAAATCCTAACTGCTTTCCTACTTTACTTGCTACAAATTCGGCCCAGTGGCCACCTGTTCCTTCAGTAGGAATCTTAAAGAGATATTTAGTTGGATCTTCAGGATCTGTTCCAGGTTCAAGTAGCCAAAATTTCGATCGAGTTCCTGAGGCTTGGCTTTTCTCATCTCGATTCCAGAGCGAAGCATCAATCATTTGTCATCGCTCCTCCAACTAAAGTCGCTAGTATCTATAAGTATAGCGAACATGTCACACATTGTCACTTGGAAAACAAAAACGCTCAATGAGCATTCGCTCTCCAGTAAGCATATCTTCAACATGAATTCTATGCTTCCCCTCTCGTCAAATCCAACACGAATTCAGTCGCTCTCCTATTCGGCAGCCCTTAAACTTGCCCCTTGCGTACTTTGCGATCCTGCGTTACTTGCGCCACCATCTGATTCCAATTCCTCCTCAATGCTGCTGGGGATAATATAACCGTCTGCCAAAAATGATGTTGCTATGACCACGCAATAATATGCTGGACCTGCTCGAATGTCCTTTGATCATGTACTAAGATGCGCCTCATCTCGTTCGTCCATTTTCCAAGATCAGGCTCCCTCTGGTCGGAATGATTGACCCGAATCCCTTCAAGTAACGCAAATGCCAATTGATGATACTCGGATGACTCATCGGGAACAGCTCTCGGATAATTAATTATTTCATTCTTTACATTCTTGTTAGATGTTAGCTGCCTGTTGGCCATCTGTTGACTGTCTGTTACCTCACTTGTCCCAGACTTGTCCTTACGTTGATAAACATCCCAATTCACAATGGAAATGAGCCGATTTTGATTTGTTGATTCATCTGTCAGAAATCCGTATTTCGCAAATCGTTTCAGCGCCGTGCGGATTTTCTGTACACTCACACCTTTATCGCATTTTCTCACAAGTGACGGTAGCGACGTTATCATTTGTCCAGGCTTCAACGAATACTGAACCCCTTTCCATTCCCAATGCCTTTCATCATGTGTCGCCATCATCAGCAACGTCACCAGAACCACTTTCTGCTCGGATGTCGCCTCCGTCCAAATTGGCTTATCCAACAGTGACCTATGTATTTTAATCCATCCTTGTTCCATTTTCCTTCACCTCAAATAGATATTTGTATGAAAAGACGCTTCATCTGCTATATAGACAGTTCATTTGGAAAGGGATACTGGTTGGTGGAAATAAATTTTGGGGAGTATTTGAAAGAAGTAGTTTGGAATACTCTTTTTTGTTTGATATTCATTTTTTGCACCGCATCTTTATTCTCCTTTTATAATGTATAGTACAAAGGTGGTTCTTTCACATGCAATTGAGAAATAAAAAAACGCGGCCATAAATATCTGGGCTGCGTTACTCTTCAACTTATTAAGTCAAGATAGGTGTATTGTTCTTAATTTAACTTCATCCTTCAATTTAATATGGTAATGGGTACCTTTTTCATATTTACTGGCCCCGCAACAATATTTAAACTTTGTACCACTATCACAAGGACACAGATCATTACGTTTAACATTATCATACTTTTCGTTATAGTAGTACTTATCTATATCAATAACAGAAAATAGTAAAAGCGGGTTTGTATTATTTTCAACAAAGTAATTTAATAGATTAAACTTTTCCTTTTCGGTTCTATTGTCATCACTAATTTCAATAATACAACGTTTATCCATTGGATGTTTAACTAGTGCTACTGCTTGAAATACTATGTCCTTACAAATAGAAACTGCCATTTGTCCCCAATATAAATTGCCTGGAATATGAATGCAATCCACGTCTAATACTGATTTACCACAGATACTACATTCCTCTGTTTTTCTCACCATTTCACTACTAGCAAAAACACGATAAGGATAAAGTTTTTCTAATTCTTGTAAGTGAGAATTAAATGCATTTATTGCAAAGTCACTATGACATTTTGTGAACTTTGTTACATTAATCAATCTATCAATAGTATCTTGTAAAACATTCCATGAATCTTTATATCTGCCCTCAAGCAAGGTTTTCCAATAAATAGAGTAGTTTTTCATCATACCACAATATTCACTTATAACGAACATAGAGTTTGCTATCTCTTCATATCCCATTTTAACTGCTTTTTCCTTTATTCTTATACAATTGGTAATACTCGTATCGCATGTTTGGATTACTGCATCATAATTACTATCTTTTAATTCATTATAAATTTTATTTATGTTTGTTCTAAGTAGTGTAAGCTCACTGAAATCGGTTATTTCTCTTGTTAAAACAGAGAGCATACTCTTAATCCTCCCACAGTTTATTAACATCAATTTTCTCAAAACTTTTCTTAAAATCCTTAGCTGACCCTTTATAGCTTAGATGTTTACTTTTTCCCTTTTCTTTATCTTCAACTAATAAGTCGAAATGAACGGTCGGTTCATCATTAGGTCTACCTTTCATCTTATCATAAACGAAACTGCTAACTAAGTTAATGGTTAAAGGTAATAACACAGTACTCCCTATATAAATGAAGGGAATCCAAATATCAAATGAATGTAGCGCTAATGTCTTTTCTTCACCTTTATTTTCTAGTAATTCAAATTTAAGTTCATTACCTTTATTTGCAATGGAATATTTATAAAAAGATACTGTGTCCGGTTGGAATGCCCTATCAACACCTCCCGCGACTTCGAAGTTTGGTAATAAAACAATATCGGCTTCAATTACACGTTTTTTTGTGTCATTATTGAAAACATCCATTTCTAAAAAAGTATTTAATGCACTTGATGTGTCGTGAATCTCTAACATAAAATCTCTCCTTACTGATGTGTTTTTACTAATCGAGTTGCTTAAGCTATTTTGCTGCAAAAATAATTTTTATCCTATAAGATTTCGATTCGTTATAAATCCTTGGGAGTATAAAAAGAGACTCTAGAAAAACTAGAGTCTCCTGTAAAAATCCAGAAATTAACGAAGAAGTTGTAGAACTCCTTGTGGTTGTTGGTTCGCTTGCTTTGCGACTGTATCTTTCGATTACAGAATAGACTATATCTTCACCCTCAAGTTACCTTGTAGGGGCTGGGCACTTCGAATGCTACGACTCGTAACACCCTACGGATTTCATCGTCATAGCGTTCGCCTTAGACGGTATATCCTAGTCGTTGAACGTTCCCCACGGTTTCCCGACAGGGGCTTCGCTGCTGATTGTCCAATCTCTCCGTTTTTCAAGCCATCGCGTTTACCGTTTCCAGTTCCGCTGTGGCAGAAGAGCTCTCAGGAGGTTCCAGCAATTCACCCAGTGATGCTCTAACTCGTTACCAAGTTAGACGCCCGGTCACAACATTATCGAAGAAGTTGTAGAACTCCTTGCGAAGATTGCTGTGCTTGAGCCAACATTGCTTGTGCTGCTTGAGAAAGAATCGAGTTCTTTGTTTGTTCCATCATTTCTTTCGCCATATCTACGTCACGGATACGAGATTCCGCGGCAGTTAGGTTTTCGGAAGATGTGTTCAAGTTATTGATTGTGTGCTCCAAACGGTTTTGAGCCGCACCTAATGACGAACGTTGAGTTGAAACTGCTTTAATTGCATCATCTAAAACAGTTGTTAATGCATCAGCTTTAGTTTTGCTATCAACTGCTGAATTGTTCGTAATCTTGTCAGAAATCATATTTCCTAGGCCAGTACCTAATGTTGTTGCGTCCATTTTCGCAAAATTCACTGATAAAGTTTCATTTGCTAATCCGTTACTTCCAATCATAAATTGAGCCGCACCTGATCCTGCTGCAGTAACAACTATGTCATTCGCAGTTGCTACCAAATTGTCACGTAAGTTTGCAGCTGTTTCAGTACCGGCAATATCAAAGCTTATACCTAAAGTTGAAAAGTTTACTGTTTGGCTGTTTGCACCTAACTTTACAGTCTCAGTAACATTTTTTCCTGCAATTGTTGCAGACATTGTTAATTCATCTGCAGCTGTGCCTGCTGACAGAGTAAATGTAGTTCCTGCAGCTGCCTTAGAAACATCTACTTTTGAGATTGCAGATGTTGCCCCCAGTAAAACTCCTTGTTTCAATTCAGAACCTGCTGCCAAAGAAGTAGTCATACTTCCATCTAACAAGCCTTTACCATTAAATTTAGTAGTTCCAGAAATACGATTAATCTCATCTTTAAGTTGTACCAGCTCGTCTCCTATTGCTTGGCGGTCATCTGTGTTGTTCGTATCATTTGATGCCTGAACTGATAGTTCACGCATACGTTGCAGTATATCATGCGTTTCATTTAAAGCACCCTCAGCTGTTTGAATCATAGAAATACCATCTTGTGAGTTTTTAGCTGCTTGGTCTAGTCCCCGAATTTGCCCACGCATTTTTTCAGAGATTGCAAGACCAGCTGCATCATCCCCAGCACGGTTAATACGAAGACCTGAAGCCAATTTCTCCATTGATTTAGATTGTTGAGTTGTAGCAGCACTCAATTGACGATGCGTGTTCAATGCTGCGATGTTGTGATTAATTCTCATTATAATTTCCTCCTTGAATGTGTAGCTCACGTCCTTGTGAGCTTGGTTTTATTTTGAAGAGAGTGTGGTCGGCCGACCTTTGTTTTCCCTTACATAGTTAGTATCGGATTGGTTGTCTGATTGTTTAATAGGATTCTCAAATTATTTGTCGGATTTTAGGAATTCGATAAAGTTGTTGACGTTTATTGCTTCTGTATTAGATTCTGATACTTCTTTTCGTAGTTCGCCGCGCAGGATGCTGATGTTTTTAGGGGCGTTGATGGCGATGCGGACTTGTTCGCCTTTTACTTCAGTGATGGTGATTTCAATGTCGTCGCCGAGCCAGATGGATTCACCTTTTTTTCTTGATAGGACTAGCATGTCGTCACCCCTCCTGCCCGTTGATTTTTGATTCAATTGAATGCCTAATCGGGTAATCTGACTTTTCCAGGATGCATTGTTTTGCTTTCCTGTTTTTCGTGTTGATGACGACAGGCGCTTTTAAATTAATCGTAGATGTTTGAAAAGGTTTTTTCACGGTGACGATGGCTACAACGATGACATCTTCTACTGACTCGATTTGAAGCATGTCGACGGTTGCTTCATCCAACTCGAAGTTATAGTCTTTGGTGAATAAATAGGGATTGGCGGTTACAAATCCGACTTCCTTTGCTTCGGTCGATTGGAGGACTTGGAAGACTTCATTCCCCTCGACTGCTTGTAAGATGAATTTCTTTTCATTTTCAAAGCCTGGTAAACCGTTTTCGAAAATGAGCAGTTCAGACTCATTCACTTCGATTTCGCCTAATATTGCTGATTGTACTTTCATTTTGTTCATTCCTCCCTTGTTATACTCTCCAATCAATTTGGATGGATGGGTTCTGAAGCATTTCTGTTGTTACTTTTCCGGGTGTATATGTATGAATCGGTTTGTTTGCTTTGCTGTTGTTGATCACTTGCTGCGGTTCGACTTGGATGTCGACTTGTCCTGGTTCGAAAGAGACGTTGACACTGCCGTGTGAGGGAATGAAGTTGACGGACAATCCGCTGTATGGCTGCTTGTATGCTCTCTTAGCAATTTCGCTCAATGGATTGCCTCCGTTTTCAATCATCATTAGTTCTCTACCCTCTTGCGCCCTGCGCTCAAGCCCATTTAATAGAGTGGATTGCGCATAATGGGCAACTTCTGCGGTGCGGCGGCTTGAACTCATTAAATCCATATCCGCTCTAGCTTCTGTTGTGTCGATGGACAACTGGGATTTAGCCGTCTGAATCGACATTTTCGCTTGCGGCTGCTGCAAGTCGAGTGTCGCACTCGGCTGCTCAATTTCCTGGATCGAACGCTGGGTTGAGAGTCCTATCATCGCTTTTGTCGTCATAACTTGGAGTTGTGGGATGTTCACGCAATCACCTTCCGGAAATAGTGAAATCGGGTGCCGGGTACTGCTTGATTCGCTTGGTTGCGAATAGCTTTCAGTACTTGGCACCCGAATGTTCGAGGGTATTTATCGTAAAAAGTCTACAAGTGACGGTTGGATGATACGGGCACCGACCGAAAGCGCTGCACGGTGGATCGATTCCTGGGTGATCATATCTGTAATCACTTTTTCGTAGTCGATATCTTCATTCTCACTCATTAATTTCTTGGCGGATGCCTCTTGGGAAGAAAGACGATTTTCCATCATTTCCACGCGGTTTTGACGTGCTCCAATTTCCGAGCGGGTCGTCAAGACTTTGTCCAATCGTTTATCGATATCAGCAATCGCCTTGCTGAAATCCGAGTCGACTGTAAAGCTAGCGAAAAGATCATCGATTTCTTTGAAAACCGCTAGTCCATTCGTATTCACTTTCAAGGATACCCCGTCAAACACTTCAATCTCTACATCCTTTTCAAAAGGAGTAGGAGCGTTCGAGTTACTAGAAGGCATCGGGTATGACTGCCCATCATAGAGCGCTGTTGATGTCTTTGTACCGCTAAATATATATTTATCCCCGACTTTCGTGTTCGCCAAGTTTTGAATATGTTCACGAAGCTGATTCAGTTCACTTGTCACTTTCTCTCTATCGGAAGATGACATCGTCCCGTTCGCTGCGCTTGTGACGAGCTCTTTCGCCCGATGGAGCGCGGAGCCGACTTTATCGAGTGCGTCATCCGAGCTGTCCAGCCAGTTATGGACCTCTCCCAAGTTCCGTTGATATTGAGCCACCTTATCAACTTGCATGCGGTAGCCCATCCCTTTCATGACGACGACAGGATCATCGGACGGACGGTTGACTTTCTTTCCTGTATTCAACTGATCTTGGAGCTTTCCCATCTTGTTATAGCTGGTTGTCAGATTCCGAAGCATATTATTGGAAAGCATCGATTGCGTAACACGCATTAGTTAGTTCCCCCTATCTTACCTGCCGCCGATACCCATGCCGTTAATGATTTTATCCAGTGTTTCATCGATAACTGTAATCATTCGCGCGGATGCATTGTAAGCTTGCTGGTATTTGATCATATCTGTCATTTCTTCATCTAGTGAGACGGAGCTGATGGAAGCTCTTCGATGTTCAACAGAAGCTTTCAACACTGCTGTATTCCCCGTCATCCGTTCCGCCTGCTGTCCGTTGACTCCTAGTTCACCGATGATGCCTTGGAAGAAGGTTTGGACGGTAGAGCCGTTCAGTCCGTCTGCTCCGGGAATCCCTTTGAATTGAATATTGCCAAGGGCTTTCGCGTTTTTGCCGTTCCCCTCTTCGGCGCTACCTATTTCAGAGTCGGACGCTGCGATCAAGTTGGGATTCTTTTTAATCATGCTTGATACGGAGATGTTCCCTGCCGTGAATTCAATGTCCTTGTCTGTATGGATGAAAAAGTCCTCGCCTTTATTCCCAGTCAAGTCCGTCCCCAATCCATGGACTTTATTGAACTCTTCCGCGAAAGCTTTTGCCATTCGGTCCAAGCCTGAGAACATTTCCGGATATAACCCTTTTCCATCGCTTGTCCCGTAGGAATTCATCAATGATTTCACTTTTCCATTGTCTTTGAAGTCCGAGAAGCCACGTGTTGCGCCAGATGTTGTGACATCAGGGGAAACGCTTAATGCAGAGATCTTCAATCCGGCAATTGGTTGGTTCGTGACAGTTCCGTCCGGATCGACCTTTAGTAAAGGATTAGGGTCTGCTTGAATTTGGACGTGCTCGCGTCCGCTTACAAGGACGATATCTTCCCCATTCTGCATTTTGACGGATACGGTGACGGATCCTTCTGCGATGGATAAAGCGCGTCCACCGGATTTGTCATAATTCGTTTCGATAGGGAAATATTCGGATAGCTGGTCGATCAGCACATCACGGGCATCGTATAAATCATTCGGCAAATAGCCGTTCGGTTCGATTTCTTGGATCTGGCGATTGATATCGCTGATTTGCTTCAATAACGAATTCACTTCATGTGTGGTTGCATTGATTTCATGTCCGAGGTTCGTTTGGATTTCCTTCAAGGATTTGTCCATGTAATTAAAGGATTCCGCCACCGACATGCCTCGTTCCACGACTACAGCTCGGGCGCCATTATTTTCCGGGTTCACTGCAAGATCCTGCAGCGACTGCCAAAACTGGCTTAATGATTTCTGCAAACCGTAATCGGATGGTTCATTTAAGACATCTTCCATCTGGGAAATGGCTTTTGATCGTGATTCCCAGTAGCCGAGTTTGTTGGATTCCTGTCTGAACTGCTGATCTACGAACGTATCACGGATTCGTTGGATCGAACCTGCTTCGACGCCTGTTCCGAGGAAACCGGGCATTGTAGGTGTGTTGAGACCGACGCCAGGGAAGCCGGCAGTTGCCTGCATGTTGACGCGTTGGCGGGTGTAGCCCGGTGTGTTGGCGTTGCTGATGTTGTGGCCTGTTGTATAGAGAGCGGATTGTTGTGTAAACATGCCGCGTTTGTTTGTTTCGAGTCCCATGAATGTGGAGCGCATGTTGTTCCTCCTTAGGCTTGCGAGTCGAAGTTCGGTATGTCCTTCGTCCCTTTTCTGCCCGTAATTTCAGTTTTTGAGTAGGTGGCTGATTCCAGACGCGGGCGAACCATGTCCAGCGACAGATTCACGAATTGAAGGGATTGGTACGTAAGTTTCTGGTTTAGCTCGTTTTGCCATTTCAATTCATGAATCGCATGCAGGAGACGTTCCTTCGCCTCCACAAGTGGTTTATTTTCCGGTTCAGGTGTTGCTTCGATCAGATTGGAGATCGTCGGGTTCATAGGCACGGGACGTCCTTGTCCCTTCAAGTACGCGATGACCGCTTTTTGCCGGTCAATGTCGATTTGGACGATGGCGGCTAGATGGGCCTGCTCTTCTTTCATAAGCTGGTCGATTCCGTTAATGTCGCCGTTTTTAATGAGCGCCGTTTTTTCGTTTGCGATGCGAAGCAGGCTCTTATGCAGTTTTTCCAAGTTGTCGAGTATGGAAAGGATTGTTTCGATTGACATAGGGTCCCCTGCTTTCTATCTTTGTTATTTTTTGAAGTGCTTGATCAGGTTGGCAGCGAGTTTTTCAGGCTCGACTTTGTAGGTCCCTGATTCAATTTGTGCTTTCAGCTGTTGCACGCGTTCGTTCCGTTCAGTTGTAATCGGTGAAGTTTCTGAAAGCTGCTTGGCTTGTGATGAGATTTCCAGCTTATCCGTTTTGATTTTCGTCTGTTCCTTCGCCTGTTCCGTTTTCAGCTGATTAGTACGGTATGGGTTGACGGGTGGAATGTTGATTTTATTGATTTTCATTTGCCTCGCTCCTCTCGATTTGCTTCTATTGTTTATTTCGGCAGATTTGTGAGAACGTTTAGGGCCTTTCGGACGAAAACAGAAAGTGATCTTTATTCCATACTAGTGTTTCCTTTTAAAGCAGGAAAAAACCGACCTTTACTGGGCGGTTTTCTGCAATTATGCGCGTATGGAGGGATTTATGCGTAAGTATCGGCGGTTATGCGTTTCTGGAGACGATTATGCGTACTTTTTACCCTTTATGCGCTTCTGGGCGAGTTTATGCGTGAATATAGGTATTTATGCGTTTATCGTCATTCTGTATTGAATGAGCTGACTCTCTTCGCCCATATATTCTTCACTGCCGATTCTGCTGACTTCCTGAAATCCTAGTTTCCGGAGCATTTTTTGCGAGCGTTGATTTGATTCGTGTGTTTCCGCGTTGAAGACGGTAATGGCTAGTTCCGAGGAAGCGTAGTTCATTAAACTTAACGCAGAATGATAGCCGATTCCTTTTCCCCACATAGTCGAGTCACCGATTGCAATACCGATTTCGGCGGAGTGCCCTTCTATATTTGCAAGGTCAGCATAGCCGATGAATTTCCTGTTGAACTCAATTCCCATTCTGATGAAATCATCGGCTTGGTTGTTTACACAATGAATCCACCATTGGTAGAGCTCTTCTTCGGTTCGATTTAGTTCCCATTCATTCGCGGAACAGAAGAGGTCGTCCTTGCTCCAGTTCAGGACGGCCTCGTAATCATCAAATCGCAATGGTCTTAAGGCGATTGATTCTTTATTCATCTCATTTTCTGCCAGACAAATATGTGCCGGTTTCGCTTTTAGTTACCGCTTCCCTGAATTCCTGAGCGGCATCGAATTGGCGGAGCCCGCTTTTCAGTTCTTCTGTACAACCGGCGCATAGCTTCCCTGTTGTCGTCAGCTTGCCACAGTTGTCGCATGGATAGCCGAGGTTCGGGAATAGTGCCGGTTGAAGTCTTCCTTTTCGTACCCATTTATGGAGCAAAGTTTCGGTGACGCCTGTCACTTCGACGATCCGCTCGATTGTTGCTGCTCGATTTTCGCGTCTTCTGAGGAAGCGGTATACTTCCTCGTACATTTCTTCTTCGCCGCGTGCGCATTTGGCGCATACATCGCGGACGCCTGTGTAATTGAAAAAGTCGCCGCATGTTGGGCAATGTTTGAGTTCTGCCATGATCTGTTCCTCCTATTTTTCGGCACGGATGAGCGTGATCGCCTCCACCCGCTTGGCGCCCGCTTCCTTCAAAACGGACGCGGCGTGGCGGAGTGTCGTGCCTGTTGTGTAAATGTCATCGACGAGGATGTAGGTTGTATTATGGATGGTACTTCCCGGTTTGATAGCAAATAAATTGCGCATAGAAAGCCGCTCTTCCCTCGTCTTTTCTCCCATTACTTCTGTGTTGGTCTTGATGAGCAAATCTTTAAATGGAATGCGAGCTGACGCTAGCATTTCTTCGACGTGTGCGAAAGTCCGCTCAATCTTTTTCTGTGGATGCATCGGAATTGGTACGACGATGGCGTCTTTCCGGGCGAGCTCGCTGCGCAATTCATTCGCGAAGACGCCTGCGAGTGCGACATCCTGCAGGAATTTGTATTGATGGAGATATTCGCGCATCGCTCCGTTGTATGTATAGATGGACGTGATTTGGTCGATTACATCGCCTTCCTCTTTTATGTCGACACGTTCGAAGCTTTTTGAACAGTTCTCGCAAATTAATGATGTTTTTTCGACTGCTAAAAGGGATTTCCAGCTCGGTATGGAGGCAAGTCTCTGCTCGCAAAGGAGGCAGTTCACGTGCGGACGCCTCCTTTATTCAACTTATCGATTTCAGTTTTGGCTTCGTCCATCGCATACGTAATGCCGTTATGGAACAGGATGAAATCGCCTGTCGGATAGTCCGCGGAACGACCGACGCGCCCGCCGATCTGGATGAGAGCACCCTTGTCGAAGATTTGCTGTTCCGCGCCGATTACCGCCACTTGGACATTCGGGATCGTGATGCCTCGTTCGAGGATGGTCGTTGTGAGTAGGCCGGGAAGCTCTTTATTCCGCAATGCTTGCACATGCTCTTTCCGGTCGGGATGTGCTGCATGGACGGAGCGGATGCGTGGATCGATAAGCTGGAATAAGGGCTCCGCTTCCTCCATTAAGCCGATATGGTGGAAGAAGATGAGGAACGGTTCTTTGTTGGCGAGCCGCTGTTTCGTCCAATCGATGAGTTTGCGCGGCAGCTTCCCTTTCCGGATTTGCTTTTCATAGTTCCATAACGGAATAAATTTCGGGATGGGCAATGGATGGCCGTGGTAGCGGCGGTTGATGATCGAGACGACGCCCGTCTTTTTCATTTCTGACAGCAGCTTATCTGATGGGGTGGCGGTGACGTAATGGACTGGAGATCCCGGTTTAACCGCTTTCTTGACAGCCTTTTGCAATGTTGCATCCGCTTTATATGGGAATGCGTCTGCTTCGTCAACGAAGACAGCATCGAACGCATGAAGGAATCTGTACAGCTGATGAGTTGTCGCGAGGACGAGCTGAGAGGCTTCCATCGTGGGCTTTGAGCCGCCGTATACCGCTTCAATTTTTGTATTCGGGAATGCCGAGCGCAGTCGCGGTTCGAGTTCCAATATGACGTCGACTCGGGGAGCAGCGATGCAGACTCGTTTCCCTTCAGTGAGTAGCTTATGTATGGGTGGGAACAAAATTTCCGTTTTTCCAGATCCGCAGACTGCGTAGATAAGATGGGACACGCGTTTGTTTTGACTGTCGGTCAGCTCGTCGGATGCCTTTTGCTGGTACGGTGTGAGTGTGCCTTGCCAAGCGATTGTGTGGTTCGTCGGGTATTGCGGCTTCTCGCCGTTCCAGACAATGAGTTCCGTGCATGATGAAACGCGCCCCATTTTGAGGCATTGCCTGCAATACGTGCACGGCCCTTCGCATTTGGCACAATGGAATGTCGTGAAACGGGAGCTGTCTTCGTTTTCACACCGGTTGCATAGATGGCGTTTTTGATTCAGGAAGGAAGGTTTCGATTCGATACCTTTGATTATTTGAATATGCCCCGCATCGATTAGTGCATCGATTTCTTCGGACGTAAAAGGGGTGTGCATACGCAGCCAAATACGGCCGTCCAGGAAATCACGGATTGCCGGATTGAATGGTTTCGTCATGAACACACCCCCATTTTTGTTTTGTTGTAATAATACGCGGTTGGATTTTGATTGAATGCAGCTTTGGACCGCGCTAAATGCTTTTGACAAATTAACGGTTGCGTCATTTATGAGCACGTAGGCGGCGTTTATGATCACTTGTCACGGTTTATGAGCGTACGAACGGCATTTATGATCACTTACAACGTTTTATGAGCGCATAAACAGATTTATGAGCACTTGCAACGTTTTATGAGCGCATAAACAGATTTATGAGCACTTGGCTGCTTACGCTCTTCGCTTCACCCATCCAAGTCCCATCGATCCCTCGCCTAAATGTGTGCCAATCACCGGACCGAAGTGGCTGATTGTGAAAGCAACATTTGGCATGCGCTCTTGAAGTTCCACTTTCCATGCTTCCGCTTCCTCAGGCTGATTTGCATGGATAATAGCTGCTTCGAGCGGCATTTTCTCCGAGTCTTCCGCGAGCATATCCGCGATCCGTTTCATCGCTTTTTTGCGTGTGCGGATTTTTTCGAAGGGGACGATCACTTTGTCATGGAAGTGAAGGATCGGCTTCACTTGGAGCAATCCGCCGATTAAGGCTTGTGCACTTGATAGTCTGCCGCCACGCTGCAAATGAGAGAGGTCGTCCACCATGAAATAGGCGCGCATCGTCTTTTTCATTTCCGCGAGCTCCGCCATAATCTCGTCGGGACTGGCTCCTTGTTCCGCCATTTTAGCTGCCCGGATGACATAAAACCCTTGGATATAGCAGGACAGTTCCGAATCGAATGCGTGAACTTCGATGCCTTCCACCATTTCCCCCGCTTGGACGGCGCCTGCGTATGTGCCGCTTATGCCGCTAGACAGGTGGATGGAAATGACCGTGTCGTGATCCGCTTTCAATGATTCGAACAGCTCGACGAATTTTCCGACCGGCGGCTGGGACGTTTTCGGCAACGGACCTTCGCCACGCACCTTCTCGTAGAAATCCGCTGACGTCAGGTCGACTTCCTCTTCGTAGGAATGTCCGTCGATCGTCACCGTCAATGGAATGACGTGGATATCAAGTTTCTCCACTATATAATACGGCAAATATGCCGTGCTATCTGTTACAATTGCTGTTTTCACTACTAATCAACTCCTGCATCATATTCTACTGGAAATGCAGGTCAAAAGAAAATCCCTATTCGGTTCATCTTTCAAGCTGTTGCGCCCAATGGTTCGCTTTGTTGGAGTATGCAGCAATCTCCTCTTTTGATAAGCCGAATCGTTTGCTGATGTCATTGATTTTCTCCATATCGAAACGCTCCGTAGCGATTGCGAGCTCCAAATATGGCGTCATATCGGTCTTCTTTCCCTGCAGCGTCTCCGCCACCTCCTCGGAAAACGGGAACATCGGCAGGATGTCCTCCCAATCGCGGTTCATGATGGCATCGAGTAACGAAAATAGCCCGACAAAGAAGTGTTCATCGCCATTTGGATACCCAGTACGGATGGCGACGAGCTCGCACATTTTTGCCCGTGACATCGAGTAGGAGACGAGCGCTTTGACTCGGCCGCTCGATGAATGGTCGCTAATGTCCTGCAGCATCAAAATCCGCATCCATTTCTTCAGCTCGCGCAGTCCGATCAGAACGATTGCCTGTTTGACGGAGCCGACGCTTTTCGGGACGCTGAAGTTCAGCGTGTTTATGAATCGTAGCAGTTTGTACGTCAGTGAGATGTCATGGAGTATGAGATTGGCAATTTCGTCAATGTTCGGGTTGCGATCATTCAATTTGCCGATGATCTGTACATGCAGATTGAGGTTCGCAGGGATTTCAACGCCTTTGATGATTTCCGGCTTTGCAAAGAAATATCCTTGGAACAAGTCGTACCCGCTCTGTTTCGCAATTTGGAACTGTTCTTCAGTCTCGATTTTTTCCGCAAGCATCTTGATATGCGGGTATCTTTTAATGAACCTCTCGATGTCCCGCCTGCTTTTGTCGTCCACGGCGAGGAAATCCACTTTCACGTAATCGATCAGTTCGAACAACTCGGTATGTAAGGCATATTGGTCTTGCATGATGAAGTCGTCCAGTGCAAGCTGAAATCCGTCCTGCTTGATCTCACGTATCCTCGAGATGAGCATTGGAGTGATTTCAACGTCCTCCAAAATCTCGATAACGACATATTCCGGCTTCAAATTCGAAAAGATGTCCTTAATGAGCAGGTCACCGGAAAAGTTGATGAATGACTTTGACTTCCCAGAAATTTGATCGACACCGATTGACAGGAATGTATTGACGAGCAAATGGATGGTCGCCTGTTCGGGGTCGATGTCCGGGAAGCTGTTCTGTTCGCTATTTCGGTACAGCAACTCATATCCGTAAATCTGCCCTTCACTGTCCAAAATCGGCTGTCTGCCTACAAATATTTGTAACTCCATTATCTCACCTCTCAATAAAAATAGTATATCAGACCTACCTCTATTTCACTATCAATTTTTCAAACTATTTTAATAGCGGCATATTGGGAAAAATGATATGTTGGAAGATAGTTAATGGGAATGGGAGGATTCATGATGGAAACACTTATGTTTGAACAAAAAGGGCATATTGCAAAAGTGACGCTGCACCGTCCTGAAGCGATGAATGCTTTCAATTACGATATGTTATCGGAACTTGGACAAGTGATCGAGTCGATTCGCATTAATCCCGATATCCGGGTTGTCATTTTTACGGGCTCTGGGAACCGTGCATTCAGCGTGGGGGCTGATTTGAAGGAGCGGAGGATGCTGTCCGATTCGCAAGTGAGGCGGAATATTTACAAGATCGGCGAAGTATTCACGATGGTGGAAAATCTTCCGCAGCCGACCATTGCGGTGTTGAATGGCTATGCGTTCGGCGGCGGAATGGAGCTTGCGCTTGCATGTGACTTCCGGTTCGCGGCGGATTCAGCGGTCATGGGGCTGACGGAGACGGGGCTTGCGATCATACCGGGAGCCGGCGGAACGCAGCGACTGCCGAGGCTGATCGGGGAATCAAAGGCGATGGAGCTCATTTTGACGGCGAGACGGCTCAAGGCGGAAGATGCGCAATTGTACGGGATGTTGACGGGTGTCGCTCCAGCTAACTTTTTGCAGGAGACGGTGGACCGTTTTGTCGGAGAGCTGCTTGCGAATGGGCCGATCGCATTGCAGCAGGCGAAGTTCGCAATCAAGCACGGGATGAACGCCGATTTGCAGACAGGGCTTGCGATCGAGCGGAAGGCGTATGAGGTTACGATTCCGACGGAGGATCGTTTGGAAGCGCTTGCTGCATTTGCGGAGAAGCGGAAACCGGAGTTTAAAGGAAAATGATGATGGGAATGGTCGCGGGGCTGTGAGTTCTCGTTGTTTACCGAGGACTGCTCATTAATGCTGAAAAAGTTCTCGTTCACAAGCAATCCGTCGTGAAATTCCTGCGGCGCGTCACTTGATGGGGAGACTTGCCGTGACGCGATTAACCGCCAGCAACTAGATTTGCTTGTGAATCAGAGTATCCATAGTATGATGTCGTTGTTTTCGGAGTGAGTAGGCTTTGGGGATTCTCCAAGCCTACTCTTTTTTTGCGTTTTCGCAGCGGGGTGATGCGGAGACGATGCGGGCAGCCTTCACGACGGTGGAGAGGATGTTCGTGGCGCCTTGCCGGTCGGCGACGTGTTCTGCGCGGATGACTGGACTTAGTTTATCGTTCACGATGTAGCGCGGCTTGATTTCGTTGAGTGAAATGGCCATGATGTCGTCTTTGCATCGGTCACAATCGCATGTGAGATTGAGTTCGGTTTCGTATTGTTGGAGTACGTTTTGGACGACTTCTTCCATTACGTTATATACTGGCATGTTTCGTACCCCCTTTTTTAAAGAATTATTTTCCATTCATTGTAGCACTAAAGGAAATAGATGCGAATTGTAGGAAAGGAGCATTATTGTCGTGAGACTTTATAGGTACTTGGCAGGATTTATGAGCGGTTTGCGACTTTTATGCGCAATTCCAGGGAGTTATGCGCGAATTAATTGATTTATGCGTGATTCAGTAGAGTTATGCGTTTCTGTAGGAATTTATGAGCCTTTCGTTGAAAATAAATCTTTTCATAACAAAAAGCCGAATTCCCATCTAGTAGGAACCGACTTTCAGTAAGTTGATTATTCTTCTGTGTCTTCATCGTTTTTGTATTCTAAGATGTCTCCAGGCTGACAGTCCAACGCCTTGCAGATCGCCTCTAGTGTTGAGAATCGGATTGCTTTTGCCTTTCCGTTTTTCAATATGGAGAGATTCGCCATTGTGATTCCGACCTTCTCCGTAAGTTCGGTTACGCTCATTTTCCTTTTGGCTAGCATTACGTCAATGTTTATGATAATCCCCATTGTTTTCACCTCAGACCGTTAAATCATTTTCAGATTTTATCGTGATAGCTTCCTGCAACAGTCTTTGGAGAAGTGCAGCAAAGACCGCGATTACAAACGGAGCAAAAATAGGAACCATGCCGATAATGATGAGACCTGGCGCATCATCAAGCTCCGCAACCATTGCCACGAATGGCAGTACAATCACATACACACCACTGATTGTAAATGCAAAAAGTTTAATTTTCTTAAGAGCTGTAACGGATAGTCCAGAGAAAGCCTGGTTCTTGTCGATGTAGCTGAGCAGTTTGAACGCCTGCAGCAATGCTCCGAAGAACGGTATGACAGAGATATACATGCCGATCACGATTGGATAGAGTATATGCGCATAATCCGGGTTGGCTGGATTTTTCATTAAATAATAGAGCCCGTATATGCCTAACGCAAGAACTGGAGCCCCAATAATAAATACTGCTATCCTCAAAAATAAGGTTGATCCTCGTTTCATAAAAAGCACCTCGCATTTTTAGTATGAATTGATTATAGCTTGTTATTTATCGAATATCAATAAATAATTATTGATTAGTGTTAAATTAATGTTGTTTATGGATATGTAGACGGATGTTGGAGTGGAGTTATGCGTATGCGGAGCGGATTATGCGCGAGTTATGGGATTTATGCGCATCTGGGGCCGGTTATGCGTGATCCGAGAGATTTATGCGCTTCTGGGATGGGTTATGCGTGATTCTAGAGATTTATGCGCTTCTGGGATGGATTATGCGTAATTCAGCAGTTTTATGCGCATTTAGGTTTTATTCCAACAAAAAAAGAAGGTCGGGACCTTCTTTTTCATTCCTCCGGTGCTAGACCTTTTTTGAGGAAGTGAATCATTTGATTGATTTCCTCGTCATCGTTCCACTTCGGATCGATGATGTATTTGGTGGCGAAGTAGCCCATGATGGATGAGGCGGTTAGTCTGAGGACGGTCGTTGCCGGCAGATTGACAATCTGGCCTTTCGATTGGTAATGCTCAATGATCTGGATGAATCGGTTGACGACTTTCATTCCGATATGTTCGATGAATTGTTCGCGCAGTTCTGGGTGGAACGGGATTTCCTGGAGAAAGATCTGTACAACTTTCAAGTTTTTATCGAGAAATTCCTGACGGTTTTTAATCATTGCGCGAACGAATTCTTCGAAGTGCTCGAAGTCTTCGTCGAGCACTTTGTTCAAGTCTTTGATAATAATCGGACCGAGCATTTTGACCATCATCGGCGTAACAATTGAAAGGAGCAGGTCCTTTTTTGTTTTGTAATGGCGGAAGATCGTGCCTTCCGCAACGCCCGCTTTTTTGGCGATTTCATTCGTCGAAGTGGCGGCGAAGCCTTTTTCCGCAAACATTTCTGTTGCTGCTACGAGAATTTTCCGTTGTTTGTCGGTCAGGCTATCGTCTTCCTGCAGCATTTCCTCGAGCAGATTATTTTCTTCTGTCATGATGTCCTCCTTATATTTTGCGGTATTTGCTCAGAACGGCGATATTTATTCCAATGAACAGCAGGCAGAATCCTGCAAGTATAAGCAAATTTATAATGATATCGCCAAATCCGGCACCCCTCACCATGACGTCGCGCAATGCTTCTGCGGCGTAATAGAGAGGTGTCAAGTGGCTGATCCAGCTGAGCCATTCGGCGATCGTCTCCAAGTTGAACAGACCGGAAAAGAAGATTTGCGGCACGACGACAATCGGGATGAATTGCATCATTTGCAGCTCGTTATGTGCAAATGACGATAACAGGATACCGAGTGTCAGTGCAGTCAACGCGAGGATGAGGATGATCAGGAGCACATAGATGAAAGCTCCTTCCATGACCATGCCGAGCACGTAAATCGCGTACGCTGTTATGATTGTAGACTGGATCGTCGTGAAAAGGCCAAAGCCGAGAACGTAGCCGGCGACGATTTCCCATTTGCGCAATGGGCTTGCGAGTAGCCGTTCGAGTGTGCCTGTCGTCCGTTCACGCAGGAATGAAACACCAGCAATGAGGAACACGAAGAAGAACACGAAAAATCCGAGCAGGACCGGACCGAAATAATCGAACTGCCCCATGTCGATTGAGCCGTGCAAGTAGTCAATCATCGGTTCCGGAATGTCAATGGCTTGGGGCGGTTTAGGAAATGCGTTCTGCAGCCATTTCATCGTTGCACCTGTTACACTCGGATCGCTTCCTTCAAGGACGATTGACGGTGTGTTGTCTTCGATCTTCAGGTAGCCATCGAGTTCCTGCGCGGCGAGTTTTTTCATCGCTTCCACTTCCGTTTTGAAGGTGGTTACTTGAGCCCCTTCGGTAGCGATCTGGTCGGCGAGCATTTCCGGCACATTGACCAACCCAATTTTCGGAGTGTAGTCGTCGCCGTTGAAAACGAAATAGAGCATCGTCAGCACGAGGATCGGCGCGAAGATAAGCAGCCCGATTGTCCGTTTGTCTCTGACAAGTTGACGGAGAATCCGTTTCACCAATGCCAGTACTCTCATCGTTCTGCACCTCCATAGACGAGGAATGCTTCCTCGATTGTTGAGGAGTTTGTTTCCTTTTTCAATTCCGCGGGTGTGCCGACAGCGATTAGTTTTCCATTGCGTATGAGCCCGAGTCGATCGCATTTATCGGCTTCATCCATGACATGGGTCGTGACGATGAGCGTCTTCCCTTGCGCTTTTAGATCCGCGAATGCGTTCCAGATGCTTTTCCGCAGGACTGGGTCGATTCCAACAGTCGGCTCGTCGAGGATGAGCAATTCCGGTTCGTGGAGCAGTGCGATCGCAAGGGAGAGGCGTCTTTTCATCCCACCCGAGTAGTTCGACACGAGTTTCGTAGCGTCGCCGGAAAGTTGGACGAGCTCCATCACTTCATTGATGTGCTCCGCTTGTTTCTGCCCTTTCAATCCGTATAGTTCAGAGAAGAATTGAAGATTTTCCTTCGCCGACAAGTCCTCGTATAGGGCATCCGATTGCGCCATATACCCGACCCGTTTGATGAGATTCAAAGAAGGCATTTTCTCGTTGAATAAACAATTTTCCCCTTCCGTCGGTTCGTCAAGTCCCGCCAGTTCCTTTACCAACGTCGTCTTCCCCGCTCCGGAAGGTCCTAGCAAGCCGAAGATCTCGCCTTCGTAGATGTCGAGGTTAATGTTTTGAAGAACTTGATGCTTGCCAAAACTTTTGGAGACATTGCGGATGGAGACGCATACTTCTCTTTCATTCATGATTGTCACCTCTTTATAAGTAGCGAGTGATTACTCACTTTATTTTAATCTATGAAGATACGGTTTGTAAAATGAGTATGTAGTTTTGAAACGCTGACCGTAACGTACTCAAAACAAAAAGAGAGGGATGATTACCCTCCCCTCTCTCATTTCCCTTTATGCAATTCCCATTCCTCGCGCAGCATGCCCATGCGAATGGAGTCGTAGTAGACGCCGTTCCAGTAGCGGACTTTGCGGATGCGCGCTTCCATCGTCATGCCGAGCTTTTCGGCGACGCGGATCATGCGCTCGTTGCCGGACCAAGTCGTGAGGCCGACGCGGACGAGCGGAATTTCGTTGAATAAATGATCGATCCACATTGTGAGCGCCTTCGTTCCGTAGCCGCCGCTCCAATATTTCGGCTCGTAGATGAGGATGCCCATTTCAAGCCAGAGGGACGGCTTGTGCTCCCAATAGTAGCTGACCATGCCGATGAGCTTGCCGCCCACTTCGATACCCCAGTAATCATCCGTATCGACGACATTGTCTTTCCGTTCGAGAAATGCTTCATACGTTATTGTTTTATGCGGGTAGTACGGGGCATCCCATTTCTTCCATTCGGGATTTTCCTCTTTGAACGTCAATTCCCACATGCGGTGCAAATCTTCTTCTTTTATCGGCCGGATTGTTACGCCGTCTAGAGTGTATGTCAATCTGTTTCCTCCAAGATTATAGGTATTTCGCGAACCAGCCCGTAATCTCGTTCAACCGCTCAATACGCAGATTCGGTGCGCCGGTCCGCGATAGGTTGTGGTCTGCATCCGGGAAGCGGACGAATTCCGTCTCTTTCCCCATGCTTTTCAATGTAATAAATAACTGCTCCGCCTGTTCGATCGGGCAGCGGAAATCTTTTTCCGAGTGGAGAATTAAAAGCGGAGTCTCCACGTTTTCCGCATATTTCAACGGAGAGTGTTTCCAAAGCGTTTCGACGTCCTTCATGTCTGCCCCAATTTGCCAGTCGCTGAAGTAGTAGCCGATGTCGGATACACCGAAGAAACTGATCCAGTTGCAGATCGAGCGCTGTGTGACCGCCGCTTTGAAGCGGTTCGTATGGCCGACGATCCAGTTCGTCATGAACCCGCCATAGCTGCCGCCAGTTACGCCAAGGCGATTTTCGTCGATCCATTCATTTTCCGCTAGCACATGGTCAACCGACGCCATGATGTCTTCATAGTCGCCACCACCGTAATCGCCGCGGACGGCATCGACGAATTGCTGGCTGTAGCCGTGGCTGCCGCGCGGATTGATATAGAGCACTCCGTATCCTTTTGCGGCGAGCAGCTGCATTTCATGGAAGAATGTATTGCCGAACATCGCGTGCGGTCCGCCATGGATATCGACGATGAGCGGATACTTCTCGCCCTCCTTGAAGTCGGCCGGTTTCATGAGCCAGCCGTGGACATCCCATTCCTTTGCCCCTTTGAAGAAGATGGATTCCGGCTCGACGAGTTTTACTTCCTGCAAATAGTCTTTATTAAATGTAGTGAGTGCTTCCCTTTCGCCTGTCGCAATCGTCAATTGATAAATCTCTCCCGGATTTACGGGATCGCTCGCTGCGACTAATGCGAAATCGCCTTCCGTATTCACGTCATAACCATACACATGCTCGTTTTCCTGTGACGCCGGGTATAGCTCCCCTTCGAGCGTGGCGAAATAAAGGCGGACGTCGCCCATTACAGACAGTTGGAAGTACAGGTCATTGTCCTTCGTCCAAACTATGCTCGGCGCGGTCGCCCCCTGCTGATGATCCGCAACCGTATAGTCGCCAACGGGAGCATCGACGCTTTCCGTAATATTGATCGTATTGCCGCGTGGCGTATCGTACACATACAAACTGCTATGTGTAGCATTTTGGAACGTGCGATCCGAGCCGATAAATGCGATATAGTTATCGTCGAATGAGAAACGGGCACCGCCATAATAGCCTTCCTCGTCGACGATGACCGTCTCTTCTTTCGATTCGACATCGACCAAATGGAGCGGCTGGCGGAATGCCCAGTCCAAATCCTCATCCCGGTTCACGCCAATGACAAGCTTTTTGCCATCATGCGAAACCGCCTGTAGCGTATGCTGATGATTCCCTTCCGTAAACTGCGTTACCTCCCCCGTTTCAAGGTCGATGACACCGATTTGTTTGAATGAATCCTGCGGCAATAAACCGACGCCGTCCATTTTATATTTCATCTTCGTCACGCGGACGGGTTCAGGCTTCTTCTTTTCATCCTTCTCCTCTTTATCCGTGAACGCCTTGCCTTCCTTCACCGAAGCGTCAAACCAGATTTTCGTTCCGCACGGCGACCATTCGAAGCCGGATATGCCGTTTTCAAAGGATGTAAGTTTCTTCGCTTCGCCTCCGCGGGCGGATAGGATGTACAGCTGATTTTTCTCGTCGCGATTCGACAAAAAAGCGATCTGCATGCCGTCTGCCGACCATTTCGGCGAGCTGACGCGATGTTTTCCATGCGTCCATTGCGTTATTTCCTTCGTGTCGAGGTCGATGTGGTACAGGTTTGCGATATATTTGTTTTCCTCTTCGTCGATATGCGTTTTGATGAACAGCGCTTCTTTTCCGCCAGGCGATAGTTGCGGGTTCGTGACGGACTGCAGTTTGAATAAATCTTCAGTTTGTAGGTTTCTCATAGGAATTCCCCCTTCAATTATCTAGTTTACATATTTCGACACCCGCAGGAGCTTCCCCTTTTAATTTCATGATTTTCTTCCGATGTAGACGGATTGCGGGCAGAGGATTGACTCCTAGTGCTTTTAATTGAGCCTTAGTTGGAATAAGCATCCGCATGCCGCACTCAAGAATCGCATACCGCGCTCAAAAAGCCCTTCCGCGGACATACCGTGGAAGGGCCCTCTCATTTTATTGCCTAACTTGATCTTTCAACGACCTACGCAAAATCTTGCCTGTCGTATTTTTAGGGAGTTCATCCAAAAACTCGATTGTTTTCGGAACTTTATATTTTGCCAAACGGTTGGCGCAGAATGCCTTCAGCTTTTCAGCGTCCGCTTTCGCGCCTTTTTTCAACACTACGAATGCTTGGACTTCTTCGCCGAAATCAAGGTCCGGGACGCCGATGACTGCTGCTTCGACGATGTCGTCGTGTGTGAATAGCACCTCTTCGACTTCGCGTGGATAGACGTTGTAGCCGCCGACGATAATCATGTCTTTCTTGCGGTCGACGATATAGAAGTATCCGTCTTCATCCTGCCGTGCCAAGTCGCCTGTGTACAGCCAGCCGTCACGGATTGTAGCGGCGGTTTCTTCAGGCATTTTGTAATAGCCTTTCATGACGTTCGGCCCTTGGACGACGAGTTCGCCGACTTCGCCGACTTGCACTTCATCGCCATATTCGTCGAAGACTTTATTTTGCACATTGACGATATTCGTGCCGATCGATCCCGGTACCCGTTCGCGGTCCAGCGGGTTGAAGCATGTGACTGGTGACGCTTCGGACAGGCCGTACCCCTCTGAGACCCGTACATTGAATTTATTCTCGAAGTTATGGAGCAGCGCGACGGGCAGTGATGCACCGCCGGATATTGCGAGCCGGATCGTGTTGAAATCAGCCGGATCGCCTTCCGGGTATTGATAAAGGAAATTGTACATCGTTGGCACGCCTGCGAAGATAGTCGCCTGCTGCTCTTTGATCGTCTCGAACACTTCCGCTGGGCTGAAACGCGGTACGAGCAAGATTGTCGCACCTTTCAATAACGGCGCGTTCACAACGACGGTCAGCGCGAACACGTGGAAAACGGGCAATGTCGCAACAACGCGGTCGTTTTCCGAGAATCCTAAATAGTCTCCGACATCCCTCGCGTTCGAGTAGAGATTTTCATGTGTCAGCATCGCGCCTTTCGGACGGCCCGTCGTTCCTGACGTATACAAGATGATAGCGGTTTCATTTCCGTCAACTTCAATCGGAGCGAGATCCGGCCGTCCTGTTGCGATGAGTTTGGAAAACAGCTGGACTTTCGCTTTTGCTTTATCTGACAGCGCCGCCACTCTCTTACCTACATCTGCGCTCATTTCACAGATGACATAGTTCTCGATCGATGGAAAGAGCGTCGCGGATTTTTCGACTAGCGGAAGCAATTGGTCGAGCGCGATGACCGCTTTGGCATCGCTGTTATGTAGAATGTATGAGATTTCATCAGGTGAATAAATCGGATTAACCGGAATCGCTGTCGCCCCGATCCGCATCGTCGCATAAAGCGATATGAGGAAATGAGGTGTATTCCCCAACAACAATGCGATGTGATCGCCCTTTTCGACTCCCAAGTCTTGCAATGCAGAGGCAAACATGGCCACGGACTGGTCGAACTCGGCATACGAAGTGTCTTTCCCCATGAAGTGATAAGCCGTTTTCCCAGGTTGCAGCTTCGATGTTTCATAAACTTGTGAAACCAAATTCATACTGAACATCCTCCCTTTTGTTTGAAATGAACCACCATTCATTAAACCCATCTATTATTATATAAGAAAAATTAAAAGTTCACAATACTTTTAGAAAACTACTGCAATCACTATTGGGTGGAGACTCTTTTTTTATTTTAGGAAAATGATTGAAAAATGCCTTCCCTGTAAGTGGAGGGAAGGCATTGATTATCCGTTTTATGCGTCGATTTGTGCGTTTATGCGTTTCTAGTAGGATTTATGCGTGTTTATCACCAGTTATGGACTTCTAAACGGTTTTATGCGCGATTATCGCGACTTATGGACTTCTCCAGGCATTTATGCGCTTTTCATTCCACTTCTACTCCGGTGTTCGGATGTGCGCCAGATAGCGCCAGCGGATGAGGTAGAAATAAATGATTTGCAGAGCTGTGAAGCCGACGAGCACCATCATCAGTTCGCGGACGATGGAGATTTCCGCGAGAGCGTCCCAGATGACTTGCAGCGACAGGAACGCAAATGAGCTATGAACGAGCGCAACGCCCCATGGGACGAAAAATTGAGGGATGAGCTGCCGGTTGACGATTTTCTTGAATTCCTTGTCGGTGATGCCCATGCGCCGGAGCACGTTGAACTGCTTCCGATCGCTGTCGAGCGATGTATAGAGCCGGAAGTAGATGAAGCTTCCTGCAGCTAAAAGGAATACGCCTGCAAGCAATAGGCCGATGAACAGCAGCAATGTAAATGTCGTCCGCATGACGGAATAGTTCAGACCGGGATTATCGAAGTTGAAATGCAGTTTCCCGCGCGTGTCGGTCAAAAGTGATTCCGTCACGGAATGCTCGATCGTCAGTCCGATGTTCTTCGTCTTTTGCCAATCCGGAATGTCGAATGCGTGATAGACGGACGTCGGCGTTACGAGTAACGCTAATTTTTCATAGTCGGCGTCGTTCAAAATGATCGTATTCGTACCGATCGCATGCGGCGGGAACAGTTCATATGGATAGGCCCCGTTGATCCGCACTGCAAGGCCACTTTCCTCGAGCACGGTCTTGACGGATTGCTTGTTCAGCTGCTCGAATGTGGAAGCGGTCGGCGGCAGGAACAGCGCCTCCCCTTCTTCCAATGCAAACGACTGGTGTCCGAAAGACCTCGACAGCCTGTTGACGCTTTCAAGTTTGATGATCGTGACTGTATAGTCCGTCAGCGCCGAACGCTGTCTCAGCACCGGGAAGCGGACGTGAGTGTACCCGATTTCATTCTTTCTCAGTTCATGCTCGAGCCGATTGATATGCTTCTGCTCCATTTCATTGCCCGGAAAGCTTTCGTACACAAGGCCGAGCGGGTTCATTTCCCGGTATTGGGAAGCGAATGAAGTGAGCGATGCGAGGATGCCGACCGACATGAAGGCGACCGTCGATACGATCGTCACGATGAAAAACATCCGGGCATTCTCCTTCAGCCGGATGACGCCTTCTGAAATCGCGAGCAGGCGGAAATGCCGCCAATAGAACTCTTTCCGCACTTTGAACAGATGAAGGATGAATGGCAAGGAATCCGTGAAAAAAAAGTACGTACCAAGCGTTGCGAGCGGCGGCAGCAGGAAGATTAGCCCGACGACGATGCTGTTCGACGTGAAAGCGGCCATGCCATAGGACAGTCCTAGCAGCACAAGGCCGATCGCCCCGCGGATTTTTGAAAATCCCTGCGTCGTCATTTCAACGCCATCTCCACGAATCAGTTCTCCAAGATTGTCTGTACGTATGGACACCGGAGCGACCCATGAAATGATGATGAACAGGCTCAAAAAAGCGCCGACCGTCAAAGCGAACGGTTCCCATGATAAATACAAGGGAAGCGCGGGCAGCATGATGATCCTCTTAACGACCATAAAGAAGAATTTCGAAAACATATATCCTAAAAAGGTGCCGACCCCTATCGAGGCCGCTCCGATAATAAATGTTTCAATAAAAATGAGCCGGTGCAATTGCCGTTTCTCCATCCCTAAATGGAGGAGGATGCCGAACTCCTTCGTCCGCGCCTGCAAGAACGCCCGCATCGAATAGAACAGGAAGAACATCGTGAATATGTACAGGATGATTTCAGCGATGCCCATGCCGAGCACCGCGATGTCCTGTAGCGCGCTCCCTTCGATCGACGGATGAAACAGCAGCATGGAATAAAGGAAAAACACCATGACCGAAAAAACGCTCGCCATGAAAAAGGCTGCGTAAATCCGCCGGTTGCGCATGACATTCCGGAATGCAAATTGGCGAAATGTCATTAAGCCCCCCTCCCTATTCGCATGTCCCTGTTACAGCATCCGCAAGTCATTGACATTCCCTCCAAGTAAACTGAGCACATTCAAAATCCGTTGGAAAAACGTCTGGCGCCGCTCATCTTTATAGATTTCATTGAAAAATTCGCCGTCCTTGATGAACAGCACGCGGTCGCAATAGCTCGCCGCTATCGGGTCATGCGTCACCATGATGATCGTCGTCCGCTCAGTTTCATTGACAAGGCTGAGCAGTTCGAGGACTTCCTTTGCCGAATTCGAATCGAGATTCCCTGTCGGTTCGTCCGCAAGAATGAGCTTTGGATTATGGATCAACGCCCGTCCGACAGCGGTCCGCTGGGCTTGTCCGCCTGACAGTTCATCGGGACCCCGGTTGAGGATCTCTTTCAGACTCAATTGCCCCGCCAGCCGGTCGACACGTTTTTGCATTTCCATGATTGGCAGCCCGTCCAATGTGAGCGGCAGTACTAGATTTTCTTCCACTGTCAAACTTTTAAGCAGATTGATGTCCTGGAAAACGAAGCCAAAATTATGACGTCTGAACAGCGCAAGTTCATTCGCATTCAACGCTTCGGGCTCGATGCCGTCAATCAGGACCCGTCCGTATGTCGGCATGTCGATTGTTGAGATGATGTTCAGCAAAGTCGTTTTTCCGCTTCCGGACGGCCCCATGATAGCGATGAATTCCCCCGCTTCCGCCTCGAAGTCAAGGCGATTCAGCGCGCGGTGCATCACTTTCCCTTCATAGATCTTCGTCACTTGCTCCATTTTTACGATCGAGTTCTTCATCCGCTTCACCTATCTCTCCATTTGTAAACAGAATCTTGACGGAAGTCCCTTGCCCCACTTCCGATTCAATCGTCAATGGATGGCCGAGCTTCGAACACACTTCGTCGGCGATATACAAACCCATCCCCGTCGATTCGCCGGTCAGCCTGCCGTTCTCGCCTGTGAAAAACGCCTTCGTCACACGCTTCATGTCGGATGCCGGAATGCCGACTCCTTCATCGCGGATCGTCAGCTCAAAGCCTTTCGCGGTCTGTTCCGCCGACAAATAAAGGCGCTTCCCTTTTTCAAACGTATATTTCACTGCATTCGTGATGAACTGCCCGATGACGATTTTCATCCATTTCCCGTCCGTCGCGACGACGAGCGACTCGTCGATCGAAATGACCGGAAAGACGCCATTTGTAATGAACAGCCGCTTATGATCCGTCACAATCTGTTGGATTAGGCTCTTCAAGCCGACCTGTTCAATCTGCATGTCTTCCTCAAATGTTTCAAGCCGCGCGTTGACGAGGACGACATCAAGGCCACGCTGGATTTTATCGACTTCCTCGCGCAGGCTCCGCTTGTCGAGCTCGCCATCTTCCTGCAGCAGCAAGTTGATGACGGAAATCGGCGTCTTCATTTGATGCACCCATTGATTGACAAACTGTAGCTGACGGTGCTGCGATGCGTAAAGCGACTGCACTTCCGTTTGGTACAAGCCGTACAAACTGCGCATGAACTTTGCTGATTGGCGCTGTTCCGTCGTCTGTATATTGCGGATGAGCGCATCTTCCATCTTCTCAGGTTTACGCAAGATCGCTTCGTAATACGGTCGCTTTGTAATGAATTTCCCGATGAGGAAGCCCCCCGTCAACAACAAGCTCATAATGATCGAGTAGATCGCCGTATTGATTCCTCGGAAGCCATCCAGCCAATACAGGACGAGGATGAATGTGACAAGCATCACTTCGAAAATGATCCAAGACAAATGCTCCCTTAGGAATAAAACAATCTGCCTCATGATTCCTCCGGCGCGACGAGGAAGCGGTAGCCTGATCCGCGAACTGTCTCGATGACGGACTGCACGCCGTAATCGGTCAGCTTTTTCCGCACGCGCGTCATATTTACATTCAATGTGTTTTCATCGACAAATGACTGGTCATCCCATAATTCTTCGAGCAGCGTCTCCCGGGAAACGACTTTCGGCGACGCCTCCATCAACAGCTCAAGGATGACACACTCCTTCTTCTGAAGCGGTATCTCCTCATCGCGCAAATGCAGCTCCATCCGTTCAATGAATAGTTCGAGTGATCCGCGCTTCACCGTGCGCTCCCCTTGGCTCGGTGCATATTCCCCGAACGCCCTTCTCAAATGGCTTCTGATCTTCGCAAGGACGATCTCATAATGGAAAGGTTTCGTTATGAAATCATCCCCTCCGTTCTCGAGCGCAAACACTTGGTCCATATCGCCCGAGCGCGCAGAGATGAAAATGATCGGGCACGTCGTCGTCTGGCGAAGCTGCCGGCACCAATAATAGCCGTCATATGAAGGCAGATTGATATCAAGGAGGATCAGATGCGGATCGAACGCCGAACATTCCGCCTCCACATTATCAAAATCCTCCACAATCGCTACGTCATACTGATATTTGCGCAGCGTTTCCGCCAACAGCCTCGCAATTTTCTTATCGTCCTCAACAATGAAGATACGATGGTTCCTCATCGCAAATTCCCCCTTCGCTATTCCAACTAGTATATCGCAAAATTGGAATGCTCGCTCGCGAGGCGCGGGCTGTGAGTTGGAAATGGGTTATCACCGACTTAGCAAGGGTTATCACCGACTCTCACCTTGTTATCAACGATTCACTGTTTTACCACCGATTCTTGAGGCATTACCACCGGTTCTTTAGGCGTTACCACCGATTCGAGGAACTTTACCACCGATTCTCCGCCTGTTACCACCGATTTTCAAATTTATCACCGCTTAGGTGGAGTTTATCACCGCTCGGAAGAGGGTTATCACCGTTCAGACAGACTTTATCACCGCTTACGCCCACTTTATCACCGTCCGGCCATTAAATGGATAAAAATTATTCATCTCCAAGCCTATTTCAATGACTACACTCCCCCAATCGTTCCTGCATATAATAGAGCAAAAGAAAAAACCGGCTATGCGCCGGTTTTCAACTCAATAGATTAAATTAATGAATTCTTCTTTCGTGATTCCGCCCAATACGGTCGGGATGTCGACAGCATCGAGTGCTTTCGTAATTGATTCACGATCGTATTGAACGCTCTTCAGACTTTCTTCAACAACCGCCACGTCGCCGACGCCGAAAAAGTCGCCGTATATGCTGACGTCATCGATTTTCCCTTTTTCGACTTGCAGGCGCACATCGATGCCGCCGACAGGGAAGCGGTGGGAATGCTGCATATTGAATTTCGGGGATTTGCCGTAGTTCCAGTCCCAGTTGCCGTAACGCTCTGCGGATAAAGCGCGGATGTTGTCCCAGTCCTCGTCGGTCAGCTCCCAATACTGTACGTTCTCTTCGCCGCCAAAAATTGATTTCAGAATCTCTATACGGAATTGTTCGATTGTCATCGGCTCTTCGATGAACTCTGAAATGTTCGCGACACGGCTGCGAATCGACTTGATCCCTTTCGATTCGATCTTGTCCTTCCTTACTTTCAATGCAGACACAACACGCTCGATTTCCGTATCAAACATCAACGTCCCGTGAGTGAACATGCGCCCTTGTGTCGCAAATTGGGCATTGCCCGAAACTTTGCGCCCTTCAACTAGAATATCATTACGGCCGAGCAATTCCGCTGTTACGCCCATTTCCGCCAATGCCTTGATGACCGGCTCGGTGAATTTCTTGAAGTTGCGGAACGATTCCCCGTCATCTTTCGTGATGAAGCTGAAATTGAGGTTCCCTAGGTCATGATACACCGCGCCGCCGCCTGAAAGCCTGCGGACGACGTGGATGCCGTTCGCATCGACGTATTCGGTATTGATCTCCTCGACTGTGTTCTGATTCTTTCCGATGATGATCGATGGTTCGTTGATATAGAACAGTAGAAACGAATCTTTGTCGATGTCCATATTTTTCAATACATACTCTTCGATCGCAAGGTTGATCCTCGGATCGGTAATGCCTTTATTATCAACGAAATACACAATAATCGCTCCCTATGTAAATGAATTCACTTCTATTTTATCCGAAATGAACAGAAAAGTGTTGACATTTGATCTACTGTTATAATACAATCATTCTAACAAATTTAGTTATAGAACAAGAGGAGGAAGATGAAATGGTCGAGAGTATCGTAGAATTTTTCAGAAACCTGCCTGCCAAAGCCTGTGACGTTTGTGGAGAGAAAATCGAAGAACAGCATGAATGCTACAGTAATAAATGTAACGAGTGCAATATCGTCTAATTTTTTTACCTATGCTGTTATACTACACCTGCCCAATTACCTAATTAGTATTAGTACAAATAGACAGGAGGGAACACCGATGCTAGAGAATGTCATTGAGTTTTTCAAGAACCTGCCTGCGAAAACCTGTGCCGAATGCGGAAAAGAGATTGAGGAACAGCATGAATGCTACAGCAATAAATGCGATGAGTGCAACATCATCTAATACAGAAAAGGACTGCCCGGAAAGTCGATTAATCGTCTTCCCGTAGCAGTCCTCTTTGTATGAAACGGCTGTTATAATCACTCACCGGGTTTTATGATCACTCACCGGTTGTTTTCTTCGTCCAAAAGATCAGGTTCGTCCGTAGCGATGCCGTTGACGCCCATCGCTTTCAAGCGCAAGGCGGCTTCGGCGTCATTCACCGTGTAAGCATAAACCGCGAGACCCTCGTCGTGCATTGAGTTGACGAAAGGAGGCGTCAATGCTTCGTAGCTCACGTTGACGCCTGAAGCGTACGAGAGAATATCCTTCAATTCCTTCTTCGTTAGTGCCGCTTCCTCCCCTTCGTCGAAAGAGACCAGTTGAATCAGCGGAATCTCAGGGTCGATCTTATGCACTTGCTTCAACGCCTTCTTGTCGAAAGAAAGGATGACCGCTTTCGGATACCCTTTGGCGTCGTGACCGATCAACTCCTGCTCTTCCATGAGTCTGACCAATTCCTCCTCGATGCCGGGGTATTGTTCTGTATCTTTCAACTCGATAACAAAGCGGAGGTCTCCTTTCATCTGTTCAACCACTTCCCGCAATGTAGGGACTTCATACTCTTCTTCGTCTCTGCCGCTGGCGGCGATTTTCTTGCCTTTCTTCTCATCCGCGGTCAGCTGTTTCAATTCGGCCAATGTAAAGTCCTTTATCTTCCCGGCCGCTTCTGTCGTACGTTTCACGTCATCGTCATGCATGACGATCAATTCCCCATCCTTCGTCAAATGGACGTCAAGCTCGACATAATCCGCATTGAGATCTTCCGCGAGCTCGAAGGAAGGCAACGTATTTTCCGGCTCGTACGCAGATGCGCCGCGATGCCCGATAATGAGAAACCCTTCTTCCGGCATTGGATTGTCCCACTCATTTCCGATGGAACAAGCAGATAATAGGATGGCTGTGCTAAGTAGTAGTAACAGTTTTTTCATATATACTTCCTTCCAATTGAAAAAGTCCGCGCAGGGCGGACTCTAGATTTTATTTCTTAATCAAATCAGCAATGACTTCTTCGACGGCCGCTTTGCCTTGATCGATGCAGTCCGGCAATCCGACACCGTCATAAGAGGCGCCTGCCAGTTTGACGTTCGGAAACGCATGTTTCAGTTCTGCACGGGCGGCGTCTATACGCTCGCGATGCCCGACCCGGTATTGCGGCCGGTCATCCTTGAAGCGCGTAATGACCGTGAAGTCCGGCTTGCCTTTGATCGGAATGATCTTCCCGAGGTCTTCGAGGACGATCCGTTCGATTTCGTCATCCGGCAAATCGACGATCGCGTCTTCCCCTACCCGCCCGACGAAAGCACGCAGCAAAACTTTTCCTTCCGGCGTCGACGTCGGCCATTTCCGGGAGACCCATGTGCATGCCGTAATGGAGTAATCGCTGCTTCGGGAGACGAGGAAACCCGTCCCTTCCATATCTTGGACGACATGTTCCTCTGGAAATGCAAGTGCAACAGTCGCGACGGATGTCGTATGGATTTCCTTCAATCCTTGCAGGAGTCCGTGCGGGGCGAACAGTTGGCTTGCCGCCATATGGCCGGTCGTCAAGATGACGGAATTGGCCACAATCGTTTCACCGGTATTCAGCTTGAGTACGTTTTGATCCCCCTGCTTCGAAATACTTTCGATGCGGATCCCTTTTTGTACCGTGCCGGGTTCCAACCGCTGTTCTGCCGCCTCGACGATCGATTCAAGCCCGTTCCGAAGCGAATGGAACGCCCCTTTTTGGGAAGCGCCATGTCCGTCTTTCTGCGGCACTTGCTTCGGCGTCGTCTTCTTCATGCCGAGGATAAGACTGCGGTGTTTCTTTTCTACTTCATAAAACTGCGGAAACGTCGATTGCAGGCTCATATGGTCGATATCGCCTGCATACACTCCCGATAACAGCGGCTCGATGAGGTTTTCAACGATTTCCGGTCCGAATCGGCGACGGAAGAAGTGGCCGAGTGACTGGTCCCCTTCCGCCCCTGAACGCGGCAAGACGAAATCCCCTGCCGCCCTCAATTTTCCCGCCCATGAAAACAGGTCTGATTTCAGGAATGGGCCGACCTTCGTCGGGATGCCCATGACGGAGCCGCCCGGAATCGGCTGCAGCCGGCCGTTCACGAGGATATACGCCTGCCCCGTCGCATTGCGCACAAGATCGTCGCCTATGCCGACATCCTTCGCGAATGTGTCCATGCTTTTCTTTCGGATGAGGAAGCTGTCCGGCCCCCGTTCGATGACAAAGCCGTCACGGCGGACCGTTTGGATTTTTCCACCCAGCCGGTTCGTCGCTTCGATCAGTGTCACTTCGATCGGCAAGTTTTGCTCACGGGCCACTTTTTGCAGATAAAATGCTGCGGAAAGCCCGGTGATCCCTCCACCGACGATGACGACTCTTTTCTTTTGTCCACTCATGTCATCACTTCCTAGCTGCCCTCAGGCTTCCTTCAATTGCTCAAGAACCGCATCCGCCATTGCGGTAATGAATAGCGGGTCCGTATTCGGCATTGCGGGACGGTAATAGGATGCACCGATTTCGTCGCAAACGACTTTACACTCATGGTCATTGTCATAAAGCACTTCCAAATGGTCCGATACGAAGCCTACCGGTGTATAGACGAATGCCTCATAGCCTTTCTGCTCATGCAAATCGCGCGTCAAGTCCTGGACATCAGGTCCGAGCCATGGCTCTCCCGTCTGCCCTTCACTTTGCCAGCCGACTGCGTACTGTTCGACTTCCGCCGCTTCCGCAATCAGTTTCGCTGTCTCATCCAATTGTTCCGGATACGGATCTCCGAATTGCTTGATCTTTTCAGGCAAGGAGTGCGCCGAAACGACGAGGCACGCTTTTTCACGTTCTGCATCACTCATACCTGCATACGTGCTGCGAATCTTATCCGCCCAGTATTCGATGAACTTCGGCTGCTTGTACCAGCTTTCGACCGACGTCATGGAAATGCCGTGCTTTTCGGCTTCTTCCTTAGCGCGTTCATTATATGATTTCACGGAGAATGAAGAATAATGAGGTGCCAATACGATTGACACCGCTTCTTTAATTCCGTCAGCTTCCATCTGTTCAACCGCTTCTTCGACAAATGGCGTAATATGCTTCAAGCCAACATAGACGTTGAATTCGATTTCATCCTGCATCGCATTCAAACGGTCGCCAAGTGTATTCGCCTGGTTTTCCGTAATTTTCGCGAGCGGGGAAATTCCGCCGATCGCTTGATAACGTGCCTTCAGATCTTCCAGTTGTTCCGGTGCAGGCGGACGGCCGCGCCGGATATGCGTGTAGTACGGTAAGATATCCTCTTCCTTATATGGCGTTCCGTACGCCATGACTAAAAGTCCCATTTTCCTTTTTGTCATCAGTTGCACCTCATTTTTCGTTTTCTACGCAATTTATTTGCGGAGCTGCGCGCTGTATTCGTGAACGAATTCTGTCAATCGTTTCAATGTTGCCGGCTGGACTTCAGGGAAGACGCCGTGTCCTAAGTTGAAAATGTGGCTGCCGTGCTCGACGCCTTGTTCAACGATGACTTTCGCACGCTCTTCGATGATGTCCCAATCTGCTAGAAGCAATGCAGGATCCAAGTTTCCTTGCAATGTCTTCGTCAATCCTCTTTCCCCGGCTTCCTTGACTGATAAACGCCAGTCCAAGCCGACGACGTCGACTGGAAGGTCATGCCATTCGTTCGCCAAATGGCTCGCTCCGACGCCGAACGTGATCAATGGCACATTCAATTCGCGAAGTTCATTAAAGATGCGTGTCATGACTGGCTTAATGAAGACTCTATAATCGGAGACATTCAATGCGCCGACCCATGAATCGAACACTTGGATCGCGGCTGCTCCCGCTGCCACTTGTGCTTTGATCGATGTGATGATCGTATCGCCCAACTTATCCATGAGCGCAAACCAAGCTTCAGGCTCGGAAACCATGAACGATTTCGTCAAGTTATAGCTTTTCGACGGACCGCCCTCAATCATGTAGCTCGCCAGTGTGAATGGCGCTCCGGCAAAGCCGATCAATGGCACATTCAATTGTTCTTTCAAGATCTTGATCGTGTCGATGACGAATGGAATATCGTCCTCCGGTGAAAGCTCCCCGAGATTATGGACGTCCTGCACCGAGCGGATCGGATTTGAAATGACAGGGCCTACACCCGCTTTTATTTTTACATCCACCCCGATTCCCGGAAGTGGCGTCACGATATCCTTATATAAAATCGCAGCGTCGACATTGTATTGGTCGACAGGCAGCTTTGTCACATACGCGCAAAGCTCCGGCTGATGAGTGATCTCTTCTAATGAATATTTCTCTTTGATCTTGCGGTATTCAGGCTGAGAACGGCCCGCTTGCCTCATGAACCAAACCGGTGTATGGTCGATTTTTTCTCCTCTTGCAGCACGAAGCAGTGTATCGTTAAATGTTGTCATAAATCGATTCCCACTTTCTTTATAATAATTATCGAAGTTCGCTTATTCGTCTTCAAATATAGACGTTTCCCCTTGGAATGTATAGTGTTTGAGCCAAATTGTCATCAAATTGTGCTCATATTTCCTGCCCGCCGCCACCAATTCGACAATGTTTGTTTTAATTGTCTCGAACAGGGAAAATATGAAGAGTATCTACTCTTTCGGACTGTCGACAATCGGTCCGATCTGAAATGAAGGCAGTAAGTAAGTTTCTAAAGGAGGTTTAGGGAATGTATATGTATTTGACTACCGGAACAAGGGATTTTATGGAGAAGCTTCAGGAGCGCCATTCAGATAAAGGGATGGTCCTCATGCATGGCGGAGGCCAGTCGCTTCTCTTGCATGAAACGGACGGAAAGTCGGTCTTCCAGACCCCAAGACGGTATGAGGTGGTAAGTTCTTTCGGCCAATTGATGGATGAGGGCTACTTCGTTTTCAATAACATCCCCGTCACGGATGAAGGGCGTCCAATCTTTGAACACCGCTTTTCCGGCGGTGGCGGTAAGATTGAAAGCCAGCAAGGGTTCATCGCTTTCCGTCTTCTCCGACCGCTCGATTCGGACACCTACATCGTCATGACCGAATGGGAGGATGCGTCAGACTTCGACCGTTGGAAACATTCACCGGCGTTCAAGGAGTCGCATCAATCGACAGACATGAAGGAATTCGCCGGCAATACAACGCATATTTTCTCAAGTGCATCTTATATTACGACGTATACTGCGAAAATTGAAGAAGACGAATGATGCCTGACCGGATTGCTTCACTCAAAACGTATTGTTATAATTGCGAATATAACTAATGCGTTTTGAGAGGGGTAGTTGGAATGAATAAGCAACTGTTCGAGAAGTTGGATTGCGCTTACGAAGAAATGGTCGTCATCCGAAGACATTTGCATATGCACCCGGAATTATCTTTTCAAGAGGAAAAGACCGCGCAATACATCCATGGCTTCTATGCAGATCTCGGCGTCGATGTCCGTACAGGCGTCGGGGGCAATGGCGTAGTTGCACGTATCAAAGGAGCGCGTCCCGGCAAGACGGTCGCGTTGCGTGCAGATTTTGACGCATTGCCGATCCAGGATGAAAAAGACGTCCCTTATAAATCGACAGTTCCAGGCGTCATGCACGCTTGCGGACATGACGGCCATACAGCGGCATTGCTGCAATTGGCGAAGGCGATCCATGAGCTGCGGGAAGATCTCGCGGGGGAATATGTCTTCATCCACCAACATGCCGAGGAATTTGCGCCGGGCGGAGCCATCTCAATGATCGAAGACGGTTGCCTGGACGGTGTCGACGTGATTTTCGGCACACATCTCTGGTCTCTCATCCCCTACAAAACTATCGAATATTCAACAGGACCGGTCATGGCGGCTGCCGACCGATTTGAAATTACGATTCAAGGGGCAGGAGGCCATGGAGCGGCGCCGCATCAGACGAAGGATGCCATCGTTATCGGTGCCCAGCTCGTCATGAATTTGCAGCAGCTCGTATCCCGCCGCGTCGACCCGATTGAATCTGCCGTTTTGTCCGTCGGTTCATTCGTTGCGGACAACGCGTTCAATGTCATCGCCGATTCCGCAAAGCTTGGCGGCACGGTGCGTACGTTCAATCCCGATATCCGCGACATGATGGAACGGGAAATAGCCCGGGTCGTGGAAGGCACTGCACTTGCCAATGATTGTGAAATCCGGTTCGACTATTTCCGCGGTTATCCTGCCGTCGTGAACCATACAGTAGAAACCGAGTTTTTGAAATGCATTGCTGAATCAGTTCCCGGCGTCGAACATGTCGTGGAAGGAAAGCCGCAAATGGGCGGCGAAGACTTCGCATACTATTTGGAAAAAGTGCCTGGCACTTTTTTCTTCACAGGCGCTCAGCCGGCTGACACCTATCCTCATCATCATCCGAAATTTGATTTTGAGGAACAGGCGATGCTGCTTGCCGCGAAAACGCTCGGTGCTGCCGCATTAGGTTATCAAGCTGAATAAGCCGTTTATCCCCCGTTCATGACGGGGGATTTTCTATATGACCACAGTAAATTTGCACTTCTTTTCACATAGTTCAAATTATTCATATAAAAGACTTGTTTTTCTAATTACTTACCCTATAATACTAGTAAGGGATGGAAATATTAGGATTGGGGGAAAATAGTATGAATGAATTCGAACCACGGTATCACCTATCGTTTGATACCCTCATGTTACAACCGAAGATAGATGGCAATAAGGTTTTCACGAGGGTCATTGAACGGGAAAGGACATTGATTGTTCCAAAGAAACCGATACATATTATAACCGGATCCTGCACTTTCTATGGATCCAGTTATACAACTGCCATGAATACGTCCAAGCGATTATTCGGAGATAATAAGCAGAAAGCGCCTTTTTTGCTGGCAAACTCTTTTGGCATTCCATTCATTTTCATTCCGACATTATCTCCTTATTCAGATCAGAATGTGTGGATCTCCTACCATGCAATTGATTTTTTTGATGCGGACGGGCTTGGAACTTCCGTTACATTGGAGAATGGGCAGAAATACAAGTTGGATATTTCGGTTTTGACGATGAACCGGCAATATACGCTGGCTAAATTGCTTGAAAGGGATTTCTTGAAAAGGCAAAAGAACTTCCACGGTTCTTTACAGTTCCCGCCTAAAGGTTCGTCAAAGAGTTACCCAAGCGTGTAAAATACAGCTCCAGTAACTCTTCCGTCCGGTTGCGGAGCCGGACATTCAAGTAGCGGCGGTGGTCTTCATAGCCGCCATTGATGAAAATGTATTCCGTAAACATACTATCCCTCGTTTTTCGGATTACTTTCATATTATTGCGCCGCAAATAGAATGTCGTTTCCTGCAGCTCGCTTTGGACTTGCTTCACCGTATTGTCGATAATCTTTAAGTAAGGCCCCTTCAACTTGAACGGGCCTTTTTCAAATAGCTCCCGATCTCGCTCCAGTACGATCAAGACCATCGGCAAGTAGATCATGTTTTCAAAATGAGGCAATGCCTTCGCCGGAATTAAAGGCATTACGGTTTCCTCCCTTCAAAAGGAACATTTGTTCCCATTATACCTTTTTCATTTCTGGAAAGCAATATGGTTTGCGAAGGTAATTTTTGCATCCTCAATAATAAAAACTGCCCAGTTATGCACCTGGACAGTTTCAGTTTGTGGATATTCGATTGTTACTAAACGTTATTTCTGTTCTTCCATATAATAAACGGAATTGACTTTCCAATCTGCGCCCTCTTTCGTAAAGACAGTCACTTGCCTTCCCTCACGGCTTGTCTCCAAGCCTGTGGACTTCTGTTTCATGTTCGTCACCAAGTTTGCGAACACTTGGGCTTCACCCGTTTCTTCATCAAATTTTACGATTGTAATGTCTTTTGCTTCGCGGGATAGTTCGTATTGCTCAAAGACGCTTTCAATATACGCGCGCTCTTCATCTAAGTCGAAGCTTTTAGGCTTCTCGGACAGCGTTCCCATATATTCATCGATGTCCTGATTGTTGAACGCATGGATATATGTGTCGAACGATTGGATGATCAGCTCTTTCTCTTCTGCCGGCACGTTTGCCGCCTCTTCAATTGTACCGCCCGATAAGTTGAAGCCTACTTTATTCTCATCCACGCCGTGATCGATCGACCCGAATTCGCTCGGCGCTTCCCCGTCATTCACTGAACCTTGATTTGTTGCGTCTTCCTTTTTAGAACATGCCCCAAGGACGAGCATGAAGATGAGCATTGCAAGAACAAGAATTTTTTTCATCATTATTCCTCCTGTACGGTAAAAGGGACCATCCCAGTAGGAGGTCCCTTTTAGTATATCATCACTTTACTTCGACCCATCCGTTTTTGATTGCTGTTACAACAGCTTGTGTACGGTCGTTGACACCCATTTTCTGCAAGATGCTCGAAACATGGTTTTTAACCGTCTTCTCGGAAATGAAAAGCGTTTCCCCGATTGTCCGATTGCTTTGTCCATCTGTCAATAACTGCAAAACTTCGCATTCGCGCTTCGTCAATAGATGAAGCGGACGGCGGATGTCATTTTGTTGGAATGATCCTTTATGCTCGCGTTCGCTGAGACGGCGGAATTCCGACACAAGATTATGCGTCACTTTCGGATGCAAATAAGATCCGCCTGCAGCAACGACCTTGATTGCTTGTACAATCGCGTCTGCGTCCATTTCTTTCAGCATATAACCGAGTGCACCCGATTTCAATGCATGCGAAACATATGATTCGTCATCATGGATGGAAAGCATGATGACTTTCGCATCAGGAAATTCATTTTTCAGGAGTTCCGTTGCTTCTACTCCATTCATGCCTGGCATATTAATATCCATCAAGACGACATCCGGCTCAAAGCGGCGGTATAATTCAACCACTTCACTGCCATCGTCCCCTTCTCCCACTACTTCGAACGAGTTTTCAAAGTCAAGGATCCGCTTGACTCCTTCACGGAATAGCTGATGATCATCTACAATTAAAATTTTCGTCATGGTCATTTCCCTCCCAATACCCTATTCAATTATATTTTCATGTAACGGAATACGGAATAACACAGTGGTTCCATTGCCAATTGCCGACATGATTTTCATCTCGCCTTTCAGCAGTTCGACGCGCTCCCGCATCCCTATAATGCCAAATGATTTATCTTTAGTTTGACTCGGGTCGAACCCCTTGCCATTATCCTTCACGACAATATTCATTGTATCACGAAGCCATTCGACTTTCACCCAAACATCTCTTGCATTACCATGTTTAAGTGCATTTGAAATACATTCCTGTACGAGACGGAATATCGCGACTTCGATGCTGGATTCGAATCTTTTCTCCGTTCCATTATTCATGAAATGGATTGTGATTCCTTTTTCATATTCCATGACCGTTGAAGAATATTTCCGCAGTGTCGGAATCAATCCAAGGTCGTCCAACGCCATCGGACGGAGATCATAGATGATGCGTCTTACTTCAAGAAGGGCATTCCTGACCATTTCCTTCAGTTGGTTCAGTTCGGATAGCGCAGCATTCGGGCCTTTTTCGGAATAGGTCTTTTCAATGAGCCCTGATCTAAGCAGAACATTGGCAAGCATCTGAGCAGGTCCGTCATGGATATCTCGTGACAGCCTTTTGCGTTCCTCTTCCTGCGCTTGAATGATTTGAATGGCGAACTCCTGTTTCTGTCGGGCTGTTTCCAGCACTTCACCGACCTTTTTCAAATCGGATGTCAAATATGTAATGACCGTCGTCACTTGATTGACTAGATGATCCGCCTTTTCAATCGTCTCCAAAAGGGCCACAATGCGACGGTCCAGCTCGTCCCTCCGAACGCGCAACTGCTTTTCTTCCATTCGGTTGATCGACAGCCTGACGAGTAAATCATTAGCGACTTCATAGGCTTGACGCACTTCTTCCTCGGTATAATTCATGAAGTTTTTGGAAACATCTGCCAGCCGCCTTCGAGATTGGCGGGTCATATCCTCTAAATAATCCCCTTCTGTGATTACCCGGGAAATATCTTCTTTAATAAGAACAAGTTCAGTTTGCATCTCCTGGAAGGTTTGACGGCTTTGTTCGCTTATAGTGAAAATATCATTTTTAGATTGATCCATTACATTAACCATGTTATCGAATATCTTTTCCAAATTGTGGATATCCACCATATTTTCTGCCATCTCTACCCCTCCCTTCTGGAAGCTTACATCGAAACGTAGGCACTGTTGCAGTATTCCTTAATTCCTTATACACTTTATTATTATATCATCATAAAACTTTTTGCGTATTAAGATTGTATTACAAGTGAGAGGAGCACTGCAAATGCGAGCAGATTACAAAACGGTCAAATTGTCCGGCGAAAGTGAGATCGTCATCCAAAAGTCCAGATTCCTCACATACGTCAAGCGTGTGGAGACCGAGGATGAAGCGCTGGACTTCATTCAAGAGATCAAAAAGATGCATCATACTGCGACACATAACTGCTCTGCCTATATTATCGGTGAGCATGATCAGATACAGAAAGCGAATGACGATGGAGAACCGTCCGGAACGGCAGGATTCCCCATGCTTGAAGTTCTGAAGAAGCAAGGGTTGAAAGATACCGCAGTTGTCGTCACACGTTACTTCGGCGGCATCAAATTGGGGGGCGGCGGCCTCATCCGTGCATATGGCCGCGCAACTACTGAGGGGATTGCCGCGACAGGCGTCGTCGAGCGCAAGCTTCACAGACTCATGAAAGTATCCATAGACTATACATGGCTCGGCAAAGTTGAGAATGAAGCGAGGCAGTCGCCTTATCCACTCGAAGAGATCCTCTACGAGGAGGACGTCAGCTTGCTCCTTCATGTTCCAATCGCTGAAACCGATGCATTTATCAGTTGGATGACAGAATTGACGAATGGGCAAGCAAAAATTTCGGAAGTCTCGACATCTTTCCTCGAATTCGATTCGTAATAACAGTATACGACAAAGGAAATTAATAGTATAATAGTGAAAGTTGACGATTCATTATGTATTCTGCGGATTCCATCTATGATACGTCAACTTTCCGTTTTTTCATGGAACATTAAATCTGCTTGGGAAGAATCCTTAGCCGATGGTGGAGGCCTATGCAAGCTATGAATAGAAAAGACTATAGAAAAATGAAAAAGAAGACCTCGAAAGCGAGGCTCGCTATTAAGATCGGGCTATTAGTTTCGCTGACTGCTTTGCTTGCAATTGCAGCTTACGGCCTTTCATTGCGCAACCAAGCGGAACAGGCAGTTGATAGAGCGTTTGAAGCGGTCCCTGCCACGCAGAAATCCGACTTAAGGGGCGAGGCAAGAGTAGAGCCTGCGAAGGACAATGTTTCCCTTCTATTAATTGGTGTGGATGATAGTGAGGCACGTATGCAAGGGGACGGCAATAGCCGTTCAGATGCGCTTCTCGTCGCTACCTTCAATCCCCAAGAGAAATCTGTAAAGCTTTTGAGCATACCGCGCGATTCATACGTCTACATCCCGAAAGTCGGGTATAAGGATAAAATTACCCATGCCCATGCTTTCGGTGGAACGCATGCGGCAATCGAATCGGTTGAAGAAATGCTTGATATCCCGATCGATTACTATGTGAAGATGAACTTCAATGCTTTCATCGAAGTCGTTGATGCACTCGGCGGCATTACAGTCGACGTCCCGTATAACAGACTTGAAAAAGATGAAAACGACAAAAACACCATTCAATTAATTAAAGGGCGGCATGAGCTTGACGGCAGACATGCACTCGCACTAGCGCGGACACGTAAGCTCGACAGTGATCTCGAGCGCGGAAAACGGCAGCAGATGATCTTGCAGGCGGTCATCAAAGAAATGGTATCTGTGAAATCCATATCGAAATACGGCGATGTCATCGAAGCGGTCGGAGACAATATGAAAACCGACATGACGTTCAAAGAAATGACTTCCTTCTGGGAATATGCAAAAGGCGGTATGCCGCAAATCGACACGATCAATCTGCAAGGCTATGACGATTGGTCGACAGGCGCCTATTATTATAAGTTGGAAGACAGTGATTTGGAGAATGTGAGGCAGCTGCTGAAAGCTCATTTGGGCTTGATACCGGATTCCTCTTCATTAACCGATAGCGGAAATTCGCATGTAATCGGAACGGCGGACCAAACTGCCGAGAAAAGCGATGATTATTAAGTTGAATAGATGAATGAACTTCCCATCCCGGCTGAATCCCTTTCAGCGGGATGTTTTTTTATTCGTGGAGAGAAGGGAGTTACGGTGAGCCAAAGGTCCTGAAATGACGATAACTCTTGGGAAATGATCGATAACTACCCGGAAGTGACCGATAACTGCCCGGAAGTGATCGATAACCTGCGGCAAGTGATCGATGTATTTTCCCAATAAAAAAAGGTGATATGCGAATTCCGCATATCACCTCTATTGCATTGCATTCATTTATTTTCCGATCATACGGACTAAGTTCAATAATGGCCGGTAATTTGTTCCCGCGAGACCGATGATTTCGACGAACAGCTCAATAGCAATGAGCATGACGACGATCAGGACGATGGCGCCCCATACAGTCGCTTGCGAGAAGAGTACTGCTGCTACACCGAAAAGGATAGCCAATCCATAGATGATTAGGACACTCTGCCGGTGAGAGAAACCCGCTCGCAGCAAGCAGTGATGCAAGTGCGATTTATCCGGTGCTGAAATCGGCTGCTTCATCCGAATCCGGCGGATGATCGCGAAGAATGTATCGGAAATCGGAACGCCAAGTATGATGATCGGGATGACTAGTGAAATCATCGCGACGTTCTTAAATCCTAGCAACGCCAATACGGAGATCATATATCCAAGGAACAGTGCCCCTGTATCCCCCATGAAAATCTTGGCAGGATGGAAATTATAGAACAAAAAGCCGAGTGTGCTCGCGGCCAATATGGCAGCTGTCGCTACAACGAACACGTCCCCCATGATCACTGCCATGACTGTGATGGAAATGAGCGCGATTGTGGATACGCCCGCCGCCAGTCCATCCAATCCGTCGATGAGATTGATAGCGTTCGTAATGCCGATGATCCAAAGAATCGTAATCGGGATACTTAAGTAGCCAAAGTCAAACGGGCCGAAAAATGGCAAGTTAATGAATTCAATTTGTAAACCGCCCCATGTCACAACGACGATCGCAGCAGCCAACTGGCCGAACAGCTTCGCCTTGGCGGAGATTTCAAGCATATCATCGAGGAAGCCTGTAATGATGATGATGAGAGCCCCTACAAGAATTCCGATCGCATGCTCATCTGAGGGAGTCAATAAGAGATACCCGATGACGAATGCACCGAAAATTGCTATTCCTCCAATACGCGGCATGACAGAAGCATGCACCTTGCGATAATTTGGACGATCAACCGCCCCGATACGGAAAGCGAATTTTATGACGAGCGGAGTCAGTATGATGGAAGCTATGAATGCAGCAGCCATTGCAAGGAATAACATGTCCTTCCTCCCCGTAAATAACAATAATTTAGTTAACCACAAGTATTATAGCACGTATGAACCCGGAAAGCATCCCAGTTAGCGAATCTGGGCACTCAATACTACCTTACCCTTTTGTAAGATAGTGTATCCTTGCCTGACTGGGCTCAATTTCGTTACAAGGTAGTCTTTTCGTATATAGTTTGATAAAATAGAACCTAGTATCCTTAATAGAAGGATAAGATAAAGGAGCGCCAAATCATATGTTATCAATATTCAAACGTTCAAATCAAACAAGCGAAAGACAACTTCGCAAATACCGCAAAGTTGTTCAACACATAAATGACTTGGAATCGAAATACGAAACATTGTCAGATGAAGAGCTGGCCCATATGACGGAAGTGTTCAAACAGCAGATCCAGGAGGGGGAAACCGTTCAGGCCATCCTTCCAGACGCATTCGCCATCGTCCGTGAAGCATCGAAACGGGTACTCGGCATGCGTCATTTTGACGTTCAGCTTATTGGCGGCATGGTTCTGTCCGAAGGCAATATCGCGGAAATGCCTACTGGTGAAGGGAAGACGCTCGTCGCTTCCCTTCCCTCCTATTTACGTGCGTTGGAAGGCAAAGGCGTACATGTCATTACAGTCAACGACTATCTTGCAAAGCGTGACTATGAGCAGATCGGCCAGATCCACCGATTCCTCGGATTGACGGTCGGTTTAAACGTACCGATGATGCAAGGGCCTGAGAAGCAGGATGCCTATTCGGCTGATATTACGTATGGTGTCGGAACCGAATTTGGCTTTGATTACCTACGTGACAATATGGTCCAGCACACTTCCCAGAAAGTGCAGCGCCCGTACCATTTCGCCATCATTGATGAAGTCGACAGCGTCTTGATCGACGAAGCGAAGACGCCGTTGATCGTCGCAGGCAAGATGAAGGCGGACCCTGATCTTCATTTCATAGCCGCCAGACTCGCAAAGCAATTCAAAAAAGGCGTTGATTTTGACTTTGATGATGAGACGAAAGCGACTTCACTTACGGAAGCAGGAATCGAGAAAGTGGAGAAATCATTCGGCATCGACAATCTTTACGAGCTCGAGCACCAGACGCTTTATCATTATATGATCCAGGCTGTTCGCGCCCATGTCATTTTCGAACGGGATGTCGACTATATCGTGAAAGATGAAAAAGTGGAACTTGTCGATATGTTCACAGGCCGGATCATGGAAGGCCGCACGTTATCGGACGGTCTTCACCAGGCGATTGAGGCGAAAGAAGGACTGCCGATCACGGATGAAAATAAAGCGCAAGCCCAGATTACGATCCAGAACTATTTCCGGATGTATCCGAAGCTCAGCGGGATGACAGGAACTGCGAAGACTCAGGAAAAGGAATTCCGTGAAGTGTATAATATGGAAGTCATCCAGATCCCTACGAACCGCCCTCGTGCCCGTATCGATTCGCCGGATCGCGTATATGAAACGATCGAACAGAAATACGAAGCGGTTGCCAAAGAAGTGGCGGAGCGTCATAAAAAAGGGCAACCGGTGCTTGTCGGTACCACTTCCATTCTCCAATCTGAAAAGGTTGCGGAGTATTTGGACCGCAAGAATCTATCCTATCACCTACTGAACGCGAAAAGTGTCGAGCAGGAAGTGGATCTCATTTCCCAAGCTGGCCAATACGGCCATATTACGGTCGCAACAAATATGGCGGGACGCGGAACGGATATCATGCTCGGTGAAGGCGTCGAGGAAATCGGCGGATTATTTGTGCTTGGAACGGAAAAGCACGAAAGCCGCAGAATCGACAACCAGCTGCGCGGACGTTCCGGTCGTCAAGGGGACCATGGGGAAAGCCAATTCTATATCTCGCTTGAAGATGACATGTTCAAACGTTTCGCGAAGGATGATCTTGAGAAATTCAGTAAAAAAATTGTCGTCGATGAAGATGGGCTTGTCCAGAATGCCGACGTGAATGAGCTCACCGAACGTACCCAGCGAATCGTCGAAGGCGCCCACTTCTCCATGCGAGAATACAATCTGAAGCTGGATGATGTCATCAACGACCAGCGCGGTGTCCTCTATTCGCTGCGTGATAAAGTACTTGAGCGCGAAAACCTTTTCGATCAATTGAAAACGATGATGTCCGAGGTCGTGGAATTCGTCGTCTACGATAGCTGTCCGGAAAACGAAACTCCGGATAACTTCGATTTTGATCGAATTGAACGTACGATGGATGGGCTGTTATTGGAGCCCGTCGCACTTCCGCGCAATCTTGAAAAGCCGTCTGACATCTTGAAAATTTACGAAGAGCCGGTTGCAGCCCTATTTGCGTATCTGGATACGTTCGCTGATAATGAACAGGTGAACGAGATCATTCCGCAAGTGATGTTGAGCCATATCGATACCATGTGGGTGAAACACCTGGATGTAATGGCCCGTCTCAAAGAAGGAATCGGATTACGGTCATATGGCCAAGAGGATCCGATGCGTATTTATCAACGGGAAGGCTTGCAATTATTCGGCACGAACTATCAAAAGCTTCGCCGGAATATTGCATCCGAAATCATCGGCTTTATGAAGCTTATCTCACAACAACAGGAGGCCCAATAATCATGAAACTTTTCAACCTTTTCAAGAAAACCGAAAAAACAGGTTCAGACAGCACGATTGATTCAGAAGAGATTCTGGAAGGTAGCGCGCAGTCAATTGATGCCGATGAAGTGGAAACAGCTCTTTCCTTCCACCCACAATGGACACTTTCGCAAGAACAGGAATACGTTTTCCGCTTTCTTGCAAATGAACTGGAGCCCCTGAAGCCGAACCAGATTTCCCTCTCAGGGATCGATATTGACGTCGAACCTGCAAATGGGGAGTGGTTAGTCAAAGCATTCTTCAGATCTTCTCTGGATCAGCAAATTTCGATTGGGCCGGTTGAATTATTACTATTGGATGACAAAGGGGAAGTGATCGCTTCCCAAGAGTTCGATTTAAATGAATTAGGCGAACTTCCGGCACGCAGTGCACGCCCATGGGTTTTTGTTTTCCAGAAAGAAAATACGTTCCTGGAAGAGCCGCCAGCCGAAAATTGGAAGCTTGCTTTCAATGTGCAATCAATGGTGCCTCATAAACTCGAACTTGAACAAGCATGGGAAGATGGACTTACAACTGATCAAAAAGATGCACTAACAAAAGTCGTCGACCAAATGCCTAAATTGAAACCACGCGAAGTGAACTTTGCCGGCTTCCAGGCAAAGCAACAGGATGATGGCGGCATTGCGGTATCCCTCTTCATCCGCAACGGACACTCGAAACATATCAATGTGGAACAGCTGCCGCTGGAATTATTGGATGCGACTGGCGATGTTGTAGCACGCGGTTCATTTAACCTAGGTAAACTGGAAGTAAAGGCAAACACGTCAAAACCTTGGACGTTCATCTTCCCGAAGGAAATGGTCAAAAAAGACAATCCGGATTTCTCCAGATGGATTATCCAAGTACCTCAAAATTAATCCAAACTAAGAGTACTTCTGAGCCTGTGAATCAGGTAAAACGAAAAGGACTGTTCCAGAAAATCGGTGATAACAGATTTTCTGGGACAGCCCTTTTTTATTTGGCATGAGAATTATCAACTTATTTAGACGCAACCTCAGTAACGCCTGTGATTCGTTTAGCACCAACATATCGCTTGCCCCAATAGTGCGGGTCATTAAGCTTATCGACTTTCACGCCTTTAGATGAAGAGGCATGGGCAAACTTTCCGTCGCCAATGTAAATGCCGACATGTGAAACACCTTTACCACCTGTATTGAAAAATACCAAATCGCCAACAGTCAAGTCGCTCTTTGCAACCTTCGTTCCAGTCGCATACATTCCTGAAGACGTACGTGATAGATTGATGCCATGTTGTTTGAAGACAAATTGGACAAATCCTGAGCAGTCAAAGCCCGATTTTGACGTTCCCCCGTATACATATCTAATCCCTTTAAGGCTTGTGGCAGTTTCGGAAATTTTAACTGAATCTGATGATGAAGCTTCTGCTTGACCCATGAACGGTGACATAAATAGTAAAAATGACAACCCAAAAACAGCAATAGGCTTTTGCAAGTATGTTAATTTTCTCATATGTTCCCCCAGGTTTTTTTATATTTATCTATTTATCTGAAAAATCTTCTAAATACACTTTAACACGAAGTATGCTCGTCCAACATTACAGTTCCGTAACAAAGTCATTACAAATAGTCGCAAAGTTACATAGTTAATTTGATTGTCCACATATCAATAAAAACGCCAAAAGACCACGTCCTCTCTTCTGAGGAGCGTGGTCTTTCACCTTACAATCACAATTTCAAGTCTGTAATAATTGTAACATCATCATGCTCTAGGAGATAGGTAATGGTCCAGTCAGGGTCAATTTTGCCTTCTAGAAATTTTGTGATGGCTGGACGCTTCTTCTCTCCGAATGCAAGCAGGACCAATTTCTTGGCACTCATGATGGAGGCGATTCCCATCGTCAATGCAGTGTTGGGGATTTTCTCATCGTTCTCGAAGTATTGGCTGTTTACGCCAAGTGTCGAGTCCGTCAATGTTGCAACGTGTGTGACGGAATCAGGAGGCGTGCCCGGTTCATTGAAAGCGATATGACCGTTTTCACCGACGCCTAGTAGTTGAATGTCGAGTTTTGCATCTTGCAACGCTTGCTCATAGCGTTTGCACTCTTCCTCCAGATTCTCAGCCATGCCATTCGGTATATTTGTATCTTTAAAATTCTTCTTATTGAATAAGTGATCGTTCATGAAATATGCATAACTGTTCGGGCTGGATGCTGGCAGACCGACATATTCATCTAAATTGAAAGTAGTCACTTCTGAAAAGTCCAGTTCCGATTCCGTTAATCTTTTGTAGACAGGAATCATTGTACTTCCTGTTGCCAATCCAAGCACATGAAGTCGATTATGCTCTAGCTCTTCTTTTAGCAGCTGGTAAAATTGCTCTGCTCCTTTTTCAGGGTTTTCCACATAAACAAGTTTACATTTCTCCATCATTCTCAACCGACTTTCATTATAGATTTAGTTGTACTGTCTAATTGTAATTTCCAAAAACAGTATGGTCAAATAAAAGAATAATTTACACAACAACGCTGACCACACTTCTATTCCCTTTTTCTCTCCTATAAAACACATTTCCTTGCCGATGACGTATATGTCTAAATTTTGAAGACGATGTGACCAAAATGTGGACTCTTTTCAAATCTTAAGATTCATAGGGATTTCCCTAATTCTCTAATTTCCCTCCGCGACTATGATAAAAGTATGAGATGCGCGATATCAATCAATTAATCAATGCAGGAGGTGGATCGTATGACTACAGGCAAATCAAGGAAGCGTCCGGTAATAGAATCCGGAAATCCGCAAACCGGAATCAATCTGAAAGGGACCTTCATCTCAGTCATGCTGTTAGGTGTCTTCATCCTAGTGACATGGTTCGGGCTTTACGCACTATTTTTATCAAGATAATGAGACTCGTTAGGAGGAAGTACAATGCATTTGCATAAATACGAAAAGATCTGGCTTACGTTCGGATTAGGGTCACTCGCACTTTTCCTGGTAATTATCGGTTTCGCTGCATTCTGGAAAGGGACGCATCCGATGAGCCATATCGAAACGATCGATCCCCAGAACGTTGAAGCGCACGAATCGTTTAAACCTGAAAACCTTGGCCTGCGTGAAGTGGCTGAAGGAAAATACGCTGTCAATATCGTTGCTTCTGCGTTCAATTATAATATCGGCACGGACGCTGACGGCAAGCCTGTCAAAAAGATCCGTGTGCCAAAAGGTTCCACTGTTTTATTCCAGATCACTACTAAGGACGTCGTGCACGGCTTTCAAGTTGCAGGCACGAACGTCAATATGATGGTTGAGCCGGGGCATGTGAGCAGGCTTGAGACGGTGATGAAAAACGCTGGTGAATTCACTGTCGTCTGCAACGAATATTGCGGAATCGGGCACCATCAAATGTTTGCAACTGTGGAGGTGTATGAGTGATGCTGAAAAATACGCTGTTTCCAAAGAAAGAAGCCCGGCTATATATGGCGTTCATGCATGTGACATTCGCGTCACTGCTGATCGGCGGACTAATGGGGCTCCTACAGACACTATCCCGTTCAGGCCAATTCAAATTGCCGTTCGGAATTAATTACTATACGATTTTAACGGTGCACGGCGTTATTCTGGGATTAGTATTGACTACGTTCTTCATCGTCGGATTCCAGTTTGCCCTTATGGGGAAAACGGTCGGAATATCTGACAAACAACGTAAATGGGGATGGATTGCATTCTGGACGATGCTCATCGGTACAATCATCGCGGCTACTACGATTCTGGTCGGTCAGGCGAATGTACTGTATACATTCTATGCACCGCTCCGTGCGCATGCTGCATTTTATATCGGTTTGGCATTGGTCATCGTCGGCAGCTGGATTGCCGTGTTCGTCAACTTCCGTCAGCTGTACGTCTGGAAAAAAGCGAATCCCGGGCAGAAGTCGCCATTGCTCGCTTTCATGGTCACGATCAATATGGCGATGTGGTTCATTGCTTCACTCGGGGTTGCAACATCCGTCTTGGTTCAATTCATCCCTTGGTCTTTAGGGTACGCAGCTACGATCAACGTGCTGCTCAGCCGTACGCTGTTCTGGTATTTCGGTCATCCGCTCGTCTATTTCTGGCTCCTGCCGGCATATATGGCATGGTATGCAATCATTCCGAAGATCATCGGCGGTAAATTATTCAGCGATTCCCTTGCAAGGATGTCATTCATTCTCTTGCTTATGTTCTCAATTCCCGTCGGCTTCCACCACCAATTGACGGAGCCGGGAATCGATCCAACGTGGAAATTCATTCAAGTTGTTCTGACATTCATGGTCGTCATCCCGACATTGATGACAGCATTCTCGATTTTCGCGACATTTGAAATTACAGGCCGTCGTAAAGGACATAAAGGGCTTTTCGGCTGGTTCAAGCGCTTGCCTTGGAAGGACGTCCGCTTCCTTGCGCCGTTCATTGGGATGGTCGCCTTCATTCCAGGAGGCGCGGGCGGTATCGTCAACGCATCCCACCAGATGAATACGCTCATTCATAATACGATCTGGGTGACAGGCCACTTCCACTTGACGGTTGCGACGACAGTCATCCTGACCTTCTTCGGGATTGCCTATTGGCTCGTCCCACATTTGACGGGCAGGCGGTTGACTCCGAAGCTAAATAAACTCGGCATCATTCAAACGATCATATGGACTGTCGGAATGACAATCATGTCGACATCGATGCATATCCAAGGTCTTCTTGGCGGCCCGAGACGTTCCGACTTCTCGAATTATGCAGGCGGCGAGCAAGTCAGCACATGGATCAGCTACCAGGTGGCACAGGCCGTTGGAGGAACGATCCTGTTCATCGGGATTATCCTGATGATTTACATCTTCATCCAACTCGCATTCTTCGCACCACGCGGCATACAGGAGTTTCCGATTGCGGAAGAAGAGGTCGATGCAGACCCGACACCGAAAATCCTGGAGAATTGGTATCTATGGATCGGAATCACGGTCGCACTTATCCTTTTCGCCTATACAATTCCGGTCATCGACATTATCAAGCACTCCCCTCCAGGGTCACTGCCGTTTGACTGGCCGATTGGAAGATAACAAAAGCGAAAGCCGTTACGGAGAACGGCTTTTGCAACAAAAATAAGCCTTACACACTAGATTTCCCATTGTGTAAGGCTTTTTCTATTAGTAGATCGAAGGTAGGAGCAATTTACCTGCTCTTCCATGATTGCGGATCAATGCATCGATTTCTTCGACCGGAACGGGTCTGCTGAAATAAAATCCTTGCAGTTCAGAGCACCCGAACTGTTTCAAGAGATCCCATTGCTGCTGCGTTTCGACGCCTTCCCCGATCGTTTGCAATCCGAGCATCTCTGCAAGATGAATGATTGTCTGAACAATTCCCGAGCTCTTTGGATCGTTTCCGAGTCCATTGATGAATTGGCGGTCGATCTTGATTTGCTGGATCGGGAAGTGCTGCAAGTAGATGAAAGCAGAATACCCTTTTCCAAAATCGTCGATGGAAACGGAGTACCCCATTGACGTCAAGAGATTGATCCGGTTGGCGACGGCCTCGGTGTCTTCCAAAGCGACGTTTTCCGTTATTTCCAGCACAAGGCTTTTCGGCTTGATATTTGCCTCCGTGATGCATTTTTCAAGATAGGTAGGCAGATTATGGTGCAGGAAATGTCTTGGCGATAAATTCACGGACACCGTAGCATTCCTCAACCCTTGCTCTATCCACTCCCGGATTTGGCAAGCGGCCTGCTTGATGACCCATTCCCCTATCGGTGTAATGAGTCCCGTTGACTCGGCGAGCTCGATGAATTCTCCCGGGAAAATGAGGCCTCGTTCCGGATGTTGCCACCGGATCAGCGCTTCGAAACCGCTTACTTCTCCTGTTCGACAATTCACTTGCGGCTGGTAATGCAACTTGAATTCATTCAAGTCAAGGCCCCTCCGCAAGTTCATTTCAGAAAGCATCGTCTCTTTCAAGTACGTGTGCATCTCCGGGTCATAGAGGTTCCCACCTTTCCGGTTTGAGGCCTCTTTTCCCGATTGGAGCGCCATGTAAGCCGCTTGAATCCCATATTTCACGTTCGTCGCATGCTCAGGATAGACGGAAACCCCGTAGCTGAACGTCATATACACTTCCTGTCCACTTACATGCATCGGCCGTTTCAACCGATTGACGACCCGCTCAACCCTTGCCATCTCGCACTCCAATTCACCTACAAATGGGATGAAAATGACAAAATGATCGAATGCCAGTCTTGCGATCTGTGCGGGATTCGGAAACTGGATCTTCAGCCGGTTCGCTGTAATCTGGAGCAATTTATCCGCTCCATCGGGTCCGAGAACGCCTTGTACTTCCGTAAATTGATCCATGACAAGATAGACGAAAGCGCCCCGCTGGCCATTTTGGAATTCGCCGATCTGCTTCGTCACATTTTCGGTGAATGAATATTGATTGTCGATACCGGTCAGCAGGTCGGTATAGGCGAGTCGATGGACGTGCTCTTCCACTTCAATCCGCTCCAACCGATCGAATATGAAGGAAAGCATATCTGCAATGGACGCTGCAAGGACCCTATCAAGATATGACCAATTTCTCGAACGCGTTGATTCGCAGCAGACCACACCGCCAATCCCCTTGCTTAAGATGATCGAGGCATCTATGATCGATTTTACTTTCCCGCCGTTATAATACGCATGTTGATACAATTCCCGGGTGGCGGGATTTGTTGATACGTCTGCAACGGCTAGAATCCGTTCATGTTGGACCGCTTTGAAATAAGATGGCAGCTCTTCGGCAATGATCACTTCTCCAGCTGTATGAGTTCCATTTATATGTAAAACACTTTGTGCGGTCAAAGACGTTCGTTCTTCATTGAATAACCAAATGCTCACTCGATCGCACGCCATAATTTTTGATATGCGAATACACAATTCTTCTATGACAGGGGCAATCGAATGTCGCGAAAGGTCCGACCGTTTCGCCTGCGTAAATATGAAATCCTGTATTTTTTGAAGTTCATCCAATACGATATCGAATTTTTCATTAGAACGGTTCATCGGACTTATACAACCCCTTTCTGCTAACTACTTCTACTACTCCTTTCTATCGGCACGATTATATGATTTTTGAGGCTGTCACGTATTTTTTCATTATTCTATTAGCGTCTGTGGTATACTGAGTGAATAGTCACTCATTACTGAAAAAGAAGGTGTTCCGAATGAATTTGGAAGAAATGACGATGGAACAGATTTGGACAGAAATTGATGCGGAGCTGAGCACCAATAAAGGGCCCCTTGCAGGAATGAACGCATCATATTCATTCGATTTGGCCGGTGAGGATGGCGGTATGTATGGATTGAAGTTTGCAGACGGCGAGGCGGAAACGTTCCGCAGCGACCCGGGAGAAGTCGACTGCGCTTTGATGATGAGCGTCACGGATTTCAAGAAATTGCTTGGCGGCAACTTGAACTCCACTGCTGCTTTCATGATGGGAAAACTGAAAGTGAAGGGCAATGTCGGCCTCGCATTGAAACTTGAGAATTTATTGAAACAGTACACATTTTGATTATTTATAGCCACACCGCCGTTCGCCAAGTGCAAACGGTGTTTTTTTAGATCGTATGGTTATGGCAAATTCCTCACGTCGCACTCTAAATAATCATAACTAAAATTTTTATTGGGCATAAGATGAAAATAAGTAGTCTAAAGTAGTGATTCTTTTTCAATAAAGTCTTCCCTATTTCTTCATAATGGATTAGTATAGTCATGTGTCTTGACATCTATCTTGATTATAAAAAAGGAGAATACAAATGAAAAAGAAGCGTATGTGGTCCTTGCAGTTTTCAACAGCTGCGTTTGTACTGATTCCCGCGGCGGTAGGCATCAACTTCTTGGGGAAATTGTTTGCGGACGTGTTAAAGCTGCCTCTATGGATCGATGCCATCGGAACGGTCTTAGCGAGTATGCTTGCAGGACCGCTCGTCGGTGCAATTGTCGGTGTCATCAATAATATCGTCTATGGCTTTACGACGAGTCCAGTCTCTTTCGTCTATGCCATCACCCAGGCCGTCATCGGATTAGTAGTAGGAATCATGGCGTACAAAGGATGGATTTCGAATGTCGGCAAAGCGGTTGTCCTCGGGCTTGTCGTCGGATTCATTGCAGCGATTGTTTCTACTCCACTCAATATCATGTTTTGGGAAGGGACGACCGGAAACGTCTGGGGGGATGCATTGTTTGCAACGATGCTCGCAAAAGACATGCCATTATGGCTCGCTTCGTTTGCTGACAGCATCGTCGTCGATGTGCCTGATAAAGTCGTCACTGTACTGCTCAGCTTCTTGATCTTCAAAGGGCTGCCGAAAAATGTGAAGCTCATGTATGACAATCAAGGGGAGATTGAAAGGTTATAAGCATCGCCCGCAGGAGGGATTCCAATGAACAACATGACATTGTATGTAAATAGGGATTCGCCGGTCCATCGGGTGGATCCTTTGACAAAGCTCTTATTCGTCTTCATTTCCATCACATCGACATATATTTCAGCAAATCATCTGGCTGTGTTCGGAATCCTCCTGTTCACATTCATCATCCTTATGACCGGCAACGTGTTCAAATCCATTTTGCCGGTCATCGGGGTCAGCTTTCTGTTAATCGCATCGATCATCATCGTCCAAGGATTTTTTCATCCCGACCGGGCAACGGTACTGTTCGAAATCGGCCCGATCGCTATTTATAAAGAGGGGTTTTCAATCGCGTTGCTGATCACACTCCGGGTCGTCAATATGGTGGCCGCGTTTGGGGTGCTTATTTTGACGACGAAGCCGGATGATCTTGTAGAAGCATTGCTGCAGAAAGGTCTGTCTCCGAAATTCGGTTATGTGCTGCTGTCGGTACTGCAGATCATCCCGCAAATGGTCGCATTGACAGGTAAAATAACCGATGCTCAGAGGGCTCGGGGAATGGAAACGGAAGGCGGAATTTGGATGAGATTCAAATCATTCCTCCCCCTTCTCGGTCCCGTCGTCCTGAACTCGCTCACGGAAACCCGGGAGCGGTCGATCGCACTCGAAATCCGCGGATTCAATGCCAAAGGGAATCGGACGTTTTTGTATGAACGGGAAACCTACCGATATAGCATGCCTCTCAGAATCGCATTGATCATCTTCTTTTTAGCTGTCATCGTTTGGAGGGTGATGTCATGAGTGTATTGCGTGTTGTAAATTTGAAATATAAATATCCCGATAGCTCCCATTTTGCGCTCGATGATATTTCATTCACGGTGGAAAAGGGCGAATTCGTCGGGATTATCGGCATGAATACAGCCGGGAAGACGTCGTTAGGTTATGCACTGAGCGGACTCATCCCCCACTTTTTCAAAGGTGCATATGGCGGGGATGTGTACATTGGCGAGATGGATGTGTTGTCGCATGAAATAAGTGAAATTACGGCAAAGGTCGGTCTCGTCTTTGAAAATCCTTTTTCGCAGATGACCGGTGCTAAGTTCACTGTCTATGATGAAATTGCTTTCGGCCTTGAAAATCAAGGCGTGCCGCGGGATGTCATGCATGAACGAATCCGGGAAAGCATGAAGCTGCTCGATATTGAAGGATTGCAGGGAAAGAATCCATTTTCACTATCCGGCGGGCAAATGCAACGGGTCGCAATTGCAAGCGTCATTGCCATGAAGCCCGACATCCTCATACTTGACGAACCGACTTCGCAGCTAGATCCGGAAGGCGCAGAAGAAGTGTTCCGCGTCGTTGAGAAATTGGCGGATGAGGGCATGACAATCATCATGGCCGAGCAGAAAATGGAGAAGCTTGCTGCATATGCCGACAGGATCCTCTTGCTGCATGACGGCAAATTGATTGAGGATGGGAAGCCGGAAGAAGTCTTTTCAAGGGATGATCTACGTGAATTCGGCGTGGAACCTCCTGTCTATGTGAAAGTTGCACGGACTCTCGGCATTCGAAGTGAGAAGACCGGGCAGTATCCGATTTCTTTGGATGAAATGCCGAGGGAGAGGGAGCTTCGATTCCATCCAAGTGATTACATCAAGAGTAAGACAACCGAGGCGAACGGCACAACCACCGCTGAGCTCATCGTCCGTGATCTTCATTTCGGCTATGAAAAGGGTCAGGACGTTATCCGTGGACTGAATGTCACGATGAGTGGCGAGCCGATCGCAATCATCGGGCAGAATGGTGCAGGGAAAACGACATTTGTCAAATTGTTGAAAGCGCTGCTCAAGCCGGACTCAGGTGAAATATACTTGGACGGAAATCCGCTTTCCAGGACGACGGCTGCTAAACTGGCTAGCCGGATTGGGCTCATCTTCCAAAATCCGAATGACCAGATTTTCAAGCATAAAGTAATTGACGAAGTGATGTTCGGCCCGCTGAATATCGGACAATCCAGCAAAGAAGCGCTCGCTAATGCCAAAGAGATGCTGGACCTCGTCGGACTTGCCGACAAAGCGGATGAGAATCCATATGATCTTAGTCTTGCGGAGCGGAAGATGGTTGCGATGGCGTCCATTCTCGCGATGGATACGGATATCGTCATTTTCGACGAACCAACGATGGGGCAAGATGTCCGCGGCAAGTCGAAGGTGAAGGAAATCATCCATTCACTTCATGAAAAAGAAAAGCTCGTTATCTGTATTTTGCATGACATGGATTTCGTTGCGGAGACTTTCGGACGGACAATCATTTTTAGCGATGGCGGCATGCTGTTTGACGGCCCTACGCGTGAAGCGTTTGCACAGGGGGACGCATTGCGGCTCGCGCGGGTCGAGCAGCCGCATATTACGAAACTCGTGCAGCGGATGGGATATGACCGTATTGTATTGAAGGAAACCGAATTGATGTAGAGGGGTGCCCGGAAAATCAGTGCAAGCTGACTTTCTGCGGCACCCTTTGCTGGTTTGAGTGTGGGGACGACTTGCTGTGGACGCGGGGAAGCCGGCTTTGGACGCGGGAATGCTTGCTTTGGACGCGGGACCGCGGACTTTGGACGCGAGACCACCGACTTTGGACGCGTGCATGCCAACTTTGGACGCGGGACTGCCAACTTCGGACGCGAGACCGCCTTTTTCACTCACGGGACCTTGCTAGTACTGCGTTTGTCGCTTATAATGAAGATAGGAAATATTTTTACAAATTATGTGGAAGAAGAGTGACCGCCTTGTTCAAAGATCAGCGTTTTATTGATTATAATGCGTCAGGATTTCGGAAGGATCTGCTTTCGGGGATAACTGTCGGTATCGTAGCCATTCCACTTGGGATGGCTTTTGCAATTGCCTCCGGCGTTAAACCGGAGTATGGCTTGTACACGACGATCATCGCCGGGTTCCTAGTCGCTCTCCTAGGAGGATCCCGTTTTCAGATCGCCGGTCCAACCGGGGCATTCATCCCGATCCTTCTTGCAATCGTCCTTCAATACGGTTATGAAGATTTGTTGATTGCAGGATTTCTGGCTGGTATTTTCCTAGTAATCATGAGTTTCGCAGGCATCAGCAATCTCATTCACTTCGTTCCCCGTTCCGTGACGATCGGGTTCACCTCGGGAATTGCCATCATCATTTTCACAGGGCAATTCGGGAACTTTCTTGGCCTATCGGGGCTCGAAAGCAAGGAGTTCTTTCATGAGAATATGATTGATGTCGCCAAGCATCTTCATACTGTGAATATCTTCAGTGTACTCACCGCCATAATTGGGCTGGCTTTGATCTTCATCTTGCCGAAAGTTGCCCCTCGGGTTCCATTATTGCTCTTCGCTCTCTTGATTCCAACTATAATATCCGTCTTGTTCTTCCCAGGCAAAGTGGAAACGATCGGCACGGCATTCGGAGGGATCCCCCAATCATTGCCCGGCTTCCAATTTCCTCAAATCACGTTATCCAAGCTCGTCAGTCTTTGGCAGCCTGCATTGGTCATTGCTGCACTCGGCGCGATTGAATCGCTATTGTCTGCGGTCGTTGCAGATGGAATGAAGGAAGGACCGAAGCATGATTCGAAGCGGGAATTGTTCGGGCAGGGAATTGCAAATATCATTACGCCATTATTCGGGGGCATCCCCGCTACGGGAGCGATTGCAAGAACAGCGACCAATATCCGGTCAGGCGCAGTAAGCCCGGTTTCCGGCATGATGCAAAGCATCTTCGTCTTATTGTTCATTTTGGTTTTCGCCCCATTCGCCTCTTATATTCCTCTGGCTGTGATGGCGCCTATTTTAATGTTTGTCGCTTGGAATATGAGTGCGAGAAAGGCTTTCGTTCATATTTTGTCTGTCAGATCGGGCGATTCGATTGTACTGATAACGACATTCCTGCTTACGATCTTCATCAATCTGACTGTTGCCGTCCAGGTCGGGGTTTTATTGGCCGCCCTTTCATTCTTGCGTAAGATGAGTGGCAAGCTTCACATTGTGCCAGATAAACTTACCGATGTCGAGATTCACAAATTCGGAGATGACATAACTAAATTCGTCATTGAAGGACCGTTATTCTTCGGTACTGCGAAAGTGTTTGAAGATAAGATGCCTACAATCCTCTCGACAGACACTGCAAAGATCATTTTGGATTTGGAGCATCTCTCCATGATTGACGCAACGGGTGAAGCTGCGCTTTCCGCGTTATTGGACGGTGCCAGCAAAAAGAATGTAAGAATCATTGTGAAGAAGTTGCCCAAGCAGAAACTTTCATTGTTCAAGAAGAGCGGATTATACGACCGGATCGGTGAAGAGAATTTCTTCATGTAAGGACGAGAGACGTTTATGGGCGCAAATCTGGATTTATGAGCGCGGGCGCAGCGTTTATGGGCGCGATCCCGAGTTTATGAGCGCGAGCGCAGCGTTCATGAGCGCGATTCCGGATTTAAGGGCGCGGGCGCAGCGTTTATGGGCGCAAATCCGAGTTTATGGGCGCGGGCGCGGCGTTTATGGGCGCGATTCCGAGTTTATGGGCGCGGGCGCAGCGTTTATGGGCGCAAATCCGAGTTTATGGGCGCGGGCGCAGCGTTTATGGGCGCGATTCCGAGTTTATGGGCGCGGGCGCGGCGTTTATGGGCGCGATTCCGGGTTTATGAGCGCAGTTCCAAGTTTTCATGCAAAAAACTGTCACCGATTTTTCCAGGTGACAGCTTTTTGCTTTATTCATCTATGCAACGACTTCTTTAATCGTCTGCTCTTCTTCCGGTCTCCTTCTTTGGATGAACCAGATGATTGTAATAAGCAGAAGTCCAATGGCGCTTGTCGTCAGCTCTGGAATGATGAGCAGCAGTCCCCCTGCGAATAAGACGATTCGTTCCCAAATGCGTGCATCCCTTACGAAGTAGCCGATGACGGCGCTGCTGACACCAATCATGCCGATCAGTGCGGTCGCGATGCCGAGTATGAGCTTCACGGGAGTTACATCGACGAAAACAAGAATCGGATTATAGATGAAAATAAATGGAATGATGAATGCGGCGATTGCCAGCTTCACGGCGGTCATCCCAGTTTTGAACGGATTCGCCTTTGCTATCCCCGCCCCTGCATAGGCAGCTAAGCAGACCGGCGGCGTTATGTCGGCGACGATGCCAAAGTAGAAGACGAACATATGCGCAGCAATCGGCGCGATGCCGAATTCATTGATGAGCGCGGGAGCCGCAATTGTTGCAGTGACAACGTAGTTTGCTGTTGTCGGCAATCCCATCCCTAACACGATACATGCAATCATTGTAAAGAATAGCGCCAATATCAGGTAGCCGTTCGATAAGGCGATAATGCCCGAAGCAAATTTCGCGCCCAAGCCCGTCATGCTGACAACACCGGCGATGATGCCGGCTGTCGCTACTGCTGCAATTACAGGAAGAGCCACCCTGCCGCCTTGTTCCAATACATAAATGATTCTCTTCACACCGAACTCCGACTCCTTTCGGAAGATCGCATTGAAGATCCATACGATAACAGCGGACAGGATGCCGAATAATGCTGCACGCTGCGGTGTGAAGCCAGACATGATTGTGACGATGATGACCAAAAGCGGAATGATCATATAGCCGTCACGAACAAAGATCTTTTTGAAAACAGGCAACTCCGACTTTGGCAGCCCAAGGATTTTCAGCCGTTTTGCCTCGAAATGCGTTCCGATGAAAATCCCGGTAAAGTACAGGATTGCCGGAATGAGTGCTGCCAGCATGATAGTTGCATAGCTGACACCTAGGTACTCCATCATAATGAAGGCGGCTGCCCCCATCATCGGAGGCATGATCTGGCCGCCTGTCGATGCGGATGCTTCCGTGGCTGCTGCAAATTCCGGCTTGAATCCCGCTTTTTTCATCATCGGGATCGTAAAGCTTCCAGTCGCCACAGTGTTACCGACGGAACTTCCAGATACAGTCCCTTGAAGAGCGCTCGCAACGACGGCCGCTTTGGCGGTTCCGCCCGTATAGCGCCCGGTCAACGAGAAGGCAAGGTTGTTAAAAAATCTTCCGATTGGCGTATTTACGAGAAGCACTCCGAAAAACAGGAACAGGAAAATGAATTTCGCGGAAATTTGAATCGGCGTTCCGAACACGCCGCTTTCGCGATACCACAGATTCGTCATCGTCCGGTCGAGCGCAAATCCTTCATGGGATAAAATGCGCGTCGGGATAAGGTTTCCGTATATTGCATACAGCATCGCAACGCTTGCCACAATGACGATGGGAAGACCTACCGTTCTCCGCGTCGCTTCCAATACGAGCAATACGCCGACGATGGAAATGATGATATTCAAAGAGCTGTAGCCCGATACCCTGCTTTGGAGGATGGAATCATAAAAGAATATTTTATGGTACGCCACATACATAGCGGTAAACGCTAACAATATATCGTACCAAGGGATTTTTTTCTGAGTTTTTCTCCATGCCTTTTTTGCCGGATATAGAAGGAAGATGATTCCTAAAGCAGTTCCAAGGTGGATGGCCCCTTGCTGTTGCGATGGAAGAACGCTCGTTGACCCCGTATAGAGATGAAAGACCGTCAGCGAGACTGCGAGAAAGGTTACGACATAAGCCCATTTGCCGATTTCTACACGGAACTGATTTTCCTTGTCATATTTTTCGAGTATCTCTTGTGCATCTACCACCTTATTTTCTTTCATTTTTCGCCGCCTTTCCGCTTACTTGGCTGTTTTCACTTCAAATCCTCAAAGCCGTTGATCTTCATTTTCTCCCGCGTCACAATTTGGACGACTTCTGGATAAATGTGGCCGATGAACGCTGCATTTTTCACTGGGTTCCCTTCAAAATCCGCTTTTCCATTCAATGCATTCAACGCAGGCACGTGAACGGTCATCCCAAGATCCATCTGACCTTTGCTGATGGAAGATAAGTTTTCAACGGACGCCCCTGTTTCCATATTCGTCACATTGATGCCGTCGATATATTTATTCCAAAGGTTCGCCATCTCCCCGCCGAGCGGATAATACGTACCTCCTTGGCTGCCTGTGCCAAGTGTCAGTTCTGTTTTCCGTTTTCCTGCTGTGGCCGTCAACTCAGCCACTTCATTGTTGACCGTCAATCCTTGTTCTTCGTAATATTTTTTCGCACCTGGGTGGATCAACAGCCCTTCCGCCCCGTTCAATGCATTCTCGAGGATCATCTGCTTCGCTTGCGCATGTGTATTTTCGCTTGCATTCTCGATCATGCTCTTCGCCAATTCGTATCCGAGCTCTTCATCGATCGTATCTGTATTCCCCATTAAAATAGCAAATGCCGTTACCGTCTGTACATCTTCTGTGAGAAAATCATAAGACTCTTTCGGAATCGTGAAGCGTTTGTAGCCCGACTCCGCTTCGATTTTTGCAATCGCGTCGTCGGAGAGGCTGATCATTTTCACGTCTCCCGCGGATGCCTGCAAGCTTTCTATACTTGCTGCCGGGAGTCCCAAAATTCCGATTGAGATGTCGATATTGCCATCCTGGACTCCGTCAGCCGCAGCCCCGAAAGCTTCCTGGAAAGCCTTGTAGTCACCATCACCAATTCCATAGGCATCAAGAATGATTTTGGAGAGATTATTTGTCTCACTGGCTGGCGGGCCGATTGCAATATTCTTCTTTCCGCCCCCACCACAAGCCGATAAAACGAGCAAAGCACCTAGCACTAGTACTAACAAGCTTCTTGCGCCAATTCTTTTCAATGTCAGTCCCCCTCATTTTTCATTTTCCCTTTTCGTAAGCGCTTACAAAAATGAAGGACAATGGAGCTCTTATGGAGGTGAGTACGCTATGAAAAAAGGAGTCTACCATTAATTATATCTAAATATAGCCAATAAGCAATTAATTTTCACTTAATTCTGATTAAACATAGTAAACGCTATATAGAAAAACTCCGTCAATACGGGAGGTCATCCGCTTGATGGAGTTTCGTCTATGGGTTTCATTTCGAGTAGCTTTAAGTCGATTTACGAGGAACCATATTACTTTTTCCCTTCTTTTGACACCGCCGAATAGATTTCCACTAATCTCTCAGTAATGACATCATATGTATGTTCAGCGACTATTTCTTCAGCAATTTTCTTTCTATCTTCCGAAGGTTGCTCCAAGGCTTGCTTCAATCCATTTGCAAGGGATGCCGGATTATGAGGCTCTACGAGAATTCCCGCTTCATTGCCCAATAGGAATGAAAGTCCCCCGACGTCAGTGCCGACTACTGTAGTTCCCACAGCCATTGCTTCAAGCGCAACAAGTCCGAACCCTTCGTGATGGGATGGCAACACAAAGACATCTGCGGCTGCGATCCATTTCGCGACTTCCATTTGCGGAAGCGGTTCCTGATGGGAGGCATTAATTTTCATTTCCGACAAATGCTCTTCTAATTTTTGCATAAAGCCTTCATCTTTACTCGACCCGATCATATGAAGCACGGCGTCCGGATGATCTTCTTCTACCATCTTAAATGCTTCGATTAGATCGAGAATCCCTTTTGCTTGGATCATATTTCCGACAAACAAAACAATCTTCTTATCTAAAGGGAGACCCAATTCAGTGCGGGCATCCACTTTTGGTATCGGTTTGAAAACTTCCGTATTTACGCCCATGCTCATTACATGGACATGCTTCTCCTTCACACCAAAACGTTCAACTACATCCAATTTTAATCGTTCCCCTACAACAATAACGGCGTCAGCATTCTGTAATGTGAATCTAGTAATCGACTCAATCATCTTATTTTTGGCTGCCATTTTGTCGATATCTCCACCATGGACTGTGATGACATAAGGCAAACCAAAAATCTTTTTTCCAATGAACGATAGCAAGCCTGTCGGAAACGTGTAATGAGAATGAGTTAACGATACTTCAGACTTCTTTGTCAGCATATGGACCATTGCCTTTACGAACCAGGTAAAATACTTTTTCAAAGCAGCCTTCCCTTTTGAAGGATTGTCGATTGCAACGACATTCACTTTCAAACCTTTTGAACGGAGGTGTTCTACTTGGTTCTTTACAAAAATACCGAATGTCGGGTGCTTATGCGAAGGGTACATATTGCTGAATACAGTAAGTTGACGCATCAGAGTTCATCCTATCTTTTGAAATTCCATAATTATTTCAGTTGGTTATTCATTGAGCGATTATACCATATGCAAGAAAAACTGAACAACTCTCCACAATCTCCCTGTCATCGCATTCTATACAAACCGTTCCAACTGTAACCATATCGTAATGTGAATGTAATAATATTTGATGTTTATCCATGTTAGGATTGATTCACACATAAAGCACAGCTTCATTTTTGTGCGAAAGGGGAATTTGGGAAAAAATATGAAAAGAATCATCTTCTTAGTTTTTGCATGCCTATTGATCTCAACGTCCACTCATGACACGGCTTCAGCAAGCACATCGAATTCCCTCGTCAGTACGGCTAAAGCGTACATGGGAACACCATATAAATATGCGGGAACTACTACTTCAGGTTTTGACTGTTCCGGTTATACACAATACGTTTTCAATAAAGAAGGAGTTTCAATTCCTAGAACTACTTCCCAGCAATACTCTACTGGCAAGTCCGTTGCAAAGGCAGATTTGCAGTCTGGTGATCTCGTATTTTTCAATACGAGCGGAGCCGGCGTATCACATGTTGGAATCTATATCGGATCAAGCAATTTCATTCATGCCTCGACCAGTAGAGGTGTTATGATTTCATCAATCAATGACCCGGCTTATTGGGGTAAACGATATATTGGCGCTCGCCGTGTAACAGACTTCTCGGCTGAAACAACAATTGCTTCAACACCTCAAGTCAATTATGCAACGAGAGGCGAAGTCGCAGAAATCCTTGCTCAGGAATTGAACCTTTCAAGTAAGGCAAGCAATCAGGGGTTCACCGATATCTCGGCGTCTCATCCCCAGCATGATGCTATTGCTGCAGTTGGAGAGGCAGGGATTTTCACGGGTAATACAGCTGGAGAGTTCATGCCGAATAACTATTTGACAAGAAGTGAGCTTGCAAAAGTCTTAGTCGGCGCATTCGATCTCTCGTTAACTCCTGGGACAACCCCTTTCAGTGATGTATCCACATCCAACTGGGCGAATGACTATATTAATACGCTCTACACGAACAAATTGACAATGGGCTATGCCGATGGAACATTCGGAACAACAAAAAAGGTCACTTCAAATGAACTTCTATTATTCATTGATAGACTAAAAAAATAATACACAAATGCCCTCTGCACATAATCGTGCGGAGGGCATTTTTTCATTCAGACAAGCCGACATGTTCGGCAACCCACTTCTCATCAAAACTTGTCCTGCCAACTGCGTCTTGTAATGGCACGACTACGAATCTTTCATTCTCGTCACGGATGACAGCTGTGGGATGAAATGTCGATTTCTCCACTTCCATGAAACGTCTTCCCGCCAATTCAAAGACGGAAAGATGTACTTTCCCAATGCCGCCAATATTTGTAGAATCAAATGCTTGCGCGGAATAGAAGTTTCCGAGCGAATAAAAAACTTCCGTATGGCCGATTCTTGCATGAGGTTGCAAGACATGCGGATGGTGGCCGAAGAGGATGTCAACACCTTGTGACGCAAGCCACTCGGCTAGCTCCACCTGCCGTTCGGAAGGCTGCAGCTTATACTCATCGCCCCAATGGATAGAGACGACCGTCAGATCCGCTTCGGCTTTTAATTCCCGAATCTCCGCTTCCATTCGGTTTTTATCAATCAATGAAACCAAGTAGCCCTTCCCTTTTGGAATTGCCGCTCCGTTCAGACCGTATGCATAAGCTAAAACGCCGATACGCACACCTTTCACGTCAATTATCCGCTTCGTCCTACGATCTTCCGCTGACTCAAATGCACCGATATAAGGCATTCCGTATTCGTTCATATGCCCTATCGCCTTCAATAAGCCGCTTTCCTTTTGATCAAGCGCATGGTTATTAGCTATGGACAGCAGATCGACCCCATTCGCTTTTAAGTCCCTGATGATATGTTTCGGACTGTTGAACTCCGGATACCCGGACAATCCCAGCTCTACTCCCCCCGGCAATGATTCCTGGTTCGCGAGCAGGAGGTCGATGCTGGTCATTTGGTCTTTCACCGCACTGAACGGGATGTCGTAGCTATTATAAGTATAAAGCGGATAATGCAAGAGGATGTCCCCTACCATTCCGATTGTAAGTTCAGTTGTTTTTCCGTGAAGTTCCATCTCATACGGGTTGCTTTGAAGCACCGTAAAGTTGTCTGGACGGATGACTTCTTCTTCTTCAGTTTGAATGCACCCTGTCAATAAAAAGTTACAGATTATGGTTGCTATGGCGAAACGTTTCAAACTTCCATCCCCAGTTATAAAGTAGTAGTCTCTTTCTCACTATACTTCAACATTGAAAAATATGGAAGACGGAAAAAGCCTATGCTTCGCTAGCACGAATCATAGGTCTCCGTATTATTGTTCCCATTTACTATCCGTCGGCTCTTCTCTGCACCCAGTTGAATTCTTGAACTGCGCCATTTGCTTTTCCGCCTCTTGTTCAGGCTCTAAGTCAGGGAATTGCTTGGCATTCGGCATTCCTGTGAACGCTTTGCCTTTTTCATCATTTGGCTTTGTTTGAAAACGGTTATCCTTCATAATGAACAGCTCCTCCACGTTGATGTCTTACCTTTACGTTACCCTTAATCAGTTCTTTTAATCGGATAGCATCCAAAAAGAGCGGCCGTCAATTAATAAGCCGGCGATAATGAAAGAAACTCGCCCAGCTCAATTCTTACATTTATATTGGATATAACGTACACTTGTTTATCGTATAATTTGGAGACGTATGTCACGCTTATCTTTCATTCCAGACAACTACTAGAGCTAAAGGGGGGATATCACTTCATGAAAAAAGGGGTTCTGCTAAGCTTGCTCATCCTTCTATCGGCATGTTCGACGGCGTCAGAGGCGGCATCTCTGCCTGTAGACAAATTTCTGATCATTGCGCACCGCGGGGCTTCCGCCTACGCTCCGGAGCATTCCTTTCTGTCCTACGGATTGGCAGTGCAGATGAAGGCGGATTATATTGAATTGGATGTGCATATGACGAAAGACGGTGAACTCGTATCGATGCATGACCCTTTCGTTCATTTGCCGAATGGCATAAAACAGATCGCAGAAGTTGACTTTCATGAGTTGAAGAAAGTACACCGCGAGTCCAAATTCGACGGGAAGCTTGCGGTTTCATTGCCTGAAGGGATCGATCCGCTGCGCATCGTCACTACGGAAGAGATCTTTTCGTACTTCCAAGACGATGTTAATTACTATATCGAACTGAAATCGCCCGCCTCCTACCCAGGAATCGAGGACGCTTTGCTCGGACAGCTGAGGGCATTCGGGCTGCTGCCGCTAGCAGACACGGAACTGCCGAAAGTGATCCTGCAATCATTCGATGCCAGATCTCTAAAAAGCATCCATGAGCAGGAGCCGGCCATTCCGCTAATTCAACTGTATTCGATAAAAAATGAAACGACGCTGACGAAAATTCGGTTGGAGAAAGTCGCGGAGTATGCGTCTGGCATAGGTGTGGATAAGTCGGTTGTAACAGAGGAGTTGGTTGAGCTTGCACATGATGAGGATTTACATGTCCATCCGTTCACGGTCAATGAAGAGAAAGAAATCCGGCGCATGATTGAAATTGGTGCAGATGGCATCTTTACGGATGTGCCGGATGTGGCGGTCGAGATCGTTGAGGAGATGCGTGGTGAGTGAGGTTTTTCCAGCTGAATAAAGCGGGTCCAAAGTGCCGGAATGAGCACACCTCAACCCAACTCGAGCATAACTAGCCCACGCATAAGAAACCACCCTATTTCAGAGAAGAATAGGGTGGTTTCTGTCTATCAATAGACGAGTGTAGCCGTTGCTTCTTTAAAACGGTTGACAGCTTGCTCGATCGGCGCTTCGTAGCCCGCATCCTTCAATGCTTCACCGATCTTTTCGATTGCAGAAATCAACATTTGTTCTGTCGTGTTGCCCATATGGCCGAGGCGGAATGCTTTGCCGCCCAAATGTGCCAATGCGCCCGCGACGATAAGTCCTTCTTTCGCCAAAGCGGAACGGAATTCAGCGTCATCCAGGCCTTCCGGATACTGGAAGCAGCTCAATGTCGATGCCGCAACCGCTTCATCCGCCAACGGCTTCATGCCGTATTCCCGGAGTGCATCGCGGACGCCTCGTCCAAATGCCGTATGCCTTGCATATCGTTTTTCCAAACCTTCCTCCAGAACAAGTTTCATGCCTTCATCATATGCATAAATCAAGTTAACCGGAGGCGTCGCGAAGTATTTCGATGGATCATGCATGATTGGAATCCAGTTTTCGATATCGCAATAGTACGCCGGAATGTGCCCGAGCTGCTTGCGTGCTTCCAATGCAGTTTGATTGAACGCGACGATCGCAAGCCCAGGTGGAACGCCGATCGCCTTTTGAGAGCCCGTCAGCACGACGTCGATCTTAAAGCCCGCGCCGCCATATTCCTTGCTCATATCCTCTTCCATCGCAGCAGTTGCGCAAACTCCGTCCAATATGACGAGTGCGCCGTGTTTTTTCACGATCGGAACGAGTGCTTCCAAGTCGGCCGCAACACCTGTGGACGTATCGGCGTGCGTGATCGTCACCGCCTTGTATGTACGCTCCGATAATTTGCGCTCCACGTCTTCCGGTGCAACCTGTTGTCCCCATTCGGATTGAAGGACATCGATCTCGATTCCGAATGCCTTCCCTAGCTGGATGAAGCGGTCCCCGAAATACCCGTGGCTGATGATCAATAGACGCTCACCGGCACCGACCGTATTGACAAGAGCCATTTCCATGCCGATCGTCCCCGACCCCGCAATGACAAATACTTCTCCGTCGGTTTGGAACATCTCGCGCGTCCTCTCGATCGAACGCTTGTAAATCTCGACAAAGCGCGGATCTGTATGCCCTCTTGTCTCACTTGCCATGGCATCGTAAATCGAATCGACGACAGGCGTCGGTCCAGGAATTAATAACATCTCTTCATTTCGCAAAACGACATCCCCTTTACAGTAGATTTCTTCTTCTATTATAACCCATTCTCCGTCAGGGGTAAAAAATCCTCTTTATTCTAACTTGAAAAAGCAAAGACCCGTTTCCCTATTATGGGAAGACGGGCCATTTCTTTCAATCCTTATGCTTGCCGATACAGCGTTCGCATTCATAGAGCAGGGATTCAACTTTCTCTACAATTTCACAACCGCATTCCCGGCAGATCTTTTTCGACTTTTGCATTTCATTCGTCTTTTGCATAATGAACCTCCTCCTTTTCCTATGCTAGTTTTCTATAACCCGGCAGTGTCAGGAATTCCTCGAACTCATCGTGAAGCGTCAATTCGACGAACAGCTCAGCCGCCTCTTTGAATTTGCCGAAACGGTATTCCTTTTCGCCGAAGGTTTCATTCAATTTCTTCATCTCCTCGGCAAATACATTCATGAATAAATCAACGTCGATTTTCCTGCCATCCTCCAACTTGCCTTCCGGATGGCGGATCCATTGCCATACTTGCGAGCGGGAGATTTCCGCGGTAGCCGCATCTTCCATCAAATGATTGATCGGCGCGGCTCCATTCCCTTTCAACCACGAAGCGATGTACTGGACACCGACGCTGCAATTCATCCGAAGCCCTTCCTCCGTAATCGTCCCGGTCGGCACTTCCAGCAACTCAGCCGCCGTCACTTGCACGTCTTCCCGTTTCCTGTGAACTTGGTTTGGCGTTTCCATATGTGCATCGAATTCAGCCATCGCGACCGCGACAAGCCCCGGATGAGCAACCCATGTTCCGTCGTGTCCGTCCGTCACTTCCCGGCGTTTATCTTCGGCGACTTTCCGGAACGCTTCCTCATTCGCTTCCGGATTGTCGCGGATCGGAATCTGAGCCGCCATCCCGCCCATCGCAAACGCGTTCCGCTTGTGGCATGTCTGTATGCATAGCTGTGTGTAAGCCCGCATGAAAGGCGATGTCATCGTTACTTGCCCTCGGTCCGGCAAGATGACATCCGGTTGGCTGCGGAGGCGTTTGATAAAGCTGAATATATAATCCCAGCGGCCGCAGTTCAGTCCCGTAATATGGTCGCGCAGTTCATACAGAATTTCATCCATCTCGAATGCCGCAGGAAGTGTTTCAATTAACACCGTCGCACGTATCGTACCAGTCGGAATGCCCAGACTTTCCTGCGCGAAGACAAACACTTCATTCCACAATCGTGCTTCAAGATGGCTTTCGAGCTTCGGCAAATAGAAATATGGACCGGACCCCTTCTCCAGTAACTCCTTCGCATTATGGAAGAAATATAGCCCGAAATCGAAGAACCCCCCTGCCATCGGCTCACCGTCAATCAAGATATGCTTTTCTTCCAGATGAAGGCCTCGTGCCCTCACCATTAAAACGGCTGTCTCTTCATTCAAAGAATACTTCTTTCCATTGGAGGCCTGCTCGAATGAAATTGTCCCTCTAATGGCATCTTTGAGATTCAACTGACCGTCTATCATATTCGACCACGTCGGCGAAGTCGCATCTTCAAAATCAGCCATGAATGCTTTCGCTCCGGAATTAAGTGCATTAATAATCATCTTCCGATCGACAGGACCCGTTATTTCAACACGCCGATCCTGCAAATCATGAGGGATCTGCGCCACTGTCCAATCCCCTTCACGAATATGCTTCGTTTCCTCGAGGAAATCCAGCTTCTCGCCGGCATCGAATCGGCGCTGCCGCGTCTCCCTTGCTGCCAGCAATTCCTTTCGCCGGCCATTGAATTTTTCGTGCAGACCATAAAGGAATTCGAGCGCTTCCGGCGTTAGGATTTCCTCTGTGCCCGCCGTCATATCGCCGGTTACGTCTATATTGAAACGCGTCTTTTGAGTTGTCAGTTGAATCATCCTTTCGTTTATTCGTGAAATCGGCAGTTTCTTAGACGAATTGCGCCTCTTCCGTCGATCCTTTCATGGCCGTTGTAGAGGATGTACCTCCTGAAATGACCTGGGCGACTTCATCGAAATAGCCGGTTCCGACTTCGCGTTGGTGGCGAGTCGCTGTATACCCTTTCGATTCATTCGCAAATTCCGCTTCCTGCAGCTTCGAATAAGCCGCCATCCCGTCCGTCTTATAGCCATGCGCCAATTCAAACATGCTGTGGTTCAATGAATGGAAGCCCGCCAATGTGACGAATTGGAATTTATAGCCCATCTTGCCAAGCTCCCGCTGGAATTTACCGATCGTCTCGTCATCCAAGTTCGATTTCCAGTTGAACGAAGGCGAACAGTTATAGGCGAGCATTTTGCCCGGGAACTTTTCGTGGATCGCGTCCGCAAACCGTTTCGCTTCTTCAAGGTCCGGCGTAGACGTTTCACACCAGATAAGGTCGGCGTATGGCGCGTAGGCGAGACCTCGGGCTATCGCCTGCTCGATGCCTGCTTTTGTCTGGTAAAACCCTTCCGGCGTGCGCTCTCCGGTAATGAATGCATGGTCGCGTGGGTCGACGTCACTCGTGATCAGATCCGCCGCATCGGCATCCGTCCTTGCGATGATGATCGTCGGGACACCCGATACGTCAGCCGCGAGCCTTGCCGAAATCAAATTACGCACTGCATTCTGCGTTGGAAGAAGCACTTTCCCGCCAAGGTGGCCGCATTTCTTTTCTGAGGCAAGCTGATCTTCGAAATGGACGCCCGCCGCTCCTGCTTCAATCATCGCTTTCATCAATTCGAACACATTCAGCGGACCTCCGAATCCTGCTTCCGCGTCAGCGACAATTGGAGCGAACCAATCGAACTCGTCGAGCCTGCCCTCTGCACAATCAATCTGATCCGCACGCTGCAATGCCTGATTGATGCGTTTGACGACATTCGGCACGCTGTTCACTGGATACAGGCTTTGATCCGGATACATCTGGCCCGCCATATTCGCATCCGCAGCCACTTGCCAGCCGCTCAGATAGATTGCCTGAAGCCCTGCCTTCACTTGCTGGACGGCTTGATTCCCCGTGAGTGCGCCGAGCGCAGCGATAAAATCCTCTTCATGAAGCGATTTCCAGAGCCGCTCCGCCCCTCGTTTCGCCAATGTATGTTCAATTTGAACGGATCCCCGTAATTTGATGACATCCTCCGCACTGTATCCACGCTCGATTCCTGCCCATCGTTCATCCTGCCAGCTTTTCTCCATCTGCTCGACTTGTTCCTTCATTTCATTCCACACCTTTCATTTGATAGAGTAATTGATACTTTTCTACTGTTCCACAACAGGATAAGTTGTTATACATTACTATATAACAGAAGATTAAAACTGTCTGTGCTTTCTGACAAAACGACTGTTTTATAGGATGAATGGGGAAATAGCTCGATGAAATCGAAAAGGGGAAGATGTATCAATGGAGAAAAAGAGGTCGCGTGAAGAATTCTTTCAGCAATTTGCCAATCTAGATTGGATTCCCGTCAAACTTAACGGCGAGCCTGCTGCACTCGTCGTCAACCTTCCGCATGAGTATGAATTGGTTAAAATAAGCCCTCTCCGGTTACTCACAGGAAAGCTCGGCGATGAATGGTACCCGGTACCGATTGAACAGATCACCCATATCGAGAGCTTTCAAAAGAAGACGTTCTTCTATACGGAAGACGGGCAATTCAGCGTTTCGAGCACATTGAAGGAGCTGGAGAAGCGGCTGCCGGAGGTTTTTTTGCGCATTCACCGGTCGTATATCGTGAATACAGCCAAAATTTCGAGGATCTCGCGCGATTTCTCGTCGAATCTAGTCGTGACATTGGTGGATGGCACCGAACTGCCGGTGAGCCAGTCGTATGTGAATGATGTGAAGTGTGTGCTGGGGTTTTGAAGGGTTGGGGTTAGAAAATGCTTGGTCTTCTATTAATGGACTTGAGAATTGAACGTGGAAATGAGTTGGAGATTCATCGACAAAAAAAGACTGCAGATAGGATCTAACGTGAATCCATCTGCAGTCTCTATTCATCAAGCATGCTGTTTTTCATATGCGGCAATTTGCTCTTCATATTGGAACGTCAACGCGATTTCGTCCCATCCATTCAAGAGCATCTGCTTGTAATACGGGTCGATGTCAAAACCATATGTTTTCCCATCTTCACCTGTAACCGTCTGCTGTTCCAGGTTGATTTCCAATGTATAGGGGGCGGCGGACTCGCCTTTGGATAAAAGCTCTTCGACTTCCTCGACACGGAGCCGGATCGGCAGGATGCCGTTCTTGAAACAGTTATTATGGAAAATATCCGCAAACGATGGGGCGATAACGACTTCGAATCCGTAGTCCAGGATTGCCCACGGCGCATGCTCCCTTGAGGAACCGCAGCCGAAGTTGTCATGGGCGACAAGGACCTTGGAATCTTTGAACCTGGCATCATTCAGGACGAATTCTTTGTTTTCAGTGCCGTCCGAATGGAAACGCCAATGGTGGAAAAGGTATTTTCCGAAGCCGGTCCGTTCGATCCGCTTCAGGAATTCCTTCGATATGATCTGGTCCGTGTCAACATTTTTTCGATTCAAAGGCGTCATGACGCTGCGCACTTCATTGATCGGTTTCATGGAATCATCCTTTCTTCATCCAGCTACGGGCGCTAGCTACTCGGGTCATAAGTCGTTGCCGCAGGACGCGGCGTACTTAGACCGCGAACCTTTGCTGTGCAAGCGCCCTCCGCTTTTGTCTGTTAGACATGCGCCAATTTCATTTTACGTACATCTGTGAAATGTCCGGAAATCGCTGCGGCTGCCGCCATTGCTGGACTCATCAGATGGGTGCGGGAACCCGCCCCCTGCCTGCCCTCAAAGTTCCGGTTCGATGTCGATGCGCATCTTTCGCCAGCGGGCACGACATCATCGTTCATCGCGAGGCACATGCTGCAACCCGACTCGCGCCATTCAAATCCGGCTTCGAGGAATACATGATCTAAGCCTTCCTCTTCCGCCTGCCGTTTCACCGTGCGTGAACCTGGAACAACGATCGCTGTCACATTCGGATGCACTTTCTGCCCTGCAATCACTTCAGCAGCGGCCCGCAGATCGCTCAAGCGGGCGTTCGTACAGGAACCGATGAAGACGTGCTGGATTTCAATTTCAGTGAGCGGCGTCCCTTCTTCAAGCCCCATATAGGCGAGCGCTTTTTTCAACGCTTCCTTATCGGATTCATCCGCAAAGTCTTCCGAGGACGGCACATTTGCACTAATGCCGGAACCCATCGAAGGATTCGTTCCCCATGTGATGAAGGGCTCGATTTCATTTGCATCAATTTCGAGAACTGTGTCGTATACCGCTCCTTCATCTGTTGCCAAGGAGAGCCATTTTTCCGCAGCCTCTTCAAACGCTTCGCCTTCAGGGACATGACGGCGTCCTCTCAAGTACTCGATCGTCGTCTCATCAGGGCTGATCAAACCAGCTTTCGCCCCCGCTTCAATGGACATATTGCATATCGTCATCCGTTCTTCCATCGTCATGGAGCGGATTGCTTCGCCTGTATACTCAGCGATATGCCCCGTTCCGACGTCGATGCCGAATTTAGCGATGATGGCTAGGATGACGTCTTTCGCTGTAACGCCGAAGCCGAGCTTTCCATTGATCCGAATTTCCATCGTTTTCGGTTTTGATTGCCAAAGCGTCTGTGTCGACAGGACATGCTCAACTTCGCTCGTGCCGATACCGAACGCGATGGCGCCAAATGCACCATGCGTAGATGTATGGCTATCCCCGCAGACAATCGTTTTGCCGGGCTGTGTCAAACCGAGTTCAGGACCGATAATATGGACGATTCCCTGATCCGGATGCTCCATATCGGCAAGCTCAATGCCGAATTCCTCACAGTTTTTCTCCAATGTCGTAATCTGCTTTTTAGCGATCGGGTCGTTGATGATCGGCAAATTCCGAGTCGGGACGTTATGATCCATCGTCGCGAAGCAGAGGTCGGGGCGCCGCACTTTCCGCCCCGCCAGCCGCAAGCCTTCAAACGCTTGAGGTGAAGTCACTTCATGCAATAAATGAAGGTCGATATATAAGAGGTCCGGCTTCCCCTGTTCTTCGTACACAATATGCTGCTCCCAGATCTTTTCAATAATCGTTTTGGCCATTTGAGCTTCTCCTTCCTAAATCAATTACGCCTCGGCGTAATTGCGTCCAGATTTTTATCGAGCTTGCTCGATAAGCTCCCTTGAAAAATCTGTGACATCCGCCGGAGGCTTAATTTAATTCAGCCGGTTTTTGCTGAATTAAATTAAACATATGAAAACATGATGCTATTCGAGACGAACTGCAAATCCAGCTCACCGATCACTTTATCCGTCCATTCCATTGTCGAAAGGGCGCGATCCGATCCACCCGCAAGATCCGCAGTAAAATGGCCATCCTCAAATACGGTATCAACCGCTTTTTCAATTGCTGCCGCTTCCGTCTCCATTCCAAATGAATAGCGGAGCATCATCGCTGCCGATAAAATGGCTGCAGCCGGATTCGCGATGCCCATGCCAGCAACATCGGGCGCTGAGCCATGTACCGGTTCGTAAAGTCCGAATCCATCGGAACGAACGCTCGCGGATGGCATGAGGCCGAGTGAACCGGTGATAACGGATGCTTCGTCGCTTAAAATGTCGCCAAACATGTTTTCAGTGACGACAACATCAAAGGATTTCGGGTTCGTAATCAATTTCATCGCCGCAGAGTCGACGAGCTGATGCTCGACTTCGACATCCGGATAGCCTTTGCGCTTCTCCTCGACAACTTCCCGCCACAGCTTGCTCGACTCCAATACGTTCGCCTTATCGACGGATGTCACTTTTCCCCGTCTCATCCGTGCAAGCTCAAACGCTTTTTCAACGATGCGTTCGATTTCTTCACGCGTATAGACGAGTGTATCGACTGCTGATGTTTCGGTCTTGCGGCTCGGCTGCCCGAAGTAGATGCCGCCCGTCAGTTCACGGACGATCATCATATCGACTTCCCGGACAATTTCCTCCTTGAGAGGAGAAGCTTGAAGCAAGGAAGGGACTGCCTTGACCGGACGCAGGTTCGCGAATAAATCAAAGTGCTTCCTGATGGCGAGCAACCCTTTTTCAGGTCGCAGTTCTGATGGGTTCCGATCCCATTTTGGACCGCCGACAGCCCCTAAGAGCACTGCATCACTTGATTCACAGAGTTCAACTGTTTCTTTCGGGAGCGGGTTATTGAATGAATCGATTGCCGCCCCTCCGATTGAACCGTAATTGAAATGGAATGTGTGGTTGAATCGTCTTGCAACCACTTCAAGTACTCGCACAGCCGCTGACGTCACTTCCGGTCCAATTCCATCGCCCTGTAATACAGCTACTCTTTTTTCCATTGAACTTCTCCTCCTTGTTGTCTTCCTAATTTGCGTAATCTTCAGAACAGGAAACGTATAAATAATCCGGATTTCTGCTTCAGGCGGACGCTTTCCAATCGAACAACGAAGAGTTCGATTTGCCGTATTTCTGCGGTTTTTGCAGAAATTAGGGCAGCTACTTCCACATCCTGCTCCCTTAGGGTCGCAAAAGCCGTTCTTCGTGACGGCTTTCGTTGCGGGGTCTTCTGCTGACGCTTTTCCCACTGGAGTCGCCGCCTTCCGCTCCAATCCTAATAAAATCCATCTACCATATTACATATATATACGAAAAACGCATAAATTCGTTTATTCACGCATAACTCAAGAGATTCGCGCATAAATCATTAAATCTACGCATAATTTGCTACACTCACGCATAAACCGCTAAATTCACGCATAAATCAATTTAACTTCCCTGTTACTGACTAACTGTTTCCATCACTTTGACTTGTTCCTTCACTAACTTTCTATTGATAGCGTTCAAGTAGGCTTTGGCGGATGCTTCGAGGACGTCTTGTGAAATGTCGCGGCCAGTGAACGTTTCTCCGTTGAAGCGCAAGTTGACGACTGCTTCTCCTAGTGCATCGCGTCCTTTTCCGATTGATGTGACGCGGTAATCCAGGATATTGACCTGCCCTTTGACGAGGAGTTCGAGTGCATTGAAGATCGCTTCGACTGAACCTGCGCCTGTTGTGGCAACAACAACGTTCTCCCCTGAAGGGACATTCGCTGCGATTGTTGCCGTTGGAACATTGGACGTGCCGTATTGTACTTGCACATTCGTCAATTCATAAATCTCAGCATCTGCATACTCGATCTGTTTGCCTGTGAAGAGGACGAATAGATCGTCTTCCGTAATTTCCTTCTTGCGGTCTGCGAGCTTCTTGAACTCGACAAACGCTTCATTTAATTGCGCATCGCTTAGCTCGAAGCCCATCGTAACGGCACGGTCCTTGAATGCATGTCGGCCGGAATGCTTGCCGAGCGCCAGCGGAGCTGTCTTATCACCGATCAGTTCAGGTGTGATGATTTCATATGTCTCCCGATTTTTCAGCATGCCGTCCTGATGGATGCCCGATTCATGCGCGAATGCATTCTTCCCGACGACCGCCTTGTTCGGTTGGATGACGACGCCCGTCAACTGGCTGACCAATTGACTTGTTCGCTTAATTTCCTGTAAATTGATGCCCGTTTCAAAACCGTAGATGTCTTTTCGAACATGTAGGGCGACTGCGATTTCTTCGAGCGCTGCATTTCCAGCCCGTTCACCGATCCCGTTAATCGTGCCTTCGACTTGATCGGCACCATTTTCAATCGCTGCGATGGAGTTGGCGACTGCCATTCCTAAGTCGTTATGGCAATGCGCAGATAACTTCACACGCTCGATGCCCGTCACGTTCTCCTTCAAGAATTTGAATAAAGCGCCGTATTCCTGAGGCGTTGCATAGCCGACCGTGTCAGGGATATTAATTGTCGTCGCACCAGCTTTAATCACTTGGTTGATGATGCGGACGAGGAATGCAGGGTCGGAACGGAATGCGTCTTCTGCTGACCATTGAACGAGAGGAAAGAATTTTTTGGCGTATTTTACCGCTTCAACTGCAATGTCCACGACTTGGTCAGGCGTCTTCATCAATTTATGTTCCATATGAATCGGTGAAGTGGCCAAAAATACGTGGAGATGTGGCTGCTGTCCGCCTTTCAGCGCTTCCCATGATGTATCGATATCCCTTTTCATTGCACGTGCAAGTCCTGTGACAGTCGAGTTCTTCACTGTATTTGCAATTCGCTGCACTGCTTCGAAATCACCAGGTGAGGAAGCAGGGAACCCTGCTTCGATCACCGTAGCGCCAAAACGTTCCAGTTGGCGGGCAATTTCCATCTTTTCAGCCGTGTTCAGATTGATGCCGGCCGATTGTTCACCATCACGAAGTGTCGTGTCAAAGATGTCAATTTTTCGCACTACCCACCACTTCCTTCTGTTTTGTTTTCTTACCTTCATTTACAAACGGCATCATTGCACGAAGCTTTTCGCCAACGACTTCGATTTCGTGCTTAGCTTCCGATTCCTTGTACGCATTGTAGTCCGGGCGGTTGTTTTCGTTTTCTGCAATCCAGCCTTCCGCGAACTTGCCTTCTTGGATTTCCGTTAGGATGTCTTTCATGCGTGCTTTCGTATCCGCATCCACGACACGCGGTCCTGATACGTAATCGCCCCATTCAGCTGTGTCGGAAATTGAATAGCGCATTCCGGACATACCGCCTTCGTACATGAGGTCGACGATCAGTTTTAATTCATGCATCGTTTCGAAATAAGCGAGTTCTGGCTGATAACCAGCTTCCACCAATGTTTCGAAGCCAGCTTTGACGAGGGAAGTCAATCCGCCGCAAAGTACTGCCTGCTCACCGAATAGATCCGTTTCTGTCTCTTCCTTGAATGTAGTTTCAAGTACGCCTGCACGAGCGCCGCCGATTCCTTTTGCGTAAGCAAGAGCAACATCTTTCGCTTGGCCGGAAACGTCTTGGTATACCGCGAATAGTGCCGGTACCCCTGCGCCAGCTTCATACGTTCTGCGTACGAGGTGACCTGGTCCTTTTGGTGCAACGAGGAATACGTCTACGTCCGCTGGAGGTACAATTTGACCGAAGTGTACGTTGAATCCATGTGCGAATACGAGTGATTTGCCCGCTTTCAATGCCGGTTGGATTTCTTCGTCATACACTTTCTTTTGTCTTTCATCCGGAAGAAGGATCATGATGACGTCCGCTTCTTGAGCCGCTTCGCTTACAGATTTCACATCAAGGCCATCTTCTTTCGCTTGGTCGAAAGATTTCCCTGGGCGTACGCCGACGACTACATTGAATCCCGAGTCTTTCAAGTTTTGTGCGTGTGCGTGGCCTTGTGAGCCGTAACCTACGACCGCGATTGTTTTTCCTTGTAGAAGTCCTTCATTGATATCCTGGTTGTAATACATTTTAGCCATTGTTAGTTCCTCCTCGAATTTTAGGTTTTATTATTTATATTTATATTGTCGATTTCCGCTGCAGGCGGACGCTTTCCGCGGGCACGGCTTCAGCCAATCGAACAACGTAGAGTTCGATTTGCCGTATTTCTGCGCATTTTGCAGAAATTAAGGCAGCCTGCTCGCAACGCTATGCTTTTGCTCGCAAAAGCCGTTCTTCGTGACGGCTTTCACTGGAGTCGCCGCCTTTCGCTACAATCAACAAGCTTTACAAGATTGAAATCATTTATTTTAAAATGGATAACTGTGGTGAATTGACCTTTTGGATTTCACGGGTGAATGCCGTTGCTCCGGTTCTTGACAATTCTTTGATGCCATAAGGTTTCACGAGATCGATGAATGCCTCGATCTTCTCGGGGGCGCCGGTTACTTGGTACGTGACGACGTTTTTCCCGGAGTCGATGACCGTTGCACGGAACGGCTCGATGATGCTGTTTATTTCACTGCGCGCATGCGGCGGAGAGACGACTTTCACGAGCGCCAGTTCCCGCATGACGATTGCTTTGTCAGTGATGTCATTCACTTTGATGACGTCAATCTGCTTTTGGAGCTGCTTAAGCAGCTGTTCAATTTTCCGTTCATCCTCAACATTGACGATGAAAGTCATTTTCGACATGCCCGTCTGTTCGGAATGCCCGACTGTGATGCTCTCGATGTTGAATTGCCTTTTCATGAGCAATCCAGTCACCCGGTTCAATACGCCGCTTTGATTGATGACCGTCACTGTAATGACTCTTTTCATTTGCTCTTCACCCCGATCATTTCCTGTAGTCCTTTGCCTGGGGCAACCATTGGATAGACGTTTTCCAGCATTTTCACCCGGCAATCAATGAGTACGGGTTCATCCGACAGAAGAGCTTCCCGGAAAATTTGTTCAGCGTCTTCTTTTTTCGTGATGCGATACCCTTTCAAGTCATACGCTTCCGCAAGCTTGACGAAATCCGGCTGAACGGGAATCAATGACTGTGAGTAGCGTTCATCGTAGAACGTCTCCTGCCATTGGCGCACCATTCCAAGAGCTCCGTTGTTCAAGATGACGACTTTTACCGGAATCCTTAACTCTTGTAAAAGGGACAGCTCCTGGGCCGTCATTTGGAAACCGCCATCGCCGACGATCGCGACTACCCTTTCATCCGGCTTCGCGATTTGCGCCCCGATTGCAGCGGGGAACCCGAAGCCCATCGTTCCGAGCCCTCCCGACGTGACCCAGAAATCGGGATTGTTCAATGAATAATATTGGGCCGCCCACATCTGATGCTGTCCGACGTCCGTTGTGACGATTGCATCCCCCTCGGTAATGCGGTGAATCATCTGGATTGCTTCCTGCGGCAGGAATTCGTGCTCGTCGACGTTGTACCATAACGGCGCTTCTTCCTGCATACATCTCAAGTATGCGAGCCAATCTTCGGTGTCCGGTGCATTGAATTCCTGATTGAGCAATGCTTGCAATGCTTCCTTCGAGTCAGCCACGATCGGGATTTCTGTCGGAACGTTCTTCCCGATTTCCGCAGGGTCGATGTCAATATGAATGATTTTTGCATGCGGTGCGAAAGTTTGCAGATTTCCCGTCAGCCTGTCGTCAAATCGTGCACCAACGTTGATTAATAAGTCGCACTCGCTAATTGCCATGTTCGCCGTGTATGTCCCGTGCATGCCTGCCATTCCTAGGAACAGTTCATGGTTGCCGGCGATGCTTCCTAGTCCGAGCAATGTGTTCGTGACCGGAATCCGTTTTGTTTCTACCATTGTTTTCAGTTCATCCATCGCTTGCCCGTGCAATACGCCCGCGCCGGCCAGGATGAGCGGCTTCCGTGCAAAGCGGATCGCTTCCGCCGCCTTCTGTATTTGCAAGTAATTCGGAGTGGTTGTCGGCTGGTAGCCCGGCAGATTCACCTCAGCAGTGCGTTCCTCCTCCGTGACGAAGATTTCCGTAGCCACGTTTTTCGGAATATCAACGACAACCGGACCGCGTCTACCTGTTGAAGCGATATGGAATGCTTCTTTGATGATCCTCGGAAGATCCGCAACGTCTCGCACCTGATAGTTATGCTTTGTGATCGGCTGCGTAATTCCGATGATATCCGCCTCTTGGAATGCATCCGTCCCGATGACGGTGCTTGCCACCTGCCCCGTGAAAACGACGAGCGGCAATGAATCCATCATTGCGTCTGTAATCCCCGTTACCAGATTCGTCGCGCCCGGACCAGATGTCGCAATGACAACGCCCGGCTTGCCGGATACTCGCGCATAGCCTTCCGCTGCATGGATGGCTCCCTGTTCATGACGGGCAAGCACATGGGGAATCGGATCCTTGTATAATGCGTCATAAATTGGTAGGACAGCACCTCCAGGGTAACCGAAAATGACTTCGACACCTTGGTCTTTCAACCCTTGAATCAAGACCGCAGAACCATCCATCGGTTGATTATTCTGTTTTTCGTCTTGAGATTTCGGTGTCATTTCCATAACTGCCTGCTTCGTTTGAACTTCCGCACTCATATACGAACTCCTCCTTACTTTTCTATTGGTTAATTTTTATTAAAAAAGAAAAGCCTTTTCTCCCCACACAAAGAAACCTCGTTCTTCGTATAAGGGATGAAAAAGCTTTTCATGGTACCACCCTTGTTCGCGACATCTGCCGCCTCGTGAACGGACGTTATAGAACGACCATTCGCTGATAACGAGCCCGTCGTCTTGCACGAGCCCGGGATTGCCTACTCGGTTTCCCTTTCAGCAGTCCACTCCGGGGTGATATCGCGAATAGTTGCATTGCCGGCTTCCAGCACGACCGGCTCTCTGTGAATGCAAGGGTCTATTCCCTTTTGCCCCATCATCGAATTGTTATATTTTCATTACTCCGCCTGTACTAGCAGACGTGACAAGTTTTGAATATCTGGCTAAATAGCCTTTCTTGATTTTCGGTTCGAATGGCTGCAGCTTCGATCTACGCGCCGCCAATATTTCGTCTGACACTTGAAGCTCGATCGTCCTGTTTGTCAAATCAATGTCGATAATATCTCCATCTTCGACTAATGCAATCGGACCGCCTTCAGCTGCTTCCGGTGAAATGTGGCCGATCGAAATGCCTCGGGATGCTCCGGAGAACCGGCCATCAGTAATGAGCGCCACTTTTGTTCCTAGGCCTCTACCTTGAATGGCTGAGGTTGGCGCAAGCATTTCCGGCATTCCCGGACCGCCTTTTGGTCCTTCGTAGCGGATGACGACAACATGGCCTTCACGGACCGTGCCGTTATCGATGTTCTCCTGCGCAGCTTCCTGGGATTCGAAGACGATCGCTTCACCGGTGAACTGCTTGATGGAGGGATCGACCGCCCCGACTTTGATGACTCCTCCATCCGGGGCGATGTTGCCGAACAGGACGGACAAGCCGCCTACCGGGCTGTACGGATTATCTTTCGTCCGGATCACTTGGTCGTTTGTTATTTGATAGTCCTGGACATCTTCCCTCATCGTTTTCCCTGTGATGGTGATGCGATCCGGGTGGATGGCTCCAGGTATTTTTGTAAGTTCATTGATGATGGCACTGACGCCGCCTGCTTTGAAGATGTCATCCATCGAGATATCGGACGCCGGCATGATTTTCGCTAAATACGGAACCCGTTCGGCAACTGTGTTAATATCCTGGACGCTATATTCGATTTCCGCTTCGTGTGCAATCGCCAATGTATGTAGAACCGTATTGGTCGATCCGCCCATCGCCATATCGAGTGCAAATGCATCATCGATAGCTTCCTTCGTAATGATGTCACGCGGTTTGACATCCTCTTTCACCATTCGGATCAAGTTCTTAGCCGCTTCCTTGATCAGCCTGTGGCGTTCATCGGATGTTGCGACGATTGTTCCATTGCCCGGCAACGCCATTCCTAGCATTTCCATCAGACAGTTCATAGAGTTCGCTGTGAACATTCCTGAGCAAGAGCCGCATGTCGGACATGCATTGTTCTCGATGTCGAGGAGCTCTTCCGCCGTCATCTTGCCAGATTTGTAAGCACCGACCCCTTCGAATACAGATGTAAGGGATAGCGGTGAACCTGATGATGAGACACCCGCTTCCATCGGTCCGCCAGATACGAAGACGGAAGGGACATTCGTCCGGACCGCCGCCATGAGCATGCCTGGCGTGATCTTGTCACAGTTCGGAATGTAGAACACTCCGTCGAACCAGTGTGCATTGATGACCGTTTCAGCAGAGTCCGCAATCAGTTCGCGGCTAGGAAGCGAGTAACGCATTCCAATATGCCCCATCGCGATTCCATCATCAACACCAATCGTATTGAACTCGAATGGAACCCCGCCTGCTTCCCAAATTGCCTCTTTTACAATTTCAGCAAATTTATTTAAATGTTTGTGACCTGGAATAATATCAATATATGAATTACATACACCGATGAAAGGTTTCTCCAAATCTTTCGTTTTCACACCCGTTGCGTAAAGGAGACTCCTATGAGGCGCACGGTCAATCCCTTTTTTAATCATGTCACTTCTCATTGCTATCTCTCCTAATCAAATCTTCCAAGAACATTCCAACTAAATGAATTGCGTGAAATGAATCACATATCCAAATAGATTGTTGCTATCATATATCGTATTTTTACCTACGTCAACCGTCTTTTTATAATTATTGTTCAATTAAGAATTATAGTTTATATTGTATCCGCTTACATTCGCGATATATTGCATATCGTGAGAAATATGACAACTTGAAAATATTTTTATTTCATTGTTGTTGGTCGTGAGTAATGAGTGGAAGTTTGGCAAGTGGAAGGAATTGGTTCAGCAAGGCGGAGACTTTCAGTAAGATTTTGGAGGGAAATTTGAAAACGCTTTTGCTCGTTGGCAAAAGCGTTGATGGAGTCCTTGTTTAAATAAATGAGCCCTTGTGAGGTTAATTGAACCCTTGATCAAATAAATGAGCCCTTGTGAGATTAATTGAGCCCTTAATCAATTAAAAGAGGCCTTCCCCTCTATTCATTGAATTTGTCGATCCGCCAGCCTGATTTCTTCACGTATTTGTAGCTTACGATGATCGTCTCGGCAGTTCGGGTGTCGCCGATGGGGATGGTGAGTTCGAAAGTTTTCCTGCCTCTTTTCGATTTCAACTCTCTTGCTGTCGCAATCTCCCATTGGAGCAGCGAGCCCGGTGCCTCTTCAAGGACAGGCGAGGCTAACTTCCCTTTATGCTTCAGGATGCCATTCTCTTTCATGAATCGCTTCGCTTTTTTCTTCGTCACGAATTTGTGCAGTTCGGCTTTCATTTTCTTCTTGGAGTCCAAGTTGGCCGCCAAATAGCGGTATTCCAATCCTTTATGGGCGAATGTCTTGTACTCGCCTTCCTTATACATTCCGCCGGCCTGGATGATTCCGGCCGTTCCGGTCCATGCTGTTGCAAGTTCTACGGCTCCCTTAGGCGCAAGGTCGACATGGCCATTGCGTTTCCCGCTGCAAGCCGCTGTCGTGAGCAATAGTAAAATGACCGCAATTATAATCATTGTCCTCTTTATCAACGTGCAACCCCCTGACTAGCTGATACTTAAACGTATGAACTAGTAGGTGGCCGCATACACCAGGATGCTGATTTCTAGTAGAGGAATCCAGTCGAAAGTCCAATAATAATTCTTGTGAAATTCATCTTTCCATAAAATCTTTCGACAAATTTCGCATTTTTTCCTTCTGTGGATAACCTTGTCCACTTCATCCACCAGGCAACCATTGACTTATGCGGCTTACAAACAAGTTAACCACAACTTATCCACGTTCGGCTGTGGATATTGGAACGATTGTTCTCACAATTGAACTTTGGTAAAGTAAGAACAGCCAAACTTCAAGATATGCAACCGGAAACGAATTGATGACAAGGAGGAGAGACAAATTGTTAAGTATACCGGATGATTTTCTAATGGATTCGTATAAAAAAGCGGTCGCCCTGAACCTTTGCCCCCAATTCATCAAGCTTTTGGAGAATGAAATCAGAAGACGTTCCATGCATTCACCGAAGTACGGAAAAAAATCCGCTTATCATGAAAATGAGAGCCCATCCATTCATTGACGGACAAGCTCTCATTCCCTTCTATTTTACTTTCACGTCCAGGTAGATCCAACTCAATTGGACCGATTTACTTCCAAGTTAAAGCCAATCCATTTCCTTCGTCAAGTTGACCGTGAACCTCTTCATCGACTCTACACTTTCCAATTTAGGGAATCAATTCCCATGAATATCGCGAAAAAAACAGGTATGGTACAATTCACATATGAAAAAATTAATTGTGTTTTTACTAATTGTCGGAGTCCTATTTATATCTTCTTCACAGACATATGAAGAGCAATCATTGATTTCCACTCTCGAGAAATGGCTTCCCAACCAGCCAATGTACTTCTTGCTTGAGAAGATTGAAGTGCCTTATTGGGGCAGGACTATATCAATAGAGGAAAGGGGGTACTATTACTTTGTAGAGTTCCTGCTAAGAAAAAGCGCACATTTCCTTATTTTCGGTTGTCTAGCAGTAGTCATATACTTCCTGTTTTCAAATAAAATCAGATCAATCTACAGATTCTCCTTTTCCCTCTTACTTACAGGAGTTGTTGCAGCATTAGATGAATACCACCAATCCTTGACGGGTGGAAGGACTTCAACTATATACGATATTGCTCTCGACATTTCCGGGGCGTTCATCTTTCTGCTACTTGTGCAAGTAACTCTTCTCGTGAAAACCAAATTTTCCAGAAGTAAGCCCCACCGCATTTAAAGTAAGCCAGCCCCTGTCTTCAACAATCATGAAGACAGGGGCTTTGGTTTACAAAGTGGTATTTTCCTGTGACCTTAATGTATGTTTCAGTACTTTTCCCGAGGCATTCCTCGGAAGTTCATCCAGGAATTCGATTTCCACGGGTATTTTATATTTCGCGAGATTGCTTGAGCAATGGCTGATTACGTCGGCTTCGGTAAGGATCGCCCCTTCTTTCGCGACTACATATGCTTTCGGCACTTCTCCTAATACTTCGTGTGGAACGCCGACGACTGCCGCTTCAAACAGGCCCGGAATTTGATAAAGCACTTCTTCCACTTCAACCGGATAGACGTTTTCCCCTCCGCGGATGATCATGTCTTTCTTCCGGTCGACGATATAGAGCAGACCGTCTTCATCCATTCGGCCAAGGTCGCCTGTATAGAGCCAGCCGTTTTTGATTGCCCGTCTTGTCTCCTCTTCATCCTTCAAATAGCCTTTCATCACTTGCGGGCCGCGCATGACGATTTCACCGACTTGCCCGGTCGGCAGCGGTTCCCCGAATTCATCGACGACCCGGACTTCGGTCTGCGGCAACGCTTCTCCGACCGAACCGATTTTATCGAGGGCAAGATGATCTTTCAGTGTGGAGGCGGCCGGCGAGTTTTCCGTCTGTCCGTACAGATTTTGCACTTTCACATTTGGGAATGCCTCTTTCAGCTTCTTCAATATTTCATAGGGCATCGGCGCGGCTCCGTAACCGAACAAGCGAAGGGATGACAGCTCCAGTTTTTTTATTTCCGGCAGGTTCAAGATAATGGTGTACATGGCCGGTACGCCGAAAAACATTGTCGGTGCTGTTTTTTGCAATAAATCCAGCGTGCCCTTTGGAGAAAACGCCTCCTCGATGATGACCGTCCCGCCTTTATATGTGACAGGAATCATGAAAACATGGCAGGCGGCGCAATGGAATAACGGGGTGGAAATGAGCATCCTGTCTGCATCTGTGATTGACATCGCCTCCGACCAGATTTCCGCGGTCGATAGGAGATTCTGATGGGTCAGCATGACCCCTTTCGGCTTGCCTGTCGTTCCGGATGTATACATGACGACCGCCGTGTCTTCCCCTTTGAACTCCACAGGCTGGAATACATCCGCTCCACTTGCAGACAAGTCCTCCATATTTTCTTGAATCAACAATTTTTCTTTGAATGGATGCTTCGACTGTTGGACGATGTCTTCCAGTCTTTCATCATAAATTAATGCTTTCGCGTCCGAATGGTTGAAGATGTACTCCACTTCAGGCGGCGCCAATTTCGTATTGACCGGCATGACGGTCAAACCGCCCAATTGAATGCCGAAATAATAGACGAGGAAGAGATCAGAGTTCAACGAATAAAGGGCGATGATATCTCCTTTTTCATACCCTTCAGCTTGGAAATGCCCCGCCACCTTCATTGCTTTTTGATAAAACTCGCCATAGGTCCATTCCCTACCGTTGTATGAAGTGAATACTTTGTCCGGCCGATGTTTTGCATACTCTCCGAGCACTTCTATCATGAACATGGATACTCTCCCCTTCGCCTTGCGTTCTCAATCTATATTCTAGCAACCGATATTTCAGATTACAAGTTAAAATAATAAATATTCAGATAAATGAGCGTGTGTCTACTTCAATTATTTTCCGCGTAAACTGTTATAAGCATCATTATTTGATCTGAAAGACTGATGGGAGAGAAGAATGTTGGATGATAGGAAAAAAACGTATAGGAAACTGTTACTATGGACGGGAAGTTTAGTTTGCCTCCTATTGGTCAGCGTCATTTTCTACGTGCTGTTTTTTTTGAGTGAACTTACGGAAACGGCGAAAGAAATACATGAGCCGATGGTGCGCGTCTTCTCTGAAAAAAGGGATGACCCGATCACGTTTAAAGAGAAAGATCCCTTTTCCGTTCTTATTTTAGGTGTTGATGAACGGGAGGGTGATAAAGGTCGTTCCGATACGATGATTGTCCTGACAGTCAATTCGGAGCTTGAATCGACGAAAATGGTGAGCATTCCGCGGGATACGTACAGCAAGATTGTCGGAATGGAATTTGACGATAAATTAAATCATGCCTATGCCTATGGCGGGATCGAAATGTCGCTCGCCTCAGTGGAACATTTTCTCGACATACCGATAGACTATATCATTCAAGTGAATATGGAAAGCTTCCAGGGGATCATTGATGCTATCGGTGGTGTTTCCATTACAAATACCCTTGATTTTACTGTGGATGAACATTCATTTCCGAAAGGTGAACTGACGTTGAATGGAAAAGAAGCACTCGCATTTGTCCGGATGCGTATGGATGACCCGCGCGGAGATTTCGGTAGGCAAGATCGGCAGAAGCAAGTCATTCAAGGGATTTTGCAAAAGGGCGCAAAGCTTTCAAGCTTGATGAAATACAAAAGCATTTTTGAAGCGATCGGCAATAATGTTCGGACAAATATGACATTCAACGAAATGGTGGAAGTGCAAAAAAATTACCGGAACGCCGCAAAGTCCGTTGAACAAATCAGCTTTGAAAAAGGAGAAGGGACACGGATGGACGGGGTCTGGTATTATATGATGGATTCTGAAGAGCTAGAGGAAGTGAAGGCGGAATTGAAAGCACATTTGGGAATGGAATAGTTTACAATCCGCTTTCTCCTGTTAAATGATTCTCAAACAGGGAATATTCACAGTAGCACACTGTGAATAGGAGTTGGAAAACGAATGCAAATACCGGTGGATAAAGGTCTTGATCATACTTTTGATTTATTGACGGAAGGTTATCATTTCATGAAGAATCGGTTTGACGAACTTGGAACCGATATTTTTGAGACGCGGTTGATGGGTAAAAAGATGATATGTATGAAAGGCGCAGAGGCAGTAAAGCTTTTCTATGATACTTCCCGTTTCCAACGGTCAGGAGCTGTTCCGAAGCGTATTCAAAAGTCTCTTTTTGGAGAAGGCGGTGTGCAGACGCTTGATGGGACTGCTCACGAAGTCCGGAAGCTGATGTTTTTATCACTGATGACAGAGGCTGGGATCAGAAGAGTTCACCAATTGACATTGGAACAATGGAGGTTACAGGCAAAGAAATGGAGGAGCGGCCAGGAGGTCATTTTATTCGATCAGGCTGAGGAAGTTTTATGCCGGGTTGCGTGTTTATGGGCAGGTGTGCCGCTGAAAGAATCGGAAGTGTCACAACGGGCGTATGATTTAGGAGCGCTAATCGATGCATTTGGAGGAGTCGGGCCGAGATATCGCGAAGGACGTAAAGCTAGGGAACGGACTGAGGAATGGATCCGCGCCTTAATTGAGAAATACCGTTCGGGTGCTGTCGAAGGTGTCAATCATGCACTCGAGACTATCGCAACGCACCGCGATGAAAATGGACAGTTATTGGATGCACAAATTGCTGCAGTCGAATTGATCAGCGTCATTCGGCCAATTGTAGCAGTAGCCCGGTTCATTGTTTTCGGAGCACTCGCCCTTCATGACTTTCCACAACATCGCTTAGCATTGCGTGCCGATGATGAATTTTTGGAGGCGTTCTCTCAGGAAGTCCGCCGTTACTACCCGTTCACGCCATTCCTCGGCGCGATGGTCCGGCATGATTTTGAATGGAGAGGTTATCAATTCAGCAAAGGTGATACGGTTCTCGTTGACATATATGGCACGAATCACGATCCGAAGAGTTGGAATGGTCCAGAACAGTTCAATCCTAAACGTTTTCTGGAAGAGACAATTACGCCCTATAATTTTGTGCCACAAGGCGGCGGAGTTCCTGCGCGGGGACACCGCTGTCCAGGGGAAGATGTAACCGTCGCGATTATAAAGGCAAGTCTTTCCTTCCTTGTGAATGAACTTGACTATACAGTCGTCCAGGACCAGGATTTGTCGATTAACATGACACGCATGCCCACCTTGCCGACAAGTCGGATGGTCATCAAAATCACCTAATAATGTGGAGTTGTCAGAGTCCAATAAGTTGAAGTTATAATTAGTAGGTGACCGCCTGATAGTACGAAAAATATAAAAAGATGAAGGAGAATGTAATACTTTCCTTCATCTTTTGCTATCCACCAGTCTAAACGCCTCGTAAAAACTCCTATGATATCATTTTCCAGTAATTCCACGGGATATCATTTTTCTGAAATTTTTCTTCTTTAGTCACCCTTCAACTTCTCTATTCGATCTTCCGGTAGTGAAAATGGATTTGCTAAAAATATTGAAAATCCGCCTAACATATATAAAAAGACAGCGATCCCTACATTCGGATGCACTGATTGAAACCGTAAAACCGCCATGACCAGGATGCCAATAAGAACAATCCCCGCAAGCGCCGTAGGCCACATGACAAGCTGCTTTAGTTTACGCGGATTTACAAAGACTTCTCCAATTCTCTCCTTCAATAGATGTCCTAATAAGAAGAGTAGTACAGTGCCAATAAGAAGTGGCCAGAATACGACTGTTCCATAGCTTATTCTTACAAAAGGCAGTGTAGTATAAATCGAGAATCCGATAAGCATCCAATACGCTTGGATAGAATAGTAACGCTTTGTTTCGTATTTGTATCGATTCCACATCGTAAGGACACGGAAAACAAGTAAAGCCTCTACTCCAAGTGTAATTGCGAGCCAAAAGAAAAAACTGCCTTCCGGGAAGGAACTTGCTCCCACTAGTAAAAACAGATGCAAGGCAATCGTAAATCCGAGACGTTTCTCTGCTATCGGTTTGGTTACATTGTTTTGTGACATGATCCGTCAATCTCCTCTTTTTCACGATACTTACTCAAGCCTCTGCTATAACTTCCCGGTTGACTTTATATTGGATGTAAATACAATAGGCCGGCGTAGAAGAAGGATGGCTTCACCGCCGGTAATAGGTTCCTTCACATCAACCGTTCCTAGTCAGGAGTGTTTTGTAAATACTTTTCTTCAAGAGCTTGGATTGCTTCGCTGTATTGCATTTCATTCATATTCTCTAGATCAGCTTTTAGTTCATCGTATTGGGTTTGCACCCATCTATGATATTCTGTATTTTTCTCTACGAGATAATCATAGCTTTCAGACGACATGATTTTTTTCGTCTGATACAGATATTGTAAAGTGAAGCCCACTTGTTGTCGCTCATCTACAATTTTCGTGAATTGCTGACTATCAAAAACAAATATATCCAGATCCTTTTTTAATCGTTCATGGCTAAGACTTTGTGACTCGCGTTTTTTCCATTCAGCCCATTGCTTTGCAACTTCATTCGCCTGATCCAATTCTTTTTGGAGCGATGCAGCATCCTGAACATCTTGATACGTCCCTTCAACTGCCTTGGCAACTTCTTTCAATTGGCGTTGCCCATCATTATCGACATTGAAGCCGATGACATTGATGATTGGTGTGATATCGGAATCATATAGGGCTTTTGCGGCCGCAACAGGATCATCATCGCATGTCGATATGCCGTCACTGACGAGATAGACGATATTTGTGTTTTTTTCCCCATTAAAATTGGCTAAGTCCTTCTGCGCCTCCGTAATGGCAAGTTCAGTCGGCGTCCAACCTGCGGGCTTCACTTGATCGAGGGATTGTTTGAATGCATCTTTCTCATAAGGCTGTAAGGGATAGAGCAAGTCGCTGCTCGCGCAAGACATCGCCTTGTCCGCAGAACTACCAGTCCCTTTATGCCCGTAGACGCGTAGACCGACATTCGCTTCCTTCGGCAAGTTTCCGACGAACTTGACGATCGCCTTTTTCGCCGCTTCCATTTGCGTTTGCCCGCCAATTTTTTTCCCCATACTGCCTGAGCCGTCTAAAATGACGAGGACATTCATATTCTCCTTGAATTGCATCCGTGGGTTATCAATATCCGGGCTGCCGATCGATTGGAATTTCAATTTGGCTATCAGTTCATCAGGCCCTTTGAAATCTTGCTGGAAGACTGCTAATAAACCATTGTAATAATGATCCAATTCGTTTCCGGAACGTTCACCTGAAATGTCAGGTAAATGCGCCGTCAACTCATCGATTTTCTTCTGTCCGTTTTCATCAAGGATAGAAATAAACCCCGTATATCCGGCAGGCAACTCTTCAAGTTCCGCCAATGATTGAGGAAGCGGATCCGCAGCCACTTCCTCAACTGTGTTCTCCTTGGCTTCCTCATCTGCTGAATTTCCGTCGCCTTCTCCATCATCTGCGCTTGCCTCTGATGTTGTCGGCTCATCTGCTTCTACTTTTTCGTTTTCATTCTTCTGATCACTACATGCAGCTGCCAGTAATAGGAGCATAAGCATGAGGATGAATGTAACATATCTTTTACGATTCATAGCTTCTCCTCTCAAAATCCTTTGTATTACTCTTTGCCTCTAATATCTAATTCCTCTTTCACACTATAGAAACGAAACATCCTGCTCTCTATCATTTGATAGATTCCTATGTTCATTAGTAATATCATTATGTCGATTGTATGTCAAATTGGTGACAGACGCGTTCGAAACGTGCTGAATCATTGGTCTTTGGACAAGAAGGTAAAGGATAGGATTGAAGATGATAATAAAAGACCAAAGGAATGTTGATCCTTTGGTCTCGACTTTATTAAGATGCTTTCCTCAAATCATTTGTACCGGCTTTTTTCCAGATCGACTTCACCCATTCAGGATGGTCGATGAATGGGTTGCGGTTGCCTTGCAACTGTTCGATAACGTTGTTTCGGTTCATTTCAAACGCATCAACCGGGTCCATTTCATGCCACTCCAATAGGACGGAGAGCTTTCCATGGTACGGGTTGCTGCCATTGTTCAGCAGTTCATTCAACTCAAGGTCCACACGGTCTCCTGCTTCGTAGCGTGTTGCCATATAGAACAGCATCCTTGCTACGTCGCCTTTGACGCGATCAGGCGGTTCCCATGAATTGGCCGTTTTGAAGCAGCCGTCACAGCCTTTCACAGCACTTCCGCCATAATCAAAGTCCAAGTTGCCGCGAGCGCTGTTCACTTGGACGTCAGTCGGACGCAGATGGTGGATGTCCGTTCCGGGACCTATGCTCGTGCCGAAGTTGCCGTGCGATTTTGCCCAAACATGCTCCCGATTCCAGTCGCCTACATTCCCGCCGTTCCGATCTTTGGAGCGGGATTCACCGGAATAGAACAGGATGACATTGTTCGGATTGTCCGGATCTTTATCCGTCTCCTTCAAAGCGTCCCATACTTGCGCATAGGACAGCTTTCGGTGTTCGGAAATAATGTCGTGAAGTGCCGCTTTCAGTGCTTGCCCTTCCTTGCCAATTGCATTTTTGTAATAGCCATCCGCCGGCACCTCCGCTTTTGCGACAGTTACCGAGAAGCTCACTGTTACGGATTTGTCGCCGTCCGTTGCGGTCACTCCGACGATATGGCTGCCTTCTTCCAACTGCAGGGTCAGGACGTTCTTAGTCAGATCGACAGTCCCTTTCGTTGCGGAATATGTCAGCTTATCCCCGTCCGGGTCGCTGAAATGTCCGGAGAGGACGATTGAAATCGTCTCCCCGGCTTTTACTTCCTGATTTGGAATCGGCTTCGTGACGACCGGCGCATTATTCACCGTGGGCACGCCAATCCGCTTTCCTTTCGAATTGTAGAAGATGACTTTTGAAGCGTCTGCTCCTTTGACAAAGTCGATTCGCTTAATGTTTTCAGCGCCTCTGATTTCGAGCGGATGGGAGCCTTCGACGATGACACGGCCCATTTCCGCGCCCTTCATATCAACGATCAAACCTTTTTTCTTCGGCTGCAGGATGACGGTATTCGTTTTGAATCCTTCACCTGTCAGTTCGGCATAGTCCCCTTTCAAGTACATGCCGTCCTTCAATGACGATTGCGCGTCCATATAAACAGAGACGCTCGGTTCCGCAATCATTACTTGCTTTTTATGTTCATTAATAAGGTTATATTCTTTCATGATCGGAACAGGCTCCCAGACGACCGGCGCTTTGAAGCCGATTTGCACCATGACCGGGTCATGGTCGCTTGCACGTCCCGCCATATCCGTGAAGTCTGCGTTGATGTGCAAAATATCAATTTCTGTTTGATCTGCCAAGTTATTCGACACGAGAATATGGTCGAGCACTTGGGAATTGCCTTGATGCACGTATGAATAACGGTCAGCCTTAACGACACGGTTGATCATATTCGTCATCAGGTCGCCCTCGTGGATCTTCAAAGCAGCCGCAAATTGGAAGTCATTGAAGTCTCCGAGGGAAACGATGTTTGCATCCGGATTATCCGTCTTAATTTCGGAAATGAAATTATAGACGAGCTGTGCAATCTGTTTCCGCTGCGCTTCACTGCCATAGACCGGCGGCTGTTTGGAGCCGAATAATGGCGTATCTCCCGTTTTTGAATTCCAATGATTGACGATTGCGATGACCGACTCGCCTTGGAAATCGAATTGCGCAGCGAGTGGCTTCCGGCTGCTGTTGAATGCCGGGTCGTTCGGAGCGATCCGTCCAGGATTATGCGTCAGTTTGCCGTTCTCGTAATGAGCGGCAGTCGTCGCATCCCCTTTTGGCATGCCTTCCGTCAATGAAACGCGTGCAGGATTATAGAGGAATCCAACACGGATATTCGCGTTCGGTTGGCCGCCATCTTCGTTATTCACAGGATCGATATTGACGTATTCGTACTTCACTCCGCCTGCATCGACAATCGCTTGGATGAGGCGCTCGTAGCTTTGATTCGCACGGGAATCGCCAGCATCCGGTCCGTTATTGTCCTGTACTTCCGTCACACCGATAATGTCAGGGTTTTGCATATCCTGTACAAATGCCCTTGCCAGTTTCTTCGCTTTGTCATTCGTAGTCGTTTTTGTATTGTTCGAGAAGTTCTCCAAGTTGTAAGAAGCGATTGTCAGCTTGTCCGCATCCTTCACAATTGTCGTCTTCTCCGGCACTGCGTCGCCTTTTGAATGCGCTTGTTGCATGCCACTCAAAGACGTAAAGATCTTATAGTTTTGGAATGAATAACCGACAACCCCCGTGATCGGTCCCGCGAAACGGTCGCCCGTCGCGACTTCGAAATCACGTGCCGGCCCGTTCGGCTCCAATCGGAATTGGACCCGCTCCGCATTCTGGTCGTCTTCTTTCAACAGGATGCCGCCATTCAATGTTTCCGTTTCCGCATTTTCGAATACTGTAACAAGATCGCCGTGTTCCTGAGGTCCGACCGCTTTCACATTGCCGACTTGCACTAGCATCGCTTCTCGGCTTTCCCAGAAATCCGCGGCATATTTCGCCGGGTCGAATTCAGCGAACTGATGACTAGCGATTTTCTCTCCCGGCAAGTTTCCTTCATTAATAGTGAATGGCGTCGGCAGCGGAACATTGCGTTTGAGAATGTTCACTTTGCCGCCTTGATCATTACGGACGTTGATCTGTGTCGTCTTTAAATCCGTCTCCTGGCGGTCCGCATATCCGTCAATCGCATATTCGCTCACTTTTCCCGTGACAGAAACAAGATCTCCAACAGAAAGATTCCAAGCATCCCTTCCACTGTAAAGAACGATCGCTTCGGACGTGTTCAAATTGCCGTCGCGCTTGTCGTCCGGGGATTGGATATGATAGTACGTCGAGCCATTCAGCTCATATTTATACGTAACAATCCCTTCGACACCCTCTACGGTTTGTCCATCAAAAGGAGATGTGTGACCGTCCCCTTGGATGTCGTGAATTTTCAAGCTTTCTGTAATCGTATACTTTATTGTAGATACGTCGCCGAAACGACCGTCATCCGTTTTCACGACTGCCTTCACTGTCGTATCTTTTTGGATATCGATTGGCGTTGCGTATGTCGAGCCGTTTTCGATCGGACTTGTACCGTCCAATGTGTACAGGATTTTCGCTCCAGGCGTGCCTGTCTTCAATGAAACCTTTACACCGCCAACGAACGTGCCGCCTCCCGGACTAGCGACGACCGGCTGGATAACTGAACTGTCAACAACAATATCGACCGTTGAACGTGGGATGATTTGATAATCATTGTCGAACTGTTGGACAATCCCTGTGACTGAATCATAGGCTGTCCCGACAGTGAGCCCTAACGAAGCCGTCTCATCACGCACGATGAAATTACCTGTCCCGTCGGTTGCTATATAGTTGGCCCAGCCACTGCCAGCTTGTACATCGGATAGTATTGCGTTATGCACGGTGACGAGCTGTGATTCAACCTCTTCACCGACTTCCGATCCCGTAATGACGATTGGTTGCGGAACTCCTGCATCTTTCGTCACTTCGACGATGGCAGCTTTGTCCAATTGCAACAGACCCCGGTAATCGGCAAGTTCACCTGTCAATGTCACTTTGTCGCCGACTTGAACGTTCAAGCTTGTCGGTCTGACAGCGATTCCGCCCGTTCCGTCCTGGACTGAAATCGTATTTTTCAACTTGGCTGCAACCGTTCCTTGGATTGTCACCGCTTGCCCAAGTGACATGGAGCGTACATCATCGATAGTGGAAATATTGCCCGGATCATCCGGATTTCCTGGCTCTCCCGGGTCCGTCGGTGTCCCATCCATTTCATGCGACCCTAAATAATTGAATGTGTCCTTCGGATAAGAAATCCATTCGTCACCGCTGGTAAATGCATCTCCAGGATTCGAATCTCCTCTTGCAACGGATGGCTTCCGGACGAGCGTAACATCCGTCCCATAATTGGCACGGGTTCCAACTTGTCCGAATGAATCTACGGTTGTGCTGCCTTTCTTTAGGACGAGTGCATCATCTCCGTTGAAATTGATGACGCTTACATTCACAAGATCACTTTTATTTATTAACTCATCCGCAGCATCGCGATGAACTAAGACAAACGTCTCACCATGTCCTAACGTGCCGGACAATGACAATCTTGCGGTCGACGCTGTTGCACCGTTCGCATACAACTCCAACGTGTAATTGCTCAAATTAACAGCTTGTCCAGTTCCGTTGTAAAGCTCGATTGCTTTATTGAAGCTACTACCTTCAACATACTCGGAAATGAACAGATCTGCAGCAACCGATTCAGCTTTCACAACTGCCGGAATCGATGGCACAACCATCGTTACTGCTAACCCAGCCGCCAAAAAGCCGTTCAAACGCTTCTTCCATCTCTTACTCCGCATGTAACCATTCTCCCTTCAAATTTGAAAAATACATGGTGCATTGCGTGAAGATCGTCCGTAACCGCTCCCTTTCCATATTAGTGTGATAGACTAATAGACTTCATTTCCATCGTACCACTGCATGTATCGCCTGACCATGCGACTTTTTGCAATATTTTGCTATTAATTTGTAAATCTTTCGACATGTATTTTAGAAGGGATTGGGTGAGAATAGTTGGAGAAAGTCGAGATTATCTTTTTCAGCGGTGAGGTATTTTATTTCACAAAAAACTCCCTAGCCCAATCGGACTAAGGAGTTTTTGACTTATTACACGATGATTACTAGCTCTTTCACTTCTTTGACACCTTTTCCATCGACGATTTCCTGCACTTCCGAGCCGTCCAATGTCTCCTTTTGGAATAAAACATTGACCAACTCCTCGAACTGTGCGGCATTTTCACGAAGTAACGATTCCGTGTTTTTCAATGCCTCGCCGAAAATCGCTTGCATTTTCAACTCTTTTTCGCCTTTATTGAACGTCAGCATGAAACTGTCTTGCAGCAACCCTGTATCGACCATCCGCTCGATGATGTCTTTCGCCTGCTGGACATCACCGCTGACACCGATGCTATGCTCACCGAGATATAGCCTCTCCGCCACGCCGCCTGCAAGAATCATGCTTACTTGATCAAGCAATTCACTCGCCGTCTGTAAATGAAGTTCCTTCTGGATCGGCGCGACGTAGCCGAGCGCTTGTCCCCTCGGAATGATTGTCGCTTTACGGACGGAGCCCGGTTTTGTTATCGCTGCGATTAATGCATGACCTGCTTCATGGATTGCAACCCTTCTTTTCGTATCAGGGTCGTTCAGCGTACGCGATGTGCTGCCTAGGATAGTCCGGTCGATTGCAAAATCGAGATCACTTTTGCCGATCTGTTCGCGGCCGTCACGTATTGCCCGTTTGCTCGCCGTCTCGAATAAAGAGCTGAGCTCGGCACCGGAAAATCCGGATGTGCTTTCCGCCAATACATCCAGCGATGCATACACTTCCTCCGCCAATAGCCGGCCTTTCGTATGGATATCGATAATTTCACGACGACCATGCGTGTCAGGCAGCGGTACATTGAACGTATAATCGATGCGTCCCGGACGGAGAAATGCTTCATCGAGCATATCTTTCCGGTTCGTCGCTGCGATGAAAAGGATTCCTTCATTATCATTGCCGCCGTCCAACTGAACGAGCAGCTCCGTCAATGTCTTCTCGGATTCTTCGCCGCCATGTTCCTTCCGTTTCCCCGCAAGCGCGTCGACTTCATCAATGAAAATGACGGCTGGCCGTTGCTTGCGGGCGTTTTGGAATAATGTACGTACACGAGATGCACCGACACCGACAAACAGCTCCGTAAATGCGGAACCGCTGGATGAATAGAAAGTGGCGCCGATTTCACGGGCAATTGCTTGCGCCAGCAATGTTTTCCCGGTTCCGGGAGGTCCGTACAGAAGAATTCCTTTCGGCGCTTGAATTCCGACTTGCGTAGCACGCTTCGGATCTTTGATGATCGACAGCGTTTGGTGGATCTCTTCCTTCATCTCTTCCGGAAGCCCACCAATGTCGTTAAGTGTAATTTCCGGAAGTGGAGTCGCTTTCGATGCCCCATTCTTCATCGAAGAAACGCCGACCCCGAGCTTCCCTTTCTTATGAAGGATCATCAATGTCAAAAACGATGCGAGTATGAAACCGCCGATGAACAGGCCATTGTATTGGCTTGCATCAGCAAATGTATAGGAAATATTATATTTTTCAACCAATTGTTCTGCGAGTTGGCTTTGCGGACGGACCTGGGTTACATAGAGCCCATCTTGCGTTTTTAATTGCAAAGTGCCATCTGCCTTCTCCTTTAGGGATAGATGCTTTCCTTCTTGAGCCTGGATCGTCTTTTCAAATTCAGAAAACGACACATTCATACCTTTATTTGCACCCGACACGACATACCATCCGACACTTGCTGCTATTCCAATGACTAAAATGACAAGGACGACAATCTTCGTTGCAAATGTAGACTTAGGCTTCAAGCCATCCCCAACTCCCTTATTAAAGATACTATTAGTATATAAGAAATAGGGACGATTGAACAAGAAGAAAGATATAGAAATAGTGACAATATTATTACGTTAACTGGCTTGCTTGCGGTCTTTATCCGGCTAGCTTATGATCATCCATAATAAAAATATCATTTTCACCGACTAGGTTTTTCCATCCTCTCGTAAGTAAATGGATCATGTAAACTTTGCGTCATGATAAAACAAATTTACTCTTGCCATCCAGCCCCATCCGTGCTATACTAAATCAGTTAACGCCATAGTAACTTTTAATTTGACATGGCATTCTACGTACTGTTTTTGAGGACACTTATTCACACTGGCGCGGCTAAAGGGTCGCAAGGACGCAAGAGATGGTAGGGCTTGCGTTGCTTAAGGATAGAAGACACCCAGTGGAAAATGACCGCGGCATTGATCATTTTCAATAGAATCCGGATCACGGATCTTTAGATGGACATAAACTTCAACAATAAAAGTTACTATACAAAAATAAGGGTTGCTTCTCATTCGTGAGAGCAACCCTTTTCCAATTCAACCGATTCAATATACTTTACTCCATCCGTTCTTCCCTTTCTGCTTCGATCATGTGCAAAGCAACTTGTTATCTTCCAACTAGTAATTTCCCTCTACATTTGGAAAGAACAACCTCTGTTCCTATATATGTACGAATATTAACGGCCTGTAATATGGTTGTAATACTTCTGTAACATTGTTGCCTCTGTCTTGTAACATTAGGTCTCTACAATTGGAACAGTGATCAACAAGACATTAGTAAAATCTAAAACCATAAAGATAATGGTAGATAGGGGTATAGTGTGAAGAAAGTTGCTTTATCGTTATTCGTAGCAGGTTCATTGGCATTTGGATTTACGGCAGCAGATGCGGAGGCAAGTACTCCTTCAGCACAAACCGTATCGGCACATACAGGGACATATTCCACAGCTTATAATGTAAATATCCGTTCCGGAGCAGGAACAAACCATAAAATTGTTTTATTAGCGAAAAAAGGTACAAAAGTCACGTACGTCAGCGAAAAGAAAGTCGGCAAAGAAGTATGGTATCAAGTGAAAGTGAATGGCAAAACAGGCTGGGCGCTCAACACTTTATTGTCAAAGCAATCAGTGACAATAGCGAAAAGCAATACGAATGCCTCCCTTTCAAACGATGTTGTACAACGTGCAACTAGAATGACAGGCATTCCTTATCGTTTTGGCGGAACAACGACAAAAGGGTTCGACTGCAGCGGATTCGTCCAATACGTCTATAAGCAATCCGGCAAATCGGTCGCCCGTGATACATTAGGGCAATTCGCGCAATCTAAAAAAGTGAGCAAGCCTCAACCGGGAGATTTGGTATTCTTCCAAAACACGTATCGTAAAGGGATTTCCCATGTCGGGATTTACGTCGGCAACAACAAGTTCGTCCATGCGGGCGGAAAGCAATCCCAAGTCATCAGCTTGAACAATAGCTACTGGAAATCGAAATTCCATAGTTTCAAGAGATTATAATATAAGCATAACCGCTTGCACACTTATGTGCAGGCGGTTTTTTGCTTAGACAATCATCCTGAATTTCCGAGTTCCTTCCATTGAATGCGACCAGGTTTTCAAAAACTCATCCGTGCGTGACCGTCCGATTGCCATCAACGCATCCTTCTGTTCATCTTCCATATCGAACTGGGTCGCGCTGTATTGATCGACCGGTATAAAGATGATGTCCTTTTCATGCTTCCGGGAAATATAACGCTCGTCGTGTGCGTTCTTCATCGTGGAAAACAATGCCTCGAACAAGTTGAGAGCATTGTTGATTTCCTTGCCGCCCACCTGATCCTTCCGATGGCTCAGTTTCATGCCGATCAATGGACGCTCACGCCTGCCTTCCGCATCATCGAAAACCCACATCGGGAAATTGCTTAGCACCCCGCCGTCGACGACGATCGTTTCTCCGGTCGGCGCCTTAAAACGGACGGGCTCAAAGAAGAATGGAATCGTACAACTCATCCGAAGCGCGCGTGCGATTGAAAACATTCCCGGCTCGATGCCATAGTGGACAAGATCGTCGGGCAGTACAATCATTTTTCCGTGTGTCAGATCAGACGCCACCAGTTTAAGCGATCCTTCCGGCAAATCCGCGAAATTGTAAACCCCTTTTGCCGACAGCTTTTCGAAAAACCAGTCCTCGAGGGCATTCCCTTGGTAAAGACCCATGCGCCAATAGAGCAGCAGCCATTTCATGAATGGTATTGGAAGAATCATCTTCCGGGGATCGAGCAATAATTTCAAATCCTCTTCCTGCATCATCTGCTCGATTTCCTTGCCCGTATAGCCTGCGGCAATGAAGCACGCGAGGATTGCCCCCGCACTCGTCCCCGCCACTCGTTTGAAGCGATACCCCTTCTCCTCCAATGCCTGGTACGCACCGACCAATGCAAACCCCTTCAATCCGCCACCTGCAAATACCCCATCAATTAACACAGCATCCCTCCCATGGCGTTGTTACACTATAATCCTTGGCGACGGAATGTAGAACTTGAAAGGTAAATCTGGTGTTCTTTGAGCGCGGCAACTGCATTCTTGAGCACGACAACTACATTCTTGAGCGCGAAACTGTATTCTTGAGCGCGGAAACTTCATTCTTGAGCGCGGCAACTGCATTTTTGAGCGCGAAACTGCATTCTTGAGCACGAAACTGCATTCTTGAGCGCGACAACTACATTCTTGAGCGCGGAACTGCATTCTTGAGCGCGAAACTACATTCTTGAGCGCGGCAACTGCATTCTTGAGCGCGAAACTGCATTCTTGAGCGCGAAACTGCACTCTTGAGCGCGACTTCCTAGTAGTTCTTTCATTCAAGGAAGTTTCCATCCTGTGAGATTGGGTATTTAAAAGACTGTACCATCAATCATAGAGAAGGAGAGATATAACATGAATGATAAAAAATTTATCGGTATGTATCACAACGACTCGGAATTGATGACGAAAATAGACGACTTGAAAGCTCAAGGAATCGATGGAGAAAATATTTATGTCATTGCGCAAGATGATTCAGATGTAACGATGTTCCAAGGAATGAAATATGGGGATGTGCAGACGGCCCCTGAATCATGGTTTGACCGTTTCATGAATTTCTTGACGGGTGAAAACCATGTCCGGAGCATGCTGCATGAAGCAGGCGTCGCTGATGGCGATATGGACAATTATTATAATGAAATCCAAAATGGCGGGAAGCTGCTGTATGTAGATGAAGGCGAAGTGAATCGACTTCATGCGAATAGCAACGGACGCTTCGGCATTGTTGATGCGGGCGTCGATCCAAACTTAGGTGCAAACCGTGTCTCCGAGTTTGAGGAAAATGAATTGAATCGATCGCAATACGATGCAACGTCTGCGGCATTCCAAGATTCCAATCTGTATGATGGAACAAACGAGACGATCGGACGAGTCGGTGGCGAAGCGCTGCGCAGCCAGTCTGACTATGAAACACCTCCGAACAGCGGATATGGGTATACGAACAACTTGAATGATACCAATCAATTCGATCGAAATATGCAAGAAGAAAAAATGCGCTTGCGTGAGGAAAGACTCCGCGTGGATAAAGAAGAGGTCGAAAGAGGCGAAGTCACGCTCCATAAGGATGTCGTTGAAGAAGAACAGTCCTTCGATGTCCCTGTCATGCGTGAAGAAGTTTACGTCGAACGCCGCCCAGTCAATGAGTACGACTCGGATGTGGATGAATTCAAAATGATGCAGGATGAGGAAACGATCCGCGTGCCGATCACTGAGGAACGCTTGGAAGTGACAAAGAAACCGTATGTCACTGAGGAGATCGTTGTTGGAAAACGACAAGTCGTCGATACTGAATCAGTGAATGAAACCGTTAGACGCGAAGAAGCTCATTTAGAGCAATCAGGTGAAGTCGATGTACAAGATGAATTCGTCGATGAGCCTACGATGCGCAATAAATGGGATGACGAGCGCTTTTGAGTAAGCAGAATACGATAAAGACCCGCAGAGCTGGAGAGTGCTCTGCGGGCTTTTCTGTGTTAAAAGTGCCTATAGTTGGGGTGAGACACTTTTTCGAGTTGAGATGATGCATTGTTAAGGCGTTTTTGACCGCTTGAAGATGGGATTACTTGGCAAGGATGCTGTCTCTGCCCGATGCTCTCTATTCATTTTTACCAGATGTGTAACGAATGGCTTGTTCACCTCCTTGATGTGAAGAAATCCCATCTGTTTTTCAAGGGTCCTTATACTGTATTACTGTTATTTCATTACATATAGGACGTCTGCTTGGTTGTCCATAATTAATTATCAAAATCGGGACAAATGGAGGGAAAGAACGACAAAAAAGTTCAATCCGGGAGACGCTTCACCCATCGCCCGGATTGAACTTTCGATTTGCGAGCATCTTCTCCTGATTGGCATTGAGCCTGTCGAGCATGACCAGCACATCATGCAGATCATCATATTGGTGGACCGTGAATTCGCGCATCGACATCCGATGGTTCTGAAAGCTCTTGCGCAGGCGGAAAACGGCTTGCCCCTGTTTCCCAAGCTCTTCCCGTATGGCCTCCTGCCTGATTGACTCTGACCTCAATCGTTCATGCACTTCCCAAATCCTATCCCGCAAATGAAGATAGCGGTTCCGTTGTGCATGCTGTTGGCTGGAAACAATGTCTACAATTTCACAGCAGACTTTTTCCAACTTTTCGACCGCAGTCAACAGCTGCGCATTGACTGCACTTTGCTCTTTGATGAATTCCAAATGCGGATTCCAGACAAATCGATCTTGATTCGCCGGAAAACCGGTCGGCTTATCACGATGATGAATTCTTGAACTCTCCAAATTGCAAGCTCCTCCACCGAGTCTTTCTTCTATACTATGTCTTCAGGACTGCCTATTGTTCCCATTTTAAATTGAATAGATGATGATATTTGTTTCCTTTTCCCCCAACAAGGGTATTTTCCGAAGACAAAGACGGTTGAGGAGGTACACTATGAAGAAAACATTTATCGGATCATTTCCGAACAGCGAACGATTGATGTCTAAAATCTTGGAACTGAAGCATGAAGGCGTGAAGGAAGAGGATTTGTATATCGTCATGAAGGATGATTTGGCGATTGATGAATTGCGGAGCAGTGCGCTCCAAGAAGGTGAGGACTCCCCATATAACCTTTTCAATCATTTCATGGGATTTCTTGCCGGTGAACATAACGTACGCCGCTTGCTGAAGGACGCCGGCTTCTCCGACCAGGAAGCAAAACGGTATTTCGATGCTGTTCAGGAAGGCGCTTTGCTACTTTATATGAATGGGAAACTGAAGAAAGAACACAACAATGAACCGATAGCAGTTGAAAGGCAATATGAAGGCTACAAACCAATTCCGTTCGATGAAACCGAGGCAAGTTCTGATTATTGACGCAAAAATGGGGCGCCCTGGAAAGTCCGTACAAACCGACTTCCTGGGCCGCCCCTTATTCTATTTGCGAACTAGTTCATCAAACTACTAGAAGCGCTTTATCACTCGTTAATTTTTCACCGCGAATGCGTTGGAATTCAGCCATCAGTTTATCAATTGTGAGTCCCTTCTTTTCTTCTGCTCCCACTTCCAATATGATCTGGCCTTTGTCCATCATAATCAGTCTGTTTCCGAGGTCCAGTGCCTGTTGCATATTATGTGTAATCATGAGCGTTGTCAATTGATCTTTTTCTACAAGCTCTTTTGTTAAATTTGTAATCAATTCCGCACGGGACGGGTCGAGAGCTGCTGTATGCTCATCTAGCAGCAAAATTGACGGTTGGGTAAATGTCGCCATTAGCAAAGATAGCGCCTGGCGCTCTCCGCCCGATAACATGCCGACTTTTGCATTCAACCTATTTTCCAAATTCAAATGTAACGTTTCCAGCGAGCTGCGGAAAAATTCCCGGCGTTTTTTATCAACGCCTCTCCGCAACATTCGTTTTTTATCCCGTGAATAGGCCATTGCCAAGTTTTCCTCGATCGTCATCGAAGGGGCGGTACCTGCCATCGGATCTTGGAATACCCTTCCGATCAATCGTGAACGTACATACTCCGGTAACTTTGTTACATCGTTGCCCGCAATTTCAATTCTTCCAAAGTCAGGCGTCAGGGCACCGGAAATCATGTTTAACATCGTCGATTTTCCAGCTCCATTGCTTCCAATCACGGTCACGAAGTCACCGGATGACAACTCTAGATTGATTTCATCCAATGCAATCTTTTCATCAGGCGTTGCTTCATTAAATACTTTATTTATCTGTTCGAGCTTCAACAAGTGCCGTCCCCTCCTTGTTGAGAGAATAATTGCGTTCGGCCGAACGTTCCATATGACGCCTAGCCTTTCTTGCTTTTTCACGTCTCTTTTCAAAATACTGCGGTAAAATCAATGCACTGATGACAATAACCGCGGTGATCAACTTCATATCCCCTGTATCGAGGAAATCGACTCGCAGCGCAAGCGCTAGAACAATCCGGTAAATGATTGCCCCTGCAATAACCGCAAAAGTCGTCCGTACAATCGTTTTTGTTCCAAAGATCGCTTCGCCGATAATGACCGAGGCTAAACCGATGATGATCATTCCGATTCCCATGCCGATATCAGCGGACTTTGCGTATTGTGCGAATAACGCTCCCGAAAAGGCTACGAGCGCATTCGAGAAACCGAGACCGATGATGACGAGTGTATCCGTGTTCGCCGATAGACTCCTAATCATTTTTTTATTGTCTCCTGTTGCCCGGATTGCAAGCCCTACTTCAGTTTTCAAGAACCAATCCACAATAAATTTAATGAGCAATACGATGATCGCCATGATGAAGACAGTTCCCCATGTAGAGGGCAAGTAGCGGACACCAAGCATACTGAAAAATTGATTGAATGCATTATCAATGCCAAGGGGGGCGAAAAACGCTTGAAATTTACTAAACAACGTCTCCGCATTTAATAAAGGAATATTAGGGCGACCAATTGAATTTTCAGATGTCAGGCCCATAATGCGCAAATTGATGGAATACAATGCAATCATCATTAATATTCCAGAGAGCAGCGGATTGATCTTTCCTTTCGTATGTAAAAGACCAGTTACACAGCCTGCCAAGAAGCCGATGATAAGTGCTACTGCCGTTGCGATGGCTGGATGATAGCCGAATAGTATCATAGTAGCTGCAACTGCAGCACCCGATACAAAGCTCCCATCCACCGTCAGATCCGGGAAATCCAGCACTCGGAATGATAAATACACTCCGAGCGCCATGATTGCAAAGATGATCCCTTGTTCAACAGAGCTGAAAATTGCTGAAAACATAAAGAATCATCTCCTATTCATTCACTAAATTCAGCTTTCCATTCGTCTTTAATGGAGAGCCCAATTGTTGCTGCCGTATCTTCGTTCATGATGAGTTTCAAGTTTTGCGGAACTTGGACAGGTAAATCAGAAGGTTTGCTTTCACCTTTTAAAATCTTCACAGCCATTTCACCAGCTTCATAGCCGATATCATAATACTCAAATCCATATGCTGCCAAACCGCCTCGTTTGACAGAGTCGAATTCCCCGACCATCATCGGCAGTTTTTGTTCATTCGCAACTTGAACCACCGATTCCAGTGCTGATACAACTGTGTTATCCGTAATGATGTACAAGGAATCCACTTTGCCGATCAATGATTCTGTCGCTTGCTTCACATCTGCGGACGTAGCAACAGAAACTTCCACAACCGTCATATCCATGTCTTTCAGAATTTTTTTCACTGCATCCACTTGCGCACGGGAGTTTGCTTCTCCAGAGTTGAATACCATGCCGACCTTCTTCGCGCCTAATTCCTCTTTCAGGAACTTCATTGTATTCGGAATCGCATCTGGATGATTATCAATCGTACCCGTAACATTTCCGCCCGGGTTTTCCAGTGATTCAACGAGTTCAGCACTGACAGCATCCGTAACAGAAGTGAAAACGATCGGAATATCCTTCGTTGCACCTGCAACAGCTTGCGCGCTCGGCGTCGAGTTTGCAAAGATCAGGTCGACTCCTGAACTAACGAGATTCGTTGCAATCGTCGTATTTGCACTGTTATCCCCCTGAGCAATCTGAGGATCATATTCAGCTTTGATTCCCGCATCTTCCAGAGCCTGCTTAAAGCCGTCAAATGCTGCATTCAAGGATGGGTGTTCGACAATTTGCGTCACACCGATTTTATAGGTCTTTTCCTTTTCATCAGTGGTCGCACTTCCTCCTGACGATGTGCCGCACGCTGATAGGAGCAGTGCAGCCCCGACAATCGCTACCATTGCTTTTCTCCAATTAGTCCTCATTTTGTATCCCCCTGTTTGTCAGTTCTATTTCTCTACTGCTGGACAAGTTTGCAAATTCTACACAATATTTTAACTTGTACAGCAACGTTGTAGATATATTACATGTAATATCCCGACATTACAAGACTATAAATAGTATTGCGAATTACCAATTAATATCTATTGACAAAATCCACGCAAAAAAACAGCCAATCGACGGTACAATACCGACAATTGGCTGCTCTCCATTTTGTTGATTATTCTGCTAAGTACTTCTCACGCCACTCCGTCAACTCATTTTCCATGATCTGATTTTCGAGCGTTTCGTCCCACTCGCCCGTCAGCGTATTCCATACGCGCGCATAAAGCCGGCCGTCTGCGGTTTGATGCAGTCTGAACTCGATGCAGGGGAAGGATTGCCGTTCCAGTTCTTTAACGGACGTAATCGCATGGACGACGAGTTGCACATCGCCTGCCTGGTAGGTCACGTCCAACAGGTCGAGCGCTTCCCGCCACTCGTCATCAGTGAACTCCTTCAACTTGCGGAATTCCTTTGCAAGCCGGTACGCCTCTCCAGCGCCGCCATCCTTCGGCTCAACCGTTAGGAATCGGCCATGCGTTGGGCTGTAATGGACGGTTGATTCGTCCTTCTCCGGCGGCTGTATATAGATGCCCGATTCGAGCTGCTGCCTTCCCGTTTGCGTCAATGAATAAGCGCCGCCGCTTTTTGCAATCATTCCCGCCCGGTCCATCCGATCGATGACGTCCTGAATGAAAAGCGGTTCGACAATCAGCATGTCGCTCAATTCTTTCACTGAAGTGAACTGAGATGTGCGGAAAGCGACCAACAGCATTTTCATTAAAATATCCATCTTCGTACGCTTCACCGTTTCATACTCGATATCCATCACTTGGACCGGCACTGACCATCTCGCCGTCTCGAGCAATTTCACGTTCAGGTCCCGCAGCAATTCATCGCGGAGCCGCTTTTCCAATGCGTCCATTCATCCATTCCTTTCCGAGCCTGCAAGGGATAGTTCCTTGAAGCCGCCCTGCAGTTTCACCTGTTCGACAAGCCGGGCGTACATCGCCTTCGTCTCCGCTCTCCTCGGTCGCTTCGTGAACATTTCCGAGCTGCCGACGATAATGAGCAATTCCCTCGCCCTTGATAATGCGACATTCAAGCGGCGATAGTCTTCGGCGAAGCCGATTGTGCCGCTCGGCTGCTGATGATTCCGCACGAAACTCAAAATGATGATGTCCATTTCCATCCCTTGGAATTTATCGACAGAACCCGTCCGGCAATGCAAATGCTTCGGCATGATTTCCTGTTCAATGAGCCGGTCGATGCGCTTCACTTGTTCCCCGTAGAAGCTAATGACGCCGACGCTTTTCTTCTCGTCGGGCTTCATCCGGCCTTCCCGCTTCGCCAGCATCGTTGCTTCTTCGATATCCACTAGCAATTCCCGAATCCTATTCAGCTCAGCTTCATTGTATAGACTCGTACCGCCTTTCACTTGTGCTTCGAAAAACGCAGGTTCATTCGGCATATCAAACCATAGAAGATGATCATCCCGTTTAATGTATTTCGACGTCAGCAAATGATCGCGGGCTGCATCCGAATCGGACAGGCCGCACTGCAGACGGTACTGGCCATCGACATAAAACGGCGCAATCGTCTCCATGATCTCCTCATGCATCCGGTATTGGATGCCGAGCATCGTCTTATTCTGCTTCGGCAATGTCCTGAACAGACGCTCGAACAGCGATTCCTTCAGCATGCCGCTCAGTTCTTCCTTTTCGGCCTCGTCCTTGATCTCCTCGATGAACTCCTCCATCGTCTCCCTGCCGACAAGCGGCGGGAGCTGATGATGATCTCCGACGAGGACGATCTTCTTCCCTTTCAGCATCGGCAGCAATAATTCAGGCGGTGTCGCTTTTGACACTTCGTCGATGATGACGACATCGAATTCCGGATAATCCTCCATGAAATCACGTCTCGCGGAAGCGACACAAGTTGTCCCGATGACGTTCGCATGCTTCACATACAGCTTGCGGATCTCATCCAAGTCAAACTCTCCCGCCCCGGCAAGCATGCCGCTCCATTCATCTTGCAGCATCCGTGCAACCGGCATCCGGTCAAGCTCCTGCTGCAAATCGAGGACTTTTGCAGATTTCCCGGCAATGTCCTCAGTCAATTCCTTCTTCCGCTTTTCCGGTTCGGAAAGGATGATTTCCTCGAGGGCGTGAATCTGCTCCTCAAGTTGTATCACCCGGTCTTCTGACTCCGCTTTTTCCAGCCGCATTGCTTCTGAGTCACGTTGCAAAGCTGCAAGCTGTTCGGATGTCCGGATCGACTTCGACGCATTCTCTTCGAATGCAAGTTCAATTCGTTGGAATAAACCTTTCCGCTCCTCAAAGCCGGCAAGCGCTTTGTCGAGCTCTTCAATCTTGTTCTCGACGTCCTGCCGATACACTTGCTCGTCAACATGTACAGCGAGCTCCGAGCTTTCTTCCTTCAATTGCAGAAGCTGTTCTTCGTGCTCTTTGACTGTCCGTTCGGCGGCTCCCACCTGCTCTTCAATCTCTTGAATATGAGCAGTCATTTCATCCCTGATCTCATTTTTCAAAGCGGTGAATCGGCCCGCCGCCTCTCGATCGGATGATGATTTGATCGACGCAGAAATTTTCCGTACGTCTTCCGCTTTGCCGTATAAATAAGCGAGATTTTCGGTAAGCCGGTGCAAAAGTGTCGCCTTTTCGGCAGTTGCCGGCGCGGCCAAAATCCGTTTTGTCGCAGGGTTCACAAAGAATCGGCCGATTTTATCAAGCATGTCATGCATCTCTTCAGCCGTTTTGTATGTATCGTCCTGTTTGCTTCGGACCTGTTCGACCGCGAAATGATGCTTCCGAAGCAGATTTTCCGCATGACTGATCCCATTCGTCAGACGCTCCTCCACTTCCTTCCATTCGAGAAGCGCATACGGATAGGTGCCATTTTGAATATCACCGCGTAAACGGCGGAGCGTATTCATTTCAAGGCTTGTCGGAAGCGATGGTTTGATAGTATGCGCCGCGAAGAGCCCTTCCAGCTCCTGCAGCTTCCGCACGTCCGATAATTCTTCGATGAAACGCGGCATCGATCCTACCTTCAAACTGTTCGCTGCCGCTTCTTCCGTCAATCTCCGGATTTCCATTTCCGCGTAGTCAATCGCTTCGATCGTTTGGAAATAGCGCAGCTTTTTGCGATTCACAGCCAATTCCAGCTCTGCCTCAGCCATCTTTTCTTGCAATTCCGGGCTAATTGAAGCATCTTCCTTTTCCTGTTGCAACCTGTCCTTTTCAATTGTCAGCTTTTCAAGTATCCCGGCTAATTCATCCAGTTGCTGTTCAATCGAATCCTGTCTTTCGTCAAGCTTCGACTGCAACTTTTTCAAGGAATCCAACTGACCATGCAAGTCTTTGCTTTCCGTCTCGGCGGCTTGTTTCTCAGCTATACGCCGGTCCATCTCTTCCCGTTCCGCCCTCAGACGTTGCTTTTCTTCTTCGAGACTTTTAATCTCCTCAGCGATCTCCTTCTCCCGAGTTGCTCGCTTTTCCCGTTGTTCATTGACCGCTGCCAACGTTTCGTCCCGCCAGTAGGAAGCGACATTCTCTTCGATGAATCGCTTCCCTTCCTCTTCGATGCTCTCCGTCCGTCCATAGCGCAAAATGCGGATGCCCGGATCGGACAGCAGCCTGCCGAGCGCATTGTCGACCGCCAAATTCGACTGCGAAGCGACGAGCGTCCGTTGCCCCGCCAACATGAGCTGGTGGCAAAGCTCCGAGATGACTGTCGTTTTCCCAGTCCCTGGAGGTCCCTGGATTACATACAGATCATGCGCAGACATCGCGCCGGTGACCGCTTCACGCTGGAACTCATTCAACGGATGATGGAACTCGAGCTCCTGCCGCTTATTCGTAATTTGGACGACAGGCCGTTCCTCGAACAGCACTTTCTCCAAATTGGCATTTGCCGCAAATCCGTCTTGCAGATCCTTGAATCCTTTCCGTAGCCGGCGAATTTGGCTCAGCTCGGCGAAATTGCTGAAGACGATTTCACGGGCGCCATTCGGCAATAAAGAGCCGCGCCTTGCAACCGCTTGGTATTTCCGGTTCAGCTCGATCTTCACGGAACGTCTTCCTCGATTTACATCGATAACCGTTCCGAGATCATCGCTTGAACCTTTCAGTTTTGCGCTAAATCCGTTGATCGAACCCCAATCTTTCGCTTCCAATCCGCTGCAAACGATCGTCAGCTGACTGAACGATTCATTGATGATAGGTTGTGAAAAATGGGCGGTCACATCCGCGACATCCGCATTTTTCTCCTCGATCCTCAAATATCCTTCCCAGCTCTTAATCCGTTTTTCCACATATGCTGAACGCTCTTGCGCAATCGGAAGCTCCCGGAGGCTCGTATAGAGTTCGATCGGCATTGGACTGCCTGTACGCCGGTTGACGGCGAATGCCAAGCGGACGCCAAGTCGGCGATTCGTCCGGACAGGCTCTTTCCGCCCTTTCACTCTGAAGCTTATCGCAAGGAAGCCTTCATTTTTATAGACGCACTCCAAGACGGCAACGCGTTCGTTCAAGTGGTTGGCGAGCTGCGGATTTTCCTCTGGGCCGAAGTAGAAGGAGAATGTCATGTTGTCTTGTTTTGCGGGAAGTTTTTCGATGTAGACAGAGAAATTTGCCTGCATGGAAAAGAGCTCGTTTTCGTCGATCGCCCAGTTTCCAATTTCCTTGCGCGCCCGCTGCGTCATATCGAGCCGGCAGTTCATCACTTCACTTTTTTTCATCATGACATCCTCCTTTCTGGTCCTTATCCAATATAATTCCGAAATAAAACCGTACGTTCTATCATACAACAAAAATGGTTCCTGATTCATTAGAAATCCTGAAATAGAATTTGTTGCAATCGTTTCCCGCTTCAGAAATCCGGGTATTGCATGGATAGATTGTTCCTGTTAGCGAAAAATAAAAGGAGTGAGTGGTATGAACCAAAAAACCTTTGTCGGTTTATACGATACAGAAACAGCATTGCTTGTCGCCATCGAGGAGTTGGATGAAAAAGGAATCGACCCAGAAAACATGTATGTCATTGCGCGAAATGAAGAGGAAGTCGATATGCTTCGGCGCAGGACTGCAGAGGAGATCCAGTCGGCGCCTTCGAATTGGCTGGACCGTTTTATCGGTTATATTTCAGGGGAGGATCCTGTGCGCAGCATGCTTGTGGAAGTCGGTTTCGATGAGGCGGACTTGAGGCGGTATGAAGCGGAAATCAAGCAAGGCAAGTGGCTCCTCTATGTCGATGGAGAACTGAAGAAGACGGCATATGAGCTGAATGCGGAACGGCATAAGGTGGAAACGAACCCGTTTGCCCGGCCGATTTCGGAAGCTGAACGTTTGAACAGGCAGGGCGAGGAGTCGCCCGTCGGCATCGGGGAAGATGGATTGCCGAAAAATGATTACCGGGATAGCCTCGCAAAGGACGCCTATGAGGGCGGCAGTGGAGTGTCACGAGAAGACCTTCTGTTCGGCAGGGCAGGTGCGGAAGTTTTATTCGACACGTCTGAATATGAACCGAATCCGCCGAACCTTTCCTCTCCTTCCCAAAAACGCGGCACGCCGTCCGGAGAGCGCGGCCATTTGCATCGAGTATCGCGGAGGAACGTAGATTGGGGCGGGATAGATCAAGAAAGCCAGAACGTCATCCCCGACCCGCAAAACTTCGCTGAAAGTCAGATGGATCGACAGGATGCATTGGCGCAAGCGAAAGAGTTTGCGGATCTGTTGGAAGGCCGTAATCCGAATGGACTCAAATCCGAAAATGCCGCCAAACCGATAAAGCCGATTGTCATCGACTTGCGGAATGTCGAAGTGGATGAAGAAGCCGAATCTTGGCTACTGAAGAAAGAAAATCAGGATAAATGATGGATGACCATGCACCTTTCGGGTGTGTGGTCTTTTTATCATGAAATTTCACTTTCTTATTAACTTAATTCTCTCGTCCTTTATAAACTTTTCTGCTATAATACTAGAGTATTTTAGTAAAGGATTACGCCGAACTGAATTACAAAAATATAATAGATGACTTACTTGGAGACGACGTGTTTCCAAAGCGTGGAGGAATGGATTTGAAAGTTTCATTAAGAGTTTTGGTTGGATTGTTGTTCGTGGGATTACTCTCGCTTGCAGGATGTACCGATAGTTCCGGCGACTTCGAGCTGAATGAAAAAGCGACGACGGAGCAGGTCAAAACTGACCAACAGGACACCCATGAAGAGAAAGCACCAGAAGAAGACACTTCAACTGTTGAAGAGGAAGAAATTGAAAAAGAAAAAGCCGTTAAGGATGAAAATAAATCGGATGCTGCGAAAACCAATCCGGCTATCGTCGCTCCTTCGAGTGAAAAGAATCCTGCTGCAACTGCGAAACCGGCACCGGTGAAAAAGACTGAGACGTCCGGTACAACAGCGCAAGTTCCCGTTAAATTAGTTAAGACAATTGACGGCGATACGATTAAAGTATTGTATAACGGCAAAGAGATCAATGTCCGCTATTTATTGGTCGATACGCCAGAAACGAATCATCCCCGCCTTGGGAAGCAGCCGTTCGGCGACAAGGCGAAGGAGCGCAACCGACAATTGGTCAATAGCGGTGCCCTCACGCTCGAATTTGATATCGGGGAGCGCTACGACAAGTACGACCGATTACTTGCCTATGTCTATGTCGACGGGAAAAGCGTCCAAGAGACGTTGCTTGCGGAAGGACTTGCCCGCGTTGCATACGTTTATCCGCCAAACACGCGTCATTTGACACCGTTTGAGGAAGCGCAAGCGTCAGCAAAGAAAAAAGCACTAGGCATCTGGTCGATCGAAAATTACACGACTGATTCCGGATTCAACAGCGATGCGGCACCTGCGAAAAGTTCCGGCAGTACAGCTGTAAAGCCGAAAGCACCTAGTGTTCCTGCAACTAAACCGGCACCAGCGCCAAGTACGACTGTTTCCGGAGGTCAGGAATGGTTCCAAAACTGCACGGAGCTCCGTAAGAAATATCCGAACGGCGTTCCTCAAGGCCATGCCGCCTACCAGGCGAAAATGGACCGTGACAAAGACGGCTTTGCATGTGAAAGATGATTGTTTGAACCGGAAGAGGGCTCCCCTCTTCCGGGTTTTTTTTGGACGCGCGGCGGCTTGCTTTGGGCGCGGGAGGCGGCGCTTTGGGCGCGGGAGGCCTCGCTTTGGGCGCGGGAGGCGGCGTTTTGGGCGCGGAATGCTGGGCTTTGGGCGCGGGAGGCGGCGTTTTGGGCGCGGAATGCTTTGCTTTGGGCGCGGGAGGCGGCGCTTTGGGCGCGGAATGCGGCACTTTGGGCGCGGAATGCTGCGCTTTGGACGCGCAGCTACACGCTTCGGACGCGATTAAATAAAAAGCGCTTTTAAATCCTAAATAAAAAAAGCGGATTGCCATTTCCATTAGGCAATCCGCTTTGCTATTCACCCTTCTTCTTCCACAATTACCGCTTTGCCTTTCATTTTCAACAATAGCGGAATGATCAGCCATGCTGCGGCTGCAATGAGGAATACGAGAGACAGGGGCTGTGTGAAGAAAATGCTGAATTCGCCGTTTGAAATCGTAAGGGCGCGGCGCATATTGTTTTCGATCATCGGCCCGAGCACGAGTGCGAGGACGAGAGGAGCGACCGGGTAATCGTTTTTCGATAATAAATACCCGACCACGCCGCATCCGAGCAATAAGTACAAATCGAATGTCGTATATTGCACGGCATACACACCGAAAAATGAAATTGCCACGATAATTGGCAACAAATATTTCTTTGGCGTTTGAATGACCTTTGCGAATACACGGACGAGCGGCATATTCAGCACCAACAACATCAAGTTGCCGATGAACATACTTGCGATAAGCCCCCACGCCACTTCGGGATGCTCGTCGAAAAGAAGCGGGCCTGGCTGGATATTGTACATGATTAACGCACCCATCAGGATAGCAGTCGTTCCGGAACCCGGGATCCCGAGCGTCAGCAAAGGAATCATGGCGCCTCCGGAAGCTGCGTTGTTCGCAGATTCAGGACCGGCGACCCCTGCAATATTTCCATGTCCGAATGTTTCAGGACGTTTGCTGAATTTCTTCTCTGTCATATATGAGAAGAAGGAAGCGAGCGTCGCGCCTGCGCCCGGAAGCACTCCGATGAAGAATCCGAGCAATGAACCGCGGACGATCGGCACTGTGCTGTCTTTCATATCCTGCTTCGTCGGGAGGATCCGGTTGATTTTTGCAATCGCCCCATCTTCCTCGTCCCTTTCCAGAACAGTTTTGAACACTTCACCGAGCGCGAAAAGCCCGACTGCAATCGTCAAAAATTCGAGGCCTGAGAAGAGGATCGGTTGGTTGTATGTAAAACGGGCAATCCCCGAGACCGCATCGATGCCGATTGTTCCGAGCAGCAGTCCGAAGACCGTCATTATCAACGCTTTCGTCATCGACTTCCCGGCGAGTCCGCTTACTGCTGCCAAACCTAACAGCATCAATGAGAAATATTGCGCCGGCCCGAAGTTGATAGCGACATTGGACAATGGTTCAGCCAGCAAAACGAGGCCAATCAAGGAGATGATGCCCGCACAGAACGATCCGATGGCGGAAATCGCCAATGCAGCCCCTGCCCGGCCTTGTCTTGCCATTTGATAACCGTCAAGCGTCGTGACGACGGAAGATGATTCTCCTGGGGTGTTCAATAATATGGATGTTGTTGATCCTCCATACATCGCCCCGTAGTAGACGCCGGCCAGCAAAATGATGGAACTTGCGGCAGCTGCACTTGTCGGCATGCCGGACGTGATCGTTGCCGTGACCGGAATAAGGAGTGCCACCCCGCTCATCGGGCCGATGCCCGGAAGCACGCCGACAGCTGTTCCGATGACGACGCCGATGAACGCAAATAATAGATTATGCCATTGGAAGGCGATCGCAAAACCATCACCCAGAAATTGTAATGTGCTCATGCTGTGACTCCTTTCTTCTCTCAATCAATTTCGCCTTGGCGTAATTGAGTCCGGATTTTTATCGAGCTTGAGGCCAACAGGATGTTGGTCATGCAACCGTTGCCGCAGGACGCGGCGAACCTAGGTTGCCTACCTTTTCTCCCTTTAAAATCCGTGACATCCGCCGGAGGCAGCTATAACTTCATCCAGCAGGGTCTTTGCTGGATGAAGTTATAGTGGAAAGCCGGGCAAAGATCCGCCAAGGAATTCCGCAAAGAAATAATAGATGCCTAACGAGAAAACCGCTGCGATAATGACTGTCGGAATAATTCTTCCTCGCTCCATTGTCTGAAATGTGACGAGCAAAAAGAGGAATGTCGAGATGACGTACCCGATCTTCTCCAGCAAGAATGCATACAGCGCTGCACTCACGAGAATGATGAAGAACTTTTTATATTGCAGCTTTTCCTTGGATGCCGATTCTGATTTGTATGTAAACGTTTCGTACAGCAGCCGCAAACTCAAAAGAATCAATATGACGCCAAGCCATAATGGAAAGATTTTAGGTCCTACCGTTGAACCGTATGCGCTGCTTGCAATCTTCGTACTTTCGATGACAAATAAAAGACCGATCAGTAAAAAAGCGATGCTTGCATATCGATCGAATGTTTTACTCATAGTCTTTAACACCTCCCTATAAAAAAAGCGAATGGTGCCTGCATAGAGGCGAAAGGCAAAGCCGTAACGAAGAACGGCTTTTGCGAGTAAAAGCGAAGCGTTAGGAGCAATAATTTTTGCCACAGAACAGCTTTGTCTTATGACCCCGAGCTTTTGGCGCCAGTAGCTGGATTGAAAAGGCGGCCGCTTAAGCCGCCATAAAAATGTGTTATTTTTGCATGCCAAGTGCTGTCAGAAGCTCAACGATGACTTTGTCTTGATCTTCCAAGTACTTCGTGAAATCTTCAGATCCGCGGTATTCGCTTTGCCAGCCGTTTCTTTCGAGTTCAGCTTTCCACTCGTCCGTCTCGGTCATTGCTTTGAGCTTTTCTGTCCAATAGTCAACTGCAGCATCGGACATTTCCTTTGGTCCGAACAGACCGCGCCAAATTGTGAACTCTGCATCAATGCCTTCTTCTTTGAACGTCGGAACTTCAGACAATTCGCCGCCAAGACGTTCTGACGAGCTGACAGCAAGGACACGGACATCTCCTGATTTCACGTATTGTCCGATTGTCGATGCATCCGTTGCGATGACGTCAGCATTACCACCGAGCAACGCTGCAACTGCTTCTCCTCCGCCGTCATACGACACGTATTTCACTGTCTTCGGATCAATTCCATATTCGAAAGCTGGCAGGACGCCAACTAGATGGTCCATCGAGCCTGGTGCAGATCCGCCGGCAAGCGTGACTGATTTTGCATCTTTCTTAATTGCTTCCAATACGTCCTTCAGCGTCTTGAAGTCTGAATCGGCTTTAACGACAATCGCGCCGTAATCGCGTGTCAGCTGCGCCAATGGAGTAGTATCCTTGTAACCGTAAGGGCTGTTCCCTTCAGCCTTATTGTTATTGATTAAAAGAGGTGGAGATTTTACGAGCAACGCGTAATCATTTTTGACTTCCTTCGTTGCAAACTCCGCCATGTAAACGGCACCGCCGCCACCTGGTTTATTCTCAACCGTAATCGGTTTTTCAATGAGCTTCGTGTCATTCATCGTTTTAGCAATTGCACGGGCGGTCAAATCCCATCCGCCGCCTGCTCCGGATGGTGCAACAATCGTCAAGTTCTTCTCCGGATATTTCGAAGAGCTCCCCTCTGCTCCGTCATCCTTTGCACACGCTGCGAGGCTGAGTGCCATAACACTTGCCATAGCGACAATCTTAAACTTCTTCCATTTCATCCTGCATCCCCCTTTTGAATAAAAAAAATGATGGTAGCGCTTTCAACCGCTATCATCAATTTATCAGAAGGTTGGTTATTTTCAATGTTTCCGGTCATAAGTTCAATAATGGGTGTAAACGTCATTTTGTTCATATTGTTCATCGGTATTGGATGAAGTATCTTCGTTCAGGGCGGCCGACCGAACCGTAGATCAGCTCGGTGTACGCTCGTTTTTCCGAAACGAGATGCTCCAAATAGCGCCTTGCGGTCGAGCGGCTGACGCCGATGTCCACGCCAAGCGTTTCAGCGGTGATTCCTCCTTCGACCTGTTTCATATGGCTGATGACTTTCTCTTTCGTTATCGGGTCGATTCCTTTCGGAGGAAGATTTTCTGTGATTTCTACAGTGGTATTTGTTTTATTCCACAAGAAGTCGATTGAATCCTCTTTCATGGTCCCCTCGCCAGCAAGCTTCTCCCTTTTCGCCCTGTAGGAAAGGAGGCTTTCCCTGAACCGATCGAATGTGAGAGGCTTCAGGATATAATCAGCTACGCCGCGGCGGTACGCCTTTTTGACGATGTCGACTTCCGCGGCAGCGGTTATGAAAATGATGTCAGTGTCAGGACTGTTCTCATGGATAAAACCCATGATCTCCGTACCGAGAGCATCGGGTAAATAGACATCGAGCAGCACAAGATCCGGCGTCAGCGCCTGCACCCAATCCTTCGCCTCTTCGCCGGTATGCGCGGAGCCGACGACCGTGAAGCCTTCCAATTTCTCAATGAACCGCTTATGGATGTCTGCAATCCGCTTATCGTCTTCAATGATTAAAATTTCAATTGGAGCCTGCATGTTGGTACCCCCTTTTCGGGATGGAGATGATGAACAGTGCACCACCTAAATCCCCTTTTTCCACTGTAATGGAGCCGCCCAAGTCTTCGACGTTCTCCGCCACTTTCAAGAGCCCGTACCCTCTGTCTTCCCTATCTTTTGTCGAAACTTTTTCAAGGAATAAAGCATCCAGGACTTCATTCGCAATTCCCTTGCCCGAGTCTTCCACTTCGAAAAGAATTTCTTCTCCGTTATCGAAAACGAATAGGCGGACAAGCCGTTTCGCTTCAGGATTCATATCAACCGCTTCAAATGCATTTGTCATTAAATTGCCGATGATGGAGACGAAATGGGTCTTCTCCAATTGGGCCGGCAACTCCTTCAAAAAGCTGTCTTCATCGAGAAGGAAACGGATATTCAGCTCCCTTGCCCGATTGAAAAAGCCGATGACGATTCCGCCGAGGAAAGGATCCTGTAAGCGCTTCGTCACAAACTGGATGAGTGATTGGTGTTCGGCCGTTTCATTATGGATCAAGCTGAGCGCTTCGTCGTATGAATGAAGCTGGATAAGCCCTGAAATCGTGTAGAGGAAATTATTGTATTCATGGGTCTGCGCCCGAAGCGCTTCGGTATACCGCTTCACTTGCGATAATTCCATTGCAAGCTGGTCGATTTCCGATTGAAGGCGGAATGTGGAAACAGCCCCGATGATTTGGTCATCCGCCCGGATCGGGATTCGGTTGACGATGACTTTACGACCGTGGATTTCCATCGGCCGGTCGAGGTGCCGCTCCCCTGTTTCCAACACTTTCAGCAGCAAGGTGTTCGGCAGCACTTCCTGAATTGTCCTGCCGATCAGTTCCGTTTGGCCGGGAATGGAAAGTGTGTCATAAGCCGCTGCATTCACCGTTGTAATGACCCCTTTCGCGTCGACCATGATGATGCCTTCGCGAACAGACTCGATAAGCGCGTTCCGTTCGGTGAATAGATTGGCGATTTCCGCAGGCTCCAGATTGAACAGCTCCTTCTTAATGTTCCGTGAGAGGAAGCCTGAGCCGATAATGCCGAGAGCGATGGCGATCAATACGATGTATGAAATATTATCGATGTACTGAAAGAATATGGAGGATATGTCATCGTTCAGATAACCGACCGAAATGACCCCGATAATATCGCCTTCATCATTGAAGACAGGCGTTTTCCCGCGCAGTGCGGGGCCGAGTGTGCCGGTCGCCTTTGAGACATACGATTCTCCTAAATGAAGTGCGCGTTCATTGTCATCCCCGACCATCTTTTGTCCGATCCGTTCGGTGACAGGATGGGCATACCGGATGCCTTCCCTGTTCCCGATGACGACATATTCGGCGCCGGTTTGATGGCGGACGGCTTCGGCGATCGGCTGCAGCAGCCTGGATGGGTCTTCCTGTTCAAAAGCCGCGCGGACATCCGGCCTGGCAGCCGTCGTTTTCGCAATGCTCAGCGCCCGGATGCCAATCTGCTTTTCAATCCCTTGCGACATTGTGAAGTAGAATGAAACGCCGATTATGATCGCTACAAGCGAAACGAACAAGGCGCCATATGAAAATATACGTGATTGCAAGGATCTCGATTTCATGCCGATCATCTCTCTATCTGGAAGTATAGGTGGTAGTTGGATGCGGATTTCAACGGGAAATCCATTTCTCTCTATGTTACACTATTGGCAATTGTGAGGGAATAGGTTGAATGAATTTGAGTGGATGCGGGTACGATATCATTGACGGAAGGGAGCGTGGCGCGATTTGAAGGAATTCAAAATCACTTATTTCTTCGACGAAGAACATTACATACGGAGGTTCATTCACACCGACTCGATGGAGAGCGCCGAACAGCTCGTCGAATTGGAACGCGACCAATACATCTCGTTCCGCGACAGCCGTGGAATCTACCATGAGCTTCATACCGGCAAAGTGAGGGTCGTTCAAGTTTCGGAGTATTTCCGGGAGGATAAGGAGAAAAGGCAGTCCCGTTGAATAGTGCGGGACTGCCTTTTTTTGAGTGAAGAAGCTTACTTGCAAACAATGGATCTTATTATGACTGCAAATATCGGGAATATATGACAAAGGATAAGAAATGTGCCGAATTATTTCCCGGGAAGTATTTGTCGCCCTATAACGCGGAGCAAAAGAATTTCCATCTGCACCATGGCGCGATTCAACAAAAAAAGACCTTACGCAGCCTTTTCTTCTTAACTCGTGATGCAAATCCTGTTTTTACCGCCTTCTTTTGCCTGGTACAGCGCAACGTCTGCTTGGTGGAACAGTTCGGTGAAGGTTTGAATGGTGCCGTTTGCGTTGTCGGCGATGCCGACGCTTGCGGTTAAGGAAATGTAGATGCCGTCTTTTTCGATTTTGATTGAACGGACGGCTTCGAGCAGGTTTTCCGCTTTCTGTTGGGCTGCTTCAAGGGTAAGGTTCCTAAGGATGATGGCGAATTCGTCGCCGCCGAATCGGCCCATCAAGTCATCGCTTCTGATTTGCCTGGCGCATTGTTGGCCGATTTCCTTGATGATTTTGTCGCCGAATATGTGGCCGTAGGTGTCATTCAAGCTTTTCAGATTGTCGAGATCAAAAGCGATACAGACGATGCTTTCGCCAGTGTGAGCCGCTTCGGCAAGCCATTTGTTCGTCGTTGTTTCCGTGTAGCTCCGGTTGTACAGTCCGGTGAGGAAATCGGTGTTGGCCCGTCGTTCGATCGTCGAATACCGATGCTTCACGCCAATTTTGACTGCCGCCATGGCAACTTCATACTGGCGGAGATCGCTTAGCAAATTGATATATTCTTGCTGGGCTTTGTAACCCCGTTGCACGTCGTCCATTAGATCACAAAGCTTGCATCTTTTTTCCAAAATGCCTTTCAGCAAATTTCTGTCGTTATAGCTTTCCGCAAGCTCTTTTGCTGTGTCGTAGGCTTGCAATGCTTCCCGATACTTCTTTTTCTTCAGTAAAAAACGTCCGTACAAATCATGCACTTGCGTTTTTTCCCGAATGAAGGATTCTAGAAGGGGGTCATTGATCATTTCGGTTACGAGCTGTTCTGCGTCTTTAAGTTCTTCCAAACCAATTAACGCATTTGCAATGTTCAGCTTCACCCGGAATTCCAATATCGGGGTCCTCGGTTCATGTAGCTTGGCCATTTCGAGCCCTGTTTTCGCCATGGAAAGGGCGCTTTCAAAATTGTTTTCATCTGCTAGAAGGTCACTATAATTGCTGTACGCGTTGCTGACAATATTGAAATGCCCAAGATTCTTGCCCAATTCAATCGCTTTTTCCAGCGTTCCCTTTGCTTTCTCGTAGTCTTTCGTATATTCGTGGAGCAGAAAAAGGACGTTGTATCCATTCAAACGATCCGCATCATCGCCATTGTCTGTACTATAGTCAAGATGCGCATCGATGCTGTGGAATGCCTCTTCAATCGCACCGATGGAGTAAAAAGATGCGGCATTGTTTATATGGGCAGTCAAGATGGATTTTGGATCGTTCGCTGCTAAACCTGCCTCTAACAATTGAAAGCAAGCTTCAATCGTCTCTTCATATTTACCTTCCACCCTCAACTTTAGGACATTTTGCTGCAATGAAATCAGATTTTCCTTCTCCATGCCCACAACTCCTATCTACGTTTCTTAGTTCTATATAACCGCTCGACTCAAATGCTACTCACTACTATAGTAACACTAATTGAATTATTGCGGAACTTATTTTCGAATAAATATGTATGGAGCTGTATCAATCAGCCCCTATATATATAACATGTCCCCCTACTTTTTATCCACTGCATTTGCAATAGATCCCCTTGACGTCTCAGCTGCGTCCAGTAAGTTGGATTCGGCTTTAAATAGATTCTTTTCGTACTCTTTTTCGAATGAAGCTAAAAGATCCACCGCCGGACCAATTCCCATGAATATGGCCGCACTGCTTGCTGCGACAGTGATTGCCAGTAGTATTGCAGCTATCTTTTTAATCGCTCTCACTCCCCCAAGTGATGTTCTTGTCTATAACTATACGGCTTCCCAGGGGATTAGAAAATTCAATTTTATTGATAAAATACGCCATCCACTCCTCAAAATCGCCAGTAACTAAAAAGAACCCATTTGCATCGACAGATTATATTGTCAAATGCTGAGGGAACTTGGGGAAACATTCATTTTTCGCAACATGCATATATTGAAAAAGGAAGCCGGTTTGCTGAGCCGACTCCCTTCATTTCAAATGATTTCAGTAAAATAGGCGACTGTCTTCATATCGTCCCCGACTTTTCGCAATGACCATGTATCTTCGATATAAATCTCTGCTAGTTTTTCAAATTTGCCTCCATGTTTCTTTGCCCATTCAAGCGCTATGACGCTTTCGTAGAGATGGGCCATACGCTTCATGAAACCTTTCGCTTCAAAGGTTTGGAGGTCATTGTCGTAGCCTGCAAATGCTTTAAGATCAGTGGATAGCTTAGTTAGTTCCTCCACTAACGCCTGTTTCATCTCGCTGTCATTGACAATGACGAGGCGGTTGCGCATTTCGTCGATGAACAGGTTATGTGCTCCGAATTTATTGACGAGGCGGATAAGTTCAAGTGCTAAAATATTGGCGGTGCCTTCCCAGACGGTGAGCACTTGGGCGTCCCGCAAAAGGCGCGGCGTGACGAAATCCTCGATATAGCCGTTGCCGCCATGCATCTCAATCGCTTCGTGGGAAAAGTGGATTGCCTGCTCGGCCGTCTCTTTTTTGATGAGTGCGATTAAAAGCCGGTTCAGAATCTTTTCCCGGTCGGACGCTGCGCCTTCCGTGACACGTTCGTATAGTTGAATGAAATCAAAGACGGTTGCCACTTCAACATGAAGCCTCGACGCCATTTTTCCGAGTGTGTCCTGCACCATCGGATAGTCGGTGAGCCGCTTGCCGAATGCAATCCGGCGGGTTGCGTACGCTTTTGATTCCAGCAAAGCGCGCCGCATGATGCCAATGGAGGCAACCGCGTTGCAAATACGCGACAGGTTGAGGGCTTCCATCATATAGTAGAGCCCTTTCGTCGGATCCCCGATCGTATAGGCAAGTGCGCCGCCGAACTCGACTTCTCCGGAAGGGACTGCCCGGACTCCTAATTTATCTTTCAAACGGCGGATGCGGAGCCCGTTCGGTTTGCCGTCTTCGCCTCTCCATGGAACCGCGAACAACGTCAATCCGCGTGATCCTTCCTGCGCGCCTTCCATTCTCGCAAGCACCATCGCAACTCCCGCCATGCCGGCATTCGAAGCGAAGTATTTCTCACCGTAAAGGCGGTGGTGATCCCCGTCTTTTACAGCTTTCACGACATTCGCCCCGACATCCGATCCGCCTTGTCGCTCGGTCAGAAACGTTGCACCTTCGTATAATGGTACTTCCCCTGTCGAGCACACATTGCCGAGGAACAGGTTTTTCACTTGGTCATCCGCGTAATGGTCGAGCAAATAGGCGGTCGCCATCGACAATGTGACGGGGCAATAAAACCCGGGCTCTGCATGTGACAGCAAATAGCCTTGCGCGAAGCTGTACGTGTAGTTCCCCTTATGGCCAAGCTCCGGGATTTCCTTATGGACATACCCGACAATCCCGGTGTCATACGTTTCCTGGACGGTTTTCTTGTAGCCTTCATTCACCCAAACTTCGGAAGCTTCCTCTCCGAATTTGTCGTATCTTATAAGGCGCGGCTCCCCTTCACTGTCGGTATGCTTTGCGCGCTCGTCGATTTCATTTGCGCAAAGCTCGCCGAATAGGGAAAGCTCGCGTTTCGCGTATTCGAGGAATGGCCCATGCAAATGCTCTTCGAGAATTAAACGGAGCGTGTCATCGCCTTCATAGAAGTTTTCAGTTTTGATGGATTCCGCTTCCTGCACGACTTTCATTGGACAGTCACCCTTTCATCCTTTGCTATGAATATACCATTGACGGTAACGTAGAGGTCAAGTGATTGTTTAGAATTATAAATCAAGTCCAACTACTTTTCTTCTACTGAATGAAACCAAGAAATATGTACGCTTTAATGTATTTTACAAGAATTTCAAGTTTTTGTTACATTTTGACTATTATTACACAAACCTCCGTGTTATACTAAATACACTATGAAAAAAGGAGGATGTCTAATGTCCTTGGAACGTTTTTCACATGACCGCCAGACTGTTCACGCCTTATGTTGGGCGAAAACGAACCCCGGCATGTCGGAGATCATTACGCCACATGGTCCTTATCTTTCTGATCTATCTCCTTTGGATTTGCTCAAGCAACTTCCCGAGGAAAATCAAGTACTTTTTCAAACAGAACCGTCAGATCATATCGATTGTGTATGGATCTTTAGTCGTTCTTTTGAAACCAACGAGGTGGAAGAGTATCTCACAGATGTTGTTTTCGCTGATGGAACAAGTCTTTTAATTCCTGTCCGTAAAACGTTCATTGACGAGACAAGTAAGCATTTACATACCTTCACGTATTCTGAAGGGCAGCTGAACTACATATTTCCTTGCATCAAAGAGTTCAACCGACAATATTACTCGATTGAATATACAAGATAGAAAACAGGCAGCCCACTATTGTAGCGGACTGCCTGTTCTCTTTTTATTGCTTCGGGTCATCAATCGAAGCGATGTTCATTCGCATAAATTGCTGATTGTGCGCATAAAACGTTGGATTCGCGCATAAATGTCGCAATCGAAGCATAAATGTCATTATCAACGCATAAACCATTACAGATAAGCATAAATCCCTGTAAAAGCTCATAAAACGTTGCAAAGACGCATAAACGTAACAAACGCGTCCCCACTGCATTCATAAAACGGTTATAATACTTTACATACACTGATCGCATCGCAAAAGGAGGCATCCGGATGCAAAAAACAATACCGCTATTAATGCTCTTGCTCGTCATCGGCAGCGTGTCGCTCGTTTTTTCATTGACCCTATCGCTACCGAACACTGTTGAATGGATTTTGCTCATTTTAGGTGTCCTGCTCAATATTACAAGCGCAGTTGGCCTCATGATTATTGGCGTAAAGAGGACAAGAGGATCATAACAAGCTGTTTCGAAGTCGGACTCCACTTCGAAGCGGCTTTTTATATTGTGGGGAAAAATTATGTCTAGTACGCAAAAAGGCGACCATATACATTCCATCGAATGTCAGTCACCTTTCTCTCCAATATTCATTCACTTTGATGTAAGCGTATTGTTTAATTCATCGTAATCAACCGATTTCAATAAACCATTGGACTGCATCTTCTTCACAAATTGTAAGAGCTCCATCTTCATCTTCATGATCTCGATGTCCAGGAATTCCTTGTCGCACGTTACCTCTTTGCTTGCTATCGTCATCCCCTTCACACTCCTTTTGTACTGTTTTATTTAGATGAACATCCATGGCGTGGGACTATTACCTATAATATAGCATGAGATGTCTTTCTAAAGAAGTATAACCGGTTGGGACATTTTTTTCAAAAACATCTTTTTTTTTCGCTTTTCCAAGAAAAGTTTCTTACTTTGCAGGAATATGCTTTATACTGTAAATTAGGATAAGATAGATAAAGAGAGGGATCGGCAAATGAAAATAGGTCATTTGATACGTGCGGAACGTGTACGGCAAGATATGAAGCAGATTGTCCTAGCCAAAGGGATTTGTACGCCATCTTATTTATCAAAAATCGAACGGAACCAGATTGAACCGAGCGAAGACATTACAGAAATGCTGATGGAGCGGCTTGGGATGGATCCTGGGAAGCTGCAGGAGAATGATGAGGAAACGGAACTAGAGTTTGAGAAGATGTTGATGGAGAGTTATCGACTAGTCATAACGTCCAGGGATATGGAGCTTGCTAAAGAAAAAATAGATTTCCTGGAGAAGAATAGTCCTTGGTTTGAAAATGACTCGCTACATTATACCTACTTGCTAATCCTCTTGAGGTTCAGATTGATCGTTGGTAAGGACTTTAATGAAATGGAAAAAGAGATTGAAGCGTTGAGCCACTCAGTTGGCGAGTTCGATGCTTACCAGATGTATTTATTTAAAATGAACAATGCATTGTACTATTATAATTCGGGGATTCAAAAAAAAGCGACTTCATTTTTCCAGGAGATAATGGATAATCTTGAAAAAATACCGCTTAGTGATTGGGAAAAAGCTGAATTTCATTATACAATATCTATAATCTATATAGCAGAAGGACAAATCTTCATCGCTATTGAATATATTAGAAAAGCCTTGGATTTCTTCATGGGAAATCTAATGATGAAACGTGTTCTGGAATGTTATATCATCATCGGAATTACGCGAAAAAGGACTGAACAATTCCCAGAAGCACTCGAAGCTTATTCAAAGGCTATGCAAATTTGCGAGGAATTTAATTTACACAGCGAAAAAGGTATAATTTACCATAATATAGGATCGCTTAATAGTACTTTACGTAATAGTGAACAAGCTATCGAATACTTCTTAAAGAGCATTGAGAGTAAATCGGAAAATGATGAAATGATGATTACAATCTTTTGTTTAATCGTAGAATACTCTAAGCTAAATATGAAGAAAAATGTTATTCATTGGGCTGAAGGTGGTATAAATTTATATCACAAATTAAATGACGAAAGTCTGATTTCTTATTTCCATCATTTCAATTTCTACAAATCACTTCATAGTGAAGGAGGCTTGTCTGTAGAAATCGCAGAACTCGCTATACAACATTTTAAAGAAATTCAGGATTTCAGACATATTAATAAATATTGCATTGCGCTAGCAGAATGGTACTATAATAATAGGAAATATAAGCTATCGTCTAGTTATTATCGCGAAGCGAATAGATATGGCTATATTTATAACAAAGTAGAGAAATGGGAGGATTTGTAATGAAGAAAATTGTAATGGCTTTTTTACTTATTGTTGTCTTAGGTTTAGCAGCTCAAGCTAATACTGCTTCGGCAAATAACTCTGGTGCTGATCAATTGCCTAGAGTCTTCAAAACATTCTCGTACACAATTCAAGACTGATTAAAAAAAGGAATGCATCGTTGCGGATGCATTCCTTTTCTACTATTCAACCTCCGTGAACATTCTCCACCACAACCGATATCCCCTGTCCGACTCCGATGCACATCGTTGCTAGTCCTCTTCTTGCATTTCTTCTTTTCATTTCGTGGATCAATGTCGTTAGAATTCTTGCTCCGCTTGCCCCGAGCGGATGGCCTAATGCGATTGCGCCCCCGTTGACATTTACTTTTTCGCTATCCAGCTCTAGCTGTTTCACACATTCCACTGCCTGGGATGCAAATGCTTCATTTATTTCAATGAGATCAATGTCGGATGGCCCCAAATTGTGTTTCTTCATTAATTTCTTCGTTGAATAAACCGGTCCCAATCCCATAATGGATGGGTCCAATCCTGCCGTTGCGGAACCGATGTATTTGACGAGAGGCGTAAGGCCGTGTGTACGCGCAAATTCCCCGCTTACGAGCAATATGGCAGAAGCACCATCGTTCAATCCGGTCGAATTGCCTGCCGTCACTGTCCCACCTTGGAAGATTGGAACTATAGCCGATAGCTTTTCTATTGTCGTGGCTGGTCTAGGGTGTTCATCCCGATCTACAATTTGCGTGCTGCCCTTCCTATCCCTAATCGCAACGGGAATGATTTCATCCGTGAACTTGCCTTCCTCGATTGCTAGTTTCGCCTTTTGTTGGCTGTTAACTGCAAAGGCATCTTGCTCTTCCCTCGTTACGCCAAAACGTACTGCAACGTTTTCCGCTGTCTGCGGCATCGAATCCGTTCCAAACAAGCGCTCCATTTCTGGATTAAGGAATCTCCAGCCGAGCGTTGTATCGTACATTTTCATGTCTCCGCGTTGAAATTCCGACTCAGGTTTCTTCATGACAAGAGGTGCCCTTGTCATGCTTTCGACGCCTCCGGCAATGACAGCCTCGCACTCCCCCGACAAAATGGAACGCGCTGCTAAACTTACCGCATCCAAACCCGATCCACATAGTCTGTTGACGGTTGTCCCGCTTATTTCTTTTGGAAATCCTGCTAGCAGCAACGACATCCTTGCCACATTCCGGTTCTCCTCACCCGCCCCGTTCGCGTTTCCGAATATGACATCATCGATCAGTTCCAATGGAAATCCCGGATTCCTTTCGGCCAATCCCTTCAGAACGATAGCCCCCATATCATCCGGACGGACATTCTTTAACAGCCCTTTATATCTACCAATCGGCGTCCGGACTGCATCGATGATAAACACTTCCCTCTCCATATCGCATACCTCAATTCCGAGTTTTTTTCGGTGCCTCTTTTTCGGTGCCTGTGCAGGGAACTATTCTGATTATTAACTACAATTGTATAAAAAATATGGAGAAGTCATCCATATCAATCTTCGGATGACCTCTCACTGTATTATTATTACTAAAGTTGAATTGTCATAATTGCACCTTGCACAGGCACCCATACAATTCTCGAACAATTTATAGCATTCCTGTTAGTCCTGGCAGGTATGAGAGGACGGTGGAGTCGCTTAGGAGTTTGAATAGGAGTCCGAATAGGATGATGACGAGGACTGTGTATGCTGCGTATCCGTGGAGCGGGTCGATTCCTTTTGGCTTTCTGGATAGGAGGACGCTGATCACATACCCCGGTGAGAGCATTAGGATATAAAGCAAACTGACAGCGAGTAGAAATAGTCCGTACCAGTAGGAGTTCATTGCCAACAAAAATAGGGATACGATTCCGATGACGAGTGCCGGCAAGGAGTGTGCACCGTATAGCACCACGATTTGCTTGAATGGGTAGGCGGGTCCAAAATTTTTCCCAATGATGAAGAGACCGAACGATATAATTACGATGCAAACTGCAACAAACCCCGCTACATTGAGGAAAACTGATGAAAAGGAAGGACTGCCAACTGTTTCAAGCGTAGCTTCTTTAAGTGTCGTGAAAACTGAGAGACCTACTATAATGGCATAAAGAAGCAGTGAAATGAAGCTGTTCCTGAACTCATCGTCCTGTTTTGTCAGGCTGATCGATGGGTGTTTCAGGTGCTGTACGAAATAGGACCAGTACTCCTTTGTCAGGTTACTGACGTTTTCAAGGTGTACGTTTGATTCAGCATTGATAACAGTCGCCTCGACGACCGTCTGTCCATTTTGAAAGCCGTCCGCCGCCTCGGCCATTCTTATGCCGCAACTTCCGCAAAACCGTCCGTTCGCCTGCTCATTTCCGCAATTCGTACATATCAAATTTTCTCCTCCTGTTTTTATTGTCAGTTCATCATCCGAGACTACGGCAGCCAATCAAGGTATTGGCCTTCTATAGTAACTGTATTACGATGATCCATTCATTACGACTGATTTGTAGATTATGCAGACAAAAAAAAGAGCACGTATCGTTACGTGCAGATAGAAGTATGAAATTGCTATCTCATTTACCCCCTGGCATGTGGCGGGCCTACATCCTCATAGCCAAGTCCATGCGTGCTGTAATCGCTAGCGTATGCAAGATTCATTGATGGAGAAAATACCGCTAACCCAAGAATGAGGCACATCATCAGCACTTTTTTCTTCACTTTTCTTCACCTCCCTTCAGCTCCATCGTTAATCGCCTGTAGGCTTCGATGCAAAGTTCCTGTAATTTGAAGGCGTTTTTATATTTTTTATTCGTTTCATAATGGAGGGATAGATGGCGGGCAGCGTCCTTCAGTGCATTCCAGTCTTCATTTTCATGCAAGTGGACTATGCAATTCTTCATCTTCTGTTCATACAGATCATACTCGCCAAGAGCGTGGTATAATTTCGCCTCAAAATAGTCGAGATTCGCTTGCTCCAGCTCATTCTGGATGGAGACTTGCAGTCGAGTAATATTTTCCCGCAATGCCAATAGATCACCGAGGCGGAATAAAATCCTCAATTTCAGCAGTTGCGAGTCAAAGAGAGTTGTACATTTCAACAGTTTTTTCAAATCTATACATTGATTGACCGTTTTCAATGCAAGGGCATAGTCGTTTTCTTTCATCATAACGGTAGCCAGATTATGATACAGCCGGCCATGAGTCTCTGACATGGGACTTCCCAAAACACTGAATCCCTTTTCAATGTATCGTCTTGCTTCTGTCGGCTTATGCTGTGCGAGATAAAGTGCTGCAATCAGATTATAGCAATCTCCGGACCTCCCCCAATTATGCATATGCAAATACTGCTCCTTTGCACGCTTTGCATATACGTGGGCGGCGCCATAATCATAAAGCTTGTAAAGGGCTAAGGAAATATTGTAGTTAATTTTAGCTGAAAGGGGTTCCTCTATCGTCAAGAGGAGGGCGTCTTCAAAATGGGTCATGCTCGCCTTATAGTCCTTTTTGAAATAGTAATACACACCTGATGTATACGTATATTTTTCAAGGAGCGATCTGCTGGCATTTTCAAAGAAAGCTTGTGGAATGTGGGCGACTTCTGAGGAGTAATGGGCTTGTGCATCTGGGATACGTCCGACTTTAACCAGTTCGGTGTATTTTAATAAATGAAACATGATTTCCTGATGGATGGAGGAGATATAGGAAAAACGCTTATGATGCTTCTCAATAAATTGTGGGATTGCCTTTATATCTGAAGCTAGCAGTTCCTCATATTGTGTCAATAAGGTTTGGAGGAGTGGATCATCTTCATGAATTTTTTGGAAATAGCTAACTGGCACATCGAGCCGATCAGCTAACAGTCCAAGGACATCGCTCGAGGGTTCAAAACGGCCGCTTTCAATATTACTATAGTGGGAAGTTGATATGATTCCTGAGCTCGCCTCCTTTTGAGAGAGGCCTCTGCTCTCCCGCAGCCTCCGTATCCGACTGCCGATGTGCATGTTGTCACCTCTTTTCCTTCTTTCCACCATTGTACGTAATTTATTTGTTATATACAACAAGAATTTTATGTATTGTTAATTTTCATTCTTTTGTACTTGTTTTGCGGACAGGCAAATGATTCTTCCATCACTATAGGGAAAATCCATTCCTCAATTTGTTCTATTAAGTTTTTTATCATTTCATTATTTCAAACGCCTATTTACCTAGCAAGCGGCGTTCATCTTTGCATATTCACAAAAGGTTCCCGGATTTTCATTCAATAAAATACTAGAATATAGTGCAAACCCCTTATTGTCACAAAATTTTAACTATTACATTATACATGCTATAGTGTAAGTATGTTGGACAACATACTAAATTGAAGGCGAAACTGGCCAGTTGCCTTCGCAAAAGGAGCGAGTAACGTGAAAAGATTCATTGCAATTGCATTGGCAGGAATTCTCGTTATCGGTGTTCAGTTCCCTATCCGCGCTTCAGCAGTCCAGCAACACAAGTTTGAAATCGTAATGAATCAGCCTAATGTCTACGTCGAGGATTTCGTATCTACTAGATTCCGCGAAATCAAGATCAACGGTCAGATGGACAAGGAAATGAATAAACAAAAGCAGTTGTCCATTACAATTGCCAAGCTGTTGGCCGAGCATTTCGGCAAAAATGGAAAGGTTCAAGGCGGGGGATCTGCAAACTATATCATTGGTCCGAGCGAAAGCGGTGATTTCTTCTATACACCGGCCTCGACCGCCTTCGTAAACCATGGTCATGTCGGATTATACTATTCCAACAACACAATTGTGGAATCCGTCTTCCCTACTGGCGTCCGCAGCATTTCTGCCAACGTCAAGATGGTAGAAAAAGGGGCAGTCGTGAAATCCGTTTCCACAACAAATACGGTCAAGCAAAATGCAGCAAACTGGGCGTACACCCAAATTGGACAGCCGTACTCATTGAACTTCATGAACAACCGAAACACAGGACATATGGGCGCGAAAAACTGCTCCAAACTCATCTGGTCAGCTTATTTATTGTATGGCGGATTGGATTTGGATGTAAATAAGGGCTTTGGCGTCTATCCACGAGATATCCGTGACGCAAAACAGACTAGATTCGTCCGTCAAATTTAATGATGCCGAGACGCATTTGATTCTTACAAAGGGGCTGTTCGTTAGAGACCAGCTCCTTCATTCAGCTAAGGGGGTTTCGGAACATGAAAAAGAAGTTGTTATTCGCCGGCATCACCGTATTGTTTGTCGTCGTCATGACCACTGCCTATTATGCTTTCAGCCGCCAACATTCGATAGAATTCCTATCGGGGTCTGACCTGTCAAGTCCTGATTTGCTGAAGGATACTGCGGCAATTCTGTATTTCTCGACGACTGCGAATCAGGACATGAATCGGGATGGTCTCAGCTTTACAGTTTTTGTGGATCAGGCAGGAAATACGAAGATGTTGAAAATGAAAGGCCTTGAGCTTGGAACAATCTTCGCAACAAAGGAATCCTTCTTTTTAGCAGACCGCGGTCATATCTATCTGGCCGATTCAGATGGGACTAAAACATTCGCAATGCTGCCTGAAGAACATACCGGTGAGTTGATGGCTTACAGTGAAAAGGACAATCTCTTTTACGCCATCTATAACTCTGGCTTCATGGAGGATGGCGGCTATCGGGCGAATATACGGTTTGGAAATGCGAACGGATTCAATACAAACCACATCCCCCATTATTTGCAAATGTCCGGCAAAGCAGACGGGAACCTACTGATGGTGATCGGTGTCGATGACGGCATTTCATTGCAAAAGATGCCCCTTCAAAAAGATGTCCAGCCTGAAGAAATCGTGTCGCTCGGCCCGATTGGCGAACGGATCGGATTGGCATCGATTTTGAAGGAAGGCGACTACTATTATCTTCTGATGGCCGACACGGAAAAGCTGACAAGCGATGTATACCGCATCCATGAAAAGACGAAGGAAATCGTGACGTTTCCACTAACCACTTACAAGGACATCAAAGAATACATCATCCGCCTTCCCTATAACCTTCGGAACGCCGCCACCATCCATGACGGCACCCTCTACTATGTGGATGGTATCGGGGATGTGTACACCCTCACCCCCGAAACAGGTGAAGTCCATATTGCCTTTAGCCTTCAAGGAGCGAGTCAAGGACAAATGAAAATGTCCGAACAAATATACTTCCGAGACGGCAAGCTCCACTTCTTCCGCTACCACGAATCTTCAGACACTCATTCAATCGACACATATGACATAACGACAGGTAAATTACTAAGCGAGCTTCCAATCAAAGGCCTCGATGAGATGTACCACTACGCACAACTAAAGCACAAGCGCCTCTCCTCGTATGACTTAATAGTACGTTGAAGGCGGTTAGGGCGGTGCCTGTGCAGCAAACTATTCAGACAATACACTACAATTGCATAAGCAAAATGCGAAAGCCAATCTCAATGCGAGGAGATTGGCTTTTTTGTGTATTATTAGTCAGGATGGTGAATTAACATAATTGCATCTTGCACAGGCACCGACACAATTCTGACTATGCACTACAATTGAATAGAAAATATAGAGAGTCCACTCGAATCACTAATGTGGCGGTCTCTCACTGTATAAAAATACCGTTGATTGAATTGTCATAAATGCACCTTGCACAGGCACCCGCTCATTATGCACCTTGCACAGGCACCCGCTCATTGGCACTCGATCATTACTGTTATTATCTATGCTTAATATATTTATAAAAATACTTATAGTTTGATATTAATATGATGCAATTTCAACCGAAATAAAGATGGTGAGAGAGAATTAGGGAGGATGAATGTTTGTGTTTAGTACTATTCGAAAGAAACTCATTTCGGCGTTTGCTTTAATTTTGATCATTCCATCGGTAAGCATCGGATTTTTATCCTATACGAGTGCGAAAACTGCAGTGGAAAGTCAAATCATGGGAGAAGCGACCGATAATATCGCCATTTTAAATACGACGATCGATAATACGCTTAGTCCGAAGATCCACGATATCGAGATGTTGAGCGGGAATATTACGTCAAGTCAATATGATGGGAATGAGAGCCAAGAACTTAGGAGTAAACTGGCTCACTACGCCGATTTGCATCCGGAAATATTGAGTATCTATGTCGGGACGGAGAAAGGGCAATTTTTCGAAGGAGGAGGTTCCACCGTCCCCTCATCGTATGATCCACGGACGCGCGATTGGTATAAGCAGTCCATGGAGCATAAAGGTGAACTCCAGATTTCAAAGCCTTATGAAGATGCGGCTGAAGACGTCATGGTTGTCACAATTTCCAAAACGACGAAGGATCATTCCGGTGTCGTTAGCGTCGATATTAGGCTGGATGTGATCAATCAGCTCACGAGCCAAGTAAAGATCGGCGAAAAGGGATACGCAATGTTGATGGATGAGGATATGAATTTCATTTCGCATCCGACAAGTAAGGCAGGTACAGTTGCGGAAGAGGCCTTCTATAAGAAGCTCTATGAGAAGGATAGCGGCTCTTTCAAGTATGATTATCAGGGCCAAGGGAAGTTCATGACATTTATTACGAATGAACTATCCGGTTGGAAAATTGGGGGATCGCTTTATGAATCCGAAGTGGGAGATGCTGCAGCCCCGATTCTGAAGACGACGATGATTGTCATAGTCATCGCGCTGCTTATTGGAATCCTCATCGTTTATTTCGTCATAAGATCCGTCCTTAGACCAATTCAGGATTTGAGGAATAAAGCAAACACGATCAGCCGCGGAGATTTGACCACGGAAATCGTTGTCAGTTCGAAAGACGAAATCGGCCAATTGGGACATGCATTCATTGACATGCAGGAAAGCTTGAAGAACCTGATCGGGAAGATCGAGAAAAACACGGAATTCGTCGCAGCCTCATCCGAACAATTGACGGCAAGCGCAGAACAGACGACGTACGCTACGGAACATGTTGCTGAAGCCGTTCAGGAAGTGGCGGGCAACGCGGAAAACCAAATGAGCAGCATCGAGAAGAACGTCCAACTGATCGAGCAAGTGACGGAAGGGATTGCACATATCGCGGAAAGTTCGCTTAAAGTGTCGGAGCTCGCCATCCATACGATGACGCAAGCCGAAGTCGGCGGCAAAGCGGTGACTGATACAGTGAATCAAATGTCGTCCATCCAGTCTTCTGTATCCGAATCGAACAAGATGATCAGCTCTTTATCCGAACGGTCGAAAGAAGTTGGCACGATCTTGAATGTCATTACCGGCATTGCACAACAGACGAATCTGCTGTCCCTGAACGCTGCCATCGAAGCGGCTAGAGCGGGAGAACACGGCAAAGGATTCGCAGTCGTCGCCGATGAAGTGCGGAAGCTTGCAGAACAATCACAGCAGTCCGCCACGGAGATTTTCAACATCATCCAAGGCATCCAGCAGGATACCGAAAGCTCAGTTGAGATCATGGCGAAAGTGACAGAAGACGTCAAAGAAGGAATGGCCATCTCGAACGGAGCAATTGAAAAGTTCCAGCAGATCTTGGCGAGCACTCAAGAGGTCACCCCGCAGATGGATGACATTTCCGAAACGGCGCATACCGTCCGAATCGCCATCCGGGAAGTGAATGAGACGGCGAACGAGCTCGAAAACATGGCGAAAAGCAATGCCTCTTCCTCCGAAGAAGTAGCGGCCTCCACTGAAGAGCAGCTCGCTTCCATGGAAGAAATCACCGCCTCCGCCAAAACCCTCTCCCACATGGCAGAGGAACTGCAAGAACTCATCTCGACCTTTAAACATTAAGACGGTGCTAAATCGGTGCCTTTTACCTTTTTACCGGTGCCTGTGCACCACACATTTATGACAATTCAAAAATAGTTATATAAATGCAACTAGAAGCCAACCAACGATTGACGTGGTTGGCTTCTTCTTTTATTTTATGCAATTGTAGTGCATAGTCAGAATTGTTTCGGTGCCTGTGCACGGTGCAATTATGACAATTCGATTCTATGAATAAAAATGCATATAAATTTATTAATTCTATTAACTCCACCGCATTTTCATTTTTCCTCATACAATTGTAGTGCATAATCTGAATAGTGTCTTGCACAGGCACCGTATTTTCCCAGGAATTTAACATTTACATATCAATGTTGTTACAATGCGTTGAATTGGGGATAAGGGGGTATATACTAGCAGCATAGTTAGGTAGAGGTGTTTGTTTATGAAGAAGAAAAGGTTAACGTGGGTGGATGTCACGAAAGGGTTTTTGATGATTCTCGTTGTCATCGGGCATTATCCTGGAGAGCTTGATTTTCCGCTCGCGAAATATATTTACTGGTTCCACATGCCGGCGTTTTTCATTTTAAGCGGGTTGTTTTTCAAGCCGGTTCTCGAAAAAGGGCTTATGAAACCGACAATTCACAAGCGTTTTATGCAATTGATCGTCCCCTATCTGTTTTTCCTTGTCAGCATTACGCTGATCCGTTACGGGATGGAGATCAGTTCGGGCAATCTGGATCTTTCATGGTATCTCAATGATCTGTGGACGCTTGCCATCGGCGGTCGCTTTATTCGCGGAGCGTACGGGGTCTTCTGGTTTGTTACGACGTTGTTTTTCACTTATATATTTTTCTTGCTACTCACGAAATATTTCAATCGGACGAAGCAGTTCATCATTCTCGGCGTTTTCTATATCATCGCCCATCTCGAAAGCATCATCGCCATGCATGTCATCGGCGGAAAACCATCCGAGGCGGCACAATCGATCCCGATGATTTGGAATATCGATGTCGCGCTTATGGCAATCGTCTACTTTGCAATCGGATATTATTTGAAGGATTTCTGGATGGATATTTCGAAGCGCGTAATGGTTGCGGCACTGCTCGTCAGTGTCACGGCGGTCCTGCTCGACAGTTTCAAAGTCATCGACTATCGGCTCAGCATGAAATTTTTACGGTACGACCATTTCGTATTGGACCTGGTCATACCACTTTCATTCACAATTCTATTGATCGGCGCTTTCCAGTTCATGACGGCCCGGCTGTCGCTCAGCTGGCTGCGGAAAATCGAGCAGCACTCGCTGTCGATCATGTATTTGCATATTTTTGCAGACATCATTTTGAATGATTATTTCAAGTATGGCCTGATCGGATTCACTGCCATTGGAGTTTTCATTCCCATCATCGTTTCAATTTTAATCAATAAATTGCTGCCGCATGGAAAACTTCTGCTTGGCGGATTTTCACCGAAGAAAAAGTCAACACCAATAGCGACTTAAAAAGCTGAACCTCCTAACAAGAGGTTCAGCTTTTTTCATACAAATCGTCATCTTGAACGGAGCCTGTCCACCCAAACTTCATATCCTTTCCCATTCAAATGCAATCCATCAACCGTGAACTTCTTATCCAGCTGCCCGTTCTTATCAGTAAAACTCAGATGCAGGTCGATATACTCAATTCCGTTTTCATCCGCAATCCGCTGTAAAATTTCGTTGAACCGCTTTACTTTTTCATTCGTTACTTCATTCCCGAAAAGGCCGTTATTCACCGGCAGGATTGATTGAATGAAAAGCTGGGTTTCCTTCCCTTCAAAAGAGTCGACAATCTTATTGACACGTTTTTCAAAGTCCTTAATGTCGGTTCGATAACGGATATCATTGACCCCAATCATCAAATACGCCTCTCTCGGATTCCGGTCCACGACTTCCCCGATCCGGTCCAACACACCCTTCGCTACGTCATTCCGGATTCCCCGATTCAATACAACCTCGGCAGGGAAATACTCCTGGAACTCCCCGTAATCGGTAATGCTGTCACCGATGAACACCTTATCCACATCACTCGCAGTGGACTGCTCAAAAACACTCTTTTTTGTAAAATAATATGCAGAATCCCTTTTCACAGGAGGCGTGTTTTGCATTTTCGTCTTTACAAACTCAATTCCACCAATCTTGTGCACCACATAACTTCCCGTTCCGATCAACAGGACATTTACTACTAATGATATTGCCAATAAAACATTTGCTTTTTCCAATCTAGACACTCCTGTTCTTCCTCAATAAATCTTGCTATACCCCGATTTGAATGGAAAATAACCGTAAAAGATGAAACCTATTTCATAATAGGCCGTAAGCATATACAATGGTTGTTTATAGGAGGGATATATTAATGCCATCTAAAATAACAAATTTATTCACTGGTATAGGATGTAGTACACCAATTTTTGGCTTAATTTTGCTTGGGTATTTCTTCTATAACCGATCCTTCATGCTTGGCATCGGCGCATTGGTCTTATGTTTCTTGGCTGGCGTACTAGTTCTCGTAATCGTATCGCAAGTTGAAGATAAACGTAAAAAAACACAGACGGAATTCCTTCAAACCTTCCAACCTGACCAATTCAATAGCAACAGACATAAATCCTTCACCTCTGACGATTTATTATCTAAAATCGCACTTGATGAGCAGCGGGAGAAGATCTATTTATGGATGCCGGACTTGTATAAAGATGTAAAAGTCACAAAAGCCTATATGAATATGCCTTACATAATTAAAACCTATAACTATTCCGATATACTGGCAGTGAACCTCAAAGAAGATAATTATGAAACTGCATCGTTTCAAAGAGATACGCATTTCGCCAACTTCCTAGTGAATAAAGTGAAAGAGGAAGAGGCAGCTGCGGGCTCTCCAGCCAATCAACCTATAGATAAAATTACTTCAATGGATCTTGAAATCATCGTTGACGACAATACGAACCCGAGACACCTCATTCGTTTTTATTATGCTCCTTACACCCCTTTACGAAAAGACTCACTTGGCTATGCAGCACATGTAAAAGAGCGCCAGGAATGGTTTACAAGGTTGAAAACCATTATCGAACAGCAGAACGCCGCTACACAGGAAGTTGAAAGCCCGATTAAAACGCTTGAGTCCCCTATTCATGCGGGAACTTCGAGACCGGTTGCTATGCAAAAAGAGACGCGACTTACGGTGGAAGTCGACATGGACCGATACGCAATGTCATTGCATGATCACACGGAGAAGAATGCGGAAGAAAACCCGGAAATCAACGTAGCCGAGCCCCAGCATGAACAAGAGATCGTCAAACCCACATCATACTTCGAACAACTTCTGGAGAAAAACAGAAGACAGCTCCGCGGCGACTACACCGACGAAGAAAAGTAAGCCGAAATTGAGCGGGTGCCTAATTGTGTCGGTGCCTGTGCATGGTGCAATTATGACAATTCATATCAGTGAATAAAAACACGGAAATCGCCAATCAAGTTGTTGACTTGATTGGCTTTTCATTTTTTCTTATGCAATTGTAGTGCATTATCTGAATTGTTTTCTACACAGGCACCGAAACTATTCCGAATAGTCTAATGACAAACAGACACAAAAGTCTATTTAGTGATAGTATTTTCATATTTTTGTAGGTATAATGAGATAGTAATATTCTTTTTGTTTTTACTACTTTGGATTCAGTCAGGGGGAAGTTCTTTGTTTAGGCAAAAGGGAAGCGTTCGGAAGAAAATTATTCTAGGGACATTGATTCCTATTTATCTTCTAACGATGCTGTTCGGCTTTGTGTTTTATTTCACGTCGATGCGCATTGTGGAAGTGAATGTCATGCCGGAGTTCGAAAAATCGCTGAACTCGGCGATGGATGACGTGAAGGAGAAAGTGACGGGGCGTCTCGTCAATCGCGCTTTGAAAGATAAGAATGCACATAACCAGCTTATGAACATCATCAATGGCGTGAAGAAGAAGAACGGCGTGGAGAACATTTCGATACATAGCAAAGTGGATGGACAGGACATGTTGCTAGCCTTCTCGGATTCCACGGATTATTTAGTGCAGCAGTCATTCAATGCTGATCATAACCGGGCACTGGATAAGGCCGAGCCGTTGTTCAGCGGCGTCTACAAAGATGGCAGCGGGGTTCATAAGTCTCTTTATTACCCGATTCCAGAGTCGGATACGGTACTCGTTGTGAGCCAGGATGCTTCGTCAATCACTGATCTGCAAAGGACAATCATCATTGTGAGCATTGCCCTTATTGTACTCGGCAGCATCCTTGGTGTCGCAATTCCTTCCATTATATCTAGAAAGATCACGCAGCCGCTTCAGGAATTGGTCCGTTTCACCGATGTCATTGCGCAAGGCGACTTGACGCAAACGGTTCAATTGAATAGTAAGGATGAAATCGGCCGGCTTGCTCACAGCTTCAATCATATGAAAAATGAACTGAGCGGCATGATTAAACATGTAAATGTTGCGGCGGACAATGTTGTTAACTCGTCCAGTGAATTGGCGTACAGCGCGGAGCAGATGAGTGACGTCGTAAATCAGTCGACTGTTGCGACGCAGGAAGTATCCACTGCAAGTGAATCGCTTTCCGTAGCTGCAAATCAAAATTTGACGGCACTCGAACAGATTACAACGGGAATTCAAGACATCGCGGACTCCACTTCGAAAGTGGCGGAAGAAACGTCGGAAGTTTCAGAAGCGGCTGAGCAAGGCAGACAGCTTATCACCGACTCAATTGAAGGCATCCATACGATCAATCAGTCCGTGCAGGCATCAATGAAAATTACGGAAACGATGCATATCCGTTCATCTGAAATTGAAAAGATCATCGGCATGATTACCGATATTTCCGGTCAGATCAACCTTCTCGCCTTGAACGCAGCCATCGAAGCGGCTCGCGCGGGAGATGCAGGCAAAGGTTTCAGTGTTGTAGCGAGTGAAGTGCGCAATTTGGCGGAGCAATCAGCCGCTTCGGCGAAGCAGATCCGCGGGCTTATCACTGAAATGCAGAACGGTTCCCGTCAATCTGTCGAGGCGATGGCCCAAGTATATTCAGATGTTGAACGCGAAACGACCATCGTCAATGATGCCGGCAAAACATTCGGCAGTATTATGGCAAAAATCGCGAATATCTCGGATAACGTCCAGTCCGTTTCCGCTACAGTCCAGGAAATTTCCGCAGGATCCCAACAGATTCTGGCATCCACCCACGATACCGTGCAGTCACTAGGTGTATCCTCCGACCATACGCAAAACATCGCAGCTTCCATGGAAGAGCAACTCGCATCAATGGAGGAAATGGTCGCAACGACGGATACATTGAACAACTTGGCAAATGAATTGAAATTGGAAATCAGTAAATTCAAAGTGGATGAAGAAGTGCCCGTTGAAGAAAATCAGATTGAAGAGATACATGAAACTCTCAGTGAAGAAGAGATCGTTCAGGACGAACAATCCATAACCTAAAGCAACACCGCCTATCAATTGATGGGCGGTGTTTTCATTTCATTCAACTTAGGTATGGTGCCAGTAGGTATGGTGCCTGTGTAAGACACATTTGTGACTATTCATCCCTAATCATATTCATACAGTGAAAATTCAACCGAAGATAGACATGGTCGACTTCCTGTTTTTTGATTATACAATTGTAGTGTATAGTCTGAATTGTGTCGGTGCCTGTGCATAGTACATTTATGACTATTCAACCGTAGGAATAAAAATTCACTTTTGGAGCTGTTCTCTACTGGTAGTAGTGGGTTTCTAGTTTTCAATATGCAATTGTAGTTCATAATCTGAATAGTGTGCTGCACAGGCACCACAAACTTCAAACCCACCAAAAAAGCCCTGTAGTATCGACTACAGGGCCATTCGAGTTTCATTTTTTACCCGCTCCGGGCTTAGGTGCCGGGGCTTCTTCCGCTGATGCAAAAATGCTGTTTGCCAGCATGCGGTAGTAATGTTTCGTATGGGCTCGGAATGCGAGATCGTTTGCGAAAAGTGTGATGGTTGCATCGTCCAATTGCTGTGTGAAGGCAAGGGTTTGTCCCTTCGCTCCTTCATGGCCTGGCCACCAACCGGCGACGTAGAAATCATCAGTGCCTTTCACTGTCGCCAACACTTCCGCTCCCTCAGGAACTGCGGTAATCCATGAACCTCGCGTTGTATAGAGGAGTTCATCTGGACGATAACCCGCCATTAACGGATGTTCCGCGTTGACCGCCGCCTTGATCAACCCTTCGTGTCCGCTTCTAGTCGTTTTATACTTAAATCCTTCCAGCAAGCCCGACTCATGGACCGCCTTCAACACGCTGTTGCCGATTCCAACAAACGTCTTACCGGCAAGCTCCTTCGGCAGATTCGAATCGGAAACAACGACATTAGCCTGTTCCTCGTCCATCAAGTTGAATCCTAATTCTTTCAATGAAAAGATCAATTGGCTGGATCCGTTGCTTGCCACTTTCGGTTCAGCGATCCATTTCAAATCAATTGCTTGGTAGGCAGGCAATACGGCAGCTTCGAACACGTACTTGTCCTTTAACGGAGCAATATCTACCGTCCTGACGACGAAATCGCCGACTTTGAATCCGAATTTTTCTTCTTGGACAAGTCCTACATGCTTGCCGTCCTTCAACAGTTCATTCACCAATCTGATCGTATCGTTATTGACATTTTTCAATACTTGCATCGCTTTTCTTTCATCCAAATTGCTGGCTGGCACCGCCATTTCCGTCACTTGCTCGGTCAGCCCTTCAAGCACATCTTTCTCGCCCATCCTCACGTCGACGATATCGAATCCTCTCAATGCCGGGAAGTTTGTAACGACCGGATCGTACATTGCCTTCCAATCAGAAACGTCGTCACCTTTATAAAGCATTGCGTTTGCCAAGCCGCGTTTCGCCTGCTTCATCGGGACGACATAGGCGCCTTTCGGGTACGTCGTCGGTCCAATTTTGACAGTTTCAGTCGTGCGCTCGACTTTTACGCCATTGCGGAGCAAATAATCTACCATATTGTATACTTCTGACACGTTCTTCTGATTCAACGAGTCAGTCGGGAGCAAATAATAATCAGGGAAGAAGTTTTCATGCTCTCCGCGGACACGCCCGATTGATTCCCCCGCCGCATTCGTTAATAGCGGGTCCACCGCGCGATTGTCTTCCCCTTTGACGCCCCTGTTGAAGATTTCTACCTGCCGTGCATACAAATCATCTTTATTCTCAAACACGTAATTGATCATACCGAAACCTGCGCCAACCATTGCATCATAAGCATCTTGGCTGAGCGTCGGCACTTCGACAGTATGGCCAAGCGTGCCGTGCAGCATTGAGAATATCGGAGTATAGGAAGGGCCCATATCATCCCAGCCGTCCTCATATTCTTCGGACGCCAAGAAGTACGACGTCAACCCCGAGCTGCCGATGCCTGCCTGTCCCATCGCATGTGCTTGCGGAATCATTCCTTCTATTAATAAATCATATTCGAAGTTCGGATTATGCGGAGGTGTTGCAGGCTCGATCAGGAACCCCTTCACATACCCGTGACCTTCCATCATCGCAAGCGGCGTCCATTTTGCGATCACTTGATTCAACTGGATCGTTTCAACTTGCGTCTGATAAGCATTATCCCGATTCAAATCGAATCCGTTCGCGTTCGCCCGCGTGTTGTGGACACGGCCGTCCGGGTTATGCGAGAAGTTGAAAATGAAAATCAGATGGTCGAGCACCTCGTCCACATTTAAAACAACTTCCTCGTCTTCCCCGTTCTCATTCGTTTTCGTGAATGAAACCTCTGATTCCAATGCGAATTGCTTCAACAATCCCGTTTGGAAATCAATCCCTTCCACTTCGTCCGGGTGGATATTATTGAACCAAATCGGAATCTGGTAATCACCCATCGTCCCGTCTTTCAGCTTCGCTAATAAATCTTCAGGAGATTCAAGCGCAGCCGGCAAAGTGTTCTCCAAATAATTGTTCACCGCGTTCTCATCTTTCGCTAGAACGACAAGGTGCATATCTTTGCCTTCCACACTTTTCCCGGGGCTTTCATAATGCAAATAACGATCATTCAATTCGTTAGCCTCTATAAAAATCCGGTCGATCTCAGGCTTGATTTCATCCCATTCAAGGAATTGGTCATATACATTCAATTCGACCGTTGTTGCAGCTTTCACTTCGTTTTCCGAATCAACTAACGCAAGCTCATAATCCCCAAGCAACTCCTTGTAGATGACCCGGATTGAGCGCGGCGATAGATCATCCGTACCGAACGGCAACCCGAATTCAAGTTCTGCTGAGATTTTCGTCGTGCCGTCTACATAATGGGGCTCTTTTTTCACGAGGATGAACGGCTTCCCGGAATACGATTTGGCTTCCGCATTCCATTGCTTCCATTCATCGAGCGCTTTCCCGCCGAATTGCAGTTCAAGGCCATCCAAATCAATATGTCGGCCAAAATCCGCCTCAATCGTCACATCTCGGATTTCCGTCAGCGACAATACCGACCGACTGACATCAAGTTCGACCGTATCGGCAACTTGTACCGTTTCAGCCGACTGGACAGCTTGTGCAGATAGTGGCACTGCCGTCGCAAACATCATGAACAACGCTAAGAATCCAACTAAAAACCGTTTCAACATCTCATCCCCTCTACCCTTTTTATTGCAGACTAATAAACTACAATAGTCTGACTATAACAAACCGGTAGACAGTTAGATAGCAATTCTCTTCGAAACTTGAAATAAATCCAAAAATGCGCAGAAGGATTCAGGCCTTGAATACTAGGTATTGCCCTCACTTTAGAGATTCCATCTAAACAATCTGCAATTTTTACCAATTCCCTGTGCATAAGTGATATGCCATCTTATTCTTTTTGACGGGGTGCCTGTGCACCGCACATTTATGACAATTCAAGTAAAAGTATATTAATACAACAGGAAGTCAACCAATGCCCGACAAAGTTGACTTCCTTTTTTTCATTATGCAATTGTAGTGTATTGTCAGAATTGTGTTGGTGCCTGTGTAAGAGACATTTATGACTATTCAATACAAAGAATATTAATAAACTAAAATGAGTGCGGAAAGTTGAAACGCTGAGATTACACCTTTTGAATATACAATTGTAATGCATAATCTGAATTGTTTGCTGCACAGGCACTGAAAAAAAAACCTAAAAATGAAAATATAATTTTGCCGGCATATTGCTGTTTTTAAATTTGATTCCCCCGCTTTTTCGCAGTAAAAATTCATTTTTTCGTTTTCTGATGAATTCGGACAGTTGTCAGTCTATTCGTCTAGCGATATGGTTGGAAAAAATGAAAGTGGTGATGAGCAATCGCATCGGTAATTATTAGTGTAGGGCTGCTAGGTATGAAGGGTCACAAGGTTGCTGTTGAGGCAAATGTCCGAGTGGACAGAGATCATCGGGTGGGTGATTGACATGGCGAGGAGAAGACGGTATTGGAATCCGTATGGATATTTCCACGTGACAATGCGGGGTAATAATCGGCAAGCGATCTTTCGAACTGAAGAGGATAAATTGAATTTGATGCGGGCTTTTGAATATGCGTACGAAAAGTATCCATTTTCCATGGTTGCCTATTGCATCATGTCCAATCATTATCATTTACTGATACAATCCGAGGTGGAATTAAGTAGTGTCATGGCCCGCATAAACCGCAGATACAGCGATTATTATGCCAAGAACTATGATCATGTCGGACGCATTTATGAGAAGAGGTATTATTCAAAACTCGCCAACGGACCGAGAGCCATCCTGGATATTAGCAGTTACATCCATCGGAATCCGATTGAGACGTCCGTCCGGATGGTGAAATCATTGGAGGATTACCGTCACAGCTCGTTTCCCTACTACGTTGACGATAATAAAACGCCGCCGCGGTTCTTATGTACGGATCTTGTACGGACGTTTTTGCCAAAGCCTTTTGAAACGACGAATCACGCGTACCACCTTTATTGCTTATCGTACAAACAGGAAATCGAGAAGATATATGAAGCGATGCCTTCTGAAGAATTTTTGGTGCCTGTGCAAGGTGTAATTATGACTATTCATGAGTAGGTATATAAATACTGCAGGAAGCTAACCAAAGAGTGACATGGTTGGCTTCCTGTTTTTAGAATGCAATTGTAGTGTATTGTCTGAATTGTGTTGGTGCCTGTGCATGATACATTTATGACAATTCAATACAGTGTATGAAGATACAATTTGAGGCGGCTGAATTGTTGATACTACTGGATTCTTAGATTTTCTTATTCAATTTTAGTGCATTGTTTGAATTGTTTGCTGCACAGGCACCGACTTTTGGGCACCAATTTTACTTAATCTTTCCTGTTTGAGCTGTTGTTTAACGGGAAACATGTTAAGACTGACGATATTAGTATTTAACGGATTGGAAGGATTGAGATGATGAAGCAGCAATTGATGAATATGCTAGAACAACGCAAGGACGAGATGATACAGATCAGGCGTCATTTCCATGAGTATCCTGAGCTTTCGTTCGAAGAGGAAAAGACTGCACAGTATATTGCAGATTTTTATGCAGGAAAAGATGTTGATGTCCAAAGGAATGTAGGAAATGGATATGGCATCATCGTGACGATTAAAGGTGGTAAGCCCGGGAAGACGATTGGGCTTCGAGCGGATTTTGATGCGTTGCCGATTCATGAAGAGACGGATGTGCCTTTCAAATCGAAAATCGAGGGAGTCATGCACGCTTGTGGACATGACGCGCACACGGCCTATCTGCTCGTGCTTGCGGATTGTTTGATTCAACTGAAGGACGAGCTTTCAGGGACGATTAAAATCATTCATCAGCATGCGGAGGAAGTTCCGCCGGGCGGTGCAAAAAGCATTGTTGAGTCTGGTGTACTGGATGGTGTTGATGCAGTATATGGTGTGCATTTCTTCCCAACGAATCCAGCGGGTGATGTCGGATACCGTAGCGGCTATTCGATGGCGGGCCGGACTTACTTCAAACTGAAAATTCAAGGTGTCGGCGGTCACGGATCGTCTCCACACTTGGCGAACGACGCCATTGTCGCAGGCGCCCATTTTGTCACCGCGATCCAAACCGTCGTGAGCCGCCGGTTGAACCCTTTTGACATGGGCGTTATCACAATTGGTTCGTTTGACGGGAAAGGGCAATTCAATGTTATCAAGGATAGTGTCGAACTAGAGGGCGATGTGCGGTATATGACCGCCGAAGTCCAAGAGTTGATCAGCAAGGAAGTTCACCGGATTACCAAAGGGATTGAAGAAGAATTTAGGGTGAAGTGTGAACTTGAATATGTGCCGGATTATCCACCGCTATTTAACGACCCGGAAATTACGGCTGAGGTTGTCGCCGCCCTTCAAAGCTCCACAGAGCCTGAAATCAAGTCAGTGATGGAGTTCCCTATGTTCTCCGGTTCGGAAGACTTCGCCTATTATGCAGCGAAGTACCCGTCTTGCTTCTTCTACATTGGCAGTAAACCGAAGGGCGTGGAAAAAGCGTATTTCAACCACCATCCAAAATGGGACATCGACGAAGATGCCTTGCTCGTCGCCGCAAAAGCAGTCGCTGAGGTTGTTTGCAAAGGATGAGAGATGCTCGCCTGATGAGGTGCTTTTGTGAGGTGCCTTTTCAGGGGTGCCTGTGTAAGACAGACTTATGACAATTCCATTTGATGTATATAAATTCATGAGAAAGCTGACCTGCAATTGACACGGTCGGCTTTCTCTATTTTGATTATGCAATTGTAGTGTATTAACTGAATTATGTCGGTGCCTGTGCAAGAAACAGATATGACTATTCATTGAAGTTCATTAACAAATAAAGCTTTCCATATAGCATTTATTCAATTGTAGTGAATAAACTAAATTGAATCCTGCACAGGCACCATCTCCATTCCGAGGGAGATGAACTGGCAACGAGCAGAAGATAAGTGTAGAATAAAAAAAACTGCTTAAAAGAGGAACAACAAATGCCAAAAACCCAACAAAAAACAGCTATATGGAAATTGTTTGCTCGCGGCGCCTTGGTTATGCTCGGTGCCCTCATTGCCGCCTACGGATTAGAATCTGTTCTTATTCCAAACAAGGTATCAGATGGAGGCGTGACAGGTCTAAGTATCGTTGGATCAGAATTATTCGGCTTTCCATTGGGACTTCTCATCGCGATTTTAAATATCCCTTTTGTCTTTTTAGGCTATAAACAAATCGGGAAAAGCTTTGCCATCTACTCTGTGCTCGGAATTGCTACACTGGCAATCAGCACGAGCTTGATGCATCATGTGCCCATAATCATTCACGGAGATACGCTGTTAATAACAGTTGTCGGCGGAATCATCCTCGGTTTCGGAATGGGGTTAGCGCTGCGTAATGGAGGGGCTCTTGACGGAATCGATATGTTAGCTGTCTTGCTTTCACGGAGAATGCCGTTCGGAACAAGTGATTTGATCCTATTTTTGAACGTCTTCGTTTTCGCTATCGTTTCGATTGTCTTCGGACTTCAAGGAGCTTTCTTATCCGCAATTGCATACTACATCGCCACTAAAGTGATCAGCATTGTCGAAGAAGGACTTAGCGGTTCTAAAATGTATAAGATTATTACGAATGAACCTGAAGATATGGTCGAAACGATTCGCGATCGTCTTGGCCGCAGTTCGACGTATAGTATCGTTCAAGGCGCATATTCCAATGAAGAATTCCGGGAAATTACGTGCATTATCAACCGGCTCGAAGATAGCAAAATGAAGGAAATCATTCTTGAAATCGATCCGTCAGCGTTTGTCACTGTTTACGAAGTCGCTGAAGTGCGTGGCGGAAGTTTCACAAAGCGCAATATCCATTAATAAATTATGTGAGAATTGTGTGGGTGCCTGTGCATGGTGCAATTATGACTATTCATTGAAGTTCATATAAATTCAAAGGGAAGCTGGTCAAAGATTGATTTGATCAGCTTCCCTCTTTTTGTTTATGCAATTGTAGTCAATAAACTGAATTGCGTGCTGCACAGGCACCGAAAGCAGCACACAAATTTCGGCATTAACAAATCACAATCACCTTATGTGGTGTAGTTTGGGCGGGAATGCTGCGGGTCGTAGTGCTATAAATGACAATCAGCTCACGATTTGCTGGACTTCCCGCAAATAACTGTCCATTTTCAAGTAAAATCGGCGTATTTCGATTTATGTTCAATTTCAAGGTTCCGTCGCTGCTTACTAAATTCCGATCAAAGAAATCTACTTTTACAAACTGGTCGGCTCTCTCTTTCGCCATGACAACCGTCCGATACTGCGGTGGGTAAATTAGAGGGGTCGGTGCATTCGCATCATAAAAACCCGTTACGATATCTCCGACCTTCACTAAAACATGATCGACAAAATATGTGCCCGGCTCGATGACAAAATTGACGACGGAACCTTCACGATCAGCGACCGTAAATATTTTATAGCACCCAGACCCTTGATCATCCTGCTGTATCGAAAAATCATTAATTTCCATTACTCTGCCGGTGAAGAATCTAAAATTCATTCGCATACCTCCATTGTAAAACTCTCGTCATATAGACTATGCAACGGGTGTTTTGGGTGTTCAGCAGAGATATGATAGTAATTCCCTCACGTCCAATCCAATACCCTATGCACTTTCCACTTGCAAATCGTTTCCATAGGAGTCAGCTCAGCGGTTTGCTATACTACACGTGTCAACGTATAAAGAAGGGAGATTTAACTATGCAAAACATATCTGGAAAGAATGCAATCATTACGGGAGCTGGACGCGGAATTGGCCGGGCGACGGCAATCGCTTTTGCGAAGGAAGGCATCAATGTCGGGCTTATCGGGAAGACCGAGGCGAATCTTCAAAAGGTCGCTGAAGAGCTTCGCGAATTCGGCGTAAACGTTTCGATCGCTGCAGCGGACGTGTCTGACAATAAATCGGTAACTGACGCTGTCGAGCATGTCAAATCGGAACTCGGTCCAATCGACATCCTCATTAACAATGCCGGCATCGGCAAATTCGGCAAGTTCCTTGAACTTACTCCGGAGGAATTCAAAAACATTATCGATGTCAACCTGATGGGCATTTATTACGTTACACGCGCAGTGCTACCTGAAATGATTGAGCGTCAAACAGGTGATATCATCAATGTCTCTTCAACTGCCGGCCAAAAAGGCGCTCCTGTCACAAGTGCATACAGTGCTTCCAAATTCGGTGTGCTTGGACTGACGGAATCCCTCATGTTGGAAGTGAGAAAGCACAACATCCGCGTCACCGCCTTAACGCCGAGCACAGTAGCAACCGACTTGGCATTTGAAGAGAATCTCACGGACGGCAATCCGGATAAAGTGCTGCAGCCGGAGGATCTTGCGGAATTAATGGTTGCCCAACTGAAACTGCACCCGCGCGTCCTATTAAAATCTGCTGGCCTATGGTCAACAAACCCTTAAGTAAACTGAATTGTTCCGGAGTTGTGTGGGTGCCTGTGCAAGGTACATTTATGACAATTCAATGGATTTCATAAAAACCCAAAGGGAAGCCGATCAATTGTTGATTTGATCGGCTTCCCTCTTTTCATTTATGCAATTGTAGTTAATAAACTGAATTGTGCCCTGCACAGGCACCGTTCCCTAGGCACCGTTTCCTAAAAAAACTCCCTACAGCTTGCTCAGTTCATCCAAAAAAGCGGGGCGGTTTTTGTATGCTTGCTCGAGCTCTTTGGCTAAGCTTAATTGTGCTTCACGACCGGCAACCTTCCGGAATCGCTTCAGCAGTTGGCAAACTTCTTGATACTGCTGGCGATTGAACGCATTTTCCGCAGATACCCTCACATGATATTCGAACAGCTCAATTGCCTCATCTTTATAAGACTCCAACAAGAGATTCAAATAACGTTCCACCAACGAAGGTTGTTCACGTACATATTCCAGAATTGCTTCTACATCGTTTTCAGCCTCAATGAGCTGTGCATAGACATAATTCCCCTTACCTGCCAATTCCCGTTTTAAGTCTTCATAAAGTGCAAGCTGATCCACAGCGAGCGCTTTCAACTCCCAATAATACTCAACTTCCCCTCCTGCCAACAGCTCCCGGCCAATTTTCATCTGCTGTTCGTGAGCATTTAAAAGTTTATACGCTCGATAGCGCCATTTTTTCCATCTCGTTACTAAGCCCGGATAGTCTTTGTCGATGACCTCTCCCTCAGAAGCCAACGCCAACACATTATCAAAATTGCCTTCCTTCAATTCAGCTTGCATCAACCGCTTTCGAAATGATGAATAATTCAAGTTCTCCTGTAGTAACTGTCTCGCTTTCTCTTCCTCGCCATGCGTTTCAATAATGTCATACATCAAGTTGTAAATCCGCTCATTTTCATAACGGCTATAATCATTCGCAGACGAATCGTTCACCATTGCCTCCAACTCATCCATTAACGTTTTCCGCAATTGGTCATTTCCAGCAAATTTCATACCAATGCCGAGCACATCGATTCGGAAATCATTCCACCCTTCGAATACGTCCATTTTCGATAAATGAATGAGCCTGTCCAACATCTCACTTTGTTCGGCAGCCCCTAAAGGTCCGTTCGCAATCGTGTCCATCGTTTCAATCGTTTGATCTAATAAATATCCGATATTGCCGCTCGAGTCATCTGCATATTGAAACGATTTTATCCCTTCAATTAACAGCCCTTGCGCAATTTCTATAGCAATCAACGGATTTTTCATCGTCTCGACTTTATTCAAAACGGCGGACAGTTCATTCGTGAAGTCGCCAACATATTTATATGTAATAAATCCATTTCCACCACAATATTTCTCAAGGATTGAATCAACCATCTTCTTGTAGCGAGCAGTCTCTTGCTTCTCATCGACAGTTGCATAATTGAAAAGCAACTCATTATGAAAACTCGGATCATCGTCCGCTAAATGAAGGAGTATATCGATCAGTTCCGCTTTGGGTAGGCTTTCAAGCACCAGTTTAAGATCTGGCTGAGTTGCCCCCGCCACCTCCGGAAAATCATCATCTTTCAGTCTGTCAATCAACTCATAATAAACCGCCACTTCATGTTTACACACCGGCCCCAAATCATAAGGGCAATCGCAATAAGATGAAAGGATATTGCCCTCCTCATCTAGCTGGATGGCAATCTCATACACATCAGCGCCCTCAACACGCGCACCATATCGCCCCGCTTCCTTGCGTGCTAGCGTTGAAACAAATCCTGCATGATAATACTCGGAACCACGATCGACGATAGCAGAACTCACTACCTGTTCAAAATCATAAAGATTCATCGACCTTCCCCCTCTCTCCCTACGGCACACCATCTATTCTTATACCAATACGACACCCAACCGGAAATTCCTTTATTCTGTAAGTGTTGGTGCCTCAGTGTTTGTGTTTGTGTTGGTGCCTGTGCATGGCACATTTATGACAATTCAACGGAAGGTATATAAATACCAAGAGAAGCAGCCTAAAGGTCGGTATGGACAACTTCCCTTTTCTATTTTATACAATTGTAGTGAATAAACCGAATTGTTCCGGTGCCTGTGCACGGCACATTTATGACAATTCATCGGTATGCATTTAAATAAAAAGAAAAGCAGGTCAAATATTGCCATGACCTGCTTCCCCTTTCTACTTTATACAATTGTAGTGAATAAACTGAATAGTGTGCTGCACAGGCACCGTTTTTTGGGTAACGCTTTTTTACTTCTCACACGCTATTCCGTCTTTATCACGGTCCATATTTGTGTGCATTTTATAGATTTCAGCTGAAACAAAAGGCTTGTACTTCGTTTTTCCGCCTACGTTCCGAACTTTAGCATCTTTAGCGACGCCGCCTGGATATGTTTTATTCAACTCGGTACAATTTTTGAACTTTGCAGGTGCTTCGTTAGCTGTGTGGATTGGCATTGTTATCATTAGGAATGCAAGGGACATTGCGATAAATCCAGGTAACATCTTCTTCACTTTCATCTCTCCAATCACAATTATTTGTAAATAATTGTAACATAAAATCCCTTTTACGCTAAAGTTTTTTCTTCCAACACCTATCCGATCAATAATTTTCTACCCATGTACCCGCTTTTAAAGAACAACTGTGATTATCAGCCCATTGCCTTGACTCTTCAACGTGAGGGATAATGAAAAGATTACACCATAAGAGAGGTTTACAGATGAAAGGAAGTTCACATGCACTTATCGGCATCACTGCCGGAGCATTTGCAGGGTATCAAGTGCAGCCCGATCTTTATACAATCGCAATCGCCTCTGCGGTTGGCGGCGTGTCGGCGCTCGTTCCCGACTTGGACACGAACGGATTGGCGAGCAATCGCATCACCGTTTCAAAGCAGATTACCCAATGGCTGATGCAACTTGTCGGCGCAGGCATTCTCGTCGCGATTATCTACCAGTACTTCACAAAAGGATTCAATCCGTCCATCTTGCTCTACGCTGGAATCGGCTTGCTCTTTTTCATCGTATCGCGCTTCATTACACAGAGAAGAATGTTGACACTCACGGGCGTCATGGTGATGTGGCTCGGAATTGTAATGCATCAATCGATCGGCATTTTATTTGTCGGAAGCTATATCGTAATCGCGTCCTTCCTATCACACCGATCCTACACCCACTCATTCCTCGGGCTCGCTTTTTACGCGTTCATTTTGAATCAATTACAACAAGAATCGCAGATTGACGTTCTGCTCATTGCGGGGATAGCCGGGTACGCCAGCCATCTAATCGCCGACATGAAGATCTTTCCAATGAACCGCCGAGGCGTAAAATGGTTTGCACCAATCTGGAATAAAGAATGGTGACTGAATTTTGTTAGAATTGTGCCGGTGCCTGTGTAAGGCGCAATTATGACAATTCACGTAAAGGAATAATAATACAAAGGGAAGTCTACCAGATACTAATCTGACAGACTTCCCTTTTCGACAATATACAATTGTAGTTAATAACCTGAATAGTGTGTTGCACAGGCACCCAAACAATTCCCAAACAATTCTCACTCAACCCTCTCCTCCTGCACGACGAGCCTGTATTCATTGGAATTGGCGGGGTAGCAGGTGATGAGGGACATGAGCGCTATTCCTTCCTGCGGCTCGCGCGACTTGATTCACAGGTCTGACCGCAGTTTCTTCAAGGGCTTCGTTCGCAATAAATTTTGTATCGTCATCTACTACCGATTCAGTAAATTCGAGGACTACCTGGGAATTAACCTTGGGACTCTGGTCGCCATCTGTCACATCTTCATTGGAATCAAAAACAGGTTTTCCAACCACTTCATCAGGCTGTACATTGATGGCGGGTGCATCTTCATTTTGTGGCGGTATTTCATTCCTAACAACCTTTTCAAATGAATCAGCCACCTCTTCAATTTCAACAATGTCCATCACCGTCGAAGTTGTAGTGCTTGCAGTTTCCATCGTCTTTTCAACAACCGGAACGACATTATCGACAGTTCCTTCGACAAATTCAACCGTATGATCCAAAATCTTAGAAACGGGCCGTTTCGTAGAAGGTTCGACAAGCGTTTCAACCGTATCTTCTGTGATAGAAACAGCATCCTTCACCGTTTCATCGACCCCCTCGACTGCAGATCCGACAACGTCTCCAACCGATTCAGTCGTTTCTATCACCGTCGTTTCCACCTTCTCCAGCACACCAGACATAATGCCCCTGCCATTCCCAGCTTCCTCTTCTGCATGCGCAACAGCAAGCGGCGCAACAAACACACAGCAAAAGAGACTGCCACAAAGGAGTACCCTCCTCACATAAAGTCACCTCCTTCGAACAAATCCAATAATTTCAAAATACTCGATCACCTTCTCACGTACCCGCATATCAAAGAGCTAAACACATTAGTTGGTACTGCCCTCTGTAGGTGCCTGTGCGTGGCATATTTATGACAATTCAACGCGAGGCATGAAGATACAATAAAAAAACATCCAGTTACTTATACAACTGACTTCCCCATCACACAATATACAATTGTATTGAATAAACTGAATTTTGTCAGTTCCTGTGCAGCACATATTCGCTTTATAAGAAGATAAACATGGGAAATCTAATTGTTTCTACACTAAATCTCTCCAAGAACTCATTTCAATTCAGCAAAGCGAATTGTTTTTTATCGACCAGTACTACGTCGTTCTCCATTAAGAATGAAGGCAACGTCTACCCAAGTTGGAGCCTCGATATTGAAGATGGCCGATTGAATCCGGGAATGAGCACAACTGCAACTGTCACTTTCCGAATGAAGGATTCCTACCTGATGGATGGGGAACCATTGATGATCATTAAAAGAGGTATCTTTTTCCCTACAATCATGCAGTTCGAGTTGGAGAAAGATTATTAATTAAACTGAATTGTATCGGTGCCTGTGAAAAGCGTATTTGTATCAATTCAACAGCATGCATACAAACAAAACAAAAAGTCAGTCAAGTCATTCATGGCTGACTTTTTGTTTCTCGAATATGCAATTGTAATGAGTAAATTAAATAGCTCAGGCACCCAAACAATTGAGGTTTTTCGTTTGCCTAAAAAGAAACACACTGGTAAAATAGTAATATGAAAATAGTAACAAGAAAGGATATAAAAATGAAACTACTAAAATGGGCGATAGTCATTATATTAAGCTTTTGCCTGCTACCAAAGACAGCATCAGCACAAGGTTTCAAGGATGTACCTACAGATCATTGGGCGCATGATGAAATCCATTTTCTGACGGACAAGCAGGTGATTCGTGGATTTTCGGATGGTTCATTCAAGCCAATGGCTGTGTTATCAAGAAAAGACGCATCTGTCATGCTTGTGCGGGCTATGCAGCTACCAACAATCCAGCTACCAAAAGTCAAACCTGTGGATCTGAAGCCGACGATGAGCGGTTATTCGGAAATGATGATAGCTGCGAATAAAGGGCTATTCACAATTTCATCAAACCGTTTCAACCCAAATGAGCCGCTCACTCGTGATGAGATGGCAAAGGCACTTGCCGTTGCATACAACTACAGTGGCAAAGGAAGCTCTTCCTTTAAAGATGTGGCGAAAGGCAATACATATTACAAATTTATTGACGGAATTGCGGAAAATAGTATCACTACAGGCTATAGCGACGGCACATTTAAGCCAAGCGTCGCTGTCAACCGAGCGCAATTCTCCACTTTCCTGAAGCGCGTCTATGATAAACCACATGAATACATAGTGAAAAAAGACGGTCGTGTAGTAAAATCCTTCAAAGATGAGGCGGCCGCTATCGCGTATGCAGTAAGCCAGAAGGGTTCGACGGTTCATCCCGTCAGCAACTCACTTATGAAATACGCACAAAAACCTGCCGACTTGAAGGCGACGGGAATGAATAACGGTGTGTTGATCTACAGCGGCACTGAAAAGGAGTCATTCAACAAAGAGTTCTTTGCTCCATACCTTGCTGAAGGCAGTGCTACCTATTTTGACACATATGTCATCATGGGTCGGCAATATCCTGGTGGTGAATTCCAAGAAACGCCTAAAAACAAGGCGAATTATAGTGATTGGAAATGGTTTGCGGATAAACTTTTCTCCACGACCGGTCCATTAAAGCCATTGAACGATACAGCCGTAAAGGCTAATAGAAAGGCAAAAGTCTATATTGGAATCCCATACCCGAAACGTAATGAGGCCATTATTGACGTGAACGGTAAAAAACTGCCAAACACTCTAGCTGCCCGAAAACAAATGGTCAACTGGTACATTTCAACGATCGAGCAGCAATGGAAGCGCGCAGGATTCACAAACCTGACGTTCGCCGGCTATTACTGGGTGAATGAAACTGTCATTCACGCGGAGGACGAATTGCTCGTTACAGCTACAGCAGAGACAGTCCATAAGCTGAAGAGGAAATTCATCTATGCACCACATGCACGGACAACGAATTTTGATAACTGGAAATACTACGGGTTCGACGGAGCTTACTTGCAACCTAACACATTCCGACTAAGTCTTGGTGACCCTCAGGCAAGACTACACAAAGCCTTCCTCGAAGCGCAAATTAAAGGAAGCAGTATTACGCTAGAAATCGACACGTACTCCCCTCACCAAATGGGCGCAGGCTTGCTGAATTTCGAAACATATCTTGAATTTGGAAAACGATACAATTTAAACGGTTTCCTTCTTTATCAGGGAACGGATATGGTCTATCGAATGGATACGATGAAAAATGATGCATATCAACGAGCTTATCAGCAACTATGGGATTTTATGAATTGATATTGGAGTTAATGATGATAGGCGCTAGGTTCCGAGGGCAACCGCTTTCCCGTCCTCCACTTTCGCAAAGTTAATATCGTCACGGAGAATGAAGTAATAATCCGAATTACCTTCACCAATCGCATAGTTATATGAAAGCGAACCGTCCGAAACGACTTGGTCGTCATCCGTCAAATTGACGAGGCGCACGCACATATTCGTATTCAACGTATTGATCGAGCCGTCATTCCCTTTAATCGGGTCAAGCGATGAATGCTTATTCGGCGGACTTTTCGTTTCTTAAATATACAATTGTAGTGAATAAACTGAATTGAACCGGTGCCTGTGCAAGGCACATTTATGACAATTCATCATTCTGGATGAAAATGCAAAAGGAATCCAATGATTTGTTGCAATCATTGGATTCCTCCTTTTCCACCATACAATTGTAGTGCATAATCTGAATAGTGTGCTGCACAGGCACCGTCAAAAGCGCTATCAAGAAGCTGTCAATTCTTCTCCCACTTTACCTGTTCTCCGTCTAGATAAAACAAACGTTGCCGCGAGGAGAAGTGCAATTGCTAAAATAAGTGTGTATGCACTTCCCGTCAATCCTGCTACTACAAATCCGATGAGAGCAACGGATGCGTTCAACGCTGCATATGGAAATTGCGTTTTGACATGATCCAGATGATCTGCACCCGCGCCTGTCGAGGATAGGATCGTCGTATCAGAAATTGGCGAGCAATGATCTCCGAAAATCCCACCGGATAAAACTGCCCCGATGCATACGAGCATATGGGCATCTAGTGAAACGGCCATCGGAATTGCAATGGGCAGCATAATCGCGAACGTTCCCCAAGACGTCCCGGATGCAAGGGACATGACAGCACCTACGATAAATAATATGGCAGGGATGATGAATGCCGGCACGTTTCCTTTCGTCACTTCTACGATGAAAGCCGCCGTTCCCATCTCCCCGATCACCTTACCAAGCGACCAAGCAAGGACAAGAGTCACCGCCACGTACACCATCTTCTGCATACCGGAAGTATAAATATCGAAAATCTCATTGAACTTTTTCACCTTATATACAATCATGAGGATAACAATCGTAATGGCTGCAAACAGATACGCCGTGCTAAGCGCGACACGGAAATCGCCGCCTGGAACCGGAGTGACCGGAAAGCCCTTTGAAACGAGCAAACCGAACAACGTAACGAATAAAACTAGAAGCGGAAGCCAAATGAGAATCGTGCGGCTGCCCGTCGTATATTCCTTCATTTCCTCTGCCTTCCGCAACGGCTTCGACTCAGGCCAATAAAGCTGGCCTGTCCGGCGTACACGGTTTTCAGCTCTCGCCATCGGTCCAAAATCAAGCTTCGTAAAGGCAATCAAAGGCACGAGCAATACCGTCAAAATCGCGTAAAATTGAAATGGAATCACTTGAATGAGTGTACTGAATTCAGAATCGGCGATGCCCAACTTATCGAACTCCGCGCGAATCAACCCCATAATATAAACGCCCCACCCGATGAATGGGATGAGAACAGCTACCGGCGAAGCAGTGGAATCAATAATCCAAGCGAGCTTCTCCCGGGATAATTTCACTTTATCAAAGATCTTTTCAAAAACCGGACCAACAATAAGCGGCGTGCCAAGGTCCGAGAAGAAAATGAGGATGCCCCCGAACCAAGCTGATACTTGTGCATTCGCCCGTGTTTTAATGTATTTCACCGAAGCAGCAGCAAGCGCCGCTCCCCCGCCCGACTTTTCCATAAGAGCGACAAATCCACCAATGAAAAACAATAGCACAAGCACAGCTGCATTATAACTATCCGTCAGCTGCGGAAATAAATAATCGCCAATCACACCTGTCGTAGCTGTTAGCGGATTTCCGCCGACGAGAATAATAACACCGACAAAAACGCCGGAGAATAATGAGATAATAACATTCTTCGTAACAATCGCTAGAATAACCGCAATAAGCGGGGGAAGTAAAGATAACAAACCCATATGTTCCATAGCCTACACTCCTTTTAATATTTATTTATAACATTGCATTATTATACATACTTAGTATTAAATATGCAACAAAGGATTTTTGCCCTTCGTCGGTGCCTGTGCATGGTGCATTTATGACAATTCACCAAAGTGGATGAAAATACGGTAGGGTGCTGTTTTTTTGTTGACCACATTGGCTTCATCCTATTTTATATACAATTGTAGTGAATAAACTGAATTGAACGGGTGCCTGTGCAAGACACATTTATGACTATTCATCAATTCGAATGAAAATACAAAGAGAAACCAATGACTTAGCTCAGCCATTGGTTTCTCCTTTTTCAATATACAATTGTAGTGCATTATCTGAATTGTTTGCTGCACAGGCACCGCTCTCATCAACAGGTCTCAATTATTAATATACTTCTCAAACACATCCCCAAAGTCTTTCACATGGTATTTGTCGCGGGCGGATGTTAGCCATGAGAAGCTGAACTCTGTTAAATGCTTGTATTCGTCGGCCAGTTGAATGTCGGACGGACGTGAGTTTTGCAGCACGCTGGCAGCTTTATCGAGGCTCTGCGTCGCCATCTCAAACAAAATATTGTTGTCGTGCGCCTTTTCCGAAATGTACACCAATGCTTTGTAAAGATCATTCAACTTCGCAAGCTGCTTCTTATCAACGTCAATGCTATAAGATTGATTGCCTAACGTAAACTTGATCTCCACATCCAAATCCACCTTGCCCGCCGTTTCCAGCAGCACATCCGTGATTTGATAGCGCGAATACGGGTAGCGTTTCAATACACGCTTCGAAGAAACCGCCTTCTCCCCATCGACATGAATAAACGCGATGTTTGTAAAGCAATATTCATCCGCTTTCGTCTTAATCAGGAAATAGATCTTCTCATTATCCTCATGTCGAATATAATCATCCGCATCCGTTTTATCATAATCCTCCGGTCCGATGATCTTACCAATATCCGATAACCCTAGAGCATCTGACGCCAACTTCTTCAGCATAGGACCAACCTCTCTTCTCTACTAGATTTTATAGTGGTATTATAACATTTTTATAGGAGAAGGAAATCAGTATTTAGAGGGGAGATACCATTTTCCCTACCAACTTCCCCGGTGCAACGAACCTTGTTTTCAGCTATAATACTAGTTATCATTTATATACACTTTCCCATGAGTTACATCTCATAAATTTAGAAAACGTAATAGAAAGGGATATTATCTTGAATCAGCATATAATAAAACGAAATCACGTGCAGGTGAGTGGGTCAGGTGAGCGGACAATCGTTTTCGCACATGGGTTGGGCTGCGATCAGACTGTCTGGAAGAATATCGTACCGGCTTTCGCTGCCAACTACCGTGTCGTTCTGTTTGATTACGTAGGGGCCGGTAGGAGCGATGCATCCGCCTCCTCCGCTGAACGATATAGTTCGCTACATGGGTATGCGCAGGATCTGTTGGAAGTTTGCGATGCCTTGCAATTGGAAAACATCATTTTCGTCGGGCATTCCGTCAGTGGCATGATCGGGTCACTGGCCGCCATCCAAAGGCCCGGTTTGTTTGACAAACTTATCATGATCGGAGCGTCACCATGCTATTTGAATGAACCCGGCTACAATGGGGGATTTGAATTGGAAGAAATCAGTGAACTACTGGACATGATGGAAATTAATTATAACGAATGGGCTAAATACTTGGCGCCGATTGCAATGCTAAACGAGGAAAAGCCTGAGCTGACAGCAGAATTTGAAATGATGCTCAATGCCAACTCACCTGTCATCGCCCGCCAATTCGCAGAAGCGACGTTTATGTCCGATCATCGGCATGATTTACAAAACATCCCTGTTCGGACACTCATCATTCAGACGAAAGAGGACGCAATCGCCCCTTTAGAAGTTGCTCAATACCTTCATAGGCATATACCGAACAGTGAACTGTCCATCATGGAGACAGCCAAAGGGCATAATCCACACATTAGCCACCCAGAAGAGACTGTCCAGGAAATTAAACGGATCATCGGATAAGATGGGAGCGAATTTTATGGATGAACAATTGAACGCTGCCCCTTGCGGCTACTTCATCATGCAACACGACTGGAAAATCATTGACATGAATCAAACCTTAAAGGATATGATGAAGACCGAACAGAGTCCTTCCCATATCCACGACGTGTTGACCGTACCATCCCGCATCTACTTTCAAACCTACTTCCCTCCTGCAATTGCAGTCCACAAAAAAGTAAGGGAAATGTATTTGAATGTCAAAGTGGATGGCCGGTCGGTTCCTGTCCTTCTGAATGCCAATGAGCGCAACGGTCTGTTGGAATGCGTCATCGTGCAAATTAAAGCACGGGACGAATACGAAAATCAGCTAATGACAGCAAAAAAGAATGCTGAACGAATCCAAAAAGAGACTGACGTCACCTATACAAAATTGCTCGGCATCCTGCGGGAAGTAGAAGAGAAGCAGCAACAATTACTGGAACTAAACAGCGTACTTGAAAAACTTGCGGCAAGAGACGAACTAACAGGTCTGCATAACCGAAGGATCTTTCAAATAGAGCTGGCTGCCGCCATCGAAAACGCTGAAGAAAATGACGATCAGTCATTTTCATTGCTGCTATTAGACATCGATCATTTCAAACATGTGAATGATACATACGGGCACGCGACCGGGGATCTTGTATTGAAGGAACTGGCAAGGAAAATGGAAAGCGCCGTTCTCCCCCCTCATACAATCGCAAGAATCGGCGGTGAGGAATTCGCAATCCTGTTGCAAGAACCAATCCCTGAAAAAGCGATTGAAAAGGCGGAAGACCTCCGCAAATTTCTAGTCTCCGCCAAATGGGAAATCCTACCGATTACAGTCAGCATGGGCATTACTCACTTCCAACAAGGTGACACGCGAAACAGCCTATACATAAGAGCAGATGACGCACTATATGCCTCCAAACGAAACGGCAGGAATCAGCTGACATGTAATTAATAATAATTTGGCTACAAACTAAAAGCCCCTTGCCTAGTTGAAGGGCGAGGGGCTTTCTGGAAGATGAAAGGCAACAAACTTCGGCACTCCCATGAATCTTTACAGCCCACAAAGAATAAAATGACTTAAAAAGGGGGCTCAATAGCTATTTCTAAAACGATTCTTCTGCCATTCCAAATCAAACATGCTGACACGTTTTGGAAGAGATTTATGGGGCGCATCAGTCACAATGGTCAGCTTGTCAATAAAGGGCTTCTACTGACACCTTGCAATTCTCTCCGGATGTTCATAATCAGGCATCCAATTGACGTCATCTTTCTAACCAAATCAAACCGTGTCATCAAATCAATGTCGTATCGTCGACCTTGGCGAGTCGTGCCTCCTGTAAAAAACGCACACTCGACCCTAATCCTCCCCCTTGGCACAATAAAAAAAGAGAAAATCCGCGTCGACGACACCCTCCAATTCAATTTCAACACAACTAACGAATCCTAATTGTGTCGGTGCCTGTGCATGGTGCATTTATGACAATTCAACTTTAGGTATTAAAATACAAGGAAAAGTCGGCCATTCGCTTTTATGGCCGACTTTTCCTTTCGAAAATATACAATTGTAGTTAATAAACTGAATAGTGTGCTGCACAGGCACCTTAGTTAAGTACTGACAAACGGCAGTTCGTTAGAGGATAATAAAGATAAATAAAGAGCAAATCGCTAAGAAGGAAGTGCTAAAAGAATGGATTTCGAAACAGTTATGCAAGAACTAGAAGCGCTTGGCAAAGAACGAACGAAGAAAATATACATCTCGAACGGCGCGCATGAACCGCTTTTCGGCGTCGCAACGGGTGCGATGAAACCGATCGCTAAGAAAATTGGAATTGACCAAGCTTTAGCGGAAGAGCTTTACGCGACAGGGAACTACGACGCCATGTACTTCGCAGGCATCATCGCAGATCCGAAAGCGATGACTGCAGCGGATTTTGACCGTTGGATGGATACTGCGTATTTTTATATGCTCTCCGATTATGTCGTGGCGGTCACGCTGGCGGAAGCGGATATTGCACAAGAAATTGCCGATAAATGGATCGCTAGCGGTGATGAACTGAGGATGTCTTCTGGCTGGAGCTGCTATTGCTGGCTCCTAGGGAACCGTCCCGACGTTGAATTTTCCGAGGACAAGCTTGCCGGCATGCTTGAAACCGTCAAAAACACGATTCACGATGCGCCAGAACGCACAAAGTCTGCCATGAATAATTTCATATACACTGTCGGCTACTCCTATTTGCCGCTCCATGAAATAGCGGTCGAAACCGCAAAAGAAATAGGCCCAGTCGAAATGAAACGGGACAATAAAAAACCCGCCATCCTCAACGCTTACGAAAACATCCAAAAGGAAATTGAGCGAGGAAGGATTGGCTTTAAACGTAAGTATGTAAGATGTTAAACAGTAGCTTCAAGAGCATTGATCCAATGTGGATGAATGCCTTTTTGTTGTAGTTGCCCATAGGTTGACCAACCAAGGACTCCCCAGATTACAACATATAGTAAGGGTGAAGCCGTAGGGAGGTTATCGTATGAGTTCACATAATTGCTGCTGTTCGCATCGACGGCATGAGAATTATGAAGGGATAGGCAGGTGCTGTTCAAAATGCTGCCGCCACTTCGATTGTTGTGGGCACTCCCACCATCGTTGTGGTTGTTGTCGGTGCAGTGGTTGCCATCACTTCAGTATCCGATTGGCTGGATTGCAAAACGGACTCCTTTCCAGGCTCCACCGGTTGTTGTGGAGTGAAGTGCAGTTCAAGTTGGAGGATAGCACTGAAGTAAAAGGGACCATCGTCTCGGTAGGGTCAAATTTTGTTGAAGTTCTCCTGTCAGACACCCATTCCCAAGAGAATGAGACAACCCTTGCCTTACAACAGAAAGGAAAAGAAGTGGACATCGAAGAAGAGTCGGCGACCGAAAAGCGGGAGCATCCAATTGGACGGTCTTGGATCTTTTCAATCGATAAAATCGCGCATGTGGAAGTCCCCTGTGAGAAGCCGCACTGACCTGGTCATTAACGATCCAATTAGAAAGAAGTCAGCTACCGTGGAGAACTAGCTGACTTCTTTATTTAGCACCTACACTTGGATAAGATAGATCGCACCAATTGGAATCTCAATATCCTTTTCCTTCATGGAAAGACAGACGGTTTCTCTGTCCACCTGTTTTAAAGTTCCGATGAATGTCGCATCTTCCGTAACGACTTGAAGTGCATGTGATTCCAGTGTCAGCAAATAGACGTCCAACCGGATTCTAAAGAACAGGTGGATCAATTCAGGCGAGGAAGCTACCATCTCACCGAAACGGAAGGTCAGTGCCTGCTGACAGCCCGGGGAGGCGTCCTTTAATCTTGGGTCAGGAAATGGTTCGGCAAATCGGCCTGCAGGCTTGATTTTTTCGATTTGTACATACGGTACAATGAAAGTGCCCTCCTCTGCTTGGAGTACGACAAAATCGAAACCTGCGAGCGTCGCCCTTCCCACGACAGACTTTCCTGCTCGAATGGGAACTTCAATGGACAAGCCAATTAATCCATCGAAGACTTTTTGATATACTTCATTCGTCGATCGATCATCTGATAGAGCCAAATCTAGCAATAACTCATTGGCATCATGGATTTTTTCTAGGAGTTCAGGAGGCAAATTATCCGTCGGAGAAGGGAGGTGAGGGTTTGGAAGGGTTTCCGGACATTCCTTCCGATTCTCTTCATTTTTCATTTTTCAACCCTCCTCTCCCTATTGCTCCAAAGGCGGCAGTTCAGCAATCGGTTTATCGTGGACGCGCATTATGCCCCACATGCCTTGTTCGATATCCCAGCGGATATTCCCGGATCGGTACAGATAGTCCCCCGGAAATTTCCCATAGGCCCCTGCTCCTCCAAGCAACTCCAAGTTCTTCACTGCTCCCGCGACATGGAATCCGACAAAGGCTTCTGTACGCGATTCGATGTCTTTCGTATCAAACCGCCAACGATGGCCATGCAAATGGAAAGAATGCGCCCTTCTTCTTTCTGCCGGCGTCACGAGCCGGATGGTTACAGGATCTCCTGCATAACATTCAAAAACGGGAGTCGCCGGGTCCCCGAACACGTTGGAATTGAACAACTCATGCAGCTTCGGATGTTTCCGATAACGATTGATTAACCGTTCGCTTCGATAATTAATTCCCCGGGAACCTTGGTCGTACGTATCGAGTAAATCTTCGTCGATCTCCGGAGGCGGGATGAGAATTCCGTCAACCGGATCAAAGATGACCTGCCCTTGCTTATCGTACAACCGCACCCCATCATGCAGTATGACGACAAACTCCCTAATGTCGGGCAAGAACGGATTGCGCAACACAACATTCGCTCCCGATGAAACGGGTTGCAGCGTATACGGATCAACATACTCCGTTCCTCTCGGCTCTGCGATGAATGCCCCGAACGCTCCTTGTGATTTATGGTTCCGGATATCCGCCATATCCCATAGCCCGCAAGCGCCTACTTGGGTATCCACCACCCAACGATACGTCCGTTTCTCCCCGGGTCCAACGGTTTGGTCGCCATTGAATCCGACAGTTTCCCCGGCAGACGTTTTGACGTCATATTGAATTAATTGAGGATGCAGGGAAATGCGTAAAGAAGGTGGGTAATACGCTTGTTCTTTAACAACAGGATATGGATAGATCCCATCCGGAAACGGAAACTTCTCCATTTCCAACTCGCTCGTCAATGTCACTTCAACGGTATCCCCTACATTGGCCCGGATAATGAGAGGCTCCGGCTTTTTCGTTCCATTTACAATGGCCTCTTGATCTTCTTTCAAGGCGACCATGATGCCATGCGGATCATGGTCGCCAAAGTCGTTATACATCAGCTTCGTTTGGAAAGCGACAACGTCAAAATAGCGGACCGGACCCTCCACAGGGTGGACAGTTGGATCTTCTGCTTGCGGCGGCTTGTCACCCGTGTATTCCGGCAACGGTTTGGAACGCTTTAACGGCTCGGGTCGGTCAGTTAATGAGATTAAATCCGGTACTTTCTCATCATACGCACGGATTAATCCCCATAGCCCGTTCCATAAATCCTCCTCCGTTTCAAACGCCCATAAGTAGTCGCCCGCTCTTTCAATATACGTTTCCATCGTGAAGGATTCCGATATTCCGATATGCTGCTGTTCTTTCAATGACGAGTTCAGACTGCCTCGCTCCTTATGCCATCTGAGCCCGTGCACATTGAAGCTATGGGACTCTTCCTGCGAGCCTTGCAGCAGCCGGATCCGGATCGAATCCCCTTCATAAGCCCTCAAAATCGGGGTTACGGGATCTCCATTCTGATAAGAGCTAAACGTATAAGCGGGATCACAATCTTTTCCTAACCGGAATTGCAGCGGCTCGTTCTTATAATTCACGCCGAATAAACCCGGATCGTCATCAGAACTCGGAAACTTTGGCGGTTGCAGCGGTTTTCCGTTTTTATCAAACAATAAAGTGAAATCCTGTACAAATAATGCAAAGTCCCGGTAATCCGGAATTAATGGATTTTTGGACGTGATTTGTGTCCCATGCACGACAGGCTCTCCTGTCCGCGAATCAAGGAATTCCGTAAAGCGGGGGTGGACGACGCCGGAGCCAAAAACGCCATGCTGCTGATGGGCGTTCGGATAGAGATGATCATGGAAAAACCACGCTTTTAATTCAACTTCGGCATAATAGCAGTACTGGATCGTTTCACCCGGCAATACAGAGGAATCATAGTTCCAGCCCACATTCGCCCCATCGTTCACGAGCACATCGAATTTGACAAAATGGATATGAAAACCGGTTTCATATGCTCGGGTGACTAGTTGAAAAGCATCCCCGTCCAAAATATGCGGCAAACGGTTCGTATAATTGATTCTAAAAGACGTATGGGCAGGTGTATGAATGACGAGTGGCTCCGGCTCTTTCCTCCCTGCGCAAATATCTTCCAAATCTTCATCCAGTACATATATTCTTCCTTTAGGATCATGCCAACCTTGCTTATTGTACGTAATCGGCAGCTCGATCAACGAGATGTTAAATTCCCGGACCGGCGCACTTTCGGGGCTGGGATCCGTAAAGACGGCTCCAGGTCTTGGATTCTCTATGGCGGCATGCCGCTCCAACTCTGTCAACCCCCGCCCCCCTACGATGCCGAGCGGTGGACGGGGTGCTTTATAACCCACCTTGCCGGGAATGAAATTCGGAAACCCCGGTTTTTCGAATGTCGGCTTAGGCGGCGCTTCCCGGTCGGGCAATGGGTGCAGCGGCTTGATCGGAACGCCATTCGGATAGCACTGGCTGCCATCTTGAAGCGTATTAAAAACCCGGTTCAGTCCCCACATGCCCGCCGCAAAATGCGGGTATAAGTGGCAATGAATGATCGAATCACCGAAAGAACCCTGCAAGCTGCCTAATCCATAAAGCGGTTCCACTGTATAATGGGTTTGCGGACTGATCGATTGAGCGTCAATAATCTCTGATTCCAAATCATCGGGATCGCTGAGCCATTGATGGACATGGTAATGAAAAACATGCGTTTCCTTTACTCCCCCGTGAACGACCCGGACTTTTGCGGGATCTCCGACATAGCCACGTAAAATAGGAGTCGAGGGATCTCCGTACACCCACGAATCATGGTGGACTTCCTCCCCTTCACAATTGGGGCAGACCACTCCTTCGGCAATCAATTGCTGCCGTCGGTTAATCGGTTCAAACCGATAATTGGCGCCGTGGAACGAACTTTCCTCTTGGTTTGTCAAATGATGGATCGGCCGATTCCCGGTTAGATCATCCACTTCCATTTCATCATGGAAGACCCAAGCATATTCGCGGAACGACGGCAAAATAGGATGATGGATATCCGCGAACACCCCGCTATTCATCGGCTTCCCCGTCTCCGGATCCGTCCACCACGAAAAACGCCGTTCAACAAACAGAGCCCCGAATAATCCATTGCCATTCGAGCCGTTTTCACTGCTTGCAGGATTCCCCAGATCCGAAAAGAAATAGATCCCCTCTTTTACAACGTTAATCCGGTACTGATATGATTCGCCGGGCGGCACCGTACTTTCTTCATTCAACCCGACGTTGGCACCATCCGCAGTCCGGACATCATACTCCGCTTGCTGGAAATGAAGCCCTGCGTGGAACGGCAATTTATTCTCAAGAAGAATTTCCACCGCATCCCCTTCATTCGCCCGAATAATGAGGGGCTGTACGAGAGGTACCGGCATGAACGGATTTTCCTTCACCGACTGCTTCACTTTTTCTTCGTTCTCTTTCAACACATACATCATGCCGTTCGGATTATGGTCGCCAAACGTGTTCAAGACGATTCGAATCGGAATAGCGACTACGTGATACTTTCTAAGCATTGACAACCCCCTCTTTTCTAGCTGTCTTTCAGATGAGGAATTTTGGCACCAAGCCCTGTTTCAATATAAAAGACTTCAATGGAATGGATATGCACCGTCCATTCCTTTCCCTCCAATGAGGGGATGGATGTCGTCTCCACATCCAAAACAACCATGTCTTCAACAATCGACTTGATTTTCCCAATGAACATAAAAGGAAACGCTTTGGTTAAAATAAAAACTCTGCGCCCCATATTCTTCCGGAAATAATGGACGATCCCTTCCTCTTTTTTGTCATTGTATGATTGACCCAATTACCATCGCTCCTCGCTTATGTTAGTGGAAATGCCATATCACTCGGCACATCAGTTGAATACGAGACAATTTGCTCAAGAGGAATGCTTAATGGAAAAGGAAACCGGTAAAACGGGGCATTCACCATTTTTATAATGACGGGTGTTAACGTTATATGGCCCGGTTGGACATCTGACACCGTCCCAGAAAAAACAGGGCGGAACACTTGACCTAATAAATTTAATTGTGTCGCTTTCGTAATGATAAGCATCTCTTCCCCTATTAACATTTCTAACTTCCCTTGCAAGTCTTCTTCTTTCAGTCCCATTCACTTCGCCCTCCATCCCTTTATTCTTTGGCTGCAGGCAGTGACTGCTTGTAGCCCGAACCTCTTCCATAAAGAAGCTGGCCCGATCGTTGTAATGAATCGTATTTCGCTTAACGGGATCCGGTGTTCACTACTCATTCGTTGTAAAACACATTCCGTTTTGCAAGCGCCTTTCAGTTTCCCGAAGAATGAACTTTCCACTGTGTTGACCTCTACCCAGACACCATTCCAAGTCGACAGATTCGTATGGAGCGTTTCCTCAAAAAATTGGCGAACCAATGCATCTTTTGCAGCTACGGTCTCACCGAAACGCAATACAAGCTTTTGTTGAAGTTGATTGTCATAGATATGGTGTTGATGCGGGGTTGAATAGGTTGGAAATCCAAAGGGGATGGTAGCGGAGTCGATGGCTTCGTATGGTATCCAAATCCTCTTTTTCAAATCGGTCACCATAACAAAATCTCTTCCGATTGTGGCAACCTTCCCCACGGTAGTGATCGTTTCATTCTGTTTGATTGCTGAAATTATGCTGACTTGCTGATGCCGTTTCATTTTAAAGAACTGCTTTAACAGAAGTGTTTTCCGGAGGGATTCGTCTCGACGAACCACATGGAATAGATTTTTCTGTTGGATATATTCTGCGAGAATCCGGGTTTCCTCCGCTGAAACTGCGCTCGTTGGTGATGAATACGGCGGAAAGCGTGGCTTGTTGGACTCCGGATGCTCACCTATCGCCAACTCACTGAACTTATTGGACATGCTGGGGACCCCCTTCCATTAGTTGATGAACTGCTCCAATTGGTCGGCAATTTCCTCGACATTGACCCGTTTCGTCCCCACTGACATGTTATGAAGCGATCGAATACGGTCCTCTGAATCGACGATATACATGGAAGTGGAATGAGTGACAAACCCATCGGCATTTTTCGTATATGTGAAATGAAAGCTTTGTGTAAATTGCTTCGTCTCTTCTTCCGTACCTCTTAGAAACAACCAATTGGGGCCTGTTATCCCCATATTTTCTGCATACTGACGTATTCTTTCCTCCGTATCAAATTCCGGGTCCAACGTAACGGCCAGGATAATGTACTCATCGTCCGCAATTCCTTTTTTCTGCATCTCCCCCTGGAGTTCTTGTAATTCAATGAAAGTCATCGGGCAGACATCCGGACAATTGGTAAAGAAAAAAGTCACAAGCTTCGGCTTATCTTGCCGGGACACCTCTTTTCCATTCACTTCAGTAAATGGCCATTCTTCCACAGTTCCGATTTGCGGGAGGTCAAGCGCACGAGGCCAAAACAAGTAGAACGCAGCCAACCCGAGAGCGAGGACAACGATACTCCATACAATTTTCAGCAACCTCATCCCTTCCTATTTTGTCAGCGAATTGCGTATGAAATGATGGACAAGCGTATGGAGCGCGGCACAAAAAAGGACAAGGCTCACTAGAGTAGATGTGAAGGATGCTTCCGTTTCAATCGGGATGTTGCAAATCGCCGGGTTTTGAAGGACAGCGCCAAACATCATGCCCATTATGCCGCCGATCGCGCCGTTATACATGCCGTTCAAAGAGGCAGGAGCTTTCATGAATGAACCAAATTTCCAACCGATCCAAAGCCCTGCGCAGGAAGGAAGAAAATACGTAACAAAGTGAAGCGGGAGAAGCAATTGCAAATAAAGGGCGATGACGAATGAAGAAATCGAGGAAAGCGCCATGCACATCGTCTTCGTATACCGATCGTCAAAAAGAGTTTGCTTCTTCCGGAAGATCCCGTAAATATAAACCATCTCGCCGACATTCCACAGAAGTAAAACGAGGATGAGCAACATGGCGCCTCACGACCTTATAACGGAACTCAAAATGACAACCATGACCATAGCGAATAAAATGTGAAGGCCCCAAACGAATCTCCCGGGCATCTCGGCAACTGTCCCGATCATCGGTGCCATTAAACCGACAATGGCCCCATTCGTCAGGCCAGCCACAAACGTCTCATAATCAAAAAGTTTACCGAATAGGGCCCCCGATCCCATTCCGATCAGGGCGGAGAGCATTGTAATATATGTGAAGTGGAAAGGAAATTGAAGAATGAACAGAACACCGGACAGCATTGCCATCATTCCGCCCATCACCATGCTTACATTCATCCCCAATTGAAAACCGATCCGCTTTTTGATTTTCCGTACATACAAATAACAGATGAGAAACAAGCAACTATCCACATAGATGAACAGCCAAATGGGTATATCCAAGACCTCACCTCTACTTACGTTATGGCAATTTGTTTCCAAACGAAACTAGTCCTAGTGAATTGACCCTATAAAAGAGGACGCACTGATTCAATTGTCCCCCCTCTGCAAAAGCCTTGGGCATATAGTAGATTCAGAGGATGTGGTGAAGGAGGAAATTTAATGGAGCGGTGTCCAAAATGCAATGAGAATGCCTTTTGTAAATGCAGTAGTGAAAGCAGAGGACGAAGAGGCCCGCGCGGCTATCAAGGACCACCAGGAGAACCGGGGTGCCCTGGGCCAAAAGGAGAGCGGGGACCCCGGGGTTATCAAGGACCGGATGGCCAGATAGGAGAACGGGGCGAAAAAGGAGAACGGGGTGAAAGAGGACCTCAAGGACCACAAGGGGAACGCGGGCCTGCCGGGACGTTTGATACGACATACGGATATGCCTATACAACAACGAAAAGCTCGGCGTCAGGGACTGTCAATTTCCAAATTGCCGGACCGTTACAAGACATCAAAGTCGTTCGCAATGGATTACAAGTATTAAAGGACGGAATTTACCAAATTAGCTACACCGTCGTTCTGGATTCGAAAGTCATCAGCTGCACCCCTTCAACATTTCGGGTAAAAATAAATGACAACGTCCATGTCCATTCATCCGGTACGGAATCCTTGATTTCCACGACATTGACAAACACTCAACTAGTCTCCTTACAGGAAGGCGATATCGTCCAACTGATCGCCGACTTACAAGAACATTGCAGTTATAAAATGGCTAGTCTGCAACTTATGCGAATTGGATAGGCACGCAAAGGAAGACAACCTGACAGTATCAATTCCCGCTGCCAGGTTGTCTTCCTCATGTAGAGTCCCCTTCTGGTCTAGATTGTCTCTTTGGAAAAACAGTTCAGCAGTTCCTGCTCCCGTTCCCGTGAGATTCCTGCTTTCCATTCTGTTTCCTTTACCTTTACGCATTGATAAATATCGGAAATTGTTTCCTCAAGCGGTCGGAAGGACAGGCCATCTGTGACCGCTTTCTCTATACTAATGAATGAACTACCTTTCCAAGGTTCGGCTGCTCCTTCCAACGCGAATTGTTCAGGAATCCATAACGGCATTTCCGTCCATGGCTACACCTTTTGCTCAAGCATGAATTGTTCGTCCGCCCATACAAATTCGGCATTACTTTCCGTCACGGATTTGCACGTGTTCAAGAACTCTGCCATCGTTAATTCACTACCCGGCCCCGTTACATTGAACGTACCCGCTTTTCTGTTTTCCGCCTTATGGAGCGCCCATGCTGCTAGATCTTTGACGTCAATGAATTGGACAGCCCGCTCCGGACGCCCTGGCACCAACACCGTCCCGCCTTGCGCAACACGCTGAACCCAGTACGGAAGCCGGTCAGTATAATCATACGACCCAACGAGCAGCCCGGCTCTCAATTGCAATACCCCACCAGGCCAATACTTCTCCGCTTCCGCTTCACATGCTACTTTCATTCCACCGTAAAACTCGTAAGGAGATACAGTACCCTCCTCAATGTCTTTCAGCACATTTTCCGGTGGGATGGAATGCACATGATAGTCCTCCGCAATATTTAGAGGAATCCAATCCGGGTAAACGGAGATACTCGAAATATAGGTCATATGCTTTACGCTATCCCCAAGTACAGCAGCGATTTTCCCGATTTGATGCGGCGAAATCCCACACGTGTCCATGACAACATCCCACTTCCGATTTTCCAGTTGGGACACATCACCGTTGCGATCGCCAATCAGCTGTTCCACTTCAGGAAAAACTTCAGGATTAGTGCCACGATTAAACAAAGTTACCTTGTGCCCTCTATTTAACGCTTCCTCCATTAAAGCCCTGCCTAAGAATCTTGTGCCTCCTAATATAAGAACATTCATCTATCTCTCCCCGTTCGCTTTAATGAATTTCATTTTCAAATACATTCGCCACAAACGAATGGAATCCTCTTTATAAAACCCACTATCATATGAAATAACATTACTTTTTATCCTTCAATCGCCAGGCGGATAGTCCCGTATTGGTGATAACTTCCCATAAATAGATAACTTCTTGGATTCGATAGATAATTAAAACCCATTCAAAGATCGCATACCATTTGACAATAGGGAGGAGGGCAAGGTACTTTTTCTATTGATTGAGCAAAAAATAAGTGTGCTTTGTACTAGTTAATGATATAATTATAAATAACTATAAAGTTTTCTGAAGGGGAGAATAAGTTGGTTAATTGCTATGTTCATGCCGAGGCAAGTTCCGTTGGTACATGTGTAGGATGTGGGAAATTCATTTGTGAAAACTGTAACACTGAAATTAAAAGAAAGAACTATTGTAAAAGTTGTGTTGATGAACTGTTTGATGATAGTAAAAGAAAGATTGAAAGACTAGAAGACAACATGAATAAAAATCAACCAATGGTATTTATGAATGCAGGTGGGGCTAGTTCAAGTTCCTCATCCTCCTCAAGTGCAGCAGTTGGAAATGAGGGACAGGCATTTGGACTCACAAAAAGTAAGACAACTGCAGGTTTATTGGCAATCTTTTTAGGTGGTTTAGGAATTCACAAATTTTACCTTGGTAAGTGGGGTTGGGGGATTCTTTATATTCTTTTTTGTTGGACATACATCCCCTCACTTATCGGATTAATTGAAGGGATTATCTACCTTGTATCAAACCAAAATAATTTTGCAAGAAAGTACGATCCAGGATTCCTGCGATAAATGTGACGGTACCTGTGCATAATGCATTTAGTTAAAACTCAACAGGAAGAATGAATATACAGAGGATAGCCAGTCAATATCAAATATGACTGGCTTTCCGTTTTTCTATTATACAATAGTAGTTAATAAACTGAATTGTGCGTTGTGCAAGCATCGTTTATTCAGCATTTTGAAGCCACACTTCCAATAGCTCCAATTCCCGTTCTCCTGAGATTCTTGCTTTCCATTCTGTAGTCTGACCTATTGCCCTCTTTCCACTGTTTCCTCCACTAAAGCTTTTCCTAAAAAACGTGTTGTCACTAATATTAGAAACTTCTTAGCTCTCCTTATAAAACTCAATATCCTATGAAATAACATTACCTTTTATCCTTCAATCGCCAGGGGAGAATTCCACAAATTCGATAGATAAATCGCCGTATTCAATCGATGACTTTGTTCATTCAATAGATAATACTAATCTTTCCCTAATCTACAGCTAATTTACACGGCCTAGAATGCAGTGGTATAATTAGTTGAATAAACCTAAATATTCTAAAATAAATCACGAAAACAGGAGGAAATTATGGGGAGATTAGTTCATTTTGAAATTCATGTAGATGACATGGAGCGGGCAAAGAAGTTTTATGGCGAGGTATTCGGTTGGTCATTCCAGGATTGGAGTGATTTTGCGGGAATGCCTTACTACGGAGCAGTGACGGGTGATGACAGCGAACTTGGAATCAATGGTGCTCTAATGCAGCGACAAAGCCCTCCACCTCAGGCAGGACAAGCCATGAATGGATTTGCTTGCACAATGGGTGTGGAGAATTACGATGCAACCGAAGAGAAAATCCTGGCAAATGGCGGCACCGTGGCCATGCCTAAATACGCCCTTCCCGGCATGGCGTGGCAAGGCTATTTTATCGACACGGAAGGCAATGTGTTTGGTATCCATCAACCTGATGAGAATGCCAAGTAGAATGTAATTCAACGAGATCAGGGTTGTCATGGAAAATCGGTTTGCGCCGGATTTCTGGACAACCCTTCCTTACTATATAAAGTGTCCTGGAGAAGCCCTGCATTCTGCTCAACTTGGTCCGATTGCGACATAAGACAAAGCAAACAAATAATAATCTGCTGACTGCGTCATTTCCGTACAACTACATCCTTAAGCATTCTACTATTGTGCCAGAATGGAAAGAAGAATACATATACCCGCTAAGGTGAAGAAGATGAGAGCTATTTTAAGATTCTTTCTGAACTTAAAACCATAGGTGCAAAAAAAGATAGCAGCAGCTAATTTTGAATAAACCTGAAAGACAATGTTATTGGAGAATAATGAACTACTAAAAACAATTGATAAAAGCAAACTTGCAGATATTAGGATTTTAAACCACAAAGGCTCTTGGAGAAATTGCAAGATCGTAAGTTTAATTCGTTGCAATACTAAAAAACTCTCCTCACATTTTTTGATTTTAACTTAACGTAAAAGTAATCTTATTATTTTATGCGAGCATTTTAAATTAGTCTATTCTGTTTTTAATTGCGTTATTCTTTGGTGGTTACTGCCCAATACCCCCACTATGAAGTTGAATCAATAACGATCAGTAAATTAGAAAGGGCTGTCCCGAAAGTCGGTTTTCACCGCTTTTCGGGACAGCCCTTCTTCCATACGCCATCTATTACACTTTCCGTGCCTGTGCATGGTGCATTTATGACGATTCAAAGCAGGGTATGAATATACAGTGAAAAGTCAGCCAAATGTCTATTTGACTGACTTCCCTTTTTGATAATATACAATTGTAGTTAATAAACTGAATAGTGTTGGTGCCTGTGCACGGCGCATTTATGACAATTCACCTAAATGTATAAACAAACAAATAGAAGCCAGTCATTTCCCTAAATGACTGGCTTCCCAATTTACCAATATACAATTGTAGTTAATAAACTGAATCGTGTGTTGCACAGGCACTGGTTCCAAGGCTTACACTAGCACTTCACACAGAAGGCCTTTTCCTGACCGGCATGCCGACATGGCGACTGCTTGAGCTACACTATCCACCACTCTGCTGTCAAATGGATTGGGGACGACATATTCCTCAGATAACTCCTCTATCGAAACGAGAGAAGCAATGGCTTTGGCGGCTTCCCTCTTCATATCTTCATTGATTTGACTTGCGCGAACTTGCAGGGCGCCCTTGAATATTCCAGGGAAGGCAAGCAAATTGTTAATCTGATTTGGATAATCCGAACGGCCAGTGCCTATGACGCGTACGCCTGCCAATTTTGCTTCCTCCGGCATAATTTCTGGCGTGGGATTAGCTAGCGCAAATACGATAGAGTCTTTATCCATCGATTTGATCATTTGAGCCGTTAATGCCCCGGCAGCTGATACTCCGATAAATACGTCTGCGCCTTGGATGACATCCGATAAATCCCCCCGTTTGCGTTGGAGGTTTGTAAATTCAGCAATGACGTCTTTCAATCCATTCATCCCAAGTGGGCGCCCTTTGTAAATCGCGCCCTTCGTATCGCAGACGATAATTTCATTTGCTTCGAATGAATGCAACAGTTTTGCAATCGCAATACCTGCTGCACCCGCGCCATTAATTACAATTTTCATCTCACTGATTTCTTTGCCTACAAGTTTTCCAGCATTCAACAGAGCGGCAGCTACAACGATTGCAGTTCCGTGCTGGTCATCATGAAAAACAGGAATATCCAATTCCTCTTTCAAACGTTCTTCTATATAAAAACAATCAGGAGCCGCAATATCTTCTAAATTAATGCCACCGAATACAGGGGCAAGGTTTTTAACGGTACGGATAAAATCTTCAGCATCACGAGTATCCAGGCATAGGGGAACAGAGTTAATCCCCGCAAATCGCTTAAAAAGCGCGGACTTCCCTTCCATTACCGGGATTGCCGCCTCCGCTCCAATATCGCCCAAGCCTAGGACAGCTGTCCCATTACTGATAACTGCCACCGTATTACCTTTCATCGTATATTTATAGATGGAGTCCTTTTCGTTGGCAATTTCAATACAGGGACCTGCAACTCCTGGAGAATAGGCCTGACTTAGATCCTCCGCATTATTAATAGGAGCTTTGACCGTAATCTCTAATTTCCCTTGCCACATTTCATGAAGATCCAAAGACTTTTGATATCTTTTCATTTTTATCCGCTCCTCTATTATTCTGCTCACTCTGGGGGTTATAAGCTGCCCATTCCCCATAGCTATTCATTCATTATCGCTCCCGAATACAGAAAAATCAATATATACAATTAAATTTAATGTAAAATTTAAATCCCGGTGCCTGTGCATGGTGCATTTATGACAATTCAAAGCAGAGTATGAATATACAGTGAAAAGTTAGCCAAATGTCTATATGGTTGACTTCCCTTTTTGATAATATACAATTGTAGTTAATAAACTGAATTGTGTTGGTGCCTGTGCACGACGCATTTATGACAATTCACCTAAATGTATAAATAAGCAAATAGAAGCCAGTCATTTCTCTAAATGACTGGCTTCTCAATTTAACAATATGCAATTGTAGTTAATAAACTGAATAGTGTTCTGCACAGGCACCTATTTCTAGAAAGGGCTGTCACGGAAAATTGGATTACGCCGTTTTTCTGGACAGCCCTTCTTATACTCCACCTATTATGTTCTTACATTGATATTATTTTAGGGTGTCTTTTCAATGACCTTCACGTCCGTTTGACCAGCAATAATAATCGTATCGGTCATTCCGATGAACAAGCCTGTTTCCACAACTCCAAGCATTTGTTTCAATTGTTGGTGGAGTTCTTGTGGATTAGGAATCGTTTTAAAATCACAGTCAACAATGTAATTTCCGTTATTGGAAATGAAGGCCTCTCCCTCAACCATTCTCAATCTGGGGCTACCGCCAATTCCCATAATTTTTTTAGCTGTAAGCTCCCAACCAAATGGAAGGATTTCAACTGGCAAAGGAAATTTGCCGAGTTGGGTAACCATCTTGGATTCATCACCGACAATGATCAATTTCTTCGAATGAACATCCACAATCTTCTCCCGTACTAATGACCCTCCTCCTCCTTTTATCAAGTTAAAGTTCGGGTCGATTTCATCGGCTCCATCGATCGCCAAATTCAACATTCCAACTTTCGAGAAATCGGTCAGCGGAATACCGAAATCGTGTGCCCATCCCTCTGTTCTTTTAGACGAAGGAATTCCTTTGATATCCATGCCTTGCGCAACGAGTTCGCCTATCTTTTTCAATGTCCAATAAACAGTGGATCCGGAACCAAGTCCAATGACCATGCCATCTTCAATATATTCCGCAGCCTTTTCCCCTGCTGCTTTTTTTAACGTATCGATTTGCTCCTTCATTTTGCACCTTCTTTGGTATGTATGACTCTATTCAGCTTAAATAGCCGACAACCTCTTCTACCGCTTCTTCACAATCTTCACCGATTGCGCTGACGACAAGATGATCTCCATTACGGAGCTGCAATGTTATCAGGCCAAGAAAACTTTTTAGATTTATTTCATGAATGTGTCCATTTACATTCTTTTTAAGATAGATTTCAGATGTAAACTTCTGCGTAGCTTGACTGACCTCAATAATCGTTACATCCTTCGAAATATTAACGACAACATTTTCAGTGTATTTTTTCTCCATATACCTCTCTCCTTTACTTAGTCTTTTTCTTTCAATTTAACCTGTTCTTTCACGTCTTTATTTACGAGATAGGTTGGATAAAAACCGGATAAGACATCTGCAACATTTTGTGCGGTTTTCTTTTTCAGTTCATTTTCCGCTTCTATAGAATAAAAGGCTGCATGTGGTGTGAGGATGACATTATCCATTTTCAACAACAATGGGTTCGTCAGGGCAATCGGTTCCACTTCAAGAACATCCAGCGCCGCCCCAGCAATTTTCCCTTCTTGTAATGCTTGGATCATTGCTTGCTCGTCAATGATGGGCCCTCGGGCAGTATTAATGATAAAGGCCTCTTCCTTCATTTTCGCAAACTGATTTACACTGATCATTCCTTCTGTATACTGATTCAGCGGGACATGAACAGAAATGAAATCCGACATTTCACAGAGGTCACCTAAACTCACCAAACGGATACCCAGTCCACTTGCTACAGTTTCAGGCACGAAAGGATCAAAAGCAATGACGTCCAGACCGAATGCCTGGGCTTTTTTCGCAACTGCACGGGGGATATTCCCCAGTCCGATGAGACCTAGTGTACGTCCTCTTAAACGGAAAACAGGAACAGCAAGGTTGAAATCCCATATCCCTTTTTTCACTGCATTATTCAGAGTTGTAATTTTGCGGGCACTTGCAAGAAGCAAAGCGATTGTATGATCCGATACTTCATCCAAACAATAGTCAGTCACATTCCCCACAATAATGCCTTTTTCGGTTGCCGCCTCCACATCGATTGTATTGAAGCCGACTCCATAACGGGCAATCACTTTACATTTTTCAAGATTTTCTATGACATTCCGGCTGATAGGTGCATATTGACTGATCAAAGCATCAGCATCTTTACACGCAGAAATGACTTCCTCTTCTGTATGACATTGCTCCAAGGTCAGTTCTACACCGATCTTACTCAACACCTCTTGTTCTGGTGCAAATGTTTCGTATTCATAATCTGTCACTACGACTTTAAAACGGCTCAAATCAGCCACTCCTTCTCGCCCCGACTCGTACTTCTATTTTGAATGTATATGGAAATTGCTTACCACTCGGCGATTGTCCCATCTTTATGTCGCCACACAGGGTTCTTCCAATTATGTCCTATCTTTGCTTGTTCCCTTACAAACTCTTCGTTTATCGAAATACCTAGCCCAGGCTGATGCAACATGTCAACATAGCCTTCTTTATAATCAAATACCTTCGGATCGTTCAAGTAATCCAATAAATCACTGCCTTGATTGTAGTGAATGCCTAAACTCTGCTCCTGAATGAAGACATTATGAGATGTCGCATCCACTTGAAGACAAGAAGCTAATGCAATCGGACCGAGTGGACAATGCGGTGCAACAGCAACATCATACGCTTCAGCCATTGAGAAGATTTTTTTACATTCCGTGATTCCACCAGCATGGGACAGATCAGGTTGGATGATATCCACATAGCCATCTTCGAGCAGCTTTTTAAAGTCCCATTTGGAATACATGCGCTCCCCTGTCGCAATCGGAATATTTGTCACGCGTGCGACTTCACGAAGGGCTTCATTGTTCTCAGGCAACACAGGTTCTTCGATGAACATTGGCCTGAACTGCTCCAGCTCCTTTGCCAATAGTTTAGCCATCGGTTTATGTACGCGTCCGTGGAAGTCAATTCCAATCCCGATATAGTCCCCGACAGCTTCACGAACGACCGCGATTCTTTCGATTGCTTCATCGATCTTTTGATATGAATCAATATATTGAAGTTCTTCCGTTCCATTCATTTTTAAGGCCGTAAACCCGGCAGCAACCGCCTCTTTCGCCGCTGTTCCTACATCACTCGGACGGTCACCCCCAATCCAGGAATAAACGCGGACTGAATCCCGGCATGCACCGCCCATTAATTCATAAACCGGCGCATTATAAAATTTACCTTTGATATCCCATAAAGCCTGGTCAATCCCTGCGATTGCGCTCATCAGGATGGGACCTCCCCGATAAAAACCGGCACGGTACATCGTTTGCCAATGATCCTCAATTCGAAGAGGGTCTTTGCCGATAATATACTCGCTTAATTCCTTGACGGCTGCTTCTACTGTGGCCGCCCGACCCTCGACAACCGGCTCTCCCCATCCGACAATTCCTTCATCCGTTTCAATCTTCAGGAACAGCCATCTGGGTGGTACGATGAATGTTTCCATTTTGGTGATTTTCATGTATATGGCCTCCCTTAATTGCAACAACAAGCGGGAATCTCAGTTCCTTGCCTGTTGGATTTTCTTGATGAACTGCTCGGCAATCTTCGTAAGCTCGTCATAACGCTCTTCAGCGATCGCTTTTCCATCAACCAACGTTCCGCCGACTCCAACTGCAACCGCGCCATTCTTAATGAACTTCTCTACATTATCCAGACTCACTCCGCCTGTTGGCATCATGGGTATATGTCCAAGTGGACCTTGTAAATCTTTCAAGTAATTGGCACCAAGTGCATCACCCGGAAAAACCTTAAGAATATCAGCCCCCGCCGAATAGGCTTGGACGATTTCTGTAGGGGTCATAACACCAGGGATGGAAATCTTTCCGTAGCGGTTCGTAATCTGGATCGTATTAACATCGAAACTGGGAGAGAAAATAAAATCTGATCCTGCATCAATTGCCGCTTTTGCTGATTCGGCATCCAACACAGTACCTGCTCCGACGAGGGCTCTATCTTTGAATGTCTCTTTTAAGCTTTTTATCATGGCAAAAGCGCCGGGGGTATCAACTGTAATTTCCAAAGCGCCAACTCCACCGAAAACGAGCGCTTCCGCTATTGAATGGATCTGTGATTGAGTAGGTCTCCGGATCACAGCGACCAATCCCGATTCTTTAAGCCGTAAAAGATCCTCCCATTTTTTCATGAGTGAACGCTCCCTTTATCATCTTTTTACATCCCGTCCATCAGCAGTAGGATCCATGTATCTTTCGACAGCAGAAAGTGTCGGCAAGCCTTCTACATCACCATGGACACCGACAACCATTGCTCCGATGGCATTCGCCCGTTTGACGACAAGTCGCAGCGGTTCTTGACGTAAAATCCCACTAATGATTCCAGCCGCAAAACCATCGCCTGCACCTACAGGATCAACTAATCGCTTAACAGGAAACCCTTCTATATAAGCTTTTTCATCCTTTGTCTGTAAGTAAGCTCCTCTACTTCCGAGCTTTATGATGATTGTCTTATCGCTATCATTCATTAAAGCATCAGCCACATCTTCCACTTCCACCATGCCAGTCATAAATTGACCTTCGTCAAGTCCGGGCAAAATCACATCTGCATAAGAAGCAATTTCATTGAACACGTTTTTTGCTCGCTCCGCAGACCAAAGCTTCAGGCGTAAATTCGGATCAAAGACAATCATCATGCCGTTCTTTTTTGCAATTTCAATTGCTTTCATTACAGTTCGATAACATGATTCACTAAGAGCGGGCGTGATCCCTGTAATGTGAAGAATTTTGGCTTGCGCAATATATTGTTCATTCAAATCGGTTTCTTTCATTAAACTGGCCGCGGAATTTTTCCGATAATAGTAAACGTTGATATCTTCCGGGGTCAATCGCTCTTTAAAAATCAAACCTGTTTGTGCGTCATCCGTCAGAAGACACGAAGAGACGTCCACGCCTTCCCCCCGAACAAGTTTGAGGATGTACCTTCCGAAAGGGTCATTGCCCAGTTTGCTGAACCATCCGACAGAATGTCCCAACCTCGTCAAGCCGATTGCTACATTCGATTCGGCGCCGCCAATGCTTTTGGGGAATTGATGTACATACTCCATAGGTAGAAATTGTTCAGGTTGAAAAAGAACCATCGTTTCGCCAAGTGTAAACACATCGATTTCATTCACTAGAGAACCTGCCTCATTTAATGTAATCATTTCGCAAACCCTACCAAGAATAACGAAAGCTGCGGAATGAATGTAATCAGCAATAATGTGAAGATCATTGCAAAAACAAATGGGATTACCGCACGGGATAACGACTCAAGCGAAAGTCCCGAAATTCCTGAAGCAACAAACAGATTCACTCCAAGCGGTGGTGTGATGAATCCGATCGCCAAGTTGACGACCATCAGAATGCCGAAATGGATTGGATCATAGCCGATCTGAATAGCAATCGGCAATAGGATTGGTGTCAGAATGATAATAGCGGCAAGGGTGTCCATGAACATTCCGACAACCAATAAAAGTGCAGTGATGAGCAAGATGATGATAATCGGCTCACTTGAAACATTCATAAGAGCATTTGCCACTTTCGTCGGGACTTGTTCGATTGTCAAATATCTTCCGAACGCGGTTGCTGTTCCGACAATGATTAAAACAGTTGCAGTCGTCAATGCTGAATCAATCATGACTTTCGGCAAATCTTTAATCCGAAGTTCGCGATATAAAACAGTTGAAGCGAAAAGACCATAAACAACCGCGATAACTGCTGCTTCTGTCGGCGTGAAGTATCCGCCGTAAATCCCTCCTAAAATAATGACCGGAATTAGCAAAGCCCATTTAGCTTCCCATATGGCAACTCCTATTTTTTTGAAGGATGTAGGTTCATCCAACCCTTTGTATCCTTTTTTCTTCGAATAAAAATACGCGTAAATGATCATCGATAGTCCGACTAGAATTCCAGGTACAATTCCAGCGATGAATAGATTCCCGATTGATGCGTTTCCAACAACACCGTAAATGACCATGGGAATGCTCGGAGGGATAATGACTCCGATTGAACCCGCAGCGGCAACAACCGCTGTTGCAAATTTCTTATCATAACCGTTACGGACCATTGCCGGAATCATAATACCGCCGATCGCCGCAACAGTAGCTGGACCGGAACCGGAAATCGCAGCGAAAAACATACATGTGATGATCGTCGCAATTGCAAACCCACCCGTCTTGTTCCCGACAATTGCATTTGCCACTTTAAATAACCTTTCGGAGATTCCGCCTTTCCCCATGATTTCCCCAGCCAAAATAAAGAACGGAACTGCCATTAAAGGGAAGGAATCAACAGAAGTAACTAACTCTTTCACTAAAAACTCAACTGGCAAACTGCCGGTATATAAAATTGTAATAAGCGTAGCCAGACCGATAGAAATCCCGATTGGCACAGTTAGGAATAACAGCAGCGCAAAACTACCAAATAATACAGCAGTAGTCATCTCTTAAACCTCCACGATGATTCAGAATCATTGTCCCTATTTTTATACTTCCGTTTGTTCTTCGAGTACTTCTTTTCCTAGTAATACTTTGAAATAAGTAATAAGGTTTTGAATAAGTCGAATGACCGTCAATCCCATTCCGACCGGCGTGGCCATATATACTAATCCCATCGGTATATGTAATGCAGGTGATTGTTGACCAAAAGATAATAATTTATTCGCGATTTCGTACCCGTAGTAAACTACGAATATTGCAAATACGATAAATAAGACAGTTGATAATATATTTAAGATGACTTTCCATTTTTGATTTAACATGACGAGCAGGACATCCACTTTGATATGCCTTTGCTTTTTAACTCCGTAACTGATTCCAATGTAAACCAGCCAGATGAAACAGTACCGGGCCAATTCTTCTGACCACGATAAAGAATTATCAAGTCGTCTCATTACGACCTGAACAAATATGACAGTAACCATAATAGAAGTGAAGATTGTCAACAACAGTTCTTCAATATGCCGATCAAACCATCGGATGATTTTCATTTCGATCTCCTTTTCACTCAAAATTTACATTTCGATGAGTATGAAGCCGTATTTATAAATAAAAAGACTTAGGGGGATGCCCCCCTTTAAGTCTTTTTAGGTTCCCTTACTTTGAAGCTGCTTCAATAGCATCGAATACTTCTTGCACCGTTTCCTTACCGATTTTTTCTGTATATTTTTCAATTGCAGGTTGTACAAGTTTCACCATCTCTTCACGTGCCTCAGGTGTGACTTCCGTGTACGTGATGCCTGCTTCTTGAAGATCAGTCAAATACTTTTCGTTCGCTTCACGATTCAATTGACGCTGGTATACACCTGCTTCGATTGCTGCATCTTTAACAATCTTTTGTTGTTCTTCTGTCAACCCATCAAAGAATGATTTGCTCATTAGAAATACAAACGGGCTATATATATGATGTGTGTTTGATACATGTGATTGTACTTCGTAATATTTTTGAAGGTAGATCGTCGCCAACGGATTTTCTTGACCGTCTACAGTTTTTTGCTGCATTGCTGTAAATAATTCAGTGAAAGCCATAGGAGTCGGATTTGCACCTAATGCACGGAAAGCCTCTAAGTGAAGGTCGTTTTCCATTGTACGCAATTTAAGTCCTTTGAAGTCCGCCGCAGTTGCGATGGCATGTTTACTATTCGTTACATCACGGAAACCATTTTCCCAATACGCTAGCCCAACCAAGTTTTGGCTATCCAGTTTGTCTAGGAATTTCTGACCCACTTCACCATCTAATACTTTATCCGCAACTTCTTCACTCGGGAAAAGGAACGGGAAGTCAAACACGCTGAACTCAGGAACAAAGTTGGCCAGCGGTGCAGTTGAAGGGATCGTAACTTCCTGAGAACCTAATTGCAAAGCTTCCGTCATCGTACGGTCATCGCCAAGTTGTCCGCTATGATATGTTTCAACGGTAATGTCACCATTTGTCTTTTCTTCAACGATCTCTTTAAATTTCAATAGACCAAGATATTGCGGATGTGAATCATTTAAACCGATTCCTCCACGGATAGTTTTCTTTTCCCCTGTGTTTTTACCTTCAGCAGCACTGCCTTTTGAATCGCCGTTGTCGCTGCAAGCAGCTAGTGACAAGACCATAAATGCAGCTAATAAAACCGTCAACAATCTTTTCATACCTAATTACCCCCTAATTTTTATGTTGTAAATCTTACTTCCCGACAATTTCATGCCCACCGAATTCATTTCGTAACGCAGCGACCACTTTACCCGTGAAAGTATCATCTTCCAAGGAACGGTATCTCATTAGAAGTGACATCGTAATAACAGGCGCGGGCACTTGCAGATCCAACGATGTTTCTACGGTCCATTTACCTGATCCAGATGAATTCATGATTCCTCTCACTGCTTCTAACTTAGGATCTTTTGAGAATGCGTTTTCAGTCAGTTCCATCAGCCAAGAGCGGATGACAGAACCGTTGTTCCAAACCTTCGCCACTTTCTCAAAATCATAGTCGAAATCACTTTTCTCAAGAATATCGAAACCTTCAGCAATGGATTGCATCATACCGTATTCGATTCCGTTATGAATCATTTTCAAGAAATGACCGCTGCCTAATTTACCAGCGTAAAGATAGCCATTTTCCACTGCAGTGTCTTTAAAGATTTCCTCAATCGATGTGAATATTTCCTTATCCCCGCCGACCATCGTACAGATTCCATTTCTCGCGCCGTCCACACCGCCACTTGTTCCACAGTCAAGGAAGTGGATTCCCTTGGCCGCAAGCTTCGTCCCTCGACGTATTGAATCTTTATATTTTGAATTTCCGCCTTCAATGACGATGTCCCCTTCTTCCAACAAAATCTCCAATGAGGAAAGGATATTTTCGGTGACTTCACCTGCAGGCACCATTAGCCAAACGACCCGGGGAGTCTCTAGTTGTTGAATAGCCTCTTCCAAGCTAGTTGCTCCAATAGCGCCTTGTTCAGTGATTTTCTCCACTGCATCTCTATCAACATCATAAGCAACTACTTCATGTTTGTGGTCGATCAGGTTCAACGCTAAGTTAAAACCCATCTTCCCGAGGCCGATCATAGCCAATTTCATTGTTGTAACCCCTTTCAAAATGCTTTAAAAGAAAAAATATTTCATGTAAGCTAATTATATATCGAATTTTTTTTAATACAAGAGTTATTCGAGAATTCATTTGTGAAAAATTTCGTTATTATTAATAAAAAATATCATGTATGATTAATGAAAGATTTAATCAAGGGAGACAACGATGATGAGAGATGTAACACCACATTGCTTTACACTCATACGTGCCATTTATGCGCAACTGAGTGATAAAGAAAAAGCGATAGCAGATTTTATACTCAACCAACCAGAACGTTTCATCCATTCTACGATCAGTCAAATAGCTGAGGAACTTTCCGTAGCAGATGCCACTGTTTTCCGCTTTTCCAAACGGTTAGGTTACAAAGGTTACCAAGCAATGAAAATAGCCCTTGCATCTGAAATCATTTCAACAACGAAAGATATTCACGAAACGATTGCGGAGGGCGACGATGAAAAAACGATAGCGGAAAAGGTATTCAAATCAAATATCAGAACACTCGAGGACACACTCCAAGTAATCGATCCACAACAACTCAAAGATGCAGTGAACGCATTGGTCAACGCTAGAAAAATCGAATTCTACGGCAACGGCGGTTCCGGTTCAATCGCATTGGACGCCCATCACAAGTTCCTTAGGAGCGGCTTGTACACAAGTTGTTATACAGACGGACATCTCCAAATAATGAGTGCTGCACAATTGACTGATCAAGATGTCGTTGTCTGCATTTCACACTCAGGCACAAGCCGGGATGTCCTTGATGCATTGGAAACAGCAAAAAAAAATGGAGCTACCACTATTGGAATCACCCATTTCTCAAAGACGCCTCTAAGCGAAAAAGCTGATATCGTCCTTCAGACGGTTTCTTTGGAGACAGAATACAGATCAGAAGCATTGGCATCCCGCCTTGCACAATTAAGTATTATTGATGCGTTATATGTAAATGTGAGCATCCGACTGAATGACCGGATGAAAACTTCTTTGCAAAAAATGAGAAACGCAATTTCTGTGAAAAAGCTTTAATCAAAAAGTGATTATTAAATAAAGAAGGTGCCTCAATTGACTAACTCAATCGTCATAGGACTTGATATTGGGACTACTAGCACAAAAGCCATTGCATTCAATAGAAACGGTATTGTTATCGGTGAATATGAAGTGGAATATCCATTACATACTCCTCATCATGGATGGGCGGAACAAGATCCTCTCGAAATTGAAAACGCAACAATAACGGCAATTAATTCATTAATGAAAACTGGCACAATTGAAGCTGATGCCATTTTGGCAATTGGGTTATCGAGTGCTATGCATTCCCTAATTTGCATCGATGATGAAGGTGAGCCTTTGTCACCTTCCATTACATGGGCAGATGGGCGTGCAGCGAACCAGGCAAGGCGCTTAAAGGAGCAGAGTCCGAATCTATACCAATCTACAGGCACTCCGATCCACCCGATGTCTCCGCTCGTTAAACTAATGTGGATGAAGGAATCAGGCTATCCGCAATTTATTGCGGCTGACAAATTTGTTTCGATAAAAGAGTTTTTATTATTCCGATGGTTCGGATCACAACTTGTCGATTACTCAATCGCATCCGCTACCGGCCTGTTCGATTCACATACGTTGAATTGGAATCCAGACGCACTAAAGATAGCTGGCATTACTGAGGACAAACTGTTTACTCCTGTTCCCCCGACAACCGAAATCAGAGGATTGAAACGGGAAATTGCATACAAAACAGGTTTAGGGGAGAATGTTCCCTTCATAATTGGGGCAAGCGATGGGCCTTTGGCAAACTTGGGCATAGGGGCTATCAAACCGGGTGAAGTTGCAATCACAATTGGAACGAGCGGAGCAATCCGGCAGTTGGTACCTCAAACAAAAACAGATCTATACCAGCAGACTTTTTGTTATACGTTTACCGAATCGTTGTCACTAATTGGCGGACCGACAAACAGTGGCGGAATCGTGTTGAAGTGGTTGAAGGAGTTGGTAGGGGAAAACATGAGCTACGAGTCAATGAGCTCTTTAGCTGCGTTGGCCCCTGCCGGATCGGATGACCTCTTATTCATTCCTTATCTAAATGGAGAAAGGGCCCCGATATGGAATTCTAACGTTAGGGGTAATCTATTCGGACTCTCCTTACGACATAAAAAAGAGCATCTCGTCCGAGCAGGCATGGAAGGCGTCGTTTTCAGCATCTTCCACGTCGGCCAAGCATTAGAACGACTTGCAGGTAAACCGGAAAAAATATTGGCGAGCGGCGGATTTGCCCGTTCACCTCTTTGGCTTCAAATACTAGCAGATGTATTCAACCAGCCAGTGTACGTCCCCCTCAGTCACCAAAGCTCTGCATGGGGTGCTGCTTGGCTGGCATTATACAGCATAGGGGAAGTTGCTAGTCTCGAAGCCATCAAAGAACACATCCCCATGCAAGGCCATTTCATACCTAACATAGAAAACCACCATATCTATCTGAAAATGTTTTCTCAGTATAAAAACCTCTCAGAAACAATAAACAAACATTATCAGCTATCGTAATTATTTGGGTGCTTTTTTTTGGTGCCTGTGCATGGTGCATTTATGACAATTCAAATCGGAGTATGAATATACAGTTAAAAGTCAGCCAAATGTCTATATGGCTGACTTCCTTTTTTGATAATATACAATTGTAGTTAATAAACTGAATTGTGTCGGTGCCTGTGCAAGACACATTTATGACAATTCACCTAAAGGTATGAAAATACATAGAAAAATCAGCCATTACATGTATGGCTGATTTTTCTCTTCTGGAATATGCAATTGTAGTTAATAAACTGAATAGTGTGATGCACAGGCACCAAAAAAAATCCACAATAACTCTCAACGGAAAATAGGTCTATAAAACTATGCGGGTGATACCTGAATTACAATATCAAAAAAATTCATTCTTTTTTTCTGCATGTGTATCGTACAGGCACCCAAATTGAGCAGACACTATTTCCTATAACTGTTTTAGTAAAAAGTTTCATATGGTACTATTATCATATTACGAGAGAAGGAGGTTATGTTTTGAAAAAAACGATAGTTGGCCTATTTATTGCGGTTTATTTTTTATTCGCTAGTATTTCTGTTCATGCTGCTGTACCAACATATCAAGATGTCCCCCTTACTCATTCCGCAAGCAAGGAAATCGAGTATCTCGTCAGTCATGGGATCCTAACAGAAGGCCCATCATTAGGCGTCAATAATAGGATTTCCCGCATCGAAGCGGCTGAAATGATTATAACGGCGTTAGGGATGGAGACGGAAGGATTACCGGATGTCGATTTCATTGATGTCACCCCTTCGGATGAATATTATGCCATCATCCAGGCAGCAGCATCTGCGGGATTCATGAACGGAAATGCAAATCGGGAGTTCAAGCCCCATGAACAATTGACTCGGGCAGAAGCCGCTTCCATTTTGGTTTCCGCTTTCAGTTTGGAGGGAAAATCTCAAACGCTTTTCCGCGATGTACCTTCATCCTATTGGGCGAGCGATGCAATTGGTATTCTAGTTGAGAATGAAATTACTTTTGGTTATTCAGATGGCTCGTTTAAACCGACAGCTTCATTGACAAAAGGGCATTTCAGCATTTTTTTAGCAAGAATTCTTAACCCAGAATTCAGAAAGCGTCCTGTCTGCTATTCAACGGACAGCAAAAAGTCATACGCTATAAATGTACCGGTAACGAACGTATGGCATGTCCCTGGCAAGACGCGCCCTATCGATGAAATTTCAATCCAAGCAAAGCCGGATATGAAAAAATGGTCATCCCAATTGACGATTTCCCAAAAGCTTTGGCTCATAGGAAAAACAGATACACAAGCGTTGTACGGGGATCCTGTCGAGATTATAAAATCAAGCGGGAACTGGCATTATATCGCAATAAAGGATCAAGCGAAAACCGGACATAAGAACGGCTATCAGGGGTGGGTCCCAAAATCGCATGTTGCCGCCTCCTCTATCAACGATACGAAATGCCCAATTGCAATTGTGGATGCAAAAATCGCCACACTCTACAATGTGGCGAAATGGGATGACAAACAGAAATGGTTGGATGTGAGTTACACGACAATCCTGCCAGTCGTGGCAGAACACGGTCAGTTTCTGGAAGTTCTAACCGTTGAGGGCAACACGAAATTCATGTTGAAACGGGACGCCAAAGTATACGCGAATTATGCCTCCATTCCTAAACCGACTGCCAAAGACATCATTGACAGTGCCAAACGGTATTTGGGACTCCCATATGTATGGGCCGGGACTTCCGCTTATGGTTTTGACTGTTCCGGCATCATCTATTCCGTCTATAAAAACCACGGCATACTTATTCCGCGGGATTCCTTCGTCCAGGCGACTCACGGAAAAGCGGTCAGCCGGAGTCAGTTGCAGCCAGGAGATCTGATGTTTTTCGCACATAATGGCGGTAAGGGAGCTGTATATCACGTATCGATCTACATTGGCGAAGGCAAGATGCTCCATGCACCGAACTCATCACGGAGTATCGAAATTATTTCAATCAACACGCCATTATATAAGAAAAATCATTCCGGTTCACGCAGATATCTGACGTCGAATTGATCGACTAAATAAAAATCCGTCCACAACTTTCTCTTGTGGACGGATTTTCCCTATTTAATTAAAAGTATCTATTATTTCACCAATTGCAGAGTCGGCGATGAATAAACCGATGATAATGCCGAATATCACATTAATTACCAAATAGAACAAATAAGCATAAAAGCTATCAATTCCTTTTGATTTCAAGCTAAGCTGCCTGATCATCACAAATACAGGAATCAGTCCAAATGCGATGATCAATCCGAGATAGATGCTCATTCCAGCAATTGTATAGGATTTTATAAGAGACAAAATGATACCAAACGCCGTAAGCACAATCGGGATTACATAGTAGCCTCCGAATTTAGTAATTACCTCGGTGAATTTCAGGTTTTCCGAGAATAACATTGATGTTATGAATACTGCCGCGGCGCTGATTACGATCAATAGAACAAAGAATATGGTTGCATAGATTAAGATCTGGAAAAACGATGGACCCATATAACCGAAATATGAGTTGCTCAATAGATTCTTAATTAATGTGTATACTGCTACTACGGTCAGCAAGATATACAGTCCTATGCTAATAAGGCTATTCCTCATGTCTGATTGACCCGATGGGGATTTCAGTTGCCTTACGAAATAACCGAGATACATCTTCGATTGTTCTTTGATTTTCTCGAGCTGTTCGCTATTTTGTTGAATTGGTTGTTCTGTTTGTACTGCAGCTGCCGTCTGTTCCCCTGCATGAGATTCGAGTTTCCCGCCACATTTCCCACAAAAGTTCCCGTCATTCTGCACATGTCCGCATGCTGAACAAGTCTTCATTCCTGACACTCCTCACATTACTTTTTCGTCTTTTTCGTATCCAAATCTACTATTTCGTCAATAAAAATTTCATCGTTACTATAGGAGAAGACATATTTCTTTTTCCTCTCATAATGGAGATGGCCATCCGATTCGGAAGAGAAATTGAACGTCTCAAACGTCTGAAGTTCAAACTTGCTATCCGAGATCACTTTGAAATCAGTGATGTCATTTAAAATGAATTCATAATAGTACCCCGCGATTTCATCATGATCCGTGACGAATTTCGCATAGTCCTTTTTTATTTTACTGCCCTCTTTGAAGTACCCCTCAATATAACTGAAATCTGCATAGTAAATTGCGCTCGCATAATCAGAACGGAATCGTTTATATGCATCGCGAATTTCCTCTTCTTGTTCAGCCATCCTTTGTTCTTTCCGGAAAGATTCAAAAGGCAGATAAATATATTCTTCATCCAATGCAATGACATCGGATTTCACTTCATTCCCATCCTTATCCTTTGCCATAGCAAAGACTTCGATAGCAGGATTCACCTGCGCCGGATAAAGTGAATCCAATTCACTTACCTTCTTGCCGGTGGACTTTCCTCCAACATAGACAATCGCGTCCGCTAAATCGGAATCGATCGTAATGCTGGTGAAATCCCAATCCACATCGACAGAAGTGGAATTTGCAGCGTTATAAGAAGGTGAATACGTCCCTTTGCCGGATAACGGCATGACGCCGTCGTATTCATATGACCATTCGTAAGTGCCAGGGATGAAATTGCCGATAACAATCTCCTCATCCTGCTCCTTGCTGACGACTTCCTTGTCGGCGAAACGGAACTTCATGTTCTCGAATGGCGCCCATACGCTCACTTCGAGAGGGATGACATTGAATTCCACTTCGTTATACAATCCAAAGAAAATCGGCTTCTTATGTAGGGAAATAAATTCGCCTTCGTCATTATAAATAATGTCCATATGTCCTTTGTTCTTTATTTTTCCGATTTCTTCGGAGAGATTGTCACGCAGACGAGTCCATCCATACTCATTGACTGTTGAGTAGAAATCTTTTGCGTTTGCAACAGTCCCTTCTTTGAAATGAAAAGCATTGAAAAACGCTTCTTTGTCTTTGCTGTTATACGCAGTATTCATCGCCTCAATCTTTTTGACTGGATCATATAGATTGGACACGACCAGATGGGCAATAATGCAAGCCAAAATAATAAATCCAATAACTGATAAAAGGGCTTTCTGCATTTTGCCCATCGGCTTCCGAGGAACCGGCGCTGTTGATGACTTTGTTTCAACCGACTTTGATTGGGGCGTTTTTGCTACTGTAGGATGTGTTTCCGTTCCCGTCTTAGGTTCTGTTTCCGCCTGGAACGTCACTCCGCAATTCGTACAAAAAGCAGCCTCTTCACTGCTCTGCTGCCCACAATTCTTACAAAACTTCATAGTTCCAACTCCTTTCCAAAATAATTCCTATACTAGTATACAGGGTAGACTTCAAGAAAAACAGAATGAGTATATAGACACGTTTGTCAATAGCTATTATTGGTTCTATTTTACTAACAGACATTTCGTGTTTCGGGTACCTCGTGTTTCGGGTACCTGTGCATGGTGCATTTATGACAATTCAAAGCAGAGTATGAATATACAGTGAAAAGTCAGTCAAATGTCCATCTGGCTTCCCTCTCATTTTGAGAATATACAATTGTAGTTAATAAACTGAATTGTGTCGGTGCCTGTGCACGACGCATTTATGACAATTCACCTAAATGTATAAACACGCATAGAGAAGCAAGTCATTTCCCTAAATGACTTGCTTCCCAATTTAACAATATACAATTGTAGTTAATAAACTGAATAGTGTGCTGCACAGGCACCGAACAAAGTGGGATCTGACTTGGCATTGTGTTATTTTGCCAGAAACTTTATAATTATATTTGAGCTTTTATTTCATCTTTCGGCGTGGCGGGAACGGCTACGTTATTTTTTTGTAATATTGCGGAAACATGTAGAGTAGAACTTGCATCATTGAATGATAGATTCGGAGGAGAATATGAGAAATCAAGACGCTTTTTACATAGTAGAATCGAATCATTTTTGTGTTGAGGCTGGCATGGATCCGAATATTGTCGCCAAGCCAAAACGATTTTTATCGGTACAGGAGCTCGCCGAAAAAAGGAATTCCTACAGTGAAATTTTATCCGTCGTCAGTTATTTTTCCAATAAATTGCTAGACTCATTGAAAGGTACGCCGATTCTCGTTGTTGTATCAGACTCCAATGGATATCTTCTGGAAATTGAAGGGGATGAAAACATTAAGGAGACAATTCAACAATTCGGTATACAGCTCGGCAGTCTGTTCGTCCGTGAAGATACGGGAACGAATGTAGTCAGTCTAGCTTTACAGCAAAAGCATCCGATCAGCATTATTGGTGAGCAGCATTTTCATACATTTCTCCATGAGATTGCTTGCTATGGGACTGCATTTCATTATACCGATGACAATAATTTGCTTGGCAGTGTGTCCATTATGATGCCGATACAATTCCAGAATCCTCTCTTCCTTACGATGCTGACGCAAGCGGTGGATTCGATTGAACGGGAACTTTTATTGCGAAAACAGAATAGGAAGCTCAACATTCTGAATCAAATCATGATGAGCAGAACTAACAATGGCATTGTCCTTACGGATGAAAATGGAATCACTACTGAATTCAACGAGTTCGCCCAGCAACTTTCGAATACGGGCAGGGAGACGGTAATTGGGAGAAATATTCGCGAATCCCCAATAACCGGGACCTATTTCAAAGAAGTTCTGGGGCAAGGGAAAATTTTCAGAGATGAAGAGATTCAATTCATCAACCAAAAAGGGAAACTTGTCGTCTGCCTGTTCGATGCACAGCCGATCCATGAAGACGGCAAGATGATTGGCGCATTCGGACAGTTCCGTGACATTTCGGACCGCCATTTCTTGCAGGAAAAATACAATTATCTTGCTTATCACGACGACCTGACAAGCCTTCCGAACCGCAGATTCATTAATGAAGAAACCGAAAAGATTATTGAAGAAATCAATTCCGGCCACAAGCGGACTCTGGCTCTCCTCTTCATCGATCTGGACAGGTTCAAAGTGATAAACGATAATTTCAGTCATGCATCGGGGGATATGTTGCTGAAAAAGGTGAGCGAACGACTTTCTGATTGTCTTGGGAAAAATGATATGCTCGGCCGGACAGGGGGAGATGAATTCATTTTCCTGCTGAAGGATTTTGAGGGCTCCGACTACGTCACGGATAAGGCTGAAGAAGTTCTACACGTGTTTGATGCCCCTTTCCACATTGAAGGTCACGAATTGCATACGACGGCGAGCGTGGGCATCGCAATCTATCCGGACTATCCCATTACGATGGAAAAACTGATGGTTTTTGCAGATAATGCAATGTACGAGGCAAAAAAACAGGGAAAAAATCGTTACAGTATCTATACTTCAGCTCTGCTGGAAGAGGCAAAGGATGAATACAGGCTTGAGACCGAATTGCGAAAGGCGATGGAGCAAGAGGAATTCGTCCTTCATTACCAACCGCAGATCAATCCTCAAACCGGTAAGATATTCGGAGTGGAAGCGTTAATCCGTTGGCAACATCCGTCGCTCGGTCTTCTGTCTCCCGACAAATTCATCAAGTTGGCCGAAGATAACGGGTTGATCAACCAAATTGGCAAGTGGGTCATTAAAGAGGCTTGTTCCCAAAATAAAAGATGGCAGGATGCCGGGTACAAGCCGCTCAAAGTATCCGTCAACCTATCCACACAACAATTCCTGACGAGTGATCTCGTCACGTACATGGAACATACACTTCGGGAAACCGGGCTGGATCCACAATGTCTCGTAGTTGAAATCACTGAATATATGGCAATGGAATACGAGTATTCCTTGAAAGTGTTGAAGCAGCTGAAGGAAATCGGGATCGGGATTAGTATAGATGACTTCGGGACCGGGTATAGCTCGCTCGCTTATTTAAATAATTTTCCGATCGATTTCATTAAAATCGACAAATCGTTCGTCTTTGAAATCATCAATGACCAACCAAGCGCCTTTATCGTGAAAGCGATCATCACGCTTGCACATAATCTTCAGATGCAAGTTATCGCTGAAGGAGTCGAAACTGAGGAGCAGCTCGACTTTCTAATTAATCAACAGTGCGACTTAGTTCAAGGGTTTCATTTCAGCAGGCCCCTTCCGGCAATTGAAATCGAGAAATCTTATTTGGACGGAAATCATAATGGGAAGAGAGAGAATACGAAATGAGAACAGCGGCTTCTGTGTTAGCAACGAACTTTAAACATTGGGGACTTCAGCATATTTTCGGCATTCCAGGAAAAGCGATATCCCCCATTCTTTTTGAGCTCTTAACTGAAGAAATCCAATTTGTATTAAGCAAGCACGAAGCGGCGGCCGGATTTGAGGCGGCCGGCTACGCCTTAATGAACGGGAAAATCGGAGTGGCCATCGGTACGTCAGGGCCTGGCGGGACAAATCTCATCACGGCAGCCGGTCAGGCAAAAGCCTCGAATTTGCCGCTATTGATCATCACGGGGCATCCTTCCATGAAGGATACAGGCAAGGCTTTGGGACAAGACTCCAGTACATTCGGCACCGATTTAACGAACTTGTTCAGCCATGTAACAAAGTTCAGTGCACGGGTCGAGCGTGGCGACATGTTGAGGCCTTACTTGCAGCACGCCCTCGAGCAAGCACTATCGGGAGTAAGGGGGCCAGTGCATCTATCCATTCCATTTGATGTGTTATTGGAAGAAATCGAACCGTTCACACTGGATCTTCCGACACCGTATGAAATGATTTCACCGAATTTGCCGGATGTGATCGATAAATTGAATGGCGCAACCCGTCCCCTTCTTTTCATTGGAAAAGGAGTTCATTCCAGCAAAGCATATGAAGAAGTGCAACATCTTGCGGAGCTATGGAAAATTCCGGTCGTCACGACACCTGGAGGCAAAGGGGCATTCCCGTCAAACCATTCACTGTCGTTAGGCGCGTTTGGACTCGGCGGCACGCCGGAAGCGATGGCATATTTCCAGGAAAATATTGATCTCTTACTCGTCATCGGCTCCAGCCTCAGCGATATGTCCACCGCCGGATTAACCGAAGCCATGTATCCAAAACATGTTATCCATTTTGACTATAACCCGACGTTCATTGGCAAGTCGATCAATGTTCCAACAACACCAGTACTCGGCGATATCAAATCGAACTTGAAGACAATGCTTAAGGGAATGCCGGCAACAAACAGTGAAGCGTTTCGATTGACCCCGGAGCCGATGACGCTTCAACAGAACATCCCAGGCGAACGGATGTCAGCAGTCCAAGTATTGCATGCGATGCGCAACACATTGCCCGAAGACGCCATCATATTCGGCGACGACGGAAGCCACTCCTTCTATGGAATTAAGCATTTTGACATTTACAAGCCAGGCACTTACTACTTCGACGATATTTTCGGAGCGATGGGCAACGGGATCGGCTACGCCGTCGGTGCGCAACTAGCTGCTCCAGAGAAAACCATCGTCTGCTTAGTCGGGGATGGCTGTATGTTCATGCACGGCACAGAAGTGTCAACAGCATACAACTATGATGCGCCTGTCCTCTTTATCGTCGTCAATAACGGACGATTGGATATGGTGGAAAAAGGGATGCGGAAAATGATCGGCACATCCATCGGGGGCATTTATGAAACGCCGCTCGATGCAAAACTTTTCGCGGAATCAATGGGAGCCCAAGCTTTCACATGCCTGACCCCTCACGAATTGAGCTACCGTATCGAGGAAGCTCTTCAACTCATAAAAGAAACAAACAAACCGATCGTCATCGAAGCGTTAGTAGATGAAAACGAAATTCCACCAACGATGGGGAGACAATGAAAACGCAATTCGGCGCGTAAATCGGTGCCTGATTCGGTGCCTGATTCGGTGCCTGTGCAAGACACATTTATGACAATTCAATAAAACACATATATATACACGTGGAAGTCAACTAAACGCCAATTTGGTTGGCTTCCTAATTTGCATCTATGCAATTGTAGTGCATTATCTGAATAGTGTGCTGCACAGGCACCCTAATTACATTGGTGGAAATAAATTTCAAAAAAGAAGCCCTTTTTATTTAAATTATGATACTATTTATGTAGGTCTAACATCATGGAATCAGTCCGTGTAAGTTTAGGATTGATAAACACTCTACAGAACGGAGAGCCAAGTTGAAACTATGAGAAAAATAGACAAAATGGATACATACCTTAAATCGTTTGGTGAAAAAGTAAAGGGCAATGAAGTTCGGAAAGCTGTTAATGCTGTATTTAACATTGACTTAGATTACGTTTCTTTACACAACTACGGAAACAAGTTAAATAGTTATGACCCTGCTATTATGAAAACCCTTCGTGAAGCTAAAAAACTGACTGATGCAGAAATCATGAAATTGCCAAAAGCGAAAGTTATGGATGTCTATCTCAAAGCTCATGATTATGCCTTAACTGGCGCTGAACACCGAGTTTTAATCAATCAGATCTTTGGAGTGAATCTTGATGGTATTTCTTCTGTAGAAGGTCTGCAACTTGGAATTAATTCCAAAGGTACTTGGATAACTAGAACACCAACAGATATGTTAGTGATTTCATCCAGCCTTGATGACGTGGAGTTATATGTCTATACAACAGCTTATTGGGAGCAAGTAACAGGAACAAGCGAAGTACCTGATTCATTAAAACAATACCTGATCGACAACAGATTTACGTATGATGAATCCACTAAAAAATTTACATGGGTTAACCCTACTAGCGAATCTGCTCCTGAAAAAATTAAGACTCAAACCATTAACAATTTAATCGAAACTATTAAGCAGGTAAACGATAGTCTATAAGCAAAAGAAATGTACGGTGCCTGTGCAACACACATTTATGATGATTCATAAAAATGTATAAACAAACAATTGAAAGCCAGTCATTTCCCTAAATGACTGGCTTATCTATTTAACATTATACAATTGTAGTTAATAAACTGAATAGTGTGCTGCAAAGGCACCGAAAAGAGATTAAGAAAAATCGTTTCGGTCCGCGTACATATCAATCGTCTAATTAATCGATTGACTAAATAAATATCCATCCACAACTTTCTCTTGTGGACGGATTTTCCGTTTACCTGAAAACAATCTTTCACAATACACCATTCGCAAAGTCGGCTTAAAAGACCGATGGTAACAAAGTTGTTATACTAATTATTCGGCTTTCCCTCACCACAAATGCATTTGAACCGTTCATTATTAGTTATTGCTTTGTGTCGGTGCTGTGCAAGGTTCATTTATGAAACAAAAGAATTTAATTTGCGTTAATAAATAATTTTCCATCGGCGATTTTTCTTGTTTCGTTGCCATAAATATCTCTGACTTTCACTTCTATAGCAGCCCCTTTTACAGGTGTACCATATGATATAGTCCAGTAGCCCTCATAACGACCAGGTCTTACTTCTCTTAATGGCAACTCAAATGCATTTGTTTTCTTAACGCTAAATGTGGTTAGTGGCATATTAATAGAGAAAGTCGCAGTTAATCCGGCTTCACTATCAAACTCAATCTTCAATGCTTTGCCAACTTCACCATGAAAATCCTTTGTAGGGGTTAGGTTTTTAATCTTAAGTTCTGCAGTTTTAGAAAAAACTGTAACAGTCTTTGTTTCTTCATTGCCGGCAGCGTCTTTAGCAACTACTGTGATGATGTTTTCACCTTGTTCCAAAAGAATACGTTTTGTGTAATTCCCCCTAATTAAGTCGGCTTGCTGTCCATTAACAGTTACCATGTTTATATTAATACTGGAAACTTTACCTGTAACAGTTATTACTTCTTTATTCGTTTTCAAACCATTTCTAGGACTTGTGATCAATAGTATTGGTGTCACCGTGTCCAATGTCTGATAACCCAGTGTAGAACCTGTGGGTTTTCCCTTTTCCTCGGCACTTACAAAATTCGGCATGATCATTGATAACGCCATGAGAAAAATGGCGGCAATAATGAAAGTTCTATTTCTATTATGACGATGTGCTCTCTTCAATTTTACTTCTCCTTTCTTAAACATATTCTCCTTCATGCAATACATACCTTATCACTGTAGATTGACTCAATCAGTTCCCCTTATGACTAAAAATGTACTGATGGGCTTCCAACCATGTAAGCGCCAAGCCTCATGCGTAACTTGCTCCATTTTTAAAAGAAAAATATCTACCATTAACTGTACAGACGATTACTCAGTTACTTTAAAACTTAATGGGTACAGAGAAAAAGCCACCTTCCCTTTTATCCGTTCTTTCGATACTAATCCGAAATCTTTGCTTCTACTATCTAAACTTTCACCCGGTGTTCGGTTGTCACCTACGACGAAATAAGAATTTTCCGTCACCATTATGCGCTCCATATCATTTGGAATACCGATAGCATAGCTATTATCAACCTGATCACCGTTCACATAAATGACTCCGGCATTTATTTCTACAGTGTCGTTAGGCATAGCAATGATTCTCTTAATTACATCAAAACCATGTACGTCTGAAAATTGAACCACATCATTTATTTGAGGATTATAAAATATATTAGTTGTAACAATAACATCTTTATTTTGGATAGTTGGATTCATGGAGTTACCACTGATGACCGTAATACCTATCACATAGCGGAAAACAAGAAAAAGAGCTAACATCAATAATGCAAATTTTAACCAACTGAGGAAAGCATCTCTTGAACTCCCTCTATCATTTGTATTCTCCATTACTTGTGTCTCCAGTTCAATAGTAGGTCTCATTCTGTATCACGATCCTTTTTTAGAGCTGAAGCAGATTCGCCAACTGAACTTGATTCATGTTCTGGCGCAGGTTCGTTACCTTGTTCTGTACCCAGTTCAGACTCCGATTCCGGATCAAGTCCTTCTTCAAAATCATCTTCATCATTAGTTTCGGGCTCCGAACTGTGCTCTTGCTTTGAACTTTCATTATTAATTACTACTCTATCCATCTCAACAATAGCTGCTTGAAAGATACCTTCCAATTCATTCCTTAAGATTCCCTCTTCTTCCGAGCTATTAATTTCGAGGTTATTAATTAACTCATCAGTATAACGTCGCAATTCACTTGTTCGTTTCTCCTTCTCTTCCGTAGTGATTGACTGAAGTCTTTCATTGGCAGATTGAATTTCCGCTTGCAACTCTTCTTTTAAGCGTTCCGTTTGGATTTCACGTTCTGTATCGATTGCTTCCTTAATTTCTGTAATTGCGTGCCCCCTTTGGGTATTAAACCAGTTTGTCAGTAGTGATTGGATATCCTGATTCGCAAACGTAATCGATACACTGCTTCCAATAATTCCAATTAAAAGAACAGCTCCAATTAGAAATTTAGCCTTTCCCATAAGGCTTTTCTTCTTTCTTCTTCGTTTCCGAGCTTCTTTTTTATTCACAGCACACCCTCCAAATTAAATAGTAGGGCCCACAATGGGCGGGCCCTATTAACATTTCACCTATTTTCAGATTCCGTCAACAAGAGCATCTAATGCTTCTTTTGCATCTTGTTCAAGTTCATCAGCTTTATCCCGAATTAATTCTGCTTGTTCTTCTACGAGATCATTTTTAATTTGAGTGATTTGACCACGTAACTCTTCAATTTTTTTGTCAATGTCCGCTTTTAAGGTCTTTACTTCTGTATCCGCTTGAGTGTTTATTTCTGTAGTAATTGCGGCTTTGGCATTACTAATCGCAGTATCTAACGCTGACACCGCCCTCGTTTTAGCAGCATCTAAATCAGTTTGAACTTTATCTAGAGCTAATTGTCCCTTATTTCCCGTAAAAGCTTCTAAATCATTTTTAGCGTACTCTTGTGCTACTCCACCCAATCTATTAAGTTCAGTAATTGCATCTGTATAAATCTTATGAAAATCTTGACCCATACCAGCCATAATTTGGCCTTTAGCAGTATTTACAGCACCAATATAACCTTGGCTGGCAGTATTAATGGCCGTTGAAGCTCTATTGATTTCATAATTTCTTGTACTATTAATACTACCTTCTGCGTCAGTTTTCATTCCATTGTATTCATTTTGCAAACCAGGTAGCTTTCCTGCAGCGTATCCACCCAATTGACTCTCCATTGAACCCACCGCGCCATCAAATACGCCATCATACCAAGACTTTAGTGCTCCACCAACGTCCTTATTAGCAAATGCCATTCCTACACCGGATAGTAATCCTACCGAAATTGTTCCTGCCATGATTTTCTTTTTTAGTGGTGTCATTTTCATTTAAAATTCCTCCTAAGTTTTGTTGTTTCTTATTTTTAGGATTCACTTTTCAGTGAATCCGTCAAAATCATTGTCAGATAAAAGTTCAGATAAAATGTCGAAAGCTTCTTTCTCGATTACCATTTGTGTTTCTTGCATTTCTTGTTCAACTTCCATGAGATCCAATTGTATAAGTGATTCCTTTGTTTCTTCCAACCGCTGAAGGTAATCCTTTTTATAATTCTCGATATCTCCTTTTGCACTACCAGAAGCGATCAGAAAGAAATCACTCAGTTTCTGCTCAATCTCTTTTAGCAACTGCTCTTCTTGCGTTTCTACTGATTTCTTCATAGAGCTGAATCCAACTTGCACCTCTTTATTCATCTGTTCAGACACCGAATGTAACTGTTGCCTATACCAGTCTGAAAAGGTCAAGCCTGATGTCGATTGGGCATATATTGAAGTACCAATAAAAAGGAAAGAGCATATTACCAATGCAACTACAATCTTTCTCACAATCACCTACCCCCTACTCATTCTCTGAGAAGCATCATTCATTTCAGTAAAAATTGTTACGATGATTCTCGTCAGCTCCCCGTTGTCATAGTGCAAGATGCCTGATGAGCTGTGTTTTTTTAACTATTTTTAGTATAGAGTCAATTCCAATGTCCTACACACCTCTACCGGCTACTTTTACGCTATCCTTTAGATACTTCATGTTATACGCTTTTGTAATCCGCCCTACTACCTTTGTCGTAATTGGTAGACGAAAGTATAATACCGAGTAGGCTTATTCATAGAACCACTACACCTTTCAACGCTAAAACGCCAGATCCCCTTCGAACAGGATCTGGCGTTTTTGCTATTAATTGTATTTTTTCAAATTAACAGTTAATTAACAACGTATCGGACTAGACCTTTTGCATTAGCGTATAAAGCTGCTTGGGTCCTATCTGCCAAATTCAACTTTGCCAATACTTGACTGACATGTTTCTTAACTGTGTACTCCGTTACGTATAATATCTGGGAGATTTCCTTATTGGATAACCCTTTACCAAGTTCCATTAGTACTTCCATTTCTTTTGGAGTCAACTTGTCGACATCTTCAGTTGCTTTAGTAGATTTCCGAGATTTAAAAATGGCCTCAAATAGTCTTTGGTCGAAATAGTTCCGACCATTACTGATCATTCGCAATGCATGTATGAGTTCTTCAGGCAATGATTCTTTTAATATATAGCCAGAAACCCCTAAGCTTTTAGCCGCCTTAAAATCTTCTTCGCCGGATGTAGAGGACAATACCACAAATTCACAAACGACCCCTTGATTTTTTGCTTCTGCTATTAATTCTAAGCCGGATTCACCCCCTAATTGGAGGTCTACGATAGCAATATCAGGTCTCAACGAAGTAAAGACGGACAGGGCTTCCTTACTATTAGAAGCCTCCCCCACTATGTTCATTATTCCCTCATTGATAAGAATGGAAGATAACCCTTTTCTAATTAAAGGATGATCATCGACAATTACTATATTCATAAACCGAAAACCTCTCTCAATTTTTAGTTTGATCTCTATGCTCATCGTTGTTGTCAATAAACAAATATCGGAGTAGATCCTGCAACTTTAACTACTAATAACCTAGAATAACAGCTATACATACGACTCCCCCTTGTTAAATAATAAAAACCTAACTAAATTCGGAATATCCGAATTTAATCAGGCCGGTTGCACCAATAACTCCATACGCCCCAGGTGCCCAAATACAGAACGTATTTCACAGTATCCATCTTCTGTTTCATATTCTAATAACATTGTAAGCCAAATATCCCGTATATATTGTCATATAACGGAGCAATTCAACTACTATTTTTGGTATTTTCTGTCTGCAAACGTCGAATATATAGTATCCTGTTTCAATGGCCAAAACAGCAAGCTAACCAATCTCAAAACCGGTCAGCTTGCTGTTTCAATTATAAAACATCACCTCTCCCCAGCCTCCCAAATCCGAGCCTCCAACTCCCCCCAACACAACTCCTTCTCCTCATCTGTCCATCCCATCAAAATAGCCATATACTCAATAACATCCTTTTTCCACTTATTCACCCAATCGATGTCGAACAATACCGCGCCCGTCCGTCGAATGAAATAATCGCTTGGGGTTAGGGACATTTCTTCTTCGATCGCGTAGTGAAGGGTCAGTTTGATGGCTAGCGGCAAATCGGTTTCATTCAAAACCTGGTCCGCATACCTAAGCACTGATTCCGTATTGGTGGCGTATGTCGCGAGGATGCTAGTCGCATCGACCACTGAGATTCCCACCTTTGCAACTTCCCCAGCCCTGTCGTGTATAAATCGCGAATACTCTTCTGGTCTCTCAAACTCGCCACCCGATAACTTCAAGCGCTTTGTCACGGATTTGGAGCAATCCTTCCCTTCTTCATATAGCTGCTCACAAACCATATCCGTCACCGTCTCCGCCATTTTCCGGTACCCGGTCAGCTTTCCGCCGGCAATTGTAATCAACCCGGTGTCCGATGTCCAAATTTCATCTTTCCTCGAAATTTCGGACGGTCCTTTCCCTTCCTGCCGGATGAGCGGTCGTACTCCTGCCCAGGAGGATTCGATGTCATGCATGCCGAGCTGCACTTTCGGGAACATGAATGCAATGCTCGCCAACAAGTATTGTTTATCCTCTTCCGTTATTTCAGGATGGATCAAATCGCTATGATACTCGGTGTCTGTTGTACCCACATATGTCTTTCCATTCCGCGGAATGGCAAATACCATCCGGCCGTCCGGTGTGTCGAAGTAGACGGCTTGTTTCAACGGAAACTTGCCGCCATCGATGACGATATGAACACCTTTTGAATGGAAGAGACTCTTCCCTTCGATATCCTTATCCATCCCGATGACATCTTCAACCCATGGACCTGTTGCGTTGATAATCTTTTTGCCAAAAACATGATATTGATCACCACTGAACATATCCTTAAACTGCAAACCCGACACCTTACCATCCGCGCCATACGTGAACGACTCCGCCTTCACATAAGTAAGCAAGTCTGCCCCCTTCGCAAAAGCAGTTTTCGCCACTTCGATCGTCAACCTTGCATCATCCGTCCGATATTCCACATAATAGCCTGCGCCGAGTAATCCTTTCCTATTTAATAAAGGCTCCTTCCTCAACGCTTCCTTCTCCGTCAACATTTTCCGGCGCTCTTTCTTCTTCACGCCCGCCAGGAAATCATACACCTTCAATCCTAACGATGTGGAATACTTCCCGAATGTGCCTTTGCGGTAAATCGGCAAGAGCATCCATTCAGGGTGTGTGACATGGGGAGCATTCCGATAGACGACCTCCCTCTCCTTCCCCACTTCCGCGACCATGCCGACTTCAAATTGCTTCAGATAACGCAGCCCGCCATGGACAAGTTTCGTGGATCGGCTTGAAGTCCCCGCTGCAATATCCTGCATCTCGATAACAAGCGTCTTCAATCCCCTCGTCACACAGTCAAGGGCGATGCCCGTCCCCGTTATTCCGCCACCGATAATAATGACATCGTATTGCTTGTTTTCAATAACGTTCAATAGTTCCCGTCTGCCGGTAAATGAAAATGATTTCATCTGTAAAACGCTCCTATCATTGAAAAAGACCATTACAATAGCCCTGCTCAATGCAGGGTAATTGTAATGGCCTTCTCTCGTAATCTCTGACCTTATGAAATTTTCCTTTTCCTTACTACACGCTATGGTATTATAATAGTACACCACTTCGCATTTTTCGAAAGGATGAATAAATTTGAGTCTAGTTGACATGGTCGAATCCCAAATGATTGCCTCCGTAAAGAATGAGGAGGATTTGCAGCACGCCCTCACGTCCAATTGCAACATCGTCTTTCTGCTCACCGGGAATTTGATGACCATTGCAGACTATATTCGGCAGCTACGCGAGGCGGACAAGTATGTCTTTCTTCATCTCGACTTCATCGACGGCCTCTCCAATTCCAAAAATGCGCTCAACTACGTCGCAGAGTACTGGAATCCTACAGGCATCATAACAACGAAAAGTCATATTGTGAAAATGGCAAATGAAGTTGGATTGAAAACCATTCAACGCATCTTCCTCATCGATCGCGCTGCCATAAAAAAAGGAATCGAGATGGTCAAATCCTGTCAACCGGACGCCGTCGAAATTCTTCCTGGCATCATTCCGAAAGTCATCGACCAACTCTCAAGGGAACTTGATTACCCAATCATTGCTGGCGGATTGGTCACTAATCTTTCGGAGGTCCATGAAGCCCTGGAAGCAGGTGCTCTGGCGGTTTCCTCCGGTGACCCTGCAATGTGGAAATTCGATTTATAATGTAATAAGATCCTTGACGCTGTCCAATACGAGTTCAGGTATATGCTCGGAACCTTCCAGCATTTCTTCAGTCGTAATGCCGGACAGGACAAGCACGGAGTGGATACCGGCATCGTTCGCCATCTTTACATCCGTTTCCAGGCGATCACCTACCATAAAGCATTCATCCGCTTTCATGCCGAGCACATTGTCCAGTACATATTCAGCCATCAATGAAGAAGGCTTTCCAGTGATCATCTTCACCGGCTCGCCGGTCGCGCCTTCAAGGGCACCAATCATTGCGCCGCAATCCGGGATTTCGCCATCCTTGACCGGACAAGTACGATCCGGATTGGTCGCAAGTATTTCGGCTCCATTCCGCCATGCTTGGAAGGCATTGTTCAATTTATCATACGTGAATTGCCGGTCCCAGCCCAACACCACATGAGATGCGCTGGCGGGGACATCCGCCAGCTTTATGTTTGCATCCGCCAGTTCCTCGAATAAAGGCTCTTCGCCGATCACGTAAGCAGAATCCCCCTCGCCCATGACCGTTTTCAAATAGTGCGCAGTAATATAATTCGAATTAATGACCTCGCTGAGTTCGACTTCAATCCCGAGACGGTTCAACTTCTCAACATACTCCTTGCGATTCGCAATTGATTTATTCGTAAGGAACACGACTTTATCCCCGCGGCCTTTCAACGCTTTTATCACTTCAGGCGCCCCGTCGATAATATGGTCGCCAAGATAAATAGTCCCATCCAAATCAAAGATAAACCCCTTCAACACCCTCACTCCAAGTCAGTCCATAACGGTATTTGTGTACAAGCCCCAATTCCCTCTTCCAATTAAAGACGTTGTTTCTTCCCGATAATATTCGCAATGCCTTGCAGAACGAGCACTAAGACGACAAGGACGACAGACATCGCAGCTGCTGAATAGTACTCCGCACGTAGGATGTTCTGGAAGATCGCCAAACTCATCGGTGCCCATTCAGGCGGCGCCAGCAGGATTGAAACACTTGCCTCTTTGATGACTGTAATGAAAACAAGCACCGATCCGGCTGCAATTCCAGGCAGCATTAGCGGACCTACGATTGTAATCGCCGCAGTCAGAGGGGTGGCCCCCAGATTCACCGCCGCTTCTTCAATGTCCTGTTTGATCGCCCGCATGGATCCCATCGTTGAACGGACCATATAAGGAAGTCGTCGGATCGTATAAGCGATGATCAATAGCACAGCAGTCCCCGTCAATTGGAGAGGCATCGTATTGAATGTCTGGATCAGCGCGATCCCGAACGCGATTCCCGGTACGACCAACGGAATGGAAGCGATGAAATCCAGTTTCGCCGAATTCTGCCGGACGACGAAGTAGGATACAAATGTTGCGATGATCACACTTAGCACCAACGCGCCAGTCGCAAGCATGATACTGTTCTGGATATTGCCCATCGACGTTGAAAAGATCGTTTTATAATGGTTCAATGTATAGCCGCTCGGCAATAAATCCTTGCCCCAGGTCGTTGCAACCGATTGAAGAGCAACGGAAAGCATCGCCAATAGCGGAATCAAGACGACAAAGAGGGAATAGCCGGACAGCACGCGCGTCAATAATTTATTCTCAATCAGCTTCTGCTGCTTCGGCTTCCCGGAAACCGAGCCATAGTTCTTCCCCTTCGTATAGAGATGCTGTAAATAGAAGAAGAATGCCGCCACGATCACCATGACTACCGTCAGTATGGCTGCCCCGCCCCAGTTGAAGAACCCGGAAATCTCGCGATACGCTTCAACGACAAGCAAATTCAATTCTTTTGGTGCAAGCACAATCGGACTTCCGAAATCCGAGAAGCTCACCGTAAAGATGAGCAATGCGCTCGAGATGACGCCCGGCAAAGCAAGCGGGAACGTCACGAAGATGAAAGTGAACCAGTTTTTCGCCCCGAGATTTTGGGAAGCCTCTTCCAAACTGATATCACTGACTTTGAATGCCGCCACCAACGGCCATAATGCGTATGGGAAAAAGAAGAATACTTGCACGGCGACAACCCCAGCCATCGAATAGGGGTTCAACAACATGCCTTCCCCGCCCAGAGCGTTATAGATCTGCGTCACCCAACCGGCACGTCCGAACATGATGATAAACGCATATGCGGAAATGAACGTCGGTACGATCAATGGAATCATGCATAATGCGGAAATCGTCTTTTTAAAAGGCATTTTCGTCCTTGCAATTCCATATGCAAGGGGAATACAAACGAGGATAATGATGATGGTGACGGTAAACGCCAACGCAAGGCTGTTTTTCAATGCCGAGAAATACCCTTTGCCCGAGAAGATCCTCTTATAATTATCCAATGAAATGTTCTTGAACTTCTCAAGCGTTGAATTGAAAATAGCCGGATCCGTCAAGGAACCTAATAGATTTGTCGGTTCCCCGGTGAAACTGACCACGAATACGGAGAGAAGCGGCAGCAGCATGAACAGGCCAAAGAATGCATAAATAAGTACTTTTACGACCGTCAGACCATTGAAGCTGTTTTTGATACGGTTCATATTAACAGCACCCTCTCGTGGTCCACAGTCAACTTCACTTTCTTCCCTTCCTCAAAAATATTAGCGCCTGAGGAATACGTTGTATCGACAACCAATTGATAGGATCCGACTTGGACGTCATACCTGACAATCGACCCTAAATAAGTGGACATGATAACAGTTCCTTCAATTACATTCGTCGTCGCATGATCGATCACACTGTCCGCAGCTTCCACTTTTACATGTTCCGGACGGATGATGACATCCACTTCTTTTTTCTTCGCTTTAGTGGATGATCGGAGTAAAAACCCTTCCCCTTTGACGACAGTGAATCCATTCTCTTCGCCTTCGACAGTGCCTTTCAAAATGTTAGAAGTGCCGACGAAATTTGCGATGAATGGCGTAGACGGATTACTGTACAGCTCTGTCGGAGTTCCGATTTGAACAATTTGGCCTTTATCCATGACCGCAACACGGTCCGCCATGCTCATCGCTTCTTCTTGGTCGTGCGTGACGAAGATCGTCGTAATGCCCAAATCCTGCTGAATCGTACGGATCGTGTTCCTCATCGAATGCCGCAGTTTCTGATCCAAGTTGGACAATGGCTCATCCATCAGAAGAACCGCGGGCTCCATGACCAATGCTCTTGCAAGGGCCACACGCTGCTGTTGGCCGCCCGACAGTTCGCTCGTCAACCGTTCCGCATGATTTTCCAATTCAACATACTCTAATATTTCCATTACTTTTTTCTTCAGATCGTCCGGATATTTTCCGAACCGCTTCGTCAAGAGACGTGCATAGATCCCCATCTGTTTAATCGGATTGCTCGCATTGAGCTGCTTGATGTTCAAGCTGTACGCTACGTTTTCAAACACATTCATATGTGGAAATAATGCATAGCTTTGAAAGACCATACCGCAATTCCGCCGGTTTGCCGGAATTTTTTCCACTTCACGATTTCCTATGTAGATGGATCCCGACGTAGGATTTTCGAAACCGGCAATACACCGCATCGTTGTCGTTTTCCCACATCCCGAAGGACCGAGAAGAGCGAAAAATTCGCCCTCCTCGATATCAAGGTTAATGTCGTGAAGGGCAGTAAAGTCCCCAAACGTTTTTGTCATGTTCTTAATTTTCACTGACCCCATACATATTCACCCTTATTTATTGAAATTTGTCTTTCCAATCGTTACGGACGCGATCGTAGTTTGCATTCACCCAATCGATATCTAGATCGACAGCATGTTCTTTCACCTTGTCGAGCGTCAATGGAGTTTTAGATTCTACGTCCGGGTTGATCGGGATATGATACCAATCCGCCATGATCTGCTGAGCTTCTTTTGATAGAAGGAAATCCATGAACTTCTTGCCGCCTTCAGCATTCGGACCGCCTTCAATCAATGTTGCAGGATTGACGAGCACCGGTGTCTTATCAGGAACGATGAAGTCGACCGTTTCCCCTTTTGCCTTTTGCTCATACGCCATGAAGTCGAAACCGACGCCGATATGCGCTTCACCCATCGCTACAGCTTTCGTAGGAGCTGAACCGGAGTCAGGGATTGAGTTTGCTTGCTTAACAAGTTTTTCGAAGTATTTCCAGGCTTCGTCTTCACCTTGCTGCATCATTTGGTCCATAACCATTAGAGTTGCTGTACCGGATGCTGCAGGGTTCGGGAACTGAATTTTCCCTTCCCATTTCGGGTCAAGCAAGTCTGCCCACGTCTTCGGAGCCTCTTCTTCAGTCACCAAGTCCGTGTTATAAGAAAACCCTAATACGAAAAGTTCTACGCCGACATACTTACCGTCTTGATGCTTTAATTTAATGCCATTTTCCACAACATCCCAATCCGCTGCGAAATCCGGGATATAAGAAGCAAGGATGCCACGGTCTACCGCCGCCTCAAAAGGAAGGATCCCTCCACCGCCGTACCAGACGTCAGCTTTCGGATTGTCTTTCTCTGCCATCATCTGATTGACAAGGATATTCGTACCGGCGTAATGCACATCGACTTTATCGCCATGTACCTCTTCATACTTCTGCGCCAATTCCTTCGTGAAATCAGGCGTTTCCGGTGAATAAAGAGTGATCCTGCCCCCTCCTTTTCCATCTCCATCGCCTTCTGAAGCTCCCCCTGCACAACCTGCCAGCAACCCTGCAGCCAACAAGACACTCGCAGCCAACCCACCAAATCTTTTCATACAAATCCCCCTAAGATTTTATTAGGCAAGAAAAAAGAGAGGAACGCCAAATGAACCCCTTTTCCAGAAAGAGCTTACATTCTAGGCTTTCTTCTCATCGTCTCTGCCTATATTCAACTACCCATAGTATACAATAGATTCATATAATTGCAATAGTTTTCTGTTTTTTTATAATCACTATTTGCACCTTTCACGCATTTCCATAAATTTATTATGAGTAAGGCTGTAAACCTACAAGGAAACCTAGTTCATTTGAAATGAAATATGTGCAGCATCAGGTTAGAAAGAATTGTTTTTGACCACTTTACAATAATTTAACTTTCAAACAATTAAGAATCATGTATACTTCTAACCGATTGCTACCTAGGTTGCTAGATTGGCAATCTAATCTGAAAGGAGGAATTGGGATGAAGAAAGGGATTAAGAAGTTGGGCATTCTTGGCGTTATCACTTTGGTGGCGGGTCTCGGCTATTTGTTCGGCACTGGCAATATGGCGAGTGCCGATCAGACCGTACTCGTCGAAGAGGATTTTGAACAATTGGATGGCGTGCTGCCGGAAGGATGGAGCGTCATTCAAGGACAAGCATCCGTTGAAGATGGAGCATTGAAGTTGACTTCGCCTTCGTCAGCTTCACCCGCAAGAGTGCTTGTACCGCTCCCCGATAAGAACGGGAACATCGTGTTTGAAGCGGATATGACTTTCGTTTCCGCAGTCGAAGATACTCGGTGGGCATCGATGATGTTCCGTGTGCAATCTGTGAATTATCCATACTATCAATTCGCTGTCCGGAGAGGCACGACAGCATTGAATGGTGCGGAGTTTGCAGAGCGGAATGCCCAGAATAAATGGGTCGTGCCCGAAGCGACATTCTTCACGGAAAAGTTCGAGTACAACAAGCCGTACCGCATCAAAATCATTGCAAGCAATAATCGCGTCCAGCAGTTCATCAATAACAAACTGGTCATCAATACCGACCAAGCGTCCGGTCTGCTGAACGGCGACATCGGCTTCCAAGCGAATGGATCCACTGTCCGATTCGACAATGTGAAAGTTTCATCTTTCGGGCAAGGGTTGCCGCCAGTTGAAAACGCAGGTGCTTTTCTTCCGAAAGAGCCGGAGACGAATATCATAAATGCCCCTACGTTAATCGGACAATCCTTGGCTGCTGCCGAATCTTCAAATACGGCATCCGTGCTCCTGAAAGTTGAACGGAATGGTGCGGGTGAATTGGTGACCGATGGCGTTCCTTTGCATGAAGCGCTCGCCAATGTACAAAACAAGCGCATTCCAATCTTGCACGTCGAAACGGCAGGCATCGAAGAAGCACTCATAGAAAAATTGGATGCTGCACAGACGACTGACGTTCATATCGTCTCGTCCCATCCGGAAATCGTGAAGGCAATCACCAACCTGATGCCTACAGCAAGAGGAGGAATCATCTACAAGAAAAATTCCTTCAACAAGCATGACATTAACGAACTGATCCGGACCGTCCATGCGAGCAATGCAAAAGTCGCGCTCATTCCGGAAAAACTGCTCGATGCGGAAAACGTCCACTACTTGCATACGAGAATGGTTGCTGTATGGGGGATCGGTGCCGAAGATGAAGACCGTGCGCATGCGCTCATCCATACGGGAGCTGACGGCATCATCACGAATAACCCAGCCGCTTCCATCGAGGCGCTTGGAAAGTACCCTGAAAACACGATCGTCAAACGGCCAATCGTCGCCGCCCACCGCGGAGTCCCGTCGCTGGCCCCTGAAAACACAATGGCCGGGTACCGACTTGCTTACGAGCTTGGCGCAGACCAAATCGAAACGGATTTGCAATTGACGAAAGACGGCCATCTCATCATCATGCATGACCTGACCGTAAACCGAACGACAAATGGAACGGGTGCGGTCAAAGATCTGACGTTCGATGAAATCCGTCAGCTCGATGCAGGCATCAAATACAGTGAAGAATTCGCCGGCGAGCAAGTGCCGACATTCAAAGAGTTCCTTCAAGAATTCAAAGGGAAAGACGTCATCCTTCTCGTTGAATTGAAAGGCGTCGGCATCGAAGAGCAAGTGATCCGGGAAATCGAAGAAGAAGGAATGGTCGACCAAGTCGTCCTGCAAAGCTTCGACCTCGGCAGCATGATCGATTCCTTTGAAATAAAACCTGAAATCCCTGTCGGCTACCTGTATTCCGCCGCTGTACCAGCAACGACAGAAGCAAAAATCAAAAATGCCCAAAAGATGATGGACTACGGAACATCGAACCAAGTCACATTGAATGCAAGCTACGGCAGCACATACGAAGAATTCATAACGTACACGCGCCAACGCGGCATGCTGACGATGCACTGGACATTCCGCACTGAAGAGCCGTTCCGCGATAAACTCGCACAAGGACTCATCGGCCCGATCACCGACTACATGCAATGGCTGACAGATTCACCGATCAGACTCGAAACACCGATCAAGAAAATCAACCTGAAGCCAGGCAAAACATCCACAGTCCAAGCAAAAGCCTTTGTCAATTACCGCACAGCTAAAAAGGAGAACATCACCTCCGAACTATTTGTCGCTGAAGACAATGGCGTCGTCAAACTGACTGGCAACACAATCGAAGCTGTCTCTCCCGGAACCGCACAAGTATTCGTGAAGCACACATTCACGATGCTCGGAACGGAATGGAATATTGTCGGGGAGCCGATTGAAGTGATTGTGAAATAGTATAAGGCTGTAGTAAATAAATCCGTAAAGTAAGAAATTATAGAATAAACCGCCCACATCTTTCCTCAGTGGACGGTTTATTCTGATTCAATTATAAGCATTTAACCAATCGAGGAGTCTGCAATGAAATGATGATGACTCCGAAAATCCTGTTAAAATTCAAGTAGAGCATATATGCATTGAAGCTATCGATCCCTTTGGATTTTACAAAATACATAAATGGCGGTCGGCAAACTTATATCTTACTGTTCTTACCATTAGTAAGAGCTCACGCCGTTTTACATGAACCCAAATCCACCCAAAACATCTCGAACTCTTCCTTGGTGTTCTTCCAGTTTTTCACTTATTTCTTCTATTGGTGCGCCTGTTAAAAGGTATACAATAGCGGTCTTGACTTGTTCCTGTGAAATCCTAAAGGATTCCGCTGCTTCTTCATATGTAGCCCCTGTTGCCTCCACAATAATCCGTATAGCCCGATCTTTCAACTTTTCGTTGCTTGCAACTAAATCCACCATTAAATTCTTATATACTTTTCCTGCTTTTATCATCGTGGCGGTTGAGAAAATATTTAACGCCATCTTTTGGGCAGTGCCTGCTTTTAAGCGGGTTGAACCTGCAATCACTTCAGGTCCTGTATCAATCTCTACGGGCACATCAACAAAAGGAGATATCTCCGCTTTTTTATTACAACAAATTAACCCCGTGAAAGCCTGTTGAGATGCGGCATATTGGAGTGCACCCTTTACAAATGGCGTCCTTCCGCTTGCAGTTAATCCGATCACAAGGTCGTTGGAGGTGATTGAATAAGCTTTAAGGGCGGCTATCCCTTCGGACTCACTGTCCTCGACGGTTGGTTTGGAAGTTCGAAGTGCCTCATCACCACCAGCAATGATACCAATGAATTGGTCCGGCTTCAGATTGAAGGTTGGAGGAACTTCTGAAGCATCCAAGACACCCAAACGCCCACTTGAACCTGTTCCTATGTAGAAAATCCGTCCGTTTCTCTGAATACTAGTATATGCAGCATCAACCAACTTAGAGATTTGCGGGAGTTGTGGCCTTATTGCATTTGCAACGGTTTCATCTTCTTTATTCATCAAACTGGCTATTTCAAGAGATGAGCATACGTCAATCCCAATAGTTTTCGGATTGACTTTTTCAGTATTCAATTTCCCTAAATTCATTGTTTCTCCCCCTACGAACCCGTTATTTGTCGTTTCTTTCTAAAATAATTAGTGGCAGTAACACTCACCAATAACGTGAATACGGTCCCTATAACTGTCGGTAGATTTATATAATACCTTTTATAAAAATCGATAATATCCACATAAACAGTTGGGTAGTTAAACATGTAAATAACGGCAAATGTTAAGGTTAGTAAAGAAGTTAGACCTAGAATGATAATAATCTTCCAAAAATTCAACTGAAAATTATACTGACGTATTTGTTCATCATAGTCAATGTTCATATTCGCTAGTCTTTTATTCATATTCAAAAGGCTCTCCATCTCTTTCTCAAGACCCTTTTGTTTTTCTAGTTCTGCCTTAACTTGATCCTCTAATTGCATTTTTTTCTCAGTTAACACGGTTATATCATTTTTATAATCGTCTATTACTTTAAATGCCATTTTATTATCTAAGATTTCATTACTTGTTCGCGAGTAGCTAATAAGTGATTGAACCATTTCTGTAACAGGAATATCCATTAATTCCTCTAAATTCAGTATTGCGCTTATGCATTTTAATGTAGTATTCGCTTTATTATCCCAGTGGAAATTGTTTCCCAGAATGCCACTGTTATGATTAGAGAACTTTTGTATATAAATGATCGTCGGAAAAACTAAATCCTCTATCGTCTTTTCAATATCTTTGGTATCCTCTTCGCTTTCCTGTAAAATCACTAATGCTTCCATCAATAAGTTCAAGATGTTCGCAGAGACGGAAATATCAATCCAAAGATTTTCAGCGTTCTTCTTCGCTTCCAAGGTAATCACAAATTGCTTAATTAGTTGAAGATCCTTTAAGAGAATCGCGGCTTTAATGTAATGAATGATTTCAATCTCATTATATCCAGATAAATCTTTACCTCTAATCAGCTCGGTTAATTGTTTTGTTGCAAGCTCCGTCTCTATTTCTAATTCTAAAAAAGTATTATAGGCTAAAATACATTCCGATTCTGCCTCTTCACCACTTAACAGCGCCTTTCTCATCCACTCAACAGTTTTTTGATATTCCTCCTGATGTTCCCCGTAAGTAGCCCGCAGCCATAATAACGCGGAAGTTGGGACCAGTAATCCGTTATAGGAGTCTTTTTCCTTTTCCTTGACCAAGATTGGTTTGACTAATTCGGATGTAAACTTTGTATAACTGACATCGCTTTTTTCTAACGCTTTATGGGTCTTTAATGTATCGAAAGTGCTCCAAAAGCTGTCATCAATATACGTTCCTTCTCTGAGAATTTCGTGAATCTTAAGTTCCGTGTCCTGAAGAATTCTAAGTGCGGATTTTTCTCGGCCGGCAACAAAGAATTGTTTTAAACTATGATCGTTTGAGGCAATGCCAATATATTTAACATTTCCGGAAACTATATACTTATGAAGAAAGTCTTCAATCCCCTTGAGCTTTTCCTCTTGATCATTCTCAGCGTCCGAATGCGTCGGCCCCAAGACAACAATCGAATGGGTACCTTGCGTGATTTGTTTTTTGAATTCATCAATCTCATTAACAATTGACAAGTCATATTCCTGGTAACGGTAATTTAGCGAATTTAAGGTTTCGAGGAAGAATTCGAATGCCATGCTTTTATGGGATGAATCCCTTAAGATCGCAGTATTGCATTTTCCATCACTAACAAACTTAATAATATTCTCAAACAGAATCGTTTCACGTTGCCAATCAAGATTTAGCGATGAAATGACCATTCGATACTTGGATGTCTCCCTTGTAGCAATCAGTAACGCTTTCCTAGAATGCGCTTCACTTTCATCATGTATTAACGTGTCCCACTCTGCAGAACAATGGGCGTCATGCAGGTAATGCCAATATAAACCTTTTTTCTTAATGCAATACTGGCTCAGTTCATGTAGGGAGACATTGTTAGGATAATGAAAAATCGGATGGTCTTCTGACAATTTAGAATTTCGAAGATCACCGTTAATAGAATCCCCTTTTCGACGGACGGCGCATGGCGCTTCAATCGGTAAGAAATCATAGGCAGCAAATGGTTCGAAAACCTCTTTTGGAATGGAGTTTAATTGGTGTAGAATCAAGCAGCCCTTACCTTTTGAAAGAAATTCCTCTAACGACCGCTTAAATGACTCGGACTCTACTTCCGCCTTAATGGTTTTTTCACTTAATGAATTAGAAGTGAAAAGAACCATTGCTATATCGAGGTCTCTCAGATCGAACTTCAATCTTGGAATATTATGAGCGGTATATAAAATGATATCTTCAGAGTCAATGAAATCAAAGCTCTCCAACAATGGGCGAATATCCGATTTAGCAGAGTAGGACATATAGACCTGGTTTTGAATAAGAGCAATTTTCCCCATACACTCACCTTTTCTCAAGACTATCTACTTACATATTATCACAGATTGATAAAGTACCAAGCTAAAACTATGAAGGTGCTTGCGCAAGAAATATTCATGACAATTCAACCATTTTAAATGAACATAAAGGGATCCAAAACCATAATCTATTTATTTTCATACAATTGTAGACGCATGCTTTAGCGCGTGCTTTTCTTACTTTACTTTCAGACGGAAGGCAGGTGAATAGGTAGGATCGAACAACATAATTAAAAAGTGGATACCTTCAATAAAGAAGATACCCACAAGAAAATTTAAAGTGGCGACTCCAGCGAGAAGAGGACGAGTTAAATGCCCTGGGCTGAGCGAAAGACGGCACGATGTACAGCTTTTGCGACCAAAAGCGAAGCGTTCGGAGCGCATGCTGTCTAATTCCTGAAATACCGCGGAAATCTATAGTAGTAGAAGAATCATCTACTATAAATAACCTCTGTAGCAGAATTTCTATCATTGGCTAATATCTTATTATTCTTCTTATCCCTGAACACATCATACTTCTTAAACCCGTCTGGGAGTTCAAATACAACATCCAGGGAATCTGACCAGAAAATCGGCTCCACTTCAATGCTTCCATTTTGATTTTTATTTTTATAGACAACTGTATCGGTAAGTTTGGAAGGAGTGTAAGTGATTTTCGCTTCTTTTGCAGTAATCGTCACGCCATTCGTTGCCCCGACTCCGCCCGATACATTGTTGGATAGAGTAATAGAACCTTTCAGGGTCAGTTTCTCTTTCGTTTCTTTCCTATCCGAGTTCCCCACGTAGATTGCGCCTGACTTGGAATCCTTCAGCGATGAATTTGAAAGCGCCAACGAAGCTCCATTGCCGTTCACTTTAATCAGATGATCCTTCATGTCAATTCCGGCAGCGAAGTTCAGATTGTCAATGACAACGGAAGAGCTGATCAAAAGTCCTTGAGCGTTCTTTTTTGGATCCCCTTTTGAGTTGAGCGTAATCGTCTTTCCGTTCCCGTTTATGGAGATGGCTCCGGTAACAGTAAGCGGTTTGTTGGCAGTGAAATTATCGGCGATATTCATTTTCGAAGACTGCTTTTCTGTTTTTCTTAGCTGTGTGAAGGCATGAGAAAACTCCAGGTCATTGTCGATGTGGTAATAGGCATTTTGTATTTTCGTGTAAAGATGAAAATCTGCAAGTTTAAAATCGACTTCCCCATTCCCCTCCGTCAGAAATGCCGGAGTCGGTACACCTTCATAACGGTCATTATGCCTGTTATCTTTTCCGTTAACGATAATTCTACTGTTTCGTTCCGCAACTAAATGGATTCCAGTGCGCTGATTATTGGATGTTTCAACGTTGGTTAGATTGACGGTCGTTGGGGATGAAGTTCTTGATGTATAGACATGCATACCACCTTTGGAATTAGATAGTTTCACTTTATTCAACGTAACGGCTGTCGTGTTATCTGCTACAATATTGAACCCTGCAAAATTTGCGACTTCTGCATTGTCGAACGTGACATTGTCAGCATAGACAAGTATTCCATGCCCCCGGGTACTCGAATGTCCGACCAACTTCAAATTCAGCCACTTTGCATTCTTTGCATTTTCCTCAAAAGTAATGGCTGCTTCTTCAGCTTTGTATAGTAAGCCATCAGAAACCTTAATCGTCGCTCCATTGATCGCTTGGATCTTCACATTCGGATAGTTGATCGATACCGGCTTGGTGATTGTGATGTCTTTTGAGATCGTTATGTCCGGAACCTTCAAGGAGAGTGCTCTCTGTAATTCGGTTTCATTCGTAACGTTCCCTGTAGGAACAGAAATCTTCGACCCGGCAATGGATGTATACGATCCTTTTGTGCCCAAGACGGAAAATGTGGTGTTGTTCAGGAAAGTTGATGGATTATCTGTGAAACCGGTGTCGACTTCCAACCCCAAACTGCTGACGCGGTAAGTGATTTCCACTATCTTGTTCTTCAAGCGGGTATCCTCATAGAAAGTAACCGTCTTCCAGTTGCCATTCGAAGTGACTGCCGAGTAGGAAGTGGAATATTGGTTCTTTCCTTCCGTCCACGTGAATGTCCCCGCTTGGCCGTTCGTATAATTTCCATTCGCAACAGCAAGGTTTGTCAGTTCAATCGTTTGGTTTGTCTTGACGTCACCGGAATACATTCCAGTTTTCGTTGTCATCTTGTATTTCGTAGGATTTTGGTCAAATGTCATGGAGATGACGCCATTGACATCCATACTTGCAGCCCGGATTGTAATGTCCTGATAAACCGGCGGCTCATAAGGAGGCGTTTGATCCGGGTTTTTGACTCCGTTGATGCGGTCGATTCGATATTTTGCCGAATCGTAGTTCCGGATGACATCTTTAATGGAAATATTCCACGGAATGAGTACATTGGACACCCACGTCTGCGTGCCTACGTTTACATAGCCATCACGTGGAATGTCCAGCGTTGAGATCGTTCCAGCTGTATTGATTGTCACGAGTCGGTTTGTCAGAATGTTGAAGGTTGTAACCGTACCGGATCCATTCAATGTTACGTCCCGCGTAGTGGAGACCGATAGTTTAGGGACATTCGAATGGATTGCGGCTTCCGACACTGCCCCTTCCAATGAAACCTCTTCAACTCGGGAAGTATCATATGTTCTGAACGTACCGTTTGCCTTCATTGTAATGGATTTTGCAAATGACTTGTTTGTGAGTGTGAAATTCGTGTTGGATTTGGATAGTTGTACAGTAGTTAGCGTGGAGTTATTGAATGTGAAGTGTAGAGTTCGATTAGTAGTGGAAGTATATTCGTTGCTGATTGTGGAGCCTTTAATGTACAGTGCATCTCCAGTGAAATAATTTTGCGTTCCGGAACCGAAGCTGAGGTTTTTAGTGACGGTCAGATCCCTGACATTGAGGTAATCGGCATCGATAACGAGATTGCCAGTCAATGTTACGTTGTTTCCGTACAATGTGAGCACATTTGACGAAGTTCCGGAATTCCTGAGTTCAAGTTGAGTGATGGACGTCAAAGCACCTTTGTCATGAGTGAATGAGATTTTTGCGTTTTTCAACGCATCGCGGTTTTGAGAAGAGAAGAAATAGCGCAAGGATGCAGGGATGTCGAATGTGCCTTTATCAGTTTGCAACGAGTACCCATCGAACGTTGAAATCGTTGCGTTCACAGTATCCGTCCGGTTCGTCGCTAGTTCGCTCCGGTGCACGAACATCGCCATCTGTCCGCGGTCTACATATTGGTTCGGTGCAAATCGGGTAGGCGTGATCCCAAAGGTGATTTTGTTGTCAATTAAGGACTGCAAATAGCCCGCGTAAAATGCATTTGCAGAGACATCAGTGAACTTCGCTGTACGCAATGGCTGCTTTTCGAGCTCATAAGCAAGCGCCAATAGTTTCGCCATCTGCCCGCGGTTCAACGGATCATTCACTCCGAAATTGCCGTTCGAGTACCCATCAATGATGCCTGCTTCGTAAAGTGCCGCAACGTATTTGTAAAACCCATGGGAGGTCGGGACATCACGGAAATGGGGATTACGGACATTGTTCAGGTCCAGATTCAATGAAATAGCCAAGATCTTCGCAGCCTGCCCACGGGTCACTTTTTCCGAGGGGCGGAAAGTTCCATCAGCATACCCGTTAATAATACCCTTACCGGACATATACATAATGGAATCATAAGCGACATGAGATTTCGGTACATCCTTGTAATACGTCGGGGCGGCAGCAACAACAGCAGGTGCCACAATGGCACTCGTCAGCACGGCAGCTGACGTTAACAGCTTACCGTGTTTATGGTTTTTGACCAAACAGTTTCCTCCTAATTTGTTCATTCCATAACTTAGACGACAGAAGTCCGTAAAGGTTACGCTGATTTTTCAAATATCTTTTCCTAGCAAACTGCTAGTATCGTCATTCCTTTTCTAGTATAAGTGGACAACTAGTTCGTTATTCCAAATATCATTATATAGTTGGAGATCGGTTTTCGTGCTAGGTCCTTTGCACGTGACCAGGTATCGAATACCCGCTCCTGAGTTAATGAGTGATTCCGGATCCTTACCATAGAACATTTTCAGGATAGCCGCTAGTGTCTTCAACGTGATCTGCCGAATCCGCTTCCGGAATGGCAAGCTTCTCAATCTCCATCTTAATTTTCATATACTTAGCATCTTTATTTGCGACGCGTTTGGCAACGATGCTTACGTTATCCAACCGCTTCGCCTTATCCAGTTTCAAAAATTCAGTGTTAAGATAATCAATATATTGGGTGAAAAAGTTTTGATAGTATCCAATATAATTGGGAGTTAAAGAGCTCCTTAACAGCCTGAACTTACTTTCTCCAACAGTATTTTCAAGGAATTCACCAATAACCGATTGAAATAGGCGGATTTTGGCAGGAGTAGGGTCCCAGAAATGTTGTCTATTTTTTGCTGACAGTTCAATGAAATCATTCAAAACGAATCCGAGAAACAATAATTCTGGCCATAGGATCCGGATTCGAAAGTACACATTGTTCTCCGTAGAATTGATTGCCAGGCTATTCATACTCATTCGTTCCGGACCAATCGGCAGTAACGTCGCTTCCTTCTGCCCCTTCACCGCTTGATTCAATTCATTGCACAGATGAAGGACGCGAAGCCTCACCAGCTCATACCCCGGATATTCTCCCTCTTCCCCGACAACCAAATTGATCGATTCAGTTAACGAAGCAAGATCGTTCCGGTCACCTGATAGACAGACTCCCGCATAATTTGGTGTATGTTCCAACCAGATCATTTTCAGTTCTCTCCCCTGCTAGTACTAATCATTGATGTGTATAATAACACTCTAGCATAAATAGGTCTATAAAACTATCATTTATCCTGATATTGCAATCGACAAAGTTCATATTATTCATCCCCTAAAAGACCCTACCCCTACTTTTGATTCCTGGACAAAAAAAAGAAGCCAATCATAAACTACTGATTGGCTTCCCGGTTCATTCAACTTCTCACAATGTTAACCTCGTCAGTAACACTGCCAAAACGTCGGCTCCGCATTTGGAACTCCTCGATTGCCTCCAGGAAATATTCCTCGTCAAAATCCGGCCAATACACATCTGTGAAGACAAATTCGGAATAGGCTAATTGCCACAGCATGAAGTTGGAGAGCCTTACCTCGCCACTTGTTCGGATAAGCAAATCAGGCTCAGGCAAATGGCTAGTCATTAAATGCGATTCAATGAGGCATTCATCAATATCAGTAAGGTCAATTTTGTCGTCTTTAGCAAGTTCACTGATCTCTTTGACCATGTTCACCAATTCAAGCCGGCTGCCATAGTTCATAGCAAAGTTCAATATGAGTCCATCGTTATACGCTGTGGCTTCCATGGCATTTTTTATGGCATTCCTTGTATGTAGAGGTAGGGCGCTGAAATCACCGATCATTTCAACCCTGACATTTTCTTTAATAAGTTCGGGGAGATAGGTAGTCAAAAATTCACCGGGCAGTTTCATAAGGAAATCCACTTCAAATCGTGGTCTCTTCCAATTTTCAGTGGAAAAAGCATATAACGTCAACACACCAATGCCGAGTTGATTTGCAAATCTAGTCACTTTCCGAACTGTTTTCATGCCTTCATGATGACCCGCAACTCGTGGTAGATTGCGGAGTTTGGCCCAACGCCCGTTTCCATCCATGATGATTGCAACATGAATTGGGACGGAATTCTTTCGGACCTTATCCACCCGAACCGAAAATGGTTCTTCATCTATACTCGTCGGTTTCTTCCTCCAGATTTTCTCGAGCATGTTGTTCCTCCACTCCACTTTCCAAACGCAAGATTTATTACTTAATAATCAATTTCCGACTATCTTTATGGATAATTTAAATAACAGAGTAATAGAGTCACTATATCACTTTTCGTGTTCTAATGGAACACAAATCCTAATTTATTAGTTTGATATACCTATTACATGAATATGCTTCAACAGCAGTTGTCATTTTAGGTCGAAATACGCGGTCGGAATTTATCGATTAATCAATACAGAATTGTGTAGGTAAAACTACGCATACGATGTATAATAAAGAAGCCGTTATATAAAATCGTTAATTACTTCTTTACTAGTTATCCTATTCAAAGATTATTATTTATCAACAATCAATGAAAGAAAGGGGTATCGTATGAGGAATTGGTGGGGGAAATGGAGATGCAAGGTAACCGGATACCATCGAATGGACTACTATTCCAATAAATGTAGTCGTTGCGGGCATGTCAGAACTAAAAATGTGAAATAGGGATTACTATTAGTAGAATTGGAACAGGCCTATGTGATCTTTCACATTGACCTGTTTTGTTGATTTCATTCAAAAGGACACATGCATGGTTGACGTTCACTAATATGATGACTCTTCTCTAACATCCACTTCTGAATCGCCGCCTTATCATACAGGTCACTAGCCCCCTGTGGTAAACTAATAAAAAACATACAGGGAGACGATAAAATTGAACATCAACTTCACAGAAAAGCAATTCAAAGCACTGCTCGATCTCGCATTCTTAGGAGAATGGATGGCGAACTCAACCCGTTCCCATGATGATCGATTCGCCGACTATGATGAGCTGTTCCATTACATCTGCTCTCATGAAGTTCCGTCCATGTGAATGACCACTTCATAATTCTTCTTTTTCTCATAATACTTAACATTTCGATACGGCAAAGTTTGATTGCGTTGCGCCCATTAGCTTTTCAAAAACAGTCAACCACCCAGCTGAACATCTTCTTTAGTAATAAGCATCAACGTTTCTTTGTCAATATGCCCCGTCAACTTCGACAGCCTCTTCGACTGATTCAGCGTTATATCATCAAACAAATTCCGAACAAGACGACCATTTGAAAAGTAATCATCTTTTTCATTTACTTTCGTTTGCAACAAGTCACGAACCTTTTCAATAGCTTGTTCTTCAGCAACATAGTCATTTTGATTGCAGATGTAAGTAAATATCCGAACAAGTTCATCTAGTGAATAGTCACTAAACGTAATAAAAGTATTGAATCTAGACTTTAAACCCGGGTTAGATTCAAAGAACTGCTCCATCAGATTTGGATAACCAGCTACAATGACAACTAGGTCATCGCGATAATCTTCGAGAGCTTTTGTAAGCTCAGTCAGACTTTCTCTCCCATAACTATCGCTATGATCATTCTCTGTAATACTATAGGCCTCATCAATAAATAGGACTCCGCCTCTCGCACGATTAATTAACCTTTTTACCTTGATCGCTGTTTGTCCTTGATACTCAGCAATTAAATCAGTCCTACTTGCTTCAATAAATTGCCCTTTACTTAATAATCCAATAGCTTTATACATCCTGCCAACTATACGGGCAACTGTAGTTTTAGCTGTCCCGGGATTACCAAGAAACGCCATATGTAAAGTTTTGTTAGATTTCTTCAATCCGTTTTTAACTCGTAATTGTTGTATTTGATTATAGTCGATCAAATCCCGGACCTGTTGCTTCACATTTTCGAGACCAACCAGTTCGTCTAATTGGTTTATTAGTTCATCTAGCGAGAAATTTGACGACTCTTTTAATTCTTGAAAAATCCCATCAACCTTTGATGCTCCTAGATATTTGTATAGGATCTCAATAACTTTTTCTTGCTTTTGTTCCATCCTAGGCAAAGATTGTTTCTTCGTTAGGATCCCCAGATTTTTAATTAACTCTAAAACAGCCCTATCAATTTGTTCGTCAGTTATTTCTTGAACCAACTTTTCAAAATCAGTAGTTTGTCCTAAAGAATCATCTAGCAGCTTAACTTCTTTAAACAGTTGGCGTTTGTAGTTCTCTGAAATCATCAGAGCACCCCACTTACAATTAACATCACTAGAACACATATGATAGCGATGCTCGCAAATGAAATAATCTGAGTAACTTTTAACACTTTTGATAAACTTCCTGTCAACTGACGTAGTTCTGTAATCTCCTTTTTTGCACTTGCTAATTCAGAATCAACATAGGAAGAGATACTTTCTGTTTGTTGCTCGATTCCCACGTTGACTTCCTTAATGGTATTTTCAAAAATTGTTTTATTTTTTTCGACTTCGTTAATTGTCGAATCGAGTTTGGCATCCAACACAGTAATGTCCTGAATAACTTTTTCAGATAAGGTTTGGATATCATCCTGAAATAATCGTTTTAAATCAACGAGCTTCTCTCCATAAATAGCAACTTTTTTATTTATAGTTTCAATAGTAGTCTTGTTTTCTGTACTTATTGCTTCAACTTTTGATATGTTTTCATTTTGATGTAAAACCAGTTGTTTAACTGCCTGGATTTGGTCATCATGGATTTCTTCCAGTTGATTCAAATTATCTTGAATAACTAACTGTGATGATAACAATGATTTCATTTCACCAGTGAGGTCAGCTGCTGTCTGTTCATGAGCTTCAACAATTGTTTCAATTACGTTAACCTTGTCTTGTATTGTAGAAAAGACAGCGAAAATTTTATCAACATCACCTAAGTGTTCTATTCTCTCTATCTTTTCTTTGAAGTTTTTCAGAACTTGAATTACCTGTTTTTGTTGATTGATGATTTGTTTGATTTCGTCCTGGTTTGCTTGAACTCCTTCTATTCCCTTTATTGCTTGTGCATTAGCTTGTTCAGCTGCTTTCAGCGATATCAAAATCCCCTGAATGTACTCTTTATCCAACGCAGAAAACGTATCGTAGATGGTATTAAACTCTTTGATTGTCCTAACAAGAACTTTATTCTGCTGAATCATTTTATCCTGAATACTTTCAGTCAGCCTATTTAAGTCACTGCCCTTAACGTCATAATCAAACCAACCAAATAACCCGCCCGAATTCGGGACACAAGGCAACTCTGCTTCTTTAGGCAATTTCTTACTGAATGCTTTTAATGCATTTTTCTTTTTAGTGAAACCATCGCTTTTGGTCTTCATAACGACTGCCTGTTCATTCTCTCTCGTCTTTGTAGTTGTCATTTCCATCACCTTTACAGTAATTCTTCTAAATCATTTTGCATTTGAACGAAATCACTCTTATTTCCGCTACTATTGTTCCGACTCGTGGAATTATTAGCATTAGTTTCATATATATTTTTAAGAGATTGTCGCATTATTTCTTTTGCATAAGCGTGATTCTCCAAAATTCCGCTCATAACATTTTCTCTCGAAGCTTCTACATGATTTTCAGCTAAGTAAAGTTGGACATGTTGAAGATTCATAATCTCGTTTTTCTTATCGATAATTTGTCTGTCCTTTTCTTCTTTCAACTTTTTGGCGATAAACTTATCAATGAGATTCAAAACGATTGCACCGACTAAGCCAGCTACTAAACTTGAAAGAAATAAGCCGATCATATTAGCAAGAGTGCCAAGTAGCGGTAACTGAATTTGCATTCCAGGAACTGTTAGAAGGAATTTTTCAAAAACTTCTCCTAAAGCGAGCGCACTGCCGCCAGCTATTCCAACTGTTATTATTTTTCCCACATGTGCTACCTTTACAGAAAACGGCTTGTCCTTATTCTTCTTATCACGAAGGTAATTAACTGCATCCATAACAGACGAGACCCCTTGTTTAATTAAACTTGCCAATTTCTTAAAGAGGCTTACAATAGGCCCGAAGATTTCAGATACAATTGTACCTATTAATGTAGAGACCCCCGTCTGAACAAAGCTGAGAATTTTGGAAATGAAGGCTTTTATCGATTCTTTCATTTCGGATAGAAATCCATTAAACGACTTAGACTTTTCTTTTAAAAAACGGATTAGGCCATTCATTATTTCTTTCAACAAGGAAAAAAGTGCTGAGATGGCCATAGTTTTCAGAGCATCCTTCCCCGCCTTTTTCCCAACTTCCTTTGCTGCATTAACACGAATATCCTTATTAATTGCTTTTCTTGCTTCCTTATCAGCTTGCCTCATAAGTTTGTCATCAGCTGCAAGCTTATCGTTCAAACGTTTATCATTTTTTTCTTTTTGCAAACGTTTTTCAACGTCTGACATGTTTGATTCATCTACTTTTTTATTCGCCCTTTTATTTTGTTCAATAAGTGATTTCTCTCTAGTCTCGCGTGCATCAAGATAATCTTTGTTGCGCTTGGCACCTTTGCTTTTATTTAAAGATTCGTTTGTCGGCTTTAGATTTTCTTCTTTGTTGGCAAGGCCAGCTACATCTAAATTAGCTTGCTTCCTTCTTTGATTTACAAATAATTCTTTTCTGGCTACTACATGGTCTAAATTAGCTTTTTCATTAGGTCTTAAATTTTTCCCTGTATACTCATCCTTTAAATTCCCAGCTTGTTGTTGCTCCTTCATCGTCTTATTAGCATCTTTGTATCGTTTATCTCTCATAACCGAATCAGCAATATCCTTATATTGCTCAGGATGCTCCCTGTCATATTTTTGAATCAATGTCTCATTCGTCATATCGAGTCCAATTTGATTCCCAAACTGTTTCCAAACTTCATCCAAGACTACTTTTCCTAAAGAATCAGGATCTGATATCGTTGCTCTATCGTTTTCTAGGAGCTCCAAACTCGAAAAGCTTTCTTCCAACTGTTTTGATAAGAAACCTTCCACTTCTTCAAAATCAAATTCGGTTTCAAGAGTGTCAATTTCCATACTTTGAAGTGCATTTTTATTAGCCATAGTTCTCAGTCCCTCCAAATAAATTCTTAGTAAGTTCAACAAGAACGTCGGTCACAATACCACTATTTATCTTTCAGCTTAATTTTAGGGATATATTTCTCTCCACCCCATTGACACATGTTTTCGAACACCCATTTGTGTATATAGTAAATCTTGACCATTCCTATTATACTACTAAAACCAATAACTTTTACTAGGCTCTTTTTCTTTTACATCGATCCTCAATGCGACTGACTTCCTTTTCGTTACGAGCTAAAGTTCCCACTGGCCATGAGCCCCCTATGGTAAACTAATAAAAAACATACAGGGAGACGATACAATTGAATATCAACTTCACAGAAAAGCAATTCAAAGCACTGCTCGATCTCGCCTTCTTAGGAGAATGGATGGCGAACTCAACCCGTTCCCATGATGATCGATTCGCCGACTATGATGAGCTGTTCCAATACATCTGCTCTCATGCGAAAGACATGGGATGCGCGGACATTGTCCCCTATGACCATGAAGTAAATGGCTATTACCCAACACAAGAGTATGAAGAGCAGCTACACGCAATCATTGATGACAATGATGACCATGTGTTCTGGGAAAAGCTGTCCGCGAACCTGGCCAAAAGGGATCTTGACCGGGAAGGAGGAACGTTTGAATCACTGGACGATCGTTTCCGCAGATTGTTGGAGATTGAAGAGAAATACGAAACCGAATTCGAAGATAACGGCTTGGCAAATGTAGTGATTAAAGAAGACAAATGAACAAAGCAACAGGCACCCGCAATATTTATGGGTGCCTGTTGCTTTTCATCTCTATTCTATATAGGTAACCCACATCACCTATTATTCACATCACGAATTCGATAAGTACCATCCGTGTGAATAACCACTTCATAATTCTTCTCTTTCTCATAATACTTCTCTTGCCCCGCTTTATTGCGGAAGTTTAACGTTTCGTATGTGCTAACAAGCGCATAATCATCGTAGATCGTCACTCCGGTTACCGTATTTTCAATAAAGTCGAAGTGCATATCCTCACCGGCTATCTCAGCAAAGTAATCCACAAATTCTTTATGTGCACTGCCGCCCGGCAATAGATAGGGCTCGATCTCGTAAAAGTTTTCGTTAGACAAGGCATCCTCGTAAACTGTCCGGAACTCCAGAATGAAATCCTGCAGCCATTCCTCATAAAAGTAGGCATCCCCCTCGTACCCTTCAAACTCCTCCTCATGAGTGTCATTATCACTGGAGTCATTATTGTAGGGAATTGAGGACCCGAAGTCGTCGTACACACCAAAAATCGATGCGACCTGATGAGCACTCATCGGACTTTTTATCCATCCATCGAGTAAATGTGTCATCGTGTACAAAGGAATGGAGAATCCAAAACGTCTGTTATCTGTCAGCAGGAGTGAATTGATGCCAATCACTTTGCCAGATTTTGCGTCAATCAAAGGCCCCCCACTGCTGCCTTGTTCGATCTGTACATCGACCTGATACGCTTTTTCATAGACGAAATCCTTTTGGATGTCTCGGCCTGTACCCGTCAAATAACCGACAGAAGCGGAGTTTTCGAATCCATTCGGGCTGCCTAAAGCGATAACTTCGGTGCCGACTTTTGTTTCATTGACTTCTGTCTTGAGCGGATTGAGATCCTTATACGCATCAGACTGGATGAGTGCAATATCATATGTATCAGAAATCCCGATCACTTTCCCGGGTGCTTCCCTGCCGACCGAATTCCTCACGTTTACATCAGTATAGCCCAATACGACATGAGCGTTCGTGACAATATAACCGCCTTTGGCATAAAGAAAACCTGAGCCAAAACCATCCACCATCTCAATGGTGAATACACGCGGCAACGTTTCCTCGATAAGCTCTGTTTTCTCTTTTTCGATCGGCTTGTTTTTTTCAGGACGTTCCATAACTTCACGCACAATGACAGGAGCCGGCTGTTTGACAGGCTCTTCTTTTGGCTTTTCATCTGCAAGCATCGACGGATTCACGGCTTCTTGTTGATTGATTTGAATGAATGCATACCCGACACCGCCAAGCACACAGAGGCAGACAAAAATGACCAGCAGCATCCAGACTGTATGGCTCTTCTTCTGCATCGGCTTACCGCAACTCCCGCAAAAATTAACATCCGTGGCATTTTTAAACCCGCAACCCGGACAAAACATGGAAGCACCTTCTCTCAATGTTTTATCCTTTATATCGGTCTAATTAATCAGTTCTAAAGTCTCTCAAACAATATGTATTGGTTGAATCGCGGCAAGGAAACGCCTCTCCCCCATTGGTAATTCCCGCAAAACTAGCCGTCGATTCTTCGGAATTCAACTGAGGAGATCTCTCTATTGAGTTCCAGTCTTTAATAAAATAAAAGAAAGGAGATATACCATTACAAAATGGTATCTCCTTTCCAAATGATAAACGTGTTTTCAAAAGTCTTTCAACCCGCCACTATCCTACTTTAAGATCTAAATCCTTATAGTTGCCAGCTGTTCTATGCTTAATAAGCTGCCTTACAAACCAAGCGAGTACAGCCAACCAAATCACCGATCCTAACGCCAGAGAAATACCATAATCCAAGTTGAAGCCTTCCGGTGCATAGAAGAAATACGTACTGACCACCGCTGTCATGAATAATGCCGGAATGCTGCAGACCCAATGGAACTTGTTGTTTTCTACAAGGTACATAGTGGCGGTCCATAACATAACCGCAGCAACGATTTGGTTCGTTCCGCCGACATAACGCCAGAGGAAGCTATAATCAATCGTCGTTAGAAATAGCGTGATTCCTGCCACCGGAATGATAAGAAAAGCTAGTTTCCCTTTCCCGTTGAAATCCTTCTTCGTCAGCTGCGTCAATAATTCGGCAAGCATCATTCTGGAGGAGCGCAATGCCGTATCGCCGGTCGTAATGGGCAGAATAACAATCCCTAAAATTGCAATGAACCCGCCAAATGCACCAAGCGTTGTCAGGCTGATCTCATTCACGATTGCAGCTGGACCTCCCGCTGCCAGTGCTGTTTGCAATGCACCGGTACTGCCAAAAAAGGTCATCCCTGCAGCTGCCCAGATCATTGCAATAATCCCTTCGCCAATCATCGCCCCATAGAACACTTTCCTACCTTCGCTTTCCTTTTTTAAAGTGCGAGCTAAAATTGGACTTTGCGTGCTGTGAAATCCTGAAATCGCCCCGCAAGAGATGGTTACCATTAGCAATGGCCAGATAGGCATTTCGCCAGGGTGTAAATTACTGAATGTTAAATTGGGGATGGATTGCTCAAAAAAGAATAACCCAATACCGATCGACACTGCCATGAAGATTAAGATAGCCCCAAAAATAGGGTACACTCTTCCGATCACCTTATTAATCGGCAGAACCGCCGCTAGTATAAAGTACGCAAAAATGATAACTAACCAAGTCGTAAAGTTAATTGGCGTTATTTCCGTAAGCAGCTGGGCAGGTGCTGAAGTAAATGCTGCCGCCACCAAAACCATCAAAACAATCGAGACGATCGTGATAAGGAATTTCATTTTACCGCCTAAGTATTTTCCGACCAGTGTTGGAAATTGAGCGCCATTATGTCGAAGCGACAACATACCCGAAAAGTAATCATGGACCGCCCCGGCAAAGATACTGCCGATAACAATCCATATAAATGCGACCGGACCGTAAAGCGCACCCATGATCGCACCAAAGATCGGGCCGGTTCCAGCGATATTCAAAAGCTGAATTAAACTCGCTTTCCACCAACTCATCGGAATGTAATCAAGACCATCGTTGTTTGTATAGGCAGGTGTCGCATTCTGGTCATTGATGCCGAAAATTCGTTCAATCACCTTCCCATAAACGATATATCCAACAATCAATAACAAAATGGATAGAATAAAAGTAATCATCGCTGAACCCTCCCTTTTTTTCTGAATTTAAGAACAATGATATAACGAAAAGGGAGAACAATCAATACCTTAATTCAATGTTTTTCGACAAATTAAAACATTTTTCATACTTAAAAGAGGAGTGGAAGTCCAGCAATTTCTTGTGAAGCTGACTTCCCCCCTCCCTGCATAAGCTCTTACTTATCAAACTTCCTGTAATTTCGATCCTTTCCTTTCTTGCGAATGAAAAAGCCCGTCTTCGATTCAGTTTTCCCTCCAGGCGTCGTCTGCCTCTCAATCTTATATCTTAGCTTGAAAGTACGAGTATATCTCTCGTCAAATGAATAAAACTCGTATCAAGGATGATTGTGGTACCGTTGGTAAAAACGATTTCCGTCTGTTTTTTATCGATCGCTTTGTAATCCTGAATGTGGTCCGCAGCAATCCAGACGCAATCCTCCCTCACCGGCGACATATGTGGAAACCAATATAGACTCTGCGTCAAATTCAGCACAATAGGGGCCATGGATATTTCCCCTAGCAGCGTCCGTGACCCATCATTCGCGCCTCTCAGACTGGAACCGTATCGGCGAAGGCTATGATCGATCAGTTTTGTCGGCTCGATATTCACTTTAAACAACTGCGACTTTTCCATAACAACCGATAGCAATCGGCCGTTCTCGTCAAACTCCGGCAAAATGATGCTTGTCTCATTGTTCACTACATACTCTTCTCTCATTTCCATGTTAAATTCCCCCTTTTTAAGTTCCGAAAAAAGGAGTATACTGACCCTATAGGTCGGTACACTCCGGCCAGCTAGTCCTCGAGTGGGTCTCCGCAGACTCAGACACTCGGGGATTTTCCATTTCACTTCGATTGCCTCCAAAAAGCAACAACCATTCCTCCACTGCCAGTCCATAGGATTCACAATCATTGTGTTGTTCAATAAGCGCTTCTATTAGTGCCATGTCCCCTGATATTCATACATTCAGCAGCTTACAATACCCAATATGTACATGCGAATCAAAAATATTCTATTTGTCGGCGGTCGTAGTGGAATGATTTATGGAGTCTAAATGCTAGCATATATAGTTCTTTACTACTAAATTTGAGTGTAGGAAAATACACCCCCTTTAAACATTGTTTTTATTATAATACAAGTATTATTAATAGTCTACCAAATATAAGAATATTTTAAATCTTTTAGTATTTTTTATGTTATTTTCCACAAAAACAGTTTTAAAAGACCTTCTGCATCTGCAGAAGGCCTCGTCAGTATCAACTCTATCCCCCCATCATCCCCCTCAGCTTCTTCAACAGCCTCTCCCGCCTTTTCTTCACGCCCGGAACCGAAATGCCGAAACGATCGGCACATTCCGCCAAGCTGCACCCTTCGAGAAAAGTCCATTGGACGAACTTCTTTTCGGTAGGATCCAACTGTTCAATCGCGTCATGGAGCCGGCCGAATCCCTCATCTACTTCCGCACCACCAATGAAGAAAACAAGCACTTCATTCGTCGTCGACATGACATTCTCCTCGAAACGGCTTTCCCGCTTCAGCTCGTCCAACATCGCCCCACGGATACTTCGATAAGCAAAAGGAGTGAAATCGCCCTTTTCGTCATCGAATCTCGTCCATGCCTGCCATAATGCGACCCTTCCCGCCTGCCTGTACTGTTCATGGTCACGGTAAATATTCAACTTCCTAAGTGAATGTGAAATCATCGGTTCATATTGCATCAACACATCTTCAAATTCCAACACGGTGAAGCCCTTCTGATCGTGCACGACACACTGTATTCCCGGGTGATTTCATCGTAATCGGCAAATGAGTTGTTTACATTTCGAGAAAATTCATCCTGCCTGTCCAAACTTCAATTATTTAGGCTCAGAAACTGAACTTTACGTCATATTTCATGATTTTCTGCTCTTAACTTTCAATTATCGATTCATTTCGCCCCAAGATTGAGCGCACTATAAAAAATACATTTCATCGTCCAGTATCCTTTTTGACCCCTCCCCTCTATATAAAAAGAAAAGGGGAAGATGAAATGACACATTACCTAAAGGAATACACAAAATTCAACACAATCGCAGAAATGGATGCAGCTGCCGAACAGCACGCCAAACGCCACTGGAATGAAATGACGAAATCAGATCGCCAAGTGCTCGACGTCATCCGCCGCTACTCCGTGAAATACGGTGCTGCGCATTTGAAACACGCAACAATAGAAGAGGCCATAGGGAAAACGAACGTAACTGTACGACGCGCTATCCGCAAACTCGTGACGCTGCAAATCATCGAAAAGATCCATACGATCCGTCCAGTGATGAGCGGACTCGGAGCTAACATCTATATCATTTTACCCTTCGATGACCAGGGGAAAATGAACAGCCGGGATGATGACAATAAACCGCATGACAACAAGGAAAACGAACAGATTTCCATGGACGAAGCCCTTCCTTCTAAATCTATTTTAAAAGCTAAAGACCTTACCTACACGTCTCCAGAGGAACCGTCTACGTTATCCACAAGTCTGTTCAGTCGGATGAAAGATCTGCTAGCCGGAACAATCGGAGACACAAAAACAGCCCGTGAATTCTTCGGAATTCATCGGGCCATTTCGGGACCGATGTTGAAGTTTGATATCTATAAAGATGACAAGCATGTCTTCGAAGACCTTGCCTATCGTGCGCTGATGATCACTGTGATGGCGACAAAGAAGAAGGCGATCCGCAACTTGCCGGGGTATTTTAAAGGTGTGTTGGACAAGTTGGTGGAGGAAACGTACTTCAAGGATATATTTATGCTTTTTGATGCACCTGTAGAGGGGTTTTATTGTCCAGTATGAATTACTGTGGATTTTGTTATGTGTACATTCAATACCTGTTGGTGCGTTGCTAATTGTTTTCTTGGCGTTGCGACAGGGCTTTATTGTATGCCAGCAATTTTCTATACGCTGCACCATTCTTTGATGCCTGTTCATTCCGGAATTGAACGGTTTTGTCGTCTTCTCACTTGAAATAAATATACATATATAAGTAACTTTTGAACTAAAACTAAAAACAGTTAAAACTAAATTATCTATCAATCAGTAGTATTGTCATGGTACAATGTCATTAATAAACGCTGTGCCTTTCTTTTCACAAGAAGTTTTTCTGAAGCTGAGTTTTGATACTACTGAAAAATACATAATACGGAGTGAGCCAATATGAATGCGGCAAATGATATTGCCTTTTTGGAAGAGGTAAAGAAATATACTCAACATGAATTCAAGGCTTTGGTAGACAATGTTTTTAATTCCCTAAGCAAAAAATACAACAAACGTGTCAGCTTCGGGAGAAACGGCGGCAAGGAGTTTGGGGTTGCTTTACTCTTATCGGAATTTGATGGTTCAACACTTCCTTATATAGATCATGGTGTAGATCAAGTCTTTATAGGCAATTGGGGGCCAGTTGAATTCAGTAATTTCATGGATAAAGTTATCCTTGATAATAGTGTCATTTCCTATCCAGCTTGGAGCAAGGCCTACAGACTTATAGAGAAGAATCACGCTTGGCTCACAGAACATCCTTGTTCGGTATTAAATATGAATTCCACCGACATCGCAAAAAGCATATTTATTAATTCCTAATATGGAGCGTTAGCTGTACATATATAAAAACTCCCCAAGTGTAGACAAAGATTATTTTGCCTACATATGGGGAGTTATTTCTAATTGTTAAGGGTTCTTACCTCTCGTCTGCTCTGCCCGATGAAGGAATATGGCCATTTGACCACGATCAACGAATTTACCAGGAGAGAATTCATTTGGACTTGTTCCAGTTGTAATGTTCTTTTCAAGTAATCCCGTGAGATATGGGGCATAGAAAGCATTGGCATCTACATCTTTAAACTGTCCGGACTTCCATGGGTGCTTCTCAATATTATAAGCATGGGCGATCAGTTTTGCCATCTGACCACGTTGAAGTTTGTCATTGATACCAAAATTGCCATCACCATAACCACCCATGAGACCATGGAAAGCCAGGACGGCAATATACGGATAAAATTCATGATCGGTCGGTACATCGCTGAAGTTAGGATTTGGCACTTCTTGACCTGGATCCAGGTTAATAGCGCGTACAACCATTTTAGCAGCTTGACCACGTGTTACCTGGTCATAAGGACGAAACGTTCCATCACTAAATCCATGAATAATATCGGCATCACTTAACGCCATTACCGATTGGTAAGACTCCATGTTAGGATGCATGTCATTGAAAACACCTTGAGCTGATACATTCGAACTGAAAAATAAGCTAAAAAACAATCCTAACACTACCACCTTGGAAAAAAGCCTCAGAGACTTCTTCAATTTACTTCCTCCATTCTATTTAACTATTATTTCTATACTATAAATAGACAAGAAGAAGTAAACCTAAACCCCTTTTACGACAAACTTTTACAAATTCATTGCTGAAATATTAAAAGTAAATCAAGCTTTGATTACAAATTGATAAAATTTTCAAAATGCAGTTAGCTTCTTTGCATAATAGCCTATAGTCCCCGTACAAAAATAAACGACTTCAAGCATATTCAATCCGGCGTTCAACGGATTGCTCCAAGTGAGATAGATGGGTAAGGAAACGTGACTAAACTTCCGCCGCAAATATCGTATTGCCAGTGGGCACCAAACAATATTGTAGAACGAAAAAAAAGCCGTCAGCTCTATGGACCACAGTAGTATGGTCAATAGAGCCATGGCCCTTCATTTACACAGGATAAGAGTTGTTTTTAAGCAAGACATTCATTGTAACAAGCCAGACTCCCCACTGTTAACATGCCACGCAGCACCATCAATTCTCTCGGATGGCGGGATATAATAATAGTGGAATTCGATCATCAGACGATTTCGCGCATCTTCCACATAATTACTTGATGCGTATGTAATATTCCCTTGCTTCTTTAAAAACCTATTCTTCGCTTCGGGATCGATGACCGTTATGATATCCATATCATCGTTTTGCTGCAGTTCTTTAATTAACTCTTCCGTTTCCGGATAGTCCCCCCAAATATAATGTGTTCTAAACACAGGCAAACACCCCTTTTCTTTTATCTAGGTATATTATACCGCATAAAAAGTATTTTTTAAATTTTTATACTAATCTTAAATATATTTGCGAACTCGTGATTAACATTTCTAAGGGTGCCTGGCATCCAAATTTATGTTAACTAAACAGTTCCCCCCCAAGCATCCTACGGTATATAATTACTACCTCCAATTTTTATAGCAAAATACCCAGATATAGATTACTATTTAATTGGTAGAGTTTATCATTACTGGAAGGCAGGGAAAATCGCAAATGGCATTAGCATTATTTTTCATCTTTTTTCTATTGTGGTGTGCATCACTTGTGATGATTATATTAGGACTGATTAAACCACAATACGTAATTTATTGGGGAGGACTAGAAAAGAAAACTCGTTTAAGGGTCTTCTTTTACTATGGAACATTTTCTTTTGTGTTCTTCATTGTATTCATAGTGTCCTTAGCAACGTTTGGGTCGTCATTACCTGATCCAACGCCGGAAGAGGTAGCAGCAGCACAAGCTGTACAGGATAAGATAGAAGCTAAAAAAGAAGCGGAAGAGAAGGAAAAAGCGGAAGCAAAAGACCAGATGGAATCTGATAAAAAGACTGAGAAAGAGGCTAAAGCGGAAACTAAAGCCAAGAAGGAAGCTGAAGAAAATACTGAAATAGATGCTAAAGCCGAAGCAAAAGCTAAAATAGAAGCCGAAAAAAAGGCTAAGAAAGAGGCTAGAGCCGAAGCAAAAGCTAAGAAAGAAGCCGAAAAAATGGCTAAGATAGAGGCGAAAGCGGAAGCTAAAGCTAAGAAAGAAGCTCAAAAGAAAGCTCAGATAGAAGCAGAGGAAGCCAAAGCTAAGAAGGAAGAGGAAGAGCTTGTTAAGAAAAAGGCTCAGGCCAAAAAAGAAGCTGTGGAAAAGGCAGCGAAAGCCGAGGCATCATTTAAAAACTCAGCAGTAGAATTAAATTATAAGCAGTTGGCAAGGGATCCGGAATCATTTAAAGGAGAGAAGGTGCTCTTCAAAGGTCAGGTAATGCAAAATATGGAGGATGGCAAAGAAGTCACACTACTTTTAAATGTTACACGAGATGAGTTCGGCTTTTGGGATGACAGCATATTAGTAAACTACACGATGTCAAAGGGTGAAAAGAGGATTCTTGAGGATGATATAATATATTTATGGGCAACAGTTAAAGGTTTAAAAACATATGGGTCAATCTTCGGTCAACAGATAACTGTTCCAGAGGTAGATGGTGCTTATTTAGAGATTATAGGTGAATAATTTTCTAATTGGGTGGGTTAACCACCTGTGTTGCACGACAAGTTAGGATAGGATACCAGGTTCTGTAGCAATTCCGAATTCAATAAAAAAGAAGCCCGCTCAGATACCCATTTCAGGTTTGAGCGGCTTCCCCTTATATGTATAAATATGAGTATTAATATAGGAACTCAAAAAACGAAAAATACCAAATCACTACTATTCTACAAATTTCTTCTGTTCCTGTTCCTGCCATTTACCTATTTTATTTTTCACCCAATTCAAGTCATGGCAGATCATTTTGTAATTATCTGCTTCATTAAGAGCGTCCTTTGTGTATCTTGAAGTTGTAATAAATCTTGATAAGACACAATTGTGATTACGTTTAGCTGAGTTTAGTTCTCTTATTCGCTCTACTGTAATAGTATTACCAGAATTTATGTAGTGTTTAATTTGAATGGCTTCTTCAGCTCTATGATGTCGATTGTAAATAATTAGATCTACACCACCGTCTGCCCCTTCTCCAGTTTCACGCGGCTTATACCCTTTGGCTTTATAATAAAGGAAACACAATCGCTCAAACTCACGCCAGGATAAGTCTTCTAATCTGGATGCTATTATATCTTTATCTTCCCTTAACAGATTATGTGGGATATTTGCATATCCCTTCTTCATATGCCGCCTTTTATTCATGCCTCCCTTCTTAGATTTCGTTTTAGGAAGAATTGAATATATAATTCTTTCAACAACTGGTGTAGATAGTATAAGTCCAATAAACAAGTAAGTATTTGTACTTTTAAAAACCATCCAATATAAAAATAGTCCAACTAATAGATATAACCCCGCAACTGCATTAGAGACTTCCCTTCTAGTCTTTTTTGTCATTCGGTGCTCACCCTCTTTTACCGTCTTTAATACTATTAATGTTAGCTAACATTACAATGATTGTAGTTAATTTTCCTACTACTAGTTACAATTAAAGTATATCAAACCGACAAGGAGAAGTTTATCCTATTATTCCTGAATTTTTTTAAAAAGAGAGAGAACAAACCCAAAATAGATAATGCAATTCCATCAAAGCCAAAAATTGCGAGTGAACGGGTTACTGCTGCAAGAAAAGGTGAATTAGGAGAATACAAAATTAATATTCAACTTGATCAGCTGCCAAAGGAATGTCGCTACCTAAGCGATCTGCTCGTTAAAAATCCTAAAGCCAAGTCAGGTTACTCACAAATTGACCATTTGGTTTTATCTCCATACGGTATCTTTGTCATTGAAACTAAAAACTATCAGGGCACCATCTATGGCGGTAAGGATCGAAAAACATGGTCGGTTAATGGTAAGTTCAAAATGATGAACCCTTTTGTACAAAACTATGGGCATATAAAAGCCTTAACATCATTTATTGACGAGAAATACCATGATTTATTTATCTCCGTGGTATCTTTTACAAAACGCTGTACATTTAAAGTTGATTTAGATTATCGTAAAATAGCATCTAATGAACTTATTGTGTATGACATCGAGTTATCAGAGTTCATTCATCGGAAAATCTCGGTATTGAAAATTCATCATAAAGAACCTTTGCTCACTCAAAGTGATATCTTAACAATTTTCAACGCCTTTTCAAAAGCTAATATTACTGACCCAAAAGCGAGAGAAGAACATAATCGTCTATTAAAAACACACGTTTCAGAACAAAAGACTAGTACAAGTTCTACTTGTTCAGTTTGCAATAAACCTGTTTCAGATAAAGTTAAAACGTATTGTTTATCAAACAATATCTTCAATGGTAAAGTCTATTGTTATGAACATCAGAAGGTAGTACAAAATAAATTCAAACCATAAATTCAAGTTCCCGATTTCTGGGACGGTCCGGAATTCGGGGAGAACTTGGCACCAGTCAACCTATGCTCTTTCCCGATTTCATTCCGATCATATATTGTTATTTCCTTAGATAATATACTTGATAAATTTCTTATAACGTTAATACTAATTCCTTGTCCGTAAAGATTGTCCGAGTCAAGGTCTATCTCCCCAGGCAGCTTTCTGTCTCATGCACATAATCAACAAACACCAGTTTAAAGATCTCTGGGTCTTTAAGCTTTTCTAATACACCTTTCATATTCAACAGTTTCTTGGAATTATTAGCAGGGCGCCCGCATTTCTATTATCTATTTATTACTTGCATACTCTCTAAAATAGTTTTTGCATCTTCATTAAGATAGGGCATAGTTTTTTCTCTTAAAACCAAATCAATATTGTTTTTTACCATAATTTTTAAACCCCTTATGTTAAAGTTAGATGCATAGTTGTTTATCGAATAAATAATATTCATTTCCTGCCGAGTAATAGGATCTGCGGTATTGTTGACCAGAAAGTTAAATAACTCTCTTGCATTCCTTCTCAGATGATGTTTATTCTCTTTCAGTAACTCCATGTTCTCTTCCATATACCTTCTGGCAGAAACAAAATCAAAATCATCGATACATTTATTAATTGACCTAAACAGTTCTTGTTGGTTCAACATATAATAGACACTCCTTTTAACCTATTAAGCACAATACAATCATCGGTTAATAAGGATTTTTATTTAGACGTTTCACAGAAGTTAAGAAGACATAATTAGAAAGGAACGCTAAAGCAGATTTTACCAGCCAACATTTATCCCATTCTACTCAGCAATCAGGTACCGGGTTCCGGGGCAATCCGGAATATATTGAGAACCAGGTACTCAAAATTACTTAAATAGACAAAACGTAACATTAGGGGACAATGTGAAAATTGAGGATGGAGTTGTATTAATTCCATACTCATAACGGTATCTAACAATTAGATTTGTATTGGAGGCAGATGACTTATGCAAAGCGTTTTGACAACAGACATATTCGGTTGGGAGGAGTGGAACTAGTTGTGAGAAATATGCCGTTAAAAAATATATTTTCTCTTACCCATATAGGGGTTCTCCTGTTTCAATTCATTCCACCGTTCGATTTGAATGTATTTGCTGCTGAAGAAGAATTGACAAAAAACCAGGTTCCCACTGTTAAGGAATCTGGTTTTGTTGTTGGATAATTTTAAAAAGCCATTTAGGAGATATCCTCTCACTAAATGTCCCTACACAGAATCCAAGATAAAAGCTTAACGCCTTCCCTCGGCCACTCTATTTTAATTAAGCTCTATGAATAGCTCCGTCACTCGACATTTTACTCGCTATCAAATGCTTTCTTAATACTCCTAATAAATTGAAGGGCACCAGGTTCTAGAACAACTCTGAATTCAATTAGAGCCTGGTACCCTAAATTATTGTTAATATGCACTTGTAGTGTATTGTCTACATTCAACCATACACAGGCACCTAAAACACACCTTCTCAACTCTCCAACAAAACCAAATCATCCATCGTAATTTCTTTTTCCAACGTAGGTTTCTCCTGCTCATTGCTCGCCACAGCCATTCGATAATCGACTTTACGCGTCATTTCTTTCGCGATCTTTTTCGCAAGACCCGCATTCCCGAAACTACTATCACGACGTGCATAAACCTCTTCATAGTGATTCACTAACGCACGCTTCGCTTCATCTGTCATTCCATACCCTTCGATATAAAGCTCAGTAATCTCCATTAATTCCTCTGGTGTATAATCTTCAAAATGGAGTGTTAGTCCGAAACGTCGGCGAAGACCAGCGTTGCTATCCAGGAAACGATTCATTTCATCTTCGTACCCTGCCGCAATGACTAAAAACTCGCCTTGTCGATCGGACATTTTTTTCAGCAACACTTCTACTGCTTTTTTCCCGAAATCATTCTCGCCACCACTCGCAAGTGTGTAGGCTTCATCAATAAACAACGCACTACCCATCGACCGTTCAATCTGCTGTGCTGTCAGCTTTTCCGTTTCACCAATATGACTGCCGACTAAATCGCTACGATCCACTTCAATCAGATCGCCTCGCGTCAACAATCCTAGCGCTTGATAAATACCCGCAAGTACACGGCCGACTTCCGTTTTACCCGTTCCCGGTTTACCGATCAACAACGTGTGATTCATCAATTTGTCCACAGAATGATTTTCGCGCCTGTAATATCTCATTAACTCAATCATTTCATCAATCTCAGCCTTCACCGTATCCAGACCGATAAACTGATGGAGTTCCGCACGTTTCTCAGCAAGCAAAACCTCATCAATCGGCACTTCAAACGTCTTCTCTTCACACTCTGACACCGCTTGGACAATATCTTCCTCTTCAAACGTCGTCAATACTTCTTCCGTCCATTGCTCACGCGGAAGTTTCGCAATTCTCATCGACTGCGCAAGCGCGATTTGATCGTAAAGCTTACGTACCATTCGGGCGTTACTAAATGTTTCATCACGCAGCCGATAGCGTTCAACGAACTCCTCATACACCGCTTGCTTCGCAGCAGGAGTCAGCGTATAGCTTCCTTCGCATTGCACTAAGAAGATTTCCAACAACTCATCCGGCGTATAGTCTTGGAAGGTGATCTTTTCCGTAAAACGATCTTTCAATCCAGGATTAGATGCAAGGAACCGATCCATATCTTCCGTATAACCCGCCGCGATAACAATAAATTCACCACGGGCATTTTCCATTGCGGGAAGCAACGTTTCAATGACTTTCTTACCGAAATCTTTACTCGAGTTGCCACTAGATACAAGCGTATACGCTTCGTCTATAAAGAGCACGCCGCCCATTGCTTCCTTAATAATCACTTTCGTACGTTCTTCTGATTCACCGACATGTGTGCCAACGAGATCCTCTCGCTCCACTTCAATTACGTGCCCTGTCTTCAAAAGACCTAGTTCCTTAAAAATCTGACCGATAAGGCGAGCGACTGTCGTTTTGCCAGTACCCGGATTCCCTTGAAAGACCATATGGGGAGCTACCATCGGGTTAACTTTCATGCCACGCTCTAATTTGAATTGATTAATCTCCGCCAAGTTTTTAAACTCTTGGATTTTGTTTTTCACATCTTCCAGTCCAATAAAACCGGTCAACGCATTCATCGTAACGTTCACTGCATCTGTAGTATTTGTGTCTACAGTCGAGGCACTTCCAGTACTACCGCCCAACTTACTCGTGATCGGCGGAATCTGTAAGTCCGTATTCGTCAGCACAGGAACGCTGTCATCCCAACGAACTAAATCTCCTGCCCGGTTTTCCTTAAATGAACAACCGTCAAGAACCGGAACCGAACGCTCGAGCCGCAGCCCAGCCTTCTTTCCATTCATCACTTGGACCGAATTGAATACAGCATTCGAACAATCTTGCAAGATGATTTGATCATCAAGATGGCCGTGTACGCGCGTTTCAGTCACTTCCGTACGCTCCACCTGACTGAATTCAATTCCTGACGATTGACCATCATAGATTTCACACTCCGTTATAAACACTTCTGCACATTCCGTTGCGCGTACTTGCGCTCGCTTATGATTGAACACAATCGTCCGTTCCAAAGAAACAACTACTTCAGGACCTGCAAGTATGCCGTTCTTATCGCCACTCGAGATTTTACAATCGGTTATTTCCGCTTTCGCCGCACCATTTACTAACACATTCGATCCTTTATGACCGAAGATAATGCAATTGGCTGCGGTCAACTCGGATTCTTTCGCGGATACCCCTGCACTATCTCCACTCTTCACTTCCGTCGCCGACAAATTGACGTCAGATTGGTCAGAAGCAAAAATCTGTACACCACGATGATGGCTAATCAAAGAATCCGATATGTTCACTTGACTACTCGTCGCGTAAACCCCTTTATTGTTTCCACTCTCAATTTCACAATCCCGAATCGTCAAAACGCTTTGATGAAACGCAGACATTTGCGTCAGCTGATTGTACTTCACTTCACAATCGATGAGTGTACAAGTCGAATTTCCAGACACAATCCCTCTAGACTTGCCCGATAGGATTTCTGTTTTCGTCATCAAAACGGTGCTCTGTTCGTTACACGTAATGTGGTCACCTGTTTGATTTTTAAAGAGGGAGTCTGCTAATTCAACTGCTGAACGACTGACGTTCATTCCTTCAGCTTCACCATTTTCAAACGTACTCGACTCGACTTCAATTTGGGATCCATTCATAACTGCCACATGCTCGAGTCGTTGGTTTTTAAAAGCACAATTTTTCAGAACACCCGTCGATTGATCACAATAAATCCCTTGGGCATGTCCAACGTAAAAATTCGTCGTTTCTACATCCATCGAACTGTCTTGTTCCAAACGGAGCTGAACCCCACGATTTCCGACGAATGAACTTTTGGTAATCGTTGCTCGACTCGTTTCAGACAAACAAAGGCCTTCTTCTTGCCCACTTAAAATTCCGGAACTCGCGATCGCGACTTCTCCCCCCGCGCGCACACGAATTTGCGCAGTCTTGATTGTGTCTTCCACGATGCATTCAAACAAAGACAATCGCCCTAAAACGTCAATTCCCTGTATGTTTTTTTGAAATGTCGAATTGCTTACAGATACTTTTGCAGCCGCCTCCACTCGCATAGCGACTCCTTGAATCTCAGAGAAAAGACAATGATGAAGCGTTGCATCTCCTGATTCGATATGTATACCACAGTCAACTGGACCAGTGCTTCCTCCAAAACTGATCGATTCGATACGCACTTCTTCAGTTGTCGCGATACGAACACTTCCAGTTACACGAACTGAACTAGCAACACTATCTGAACTTCGAAGAACGAGCAGCTTATCGATCGTTACATGTTCATCATAAATGCCCGTACCCACTTCCACGGTATCACCTGGCAGCGCGGCCATTACTGCAGCCTGAATGGTTTTATAGCTGGATGCACCGCGCCGTGATACTTGTATAATCGCCACGTATCTTCCCACCTTCCATTTGAACTTTAGCGTTTTTTCACTTTGTGTTTTTACAACCACTAGTAGTAATCGAACGAATGCTTCTATTCATTAAGTATACTAGCAAGCAGAGGGGCAGAGCAAAGAACTGCTCTTTTATAAAAGTACATAGCAAAAAAAGACAGATCCAGATGACTGTCTTTATAATTTCTCTTTTGTTAATCGCGTCATAGAGACACCGAATCCATGCAATCATCCCGCATAACTCAGTGAAAGATACCAGGTTCTGAAACAACTTTAAATTCAATGAGAACCTGGTACTCGAAATTCACTTTGGAAACATAAGACAACCATTAGCTTGAATAGAATGATAGGAAAGCGATAGTAAAACCGCAATATAATATTTTGTAGTTTTTAATAACCTTTATAGATATGATATCTATATTTACATTACCTAGTCCATTTGAATTCCCTGTAATTTAAACCGCTGTCGCTATATAAGAATGTGCCTGACTTAAAAGTGATCATGAATAAGTATGAACAAATACATTTACTTATCATATACCATTTTTAACCAACAGGCGAGATTGAGAATATGAAAATATCAACTGTCGAGATACGTGACAAATATGAGGTTTACTTTAAGGACAGATACGAAGCTGGATCAATTTCAGAAAGGATTGGAGCTCTATTTGATTATATTAAAGGTGAAGGGGGGCTAATTCAAGAAGTTGGGCGAAAGGATTTCAGGGTACTATTTATTGAGAAGCTCTGTCGCTCTATGTTTGGAAAGTTAGCTTAGAGAGGATATGATAAAAATGGATCTATTGATTTTCATTATTGGTGCTTCTGGTGAATTTATACCACATATTTATACACAGTTTTCTGTTGCGTTTAAGGTATCTTGGCAGAAGGTTCTATGTTCCTGTAGTTCCAGAAAACAAGTAATCCGGTCAAACTTAAATTTGTCGCTTTAATAATAAAAACATTTAAAAAGGTAATAAGAACAATCCCGAATACAATTAATGCCGGGACTTAGAACCATACCAGACTTGCAGGAACCATCCATATCGTACTCTTATACTCCTATTTTTTTGACAGGGTTATTTTTCATTAAGTTAGTTTGTCGACCCACGTTGAAACTTATAGATTAACTACTAATACACAATGTGTTGAATACTTTTTTATATTAGATTCAATTATATTTCCTGATATGGCAAAAGCCTTCTAACCGAAAGCGGTTAGAAGGCTTTTTTTCATATACAGTCATTGGAATAGGATTTTTTAAAGTCGGAACCAGGTTCTGGAACTATAAAAGGTACCTGGTTCTGAATCAATTCAGAATTCAATGAGAACCTGGAACCATAAACTAAAGGTACCAGGTCTAAAACAATTTGTAATTCAATAAGAATCTCGTATCATCGAGGAGGTTCACACCTTTAGGTGCGCCGTTTAAAATTCATTTCCAAGGTATTCTGAACCTTTTACTCCCCTTTCCCGACAATACCTCGCATATCCCCTCCCCGTCTTCTCCCACCCAACCGGCAATAAGGACGGCAATAACTTCAGATGTAAAAATACATGTGGGCTTTTCTGTTCATAAAAATAATATTGATAAGATGAATAGCTATATTGTTCCATCGAATCGACCATCGGCTCTTTCGTTTCAATGGGGTTCCTATGTATATACGATCCAACATTCAATAATCCGATTGGATCGACAATCTCTTTTGAGTAATATCTGTTTTGATAGATTTGACCAACGTAGTTGTATTTTTTGCGGTAATAGTCACTGTACCGACGATTAAGTCGCATCATAATTTTCCCAAGTGGCACGATAGGTGAACGTATCAGCAAGTGGACGTGGTTAGACACGATGCAATATGCATACAAATCGAATGGATATTTGCTATTTACAAAGTTCAGGTTCCTAAAATATTCATACATATCCCGTTCAGTATTGAATATGTTCTGTCGGTTGTTGCCCCGGACAATGATGTGATAGAAGCCGTTCGGATGCCACCCCCTCTTTTTATTAGCCACCTACAACCACCTCGGACTTATATCCATGAATGGCTGATGCTATCCGTAGATAATCTATCGCTTCTGAAATAGAAGCCTCGCTGATGGATTGTTCACCCACCAAGTCAGCAATCGTTCTTGCAATCCTGATCAGTTTGACCATTGTCCGATTGCTCCATCTTTCCTTGAAACAAATGGATTGGATGAAACGTTCCTGCTCATCCGACAGCATGGCTGCTGCCATTAGCTTGGATACCGGTACATTCCCATTTAAGTTGAACGGAGGAATATCGCTTCCTCTGTCTCTCCCATGCAGCAGTGACACGTTTACGGATGACAGAAGAGGACTCCACTTGGTTGTTATTAAATACGCCGACACTTTTTAACGTGAGGATAAAGTTGATCCTGTTCAATAAAGGTCCGGAAGCTTTCAACTGATAAGATGTAATTTGGGCAGGTGTGCAGGTGCAGTAGCGCTCATTGGACCCAAAATAACCGCACGGGCAAGGGTTTGTGGCCGCTACTAAAATGAAAGCAGAAGAGTACGTTACGGACTGCCTCAAACGATTAATGGTCACTTCCCCAATCTCCATCGGTTGACGAAGCATATCAAGCGCCTTCCTCGAAAACTCACCAAGTTCCTCCAAAAACAAAACCCCTTGGTGCGCCAGTGAAATTTCTCCTGGTCTAGGAAACTTCCCTCCACCAATGAGCGAAACGGAAGAAGCGGAATGAAGCGGGCACGGTACGGCGGTCGTTTCGAAAACCCTCTTTCTTCTTGTGCCAAATGATAAATTCCATAAGTTTCAAGCATACTTTCATCCGGATAAATCGGTCAGAATGGTGTGAAAAGAGTCCGCAAGCAATGTTTTCCCCCACCCCGGTGGTCCATTCAACAAAACATGATGACCTCCCGCGGCTGCAATCTCCATTTCGACAAGTAGCTAAATATTTTTACTGCCAATCTATGCATTTCCTGCTTGTCAAATACAATCCTAATTAATGAAGCAGTAATAATAACCTGGCACCGAAATCTAATTTTAAATGTTGCAGGAGTCGAGCCCCTTCCTAGACAAAAAAGACGAAGTTGATGTGCGGGTAATTGACGGCATTTTTTTCCGCGCATAGTGCTGATTTGCCTTCGCTACCCCCGTTTGAACATGACAGCGGTCCCCATTTACTTTTGTTGATAATTTGTTTCGTTCATAGCCATTTGATCCCCTTCCTTTCCCTACCACTAAAACGCTCAAACATGGTACCTTTATTGATAATCAAGGGTAAGAGAAAGAAATCTTCTTAGCTACGGAGTTTGGTCCAAGCGTGTAATTGAGGCAATGTGTGCCCATTCATTATACAGAGATATGAATTGGTAATCGCCTGTCGTTCGCTGGTACAATTGTTGGCATTTGGTGGTAAGAAAGATTTTAGAGATTGTACATTTCATCGGGCGTAATCAACCACTGACACCCAGATTGTTAGTTATTTGAATCCAAAATATACCGATACCTGCCAATACTATTAGATAAAGATTAATTGATCTAAGAGGATTCTTTCAAAAAGTGTATAGACCTATTTAATCATTACAAAAAACCGCCAGACCATTATGGCCCAGCGGTAATTTTTTTATTCCTTATGATTTTTCTCGAATCGCCAGGCATCTCGACACATCGCTATAAGATCACGTTTTGCAGTCCAACCTAGTTCTTGTTTTGCTTTTGAAGCATCTGCATAGCATAAAGCGATATCTCCAGGTCTCCGCTCTACGACCTCATAGGGAATTTTAATACCATTAGCTTCTTCAAAAGCTTTCACTAATTCTAGTACACTGGTTCCTTTTCCGGTTCCCAAGTTATAAACATGAACACCTTCAGTTAGATTTTCCAATGCCGCAACATGACCCTCAGCAAGATCTACTACATGAATATAATCTCGAATCCCCGTGCCATCCACCGTTGGGTAATCGTTTCCATACATACATAATTTCTCAAGTCTTCCTTTTGCTACTTGAGTAACATATGGCATAAGATTATTGGGAATGCCACTAGGTGTTTCACCAATTAAACCACTTTCATGTGCACCTACAGGATTAAAATACCGAAGGATTGATACTGAAAAAGCAGGGTTTGCGTTGGCGATATCAGTCAAAATACGCTCGCTCATAGCCTTAGTTTCACCATAAGGATTAGTTGTGGGTAGGAGAATCATTGTTTCTTCAAATGGCACCTTATTATCCCCGTACACTGTCGCTGATGAGCTAAAGATAAAACGATTTACACCATATTTCTGACAAGCTTTTGTAAGAACCATAGTACTTACTATGTTATTGTAATAATATTCTAGTGGATTTCTAACCGATTCATCAATTGCTTTAAGGCCGGCAAAATGAATTACACCATCTATATCATGATTAGAAAAAATGATGTCTACTGCTTCTTCATCGGTAACGTCTATTTCATAGAATGTTATTTCTTTATTTGTTATTTTCTTTATTCCATCTATGCTTTCTACCTTACTGTTACAAAGATTATCTGCAATTATTACGTTATGACCCGCTTCTTGTAAAGCAACACATGTATGTGAGGCGATATATCCTGCTCCACCAGTAACAAGTATGTTCATTACTGTCCCCCCATATTTTATCTAGGTACTGTAATTATACCTTTGTATCAACATAAATTCCGTAGAGCCTCACTTGAAGACTAGGCACCGACAACTACCAAATAAATTAATAAAAAGTGCTATACATTCGAATTTATATAGATGTTTTTAATACATTTAATTCTTATTTTTATTAAAAAGACTTTTGTTACGATATAAAGTAACAGTAGCAAGAATAAGTAAAATATAAAACATCTTGTATCTATGGCGAAGTGCTGTACCAGCATTAGATACTCCAATTCCAAATATAAATATAGTAGAGACAATCATTACTAATATACTTAATGTTAAGGGGTCTTTTTTAACTATTTTTTTATAGTTTATTATAGGATAAAGAAACATTAGTAAATAAACCAATCCGTCATATGCAAATGAAGTGATGTCTAGTATTCCTCTCCAATCCCATGGCAAAGGTGAACCAATAAAATAAATCATTTTAATTGGACCATAAATTAGAAAATCTACCGGAGAATCAATTGTTATTCCAGTTAAATATGATGACCCGCCTCTGCCACTTCCAGTCGCTATATTATAAACGTCATCGACATCCTCTGCATATTGTGTGAACTTACTAAGAAAAACCACATTTTCTATTGGAGCTAAGCTGATAAAACTCATTAATAAGACTAGTAATATAAATCCTACAAAAGACTTTGAAGAGAAAACAAGTTTCTTATGCCTGCGGCTATAAAAGATCAACATAAAAAAGTATCCTAATACTATTCCAATTACACCGGAATGAATCAATGAAGCTAGTAAGACTAGTATAGTAGAGAGAACAAGATATATGGCTCTACTATTTTTATACCATTTAATGAAAAATAAAAGAGATATAGTTACTAAAAACGCAATTATATTTTCTCTTAATAAGATACTTGAAAAAATGATTGCATGTGGTAAAAATAACATTATTATTAAACTAAAATTTTTAGTTTTCCCCTCAATATCCATTTCCGAAAAAATCTTTAAAACGATTAATATTATTGTAATGCCAAGCAAAACATTTATATACTGTCCTATAAGTCTATCCTCTGGTCCAATAAAAAAAACTATACCTAAAAACTTCGAATATACCCCACCATAAATAGTTTCGAATAATAAAGATAAGTCATTTGCAATTCTTAAGCCTGACATTAAAAAACCTTCAGTATCTCCTCCGCTATGGGGGAGCATGAATATGCCCCTGCCATAAATATCAAAAAACATACAAACCATTCTAATTGAAAAGCCGAGTAATAAAAATAGTGATATTATTTTAACACGAAACCTAGAAAATGCAATCAAGACAAATGGAATATTTATAAATATTAATATTATCGCTGCAAGTTCTTGATCCTCAATAGAATGTTTCAAAAAATGATATACTAATAATTCAATAAGGAATATAATCCATGCAGCCTTCAAAAAATATACACCTACTTTTAAACTTAATAATTCTCAGGATTTTTAGTTCTTTTTATTAATAGATAACTTATAAAAACCCCTCTTAAAATAAGCTGTACTATTTCAGCTATTATTAATGAATAAATAGCCCCGTTCATCCCATATAAAGGTATTAAAATAAACGATAATACACTAATAATACTCAAAGTAATACCGTTAATATATGGTTGAATAACAAACTTTCTTGTTGCTGATATACCTGTATCCAAAAAAACATTTGTATATTTGAAGATACCCATAACAGTAAATAAAAAGAATTCCTTATTAAGATATTTGTATTCCGTAGAATATACTTTTTCTAGTATTTCTCCTCCAAGTGTATAAACTATTAGTAATGCAATAATACCTAATATTAAAACCATAAAAATCATGTTTAATATTATTTTTAAAAACTCTTTTATTTTAGAGTTCTGATATAATGTTGACAGTCTTGGAAGAACGGCACTACTAATTGCCAAAACCACATTACTTCCAGCTACAATAATGTAAATAATAGCTGAATAAAATCCTAACATTTCAATTCCATGGTAATGTTCTATAACATATCTTGGAACATTGGAATTTAAGGAAGCAATTAACTGGGCAATTCCTAGAGGAATTGTTAATTTCAATATAAGTAATTGATGTTTCTTTCTAAAATTAATTGAAACTTCACCAAATATCTCACGAATAACCTTAAAATCATAAATAATTAGAGTTAGTAACCAGATTATCAATAATCCTATCGTTGATAATAATAAATCATTAGTGATCATCATAATAATTGTAAAAGCTATAAAGGATACTAGTCCCTTTATTATTCTTGACTTTGCAATTATATCTAATCTCTCGTGTTTTTGTAACTGACCATACAAAATATCACTAACTGATTCAAATGCTTTTGCAAAACACATAATAAATATTACTACACGCGTATAAGTATCAGTAGGATAAAAAATCGTTATAATAATTAATATTAATAAAGATACTATTGTTGCTATAATTCGGGAAGTATAATATTCATTAAAACCAAATTCATTATTAATATCAGAAGCTACTGCTACTCTCAAGTTTAATCTTGTTAATAAAACAACTGGTGCTGTTAAAGCTAGACTTAAAGTGAAAATACCAACCATTTCGGGGCTGCCATTTTTAGCAATTGCAATAACTAACCCCCACTGAGTAAGGGAATACACTAAACTTCCAAATACATTCCATAAAGAGTTACTTTTTAAGGATAAAGATTTTGTGTTTTTATTATTTACTCTCATCTACTTACCTCTTATTTTTATATCTTCAATTTACTAGTCATATCAACTCAAAAATATCTCCAAAACATACCCACGACTACATAGGTAATAATGTTAGTTGTAGGTATATACAAATAATTAATAAATTTGAAATTCTAAACCCTTAAAAAAAGAAATTTTCCAGGCTTTTAGGTCGATACATCATGTTTGCTTTTCTATCATTTTAGTTAGTTTTATATGGCTTTGGTTAATTAATTCTTTGCTTTTTGCCAGCTTTAAACAAACATGTTCTCTATTTTCATCTAAACTAGTAAAAGCTAGTTGCATCTTATCAAGGTCAAATTCGCTCATAGATATTGCGTATTCCGAGAGGCCTAAATCACGCATAATCCCTTGTCCTTTATTACCTCCATAGGTTATTGCAATAGATGGGATTTCTTCAGCAAGTGAAAATATCACTGAATGGAATCTAGTTCCAACAACGTAATCAAATTCACTATAGATTGCTTTTAAATCTCTACATGTATAATCTCTGTTAGAAATAATAGAAAATTCATTTTCAGGAATCTTTGAAACGATTTCAGATATACTAGTACCATCATTTTCGTGTGTAGTTTCTGAAAGGGTATGTTCAATAAAAACCGGAAAATATCCTTTGCTATATAGCCACTTAGAAAACATCGCCATACCATCAACGTAGTCTTTATATTTTTTAATTGGATTATCACTTCCTGGAAATCTATATGGTCTGGCTGTAATAGCAACAAGTTTCCTTTCTGGATGTTTTTCTCGGAGTATCCTTACCTCATGATTTTCTCTTTCTCTTTTATCTAATCCAAATCCTAAATCAGGATATAAATGTGCTTCTACACCTAGTTTCTCAAGCATCTCCTTTGAGATATCTTCTCTTACTGTAACTAACTTACACCTTCTTAATGCTTTACGTACTAGCCAAGCTACCCCAAGACCGTTAAAAGGACCAAAGGAGTTTGGCATAATATATACTGGCTTTCCTAATGACTGTGCTAGTAAAATATGAAATAACTGAAAGTAGACAGTATAGAAATCCGTAGGTTTACCAGCAGAATGGATGAAACCTCCACCTTTTACAAAACAGACTTCACTTTCTGTCATGATCTTTAATGTCTTCTTTTCATTATCAGACATAAATCGTGATACCATGCTTCTTGTTAACTTTGATAAAAGTAATAGACTGAAAATAAAGTCTAATATTGCGACAGATCCCCATTTAAGAACTAATTTTGTGTTGTATTCATTATTTTCCTTAGACTTAAACTTTCTACTTGGATGTTTGAGAATTGGACTCGTTAAACGTATTCCCTCAGCTTGGGACTGTTTTGTAGTTTCGTTATTGTCTGACAGTATATAGTACTCTCCCAAGCATTCAGCATTTTTGGCAACCTTAATCGTCTCCCAAACAAGAGCCTGGTCTCCCCTATTCAAGTCACCGCTACCTGGAAGAATTAAGTATTTTTTCATCTTTCCGCTCCTTTAATCTTATATCTTATCAAATTGTTGCTTTAACAAATCACACTCGATTTCAGACTATTAGCATACCATACCATTATTTATATATCATTTTAATTTTTTCTAATACGTTCGATAGTGAGTATTTTTGAATTCTTTTCTTGTTAGTCGTACCCATTTTGATTCTTATATTATCATCTTCAATAACTTTACTTATATGAATTGCTAATTGTTCAGCGTCAATTGGATTGAATAAGAAACTTCCTTCTTGATCGCTAATTAAATCCACGTTTCCTCTAATATCTGAGCAAATGACCGGCAGACCAGTAGCCATAGCTTCCATCATAGAAACAGGTAGGCCTTCTCTAAATGAAGGAAAAACAAACAAATCACTACTCTTACAAATCTCGGCAATGTCTGCTCTAAATCCTAACAAGTGAACTCTATCACCAACGTTCAAATCAGAAGCTAATATTTTTAATGCTGGCTCAATTGTACCCTTGCCACATATCACATAGTGTAAATTAGAATTATTGAGTTTTGCAAACGCTCTAATAACAACTTCGTGATTCTTATTTTTATTTAACTCACCCACCGATAGGATTGTGAATGCATCCTTTGGTACACCTATTTCATTTCTTTTTCTTAATTTGTCTACTTTTATATTCATAAATTTTTCAACTTCTAAACCCACGCCAGGAATATATTCAATTCTTTTTGCTTTTAGTTTTTTCTTAGCTCTTTCAAAGTCTTCCTTATTAATCGTTATTAATGTATCTGTATATTTTGAAAGCCACTTTTCAATGAAATAATACACGAACCAATTTTTTATGCTAGCTCCTTTATAAAAGTGAAATCCATGCGCTGTATAAAACACTTTCGTTTCTTTTATATTTTTACACACTAATCTTGTGACAAAAGAAGCTACTGGGGTATGTGTATGCACTATATTATATTTTCCATCGCTGATTATCTTTTTCAATTCCTTGTATGCTATTATATTTTTATTATTTAAAGGCGAACGACTAAAACTTATTTCGTGCACTTTACAACCGTACTTATATATTGTTTGGTCAATTGGGTTAGTTATGCAACATGCTATATCTACAGTATGACCCTGTTCTATAAGCATTCTGATATGAGGGATTAAGAAAGCATTTATTGTTCCTGATACTGTTGCTACATATAAAATTCTCATAATTTAATCACCTCATAATCACATAATTAAGTTTTTTCAATTTCGCTTATTACATATTTTCTTTTTCCAGAGGCTAATTCCGGTATCTCATCGACTAACTCAATTGAAATATTTGCTTTATCACCCAAAAGTCTTTTTAACATTATTCTAACAGTATCAATGTTAAAAGACTTTTCTTCCATATTTATTTTAACTACATAACTATTTGCACTTTTCTGTATGAATTGGTATTGCTTAATTTCTGGAAACGCCCAGAAATTATTAGTAATAATATGAGGTGATAACCGGTTCCCGTATGAATCATAAATAATATCAACTTTTCGACCACCAAAGTTATTAATTGCTTTTTTCATCTTACCTTTATATTTAATCATTGTGATAGAGCCAATATCGCCCGTATCATATCTAATCATAGGCATTCCAGTATTGTAGAGGTCGGTAATAACAATTCGACCAATATCACCTTCCGGGACTATTTCATCTTTTTCTAAGTGGAATATTTCTACAATATAGTGAGCCTCATTTAAAATAAATACGTTATTTTCCTTGTCGTCTTGTCCTATAACGCCATTTTCTTGATTCGAATATCTAGATAGTACTTTACAATTAAATATTTGTTTCATCTTATTTCTTGTATGATCGAACAACATTTCTGAACTGCTCACAATACCAGTAATATTAACTTTAGGAATTATACTTATTCCATTTTTAGAAAAATAATCATTAAATGCATCATAAGTAGAAGCATATGCTAGAATCATTGATCCGTTCTTGGAGCTTTTACTAATACCTTCTAAAATCTTGTTGATTTTTTTATTATCCATGCTACTTATATCAATCAAAGATTCATTCTGAATCCATTGCTGAAATTTTGTTTTTCTACTTTTGTCAGTTAATGCCCTCAAAAAAATCAAGTTATTACCCACGGAATAACCAGCTTTTTCACTATAATAAATAATTTCAGCATTAACTCTTCTCTTTTTATTATAGTCTTGGTAGCAAACAAATGGAGTACCCGTCGATCCACTTGTCGACATTTTATACAACTCGCTAATTTTGTATTTTTCGGAAATGTAATCCTGCTGATTATTTCTTATTAAGTTCTTATTAACTACTGGAAATTCGGCTAATCGTGCTCGATTATTAAAGCTACTATAAATTTTAGTAGTATTAACTGCATGGAATATTAATTTCTCTAATTGTATAGTTTGGTATTCTTCTATAAATCTATCGTTACTATCTAAACTATCAATTTTTTTAATTTCATTATAAGCAGATTTAATTGGGCTTCCTTTAATCCGATCTAGGTTCCAAAATGCAAATCTTCTTAACCTACACAAATACTCATCAAACATATTTAATCACCACCGCAGCTATATTCTTATACATTACTTCTTTATAATCTTCATTTCATTAAATTTCATCATATAAACATTTTCATTATAATGACCAATCAAATTCTGATTTGTTTTACCTTCAAGATTATTAATGATCATCCTTGTTATATTTACTCCACATTCATGAGCATGTGGATACCCTCCACCGAACCGAGGATTTACCTCTGATATGTAATATTGACCGTTAATCTGAAATATATCAATGTCAATAATCCCTTTTAATTCAACTTTTTCAACTAAACTCTTAATTAGCTCAAAGAGTTTTTCATCTTTAACAGATACAGATTTATCGGTTTCTCCAGACCTCATTTTTATCTTTTCTTTTGTAAATATCGTTACTGGTTCACCAGAAATCATGTCGATATACACATCTGCTCCGTATTCAGTTCCGTCCATGAACTCTTGAATCATTAAGTTATCGAATCTACTGAACATTAGTTCGATTTCTTCTTTAGATGTAACCATACTTATATTGATACTTGCACTTCCTTGCACAGGCTTAACGAATACCGGATAGGTAATATTGCCGGCTTCTACGTCCAAATAAAATTTCTCTTTATCTATATAGCTTTTAACAGTTTGGATTCCATTTCCATTCAAAAACTCATACATTTCATATTTATTGAAACACATTTCAACTACTTCTAAATCAGAGATAATAGGAATAGTACCAATATCTTGAAAGTTTTCTTTGTGCTCTGCGATAAGACTGAGTTCAGGATCAATCAATGATAAGATAGCTTTAACATTATTGTCTTTACAAATTGAAAGAATCACATCTAAGTAACCCTCATCTGTCATTCTTGGAACAATAAAATGTTTGTCTGCTTCATATAAAGCTGGTGCTAATTCGCTACAATCGGTAGCAATAACAAGCCCCTTACCGCTTAGTTCCTTTTTAAAGTACTGCACAATCTTATTTCTTGTCCCGCAGCTTAATATTAGTAAATTTATACCATTATCCATACGTCAAATCCTCCAAAATGTGAGACTTTAAAAAACAACTGATTAAATTAGCTAAATTGCAATAATTATATAAATTTTTCCATTAACACTAAATCCTTATATTCACCTTTAATAAATCGTTCATCTCTAAATTTACCTACTTCTTCATAACCTAGGAATTTCCACATACGTGTAGCTGCTTCATTATCAAGGACAACATTTAATTTTATTTTTCTTAGGTTTAAATACTCTTTCGCAAACTGCTCGATTAATCTACATGATTCTTTTCCGTATCCTCTACCCTGAGCACTTTTGTTTCCAATGTAAAGGCCTATTTCACAGGTACGATGAATCCAATTAATATTATATAATCCAACCATTCCAACAGGTATATTTTCATTATCACAAATGATAAATCGCTTATTATTACCTGTAGTATCTATAATAGAGTCCATCCACTTTTCTTGTTGATCTATAGATATCGGCATAAACCCTCCACCTAAATATCGATAAGTGTCTTCATCATTTTTCCATTCATTTAAAAACGTAATATCTTTCCTGAGAATAGGCCTAAGATATACTTTTTCGCCTTTGATCACATTCTCACCACTTTCACTTGTAATAGCCGATATCTTATATAGATTTTTTATCTGTATCCATATAGATGTCTTCAGATTTAAAAATCTTGAACAGTGTATTAAACAAGATTTTAATATCAAGCCAAACATTAAATTTATCAATATATTTGTTATCTACAACAATTCTGTCATCCCAGCTAACTGAATTCCTGACCGTTATTTGCGACAAACCTGTTATTCCAGGCTGAAATGTAAAACGTTTTTTGGCCCACTCAGGATATTTTTCAATTCCATCGTACGGAAAATATGTAACAGGTGGTCGAGGCCCTACAAGACTCATTTGCCCAATCACTACATTAAACAATTGAGGTAATTCATCAAGACTTGTTGCACGGAGTATTTTACCTACCTTAGTTATCCGAATATCATTGTTGCTTTTTACTGTTAATCCATCCCCGATTTTTTCAGCATTAACAACCATTGTTCTGAATTTAATAATTTTGAAAACCCTGCCATTCTTCCCTAAACGCTCTTGTTTAAAAAACACAGGGCCTTTTGAAGTCAACTTTATAGATAAAGCTATAATGAAAAGAATTGGTGAAATAAGAATAATACCAATAAGGCTTCCAAAAAAATCTATTAACCGTTTAATAATTAAGTTCAAAACTCGCATTGCCTATCTCCACAACCCTTTAATTATCTTAATTACTCTTACTAAGTCCTCATCAGTTATCTTTGTATCCGACGGCAAACATACACCATTCTCAAATAACCACTCAGATACGTCCGTTCCAACAAATTTATACTCCTCAAAGAATGGCTGTAAATGCATCGGCTTCCACACCGGTCTTGATTCGATATTTTCTTTTTCAAGAGCCTCCATTATGTCGATTGGCCTTACCTTTCCTGTTAAAGTCATCGAAGTTAACCAATAGTTTGGTTCATTCCATTCATTGCTCGGCATGAACTCCACGCCATTTAACCCACCAAGTTCCCTTTTATATAATTCAAAAATATATCTTTTCTTCTCAACTCTCTGGTCAAGTACTTTTAGCTGTCCTCTACCAATCCCAGCAACAACATTACTCATCCGATAATTGAACCCTAATTCACTATGTTGATAATGCCTTGCTTGATCTCTTGATTGGGTTGCCCAAAATCGAGCTTTAGCAATGCGTTCTTCATTATCTGAAACAAGCATACCGCCACCAGAAGTTGTGATAATCTTATTTCCATTGAAAGAAAAGATGCCATAATCTCCAAAAGTCCCTGTATGCTTACCCTTATAGTAAGTACCTAATGACTCAGCAGCATCTTCTATTACAGCTACATTATGTTTCTTACAAACCTCCATAATTTTATCCATATCTGCAGATAAGCCGTATAAATGGACAACTATGACCGCTTTAACTTGTGGATACTTATCAAATGCTTTTTCTAATGCCTTTGGACACATATTCCATGTTTCATAATCACTATCAATAAAAACAGGAATTGCATTTTGATAAATAATTGGATTTGCAGTAGCTGAGAACGTAAGTGTTGGACAGAATACAATATCCTCTTCTCCAACTCCTGCTGCTTTAAGTGCCAAATGAATAGCGGCTGTCCCTGATGAAAGTGCTGCAGCAGACTTTGACCCAACCTTTTTTGCTAGTTCTTTTTCAAACCCATTTACGTTTTCACCAAGAGGGGCAATCCAGTTTGTATCAAAGGCTTCCTGTATGTATTGCATTTCATATCCTTCGTCGCTCATATGAGGTGAGGATAGAAAGATCCTTTCTTTTGCTTTAGTCGACTCCATCAGCAAGACTTCCTTCCAGTCATATTTTATATGCTTTAGTAGAATTGAACTTAAAGGGTAAAGTTTATATTCCAAAACACACACGTAAGGTGGCGCTTTTTACGCCACCCACAACTTCTGTTATACCATCATCTTTATTTCCGGCTCAACAACCTTCCGATTCGCTATCCCAACGAGCGTATCCTTCAGCTCACTACTCCTCATATCAAGCAGCTTGTCCAATACATATTGCATTTCCAGCTCACTAATTGGCGTTGCTTTTCCAATATAGATCTTCGGAAATACATGTTCACTCTGCCGCTCATTCTCATTCAACAGCTCTTCAAACAGTTTTTCTCCAGGTCTGATACCGCTAAATTCAATCTTAATTTCATTTTCGTTGTAACCTGAAAGGTTGATAAGGTTTTTGGCCAAATCCACAATCTTAACTGGTTCGCCCATATCAAGAACGAACACTTCGCCGCCGCGTGCAAGTGTCCCTGCTTGAATGACGAGTCTGGATGCTTCAGGGATTGTCATGAAGTAGCGTGTCATTTCTGGATCGGTTACGGTAACCGGACCTCCTTCAGCAATTTGTTTCTTGAAGAGCGGAACGACGCTGCCCCTAGAACCGAGGACGTTGCCAAAACGGACAGCTGCAAATTTTGTTTTGCTGTTCTTCGCAAGATTCTGAACTACCATTTCAGCAAAACGCTTCGTTGCACCCATCACATTCGGAGGGTTGACCGCTTTGTCGGTGGAAACGAGAACGAAGTGTTTGATGCCGAATGTATCTGCGGCTTCTGCGACATTTTTCGTACCGAATATATTGTTTTTTACTGCTTCCATCGGATTTGCCTCCATGAGGGGCACGTGCTTATGTGCGGCTGCATGGTAAATGACATCCGGATTTTGTTCTGAGACGATGTCAAAAATACGCTGCCGGTCTTGTACATCGGCAATCACCGGAACAAGTTCCGTTTCAGGTGAAACTTTTTCGCGCAGTTCGCGTTCTATTAGATAGATAGAGTTTTCTCCGTGCCCGAGTAATATGAGCTTTTTCGGTGTAAACCGATTCACTTGCCGGCAAATTTCCGATCCGATTGAACCGCCCGCTCCTGTGATCATGATCGTTTTGCCTGTCAGTTTCGTTGCGATTTTCTGCATATCGAGCTGCACTTCATCTCGCCCGAGCAAGTCCTCAATTTTCACATCTTGAATATCCGTTACAGACACCTTTCCCGTCATGATATCTTCGATGCGCGGGATTTTTTGCGTTCGTGCGCCTGTATCTACGCAGAGCTTCAACAGCTCCGCCATTTGCTGCCTTCCCATTGAAGGGATGGCAATGATGATCTTCTCAATTTGGTTATCTTTCACGAATGACGGGATTTGTTTCGTTCCGCCACATATCTTCACTCCGTAAATTTCAAGGCCCCGTTTTTTCATGTCGTCATCGATGAGCAGAATTGGTTGCATCCCGCAATCCGGATTTTGGAGGATTTGACGGACGATCATGCTGCCGGCTTGTCCAGCTCCGACAATCATCGTTCTCTTCGCCTCTACTGTACCTGTATGGTTCCGGTTAACCGTCTCCCTATAAAGCCTCCATGATAGGCGCGATCCGCCGATTAATAGAATATGTAGCATCCACGTTATCGCCAGTGCCCGAAAGTAGATATCTTGTATAAGGGTCAATTGGACGAGGGCTACTACGAAGATTGTCCACGACACCGCTTTAAAGATCGATTTCAGTTCCCCTATTGAGGCATATGTCCACGTCTTCCGGTACAATCCGTAAAACCACGCAAAAAAGTGATGAGCGAGTTGAATTGTCACTACACTGATCAGCAACATCTTATTCGTAAATAGATTGGTAGTAGGACTCAGAATGAAATAACCGATACAAATAGAAAATAAGACTATTGTCGAGTCAATAAAAAATAACATGGTTACCCTTTTTTTAATGGATATGTGACTCACACCCTTCGAGAATATTCTATCAATCTACCTTCTAGTTATTTTCCATTATAACAGACTCACTTTGAAAAACTACTTCTTTTTACATGCTCCTCATCTCATTTTCACACTTTTTTGGAATTCATCTGTTATTTACTATGTCTTTTCACCCAAAACAATAGATAAACAATTTAGAAAAAGTGAATTTTTACATCTTAAGATATACCGATCTTCCACCAACTTTTCTTTCTCACTTCACCAAGCTCTAGTTGAACGAGTGGTTGATCGGCGATAATCCGTGCGTTATTTTCTATCAGGATATCGATACGGTCGACATGCTTTTTCTTTACAAGAACATCAAGCCCTTTCTTAAATTCTAGGGGGCGAATCTCCATATTGTGGACATCTGAGCCATATGCGTGAATACAGTTCGCCTCTAGTAATCTTAGAGAAAGGTCCTGGACGCCTTTGCCAAAATGGCCGGATACACTCCCGGCAGTGATTTGGGCATAGGCGCCATGTCGTATAAGCCTTTGGAGACGTTCAGGTTTTTCCGCTATGGCACGATTCCGCTCCGGATGGGCAATGATTGGCATTATCCCTTCGCGAATGAGCTGCTCGATGATCCTGACCGTGTACGCGGGTACTGTTTGTGACGGCAGCTCAAGAAGCATATAACGCGATTGCGCCAGCGTAAGCAATTCACCGGACTTATAGTTTTCAATGATATCCTCGTGCAGCCGGACCTCCTGACCCGTATGGAGCGTCAACGGGACCCCCTCTTCACGGATCAGGCCTCTCAGTACCTCAACTTGGCTTATCGTATCTTGTGCAGTGACATGATAATGCGGATTGTGGACGTGCGGTGTTGCGATCATCTGACTGATTCCTTCATCCACTGCACCGCGAATGATCTTCCATGCACCTTCCATATCGGAAGGTCCATCATCCAATCCATATAAAACATGGGAATGCATATCAATCATTGGAAGTTCCCCTTCTAAACGAAAAAGAGTAATAGGAATCTCTCCTTTACTCTTCTCCTCCATAATATTTATAGTAGTAATGTTCTTTTTCCAAAACAAAATTATTTAAGATCGTCCCTAGGATTCGGGCTTTCGCCGTTTCCAATGCTTCTTTCGCTTTTAGCGCGTTTTCTTTCTCGGTTGACCCCGAACTTAGTACGAGAATCGTCCCATCGCATTTATTTGCCAGGATCTGTGCATCTGATACTAACAGGACCGGGGGGACGTCGAAGATGATTATATCGAACACTTTCTTCAATTCATCGATGAGAGCATCCATCGACTTTGCGCCTAATAGCTCTGCGGGGTTCGGCGGAATCGGACCGCTCGTAATGATCTGCAAGCCTTCGACATGTGTTGTATGCAGTACATCCGACAGAGATGCTTGACGGGTTAAGAGATTGGATAGCCCAGCGCCGTTCATCTTTTGGAATGTATGGTGGATTGTCGGTTTCCTCAGATCCGCGTCTATGAGGACGACCTTTTTCTTCGCTTGGGCAAAAACGACTGCGAGATTGGCAGCGCTTGTCGATTTTCCTTCACTTGGCGCTGAAGAAGTGACCAACAATGTAGTCAGTTCTTCGTCGGGCAGCGAAAAATTGATATTGGTCCTGACAGTACGGAATTGTTCCGATACGACCGCTTTCGGGTTTGCAACGGTGACGAGCTTCCTTGCAACCGACTGAAGCGATTTCTTTTTCTTTTTGAACATAGTTTTTTACCCCTTATTCTGCGCCCCTAGTAAAGCGTCATTGTTCATTTGCATTTCCTTGTCGGAAATGATGCTGACGATTCCGAGTATCGGCAAGCCAAGCAATTCTTCCACGTCCTGCTCGGTCTTTACCGTCGTGTCCAAGTATTCCAATAAAAAGGCAACACCCACTCCGATCATTAGTCCGACGACTGCAGCGATTGCTATATTCAAGAGTTTTTGCGGTTTTACAGGTGTCGGATTTTCAGACAGGACTGCCGGAGATAGAATGTTGACATTGTCGACATTCATCAGAATTTTAACTTCGTCCTGAAACACTTCCGCTGTTGTGTTTGCGATATCGACAGCTCTGAAAGCCTCTGTATCTTGAACTGTGACGTTGACGACTTGGGAATTCTGCGCGCTGTTCACGGTGAATTGTCCTTTGAGCTGCGCAGGTGTCATATCCAGGTCAAGGTTCTCGATGACCTTGGATAGGATGGCCGGGCTTGTAATAATGACATTGTATGTATTGATAAGCTGAAGATTCGTTTGGATATCTTGAGCATTGAATTGGTTCTGGTCAAATTTCTGTTGGTTGACTAGAATCTGTGTGGATGCCTGGTAAATGGGTGTCAGGTAAAAATAGCTGATAACTGCGGCAATCCCCATCGCGACGATGACGGCCGAGATGATTAAGACGATCCTCTTTTTCAACGTTCGGAACAAGTCTTGCAAACTGATTGTTTCTTCCATGAATGGTGCGCTCCTTTGTGTAAACTAAGACAATAGCACTGCTATTTCGAGTATATCATATCTCATAAGACATTTTTCGCTATGTTTCCATTTTTGTAAAAAGAAAATCCCCAAGTCAGAAACCTGCAGGATTTTCCGGTTGTTTATTGACCCATTGCTCTCTTCATGAGGGAGTCTTTCCTACTTTTCTTTTGTGCATTGTATTGTTCTGAGAAGCTTTTTGCATACGATTTGTCAAAACCGTTCTTCTCCAAATCTCTTTCGACTGCCTTCAGCACACCTGCGAAGACATTATCCGTCCGCCCTTCGAGCTCGGCCGCTGCACTCGTGTATTTATTGTAGAAGTATCCATAATCGACCTTCTCGCCATTTTCCTTTTTGGACAAGTACTCGTTTTTAGCCCTGCCAATCAAAGCATTCAGTTTATCGTCCGCTTGTCCTTCCAGTGCTTGGAATGCCGGTGTGTATTTTTCTTTGATGGTTGCTACACTGGGCTTTGCTGCCTCGGTTCCCGGTGTTGATGGAGCAGAGCCGGGTTTGGAAGTATTGGCCGAACCTGTTTGAGGTGTAGTTTTCCCGGTGGACGAAGAAGTTGAAGAGTCCGTCTTTGTCCCGCCAGTGGTTATGGTTTTTTGCTCATCCTTACTAGTACTACCTTCCGATGAGTCCTGGCTATCCTTACTAGTAGCACCTTCTGACGAGCCTTGGTTATCATTGCCGCTTACAGTCGTACCCGCCTTCTTTTCTCCGATTTCTTCTTCAACGACATCACCATCTTCATTCAACGTAATGATCGTGCCATCAGGAAGTTCGATTTCATAAGACTCCTCGATGATTTCGTCGACCGATTCGTCTGCGATGTCATAGTCTTTGAATTTCAGTATGTACAATATGTAACTTGCAGCGCATAGTACGACAACGCCGAATATGATTAGTGCGATTTTTAGCTTTTTGCCCATAATTTTCTCCTTTTCGTCAAATTCATTTACCTGATAGTTTACCATGAAAGTAATTGGAAGTGAATGGTGAATACTAATTTAGTGATAGAAAGGTAGATTGCAAATAGAATTTTTTTCGGAAGACGTAAAAAACCTGCGGAGAATGATCTCCACAGGTTTTTACCGCACCATCAACCAAGGCTCTTAGAATTCTTTATTCTGTAAAAGGAAAAACTCTACACAAACATTGTACCATAATTTTCTGCAATCTCAAACACTAAATTTCTACTATTTTAATGATATTGTACGGTATAAAAAGACCGAGAAATCAGCTCTGCTAATATTTTGCGCAGGGCCGAACTTCCCTCCGCCAATCCCTTGGGTAATATTGTTAAATGCCATGGAATTGATCGCATCTTTTGCGAAGCTGCCATTAATGTCAGTGAAGTGATTTTTGTCACTCAATGGAAGACTAAAGCCACGTTGGAGAATCGCAGCCATTTCAGCGCGGGTCAATTTGCCGTTCGGGTCGAACTTCTTCCCTTTTTCCTTCCCTTGGATGATGCCCATATTCGCGACTGCCGCCACTTCTTTGTAGAACGTCATCGACGGCACCATGTCTTCGAAGCCTGGATCCGTAACATTGTCGAGCGGCAGTTTCAACGCCCTTGACAGAAGGATCGCCGCTTGCTGCCTTGTCAGCTCCTGATATGGGCCGAAGTTGCCGTCAGCGTAGCCTGCAATGACTCCTTCATTGACGAGTGACGCGATTTCATTTTCCGCACGGAATGTCAGCCCAGTGTCTTTGAAAAGGCCTTCTTTGTAGCTAGCATTGAAGACTGCTTTCACATCATCGATCATGATGCTGCCTTTCGTTTTCAGGCTGTCCGTCGGTTGTGCAATATAGATCTGCTTAAGTGTTATATTGCCCGTTGCGCCCGCCGGGATGGCAGCCGTCACATAGTTCCAGCCTAGCCATTTCAGGCCGTTTTCAGGTGTGAAATCGATTGTGTATTCTTTGCCTTGCCCGTCTTGAATCCGGCCGCGCAGCCATGTTTTACTCGCATCGCCATATACGCGGGCTGAAAGCTTCACCGGTGTCCCTGCTAGACTCAAAGGCGTTTTTGCGTCCACATATGCCGCGGACGTGCCTGTCGTGCCCGTGAAATCATAGGTGAGCTTCAATGCACCTTTCCCTTCGAAAGCAGGCTCTTTCGCATTGTTCATGGACAATGAAGCATTGCCGTTCGTTGCTGAAGAAGTCCAATTATCAAGGGACTCCATAGTATCCGCGCGGTAATATGCGCCCGTGATCGACACCGGGATGGTTACCGTTTTGCCGCCCAAAGTTGCGGTTACAGTTCCCTTGCCTTCACTTGACGCTGCTGTCAGTACGCCTGAAGAAGTGATTGTTCCGATATTCGCGGAAGTGCTCCACTTCACTAATGACGGGTCGAAGATGACTTCCCTGTTTTTGCTGTCATACGCCTTTACAGTCAATGTCCTCTTTTCGCCTGTCCGCACTTCGATCGACGGGCTTGAAGGAGTGACGGTTTGGATGGCTTCGACGACTTCAAACGGGATGTTTGCTGTTGCACCCTTCACTGTTGCTGTGATGGAGCCTGTCCCCGCTTTTTGGGCAGTGAATTCCGAGCCGTTAGCTGTTACAAGTCCTTGCGGAGAGCTTAGTTTGACGTCCGCTTTATTGAATGTGACCGGGTTGTAATAGTTGTCCATTACATAATCCACTACAACGGAACCTTTCGTGCCTTTCAAATAGACGCCTGGCTTCGCTAATTTAGCCCCGACAGTTGCCGGCGTGCCTACTGGTGCAGTTGATACTGCGAAAAGCGAAGTCGAGACGGAACGTTCTCTGCCGTCCGATGGTCTATTGAATAAAGACACATTGAAGTCGCCCGGCTTGCGGACTGCCATCGTCGTGGAACCGCCGCCATCCAGGTTAAGTGCCTGGTATGCACCGATCGACACGAGGTATTCAGCGAACTCCTTCAAGCTTTGCCCTTGGCTATAGCCGGATTGACGTCCGTCCACTGTCACCATGAACACTTTAGATCCTGTCCTGTCGATTGCGATCGCCGTTCGCGGCGCGCGTTCTCTTGCGCGGTCGCTGGTCGGATCGATGCCGAGATTCACTTTGCCGTCCTTGACGAGTTCAGGTCCGGACGTCAACATGAATGAAGAACCTTTCCATTTATCATCGATATTAGCAGTGATCGAGATCGTTTCATTGATGCCGATGTGTTTGATAAGATCCATTGCATCACCGTGCGCGGATAAGACGAATCCATTTTTCGGGATTGTCGATGCTTGCTGATCGCCACGCTCACGGATTTTCGTTACTGTCCCCGTTACCGTTTCACCGAAGTTAAGCGCCGTCCCACCTGAAACCCCTTCAATTACCAACTCGATGCCGAGCGCGTTCGTTTCCGTTGTCGGCTTCGGATAGAGAGGTGTATAGAGGATCAGATTGTCAGTCGAGCGATGCTTGTCCGTTGACGTGATCGGATAATCTTGTCCGTTATGGTTGAATGATAGTCTTAAATTGTATGAATCAATCTTTCCTTTTCCGGTGCTGTCGATGCCGAAAGCGATCGGCTGATTGACGTATTGGTCCCAGCCGGACGCAATGATGCCGGCATTCATCAGTCTATCGCGGTAAGCGATCAAGTACATCGGCAAATAGCCTTGGTCGGATCCCCAGAAGAAGGAGCCGTTGATCGCGCCCGCAACTTGTTGGCCGAGCGCTGTATAGGCGTTTGCCTGGGTCGTCGTTGGCGACAGTTTGTTCAGCGGCGTCGGGATGCCGACGTCGACTGTCGTGAATGGATCATTCAGGTCGACGACTAACTGACGGAATGCTTGCGGATTGCTCGCTACTGTTTTGTTCGTATATTCATATTGGACGCCTCCGGAAATCTTCGTGCTTCCTGGTGTTTCTCCAAAGGCTAGAGTAGGTATTGATAAAAAAATCACAAGAAATAGGATACTAATTTTCGACAAGTATGTATTCTTCAGCAATTATTCATTCCCCTTTGTAAGTATTTGGTGTATGTCCATTATAATCTCAAACTCTTGTATTTCCATAGAATAGATAACTTTTCGTACTATTAGACTAGTTCACTGGGAAGGGTTATAGGCATGCGGGGGTTATGCGCGGTTGCGGGCAGTTATGCGTGATTTCTGTGAGTTATGCGTCTTTAAGGGGAGTTATGCGCGATTGCGGCATGTTATGCGCGTATTGAGGGATTTATGGACTTTTGAGCGGATTTATGCGTGTTTGGAAGATTTTATGCGTATTTAGTAGAGAGGATTTCTTGGAAGGCCCGATTATATAGAAAAGCCCCGGTTCTGGTAGTGTCCAGAACCGGGGCTTGCTCCTATTATTGCAATTCTTCTTTTTTCTTTGAAGTGTAAGCGATAAAGACTGCTGTCAAGATGTAGAAGTACAGCGTGAACGTCTTATCCTCCCAGATGTTATAGATGAGACCGCACCAGTAGACGCTGATGAGCATTGCCAACATCGGAATCGCTTTGTCCGATAATTTGCGTCGCTTCCAGAACAGGACGAGCATGCCCAATAGGAAGACGGCGAACAAAAGGACCCCGACAACGCCGTTTTGAGTAATGATTTGGATGTACTGGTTGTCCGAGTAGATATTGAATTGGACATCGTAATGGCTGTAGTACGGCGACGAGTACACTTTTGAAGCAGAGTCGCCGAATGTGCCGAAGCCTGTTCCGATGACCGGATAGTCTTCAAAGATTTCCAATCCTTTATAGACGATGAACAAACGTCCGGTCGTCTTGCTCTTTTCAAACGTGTCTGATTTGAATGTCCCCGTGATGCGCGATGATTCGATTGCGAAGGCCGGATCGGTTTCAGGTGTGCCCGTGCGTACAATTTCACCGACTTCAGTGTTCGCACTGATCCATTGCGCCAATTTTGTTACCGGCGTTGTAATCAGGAAGAACCCTAATGCAATGGCAAGTCCTGCTTTCAGGACAAACTTCCAATTCCTTGTGAACAGGAAATAGATGACGATCCCGATGATGAACGCAATCCACGTGCCCCGGCTATACGTAAGAATCCATGTTCCAGCGAGGACGACGAGGACGAGATTGAGCACCCATTGAAGCTTCGTCTTCGGCAGCAGCGTTTTCAGGTAATAGATGAGAATACCGGAAATCGTTAAATAGACGGCAAGCACATTCGGATTGTTTACAAGTCCATAAATGCGGCTGGCGTTATTTTTCGATAGCTGACGATTCACCCATGGCTCCGGCATGAGGAGGGAGCGGGCGGAAAGCTTTTCGACAAGTCCTTGAATGATCAGGACAACTGTGACGAATAACGTGACCGTCAGGAAGTTCAAGATATCCCTTTTCGTAATGTCTAACCTTTTCACAGTATATAGTAGAAGGAACATGATCACGAATGCCCGGATCTGGAAAATGATCGCGGCTAGGATGACACCGGATAGGAATGCCGAAACGGTCCCTAAGATGATGAAGGCGATAAAGGCCCATTCGAAGATCTCGAAACGGAAGATCGACTTCCAATCCTTCCTTGCGTCCCAAACGACCCGGAGGAAAGCGAAGACGATGATCAAGTCACCAACTAGTTTAAGTCCTGGGCTTACTTCGATCAGGAATGACCGAAGCGGGAAGTAGATGAGTAGAAACAGAATCGCTTGTTTCGGTCTGAACAATGAAGCAATCGCGAGAAGGAGCGAAATGCCGTAAGCGATCATTGTATTTGGAATGACGAGCGCCACTGCGAGCAGCAATACTCCGACGATGGGCACTGTCAGTTCTTTAAAGTTGAGATTCATGGAATGACCCTTTCTATAGTTGTTTCACGTATTCGATTATAACACAGCACTGGGGCGTGTCAGTAGACTAATTTCCAATTAAGTTGACGTTATCAAACAGGAAAGGATTCATAGAAATCTGTATATATCGGATTTCCGCTTCGGGCGGACGCTTTCCGCGGGCGAGCGGTGAGCCAATCGAACAGCGGAGGGTTCGATTTGCCGTATTTTTGCGATCTTTGCAGAAATTAAGGCATCCCGCTCCCTTATGGTCGCAAAAGCCGTTCTTCTCAATGGCTATCACAGGAGTCGCCGCCCTTCGCTTCAATCCTTAGCATGTTCCTTTTAATAAAATCTTGGTTAATATGAAAAAGGAGCGGGAAACTCGCCCGCTCCTCATGTTTGCGATCTGTTATTTAGATTCTTTAGTGAAAAATGTCTCTGTCAGCTGTTCGTACCAACGTTTGTATATAGGGTGGTCAAAAGTTGCCATTCGTTCGACCATATTGGTTCCTTGGTAGAACATCATGCCTTTTTCGTCGAGCCCATAGCGCTTCGCCATATCCATGTAGAGGTCGAATGCTTCGACGCCCTGTTCAGCTTTGTCCATATGGTAGGAGTCGATTTCAATCGTGATCCCCGTGCCGTAGATTTGCGCCTTCACGAATGCCTGATGGAGACGTTCTTCTTTGTTCCGAATGGATGCTCTGAATGCGTTCGGTTGGAGGAATGCGGCGTCAAAGCCGTAATCTTTCCATTTATAGAAGTTCGTCGAAGTGGCGTGCGGCGAGTAGATGAAGAATTTGCCGTTCTTCTTCAAGATGCTTGAAATGGAGGAAATGATGACTTCATCATCGACCGTCCGCACAGTTTCACTTAACCAGTAGAACCCTTTGAAATTCAAATTGTCGTACTTGCCGCTCTCAAAGCGCTGCATCACTTCTTTTACATACCAGCTGGCAAGGTCATAGCGGGCATATACATCACTTCCGACGTCATCACCATTCAAATTGATGATCGATCCATTCCGTTTCGGATACGGAATCGCTACATAGACATCCACTTTCCGATTCACCTGACCTGCAGCAGTGTTCAGGTTTTTGATGGCACCGTCAGAATTGAATGTTCTCTCAATGTACGTCTTCCAATCTTCGTAATTGGCACGGTTCGTCGGTCCGTCTACGAATTGGTCGCTGTTTTCATTGTACCGAAGACCGAGGATGATGAACGTGTCGAACATATCTTGTTGAACACCGTTTATCGGCTTCGTCTTTAAGTAGTGCTTGAAAAACTCCGGTGTGAATTTCTCAATTTCCTTGAATCCGTTATAGATGAGTGCACCGCTATTCAAATTGGTCTTGTCCGCGGCAGCAATCTCTTGCGCATATTCCACGAATTTATTGCTTTGCGGATGGACAGTCCCTTCCGGATAGTAAAGCGCAAGTTCAATTGCGTCATCGACATTCGCGATGACATCGATGAGCTCTCCGCCGTTCCTCACTTCATATGCGACCGGCTTCTGGTACACCCGATAGAGGAATGCGCTGAATTGGGCACGTGTCACTTTTTCTTGCGGGCGGAATGAACCGTCATTATAACCTGTCGTCACTTGTTCGTTTGCAATGGCATCTATGTAGTGATAATACGGATCCTCTATTGGAACATCCGTAAAAGAGCTAGCGCCTTTTCCTTCATATTGATACGCTGTCGACAGCATTTTGGACATTTCATCTCTTGTCAATGGCTTGTCGGGACGGAAGTGTCCTTCATCAAGCGACAGCCAATCGTTTTCAAGCACAATCATGATTTCCTTATAGCCCGGAGATGTCGGAAGCAAATCCTCCACTGGAGTCGGTTCGCCTTCAAGCGTGTAGAGATCAAGCGCCCTCGTCATCATAACGGCAGCGTCTTTCCTCGTAATATCAAGGCCCGGTCTGAATTTGCCGTCACCGAAGCCCCTGATGACTTTATGCTCTGCTGCAAATTCGATATCTTTGTATGCCCAATATTGATAGGATACGTCCTTGAATGTAGCTGCCTGTGCTGTAGGCATCCCTAAGATGAACACGGACAAAATGACGATGATGATGCTCAGATGTTTACTTGATGATTTCATTCCACCTTCTCCTTCTGTTTGCAAGTTAGAGAGGAATAATTTAACTATAAATTTCTCTCTACTATTAAAATGTGTCGTCTATCAGAAGTAAGGTGAAGAAATGAGACTTGTTCTCAAGCTGTCATCTTGCCCTCTATTCTGATGTCTCTATTACTAGAGTACTATATTTCCAAACTGTTTGGAAGGCCAGAAGGAATAATTTGGTGATTTGATTTTTCACGCAAAAAAATACCTTCCGAATGAATGGATCACTCGGAAGGTATTCATTACTTATCTTATGTTTACTTAACGTTCACTGTTAAGTCTGCAATAGAAGGTAATTTAATCGTTTTGGTATTCTGGCCATCTGTAATCTCTACAGAAGTCACGTAAATTTTTGTAGATCCGGCAGCAGCTTTTTCTAGCGTGCCTTCACCATTGAATGAAACAACTGCTTTGTTAGCAGAAGCGCCTTTGACGCTTGCTATTGAGTAGCCGCTTGCATCTTTCAACTGTGTGATCTTAGCGATAGCATCCGCAAGGTCTTCACCTGCAGCCACATTGACTGTAGAAGAAGTGAAGAGGATGGATGGTTCAACTGCTGTTGCAGTCGTATCGACGACAGTGAATGTATGAGTTTTAACGGTTACTCCACCCACTTTGACGTCGACAGTATAGACATCCCCAGCTTTTGCGCCCGCTCCAAGTGTGATCTTATCGCCATCAACCGTTACAGTTGTTGCCGTTTCACCTTTAGCATTTTTCACAGTTACTGTCGGTGTCTCTGCTTGGATCATCAAGCCAGTCGCATCTACCGATAAGACGTCAAGTTCCATGGAGTTTGCTTTTGCAGCAGCGTTCAAGTCCAATGTAGACTCGAGTCCACGTACATCGTATTTCGCAAATACACCTGGTTTTTTAATTTCAACAGCAAGTGTTGTTGTTACAGCTGATTGTCCTGTACCTACAGTCACTTCTACAGTGCGGCTGCCGACTTTCGCATCTGTTGCTGAAGCAACATTGAATTTCAGGACGCCTTCATCATTCGTTTTGGACCCTGATCCTGTAATTTTAAGTGCAGCTGTTTCGTTTTGTGCCAGCTTTTCTTTTACAGTGATCGCTTGATCTTTAATCGGGTTACCGAATTGGTCAAGAACTGTCGCTTGGACTTCCATTCCTGCCGTATCGTTTGTGGACAAAGCAAGTGCAGACTGGCTAAGTGATAATTTATTGACAGCTGGCACTTCACGCACTTCCAAGCTGACAACTTCTTCAAATGCAACCTTATCGCCGTCTTTGACAGTGATCTTTACTTGTGCATTTCCTGCACCTAAGACTTGTACATCTCCGTTCATCTGATCAACTACAGCAACTTTCGGAGTTAGAGATTCGAATGAAACTGTCGGAGTCGCTAAAACTGCGCCGAACTGATCAACCACTTCCGTATAGAGCTTCGCTTTTTGGTCAGCATATACAATCGTGTTGCGCTTGAACGTATTGTCTTTGAAATTAGGAGTAGATGTAGAAACTGTCCAGTTCGCCAGTTTTGCAGGCGTATTTGCTTCTGCCTTGATTGTTACAGTGTTGCTTTCAGCTACGACCTTGCCGTCTTTTTCATAAACAGCTTTGACAGTAGTTGAAGTTCCTTTTGCTAGCGTAATCTTGCCGATTGAGATTGTTGCATTAGAAACGAATTTCACTTGGCTCTTAAATTGTTCAGTGACATCTGTTCCTTTATTGTCAACCAACTTGAAAGCAAGTTCTGTCTCTACGTTTGCAGGGATTGTTTGATCTTCCATCACAATTTTTTCAACGCTCAATGAGCCGACTGCGAGTTCTCCGCTTAGCTTCGTCGTTCCTGAAGTGACTTCAACAGCGTATGTCGTGTTTGCCGTTACAGGCTCATAGAATGTAATTTCCGCTGACTTTTTATCTTCAGAGAGAGTAGCGGATTTTACAACTAGGTTGCTGTTCGTAGAAGCGTTTTTCACTTTAACGTCCGCAGCTTTCAGTGAAGCTAATTTCGTATTGAACGAAACTGTTGCTGTCGTAGGGTTAGTTGCAGAAATAGAAGTAATTTCAGGCGCCGTTACTTTATCTTCAAGATTTTCAGCACGGAACATGAACAAAGCAAACTCACCGCGAGTTAAATTAGCTTCCGGTGCGAAAGTTGTTTCCGTTTTCCCTAATGTGATGCCATTGTCTTTAAGGGCAGAAACAAAACCGATCCAATTGGAGTTGACGTCTTTGAAATTCGCTGTCGTTTTAGCAGTCAAATTATAGGCGTTCACAAGCATCTTCGCCATCTCTTGACGAGTGATGTTTTGATCCGGAGCGAAAGATTCTTTCGTTTTACCGGATGCGATACCTTCCGCTACGATTGCATTAACCGCGCCTTTGACACGATTATTCAAATCTTTGAATCCTTGATCCTTAGCCGTGTCTGTATTCAATCCAAGAGCTCTTGCAATGAAAACAGCTGCGTCTCCACGTTTAATGTTTTGAGTCGTGCCGAATTCAGTTGAAGAAATACCGTTTGTAATATTATGAGCTAGTAGATAATCTACCGCTTCTTTATAGTTTGAATTCACATCTGTAAAGTTAGTTGGTGCAGCGGCCATAGCGGCTGGAACAATAGCGGATGCAACAAATGCTGAAGTAGCTGTAGTTGCGAGAATCTTTTTGTACATGTTTGATTTCATAGTGTAGGTTTCCTCCTAATTAGACCTCTCTCGATTATAGTAAACTTGGAGAGGAATATAGTTTCATCCTACCAAGATTTACCCGATAAATCCAATATAAAACATTGGATTCAACACCACATTATGACAATTTTATTTAGTTATTATATTATACGATCTTTTTCTAATCCGTGTTATGACAACGCTTGCCAACTAACTATAGTACAATATACCCCAGTTCTACCTTTCTATTTAAATTGTTTTGTATTAGTAGATTCCGTTTATCTATTTAACTAATTAATTAATAATTACGCAAAAAATAAAGAAGCCCGTCCATTTTGGTGGGCTTTCTTATTTTTTATTTAATATAAGGTGATGCGATAAAGCCTGTTTTTACTTTTCCAATATTAGTGGTCTTTACAGGGTACCAAATGTATTGATTGGGAGACTTGGAATCGGTATCGTAGACTGGACCTCCTATGATTGTGATTCTATCCTCCGTTGTCACAGCAAGGACTAAATCCCCTCCGGAACTTGGTCTGGATCGCAATCCTTTTCCACTGTACTTAACGACGGAGTCCTCCTTCAACAGTTCGGCCGACATTGTGTTGGAGCCGGTCATTGTGAATGACTTCTTATTGAATTGGATATTATCGGTCGTCGAGCCGTCGTATTTGAAATCGGCAATTGTCATGTCGATAGTCGTGATGTTCGGAGTGACGAAGCCGTTGCTGATGTTGCGATAGACTTTTTCTTGGTAAGCTTTTAAGTTTCTATCGCCTGTCGCCTGGTAAAATGGACTGTTCATTGGCTTTGTACCGTTATACGCCATTACCGCAAAGTACCAATGCTCAAGGACATGCCGGTTATTCGTACCAACGCTCGGAAGGTCCGACCGCTTGAAATTATCCGCCAGCACTTTCACGCCGGCTTCGATATTGTATGCAATATCGTATTTGAGGCGTTCTGTGTCAAACTCAGTTCTGTTCGTCAGTTGCATAAGACCAATGCCGTTGTCCGTACTGATAAGTGGTTCACCGTTGCTAAGATAATGTTTCCAGCCGCTCTCTTCTGTAATGATTGCTTTTACGATTTCAGGTGGCACATCCGCTTTTCTTGCCGCTTTCGTCGCAAGGCAATTAAGCGTCTGCTGATCCGGATTCACTCGGCTTGCCGCATCGTAGCCGCAGGATTTAACGGGCAAGCGCAGTTGTTCGTTCGTCGCACGTGCCAGAAATCCAGCGAATTGTGCACGAGTGACCGGCTTGTCCGGTTCAAATTTCGTTGCCGAAATGCCATTTGTAATTCCAGCCGCGATGATCTTTGGTATGGATGAGTAGCTCTGTGAGCCTAGTGGTACATCTGTAAAGGTCATCTGCTCTTCATCGGTCAATTTAAAAGCACGTGCAAGGAAGATTGCCATTTCTCCTCTAGATACTTTTTTATTCGGCTCGAATTTATCGGCTGAATAGCCTTTGATAATCCCCGCCTCAGTAGCCGCTTGTATTTCCGCAGCTGCAAAGTTTCCACTGCCTACATCAGAAAAATCCGATACTTTATTTTCGGTTGGTAATTTTAGCACCCTTACGATCATTGCAGCCGCCTGTGCGCGTGTGACTGCTTCACCAGGTGCAAATGAATCTGGTGTTTTCCCGTTGATAAAACCATGTCCCGCTAAATAATTGATATGTTCATAGAATTGGTCTTTAGGGTTCACATCCGTAAAACCTTGAGCGCTTGCACTTCCTACACCGCCCGTGATGAAAAGTAATATAGCTGCTAAAAATGTTACGATTTTTTTCAATCCGCTTCCCCTCCTTACTATTAGACTACTATAATACGGCCTGATTTGAAAGGATAATTCAGGAAAATTCAAATTGCGGCAAATAAAGGAAAAACCCTCCGACGGCTTTGGCGCATCGAAGGGTTTACTGGTTGCATAATTAGTTGATGAATTTGATTTCAGCAAGGAAGTTATAGATGATTTTCGCCATTTGCCCACGGTTTGCATCCGCGTTCGGACGGAATGTGTCATCAAGGTAGCCGTCAAGTAGGCCAGCTTGGTAGACGCGTTCAACGTGTTTACGTGAAGCTGCACCGATTTCCTTGCTATCTTTGAATGCAGTCAAAGCTTTCTTCTTATCGAAAGTCACTTTGTCTGTACCGACATAGTCGATTGCACGGCTGATCATGATTGCCGCTTGGTCACGAGTGATTTCTTCGTATGGACGGAATGAGCCGTCTGTGTAACCTGCAACGATTCCAGCTTCAACAACTGCAGCGATTTCGCCGTTTTGGTTGAACGCTTGGCTTGCAGATACGTCCTTGAAGGAATTCGCTGTTTTGTCCATAGCAACGATACCTAGCCCGCGGGAAAGGATTGCTGCGAACTCACCACGAGTGATCTTCAACGTCGGAGCAAATGTCGTCTGAGTTTTACCGTTTACAACCATGCGGGAAGCCAATTTGTCAACGTACTCCTCCGCCCAGCTTGTACCTTTAGTAATATCAGTGAACGACTTCGAATGCTCGATCAACGTGTACACAGAGTTCGTTGAACGATAAAGATTAGCTGTTGTATCACCAGAAACGTAAGTTGGAACAGCTGTCACTTTACCTTTCGCATCCACAGTTACACCTACAGTCGTAGCTGCATTCAATTTAGCAGCTGCAGGCAATGTACGTTTGATTGGAGTCGGGAATACAGTCAATGCTACTGATTTGCCGCCTGGCGCTACAACGGATACGTTGAAGTCGTAAGCATCAGCAAGCACTTTGTAAGCTGTTTTGCTGGCAAGTGGGTTGTCTACTTTTTTAACAGAGACATTTAGCCTCAATTCGACAGAAGCAACACCCAAGTCCTTTGCAACCGCAGCTAAGTCAAATGCATTAACTGGCAATTCATACGATACATTACCGAATTGAAGAACTACTACAGCATCGCTGTTTTTCTTATCAAGTGCAGCTAGGATTGTTGCAGGAATTTCTACATTCGTTGTACCTGCTTGTACTTTAATCACAAGCTCTTCGACTTTAGCCGCTTTTTCAATTGCATCGATAACTGCTTGTGGATTGCTGTTCACAATTGATCCATCAACTTCAACAGTGACATCGCCCGTTATCGGCGGAGTCACCGGTGGGATTGGCCCTGGTCCCGGTCCCTGATTTAAAGAATTTAAATACGCAGTAAATTCGGATTGAATTCCGTCTAATATACCAATTGACGGAACTTTAACTACTGGCTTCAAACTCTCAGGCACTGGATTTTTTTTGTAAACAGCTTCAAGTTCACTATATAGACCTGAACCTAGTAGATTTCCATATTGATCGGCTTCTAGTCCGCTTACAGCCTTTACAAGCCCATTAATTATGGCAGTGTAATAAGTGACCAGCTCTTCGGAAGTTACATCTTCTTTAACACCTCTAACATCCTCTTTAAAAGCCAGATATCTAGATTCTAGTTTTTCAGAAGTAATCTCCTCACCCCGTGTAGTAGACAACAATTTCGTGTATGAGGTTTTCAGATTTTCTACATAGCCTTTTTCAATTGATTGCTCCGGATTCTTTGCTAATACATTCATTACAATTCGTACCAGTTCTTGCTTTTTGCTATCAAGAGAGTTGAACTCTGTGACAAAGTTCTCAATAGCTACTTTTTCACCAATAGTTAGTGTAGCTGTTGCACTTGCTTTTTCTACACCAAAACCTATTGATAATACAGGAGTCAATGCCATAGTTCCAATCATTACTGATTTCAATACTTTTGTACCGTTATTTTTTCCGGACATTCCTACACCCCTCTATATTTTTTTACTACATAATTAATAGTCTAATATAAAACACAATTCTTAACAAGTAAATATGCATTTTTTGTCGAATTTTAACAATAATTCTTAGTAGAATCTATTCATTCCCTGGAAAAAGAATGATCAATTTTTACCGCAAATGACAAATCACAGTCTTTATCTTTAAAATTCATTCTTACATTTTTCAACTAGTATAAAAGAAGCATGTTGAATTTCCCCTTGTCTAATTACTAATCGAAAACCCATCTTATCCCGCAAATCATGCAGGACAAGATGGGTATTAAAGTTTATGGGACCGAGCAATATGTTTCCGCATACCGCTCTGGAACTCCTCTGGAGTGCCGAATCTTCAGAAAAGACAATAAATATATTTTACCATTCATTTCAAATTCCGTCAATGGGTTTTTATTAATCTTTTATTGTTTATGAAGAAAAAGAGGAGATCTCCCCCCTCTTCCTCACTTTTCATCAATCCAACAATTGCAAAGTATCCAATGCTCGATAAAGCATGACTGCCGCTTCTGCGCGTGTTGCATTGTTCTTCGGCATGAATTGACCGTTGTTGCCTTTGATGATGCCAAGTGCTGTCGCTTTGTAGACAGAGCCGATAGCGAATGTTCCGATTGAACCATGGTCTGCAAAGTTAGTTGGCGTATCAAGGTTTGCTAGTTTCTCTTTGTTTTGGTATTCGATTGCGCGGACGACCATTGCAGCTATTTCTTCGCGTTTAATCGGTGCGTCCGGATTGAATTTGCCGTCCTTTGTTCCGTTGACAATACCGGCACGGGCTGCCGCTTCAACTCCAGCGTATGCCCATTTCTTGCTTGAGTTGATGTCACCGAACTTGCCTTCATAGTTCTTCATAGGAAGATCTAGAGCACGTGCAAGCAATACTGCATATTCTGCACGAGTGATTTGTGCATTTGGCGCAAAGTTTGTTTCCGTTTTTCCTTGGATAATGCCATTCGCCGCAAGAATATTGATTTCATTCTTGGCGAATGTGTTTGCAATATCCTTGAATACTGGTAGTGTTATAGTATTTTCTGCTTTTGGTTTTTCCACTTCAGGCTTCGGAGCCGGCGGGATGAAGATTGGCGGAGCAATTGGACCCGGAACTAACACTGATGCGCCTCTTTCAAAAAGAACCGCTTCAGAAGTATTGCCAGCTGCGTCATGAACGAATACTGTCACTTTTACAGAGTTGGTAATCTTATTGAATTCTACCGCGTCGATGTTGAAGTTGAAAGAACCGTCCTGTTTCAATTGAATAGGTTTTTTCCCAGTTCCGACTCCGTTAATTGAAGTTTCATATGATACTTTCAACTTTTCATTCAAATCATACTCAAGTCCATACTTGGAAAGTACTGCATTATAATCAATATATTTATCTTTGACTTTTCCGATTACACTTCCAACATGAAAAGATCCTTCAATAACCGGAGCAGTTGATTTTACAACAATCGGTCCGACGTAATCACCTATAATGGGCGGGTTACCGGATGCCGTTTGTGCAGTGTAATCGATTGTGTAGAGTCCGTCCGGAATCTCTTCCGCACCCTCACCGTCCCATGGGGTGTATTGTCCATTGACCACTAACTGGTAGGAGCCCGTCTTCAGTGATGTACCCCAATGCAGATAGCCAATCCAGCCGTCTCCGTACAAGCCACCCTCAGGATCCGTCATGTCCCACAACTCAATGTTATTTGTTGTGACGTCGCCCGTAATCGTGAAATAGAGCACTGCTTCATCTTTCACTCCGTCTCCATTAAAGCTTAAGTCTGTGTCCGTGATTTTCATGTCTTTTATTGCAGTTGCCGCTGCCCCGCTGAAATCAGCTGCGAATGGCAATGAGGCGACCGTGCTGCCGCCTTCGATATTGATATATCCGAGGATTTCAGATCCAGCTGGTACATTCGTATTTTTAGAAGCTGTCAATGTAACATTAAGCAACTGCTCTCCAGATAAAGTGAATGTCGGTTTGTCGATTGTGACTGTTGCATCACCGAAGCCTTTTGTCACTTGGACAGTTGCATTGTAATTGCCGCCGTTGCCATTCATATTTTTCACGAGAAGCTGTTTTGTAACTGAGATATTAGCATCTTTAAGGGATTGTGGACCGAATGTTACTGTCCCTTTCCTGTTTTCAACGACTGCTCCGTCATTGTTTGCGGTGTCGAGTGCGTATGCAAGGATTTCAGGGTGTGCTGCTTGGTATGCTTGGACGCGGCCAGCCCCTTGTGCGAATACGTCGTACTTGCTTGTGTCAAGGACCTTCGCTGTGTTGGAAAGAGCGACTTTTACGTCGAAGGCGTCCCACGTTGGATTCGCTTGCTTCATGAGCGCCGCGATTCCCGCAATATGTGGGGTGGCCATGGAAGTTCCCGTTTTACGCGCATACGCTTGCTCATAAGTTGCTCCTGGGATATCCGCTTTGTACATAGGAATCGTCGACATGATGTTCGTTCCTGGTGCTGTGACGTCAGGTTTAATGTCGAAGTTCGGTGTGGACGGTCCGCGTGAGCTGGAGTTGTTCACTTCGTCGCCTGCTGTCATTGTTTTGCCGAAATTGGCGAACGAGATTATGCTTGCTGCTTTTGCAAGTGCTGCACGAATGGCTTGGCCGTCTGTTTGGGACATGTCGAATGTCGGTATGAATTCGAAGTCATTGCCTAGGAATGTGCCGGATGGGCCAGGTGCGCCTGCTCCGCCCGCGCTGTTATGGACGATGATGGCGACTGCGCCCTTCTCTTTCGCAGCTGCGATTTTATCGACGAAAGCGATTCCGCCGCGCGAGACGAGTACGACTTTGCCGGTGACATCAAGTCCTGCATAGTTTTCTGCTGAACCGAATCCAGGGACTGTAACGAGGCTGTACTCGCCGTCAAGTTGAGTCGCGAGGTTCGCACCGTATGTCGTGCCCATCAGATTGAGCTTTTTTGAGAGGTTATAGCTACCGGCGTTGATGTTGATGTCGCCGAAATAGTGTGCTTCAGGGTTCGTCGTGTTTCCGACTGCGATGCCGAGGCGGGCTGTGGCTGGTGTGCCCATAGTTCCACGGTTCGGTCCGGAATTTCCTGTAGCGACGACTGAGATTGTGCCTGCCAGCATTGCATTGTTAATGGCGAATGATCCAGCGTCTGTTTCAGTGTTGGCACCGCCGCCTAGTGATAGGTTGATGACGTCCATACCTTCTTGGACCGCTGTGTCGATTGCGGCGATGATGCCTGATGTGGATCCACTGCCGTATGCGCCGAGTACGCGGTATGCGTAAAGGTCGACTTTCGGTGCGATCCCTTTAATGCCGTATTCGTTGTTGCCGATTGCGGCTATTGTTCCCGCAACGTGTGTGCCGTGGGATGTGTAGAAAGCGCTGCCGTTCTCGTTGAATTCTGGAGTGCCTGCGGGACGTTCCACTGGCGACGTTTCGGATGCATCGTCATCCGCACGTGGCTTTGTGTAGGTGCTGCTGTGCGGAATAAAGTTTTTGCCACCCTTGTAAATTCCTTGGAAGTCTGGATGGTCGGCGTCGATGCCTGTGTCAAGGACGGCGATTTTGATGCCCTGTCCTTCAAGTCCTTCATTCCATAGTGTTTCGATTCCGAGGAAGCCTATGCTTGTATCCATGTTTGCAGTGATTCTTTCATTTACCGTAGACAGCAGCTCTGTGGATTCAACGTCTGTCAATTCTTTTTTTTTTCTTTATACTCTTCCGCGGTTGCCCCATCTATCTCATCTTCAAAAGCGTGAACAATTGCATCTGGTTCAACTAGTGTAACGCCTTTTACTTTATGCAGCTTTTTTAGATCATCCGCTTTAACTTTTGCTGCAAAACCATTTAATACATTATTGAACGAATAGCCTTCTTCATAGGAAACTCGAATTGCTCTCATTTCCTTTTTAACAGTTGTTTGTTGAGCATTAACTTTTTGCCTAACCTTTTTTTCTTGCGCGACAGTGAAGCTTTTACCTGTCATTTTACTAATACCTTTTTGCAGACCGACTGGTGTTTCTGAAAGATGAACGATCACATCAACTTTCTCGTCACCCGAAAGCCTTCTTAAGTCCTCGTGCAATATTGGACCGCCATTTGCCAATTTCATTTGTTCAGCAATGGCGGCTTTTATTTGTAAAATATCTTCGCTCTGAGTTTTTGTTCCAAACGTCTTTACTTCCTCTGCATAGGTGTTTAATGAGAATGGTATTAACATGGACAGAACCAAAACGGAAGCCAGGATACTTCTTAATACTTTTAGAACCTCTTTCTTTCTCAAACCTTTTAACCCCTTTATCTTTTTATGCGCTACCAAAGTTGCGAGATCTAAAATCAAAAACTATGCAACTATAATACTATAACACGGGTTGATAGATTTTGGTATATTCAGGTGACAAAAAATAGAAAAAAGTTTTGTTTTTTTAATTCAATCGGTTACTATATGTATTTAATTGATGAAACAATAAAAAAGAGGAACCCGAAGGCTCCTCTTCTATCTCCTATTCTCACTGTAGCAATTGCAATACATCCAATGCACGGTAGAGCATAACAGCTGCTTCAGCCCGTGTTGCATTGTTTTTCGGCATGAATTTGCCATCATTCCCTTTAATGACACCGAGTGCTGATGCTTTGTAGACAGAGTCAATCGCGAAAGTGCCGATTGATCCATGGTCACCAAAGTTAGTTGGTGTAACTAGGTCCGCGAGTTTTTCTTTGTTTTGGTATTCGATTGCACGAATGACCATCGCAGCGATTTCCTCACGTTTGATTGGTGCATCCGGGTTGAATTTCCCGTCTGTTGTTCCGTTAATAATTCCGACGCGAGCCGCTGCTTCCACGCTTGCAAACGCCCATTTTTTGCTTGAGGCGACGTCCTTGAATTTACCTTCGTATTCTTTTAATGGAAGGTCAAGAGCACGCGCAAGCAATACGGCAAATTCAGCACGGGTAATTTGAGCATTCGGTGCAAAGCCAGTTTCTGTTTTACCTTGGACTATGCCTTTTGCTGCTAATACGTTGATTTCTTTAGCCGCAAATGTGTTTGTAATATCTGTGAAAACAGGCGGTGTGATTGGTTTTGGATTTTCAGGTTTTGGTTCTTGTGGATTTGTTACCGGAGGAACATACCCACCTCCACCGTTTCCTGGATTTACAACCACTTCATCCGTTTTTTCAATTTCTACGACTTTAGTAGTTTTATTTCCTGCTAAATCTTCTACTTCAAAAGTGAATTTGTTTTTACCGTCTTTCAACGTTAACTCGAATTCCACGTCTTTATTGAAATCTTTCAGGCCATATGGCGATGTAAGATCGTGACGGTATTTCTCGTTTCCATTAACAGTTAGACGGATATCATCAAAGTTGTCTTTGATGTTAACAGTTACTTGCACTTTATTTTCCTTCGTCTTAGCTGGAGGATTTCCTTTTACAGTAACAACCGCTGCTTTCGTATCGACAAATACTCTGCGCGCAATCTGCATTTCATTGCCGAACTTATCGACTGCCGACACTTTAATAGTTTGGTATCCATCTTTAAAAGTCAGTGTGTGGGAGAATTTAACTCCATCAAATACGTCTGCTTTATTTCCATTAATTGTAACAAGCGCTACTTTCGAATCGTCTTCTACTGTTCCTTTCACCGTAACCTTTTCCGAAGCGAATACGGAGTTGTTGCCTGGCGACTGGATTTTGATGACTGGATGGCCATCTTCTTCTTCACTTTGAATGTTTAATTCATAATCTGTAAAGTTGGATGCACTGTCCCATACTCTGACAATCAATAGATCTTTGCCATTCAACGCGTTATCAATCACAAAATTATCTACAGAGGCTGTGAGTTCTGAAAGTGATTTGCCATTTAAGATTACTTCCCATTTTTCCGTACCTGTTCCGTCTTCATTGTCTTTGAAATCTAGAACAGAGATTGTTTTCTTCTCCTCATCAAATGCGACTTTAGCAGTCGGACCAACAGTATCCACTTTTACTGGGAATATAATCGATTGCCATTTCGCTCCTTCAAAGTCGATAACTCCACTTAACTCGATAAAGTATTCGCCATCCTGAACAATTTCACCATCCACTTTACCATCCCAACCATAATTCGGATTATACGTGTATGGATTCGCCGTTGCACTCTTTATATAATGCTTTCTTAGACCTTCGTCAGTTCTTATTCTACGAAGCTCTTTTCCGTCTTTATCTAAAACGGATACTTTAAATTCCTTGGCGTTTCGGAATAGAGAGAATACCGGTATGGCTTGGTCTCGAATTCCATCATCATTTGGTGAGAAACCAATACGATCTATATCAAATTCCTCTTCTGCCATGATGAAGTTGCCTTGCTCATCCGCGAGAGCTGTATATCCCCAATAAGTCATATCTTCCCATGCAAAGGAATCAAAAATTGGTGCAGTATCCCAATTACCGTTAAATCCGAAGAATGGAACCGTTAGTGGAACATTTCCCGACACTTCTTCATTTGCATCGGTTAGAGTAACGAAACCGTCTAAGAAGAAACCGTATTTATAAATCTTCGCTACCTCTTCTGCAATATTTGTAAGATCCACTGTAACCGTTATTACAGCAGACTCATTAGCTGGAATTATTACGGTCGAAGGTGCATCTATTTCAGCATCCTCACTAGTCAATACATATTGCCCATAGCTTGGATTGTTAGGAATGGTTATATAAATTCCCGCATCAACAGGACTGTCAATTTGAAGTTGTGTTTTAACGTCATATGTTTTCTCTACATCAGAGAAGTTTTTAGCTTCCAATGTAAAGGAAACTTGGTTGTTTTTAATCTCCTTCAACGCTACTTTTGCCTCTCCAGTAGCACTGTCGGTAACTACAACGTCTGTTTCGACTGCATTTGCCAGTTGCATAAGACCCGCACCTTGACGTCTTGGTGAAACATATTGTCCAGCTTTTAATTCTACCGGCTTCGCTGTGTTCATTAATAGGTTCTTCGCAAATTGAACACGCTTTGCTTGTGTAACTTCTGGGAAGTCTTTCATGATCCTTTCAAAAATTAAAGCTGATCCACCCGCAACGTGAGGGGCAGCCATCGATGTCCCGCTCATGACACCATAGTTATTATCGTTCAACGTTGAGAAGATGTTGCCTCCAGGAGCTGTAATTTCAGGTTTGAAATCCAGGTTTGGAGTTGGTCCCCATGAAGTGAAACTTGACATCTTTCCAGCTGAAGGATTAGTGATGCCCCAGAAGTTCCCGTCAAAACTGACCGTTACAATTTTCCCTTCATCTAAAAGCTTTTTCATCGCTAGTCCATCACTTTGCAATGAGGACATGTAAGGAATGCGAATGGTTGAATCAGAGACCATATTAATTGTTCCGGCAGCATTATTGTATATAATAACTCCTGCTGCCCCAGCCGCTTGTGCATTCAACCCTTTTTCCGTAAATGCAATCGCCCCGCGGGATATTAACGCGAATTTACCTGTCAGGTCTTTGCCAGCGAATTCGGATGGATTACCCAATCCTACGTCAACAACTTCAAATGTTGATTTTTCACCTTTTAGGGGATCGACATCATTTGCCAATAGATAAATCGCCCGACCTAATTCTTCTTCGCCTACATTATACGTATAACTGTAAGCCGTTATCTTGCTATTTTCAATGGATGCTACGCCGAATGATTCGTGTGTAACACTTGGAGAGCCTGTTAGACCATAGTCTTGGTTTTCCGCGTATGGATAAAAGAATCCAGAACCATACATATCTGAGTTTCCAGCAGAAATGGCGACAAGCACACCATTTTCCGTTGCTCTTTTAACTGCTTGTTGTTCTGGACTATTTGCATCCACATAACCTGCAGTCGATCCCAAAGACATGTTAATGACATCTGATTCTAACTTAATAGCATCATCAATTGCCTTAATATAGATATCTCCAAATGTTGAAGGATATAGTGGATCGTTTCCAAATACTTTTAATGCTAATAATTGAGCTTCCGGTGCTACTCCCTTCACTCCACCGTCATCTTCATCTCCATTTGCTCCGACTGTTCCAGCAACGTGCATTCCATGCATGGATGCATCCGGGCCTATATCCAGAATTTCGTAATTCCTGTCCATATAGTTATAACCAAATGGAACTTTATTCGTATAGTACTTTCCATCTTCAATTGAACCGTTAGCCAAATGGTCTTCAACTAGCTTTTGAGTAATTGAACCATTCACTCCTGGTGACAAAACCATATCCTTATGATTTGGATCAATACCTGTGTCAATGATTCCGACAACCATTCCTTTACCATTGAAATTATAATCATTCCAAACGCGTTGTGCTAGTACTAATTCTTTGGAATGAATCATTTCAGGTTTTACTTCTGGTCGTTGGTATTCAGTAGACTCATAGACAGCTTTAACACCTTTTATGTCTGCAATTTCTTTAACAAATTCTGCATCTACTTCAGCCGAAAATCCGTTGAACACGGTAGTGAACCTCTCCAAATATTCGATTGTAGGTGCCACTTTTGTAACATTGGCTTGTACGCTCATTTGATCTGACTCAACTGCTGCTTCTAGTGTATTACGTTCAGCTGTTGAGATTTCTTTATAAAGAAGTCCCTTTTTCGTTGCCGTTTCAATTGCTGGTGCCTTCTCAAGTTCCACAATGATTCGGACTTTTTCTTGCGGTTCTACCGGGTTAAGCAACCTATCCGGCAGAGTCCGTTCCGGTTTTTGGATCTCTAGCGCTGGAATTGTCTTTTGGCCTATTGAAGAACCTGACATTCCAAACGCGACTGAACTCATTGACATGAGAAATACTAGTGTCAATGCAAGAGTTCTTTTTAATCTCACCACACCTTGTCCCCCTTATAATTATTCTCACGCATGCTAAAATTGTGATACAACTCCAATCTATTCAATTAAATATATTTATAGTACTGTAGTTCATATTTTTCGAAACTATTTTTTTTAGAAGGTTTAGTGCTGTCGATTATTATTTAAGATAAGAGTTATATGAATAAGTCTCTAGAAATTTATTTACTCCACACTTTCTCTATATAACCTATTTACAAAGTAAACATAAATTCAACAATTTCGCTTTTACTCACTTTGACTGTAAATCTTCCAAATTTTATAGATTAAAAGCAAAAGTTTATTAATAGTTGACGTGTTGTGGTAGCTCTGTCATGAGGTTTCTAAGATGGGATAAATGAAGATTAATACCAACATCATTTTTATTATTTTGGAGTTCGATGAATTTACGATGGATTATTTCTATGCAGTATGAATAAAAAATATAATCATGGGTAAATTAATCTTAATTAATATGGAATATAGTTGCACTGCTTCGTAATATTTAGCATATTCAGACTTTTTTCTGCCTATTTCTTTAGAAAACAAAAAAACTACCAACTATCTTCAAGATAGTTGGTAGTTTACTAAATACTTTTTATTAAAGAACACTACTTGAAATTACTTTACAGTAACTTGAATTTCTTTCGTAGCATTTTCAATTTTGACTCTTACAGTAACCTTAGCTTCAGTAACTCCAGTGTTTAACGTTACTTTTGCATTTGGAGTTCCATTCTCTTCAATTTTAACTTCAGAAGCTTTTTGTGGAACTACTGTAATAGTTGGAGTTGCCGTAGCTGTGTCAACTACACGTTTATTGCCATACTGATCAGTAGTAGCAAAGTTAACTGTTGCATTATTATTCTTCAAGTTAGAAGCTACTGTTGAACCTGAAGCTAATGTCGCTGTTGTGATAGCAGCTGCACCAGTATGATTTGCAGCTACAGTTGCTGTTGTAAAGAAGAAGTCTTCTACTTCACGCTCATCAGTTGAAACGACAAACTTTTGTTCAAGAACTTCACCTGTTGCATTGATTGTAACTCTTAAAGTGAATTCAGTATCAACTTGTGTTCCAGCAGAATTTGTATTCATGTCGGCTTTTGCCACTCTAATTTCGTTATTAGTTACAGTTGCAGTACCTTTTCCACCAGAGATTGTTGCAGTAAAGTCTTCATTAGCTCCTTGAACCAACGCAACCTTACCGCCATTTAATACACCGTTAACTGTGAACGCTTTATTTCCAGCAGTTTCTACATCAGCCGCTTGAACTTTACCAATTGTTGCAATCTCATAGCTGTTGTATTCAGTTCCATCAGTTACACGTACTGTGGATTCAGCTGTACTTGCAGCAATTGTATTAGTTCCATTAGCATCAGCAAGAACGAACTGAAGTGTTTCTGAACCGTTCGCTAATCCTGCAGTGACAGTTACGCCAGCGTTATGTTTAATTGTGTTAGTTGCTGTTGTACCAGGCAATGTTACAACAGTTGAATTTGTATCTTCGCTAACTAAAATACCTTTACTGTTAGCTAGCAAGTAACTTGTGACAGCAGCTGCTTTCATATCACGACCATATTGGTCTTCGATAACAAGTTCAGATACTGTAATGTTTTTTGATTTACCAGCTGCTAGAACTAGAGGATCTTTAAGGCCGCGAACTGTAGTTGGTACAGCTGCTTTTTCAACTTTAACTGTTGTAGTTGCAACTTTAAATGTTGATGATTGTGCTACTAATGGGAAAATACCATCTGCTTGATTCGCGCTTGCAGGCACTTTAATAAACAAATTGCCATCTGCATCTTTTGCAAACGCATTAGCCACTGACGAACCGTTAAATGTAACTTTAACGCCTTTATAATCAGTAGAACTTGTGTTGTTTAAAACATTAAGGTCTGTTACAGCTTTTCCGCCCTTATCAAGTACAGATACCGGTACTAAAATATCTTCTTTAGCTACAGTAAGCGCTGGAGCTGAAAGAGTGACGACATCAGTACGAGTAGTTTCAGCTACTTGGATTTTGTAAGATACATTTTTCCCAGTAGTAGTGGAAATAAATGTAACTTGGTTTTCTCCAGCTTTAATTCCCGTTGTAGGAGCTTGAATTTCTATTGCTAAATGTGTTTTCCCGTCAACTGTTACAGTTTCCACGTCAGCAACTGAACCTGCGCCTTTAGTAGTAACTACAGTTGGATTTGTTTCAGACTTAATTAGCCCAGCTTTAGCAACATCTTTATCAGTAATTGTATTGCCGTATTGGTCTTTTACATCTAGTAATAGATAAAATTTATCTGAAGTAAGGTTTGTACCTTCGTTCAATTCTTTTTTATCTTTATTATAAACACCTGTTACAGCTACTTCAGATGCTGCTGCTGCTGCTGATAACGTTACTGTCTTTGTTGCAGATTTAGCACTGTCTGCATGAATAAGTGCAACCGCGACTTTATCTCCAACTTTAGAATTACCAGCGCCGTAAATTCCAGTTAGATCGATTTCCACAACACCTAATGCAGGTTTTGGAACAATATTAGCGAGGTTGTTAGTTGTTAAAGTTGTAGTTCTTGTTACGTCCTCACCGTATTGGTTTTTAACTTGATAACCTACTGTAGCCTTAGTTGGGTTTCCAGTAGCATTTACTACAGCAACATCAGACAAAATTTCGATAGTTTCTACTCTTTCATCTTGAGCTTTAACTGTAGTAGATAGTTTAGTGTCTGTTAAACCGGAAATATTTATTGTGTAATCACCTTGAGTAAGCTTTGTAGAAAGTTCAAGTTTTACAGACTTTCCATCTGCCGCCCAAGTTGTTTTAGAAACATTTTGCTTAATAGTTGATTTAACAACTTCCAATTGAGCTTTTGTAGTATCAACAGCTTTATTGAAAGTAACTTCTAAAGTTTTTGCATCAACTGCTGCAGACTTTACCGAAAGTACGGTAGTGTCTTCAACTCCAACCTCAGCACGGTGTACAAACAGAGCGAACTCTCCACGTGTTAGATTGTCAGTTGGAGCGAATGTTGTTTCTGTCTTACCAAGCGTAATTCCAGCTTCTTTAAGAGCAGAAACATATCCGATCCAGTTGTTGTTTACGTCTTTGAAGTTAGCATTTTCTTTTGCAGTTAGCTTATAAGCGTTTGCAAGCATTTTTGCCATTTCTTGACGAGTGATGTAGTCAGCTGGAGCGAATGCAGTAGCAGTTTTACCACTAGCAATTTTCGCTTCAACGATTGCGTTGACAGCACCTGCTACACGAGTGTTAACGTCTTGGAAACCTGCATCTGGTGCAGAAGTAGTATCCAATTTAAGAGCGTTAGCGATCATGACCGCAGCGTCACCGCGTGAGATGTTGCTGTTCGTACCGAAAGTAGTTTCAGTAGTTCCTTTTGCGATACCGTTTTCTACTAAGTAGTTTACTGCCGCTTCGTAAGACTTGCTTACGTCCTTGAAATCAGTTGCCGCTGAAGCGACTGGTACGATTGCTGTTGCAACTAGTGTTGCTGTTGCAGCCGAAGCTACAAACTTTTTGTAGGCTTTTGGTTGATGAGCCATGTGTAGAATTCCTCCCTATTGTATGATTACATTTTATGAAGCTATCATATGAATCTACTAGTGTACAAGATTCAATATGAATTATACCAACAATGCGTATAATAATCTACTTTTAATTTCAAGTGGGGCCAAATTTACTATTTTTAGATAGTAGATTTGATTCACCTGATATTATTAGTATATTAACATACGTATACGGCACGTCAGCTCTTTTACAAGTATAGCAAACTTTTAAAAAAACTCAAGCTATATTAATCTATCTTCTGAAAATTCGTCTTATGTGCATTGTGTAGGCATTTTCTATTGATTAATATGAACCGCTTTTCGTGTCACTGAAACTAATACTCCGTATTTTAGAAACTATACATGTAAAAGGCCGGCAATAATGCCGGCCTTTCTAGCTAATTTTATTAGTAGTCTTTTATCACATCGGGCTGTTTTTCGAATCTCCCAGCACATACACTTCAAATCCAGCCGCTTGCCATTTTTCCCGGTCGATGCATTGTTTTGTGTCTATGACGATTTTGCTTTCCATCAGATCGGCAATTTGTGCTGGATCGAGATCTTTGAATTCATCATGGCTTGTTAAGATGATGGCTGCTTGAGCCCCTTTCAAAGCCTCATCCATGTTTTGCGTCTGGATTTCCAGATTGTTCTGTTTGATATGCGGGTCGAATGCCACGGCATCCAGTGCCCTCTTTTGCAATTCTTCTACAACGTCGACGGACGGACTTTCCCTCATGTCGTCGATATTTCCTTTGAAGGCAAGACCAAGCACTGCCACCTTTGCATTCGTCGTTTCAATGCCTTTTGCCTGCAAGATTGTTGTCAGGAAATCGGCCGTGTAGGCAGGCATTCCGTCATTTGTCTTACGGGACAGGTTGATGATCTTGGCGATTTCCGGATTCAATTCAACGAGGAACCATGGATCGACGGCGATGCAATGCCCGCCGACGCCTGGTCCTGGCTGATGAATATTGACGCGGGGGTGGAAGTTCGCGAGGCGAATCGCTTCCCAGACGTTTACGCCGATTGTGGCGGATAGCTTCGCGAGTTCGTTCGCTAAGGCAATATTGACATCGCGGTATGTGTTTTCCATCACTTTGACGAGTTCGGCAGTCGTATCGTCCGTTTCGTGCATCTGTCCTTTGACGAATGAACGGTATAGATCCGACGTCATTTTCGCGGATTCTTCATTGACTCCCCCGATGATGCGGTCATTTGAAATAAGCTCTTCAAATACACGGCCAGGGATGACCCGTTCAGGTGAATGGGAGACGAATAGTTCCGTCCCGATTTCGAGTCCTGTTGGGATGAGCTCCGGAATGACGACGTCTTGTACGGTTCTTGGCGGCACTGTCGACTCAAGAATGACGAGGTTCCCTTTTTCAACGAATGGGGCGATTGCTTTTGCCGCACTTCGGATGTATTCGAGATTAGCTGTTTTGTCTTCTTTGATCGGCGATGGTACTGCAAGGATGAAGACATCGGCCTTTATCGGTGTAGTGGAAACTGTGAACATATTCGAGTCGATCGCTTCATCCAGACGCTCTTGCAAACCGTTCTCTTCTATATGAAGCTTTTTGTTGCGGATGCTTTCCACTACGCTTTCATTGATATCGACACCGTGCACTTTATGTCCGTGGTTGGCAAACATGACCGCTGTCGGCAATCCGATATATCCTAGTCCGATTATGCAAATTGACTTTTTCATATTGAAAGACTCCTTACTATTTTTAGTTTCTTCTATTAAATAAGATGTTCATCAGGAAGAGCGGAAGGTTCATCTGGCGTTTGATGCGTCTTGGATCGCTTGCCAGCCGGTACAGCCATTCGGTGCCTGTATTCCTGAAGAGTGCGGGTGCCCGCTTGACGGTTCCCGAGAAGACGTCGAAGCTGCCACCGACCCCTTGGAATACTAAGACGTTTTTCAGCTTGTCCATGTTTCGTCTGATCCAAAGTTCTTGCTTCGGGCTGCCGAGAGCGACGAAGATGATTTCAGCGCCGCTATCGTTAATGCGCTGTAGTAGGGCTTCTTCATCCTGTTCATACCCGTCAGTCATGCCCGCTATTCCGATTTCCGGGTATTGCTGTTTTATATTATGGGCGGCTTTTTCGACGACTTCCTTTTTCGCGCCGTATAAATAGATGGGATGGTTTTCATCTGCGGCGAATTTCAGCAGCCTCGCCATCATGTCGACGCCTGTGACGCGGGAATGGATCTTCCCTTTTTTTATTTTGGATGCCAAAAGTATGCCTACGCCGTCCGGTATTTGAAACGTCGATCCGTTGATAAGATCCTTCACTTCCGGATTTTTTTGCGCGGTCATCACTTTTTCCGGGTTGACGGCGATGATTGTAGATTGTTCACCGGCTGCCATCCGGGTTTTTATTTCCGTAATGATTCCTTCATATGTAAGAGGCGACACATGGACGCCAAGGTACGTTTCTTTCATTGTCTGACCCTCGATTCGTTGCTTTCAATTGTATAAGTATAGCAGAAACCCAAAGCGGTTGCATAGCCATTGGGAACGATGATAGAATGAGTAGGAAATGACGATATATGTAATATGTTGTGAGATGACTTTTCGAAGACGGCAACATCTTCATTCAATAGTTCGTTCTATATAAAAAGTCGACTTTAATTTATCCATAACTATGCTTTCACGGGATGCGTGGAAGCTTTTGTTTTGAGGAGGATATCCATTGAAAATAGTGATTTCAGGTTTTTACGGACTTGGCAATACGGGTGACGAGGCCATTTTAAAGGCCATTGTCGATAACTTGCGTGCCGAGCTGGACAATCCGGAGATAACGGTGTTTTCGTTGTCGCCTGATAAGACAGCGAAGGAGCATGACGTGAAATCGGTCTACAGGGGTTGGCGGCATGAGAATATGGAAAAGGTGAAGGCGCTCCGCAATGCGGATCTCCTTATCTCCGGAGGCGGCGGGCTGCTTCAGGATACATACCCGACGAAGTTTTTATTCGGTCCCCTTCCCTATTATTTGCTTATTGTTTTGCTGGCGAAGCTTTGCGGAACGAAGGTCATGTTCTTTTCACAGGGAATCGGTCCTGTTACAAGTAAATGGGGCAAGTTCCTGATGCGGGCGCTCGCCAACAAGGCTGACTTCATCACCGTCAGGGATACGTATTCAAAAGAGTATCTTGAGAATTTGAAAGTGACGAAGCCCGAGACGGTCGTCACTGCTGATATTGTGTTCGCATTCAAGCCTACTGAAGACAATGTCGCTTATGCTTCGCTCGGTTTGAAGGGCGATAAACGGCTTGTAGCGGTCGCCCCACGTCCTTGGTTTGACCATGAGGACGAATATATCGGGAAGCTTGCATGGGTGTTGGATGAGCTCATTGAACAGAGGGATGTCATGCCTGTGTTCGTCCCTATGGAACCGCCATACGATACGAATGTATCGAAAAAGGTGATGGCAAAGATGAAGAATGCCAGCAAGACCCGGCTGTTGGGCGATTCATTCACACCGAATGAGTTTTATAATTTCATTTCCAAGACTGAATTGACGATCGCCTTGCGTTTGCATGCGTTGATATTCGCTGCACTCTCGAATGTGCCGCATATCGGGTTGAGCTATGATCAGAAGGTGGAAAGCTTTTTGAAGCGCTCAGGCATGTGGGACCGTTCTTTCCCTCTAGGGGATTTCACGAAGGAAGCATTGCTTGAAAATGCGCTTTACGTGCTTGACCATGGTACAGATACGAAAGAGATGATTGCGCCGAATGTTGACGTGCTGCGACGGGAAGCTGTTCGCAATGTGGATTTATTACGGGAACAATTTTTGGATGGAGGACGTTGAATTGAAAATATTATTGGCTACTGCATATGATTATCCCCATTTAGGAGGATTATCAGTCCATATGGCAACTTTGAAGGCCGGGCTTGAGTCACGGGGCCATACAGTGGATATCGTATCATTCTCGGATGTGCCTAAGTGGAAGCAGGACGGTGTTGTCCGTGGACCGGCTTTCGTTTTGAATAAGATGAAGAAAGGTTCGGGCTATGTCTGGACGTTGAATCGACGGAAGGACGAGCTGGAGTCGCTTATTAAGGTGAAGGTTTCGGGCGGCGGCTATGACATCATCAATGCGCAGGATGCTTTTACGACGCTTGCCGCGCTGGAGTCTGACGTTCCTGTCGTCAGTACGGTGCATGGCTATTTGACTTTTGAAGGTATTTCCAAAGGTACGGTCATCGAAGGCTCTACTGAAGCGGATAAGCTGAAAGAAGCCGAGTGGAAATCGTATAAATCAACGCGTGAAGTGATTACGGTCGATACGCGCATTAAGGATTATATCGAGAAGGAAACGGGCGTCATTGGTAACATGATCAAGAACTTCATTGACGTCGAATCGTTCAAGCCTGAAGTTTCCCGCCGGGACGAGTTCCGCGAGAAATATGGCTTTGAGAAGGATGATATGATTTTCTTCGTTCCGCGTCGTTTGACGAAGAAGAACGGCGTCATTTACCCGATTTTATCATTGCCAGCGGTTCTTGAGAAATTCCCGAAAGCGCGTGTCGTGTTTGCGGGAACGGGCGAAATGATGGAGACAATGAAAGCGAAGGCTGCAGAACTTGGCGTGGCTGACCGGGTGACGATGGTCGGCGCGGTCGATCATGCAGATATGATTCAGTATTATGCGTTGAGCAATGTGGCACTTGTCCCTTCGATCTATTCCGCAGGAGTGGAGGAAGCGACGTCCATTTCCGCACTAGAGGCGATGGGTTCCGGTGTTCCATTAATCGCGTGTGCGGTTGGCGGTTTGAAGGAGATCATCGAAGACGGCGTGGACGGGCTATTGGTGGAAGAGCAGAATGTCGAGGAGTTAAGCGAAGCGATGATCCGTTTGCTGGAAGACCCTGCTTTCGGCCAGCAGTTGGCTGACACTGCGCGTGCTAAGATCGTTGCGGAGTATTCGCATTTCGCTGCGGCAGAAAAGTATGAGAAGATTTACGAGAAGGCTTTGAAGAAAAATTGATGAACTGATTGCTCCCCGCCCAGGCTGGGAGCTTTCTTTATGACTACAGATCGGCGTCTTTCCGGCGTTGATGCAGGTTAGGTGGATGGATATGAGCAAATTAAAGAAGGCGGCTTTGTGGACGACGTTGCTTGCTCTCATTTTGAAAGTGTCGGGGTTCATTCGCGAGTCTATTGTTGCAAATGAGTTTGGGGCGTCGCATGAGACGGATGCTTATTTCTTGGCGTTCGGCTTCATTACGCTTGTCGTGGCGATGATTTCGACGGGCTTCAATAATGTGTTTTTGCCGATGTATGTGAAGAGCCGGACGGGGAATCCGGACCATGATGACCGGAATGCAAATGCTTTATTGAATTGGACGGTTTTATTGTTCGTCTTTGTGAGCGCATTCGGGTGGTTTTTTGCAGATTGGTTCGTACCGTTGATTTATAAAAAAGCGGTTTTTGAAACGAAAGTTATTGCCGTTGAGATGACGCGGCTGTTTTTCGCATTCATGACGATGATTGCGTTGACCGGGTTGCTCGATTCGTATTTGCAGTCGCGCCGCATCTTTGTCCCTTCCCAAATGGCGAAGCTTCTAGCGACGTTGATGGCAGCGGTGTTTGCAGTTCTATTCAGTGATGTGTGGGGCATTTATTCACTCGTGTATGGATTTCTTGTGGGGACGGTGATGGGTGTTATCGTGCAGGTCGTTGCACTCGCCCGATCCGATTATAAGTGGCAGCCGGTTTTCAATATGGAGAGGACATTTGCAAAGGCGTTTTTAGTGCTCATCATTCCATCGCTGTTGAATTCGGTTGTTGGCCAAGTGAATTTATTCGTGAACCGTTATTTCGCTTCCGGGACGGAGGAGGCGGCGGTTACGTATTTGAACAACTCATCGCTCATCATCAGTATTCCGAACGCAATCTATGCAACGACGCTTGCCGCCATCATTTTTACGCTGATGAGTGAGCAGACGGAGCAATTGGATAAATTCAAGGATACTGTTTTCCGCGGTATGGAAATTTCGTTGGTGACATTGCTGCCGATTGCAGTCGGATTGCTCGTTGTCGGAGATGCAGTCGTTTCTTTCATTTACGAACGCGGGAAATTCACAGCGGCGGATACCGCGAATACGTATTTAACGTTATTGCTTTACTTGCCGATCATCGTGTTCCAGGGCATGCAGCTGATCCTGTCGAAATCGATGTATTCGAGGGGCAAGACTGCCATTGTATTCCGGATCAGTGTAACGACGATCGCAGTGAATCTCATTTTAAATTGGCTGCTGGTTGATAAGTACGGGTATCCGGCACTTGCAATATCAGCTTCAGTCGTGAGCGTTTATTATTTTGCGGTTTCGATGGCTGTCGTTTATAAGGATTTAGGGGCTGCAGAGTTGAAGCGGTTCGCACGGATGAGTTCGCGTGTTATCGGACCTGCGATTGTGATGGGGCTTGCTGTGTGGGGCGCGAAGGTATTGCTGAATGCAGAGGATTGGTATTCGCTCTATCAGTTGGCTGTGCTTGTGCCGATTGGCGTTGTCGTTTATGCAGCGATGATCCGGGTTATGTACCGGGAAGGGTTTAACCGGTTTGTTGGATTGTTGAGGCGTGGATGAGAGGGTTATGCGTGAATACTGCTGTTTATGCGTAAGAATTTCATTTTATGCGTGGATGTCGCGTGTTATGCGTAAGAATTTCATTTTATGCGCGGATATCGCGGTTTATGAGTGTATCGCGGTGAAATTCCGCTCATAAAATACTCTAAGTCGCGCTAAGTGGTTTTGACAATCTAAATTCCTTTAAAAGAATCACCCCAGAAGGTAGAGTTGCATTCTACCTTCTGGGGTGTTTTATTATCTAGTATTCAATTCTGTCAGGAAGTCGCCGCGAATCCATCCAAATTCGATGTGTTCTCCGTTGGCGTCTTTTGTAACGGAGTCTGCGAAAACTTTGTACCAGATGTAGCCGTCTGCGCCTTTTTGCTGTTCGACGATGGCGACTGGATACCCGCTTTTGCCGCTTCGACCGAGGTCACGCGGGCTGAATGAAAAGAGCAGTGTGTCTGACGAGACTACTGGTAACGTACGAACATTCAATGATGTTGTAATGTTCGTCATGGCAAGGCGATATCTATATGCATCTTTACCACCCATTGCAACATCGGTTCTCCACATATGACCAGCGATTTTTGCCCCCCATGTTGGGTCAGACGCATAGCTGACGTTGAAGCCGACGGTTTTATTGCCAGGCACGGCACCTTTCGCGCGTTTCCCTTCCGGTAAGCCATACTCCAAATTGATATACATCAATACGAATGCTTCAATGCTCCGTTGTGGTGTGGCGTATACTTGTCCGGCCCCTGGAGTGCTATCGAATACTGTAATGCCGTATAGATTGTTTTTCTGGAGAGCGTTGGAGCTCATCCCGAAGTCACTTTCATGCATGGCGGCTGCTAGGATGAAGAGCCCGTTTACCCGATGTTGCTCTTCAATTGCCTTAATATGAGAGCCTAAGCCAATAAGTTTCGATTTGACCGAAGCACCTGCATATCTAGCCTGACCTGTACGTTCCTTTTCCGCAAGAATTCGTAGAATGAACGCATCGATTTCTTCAGCTGTATACTCTGTTTTCGAGCGGATTGATTGGAACTGGAAGTACGGATGATATGTTCCAGCCACTTTCCCTGCCCCGTCAAGATAGTTGACACCATCTCTAGAATAGTAGGGCGTACCAACCTTCATGAATGAAGGAGCGGATCCGATGATGTATGATCCTCCGTATGAACGCCTGAGGTAATTAAATTCATAATGGAGAAGTTCATTGTTGCTATTCGCAACATAATAATCTTTCGAATTCGAAATCGAGACCGGCATAAAATCAATTTCTTCATGTTTCACGTAGCCTACAGTATCTGCAACTTGTACTTTGACATAATTTTCCGCGTACTCGAGCACACCCATTTCACGGCCGGCTTCGATGTATGTAAGCTGTGTGCCAAAGGATGGACTAGAGTAGATAATTGTCACTTTACCTAAAGGACCTTGTGCAAATGCCATTCCGCTTCTAACGCGAAGCATCTCTTTGCCTTTGTAGATTCCTTCAGCTATCGGACTGGCGGTAAATGCTTTGACCGCTTCCGCGTACGTGTTGTATTTCTTGTCCAAGAGCTTCATTGCTTTATTTTCCACGACGGCAAGCTGGAATTTCTCCGGATCCGCTGCGGGTGGTGCTGGTGGCTGCGGTATGGATGGTGGTTCAGGTTCCACTTCAGGTATTTCGTGTTTCGCCCGGAATGCGATGAATCGGCTAAGTACAGCTGCGACTTGGTCCCGCTTTGAAAGTCCTGCCGGGTCGAATGTGATGATGGTGCGTGTCGGATCTACTTTCATCCCGTTCATGATTCCCGCTGCGAATACCGTTTTTGCTGCACTGACCCCTTCCGTTGATGCGAAGAGGGATTCGTCTGTCAGCACGATGTCATTCGCATTGACTGTGATGCCTAAGTAGTTGATGGCACGGGATGCTGTGACGGCCATTTCTTCCCTTGTCATTAATTTCAGAGGCATGAATTTACCGTCCAATGTGCCTTTCATAATCCCGCTTTTTTGGATGGCACCGATTTCACCTGCGATTGCGGAGTATGGATTCACGTCCGTGAACACAGGCACTTCGGGTGATAGATTCATTGTCCGCGCGAGGAATGCCGCAAAATCTCCGCGACTCACGTCCGCTTTCGGATAAATTTTGCCGTCCGAGTATCCTTTAATGATTCCCATGGATACCATTTCACGGACTTCCTTTTCCAATGTCAAACCTGTCAATTCATCCGCATGAGAGATTGACGGTGTCAGTTGCAGCATAAGCATAAAGATGACGAACATCGCTGCTAGTTTGCGTTTCATTTAATTCCCCCTAAAAAGCTTTGTCAATCTTTCTATCGGTCTATGAATTGGTTATTAAATAGAAGCAGCCCTTAATTCACTTCGATGGCGCTATAGACAGCTGCTGCAAATTCTGCCCGCGTCACGATTTTGGTGAATTCATAGGATGGTGTTTGGAAGACACCTGTCTTGTCCAACTGCTTTAAAGCATTGATTGACCCCTTTGCCCAATAGGTGGATGGAATGTCGACATAGAGCGAGGAAATATAGACTCGGTCGTCGACTTTCTTCTGGAGATTGAACGCACGATCGATAATGACCGCTAGCTGCGTCCGCGTCAATTTGTCTTCCAAGCCGAATCTTCCATCCTCGTATCCTTTTAAGATATCCGCTTCATTCATCGCGGCAATATGTTCTGCAAATTGATGCTTTTTGTCAACGTCCCTGAAATTCACTTCATTCGCAGGTTTCAGTTTCAATACGCGATTCAGCATGGCTGCCGCCTGTCCGCGGGTAATCGTATCTTCCGGTTTAAATTGATTGTTAGGAAAACCGTTGATGATCCCGTTTCCGCTCAGCTTCAAAATCGCATTGTATGCGAGATGATCGGGAGTGATGTCTTCGAACGCCGTCTTAGGCAGCGTTGGTGCGGCCGGTGCTTGCGCTGCAGTCGATCCGTTCATACGCTTCGCTCCTGCAAAGCGCGGCTCCCAGTATGGATGTGAGAACAGCTTCGCTTTGGCGACGCCACGTTTTTCATTTTCAGCTGAAATGAATTCGTTGTTTCCCAAGTAGATGCCTGCATGAGAGATCCCCGGTTTGTATGTGTCCTTAAAGAATAGCACGTCGCCTGGCTGCAGGTCGGCTGCATCTACGGGAACACCGTAATTGAACTGCCCTTCCGAAGTCCTCGGCAGCTTAGTATCGAACTGGTTGAACACATAAACGATGAATCCGGAGCAGTCGAAGCCTGTTTCAGGTGTATTACCGCCGAATTTGTATGGTGTGCCTTCATAGGCCTTCGCAAAGTCCGCCAGGCTATTGGCCGATGCTTTTGCATGCAAGCCAGGAAACGCAATTGTTATTACTAACAGCAGCAACAGAAATTCTTTTATCTTTATAAATTTCATTTTTCATTCCCCCGATTCCTTACTTGAACGCATCTTCTTGGACCCTGGCCAGGAATACTGCGAAATCAGCCCGGCTCATTTGGTCGTTCGGCTTAAAGGTGCCATCGGTGTAGCCGTTTGTGATTTTGGCAGAAACCAGTGCATTCACTGCACTATAGGAAGCCATTGAAGGATGACTGTCTGTGAATCTATTGACATTATCCGATTTCAGATTAAATGCTTTTGAAATAAGGATTGCCATTTCACCGCGCGTCACTTTTTGATCAGGCTTAAATGTGCCATCTTTGAATCCGGAAACGATATCAGCTTCCTTCAACGCCTGAATATAGCCCCCGGCGAAAGATGTTGGTGAAACATCTTTAAAGGCGACTGCCGAAGCCTTTTCTGGGTAACCGAGCGCCCTGCCGATAATCGCTGCCGCCTCGGCTCTCGTAATGTTTTCGTAGGGGCGGATCGTGCCGTCCGGTAAACCTTTCAATTGACCTTTATGTGTCAGGAATCCGACTGGGCCCGCAAACCGTTGACTGTTATTCATGTCTGAGAAAACAGGTGTGGGCATCTTGAAGATCTTCTGTTCTTGCCAAACTGCGCCTTGGTCGGTCTTTGTCTTCACCAGTACATCAAGGTCTCCGGCAACGCCATAGATCTCCCATTTTCCATTGCCCTGATGCAGAACGTTCGCTCCGTCGATTTGAACGTCTTTGTTCCCACTGTATTGAAGCGTCAATTTACCGAGTTCCGATTGCACTGTAAAGTCGATCGTATTATCAAAGGTAGGTTTGTATTGGATGAGGCCGTGGCCAAATATGTCATCTCTCCCTTCCTTTCCAAGATCTTTGGCAGTTCGTGCAATCAGCTGGCGCAATTCGTCATTTTTCATATGTGGAAATCGTTCTTTATAGAGTGCTAGAATTCCGGTGACATGGGCTGTCGCCATGGATGTGCCGGAAAGCCGCGTATAGCCATCCGCTTTTTCGTCCTCGAAATCCCATTTCATCGGGTATGTGCTGAAAATGGACGCACCAGGGGCTGCAATCTCAATTTCCTTTCCGACCGCGCTGTTTTTAAGCTTTGTTAAATCCGCATTGATTGCCGCTACCGCGATGACAGACTCATATTTAGCCGGAAACATGACGGTGCTATTCGTCTGATCGCCGTTATTGCCGCCGGAGCCGACAATGAGCATGCCTTGTGCATATGCTTTCTGAAGCGCCTTTTCAAGTGCGGGGTCATCTTGGTCAGTTGTAATGCTCAAATTCAGAATGTCGATTTTTTGCTTCATCGCCCAGTTGATCCCATCTATTAAACTAGTCGTTGTTCCGACTCCGAAGCCATTAAGTCCTTTGATGCTGTAAAGCTCTACGGAGGGGGCGATTCCAACGATGCCCGTCTGATTGGCGAGAGCAGCAATGACGCCTGCAACATGGGTCCCGTGTCCGTTGTCATCGTCATAGGAAACGGTCATCGGACAGTCCGTTTTCATGGAACAATACCCCCCTTTGACACGGAGGTCACGATGTTTGACATCGATTCCGGAATCCAGGACAGCGACTTTCACGCCTTTCCCAGTATAAGGGGCGGTGCTGTCTCTAGTTGTGTTGATCAGCGCGCTAGAGGCGAGATCTTTTTCAGCGCTCTGTTGATATGATCGGTTGCTTTGGATGACGATGTGTGGAAAAGCATCTTTCAACCGGGCAATTTCGGCGCTAGACAGCGAGACAGATAGAATATCGAGTGATGGATATGTTTTGTCGATGTGCATGCCACTTTCATTCATATACTCGATCAGTTCCGTCTGTTTTCCACCGCTGATTAAGTACTCTCCCTGCTGCTCCTGGGCCATCGTCTGGAATTGCAATGCGAATACAAGTGTAAATGCGATTGCAATGGATTTAATATATTTCTTCATTGCCTTCACCGTCCTCTTCAAAATAACTATAAAAGAAGCCCTCTAGAAACGAAATTCCAGTAGGGCTGTTAATTTACTTATTAATGATATTTTCTTGACGGAGTCGCGTTGTATTTCGAGTAGAGAGGCGATACCTCTGAACGACCCTCAAAGTGATACAGATAATCAAGAGTTCCTAGGAACACTGCTTTCGCCATCGTTTCGCGATGTGCAGCAGACTTGATATACTGCGCGTCTTTCGCGTTATCAATGAAGCCTACTTCAATCAATGTTGCTGGCATCGTATTTTCGCGAATGACATACAGTGACTTGCTTTGGACGCGTCGATCTGGAAGATTCCAAGCTTCTAGCATCCTTTTCTGGATATACGTTGAAAGTGCTTTGGATTGCTGCACGTTCGGATTGCGTGCCGCACTGTAATAGAATGATTCTATTCCGGAAGCTTTTCCGTTAAATGCATTCGCATGAACACTTATGAATAGGTCCGCCTTATTTTGCTTCGCATATTGGACGCGCTGTGAAAGTTCAAGGAAAACGTCCGTCTCCCGCGTCAGCTTGACATTGATCGGCGTGCCTTGGAAATAGGTTTTCATGCGTTTGGAAATATCCAGGACGATGTCTTTTTCGCGCAAACCATTTCCGGCTGCTCCCGGATCTTTCCCGCCGTGACCTGGGTCAATGACGATTGTCAGTTGATTCAGCGGCTTTTTGCCACTGATGGGACTCGTAACAGGACCAGGGACGGGAGTAGGGGTGACATGGATCGGATCTTTCATATTACTAATTGCTGGCTGGTCAGTGGACAGGTAATAGCCATGGATGAAACCAGTAATATTATCCACTTTCGCATAGACCCAGTCTCCAACAGTGTACAAAACGTCAACCGGATTTCCACTGAATAATTTCATTTTTTCGGTATAGTCTACGGATGGGCCTGTCCTCATGTTGAGGGATGTGTCTTCACTTACATTTACATACATCGGCGTGGCTGCCACTTGCAGCGCTTTCTCACGGAAGTCGGCATTGACGGCGCGTGCGAGGAATACAGCAAAATCTCCACGTTTCATCGGCAGCTCGGTGCCGAAGTTGCCTTTACCTACTCCGTCTGAAATGCCTTTTGCCATGAATTCTTGTGCTGCCGCATTTGTCGTATCGGATTGGAATCCGAATGCTCTGCTGATGAGCAACGCCATCTCTCCGCGCTTCAATTGCTGTCCTGGCTTGTACAAATACGTTCCGTTCTCCTGTTTGTATCCGAAAATGATGCCACGATTCACAGAGTCTTCTATGTATCCTGACGCAAAGTGATCGGCTGGAACATCCGGAAACCTCGTATTGACAGGGGTCCCTTGCAATTGGACGGCTTTTCCGATCATCGCTGCAGCGTGCGCCCGTGTCATAGGTGCATCGGGGGCAAATAGGTCAGGGTTGTCGGATGTTGTTATATTACCTTGCTTAAGATAGCTAATCTCTTTATACGCTCTATGTGTAGAAGGGATATCCACAAAACCGGAAGCTGCTGAGGCATAGTTAGGTGTGAAAAGGTCCAATGAAAAAATCAAAAGAAACGACAACAAAAGTAAAACAACTTTTTTCATCTAAGACTGTACTCCTTTGTGGAAAATGTTTCTCTTAGTCTACCATACCAAAACACATAATAATATGTTTCATTCGGACTAATTTCAATTATTTTGGGATTTTGTGTCTAAAAGGGGTGCCGAACGGGTATGGAAAGAGATGCATTAGGTCGCATTTAGGCGATTGGGGCAAAAGGATGGTGATTCGTTATCAAAAAAGCCCTACTCCAGTCGAAAAGGAGCAGAGCATTTTTTATTTTATTATTTTTTAAATCCGTTTTGTTGTGTTGCTAGAGTTGTATCGATGATGCGGCCTTCTATTGTTGGATTAATTTCTTTTCCGAGCGTCTTTACATACTCTATGAAGTTTTCATAGTCTACGAAACCTGGCTCGGATACTTTGCCGGCTTTGTAAGCATTGCCAAGCTGTTCGAATCCGTCTCCGCCTTTAGCAGTGAATGAATTCGTAGCGATGAAGTATGTTTTGGTTTTATCCAAATCAACATATTTGTCCCCTTCAAGTACTTGGGCGGATTGGACGCGCTCCCCTTTTGCTTTCGAGCTGTCATATGTGAATTTCATGCCCGAAACGTGAAGGAATGCACCACTCTCCTTCAAACCTTTTCCACCTTCGATGGCATCTGCTGCAACGCTATGCTCAAGTGTTTTCAGAAGATCCGCGCCTGAGAGTTCAACGATTGCCAATGCGTTTCCGAATGGCATAACTTTCAGTACTTCTCCTGTTGTAATGTCGCCATCTTCAATCGATGTACGGATACCGCCGCCGTTTTGAATTGCGATTGAAGTCTTGTCGTTGATGGACTTCGCTTTCCAAAGCATGGCGTCAGTCATTAAGTTTCCTAGATTCGTTTCATTATGGCGAACGCTTGAGACTCCTGAATTATCGCTATCCCGTTTTCCGTCTAGCAGAGCTTTTGCACTGACGCCGATGGATGCTTTTTTAATTTCATTCACCTTCGCCGTGAATGGCTCCAATACTTTCGCTGCTTCTTTGTCCGCGGCGATCGGGAAGTCTTTCGCTGTAGGATCAGTTGCGATCAACTTTCCAGCGTGTGAATAGATTTCACCTTTGGAGTTGAACTTGACGTCCAATGTGCCGAGCGCTTTCGCATATTCATGTGCTTGGACGATGATTGTCACACCTTTGCCTTCGTTCACGATTTTTGGTTCGCCAATGGAAGTGTGTGTATGTCCTCCGACGATGATGTCGATGCCTTGAACTTGTTTCGCAAGTTCTTGGTCATTGTCCCAGACGAGTGAATCGTCGAATCCGATATGTGTCAAAGCAATGATTTTATTGACACCTTGATCTTCGAATGCCTTTACTGAAGCTTTCGCACGGTCGATATAGTTTTCAAACTTCACCTCGCCTGTGCTTGAAATTGTAGGCGTTTCTTCAGTAGTCAGACCGAATACGCCGACTTTTTGACCATTCACATTGATGACAATACCGTTGTAGATATGACCGTCTTTATAGTTTTCCGTTACATTTCGTGTTTGCAGCCCGTCGAACAGCTTGTCCTTCGAGAAGTCGACGTTTGCTGAGACGAACGGGAACTTAGCGGACTTGATGAATTCCGAAAGCTTTTGATGCCCTTCCTTCGTGCTTCCCAAGTCGAACTCGTGGTTACCGAATGTCATTGCATCGAATCCAAGTTGGTTCATCATCGCTACGTCTGCTTCCCCGTGAAATGCGTTGAAGTAGAGATCGCCTGAGAATGCATCCCCTGCATGAAGAAGAAGATTGTTCTTATGTTGGCTTCTCAATTCATTGACGACAGTTGACACGTATGGAAGTGGATCCAAATATGCATGGTGGTCGTTCATATGCATGACCATCAAGTCGATGAAGCCAAGACCTTCTTGGGAGCGGAACAGGAACAATGCCATTTCCCCACGAGTGACATGATCATACGCTCCGAAGTTCGTATCCGTCTTCCCTTGTGTGATGCCTGCTTTCACAAGCGCTTCGACATATTTCGAGAAGTTCGAATTGACGTCTTTGAATTTTGTTGACTTCACCTTATTATCGATTGAAAGATTTGCAGCATTTGCAAGCACTTTCGCCATTTGGTTGCGTGTCAATAACTCGTCCGAGCCGAATTCGTTGGCATTCAAGCCATCGATGATTCCCGCTTCGACGAGCGCATTGACTGCCCATTTCGCACGTACAGGAACGTCTTTGAAGCCAGCATCCTTGTATGTTTTGCTAGCATCGAACCCGAGTGCCGTTGCGATTTGAACTGCTGCATCCGCACGTTTGACTGAATCTGTCGTGCCGAATTGCTCAGGCGTGTATCCTCTCGAGATGCCGTGCGTGTACAAGAAATCAACCGCATTTTGATAGTTTTTTGATACGTCCTTAAATGTTGCTGTTGCAGCTGAAGCTGATGGAACTCCTGCCGCAGTCACGACTGCTGCTGCGATGATCGATGTTGCTAGAAACTTCTTGCTTTGAACTGTTTTGCGCAAATTTCTTCCCCCTTGTTCGATGTTTTAAGATTCATAACTATTTTACCATTGTTCTGAGTATTGCACTATGAGAAATGAAAGATTTGTAGAAAGACTTTTTGTTGTGTTGTTGCGTTGCGTTATGCGTGAGTTTCGAGACTTATGCGGTTATGAGCGGGATTATGCGCGTCTTTCGAGATTTATGCGTTTCTCGGCGTGTGTTTTTATTGTTCGCTTTTATGTACGGATAACTATTGACGAACTACATATCCTATTCTTGTTTAGGAGGTGAAACGTCATGGCTGACCAACAATATGGGAAAAACCAACAAAATAATAAAAACGTTGCGGAAGGCATTAAAAATACAGCTGGCTCCGCATTCGAGACAGCTCATAATGCTTTGGAAACAACAGAAGATATTGCAATGAAGACTGTAAACGCGACTAAAAATGCGGCAAAGAACTTGAAAGATAACATGAAGAAACAATCAAGATAATTGAACATGCTTATGTTAAACGCCATTTTTTGGCGTTTTTCTTTTTGCGCCGAAAAAATTCGCTTATGCACCGAACTTTTCACAAACATTATTTAGTGGGCGCGGGAGGGATTTCGTGTTGAACGTCATATAGTCGTGATAAATGCTTTTGACAAATTAGGGGTTTGTTATGCGTGAGTTTTGGAGTTTATACGTTTCTAGGTGGATGTATGAGCGTTTAGGAGCGGTTATGAGCTTTGGGGAGTATTTATACGTGAAAGTTGGAGGTTATGCGTAAATAAAAAAGCTTACTTTTCAAGTAAGCTTTTTATCGCCAGAAGGTTGTGCAGTCTGCTTTCTCTGAGATGTTAAAGTCGATCATTTTCTCGAGCAGTTCATAATCAAACGGACGGTTCCAAGGGAATTGGACTAGCATTTTGGTGTGCTTGTAGCCGGCTTGTATGATTTGCTCTGAGAAGTGGTCAATGCCTACCTGTTCAGGGGATGCGGCTAAATGTTGCTTGGATACGCTGAAGCCGATGATATATGTGCCGTGATCGGTAAACATCGGCTGGTTCCATTTGATGACTGGCGTCAGTTCGGGATATTTCGTTTTTACCCACGTCAACACTTCTTCTGTTCGCGCACGTTGTTCCGGGTTATCGATTTTCGTTAGAAATTCTTCGAATACTTCCATCTGTTTACCTCCTAGTTCCAGTACGGTTTTCTACATTGAATTATATATGTCTTTCTTGGTGTTTAGCAATGATGAGTTGGGCGCGGGAGTTTTCTGAGATTGCCCTCCCCTGCTCGCGCTGAATAGGTTTGACAACTAAAGGGGTTGCGTTGGAGGCGTTATGCGTGAGTTTGGGAGTTTATGCGTTTCTGGATGGATTTATGCGCGAACGGCGGCGGTTATGCGTGGAGTTTGGGATTTATGCGTGTTTGGAGGAGTTTATGGACTTTTGGAAGTGTTTATGTGGAATTGAGTTGGTTTAGCCGATTTTAGGACGGCACGGGTTTGGATTTTCGTTTTTTCCATAGTTCTTCGGCGGCGCCCGAGCCTAGGATTACGCCAATGATGATTAAATCATAACCGGCCTCCACCTAATCGGCTTTAGTTATTCCGTAGCTACTATGATTGTTATTTCGGTGCTCTATCTTATTGGGAGCAAGAAAACGTAGTTCTTGCGGCTAATAAGGAAAAGGTCCTGAACGTTATTTGCACGGATAAATAATGCTATTACACATATCCTACTCTTGTTTAGGAGGTGAAATGTAATGGCTAATCAGCATAATGGTAAAAATCAACAAAATGATAAAAGTGTTGCGGAAGGCATTAAAAATACAGCTGGATCTGCATTGGAAACAACAGGAATTATTATTGCAATGTATACTGTAGATGCTGCTAAAAACGCCGCAAAGAAAGTAACAGGAAAAATGAAAAACAATCAAGGTAATCAATGATGATGATGTTAAACGCCATTTCTTGGCGTTTTCCTTTTGTTAAAATTCATTTCAATAAATTCTATAAAAAGAAGGACAATCCTTTGGTGAATTTTCTGGATAGGCAAAGACCGTTTTGGATAAATCCTAGCAGTATAGCATTACTTTTCTATTAAATTGATTTGTAAAGAATCGTAGGGAAAATGGTAGAAATTCGTTAACATTATCTTTATGTATATCTACAGCTATCTACATATTAGATTAACATTCCTATTCTAAACTAGAGTTGAATCTAATTTAGATAGGAGATGGAGAAGATGAGCAAACAATTACTACTAGAAGCAGGAGTAGCCTTATCGTTAGTATTCAACCCGTTCAGTCAACTAGCAGAAGAACCAACAACAGGCCAGAGAAAACAAGTCGAAAATGTAGCACACCGTGGTGCAACAGGTTATGCACCTGAAAATACGATTGCCGCTTTTGATCTCGCAGTTGAGATGAAAGCTGATTATATTGAAATCGATGTTCAACGAAGTAACGATGGTGAATTGGTAGTGATCCATGATACAACAGTGGACCGCACGACAGATGGAACGGGTCAAGTCGGGGAGTTGACATTTGAACAGCTGAGAAGTCTTGATGCAGGAAGTTGGTATGGGGAAAAGTTTGCAGGAGAACACATCCCGACATTTGAAGAGATTCTTGATCGTTACCGTGGCAAGATTGGAATTTTAGTAGAGTTAAAGGCTCCGGAACTATACCCTGGTATTGAAGAACAAGTAGCAGACGCATTACTAGAACGCAATCTCGATAAACCACAGAATGAGAAGATCATTATTCAATCGTTCAATTTTACGTCAATGAAAATGATGGATCAGCTTCTTCCCCGAGTTCCCATCGGTGTATTAACTTCAAACCGTGCTGACACAACATTGGATGCTTTACAGGAATTTTCAACATATGCGGATTGGTTTAATCCGAGCTATGGAATTGTGACAGAGGAATTAGTGAATGACGGTCACTACTTAGGAATGAAAATTGGTTCATGGACGGTACGCAGCCAAGAAGCAGCAGACTTTCTATTCGAAATGGGTGTTGACGCAATCATTACTGACTGCCCGGATTATGTAGATCCTAGAAACTAGTATTTCTATAAGACGGTTTGAGAGAAGGAGTAGTTGCTACTCCTTTTTTGTATTTCAGGGAGTTTATGCGTGAATTTTTGTGTTTATGCGCTTCTGAAGAGATTTATGCGTCAGATTAGAGGAGTTATGAACTTTTGGCGGAGTTATGCGTATTTGCAGGGATTTATGCGTATTTGGAAGAGTGCGTGAGTTAGTGATCGAGCCGCCTTTAGGACGGCTCGGGTTTAAGTTTGCGTTTCTTCCATAGATCTTCGGCAGCGCCGGAGCCTAGGATGACGCCGATGATGATCAGGACGAAGCCGATCAGGTGTCGGCCGGTGATGATTTCTCCGAGGAAGAGGGCTGAGCCTACCAGGGAGAAGAGTGTGTTCAGGTTCATGAAGATTGCGGCTTTGGCGGGGCCGATTTGACCGACTGAATAGTTGTATAGCATATGCCCTACCGCAGTTGCGAAAATGGCGCTTGCGGCGAAGACGACCCAGAAACTTGGCGGGACGGTTGTGTATTTGATGAGTTCGCCGGGCTCTTGGATGAGGCTGATGACAAACAACAAGAGGCTTCCGGCGGTCAGCATGTACGCGGTGAGAAGCCTTGGGTCCAGCGTCCTTGCCGCCTTAGCGATTATCAAAAAGGAAAGGACTTGTACAAGGATAGCGAAAAAGATGAATGCGTCGCCGAGTTTGAGGCCGGTGAAGCTATCGCCTCCTGCGAGGACGACGGATCCGATGCCGATGAAGCCTACTGTTGCGCCGATCCATTGGACTCTGGTCGGGTAGTTGCGCAGTAGGAGTGCTGTGCATATTGCTGTCAGGACTGGGCCGGTTCCGAGGATGAGGCTGGCGTTGGTGCCGGTTGTGCGGAAGAGGCCCATGTTGAGGAAGTAGTGGTGGAGGACGACGTTGAGTGCGGCTCCGCCGATGATGTATGTCCATTCTTTTTTGGTTGGGAGGCGGAGGATTTTGAGGGCTCCGAGGATGATGAATACGGTGATGCCTGCTGTTAGGACGCGGAGTGCGGTCATGGTGACAGGGTGCATGAAGGTGAGCATGTATTTGAGCATGGGGAGGTTGGCACCCCATAGGAGCATGGCGATGGTGAGGAATGTGTAGAGTTTCCACATGTTAGTTGCCTTCTTTCTTGGTTTCGATAGATTCTAGTTTAGCATATGGGGTGCGAATTATGCGTGAGAATTTGTGATTAGTCGCTATTTGGGTTCGTGGGGAATAATTTGAGCTTCCCTCCCCTGTTCGCTCCTAATGGTTTTGACAAATTAAAAGTATTGGATTGAAGGCGATATGCGTGATTGGAGGAGTTTATGCGCGTTTGATGGCGTTTATGCGTGATTCAGCGGAGTTATGCGTGAGAATTTGATTTTATGCGTATGTGGGAAGATTTATGCGTGAGTTTTTCAGTATATGCGTTTTTAGAGATGGGAAAGCGGACTCTCGTTTGTGGGAGTCCGCTTTTCATTTCAGAATCTGAATGCTTTTCGCTGGATGGCGAGGGAGCCGATGATGTAGGCGATCAGGGACAGGACGACGGGGATCGTGACTGTGTGGACGCCGAGCAGGTTGCCGAAAGTCGTGTTGTAGAAGTGGATCGCGATGTAGCTGGCGATGCCGGTGATCATGCTGAGGATTGCGCCGTATTTGTTGCCGTATTTCCAGTAGAGTCCGAGGACGATCGGCCAGATGAAGGCGGCTTCGAGTCCTCCGAAGGCGAATAGGTTTAGGAAGATGAGCAGGTCGGGCGGCTGGAGGGCGAGCAGGAAGACGATAATTCCCAGGATGCCGGTGACGCCGATGCTTATCTGTTTGACCCGTTTTTCAGTTGCTTCAGGTTTGATGAAGTTCAGGTAGACGTCTTTGACGATCGCTGAGCTGACGAGCAAGAGCAGCGAGTCGACGGTCGACATGATGGCCGCCATTGGTGCCGCGAGGACGATGCCTGCTAGCCACGGGGGCAGTACTTCGAGCGCGATTAACGGAATGACTTTGTCCCCTACGGTGATTCCCGGCATGACGGGTCTTGCAAAGACGCCGATCAGGTGCATGTTGAGCATGATGAAGCCGGTGACGATGGTGCCGATGACGAGTGCCCGGTGCATGGCGCGGGAGCTTTTGTAGCTCATGGCGCGGACGGCCATTTGCGGGAGGCCGACGACGCCGACGCCGACGAGTATCCAGAAGGAGGATACGTATGCGGCTGTGAGTTTTCCGTCTGCCCCGAATGGCGTGACGAGTCTCGGGTTTTCATTCAATAGATCCTGCATGATCGCCGGGACTCCCCCGCCGGCGATGATGACGCCGATGAGCAGGATGAGTGTGCCGACGACCATGATGGCTCCTTGGACGGCGTCGGTCAGTGCGACTGCGCGGAATCCGCCAATCGTCACGTAGACGAGGACCGAAATCGCGAAGATGAAGAGCGCCGTCGTGTACTGGAGTCCGGTGAGCGATTCGATGAGCCGTCCCCCGCCGACCCATTGCGCGGTCATGGCGGAGAATAGGAAGATGATGATGGCGATGGCTGAAAGAATTGCAACGGCAGGGCTGTTATAGCGCGCTTTCAGGAAGTCGATCATCGTGACGGCGTTGTATTTGCGTCCTAAGATGGCGAATTTCTTTCCTAAGATGAGTAGGACGAAATAGCCGGTGACGACTTGGGTCATGGCAAGCAGGATCCAGCCGAAGCCGACTGTGTAGGCGGTTCCGGGTCCCCCGAGGAAGCTGGATGCGCTGCCGTATGTGGCGACCATCGTCATGGCGAGTACGAATCCACCGAGTTCGCGTCCTCCGAGGAAGTATTCTTGGAGGAATCCGCCGGTTGAGCTCATCTGTTTGGATGCGATGAAGCCGATGGCGAAGATCGCGATCAGGAAGATGGCGAGCGGTAAGATGACTTGGATGTTCATTTTAGCGGTGATTCCTCCTTTGTTGTTGCGTTCGGGTCCGCGTATGGATCCGCGTCGAGCGGGACTTCTTTCAGGACGTATTTTGTGATGATGATGACGATGACGGACATCAGGATGAAGCCGACGACGCAGCTGTAGAAGAACCAGTCGGGCAGGCCGAGGATGTATGTATATTCTTCAGGCGGGCGGGAGCCGAGTCCGTAGGCGAAGCCGTACCACCAGATGAAATTGAAGATTGCGAGTGCGACGCCGATGAGTGCTTCTTTGTGCGCGATTTTGAATCGCGGATCGGGCTTGTACGTGCCGGGCGATTCGTGTTTGTTGGCGGGCATTTTAGGGTCTCCTTTCTGTTTGGAGTTCGATTTATGTCTTTGAGGTTGATTATACAGGAATTCCTTGTTTTTGGGAGGGGTATTTGGAGATTGGTAGATATTGCGGGCGTGGGCGGGCGGTTATGCGTGAGTTTTCGGATTTATGCGTGGATGGCGGCGGTTATGCGGGAATCGGCGGAGTTATGCGTGGATGTTGGAGGTTATGGACTTTTTGGGGCGTTTTTGCGCTTTTGAAGGGATTTATGCGTGGTTGGGAGGGCGCGGAGTTTCTTCTATATAAATAGAAAGTGTGGATCGCGCTGAATGGTTTTGACAAATTAAGGGGCTGTTTTGGAGACGTTATGCGTGATTCTTTTGATTTATGCTTATCGGGGAGAGTTTATGGACTTTTAGCAGTGAGTATGCGTGGAGATCGGGAGTTATGCGGATTTGATCATTGGAAAGGCAAAAACGCTCCGTGGTGGGAGCGCTCTTTATGGAGTGGAAGATTTATCTTTCATTAATACATAATGAGCTGCTTTTCGTTCGCCGATGAGTTGCAGGCCGGATTTGCCGAGAAGGCCGCGGGCGACGTTTCGGTTGTTGAGCTGGGTGAAGTAGCGGAATTCGCGGTTCGTCATTTGCGGTTTGATTAGCATGAACCAGTCTTGGACGGTTTGGTGGTGCTCTGTTTTTCCGGTGTGTCCGCATGATTCGCAGTTCCACTTTTCCCTCCCCCACTTCATGCCTGGCCGGTCGCATGCTGGGCAGATGACACCTGGCGTAATATCAGCGGGGTTGATGTCGAATAGTTCGGCCAGCGGGAAGGGATTGTATTCTTTCTGGTGTTCGAGTAAAGCGAGCGCCAGGTTGTGGATTGCATGTCCATCGAGAATGTGTTCATTCACTGTTTGCGAATGGAAATGTGCTGGTGCATCGTATGTGAACATTGTTTTCATTTCAGGCGACGGGTGTTCGATGGCGAGTTCGTTGGTGTGTGCGAATGTGAGGATGCCGTCGATGGGGATTTGGATGCTTCGTTTGTCGAGCCAGTTTTTGAGCAGGTGGATTTTCCGGTCGATTTCTGTGTATGGATTGCGCATTGGTTTGCGGTCGCCGTTTCGGAACACGCGGATGAACTGGGTCGGGTTCGCTTTGATGACCGTTTTGTCTTTGTGATTTTTCACTTCGACGATGGTGATCGATGATGGCGTAATGAGCAGCGAGTCGATTTGAAAATAGGCGCCGTCGTGCTGCAGGTAGAGGTCGTGGAGGATGGCGTGCGGATAGTCCGGCGTGAATTCGATGATGTGTGCGTCGTATTCGAGTTCGCCGTTGTAGTCCGCTTGACAGATGAGCAGGTTCTTTTGGACGGCGTGCTTTTTAGCGTGATTGCTCGGCAGGCGTTTGTCGAGTGATATGAGTGCTTTCAGTTCGTTTGGCATTGTCCATTGTTTGTAGATCAATGTTTCATCACCTCATGTTTAGTTTAGACTGCTTGGCTTGCAAATGGAATAGTTTGGGTGAAGATTGCGTTTTGGGCTGTTTTCGGCGTTTAAAAGTGGATTTTGGGATGATTTCGGTGTTTGAAAATGGTTTTTGCTAGTTTGACTGATAGAGTTTATGCGTGATTTGGCGACGGTATGCGCGAGTGTGAGCGTGCAGCAGATTTATGAGTGTTTGCAAGGGCCCCGATTACATCTAATCAGGGCTTATTTTCTGTTATCGTGCATTAAGCTCCTTAATGGCCATTACTGCCTCATCTATATGATGGACAGGTAAGATTTCAATCGCTAAATTATTTTGGACTTTTGCAGTATTCGCCTCTTCCCTATTTGCATTCGGAACAATGATGTATGGGAAACCTTTTTGTTCCGATATGATCATCTTCCATGCGACTCCGCCCACTTGATTGACTCTTCCATCTGGTTCTAACGTTCCAGTGACGCCGATTGGAATTCGGTTGTGCAAGCTGCCTTGATGGACCATTGCGGAAAGTCCTAACGCTAGTCCAGCACTATCTCCATGGAGATTTTCACGATTAAGAAAGTCATTAATAACTGTAATATCTTCACGAATAAAACCTCTCACATTCTGCCCCATTACGTGAAAATCCTCTTTGCCGAGTCCTAAAAATCGTTTTATTTCATTTGTTTTACTTTTGTACCGATCCTGATTTGTAATTTTATGCAAATCAAAAATTTGAATACCTTCTCTTTCGTAAATATCCTTTACGACATTCTCCTCTTTCACGTAATGAATGTCGTTGAGCCCAATTGCCAAAATGTAGATCCCGGATTTTTGTATAATTTCCTCTGGTTCTCTGTAAACCTCTGCAATATATGTATTGCTCTCATACTCCAGGAGTCGAGACTCATAACCGCAAATGAGAGACAATAATCCGATCACCCAACAGGCGGTAAGGCTCTTAAACTTATCTTTTCGGAAAATAATCAATGGAATTACAGCGATCACTATGAGACCTATTAATGCACCTAGAAATGCGAAACCGCTTATATACTCCTTGTAATATGCGTTCCCAAGTATGCAATAGACAGGGAATGAAATGAAAATGCCATACACAAATGCCAACAGCTTAGCCGAGCTATTTAGTGATCTATTCTGCTTCTTCAAATTTATTTTCCTTTCCCAAGCCTGACATGTTTTCTATGTCCTTTAATAGTATCACTATAACTTGGTTATTTGAATACTTAGACAGAGGTCGCGGAAGCCTGGAGATCGTTCACGGCTCCGAATCGCGCTGAATGGTTTTGACAAATTAGGGGTTTGATGATGGGCGTTATGCGTGATTAGGAGTATTTATGAGTTTTTGCAGACGTTTATGCGTGAGTTTATGGCTTTATGCGTGAAAGTGGAGATTTATGCGTTTCTGGAGGGGGTTATGCGTTTTTCATTAAGAAAACCGCCAGGCACGGCGGCTTTATTGGGTGCAGTATTGGTAGATGGCGGCAGTGGCTAGGCAGTCGCCGATTGCGTCGTGGGCGTCGTGTTCAAGTTGGAGGTGCTTCGCCAGTGTGCCGAGTTTGTGGTTCGGCGTTTCGGTGATGACTTTACGTGCGAGTTTGACGGTGTCGATGACGGTGTATTCGGGAATTTCGATGCCTTCGAGGTTGTCGAGGGCATATAGAAAGCCCATGTCGAAGCTGGCGTTGTGCGCGACGATGGGCAGGTCATCGATAAATTCGATGAGTTCATCGATTTTTTGTTCGATTGTCGGTGCCCATTGGACCATTTCGTTCGAGATGCCTGTGAGCCGGGTGATGGTGAGCGGAATGTGGCGCTCCGGGTTAATGAATGTGTTGATGAATTCAATCTGTTCGTGATTGATGTATTTAAGGGCGCCAATCTGGATGATGCGGTCGGCGCCAGCGCGGAAGCCTGTCGTTTCGAAGTCGAGGACGATGTAATCTTTGACATGCCTGGAAGTTGTTTTATATTTCTTGACCCTGGAAGCGCGGCGTGCGCCCCAGTTTTGGATGTCCGTCTTGGTCTGGAGCAGCTGTGCGGCTTTACGATTTGAGCTCATCTTGGATGCACATCCTTTATTTTTCTCGAGTGTTTCATTTCTATTACTTTATTACACCTTATTCAAACTATTAAACTATTATTTCTGTTTTAAGTGTGTAATTCCATGAATGCATTGCAAAGTGCCTACTGGCATGTTATTATTGTCCTCTTATTTTCAAGCTTCTTTTCGACTACTTTCACGGAAGAATGCTAACAATATTTAGGTAGACGAGAGGAGTTTTTTTATGCAGGACACTGTGCACCCTAAGAAATATGAGTACTTGGCGGATGATCCGAATGTTAAAGTTATCCCGATCATGCTGTCGCTCATCATCGGTGCGTTTTTCGCGATTTTAAATGAAACCTTATTGAATATCGCCCTTATTACGTTAATGGATGAATTTTCGATTTCATTGCCGACTGTGCAATGGATGGCGACGGGCTTCATGCTTGTGATGGCAATTGTCATTCCGGTTTCTGCGCTGCTTTTGCAGTGGTTCACGACAAGACAATTGTTTATTGGCACGATGACGGTCTTTACGATTGGGACGATTGTCAGCGCCTCAGCGCCGACATTTTCTATTCTGCTTGTCGGACGGTTGATCCAGGCGGTTGGGACCGGTTTGCTGATGCCGATCATTTTCAACGTTTTCTTATTGATTTACCCGCCGGAACGCCGCGGGAAGGTGATGGGGTTGATTGGCCTTGTCATCATGTTTGCGCCGGCGATCGGACCGACACTTTCCGGAGTGATCGTTGAGTATTTCGGCTGGCGTTATTTATTTATCCTCGTTATTCCGTTTGCGTTGTTTTCGATTGCGTTTGGTTACAAACATTTAGTTAATGTTTCCGAAGTTACAAAGCCGAAGATTGATGTCATTTCGTTGGTTTTCTCGACGTTGGGCTTCGGAGGGATCGTTTACGGATTTAGTTCAGTCGGAGAGAGCGCGGATGGATTTGCTAGTGTGAATGTGCTGGCTGCAATGATTGTCGGCGTCATTGGCGTTATCCTTTTTGTGCTGCGGCAATTGAAGTTGGATGAGCCGGTCATGGATTTGCGGGTGTTCCGCTATCCGATGTATACGCATGCCGTCCTAATGTTTTTGATTATCATCATGGCGATGTTTGCGTCGGAGATCATTTTGCCGGTCTATATGCAGGGGCCATTGGCGTTGACCGCCGCCACTGCAGGGTTGGTGCTATTGCCGGGAAGCATTTTGAACGGGGCGATGTCGCCGTTCATGGGAGCTCTCTTTGATAAATTTGGGCCGCGTGTATTAATGATTCCGGCGACGATTGTGTTGAGCGGAACGATGTTCATGATGAGCAGATTGACGGTCGACACGCCTGTTTGGGTCGTTGTCGTCGGGTATATTCTAATCATGCTGACGGTTTCTGCAATTATGATGCCTGCGGAGACGAATGGATTGAACCAGCTACCGAAGCGGTTGTATCCGCACGGAACGGCAGTCATGTCAACGTTGCAGCCGGTTGGCGGAGCGATTGGCGTTTCTGTTTTCATCAGTATTTTGAATGCAAGGCAGATGAAGGTTCTGGAAGGCTCGGCCACGCCTGAAGATCCACTAACAATCGATTTTGCGATGGTGGCTGGCGTTGAGCTTGTTTATTTTATTGCTTTTTTGATGTCGATCGTCGCAGTTGTATTGGCTTTCTTGGTTTATCGAGCTAAGCCTGAGGTGGAGGAAGAAACTACGGGCGAGCAAATGGAATAGTTTTCTATAAAATGAGCCTTTCCGGAATCTCCGGAAAGGCTCATTTAGTTTATTTGCTGGTGGCTACGAAGCTTCCTCCAGTGTTCGTTGAGAAGTTGACTTTGCCGTTTTTGACGTTTGCTTTTTTGTTCACTTCTGCAGATGTGTTTGCGTCGATAATGCGGACTTGCTTGCTGCTCGTGTTGACTGGCATGACGATATCGATTGAATGAGCGAGACGTGTCACTTGTTGTTTCGTATCCCCAAATCCGTTCCAAATTGTGATTGTGTAGACTTCGGAAACGGCGTTGGCTACTGATGCGTCATTTTTTGCTACTGAGATTGTGATGTCACCGTTCAAAGCTTTCAAGATATTTTTTTGAAGGGTGAAGACTGCGCCATCTTTTTGGATAACAACATCTTTCTTCGAACCAACGATTGCCTTCAAGATGGAAGCGCTGATTTCGATGTCGACTTCCCCTTGCATCGAAGACGCATCCAGAATGATTGTACTGCCGGGTTGAGTGATCATTTCTTCCGTAACGACATAGCTGTTGCCCGGCTCCGGCTCAGGCTGCGGCTCTTCGACAGCTTCGACTGTAACGAGGACAGTTGCTGTGAATTCACCGTTTGTGATGGTAATTGCCGTTTCACCTGCGCCCACTGCTGTGATTGTGCCATTCGTTACAGTTGCTACGTTTTCATTACTTGAAGCAAATGTTGACGATGCTGTAACATCTTCTTCTGATCGCTTGCCATCTGCTGTTGTCGTTGTTTTCGTGACGATCAATTGATCCGTTTTACCAACGGTTAGATCGACATAATCTTTATTGACCGCGAATGTGATTGTATCAGGCTCAACTTGGTCGCCTGCGTTGTAAATGATCGCTTCGGCTTTATTGCCAGCAGCGTCTTCATATTTCACTTTGACTGAGTTGTCTTTTTTGCTCAGCTCAGGAAGATCGAATGTGAATGTGCCGTCCTGCTCTAGGTTAACAGGACCGGATGCGACGACTTCTTCACCTTTCAATACTTCGTAAGATGCTTTTAGTTTTGTGTTGATGTCGTAGCCCATGCCGTACCATACGAGTTCCTCTTGGTATTGAATGTAGGCGTCATCGATTTGGCCAGTTGCTGTCGAGCCTTCAACTGCCCCTTCAATTGTACCGGCTGTGGATTTGACGACGACAGGTCCTACAAATTCACCGATGATTCCTGACTTTGCCACTGCTGTGAAGTCAATCGTGTAGAGACCGTCTGGAATCGTTGTTGCAGGAGCAGAGCCCCATGGTTTGTATTGTCCTTTGATCCCTAACGTGTATGAGCCCGCTTTAAGCGAAGTGCCATTGTGCAGATAGCCGATATAGCCGTCTCCATATTCGCCGCCTTCAGGGTTCATGATGTCCCATAGCTCAATGTAGTTTGTTGTCACGTCGCCAGTGAGTGTGAAGGAAAGTGTCGCTTCGTCCTTCACCCCATCGCCGTTGAAGCTTAGGTCATTTTCAGAGATTTTCATGTCTTTTATTGCAGTTGCCGCTGCCCCGCCGAAGTCGGCTGCGAATGGCAATGATGCAGTTGTACTGCCGCCTTCGATGTTGATGTAACCGAGAATTTCATCGCCGGTTTTCGTGCTTGTAGCGGAAGCTGTCAATGTAACGTTGAGTAGCTGCTCGCCGGATACCGTGAATGTCGGCTTGTCGATTGTGACTTTTGCGTCACCGAATGCTTTTGTCACTTGGACGGAAGCATTGTACGTGCCACCGTTTCCGTTTACGTTTTTCACAAGAATTTGTTTCGTAACGGAGATGGCTTTATCCAATTTTTGAGGACCGAATGTGACTGTCCCTTTTTTGTTTTCGACTGTTTGTCCGTTATTGTTTGCGGTGTCGATTGCGTATGCAAGGATTTCAGGGTGCGCCGCTTGGTATGCTTGTACGCGGCCGGCTCCTTGTGCGAAGACGTCGTACTTGTTAGTGTCAAGGACCTTCGCTGTGTTGGAGAGCGCGACTTTTACGTCAAAGGCGTCCCACGTCGGATTCGCTTGCTTCACGAGCGCCGCGATTCCCGCAATATGTGGTGTGGCCATGGAAGTTCCCGTTTTGCGCGTGAAGGCTTGTTCGTAAGTGGCTTCCGGGAAATCTGCTTTGTACATCGGGATTGTGGACATGATGTTCGTTCCCGGTGCTGTGACGTCAGGTTTGATGTCGAAGTTCGGTGTGGACGGTCCGCGTGAGCTGGAGCTGTTCACTTCGTCGCCTGCTGTCATTGTTTTGCCGAAATTGCCGAACGAGATTGTGCCTGCTGCTTTTGCAAGTGCTGCACGGATTGCGTCGCCGTCCGTTAGGGACATGTCGAATGTCGGAATGAATTCGAATGCGTCGCCAAGGAATGTGCCGGATGGGCCTGGTGCGCCTGTTCCGCCCGCGAAGTTGTGGACGATGATGGCGACTGCGCCGTTGGCTTTCGCGGCTGCGATCTTATCGACGAACGGGATATCGCCGCGTGAGACGAGTGCAACTTTGCCGTTCACGTCAATTCCAGTGTAGTCGGTTGGTTTTCCGAAGCCTGGGACTGCGACTAGGCTGAATTCGCCGTCAAGTTGCGTGGCGAGGTTGGCGCCGTATGTCGTGCCCATCAGCTTCAGTGTTTTCGATAGGTTGTAGCTGCCGGCGTTGATGTTAATGTCCCCGGAGTAGTTTGCTTCAGGGTTTGTCGTGTTACCGACTGCGATGCCGAGGCGGGCTGTGGCTGGTGTGCCCATCGTTCCGCGGTTCGGTCCTGAGTTACCTGTTGCGATGACTGAGATTGTGCCTGCTAGCATGGCGTTGTTGATAGCGAATGATCCAGCGTCTGTTTCAGTGTTGGAGCCGCCGCCTAGTGATAGGTTGATGACGTCCATTTCTTGTTGGACTGCGTAGTCAATGGCTGCAACGATGCCGGATGTTGCTCCGCTGCCGTACGCGCCAAGTACGCGGTATGCGTAAAGATCGACTTTCGGTGCGATTCCTTTAATGCCGTATTCGTTGTTGCCGACTGCGGCGATTGTGCCCGCGACATGTGTGCCGTGGGAAGTGTAGAATGCGCTACCGTTTGCGTTGAATTCCGGTGTGCCTGCCGGGCGCTCTACTGGCGACGTTTCGGATGCATCGTCGTCCGCACGTGGTTTTGTGTAGGTGCTGCTATTCGGAATGAAGTTTTTGCCGCCTTTGTAGACGGCTTTTAGGTCTGGGTGGTCGGCGTCGATTCCTGTGTCAAGGACGGCGACTTTGATTCCTTGTCCTTCATAGCCTTCTTTCCAGAGTGCTTCGATTCCGAGGAAGCCGATGCTTGTGTCCATATTGGCGTCGACTTGTCCACCTTTTACTTTCTCTTCAAGTTTTGATTCGGATGGGGCCGGTTTTTTCAAGTCTTTCGTTTTCGATTGGCCATTGGCTTTTCCATTGTCAAATGCATGGACGATTGTGTCCGGTTCGACGAGTGTAACACCTTTCACTTCAAGAAGTTTCGGCAGGTCGTCGGCTTTGACGGTTCCTGCGATTCCGTTAAGAACTGTGTCATAGCTGAACCCTTCTTTGAATTGGATGCCTTTGATGGCCATCTCTTTTTTCACAGCAGCATGCTGGTTGCGAACTTTTTGTTTTGTTTGATTCGCTTCTGCGCTGGAGAATGGTTTTCCTTTCAGTTTGTGGATTCCTTTTTGGAGTCCGACTGATTTTTCGGATAGGTGGATGATGACAGGGACTTGTTGGTTCCCTGTTACATTTTGAAGCTCTTCATGCAGTTTAGCTTCGTCCCCGAGCAGGTTGAGCTGTTCGGCGATGGCCGCTTTTTGCTGCATGATGCTTTCATCTTGGGTTGTCTCTTTGAAAGCTTTTAGTGTTTGAGCTGATTCAGCAGTTCCATCAGGATCCGTGTTGGCGGATGCCGTGAATGGTGTGAGCATGGATAGCACGAGAATGAGTGCCAAAAGCGTGCTGAACAGCTTTGTGAAGTTAGGATTCTTCTTCAAATTACCTATTCCCCCTTAGTAGCTTGGTAGTTTATTGCCACTAAAGACTAACATAGTGTGATTTATTTGAAAATAGCAGTAGTGCTTGTATTTGATGAAATTTCAGAAAAATCGTTCAAACGGTATGGATGATTCTGGATGCTGATAGTGCGGAAGATTTATGGATAGTATTGTAAGCATGAGTATTTGGCTAAGTTGCTTGAATAGTATTTTTAGCTTGTTTGATTTCCAGTTTACTGGCGATGTCTTGGATCGTGCGATTCATTTATGAGCGTTTGCGGAGTGTTATGCGTGTTTTTTTGCGTTTATGCGTATCTGGTGAAGGTTATGCGCTAGTTTGTCGAGTTATGCGTGGAATCGATGATTTATGCGTATTTATAGCAGTTTAAGTGGTTCGCGGGCTTTTGCTTAATTGTCAGCATATTCCTTGTCGCGTCAAGTGCATTTGCTCAATTAAGGGTTTAATTTATGCGTGGGTACGCCCGGTTATGCGTGAGTTTTTGCGTTTATGCGTATCTGGTGATGGTTATGCGTTAGTTTGTCGATTTATGCGTGGATTCTATGATTTATGCGTAGTTATAGCAGTTTATGAGCGGTTCGCGGAGTTTATGCGTGATTGGTAGATGGATGCCTGTCGCGACTAGTGGTTTTGACCAATAATGGTTTGGTTCAGAGCGACGGATCGCGTAGGAAGTTCTGGATGATGTGGTTGTCGGGTTCGTACGCCTTGAAGTTGTAGCCTTCTCGTTGGAGCCATTCGATGATTCTAGGAAGAGCGATGGTTGTTTGGCTGCGGTCATGCAGGAGGATGATGATGTCCTTGTCGCCGGATTTCGCGGCTTTTGTGACGCCGTCCTGAACGTTTTTCACGATTTGGCCGGCTTGTTTGTCCGTATAGCGCCAGTCGTTGGAGTCGACGTCCCAGTCCCATAGCTTAAGTCCGCGGGCGATAAGGCTTTTTTGCATACCCGACGTGACGAGCGGTTTGCTGCCGTAAGGGACGCGCACGAGATTGGCAGACTTCCCTGTAAGCTGTTCGGCGATTTCGGCGCCGCCAGCCATTTCGGCAATGAATGATTCGGAGGAATTGTAGACGAGTGCCTTATCGTGCGTCATGCTGTGCGAACCGATGTAATGGCCACTTTTCGAGACGGTTTTGACGATGGATTCGTTCTGCTTCATTTGATTGCCGAGGAAGAAGAAGGTGGCGGGCACATTGTATTTTTCGAGCGTCGCGTGATTGATCAGTGTGGATTGATTCGGACCGTCATCGAACGTCAAATAGACGGTCGGCTTTTTAGTCGTTTGAGTTGTTTGAGTTCTTTGTTGCTTCTTTATGTGTTCCTTGATGATTTCTTTGTATTCGATATGGCTTATATGCGGATAGGCATCTCGATAAATCCTCAATGTCCGGTATTCCGGAAAGTATTCGAGCTTGAATTCGAATTGGTTTGCCAAATACTTCAGGCTGATCAACAGCTTGCCGGATTCGCTGAAGATAAGTGGGTTTTCTGCAGAAGGTGCTTCTTGGTCAGCAGGGATGTTAAGTGTAATTTCTTTTCCGTGTTTAGATAATTTTATTGTTCCTTTATCCTTTGTAATGTCGATGTACAGGTGTTTGGAAATCTCCTCCAAAAGCACCTTTGTATCACCGCCTATGACGTAGATGTTCTCGATCGGCAACATTTTATCATGAAGACCGATATAACGCTTTGCCTCCTCTTTCGCAGCTGCTTCATTCACTCCTATTAGGAATGCAATTAGTATGATTGCAATTATGACTACCCTTTTCAATTTATCTACTCCATTTCCACTAGTAATTTCACTGTTTCAGTCTATTAATTGAGTCGGACAAGTAGAATCATAATCAGCTTTGTTTACTGGGTGAAAACTTTCCTTTACTACTAATTCAACATAAAAAAACCGCCACTTGGGCGGTTTTTGTCTTGGTGTTTATTCCACGAAAACATATTTCACGTAGTTCTTCCACCCGAATGTTCTCCAGTCGCTCCTTGACGGGAGTTCCAGCGGGAGGGGGAGGAATACGCGTGGATGGTTGCTGTATTCTTCAATGTTGCGGTTATAGATGGCGACATCGCCGGTTGTCAGGCCTTCCGTAATGACGGCGCGGTTGTTCGTGATAAATGGAACCGTTACGTTTGTGTTGGCGGCACGGCCTTGTTCGTCCAGCTTCCAGACGACGGCGCTGTCTTCAATGAAGGATTCGAGCCAATGGAGTTTCACTGAAACGGCTTCCGCTTCATTCACGATGATTGATGCGTTCACGTTCGCTCCGAAAGGCATATTGTACAGCTCTTCTAGCGGCTTGATTGTAATTTCATAGAGGTCGAGCGGATTTTCCCGTTCTTTCGGGTCAAGCTTATCGTACGCTTCGCGCCATCTGCTGTCTGTTGCAGGCACTTCGGATACGGAATGGATTGTGCCTTCGATGACCGACTCCAGATTATCTTCTTGGATGCGGACAGGATCGCCGGCTTCGATTTTCTGCCATTCGTCGAGTTGGACGTACGTCGTGACGAGCTTTCGATTGCTATAAATATCAGCGGCGAGTGTGAAGCCGTGCTTGTTCACGTCCGAAACCGTTCCGTCCACAGGGCTGATGAGCGCAGGACGGGCATCATCCTGTTCGAGCTGCGTCTGGACGACGGTTAGTTTCCTGTCGATTTCCGACAGTTCGCGCTCCGCTTCGGCAATTGCTTGGGCGTAGGCGCCGTCTTGGTGGACATCGACTTGGACATCGACGTTCAATTCGACATCTGAGCCCTCCGGTGTTTCGGTCGTAGTAACGTTGGACGAATTAGTTCGGGCGCTGCTCCGGTCTGATTCGAGGCTAGCAATTGTTGACTCGATTGCACTCCGTTGTTCAAGGAGTCCTTCCTCTTCCGCTTCCCATGCCGCGAGCTGGCTCTCTGCGCGTCCGGTCTGCAGCAACGCGATTTCATCACCGACCTTAACTGGATCGCCTTCCTTGACGAGCCATGAATCGATCGTCTCATCGTCACCGACGTAGACGGTGTAGATGCTTTCAGGCGTGACGAGTCCTTCTTTCGGGAGTTCCTCTTCATAATGTCCGGGAGTCATGCGCTCGTACTTGTGGACATACAATGTTTTGGGAACCGTGCTTTTCTTCGAGAAGAGCACGTGGACGTTAACGGCGATGAAGAGGCTGACGATGACGGCGACGGTGATGCTTAATCGTTTATTCATCTAGAAGCCACCTCCGAAAATTGAATTGAGGATGGAATCGAACGGAATGTACGCGACAGCTGCGGTGATGAGGGCCATTGCGACATGCAGGCCGATCAATATCCATAGATGCTCTTTCCATCTTCCGTCCACGATGAATCCTCGGATGAACCTGTATTGCAGTGTGATGATCAGCGCGCTTGTGACAGTCAATTGGTTCATGAAAAGGACCAAATACCAGTTTTCCATGACGGTGACGGCGAGCGGGCCGAAGGATAGAAATGATAGGCTGACCGTTGCGCCTTTCATTGCAAAGACAATGAAAAGGACCGCTTTTTCCAGGAGCAGCACGCCTGCGATGAGCACTTGGAGCGGGACCAACTGCCGGTATGGGATTTTTGTCAGTGCCGACAGGATCAATGCGACTCCAAAAATGTGGAATGCTATGTATAGGACCGACCATAGAATTGTGCCCGCAAGTGATGCGTATCTAGCAATTATGTAGTCAGTAGTCGTCATTGTCGCCATCACTGACGTTAGTGCTTCCGTGCCCATTCCCCATATTTCTCGGAGCGCGAATAATGCGATGCCTGCAAGGAAAACGAGTAAGAGCCTTCTATTGAAGTTTCGCATCGTTCCGGTTTGCAGTTGTGAGGCGAGTTCATAGGGCCTCGTCAAAAAGTGCCAGAATCGGTATTGGAAAAACAAGCGCGACCATCCTTTCTTCAGGTGTTTTTTTGATGCTGTATACATAACTGTATCAAATCTCGTGGATTATTCAATTTTAAGTAGTCATTTTTTGTATGATTCTTGGAAAATATGACTAGACTAATGGGAAATTCATCTTTTTGAAACGCCTCATTTCCCGGGAAATCGACAAAGGAGCGGATTTTGATGAATCAAGATGATAAGCATCAATTTACAATGCATGATTTCTTGTTCGGATTGACGGGTTCCACTGTATTCGTCATTGCGTTGCATTTTTTCACGAATTGATTGGGCGACGAATTGAATTGAGCCTTTGTGAAATTAATTGAGCCTTTGATCGAATAATTGAGCCTTTGTGCAATTAATTGAGCCCTTGATCGAATAATTGAGCCCTTGTGCCATTAATTGAGCCCTTGATCGAATAATTGAGTCCTTGTTTAATTAATTTAGCCCTTGATGAAATAATTGAGCCCGAACGCAACTATTTAAGTCCTTGCGACTTGCAAGAAGTTAGTAAGCTAGCTATGTATACCCTGTCAGTCTAGTCGTTCAAACTCAAAAATAAAAACACTCATCGTCTTTTGGAGCGATAAGTGTTTTTTCATGAGTTGTTTTTCAATGTCAGTGCATTCCTTCCGTCAGTTGAGTGAATAAGGTGCGGTTGTTTGTTTCGAGTGCGTAGTCGATCATGCGCTGGCGGTTGGCGGATTCGATTTCTTTCAACAACTCCGCCGCTTCCTGAATTACCTCTTCGGGTATTTCCAATTTCAAGTTCAACGTCCCTTCAAGGATTGATGATAGATGCAGATGAAGATCTGAGATGAGGAGCAGCTGGTAAAGCGGAAGCCGGATGAATCGGCTGCCCCGCTGGAAGACGAACACTTCTCCAAGGTTTTCGACTTGCAGGCTCTTCACGTTGACGACGATTTCTTTTCCTTCAGAGGGGACGAATTGGTATACTTCACCGCCTTTGATAATCGAGAAATATTGATAGGCGAACACGAGACGGAGACGAAAGTTCTCTTGGCTAGTGAAAAAAGGCGTCATACGCTGTACTGATAGCATTTTTCTCCCTCCATCATTGAATATTCCGATTATTTATATTCTATCATAGTCCGCGAGGTTTTGTGAATGTTTTGTTTTCTATCTTATTCACTTCCATCTGGATTGATGATTTTTCTTATTCGATCTCATGATGAATTGGATTGCCAGCGGTTCAAACGGTATTTTCCTTTTCAGCAGCTGATTGATGAATTTACTATCCTTGCCATTGAAGAATGTCACTTCGTCGGTTTGATAGTTGACGACAATCGCCTCGGAATCATGCCCGAGTGTCATGAATGTTTCGGCTGCGATGAATCCCCCGCCGTTTCCGTTTTCCAGGTAGGCGTGATCGATCGATATGTAGTCTCGTATTAGCAGATTCCGTTTTTCATAGACTTTTGGTATATGTAGGAGTAATGTTTCCAATTTGGTTCCCCCCGCCAGTTTTTTATTTGTCGTTTGCCATACTTTGAATGATATCATTTACGATTGCGGCATGAAAGCCTTATAATAGAGGGAATGCTTTAGTTTAGGGAGTGAGCCGATGCACATGTCAGTGGAACGAGTTTCTTATTTGCATGAGCGTGAAATAGATGAATGTATGAACATGATCCAACACTCTTTCCGGCCCGATGTGCAGGGTGAGGCGAAGGTCATCCGAAAAGCCGTTTCATTGGTCCGTAAAGGCGCGTTGCGCGATTTCCAATTCTCACAGGACGGCATGGCCATCGAAGTGCTGATCGCGGACGAGGCGGAGGAATTTGTCACACTTTCCCTTTCGATGACGGAAGCGTCTTGTACTTGTGTTGAGGATGATTGGTGCGCCCATAAGATTGCTGTTGTCTTCCATCTTTATTCACAATTCCATTCGTTGACGGAGTGGCTGCATGATTGGCAGCGCAGAGAAACGGAACAGATGGCGCTGACCGTTTCGGAGCGGACGCCAGAAGCTTGGAATGACGTGTTGTACAGGCTTGCGTCTCCGCTTCGCGAGATCGGGCCAAGTGATAATCCGAATGTATTCATCCACGAAAGCTCGTTGATGGACCAGAAAGTGATTCCGCTGTCCCCTTTCGAATATGAATGGAAGCCGTTGTTCGAACTGTTTTACCGACTGCATCTGCTCGAGGCGGGCTGGTCTTTTGCGCACGGACATCTCGAGGAGGCAAATCATTTCACGTACCGCCAATGGCAGGTGAAGATGTGGCTCAATGAACAGATCGAGAAGCTGCGTGATATCGGCAAAGCGATTGGCAAGAATCCACGTCTATTCGAGACGGATGCGTTTTACAATGCTTTGAAAAAGCAAGTCCGCGAGTTCGTCCTGCGGAATAAAGGGCTTTTCGAAGTCCGCCTTGAAATCTACGCGATCATGTGGGAGTTCCTGTACAAGGATACGGCTGCACAGGAGAAAGAGCTTGCATTTCTGCTTGACGATGATTCGGTCGATGCCGCCTTTTTCGCTGCGTATTTCAACTTGACGAAAGGCGATGAAGAGACGCTCGCAAAAATAGCGGAGCGCGCGGGCGGCGAGCTTGTCGGCCATTGGCTGCCACTGGCGGATTTGGCTGCCGAGAGGGAAGATCAAGCCTCCCTCTCCGTCATCATGAATACGATCTACCCTCATATCGGCGATTTCTTTGGCAGGATTTCGTTTTCCACCGACCGGTATCATTTTATCCGGAAGATCGATGGATTGCTTGAAGAAGCGGATTTTCCGGAAACGCGCCGCGAAGAGCTTTTCATGATTTACGGGGAAGACGGCGTCAGCGCGTTCGGCGATTTCCTCATCGAGCGGGAGCGGTTCGCCGAATGGGCGGCACTCATGCATCGGTTCAATATTCCGTACGACGGGCTTGAGCCGGATACGTTGAAGTTCGTCCTCGCAAATGACCCGGCTTCCGTCATGCCGCTGCTTCATACGTATGCGATGCGGTTCATCCAGGAAAAGAACCGGCATAGTTACCGCCGCGCTGTCCGGTTGTTCAAAAGTATGAAGGCGGGCGCGAAAAAGAGCGGCAAGGTGGATTTCTGGAACCGATATATTGACACCGTCCGCGAGCAGTATCGACGGCTCCGCGCGTTGTCGGAAGAAATGGAAAAGGGGAATTTGAATTTATGACGAAAATGGATACGTTGAATCTCCTCTTCCAATTGGCGATTGAACGGGACGAAGGAGGGCGGTATTCGGTTACTGCGACAGACCCGTCCGGACGTGCGGTTGCCCCGGACAGGCTCTCCTCCTTCCTGTTCTTCAATAATGAACAGGCGTTGTACGGCTTGTTGCCGACGACCGATGAAGAGGCCGTCCATTTGAATACGAATGAATTCCTGCAAGTATTTGCGGGCAAGACGCATCCCTTCGCTTCGTTTGAAGGCAATTCGTCGAAAGATGAAGCGCATTTATCCGCGTTGCGGGAAGCGGCGCGTCTATGGAATGAACCTGATTTCTGGCAGCACGCGGAGCTGGACGCAGGGACGATCCGATTCGACGAGGAGAAAATAGGGATCTCTGCCCTTTCTTCGATGATTTTGCATGATGCGATTCGCGAAAAAATCAATGCTTCGGCAATGCGGCTCGATCAGTTGCCGGCGTTGCTGCCTCATTTACGGAAATACGGTTGGCCTGGCGATTCGGTTTCGACGATGCCGGTCCGGGTCGCTTTCCGTCTGACGGAGCCGGATGAAGACGGGGATACGGAATGGCTGCTCGAGACGGTCGTCGTCAGTGAACGCGGGACGCATTGGACGCCAGCTGTCCGGAAAGCGAATGCGGAAATCGCCGATGCGCTGCCTGCGAAATGGAAGGATTTCGCCGATGAAATTCTTGAGAAGCAGTCTGAGATGGTGTCTTTCCTGCGTTCGGTCGACGCTGAGCCCGGGAACCGGTTTTTATCGATTGCGATGTCCGATCCGGAAGTGCGGATGTTCATCCAGGAAGACCTGCCTGTGTTCCAGGCGTTCGGGTATGCTGTCATTCTGCCGGCTTGGCTGAAGTCGGTGACAGAGTCGAAGATGCGCGTCCGGACGAGTGCGAGTGTGCAGTCGTATCGGTCCGCCGCCGGTCTTGATGAAGTCCTTTCCTTCGATTGGAACTTTTCGCTTGCCGGGAAAGAAATCGATCAGGACTCGTTCCGCAGGCTTGTGGATGAGAATCGCGAGTATATCCGGTCGGGCGATGAGTGGTTCCATATCGACCCGCTTTGGCTGAAGCGGATCCGTGAGCTGATGGAGCAGGCGGATGCCGGCGAGTGGACAGTGAAGGATCTGCTGTTCCAGGAGATTCCCGAGGAGATCATCCCGGTCGATGAGGATGATGAGTCGGATGATCCCCTTCTGGCGTTTTCGATGAAACAGTCGCTGCGTGAATATGTCGAGATGGTTTCGAATAAGCAAGGCCTTCCTGAAGCGGGGATTCCGGGTGCATTGCAGGCGGAGCTCCGGCCCTATCAAGTCGACGGGTATAATTGGCTCGTCTTCATGCGCGAGCATCATTTCGGGGCTGTATTGGCCGATGATATGGGGCTCGGGAAGACGGTGCAGCTCATTACGTATTTATTGAACGTGCATGGGCGCCCGGAAACGGACTCCCCTTCGCTCATCATCTGCCCGACGAGCGTGCTCGGCAACTGGCAGAAGGAGATCGAGCGGTTTGCGCCGTCGCTTAAGGTGCTTACGCATTACGGTCCGACGCGTGCCCGGGAGGAAGAGTTCGATGCGCTATTGAAAGAGCGCAAGCCGGATGTCATTTTGACGACGTACGGCACCGCGACGCAGGATGATGAGACGCTTGGCGGCACTGTTTTTGCGAGCATTACGCTCGATGAGGCGCAGAATATCAAGAACATGCAGACGAAGCAGTCACGGGCGATCCGGAAATTGCAGGGCGACCATCAGATTGCGTTGACGGGGACGCCGATCGAGAATCGGTTGTCGGAGCTGTGGGCGATTTTCGATTTCATCCACAAAGGGTATTTCGGAAGCTTCCGGACGTTTTCCGAGCAATTCATCGTTCCGATCGAGCGGGATGATTCGGAGCTTGAGAAGCGCAAATTGCGTGCGAAGATTCGTCCTTTCTTGCTGCGCCGTACGAAGAACGATCCTGATTTGCAGTTGAATCTGCCGAAGAAGCTTGAACAGAACGAGTATTGCCCGTTGACGACGGAGCAGGCGGCGCTCTATGAAAGTTTCATCGAGGATACGAAGTTCAAGCTGGATACGTTGACCGGATTTGAACGGAAAGGGCTCATTCTGAAGATGTTGAGCCGCTTGAAGCAGCTTTGTAATCATCCTTCGCTGTTTTTGAAGGAGCCTCATGCGCCTGCCGATCAGATGCTTGAGCGGTCGGTGAAATTGAACCGGATTGTGTCGATGGCGGCGGATATTGCTGCGAATGGTGAGCAGTGTTTGATTTTCACGCAATATATCGGGATGGGCCAGTTGATCCGCCAATGCTTGAGCGAGCTGCATGATATCGATGTGCCGTTCTTGTCGGGAAGCATGCCGAAGGGGCAACGCGATCATTTGGTCGAGGCGTTTCAGGCCGGTGAGTTCCCGGTTTTCATCTTATCGCTGAAGGCTGGCGGCACCGGGTTGAACTTGACGGCGGCGAACCATGTGCTGCACGCGGACCGCTGGTGGAATCCTGCGGTTGAGAATCAGGCTACGGACCGTGCGTATCGGATCGGCCAGACGAAATTCGTGCATGTCCACAAGTTTGTGACCGTCGGGACGATCGAAGAGAAGATTGATAAGATGCTGCAAGAGAAAGCAGCGCTGTCCGCGGATCTTATCCAGTCGAGTCAATGGCTGACGGAGTTGTCCGATACGGAATTGGATGATCTTCTGTCGTTTGAAAGATAGTTGTGTGACCCTGGTTTCCATTTATGGAGGCCGGGGTTTTTCATGATCGCTGTGCGTGGCGCCGCATATGTATGGGAATGACTTTTCTCGCGAGTTCTCTCTCTTCCAATTCATTGAGCCGTTCATTCATGCCGGCGATGATGCGGATGAGCTGCCCGACTTGCAGTTCCATGCGGATGAGCTGTTGGTCTAGTTTTTCCATGTGTTTTCCTCCTCTCGGTATTGGTAAGATGCGGCGGGAACGGTCCCCGCCGCATAGTGTCGGCCAAGATCATCAGGCCTAACGCAGCTAGCATTGCGTCTGGCGGACGCGATGCCCCCTTTGGATATGGGAGGGTCCCCACCCTCCATATCCTGATCGCTTTTTTCTCCTTCTTACTCACTTAGATATTTTTCATTCCACTATTCAATTTTTTGTGTATCCGAACGTTTTGGCGGTCCCCCTTTTCGGTTAATTCCCCCTGCCCTATGTATCATCCTTTAGAGGTCAATAGATAGGCAGTCCCTCTGTCTCGTCCTGCGGCAGATGGAAGTTCGTACTGACCTTCTCCTGTTCCGTCTTGCTCTCATTTCCGCCGCTTTGTTGCACATTTCCATCTGGCTCTCCGTACAAGTTGTCGTACGTTCTCCGCTTTGTCGACAGGAAACGGATTTCCTCTCCGATCACTTCTATGACAAAGACGCGGCTATTGTCTTCGCGTTCATATGTCCTCGATTGGATCCGTCCGCCGACACCTACCAAAGATCCTTTTCCACAATGCTTCGCGGTGTTTTCCGCCACTTTCCCCCATGCTGTGCAAAGGATGAAGTCTGCGTCCACTTCGCCATGCTGGTTTTTGAAATTCCGGTTCACGGCAAGGATGAAGCTTGTCTGCAGCCTCCCTTCCGATAGCCTTCGTAAAATCGGATCTTTTGTCATGCGCCCCACGAGTGCAACTTGGTTCACTTTTCCCCCTCCTTTCTTCCTGTGATGCCCTCATCATATTACGGATTGAAAATTGGTGCAAATTGGCAAAATCGAGTTTTGATGGGGTTTCTGGGCTGTTTTTTTGGTTGAAAAATGGATAATGGGATATTGGCAAGGGTTTGGAAGTTTTCATTTATACGGGATAATACGAGCTCGGCTGTTTCTGAAGTTTTTTTCCGGCGTATGGTATACTTGATGAAAAAGCGGGCGGGGTGGCGCATTTGAAGACATTTAAAATGATTTCGGTCGGTATATTGATAGATGATAAGATCCAGGACTTTCCGTTGGAGGACGGCATTATCATCAATCAGGAGAATAGCCACCGGATGTGGATTTTGGAGCTTTTCATCGACCAGGAGCATCAGCAATTGTTCGAGGGATGGAAGGAGTCGGGCGAGTTATTGGAGGCGCGCGTCGTCATTTCCTATCCGGAAAACGAGCCCGCGGGATTCCGCGTGGCGGTCGATGCCGTGCAGCAGATCGGGGAGCATATTTCGGTATTGTTGAAGGGCCGGTTGAAGCGCGCCCGCACTCAGTACGCGGAGCATTTATTGGAGGAATTAATTACCGAGGGGCTTGGCGGCGAAGAGCTACTGAAGCGTTTCGAGTCGGATATGCGTGAGCGTCCGCGGTTGAAGAAGGACCGGGAAGAAGCTTGAGGGGAGCTGCCTTATTGGGCGGCTTTTTTTGATGGCATTTATGCGCTGTTGCGGGGCGTTATGCGCGGATTTTGCGTGTTATGCGTGATTGCGGAGAGTTATGCGTGGATTTCGCTATTTATGCGCGAATGCGGAGCGTTAAGCGTGGATTTCGCTATTTATGCGCGAATGCGGAGCGTTAAGCGTGGATTTCGCGATTTATGCGCAGATGCAGAAATTTATGAGCGCGTAGCGGAATTTACAAGCTTGTTCCGCGGATGGATCCCACGTCGAAGCTGACTCCTATTTGCGCCAGATGCCTTTGACAAACAAAACTCTTTAAAAATGGATGCGGGAGATTCTGTTGGACTCAGCTTCCCTTATGACGCGATTGTAAAAAAAGAAAACCGCCTGGGGTTGGCGGTTTTCTTTCGGCTTGCGGTTAGCGGATGTTATTTGTTCCGGTTGTTGTTCGGAGTTGTTACGTTTTCATCGATAATGACTTCTTCGTTCGGTGCAGTTGTGTTGTCACCGTTCATGTCTCCGTTGATACGGTCATTATTAAGGCCGTTACGGTCGTCATTGATGATTCCGTCGTTTACACCGTTGTTCCGAGTTCCGTTATCGATGCCATCCATGTCCGGTCCTGCGCCGTTATTGACTCGTGGAGTTACATCACGATTCAAGTCTTGCATCGGCGTTTCATTGTTGTTCGGAACGTTGTCGCGGTTGCCGCATGCTGTTAAGACAAGTCCGGAAATGAGTACGAACGGTATCGCTTTTTTGAACATGAAAATTCCCTCCTTTCCACAAGCCTCTCTCATACAAATCGTATGATACTTGTAGGTTGGCTAAAAAGGAGGGAACTATCCATACTTTTTATTGTTCTTTTTCGAACCGGTCTCTGAGCAGCGCTTCGACGTAGACGGCTTCTGCTTTGCAGTCATACGTCAAGTGCGTGTCAAGTTTTTCCTGCATGATCTGGATGTTGGCGATCTGCTCTTCAGATGGCGGCTCGCTGAGAATGCGCTGGATGACTTCATTGATGCGCTGGGCGAGGTCTTCGTGAAATTTAGGTTCCGTTTTCACGTCGTCTGGGATTGATGTATACCAAAGTGCTTTTGTCGTGATGTATTCGCGCCATGAATCGATGAAGTCTTCGATATCGTATAGTTCTTCGTCCCAACCGATGTCCGCCATATATTGCTCGAATGTCTGGGTGATGGAGCGTGTGATGCTGCTCTTTATATTTGGAGAAAGATCATTGTACATAATTGGTTGGTACCTCCCACTATAAGCATGCGTGTGATGTCCGCCTCAATATACACACTGCACTTTCATTTTAGCTTACATATTATACGCGCGCAATTTAATTTGAAGCTTCTGCTACCGGACCTAATGCAAATGTGATTTCCGTTTCGCAGGCGATTTCGCCGTCAACGGTCGCTACCGCTTTCCCTTTTCCGATGGAGCCGCGCATCCGCGTAATTTCGACTTCAAGTCTCAATTGGTCCCCGGGAACGACTTGTCGTTTGAATCGGCAGTTGTCGATGCCTGCAAAGAATGCGAGGCGGCCGCGGTTTTCCTCTTTTTGAAGGATTGCGACTGCGCCGACTTGGGCAAGCGCTTCCACAATCAGGACGCCCGGCATTACTGGGTAGCCTGGAAAGTGGCCGTTGAAGAAATCTTCGTTGATCGTGACGTTTTTCAGGCCGACGACGCGTTTCCCTTCTTCGATTTCTGTAATCCTATCGACTAATAGGAATGGATAGCGATGGGGAATGATTTTTTGAATTTGTTCTGCAGTTAGCATTTCCTTAATCCTCCCGAAAATTTATGTAGTTGAAAATGAAACGAAATGAAAAGAGCCGTTACGACTCTTTCCCTTTTATGATATCGAGTATATGGATCCATGTCTCTTTTTTCAGTGCATCGGCGGGTTGGCCGTCACCGATGTATCCGTAGCCGATGATGACTCCGAGGACTGCTGCGCCTGCAAGCAACAGAAGGACGATTACAATACGCAGCCAGATCGGAAACAATCTAATTTGTACCCAGAGACGCTGCTTTGCGATTGGTTCCTCTTCTGCGGGCTTCTGCTTCTTTTGCAGGTTGCGCTCCACGCGGGACGCCACGATTTGACGCTCTGCGGAGTCATTTTGTTTTATATGATCCCATTGAGGATTCTGCTGTTTTTCTTCTATCATTTCGGATTCTCCCTAGCGCGGCTTATCGAATGTTATTGATCAAGCCTAACATTTGATCGGCGAGCGTGACCGTCCGCGCGTTGAATTGGTAAGAACGCTGGACATTGATCAGGTCTGTCATCTCTTTTTCGTAATTGACGTTTGAGGCTTCAAGCTTCCCGCTTTCCATGTTAATCCGGTTGCGGTTGGCGCCGTTCATTTCCGTCAGGATATCTCCGGCAGCGACGCCGAGTTCCGCTACGTTTTCAGGAAGCGCGAACAATGTCGAAGAAAGCCGGTTCATCAAGTTCGGGCGTTCCAAAGTCGTGACGCCCATTTGGATTTGCTGTACGTTTCCATCGTAATTGGTCACTTGAAGGACACCGCCCGGAAGCATGGCATAATCTCTCACGCTGTCGGAGAATGTGATCGGCTGTCCTGCGCTATTCGCGACAGGATACCCTTCGCCGTTGACAAGCATCAGGTTGCCGCCTTCAACAGGTGAAACGTAAAAATTCCCAGCGCGCGTGTACACCGTTTGCTCCCCGTTTTCTCCGGGCATGATAAGGTTGAAATATTGCTTCGGTTCGGTCAGTGCAAAATCGAGTTCACGGCCGGTCGTCTGCAACGTTCCGACTGTCCAGTTCATTTTCGCAGGACCGAGCGCAGCACCGACGCCATAGCGGATGCCCGCAGGGGATTGACGCTGGGCTGTATCGGCTTTATCGTTGTTGAATTGCTGGTAGAGGAGTTCATGGAAATTGGCTTCACTCGATTTATACCCGTTTGTCGCCGAATTTGCAAGGTTATTCCCGATAATATCGAATTGGTTCTGCAATTGGTTCATTGTGTTAACTGCCGTCGTCATTGATCGTATCATTCGATTCGGCCCCTTTCAAAACGCATCATCCGTTGACCCGTCCTATTTCGTTCACGGCTTTTTCCATGCTGCGGTCATACGCTTGAAGAATTTTTTGATTCGCTTCGAATGCGCGGTACGCGGCGAGCATGTCCGTCATCGACTTCGCAGCGTCGACGTTGGAGCCTTCCAAAAAGCCTTGTTGGAATGAATATCCGACTCCTGCAGCGTTTTGTGCTTCTGGCAAATTAGCGGCGCTTGCAAAGAGGCCGTTATCTTGCTTTAGGAGGGCGCCGGGCTGTTCCGCGAATGAAACACCGAGCCTCGTTACCGTTGCGCCGTCCTGCATGATGTCCCCGGTGTCTGAAATGCTGAAGTCGTCATTTTGCAGTTGGATGCGCTGACCGTTCGTGTCGAGTACATAATACCCCATTGGATTCGTCAAGTAACCGGCTGCATCGATTGTGAAATTCCCGTTTTTCGTGTAGAGCTCATTTCCGTTTTCATTTTCAAGCCGGAAAAAGACAGCTCCTTGTTCACCGGTTTCCGGGTCGATCGGCAGGCTTCCGTCCAGCAGCGCAATGTCTGTCGTCATGCCCGTTTCACGAAGTGTCCCTTGAGTGAAAAGCGGCATCGTCTCTTGCATGTAAACGCCTGTCGACAGCTCTCCAACCGGCGATAAGCCCTTCAGTTGAATTCCCTTTTGCGTCGGGATGCGCTGCGCATTGAGGCTTGACATGAACATTTCCGGAAATGAACGGATGCTTGACTGTTCGGCTTTGAAGCCTGGTGTATTGGCGTTCGCGATGTTGTTTGCCAGCATCTCCGTCCTGCGCTGCTGCGCGATCATGCCGGAGCCGACTGTGTAAAACCCACGGAACATAAGGCACCCGCCTCCTTTCAAAATTCGTTCTTCTCTTTATATCGGATGGATCAAAAGTATTTTTACTTAGTGTCGGCCAGTTTTGCCGATGTTGTCGAGTAGGATTCCCGTCCCGATCGCAACACAGCTGAGTGGATTATCCGAAATGAATACCGGCACTTTCAATTCTTCTGCAAGCAGCGTGTCGATTCCGTGCAACAGGGCGCCGCCTCCTGTGAGGAAGACGCCGCGATCGATGATGTCCGCGGATAGCTCCGGCGGTGTTTTCTCCAATACGTTTTTTGCGGATTGGATGATCATGCCGACCGATTCGCTGAGCGCTTCACGAATTTCATCAGATCCGATCGTAATGGTGCGCGGAAGTCCGCTGACCATATCGCGACCTCGGATGTCCATCTGTTCCTTCCGGCCGCCCGGAAAGACGGTCGCGATCTCTTTTTTGATCGTTTCCGCCGTACGCTCGCCGATGAGCAATTTATATCTTTTCTTGATTGATTGAATAATGTCATTGTCAAATAAGTCTCCGGCAGCTTTGATCGATTCGGAAGTGACGATATCGCCCATTGACAGCACTGCGACGTCCGTCGTCCCTCCGCCGATATCGATGACCATATTGCCGCTCGGCTGGAAGATGTCCATGCCGGCGCCGATTGCCGCGACTTTCGGTTCTTCTTCGAGATATACTTTTTTGCCGCCGGATTTTTCCGCCGCATCCTGGATCGCTTTCTGCTCGACATTCGTAATGTTTGTCGGGCAGCAGACGAGAATCCGCGGCTTCGAAAGAAATCCTTTGACATTCAGTTTATTGATAAAATGGCGAAGCATCATTTCCGTCACGTCGAAATCTGCGATGACACCGTCTTTCATCGGACGGATGGCAATGATATTGCCAGGTGTCCTTCCTACCATTTTAAACGCTTCTTCACCAACCGCCAGTACTTTGTTTGTATGTTTGTCGATCGCTACCACTGCAGGCTCGTCAAGAACGATGCCTTTCCCTTTTACGTGAATCAACACATTCGCAGTCCCTAGGTCGATTCCGATATCCTTTGCAAACATCAATCCCGTTTCCCCTTCCAACTTCAGTTCGGTCGTCCAGTCTCCTAACTATAGATTGTACCATAATGACTCTTTAATGAACACAAATATTGACAGGAATTTTGCATTTTTTCATGCAGTTATTTGGGGCTTGCAGAATCGTGTCGAATGGGGGTTTTTTACAGGTATTTTTGGGGAGTGTGTACGTTGACGACAGTTTTTATGTAGGTCTTTTTCATTCCACTCTAAAAGACATGGGTGTATTTATCAACTATTTATTACTTGTTTTTGTCATTTTCATTCGGGTATGAGACTGTTTTGCTCATGCGAAAAGACAGGGTTTCCGCCTTCCTGCAAGGATGGTCGATGGTCCCCGTCTATTCCCGTTACGTGTTGCGGGCTTTCTTATTTTCATTCATCCATTTCATCCGTGTTGCTTCACCGCCTCTTAAATGTCTGACAGACTTATGATAGGCAAGTACGTTGGCGACTTCTTCGGATAACTCCACATCCACATTCGGCAGTCTCTCCGTCAAATCTTTATGGACCGTGCTTTTCGAATAGCCCGTCGTTTTCGCCAGCGCCCGTACGGTAAGTCCTGTGTCCAGCAACATTTTGCCGAGGCGCACGCATCGCCTCCGAATTTGCTCGTGCACGCCCTCTTCCTTTCCTGTCAGCTCCGTTTCTTCCTTTATCTTATGCAGTGGTTGCCGCGGTTATGTCAAAGCTGGATTGTTGTGGCGGGGTTATTGTTTTATCGGGTGTTGTGGGATGTTGTTTGGACGCGGAACAAGCTGCTTTGGACTCGGAAATCCACTATTAGGACGGATGTAGGCAATTCATAAGATCTGTTTCCTTCCGCGGTAACTGTTGATGGACAATAACTCGAATCTATTGGTTGCGCCAAATGCCCTTACCACAAAAAACCACTCTCGCAATGGAGAGTGGTTTGGTCAGTTTAGAATCCTAGTAATGAGCGCGGGTTGACTGGGTTGCCGTCCTTGTGCACTTCGAAGTGCAGGTGTGTACCGGCTTTCGTGTTCCATTCGTTGCTTGTGGCAGTTGCGAGTGATTGGCCTTGTGTGACTTCATCGCCTTCTTTGACGAGGATGCCTGTCAAGGAGCTGTAGATGGTTGTCATTCCGTTGGCGTGTTCGATAGTGATTTCGCTGCCTTGGAATTCATCGATAACGACTTCTTTCACTGTTCCGCTAAGGGCTGCAACGACTTCAAAAGGTTGGCCATCCATTGAGATCGAGATGCCTTTGTTTGTAAGATATGATTGATTGAAGACGAGGAGTGCATTTTCACGCGACTCTTCATCGGCTTCTGCATCATAGTACTCTTGTATAATCGCCACTTCATCGAGTTGGTCCTCTTTGAATGGGAATTTGAGTACTTCGTTTGCAGCATTTGTTTCAACAAGCGGCGGGGTGTTCGGATCTGTTGCGACGTCGGCAGTTTCGTTCGGGCCCTTTTGGATGAAGGCATTGTAGCCCCAAATCATGCCGACGAAGACGATCGCGATTCCCGCGTAGATGGCCGGCCAGAACCATCTATTCTTCTGACTCTTATTCTTCTGAGAAGGGGATTTCGGTTTTTCTTCTCGCATTATCATCACCTCACTTGCTATTGTTTGCAAGTGTTGGTGTTTTTAAACATTCAGATTCGTCTACTTCAAATTTTTTTATTGTCGTGTCGGAATAATAGTAGGTCAGTATGTTTTCAGCGGTCCATCCTTTCTGGGCGAAGGCTTCCGCACCGTATTGGCTCATGCCGACCCCGTGTCCGTATCCCTTCGTCGTAATGAGGACGATCTCGTTTGTGACGTCGTAGGCGATGTCAAAGTCAGTTGAAGCGAGTCCGAGCGCTTCACGCATGTCCCTGCCGCTCATTTCGAAGCCGGTGGATACCGCTTTTTGTACGCGTCCTGTTTGATTGCGGACAAGTTTGAGGCTTTTAAACTGATCGGCTTTCCAAGCGGATCCGAGCGCTTTATTCCACTTCGCAATCGGCATTTCGATGTGCCGTTCCACTTTCGCTGCGACGATTTCCTCACCCGGGCTTTCCACGCTCTGCAAGTACGGAATCGGGTTGCCACTGTAGTTTTGCGCAGTCTCAGTCTTCCCATTCGAAGTCGAAAAAAACATGGCGGTGATCATTTCATCACCATACACAATCGTGTCTCCCTCGGTCGACGCGACAATTTCCTTTAGCTTCTTCTCGTTTTCCTTGAACTTCTTCCCCCAGCGTTCCTTCCGTTCTGCTGCGGTTTTATAGACTTGGGCGGAGACGGTCGCTTCGATCGGCTTCTTGCCGCCATCCGTCGTCCGCAGAACATAGGTCCGAGCCGCAATCGCTTGTGCCCTTAAGGCCTCGTCATGGAAGCCGATCGGCATTTCGCCGGCGACGACCCCTACGACATACTCCTCAAGCGGCATAGGCTTGTCCACCCCTTCCACAGTGATAGTGATTACGCAAGGATCTTCCTTTGCCACGTTTTTCTCCGGTTCGACTGTCGTTTTCATGAAGATGGGAATAAAAAATAGTAGTACGATGAATAAAACGGCTAGTAGTTTGTCCATATTCGATTGTATGATGAAGGATCGTATTTCATTCAAAAAAACTGCCCCTCGCCGATATGGCAAGGAGCAGTTTTTGGAGTAAACGAATAAGAGTATGAAGAGTGCTGTTTAGACGAGTTGCTTCTCTGCTTCCATTTTCGTTTCTTCCGTAGTCACGCGTTCGATGTCTGCACCGAGCGCTTTCAATTTCTTATGGAAATCCACGTAGCCGCGATCCAGATGATCCAGTTCCGTGACGCGTGTAACGCCTTCCGCAACAAGGCCTGCCAAGATGAGGGCAGCTGCCGCGCGCAAGTCCGTTGCCGCAACTTCAGCCCCTTGCAGATCGGAAGGACCTGAGATGATGACTGAACGTCCTTCGATTTTGACGCTCGCGTTCATGCGTCGGAATTCTTCGACGTGCATAAAGCGGTTTTCAAATACCGTTTCCGTGAGCACTCCTGTTCCGGATGCCGTCAGCATAAGTGCCATCATTTGTGACTGCATGTCTGTCGGGAATCCTGGATGCGGCATCGTTTTCAAGTCAACTGCCTTCAAAGGATGCTTCGCACGGATTCGTAAGCCTTCGTCCAATTCCGTGATGATGACGCCCATTTCGCCAAGCTTGGAGATCAACGCTGCGTTATGCTCAGGTACAGCGTTTTCGATTGTCACGTCTCCGCCTGTGATAGCTGCGGCGACCATGAATGTACCTGTTTCGATACGGTCAGGAATGATATGGTGAATCGTGCCGTGAAGCTTCTCAACGCCTTCGATCCGGATTGCATCCGTACCGGCGCCGACCACTCTTCCGCCCATTTCATTGATGAAGTTCGCTAAATCGACAATTTCCGGCTCTTTCGCCGCGTTTTCAATAATTGTCGTACCTTTTGCAAGAGCGGCTGCCGTCATGATGTTTTCCGTTGCACCTACGCTCGGGAAATCCAAATAGATCTTGGCGCCTTTCAGACCATTCTCCGCTTTCGCTTCAACATGTCCATGTCCAAATGTAATTTCCGCACCCATCGCTTCGAACCCTTTCAGATGCTGATCAATCGGACGTGAGCCGATCGCGCATCCTCCTGGCAACGCTACGCGTGCAAAACCGTTGCGCGCGAGCAATGGCCCCATAACGAGAATTGACGCACGCATTTTACGTACATAATCGAAATGTGCTTCACTAGCGAGTTTTTCAGTTGAATCAATGATAACTTGCCCTCTGGATGGATCGTATTCGACCTTCGCATCCAAACTCTTGACTACTTCGTTGATCGTGGAGACGTCCGACAGATTCGGCACGTCGCGAATGATATTAGGACCATCCGACGCGAGCAATGCAGCCGCCAGGATTGGCAGCACCGCATTTTTAGCGCCTTCCACACGTACGTTTCCGTGAAGAACGCGTCCACCATTAATAATTATTTTGTCCACAAAAAGCCCCTCCGACTCAGTATTTATAATATTATCCATAATTTTCCATTGAACTTTTTTCGTCATAAATTAAACATAAAAACACATACTATTCTACAACGCTCTACATTATTAAACAAGTAACTACAGAGCTATTTTCCCGTCTATCTACAAGATAGTCTATAATATGTACCCATTTGTCGTTTTGTGTTCTCTGATGACGTAGGCATTTGCCAAGTGACACTTATGTAATTCCCATAACTTGTCGGAAATTAAACATTTTTTTCTATTTAATGTCATCGCCCCGTTCACATCCAGATGTAGACGCGGCGATGACATGGATTCCGTGGCTTATGAGTAGTTTTGACTGAGACATTAGCCTACTGACTATGTACCCGATTTTCATTCCACCAAACAATGTCAATTAAATAAAGTAGGAATCCTTCCTGACCAATAGGATATGTCCAAAAAGAAATTTGATACGGTCGAACCTATTGCAAAACTCAATAAAATAAAGAGCAATTGCGCTTGAAAAACATGGTGCTTTTTGATGATTTTCTCCGGCATAATTGCCTGCAGTGCATAAAATGACAGGCCAATGAAGAAAATATGCGAGACGATGGCTAGCATCGGGTTGTGTGCAAATACGTCATTCATAGTCCTGCCTCCTTTTTTAAAAACCGGATTTACATACGTGCTTGCCGTGATTAATTAACTCGCAGCGGCGAATCATAAGCGCGGGAACGACTTTCTTGAGCGCTGCCCCACTGTTTATAGGCGAGTGAGTTTGCAAGCAATAAAATGCGGGCAGAAGAAAGACTCCCTCTGCCCGCCAACCCAGTCAAAGCTATTATTTCATTTCATAAACATTGATGCGGGTGATGGCCCGTTTTAGGTCGAGCTCCACCAGTTGAGCTTCAAGTTTATCAGCTTTTGCTTGAAGTGCTTGTTCCGCACGCTTCGCTGCGCGTTTGGCGCGGTCGATGTCGATGTCGGAAGCCAATTCAGCATGTTGTGCTAAAACGGTGACAACATCCGGACGAACTTCGATGAACCCGCCATGGACGGCGACATTTACAGTCGAGTTGTCTTTTTTCAGGCGAAGGGCACCGATTTGGAGTGGTGCAACCATTGCGATATGGCCGGGGAGAATCCCGATCTCACCAGATTCCGTGGCCGCGATCACCATATCCGCTTCAGTTTCACTAACAGGTCCGTCGGGAGTGACGATATTGACTTTGATTGTCTTCATTTGTTTCCCTCCTGATCCTGTTTTTAGACTTCAACGCCCATGCTTTTCGCTTTTTCGATGACTTCTTCGATGCGTCCGACGAGGCGGAATGCATCTTCCGGAAGGTGGTCGTAGCGACCTTCCAGGATTTCTTTGAAGCCTTGGATCGTTTCAGCTACAGGCACGTATGAACCTTTTTGGCCTGTGAACTGCTCGGCAACGTGGAAGTTCTGCGATAGGAAGAATTGGATGCGGCGTGCGCGTCCTACGACAAGTTTGTCTTCTTCGCTAAGCTCGTCCATACCGAGGATCGCGATGATATCTTGTAGTTCACGGTATCGTTGAAGCGTCGATTGTACTTGGCGAGCCACTTCATAATGCTCTTCGCCGACGATTTCCGGGCTTAGTGCGCGTGAAGTGGAAGCAAGCGGGTCAACCGCCGGGTAGATACCCATTTCTGATAGTTTACGCTCAAGGTTCGTCGTTGCATCCAAGTGAGCGAATGTCGTAGCCGGAGCCGGGTCTGTATAGTCATCGGCCGGTACGTAAATCGCTTGAATTGATGTTACTGAACCTACGTTAGTTGAAGTGATACGCTCTTGAAGCTGACCCATCTCAGTTGCAAGCGTCGGTTGGTAACCAACGGCAGATGGCATACGGCCTAGAAGTGCGGATACTTCAGATCCCGCTTGTGTGAAGCGGAAGATATTGTCGATGAACAGAAGAACGTCCGCGCCTTGTTCGTCACGGAAATACTCTGCCATTGTCAAACCAGTCAAAGCAACACGCATACGTGCGCCAGGCGGCTCGTTCATTTGACCGAATACCATCGCCGTTTTGTTGATAACGCCGGAATCCGTCATTTCATAGAACAAGTCGTTTCCTTCACGCGTACGCTCGCCAACACCTGCGAATACGGAGATACCGCCGTGTTCTTGTGCGATGTTGTTGATCAATTCCTGGATAAGGACGGTCTTACCTACACCGGCACCACCGAAGAGGCCGATTTTACCACCTTTGATGTATGGTGCAAGCAAGTCGACAACTTTAATACCTGTTTCAAGGATTTCAACCTTCGTTGAAAGGTCTTCGAATTGTGGAGCGAGACGGTGGATCGGGTCGCGGCGTTCGGATGCCGGAACTTCCTCTCCAAGGTCGATGATCTCTCCAAGTACGTTGAATACGCGTCCAAGTGTCACGTCGCCGACCGGTACCGAAATAGCTGCGCCAGTGTCTGTAACTGCTGCGCCGCGTTGAAGGCCATCAGTGGATGACATTGCAATCGTGCGCACTGAGTCGTCTCCAAGGTGGAGTGCAACTTCAAGCGTCAACGTTTCAGGTTGTTCGTTCGGACGTTGGATTTGGACCTTCAAAGCATTATAGATTTCCGGAAGCTGGCCGTTTTCGAATTTCACGTCAACGACCGGACCCATAACTTGAAGTATTTGTCCGTTACTCATGCTTTTCCCTCCTGACTTACTTTCCCGTTCAAATTGCTTTATTCGAGAGCGGCAACTCCGCCGACGATTTCTGTGATTTCTTGTGTAATTGCTGCTTGGCGTGCACGGTTGAATTGAAGACTCAATGAATCGATCAATTCGCCTGCATTATCCGTTGCAGTCTTCATCGCTGTCATACTGGAAGCATGTTCGCTCGCTTTTCCATCAAGCACTGCTCCGTAGATGAGGCTTTCCGCGTACTGCGGTAGAAGCGTTTCAAGAATCGCTTCCGCAGAAGGCTCAAACTCATACTGGGCAATTGCTGACGCTGATGAAAGGTCCGTGAGCGGAAGCAATTTCTTTTCCGTCACTTCACTGGAGATGGCGGAGATGAAGTGACTGTAATACAAGTACACTTCATCGAATTCGCCTTCTGTGAACATGCCAACAGCTCGATTCGCGATTGCTTTTATTTCATCGAAAGAAGGGTGGTCCGATACGCCGATGAGGCTTTCAACAACTTCATACCCGAGGCGCTCGAAAAACTCGAGCCCCTTGCGTCCGATGGCGACGATTTTCACGTCATCCTTCGAAGCGTGGCGCTGCTCGATCGCACGTCTCGCTGCACGGAAGATGTTGGCATTATACCCACCTACGAGACCGCGGTCCGAAGACACGACAATGTAAGCTGTCTTCTTCACGGGACGGTTGACGAGCATCGGATGACCGGAGCCGCTCGTCGCGCTTGCGATTGCGCCGACCACTTCCTCAATTTTATCCATGTACGGCACGAACGCTTTCGCATTCATTTCCGCACGGGTCAATTTGGAAGCCGACACTAATTGCATCGCTTTTGTAATCTGACTCGTCTTCTTTGTCGATTTAATACGGTTTTCAATATCGCGTAATGATACCACTGGCAATTCACCACCTTATTGTTTAATTAGATCAGAATCCATATATACGGTACGAATTAAGACTCGGACGGTACGAAGTTCTTCTTGAATGCGTTAATTGCATCTTTCATCACTTCATCAGACGGAAGGTCTTTTGTCGTACGGATATGATCGAACACTTCAGTGTGGTTTGACTCGAGCCAGCTTGTGATTTCAGCTTCGAAACGAAGGATATCATTTACTGCGATATCGTCAAGAAGTCCGCGTGTCAACGCATACAGGACGACAACTTGATATTCAACTTTCAATGGCTTGTTCAAGTCTTGCTTCAATATTTCAACTGTGCGCGCTCCGCGTTCAAGTTTCGCTTTCGTCGCTGCGTCAAGGGATGAGCCGAATGCTGCGAACGCTTCTAGCTCACGGTATGCTGCAAGGTCAAGACGGAGTGTACCCGCAACCTTTTTCATCGCTTTGATTTGCGCGGAACCACCTACACGGGATACGGAAAGACCGGCGTTGATCGCTGGACGTACACCCGAGAAGAATAGATCCGACTGCAAGAAGATCTGTCCATCCGTGATGGAGATAACGTTCGTTGGAATGTAAGCGGAGATATCTCCAGCTTGTGTTTCAACGAATGGAAGTGCAGTGATCGAACCTGCGCCCAATGTATCGTTCAACTTCGCTGCACGCTCGAGTAGACGGCTGTGCAAGTAGAATACGTCACCAGGGTAAGCTTCACGGCCTGGAGGACGGCGAAGTAGCAAGGAAAGTTCACGGTAAGCAGCCGCTTGTTTAGAAAGGTCATCGTAGACCACAAGGACGTGCTTGCCTTGGAACATGAATTCTTCCGCCATCGTCACACCAGTGTATGGTGCCAAGAATAGCAATGGAGCCGGTTGTGAAGCGGATGCCGTAACGACGATCGTGTAGTCAAGCGCGCCGTTCTTACGGAGTGTTTCAACAACCCCACGTACTGTGGATTCCTTTTGTCCGATAGCAACATAGATACAAATCATATCTTGGTCAGCTTGGTTCAGAATTGTATCGATGGCAACAGTCGTTTTACCTGTTTGACGGTCACCGATGATCAATTCACGCTGTCCGCGGCCGATCGGCACGAGTGCATCGATCGCCTTGATGCCTGTCTGCAATGGCTCATGAACGGATTTACGTGCCATGACGCCTTGGGCAGGACTTTCGATCGGGCGGGTTTTCGTTGTTGCGATCGGGCCCAATCCATCTACTGGCAAGCCGATTGCGTTCACGACGCGTCCAATCAATTCCTCACCGACAGGAACTTCCATAATACGGCCAGTCCGACGTACTTCATCGCCTTCTTTGATATCTGTGTATGGTCCGAGGATAACGATACCTACGTTGTTCGCTTCCAAGTTTTGAGCCATACCCAAGACACCTGTGGAGAACTCAAGAAGCTCTCCGGCCATGACGTTGTCGAGGCCATGAGCAAGAGCGATACCGTCACCGATTTTGATAACCGTACCGACTTCGCTTACTTCCATCTCAGACTGATAGTTTTCAATCTGCTGCTTTATCAGCGTGCTGATTTCTTCAGCTTTGATGCTCATGTATGTCACCCCTCAATTTCAAATTAGGATCCGATCAAACTACGTTGCAGTTTTTCAAGCTTCGCGCTCAAGCTGCTATCGTAAATCTGATTGCCGATTTGAAGGCGTACGCCCCCGATCAAGCTTGGATCGATGATATTTTCAATGCGTAAAGAATGTTTGCCGATCTTTTTTGCGAAAGTGGCCGAAAGGGCGTTTGTCTCTTGCTCCGTCAACGGGCGTGTCGAGTATACTTTCGCTTCTGCGATTCCTGCAGCATTATCTGCAAGTGCGAGGAATTCTTCGAAGACATTTTGCGCTTCATCCATGCGCTTCGTATCAAGAAATACGTATAACGCATTCAATACGAGCGGATTCGCGCCTTTAAAAATGCTTGCGATGAGTTCCTTCTTCTTTGTTGATGATAATCTCGGAGAATCCAATAGCTCACCAAGATCTTTATTGTCACGGAACGCACTCACCAATTCTTTCATTTCTTCCTGAATTGAACCGGTTTGTCCATGTTGTTGAGATAGTTCGAATAAGGCTAGCGCATAGCGTTTTGCTACGACGGAGTTGCTCATCGGCTTTCGCCTGCCTTCACAATCGTTTCTTCAATCAAAGCACGGTTGTCTTCCTCGGAGATTTCTTTGCCAAGTACTTTGGACGCCGCCAAGATTGAAAGCGATACGAATTCTTCGCGGAGGGCTGCAACTGCCTTTTCCTTCTCTGTCGCGATTTCAAGAGAAGCGGATTCTTTCATCCGGTTCACTTCTGCGCGCGCTGCAGTCACCAGTTCTTCACGTTGTGTTTCACCTTGCTTACGAGCATTTTCAACAATCGATTGTGCGTTTTCACGCGCTTCTTTTAAAAGGGCACGCTGCTCTTCCAAAAGTTTGTGTGATTCCAAGCGGCTTTTCTCGGCTGCTTCGATTTCGTTTGCGATCAACTCAGCACGTTGATCCATAATTCCCATAAGCGGGCCCCAAGCGAACTTTTTAAGGAGCACCATGAGGACTGTGAAGAATAGGACTGTGACGATGATGTCGCCTAGATTCAAGCCATTCGGGTTATTCAATGATGACAAAAATCCTCCGCCGTTTGCGGACAATAGGATGAAGGTGTTTCCTAACACGATTGTTTCACTCCCTTCAAGAGCTCATGTCAATTTTCGTTATTGTATAGAAAGAACGTCATTCTTAATTTTCAACTTCAAATTAGCTGTTCAAACATCAGTTGTTACATAAATGAATGGCGAAGGGCAGTTAGCCGCGTTCTTCGCCATTTAAAATTGTGTATCGATTATTTGTTCATTACGATGAACGCGATAACTGTCGCGATGATCGGTAGGGCCTCAACTAACGCTACCCCGATGAACATTGTTGTTTGAAGCATACCGCGAGCTTCTGGTTGACGAGCGATGCCTTCAACTGTTTTTGAAACGATCAAACCGTTACCGATACCTGCTCCAAGTGCGCCAAGACCGACTGCAAGTGCTGCTGCTAATAGACCAACTGAACCTACCATGTGTAATATCCTCCTAAAATTTCATGTTTTTTTATTGTTGTTTATCAACCCTGAAAAGGGGCACTATATGTTTAATGATCCGTTTGGACTTTGTGCGCCATGTAGACCATCGTTAACATAACGAAGATGAATGCCTGGATCGCTCCGATGAAGACTGAGAAGCCAAGCCACGCGAGTGACGGGATCAATGCTCCGATAAGACCGAATGCACTGCCAGCCCCGAGTGTCGCAAGAAGTCCGATAAGGATCTCTCCTGCGAAAATGTTACCGTAAAGACGAAGACCGAGTGTCAACGTGTTTGCAAATTCTTCGATGACTTTAAGCGGTGCCAAGAATGGCATTGGCTGAAGATACGTTTTGAAGTATCCTTTCACACCAAGTTGCTTAACGCCGTAATAGTGAGTTAAAATAACAACCATCGCAGCGAGCGTCATCGTAATGACGGGATCGGCTGTCGGTGATTTCCACCAAAGCTCACCTTTCCATTGGATTCCAAACGGGAGACCGAGCATGTTTGCAACGAAGACGAACATGATCAATGTAATTCCAAGTACGTGGAATCGTCCGCCAGTTTTCCAGTCCATATTGTTCTTGATAATCCCTTTGACGAAATCCATGATCCATTCCATGAAGTTCTGCATGCCTGTCGGTTTGATCTGCAAATTGCGCGTCGCGATGACGGCGATTAGGAAAACGACCAGACATGTGACAAAGAGCATGAGGATGTTTGCCGGGTTAAAGTGTAATCCGTATAAGTCCCAATCCGGATTTCCATGGTTCACGTTTCGTTCACCTCCCTTATGCGTGTCAGTTTAGAAATGCTTTACGTGGACTACGATTCTGTCGACGAGCAATAGAACGTATGGAATCATCAGTCCGATCACTGTACCGATCAGATCGAATTTCTCCGGCATCGACAACGCAATCGCTGCCGCCGCCACACCGGATCCGAATCGCATTGCGGTTCCTCCGATTGACTTTGTTTCTAACCCCTTCGAAATGTTCTGATCAAATCTTTCCATTCTACGGACAAGAATCCAGAAATTATACAGTCCGAACAAGGAACCTAAGATTAATCCACCAAAAACCGGTTTGAATGCACTAAAAGCCCATCCGATGACAAACAGTGCGAGCAAAAAAACGAGAGCAATTTTCTGCCTATTAAAGATCTGTCGCAAAGTATGCATGATGGGTGATTCTCCTGATTCGTATTTTCCGGGTCTGGCGATTTCGAGATGAGGCAAGTGTACAGCGGGAGCGCCAAACGGTTTGACCCGTTTCCCTTACTAGGGTTTGTACTGATAGAGACTCCGAAAAAGGTCGAAACCTGTCGAAATTTGTGAATTGCCGTAAGCAACTGACCACCAGGAGGCGTTGCCATTCAGCACGCTCAAGGAGCCCCTCGTGGAACGGCGTCAATGAACGATGATAGAATCGCCTTGAACCTTGCCATCGAGGCGTTTATCATATGTATAGTTCCCTATCATTCTTACCCTTTGTTAGCATACAATAGGGGCATTTTGATGTCAATTGATTCCCGTGAAATTCTTCACAAAGTCTTCATGTTGTCAAATAATAGACATATTTGCACAATTAATTATGTCAGAATGAAGAAATGAGGGATTTCCCTCAGTTTGACCCGATGAAAAAATCCCTCAATGGCTTTATTTTACGTACTTTATCAATAAATGTGCATGCGTTGTTCAATATGCACAAACGTGTCGACGCATGTCAGTTCGTGGAGGAAAGATATTCCTTTAATGCGCTGACAATTCGTTCGGATGCATGGCCGTCACCATATGGATTGGAAGCTTTCGCCATGGCGTTGTATTCCGCTTCATCGGATAACAGCGTGTCCGTCAAGTTGAAGATCGTGTCTTCGTCGGTTCCGGCAAGTTTCAGCGTGCCCGCTTCGATGCCTTCCGGACGTTCGGTCGTATCGCGAAGGACGATGACCGGTTTGCCGAGCGAAGGCGCTTCTTCCTGGATGCCGCCTGAATCGGTAAGGATAATGTGCGAGCGTGCTGCGAAGTTGTGAAAATCAACGACTTCAAGCGGTTCAATCAGATGAACCCGCTTGTTCGAGCCGAGGATTTCGTCCGCCACTTCACGCACGGCGGGATTCATATGGACCGGATAGATGACTTGGGTGTCCGGATGCTTTTCCAAAATCCGTACGATGGCACGGAACATATTGCGCATCGGTTCGCCCAGGTTTTCGCGACGGTGCGCGGTAAGAAGGATAAGTCGATCTTCCCCGATCTTGTCAAGGATCGGGTGGTTATAATCTTCCTGCACTGTCGTCTGAAGTGCGTCAATCGCCGTGTTCCCCGTAATGTAGATTCGGTCTTCCTGTTTGCCTTCATTTAACAGGTTCTGCGCAGACTTTTCGGTCGGCGAGAAATGAAGGTCGGCAAGGATGCCTGTCATTTGGCGGTTCATCTCTTCCGGGTACGGGGAGAACTTATCCCATGTACGGAGTCCCGCCTCGACGTGGCCGACTGCAATCTTATTGTAAAACGCGGCAAGACCGCCGATGAATGTCGTCGAAGTGTCGCCATGGACGAGGACGATATCCGGCTGGGCCTCTTTCATAATTTGGTCGAGCCCTTCGAGTCCGCGGGTCGCGACATCTATGAGCGTCTGACGGTCTTTCATAATGTTCAAATCAAAATCTGGTGTGATGTTGAATGCTTGTAAAACCTGGTCGAGCATTTGACGATGCTGCGCCGTCACCGTGACAATCGATTCGATCTCCTCCGGGTGCTTTTGCAGTTCGAGCACGAGCGGCGCCATTTTAATCGCTTCCGGCCGCGTACCGAATATCGTCATCACTTTCCATTTCTTTTTCAATCCATTCACGCCTTCCAAATTATTGTGTTCCTTTATTATTTAGTTCCAAATAGGCGGTCGCCTGCGTCACCGAGTCCAGGAACGATATATCCTTTTTCATTCAGTTTTTCGTCCATTGCGGCAATGTATACGTCGATGTCAGGATGTGCTTCCGTGAACACCTTTACGCCTTCAGGAGCTGCAATCAAGCACATGAAGCGGATGTTTTTTGCACCGCGTTTTTTTAATGAATTCACTGCCTCTACCGCCGTGCCGCCTGTTGCAAGCATCGGGTCGATAAGGATGAATTCACGCTCTGATACGTCGGAAGGTAGTTTCACAAAATACTCGACCGGCTGCAGTGTTTCCGGATCGCGGAACAAGCCGATATGCCCGACTTTCGCTGCCGGAATCAATTTTAGAATGCCATCGACCATGCCGATGCCTGCACGCAGAATCGGTACGATCCCCAGTTTTTTTCCTGCCAATACGTTAGATTTTGCTGTCCGGACCGGTGTTTCCACTTCCACTTCCGTCAGCGGAAGGTCGCGGGTGATTTCATACGCCATCAGCGTCGCCACTTCGTCGACGAGCTCGCGGAACTCCTTCGTTCCCGTATTCACGTCACGGATATGTGTCAATTTATGCTGGATAAGCGGATGATCGAATACATGTACTTTTGCCATTGCTAATCGCTCCTTTTCGGAATGTCCTGTACATTATAACAGAAAGCTACAGATTCAAACATTGTGGAGTGAGAATTATGATGGATGTTGTTGAATAGGGAATTGTTTGAGGATTGGATTAGTTAACACCATTAAAAATAGAAGAGAAATCCACTTTACATATCGCGGATGACTTCTAGTAGCTGGCTTCTTCATATCGCGCTAAGTGCTTTTGACAATTAGTAGCACTTTGACGGGGGCAGATTCGTGTTCTTGAGCGAGAGCGTGGACTTCTTGAGCGCGAATCCAATTTCTTGAGCGCGCCCACTATTTAACCATGAAAAAATCCCCGTTCTCGCGCAGAGAGCGGGGATTTCCTCAATGAATCAATTATGCATACAACGGGAAGCGGTCTGTCAACGCTTTGACGCGCTCAGCAGCTTCTTTTTTCGCAGCTTCGTCTTCGTGGTTTTTCAATAGGTTTGCAATGATGGAACCGATCTCCTTCATTTCTTCCTCTTTGAAGCCGCGTGTTGTGACGGCTGGAGTTCCGATACGGATGCCGGATGTGACGAATGGGCTTTCCGTGTCGAATGGAATTGTGTTTTTATTGACAGTGATGCCGACTTCATCTAAAACGTGTTCAGCGATCTTGCCTGTGATGCCGAGCGATTTCAAGTTGACGAGCAACAAGTGGTTGTCCGTTCCGCCTGATACGATGTCGACGCCTTCAGCCTTTAAGGATTCCGCAAGGGCCGCAGCATTTTTCTTCACTTGCTGGATATGCGATTTAAACTCAGGCTTTAGGGCTTCGCCGAATGCAACCGCTTTTGCAGCGATAACGTGCATCAATGGACCGCCTTGGATGCCAGGGAAGATCGTTTTGTCGATCTTTTTGCCGAATTCTTCAGCGAATTCCTCGTTGACGAGGATCAAGCCGCCGCGTGGTCCGCGCAATGTTTTATGCGTAGTTGATGTAACAAAGTGCGCGTACGGTACCGGATTCGGATGCTCGCCGACTGCGACGAGGCCGGCGATATGCGCCATGTCGACCATCAAGTATGCACCGACTTCATCCGCGATTTCACGGAATTTCGCGAAGTCGATTTCACGCGGATATGCGCTTGCGCCTGCAACGATCAATTTCGGCTTATACTCAAGCGCTTTTTGACGGACGTCTTCGTAATCAATGCGCTCGTCCTCTTTGCTGACGCCGTACTCGACGAAATTGTACAGCTTACCGGAGAAGTTCACCGGGCTGCCGTGCGTCAAGTGACCGCCGTGGGAAAGGTTCATGCCGAGGACAGTGTCGCCCGGCTCAAGAATTGTGAAATAGACAGCCATGTTCGCTTGCGCACCGGAGTGGGCTTGGACGTTTGCATAGCCTGCGCCGAAAATTTCTTTCACACGGTCGCGCGCGATGTTTTCAACGACGTCGACGTGTTCACAGCCGCCGTAGTAGCGTTTGCCCGGATAGCCTTCAGCGTATTTGTTCGTCAAATAAGAGCCTTGCGCTTCCATGACCGCTTCCGTCACAAAGTTTTCGGATGCGATCAATTCGATATTGGCGTTCTGGCGGTTCTTTTCCGCCATGATTGCTTCGTAGACAGCTGTATCTTCACGTTTCACATTGCTTAAATCCATGATTCCATTTCCCCTTTTCTAAGTTAATTTTATCTGCAGATCCATCAGTCTTCCACAGGAAGTTTGTAGATCGCCCGCTCGCCGCCGATCAATTTCGGACGGGTTGTCGCCACGGTGACGACTGCATCCCCGATCTTGTCGATGGACGTGCGCAGCGGAACGGCGACCGGCTTCAAGTGCATGCCGATCAACGTCTGGCCGATGTCTATCCCTGCATTCGCACGGATGGACTCGACGACGACCGCGTCTTCTAAATGCTCGAATGCATATGTAGACATCGATCCGCCCGCATGCACCGCCGGAATGACGGATACGGAGTCGAGATTCGCTTTGTCCGCGGCTATGCGTTCGATTGTCAAGGCGCGGTTGATATGCTCGCAGCCTTGGAATGCCAACGATAGGGCATGCTTCTTTGCGAATGCTTGCAGCGGTCCGAATAAAGCTTCGGCGACTTCAAGCGCACCGCCTGTCCCGATTCGTTTGCCGGCGATTTCGGATGTCGAGCAGCCGACGACGAAGAATGTGCCGGGCGTAAAAGTTGTCTGCTCTTCCATTTCCGATAGAAGCTGTTCAAGCTGAAGCTTCCATAAATTCAATACATCATCCATTGGCTTGCTCACCTCACTTAATTTTCAAGTTCTGACAATTTGGCGATGCGGCGCTCGTGGCGGCCGCCTTCGAATGAAGTGTCTAGCCAAGCTGTCGCGACTTCCCTTGCCAGGCCCGGTCCGATGACGCGTTCTCCCATGGCAAGGATATTCGAGTCATTATGCCCTCTCGTCGCCTTCGCGCTGAAGACGTCGTGGACGAGTGCACAACGGATACCTTTCACTTTGTTCGCAGCGATCGACATGCCGATCCCTGTGCCGCAAATGAGGATGCCCCGGTCGAACTTCCCGCTTGCGACGCCATCCGCTACAGGTTTGGCGAAATCCGGATAATCGACCGATTCATCGGAGTTCGGACCGAAATCTTCATAGGCCAGCCCGAGTTCCGATAATAAGTCCATGATTTCATGGCGCAGGCGGTTGCCGCCATGATCCGAAGAGATTGCGATTTTCATTGCGTCCCCTCTTTTCTTAATTTACTCACAAGTCATTTTACCATTGTTCCATAAAAAAACACAGCCCCGGTTGACTATTTCGGGCTGTGAATGAATTGCTTCTTCTCAGGAGCGATCGAATTGGCTGATTACTTTATAAAGGTCTTCGGACTGTTTCTTCAATTGGATTGCCATAAGGTCGGTCTGCTCGATCGATTTGACTTGTTCTTGCGTGGCGGCGTGCACTTCTTCTGCGCCAGCGGAGGTCTGTTCCGCAATTGCCGCGACTTCCTGCGATTGCAAGGCTGTCGTTTCGATGTTGGATAGCTGGTGTTCCACGAGCTCCGAGATTTTGACGACGGATTCGGCCATGCCGTTCACTTTCGACGCCATCGCTTCGACGTTGCCGCTTGTAGCATCTGCGCGGTTCGCTTCGTTTGCCGCCGTGTTCACTTGCTTTTCCATTTCCTTCACGACTTTTGAGACGTCGGACTGGATCATTTTCACAAGTTCGTCGATGCTGTGAACCGCCTTCGCACTTTCATCCGCCAACACACGGACTTCCTCCGCGACGACCGCGAAGCCTTTTCCATGCTCACCGGCACGCGCCGCTTCAATGGATGCGTTCAATGCAAGCAGATTCGTCTGGCCCGCGATGCTGCCGACAAGCTGGACGATTTCACCGATCTTCTGCGCATTTTGGTCAAGTTCACGGATCGTGCCGAGCGATTGTTCGCTTTGATTGGACATGTCCCGAATCCCTTTGACGAGCGTCCGGAATACTTCCGTCGTGCGCGCGAGTTCCGCCAGCATCTCTTTCGACTGCTCAGAGGAATCCTCCGCACGGCTGCTCACTTCAGCGGCTAGCATCCGCACATCCTCGATCGCCTCTGCCGTTTCCTGGATTGCGACTGCAGAAGCTTCCGCACCCGAGGAAATTTCCATGATCGTCGAAGCGACCGCGTCTGCCTGTAATGCTGCACTGCTTGTCTCACCCGATAACCGGTTGACCGTCTGAGCCGTTTTCTCGAAGTTCGTCTCGATCTCCGTAACAATCGTCCGCAAATTGATGACGAGCTGCTGGAACGCTTCCGCAACGGAGCGGATTTCGTCGGACGACTTCGGCAAGATGATCTCTGTGCCAATCTTGCCGTCCGCTACTTTGATTGCCGCCTTCTCCAAGTTCTGCAGCGGCTTCGTCAAAATCGTGCCGAACAATGCCGCCAAAATGCCTGACCAAATTATCCCCATTGCATATGTACTGATTTCAAATACAAACGGCTGAACGTCCGGAAAGAACTCCGGCCGGATATAATTGATGAACAAGGCGCTCGTCGAATACGTGATAACTGCAAGCACCGTAACAAATAAAACCATCTTTTTGCGCAAACCGAACTTCTTCTTCATTCCCCATCCTCCATCAACTTCAACTTCAATTGCTCGATCAGCCTGTCCAACTCATCGAATGTCGTACGGTAAGTGGCAAGGCTGCCGCCGTACGGATCGTGCACATCCCCGAATTCCCCGGGCGCCGCGTACTCTTTCAACGTAAACGTCTTCTCAGCGGCTTCCGGAAATGAATGCAGCAGCAACCCCTTATGTGACATCGTCATCGTCAACACGAGGTCCGCCCATGCCAGATCTTCCGCGTTGACCGCGTTGGACACGTCCGTGTACGGCATGTCCGCCTCTTCGATCAGCGTCTTGGCGTTCGTTGCAATCGGCAACCCGTCAATCGCACTGACCCCAGCCGACCGGACCTTGACGCCTTCTATTGCCTTTGAACGGAGAATCGCCTCCGCCATCGGACTCCTGCAAGTATTTCCTGTGCAAATAAAATAAATATTCATTCATGATCACCTACCTTAAGAATACCTGATATCCGTGAAGAAAGAAATAGATAATTTCATCAAAAACATGACATTATCCCCATGGCCAATAAAGCCAAGCCCGCAATGATGCGAAGCAGCCTGCCGTTTTTAATGCTTAAGAATCTTCCGAAATAAAGTGCCAAGCACGAAAAAATGAACGAAAGGAATCCGGATGCCAAGATGAACAGTATTTTATTCAAATGGAGCATTCCGAAAGAAACGCTGATTGAAAAAGTGTCCAGACTGACAGCAAGTGCAATGATGCCCGGGTGGAGCTGCTTTTTCAGCATGCTGTTGTCATCGTCATGGAGAAGCATGTGGATGCCGATCAACGCAAGCAGGACGCCGGACAGCATATGACTCCATACCGAAAATAGCTCGGCGGACCAATCCCCCATGACGAAGCCCGCAAACGGCAGCAAAATATTCAGGAACGTTATCCACAGAGCGAGGACGAGCCTACCTTTCCGCAACTGTAATAACGATAATACAACGACGACATCAATTGTCGTAACGCTTGCAGCGAATATTTCCAACAATGAATTGACCTCCCAACTTCCGCATCCATCCATCTTATGCGCACGTTTAGGAGGTCATTCATGTCCGAATATCCGTTTTTTTCGATTAGCCGAGTTTCGATTAGCCGATTTTTTATTACCTAATTTTCTAAAGCAGCTTGCCTAAAAATTGATCGCTTTCGGATTGCTGTTGAATTGTCCGCTACGCCTTATCCATCATACCGTTTGCCATCCGCCGCTTTCAGGAGGCGATTCATGACCGCTTGGCCGACGCCTTCATAATCCGTTTCCGCAGCGAGGATGAGATCAGCATCCGTCAGATCGCATTGACGGAGCGCACTGTATAGATTCACCGCCATTGCCTCGTTGTCATGAAGCGGACCTGCTGCGAAATACCAATCCGCCTCCGTGATGTCGAACTCGTCGGGACCGATGACCGCAACCCGCTTCCCTTCGGCGTGAAGTTGCTTGACCGCTTCCCGGATTGCCGCAGCGTCACGCCGGATGACGAACAGCGGCGACTCCGGGGCGTAATGCATGTATTTCATGCCAGGTGCACGCGGCGCTTCCTCATCGGCCACGCCTGGCGATTTGTCTTCAGCGCGGACGGGACCGATCACTTCCTCGATCATCTCGCGCGTCACGCCCCCTGGCCGTAGAATTTCCGGTGGATTCGCCGTCATGTCGAGCACGGTCGATTCGACGCCGACACCGGTGCGGCCGCCGTCGACGATTAGCGGAATCCGTCCATCGAGATCGGTCATCACATGCGCCGCTTCCGTCGGGCTCGGTTTTCCGCTGCGATTCGCGCTCGGCGCGGCAAGCGGGCCGTCAAGCGTGCGGAGCAAGTTAAGCGCGACTGGATGATCAGGCATCCGGATGCCGACCGTGTCGAAGCCCGGTGTGACATTTTCTGCAATGACACCGGGCTTCTTATGGAAGACGAGCGTCAGCGGGCCCGGCCAAAATGCATCCATCAGCTTGCCGGCGTTTTCCGGCACATCCACCGCATAGTTATTCACATCTTCTTTATTACCAATATGTACGATGAGCGGGTTGTCAGACGGGCGCCCCTTCGCTTCGAAGATCCGCTGCACGGCAACCGCATCCGTCGCAAGCGCTCCGAGGCCATACACCGTTTCGGTCGGGAACGCGACAACGCCTCCATCTTTCAAAATATCCACAGCCCGTTGATAACTAACCGAGTTATCCATATCGTTATCCACTGAAACAATTTCAGTTTCCAAGGTTCAAACCCCCATTTATACACAGTTTCATCCACTTATCCACAATCGTCAGTGGATAACTTTATTCAAATAACGACTTTATCCACTCCCAAATGAAGAAAGTGACCTTCTCATCGTCTGATTCTTCCACATCTTTGTCAGGAAAACAGACTCTCGGGAATAAAGAACACCACCAATTGTCGCCACGCCCGCTTCCGATTGTTAAAATATACGCGTCATACGGCGCTTGCGGCGTGATGACCAACCCGGAACGCTTCGGCGGGAACAAGGCTGCCGTTTGCTCTAAGCTTACCTCTTTCCCATCCGCCATCGATTGCGCAGTCTCTAAAACAGTCGCTTCTATCGCCTTCAAATTATCCACAATTTCTGATTTCGACTCTGCTTGCGAAATCGCTTGATTGATCATCGGCTCGATGACAACCCGGATTTCTTCTTTCAACTTCTGGTCTGCAGGCGCATTCGAATGCGCAAGAATCCGGAATCTGATCTCTTCTTCCTGTTCAGCCTGTCCCGTAAATAACAGCAACGCGGATTGGATGAGGAACAGCACGAGAATGAACTCGACGACCGCCTTCACACGCTCCATCCGCTTAGTAGGTTTTAGATTCGTAATTTCATAGTCTTGCAACATATCGATCCCCTCCTGACCACATTGTCGCCAGGGTTAGAGGGTTTTATTCACCAATCTCACAAAATATCATTCGATCTTTTCCGTTCACGTCTTTTTCAATAGAAACCCGCGCGTCCGGAAACGCCTTCTGGAACAATTCGCTCACTTGCGGCCCCTGCAGATAGCCGATCTCGACACCGATGAGCGATCGGCTTTCCATAAGCGCCGGTAATTCTTGCGCAAGCTTCTTATAGAAAAACAGCCCGTCATCATCCGCGAAAAGTGCATTATGCGGCTCGAAATCGAGGACGGTCTTCGACATCTCCTGCGATTCTTCCATTGCGATATACGGCGGGTTCGACAGGACGACATCCCATTTTTCCGTTTTTATCGGCTCCGTCAGATTGCCGAGCCTGAAATCGATATCGGCTCCATTTCTTATTGCATTCCGCTTCGCGACGTCGAGCGCCGCTTCACTGATGTCCGTCGCCGTGACAAGCGCTTCAGGCCGTTCTTTTTTGTAGGCAATCGCGATCGCGCCGCTCCCTGTACCGATATCCGCCACGCGGCATTTTCCAGGGATCCTGCGGCTCTGTTCAAGTGCGCCAAGGACGAGCTCCTCTGTTTCAGGCCGCGGGATGAGCACATATTCATTCACCTCGAACGACAGTCCGTAAAACTGTTCCGTGCCGATAATATGCTGGACAGGCCTGCCCGTAAGCAGCTCTTCGGTTTTATTCCAGAAAGCGGTTTGCTGTTCGGGTGTGAGCGGTTCACGTAAATCCGCCAGCAAGGTCGCGCCGGATTTTTGTGTCACATGCTCCATGAGCAGCTGCGCGGCGTGCGCGTCCAAGTCTTTCGATTCGAGAAGGGATTTCGCTTTATTCAACGCTTCATGGATTTTTTCAGTCATTCTGATCCAAGCTTTCCAACCGTCTCGCCTGGTCCTCGACGATGAGCGCGTCGATCACTTCGTCGAGCTTCCCTTCAATGATCTGGTCGAGTTTTTGGATCGTCAGCCCGATTCGGTGATCCGTCACCCGGTTTTGCGGGAAGTTATATGTGCGGATCCGCTCGGAGCGGTCGCCCGTCCCGACGGCGGATTTCCGCTTTTCATCGTATTCGGCCTGCGCTTCCTGCATGAATTTATCGTAGATGCGGGCGCGCAGGACTTTCATCGCTTTCTCTTTGTTTTTGATCTGCGATTTTTCATCCTGGCACGAAACCGTGATCCCTGTTGGCAAATGCGTCAGGCGGACAGCGGACATCGTCGTGTTGACGGATTGCCCGCCCGGTCCGGAAGATGCGAATGTGTCGGTGCGGATATCCTTATCGTGGATGTCGATTTCGACTTCCTCCGCTTCCGGCAGCACCGCGACAGTGGCGGTCGACGTATGGATCCGGCCGCCTGACTCCGTTTCAGGAACACGCTGGACGCGATGCGCGCCGTTTTCATATTTCAGTTTGGAGTACGCGCCATTCCCATTGATCATGAAAATGATTTCCTTGAAGCCGCCTAGCTCGGTCGGCGAGGAATCCATCACTTCAACTTTCCAATGGTTCATCTCTGCAAACCGGCTGTACATCCTGTACAAGTTCCCCGCAAACAGCGCCGCTTCGTCGCCGCCCGCCGCCCCGCGGATTTCCATAATGACGTTCTTGTCATCGTTCGGATCTTTCGGTACAAGCAATAGCTTCAGTCTCTTTTCAAGCGACTCGATCTGATCATCGAGCTCGGACATCTCCATTTTGACGAGTTCTTTCATTTCATCGTCAAGATGCTCTTCCAACATTTCCTTCGCATTGTCATACTGCGTAGTTGCGCTTTTATATTCGCGGTACGCATCAACGGTATCCTGTAAATCGGACTGCTCCTTCGAATACGTCCGCAGCTTGGTCATATCACTCACAATATCCGGATCGCTCAGCAATTCATTCAAACGCTCATAACGATCCTCCACGGCTTGAAGCCTATCAAACATAGTCATTGCACCTCTTCGTCCTCAGTCTTTTGTATGTTTATTGTACGGGAATAGAGCGCTGAAATACAGTGATTTCTTCGGGGGAGTGGTGTGTTTTGGACGTGGAGCGGCTTGCTTTAGGCGCGGAGCGACTTGCTTTAGGCGCGGAGCGACTTGCTTTAGGCGCGCGGCGACTTGCTTTGGGCGCGGACTGGCTTGCTTTAGGCGCGCGGCGACTTGCTTTGGGCGCGGACCGGCTTGCTTTGGGCGCGGACTGGCTTGCTTTAGGCGCGGACCGGCTTGCTTTAGGCGCGCGGCCGCTTGCTTTGGGCGCGGACTGGCTTGCTTTAGGCGCGCGGCCGGCTTGCTTTGGGCGCGGAGCGACATGCTTTAGGCACGCGGCAGATCGCTTTAGGCGCGGAGCGAAAGATCAAGCATGGCGCGATTAAAAAAAACGCTTTTTGACAAAGCGTTCGAACAATCACCTTATGTAAAAAGCTGTCCTGCGTCTACCTTTCATGACAAGACCTGTCTTCTTCAAAATTCTTTTAGCAACATCTTGATTTTGGATGCCCGAAAACCCACGAAATTGACGATTGGTAATACCGCTGTCCATTATATAGAACCAATCATCGATAAGAGGCAGATGACAATCAGCTGCCTGATAGGTACAGCCGTGACAACGCCATTTCTTCTGGAACCATTTCATTCCGTTTAGTTTGCATTCTGGACAAATTACACCTGTGATTATATCTTCCTTGGCTATGTTTAACGTCTTTGTCAAAGGAAATGGATTATATTCCTGGTGTGAATCCACAATATCGCGGGCAATTTTGCTGATGTTATTTCTACTCAATATTTCATCAGTGGTTGCCATGTTATACAACCTGATCGGGATTTCATGAGTGAATAAAATTTCATTATTTATTTCTTCTTCGATAAACAATTCGTTCGTGTAGGCCAGTCCAATTATTCCTTTTATAGGAACTTCTAGCCCTCTCTCTTTTAACCATCGGTCCATGAATATCATTTTACGTTCAAGCTCGGTGATTGGACTTTGAATAATTTTCCTTTCTCCTTTGATTTCCTGAATGAACTGCGTTGGACTTGCTTTGACAGTGAGTTTTCCACCAAGATTTTTAATTTCGAAGATGATAATTTTGTCTGGCTGAATCAACACTGAATCCATTTGAAAGTAAATTCCATTATATAGAAGGCAAATATCATGGATCAAGCCGAATGGATAATTTGGTCGAAATTCATTTATATGTTTGTCGAAATTCAATTCACCTCCGAATCCAGCTTTTCTTTTTCTTAGATCTTCATCGATTTTTGCATATTGGACATGCTGGTTAGGCAGCCGGTTGATCAATGATTGCAGGCCTAGCAAGGATAAAGGTTCGCTACGTTTTTTCATTAATATTTCAATCACCTCACTAGCATTGTATCAGTATGTATTTTTTTGCGAATTGGCGGAAACGTGAATTCACCCCGATAACCCGGTATAAAATTCATTTTCGGTGTCGAAAACGTGTTTAAAATATTTTTTCGGATTATTTTTGGCGAGCGGTGACTCCTCTGGGCGCGGGGCCACATGCTTTAGGCGTTTGACGACTCGCTTTAGGCACGCGGCGACATGCTTTAGGCGTACGGCCATTCGTTTTAGGCGCGGGGCCCCTGGCTTTAGGCGTTTGACGACTCGCTTTAGGCGTGCGGCGACATGCTTTGGGCGTACGGCCATTCGTTTTAGGCGCGGGGCCCCTGGCTTTAGGCGTTTGACGACTCGCTTTAGGCGCGGGGCTACATGCTTTGGGCGTATGGCTACTCGCTTTAGGCGCGGGGCCACATGCTTTAGGCGTACGGCCATTCGCTTTAGGCGCGGGGGCCCCTGGCTTTAGGCGTTTGACGACTCGCTTTGGGCGTATGGCCACTCGCTTTAGGCGTTTGACGACTCGCTTTAGGCGCGAGGCCCCTGTCTTTAGGCGTATAGCCACTTGCTTTGGGCGGTCGACTTGCTTTGGACGTGGGGCCGTATGCCTTAAGCGCTTCGTCAATTCGACTTAAAAGCGTCTACATATTTCTCCGCAGTCCTAATTTCGATTGTCAGATAGTTATCTCCGTAGATGGCTTTGATAAGAAACGGTGCGCTCGCAGTGTTTTGGAATCTGAAATCCAGGCCGCCGTATGAGACTGTTGCATCTCTGCCTTTCGGAACGTAACCGATATCTAATGAATGATGGTGACGTTCGATGTATTTCACCCGAAGTTGGTCGACCGCGTTGAACAGGGTCGAGGATGTTTGGCAGATTCCCCCGCCGATTCCCATGACGCGTTTTTTGTTGATGATTTCGGGAGCTGGCTGGTAGCCGTTCGCTTCGTCTCGTGGTCCCACGACAGTGTTGAAGGAAAATTGATCTCCTTTCCCGACAATGATTTTGTTAATCGCAACAGCAGAGAGTTCTATGTTTTTATTCCTGCTTGCGTCCGTCGGGTTGAAGTAGGTCGTGTAGGAAGCGATTGCGACTTCCTCCAAATGGGCGATGTCTTCAGGGGCGTATCCACTCTCTGTTATTTCGATTGGCAATTCAATGTCACCGCCGATGGCCGATGCTTCCATTATCCGCTCCACTAATATGCTTTCACGCAATAATACCTGTGGTTTGCCTTTGATGAGATTGCCATGTTCGTCCAATTTATCGAGCACCATGCGTTGGTCGTATCCAGCTTTTCCATCGATTCCGCGTGCAAGTTCTTTTGCAAGTTGTTCGATTTTCACTATGTACGCTGCGATGTCCATTTCATAGCCAAGATCGATTGGGGTTAATGTGTGGATAAGTTTATCGGACGTCGGGTCAATGATGTTGATAACTGGGATCGGCGCCGGTATGATTTCCGTTTTGGCAACCGGTTGCTTAGTCGATTCTGTTTGCTTTGATGTTTCCTGTTGTCCAGCAGGTTGGGCTGCGGGTGTTTCGGTGCTATTTGTATGTTGTTCGGTCTCCGATTGTTGTTGACAGCCAACCATTCCGATTGAGCATAAGAGAACAAAAAGAACAATCCATTTTTTCATTTCATCCACCTCCTGTCTTCAAAGTGTTGCCATTAGCCATAGTATTCAACGGAAGTGGATAGTGTGTTGGTATTTTTTCTGCGAATAAAAAACAGCATGGAGCTTGTCCATGCTGTCTGTTCGGTATTATTTAACTGCCACGTTGGCGGTTACGCCGTTTGGGACTTCGTGGTGCATGCGGCATCTTGCTTCGTATGCTTCCGATGCACCGACGAGGATGATCGGATCGTCGTAGCCGGCGGGTTTTCCGTTGATGAGACGTTGGGTGCGGCTTGCGGGCGACCCGCATACCGTGCAGACGGCCTGCAGTTTTGTGACGTTTTCAGCCACAGCCATGAGTCGCGGCATCGGTCCGAATGGCTCGCCGCGGAAATCCTGGTCGAGTCCTGCGACGATGACGCGGAATCCGCGGTCAGCCAATTCCATGACGACGTCGACGATGCCTTCATCGAAAAATTGGGCTTCATCAATGGCGATGATATCGTAGGAATCTTTCACAAATTGCTCAATTTGAGTCGATTCAGCAACGGGCGTGGCGATCACTGTCGTTCCGTTATGACTGACGACCGCTTCTTCACTATATCGGTCATCGATTTCCGGCTTGAACACCGCGATTTTCTGTTTCGCGAATTGCGCGCGGCGTATGCGTCGGATCAATTCTTCGGATTTTCCTGAAAACATGCTGCCGCAAATCACTTCTATCCAGCCGCCTTGCATTGTTACGTACATATTGGTTCCCCTTTCAATCGTCGCTCTATGTAAATGTGTTTTTTTCATTATCGGAATGTCTATCATACATCAAAAAACTGTGGAAAGGACGTCTTTTATTTCATAGCAGGATATGTTATGGAGGGATGTATTGGACGCGGAACGCTTCATTCGTCGCGCAAAATTGTTGTTAACAAAATTGACTCTATTTATTTTATTCCCAAATTGAAAACCCGCCAAACAACGTTGGCGGGTTGGAAGGTTCTTATTCTTGTCCTTCTTCTTTGAAGCCATATTTTTTGTTGAAGCGGTCGATACGTCCGTCCGCTGCAGCGAATTTTTGGCGTCCAGTGTAGAATGGGTGGCATTCCGAGCAAACTTCTACGCGGATGTCCTCTTTTACAGAACCTGTTTCGAATGTGTTTCCACATGAACAAGTAACTTTTGCAAGTTTGTAGTTAGGATGAATTCCTGCTCTCATCGGTCTCTCTCCTCTCGCCCTGAACCATCTGGAACAGAGTATTATTGTAAGGTGTTGCATAAGACTGATGCCTTACACGGTCCGTATATGTCAACCGCATATGCAGCAGATGGCTATAAACCATACTCAAGAATTATAACAAATTGGACGGGTACATGCAACTATTTTATTTCAAATGTCACACTGCTATTTCACTCCATAATTCCTGCTCGCAACGCCGTTCTTCGTGACGGCGTTAACTATTTCATTTCGAATCAAAGCAGCCCTTTTCCATTGCGGTGTGCTTTCATTTCTTCATTGAGCTTGTCGAAGAACTCCTCGTTGGATTTCGACTGTCGCAGTTTTTTCAGGAAGCGTTCTGCGAAGTCGTGAGCGTCGGAGAACGTTTTCCGGATTGCCCAAAGTTTTTCCAGCTGGTCGCTCGGGATGAGCAGCTCCTCTTTCCGCGTTCCGGAGCGGCGGATGTCGAGTGCTGGGAAGATACGGCGTTCTGCGAGGCTGCGGTCGAGATGCAGCTCCATGTTGCCGGTTCCTTTGAATTCCTCGTAGATGACTTCATCCATTCGCGAGCCTGTGTCGATCAAAGCGGTTGCGAGAATCGTCAAGCTGCCGCCTTCCTCGAGGTTCCGCGCCGCACCGAAGAACCGCTTCGGACGGTGAAACGCAGCCGGATCTATACCGCCTGACAGTGTACGGCCGCTTGGCGGAATGACAAGGTTATAGGCGCGCGCGAGTCTCGTGATGGAATCCATGAGAATGACTACGTCGCGTTTATGCTCAACTAAACGCATCGCTCGCTCCAATACGAGTTCAGCGACTTTCACGTGGTTTTCCGGCACTTCGTCGAATGTCGAGCTGACGACATCGGCATTGACGGAACGTTCAATGTCCGTCACTTCTTCGGGACGCTCGTCGATAAGAAGGACGATCAGTTCCGCTTCGGGATGATTCGTCGTGATCGCATTGGCGATTTCTTTCAACAACATTGTTTTACCCGCTTTCGGCGGTGCGACGATAAGTCCGCGTTGACCGAATCCGACTGGCGATACCAAGTCCATGATGCGGGTCGACAGTTTTTGCGGCACTGTTTCAAGTTTGATATGGCGGTCCGGGTAAAGCGGCGTGAGTCCCGGGAAGTGGACGCGTTCCCGTGCGACTTCCGGGTTTTCGCCGTTCACTGCTTCGACTTGCAAGAGGCCGTAGTAGCGTTCGTTCTCTTTCGGCGGGCGCACTTTCCCTGTAACTTTATCCCCGTTCCTCAGATCGAACCTTCTGATTTGTGAAGCGGAAATGTAGATGTCTTCAGAGCTCGGTGAGTAGTTGATCGGGCGGAGGAATCCGTATCCTTCCGATTGGATGATTTCGAGTACGCCTTCCATGAAGAAGAACCCTTCCTGTTCGGCACGCGTTTTCAGAATGGCGAAGATTAGTTCTTTTTTCGTTAGTTTGCTGTAATAGGAGATTTTGAATTCCTTTGCAAGCTCATATAACTCTTTCAGTGTCATATTTTCCAAGCTGGCGATTGTTAGAATTGACATAGTATCGTAAGCTCCACTCTTTATTTGATTTTCGTTTGTTTGGGTTTTTGTTGTTCAATTGGGTAGGTGAATCAATTAGAAGTATGCCCGGCATGTAGCCGGGCGTAGAGGCTTGCTATGTTTCACTTACATTAATTAATATTTAATCTTGCATTACCAAGTTAGGTTTTTTCTTCAAGCTGTGGCGTCCTTCCACGAAACGGATTGTTCCGGATTTGGAGCGCATGACGAGTGAGTGGGTTTCGCTGTAGCCGCCTTTGAATTGGACTCCGCTCAGCAGTTCGCCGTCTGTAACACCTGTTGCGGCAAAGATGGCGTCGTCTCCTTTTACGAGGTCATCCATATAGAGGACTTTCGTAACGTCGATTCCCATTTTTTCGCAGCGTTGGCGTTCTTCATCATTTGAAGGGACGAGGCGGCCTTGGATTTCCCCGCCGAGGCATTTCAATCCAACTGCGGCGATGACGCCTTCAGGAGCTCCGCCGATGCCGAACATAATATCAACGCCTGTGTCGTCGAATGCCGTATTAATAGCTCCCGCAACATCTCCGTCATCGATAAGCTTGATGCGCGCGCCGGCAGCTCTGATTTCTTCAATTATTTTCGAATGGCGTTCACGGTTGAGAACAGTTGCCACAACTTCATCGATCGATTTGTTTTTCGCTTTGGCAACGGCATGCAGATTATCCGTTACAGATGCGTCGATGTCGATCTTGCCGACTGCTTCGGGTCCGACTGCGATTTTTTCCATGTACATATCAGGCGCGTTGAGGAGGTTCCCTTTATCCGCAATCGCGATGACTGCAAGTGCATTCCATCCTCCTGATGCGACGATGTTCGTGCCTTCTACCGGGTCTACGGCAACATCCACTTCCGGACCTTGGCCCGTTCCGAGTTCTTCACCGATATAGAGCATCGGCGCTTCGTCCATTTCGCCTTCTCCGATGACAACGATCCCTTGCATCGGAATCGTGTCGAACACAGTACGCATCGCTTCCGTTGCGGCGTCATCCGCTTCGTTTTTCAAACCGCGCCCCATCCAGCGGGCAGCCGCTACAGCTGCCGCCTCTGTTACACGTACTAATTCCATCGATAAACTGCGTTCCATTATGATTGTTCCCCCCGTTTAGCGCATTTCATTATTTATTAACAAATAAACGCTTTTCATCGTCTAGCTTCAGGCGCTAGACGTGTGCCTTAATTTCAGCAAAAACCGCAGAAATACGGCAAATCGAACCCTAATGTAGTTCGATTCACTGTAAGATTCGTAACTAGTATAGCATAAGCAACGCTTCACATTAATCGGTGATGGTCGCTTTTTCAGGTACCGCCTCTTTCCGGATGTCCGCCCCGATGCCGCGGAGCTTCTCGATAAGATCGCTGTAGCCTCGTTCGATATGTTGGATTTCCTGGATTTCGGTTTCGCCGTCAGCGAGCAGTCCCGCGATGACGAGAGCCGCCCCTGCGCGCAGGTCGGATGCACGGACGGTCGCCGCTTGCAGTGGAGTCGGCCCTGAAAGAATGACCGATTGCCCTTCCACTTTTCCGTCGGCATTCATCCGCCGCAGTTCGTCTATTTGCTTGAAGCGTGCGGAATAGATCGTATCCGAAATGACGGAGGAGCCGGTCGCCTGCGTCAATAGTACAGAAAAAGGCTGTTGAAGATCCGTCGGGAATCCCGGGTAGACGAGTGTCTTCACGTCCACCGCCAGCAGATTCTCCGATTTCGGAATGAAAATATGTTCTTCCCTTTCTTCCACTTTAACGCCCATTTCACGCAGTTTTGCGGTCAACGCTTCGACGTGGAAAGGGATGACGTTGTCAATCGTAATGCCATCTCCGACTGCTGCAGCCATGATCATGAACGTGCCTGCCTCGATCCTGTCCGGAATAATCGTATGTTTCGTTCCGTGCAGTTTCTCGACGCCTTCGATGCGGATGACATTCGTTCCCGCACCTTTGATGTTGGCGCCCATATTCGAAAGCAATGTGGCGACATCGATGATTTCGGGTTCTTTCGCCGCGTTTTCGATAATCGTCCGCCCTTTGGCACGGACCGCTGCAAGCATAATGTTGATCGTCGCGCCGACAGAAACGACGTCCAGATAGATTTTCGCGCCGCGCAGTTCATCGGCCCGCAAATAGATGGCGCCGTGTTCGTTCGTCACTTTTGCGCCCAATGCTTCGAAGCCCTTGATGTGCTGATCGATCGGACGGGGACCCAGATGGCAGCCCCCCGGGAGTCCAATTGCGGCATGCTTGAACCGGCCGAGCATGGCGCCCATCATGTAATACGAAGCTCTCAGCTTTTTCACTTTACCATTCGGAAGCGGCATGGCGATCATTTCCGAAGGATCGATCGTCATTTTTCCATCTTCGAATTCCACTTTCCCGCCAATGTCTTCTAGGAGTGCTTGGAGGGTGAGGACGTCCGAGATTTCCGGAAGTCCGTCGATCGTGACAGGTGAATCCGCCAAGATCGATGCCGGGATCAATGCGACAGCACTATTTTTCGCTCCGCTTACTTTTATCGTTCCACGTAGAGGGTTGCCGCCTCTGATTTTATAAACGTCCATTTCAGTCTCCTTTAGGCGTTTCACTTGTTCTTTCTTGATTCCCAATCTTCGAGGAATTGCTGGATGCCTTTGTCGGTTAACGGATGGTTGAATAATTGCTTAAGCACGTTGAATGGCGTCGTCGAGATATGCGCTCCTGCAAGCGCCGCGTCTGTAATATGCTGCGGGCTGCGGATGGATGCTGCGATGATTTTCGTATCCATATCGTGGATTGTGAAAATGTCCGCGATTGTGCTGATCAGTTGGACTCCTTCTTGACCGATATCATCAAGTCTGCCGAGGAATGGGGAAACGTATGTGGCTCCAGCGCGCGCAGCAAGCAATGCTTGGTTCGCACTGAAAATGAGGGTCACGTTTGTTTTGATGCCTTCTTGAGCGAATACGGAGCACGCTTTCAGACCTTCGGGCGTCATCGGAAGCTTGACTGTAATGTTCGGCGCGATTTTCGCAAGTTCGCGTCCTTCTTCGATCATCCCTTCCGCGTCGAGTGCGATGACTTCAGCGCTGACAGAGCCTGGTACAAGTGATGTGATTTCGCGCAGGCGGTCGTGGAATGAAATGTTTTCTTTCGCGACTAATGATGGATTTGTTGTTACGCCGGAGATGATTCCCCAGCTATGTGCTTCTTTGATCTCTTCGAAGTTTGCTGTATCGATGAAAAATTTCATGTGTATGGTTCCTCCTCTTATGAATGGAAAAGAAGGAGAATGCATCTTGGTTTTCGATGCTTCTCCTATTTGTATGTCAGATAACACAGTTGATTTCCGTTCCGGGCGGGCGCTTTCCGGGGGCGGGCGGCGAGTCAATCGAACAACGAAGGGTTCGATTTGCCTTTATTTCTGCGCTCTTTGCAGAAATAAAGGCATCCTGCTCCCGTAGGGTCGCAAAAAATATTGCTCCCAACGCTACGCTCTTGCTCGCAAAAGCCGTTCTTCGTGACGGCTTTCCCAGGAGTCGCCGCCCTTCACTTCAATCAACAAAATATAACATCCCCTCTTATTTTAGGGGTTATTTATTATTAAGCTTTTCCTGAGCTTCCGAATTCGCGCATTTTGCTGATGACTGATTTTTTGATTGCGTCGCGCATCGGTGCCAAGTATTTGCGTGGATCGTAGACGTCCTGGTCTGCGTTCAATGTTTCGCGGACCGCTTTTGTGCCTTCGATCTGGTTTTCAGTGTTTACGTTGATTTTCGCAGTTCCTAGTGAGATGGCGCGTTGGATATCCTTTGTCGGGATGCCTGTTCCGCCATGGAGGACGAGTGGAAGGTCCGATTGGCTTGAGATTTCTTCCATTTCCTTGAATCCTAGGTTCGGTTCGCCTTTGTAAGGACCGTGAACCGATCCGAGGGCCGGCGCCAAGCAGTCGATGTCCGTGTTGTCGACAAGCTCCTTGCATTCTGCCGGGTCTGCGTAGATGACTCCATCGGCGATGACGTCGTCTTCCTGTCCGCCGACTACACCGAGTTCAGCTTCAACGGATACGCCTTTTGCATGGGCATATTCCACAACTTCTTTCGTAATTTCAATGTTTTCTGCTAGAGGTTTAGATGAAGCGTCGATCATGACGGATGTGAAGCCCGCGTCGATCGCCTCCTTGCATTTTTCGAAACTGGATCCGTGGTCCAGATGGATAGCGACGGGTACGGTGATTTTGTAATCATGCATCAACCCTTTTACCATGTTGACGACTGTTGTAAACCCGCCCATATAGCGTGCTGCACCTTCGGAAACACCGAGTATCACCGGTGAACTCTCTTCTTGCGCCGCTTGCAGGATCGCTTGTGTGTATTCAAGGTTGTTCAAGTTGAACTGCCCGATTGCATATCCTTCTTTCTTTCCTTTGATCATCATTTCTTTCATTGAAACAAGTGCCATTGCGTTAGCCTCCTCGGGATCGTCGAAATGAATTTATTGTTTGAATCGATATTTACCTCTTTTATCATAACAAAAACAGACAGTATTTACTACTGTCTGGGTTGCCGCCGCGGCGCTTCTTCGATTTCCGTTTTTCATTCCCCACGATGCAGAATCTCTCTGACCGCGTCGCGCACTTCATAGATATTGAATGGTTTCGTAAAGTATTTCTCTGCCCCGTTTTTAATTGCCTCTTCCGTAAGTTCGACTTCCCCATAGGCTGTCATCATGATGACAGGGATCCTGGGCCAGTCTTTCTTTAGCCTTTTAAGCACTTCCACTCCGTCAATACCCGGCATTTTCATGTCCAATAAAACACAATCGGGTTCTTTCTCTGTAATCAACTGGAGAGCTTCAGCGCCATTTGCGGCCAACCTCGCTTCAAACCCTTCTTTTGTGAATACCTCATTTAGTAAAAGTCGTATTCCGGCTTGATCGTCGACGATTAGCAAACTTTTCAAAAGGCCCACCCCTTTTTTATTTATTGACCCAATAGTTAATAATTTGACAAAAAATTAGAAAACCCTTCTTTTTAAAATTATTATTGCAAAATTGTTTTAATTCGAGAGACAATACTGGATAACTTGGTTTTATTCGTTGGAGAAAATATAATGGGTAAAGAGGTGGTTGGAATGAAAATATTAACGACACAAATCGGCGGGCTCGTGCAGCGTGCCGGTTCAAATAATGAAGAGGCTGTCGAGGAGACGGCACGGCTGTTGGCCCAGGCGACGATCGGGGAAGGACGTGTCATTTTCGCCGGCTTCGATGAAATGGAAGCGATCGGATTGAATGCAGTCTTTGCTGCGGAACCGTTCCGTGGCGCTGTCCGGTATGAAGACGGGATGGAGATCCATTCTGCGGACAGGGTTTGGCTTTTTGTCCGTTCGGCCGCGGATGAACGAGCACTTTCGTTCGCGCGTGTGCTAGCGGAGAGGTTTATTCCGTTTGCAGTTGTGGCTGGCGAGAAGGCAACGGAGGACAATGAGCTGGCGGATTTGTCTTATACGTATATGACGACCGGCGTTGTGAGAGGGATTTTGCCGGGCGAGGATCTCGGCAGCCGGATCGTGCAGCCGAATTTGTTGGCCGCGCTCTTTTTGTATGAGGCGGTCAAGATGGCGTATGACGAGATGGTTAGTGAAGAGGATTGACTATTTGTGGGGCGGCTTATGAGCGGTTGCAAGGATTTCTTGAGCGGGAAATCTGATTCTTGAGCGCGTTGCCGGGATTCATGAGCGCTAATCTGATTCTTGAGCGTGAATCTGAATTCTTGAGCGCTTTGCCGTTTTTTTGAGCGCGTTGACGAGTTTCTTGAGCGCAAATCCGATTTCTTGAGCGCATCGCCGGATTAATGAGCGTGAAATTGAATTTATGAGCGGAAATCTAAATTTATGAGCGCTTAACGTGTTTTATGAGCGAAAATCTGTATTTATGAGCGCAAATCCATATTTATGAGCGCCTACCGTGGTTTATGGGCGCTAGCCAAGTTTCATGTGCCCCTCCTATCCATTAATCAAAATAAAAACAGAAACCATCTGTTAATCGATGGTTTCTGTTTTTTAGTATCCACTATTACCCTTGGTGCGTCAGCGCTGCGCGGATGAATTCGCGGATGAGCGGTGTCGGGCGGGTTGGACGTGATGCAAATTCTGGGTGGAATTGAGTTCCGATGAAGAATGGGTGGTCCTTCAACTCGATGATTTCCACGAGATGGCCGTCCGGGCTTTCCCCTGCCACGATCATGCCGGCGTTTTCGAATTGCTCGCGATAGATGTTGTTGAACTCGAAGCGGTGGCGGTGGCGTTCGTACACCAACTCGTCGTTATACGCTTCTTGCGCTTTCGTGCCTTCCTTCAACTTGCATGGATGCGCGCCGAGTCTCATCCCCCCGCCAGCCAGGTCGATTTCTGCACGATCTTCGAAGTCACGGTTGTTTTCGATGACTGCATTTTCCGTTTCGCTGTCGAATTCGACGGAATGTGCGTCTTTTATTCCAAGGACGTCACGTGCGAATTCCACTGCTGCAAGCTGCATGCCGAGGCCGACGCCGAAGAACGGAACGCCGTTTTCACGTGCATAGCTGATCGCTTCCATTTTCCCTTCGATGCCGCGATCGCCGAAACCGCCCGGAACGAAAATACCGTCAGCATCTTTCAAGATTTCCTCCGCGTTTTCCTTCGTCACTTCTTCGGAATTGATCCAATCGATTTCAATGTCAGTATCGAATTCATAGCCCGCATGGCGGAATGCTTCCACTCCGGAGATATAGGCGTCTTGCAGCTCAACGTATTTACCGACGAGCGCAATTTTCACTTTCCGGGATAGATTTCTGACGCGGTTCACGAGCTCTTCGATTTGTGTTAAATCCGGTTCCTTCGTTTCGAGGCCGAGGAAATCGACGACGATCTTGTCCATGTTCTGCGCATGCAAACGGATTGGAACTTCATACAATGTCTCTGCGTCAAGCGCTTCGATCACTTCTTCCGGCTTGATGTTGCAGAAGAGGGCGATTTTGTCCTTCATTTCTTGCGGGACCGGATATTCGCTTCGGACGACGATCATATTTGGTTGGATCCCGAGTCCGCGCAATTCCTTGACGCTGTGCTGTGTCGGCTTCGTTTTCATTTCACCGGCAGCGTGCAAATACGGAATGAGCGTGTTATGGATGTACATAACATCATTTTTGCCAAGGTCTGTCTTCATTTGACGGATCGCTTCAAGGTATGGAAGCGATTCGATATCGCCGACGCTTCCGCCGATTTCCGTTATGACGACGTCGGCGTTCGTCTCTTGGCCAGCGCGTTTGACGAGGCTTTTAATTTCATTCGTAATATGAGGGATGACTTGGACCGTCGCCCCTTTGTATTCGCCGCGGCGCTCTTTGCGCAGGACGGAGGAGTAAACTTTCCCCATAGTGACATTGGAGTATTTGTTCAATTTGATGTCGATGAACCGTTCATAGTGTCCGATGTCAAGATCGGTTTCAGCACCATCTTCCGTTACGAAAACTTCACCGTGCTGATATGGGCTCATCATACGTGGGTCCAAATTGATGTAAGGATCGAATTTTTGGTTTGTGACTTGCAGGCCTCTGCTCTTCAAAAGTCTGCCGAGGGACGCGGCATTAATTCCCTTTCCTAAAGATGAAACAACTCCGCCGGTTACAAAGATATATTTAGTCATCTATAGCTCCTCCTTTGTGTTAGGGGTTCGATTGTATGCAGTAAAATGCAAAAAACGCTCCACTGTAGTCTATCTACAAGAGGAGCGCTTATACACGGATTCATGTGTCCTTTTTCAAGGAGCCCAAATAGAAGCTTAAATCCTTATACGTCCGAAGTCAAGTGGAAAGTATCAGAGAAGGTCCTCTTCTTCTTCGTCTTCCTCTTCTTCATCTTCGTCTTCGTCGTCAATATCCAATTCTTCGTCGGGAACGATTTCGAGGCCTTCTTCATCATCAATCAAATCTTCTTCGATTTCGATGATTTCTTCTTCCTCTTCCTCTTCATCCAACTCTTCTTCGTCGTCATCGAGCTCATCGAATTCTTCTTCGAACAACTCGTCCTCGTCGATTTCATCTTCCTCTTCTTCGTCTTCATCCTCATCGTCATACGCTTTTTTCTTTTTCTTCTTGCGGACTTTGACGACAGGAGCCGTTTCTTCCTCAATCTGATCGACTGGATACCATTCACGCAATCCCCATTGGTTGTTGTTAATGGCAAGGAATCTTCCATCGATATTCATATCTGTGTAGAATTGGAGGAGCTTGTCCTTCATTTGCTTCTCGGACATTCCTGTTAATTCACGGATTTCAGTCATTAGCTGTTCAAGTGTCAATGCTTCCCGTCGTTCTGTCAATACGGCAAAAGCGATATCGATCAGCGATTCTTCCTGCAGTTCTTCTTTCGTCAATTCATGTAAATTCAAATTCATCGTACGCACGTCCTTTCTCTGTACAAAAGCATACTTATCATTATATACAATGAAGTGCCTGTTATGCTACCATCTTCTACTCTTCTTAAAGCGTTGGAATTCTTTGACGCTGAGGAAGCCGAGATAAAGGGCGGCGAGCAAGAAAGGAACAGCGCCGTAACCTACACCGTATAAGGAAAAGATGAGGATGATGATCACTATGATAATCAATGCATGATGATACAGCTTCATCTCCTCACCTCTTTCCCTTTGTACTATTTATTATACGTGGAAGGAACAGGCAAAATCCACTGTTCATAATGATTTTTCAAAATGTTTTTACTGGATGTAATGCCGTTCAAAAAAGAACGCCCTCTTGCAAGAGCGTTCCCAATCATTTCATTACATATTCCGGCGGTATTGGCCGCCCACTTCGTATAATGCGTTCGTAATTTGGCCGAGGCTTGCGACTTTGACGGTTTCCATCAGTTCAGCGAAGATGTTGCCGCCGGTCACAGCGACTTGCTGCAGTTTCCGCAACGCTTCTTCTGCTGCATCGCCATGCTTTGATTGGAAGGCGCGCAAGTTGGCGATCTGCGTCTCTTTCTCTTCCTTCGTGGCACGGGCGATTTCCATATTGTCGATATCCTCTTCGGAAGGCGGGTTCGGGTTCAAATACGTGTTGACGCCGATGATCGGCAGTTCACCCGAGTGCTTCTTCATTTCATAGAGCATCGATTCCTCTTGGATTTTGCCCCGCTGATACTGCGTCTCCATCGAGCCGAGCACGCCGCCGCGGTCGTTCAGGTGGTCGAATTCCTGGAGGACGGATTCTTCGACGAGGTCCGTCAGTTCTTCGATAATGAACGATCCCTGGAGCGGGTTTTCATTCTTCGATAACCCATGCTCCTTCGTAATGATCATCTGGATTGCCATCGCACGTCGGACCGATTCTTCCGTCGGCGTCGTGATCGCTTCGTCGTAGGCATTCGTATGGAGCGAGTTGCAGTTGTCCTGCAATGCCATGAGCGCCTGGAGCGTCGTCCGGATGTCATTGAAATCGATTTCCTGCGCATGCAGGCTTCGGCCGGAAGTCTGAACGTGGTACTTCAACTTCTGGCTCCGTTCATTCGCGCCGTATTTCTCGCGCATCGCGACTGCCCAGATGCGTCGAGCGACACGCCCGATGACGGTATATTCCGGATCGAGACCGTTCGAGAAGAAGAACGATAGATTCGGAGCGAAATCATCGATGTTCATTCCACGGCTCAAATAATACTCGACATACGTGAAGCCGTTCGCGAGTGTGAACGCGAGCTGTGAAATCGGATTGGCGCCCGCTTCCGCGATATGGTAGCCAGAAATCGAGACGGAGTAGTAGTTCCTGACTTTTTGGTCGATGAAATACTGCTGGATGTCGCCCATCATTCGGAGCGCGAATTCCGTCGAGAAGATGCACGTGTTCTGCCCTTGGTCTTCCTTCAGAATATCCGCTTGGACCGTTCCGCGGACGACTTGGAGCGTCGCGTTTCGGACTTCCGTGAATTCCTCGACCGTTAGAACGCGGCCCAGCTTTTCCTCTTTCTGCTTCACTTGCTGGTCGACCGCTGTATTCATAAACATCGCAAGGATGATCGGCGCCGGACCGTTGATCGTCATCGAGACGGATGTCGATGGCGCGCATAAGTCAAAGCCGTCGTACAGTTTCTTCATGTCTTCGAGCGTACAAATGCTGACGCCAGATTCCCCGACTTTCCCGTAGATGTCCGGGCGCTCGTCTGGGTCTTCGCCATAAAGCGTCACTGAGTCGAATGCCGTCGACAAGCGTTTCGCATCGTCATCTTTCGATAGATAATGGAAGCGGCGGTTCGTCCGCTCCGGCGTTCCTTCCCCAGCGAATTGGCGCTTCGGGTCTTCTCCTTCCCGCTTGAACGGGAAAACGCCTGCCGTGTATGGGAATGAACCCGGAACGTTCTCTTTGTACACCCAGCGAAGAATTTCGCCGTAGTCCTTGAATTTCGGCAAGGACACTTTCGGAATCTTCAACCCTGACAAACTTGTCGTCGTCAGCAGCGTACGAAGCTCCTTATCGCGGATTTTTGTGACGAATTCATCGCCGGCATATGATTCTTTCAGAGTTTCCCAGTTGTTGAGAATCCGCTTCGATTCCGCGGAAAGCTCTTCACGTACGCCGTTTGCCAGAGATTCCAGTGAAGCGGTAAGCGCATTGTCAGGCGATTTTTCATTTACGGCTTCAATGGCACCTTCAAGCTGGAATAAACGGCGTGCAAGATCGACTTGCTGCGCGGACTTTTTATGGTAATCACGGATCGTGCTTGCGATTTCACGTAAATAATGGATGCGGTCGGTCGGAATGATGACGTTCTGCTTCTGCGTCTTCACGAAATCGGCATAGGACGTCTCCCAATCTAGGCCGCATTTTTCATTCAACTTCGAGACAAGTGCAGCAAACAGCGAGTTCGTCCCTTTGTCGTTGAATTGACTCGCGATCGTGCCGTATACCGGCATCGTGTCGAGGTCCTTATCGAACAGGAGATGGCTCCGCTGGTACTGCTTCTGCACTTGGCTAAGCGCGTCTTCGGATCCTTTTCGCTCGAATTTATTGATGACAATCAGGTCTGCGAAATCGATCATATCGATCTTCTCAAGCTGCGTCGGCGCACCGAATTCGCTCGTCATGACGTACATTGATACGTCGGACACTTCCGTAATTTGAGCATCGCCCTGCCCGATCCCGCTCGTCTCGACGATGATCAGATCGAAGCCCGCCGTTTTCACGACATCGAGCACGTCCTTGATTGCGCCAGATAATTCGGAGCGTGAGCCGCGGGTCGCGAGGCTGCGCATGAACACACGCTTGTTGAAGATCGCGTTCATCCGGATCCGGTCGCCAAGCAGCGCGCCGCCCGTCTTCTGCTTCGTCGGGTCGATGGAGAGGATCGCGACTTTCTTATCCGGCAATTCACGCAGGAAGCGGCGGATCAGTTCATCCGTGAGCGAAGACTTCCCTGCTCCCCCCGTACCTGTAATTCCAAGGACAGGCGTGTTTTTCGTCAGTTCCCTAGCTTTTTCGATTAGGCTAATCGCGGCCGGGTTTTCCTTGTCATACATCTCCTCCGCGTACGTGATCAGGTTGGCAAGCACTTCCGGATTGTCCGTGCCCACTTTTTCGAGATTCCTCATTTCATCTTCCACTTCGGTAAGGAAATCGCATTCCTCCACCATCCGGTTGATCATCCCTTGCAACCCCATCTTGCGGCCGTCCTCCGGCGAGAAGATCCAAGCGATGCCGTAGTCATGCAATTCCTTGATCTCCTTCGGCAAGATCACCCCGCCCCCGCCGCCGTAAATCCGGATATGCGGAGCCCCTCTTTCCTGCAGCAGGTCATGCATGTATTTGAAATATTCCACATGCCCGCCCTGATACGAGGAAATGGCAATCCCTTGCACATCCTCCTGGATCGCGGCATTCACAACCTCCTCGACAGAACGGTTATGTCCAAGGTGGATCACTTCCGCCCCCGTCGACTGTAAAATACGGCGCATAATATTAATCGAAGCGTCATGCCCATCAAACAAACTCGAAGCCGTCACAAAACGAACATGATGCCTCGGCTTGTAAATCCCATTATTGGCAACAGTACCAGTAGTAGCAGTATCTTTAGTAGTCATCCATCACACACCCCTTAACTCATTTATGGTGCTTCTTTGTGGTGCCCTCTTTTTGGTGGTGCCTGTGCAGCACACAATTCAGTTTATTAACTACAATTGTATATAACAGAACAAACAAGGTGACTTTATCGGTCATTAATGCATTTTCACTTGTATGGTTATACATCTAGGTGAATTGTTATAAATGTGTCGTGCACAGGCACCAACACAATTCAGTCTATTAACTACAATTGCATAAATAAGAGACAGGAAACTGTTTACATCAATCCTTAAAGAGTTCGAATCTGTATACTTATGCTCTTCTTTGAATTGTCATAAATGCGCCTTGCACAGGCACCGCTAAAATGGCACCGCTTAAAATCATTTGTTCCCCAAGATTCCTTTGAAGAGTTGGTCTGTTTGAACGCTGATGAATTGTTCGATGGTGTACGTGCCGCGCAATGCCCATCTGCGGAATGCCCACATTTGCCCTTGGACGACGACGTGATGCGCCGCCATGTCGACCTCTTCCTCGCTGATGCGCAGTTCGCCTGAACGGACGCATGCGGACAGCAAGTTCTTGAATAAGGCGACCATTTCCATCTCTTTCTTCAATACGTATTGAAGCGCATCCTTCGGCAGTGACTTCGATTCCTGGTACATGACGACGAATTCGTCCGACATATCGTCGATCAGGTGGAAATACGAGTCGATCGCCATCCGCAGTCCTTCGACATTCCCTTCCTGATCCATCAACGTCGACAGGCGGCTCTGCACTTCATTGTAAATGCTGTCGCAGACGAGATAGAGGACGTCCTCTTTCGTCCGGATATATTCATAGAGCGTGCCGATGCTGAAGCCCGCCGCTTTGGCAATTTCTCTCGTTGTCGCCCGGTGGAACCCTTTTTCCTTGAAGAGCTGGACCGCTCCATCGATGATCTGCTTGCGCCTCTTTTCAATCAGGCTTTCATCTTTGACCGACGATTTCACTTCGCGTTTCGCTTGCATAGTGCACCCCCGATTATTTTGTTAGCATGCGGGAGATGACGAGGCGCTGGATTTCCTGCGTTCCTTCATAGATTTGTGTAATCTTCGCATCACGCATGAATCGCTCGACCGGATAATCCTTCGTATAGCCGTATCCGCCATACACTTGGACCGCTTCCGTCGTCACTTTCATCGCCGTATCCCCTGCCATCAGTTTCGCCATCGCGGATGCTTTTCCATACGACAAGTTGTTTGATTCGAGCCAAGCAGCCTGGTATGTGAGCAAGCGGGAAGCTTCCGTCGCTGTCGCCATATCCGCCAGTTTGAAGCCGACACCTTGGTTCGCCGCAATCGGCTTGCCGAACTGGACGCGTTCCTTCGCATACTCGACCGCCGCGTCAAGCGCGCCTTGCGCAATGCCGACCGCTTGTGCTGCAATCCCGTTCCTGCCGCCATCCAACGTCTTCATCGCAATAATGAATCCTTCGCCTTCAGCGCCTAACATGTTCTCCTTCGGCACACGGCAGTTGTCAAACATGATCTCCGTCGTTGGAGACGAACGGATGCCGAGTTTCTTCTCTTTCTTCCCGACCGAGAAGCCTGGGAAGTCCTTCTCAACGATGAACGCGCTCGTTCCTTTATGCTTCGACTCCGGATCCGTCACTGCGAATACGATGTAGATATCCGCAATTCCGCCGTTTGTAATGAAGATTTTCGAGCCGTTCAGAACATAGTCGTCGCCATCAAGCTTCGCAGTCGTGCGCATGCCGCCAGCATCGGATCCCGAGCCCGGCTCAGTCAAACCGTACGCGCCGATTCTCGTTCCTTCCGCCATCGGACGAAGATACTTTTGCTTCTGCTCCGCTGTACCGAATTTGTACACCGGCCATCCAGCAAGCGATGTGTGTGCGGATAAAGTAACTCCCGTCGACGCACATACCCGTGACAATTCTTCAACAGCGATGCAATACGCAAGATAGTCGCTGCCGATGCCGCCGTATTCCTCCGGCCAAGGAATCCCCGTCAGCCCAAGCTCAGCCATCTTATTCCAGATGCCCATATCAAAGCGCTCTTCCTCATCGCGCTCCGCAGCAGTCGGCGCAACATCCTTCTCCGCAAAATCACGCACCATTTTCCGAATCATCTCATGCTCTTCCGTTAATCTAAAATCCATGTCAACTTCCTCCTCAAGGATTCTTGTACGGTGCCTGTGCACCATACAATTCAGTTTATTAACTACAATTGTATTATTTTGAAATGCAATCGTTGCTGCAACAACATTCCATAGCTTTGTATATGAATTTATATTCACTAAATCGAATTGTCATAAATGCACCTTGCACAGGCACCCACACAATTCTCACACAATTTACTTTGTGAGGTGTTTGTTGATGACGATGCGTTGGATTTCGCTTGTGCCTTCGTAGATTTGGGTCACTTTGGCGTCGCGGAAATAGCGCTCGACCGGGTAGTCTTCGGTGTAGCCGTACCCACCGAAGACTTGGACGGCTTCGATGGCGTTGTCCATTGCGGTTTGTGAGGCGAACAGCTTCGCCATTGATGCCTCTCTTCCGCATGGTTTGCCTTCCGCGCGGAGCTGGGCGGCGCGGTAGACAAGGAGCCTTGCCGCTTCGGAAGCTGTCGCCATATCGGCTAGCTTGAAACCGACGCCTTGGTTCACCGCAATCGGTTTCCCGAATTGCACGCGTTCTATTGCATACGCGGTTGCCGCTTCGAGTGCCGCTTCGCCGATGCCGAGTGCTTGCGCTGCAATGCCGATCCTGCCGACATCAAGGTTCGCCATTGCAATTTTGAAGCCTTCCCCTTCTTCGCCAAGGCGATTTTCCGCGGGCACTTTCATGTCTTCAAAAGTGAGCTGAACCGTTCGCGATCCGTGAAGGCCCATCTTTTCCTCATCTTTTCCGATGATGAGCCCCGGTGTGTCTTTATCGACAATGAAGCCCGATATGCCGTACGTCCCTTTTGACGGATCGGTCGACGCGAAAACGATATAGACGTCCGCTTCCCCGCCGTTCGTAATGAACATCTTTGAACCGTTCAGTACGTAATGATCGCCTTTGTTTACAGCTTTTGTCTTCAGCGAGCCAGCGTCGGAACCGGCGCCAGCTTCCGTGAGGCAAAATGCGCCCAAGTATTCGCCTGATGCCATTTTCGGCAAGTAGCGGTTTTTCTGCTCTTCATTCCCGAAATACATGATCGGGTTCGTGCCGACGGATGTGTGGACGGAAAGGATGACGCCCATGACCGCGCTCACTTTCGACAGCTCATGAATGGCGATGATATAGGAAACGAAGTCCATCTCCGAGCCGCCATATTTCTCAGGGACGGTGATGCCCATCAGGCCGAGTTCGCCCATTTTCGCAAGGATCTCACGCGGAAACTCCCCCGCTTCCATCCGCGGAATGAAGGGCTCGATTTCCGATTTCGCAAAGTCCCTCACCATCGTGCGCATCATCTGCTGTTCTTCGGTGAATGTTAAATTCATTGGAATTAACTCCTTTATTAAATGAAATTCCCTCTTTGCGGAAGCCAGTTCATGAATGATTATCGCTCGAATCCATGGAGTTATCTATTGAATACCGATAGTTATCTATTAAATCCTCGCTTTTATCTATTAAATAAAGGGGATTATCTATTGAATACGGAAAGTTATCACCATTTCATGACCTTCGAACTAGCGCAGTCACGCAAGATTAATATTCATAGAACCCGCGGCCGGATTTCTTTCCGAGCCAGCCTGCATTTACGTACTTCCGGAGCAATGGGCAAGGGCGATATTTTGAGTCGCCAAAGCCTTCATGGAGCGTCTCCATGATGTACAAGCATGTGTCGAGGCCGATGAAATCCGCAAGTTGTAATGGCCCCATCGGGTGGTTCATGCCGAGCTTCATCACTTCATCGATCGCTTCCTTCGATGCGACGCCTTCGTAAAGCGTGTAAATCGCTTCATTGATCATCGGCATGAGGACGCGGTTTGCGACGAATCCAGGGAAGTCATTTACTTCGACAGGCGTCTTCGATAGTTTGCGCGTCATGTCCTCGACCGCTTGATACACTTCGTCTGAAGTCGCAAGTCCGCGGATGATTTCGACGAGCTTCATGACGGGCACCGGGTTCATGAAGTGCATGCCGATGACGTTTTCCGGACGGTTTGTCGCCGCCGCAATTTCCGTGATCGGAAGGGATGATGTATTCGTCGCCAGGATCGCATGCTGCGGCGCGATGCCATCCAGTTTCGCGAAGATCGATTTCTTGATCTCCATGTTTTCAACTGCAGCTTCGATGACGATATCGACGTCATTCGCATCTTGCAGATCGAGCGATTTTGTAATGCGCCCGAGAACTGCCGTTTTTTCATCTTCCGTCATGCGGCCTTTCTCGACGCTGCGGGAAAGGTTTTTCGAAATGACCGCAATCCCTTTCGCATAGGACTCCTCTTTAATGTCGTTCAACTTCACGTCGAAGCCCGCCTGCGCACACACTTGGGCGATGCCGCCGCCCATCTGTCCCGCTCCGATGACCAGCACTTTTTTGATTTCCATAATGAAATACCTCCGTCTCCGTCTACTATGATTTGCACTTGCAAATACGCATAAATTCTCTCAAACACGCATAAAACCTTTTAAATCAGCATAAATCGCTGGAATCCCGCATATAAATCGTCACATTCGCGCATAAACGGCCGCAACGGCGCATAACTTTCGCCAATCACGCATAAATCCGAATCCTACTCGCTAGCATTCTTATTCAACTTCGATCATAATCGCGTCGCCTTGCCCGCCGCCCGAACAAATCGCGGCAATTCCGATGCCGCCTCCGCGCCGTTTCAATTCATACGCGAGCGTCAAGATAATCCTTGCCCCGCTTGCGCCGATCGGATGGCCGAGTGCGACCGCTCCGCCGTTGACGTTCACTTTTTCAGGGTCGAGCTCAGCGATTTGTGAGCTTGCTAGCGCGACTGCCGCGAATGCCTCGTTTATTTCAACTAAATTAATGTCCTTTAATTCTTTGCCGGTCTTCTTCAATAACTCGTTGATGACGAGGCCCGGCGTCTGCGGGAAGTTTTCCGGCTCGATGGCGACTTCGGCGTGACCGAGAATCACTGCGAGAGGACGCCTTCCTTCCTTCACCGCACGTTCTTCATTCATGAGCACAAGCGCGCATGCTCCGTCATTGACGCCCGGCGCATTGCCTGCCGTGATCGTGCCGTCATTGCCGAATGCAGGTCGCAATTTCGACAGCGATTCGAGCGATGTGTCGCGACGCGGCGCTTCGTCCGTATCGACGACGACCGGATCCCCTTTCCGCTGAGGGATTTCCACTGCCACAATTTCCTCGGCGAATTTCCCTTCGTCAATCGCTGCATTCGCCCGCTCATGGCTGCGCAGCGACCATTCGTCCTGCATTTCACGTGTCAATGAAAACTCGCCAGCCGTTTTATTCCCGTACGTACCCATATGGACGCGGTCCGGTGAAAATGAACAGGACAGGCCGTCATAGATCATACCGTCCACTAATGGCGCATCGCCCATCTTCAAGCCGAATCGCCCTTTCGGCAAATAGTACGGCGCGTTCGACATCGATTCCATGCCGCCTGCCACGATGACTTCTTCATCTCCCAGCCGGATGAGCTGGTCGCCGAGCGTAACGCTCCGCATGCCGGATGCACAAACTTTATTGACCGTTTCAGTTTTCACGGACCATGGAAGCCCCGCCTTCACCGCCGCCTGCCTCGATGGGATTTGCCCCTGTCCCGCCTGCAGCACCGTCCCGATGATCACTTCATCGACTTCTTCTTCCTTCACACCCGACCGCTTCAACGCTTCCTTAATGGCGACTGCACCTAGATCACTTGCTGTTTTCGTGGATAAAGCCCCGCCAAACCTGCCAAACGGAGTACGTGCCCCGTCCAAAATGACTGTTCTGCCCATTCCCTTCTCCTCCACTCCATATGATAACGTTTTCATTTTTTCATAAAGAGCGACGACTGAACGCTCGCTCGGTAACTCTTCGAAAAAAAAGGGAGTACACAGACTCCCCTTTTTCACAGGAGCTCACCCGCTCCCAATTTTCTTAATTATATCGTTCTTTCTAAACTCTCGCAATATACTTATCCTGCATAATCGGTTCTTCTTCCTCCACGACAGCCGGTTGGAAGTCCCCTCCGAAGATGGAACGCTCAAGCAATTCCGCGATGTCATACGTGCTCACTTTGTCTTCCACTTCAATCGCTTTCGTTCCGTCCGATAGCATCGTCAAGCAGTATGGACATCCGGAAGAAATGATGCCCGGGCTAACTTCCATCGCCTGTTCCGTACGTGCAACGTTGACGCGGTGGCCTGTATCTTCTTCCATCCACATGAGTCCGCCGCCCGCTCCACAGCACATGCCGTCCTGGCGGTTCCGCTTCATTTCCACAAGATTGACACCCGGAATCGCCTTAAGGATTTCCCGAGGCGGATCATAAACGTCATTGTATCTGCCAAGATAGCATGAATCATGGAACGTAATCGTTTCATTAATTTCATGGACCGGCTTCAACTTCCCTTGCATGACAAGGTCGTACAGCATTTCGGTATGGTGGACGACTTCCGCCTTGAAACCGAAATCCGGATATTCGTTCTTAAAAATATTGTATGCATGCGGGTCGATTGTGACTATTTTTTTCACGCCCGCTTTTTCGAATTCGTCGATATTGGAAGTCGCGAGTTCCTGGAATAAAAACTCGTTCCCCAAACGTCGCGGCGTGTCGCCGGAGTTCTTCTCTTTATTCCCAAGGATTGCGAATTTGACGCCCGCTTCGTTCATGAGATGCGCGAATGCTAGCGCAATCTTTTGCGAACGGTTGTCGAAAGCACCCATCGAGCCGACCCAGAAGAGGTATTCGAACTCTTCGTCCGCCTTCTTCATTTCCTTCACTGTCGGAATATGAAGGTCCGGACGGGCATCTCGCCAGTTCTCCTTCTCTTTCCGGTTAAGCCCCCACGGATTCCCTTGGCGTTCGATATTCGTCATCGCACGCTGCGCATCCGCGTCCATCTTCCCTTCCGTCATGACAAGATAACGGCGCAGGTCAATGATTTTATCGACGTGCTCATTCATGACCGGACATTGGTCTTCACAGTTACGGCACGTTGTGCATGCCCAGATTTCCTCTTCAGTAATGACATCACCGATAAGGGATGGGTTGTAAATATCGTCCATTGTCGCGCCTTCCAAACCAGCTGCAAGCGCGATTTGGTTCCCCTTCGTATTTCCGAATGCGAATGTCGGCACCCACGGCTGTTTCTTCGTAACGAGTGCGCCCGTATTCGTCAGGTTATCACGCAGCTTTGTAATCAAATCCATCGGGGACAGCATTTTGCCCGTCCCGGTCGCAGGACACATATTCGTACAGCGTCCACATTCGACGCACGCGTAGAAGTCGATCATCTGTTTCTGCGTGAAATCAGTGATTTTGCCGACTCCGAGCGCAGGCATATCATCTTCGTCTTCCGCTTCTTCAAGCGCTTCGAAATCGATCGGCGCTAGCTTGCCCCGGCGATCAAAACGCATCATGTAGGTGTTCACAGGACCTGCAATCAAGTGCGCGTGCTTCGATTGCGGCACATAGACGAGGAACGTGAGCAATGTCAGCAAGTGGATCCACCAGGCGACGAAGAACACAACCTCAGCAGCCGTCGGACTCATGAAGCTGAAAACGCTTGCAATCGCAGATGCCATTGGCTCCGTCCACGTCGTTTCATGGCCTTGCCAAATCATGTTCATGCCGTTCGATACAAGCGTCGACACCATGAGCGTACCGATGAAAATAAGGACTAATCCCGATTTCCAGCCGCGCTTCAAGCGGACGAGCTTCTCAACATAACGACGTTGGAATGCCCAGACGACCGCCACTAAAATGACAGCTACGACGATTTCCTGGAAGAATGTGAACCCTCCGTAAATCGGTCCGAACGGCAAATGCGAGCCAGGCTTTAGCCCTTTCCAAATGAGGTCAATCGCCCCGAATTGGACGAGCAGGAAACCATAGAAGAACATAACGTGGATTGCTCCACTTTTCTTATCCTTCAATAGCTTTTTCTGCCCGAAAACATTCACCCAAACTTCTTTCAGACGGCGCGAAACATTGCTGTCGAACTCTTCCTTCCGCCCAAGCTTTATGAATTGGATTCGCGTCCTGATCAAATAGGTGAACAATGCAAGCGCATATGCCACAACTGCCAGGAAAAGGATCCAGTTGACTACTAACAAAGCATCCATCTCTAATTCTCTCCTTCCCTTATCGGAACGTTATGAATAGTGTAGTAGAAAATAAGTATTATGTCGATGATCTACTTCATAGTTTAAGTTATGAATGAGCATTCAGTCAATGGATAATTTTATTTAGGGATAATTTTTAGAGCATTTAGAATGGGGTTATGGGCGGTTCTTTGGCCGTTATGAGCGCGGGGGCAGATTTATGAGAGCTTAAATGAGTTTTTAGGCGCGAGTTGGGAGTTTTTGAGCGCGAAAATGAGTTTATGAGCGCGGGGTGAGGAGTTATGGGCGCGAAAACGGGATTATGAGCGCAAGAGCACAAACTTTGGGCGCGGGGACATGCGCTCCTATACAAAACAGCCTCCGGTCATCTTTCATTCCGGAAGCTGTCAATTTCATTTATCTTATAAATACTGCCGCCAAACAACTGGCGAGCTTTTTCGATGTTTGGGATGTCAATTCCAAGGAGCACTGACGTTGAAGGACCCGCCGATGAATGAATATCTACATCGGCTTCAATCTCAATCTGCGGATCCCCCTTCAACCTTCTATATTCCGCAAAAATTCCTCCAGAACCGACCGGCCAGATTTTCCGAATCAACCCGCTGTCCAGCCCTTCCTTAATCAAACGCAACGAAGCGATTTCTTCACGCCTATCAAGAACTCCATTCCCGACAAGCGGCGTGCCGTAGACGTACCATTCAAGTTCGCAAACTTCCTCAACAAGCCGCTGCTTGCCGATCATCGTAACCGCGACGGCGGATTGCATGAGCTCCATATTCGTTTCGGTGCTTCCCGTGATTGTCGGCACATCCAGGTTTGATTCCCGAAAAACGTCCTCCACTCCCGCAACATACGCAGCCCAGCTGTCCGAACCGGTGAAGTTATGAATGAGGACCGAAACCGGTTCCGCATGCACGGCCCACTGCTCGAGCAATGCAACACGTGCGGCAAAATAAGCTGTCACCCGATCCGAAACTGCGACGGCATCATGCGGTTTCTCCCCGATGCCGCCCGAGTTATCCGTCGTAACAACGAACCCATCGCCAAGCGAAACCGCATTCCTCATCGGACGACTCCGAATCTGCCGGCAGCCGCTTTCGCCAGCACCGGCATGACAACCGACGCCACTACTGCGTTCACAGCCGTTGCTACCAAAATTGCCGGCACCGCGCCGACAAAGAACGCGGGCGAAATAAGGAAGTAGAACGGCAGCGGCGCAAGCAACCCGTTCGCGATCACGAAGAAAATCCATTTTCCGGCATGCCGTCCTGCCTTATGTAGCCGTGCAAAGACATAAAGGATGATCATCATTTCAATCGCGATTAGGACGTGGAATGGACCAAGCGGAAAACCCGCGTACATGGCGGACGCGAGATGGCCCGTCATCGAAGCGATTCCGACGAATACCGGCGGCAAAAAGGATGCCGCCAGCAGCGCCGGTACCGTATCGAGTGCCAAGGATCCGACGCCAGACGGAATCTTGATGAATCCACCGACCGCGCATAGGGCCGCGAATAATGCCGTCAACGTCAGTTTTCGAAGTCTCATCGTCAGTCCTCTTTCTTTTTATCCGTCCGGAACACTTTCGCACTGCGCACGTATTCATTATCCGGAACGCCCAGGCGCGCATTGACGATGCGTGCCGCGACGAAAAGATAGTCCGATAGGCGGTTCAAGTATTTTTGCACTGTTGCCGGCACATCTTCCTCCGCCTTCATCAGCGTCACCGTCAATCGTTCCGCACGGCGCGCAACCGTACGCGCAATGTGCAAAGTCGCAGCAGCAGGCGAACCGCCCGGCAAAATGAATTTCTCAAGCGGCGGCGCTTCATCCATCAAGGCATCGATCCGCTGTTCCAGCACTTCGATCGGCTCTTCCGACAATTTATAATGGCGCTCTTTCATGACATTCGCCAAATCCCCGCCGCCATCGAATAATTCGTTTTGAATTGCTTCTAAATCCGCAAGCAGATCCGCGAATTTATCGCCTTCCAACTCCGTCATCGCCTTGCCGATGAACGAATTCAATTCATCCATCGATCCGTACGCTTCAACGCGGAGGCTGTCCTTGTCGACCCGCCCTCCGATTAAGCTCGTTTTCCCTGTATCACCGGTTTTCGTATAGATTTTCATATGATTTCTCCCCTTTTCTTCAATGTGTGTGCAAGCCCATACCAAATCCTAGTCACTTCATCCGCCTGTGCAATCAACCGCTGATACAGCCTTCCGCATGCATCGCGCAGCTCCCGTTGGTCCGCGTCCATCGGAACGATTCCCCGTCCGATATCGGTCAGGATGAAAATGACATCCTTACCTTCGATTTCATTCAGAATCAATTCCACGGCCTCCGCTTCAGGCAGTTCCGTCCGTACTAGCCATTGTTCGATTCGTTCAATGACGACCGTAGTACCGAACGGGATCTCCAAATCGCCAGCGGAACAATTGACCCAATGAAGCTGTACGTTCGCGAGCATCCTCTTCACGTACTCCCTTTTCCCGTTATGGGCACCTCCGATAATGACATGCATCTTCCGCCCTCCTTCATTTCGTCGTAGTTTCGCCATTCGAGCTTCCAAATCGAGCCATGAGGAATTCGCCATGACCAGAAATTCCGCTGCTCCGACGAAAATCGGGTGAGCGCGATGCGGATCGGTCCGCCATGCGTGACGACGACCGCGCCATTCTGCAATGAAACCAATGCATCCATGACGCGCTTCTCCACGTCTTCAAGACTTTCGCCACCACGTGGTGCAAACGTCTGCGGATCATCCAGCCAATTCCGGTAGTCCATATCCTTTTCGAGTTCTGCATACGTTTTCCCTTCAAACTCACCGAAATGGCATTCACGCAATCGTGCATCCGCATGATAGTCCGCATCAGGCATCAAAAGCGCCGCGCTTTGCCTAGCCCTCAGCAGATCACTTCCATACACGACCCTGCAGTCCGTTTTCATAAACCGGTAGCTTTCCTCATCCTCCACAGGCACAATCGGCTCATCCGTCCACCCGATATATTTCCTTTCGAGGTTTCCAGCGGTCGGAAAATGCCTGATCAAATACAAATGATGATCACTAGCCATAACAACACCTCCGCCCCTTCGATGAACGCCCCGCATAAATCACCTGAAACGCCGCCGAAATGCTTCAAAGACCAGCTTCTAAAAAGGAATACCGCTGCCGCCGCAACAATTGCCAACACGACCGGCACGATGATGGAATGAAGTACGAAGCCAAGTGCCACGGCAACAGCGATTGCCGCAATAATCGACCAAGCCATCAACCTGCCAGCCGACAGCTTCCCTTTGAAAAAATGCGCAATCCCCTTCTCCTTCGCAAGACGCGTCGTTGAAAAATAGACGTTCATGCCTGCGCGTGCCAGAAACGGAACGGCAATGAGTAGCGGGAGCAATCCGAAATTGCGCTGAATCAGCTCTTCAACTAAAGCGATTTTCACAACGATCAACAGAATGAGCGACATCGCACCGAACGCGCCGATACGCGGGTCGTCCAATATTTCAAGCCGCTTGACACGATCGCGATACGAAAAAAACGCATCGCCCGTGTCCGCAAATCCATCCATATGGAGGCCGCCTGTCAGTGCAATGCCAGCCACAACGACAAGAACCGCCGCAAGCAGCGAGCCCGTGCCGATAACGTCCACGAACAGCACCGCAACGCCGTACATCGCGAGCCCGATAAGCCACCCGACAAACGGCAGCGAGATATACATCCCCGTAACGTCTTTCCGTTCCATCGGCAGCTCTTTGCGGATGGGGATGGAGGTGAAGAATTGAAGCGCGAGCAAAAATCCGTTCATCGTTCCACCAGCCCCAGGACAAAAGGCCAATCGAGATGCGCCTTCACATGTGCCGCCCAAGCGTCGTACACATCCGTTCCGGCTGGCGCCTCGGATGCCGGCCGGTCCGCGTCCTCCTCTTCGATCCCGTGATTCATCTTATGCGGAATGACCCCGACGACGCGAATGCCTGTGTATGATTCGATAAAGTCGACGCCTTCTTGGAATAAAGCGGCGTCTCCGTGGAATTTATTGATGATGATCCCTTTCACGCGCGCCCGGTGTTCAGGCGCCAGCAATTGAAGCGTCCCGACAATCGAAGCGATCGCGCCGCCACGGTCGATATCCGCAACGAGCAGCACAGGCACATCCGCCATGTCCGCCACACGCATATTGACAATTTCCCTGTCATTCAAGTTCACTTCCGCAGGACTTCCCGCCCCTTCGATGACGAGCACGTCGAACGTTTCCGCAAGCCGATCGAGCGAAGTCCGGATTGCTTTTATACTGCGTTCGAAAAACTGTGTCCGATATTCCATCCCATCAACCGCATCGAACGCCTCTCCGAAAAACCGGACGTCGGCTTTTCTATTGTCCACCGGCTTCAACAAAATCGGGTTCATCTCGATGACCGGCTTCGTCCGCGCCGCTTCCGCATGCAAAAACTGAGCCCGGCTCATTTCTTCACCATCTTCCGTCTTGGCGGAAAATCGCGACATGTTCTGCGATTTGAATGGAGCGACCCGCATCCCTTCGTCCGAAAGCAGCCTGCATAACGCCGTGCAGATCATCGTCTTGCCGACATCCGACGCTGTTCCCATCACCATGATCCCTTTCATCGCACAGCCACCTGCCCTTCCTTTTTCCAATACAGCGGCAGCCCGTAATCCATCTCGATGGCATCGTCCGCCAGTTTGACGATCTGTTGGTGGAGCTGTCCAATCCATTTACAATACATCCGCGTCTCTTCATAGGTTGAAGCTGGTTCGTCAAGCACTTCATTGGAGACGATGATGAAATGCGCTGCTTTTTCCCGGAGGGCGGCGACTGTTTCAAAGAGCCGCGCCGCTTTCTTTTCCATGCACCCTGTTATGTGAATGCAGTATGTACTGTTCTGTTCCATGTATAGTTCATTTGCAAGCCACGTCGTCAGGCAATCCCAGAGGACGAAATCGTTTGGTTGAATGAACGGCAATACTTCTTCCAGATCGACCGACTGCTCGATCGTCAGCCAATTTTCGTTCACGCGGTCCAATTTATGCTTTTCAATCCGCTGCTTCATTTCCTCATCGACCGCGCGACCAGATGCAATATAGACGAGTCTGCCTTCAGCGGCGGCAGCCCCCTCAACGAGCAGCTTTTCTGCATATGCGCTCTTCCCGCTTCGGACGCCGCCGCTGATGAAGGTCAGTTTTCCTCCCATGTAATTGGACCACCTTTCCTTACTTCGGTCAGTTTTGAGCATGGATATGGTTTCTTGAGCGCGATTCCACTGTTCATGAGCGCAATTACGGTTTCTTGAGCGCGATTCCACTGTTCATGAGCGCGGATATCGTTTCTTGAGCTCGGTTCGACTATTCTTGAGCGCAGTTCCGCTGTCATGAGCGCGCTTCAACTATTTATGAGCGCGCCTGCAAGCTCACTCCGCAATTCTTCCATTTCCGCACTGCTTTTCATGCCGATCCGCAGCCAGCGTCCGTCCATGCCGTGGAAGTTTTCCGAATGGCGGAGGACGATGCCTTTCGCGAGCAAATCGCTATACAACTTTCCGGCATCGCGTGGTTTGAACGAGAGGAAATTCGCGGCGGATTCGGTCACCGTACAGCCGAGTTCTCTCAGAAACTCCGACATTTTCAGACACTCTTCTGCGGCATGGCGGATCGCGGTCTCCCGGTACAATTCCTCACCGAGGCAAACCGCCCCGATTGCGGCCGCCATTCCGTTGACATTCCAATGCGGCGCGGCAGATTTCAACTCTGCTATGACATCCGGGTGTGCCACTGCATACCCGAGGCGGATGCCCGGAACCGCATACATCTTCGTCATTGAGCGGACGACGATGACATGCGGGACTTCATTCAATTCAGGAATGAAAGACTTGCTTTCATCAACGAAATCGATGAACGCTTCATCGAGGACGACTTCACAGCCTGCCTCCCCCGCCTTCCGGATAAGCGTCCGAAGATCCTCACACTCCGGCAAAACACCCGTCGGATTGTTCGGCGTGCATAGGTAAAGCACATCTGCCTGTGAAATCGATTCCAAAATGGCGTCAACCGGCAGCTTGAAACCGTCCACCTCAGAGGCGATGATACGTTCAATCTCTACTCCCTTTGCCATCAACGTCGCTTCATACTCCGAAAACGTCGGGTGGACGACGATCGCCCGCTGCCCCCGGTACCTTTCCGCGATGAGCGCCAAAATTTCCGCCGCACCGTTGCCGGCGAACACTGATGCATTCGGGACACCATGATAACTCGCCACTTTCGACAGGAATGGCTCGCCGGACGGGTCTGGGTAGGCGTGTAATCGCATCACAAGATCCGGCCACAACTCGATAACAGCCCGCGGAGGTCCCGCCGGATTGCAGTTTTCACTGAAGTCGAGTATCCGCGAAGGCGGAGTCATGCCCAGCTTTTCATAGACGCGGCGGGGGTTCGCCCCGTGTTCAGGCAATTGCATAAAAAATCACTCCAATAAATGTCATGAGCAACCAGAAGGCCAAAGACGCCGCGTGCATTTGCCGGATGGCCGATTTGATGTGCGCCGCTTGCAACGGCTTCAGTCCGGGACCGATTTCCGGCCGTTCGGAAACGATTCCCCGATATGTACTCTTTCCGCCCAGTTTCACGCCGAGCTGCCAAGCAGTCGCCGCCTCGAGATAGCCGCTGTTTGGGCTCGGGTGATTCCGCGAGTCCTTGCTCCAGCCGACAAACCGTTTCCGAAAAGAGATTTGCCCTTCATTCGGAGTGAAAACGAGTATGAAAAAACCAGTTATCCTTGCGGGAATGAAGTTCAGCACGTCATCAGCTCGCGCGGAAAATTTGCCAAATTCACGGTAGCGGTCATCTTTATAGCCGATCATCGAGTCGAGCGTGTTGACGGCTTTATACATCCATAACCCGGGCGCACCGAAGAGGAATGCCCAGAACAACGGAGATGTGACGCCGTCTGCCGTATTTTCGGATACCGTTTCGATCGCGCCGCGGGCTATCCCGCTTTCCAGCAGCTTATCGGTGTCACGGCCGACGATCCATGACAGCTTCAGCCGTGCTTCATCAAGATCGCCGGTTTCAAGGGGGTTGTAGACGTCGAGTGCGGCGTCACCTAAGCTTTTCTGGGCGAGTCCGATTGCAATGAGAACCGCTTCGACGGCAATTCCTGCAACGATATGTAGTTGATAGGCGGACCAGACGATTGCAAGCACGATCGCTGTTACGAGAAAAACCGTCATGAACAGCATCCCAGCGCCTTTCAGTACGCGGGCACGCCCTTTGTTCAGGACCGCGGTGAGCTTCGAGATGAATGTCCCGATCCAGCGTATAGGATGCGGCCAATTCGGGGGATCCCCGATTGCGCGGTCAAGGACGAACCCGATCGCGATTGCAATAAAATGGGCTTGCATGTTTAGGTCAACCCTTCCGATTCCAGAAAATGGACTTGCATGATCAGGTCCATCCTTTCGCTATTTTATACGCCCGGATCGCGCGGACGGTGCAGTCGTAAACGCCGTGGCCGATCAGTTTGCCGAGGGGGGTGATTGGACCAGCGTATGGCAGGTGCTCGCCTACCTGCGTGGCGGCGACGAGGAGGCTGTCGGTCGATGTGCCGGTTGCGATCGTCCCGGTGAGCGGGTCTTTGATGTTTTCGGTTTGGAGCGCCTTCGTCTTCGCCTCGGTTGCGGTGATCATCGCCTGGATGAACGCCTCTTCGGGCAGCTGGCCGTTGACGATGACCCATGTGTTGATCGTGCCGATTTTTCGTTCCCTGTCCAGCGCTTGCGAGACGTCGACTGCATTGCCGACGCCCGCTGTCACCATGACGAGGATGGTGCCGAAGTCGCCTTCGTATTCGCCGATTTCTGCGTGCTCGGTCGTGACGGCGGTCATCATCCCGACGGTGTCCGACAGCGGGTAGCCGTGCTGTTTGAGGTAGGCAGACATTTCCGCTTTGACGTCGTCGCAGTTGTAATTTTCGTCGACGTGGCGGTTGACGAATGCGCGGTACCAGCCGAGGCCTGCGTTCACGACGGCGGATGAGACGGTTTTCAATGGCTGGTTGACCTGTAATGAAACGCGTTCCGCTGAGACGGTGAAGTGCTCTTTATTGACAATGAATGGTTCGCTTTCCTCCGATTTCTCGGGAAGAAGCGTCATTTGCGGTTTCGGGAGTTCGGGATGCGGCTGGGTTTTGACGCGTGCGTTGTACACTTTGCCGATCATTGTCTCCCGGATGACGTCCTGCGGCTCGCCGATGATGGCAATCTCCCCTTGTTCCATGAGGAGCAGCCGATCGCAGTAAAGTGAGGCGAGGTTGACGTCATGGAAGACGGAAATGACGGTGACGCCTTTTTCGACCGCGTGATTGCGGATTGTATCGAGAAGTTGCTGCTGATGGGCGATGTCGAGATGGTTCGTCGGTTCGTCGAGCAGAAGGATCGGTGCCTCTTGTGCAAGCGCCTGTGCGACGAAGACTCGCTGCTGCTCGCCGCCTGACAGCAGTTCGATCGCCGTGTCTTTGTAGCGGGTGATGCCCGTATATGCAAGCGCCTCGGTCACCGCCCGCTCGTCTACATCGGACCAGGATGAAAAAAGGCCGGTTTGATGCGGATACCTGCCGAGTGCGACAGTGTCTTTCACGGTATGCGAGAAGGCGTGCGCATGTAGCTGTGGAAGGACGGCGACTTTCTTCGCGAATTGCTTTTGGGAATAAACCGCGGCGTCCTGCCCGTCGATCTTGACAGTTCCTTCTTGCTTCGGCAAGATGCCTGAAATGATTTTCAGCAGCGTCGATTTGCCGCTGCCGTTCGGGCCGAGGATGCCGAGGATTTCGCCTTTATTCACACGAAATGAGATGTTTTTGACGATCGGCTCTTTGCCGTAGCCTCCCGTTAGATTGTCGACTTGCAGCATATTACATGGCCCCTTTCCTTCTCTGTCTGTAGAAAATGTACGCAAACACCGGCGCACCGATGAACGCTGTAATGACGCCGACCGGAAGTTCCGAAGGCGAGATGATCGTCCGGGCGACGAGGTCGCAGATAATGAGCAGTGAGGCACCGTTCATGAATGAAAGCGTGAGCAGATGCCTATGGTCCGACCCCCACATGAGGCGCGTCATATGCGGGACGACGAGACCGACGAAGCCGATTGTTCCGGATACGGCGACAGCGGACCCCGTCAGGATGGAGCCGCCGATGAGAATCATGAACTTGCGGCGTTTGACGTTGACGCCTAAATGATGGGCGCGTTCCTCGCCGAACAGCATGGCGTTCAGTTCTCGGCGGTTCATCCAAAGAATGAAGGAGCCAATGACGACGAACGGCAGCACCATCAAGATGTAATTCCAGCCGCGCATCGAGACGCTGCCGAGGAGCCATCCGATAATCTGCCGCAGTTCTTCGCCGGTGAGGGCGATCATGAGCGACAGGACGGAGCCAAGAAATGAGCCGAAGATGATTCCGGTAAGAATGATCGTCTCCATTTTCATCGAACGGTCGACGAGCCTAGCGAAGCCGATGACGAGGAACATCGTCAGGGCGGCTCCCGTCATGCTGAAAACGGGCAATGTGTATGTGCCTAAGATTGGAATCGATAAACCGAAAAAGAGTGTCACGACAGCACCGACCGAGGCGCCGGATGACACTCCGAGGGTGTATGGATCCGCGAGCGGGTTTTTCAGCAATCCTTGGAAAGCGGCGCCGGATATTGCGAGCGATGCGCCAACCAGCCCGGCTAAGATGACGCGGGGCATCCGGATTTTCCATAAGATGTTGGTAGCGGTTGTATCCGACGAATCCCAAAATGTGCTGATCGGAATTTTAACCGTTCCAATCGAAACACCGAGCCATACCGCCACTAGAAGTGTGGCGGCGGACACGATGTAGGCAAGTGCTGCTTTATTCACCAAAAGCCTCTGGGTAGATGGCCTTCGCCACTTCTTCAAGGCCAGTTGCGAGACGTGGACCTGTACGGCTCGTCAAGTCTTCGTCGACTTGGATGACTGCGTCTTCCTTAACAGCAGTGATGTCACTGAAGCCGTCGCGGTTTTTCACGCTTTCGATGATATCCGGTACATAGCTGTACATGATGAGGATGACGTCAGGATTCTGGCTTACGATTTCCTCCGGGCTGATCATCGCCCAGCCTTCTTCCGTCACGATATTTTCCGCACCGATCATATCAAGCATTTCCTGCATGAATGTATTTTTGCCTGGAGCGTAGATTTCCGGTGCATCCGAGTTTTCAATGAGTACGCGTTTTTTATTCTCGACAGTCGCCGTTTTCGCAAGGACTTCTTCGACTTTCGCTTTCATGTCCTTGATGATTGTTTCGGCTTCTTCCGTTTTGCCGGTTGCCTGGCCGATCGTTTTGATCGTTTCATATGTTTGATCGAAATCCGCCGCATTTTTCACGACGAATACGTTGATTCCCGCGTCGCGGAGCTGTTGAAGCCCTTCGTCAGATATGCCGAGCATTGATTCATGGGCGAAGACGATGTCAGGCGTCATCGAGACGATCTTTTCCACATTGAATTCCTGTCCGCCGATTTTCTCTTTTTCGAGCGCTTCTTCCGGATAGTTATCCCAGTCGTTGACGCCGACGATTTCATCATTCAAGCCGAGCGCAAATAGGATTTCCGTGTTGCTTGGAATCATGGAGACGATCTTTTCAGGCGCTTTTTCGAGTGTAATGTCATTGCCGACCGCGTCTTTGAGTATGAGTGGGAATGCCGCTTCCGTTGTTTGCTCTTCCTTCTGTGAAGTTTCCGTTGCCGATTTGTTGTCCTTCTCCGCGCTGTCCGTGCCGCATGCCGCGAGCAGGAATGTCGCAAGGATTGCTGTTAGCCAAAATTGCCACATCTTCTTCATTCTGATTTCCTCCTGTTTGTTCCAAATAAAAATCCCCCGTTTTATGGACGGAGGAATGTGTTTAGTAAAAATACAGCGGATGTTGATATGTACGCGCCGATTTCCACCAAACCTATCCTCGTAGGGTACGGGTGACTCATGAAGGCAGGTCTCCTGGCTTGTGCTCATTGCATTCTGCGCCTTCCCGGAAAATATCCAGTGGCATGTTGCAGCTTGCGAGCACTTACAGTGGCGGGACCGCGTCGGAATTGAACCGACTTCCCTTTTAACCCCGGCGTTGACGGCGGGGCACCTTCATGTTTGGTTATGTAATTATGATTCGAGATTAATTATACTATAGATTTGTGCGATGTCGAGAGGGTGCATTTTCAGGGTTATGCGTGATTTTTAGCGTTTATGCATTTTTCCTGAGATTTATACGTATTTTTCCCGGTTTATGCTTCATTCCATAGATTTATGCGTATTTGCGCACAAAAACGCCCCTCCGCCGAACTGGTCGGCTGGAGGGGCGTATCCTATTACATTCTTTCAGGCGCTGCAACACCAATAAGTTTCAACGCGTTCGCAATCGTCGTGCGTGTTGCTGTGATCAATGCGAGGCGTGCTTCGGACAAGTCGCGGTTATCCGGGTCGAGCACTTTTTCGGCATTGTAGAAGCTGTGGAATTCCGCGGCCAGCTCCTGGATATAGATTGTGATCCGGTGCGGCGAGCGCATTCTTGCTGAATCGCTGACGGCACGCGGGAAGTCGCCGAGTTTCTTCAGCAATGACAATTCCTTTTCCGTCTGCAATAGATCCACGTGATCCGTCGAAGCCGCAAGATTTGTCTCTTCCGCCTGGCGAAGGATCGATGAAATCCGTGCGTGCGCGTATTGTGCGTAGTACACCGGGTTTTCATTCGACTGCGAAATTGCTAAATCCAAGTCGAAGTCCATCTGCGAATCGGCGGAGCGCATTGCGAAGAAATAACGGACGGCATCCAATCCGACTTCCTCTACAAGCTCACGCAAAGTGACTGCTTTTCCGGTACGCTTGCTCATTTTAAATTTCTCGCCGTCTTTGTACAGCTGCACCATTTGGGCGACTTCCACTTCGAGCGTATCGCGGTCGTAGCCGAGCGCCTCGATCGCTGCTTTCATCCGCGGAATGTAGCCGTGGTGGTCGGCTCCCCAAATGTTGATGAGCTTATCGAAGCCGCGGCGAAGCTTATCTTCGTGATATGCGATGTCCGGCGTCAAATATGTGTACGTGCCGTCGTTTTTAATCAGAACACGGTCTTTATCATCCCCGAACGTCGTCGAGCGGAACCACGTCGCGCCGTCCTCTTCATACACATGCCCGTTCTGGCGCAATTTATCGAGCGCGATGCCGATCTTTCCGTCCGTATAGAGCGACGTTTCCGAGAACCAGTTATCGAAAGGCACACGGAAATCTTCCAAGTCCTTCTTCAACTTCGCCAACTCGAAATCAAGGCCGTACTTTCTGAAAAATTCCTGGCGTTCTTTCTCTTCGACATTAACGTACTTGTCGCCGAATTCCTCCGCAAGCTTCTCACCGATATCGATGATGTCCTGCCCATGATAGCCGTCTTCCGGCATTTCCTTTTCAAGACCTAATGCTTGGAAGTATCGCGCCTCGACTGAAAGGGCCAAATTATTCACTTGATTGCCCGCGTCATTGATGTAGTATTCCCGTGAAACGTCGAAGCCGGCAAAATCGAGGATATTGCACAATGAATCTCCGATGGAAGCGCCACGCGCATGCCCCAGATGCAAGTCGCCCGTCGGATTCGCCGAGACGAATTCGACTTGGATTTTTACGTTCTCGCCATACGTCGAACGGCCATAATCCGCGCCTTGGGCAAGTACCGTTTTTACGATTTCCCCTAAATAATCGCTTTTTAGCTTGATGTTGATGAATCCTGGACCCGCAATTTCCAATGATTTGATGGAAGTTGAAGATGTGTCCAATTTCTCGAGAATAGCTTCCGCGATTGCGCGCGGCGGTTTTTTCGCGATTTTCGTCAACTGCATCGCGATATTCGTTGCATAATCGCCGTTCTCTTTGTTTTTCGGTGTTTCGAGGATGATATCCGGCATTGCCGCTTCATCTGCAAGTCCCGAAGCGAGAACTGCTTCGCGGAATGCGTCTTTAATTTCCTGTTGGATCTTTTCAACTGCGTTCATTATTGTCCCTCCGTGTATGTAATGTTCAGTTCATGTCTGCCTAGCAATGCGCCTTCTGCATGCAGTTCATAGTGTGCTGTGAATTTATCCGCCCCGACTTCCAGCTTCGTCGTTTTCACGAGGAGATCGAAAGTCGCGGGACCGTTGCCGTACGTGCCCGGGCGCATTTCTCCCTGCGTGAACGGCAGGCGCATCTGGACCGCTCCGCTCCGCATGATCAACGCGTCCCCTTCTTCCAATTTCACCGTCGTTCGAACTTCCTGGCCGTTCAGGTCTTCGACAAAACGCAAATAGGTCTTTCCGGCTTTTTCGATTAATGTCCCCTCTGCGCTCAACTCATGCCTGTCCGCCGCCTGGCCGGCATGCCGGATTGTCGATCGCAGCCGGACATCGACGTTTCGGCCTTCTTTGTTTGATTCCACTGTTGCACCGCCCTTGCCGTTCAAAATATCTATCCATTATATCGTTTATCCGCGCACTATTCCAATACATCGCGAATTGTCGGAATCAAATCTATGTTTTTACCGTTTTGCCGTTTAACTTTTGCGCGCCGGTTCCATACTGACTGCAAAGAACGGTGGGAGAAGGGATTGCATGAGACGGGTCGATTATATAAAGAAAAAGAAAAGACAGAACACGGTTCGGCGGTTTGTCCTGCTTGTCGTAACGGCATTGACGGCGGTTTTCACGATGTTCCTCGCCTTGCGCCTTTATGCGCAGATTACGGGAGCACCTTCGTTGAGCGTTCCAAAAGCGAGTGTGTTCCTTGACAAAAACGGACGCCAGGTCGGCGATAAGTTTTCCGCGGAGCGCCGGTATTGGGTCAGCCTCGATGAAATTTCGCCATTTCTGCTCGACGCAGTGATTGCGACGGAAGACCGTAATTTTTACGAACATAACGGGTTTGATTATAAACGGATTGCCGGGGCTGTGTTGAAAGACGTGAAGACGATGCGAAAAGCGGAAGGCGCAAGCTCCATCACTATGCAGTATGCCCGGAATTTATTTCTCACACATGAAAAATCGTGGACCCGGAAAATAAAAGAGTCACTTTATGCGTACCGGTTGGAAACTTTTTACGACAAGGATGTCATTTTGGAAGGCTATTTGAATACGATCTATTTCGGCCACGGAATGTATGGCGTCGAGGCGGCGAGCAGGTTTTATTTCGCAAAGTCGGCGGAGGAGCTCACTCTCGAGGAATCCGCGCTCATTACAGCGATCGCAAAAGGGCCGGCGGTGTTCGACCCGCTCGACAATCCCGTACGTTCCCGCGAGCGTCAACTTTTGATCCTCTCCCTAATGGAGAGCCAGGGATTCATCACAGAAATTCAGCGGCAGCGCGCAGCGGATGTTGCAGTGGCGCTGAAGACCGAAGATTGGAAGGACATGAAGCGGGTCGCCCCTTATTTTTTGGATGAAGTGTGGCGGGAAGCGGAGCGGATTTTAAGCAAGAAAGGTCGCTATCCGGCGGAAGGCGGTTGGACGATCCGGACAACGCTCGATCCGCATCATCAACAGACGGCGGAGGAATACATCAAGAAATGGATGCCTGACAGCGGGCTGCAGGTCGGATTCATGTCGATGGAGACCGAAACCGGGGCGATCACTTCCCTTGTCGGCGGACTTGACTACAAAGAGAGCCCGTTCAATCGGGTGACGCAGGCGAAGCGGCAGCCGGGATCGGCGATGAAGCCGATCTTGTATGCGGCGGCGCTAGAAGAAGGCTATAGTCCACTCACATTCATGTCGACGGAACGCACCATTTTCACATACGACGAAGGTCGCTCAACGTATGAGCCGAAAAATGTCAACGGCAAATTTGCGGGCCATCCCATCTCCCTCGCACAGGCGATCGCCATTTCGGATAATATTTACGCCGTGAAGACGCTTGAGGATATCGGATACAAGAAGTTCAATAAAATGGCGGATCGTCTTGGACTTGATGTTAAATTCCAGGAATCCCCCGCTGTCGCATTGGGCACTTCGACTGTAACTTTACTCGAAATGACGACAGCATATGACCGGATTGCATCCGGCGGACTCGAAGTGAAGCCGACAATGATCCTATCCATTACCGATGCGGATGGGAAAACGGTGTACGAACAGCCGAAGAAGAGTACGAAGCGGGTCATGACCGAACAGGATGCATTCGTGCTCACTCATATGTTGACAGGCATGTTCGACCCGGCTTTCAATGATTATTCCGTTTCGACCGGTTTATCGATGCGCTCCAAACAAAAACGACCGTATGCAGCAAAATCAGGGACGACCATTTCCGACCAATATTTGATCGGCTATACCCCTTCATTAACTGCGGGAATCTGGACAGGCTATGACGTCGGCCAGCAATTGACGAATTTGGAAGACAAGGGCGCGTCGAAGAAAATATGGATCGATTTCATGGAAACGGTCCACGCCGGCAAAACGCCGGAGCCTTTCATCCCCCCGAAAGGCGTCAACAGCGTCATCGTCGACGTTGAAACCGGAGGCATCGCGGTCAATGAATGTCCGAAGCAGCGGCTTATGTATTTGAAGGAAAAAGACATGCCGCAAAAACTGTGCACCGATAAGAATTTGCGCGAACAGCGAAACAACGGCGTTAAAGACGACTCGGGCACGTTCGAACTCTTCCCGTTTTCGTTTTTTGAATGAGGTGGCGGTGAACGAGAAGTCTTCGGCGGAGAACGAGAAGTGTAACGGAAATCAAAAAAGCTTTGCCCTTCTGAATTGAATCAGTGGGGCAAAGCTTTTTTACCGTCCAATGCGGCCTCTCGCATGATGGCTCAGTGCTTGGGTTGTAGTGAACCAGCAATTGACAGGGAACCGCATTATTCCGGTTGTCCTAGCTTACAATTGCAAGCTGTAATCAGTGTACTTCCTTTTCGGCAGACATTCAACTACCGAAGTCGCGGAAGTCATAACATTTCACACTTTGTTCATAATTCAGGTGAATCGACACCAAGATCGATGCGCAATTTCGGTTCACTGCGCTCCCACATTTCCTTGTTGTGAGTCAATAGGAAATCGGCAAGGATCTGTTTCGACTTGTCATCCATATGATCGACCATGATATGCCGCTTCATCGATTTGTCCATTCTATTCACATGATCCGCAAGAATCTTATAGCCTCTGCGCTTTTCACGGTTCACGACCATTTCGCACGCGGTCACGCCTGCATAATACGGGCCTTCCTGCTTAAAATCGATCGTCACCCAGACAAGCCAATACGGTTTCCCACCTTCGGAATCTTCGCGGTTCGTCGTGAATTTCACGCCCCGTTCCGTGTCGCTTCGGGCATGCATCGCCCCAATCTCGATGCGCGCTTCCCCTTCTTCGACGTCGACGATGACAGGCGAGACGTTTTCCAATGACAAAGCCCCGATCCCGAATCCTCCATGTCCATCGGTCGGATCATCTTTTATGATGGTGAATCCCATTTTCCGTTTCGGTTTTTCATTCGTCATTCCTTTAACCCCTCCCATTCTGCTATTATATACACTATACCCAAATTCAGGCGAAAGGGGGAACTAGTATGCCGATTGTAACTGTAAAAATGATTGAGGGCCGCACGGATGAACAGAAGCGCAACCTCTGTGAAAAAGTGTCTGCAGTCGTCGCCGAAACGACGGGTGCTCCTATTGAAAACGTTTCTGTCATCATCGAAGAGATGTCGAAAAACCATTACGCCACCGGAGGCAAGCGCCTGAGCGACGCCGAATAATCAAAGCGATGTGAGAATCTAACTTCTCGCATCGTTTTTTTGTTTGCTTGGGAGGACTTGGGGCGTGGGAGCTCGTTTTGTGCACGGGAGGCTCATCTTTAAGCGCGGGACGGCCATCTTGAGCGCGAGAGGCTTCTCTTTGAGCGCGGAACGGCCATCTTGAGCGCGAGGGGCTCATCTTTGAGCGCGGAACACCTCACTTTGAGCGCGAGGGGCTCATCTTTGAGCGCGGAACGGCCATCTTGAGCGCGAGGGGCTTCTCTTTGAGCGCGGAACGGCCATCTTGAGCGCGAGGGGCTCATCTTTGAGCGCGGAACGGCCATCTTGAGCGCGAGGGGCTTCTCTTTGAGCGCGGAACGGCCATCTTGAGCGCGAGGGGCTTCTCTTTGAGCGCGGATGACCTTGCTTTGAGCGCGGGCACCTCCCCCGACGCGATTCAAACAAAAAAATCCCCTTATCTCTAAAGGGGATTTCTGTACATTATGCAACGACCGAACACGCTTGCAGTTCCGCGATGAAATCAAAGGCGTCCTGCATTTCGTCGTCGGTGAAGTTCAATTTGTTTTTCACGATACGGACTTTCGCAATCTGCTCGTCCTTCGGCAAGTAATCGAAATAGAGCAATGTGGAAACCAGCTCCAAAAACCGCGAGCTCTTTCCATTCAGGCGATCGATGCAGTCCGCTAACTTTTCATGCGGCGCTGCGGCGGTTTCCAAAAAGCGGCCGCCCTCTTCCGTCACGTTATAACTGTATTGAACGTATGAGCCCTTGTCCGTGCAGCTTTCCTTTAAAAAGCCCATTTCGCACAGCTCCTCGACCCGGAGCGTCAATTCCTCCGAATAGGGGCCGTACATATGCAGCTCGTATTTTTCAGCGAATGGGAAATCCATCTTCTTCGCGATATAGATCATCTTCTGCAATTTCTTCCGTCCGCGAGCTTCTCCCGCCATAGCAATGAATTGCACAATTCTAGCATGTTCCTGCAGCAACCTACTCACCTCTCAACATTTGTAAAATCTTTTCATATAGTGGATTTCCCTCTGACTCCAAAACATCTTCAGGAAAATAAATTTTATGGTCTGTACGCCGCTTGCCTGAAATGGCATCGACGATTTCCGATGACCGGGACAGCTCGCTCAGCTCGCCGTTCGTTAGTTGCAAATAAATCGGCACGCGCTCGTTTTCCTCACCGGGCCGGTAGAAGTCATACGGCAAGTCGGACGAGGAATCCGTAACCAGATAGTACTCCGGATCGAGGCCGGCTTCCTTGAACAGCCTTTCGAGCTCGCCGATTTTCCGATATTCCTTTGCCGGATCGAACTCGGCGTATTGGAACAGTCTCCGGTTGAGGAAACGGTCGCACAAGTCCGCCAAAATGGCATCCTCTTCTTTGCGCCACCATTGGAAATACGTCATGAGCACGCCTTCGTCCAATGATAGATAGTCCTCGAGGCCGAATGTGCGGTCGAAGAACGACTTGAAGTGGACAGGCTCATACTTAAACGGATAGCTAGTAGTATGTAGATGTTTTGCGCGATGCAGGATTTTAATTAGAATGACTTCCGCGCTTCGCGAAACTGGGTGAAAGTAGACTTGCCAATACATTTGGTAGCGGCTCATTATGTAATCTTCCACCGCGTGCATTCCGCTAAACTTGATAACTACCTGCTCCTCCGCCGGCCGCATGACGCGCAAAATCCGCTCCATATCGAAATGGCCGTACGAAACACCGGTATAGTAGGCGTCCCGCTGTAAATAATCCATCCGATCCGCATCGATTTGGCTGGAAATGAGGCTGACGACAAGCTTGTCCGGGTATGTTTTTCCGATGACATCCGCCACTTGCTGCGGAAAATCAGGCGAGACGCGGCGCAGCACTTCATTCACTTCCGTGTCCCCTGTCAAGATCGCCTGGGTGAATTTCTCGTGGTCAAGTGTGAACACCTTTTCGAACGCATGCGAAAACGGACCGTGGCCCAGGTCATGGAGCAATGCGGCGCACAGCGTCAACAACCGCTCTTCGTTATTCCATTCCGCCCGTCCGTTGAAGCCGTCATCAATGATCCGCCTGACAATTTCATAGACGCCGAGCGAGTGCTGGAAGCGGCTATGCTCCGCTCCGTGGAATACGAGATACGTCGTCCCGAGCTGCCGGATCCTGCGAAGCCGCTGGAATTCCCGCGTTCCGATGACGTCCCATATGACTCTGTCGCGCACATGGATATACCGGTGGACCGGATCCTTGAATACTTTCTCTTCGAAAAGCTTTTCATTTTTATAATCCACTTATTCATCCACCTCCGTCGATGCATTTTCTTAAGTATATCAAAAACCCAGCGAGAGAAAAGAAAGGGTTTCATTGAATTGATTGCAATTATTTTGACCTACGTTTCAGTTTGGATGAATAAAAGGCTTTCACACTGTACACACTGACCGTAAGAAAGAGACTATGAACATGGCAGGAGGCAAGGAGATGGTGAAAGTTAGACAGGATGCTTGGCTTGAGGAAAATGATATTTTATTAGCCGAGACGGTGCTTAGGCACGTCCGGGAAGGCAGTACACAGCTCAGCGCATTTGAAGAGGTAGGAGATGCACTCAACAGAACCGCGGCAGCATGCGGTTTCAGATGGAACGCGGTCGTCCGGCGCGAATACGAAAAAGAACTGGCAGAGGCGAAAAAAGAACGGAAGCAGGCAATGCGGGTTTTGGGCGCAGACTTCAAACGACGCAGCCAGCAATTATACAACCCTGCACAAGGGTCCGATCAGGATGAAAAGACGGCAGTTCCTTTATCCGCCTTATCGCTTGATACAGTTATCGCCTATTTAATTCGCCTGCATCATACGGGCGGCGGAGACTCCGAATCACTCAGATGGAAACAGACTGCGAAAATGGCAAACGACAAAATCGAATCTCTCCAAAAAGAGATCGACAAACTGCAGCAGGAGAATAAAACCCTCCGGAACGACTACGAAGCGTTCGTACAAATCATGAACCGGGCGCGCCGCCTTGTCACATTGGATGACGATTCCGACCGCACAGCCCCCGTCTTCACGATGGAGCGAAACGGAAATCTCGTATCCAAAGAACCGCCGATCAATCACTGATCCGGCGGTTTTCTTTTGATAAAAACGCATAAACGTAGATTCCCGCGCATAACCCGCTGTAAAAGCTCATAAATCGATGCAGAAGCGCATAAATGCATTTTCTCACGCATAAATCGCCGCAAACCCTCATAAATCAATCTTTCCACGCATAACTGCGAAACTCTTCAACGGCCTCTCGCAAGCATCTTCTCATTCCGCTCGACTACCCGATTCAAATAAAACAAATAAAGCTCCATCTCCTCGGGCGTGAACCCGCCCATCTGGACTTCCTCCTCGGAAAGCGCACGCAGCAGCTGCTGGACGCGGATGCCGACTTCATTCACAGAAATGGGCTCGCCGATAAGCTCCGACAGCGACGCCATCACTTCCGGGCGAATCTCCGGATAGGTAAATTTAGTCTGCTCACCTTGCAGACCGGTTTCGTATAAATCGCGGATGAGGCGAGCGCGCTCAGCACCGCTGCCTTCCACGCACAAGTACACTTGGATCGCGACGCCTTGGCGCAATCTGCGCTGCGAAATCCCCGCGAACTTCCTGCCGCCTATGCTCAAGTCGTATGAGCCCGGGCAGTAGGAACCGACGATTTCATACGCCTCGATCTGCTCCGCGACTTCAGGGAACAGCATGCGGACGAATTCCACCATCGCCTCGTACCCTTCCGGAATATCGATGGACCCTTCCTGCTCGGAAAGGACGATGGAAATGTTGAGCACGCCTTCATCCAAGACAACCGCGAGACCGCCTGAATTCCGGACGATCGCCTTATAACCGGCTTCCTGGAATAGCGGAAGCGCTTCTTCGATATGCGGCAGCCGATGGTCTTGGATGCCGAGCACGACTGTTTCATCATGCACCCATGTGCGGACGGTCGGCACTGTCAGCTTCTGGCCGACGAGATGGCAAAGCGTATCGTCCATCGCGAACGATTCCAATGCGGATCTATTTCTAGCGGTCATCGATTCGTCGATGAAACGCCATTTGGGGAGTTGTAAATTGGACATTCCTTATTCTCCTGATGATCTTTTTACTTTTGTTTTTTCTGCTATAAGCATACACCAGTTCCACGTTCGGGAACAGTCCTGCATTCTTGAAGATTGTATGACTTCTATGCTAAAGAACCGTGTTTTGCTGTCCGTTATGCTACACTATGGGAAGAAGTAAATCACGTTTAAAGGAGTTTGAATTCATATGAACGAAGCAGCAATTACACTCGATGGTTGGTATGTGCTACATGATCTGCGCTCGATGGATTGGGCGTCCTGGAAGTTGATTTCCAAAGAGGAACGCAAAGCGGCTATCGACGAATTCATGGCTTATTTGGATAAACTTCAGCAAGCAGATGATGCGAAGACGGGCAGCCATGCGTTTTACACGGTCGTCGGGCAGAAAGCGGATTTCATGCTCATGATCCTGCGCCCGACAATCGATGAACTGCAGGAGCTCGAAGCTGAATTCAATAAATTGACGATTGCGGATTATACGATTCCGGCTTATTCCTATGTATCCGTCGTGGAACTGTCCAATTATCTTGCGGGCGAGTCGGACGAAGATCCGTATCAGAATCCGTACGTACGCGGACGTCTGTATCCGGAACTGCCGCGCAACCAGTACATTTGCTTCTACCCGATGGACAAGAAGCGCGAAGGCGAAGACAACTGGTACATGCTCAGCATGGACAAACGCAAAGAATTGATGCGCAGCCACGGCATGATCGGCCGCGGGTATGCAGGCAAAGTGAAGCAAATCATTTCAGGCTCCGTCGGTTTCGACGATTTCGAATGGGGCGTGACATTGTTCTCTGATGATGTTCTCCAGTTCAAGAAATTGGTTTACGAAATGCGCTTCGACGAAGTAAGCGCGCGCTACGGCGTATTCGGTTCATTCTTCATCGGTACGATACTGGATGGAGAGAAGAAGCAGTCATTTTTCACAGTATGATGATGGAAAAGAGCCTCCTTGTGGGGGCTCTTTTTTCATTCCAACGGTCCGTTGCACGCTGACCGCCTAAACGGACGACGTGACCGCCTAATGTCGCACGCTTACCGCCTAAACGGACGACGTGACCGCCTAATGTCGCTTGCCATCCGCCTAAACGAACGACGCGAACGCCCAATGTTGCACGCCAGCCGCCTAAACGGGCGACGCGAACGCCTAATATCGCTTGCCTACCGCCTAAACGGGCGATGCGAACGCCTAATGTCGCTTGCCTACCGCCTAAACGGACGACGCCACCGCCTAATGTCGCTTGCCTACCGCCTAAACGGACGACGTGACCGCCTAATGTTGCACGCCTACCGCCTAAACGGACGACGCGAACGCCCAATGTTGCACGCCTACCGCCTAAACGGGCGACGCGACCGCCCAATGTCGCACGCCTACCGCCTAAACGGACGACGCGAACGCCTAATGTCGCTTGCCTACCGCCTAAACGGACGACGCGAACGCCTAATGTCGCTTGCCGTCATTCCAAAAAGTTCGAGACGACTTCGATGAATAGGTCAGGTTGTTCGACATTCGGTGCGTGGCCCGATAATTTAAACTCCAGGAAGACACCTGCCGGAATGAGCTTGGCAGTCTCCTCCCCGTATTCAGGCGGATTCAATCCGTCGTACATACCGCCAATGACGAGCGCCTCGGCACTGATCCGATGCAGGTCCTTCCTGAAGTCGAATCCTTCCAGCGCTTTCGAAGCGATCGCCTGCTCATGCAACGTCAATTGCTCACTGTTTTCGGCCGTTTCGTGCAGCCATTTCCCGACCGCCTTCTGGTTATGGAACATGTATTTCGAAGCAGCTACCATTTTATCAATAGCAGTCATCCCCTCCATCTCGTCGGCGTGCCGCTCATAGAGCTCTTCCATGGAAGCCTGCTCGCCATGGGATTTCGTCGCGACAAGCACAAGCTTCTTCACCCGTTTTCCGAGTTTAATGGCGACTCCCTGCGCGATGTAGCTCCCCATCGACACCCCCATCAAATGGAATGAATCCAGGCCAAGATGATTGACGAGAGAGACCACATCCTGAATATGGTCCTTCAACTCATATTGCTCCGGTTTCTCAGAATTCCCATGTCCACGGGCGTCCGGCGCGATGACCCGATACTTTTCTTTGAACTGGTCAATCTCATGCCGGAACATTTCACTGTTGCTCGTCAAACCGTGAAGCAGTACAAGTGGAAAGCCCTCCCCCTCCTCCTGGTAATAAATCTCCGTCCCGTCCGAGTTGAATGTCGGCATCTTACCACTCCTCCGTAATAGCACTTTGCTCATCCATACCCTAAATACGATTTTTAAATAAACCTTGATTGGTCAAGAGCATTCCTCGCGACATGCGGCTCTTCATTCACGCATAAATCCCGCGAAACACGCATAACGGCAATTTCCCGCGCATAAACGGCCGTAAATACGCATAAACAGCTGCATCCACGCATAAAACTCGGAATCCACGCATAAAACGTACTATCCACGCATAAATCCCTATAATCACGCATATCCCCAATAGAAAACTTTTCCGCAAACAAAAAAAGAGCCATCCAAGACGGCCCTCACCTTTCATTTCTCCAACCACTCCAAAATATCCGCCTTCAAGTCATTCCCATTCCAAAACGTCAGTGCGGCATCCTCGCCGATCCGCTCGACAAGTTGTTCAACATAATCCGTACCAAGAGTGTAACCGATCCGGTTATAGCCAAAATAGGTGCCTCCGGAGAGACGGAACCATTCCTTCTCCTTCACCATATCCCACTCGCCTAATGCGTCTTCCAAAAATCGCCGCTTCACTTCGGCTTTATTCTCCTCATAGCACTTCACCCATGGGGCGCCTTCGTTATCGAATGAAAGATAGACAGGCTCCTGAAGCCCCGGCACAATCCGCTTCGATAAATACGTGGCGGCGCCTTCCGTAAATAGCGTCGTCAAGCCATGCTCCCAATCGACAGTGGACCAGTCAATCCCAGCTCGGGCTGCAAGCGCAAAATGCGTGACGTGGCCGATTTCATGCGCAGTGATTACCTTCAAATGGTCGCGCTCCGCGGAAAGCTTTTCAACGGCAAAGTAGATTTCACGCCGATTATCCCTCGTCACAAACGCATTCGAGCCGAACGTGCCGACCATCAGTTTGAATGATAGATCCAAGCCCAGTCCGAATGTCCGCTCATACTCCTCATCCAATTCCTCAATAACGCCTGGCAAACTGGCTGAGATGGAACGGATGTCGCCGATCTTGCCTTCATATTTACGGAGCGCTTCTGCTAGTCGCTCTTCCGTCTTCGGACAATGGATCGGAAAATACTTTTCATAGATTTCCGCATGCTCATTAAGATACGATTCCAAGTCTGCAAGCTTCGGCTGTTGATGGGATTCCCAGAACTCCAAGAAAACCGGAATGCTATTTTCAATACGCATTTATTCTCCCCCCTCCCACCAGTATACATATTTTTCAGTCATCATTGAAAGTTCTAAAGCATATGGTGGAACCGAGGGGTTTATCCCGTAGCTTATCGCTTCTCCCCTACTGAACAGGATTGCCCGCAAGCTTAAAAATGAAAGGATGAAAAACATGGTTCAATATTATTATTATCCAGGTTTTCAACAGCAACAAATGCAAATGCCTGCAACACCGCCGCAGATTCCTGCCAGTGACAGTGGAAGACTTCCTTTTCGGGAGCAGTCGTATATCGAAAACATCCTCCGCCTCAACCGCGGCAAACCTGGCGTATTCCACTTCTCTTTCGAACATGCAATCGAGGCCGGGAAAAACACACTGGCAATCCCCGGGATGGTGGAAGCGGCAGGACGCGACCACGTCATTTTGAGCACAGCTACAGGCAAACGCTATTTATTGCCAATGATCTATTTCGACTATGCGGAGTTTAACGAAGAACTGAATTACTTCAACCAACAACCAATGTAAAAAAAGTCTTCCGTTGCCTATTACGGCTTCGGAAGACTTATTTTTTGTTCCAGCGCCAGCCGGAAACGATCCGGCTCATCCAAGCGAATAGCAGCCAGATCGTACTTCTTTTCCATCCCCATGAAAAGCGTTGCCTGCAGCGGCCTTCTGAAATGAAGAACGCAATTCGGTTTAGCCTCCTCCATATCCTTTGCAATGAAATCAATTATCCGTTTCGACTTCAAGTTGCACTGCGCCGCCTCTTCAAACCATTCTATTTTTTTAATCGCGTCATAAGGAATTTCCATGCGCTTCCCGAGACCAAGGGAGATTTGCAGTCGATCATCTTTCATTGCCAAAGGGTTAAGGCGCACTGTTTGTATATCCGCAATAAAATAAATGACGGAGTAGACATTTAAGATGAGCAGAACAATGGACAAAATGACGGATTTCCCATGGAGCCACCAGTGGATGCCAATCGTCTCAATGACGATTGCATGGATCAGCATGATGTGGAAGGCGAGCATACTTGTCTTTTGGTGCAAGGAAAAAAACGTTTCCCCGGTAGGCGGTTTCCGCTTCCATGAAGCGAATGCATAGAAGAACGTGAGCAATTCAGCAGTCATTATGGAAATAAGCGGATGGGACGATACCCGTTCTTTGACAAGTGAAGGAAACGAGAATAAACCATCATTCCTAGCTCGTTTCACCTCTTTTAGAATTCCGGGTAAATGTTTAGCCAACAGGAACAGAAGCCCTAGTTCTGCGAGTACGATCAATCCTTCAAGCACAATTGCTGCATAAGGAACAAATTTGAATGGCTCAAAATATTCGCTTGGAATAATGAATCTCGCTGCAACTAGCCCGATCACCATAAACGTAATGAACCGTTTCAGCGTGAAGCCTTTCTTGCGCGTCATCGCCACTAGTAGGAGCGGCGCAACAATCGCCAAATCCAACAGCGAGCCGATAACAACCGCCCGGGAATCATCCGGCATCGGGATCGCATGCAGCCGGTAGGCAAAATAATTACTGACAAGCACAAGCAGGAGCAATGCAGCAAACAAACTTTGCATCGAACGTCGACGGGTCAACACCATGGAAACTCCCCCTTTTCTATAGTTTACTCAGAAATGCGAATAGCCGTACAGGGTAGTTTTGACAGTATTAAGGAGTTTTATATTTGTTTAATTGTGCTGGAGGTGGATTCCTGGGCGCGCGAGGATGATTCTTGAGCGTGGATTCGTTTTCTTGAGCGCGGGACGCTATCGCTTGCACTTCTCCCCCTCTCCATGTCGCGATTCAAAAAAAACGGTCTGAAGAACTGATGCTCTTCAAACCGTTTCGATGTTATCTTCCGAACTTGACCGCTGCGATGATGAGCATGATCCAGCCCGCGATGAAGGCAACGCCGCCGATCGGGGTGATGGCGCCGAGAATGCCGATGCCGGATAGGCTCAGGATGTAGAGGCTGCCGGAGAAGATGATGACGCCGGCGAGCAGCAAGTAGCCTGCCCAGGACAATGCGGTAGATGGCCCGAAGAGCGATGTGCTCATGAGGATGCCGACCGCGATGAGTCCGATTGCGTGGAACATTTGGTATTGGACGGCAGTTTCCCAAATGGCAAGGTACCGTTCGGATAAGCGCTCTTTCAGTGCGTGTGCGCCGAATGCGCCGAGCGCAACGGCGATTGCCGCGTTGACGGCGCCTGCGATGATGAAAAATGGCATATGATTTCCTACTTTCTGCTGGTGTAAATTCTCTCTATAAACATTTTCGCCTTACAAAGATTAGAAGTCAAAGATTGAACCGCCGTTCGCGTCTTCCTCGTCCAGCGGCCTGCCTTCCAATGACGAAATCCGCGGCTTATGGGAGATTGCCATCGTCCGCGGCGTGATGATTGGCTCGTCTTTCTCTTCATTGCTGACGAGCACGACTTGGCAGAGCGCCCGAATCGCTGTCAGCGCCTCGCGGACGGCTTGCTCGTCGTCGGCGGTTTTCGCGTAATTGAGCTGGCGCTGCATTTCCTCGATGATCCGTTCAGTTGAAATCATTGTCTAGCACCCCCTTTCTTCGGTTCGTATTTCATGCATTCCATGCCCGATGATCGCCTCACAACAATCGACGGCAGTTCTCGGGTCTTGAAGCCATATGCCCTGCAACCGCGCGGGCTTTTCGGATCCCATGTTACGAAGAAGTATTGACATTGAAAACAATTAACAGCCATGCGCCCACCTCTTCCTTTACAGCCCGTCCGTAGTCCGCACCAGTCGATCGGCGCTTCATTCCACTCTTTCAAAATGGCGTTCGCCTTGGAATAGGGCTGACTGCCGAAGAAGCCCCGGCTTGCGCTGAGCGGGCTTGGATGAACCGCTTCGATGACGGCGTTTTTATTCAGATCGATCAGTTTCTTCTTCTCCTGCGCTGGACGCCCCCAAAGGATGAATACGACCGGCTCGTCCCGTTCGGACAAACAGCGGATCACCTCGTCCGTGAACTGCTCCCACCCTTGCTTCCGGTGGGAATGCGCCTCCCCTTCCCGTACTGTCAATACGGTGTTCAGCATAAGCACGCCCTGCTTCGCCCAGCCCGTAAGCGTCCCCGTTTCCGGAATCCCGCACCCGATATCGGACTGCAATTCCTTGAACATATTCCGCAAGCTCGGTGGAATCCTGACGCCTGGCTTCACCGAAAAGCTGAGGCCATGCGCTTGGCCGGGCCCGTGGTACGGATCCTGTCCGAGAATAACCACTTTCACGTCCTTGAACGGCGTCAGTTTGAAGGCCGTCCACATATCCTCCATGAGCGGATAGACTGCGTGGCTTTCGTATTCTTTTTTTAGGAAATCGCGAAGCTGCAAGTAATACGGTTGATGGAATTGCTCCGCAAGCACTTCATCCCAATCGTTGCCGAACCTTATTTTTTGCAAACATCTCACTCCTTGAATTCAATCGTCACGTTGTAGCCAGCGAATGAAAACATTTCCTTAAATGTTTTCTCGGCATTGAATTGCGCCGTCTTCAGCACGCCTTGCCCGGTTGCCTCCTCGATGATGAGGTTCTTCGCTTCGGCAGCCAGTTCGTATGCCTCTTTGATATCCGCCTTTTGACGGAAGGCGCCTTCATAAGAATATACTTCGACTTGGTCGAAATAGATTTCCGCCCCTCCGAGGAAGGTTGCGGCCGGTAATGTAAGTTTCGCGGTCTTGTTTTTTTCATTTATGACTACATCTTTTTCTGTTAGCTTGGACAAATCGACGCCGGCCTTCACCGAGCCCGGAATGACGACGAGCAGCTGGCGCTTCGTCCCCGGAACATTAAGGCCGATGCTTTGGCCGAATAATTGGTTGTCCTGCCGTTCGATAATGACTTTTGTGTATGCTTCGGCTGTCGCCATTTCGTTCAACTCTTGTATTTGTTCAAGGAACACGCCTTTCTGTTCCGTAAAGGTGCTCCCTAGTTTTAAAAATTGGAAGGCGATGAACGGAAGTGAAATGACGGCAAGCAGGAGGAGTACCGCCAGCAGGATTGCCGATCGTTTCCACACCGAAAGGAATCTAAATGGCATGCGCGGACGCCAGGATTTCCTCGTCCGACCGAGCGCTTCTTCAACGGTGACAGCACTCTCGGAATCTGACGCCTTCAATTCTCTCAGCAGTCTTTCAATTTCCTGCAATTTCTTTTTATCTTCCATACCCTATTTTCACCTTCCTTCGACACTCGTAATCGCATATTTTTACATATAGTTGTACGTTTAGACTAGCCGAAAGTTTCGTAGTGGACAACAGATAAGCATACGGCAATCAGCCTTTCATTCCGCAAGCCGCAAATGCGCATAAACTCGTCGATCCGCGCATAAAATCTTCTATTCACGCATAAACCGCCGCTGATGCGCATAAATCCCCATATCCGCTCATAAATCCCCGCAATCACGCATAAACGGCGATCTTCACGCATAAACCGCCACCCGGTTGGAATAATTGTATTCTTTCATCAATTTGATTAGTATTAACTTATGAATGCAATCCATTAAAAAGGAGAAATCCAGCTATGACTTTGAAAAAGACATTAACAATTGCAGGATCAGATACGTCAGGCGGCGCGGGAATCCAGGCCGACTTGAAGACATTCCAGGAGCACGGCACATACGGCATGACAGCTTTGACGGTCGTCGTGACGATGGATCCGGACAATAATTGGAGCCACAACGTCTATTCACTTCCTGTTGATGTATTGAAAGCGCAGATCAAAACAGCGCTTTCAACAGGCATCGACGCGATTAAGACAGGCATGCTCAGCACAGAGGAAGTCATCCAGACCGCAGGCGAGGCGATTGCGGAATCTGAGCTCGACCACGTCGTCATCGATCCCGTCATGGTATGTAAAGGCGAAGACGAAGTCCTCAATCCGGGAACTGTCGACGCAATGGTGAAATACTTGCTCCCGAAGGCGGAGATCGTGACGCCGAACTTGTTCGAGGCGGGCCAGCTGGCAAGCATGAAAACACCTTCGACAATCGAGCAGATGAAATCGGTGGCGGAGAAAATCCATTCGCTCGGCGCACGCAACGTCGTCATCAAAGGCGGCAAGCAGCTCCAACACGATAAAGCGGCGGATCTGTTCTACGATGGCAATACATTCACATTGCTTGAAGCGGAAAAAACGGCTACTCACTACAACCATGGCGCGGGCTGCACATTCGCCGCCGCCATCACGGCGAACCTTGCAAATGGCCTCGGCGTGAAAGAAGCGGTCATCGAAGCGAAGAAATTTGTTTCCGCAGCGATCGCAAACGGCTGGAAGTTGAATGAATACGTCGGCCCCGTCATGCACGGTGCTGCGAATCGTGTAGGCGCACCTGAAATAACAGCGACAGAGATTTAATTGGTGGAGGTTAGAAGCGTGAGTGATGCTTCTAACCTTTTTTGTCGGGAAAACCGGGGGTGGATAAAAGTTATCGGTCACTTCGGAGGGGTTATCGGTCAATTCCACATAGTTATCGGTCACTTCGGAGGAGTTATCGGTCACTTTTACATAGTTATCGATCATTTCCTAAGAGTTATCGTCATTTCGTGACCTTTGACCTACTCCATCGCAACCCGGCAGCCACCCTTCGCTATTGTTCCGTCTAGGCTCCGGCGGCCAGAAGGGATGCCTTAATTTCTGCCAAATACGCAGAAATACGGCAAACCGAACCCTTCGCAGTTCGATTCGCTCGGGTCATAAGTCAGCCATGCTACACGGCAAAATGCGCCGTTTCGCATGTCCGCCTTATGCCTGTCGCATCTAAGCAGGCCACCTTCGCTTTTGATGCAAGCACCTCAATCGCATTCAGCCGCATATTTATATATACTTACTTCACGTGCATTTTGTAAGAAGGAGGATTCATTCATGGAAATTGTGAAACCGGACCGGTTGCAGGAATTGCTGAATTCCTATGCGAATAAAGACGTATACATCCATCTTGAAACAACCAATGGCTCGTATGCCGCCCATTTCAATGAAGGATTTTTCAACGCCGGGGCATTCATCCGGAATGTCGTCGTCAAATATGAGCTCGGCAAGGTGGCGGGTGAATCGCCGCATCGGGTCGGCTTGAAGCTCCCTTCAGGTTGGATTTATGCGCAAGGAATTACCCACTACACGGTCGACGAGCACGATCGGCTGCTCATGGCAGGGCTCGATCCTGACGGGAAACTTGCCGTCGCGCTCGAAATAAGCGAAACACCGTTTACATATTAAGCTGTTTGATTGTTAAGGAGGCTTTTCGATGATTAAAGAAGAACGCCATGTACTCGTCATTTTCCCGCACCCGGACGACGAAGCTTTCGGCGTGTCGGGTACGATTTCCACATATATCGAAATGGGGGTCCCCGTCACGTACGCCTGCCTAACGCTAGGCGAGATGGGCCGGAACCTCGGCAATCCCCCTTTTGCGAACCGTGAAACGCTGCCGCAAATCCGCAAGCAGGAACTGAAGAACGCCGCAGCCGCCATGGGTCTGACGGACCTCCGGATGATGGGCTTGCGCGACAAGACAATTGAATTCGAGGACGACGAAAAGATGATCAAGCTTGTCACCGATTTGATTGAGGACACGAATCCGTCCCTCATCATCACATTCTATCCGGGTCTCTCCGTCCACCCTGACCACGATGCAACGGGACGCGCCGTCACCAATGCAGTCGGACGGATGATGGAAGCCGACCGACCGACGATCTATACAATTGCATTCGCGAATCATACGGCGGAAGTAATAGGTGCACCCGACATCATCCATAACGTTGAAGGGGCTGCGCAGAAAAAGCTCAACACATTGAACGCGCACGCTTCCCAGACCGTCTGGATGATGCGTGACATGGAAAAAAGACTGGCAGACAAAGACCCTGAAGCATTGAAATGGCTGCACGAAGAGAGATTTTTCACTTATCGTTTTAAGTAACCAAAACAACCAGGCCCCGTTGGCAATTGGGAACGGGGCCTTTTTATCATTTCAACCGAAGACAGAATAGTTCAATTTCCCTCTATTGTATTTACAATCAAATGAAAAATAGATAGTATGTATGATTATACAAGTATATTGATATCTTACTCATAAAGGGGCAAAAATGAGATGAAAAAACATCATTTATCCACATGGCTCTACTTTCTAATTCCATCTATACTCGGCGTCATCCTTTTCATGATCCCTCTCAAATTCGGGGAAGAATGGAAGGTTCCAATCGCAAAATTCGCGGATATCTTGTCCGGCTGGCTCGAACCTGCGATGCCGATGACTGCAATGATCATTATTATAATCGCGGCGATCGGCTCGTTGCTGTATGCCTTCATCCCGCGTTCAAGTTCCAACCCTTCTCTTATGGAAGGATTATTCAAAGTAACACCGTTTTGGACAGTTACCCGTCTACTCGGTGCTGCATTCGCCATCATGGTCACATTCAAAATCGGGCCTGAAGCAATTTGGAGTGAAAACACGGGCGGCTTGCTGTTAGCGCCGGATGGCCTTGTATCATTCTTATTCACGATTTTCCTTTTTGCAGGTCTTTTATTGCCATTATTATTGAATTTTGGTCTGTTGGAGTTTTTCGGGACGATGATGGTGAAAGTGATGCGTCCTTTATTCAAACTGCCCGGACGTTCTTCCATCGATGCACTCGCTTCATGGATTGGCGACGGAACGATCGGCGTCCTGTTGACGAGCAAGCAATATGAGGACGGGCATTATACAGAGCGGGAAGCGGCGATCATCGCAACGACGTTTTCAGTCGTGTCCATTACGTTTTCACTCGTCATTATCGACACGGTCGGCATGTCGAACTACTTCCTGCCATTCTACGGAACGGTGCTGTTGACAGGCGTCATTTTAGCGCTCATCATGCCGAGGATTTATCCGCTCAGAAGCAAGAAAACCGAGTACATAGACGGCCGTCCCTTCACCGGGAATGATGAGAAACTTCCTGAAGGCTATAATGTGTTCAGTCACGGACTTGAAAACGCGCTGGATACCGCTTCGAAGAACCGTTCTATCGGTAAGATCTTCACGGACGGCATGCGCAATGTGCTCGACATGTGGATCGGCGTCGCGCCGGTCGTCATGGCATTCGGTACTGTGGCGCTCATGCTTGCGGAATATACAGGCGTCTTCACGTTTTTAGGAAAACCGTTTGAACCGATCCTTTCCGTATTGGGCATTCCGGAAGCTGCCGCTGCTGCACAAACGATGGTCGTCGGTTTTGCGGACATGTTCCTGCCGGTCATTCTGGCTGAAGGTTCGATCACGTCACCAATGACGTTGTTCACGATCGCAACGATTTCAGTTGTACAGCTCATTTACATGTCCGAGGTCGGCGGTTTGATTCTCGGAACGAAGATTCCTATCAATATCTTGGATCTGATCATCATTTTCCTATTGCGTACGCTGATTGCCCTGCCAATCGTTGCAGGCGTTGCACATCTATTATTTTAATTAAGAAAAGCGGAAGCGACCGCTTAAGCCTGACAGGCATAGGACAACCCAGCGTAGTGGCGCTTTTTGCCGCTTAAGCTGGGTTGACTTATGACCCGAAGGCCTGGTCGTTGAAGCTAGACATTAACGAAAAGCCGCAGATCCCAAATTGGATCAGCGGCTTTTTCATATTACGCATTCAATTTCTTTTTCAATTTCTCGAGCATATCCACAGTCATCGCATCCAAATCATACGATGTCTTGAATCCCCACTCCGCGACAGCCGCTGATGGATCGATGTGATCAGGCCAGCTGTCTGCGATCGCTTGGCGGACCGGGTCGACATTATACGTCAATTCAAATTCCGGAATATGCTTTTTGATCGACGCTGCGATCTCGCCCGGCTCGAAGCACATCGCTGTCACATTGAACGCATTGCGGTGAATTAATTTTCCAGGATCCGCTTCCATCAAGTCGACGATTGCTTGCAAGGCGTCCGGCATATACATCATATCCATGCACGTGCCTTCCGCAATGAAGGATTCGTACTTACCGTCTGTAATTGCTTTATAGTAAATATCCACTGCGTAATCGGTCGTTCCCCCGCCCGGTTGTGCCACGTAGGAAATCAATCCCGGGAAGCGCACGCCGCGCGTGTCGAGGCCGAATCGGTGGAAGTAATAATCGCATAACAGCTCACCCGCGACTTTATTGACACCATACATCGTCGTCGGCCGTTGCAATGTGTCTTGCGGTGTATTCAGCTTCGGTGTTGAAGGGCCGAATGCCCCGATTGAGCTAGGCGTGAAAAATTGCATGTTGAGCTCGCGAGCAGTTTCGAGCGCATTCATTAGCCCACCCATGTTGAGGTTCCAAGCAAATAATGGTTCCGCTTCAGCTTTAGCCGAGAGGAGCGCCGCCATATGCATAATCGTATCCGCGCCAAAATCCTTCGCTACGTCATGCATCTTCTTGCCATCCGTCACATCGAGGACTTTGAACGGTCCCGCAATCGGTTCAAGCGGCTGGCGGATATCTGTCGACAACACATTCTCTTCGCCATATTCCTTTTGCAGCTTGCCTATCAATTCGGAACCGATTTGGCCAAGTGCTCCGGTCACCATGATTTTTTTCAATCCTGACTCCTCCTAATATTCAAATGTTTTTATGGAAAGGACATATTTTTAGAATAATTACATAAACCCTTTTACATCAATATAAAAAGATTATATTATGTGTGCCTGTAAAACACAACAGCTTTTCCTTCCTTAACATCTTTTCCCTTAATTTTTCTGGTATACTATAGAAAAACGCAGAGGTGCACAATGTTCAGCAAATATGCCAATTTCATTTTAATCATAATCATCAGCGCCTTGTTGGCTGTTGCATTATTTTTGTCAGGTATGCAGATATGGCTCGTTTTCACGATTATTATGGCGTTCACATTCATTTTGACGATGGGCTATCCATTCTATATCATCTACAGATCGAAAAGTTTAAAACTGATCGACCGTTATTTGGCAAATCACCGGAGTAAACCGATCTTCAGCTATGCATATGCTTTGGCCCATGGAACGGACAAGGAGATCATCGAGTCACTGAAGAAGATCTTGAAATCCTATCCTCAAGCGGAAGTGCAAGATATCTATAATGCCAATCTATTAGTGTTCCAGAAGGATTGGAGGCGTTTGATCGACACTTCGAAGTCGATGGCGACGGCTTTCTACCGTGATTATTATGCGGGTATCGGGTATACAATGAGTAATAATAAGGAGAAGTCTTCCGAATCGTTATCGAAGGTGGGGACTCCGTGGATGGTCCATTCCTTGAAAGCGGTCATTGCCTTGAAGCAGGGACAGAGGGATTTATTCCAAAAAGAAGCGGCGCTGGCGACGAAACAGGCAGTCGGCATGCAGCGCTATGTTCTCCATCATATGTTGAAGCGAATGGCGGAGGACGTTTTTCCCGCCGAAGAGTTGTAAGTAGGAGGAGAATAATGAAGAACGCAAAGAAAGCCGATCTTTAGGTAAGATTGGCTTTTTTCATCTATAAAAATTGCTTATCCTAAAGACTTCACGAATAATTTACCGTTGAGCATTGAGCATTCCAGCTGGCCTCTCGCATCGAGGTCCGTCACAATCGCTTCCATGTACCATCGATTGTTCCCATCGAACGGCGTCAATCTTTTCAATGTCCTGTTCGACAGTTCTTCGAATGAAATGACGTCAGCCTCGCGGATGATTGTGAGCATTATCTTTTTGATCTTCTCATATCTAAACTTCACAATCGACGCTCCGGCTCTGCCATTCGATTGCAAAAGTTGGACGCTTTCGTTATATCGCATTTGTGGCCCACCTTTTCAAAAGTGTTATGCTCTCTATCTATTACCCTTTTTGGCTAGAATTAATCCTACTTTCGATAAAAAAGAGTAGAAGTTCTCGTTCTTTCATTAAAAAACTGCCGCATCGACTCTACGCCGACACGACAGCTATTGTTTAGATTATGAAATGACACCAAGTTCTTTTCCTACTTTTTCATAAATCGCGAGCGCTTCATCGAGCATTTCCTTCGTATGGGAAGCGATCGGCATATTGCGCACGCGCCCTTTGCCCTTCGGAACGGTTGGGAAGACAATTGACTTCGCGTAGACGCCTTCTTCGATCAACCGTTGCGAGAATTGCTGCGTCAGTTTCTCTTCGCCGATGATGCATGGCGTGATCGGCGTTTCGGAAACTCCGATATCAAAGCCGAGTTTTTTGAGGCCTTCCTTCAGATAGTTCCCATTCTCCCAAAGCTTGTCATGCAGCTCCGTCGACTCCGAGATTTTATCCAACGCGCCCATGATGGCCGCAACGTCGCCTGCAGGCAATGCTGTCGAGAATAGAAACGGACGGGAGCGCACTTTCAGCCAGTCGATCAACGCTTGAGTCCCGGCAACATAGCCGCCGACAACGCCGATCGCTTTCGATAATGTCCCGATTTGGAAGTCGATCTCTTTTTCGAGACCGAAATGCTTCACAGTCCCTTTCCCTTTACCTGTTACGCCAGATCCGTGCGCATCATCGACATACGTGATCAGGTCGAATTCCTTCGCAATCTCAACGATTTCAGGAAGCTTCGCGATGTTGCCGTCCATTGAAAACACGCCGTCCGTAATATACATCAGCTTGCCGTATTGGCCGGACTCCTTCGCCTCTTTCGCTTTCGCGCGCAGATCGTCCATGTCCTGGTGCTTGACGCGAATGATCTTCGCACCGGATAGACGGCAGCCGTCGATGATCGACGCGTGGTTCAATTCATCCGATAGAATGGCGTCTTGTTTATTCATGACCGCGGAAATCGCCGCCATATTGCAGTTGAAGCCGGATTGGTAGGAAATCGCCGCTTCCGTCCCTTTGAATTCCGCAAGTTTTTTCTCAAGTTCAATATGGATATCGAGCGTTCCGTTGATTGTCCGGACAGCACCTGCACCGACGCCGTATTTTTCCGTCGCTGCGATTGCAAGCTTTTTCAAATCTTCGTCTGTCGCCAGCCCTAAATAGTTGTTTGAGGAAAGATTGATCAAATCTTTTCCGTTGATTTTAATTACTGGACCATTCGGACCTTCTACCGGGTCAATTACATTGTAGAGGCCTTGGTCGCGCAGTTCCTGTAAATTTTCCTGTAAAAACGCATCGAGAACTTTTGACAAAATGATCTTCCTTTCAAACGGTTGATGCCCCCATTTTAGCATATGCGGGCGAAACTCGCAGAAGGAACTGTTTTACACGTCCATCCATTTTGAAAGTTGACGTGTTTTCTCCTCGAAGGATTTCCTGATGATTGCCTGATCGACGACTTCGCGCAACCTGTTTTCGCTATGCGCATACGCATGCATATAGCCTGTCGCGTCCATGATTTTCTCTTTATATCTACCACTGATTTCACGGATCTTCTCTTCCGCTTCCGCATCTTCCGTGCACATCGAAACGAGATCGAGAATTTCATCCAATGGACTCTCCGGATCATATTCATGCGGCTGGGTCGCGTCGAACAGGCAAACCGACAGCTCCGGTAACAGCAGGATGTCGACGCTTTTCGGATCTAGTCCGCACCAGCCGTAGAGGACATCTATCCCCCGACGCTCCGCCTCCTTGCCGAGCGCCTTCAGCATCGTCGATTTCCCCGTCCCGGACAATCCTTTCATGAGGATTCTCCTCTTCGTCCAGCTCGTGATGGAAGGAATGAAATCACGTGCACCGCCCGGCGATAACGAGCCGGCGATCCGATGTGATACTGTCGATTTCTTACGCAGCTTCATCGTGCCGAATAGTTCTTCCTTCAAGGAAACGATCATCTGCTCATGTTCACTCCACATCATCCTGACGATATTCACTTGCTCCCACTCGTCGTGGATTCGCAATGCTTCGGACATGGATTGCATCATTTTCGTAAATACGAGGTTTGATTCTTCCACAACATCGGTCATTTCTGTCGATCGGCTTTGCAGTTTTTCCTCGTCGTACGCGTCATAAAAGCTGATGACGTGGTGGCGGCCGCCGATTTCAGTCGGCTCGAGCGAAACGGGGTGGGATGCTTGGAGAATGAATAAGCTGATGTCTTTCACAAATATGGCATCCGTATTGTCAGGCAGGACGGGATTGTTGAAACGGTCCACGTCATAGCCCCTTTTAATGAAATATGCTGCCGCGTCGTTCAACACATTGGATATTGCATTCGACGGCGGCGCTTTCAGAAAGATCGTTTTGTCAGCGGTGGCAATCAATGTATCGTATTTGTGCGCGACCCCTCGCCCTGTATAGGCTGTCCCCATGTATTCCGTTATTGTCCCGTATATGATGACCATCCTTTCCCAAATGACTACTTGCATTTCTACCATATGCCCAGACAATAAAAAAAAGCACGGCTTGTCTGCCTGTGCTTTCAAACTTTATTAAATACTAATATAGTTGATTTCCGCTTCAGTCGGACGCTTTCCGCGGCCGAGCGGTGAGCCTCCTCAGTCGCTTCGCTCCCTTCGGGGTCTCCCCTGTCTCGCTTTCCCGCAGGAGTCGCCGACTTATGCTCCAATCAACGGCTACTTGAAATCAATATGATATTTAACCAAACTAATTTTCAAATAAAACCTGTTCGTCTTCCTCGCCGGCAAGTTTCAGTAGCAGCTTGCGGCATTGCGGCAATGAATAATGGACGATTTGGCCGAGGAGGAGGGCGATGATGACTGTGCCGATGCCGACCGGGCCGCCCAATAGCCAGCCAGCGATTCCGACAATCACTTCATTCATTGTCCGCACCATTTTCATGCTAATTCCGAGCTTGTCGACGAGGATGAGCATAAGGCTGTCTCGCGGGCCTGCACCGACATTCGGCGCGACGTAAATGCCGACGCCGTAAGACATGACAATGACGCCGAGCGTGAAGATGATCACTTGCGCTGTCATCGATTCGAATTCCGGTAGCATCCAGTTGAACAAGTCAATGAATAGGCCGAGCAAGATCATGTTCAGCCAAGTCCCGAGCTTTGGCCATTGTTTCATCATAAGGGAGGTTAAAGTGATGAGGGTCAAGCCGCTGATGATGCTCCACGTCCCGATTGTCAGCCCGAAGTGTCGGGATAGGCCGATGTGCAGGACGTCCCACGGGCCTACGCCAAGGCGCTGCCCTTTGATCGTCATTGTAATGCCGAGCGACAGCACGATGACGCCGACAATAAAGAATGTCCATCTCCATATAAAAATCTTTCTCATTTACACTCTTCTTTCCATGCTACTCCACCGTGGATAGCTAATTCTCTGTTCCATTGTAGCACGTGTCAAGAAGGCAAGATATATGCGATTAGTCTTTTATGATGTCGTTGAAAGACGCTTCGGCAATTCGGGCCAGATCCGTCGGAGCCAGTTTCATCTGTAATCCGGGCTTTCCTGCACTGACGACAAACTGCTCCAGCTTTTCAGCAGAAGCGTCAATCACGGTCGGATATTTTTTCTTCATGCCAATCGCGGAGCAGCCGCCACGGACATACCCTGTTTCTTTCGTCAAATCCTTCAACGGCAGCATATCGAGCTTCTTCACACCCGCTGCCTTCGCGGCTTTCTTCAAATCGAGTTCTTCCGCAACCGGAATGATGAATACGAACAGCTCGCGCGGTCCGGCGATCGTCACGAGCGTCTTGTACACCGACTCCGCAGACTGCCCCGTCTTTGCAGCAACTGATACGCCGTCCAACTGCCCATCGTTTGTATCGTATTCCATCAGCTCATACGGCACTAGTTCATTTTCCAATAGCCGCACAGCGTTCGTCTTCACCGATTTCTTCTGCTTCGCCATTTACTCACGCCTCCCAAGAATTAAAGAAAAGGCCGCCATCTAGCGGCGACCTTTCCTATCAGGCTGTCTTACTAATACTCGGCCATTCGGCAATGAACCCATTGCGCTTCCCTTCCACTTGGATAGAGTAGGCGGAAATCGCCTTTGCAAAGCGTTTTTGTTCCAACAGTAATTCCCGTTCAACATCGGACGGGAGATCCATGGATGCCACCTTGAACGCTTCCGCCTTTGCCCGGTTCTCTTCTGCCTCTATTATTGATTGCTCACGCTTAAGAAGGGCGAGTCTCGCTTCCGTTTCCATGATCTTCGCGGAAGCGTTTGCTGCCAGCTGTTGATCCGCGATTGTCGGTTCTTCGACGGATATCGCTTCCCTGCGGACTTCCCGCCACGCATCGATCGTCTCTTCCAATGTTTTGCCGAGAGGAAGGATGACCTGCTTCACTAGCCCGGCATCTAGCTTCTTGAACTCACGGTTTTCGGAACCTGTTTCCGGCTCCTTCTTCCCTAACAGCAGCGCTTCCAAATCATCGAGCGTCTTCTGATTCCGTCCATTGTAATCCGCCTGTCGATGATAAGCTTGTTCGGCATTTCTGCGCCGCACTGCGTCATACCGCTGCATTTGGTCTGCAGCGGACGCGAACGTCATAACAGCATTCATTTCACTCACCTCCTGATACGTGTCCACTTTCAGTTATGAGTATTATATCCGTTTATTGCACATGGAAACATCCAGCCAAAGGTCCAAAGTCTGATTATTCGAAAGGCATTTCAGCCTGGCTGTTTATGCCTACTTATTCGACAGTTTTTTTCTTTTATCGACCATTACTATATGAGCAGGTTTGGAATTCCACTGTCGCATCATTTCTCGAACATCTTTTTCAAAGCATCCGCCAACGCCGTGTTGACAGGCTCTTCCTCCTGCTTTTTCATATACTTCTGGACGTCGCGCTTGTCCGCCTTCTTGCCGCCGGACTGCGCGCGGCGTTTTTCAAATGCGGAAAGTTTTTCCCGATGTCCGCATTTGCAGACGAAAATCCTTCCGTCCCCTTCTCCGCGAAGTTCAAGCTTCTTCTTACAGTTCGGGCATCGCGCATTCGTCAATTGAGAGACATTTCGGCGATGGCCGCATTCCCTATCTTGGCAGACGAGCATTTTGCCCCGTTTGCCATTCACTTCAAGCAACGGCTTTCCGCAATCAGGGCACATTTTCCCTGTCACATTATCGTGTTTGAACTTTTTATCATCGGTTTTGATTTCTTTGACGGTCTTCTTCGAAAAGTCCACCATCTCTTTCATGAATGCTTCTTTCTTCAATTTTCCGTTGGCGATTTTCGTTAAGCTTTGCTCCCATTCAGCCGTCAAAGCAGGGGACTTCAAATCTTCCGGTACAAGTTCGAGCAGCTGCCGGCCTTTCGACGTTGTGAAGATGTCATTCCCTTTTTTCTCGATCACGAATGAGCTGAAAAGCTTCTCGATAATGTCGGCTCTAGTCGCAACCGTTCCTAAGCCGCCTGTCTCGCCAAGCGTCTTGATGAGATCCTTTGATTCACCCGCCATGAACTGTGCAGGGTTTTCCATCGCCGCAAGCAATGTCCCCTCATTGAAACGTGCCGGCGGTTTCGTCTGTCCATCCGTCATGACGACAGCACGGATTTTCACTTCTTCCCCTTTCGAGAAAGCAGGCAGCCGGTCCGTATCTTCTTCCTCTTCATCCGTGGAATAAACCGCCTTCCACCCATCGTCCGTGACCGTTCTTCCTTTCGCCTTGAACATCTCTCCGCCCACATCGAGTTCCGCAGTCACTTGCTCATAACGGAACGGGCCGAAGAACACAGCGAGGAACCGTTTGACGATCAGATCATACAGACGTTGTTCCTTATCGGAAAGGTTTTGATAGATCGGCGTCTCTTCCGTCGGGATGATTGCATGGTGATCGGATACGCGCTTGTCGTCAATGACGCCTTTTTGCGGTTTGATCGAACTCGAGCGCAGCAACACATTGACCGATTTCCGGTACGGTCCGATGTCGACAGCCTTAATGCGTTCTTTGAGCGTCCCAGCCATATCAGACGTCAAATGCTTCGAGTCGGTCCTTGGATAGGTCACCGCCTTGTGCCGCTCGTATAGATTCTGCAGCGTGGACAGCGTCTCTTTCGCAGACCACGACCATCGTTTATGCGCTTCCTTCTGCAATTCCGTCAAATCGAATAAAGGAGGAGCCGGCTGCTGCTTCGGCGCCGTTTTCACGTCGATCACCTTACCGGAATGAACCCCGTCGAGCTTCTTCAATAGGTTTTCAACCGCTTCTTTATTGAACGATTGCGTTTGACCCGCTTTATCGGACCAGGTGAATCTTGCCGTTTCGGTCAACGCCTGCAATCCGTAATATGATTTCGGCTTGAATTCGCGGATCTGCCTCTCCCGCTCGGCGATCATGGCCAGTGTCGGTGTCTGAACACGCCCCGTCGATAATTGAGCATTGTATTTCACCGTCAAGGCGCGTGTCGCGTTGATGCCGACGACCCAGTCCGCCTCTGCACGCGCAACCGCCGCTTCGAATAAGTTCTCGTACTGGCGGCCGTCCTTCAAGTTATTGAAGCCGTCTTTGATCGCTTTATCAGTGACGGATGAAATCCATAGCCGCTTTACAGGCTTGCGGTTCTTCGCCATCTCCAAGGTCCAGCGGGCGACGAGCTCCCCTTCCCGCCCTGCATCTGTCGCGATGATGACTTCGTTCACATCACTGCGCCGAAGCTGCGCCTTGACTGCATTAAACTGTTTCGTCGTCTGGCGGATCGGCGTCAGCTTGAAGGGCTCCGGGATGATCGGCAAATGTTCAAGCTTCCATTCCTTAAATTCGTTCCCATACCCTTCCGGATCGGCGTGCGTCACAAGATGCCCGAGCGCCCAAGTGACGATATATTTTTGGCCTTCTAAGAAGCCGTTTCCTTTTTTATTACAGCCGAGCACCCGCGCAATATCCCGCGCAACGGATGGCTTTTCGGCCAACACTACTGATTTGGACATAAAAAAATCCCCTTTCTACATACTTTTATTATAAAGGAGAATGCATTCCGTTGCATTCCCTGCAAATTCCGCGTGTATTGGACGAGGGAAGGGCGACTTTGGACGCCAAATGGCTTACTTTGGGCGCGGAAGCAGCGACTTTGGGCGCGATACGCCTATCTTTGGGCGCGGAAGCAGCGACTTTGGGCGCGATACGCCTATCTTTGGGCGCGGAAGCAGCGACTTTGGGCGCGATACGCCTATCTTTGGGCGTGGAAGCAGCGACTTTGGGCGCGGTACGCCTATCTTTGGGCGTGGAAGCAGCTACTTTGGGCGTGATATGCCTATCTTTGGGCGCGGAAGCAGCTACTTTGAGCGCGGAACACCTCTCTATGAGCGCCGATCGCTTTCCCACTAAAAAAGCTGCCACAGATAGTCGATTTCCGACCTTCGGTGACAGCCACTACTGAAATTCAATTCGTGTCCAATACATCTTTCGATAGATCTTGGCTCATCTCTGTATACTTTGCAAACACCCTTGCCAACTCGCGCAGGCGGTTATGCACATCTTCATCAATGATGCGGTTATCCTGGTCGAAATGGCCTGAATGGGTGTAGACGAAATTCGGTGTTACGAGACAGCGGAAGTAATCTAGAATTGGCTTCAGCTGAAATTCAGGAACGAGATGATGCTGGTGCGTGCCGCCATTCGCGACGATTGAAACCGGCTTGTATCGCATTGCATGCGGATGCAGCATGTCGAATGCATTTTTCAACACCCCCGGAATGGAGCCTTGGAAGATCGGCGTTGCAATGATGTATGCATCCGCCTCTTCGAACTTCCGAACCATTTCCTGCATGTCTTCGTTATATTGTGCCGACGGACGTCCATCGACGAATTGATGATCGTAATCCGCCATATTCATCCGTTCAATTTGGAAATCGCCACTTGCTTCCTTCACATATTCCGCGACCGCGTCAAGCACCGCGCCCGTTTTTCTGCCGATAATGGTCCCGTCCACAAACAAAACTTTCACTGGTCCATCCTCCTTAAAGCTGTGTTCACAATGACAATCGTACCATAACATTTAGTGCAATTGCCTGAAAATGAGCTTACTTTAAGTTCCCATTCGACTTCGGTGCCTCTCCCGGGATGTCCCGCTTGCCTGTAGCGGGGTCTTCGGCGAACATCTCTTCCAATTTTTCATATGGTATTTCCGTTTCACCATTTACCTCTTCTAGCCGCTCCTTCACCCGCTCGATCGTTTTCGCCGGAGAAGACAGGGCGATCACCGCATCTCCTGCATTCGCCTGCAATTCAACATTCGGCGTGAAAAATTCAATGGAGCCGTCAGCCCGGAGAATATATAGCAGAATCGACTTATCATCCCGTTCGCGCAAATATTGCGTGTAGCTGTATTGCTTCGTGATGGGCGTCTTCCGGATGACGTGCCTAGCATGCATCCGCTCCTCCAGACTGTAAATCGAGATGGATGGTGAAAATAACGTCTGCCCGCCGATAACCGTGAATGCTTCGACGTCTTTTCCGACGTGGAAAGCCGTTTGGAATAAATGATCCCGTCCGAAATCCGGCTCAAAGTCCGCACAAACATGTGCGTTGTATAAATCAGCCTTTGTCATCGCCAGCATGTACCGGTAGGGCGTCAAGTCGATATGATATTCAACCTGCTCTGACAGGATATCCCCTATATAGCTCTCAAGCCCGCGCTTTCTAGCATCTGCAAGCGCTGCCCATGACTGATCGATGAGCAGGACCTCATTCCCTGTATCTTTGATTGATTGTGCCAGTTCAGCTGCGAACCGCGTTCCGCCTATGATGGCGACACCTGATTCGTCCGTCGTCGTCAAATTCAGCTTTTTAGCGATGAAACCGATTGAAAATCCGTGCAGCACGACCGTCGAAAGGACGAGCGCGAACGTCAGCGCGGTGAGCAGCTCCGCATCTTCATAGCCGTTCTCGAGCAAGATGCCGGCAAAATATCCCGATACGGTCAGCGCGACAATACCCCTTGGCGCAATCCAGCCGATCAGCAGTTTTTCCCGGACATTCAAATCCGTTCCGATTGTGGAGATCCAGATCGACAATGGCCGGACGACAAATAGCATCGCCGCCACATACAACATGATGGCCGGATTAAAAATTTCAATTAATATTTTCGGATCAAGTGACGCGGTCAGCATAACGAATATTCCTGAGATAAGCAGTACAGAGATATTCTCTTTAAAGTGGCGCACATCATTCAATGTCGTCAGGCGCATATTCGCCATCTTCATCCCCATTGCCGTAACGGCAAGCAAACCTGTTTCATGCATGATTTCATCCGCAAAGACAAAGGTGAACAGCACAATGACGAAAAGGATCGGCGCCTTCAGAAACTCCGGGATGCTTCCCCGCTCGAAAGCGTTCCCGATAAACAATGCGGCGAACCATCCGAGCAAGACAGCAAACGCGGAAGCCGCGAAGAACAGCAGCAGCGCCTTCAACGTCACTTCAGCATTGATGAATCTAATGAATTCAAACGCAAATACGGCGAGCAATGCACCGAACGGGTCGACAACAATCCCTTCCCATTTCAGGATTGCAGCGGGCCGCGGTTTCAACTTCGCCTGTCGCAATAAAGGCAAAATCACTGTTGGGCCGGTCACGATGAACAGTCCTCCGATGATGAAAGCGACTTCCCATGAGAGACCCGCCAAATAATGCGCCGCCAACGAGCCGGCGATCCATGCGATGAATGCCCCGATTGTGACAATCCTCCCGACCGGCTTGCTGAAGCTTCTAATTTCCCTGACATCCAGATTCAAGCTTCCTTCAAAAAGGATGATAGCGACTGCAAACGTGATGATCGGGCCAAATAGATCCCCCATGCTTTCTTGTGGATTGATCAATCCGAATACCGGACCGACGAGCAATCCCGCGAGCGCCATTACGACGATTGCAGGCATGCGGTATTTCCATGCGATCCATTGGGAAAGCATGCCGATCAAGATGACGAGCATCAAGTCGAACAATAAAGAATCGAACAACGGAAAAACCCCGTTTCATTTAAGAATAAGTGATAGTTTATCACAATTCCTTTTTCATTCAACGTATTTGTACATAACTCGTTTTTTCCAAACATAGGGTGAAAAGGAGAGTAGTTTAGTTTACACACAGGAATAGAAAGGGTGATTCCAATCGAAAACACAAAAAAGAAAACTGTAGCATTTTACATTGCAAGGACGGACGGCAAAGGTTCGTATCCTGCAAAACGGGCGTCCGTTCTCGCCAAGGACATTGCGAAAGAAGTGAACGTCCTATTCATCGTCGGTGAAAACTCCCCTTCACCTCCAGATGGCTTCAAATCGATTACGATCGGTAGGAAGGCCAATCTCATACAGACATTGACGCTTATCCGTCCGGACCTACTCATCCGTGATACAGGCCCTACAGTTTCCGAAGAAGTGGAGAAAATCCGCAATATCGTCCCTTCCCTTTTGCATTTCGATGATTTCGGGGACGGAAAGAATCAAGCGGATTTCGTATTTCAGACACTCTTAGAAGAGACGATCGAAGAGCATGCGGAACATATCATTATAGATCGCCAGCTTTTCATTGCCGATCCAATATTGAGATCTGTTGAAAAATCCGGTCTGCGGAAAACCGCCCCTGGCCCCCTCCCGCATCTCGTCATCTCGTTCGGCGAGGAAGATGAAGGGAATTTGACTTACCGCGCACTCCGGCATGTGTCCCAGCTGCAGATTCCGCTGAAGGTGACGGTCCTCGTCGGGGAGTGCTACCCTCATGACGTCAGCACGCTTCGGATGATGGCGCTCGGAAGACGCAATACGGTTGTCCAGCAGCCGCCGTATAATATGGCCGAAGTCTACGCGACAGCGGATGTGGTTTTATGCGCATCGGGCTATATGCCTTATGAAGTCGCAGTCATGGGCATTCCGTGCGTCGTACTCTCCCAGAACGATTTCGAGCTTGGACTTGCATTTCCGAAAGAACAGCACGGCTTCGTCCATCTTGGTCTCGGCAGGAAGGTGAAGCAGTCGAATCTTCTGAACGCAATCATGGAGCCGCTGCTGCATGAACCTTTGCGAAAACGTTCAATTGAACGCCAACTATCGCTTGGGCTTGGCAACGGGAAAGATAAAATTGTCGAGACGATCCATTATTTATTGGAACACCCGAAACGCGGAGCGGGCGGAAAAGCGCTGTCGGATATGCTACACTAAGGAAAAAAGATAGGGGTTTTCCTTATGAATAAACGACAGATCGAATCAGCCATCGCTGAATTGAAGATGGATTATATCAGCTTACAAGGCGACGTGGAGAAACTGGAGTCGACGGGACACGCGGATTCCGTGCACAAAGCGGAGCAGCGTCTGGCCGTGATGGAAGAAAAATTGGCTGAACTGAACAAACAGCTTGCTGAGCTTTCCGAATAAACAAAAGCGAAAGCCGTTACGAAGAACGGCTTTTGCGAGCACAAGCGTAGCGTTGCGAGCACAATTACGCAGTAGCTTTGTTTCATAATCCCGAGCTGCGAGCGCCCGGAGCCTAGCCGAATAAGAAAAAGGCTGTCGACGAACGGGATCCCTGTTCGTGGACAGCCTTTTCGGGCGTTTAGTAGGTTGTCAGTTTCAATAGTTCCTGAAGGCGGTAGATGCCCCGCTGGAAGAATGTAAAATCATCTTGGTATTCCTCGAAATCGAGTGTGTAGAGGGCGTCTTCATTGTTCCAGAGGCGGTCGAAATAATCATCGATATCTTTGGACAGCTCGCTGTCATTCAGCGCGATGACCCTCAGATTCGCCTCTAAGTTATAATTGTCCAGCGTCCGATCCGTCAAATTCGCAGAGCCGTTCGTAATATACGTTTCCTCCTTCGTCTGAACGACGACGAGTTTCGTATGGTATTGTCCGACGACCGTATTGTACCACCGTACATCGAGCTTCCCATCCGTCTCGTCCATCATCTTTTGGACAACCGGTCGATTCGGGAGACCCGACTTCTCATTGCCGAACGAGTTCTCATTCGGATCCAAAATCATCTGGACATGGACGCCGCGATTCGACGCATCGACAATCGCTTGCACGATATCGGGCATTGCAATGAAAAACATGCCCATCCTGATCGTATCCCCTTCTCTGGTTGCGGCAATATCGCCGAGAAGCGCATCGTGGATCCTCTTTTCCGTCAAATATTGGACTGCATAATCGCCGCCAGGCTCCTCCCTAGCCTCCACACGCGGCAAGGAACCGCCATTTGTATAGCGGACGACCGCTTCTTCCGCTTCTAAAATATCGTTCAAAATGCCGGCGCCTTTCACTTTCAAGGCGACATTGCCATGAAAGCCGCTCGCGTCATGCGGATTGCCCGACGTTACGATCGCCGACTTGTCCGTCACGACCGTCTTCCGATGGTTCGCTTTCACATTCAAGAGGATCAAATACGACCGCAGCGTCATTTTCGGCGCATTGCTCGCCATCGCATTGGCGATCCAACCTTCCTTCTCGAAATTCACAAAGCGGAAAATGGTCCGGTAGAGACCCGAATAGATAGGCGTCGAGTCCCGCAGTTCATCGAGATCGGTGTAGACGACTTCAATGCCGGCGTCCTCCATTTGGCTGAACCATTTCGATTCATAAGAGCCATAACCCGTGTTAAGGGGGTCGGTAATAAAGATGATCGGCATTTGCGGATTCTCTTTTTTCTTTTGAATCAATTTCCCCGTCAGCGTTTCTGCGATTTTTGGGAAGTCGATCTTTTCATCCGTGTAATGGTCCATGAGGAAGAAATCAAGGACGATGAACTCCTCTGCCTCGTCAATCATTTTGTAGACTTCATCAAAGATGGAGAGCTCATGCACCATCCCATCGCCTTTTTTGTTTTGGGCATACGTCAGATCGGTAAACATCTCGACATCGTCTGTCCAATGGATGTCGCCCTTGTAGTTCAGATTGTCCGGAAGCGGTTTATATGTATGCCAAACAATCACACCTACATATAGGAATGTGAATAATAGGATGGCCATAAGGATGATCCATTTCGGACTCACCCATTTTTTTATTTTTTCCATTCAATCAACCCCGTATTCTAGTTGCCGTTACAAGTTCCCCTAACTTGCTGGATGCAAACAAAAAAATGCCCCTATCGAGAGAGGCATTTCATTCTGATCCGATCAGGCAGTGACGTATTCCCTCACTGTTGTGTCGTCCATCATTAATTCCTTCAAGTATTTCTTCGCGCGGAACAAGCGGGATTTCACTGTGCCGATCGATACTTTCATCAACTCCGCGATTTCAATCAACGAATATTGGTAGACGTAGAAGTATTCGATCGTTGTCCGGTAAATGCCGTCCAATTCGCCAATTTTCTGCTGCACCATGAGCTGGATGTCGTTCTGCTCAATCAATTCGCTAGGCGTTGGATTGTCACTGGGAACCAAATCGAGTATCGGAACGTCCAATGTTTCAGGTTGGTTCATAACGTGTTTGCTTCTTCTGACATCCTTGCGATAACGATCGCGGAATGTATTCATGCAGATTGTCGTCAGCCAAGCTTTCATGCGGTCTACACTGTCCATCTTCCCGCTGTAGCGGACAACTTTGACCCAAACGTCCTGCATGAGGTCTTCAGCTTCCTCTTTATTGCGGGTCAATTTCAAACATAAATGATATATGTATCGGCCATATTCATCGTATAGCTCTGTCAAGTCGATTTTCATGCAATAACTCCTCCGTTTTGTACCTGTTGTCCTCATTATCAATCAATCTTCCATTACAAACTATCGACTTGTCTTTCACTAAACTTACAAATTTGTAAGTTCCACTCATAAAAGAACACCCCGCAATTTTCTGCGGGGCGTTGTCATTCTTGTTCAGTTTCTTGATCATACCGTTTTGTGATCTTCATCTTGACGATTCGGCTGCGATCCATTTCCTCAATTTCGAAGTACAGGTTTTCGTATGTAAAACGTTCCCCTTCTTCAGGTACATGGCCGAGCTCTTGCATGACGAATCCACCGATTGTTTCGTGGTCGGTCGGCAATTCAACGTCGAGCAAGTCGATGGCGTCGACAATTTCAAGGCGCCCATGACAGATGAGCAGGTCCTCGTTCTTTTCATAGACGAGCACTTCTTCATCAAAGTCGGTTTCATCCTCGATATCCTGCCCGATCATCTCTTCGATAATATCCTCTTGTGTAACGATGCCAAGCGTTCCGCCGTATTCATCAAGCACGATGGCCATATGTTTTTTCCTTGCAAGCATGAGTTTGAACACTTTTTCGACGCTTGCTGTCTGGACTACGAATAAAGGCTCTTCATCCATCAAATCGGCAAGCTTCTTGTCCGGATGCATCGACCATTCGATCAATGTCTTCGAATAGAAAATCCCAACGACCTTGTCGATGCTTTCCTCATAAATCGGATAACGTGTATAGAAGTATTCAAGTATCGTATCTCGCACTTCTTCATACGTGGATTCGATCGGCAGCCCGATAACATCGGTACGGTGTGTTTCCAGAACATCAGAGACGTCTTTTTCGGGAAAATCGAGGACGCCTTTCAACCGGAGCGATTCCTCCTGTTCGAATGTCCCTTCCGTCGAGGCGATGTCAACCATGGAACGGAGCTCTTCCTTCGTCAGCGTCGCTTCCGTTACGGCACCTTTCGAAATGATGCGGATGAAGATGTTTGTAAATAAAGAGAGGAGAACCGTCAATGGCGTCAACAGGACGACGAATATCGAAATCGTCGGCGCTACGACATAGGCAATCCGATCGGCAAACGTCGCTGCAATTGTCTTCGGCAGCACTTCCCCGAATACGATGAGCACGATCGTTAAAATTCCTGTCATAAGTCCGACTTTCAATCCTCTATCAATCGCAATCATCGTGACGATTGTCGGCATCATAATATTTGCTACGTTGTTTCCAATGAGGATGGCCGTGATCATCCGGTCCGGCTTTGAAATCAAGTTTCGCAGCTTAATGGATTTCGGATCGCCTTGCTCGGCGCGAAGCTGGACTTTCATGCGGTTGACCGCAGTAAGGGCCGTCTCACTCCCTGAAAGGAAGAACGACATTAGTAAAAAGAACCCTAGTGCTATAAACAAAAGTGATTCCTCCCGGAGTTTCTGTACTTCAACAGTTCGTTCACTTAGTAACTTTTACATATCATAACATACTCATAGCAAATACGTCCTTTTGAATAACTTGAATCCTACCAACATGATATAATACTTTCATTCACGAAATAATTTTGAAATGAGGGGTTCATTTTGAGTCAGCTGGAAAAAATCGACACGTACTTCACATCCAAACGCGAAGAGCATTTGGAGCAATTGAAAGATTTCCTCCGTATACCGAGCATCAGCGCGTTGTCCGAGCACAAGTCTGATATGCAGAAAGCGGCTGAATGGCTGGAGGATTCATTCCAAAAAGCAGGCTTGGAAAATATTTCGATCGACCCGACGGAAGGCCATCCTGTCGTCTACGGGGACTGGCTTCATGCAGAAGGAAAACCGACAATCCTGTTTTACGGGCACTACGACGTCCAGCCTGTCGACCCGTTGAATCTTTGGGAAAGCGGCCCGTTTGACCCTGAAGTACGCGACAATAAATTGTATGCACGCGGGGCAAGTGATGACAAAGGCCAAGTGTTCATGCATATTAAAGCCGTTGAGGCGCTTATGAATGAAAACGGAAGTTTGCCGGTGAACATCAAGTTCATCATTGAAGGTGAAGAAGAAATCGGCAGTCCGAACCTCGAGAAATACATCGAGGAGAATAAAGAGAAATTGGCCGCCGATATTATCGTCATTTCCGACACGGGCATGTACGGGCCCGGAAAGCCGGCGATCTGTTATGGACTGCGTGGGCTTGCGGGCGTCCAGATCGATGTCAAAGGCGCGAAAGGCGATTTGCATTCAGGCATCTACGGAGGCGGTGTGCAAAATCCGATTCACGCGATTTCGGAAATCCTGGCGTCATTCCATGATAAGGAAGGGACAATCGCTATCGACGGATTTTACGAAGATGTGCGTCCGTTAGCGGATGAAGAGCGCGCTGCTTATGAAGCGCTCAACTTCGACGAGGATGCATTGAAGCAGGAAATCGGCGTCGGCGAGCTGTTCGGCGAAAAAGGCTATTCGTATTTGGAACGGACGTGGACACGTCCTACTTTGGAAGTGAACGGCGTCTTCGGCGGTTTCTCGGGAGAAGGCATCAAAACGGTATTGCCTTCGGAGGCAGGCGCAAAAATCTCATGCCGTCTCGTTCCGGATCAAGATCCGGAGGACATCGTGAAGAAACTGAGGGCTCATATCGAAAAGCATAAACCCGCCGGCGTAACAGTGACGGTGAGCGAGTTCGATAAAGGAAAGCCTTTCATCACGCCTTTCGATCATCCAGCCATCCAAGCTGCAGGTAAATCATATGAAAAAGTATATGAAGTACCGACCGCTTTTACGCGTATGGGAGGATCGATTCCGATCGTGGCGGCGTTCGATGAAATTTTGAATTTGCCAGTTGTCCTTATGGGCTTCGGTCTGTCTAGCGAGAATTTCCATGCCCCTAACGAGCATTTCCACTTGGAGAACTTCGATAAAGGCTTGCGCGTCATCGGGGATTATTATTATGAGCTAGCACGGTTTTCGAAGGAAGAGCTGAAGAAGTGAGTTGACGGAGCGGCTTGCTTTGGGCGCGAAAGCGGCTACTTTGGGCGCAGGGCAGCTTGCTTTGGGCGTGGAAGCGGCTACTTTGGGCGCGGGGCGGCTTGCTTTGGGCGCGGATGCGGCTACTTTGGGCGCGGGGCAGCTTGCTTTGGGCGCAGAAGCGGCTACTTTGGGCGCGGGGCGGCTTACTTTGGGCGCGAAAGCGGCGACTTTGAGCGCGGGGCGGCTTACTTTGGGCGTGGAAGCGGCGACTTTGAGCGCGGGGCGGCTTGCTTTGGGCGCGGAAGCGGAATCTTGAGCGCGGAGCGGCTTGTCTTGAGCGAGAAAGCCAATACTTGAGCGCGGAGCGGCTTGTATTGAGCGCTAAAGCAGAATTTTGAGCGCAAAGCGGCTTGCCTTGAGCGCGATTGAGCGTTGCACTCCTTTATTACAAAAAAACGAGCTGTCTCAGAAAGTCATTGGTCGACTTTCTGGACAGCTCTTTTCTTATTCCTCTACCTGTTCGTCTTCCTTGCCATAAAACGTAACGATGTCTTCAAGCGGCGTACGTACGCGGTTTTTTGGAATATCGTCGTAATAACCGAATTGCAGCATGCTGATAATTCGCTCGCCCGGCTTCACGCCTAGCTCTTCGCGGAATTTCGGATTGTCGATGAAAGGCGGTGTTTTCCAGCATGTCCCGATTCCCTGATCCCACGCTAGAAGCATTGCATTCTGAATTAATGCGCTGGCCGCTGCAAAATCTTCCATCCGCTCCTTCTGACGTACATCCTCTTTCACGACGACGAAAACGACAGCGCCGGGAGCACGGAATTTCTTCATTTGCTTCTCCAAGTCCTCTTCAGACAACTCTTTCCACTTAGGAACGCCATATTCCTTTAGGACATCCTGGAACTTTACGTATTCCTGGTTGGCCGCAACGATGAAGCGCCATGGATTGCGTAGCCCATGGTTAGGTGCCCATCTAGCATCTTCCAAGACGGACATTATATTTTCAAGATCGACCGGCTGCCCATTAAAGTTTTTAACCGAGCGCCGGTTAATGATTGCTTCTCTTACCGAAAGTGCCTGTTCATTCATAACTATGAACTCCCCTTTGTATCATACTGACGACCATTATACACGATAAGCAAGCGATTAGGGAAATCCTCCTCAGTTTCAGCGATCTTCAAATTTATTCTACTCAAATTTTCATTCCGTAGAATTGCTTTCTGTAGTATAGTAATTAAAGAAGCGAATTTTTAGAAAAGGATGACTGCCAAATGACGAAAAAGCCGATAGCATGGATAACAGACAGCACTGCCTATATTACGGATGAACTGAAAAATCACCCTGATTTCTATTCGATTCCGTTAAATATACATTTTGGGGAAAAGCAATATGTAGATGGTGTTGATCTGACGCCAGCGCAATTATACGAAAATATTAAAAACGCGACAGAGTTCCCAAAAACATCCCAACCGTCAGCCGGTGAATTTGCCGAGCAGTTCAAAAAAATCGCGGAAAACTACGAGCAAGCAATCGCCATCCATGTGTCCGCCAAGTTGAGCGGCACTCTCTCCTCTTCCATGGCCGGAGCTGATATCGCGGGCTTTCCTATCACCTTCATCGATTCCCTCTCTTTGTCATACGGGATCACCGGGTTGATTGAGAAAGGGATGGAATTGCAAAATGAAGGAGCATCCGTAACGGAGATAAAAGAACAGCTCGAAAAAATGACGTCGACATTGAAGAATTTCATTTACATCGGTCAATTGGAACAGTTGTACAAAGGCGGCCGAATGAGCGGCGTCCAATTCTTCCTCGGCAGCTTGTTGAAAGTGAAGCCGATTATCCAAATTACGTCTGATGGAAGATTGGAAGCGATCGATAAAGTCCGTTCCGAAAAAAAAGCGCTGCAGTACTTAGTCGATAAAGTTGCGGAAGGCCATCCGAAAGGCACTGGAAAAGTCTATTTGATGCAAGGCAATGTACCGGAACAGGCCGAGCAATTAAAAGCGATGATGCTCAGCCAAGTGCCGGGTCTCAGCGTGGAAATCGGCGATATCAGCTCCACACTTGCCGTGCACGCTGGCGAAGGTACACTTGCTGTATTATGGTATGAATGAATTTGCAAAAGCTTGAGATACCTTTCTATCTCAAGCTTTTTTTATATAAGAGTAAAACGTTATACAGTAATTACCACTTTACCTTGAGCGTGACCTTCCTGAAAATAGTTGAAAGCGTCGATTATTTCACTAATTTTATACCTTTTATCAATTATTGGTTTCACTTGGCCAGTTTCAAGTAGCTCTTTTACATAATTTAAATCTTCTTGGTTTGCTCTCTGTAATAGGCTGCTTATTTTCTTGTGTCCAGTCATCGAAATGAAAGGTCCAAGAAATAGAGTTTGATATAGTTGGGCCTCTGAACCTCCTACGTGAACAAAAATCCCATTTGGTTTTAGCAGCCGTTTAAAAGCTGAAATCGAATTAGACCCGTTCACACCAAGAATCAAATCGTAACAATCCTCAACTTGGGTGAAATCCTCTTTTGAATAATCAATGATATGATCGGCACCTATTGAACGCAAGATTTCTACATTTCTTGTACTACATACCCCTGTCACTTCAGCCCCTAATGATTTGGCAATTTGCACCGCGAAAGTGCCGATGCCACCGGATGCCCCATAAATTAATACTTTATCTCCCGACTTGATCTTACCTTTATTACGCAATCCCTGTAAGGCAGTTACCCCTGCCATCGGAGTCGCAGCAGCTTCCTCGAAGGAGATATTTGTTGGCTTTATGGCTAAAGCACTTTCGGGGACAGTTACATATTCAGCAAAACCGCCCCATCCACAACGAGAGAGGTCGCCGAATACTTCATCACCAATATGAAATTGCTTAACATCTTTACCTACAGCTTCAATTGTCCCAGCTATGTCGCCTCCTGGAATAGAATATTTTGGTTTCGTTAGTCCGAAGGCGAAACGGGCTAAGAGTGGTTTTCCTTTCAAAAGAACCAAGTTGCCAAAATTCAAGGAAGCTGCATGAACCTTAACCAACACTTGATTTTCTGTTGGTAAAGGCTTTTTTATCTCTTGTAATTCAAGTACATCGGGTGAACCATATTTGTCACAAACTACTGCTTTTATAAAAACGCCTCCTTTAAGATAAAATTACAATTGAAAAAGCACCCGAAATCGCAATAGGACAATAGCTATTGCCATGATGTTGTTTCGGGTGCTAGTTTTGGTATATTTTCTGTTCAGGAAAAATTATCATTGACCTTAAAAAATACATACTTAGCATTTTCCCGCCATGCATAAGAGTCTTTATAATCCCACGTCCGATGATATGCATCATACGTATGGGCATTGACAAGAGGCATGTTACCGTCCTTCGCCGTGACGATCGTCGTATGATCGAATCGCCCGTCCCCTTGGAAGTCATAGCAAATGAGATCGCCTAGATCGAGCTCTTCAGGCGAAGAAACTTGTCGCGCAGTCAATCCCTTCTTGGAGCCTGCCAAATACCATCGCATCGAATGCGCAACCGACCAACTGAAGCTCCACGTGCCCCCTTGCATCCACCAGCCCCGTGCACGGTTCGGATAACCGTACATCGGTGCACCGCCCGCGCGCAAACATTGCGAAATGAAACTCGTACAGTCGACATCAAATGAAGGATATGCAGGATTCCTTTTATCCCACCATTCATCCGCGTACCGGACCGCCGCCTCCCGGTTATACATTTTTCATGAACACCCCCGTATTCTCATCGTATGAATACGGGTAAGGTGCCATTCCGAACGAGCAAGATTTCTTCGATAAATCTATGCTTCGAAGGATTTCTATCTGTTAATGTATTTCCGTGTAAGTTTTGATGTACTTTTTTATAGATTTATCGTGAATTTTCCCCCTATAACTACCGAACTAATGAGTTGTTCAATTTTTCTTTCTATTATTGGTAGGTATTTTGAAACCATTGTCGAATATAGGCTTTATAAGGAGTCAACACTTATCAAATCCAGAGGGGGATTTCATTGGAGAAATTTGTCGAACAATTAAGATCCTTGGCAAAGAGGGTCGAAACATTAAAAGCGTCTATTGAAACGGAGGAAGCTACAAAAACAGCTATCGTAATGCCATTTTTTCAAATCTTGGGTTATGACATATTTAACCCGCTAGAATTCACACCTGAATTTACGGCGGATGTCGGTATTAAAAAAGGTGAAAAAGTTGATTACGCTATACTTCACGAAGGATACCCTGTTATTTTAATTGAATGTAAAAGCATAAACCAACATCTAACAAAACACGACTCGCAATTATTTCGATATTTTGGTACAACCACAGCAAAGTTCAGTATTTTAACAAATGGGATTGAGTATAAATTCTTTACTGATTTAGAGGAACCAAACAAAATGGATAGTTCACCATTCTTTTCATTCAAAATCAACGAACTAAGAGATGTGCACATTGCTGAAATTTCCAAATTCAGAAAAGAAGCATTCGATGTAGACAAAATCACTAGCAATGCTTCTGAATTAAAATATCTTAATGCATTAAAAAGCTATCTGGTGGAACAATTCGAAAATCCTTCCGAAGATTTCGTAAGATACTTGGTCGGAGAAATATATGAAGGTGTCAAAACAAAGGCGGCAATCGAAAAATTCACGCCTATTGTTAAACGCGGGATAAAGCAAATAGTAAATGAGCAGGTTAACGACAAATTGAATGCAGCTTTAAAATCGACTAGCGATAATAAGGTAACCATTGAGGAGCCGATTGAAGAGGTCTTTGAGAACGATGGAATTATTACTACCAATGAAGAATTAGAATGCTATGCAATTGTTAAGGTGGCACTTAAAGATTCCATTGAACTTGAGAGGGTTTTTTATAGGGATAACAGAAGTTACTTCAATATCTTAATTGATAATAATATTCGCAAATGGGTTATGAGGGTATTTTTTGATAGGAATAGAAACTATATTATCCTTAACGATGCCCCGAATGATAAAGAAAGAACTTTGATAGAATTTAGCCAACCTATAGACCTGTTAATGTATCAAGATAAAATTATTACTACTGCTAGCTTGTTTAAATAGCAGTACTAAATCTAAATTGTACTAGAATTACATGATTACGCCCTTGATGGGCTTTTTTTCGTTGTATATACGAACGTACAATTCTGGCGCGACGTAAGTCTGAGTAGAAATTGGCTGTATTCATCGAGTATCGTTATCTAGTCAACAATAGTTGTTATGACAGTTAGTGTTTTCACTCGCCCTTCACCCGTTTATGAAAATATTCACAGGGTAGTAGAGTAATACAGTTAGAGAAAGAGAGGGAGGCAAATGAAAAGATCAACTACCCTAACCATCGGATTCTTATTTCTTTTATCCCTAGGAGTCATCGTTTTATTGGCGAACCAGCTAAAGACGGACAAATCCCTCATGCAGGAGGGATCGCCAGCTGCAACAGAAGAGAAGAGCGGAGAGATTGCGTATAATCCGCCTTCCATCGACGATGTACCTGAAGGACCAATGGGAGATGCAATTTTAAGAGGTCGCGAGCTCATAAATGATACATCCAATGCGATTCGCGAAAAAGCTTCCTCAGTTGAGGATGGGGAAAATCTTGTGAATCAATTATCATGTACAAGCTGCCACGCAGGAGACGGACTCGATCAAGACACTTCATCTCTTGTAGGCGTTGCGGCAGTTTATCCACAATATAATGAAAGGGCTGACAAAGTCCTTACTCTTGAAGATCGCATTAACGGATGCATGGTGCGCAGCATGAATGGCCAACCATTTGAAGAAGACGATGAGGACTTGAATGCGATGGTCGCTTATTTAACGTATATTTCTGAAGGAATACCAATGGGGGCAGAGCTTAAATGGCTTGGCAAAAACGATATGAAAGACGTCCCTATTCCTGACGTGGAGAATGGCGAAAGAGTGTTCCAACAATCATGTGTCGCCTGCCACGCTTCAGACGGATCAGGCACCGGACCAAATACAGGGCCGGCGCTTTGGGGAGATGGCTCCTTTAACGACGGTGCCGGGATGGCGCGCATGTCCAAAAATGCTGGATTCATCAAAAACAATATGCCGCTCGGCCAGCCGAATTCATTGACGGACCAAGAAGCCGCCGACCTCGCAGCATTTATCCTTTCCCAAGATCGACCTGAATGGAAAGGCCATGACAAAGACTGGCCGAAAGGAAATCGCCCAACGGATGTCATGACGAAGGAGCTTCGCGATCAAGTCAAGGACGGGACGATTGATTGGGAAAAAGTGCTTGGGAAAGATAAATAGCAGGAATGAAAATCGCCCTCAATATACGGTTGAGGGCGATTATAACATTGGAGAATCAGTAGCATTCCCGGACTTGGGATGGCCTCAATATTCTTAATGAATAAATTGCGCCAACAGCCTGTTGAACTTTTCACGCTCTTCCCTGAAAGCGCCATGCCCACTATATTTGAACGGCATTAGCTGCGAATTTGGGATTAATTGATTCATTTCCTTAGCTTGTGAAAATGGAATAACTTTGTCATGGACGCCGTGTATAATTAACGTAGGGGCGACAATTTTTGGTAGATCGTCATACAAATTCAACTCTCTTAATAAGACAATAATTGCGGCAGTCGACCATCCTGCAGCTTGCATTCCCATTTGAAAGAACCAATCCGAGAATCGAGCGGTTATATACTGAAAGAAAAAACCATCAATGACATCCTGCATCATTTTAGGTCGGTCATTTAACGTTTGTGCAAGGTATCGATCAGCTGTTTCTGCTGTAAAACCTGTGGGAGCCGCCGCGTCGACAAGCACTAGTCAGGATACGCCGTAACCGTTATATCTAGTCATATACCGAATCGCAATAGCACCGCCCGTCGAGTGACCTACAAGCGCAAAGTTTTCTAATTGAAGTGCAGCGACAACAGCACGGATATCATCCGCCAATCTATCTATATTATAGCCATCCAAAGGTTTATCCGAATTCCCAAAGCCCCTCCAGTCAATGCCGATACATCGATACCCCATCTTCGGAAGGACATCAAACTGATATTCAAACTGTTTATGACTCAACGGCCACCCATGTATAAATACAATGGTCTTGCTGCCTTCCGGGTTAAGATCTTCGACGTATAAATTTACTCCTGACTCTACAGTGACAAAATATCCGATAGCAATTCCTCCGTGGTTATAATGGTTTCGCCTATAAGATATTCATCTCTATAGTCACATGTGCTAATTTGCCGAGCGGAGCTGAGTAAAAAAAGAAACCCTGCCAAATGTTAATTTGACAAGGTTCCTATTGATGGAGCATACCGGGTTCGAACCGGTGACCTTCACACTGCCAGTAAAGCAGTCACTTTATCGTGATAAATTGTAGATGTTGTTATATCAAGATTCGTTAACAATTTTCAAATTCAACTTACCCTGCTCTCAATGCTTGTTTCGGTATCACCAATGAACCGATCCGTATGCTGCACGAATAACGATTGACGCACCATTCGCATCTGTTGCATTGTCATCAGCATAGATGATTGTCGTTTTAAGCAATGAATCAAGTTGAATACCATCTTTCGTTTTAGCTTCTTTAAGGGGAATGTTTTTGCATCAATCAAAAACAACATCTCAAAGTTAGTCTGTGCTACTTACACTTTCCTCTATCATTAAATAAGATGTGTATGGAACTAATCTGCATCCAAGACACTATTTACACTTCTTTTTCATGTTCTTCCGTCATTCCTGGGAGTTCTTCATCCGCTTTACCAACGTGATAATCAAAACTGCTGACTGAAAAAAGCATAACGATAAGCGCTGCCCATATCCATCTTTTCAACTCATCTCGTCCTTTCCTTCAAGAATAAATTATTGCAGTTATTTTGTAAGCGGCTTACAAATAAGAAAGCCAAGATATAAAATAGAGATATAATTAATACAAAATAATTGTATTCTGTATTAATAACGTAATTGATTCCGAAAAAGGGTGTATAAAACAGCAAATAGATTGGGTACTGGATTGATGAAATAACATCCAATATTGTGTTTTGAATTAATGTGTCCTCAAAGATTTTTATAATAAAGATTATTAAACCTGAAATAAATCCTATTATAAAAAAATACCTTAAGATTTCCCTTATACTATTAGTTGTTCCCTTTTTGACGAAAGCCACCAAAGTCATTATTAATAAAGACGAAGCAATTATATTAATAATACTCAAATTTGTGTCAGGATACTTTATAGAAGGAATTAAATTAACTAGAAAAGCAGTCAAATACACACACAAAAGTATTATAATTCTTCTGTTTTTCATTTTACTTCTCTCCTTTTGTATTAGCTTCATAGTTTAACAAAATATCCTTTGGTATAGTATCTTCAAATTCCAGCTTATATTTCTTTAATTCCAAGAAACTTTCATCTAATATTACAACTTCAAAAGTGTTTTCTTCAGGATCTCCAGAGAGTAAATAAAATTCTTTATTAACTACATCATATTCAAAATCAATAAGAGTCCTGTTATTAGCATATGCTACCTTCAAATTTTCGAAATTATCACTCATTGTAATAATGGAAAAGTTATTTAAGATTATTTTTTGCTTGTCTATATTTAATACTTTACTTACCCACATCGCCTTATTTTCCGATTTAACTCGCAAAGTCTTTTTTCCTGTATTTAAATCAATTGAATATACTGTAAGATCTTTCTCATCCTCATTTGAATTTCCGTATATAACTAATTCGCCATTATTATTTTCAAGATAAAAACCATATGTTAGGTCCTCAAGTTCAGTAAAATTCTTCAATAGGAGATTTTCAGTATCTAAAGTATATATTCCAACAGTTCTATTCCCATCTTCTTCATATACATTAGTCAACACATGAATAAATCCTTCCGTAATAACGAAGTAATCCTCAAACTAAGACATAGTTTGAAATGCAGAAACCGAAAACTTAGATGGTTACCAACAAGAGTGCTAATTAAAAATTTCTTAATCAGCTACACCTGACTGGTAAATGTTCTTTATTGGGGATCCTCACATGATTAATATTTTAATTAATGAACATATCCCCAAAATGAAACCTATATTGAAGAACATCGGCCGATAATTCTTACAATTCAATTATTACATGTATTTCCATGTGTTGTCTACTTCTTTTTTTTGCACAAACATAAAGAAAAACATGCTATTAATAGCATGTTTTAAACTACTTTTTGTGCAAAAAGGCACTATTTACATTTTAAATTCATTTTCTTGCTTAATTGCTGGGAGTTCTTCATCCATTTCACCAATTTGTTATTGAAATCTGCTGACTGAAAAAAGCAAAACAATTAGGACTGCCCACATCCATTTTTCAACTCAACCCTTGTCCTCGACAATCATCTTGTAATAGCTGACAGCCTTTTTATACCTTCCAGTCCCTGTATATAGCTACGCAAGCCTTCTCGCATAATCCTTCCAAGATTTGTCGTGCCCTATTTTTCTGAAGGTACGTACAGCGGCAATAAGCACCTCTTCTATTCTTTTATCGTTTAAACATAAAGCTTGATAGACATTAAAATGGGTTGCATAGTATTCCTTCTTGACATCAGATAATTCCGTCAAAAGACATGTACCTTTATTTACCCAGTGTGCAACAGTATCCCAATTCTCTAGCCTTTCATTTTCCTTCACTAGCGAAAAAATAGAATACATCAAATCACTAGGCTTTTCCTTTTGATCGACTGCTTTCTCGAAATACGATATCGCGCTTTCCGACTCTCCCATTGTTGAGTAAACATCTCCAATATTTTGATTTAGCATACCTGAAAATGTGTGTAAACCGAATTGAAGGCAAATTTGTTCAGCAAGTTTAAACACTTGGAGCGCTTTTGAAAGCTGTCCAATATTTTTGTAAGAGATACCTGAAATTATATGACATTCCGCAACTCTCCGTCCCGCCATAATCTTTTGAAAGTATGGAAATGCTTGCTTTGCCTTTTCAAGCGCTTCAAATTTTTGACCATCCGCCATCAAAGCGACAGAGCTTACATAGGCAAAATCAGCCTCTTCAAACGGAGAAAGGGATATGTGTTCCATTTGTTTTATAGCTTTATCAAATGCAACCATACATCTTTTCAAATCGCCATTTGAATAGGAAGCCATTCCTTCTATTTGAAAAATTCGGAACAACTGTACAGGCTCTAATCCATGCTTCATCTCAAAATACGGCGATAGTTCCAGCAAAACATCGTTAGCCAGACACGACATGACTAACTGTAAGCGCAATACCATTAATTCCAAATCAATTCGCGTTCGAAAGTTAAACCGCCCTTTTGCAATAAGCTCTAAAAGTTCAAAAATGAACTTTTCAGCCCCTTCCCGATCTCGCAAATTAATAATATGTTCAAAACGTTCCTCAAAACTCTCGATCCCTAACTGCTCCTGCTCTCCGCCTGATATCGATATCCCTAAGCGCTCCAACAACAGAGCCACAATCTCATCACTGGGTTCGCTCTTTCCATTCTCAATTCTACTTAAATGTGAGGTGGAACATATATCTTTGGCTAATGTTTCTAGTTTTATATTTTGTCTAGTTCGCTCAAATTTAATTACGAGGCCAACATTCATAATTCTCACCTCTTCAGAGAAATTTAACAATATATTACCATTGAAATAAACAGAACAGAAGGGAATTCGATGAAATTCCTGAGACTATTATAAAAGGGTAAGTTGGTAGATTTCAAAATCTTGTTTGAAGCTTAAGCGCAAATCGAACTCAAATACTTTGTTATATAAAAATGCAACCCAGAAAGCTTACGCTAAACTGTGTTGCACAAATCTTGAAAAGCAATTATTATTTCTAACACTATTGAATTAGCTCACAAATTAATATTCCCACAAATCTATAATCAACTTGAAGAATATTATTATCGATGGAAAAAGATCGTTTTATCTTCTTCAAATAAAAACATAATAAGCGAGTAAAAGAAAAACGGCAAGCCTAGGAAGATATCCAATCGCTTCACCGTTTTTATTTCTCTTTGCCTAAAGAAGAAAATATCCATGACAGTTGGCATCTCAAGGAAGGAATGTTTGAGTATGACGAAAAATTATATTGAAATTAGGCTCCTTTACTTTTTGCAAATAGTTTTTTCGGATACAAACTTGCAACGTAATACCAGACATTACCAGTCGGCTTGCCGATCATAAAGTTACAACAAATTTACATCATCAGTCACTTTTCAACATCACTTTCAATCCAATGAATAATTCCTTAAAAAGAAAAAAAGAACCCTAATATACCAAGGGTTCAGTCAGTATTTTATTGATGGAGCATACCGGGTTCGAACCGGTGACCTTCACACTGCCAGCGTGACACTCTCCCAGCTGAGCTAATGCCCCGTAAATCTGCTACAATATAGATTATAACATGTCATAGAAAAAAGACAATAGATCGGGGGAGATCTCCTTGCAACATGCTGAAAAGGAACTGAAGGATACGGTGTTTCTGTGCGATCAGAAAGGGATGCTGAATCCCGAGGCGATCGGATTTGCCCGCCGTCCGTTCATTATAAGCAATTTAAGTGGCCATTTTATGCGGAAGAAGAAATGGAATTATTGGTGTGTGTTCGGTGAGGACCTTCTATTTTCAGCGGCGATCAGCCATTTGGATTATGCAGCTGTCTGCTTCGTCTATATGCTCGATTACGAGACGCAGCGCTTCTATGAGAAGCAGGTTGTGCTTCCTTTCGGCCGGAAGGTGAAGATGCCTGAAGACGTACTCGGAAGTGTGAAGTTCGTCAATGAGCGGATTTCCGTTCAGCTCGTGCATATGCAAGGAGAAACCCATCTATCAGTGACAATTCCGGATTTTGATAATGAAGTACTGCATGCCGATCTGCATATAACACACCCGGAAGAGGACGATTCATTGAACGTTGTCATCCCCCGCAGCCGGGATCGTTTCCAATTCACAGCGAAGCATCATACATTGCCAACTGCGGGGTTCGTGAAGATCGGGGAGAAACGGTATGATTTCAATCCCGATTATAGCTTTGCAGTGCTCGATTATGGACGCGGTGTCTGGCCGCGCGAAGCGGAGTGGAATTGGGCGCTGGCTTCCCAGCGTTCAGGAGGACGACGGATCGGACTAAACTTTGGCGGTAAATGGACTGACGGTACGGGCATGACGGAAAATGCGGTGTTCGTGGATGGCGTCATGACGAAACTGCATGAGGATGTCATCTTTTCGTATGACAAGGACAATTACATGCATCCATGGCATATCGGGACAAAGTTTTCCGACGATGTAAATTTGACTTTCTCTCCGTTTTACGAACGGGTTTCCAAGACGAATGCACAGCTTGTACAAACGAACGTCAACCAACTTGTCGGCTATTTCAATGGCCGCGTCAAACTGCACGACGGTTCGACGCTCAGAATCCGGCAAATGCTCGGCTGCGCGGAAGACCACCGCGCGAAATGGTAGACTGGAACAACCGGCGATAGCGCCGGTTGTTTTTTATGCGCAAAAGTGGTTGTCACCGACCGACTCGACAAGGGTTATCACCGATTCTCGGCACTTTATCACCGACTCGGGAGAGGTTATCACCGATTCTCGACACTTTATCACCGACTCGGGAGTGTTTACCACCGACTCTCGACACTTTATCACCGATTCGTACGAGTTTACCACCGACTCAGTTAAATTTCCCCGTTCCCCGACGCCATAAAATAGGTTATCACCGGTCAACAGCAATTTATCACCGCTTGTCCGCTCGCTAGTTATCACCGATCACTCCATGTTTATCACCACATAGACAGACTTTATCACCGCTTGGCAGGAGGTGATCACCACTTACCCACAATTCCAATGGATTTTAATAGATTCACGCGGACAACTCCCCTTTCCACCCAGCCCCATGTCGCGATTCCTCCGAAACGGCCTTTGTGTTTAATTTTGCGGAATGAAGGAAATTACTGAACGGAAGACTACAACAGGAGGTTTGCGATCATGAGGAACAATGTGAAGGTCATCATGCTGTTTTTAGCTGCTGTGCTTGTGTTGGGCGCGTGCGGGAATGCGAGCAAGAATGCGGATAATCCGAAGCGGGAAGATGCGACGCTGATCTATGAGAATGAAAAAGAAGGCGGCACGATGAATACGGGTGACGGGTATGGCTTCAATAAGTTCGATTTGGAGATTGAAGTCGAGGGGAAAGAAGTCATTGATGTGGAATATGAAGTAGCGAAAAATCATAGAGCCAAGTATGTGAATAAGTTGGCGGGCTTGAATTTGAAGGATCAGGAAGCTTTCAATAAACTGGATCCGCTTTTCGTGAAGTTCGCGTCGAAAAAGAGTTTATCGGAACAAGATATTAAGCAGAACATTATGGAGTGGTTTGGTCTGGACACCTATACGAAGTTCGATTTGGAAATCGACTTTGATGACGGCACGAAGATGGATATTGAAGATAGAAAATGATTATGAAACGATAAACAGGCGAGGGAATGTGATGTTCCCCCGCCTGTTTTTTTGTTCAGATTTTCGAGTCCTTCAACATCGTATAGTAAACCCCTTGTTTTTCAATCAATTCCTCTTGGCTGCCGGATTCGATGAGCTTCCCTTGCCCCATGACGTAGACGGTGTCGGCTTTGCGGACCGTGTTCAGCCTGTGGGCGATGACGAAGCTTGTTCTTCCTTCCATGAGCCGATCGAGCGCTTCCTGGATTGCAAGTTCGGTGACGGTGTCGATGCTGCTTGTCGCCTCGTCGAGCAGAAGCAAGACGGGGTCTGCGACGAGCGCCCTTGCGATGGAGAGCAGTTGCTTCTGCCCTTGGGAGATTTCGCCGCCATCCGCTGTCAGGATCGTGTCGTACCCGTTTTCGAGCCTTGTTATGAAGCTGTGCGCGTTCGCCTCTTTTGCAGCCGCGATCACTTCTTCGTCAGTGGCGTCAAGCTTGCCGTACCGGATGTTTTCCATGACGGTCGCTTCGAATAAAAACGGATCCTGCAAAACGAATGCCGTCTGGCTACGCAATGTTTCGCGCGGCAGTTCCTGGATGGGAATCCCGTCAATGAGGATCTGCCCTTCATTCGCCTCATAGAACCGGGCAAGAAGCTGCATGATCGTCGTCTTCCCTGCCCCAGTTGCTCCGACGAAAGCCGCCGTCTCGCCAGGTTTGACGTGGAAGGAAATGTCTTCGACCGTGTAGCCGTCCGTGTCGACTGCATAGCCGAATGATACATTCCTGAATTCGACGTCCCCTGCAAGGATTGTGTCCGCATGCTGCGTTGTGTCGTCCTGCTCGATCGGCTCATCCATGATTTTGAAGACGCGTTCCGCTCCCGCAATTGCCGAGAGGACGGTGTTGAACTGGTTGGATAGATCATTGAGCGGCCTTGTGAATTGGCGTGCGTACTCGGAAAAGATGACGATCGTACCAATTGTGACGATTCCGTCCCCCTTCAGTGCAAGCAGCCCCCCGACGCCCGCCACGATGGCGAATGCCGCATTGTTGAGCATATTCATCACTTTGGGAATGAACCCTGAATACGTCAGCGCCCAGAATCCCGTCCGGCGCAGCCGATCACTCTTTTCCGCAAATTCTTCCATAACGCGCTTTTCCTGCGAAAATGCCTTGATGATCCGCTGTCCTGAAATCGTTTCCTCGATCATCCCGTTCAATTGTCCGACCGCTTGCTGCTGCTCTTTGAACAGCAATCCCGTCCGGCGGGTGATCCACCGAATCGCGATGAACATGACAGGGACGATGATCATTGTCAGCAATGTCAAAATCGGGCTGAGGTACAACATCACCGCAAGCGTCCCTGACAATGTCAGAATGCTTGAGAATACTTGGATGAACGATGAATTCAGCGTCTGGCTGACGTTTTCAATGTCATTCGTCACACGGCTCATCAACTCGCCATGCTGCCGCTTGTCAAAAAACGTGACGGGCAGCTTTTGCAGATGGGAAAACAGACTCGTCCGCAGCCTAAAGATCGTCTGCTGTGCAATGCCGACCATCCAGAAGCTTTGGAAATAGAGAGCAAGGGATAAACCCGCGTAAATCGCAATCAGCATGCCGATTTTTCCGCCCAAGCCGGCGAATTCTATCGGGATGATATGCACATCGATGATTTTCCCAATCAGGAATGGACCGATTAGCGCGAGGGCAGAACTGACGAGCACGAGGGCAAGCACAAGGATGAGCAGCCCCCGCTGTTCATCGACGAGCTTCCAGATTCGAAGTAACACCGATTTCCAGTCACTCGCGCGCTCCACTTTCTTTCGTCCAGGACCTTTTATGTCCTCTTTCTTGATGATCGGTTCATATCCGAACGGTTTACGAATTGTTCGCAACATCTGCGCCCACCTCCTCTTCCGATTGGGATTCGGCTATTTTCCGGTATAATGCCGACTGCTCCATGAGATCGGCGTGGGTGCCATATCCGACGACCTTTCCTTCATCTAATAATAGGATCTGGTCCGCACCTCTAGCCGTCTGCACTTTTTGCGTGACGACAAGCATCGTCGCCGCTTCCCCCTTCAACGCTTCCCACAACGCATTTTCGGTTTTAACGTCCAATGCGCTCGTACTGTCATCGAGGATGAGGATGGAAGGCTTCCGGACAAGTGCCCGGGCGATCGAAAGCCTTTGCTTTTGCCCGCCTGACAGGTTGACCCCTTTTTGTCCGACCCGCGTTCCGTACTTCTGAGGGAATAAATCGATCGATTCGTGGATCTGCGCTTTCATCGCCGCCTCGATCAGTTCATCAGGCTCCGCATCGCTGTCTCCCCATGAAAGGTTTTCGAGGATGGATCCCGTGAACAAGATCGATTGCTGCGGAACAAGTCCGATTGTGTCTCGGAGATCCTTCAGCGCCCACTCTTTCACTTCAATTCCGCCGACGTAGATCTTCCCTTCGGTCGCTTCGAACATGCGGGGAATGAGATTGAGAAGCGTCGATTTCCCCGACCCGGTCGCTCCCATGATGGCGAGCTTCTCCCCAGGCGCCACATGGAAAGACACGTTATCCAAAATAGGTGCCGGCTTTCCTTGATAATGAAAGGAGACATTTTCAAAACGGAGATCCCCCTCCAGGCTGGCGATACTGGAACTTTCCATCGTATTCTCTTCAAGATCCTCGTCCGCAAGCAGCACTTCCTCCATCCGTTCGGAAGATGCCTTCGCACGGGATAGTGCACTGATGATGAATGCAAACATTGAAAATGCGCCCGTCATCCGCATTGCATAGTTGACAATTGCGACAAGCTCCCCGACTTGTGCGTTCCCATCACCGATTTCGATTGCACCGAACCAGAGGACAGCCATCAAGCTGACGTTCATGATGAACAGAAGGACAGGCAAAATGAGCTCCATCATCCGCATCGCTTTGACGGTGTCTTTTCTTAGCGCTCCTGCCACTTGCGAAAATCGGCTCGCTTCGTACATGCCGCGTAAATAGGCTTTGATGAGACGGACCGCCTGCAAGTTTTCCTGGATGACGCGATTCACCCGGTCGAGCCTGCGTTGCACCGTTGAAAAGTAGCTGACCCCTTTCCGCGCCATAACGAACAGGAAAATGAGCAGGACCGGCGCACCGATGACGAGGTAGAGTGCGAGTTTCATATTGACGAGAAATGCCATGATAAGACTTCCCGCCACGAGTAAAGGTGCGCGCATCATGATCCGCAGGGACATGAACAGGACGTTTTGCACCATCGTTACGTCGCTCGTCATGCGCGTGATCAATCCAGCTGTCGGGAACCGCAGAAAGGTCGCCATGGAAAATGACTGCACTTGGCGGAATAGCGCTTGGCGCAAGTCGAACGCAAAGCTTTGAGCGGCGTGGGCTGCGAAGAAGGAATTGATTGCACCGGATAAGAAGGCAACGAACGCCAGACCCATCATGACGCTCCCCCATGTCCAAATGACGCTGACGTCTTCCGCCAATATGCCGTCATCGATGATTTTCGCTATTAACAATGGCTGGATAAGCTCTACCGATAGTTCCGTCAGCATGAGGAACAAGGCAATGATTATCGGCCATTTATACGGCTTTGCAAAAGAGAAAACTGTTTTCATCTTACCGGCCCCCCAAAAACTCTTTCGTAATACGAATTATTTTTATTGTCACCATTATGACACAGGCAGGGATTTCTGTATAGGGCATATATTGATTAATCCGGAAGTTCAGACATCTGCAACTGTCGGCAGGTCCGCATGCAATTAATCCAAAGAACCGGAACCCCTTTCAGGATTCCGGCAGTATTCCTTCTTCTGTTTTTACTTTGCTTCCCGCCACCGAGAGCCCCGTAACGCCGAGGAGCATAATTGCGCCTCCGACCATTTGCCATATGCCTAATACACTGCCAAACCAGAGGACGGATATAATCATTGCCGTCAACGGTTCAAAGCTCGAGAGGATGCTCGTTTCTACCGGCGATATGTATTTCATGCTGCCAAGGAATAGAAGGAATGCAACCGTTCCGACGATGATTATGAGCAACAGCATCGCAGACAGCTTCACGTCGGCAAGCGAGCCGATTTCCTTGCCGAACCTCAAGGCATTTAAAAGAAGAAGCGTGAGTCCTCCGATGAGCATCCCCCACCCTACGGAGAGGAGGACACCCCATTCATTCATGAGCCGAACTGGATAAAGTGTGTAAAATGCGAATGTGAATCCGACAGCGAGGCCGAAGAAGAGCCCCACCCTCGTTAACGCGAAGTCGGTGAGCGTCCCATTCGTCAGAAGCAAGAATAGACCTGCCATTGTGACCGCCATTCCTACCACTTGGGATGCTGGCGGGCGCTCCTTTTGCCTGATTGAAACGAAAAGGATGATATAGATCGGTGCCAGGAATTGAAATAGCGTCGCAACGACCGCATTGCTCGTGTTTATGGAGCCCGCAAATGTAAACTGAACGCCGAGCATTCCGACAATGCCGAAAATAGCCATTTGCCGCAGCCATACTTTATGGCGAAGAGGGCGTGTAATTTGCACGCCTTTCATTTTCAAAACTAGAAGGAGTCCCAACCCTGCAAGCACCAGACGTACGATTAGCATGAAGGAGACGGACATTTTTCCTGTGTTCAGAATCCATTCCATCATCGGCCCCGTCGCACCCCAAAGCATAGCCCCGATGATAATCATGATAATTCCTTTTGCTCTTTCCATACCATTCCACCGCCTTTTATAGTTGTTTAGTAACATCATAGATTCGCCCAATCCACCATAAAAGATGTACTGTAAATTCACTGAACTTCCTATATAATAAAATAGATACAACATCCGAAAGGGGACAAAAAGATGAAATCGGCAAACCTAGCGACTAGAACAGAGCTGCCGCTTGTCATGGACAGTCTCGTAGAGTTCTTAATGGTGACCCGTACGGATGGTGAAGGCTTGATCACTTATACGAATCATAACTTCCTAGCTTCAAGCAATTGGACACCAAAAAGAATTCTCGGAAAGTCCTTTTGGCAAATGTTTTCCGAAGATGAACATAGCCAAGCGCAGGCACATGCAATCTGGAACCGGGTGACGAACGGGAAACCCTGGTTCGGCAGAGTCGAAAAGCTTACGCGGCACGGCGAACCCTATTACGTGCAAATGATGGCAGTTCCCGTCCTTGACGACGAGGAAACACTTACGTCATGCACGTTTTTGGAACTCGATATAACAGAAGAGGTAGAGCTGAAGGAGAAACTCCAGCAAATCGCCTTCATCGACTTTGAAACGGGTTTGATGAGCCGGCATAAATTGGAGACGTTGGTCAATGAATATATTGAAGAGGACCGGCACTTTTCGTTCGTCTACATAGCAATCGATCACTATTATACACTGAAAGATCTTCAGTCGTATGATTCGGAATCGGTTTTAATCCAAGAATTCACAAACCGGCTGAAACGGTTTTTCCAAGGAGATCCAATCGCAAGGGTCGGTATAAGCCAATTTGTCGTTTTAACATCCTTCGGGGATTGGTTCGTCCAAGGATTCCTGGAGTTCTTGAAGGAGCAGCCGATCTATGTTAAAAACCACTCATTGCCGTTATCGGTAAGCGGCGGAATTGTGCGCTTTCCGGAGGATCAGTCCTCCTATTCACATCTGTACAAAGCGGCATTGGCAGCAACAAAGGCCATTACCGAGCAAGGCGGCGGACGCATTTCCTCCTTATCCGCGGAGTCTCATAAGGAGTTGAACCGCCGCTCCCTCATCGACAAGAAGATGCTAACAGCGCTTGACCACAACAGCTTGCAGGTCGTCTATCAGCCGCAATTGGATATTGCGACAGGCAAGGTTCTCGTGTACGAAGCGCTTGTCCGCTGGAATGACCCTGAAATCGGTCATATCCAACCGGATGAACTCATACCGATCGCTGAGGAGAACGGTTTGATTCATGCCATTGGGGCCTACGTTCTTGAGGAAGCTGCATCGCTCGCAGTGAAGTTGATGGCCGATCGTCCGGATATCCGTATTTCAGTCAATTCATCCGTGCGGGAGTTCGGCGACTCTTCACAAATGAAGGAAAAGCTGACAGGCATTCTGGAGAAGACGAAGTGTCCGGCGGATAAGCTTGAGCTCGAGATTACGGAGAAATTCGCTTTCCAAGCTGAGCAAGAACACGCAATCATCCAACAAATGAAAGCGTTTGAAGAGACGGGCATCCGCTTCACTCTTGATGATTTCGGAACGGGATATGCCTCTTTCCGATATATGCAGCAGTTGCCGATTTCCAAAGTGAAAATCGACAAAGTGTTCATCAATTCCCTGTTGACGATGCCTAAAACTCGTCAGCTCGTCGAAGGGATGATCCAATTCAGCAAATCGATGGGCTTGTATGTTATTGCAGAAGGCGTAGAAACTGAGGAGCAGTTCGAAGCATTGAAGGAAATGGGCGTCAATGCGGTACAGGGATATCATATCGGAGGTCCTGTAAAATGGTCTGAGCTTTCATAAGGAACGGAGCCGCTGGGGTGCGGCTCCGTTTTTGTGCGAATAATTGAGCGTTTAATCAAATAATTAAGCCCTTGTATGATTAATTAAGCCCTTGATGAAAAAAAGGAGCCCTTTTTAAATTAATTGAGCTTTTAGCGGATTAATTGAGCCCTTGCGCGATTAATAGCGCCTATGATTTATAATTGAGCCCTTGCAGTTTTCAAATAAAGAGGGAGCGCATGCGCTCCCTCCCCCTTCTTCCATCACTTCATCTTCAACGTGCTGATTTCCTTAAACGAGTCGAGCTGATAGCTTTTGACTTCGTCCATCGACAGTGTAAATACGCTGTCGCCGCTGTACAGCAGACGTTGAATCTGTTTCTCCCATTCTTCGTATTGTTCTCCAGACGCTTTCATTTGAACCAAATCGCCCTTCAATACGATTCCGCTTTCCGGTGTAATTTCATAAACGAGAGCTCCGGAACCTTTATAGTCCACTTCGAACTCCTTCGCTCCTTCTTCATAAATGCTGACCGGGAAACCGAACAGGTTTTTCTTTTTATGCTGGAACAGCGCTTTATGGTCGTATTGAAGTGGCGAGTATGTGCCCCGGCCTCCAATGATTTCCGTATCTTTCTCTTTCGGATTATGGAAATCGGTTACGTCAAATAGTGAGATTTTCATTCCTTTGGTCAGGATCAACGGTTCGCCTCCCGACGGATTTTTCTGTGCGACTGTGTCATATCCGAAACCGATCATATGATTTTCATCCAACGGGTGCAAATAATTTGAGAATCCCGGTATTTTCAACTCGCCCAACACTTTCGGCTTCTCCGGATCCGCAACATCGATGACGAACAGCGGGTCAGTTTCCCTGAACGTCACCATATACGCCTTATCCCCCATGAACCGCGCTGAATAGATGCGTTCCCCTTTCGCAAGGCCTTTCACCGATCCGGTCATTTCCATCTTTTCATCCAAAATATACAGATGGTTTTTTGACGGGTTTTTCTCGTCCCACATATTCCCTTCCGTCATGACAACACGGAAATTCCCTTTGTATTCATCCATTGAGAATTGGTTCAAAATCGTTCCGTTCAACTCGGCAGATTGATAAAAATCAACGTCCGTCCCGTCGAGCTTGAATTTGAAGATCTCGGTATCGGCTTTGCCCGGATTCCAGATCATGGTTTCAGCCCCACGGGAATTCGTGCTCGTTTCATATTTCAATGCCGTTAAGTAAAGATGATCTTTCGTCATATACATCTGGTCGCTGCTGCCGAGGAATCCTTTCGTTTTAAGCTCTCCCGTTTTCGGCGTCGTCAAGTCGATTGCAGCGATGACGGAATAGGAAGGATCCACCGCTCCAGGCAAAATGGAGATGTCCTTGAATTCCATGAATTTCTCTTCTTTTTCATTCGAATCAAAAATGCGCGGACGCAGTGCGTCTCCTTCGATTTCTTCCATCGCCCAGAAATTCGGGAACACATTTGTCACGAGATAAAGCATGCCTTCCGTCTTTCGGGCACTCTTCAAATAGCCTTCCACTCCGATTTCACGAATGAACACCGGTTTATCCGGCTTTTCAATATTGTACAAACGGACAGTCGTCATGCTGTTCATCGGCATCATTTTATCCATTGCATTTGATTTATCCATAGTGTCTGTTCTATCCGGATAACGCTGCATTTTCTCTCCGAGCACAATGAGCAAGTCATCATGTAAAAATAGCTGTGACGGGTAATAGTCGTCATCCGGTTTGATTTCAGCTGCAACTGTCATTTTTTGGGAGTTTCGGATATCGATGATTTTCACGGATGTGCCTGCGAAAATGGAATAGACATATTCGCCGTCCGTTTTCACCATATCCGATTCATCGACGCCTTCCACTTGGATATTCGTCGATGAATGATCACCTCCGCCTACCGCATTCGATGACTCCGCACTATCCATGGAGGCTTTTTCCGAAGATTCTTCAACCGCATCGTACCTCACCGATACGGACTGCATATCCTTCGCCCTTTCAAAATATGCTTTCAAATCTTCCTTAGAGTTGATCGAATCGATAGCGACATACGCGGAAACATCCGCCTTCTTCGTGAACATCGCGATCCCCGCAACGACCATGAACAAAATCATCGCCATAATCAACCATATTGTCGGTTTCCTCATTTTCATCACCTTTCCTTATCTGCTTCTTTACTAAGTAGACTTGTTGGAGTCAGTTACGTTTCATATTTCGGAAAAAACATTTTTATGGATCATTTTGAATATGGTAGTCTAATAGGGTGGGTAAAATAACATAGGGGGTATGGGAATGAAAACACTTACAAGATGGTCGAATAGGATCATGGAAAGGTACTTGCCAGATCCATACATATTCGTTGCCATTCTGACACTGGTCGTGTTTTTACTTGGCGTCGGCTTGACGGATTCGGGTCCGCTCGAAATGACCGTTCACTGGGGCAATGGTTTCTGGGGGCTTCTCGCATTCACGATGCAGATGGTCATCGTATTAGTTGCGGGACATGTATTGGCAAGCAGTCCTTTTTTCAAGAAGGTATTGAGTTCATTGGCAGGACTGGCGAAGTCGCCAGGTACAGCGATTCTGCTTGTGACCGTTGTATCTCTCATCGCTTGTTGGATCAACTGGGGATTCGGTCTCGTCATCGGGGCTTTGTTCGCTAAGGAAATCGCCAAAAAAGTGACGACTGTCGACTACCGGCTATTGATTGCAAGCGCTTACTCTGGTTTCATCATCTGGCATGGAGGGCTTGGCGGATCGATTCCATTATCCATCGCGACGGAGGATCATCCGTACGCAAACATGATGGGTGTCGTCCCAACGTCCGAAACGATTTTTTCAACGTATAACCTATTCATTATCGCAGTTCTCTTCATAACTTTACCGTTGTTAAACCGTTTCATGATGCCAAAACCGGAGGAAACGGTCAGCGTCGATCCGAAACTGCTTGAAGATGAAATCGAAGTGGAAGAGGCTGAGGAAAAAACGCCTGCTGCGCGGCTTGAAAACAGCGTAATCCTTTCCATGCTGATCGGTGCGCTGGGCGTCGTCTATCTTGTACAGCATTTTGTCACTAAAGGATTCGACTTGAACCTGAATATCGTCAACCTGATCTTCTTTATTCTCGGCATCATTTTCCACGGCACGCCGAAGCGTTTTCTCGCAGCAGTTGCAAATGCAGTGAAGACGTCAGGCGGAATTATCATCCAGTTCCCGTTTTACGCAGGGATCATGGGCATGATGGTGGATTCAGAACTGGCGAAAGTCATGTCACAATGGTTTGTCAGCATTTCCACCGAAGCGACCTTCCCGCTTTTCACGTTTTACGCGGCGGGACTTGTTAACTTTTTCGTACCGTCAGGCGGAGGGCAATGGGCAGTACAAGCACCAGTCATGCTCGATGCGGCTCAAACGCTCGGCGTCAGCTACTCGAAGACTGCGATGGCCATCGCTTGGGGCGATGCATGGACGAATATGATCCAGCCGTTCTGGGCATTGCCGGCGCTCGCAATTGCAGGCTTGCGCGCGAAGGACATTATGGGCTATTGCGTATTTGTCTTGTTGTTGAGTGGGATTGTCGTAAGTGTAGGACTGTATTTATTTTAATCAATCAAAAAGCTGGGAGAGCCATTCTCCCAGCTTTTTTCTGCATTATTTCGATTTGAATCTGGCCGTTTTATCCCAGCCGATCATTTGGCGGTTTTTCTTCGCCTTTAGATAGAGAATCGAACTGCGGATAAATAAATAGGTAAAGAGCTGGGCATAAGTGAAATACATGATGACGCTAATAAATACATTTATCGGCGTAAATGTCCGTTGTGTCGCTTGGGCGGCAAAAAGTTGCGCCGTGTAGATGATATAGGATAAATACCAGATGAACAGCAACGGATAGCTATATTGCACGGTGAAAATATCGAGAATGCCAAGGATGAACCATACATATGACACGATGAGAAAAAGCCAAAAGATGACGTAAACAGCCAACTGTTGCACGGAGTGGACCAGCAGCTTCCCACGGAAATAGCCGGACTCCGTCAAAATCTTCTCGACGATATACAAATTCCCCTGGAGCCAGCGCGTTCGCTGCTTTACATAAACGGAAAGCGTTTCCGGCTCCTGCTCCCAAGTGATGGAATCAGGAACAATCGGCAAATAATACCCCTTTTGGGTGATGCGCAACGTCAATTCCGCATCTTCCGCAATTGCATACGGATCATAGCCGCCCAGTTCGTCAATGACGGACCGTTTGACGAGCATATTTGTACCTGTCAAAGAACCCGTTTTGAACAATTGCCATCTACCCGATTGCATGAGCAGCTGGAATACTTGGAACTCAATGGAGATCATGCGGGTCAGCCAATTCGTAGATTCATTCATCGTGCGCACATACCCTACCGCCCCTGCCGACTCCTCGTTCTGCTCGGCCGTTGCAACGAGTTTGATCAGCGCATCGGGCTCAGGTTGATTATCCGCATCATAGACGCAATAATATTTATTCGTAGAAATGCTTAAACCATAGTTCAACACCCGTGATTTGCCCCGCGGTTCGCCGGCAGGAACTCTTATATGATGCACATTTTTATACGTGTCATCAAAGGCTTGGGCGATTTCTGCCGTTTCATCTTTCGAGTTGTCGTTCAATATATAGATTTGCAGATCCCCCGGATATTTTATGCCTACCATCGCTTCTATTGTATCTTTAATGACAACCCCTTCATTATGGGCCGGAATGAGAATATCGACTCCGGGATAGGATTCAAGTGATGGAGTGGGCGTTTTCTCCATTTTGAGGCGATTATAGAGACCCGCCACGAGCAATAAGGAATAATAGGCCAAGAGCAGCAGGAATAAGGCAGTCGTAAACAATAGTACATAGAGGATATTATAGAGTGCGCCTATAATAATCGCTGCTATGAACAGGAAGAACGTCAGAAATAAGAGGACGGTGCGGCGCTTCATGTGAGCACCCCTTCAGGCAGAGCCGTCTGCCCCTCTATCTGAGTTGCCGACCACTTCATTTTCTCCAGCACATTTTCATGAAACGTCTCCTTCAGTCTCTCTTCGATTCGTCCTTTTACAATAGCCATTCCTTCAGCATCCGTGTTTTGCAGGAGAATCGTCAGCTTGAATTCACCCGTTTTCCCTACAATGTCAAAGTGCATTCTACTTTCCGTATGTAAAATGCTTCCCGCCGTCAATAACGCGGTTCGTTTTGTCATCCTCGGCAATTCAGATAAATCGATTTGTACGAAATAGCCGGTCTCCTTCCGCCTCGCCATTGTCGCTAATATGAAAGATGCCTGTTTTTCGAATTCCAGCCGAGGCAAAACACCTTCTTCTGAAATGAAACCTTCCAAATGCAAAATCCGCTCCTTCAGAAAATAATTTTCACTACGAAACTCGTAAACATATTTGGATAAACTATAGAGCGCAAACAGATGGACGAGCAACAGAAAATGCAGTCCCATAGCTAATCCCTGAGTAAGCGGACTCCAGTTATCGCGGAACGCAACGACGAGGAGGGCAAATACAGTCCCTACCGTTAAAACGACGTAAAATAGAAAGGCTAGACGATCAGATCCTATGAAAAATAAAAGTGCAATTACCGCGAAAACGGAATAAGCCGCAATCGGAATCTCATTATACGTACCCATAATGAGAACAACGAGTGAACTGAGCCAAACAATTGACACGACAGGCATTTTCATTTGCCCCCAACTTGTGGTTCTTTGCATGAACACACACCCCCTATTTACTAATTCCCTTTTGCTTTTAATTAAGGCTATGTTAAATAATAATGTTGATAACTCCTCTTTGATAAAGAAAAGGACCTAAACAGGTCCTTTTGGTTTGGAATATCATTTATTAATTAACGCACCCCTTAGTTGAAGAACATCGTACATTAGTTTTCCGTTTCTTTTTCGTCTCTCTCTTTAATATATCTTTCGTATGCATCTTTCACCTTGTCATTACTATTAGGTGGTACTACTTGCTTATGAACTTCACTAATTAAAATAAATGACCTAAAGATGACTCCAACAATAATTGCACAAAAGATGTAAAGTCCAATAGGACCGAGGAATGCCAAGATGCCTAAAAGCCCAGCTAATAGAATGGATAACAATAACTTCACAAAAATCCCCCTTAATCTGACTACCTGTACTGTATTCCACTTAAAGACCCGATTGTTGACCATAAATTAAGAAACACTCTTCAACTAAACTGCCACGTTAGTTGACAACAACAGCCCTAATATTGATACGTTCTGAGCGAGTTGTAAGTTTCATTAATTGGAAATAAACAACTCTCTACTATCATTTTGCTTATGGAACCACCATCACTTCTGTGCTTCACAATTTCGAGGAATTGAAACCAACTTAAATAATGGTCGAGGTATTTTGTCGCCACGCCATTGAATCGTAGTATCCAGCTCTTTAATCGACCGTGATAGCTATTCACGTTTTGGATATGGTAGATGCCCTTTACTCGCTCAATTCCATCTGATTTGAAGCGGTAATGCTCCATACTTTTGCTTTTTGCATAGGTAGAAAAAGCTCTCCAAGCATCAGTGCAGAGCGTATTGTCTGATGATAACTTTGAGCCTATGGCTTTCTCTAACTGAGTCTTAGCAATACGTCCTCTTCCAAGAACACCTGAATAAGTGGTTTTTTGTCGGTCTCTTGCAACGAGTACACAAACCTGCTCGTGACTGATGCCACGGAACCTTGATGAACCACCACGTTTCCGTGGTTTACGGTCCTGAATATTTCGCTTTCCCTTTTCGGAGTAAAGGAAATATGTCTCATCCATTTCCACGATACCTGAAAATGCATTAAAGTCCATTTGCTCTAGGGCAGACAAGACTTTGTGCCTCCAGTAAAACAAGGTAACATAATGAATGCCACCGATAAGTTCTGCCGATTTACGAAGAGAAAAGCCCTCCAACATACATTTGATGAATTCTATCCATTTTTCAGGCTTATGGGTGCGATAAAGCGGAGTATTCGTGACATCTGTAAATGTTTTTCTGCAATCTTTACAACGGTATCGTTGGCGTTCGACATCTTTTGTTCCGAGCTTAACTGTATACCTGCCAAACCTGACCACTTGTTTGGAATTACAATGAATACAAGTGTATCCCTCTTTATTTTTACGCTCATTTATTTCTTGGAATATCGGCTGACTCGGATAAAATGACGCAATTGAAGTAATAAAGAATTCTTTTAAACGCTGTTGCTCAACGGGTTTTAACCTTTTGATTTCTGCTATTATCTCGTTTAACGTCATATCTATCCCTCCGAATGGATGTTCTCACTCCTCATTATAGAACATTTAATTCCATTTTAATCAAAATCAACAAAGATATTTAACATAGCCTTAATTAAAAACCGCGAAAGTTTTGGACGTTTATTGATTTCCTGACAGGGAATACCCATTGTAAAGGATTTCTTGAAGGAGGAACATAATTATGGAAAATAAATACGAAAAAAAAGATGAACAAGTGACACCCCAAACACAAAATCAGCAGCCTGGAATCGAAGCAGAGATGGAACCGCTTCCTATCTACGATGATGAAAATTATAAAGGCTCTGGCAAGCTGAAAGGGAAAAATGCTTTAATTACCGGCGGAGACAGCGGAATCGGGCGGGCAGTCGCAGTTGCGTTCGCGAAAGAAGGAGCGAATGTGGCAATCGCCTATTTGGATGAGGCAGAAGATGTCGATGCGAATAAAACCGTCGAGCTCATTAACCAATATGGTGGCAAAGCGAAGAAAATTCGTGTCGATATTAGTGAAGAGGAAAATTGCGAGCAGCTCATCAACGATGTCATTCAGGAATTCGGCAGCTTGAATATTCTCGTCAACAATGCCGGAAAGCAGTTTCCGCAGGACGACATCTCCCAAATTTCCGGCGATCAGCTCCGCGAAACGTTCGACACCAATTTCTTCGGCCTGTTTTACTTATCAAAAGCAGCGCTGGCTCATATGAAGGAAGGCGACTCCATCATCAACACTTCTTCCGTCACGGCCTATAACGGCTCGCCGGGGTTGCTCGATTATTCAGCGACAAAAGGCGCCATCACGTCATTCACACGCTCCCTCGCCTTGAACTTGGCTGAAAAAGGAATCCGCGTCAACGCCGTAGCACCCGGCCCAATTTGGACGCCATTGATCCCGGCGACATTCGATGCGCAAAAAGTCGAGCAGCATGGAGCGGACACACCTTTGAAACGCCGCGGGCAGCCGGCTGAAAATGCACCTGCCTATGTTTTCCTTGCATCGAGCGATTCCAGCTATATGACGGGGCAGACAATCCATGTCGATGGCGGCGATTATGTAGGTTCTTGATCTTTTAGGGCGTTGCTCTTTGGGCGCGGAATGCTGTTCTTCTGGCGCGGAACGCTGTTCTTTGGGCGCGGAACGCTGTTCTTTGGGCGCTGAATGCTGCTCTTTGGGCGCGGAACGCCGCTCTTTGGGCGCGGAATGCTGCTCTTTGGGCGCGGAACGCTGCTCTTTGGGCGCGGAACGCTGCTCTTTGGGCGCGGAATGCTGTTCTTTGGGCGCGGAACGCTGCTCTTTGGGCGCGGAATGCTGTTCTTTGGGCGCGGAACGACGCTCTTTGGGCGCGGCAACCCCCACTCTGGACGCGACCATAGTTCCACTAACTATAAAAAAGCGATTTGCAGACCACAATCTGCAAATCGCTTTTTCTTATGCCTCTACAGTATCTCGTGAATACCGTTTTTTGAAAATCAATGCAAAATAGCCAAACGTAATCGCCAAGCACACGACCAGGAAGCCGATCAGCACGCCATTGCTTGCCCATAAATGCGCGAGGTCTCCAGTGGAGATCGATGCCTTGAACGCTTGGACGGAATACGTCATCGGCAACAACGTGTTGAATAGTTGAAGAGGTGCAGGAATTAATTCCAACGGGAACGTACCTGCACTCGTCGTCAATTGCAAAATCAAGATGATGATTGCTATGAACCGGCCTGGATCACCAAACAGCGACACGAGCATCTGCACAATTGCGATGAATGTGTAGCTCGTAATGATCGCTGTCAAAATGAACAGCGGCAAGCTGACCGTTTCCATTCCAAGCGCTCCTTTGATGATTCCGACGGCAACTAATGCCTGCACGAGTCCGACAATCGCCAAAACGGAAACTTTGCTCGCCATCCAGCCGAATGCGCCTGTCGGTTTGATCGCCGGTTCGACAAGCGGGAAGACGATCGATAACAGCAATGCCCCAACAAATAATCCTAATGAAAGGAAGTAAGGTGCAAATCCAGTACCGTAGTTTGGCACTTCATTGATGCTCTCTTTTTCAACATCAACCGGAGATGCCGCCATTTCATATGTCTTCTCATTCGGATTCACTTCACTTGCAGTCGCATTCGCCTCAGCGAGCTTCTCCTGCAGCGTCAGTGTTCCTTCATCTAACTCTTTCACTCCATCCGACAACTTAGCAGAGCCGTCCGCAAGCTCCTTCGATTTCGTAGCAAGCGTGCCGGTTCCTTCTTTCAACGTACCCGTTCCAGCATTCAGCTCACTCAAGCCGGACGCCAGATCAGATGAACCTTTTTGCGCTTTCGCAACGCCTTCCGATAGTTGACCAAGGCCGGATGCCAATGCCCCGTTCCCTTGCGCAAGAGCGGAAGCCCCCTCCGACAATGCAGAGGACGATCCGTTCAATTTATCCAATCCTGCGAATGCCTGCTTATGGCCTTCGCGCAATTGCCCAGCCGCGCCGTTCAACTGGGCAGCTCCTTCGCTGAGTGCAACCGTTCCTAATGAAAGCTCGGACATGCCGCCTGCTAGTTCAGCACTTCCTTGTTGCAGTTGACCCAACGCCGCCTTCAAACCTGCCTGCTGTTCCTCCGGCAACGAAGCCAATACTGGCGCCAGTTTTTCCGATAAATCACCGATGCCGGCATTCAAATTCTTCGAGCCTTCCGTCAGTTTTTGCGCAGCCCCGTTCAACACAGCTGATTTATCATTAATTGTCCCCACAGCTTTTCCGAACTCGGCTTCCTTTTGCGCAATTTGAGCGTAGCTGTCCCTCAACTTCTGAACACCTGCCGTATAATCAGCAATCCCGCCTTGCAATTTCGCAGCGCCTTCAGCCGCCTGATTCGCCCCCGTATGGAGATCCGCCACACCCGCGGAAAGCGCTCCGATCCCTTTCTTTAAATCCGCAGCACCTTTCGCGGCATCAGCCGTCCCTCTCGCCAAACGGTCCGAGCCATCCTTCAACGTAATCGTGCTTGACGCCAATGTCTCCAAATATCCTTTCAGATCATCCGCGCCTTTTGCAAGTTTGCTTGCGCCGTCATGTAATTTGCCTGCACCGTCCGCTGCCTCGCCGAATCCGTTGCCCATCTCGCTTATAGAGTCAAACAACTGCTCCGCATACGTCGAAGCGACTTTATCATTCACTTCCGCACGGATCCGATCCATTGCAGTCTCCCCGATCTGGGCAGACAAAAAGTTGAAGCCCTCATTCGGCTTGTACACAATCGTCAATTTCTCCGGATTTTCATCAAGCAATGTCGTTGCGTGCTGCGAGAAGTTCTCCGGTATTTCAATCGCGATATAGTAGTCCTGGTTTTTCAGACCTTTCTCCGCGTCCGCCTTGGAAACCTCTTGAATATTGAATTTGTTCCCTTCCATCAACTTGTCGACCAATTCATCGCCTAGTGCAAGCTGTTTTCCTTCAAACTCGGCGCCTTCATCCAAATTGACGATCGCCACCGGCAATTCACTCATATTGGCATATGGATCCCAAAACGCCCATAAGAACATGCCTGCATATAACACCGGAATGAAAAGGATGGCGATCATCGGTACAAGCATTTTTCTTGTACGGAGAAGCTGTTTCCATTCCGCGAATATCATTGATTTTTTCATTTGTCATTCCTCCGTTTATACTGATTGACCAAAAACCTCATCCGGTCAATCGTGAATAAAAAAAGAGTCTCAAGCTAAGAGACTTGTAAAAATGGTGCTGCGTAGTAATCCCGCAATCCGCTCTTCTGACAGCTCTTCGTCTTCATGGGTTTTCCCCCAATCGACGACAAGCGCCATATACGATTTGAACAGAAGGTAGGCAACAAGCTTGCTGTCGCAAGGCTTGAGTTCGCCTTTATCAATCGCCCGCTCAATTTTCGTTTTAATATAAGAGACGATTTCATTTTCAATTTCGGCGAGCACCTCAATGACTGCCGGTGTGCGCAGTTCTTTACCTTCATCGACCAATTTGGCGTATAATTGGTGCGTCTCCCGGAATTTCAGCATTTGCATAAGACGGGCATGGGCGTTCTGCTCAAAAGAAGCACCTTCCACTGTTGCCGCATCTGATGCAACACGCATCTCTTCGACCATCTGCAGGACGATTGCGTTAAACAGTTCTTCTTTGTTCGCGAAAAACGTATAAATCGTCCCTTTGCCGACATTCGCTATTTTAGCGACTTGGTCCATCGTCGTCGCTTTATAGCCGAACAGCGAAAACGACTTGGCGGCCGCCTCTAGGATTTCTTGCCTGCGATCCATTTCTCCACCTCGCTCTATTGACCAGGAAACAATTATGGTCATTCAGTCATTATAATACTCCCTTGTTCAGCAGATTGCAATAAAAAATAGAAGTTATCATAGTTTCACGATAACTTCTGTGCCATCCTTCGCTTTGACATTCACTAACCCAAGTCCCCGATGATTTTTCAACTCAGCAACAATGCCTCTTAATTCCCTTTTATCTATCTGTGGAATTGTAAACACTTTTTCCTTGTCTTCAGATTGCTCTATTATCCATTTGTTAATGAGTTTTTGAAGGCGTTCAGAAGACAAGATCAGTATGCCGATCGACAGAAACACATAAGGGATCGGGACAAATAGCCGCACCTTACCTGATTTCACTTTGACGCGCATCATTTATTCGATAAAAACGGAAACTGTATCGCCGTCTGCCGACTTGACGTCTACGATTTGTCCGTCCAGTTCATTATCTATCGCTTCAATAAGTACATCAATATCAATGTCTTTCACGTACTTTTCGGACTGGGGAATGTTCCCCGCAATGTTATGGCCCGCCTTCAGCAGAACTTTGATCAGCTTAATTGGCAGATTGACAGAAACATTGTCATTATCGGCCGACACGACTCTGATTTTCAATGTCTTATCCGAATATGCAGTCGGCTTGGATGAAGGTCCACTCCCGGATTCCCTGTTTTTCAATACTGCGATAAGCTCTGACGCATTCTCCGCATCCACTTTCCCCTCTTGGACCATCGTCAACACTTTCTCAATTTCCGTTTTCATCATGAATTCCCCCTATTCATCTTTTAACAGTTTTATTGCTTCTTCCGGAGTAATTTCTCCGCTTTCCAGCATAGCGACTACTTTCTTCTATCCACCTCGTTCTTCTTTTTTATCTCATATCCGAGCGAACTGACAACTTCATTCAGTTTACCTCGGACAGTCGGATACGAAATTCCAAGTTCCTTTTCAACTTCTTTAATATTCCCCCTGCACGCCAAAAACACTTCGACAAAATGGAGCTGTTCCCCCGACAACGCTGCCAACTTGGACAGCTCAAACTCATTTTCGATGGACGTATGGCATCGGGTGCAATGTAGCTTGGTGACTTTCAGCGTTTCACTGCAGACAGGGCAATGACTAATAACCGGATATGCCATAATTATCTGAATTCCCCTTTCATTGCATCCATCATATCCCATTCTTTTTGAAATAGCAAGCGTGATATTAATTATTTTAATCCAGTTATCAATAATCTTAATTAACAGGTTTAATTTCATTATCATTTTCAATGAGTAAATAAAAAAGGTAAAGGAGATTTTTCACCCCTTCACCTTTTTGTGTAAGTAGAGAATTTATTTTTCACTCGTTTTCAATCAACCATTGCTCATAGTAGGCATCCAGTTTTTCCTGAAGTGATTTAATCTTCTCTACCCTTGATTCGTAATCGTTCGGGACAGCTTCACTCGATAATTTCTTTTCCAACCGCTCAATTTGGATTTCCAGAGCAGCAATTTCTTCTTCCATACTCGTTTCCCTATGAAGTTTTGGCTGTTTGTCGACAGGCATCTTCTTCGGAGGTTCGGCGACTTCCGATTGCTCCATTTCGTTCCATTTCTGCCTCGCCCAGTCGAAAGGGCCTTCGAACATCGTCATTTTGCCTTCTTCCAGCCATGCTGTGCGGGAAAATAATTTATTCAAGAAGTAACGGTCATGCGAAACGGCGAGGAGCGTTCCCGGAAAATCCTCCAATGCGTCTTCCAGCACTTCACGTGATTCGATATCCAAATGGTTTGTCGGTTCATCTAGCACTAAAAAGTTCACGTCCTGATGCATCAGTTGAGCGAGCCGCAATCGCGTACGCTCGCCGCCGCTCAAATCACCGATCCGCTTAAACACATCCGGTCCGTAAAACATGAACTTCGCGAGTATATGCCTCGCTTCGCCTTCCTCCACGCCGACCTCTTTCCGGAATACGTCAAGCATGCGGGCTTTCGGATCCTCAATAGCAAAATGCTGCGAGAGGAAGCCTACCTTCACATTGCTTCCCAGTTTGCATACGCCTGCGTCAGGGGCAAGCTCGCCGAGAAGCATCTTCAGAACAGTCGATTTTCCGCTTCCATTCCGTCCGACAATCGCAGCACGGTCTTTCCAATAGACTTGCAGACTCGCCTTCCGCAACAATTCGTTTGCACCGAATGATTTCACTGCTTCTTGCAAGATGACGACTTCCTTGCCGCTTCTCGGCGCCGCCTCAAAGGACAATGCCATTTTCCGGGGATCGATCAAAGGCTTCCGCAATTTCTCCATCCGTTCCAGCGCCCGCTCCATATTCCTTGCTTGCCGGTGCAACCCCGCATTGGGAGGATTCGCCTCATTCGCCCATATCCGAAGCCGCTTGATCGCTTCTTTCATCTTCTTGATCTTCTTTTGCTGTTCCTCATAGTCTTGGAATTCGCGTAGAAGACGCTCTTCCTTTTCTTGGACGAATGAACTGTAATTGCCGTAGTACAGATACAGCTCCCCATCTTCAAGATCCGCTATCTTTTTCACGACGTTATCGAGGAAGTAGCGGTCATGTGAAACGATGACAACCGTCCCCGTGTAGTCCGTCAAGTACGCTTCCAGCCATTCGACCGCGAATAAATCCAAATGGTTCGTCGGTTCGTCTAAGAGAAGTAAATCCGGTTGGGTAAGCAGGAGTTTGCCTAACATGATTTTCGTCTGTTCCCCGCCGCTCATCTGACTGAATTCCTGCTCGACAAATGCTCGTAATTGAAGACCGTTGATGATCTTTTCAATTTCCGAATCTATCGCGTATCCATCACGCCTGACAAATTCATCCTGCAATTGGCCGTATCGAAGAAGCAGACGCTCCATGTCCACCGTATCTGGATTCGATAATTCCATTTCCAGTTCAGACATTTGCCGTTGAAGGGACTTCAGTTCCTCAAACGCACTTTGGAGCACATCGTAACCAGTCATCGGTTTGTCGAATGAAGGGATTTGTGATAAATAACCGATTTTAGCTCCCTTTTTGAAATGGATGCGTCCAACATCCGGTTGTTCGACAGCTGCAATGAGCTTGAATAACGTCGTTTTCCCGCTTCCGTTCCGTCCGACGACTCCTAGCTTGTCACCTGTCTTGATTTCCATTGAAAGATTTTCAAAAATGGTGTTGCCACCTAACATTTTGCTTACTTGTTGTATTGTACAGATCATTATTTTCCGCTTCCTTCCATCCTGTTTTCACAGCTAGAAGCGCACAAAAAAAAGACTGCGTTTAAGCAGTCTTCCCCCTAAAAATATTGCAAGGAATGATGTGCTAAACAGCTGTGTGATTACTGAAATTGTCTAAAAAAGGGCATACGTATCCCGTTGAGCGCAATTTCATGAGTAATCGCACATGAAGTGGCTAAATATTCCAATAGACTTACACGTGCATACACAGTGTCCAACATCATTCCTCACCTCCGTCCGATTAATAGTAAGAATAGTTTAGCACGACTCATTCGTTTTCACAATTGATTTTTTCTTTTTACATTTCCGGATTTGCGACAAAGCCCACGAAGAAGACAACCCCAGTTTTATCATGCGTAATCGCAATGAAAAACGGGCGGTTCACATCCATGACGAAAGGTTCGTCTGGCGGTGCAGAAGTGGGCTCCATTAGCACGCCTGTCACTGCAGCAGCTTTCGTTCCTTCTTCATTCACATCAATGTACGTCTTTTGCTTTACTTGGCTAATGAGTAGCGAGGCATCGCCTTCAACCATTTTGCTGAAATCAGCCATGTCCGTAAATGCACTTGCCATGCCGAGGGCTTCCAGCGCTTCATTCAGCTCTGTTTCATATGACAATTTGAACTTCGGCAAAAGGATTGTTCCTCTCATGCTTTTCATTTCTGATTGGATTTCTTCCCATTTTTCACTGGATAAAGTGCTTTGAAATTCCTCTAGACCAACGACTTCATTCGGCAGGACGACTGTCATGCTCATTTCACCATCCGCATATGGAAGTTGAATTGCCTGGTATTCACTGTTCGCCATGTAAAATAACTTTTTCTGCAACTTCATGAATGGCACTTCTTTTTCGGTTCCGTTCATCAAATGGAAGTCTCGATTTTCTGTATCTTTCTTATCAAAAGGGAATGTCCAATCACCTTTGAAATAAATAGCATTCAGCAGCATGGCTACAAGATCTTCGTCCAATGGTCCATCTACCATTTTGTCGATCTTGCCATTTGTCGCCTTTTCAACCCAGTCATTGATGCGTTTGGGCGAATTGTTGCTAGTGATGTCGATTTCCTCGATTTTTGCATTGAAATAATCCTTTGTCAGCTTGGCAAATTCGTCTTGGAACGTGTATTGATCGTTTAGCCATATGGAGTTTGCGACTTGAAGTTGAATGGCGTCGTTGTCTTTATTCAACATCGTCATGAGGGACGCGTTCGCTTTATTCAAATTCATCGGATCTATCCCTTCCGCTTGCAAGGCTTTCGCGATTTCTTCCTTCGTCACCCCATCCGCTCCGTTATACACCATTGCCAAAGCCATCAAAAGACTCGTCGGGGAAATGAAAAGATTCCCGTCTTCATCCGTTTCAATTTCATTTAGTAATTTAAATCCCAATTCATTGTTCGGTTCAACAATTGTTTTATAATCCATCTTTCCGAATTCAACTCCTTCGGCAATTTGAAGACTGCCTTGATCGGAACTTGTTCCACAGCCCGTCACAGGCAGCAGGAGGCTCATTCCAATGAGAGAGGCAACAATTTTTCGTTTCATGATGATCACCATCCTTTGTTCATTAGACATTACGGGATTGGAAAAAGTTACAACCGAAGTTCTGCACGAGTTTCGTGGTGGTTTGCGCGAGTTCGAGTAAGTTATGCTCGAGTTTGCATTAGTTATGCTCATTTTGTGATCTTTGGCCTTCTCCACTCTATAAAAGTTCGTTTATTAAACCTGAGGAGTAATCATAAATCACACCGAACCGCTCATAAAAACCGATATGTGATCATAAATCACAATAACCGCTCATAAATCCCGATAAGTGATCATAAATCCCACCAACCGCTCATAAACAGCGGATTTCCCATTCAAAAACGCCAAAAGCTCAGAAGCTTGTGGCGTTTTCTATCACTTATTCACTCAAACGGCCATTCCGGCAGCATATTGCTCAATTTCTTGTCTTCTCGATAGCCCAATACATATTCCGCCTGCATAATCGTATGGATTTCGCGCGTCCCTTCGTAGATGACCGGTGCTTTCGAGTTGCGCAGGAAGCGGGCGACCGGGTATTCATCTGAATAGCCGTAGGCGCCGTGGATTTGGAAGGCGTCGTCTGCGGCTTTATTGGCGAAATCGCATGCTTGCCACTTCGCAAGAGATGTCTCGCGTGTGTTGCGCAATCCTTTATTTTTCAATTCACCTGCACGGTAGACAAGGAGGCGGCTCATTTGGTAGCCTGCTTCCATATTGGCGAGCATTTGTTGGACGAGCTGGTGCTTGCCGATCGGTTTGCCGAATGTTTCACGCTCGTGGCAATATTTCACGCTTTCCTCGATGCAGCCCATGATCAAACCGACTGCGCCTGCCGCCACCGTGAAGCGTCCATTATCGAGTGCGGACATCGCAATTTTAAATCCTTCGCCTTCTTCACCTAACAAGTTCGCAGCTGGGATGCGCATGTCTTCGAAGAACAATTCTCCCGTATTTCCTGCCCGGATGCCGTATTTACCTTTAATCGCCTTCGATGAAAAGCCCGGCGTCGTTCGCTCGACGATGAATGCGCTAATGCCATGATGTTTCTTCGACTTATCCGTGTAAGCGAAAACAAGGAAATGATCCGCGACATCACATAAAGAAATCCAAGTCTTTTGCCCGTTGATGACATATTCATCCCCATCGCGCACCGCAGTTGTTGCCATAGCTGCAACATCCGAGCCAGCTCCTGGTTCCGTCAGTCCGAATGCGCCGATTTTCTCGCCCTTCGCCTGCGGGATCAGAAATTTGCGCTTCTGCTCTTCCGTTCCCCATTGCATAAGCGTCATGGAATTCAGGCCGATATGGACGGAAACCGCTGTCCGGAACGCTGTATCTCCGCGCTCCAACTCTTCACATAAAATAGCGAGCGAATTATAGTCCATTCCGCTCCCGCCATATTGTTCGGGAACACATACGCCCATGAATCCTAAGTCGGCGAGCTTCTTCCAAATGGCCGGATCGAATCCGCCCTCCGCATCCCATCGCTGGATATGCGGCATGATCTCTTCATCTACGAATTGACGCACCGTCTTACGCAGCATTTGCTGTTCTTCTGTAAACCCAAAATCCAATTCCCACAACCCCTTCCCCGCTTATCATTTACACATGCGCCTCTTGCGTTCTTACCGTTTCCTCAATGACAACACCGCGTTTTTTCATTTCTTCAATGTATTCAGCGCCCGGAACAATATTTTCCGGCGGATGGACGCCGCGTTTCGTGATCGTCCCGTTTCCGATCATTTGTGCAACAATTGAAATCGTGTTTGCCGTCGCACGGGCCATCGCCGTTTCATTCACCGTCAAATCCTTTTTCGTCACCAGGTTGTATTCATACGTTGCCGGCATCCCGTGCGCCTCTCCGCTCACGATCACACGAAGAAGGACGGCATCGGATTTATCGCCCAATCGTAATTGCGGTGAAAGCTGTTCACGCATGACATCGCGGACTTTAACTCGCTTATCCCCGACATTCACTTCGTTGTCGCGTGACAATAAACCAAGGTCGACAAGCAATTGGAACTTCTCGGCATGCCCTTTATACCGGATCGTCTTATATTCAAGCGTCTGTACATCCGGGAACGTTTTCGTCAACGTCGATGTGCCTCCGGATGTGTGAAACGCCTCCAACTCACCGAATTCATCGAAATGGATTGTTTCCACTTCGGATAATGAAGGGACTTCAAGGAGCTGCCCATTGCGGATGACGTGGGACGGGTCCGTATAATGATCGAAAACGCCTTCGAGCGAAAACACGACATTGTAATTAAGCGGTGGCTCCGGCTTTACTGGGATCCCCCCTACATAAAGCCTGATGCTTTCAACTTTGTCGAGCTTGCCCGCGCCGTAGCCCGTCAAGATGTTGATCATTCCTGGTGCCACCCCTAGATCAGGAATGATCGTAACCCCTTTCCCAGCCGCTTTTTGCGCCAATCCAAGCACAGCATCCGTCGCACCGCCGATATGTCCGCCGAGATCGATGGAATGAACACCGATTTCCACTGCGGTCCGCGCGACCTTCTCATTGAACGTGTAGAACAGCGCATTGATGACGACATCCCCAAGCGCCATCACTTCCTGCAATTGAAGATCATTTGTCGCATCGAGCTGCAAAAGGTCCAGCTTGTCGGACAGTAACTGCTCCGCGAAATCTTCTGCCTGCTTCAAATTCAGGTCGGCCAAATACACTTTTGTCACGTCGTTGCTTTTTACAAGATCGCGCACTGCTTCTTTCCCCATTAAGCCTGCGCCTAATACAACCACTTTCATGTGAACATCCCCTTTTATTCCGAATTAGTCCGTATCGATTTGCGCCCGTTGCAGCTTACCGCTGAAGTCGACGTAAATGCTCTTCCACTCCGTGAATACATCAAGCGCTGCTACGCCGGAATCTCGGTGGCCATTGCCTGTTCCTTTCGTACCTCCGAATGGAAGATGGATTTCCGCTCCCGTCGTTCCTGCATTTACATAGACGATTCCGGTGTCAAGATCCCGTTGAGCCCGGAATACTTTATTCACATCCCTCGAAAAGATCGAACTGGACAAGCCATAAACGACACTATTGTTCACTTCAATCGCTTCGTCGAGGCTTCCGACTTCAATTAGCGATACAACCGGTCCGAAGATTTCCTCCTGCGCCAAACGGCTATCCCATTTAACGTCCGTGAACAATGTCGGTTCGAAATAGTGGCCTTTCGCGAATTCCCCTTCCGTCAGCACATTTCCGCCCGCCAACAGCTTCGCGCCTTCCTCTTTTCCGATTTCGACATAGCTCTGGATTTTATCCAATGCCTTACCATTGATGACCGGCCCGATTTTCACAGACTCGTCCAAGCCGTCCCCGATCGTCAAATGCTCCATCGACGCTAATAATTTCGTTTCCAATTCTTCCTTAACATCTTTATGCACGATGACCCGGCTGCATGCGGTGCAGCGTTGGCCCGCAGTTCCGAACGCACTCCAAAGGATCCCTTCCACGGCCAGGTCGATATCTGCATCATCCATGACGATGACTGCGTTTTTCCCGCCCATTTCAAGTGACACTTTCTTTAAGTGGCGACCGCCTGTTTCCGCAACATGGCGACCTGTTTCGGTCGATCCCGTGAAGGAAATGACACGGACATCGGGATGCTCGATCATCGCTGTTCCTACTTCAGATCCTGAGCCGAACACGATATTGGCGACGCCTGCAGGAATTCCGGCCTCTTCGAAAATCTTCGCCATTTCATACGCCATCATCGGCGTTTCCGTAGCAGGCTTCCAAACAAATGTGTTCCCTGCAACCATTGCCGGGAAGGACTTCCATGTGGCAATCGCCACCGGGAAGTTCCACGGCGTGATCAAACCGACGACCCCGATCGGTGCGCGGACGCTCATCGCGAATTTATCCTGCAGCTCGGAAGGGACCGTTTCCCCAAACAGCCTGCGCCCTTCCCCTGCCATATAGAACGCCATGTCGATCCCTTCCTGCACTTCCCCGCGGCCTTCCTCGATGACTTTTCCCATTTCCTTCGTTAACACTTGCGCCAAATGCTCTTTCCGTTCCTTCATGAGATTGCCGATTGCATATAAGTAATCCGCCCGCTTCGGTGCAGGAACAAGTGCCCATTTTTTCTGCGCTTCCTTCGCCGCCTTCACAGCCAGATCTACGTCTTCACTTGTCGATAAACGTACTTGCGCCAGCTCTTCCCCATTTGCCGGATTCGTGACAGCTGTATACTTCGCTCCACCGCTGTCCTGCCAAGATCCCCCGATAAAGTTGTTCAATTGCATGTCTTCATTTCCCCTTTCCAACACGAACTATTTTACAACTGCTTACAGTCTATTAATTTCGACATTATCTTTATGAATCCCTTCTTTTGGAAGGAAAAATAAAATCCCGTACAGGTCACCACCTGTACGGGATCATTCATTTTTTTTGCGCTTCCGCAATATAGGATTTCAATGTATCCACATTCTTCATCATTGCCGAAACGGATACGCCAAACATTTTCGCCACTTCCGCCTGTGTAAACTCGGCATCTCCCAATACTCCGGCTTCGTGAGCCGTTTTAAAGAGGGAGGCAGCGAGAACTTCCGGCTTCCGGATGATGGGTTCCTCTTGAAGGCAAAAGATTGCAAAGACGAGTTTCACCAAATTTTTCATCGGTTCCTTGACGTTAAATTCATCCAGTTTTGATAAAGCGATATCCAACACTTCTTGTTGGGGTTCCGTCATGGATTTTTCAACGTCCGGTACGGCCAATTCCTCGGAACGGGGTTCATGTACACGCGTCAGCAAGAGGTTATAGACATCCATCATATATTCTTTAAAGAAACCTAAGTTGGCCGCACCCCCCCTGGATTCGGCGAATTCCATGATCTGCCGCTGGACGGAACCAGACCGATCGGCTACACGGTATAATCCATTGAGCAAATATGTATTCGCTGTGGGTTTCCGATCATCATACAAAGCGATGCCGAATAAGATATCCCCAACCATTAATTCTTTACTAGGAGACAACGGTAGTATGTACGTATTATTATCCAAAATCTGATCCACAGTTACCGTTTTTTCGGAAATTCCGTTCACTTTTCCAAGCAAAACGATGGGGTCATTCCAATGCTTCAGAAGCCGTCGGGTATCCGACCGTACAGTGCCACTCAACTCTTTCATTATATGACTTCTCCATAAGTCGAGCCGTTCAATGAACAAATAATATTCCCCTGTTACCTGTTCGATCTCTTTGCTGCTGAAAAACCTGCCGAGACTGGAACGCCATTCCTTCTCATATCGGCCGTACTCTGCGAATTCAGCGGGGAGGCTGATCGTATTTTCAAAATAGCCGGAGACGATCCTCCTTAGCTCATTATCAACCAAGTGCTCATTTGAAATATCGGTCTTCAAAGAGCAGCATCTTTTATATTTCTTACCGCTTCCACACGGACAAGGAGAATTCCTTCCAATCAATCCGCTCACACCTTTCTACTTAATTATAGCAAAAGACGGTGCAGGAGACTATTCCTGTACCGTCTTTGTTTCTATCAATTCACTTTCAGCCGGTGATTTCTTTTCTTCAAACTTCGGAGGACGGACCCTTTTCACAAAGAGAGTGAGGATCAATGCGGCAACGGAAATGAAGGTAGCAATCAAGAATGAGTAATTGATGCCGTCCAGCATCGCCTTCAAACCGATTGCATGCTCCATCGCTGCCATTCCATCTTTATCGGCAGGGATATTCCCGCTAGCCGCTGCATCGTTGAAAAGGGTTTCTCCAGAGTTTTCCATTCGCTTCGTCATAATCGTAAGAAGAATCGCAGAGCCGATCGCCCCGGAAACTTGCTGCAATGTATTGTTCATCGCCGTGCCGTGAGGGTTTGATTTCATCGGAAGCTGGTTCAGACCGTTCGTCATGATCGGCATCATGACCATCGACATACCGAACATCCGAATTGTATATAGAGCCATCAAGTAGTAATATCCTGAATCCAATTCAAGGCGGCTTAAGTAAAACGTCGTGATGACGGTAATTACAAGCCCGGTGATCGCTAGGATCCGCGCTCCATATTTATCGAACAGCCGGCCAGTGATCGGCGACATGATCCCCATCAGAACCGCGCCAGGGAGCATCAAAATTCCCGCCTCGAACGGTGAAATTCCGCGCACTTCCTGAACATAAAGCGGCGTCAAGATCATCCCGGAAAACATCGCCACCGACAATACGATGGAAATAACAGACGCAAGTGCGAACATCGGGTATTTATAAATCCTGAAATCCAACATTGGAACTTCCATCCGCAATTGGCGGATGATGAATACGATGAGTGAAACCGCTCCGATACTAATCGTTCCGTAAACGAGCGGATCACCCCATCCTTTTTCTCCCCCAGCCGAGCTGAATCCGTATAACAAACCGCCGAAACCGATTGTCGATAAAACGAGGGAGAAGACGTCAAGCTTCACCACTGTATTCGGCGTAATATTTTTTAGCTTCCAGAGCGCAAAGACGATTGTCAGAATCGCAAACGGCAACACGATTTCAAAAAGCGTGCGCCATGAATAATGCTCGACAATCCAACCCGACAATGTTGGTCCGATTGCCGGCGCCGTGAACATGACAAGTCCGAACATCCCCATCGCTGCTCCCCTCTTCTCAATCGGGAAAGCGACGAGCATGACGTTCATCAATAGCGGCATCATCAAAGCAGAACCTGAAGCCTGGATCATTCGTGCCGCGACGAGCATTCCGAAGGTCGGTGCAAAGATGGCAAGAGCCGTACCGATCGTGAACAACGTCATCGCCGTCAAAAACAGCCGGCGGTTCGTGAATTTCCGGACAAAGAAAGCACTTGCCGGAATCATGATCCCATTTACAAGCATATATCCGGTTGTCAGCCATTGAACGGCTGAAGGTTTTACCTGAAACTCATTCATAATAACCGGCAAAGCAATATTCAATAATGTATTGTTCAAGATTGCGACGAACGCCCCGAAGAATAAAATCGCTATCATTCCATAAGGAGGCTTTTCGTGCATTTTATTAATATCCACTTCCAAGTAAAGCTCCCCCATTCACTCTTAGTCTTTTTAACACATTTTCATATTTTATACCCTATGTCCAAAATAATCAAATCAAGAAACCGTTTTCATTAAAAAATAGTTTTCGACACTGACAAATCAATAGTATGAATGGTAAAATCAGTTTAGACCAACAGTACAAATTCGGAATATTAAGGGTGATAGAAATGAATGAACGTAAACGCCAAGTCATGCTATTAGCTAAAAAACTATTTATCGATAAAGGATTCACAGCTACGTCCGTTCAAGACATTTTGGAAGAAGCAAAGATTTCCAAAGGGACGTTTTATAATTATTTCACATCTAAAAATGAATGCCTTATGGCCATTTTAGAAGATGCCCATAACGAATCGGTCATCAGAAGACGCGAACTTCTCGTCGGGCATGATAAAAAAGACAAAGACATCTTAGCCGGTCAGATCCTCGTCCGGATGCAAGTGAACCGGGAACTGAATCTACTTCCAATTTACGAGGCAGTTTTTTATTCGACCGATGAAGAGCTCCGGAATTTCGTGAAAGCATACTACTTGAGCGAGTTGAAATGGATTGCCGGCCGCCTCGTAGACGTCTATGGCGAGGAAGCCAAGCCTCATGCCTTTGACTGCTCCGTCATGACGCTCGGGATGATCCAACAACTGAACCATTTCTGGAAAGCCGGCTCATCCAAGGACCTCGACATTGAAAAACTTGTCCATTTCACGTTCCGAAGGATGGACGCGCTCATGTCCGATATGATTAAACAGAAGGACGTACTGCTAGAACAACATATTTTCTCGTCATTAGAAATCCCGGCTGGAGATCTGAAAGAAAAGCTTCAAAAAGACCTGCTAGACCTTAAAAAGAAATTAGAACAGGAGCAAATTGGAAGCTGCGTAGACTATGCAGACTTCCTACTTTCCGAATTGCAGTCCGATAAACCAAGAGTATCCCTTTTGGAAGCCGTCGGCCGTTCATTCCGCGAAGAAAGCAATGGCAAGCTGCTGGCTCATCGTGTAAATGAAGTCATATTCCTGCTATGGAAATATATTGACTCGATTAAAACAAATTCATGAAACTTTTGAAGCCTACTGCCGTACAAGTAATCAGCAACTAACTATTAGGAGGCACTCTATGAACAACCACGAAATCGATTTCAAATTGTACGGAGACGATATGCAATTTGTAGAAGTGGAATTGGATCCAGGCGAAACAGTTGTCGCTGAAGCTGGTTCATTGATGATGATGGAAGATGGGATTGAAATGGAGACGATCTTCGGAGACGGCTCCGGAAATTCCGGAGGAGGCATCATGGGCAAGTTGATGGGAGCTGGTAAACGCCTGATTACGGGAGAAAGTTTATTCATGACGACCTTCACTAATATTGGATCAGGTAAAAAGCATGCCTCTTTCGCAGCCCCGTATCCAGGAAAAATCATCCCGATGGATTTAAGCCAATATAACGGCAAGATCATCTGTCAAAAGGATGCGTTTTTAGCTGCAGCAAAAGGGGTTTCTGTCGGAGTTGAATTCCAGAGGAAACTTGGCGTCGGCTTTTTCGGCGGCGAAGGATTCATCATGCAGAAACTTGAAGGGGACGGCATGGCTTTCGTGCATGCCGGTGGAACAATCATCGAGAAGACCCTTTCTCCAGGCGAAACGTTGCGCGTCGATACAGGTTGCCTCGTCGCCATGACACAGGACGTCAACTATAATATCGAAATGGTAAAAGGCGTCAAGACAGCATTGTTCGGCGGCGAAGGATTGTTCTTCGCAACACTGCGAGGACCGGGAAAGGTATGGATCCAATCACTGCCATTCTCTAGACTCGCAAGCCGTGTCTTCGCAGCAGCACCTCAAATGCCAGGCGGCGGCTCGCGCGATGAAGGCAGCATCGCAGGCGGATTGTTCAATATATTAGGCGGAAAATAAACAAGTAAAACCGGAGCGCCGCAGCGTTCCGGTTTTTTCTTGTGCGAAAAACGCATAAACTTCTATAATCACGCATAAATCCGAGGAATGAAGCATAAATCGCGAATTTGACGCATAAATCGCTAAATCGACGCATAAACGCGACTAGACGCGCATAACTTCACAAATCGACGCATAACCGCTCCCAGATGCGCATAAATCTCCATAAACGCTCATAAATGATTTCTCGTAGGGTGTTAGAACGCTACATTGTTCATTCACGGCGGCCTTACCCCACGACCAGTTCTCCCTTTTTCCAAACCTTATCGACATGGTTCACGCCGAATAAATACTGCAACTCCTGGTAGTTCGAAATATTCCACATGACGACATCCCCTTGCTTGCCGACTTCGAGCGAACCGACTTTGTCCTCCATCCGGATGGCGCAAGCGGCATTCATCGTCGCCGCAACAAGCGCTTCTGCAGGAGTAAGCCGCATTGAAATGCACGCCAAGTTCATGACGAGCGGCATCGAAGTCGTCGGCGACGAACCAGGATTGCAGTCCGTCGAAATGGCTACGGCAACGCCTTCATCGATCATTTGTCGCCCTTTCGCTGCATCCTCGCGTAAGTACAAAGCAGTTGCCGGCAATAAACAAGCGATGACTCCAGCCTCCGCCATTTGCTTGATCCCTTCATCTGACGCCTTCAACAGATGCTCGGCCGAAATGGCGCCGACTTTCGCCGCTAGTTCTGCCCCGCCATACGACTCAATTTCGTCCGCATGGATTTTCGGAATCAACCCGAGCTTCTTCCCTGCTTCCAAAATGCGTTCGGATTGTTCGGGCGTGAATACACCTACTTCGCAGAACACATCGTTGAAGACAGCTAGCTTCTCTTCCGCAATTACAGGAAGCATTTCGTTGATAATACTATTAATATATTCATCTTCATTGCCTTTATATTCTTGCGGTACAGCATGCGCCCCCATGAATGTCGGAACGAGGTCGATCGGATGAATTTCATTCAACCGCTTCGTCGCCCGCAGCTGCTTCAGCTCCGTTTCCAAATCGAGGCCGTAGCCACTTTTCCCCTCGACAGTCGTCACACCGTGCTTCAGGAACGAATCAAGCCTGCGCGTAGATTGCTCCACCAGCTCATCTTCCGTCGCCTCACGTGTCATCCGAGTGGTCGCATGGATGCCGCCGCCCGCATTCATAATTTCCATATACGTAGCGCCTTCGAGACGCATTTCGAATTCACGCTCGCGGCTGCCCCCATAAACGACATGCGTATGAGGATCAACGAGACCCGGTGTTACGAGACGTCCCGTTGCATCGATGATGTCCGCCTCGGACGCACGTTTGCCGAATTGACGCTCCAATTCCCCGGTCGTTCCGATTGCGGCAATGACACCATCCTCAATCCAAACGCTGCCATCTTCAATAATTCCAAGTTCAGACATTTCCTTGCGCTTACGCGGCGCATTTTTGCCCGCAATCGTCGCTAGTTGTGCTGCATGTTTAATCCAGATTGGTTTCAAGAATTTCCACCTTCCATCATTGGGATGTTAACCCCTTTTTCCTTCGCCGTTTGAATAGCGAGATCGTAGCCCGCATCGACATGGCGCGCGATGCCCATTCCAGGATCCGATGTCAAGACGCGCCCAAGCCGCGCTTCCGCTTCCTTCGTTCCATCCGCAACAATAACCATGCCCGCATGCTGGGAATACCCCATGCCGACCCCGCCGCCGTGGTGGACAGATACCCAAGTCGCCCCGCCAACCGCGTTGATCATCGCATTCAAGATCGGCCAGTCGGAAACGACATCCGAGCCGTCTTTCATTGCTTCCGTCTCACGGTTTGGTGACGCAACAGATCCCGAGTCGAGGTGGTCACGTCCGATGACGATCGGTGCACTTAATTCGCCGCTTGCAACCATGTCGTTGATAATCTTCCCGAAGCGCGCACGCTCCCCGTACCCTAACCAGCAAATCCGTGAAGGCAATCCTTGGAACTGAATCTTCTCCTGCGCCATTTTGATCCAATTGCAAAGATGTGTATTGTAGCTGAATTCACGTAAAATGACTTCATCTGTCTTCCGGATATCTTCCGGGTCTCCGGAAAGCGCCACCCAGCGGAAAGGCCCTTTCCCTTCACAGAACTGCGGACGGATGTAAGCTGGTACAAAACCTGGGAAGTCAAATGCCCGTTCAATGCCTTCGTCTTTGGCCACTTGGCGGATGTTGTTCCCGTAGTCGAATGTGATGGCGCCTTTATCCATCATCTCGATCATCGCTGCAACATGCTTTGCCATGGAAGCTTTGGAACGTTTCACATACTCATCCGGATTCGAGGCGCGTAGCTCCGCCGCTTCTTCAAGCGACATACCGGACGGGATATAGCCATTCAACGGGTCATGTGCAGATGTCTGATCCGTCAATACATCCGGATTGAAACCGCGCGCAATCATTTCAGGCAATACATCCGCCGCGTTCCCTAGCAGTCCGATCGACAACGCCTTCCCCTCCGCCTTCGCCTCTTCCGCTAGACGAATCGCTTCATCGAGAGAATCCGTCTTCACATCTGTATAACGTGTATCAATACGACGATCGATCCGTGTCTCATCGACTTCGATGCCGATACAGACGCCGCCTGCCATCGTGACCGCCAATGGCTGCGCGCCGCCCATACCGCCGAGTCCAGCCGTCAATGTAATTGTGCCACTCAATGACTCTCCGAAATGCTGCTTCGCTAGCTCCGCAAACGTTTCGTACGTCCCTTGCACAATACCTTGCGACCCTATATAAATCCAGCTGCCCGCCGTCATTTGCCCGTACATCATCAAGCCCTTCTTGTCGAGCTCATGGAATGTATCCCAGTTCGCATATGCCGGAACGATATTCGAGTTGGCAATCAACACCCGAGGCGCGTCTGTATGAGATTTAAAGATTGCAACCGGCTTACCCGATTGGATCAATAACGTTTCATCATTCTCAAGCTCCTTCAAAGAACGGACGATGGCGTCAAAGCTTTCCCAGTTACGCGCCGCCTTCCCGATCCCCCCATAGACGACGAGCTTCTCAGGATGCTCCGCCACATCAGGATGCAAATTGTTCATGAGCATCCGAAGCGCCGCCTCCTGCTGCCAGCCTTTCGTATTCAATTCCGTACCTCTATATTGAACTACCTTCTCCACTGTATCCGCTTTCATTTTCTGATGACCTCCCTTTCGTTACTATCATTCTATAAGGAAAGTTCAGTTAATTGTTTATGAATTAATTGCAATATTGGACTTTGTTGACACTCGGAGTATTCATTTGTGAAGTATTTTGATGTTTATTAATAAAAAGCGAACATTCTCTTGAAGTAATCAAGAAACTGCCCGCTTCAATTATTGTTATAGCAACATCCTCAAAAACAATTCGAAATTCACGCCTGCCTCGCTTGGAATCTGTTCCTTCGCTGTCGACTCGATGGCAGCGCTTAGGAATTTCTCCGCACGCACCATTGACTCCTCAATCTCTTGACCACGCATCATACCGCCCATAATGACCGATGCAAATAAATCACCCGTCCCTGAATAGCTCATGCCGTTATACTCCTGGAGACTGTGAAAGGAGCGGGTGCTGTCGATATACATATTACCTACGAAGCGTGTTTCTGCAATGGCTGGAGGATTCAAACCAGTTATGACGAGGCTCGCGCCGGTCATTGACTGTAGTTGGCGTCCTGCCTCCTCGACTGATGCTAAATAATCGTCGTTTGTTTTGTAGTTATGCAACTTGTCATATGACATGCCTGTCAGCAGACAGCACTCCGTGACGTTCGGCGTAATGATATCCGCACGCTTCGCAAGTTCCTTCATATAGCTAATCAGTTCATCGGTGAAAACGTCATACATCTCTCCCCGATCGCCCATCACCGGATCGACAAGAAGCGTCGTCCCTTCCTTGTAAAACGTATGTAAAAACGAGAAGATATTTTCAATCTGCTCTTTTCCTGTCACGAAACCCGTATGAATGCCATCAAAAGAAGCACCCAGCTTGCTCCACTCGTCTGTAAAATGGTTCATCTTGGACGTCAAATCCTCACAATAATAGCTCGGATACTCTGTCTGCGATGTCAAAATGGCAGTCGGGAGCGGTACTGCCTGAACCCCCATGACAGATAAAACCGGAATCGCCGCTGTGAGCGAGCACTTTCCGAAGGACGACATATCTTGGATGACCGCAACTTTTTTCATTCCATTTCCCACCTAACACTATCGGTACTTGCACTTCTTTCATCGTACCACAAGAAGGTAATCGCAAGAATACAGGGACCAACAATTTAATCTGACCTCTACGATTTTTAACGATCTGGCACTTTTGTGATGGTCAGCTCTTTAGTATTATTGAGTTAATCAAAAACTATGAAGCGAGGAAAAGACGCCTATGCAAAATATACAACGAAGCACTCATTCTGCAACACGGGCAAAAACATTCGATTTGGTGCTTACTGCTGTTCTGTCGACGCTTGTCTTAGTGTCAACCGTATTCATCAACATCAAACTTCCGATCGGCCAAGGCGGCTTGATCCACCTTGGGACCGCCGCACTTTTCATCGTTTCGATTCTTTTCGGACCGAAAAAAGGGGCACTTGCCGGAGCTATCGGGATGGGATTATTCGATATTTTCGGCGGCTGGGCAATTTGGGCGCCTACAACCATTGTTGCCCGTGCGCTTCAAGGCTATATCGTCGGTAGGATCGCTTGGTCAAGAGGCCATCAAGGAGATCATCTCGGGCTCAACATCCTAGGTGCCATCGCATCCATTCCAGTCATGCTGGCAGTCTACTTCGTTGGTCAAGGCATCATGTTCGGCAACTGGATCCAGCCGTTCGCATCGATTCCCGGTGACCTCATTCAGAACATCGTCGGTCTGCTGATCGCCATCCCATTATGTGTCGCCTTGAAGAAGACACCGTTCTTCCGGAAGAGATTCTAATGCAAATGCTGTCAACTATAGAAGCAGCGTAGACAAGCTAACGGGTTCTGTTGTTCGGGAGGAAAACCAACGCTAATAACAAACTAGTCGGCATATATATCAACAGTGTAATATCTATATGAAAAAGAAATAAAACGCTCAAATGAGCGTTTTTTTGACGAACTATTTTACTAACTTTATTGAACTAAAGCACCAGTTAGTTTAATAAGACTCATAAAATTGTACTTAGTATAAGCACCTTTTTTTAGTCATCAATGATAGTTTAATGAAAATTAAATGTACCAATGATTGTCTTGCCATCTTGTAAATACAAAGGAGTCGATTTTTGAGATGAGATAGCAGCTAACTCATTTGGCGAAGATATACTTTTGATTTGATATATATATCCTATAACGCCATTTTCACCTTCAGCCAACAATAAATCTGGTTCACCGAGAGTAATCGTATCGTTTCCCATATTTGGACCATATGTTTGTCCATTTTCATTTACTGGATAACCATCTTTTAAAATACTTTCCCTGGATGGAATAACTAATTCTAAGGCATCCTTCTCTATTTCACTGCTATCATTATCTTCTGCCTTTGGCAATGTTTCTTGTTGTGAACAACCAACTAACAAAAGTAACGTAATTACTGCTAAGACTAATAAATTCTTCATCATTTTCTCCCTCCTCGTATAATTAGAATACCTTCTTCTTTCACTAAACTGCCTCTTTAGTTGAACAAGAGAAAAGCCATCTTAGCAACTCCTATCTTCAAGTAAGGCACCCGTTAGTTTAAAAAAATTACGGTTTTATCTAAGCAGTTTCTGAACAGCGTTCGCTTTCCAAATAACAAATCCTGTCAAAGAACCGAGCATATTAAGAATAAAATCATCAATATCAAAACTACCTCTCCTTGTTACTACTTGAACTACTTCAATTACAACTAAAAATATACTCATTGAAATTAGAAAAACACTTATCTTGTTTAACTTTCTTATGTAGTAAGGTAGGTAAATCCCCGCTGGCAAAAACATAAATAAGTTACCAAAGAGATTTTTAATAGGTATATCTATATTCATACTTCCGTCAAACAATGCCCTAATATATGTATTTATAGTTTTGAACGGTACAAAATTAGATGAGTTCTTTATATACTCTTTCATTGTTAAATCAGACCATATAAAGCCTCTTGTGTCTAAGAATAATAGAAATACTAATGCAAATAAATACACCACGAAACTTATATTAAAAACAATCTTTATTATTTTTTTCATTTCATCCCCCACACTTGCTGTTTTATTCTCTCTGTAATTTAGAAAAACTTTAATTCAGTAATTTAAATTAATTTATTTGATATTATTTAAAATTTCTCCTAAAAACAATTACTTCGAAACACTTCCGATAATACCTCCTTATTGAAATAAAGCACCCGTTAGTTGAATAAGAAGTTCTAATTTTCGACTGTTTTTATATCGAATTTCAAATGATCTAAATCCCAAATATCTGCATCAATATTAGAGAAGACAGTTATTTCAAGGTTTTCCCCTATGTTATATTTCTCTACATTATCAACAGGTATTTCGTATACATTTCCTTCTCGTCTACCCTCATCACCCCCGCCATATTCTTTCAAAACCAACATTTCATCTTCAACAAGTATCTCCTCTACTGTACCTGTGAAAGTAAAAATTTCTTGAAAATCATCAGAACAGCCAGCAAAAAATAAACAAATCAATAATATAAAACATATTTTAGTTTTATTTTTCACAATAACACCCCCTTGAAAGATTAGATCTATTACGCACTAAAGTTTCAAATTGATACTAACCTGCTCCGTTAGTTTAATAAGAATTAAGCCCTCTAGCAGCTCAACGATCTTCGAGTAAAGCACCCTTTAGTGAAAGAAGAGACTACCTTTCCAACTCAATATATTCTCTTAATAATTTCCACTCATTATCTTCTTTTCTCCACACAAACATACATTGAGCGGTATAAGCTTCACCATTTATTAAGTTTGTTTCTCTTCCCAAAATTAAATATTCTTCCCCATTTTTACGTTCAGTGAGTGAAACAACTTCAAAACTTTTTTCAGCATTATCCATTTTTTTCAAAACATTATTTAGGTCATAGGTATGGTAGTACATATCAGGTTTATCAATATTTGAATGTGCCCAATAACCCACAAATTTTTCAGACATATAGCTCCTAATTCTATCACCATTTTTGCTGATAAATCCTTCATTCCAAGACTTAAAATAATCACTTAATATTTCCTGTATGTCATCCATTTAGCGTTCCTCCATCTTATATCTGTTTCAATAAAAAACCCTAAATTACCCTGTTAAAACAATTTTTCCTTCTTAAACTAAACTGCCACGTTAGTTAAATAAGTTCGACAAAAAAAGCGTAAATCCTTTTGGACCAACGCTCCGTTAGTTACTCTATTTCATGGACAACTTCTATCTTAAATGCTTCCCAATTAAGATTGTGCTTACTTACCATATCTTGATATATATCTTTTATTTCTTCTTGTTTTTCATCAGTAATTACTTCGTTATCTGGTACGATTACATAAATCCTAATATCATCCATTGCAAAAATCATTCCCATAGTTTGATATTTGTAACCTGCTTTACTCAATTCTTCCCCTACCGAGGAAAAGAATCCTCCCTCTTTAAAAAGAAAATCATTGAATTCAACTAATTCCTTTTGTTCATCCTCAGTTAAAATATGAGTTTCTCTGTCTGCTTTATATTCCTGTAAATTTAAAAATCCAAATGCTAACAAAAGGATAAGAATGCTTACGATGTAAGGAACAATTTTTTTCATAGAACATCTCCTTTGGTTAAGAGTATGTTCGTTAAAATAGAAGAATAACCAACACTTCTTGTTGAACTAACCTACTTCTTTAGTTAAATAAGTAAAAAGAGCCATCTAAGCAACAGATCTTGAAGAGTAAAGCTACCCGTTAGCTCAATAAATTTATTGAAATTCAAAGTCTGTATGAATGTAATAATCTCCATAAAGAGTTCTGCTAGATTCTTTAAAAAATGCTATTTTTACTTCATTTTCACCTATTAGTGTAATCATCCCTTCTGGAGGATTTTCAAACTCTATTTCTTGTGCACTCTCTCTTACTAGTATTTATATCTTTAATAATTTTTTCTATCTTTGATTTGTCGTTAGATTCTAAGACCATAACTCCATCTATTGTTACTTGAACAGAATTATAATCACCATTATTCAGTTTGTAGTTTTTAATAAAATCACTATTGGTGCTGCTGTTTGCACAACCTATAACAAATAAACTAAGACTTAACAGTGTAAAAATAATCAATCGTTTCATATAAAGGCATCCCTCTTTCCTTTTTCAATTAGTCGTTAGTTGCTGTTATTCGTTACAAGGTTGTTATTCAACTAAACTGCTGCGTTAGTTGAAAATCAATTAACGACTTAATCCATTTACCATATTTTGTATTTTACTGTCAATTTCACTATTTAGTTCATCTTCATACGCATAAAACAGCAATACATTATTCACCTCATACACTTTATATCCGACCGTATCCATACTTGCTGTTTTTTCACGCCAATCTTCCAAACCCTTTTCTCGTTCGTCACTTGAATCATAGATATAAACTAATAGCTCTTTTCCATCTAATTCATAAGCAGAAGGTCTAATTCCATTAAGTTTCATACCAAAAATATGATTCCGCATAACTTTGCTATTTTTTAGTGACAATTGCTGTTCTTCAAACGAAGTTAGCACTTCTTCCAGTGTAATTGCATTGGGATCATTTACTTGGCAAGCGGTTAAGAAGAAGACCAGTAACATAAGAATGAAAGCTAATCTTTTCAATAAATCGCCTCCTTGAAATGTTAGACGTGAAGATAATTTATATGTTTCAATTACTTCTTAAACAAACCTGCCTCTTTAGTTCAATAAGAAAAAAGGCTTTACTCCTTCTTGAAGTAAAGCACCCGTTAGTTTAAGAAAAAATCCTATCTAGTTAAAAGTTTTATTCTTGCCATAATTCAAATATAACAACTTTAAGAAACTTTCCTTCTTTGACTTTGATAGCTATTGCTTCCTTTTCATTAATATCGGTTATCTCATAATACTTTGTTCCTTCTTGATATTTATTTGAGAAATTCCCACTTGTGTCAGAACTTTCTTGGTGAGAATAGAAAGTAACCTCGCCAATTTCAGCACCTATTTCCTCTTCATTAACTTCCTCTTCTGTAACAACGTAAGATTCATTTTCCCATTTAACGAATTCAGTTACCCAGCTTGCACTAGAAACAGTTTGTATTTCATTCTCTGATTTTCCATCATCTAAAGAACAACCTGTTAATATAACAACTCCAAGAACTATTACCAGTAAAATCCTTTGCATAGGTACACCTCCGATAACTTAAACATTCCTAGTCTGCTACGTTAGTTCAATAAGAAATAAGCCTTTACACCTTCCTGAAGTAAAGCACCCGTTAGTTGAAGAAGGATTTACAAGTAGGGACATCCTACTAATAACTATTTCTCTAATGACTCTTCGTACTTCTTATGTTCTTCCCTAACAAAGACAATAGCCTTTTCAACAGTTAACATATTTTCCTTGTGCCAATTCCCACCCATTTCTCTTACCAACGGGTGAACCATTCCGATTTTGCTAAAAGTTGCAACATAATCAAGCAATACATTTATTACGCTATCTGTTAATCCCAATAACTGCAAAGCCTTAACAAGCTTTATATCATCCTCGGTAACAGTACCGTAGCGTTCTTTAATAAAATCAAAAGGTTTTGTAGATTTCACCTTATTAATATACCATTCATCGGGTTTAGCTTTATTTTGTCGTTCGTTCCATTCCTTTATTGTTATTCTATTTATTTCCTTAAAACGTTCTTCTGGTGTCTGACCGTTGACTACTTTTTTGAAACGTTTTTTGTCTTTCATCATACTTTTCACCCTTAATGTTAGTTTTTAATAAATGATATTCGATACAGTTTTCATCTTTCCCTTTTAAATTCTTATTGAACTAAACTGCTGCGTTAGTTGAATACGAACATTGAGCTGTCTTAGTAGCCCAATGTTCTTCAAGTAAAGCACCCGTTAGTGTAATAAGAAGTAAGAAAAAAGTCTAACTATTCAATTTATTATTTATTTGTTGCAAATGGTGAATATCATGTTTTATAAAGATTTTTATAAAACTTTCACCTGAGAACTGTCGTTTGCCTTTTCCTATTGTAAATCTAACATCTTCTTCTACTTTTGAAATACTATCAATAAGTTCCTTTCGTGTTTCTATGAAAGCATTTATAATAGATTCTACTGTGTTGTCACTTAGATATGATATTGCTTCCTTATTATGTTGATCGTGGTTTGGAAACTGTGGCAAATTTACTCCGTTAGCCATTACTGGAACCATTTTTTCAAGATTATACTTATCCCAATAATATAAATGTCCTACAATTTCTCTAATTGACCATTTTCCTTTACTAATCGGTTCAGTTAACTTAGATTCTTGTACTTCTTTTAATTTCTTAATGGCATCAATTGTTTCTTCAAATCCCTCTAGTATTTTCTTCATATTGCTCCCCCCTATCCAAATATTATGTATTTAAAATATACACTAACGAACGAAAAAAGTGAACGTATGTTCTTTTTCTTTTGTTTAAATTCTTGCTGTTCAACTAAACTGCTGCGTTAGTTGAACAAGAAATCTTATTCTTTTACTTCAATTTTTATTGCTCCAGCTTGACCAGGATAGGATGCTGCAATATTAACTTCAAACCATATTTCTACCTTGTTACCTACCCGTAAGTTGCTTATATCATCATTACTAAAATAAATGAGCGAAATTCATTCTTCGTTCAATTCTGAAATTGATTTATCTTTAATTGCTTCGTATTTTTCTGATGTAATATCCTCCGCAACCAATATTCTGCTTTCTTCGATCTCGATAATATAACCTTCTGTTTGTTCTTTTGTAGTTGTTTTACTTATTTCAGAACACCCGACTAATGCAAAACAAAATACAATCAATAAACTAAAAGTCTTTTTCAACCCTAACACCTCTTTTCATAATAAGTCGTTAATTTCTGGTTAAAGTTTCATTTTTAGTTATTGAACTAACCTGCCTCGTTAGTTTAATATTGCAGCCGAAAGATTAGAAACATCTAGTCCTGTAACGCTTTGAAAGCCTACTTCAAAATCGCCTTTCATTTGAGTTTGAAATAGTATTTTGTTGATAACATCGCTACCATACTCATTAATTAGGAATTGTATGGCTAAATTGGATTGTAAGTATATATCGTACAAAGGGTCTGTTCGATAGTTATTCCATTGCTCATGTGTCGTTAATTCATTTAAAGGCACTATTTTAGATAATGTGTTCGGGGCTTCCATACCATTCATGCCAATATATTCAGCAATTCCTTCCGAAAACCAGAGAGGTATATCGCTATAATTAATTTCCAATTCAGATAGTTTCTGAGTAAATACATAATGCGTATATTCATGCATAACATTTTTATTGAATAACCAGACAGTTGGTCCTACATTTTTAATAAGACCTTCTCTATTTTCTGGTAATACTCCGAACATATTCATGCTTGGCGAATTAAATCCAATAGCATATTCTAAACCAGAAAAACTCTCTATTTCATGATTATTTTTAAATATAACTACATCATAAGGTTTATTATAACTACCAATAATTTTTTGATTTAACTTAATTCCATGATTAAGAGCATTTTTGGTTGCAAGTAATAACTCTTTATCCGATTCTAAATAATGTATTGTTAAATGCTCAAAACTTATGTGATTATATCCTTCTAATAATTCCTCTTTTCTATCTTCATCTATCTTTTCTAAATCTATAAATGATGATAATAGTTGAGGGATGTTTTCTTTATACTTATCTACCCCTACTTTGATCACAAATAGAACGACAATTAATAATACTAATATAAAGAATGTTTTTTTTGACAAAATATATCCACTCCTTTCGTATATTATTAGTAAAGATGCCGTAATATCCTTTCTGAAGAACTTCTCTTATATTAACTAATTCATAGTCCTACCGAATAAACCATTCTCCTTATTCAACTAAACTGCACCGTTAGTTAAAGAAGATAAAAGATCCGTCTAAGCAGCTCTATAATCTTCAACTCAAGTACCCCTTAGTTGAAGAAGAATGTAATAGTAAGCCTACTCTAATTCACCTATCAACCAAATTTCTCTCTTATAAATTTCCCCATCTTCATCGGTTATTTCTTCTTTAAACCCCAAGACTTTCATATCTTTGGGGATATTTATTCTCCATTCACTCTCAATATTTCTTTCTTTGGACAGGGGAATCCACTTTTGAAATTCATCATTTCTATTAAAAAACCCCTTGAAGTGAGAATCACCAGCAAACACTATAATTTGAGAATCAAACAGAGCTTGAAAACTAATAAAAACAACCACTCGACACTTTTCAGGAGTAGTTGGTTTGATTTCAATTAAATGGTTAGCACGTTCTAATAAAGTTTGAACACTAAGTCTCTTAATTCCAAAAGGAGTCCTATCGGAATCAATAAAATCCTGGGCGACCGGTAAATGAAGATGCCAAAATCCATTATAAAAATCCAAAGGAAAATCCGAAGTTTCCTCCCGGATTCGCTTTATCATATTTCTTGTTTTTCGCTTTAAGCCCCTTAACTTCTTATTACGCATTTTTCTCTCCTATCTAATTCCGAATCAATTTAACCTTTTCTTGTTGAATACAACTACCTACCGCTTTGTTTAAGATCACTATTTCGCAATCTTTAGTATATTTTATCATAGATTTCTGCTCTTCCTTCTATATTACGGAATTAACAAAGGCATAAACTTATACGCTGTTACCAATTCCTGTGTCAATCGTGGTACCGATTTATCAATATATAGCATCTATATGTTGATGCAATAACAAAAATAGGGACACCAATTCATATGTGAATTGTGTCCCCGTATACTGTGATTTTTATTGTTTTCTCCCCGGCAACCGAACCCGTTAACCTTTCTTCACTGCTGTTTATTTCACTCTACGTCTACCTCATCCTAAACTGATACGGCGTCATTCCCGTCTCCTCTTTAAACCGTCTGCTGAAGTACGTTGAATGGGTGAAGCCTGCAGACTTCGAAACTTCGGCAATCGGCAAATCAGTCTCTTTCAACAGGCGCTTCGCCTCTTCTATACGGGTTCTCAACAACGCCACGCTGAATGTCTCGCCCGCTTCCCCTGCATATTTCCTGCTCAACGTACTTTTATGAATTCTCAACTCTTCCGCACATGCCTCCAAGTTCCACGAAGTGTCCCAATAATTTGCCGCAATCCGTTCCTGCACTTTGTCGGCTAGCGAACTTTTGCCTTCCGCGATGACTTCAGTATTTTGGAGCAACTCCGCAATGAAGGTAAGGAAAGTCCGGATGATATGGTACATGACCGGCTCACGGATAACCGTTTCGAACAATGCACGGTACGCCTGCTCCACTGCCTGCGACTTCAATGATTTCGAGGTCATATACCGGCGGATTTGCGCGAGAATGCTCGTCAGCCGGACGCGGACCATTTCCGGGTCCGGAAATGGGGATTCAAGTGTGAGGAAATCCTGTTCCATCCACTCCCGGATCTCCGACACTTGCCGTTTCTCTAACATCTCCACCCATTTCCGCTGCTCGATCGGTGATAAAAACGGATCCATGTCCCGCCAATGAAGGTTATCCTGCTCAATCGTCAAAATATCATAGCCATCATAGAAAATCCGCTCATGAAACTTGCGCATTTTCTTATAAAGCGCCCTGTAAGTCCGATTCTGGCTTTCAACCGCATGCAAATAAATCGTCAACAATGCGTCCGATTGGCGTTTCCATTGCGCAAAAAAGATTGAATAAGCATCTTGCAGGTCCTGCACGTCTTTTAATTGATGGACGACGAGCACAAAATCAGAAAACGGGAAGATGTCATAAGCGGTCGGAAAATCATGCAATTCGAGTTCGCGGACGAGATGGTCGAGCTCCTCCGCCCGCGATGGCGCGATTAAACTGAATAGCACTGGGGTTTCCGCCTTCGTTTCCCCGATGAGGAAATCCTCGTATGTAACGACTGCCTCCCGCTGTAGGACGGGGCCTTTCAGCTGTGCCCTTTCATTGCGCCAACGGAAGCGAATTTGCTGGACTTGTTTGACGAGCCGATCTGGTTGGAACGGCCTAAATAAAATATCTTCCGCTTTCAGGGAGAGCGCTTTGTAGACTGACTGGAATGTCCTTTCGGAGGAAATTCCGAGCCAGATGGCGTGGGGCGGCAGTTCGAATTCCGCTGTCATGATGTAGTTCATGTCGATAATGTAGAGATACACATCCGTTGAAACGTCCGCTCCCTCTGCAATTTCGACTTCCACATCATTCCACTGGGACGTTAGCAGCCATTTCAGCCCTTGTGCTTCGAGGGAGTCTTTGATGAGCAGTCGTATTTTCATGCGATCACCTATTTTCGGGATTTGATTTATTGCCATCTAGCTTTATACTGATGGCAAGAAGTCTTTCATTTCAGAAAGGATGATTGTGGTGAATAAAGTCAATGAATCTATCTGGATCGGTCGTACGGATGATACAGAAGACTGTGCGAGTTTCCGTTATCATCAAGTTGTTGAACTTGCTAATATCAAGCAGATTTCAGGCGGTTGCGCCATCATCGGGTTCGAATGCGAGGAAGGGGTCCGGCGGAATAAAGGACGGTTAGGCGCGGCCGGAGCCCCGAATGCATTGCGCAGCGGCCTTGCGAATCTTCCGTGGCGATTCCCGGAAAACGCCCAACTTTGCGACGTCGGCAATATCGCTTGCGACGGCGAAGACTTGGAGTCCGCTCAACGGCAACTGGGTGAAGCGGTGACGGCGATCCTGTCCAAAGGCGCTGCGCCCATCATACTTGGTGGCGGTCATGAGACGCTATATGGCCATTATTTAGGAGTCCGCGAATCGATTGGCAAGGACGCTACGCTCGGCATCGTCAACATTGACGCACATTTCGATTTACGTCCGTACGACGAGCAAACTTCCTCCGGCACGATGTTCAGGCAGATTTTGGAGCAGGATCCGCAATCCCGCTATTTCGTCGCAGGCATCCAGCGGTACGGCAACACGCAAGAGCTGTTTGACAGGGCGGATTTGTTAGATGTTACATACGTGCATGAAGACGAAATGATTCCTGGGCATCTCGATAATCTGATGGTTGCATTGGATAATTTCATTGGTCATCATGACGCAGTCTTGCTCACTTTATGTACGGACGTCTTGAACGCTGCGTTCGCTCCGGGCGTCAGCGCTCCTTCGCCATTCGGGCTGGATCCGTCGACGGTGCGGGCAATCATTCGGAAAGTGGCTGGGCATGAGAAAACGCGATCTTTCGATATATGCGAAGTAAATCCCGCATTGGATGAGAACGGACGGACTGTGAAGCTTGGCGCTCATCTTGTGAATGAAGCAATTGCGTCTTTCATTTTAAAGGCGTAAAGGCTTGAATTGTTATAGGCAATTGGCGCGAGAGAAACTTGGACTGTCCAAGTTTTCTTCCCGCGCTTTTTTAATTGCCTTACACGACCCGGTTCGCGGGCTCCCTGCCTTCAAGCACATCGGTGATTGCATCGACGTTCAATTTCATCATGGTGAGGCGCGTTTTAACGCTTGCGCTTCCGATATGCGGTACCGCCGTGACGTTCGGCAACGTGAGCAATGGATGACGGACGGGGACCGGCTCGGTTTCAAATACGTCCAGTCCTGCACCGAAAATCTTTTTGTTTTTCAACGCGTCATAAAGGGCGACTTCATCAACGATGCACCCGCGTGACACGCTGATGAGGGTCGCCGTTTTCTTCATGAGTCCGAGTTCACGCCCGCCAATCATCCCTTTTGTCTCTTCCGTGAAGGGGGCTAGAATCACCACATGGTCGGCCCGTTGTAAGAGGTCGTCCAATTCAGCGAATGCAACGCCGTACTCTTCTTCTGTTTCAGGCTTCCTGCTTCGGTTATGGTAGAGCACATCCATGTTGAACCCCTTAGCTCTGCGCGCAACCGCCTCGCCGATCCGGCCCATGCCGATGATGCCGACTGTCGTCCCGTGTACATCCATTCCGGTGAAACCCATCGGCGTCCACGAAAGCCATCCGCCTTGCCGCAATTCCTTTTCTGCTGTATTGAAGCGGCGCGCCGTGGCGAGCAGCAACCCGAAAGCAAGGTCCGCGGTCGTTTCCGTCAACACATCGGGCGTATTCGTCACGATGATGCCCATCTCATTTGCCGCTTCGGTATCGATATTGTTATAGCCGACAGCCAAATTGGAAATCACTTTTAAGTTTGTCGCGCTTTCCAGCATATCCCGGTCAATCGTATCTGAAAGCATCGTCCAAAGTGCATCAACTTGCGTAATCTCTTCCCGCAATACAGCATGCGTCACCGCCACGTCTTCTGAATCCCACATCCGGACAGTGAACTTCTCTTTAAGCGGCGCAACGATTTCCTCCGGCAGCTTTCTTGTAATAAACACACTAGGCTTCATTCTAACCCCTCCCGATTCTCTTTTTATCTATTTTAGCACAATTCAGTCGGTTCATTTTTGTGGTTATCTATTGAGTTCACAATTATATCTATTGAATATGGAGAGTTATCTATCGAATCGCGAGGATTATCTATTGAATACGGGGAGTTATCTATTGAATATCGAAAGTTATCACCATTTCATGACCTTCGGACTAAGTCACTCTTACCCTTGAACGTCCTTGTTAACGTGAAATCATCGTCTTGAAAAGTAATCGATCATTTCCCGGCGTATATCAATCATTTCCTATGCGTTATCGATCATTTGGGCCGACTTATTGGTTATTTCCCAACTTATATCAATCATTTCCCAAGATATATGGTCATCTCATGACTTTAGACCCACTCCGATGACGACAAAAAAACACCCTGCAAGCCAAATCGGCAACAGGGCGTCACTACATTCATCCACCAATATAACTCATATTAATCTTCTTCCTATTTTTCACCGTCTGTTCCGTCCGCTCGTCGGAATAACGGTCCGTACGGCGTCCCCACACACCACTAATGGCGTCGAGCAGCTCCTCGTCCGACATTCCGCTGCGGATCAATTCCCGTAAATCGAATCCGGAAGAAGCGAACAAGCAAGTGTACAGCTTTCCGTCAGATGAAAGCCTTGCCCTTGTGCAAGTTGAGCAGAACGATTCCGAAACCGATGTGATGAAACCGACTTCCGCGCCGTTGTCCAAATATCTATACCGCTTCGCCACTTCGCCGTAGTACTCTTCTTCGGCAGGCTCCATCTCATACTCCGCGCGCAGCATTTCGTAGATTTCCTTCTTCGTCACGACTTTCTCGAAACTCCAGCCATTGTCATTGCCGACGTCCATGAACTCGATGAAACGCAATGTGATGCCGCGTTCCTTAAAATACGCCGCCATCGGGAGGATTTCGCTTTCATTCACGCCTTTTTGCACGACCATATTCATTTTGATTGCGAAACCGATATCCTTCGCTCGATCGATATTCTTCAAGATAAGCTCAGGCTTGATGCCGCGGCCGTTCATTTTCCCGAACAGCTCCGGATCCATTGCATCAAGGCTCATATTCAAACGACGAAGGCCCGCGTCATACAAATCTTGCGCATATTGTCCGAGCAGCACGCCATTCGTCGTCAATCCGATGTCTTCGATTCCTTCGATCTTCGTCAGCTTCGCAATCAAATCCGGAAGTCCCCGTCGCATTAAAGGTTCGCCGCCCGTCAGTCGAAGCTTCTTCACGCCAATCGATGCAAACAGCCGTGCAAACCGCTCCATTTCTTCAAACGACAATAGCTCGCTTTTCGGTAAAAACACATAGTCATCCCCGAAAATCTCCTTCGGCATGCAATACGTGCACCGGAAATTACAGCGATCCGTCACCGATATCCGCAAGTCCCGGATCGGGCGACCTAATTTATCTACAATCGGATTCATCTTCGTCAGCTCCTTTCCAGGACATCCGGAGTATTCGCATTCATGAAAGTCCGGTGGGCGTCGCCTTCTGCCAGCAATTCGCCTTTCACCCACTGAACGCCATGTTTCTCCTGAACATCCATGACCCGCCGCTTCCCGTTTTCAAGCGCTTCCCGCAAATCCGGAAGCACTTCAGCATCCCACACGGACACGAGCGGATGAAGTTTTCCGTCCAAAACGACAGCGGTCACGCCGGAACTATGGCATTCGAGCAATCGCCCAACCACATCCGCTGTCATGAAAGGCATATCACAAGGCAGGACGACATATCGATCAGCCTGCAGCTTTCCCATCCCCGACAATATCCCCGCGATCGGACCTTGACCCATAAACCGCTCAAGGTCGGTTATTACAAGTAACTCATCAGGAAAACGTTCGACCAATTCGGGCCGTGTCACAACAATGCACTCCTCGCAAAATGGCGATAAGACTGCCAACGAACATTCATAGAAATGGCGCCCCTCCCACTCGGCAAATGCCTTCGGGGAACCAAACCTGCTCGACAAACCTCCAGCAAGGACAATCCCGGCCGTTTTCATCAGCCACCGCTCACAGGAGGAATGAAAGCACATACGTCTCCCGACTCGATGACGTCATCTTTCAATGCATATTCTTCATTCACCGCCACTTGGACATTATCCGCACCGAATCCAGGGTACGATTCCTCCGCCCAATCCAGCAGTTCAGCAACCGTCATCGAATCACGGTCAAGCGTCTCTTCCCCTTTCCCAGTCAACTCACGTAATCTAGCAAAATAATTCACTTTGATCATATCCGTTCAACCCCCTTTGCAGGATATTTCTTCTGCGCACCGATCCATTCTTCCCCGTCTTCCCAAATTTCCTTTTTCCAGATAGGCACGACTTCTTTAATCCGGTCGATGGCGTATTCATTCGCTTCATAGGCCGCTTTCCGGTGAGGCGAAGAGACGGCGATGACGACGGCGATGTCCGAAATTTGCAGTTCACCGATGCGGTGTGCGATTGCGACGCGTATGCCAGGCCATTTTGCTTCCATTTCCGCACCGATTTCCGCCATCTTCTTTTCCGCCATTGGGACGTACGCTTCGTACGAAAGGTAAAGTGTCTTCACGCCGTGCGTCCACTCCCGCACATTGCCGGTGAAGACCGTTACAGCGCCAGCTGAAGGATGAAGCACATAATCCATATATTTTTGAACATCTATCGGTGTTTCCACGATTTCATATTGTTTCATCGCCATCTCCCCTTCCGATCCACCTCATAAACCATTCGTCGATTTGCTCCGTTTGCTCCCGCGAATGAATATGAGCACAATCCGCCTCAATTTCAGGACACCCGATAACGAGCAGCTTATCTTCCAACTGACGCAATGTATGCCAGTCTTCCAAATCTCTCAGCAAAACAACTTTATCCCCTGTTTCTCCTTTATACCCTTCAATCAATAAGACATCAGGATTGCCCATCGAAGCCATTTCTTTGAGCCTAGCAAAATCAGGCTCTTCATTCCAAATGAATTGAACTGCTCCGCCGCCCGCTACGAGCGTGGCATCCGCTCCATTCGCCAGAAACTGCGCCGTATCAGTCTCGGCTTCGTTCATATCCGGCTTCCCGCCATGCCCATGATGCTTCAGCACGGCAACCGACAAACCTTTTTCCTTCAATAAACGGACCCACCTCGCAACCAACGTCGTCTTGCCGCTATTTTTATAGCCGACGACATGGAGCGTTTTCACAATGTCCACTCGCTGACGCCTTGTTCACTGCCGACCAACAGGATATCGACTTCATCCCCCTGGACAAAGCCCCTCGTTCCGCTGGGCAGTACGATCAGGCAATTCCCTCTTGCAATTGAAGAGACTGCATTGGATTTATTAAAACCCGCAGGCGCCGCTTCAATTCCGTCCTTGGTGAATATCCAAGTGGCGCGGATGAAACGCGTGAACGGATTCGGCTTCGTAAAGTCCTCTCCTAGTTTCGCCGTCATCCTTGGCATATATGGGGCTGCCCCCCCCATCATCGCGAGGATTGCCGGCCTTGTAAACAGCTCAAACCCTGTGAAGCAGGCAGATGGATTGCCGGAAAGGCCGAATAAGTATTTATTGCCAAGAACCGCGACTGTCGTCACACTGCCCGGGCGCATCGCCACTTTGTTGAATAAAACCTTCGCGCCAAGCCGCTCGTAAATGGCAGGCAAATAATCATAATCGCCGACAGACACGCCGCCTGTCGTTATAAGAAGATCCGTCTCTGCGATCGCCTTTTCAACAATCGATGTGCAGGCATCCAGATCGTCCGCCGCCATCCCGTACGACTTATAGTCGATGCCCATCCGCTTCAATTGCGCACGGATCATCGGCCCGTTCGAATTCCGGATTTTGCCCGGCAAGAGTTCATCCGCCACATCGAGCAGCTCCGTCCCCGTGGATAAAATTCCGGCAATCGGGCGTTTCGCAACTTTTACTTCCGCATAGCCGAACGTCGCGAGCAATGCGATCGTGCCAGGATGGATGAGTGAGCCCGCTTCAATGAGCAGCTCCCCTTCCTTCGCGTCCTCGCCTTTATAAGAGATATTTTCACCCGCTTCAAACGGCTTCCGTAGCGTGAATCCATCATCCGTTTCGACTGTCTGCTCGAGCATGACGACTGCATCCGCGTTTTCCGGAATTTGCGCGCCTGTCATGATCCGATATGCTTCCTTTTCACCGATCGGCTTGTCTCCGACGTATCCGGCACCGATTTCTCCGATGACTGAGAAGGGAACCCGGTTGTCGCCAGACGCTCCTTCAGAATCGAGCGACCGGATTGCAAATCCATCATAAGGGGATCGGTCAAAAGGAGGTACATCGTGTTTTGCGATAATCGGCTCGGCAAGGACTCTTCCGTAAGCGTCCTCGATGCCAATCATTTCCGTTCCCAAAGGCGCTGCGTGTTCCATTACGAGCCTGACAGCCTCCGCCACGGGAATCGGTTTTCTCATTTCCACCATTGCGTTTCCTCTCCTGTCTTCTGATATACTAAACGTACTATGCTTGAAGGGATTGAATCCAATGTCCGAATTGACACATTTCAACGAGCAGGGACGCGCCAAGATGGTCGACGTCTCCGACAAATCGGTGACGACTAGAACCGCGGTTGCCGCTTCATCGATTGTTGTGAATGAATTGATCCACTCTCAAATTACCGAAGGAACGAATAAAAAAGGGGATGTCTTCGCCGTCGCGCAAGTCGCTGCAGTCATGGCCGCGAAAAACACATCGTCCATTATTCCAATGTGTCACCCACTCGCCCTTACAGGCGTAGATGTCCGCTTCGAATGGAAAATTGACGAATCTGAGCAGCATTATGAAGTGCTCATCGAAGCCGAAGTGAAGACAAAAGGCCTCACCGGCGTCGAAATGGAAGCATTGACCGCCGCATCCGCCGCAGCTCTCACCATTTACGACATGTGCAAAGCGGCCGGCAAAGAGATGATCATCGGTCCGACGATGCTTTTGAAAAAGACCGGCGGGAAAAACGGCGATTTCGAACGGACTAACCATAGGTGAAAAGTCACTTAGTGACGATAACTCTCGGGAAGTGATCGATAAATTTGTGACATTGACCTATAACTTCCCGAAAGTGATCGATAACCTTGGGAAAGTGACCGATAACTCGCCAGAAATGATCGATAACTATCGCAAGGAACCTTTCGATCGACTTCGCGAGCTACCGATCACTTCCGATGCTTCGTCAGCTCATGCACGATATGATGAAGCTCCGGGAGGATCAGTTTTTCCATCGCGAGCTTCACCGCTTTCGACGACCCCGGCAATGCGAATAGAACTTTCTCGTCAATTGAACCTGCAGTTGCCCGACTCAACAACGCCTTCGATCCGACGTCTTCCGTATAACTCAAGAACCTGAACAATTCACCGAATCCATCAATCGTTTTCGTAAAATACGGTGTCACCGTTTCAATCGTCACATCTCGTTGGCTGATTCCCGAACCGCCCGTTACGATAATGGCCTCAACGGCGGGATTGCCAATCCACTCGTCCACGTTACGGGATATCTCCTCCGGCTCGTCCGTACAAATCCGATAATCAAGAATAGAATGACCAGCGTCTTCCGCCATCCCGATGATCGTCCCACCGCTTTTATCCGTTTCCTTCTCCCGCGTATCGCTCACCGTCAACACGGCAATTCCAATCAGTTTCTTCTTTTCCGCTTCTGTTAGTTTCGACAACCCATCCACCCCCTATCACCCGAAAAATTGATGATACAGCTTCCGCCCTTGCTTCATATCTTTCAATCCATGGATGAGCAGCCTTCCGTTTTGGAATAATACACAGCGATACCCTTCTGCATGGAATTCCACGAAAAACGGCGTCATCCGATATTCCGTCCCCAGTCGCTCCGCCACTTGCACGCCGTCTGCAACTGATAAAGTTCTTCCGCTATCCGGCACGATCTGGACGGCCTCCCTACCGCAAAGGACTGCATAATGTGTGCCTACCGGTTGATTCAAGGAAGGATATGTAGGTGCCGCTCCGCAAGTCTCACAATTGACATTCCGAATCCTCGAAATGCCCGCTTCCGCTTGTGTATTATTCCAAACGTCAAAGTGCAGGAGCTTTGTCATCATCGCGTCCTCATTGCCTGTCAGCCACTTCAATGCCTCCGCGGACTGCCTCGCCGCAACGATCTGGACGGCAGGTGCAATAATGCCGGCCGTATCGCATGTTTCATTCACCGACGGGAGGACAGGCAGCAAACAACGGAAACAAGCCGACCGACCGGGGACGAACGGAAATACAGTGCCCGAACTGCCGACGCAGGCGCCGTGAATCCAAGGGATCCCCTTCTTCCAGGCGACGTCGTTCATGAGGAGCCTCGTTTCAAAGTTATCCGTCGCGTCCATGATCAGATCGGCGTCTGACGCAAGCTCTTCAAGCAACGCACCGTCCACATGGTCGAGCACGGTACGTATTTCGATATCTTGCCGGATCTCTTTCAGTCGACGTTCGGCAGCGACGACTTTCGGCACGCCGTCCAAAGCGTCCTGTTCCGTGAACAATTGTTGCCTTTGCAAATTGGACATTTCGACGTAATCGCGATCCGCAATCGTCAGCTTGCCGACGCCCGCCCTGACGAGTGTCTCGGAAATGGGAGAACCGAGCGCCCCGCAGCCGATGACGAGTACATGTGCATTTTTCAATCGCTCTTGCCCTTCCTCGCCGATCCGCTTGAAAAGCGTTTGACGCGAATATCTCGTTCCCACCCTGATTAGCCCCTTTCAAATTACACGTCCAGCTTCGATACACATTCAGAGTGTAGAAGTTGGAATATGATCGCTTTCGTCAAACTTCACTTTGTGTTAGAAGTTCAGAAACTTCTTTCGTAACGCATATTCCACAAGTTCCGGCCTGCTTTTTAAATTCAGTTTTTCCATGATCTTCGCTTTATGAGCCTCAACCGTCTTGACGGAAATATAAAGCATTTCAGCAATCTCTTTATTTCCATATCCTTTCGCGACTAGCGGAAGGACTTCGATTTCCCTTCGCGATAAGATTTTATACGGATCCGTCTCGGCTTCATCGACATCCTTTTTCACGAATTGCCGTACGAGGGAGGTCGCCATGGAAGGGTGGATATAAGTTCCTCCGTCATAGACCGTACGAATCGCCGACAGCAATTCCTCGTCCGGGGAGTTTTTCAATACATAACCGGAAGCTCCGTTTTTCAATACATGGAACAGGTACTCCTCGTCATCGTACATCGTCAGGATAATGACTTTCGTTTCAGGAAAATCCTCTTTGATCTTCCCTGTAGCAATCAAACCGCTCTCCCCGGGAGGCATGCTTAAATCCATGAGAACGATATCGGGGCGGTGCTTTGCCACTTGTTCATACGCTTCCAATCCGTCCGCGGCGGTCGCTACGACTTCCATATCCGCTTGGAAGTTCAATATGTGCATGAAACCGCTGCGGACGACCGCATGATCATCGGCAATGATGATCTTCAATCGTCAACCCCTCCTTTAGCAACCGGGACTTCCAACTGGAGGACAGTCCCTTTCCCGATTTCGGAACGAATTTGAAGGTGACCGTCAACGAGTTCCGCCCGTTCTTTCATGCCATAGATGCCTAACCCAGTGCCTTTCGGGTCCGTATTTTTCAACTCGAACCCTTTTCCTTCATCCATGACTAGTAAATGAAGCAAGCCATCCGCTTCGTACAACCGGACAACCATTTCATCGACTTCCGCGTATTTCAACGCATTGAACACCGCTTCCTGACAGATGCGGTAGACGATTGTTTCAGTTTCGCCTTCATACCGCTTGGATTCAAGCTCCGGATTAAAATGAATTATAAGGCCATAGTTCTTCTCAATCCATTTGAAATGTGTGCGGAAAGCTGCTTCCAACCCGAGATCATCGAGCGTGGCGGGCCGCAGTTCGACCGACAGATGGCGGATGTCATCCAATAACCGCATGAGCGAGCCTTCCGTCTGCTGCACTTTCTTCAATACATCCTCTTCGATGTTCATATATTTTAAGACGCGCAAATCGACTAAAGAACTGAGCATTTCTTGCGCTACGCTATCATGAAGCTCGCGCGAAAGTCGTTTCCGCTCATCCTCCTGAGCTTTAATTACCCGCTTCATCAGCAGCTTCTGATTCAATTCCTCTTGCGTCTTGAATTGGTGGGTCAAATCCCTCAGCATGAACACACGGATTCCCGTCTTTGCATCAATCGTCTGGATGCTCCCGGAATAAGGAATGACGCCCCTGCCTTTCGTATCGAAATATACTTGGAAGGAGCTGATGTTCTCGTCCGGATTGGTCATATAGCACGCGACGCACGTCAACGGTTCATCGGAGCTCGTATAGCCTTTGCATGCTTTGCAGATCGCTTCTGCGCTGCCCGCCATCATCTGTTCGTAGACATCTTTATCCAAGATCTCTTCCGCCGCAGAATTCATTGCCAGCACTTTCCCTTGCCGATCAAAAAAGAAGATGGCTTCATCGGAATTCCCGTATAGTTTCATTAACAGATCTGACAACTGCACATTCTCAGTCCGACTCATCGTTCACCATCTCCTTATTGTAATATGGACCGAATTCCGCTCCGATCTCCTGCTTGAATTTCTCAAACTGCACACCCGTCAGCTTCCCGCCGGTCCGGTACCCGACGAGTAATACGCCCTTTACACGATTGTATTTATAGAGGGGGATCGCTCCGAAGCTTTTGAGCCCTTCCGTTGCGACAATCGGATAATTGAACAGATTGTCGCCACTCCATACTTCATCCACATCCCCGACGAACATCGGCTTGCCCGTTTTGAAAACGAGTCCTGCCAGTCCTTTGCCCGATTGTAATTTGATGCGCCGATAGCGCTCACTCCGATTCCCCGTCACATGCGTCCATCTCACTTCAAATCCGCGTTCCGGTGATTGGACGAGCGCAATACCGACAAAGTCGAATTCGAATAACTCTTTCAAGCGCTCAATTTCCAGCTCGTAATTAAATCCCACCCGTTCATTCATCACCATTGCTCCCTGCGAAAAACTTAAACCTATTTACCCTTATTCTACACGTTATCTACTAATCAGAATAGTTTTATAGGTTTTTTCCGTAAAATCAAAGCTTCTCCAAAGCAGTTCACTAACTTTTAATGATTGCTCTTTCACAAATTAAAATCACTGGGATACTGCTTCTTAAAAACTAACCTTGTAGACGGGGGTGTTTAGTGTTGTCTATAGAATGTTTTTCCCTTGATTTACCTGCAATCAATTATACTTATCATCAAGGGGTGAATGAACCATGCAGAAAATCGAAATCCATTCATTAAACGTCGGCAAACCGCGTGACATGCAGTTCGGTAAAAAGGAAGTAACGACCGGCATTAACAAAAAACCGGTCACAGAGCCCGTTTATTTATCAACAGTGAATTTTGACGGCGACGGGCAAGGCGATCTTGTTAATCACGGTGGCATAGACAAGGCAGCTTGCGTCTATCCGTATGAACATTACACGTTTTGGGAGAAGGAGTTAGGCAAACCATTGGAGATGAGCGCATTCGGCGAAAACTTGACGCTGCGCGGGTTGCTTGAGGATGAAGTATGCATCGGGGATTCATTCCAAATTGGTGAAGCGATCGTGCAAGTGAGCCAGCCGCGGCAACCTTGCTTTAAGCTGTCGCTCATCCATGACCGCAAAGACATGCCCGTCCTTGTGCAGGATACAGGTTTTACGGGGTTTTATTTCCGTGTATTGAAGGAAGGCATCGTCTCCCCATCTGACGAGTTGGTGCATATTTCACGTCCGGAACTTGCCATAACGGTATCTGAGGCGAACCGGCTGATGCACCATGCGAAAGATGACTTGGACGGCGCGCGGAAAATTCTGCAGTTGGAGGAATTATCGACAAGTTGGAGGCGAACGTTCAACAAGCGTATCGCCGGTGATGCAGCAGATACGAGCGAGCGGTTGACCGGGAATAAGTAGATAGTTCGAGGTTCGCTTTGGACGCAGATAGACCAATTTTGGACGCGGGATTGTCTCATTTGGTGCCCGGTGGTCCACTTTGAACGCAAGATCACTCACTTTGGCCGCGAGACGGCATGTTTTAGACCCTGGATAGCGTTCTTTGGACGCGTGAATTTAGTAAAAAAAATAACAGAAAGAGCTGCAACAAACTTTCTTGCAGCTCTTTCCTTATAGTCGCACTTTACAAATCATCAAACCCGTTCAAATCGCTCGTTTTCACGTATTGCCTCGATGTCTGCTCGAAGAAATCCGTTTTCGTATCGTCGAAGTTGTCGACATATGCACGAATCCACTTCATCGGATTTTCCGCGAATTCAGGGTAAATTTCACTTAAACCCAGCATGCGCAGCATTTTATTCGCACGGTACTTAACATAACCCGCCATTTCATCCAAGTCGATGCCTTCAATTTCTCCCAGTACATAGCGGCTCCAAATGATTTCCTGTTCAACCGAATGGCGGAATTGATCGTAAATCCATTCTGTGAAAGCTTCGGTATTGTACTCCGGGTTTTCCGCAAGAGCAGCGCGAAAAATGTCGCTGATCGCTTTGCCGTGCTGCAATTCATCCCGATTGATGTACGAAATCATCGTCGACGTTCCGACCATCTTCTGATGACGCGCAAGATTATAGAAAAATGCAAAGCCGCTATAGAAAAATAAGCCTTCCAGCAACGTCGTATACACCATCGCTTTCAACACCGTTTCAATCGTCGGTTTCTCCGCAAATTCATTATAAATGTCAACAATCCGCGCATTCCTCTTCATAAGCACTTCATCGGTGCGCCCCATTTCAAATGAAGCCATCTGCTTGTCGAGCGTCGTCACAGAGGAAAGTACATATGCGTAGCTATGATTATGTTCACTTTCCTGATCGGCGATTGTTGCCATGATTGATTTCACCGAAGGATCAGTTGCGAAATCCGCGATTTTCATAGCGACGACGGTTTGAGGTCCGTCCAATGTCGCCAGCAGGCCGATTATTTTGAGGAAAGCTTCCTGTTCGGCTTTCGACAAATCCGCGAATTGCTTCACGTCCTGCGTCATATCTACTTCATTCGCCGTCCAAAATAGAGAGCGGATCTTTTGTCGCAATGTGTAGAAATGAGGGTGTGCAAGGTCATTCCAGTTTAGAATGCCGCTCGCTTCCCCACCGAAAATCGCTGTTGATTTATTCGGTTGTGCCGGATTCAATACTTTAACGCGTGTAAGTGTTGCCAATGATGAACGACTCCTTTCAACCATTCGATGACTTTCTGTTCCTGCGTACCACGGGGGCTTTGCTCGATTTTAAGAGGTTCAATTGCCGACTCATAAAATCGCGCCAGTTTGACGGCAGCATGGCAAAACAGCTCTTCCCCTCCAAACTGCGTATCCCCTGTTCCGAAGACATACACATTCCTCGGTTTGTAGCCGATGTCCGCGACGAATTCCTTCACCTCGTCAGGCGTGGCGCCCTTGTCCCATGTGAATGAACCAATGATCATCGCATCAAATTGCCGCGGATTCGGCAACGGAGCGAGCCCGATCCGATGCATAGCGACATCGATGCCCTCGGACAAAAGCGTCTCCTCTATGATTTCGGCTACTTCCTCCGTATTCCCGCTCCACGACGCATACGCAATCAGGAATGACACCATTCGCACTCCTCAATGTCAGATGCCGTGGATCTCATGTAATACGTCGTTTTCATGCCTGATTTCCATGCTTGTATATGCAAATCGAGGAGGACGGATGCGCGGATATTATTCGGCACATAGATGTTGAACGAAATTGCCTGATCGATATGGCGTTGCCTTGCTGCATTCTGCTTGATGGACCAGCGCTGATCGACAATATATGCGGAGCGTCGGTACACGTCATATGTGTTGTGGTCCAAATCCGGCGCAATGACCGGCAGCTTGTAATCTTTCTTTTCCTCGTGGTAGAACGGCTTGAAAATCGGATCGATGGAAGCTGTTGAACCTGCGATGACCGATGTCGAGCTGTTTGGTGCAACCGCCATCAAATACCCGTTCCGGATGCCGTTCGTAGCGACATCGAAGCGCAGTTCTTGCCATTCCTTCGAGTCATATTGACGTTGCTCGAAGTAACCCCCTGTCTGCCAGTCCGATCCTTCAAATAAAGGATAAGCCCCTTTTTCACTCGCCAATTCCATTGATGCCTTGATCGTTAAATAGGCGATTTTCTCGTATAGATTATCCGCATAGGCAACCGCCTCATCCGATTCCCATTGGATGTTTTTCAAGGCGAGCAGATGGTGCCAACCGAACGTCCCGAGCCCAATGCCGCGGTATCGGCCATTCGTCCGTTGCGCCTGAACGACCGGAATTTTATTCAAATCAATGACGTTGTCGAGCATCCTGACTTGGATTGTGATGAGCCGCTCCAGAACATCCGCAGGAACTGCACGCCCAAGATTGATGGACGACAAGTTGCAGACAACGAAATCGCCTGGCTTGGATCGTGTTACAACGATATCGTCTTCGAGTGTGACGGATTCGAATTGCGTCGGGCTCTGATTTTGCGTTACTTCTGTACAGAGATTACTCGAATAAACCATCCCCTCATGCTTATTCGCGTTCGCCCGGTTTACTTCATCACGATAAAACATGAATGGCGTCCCCGTTTCGAGCTGGCTGCGCATTACTCGCTTCATAATTTCAATCGCCGGAACAGTTTCCTTCGTCAATTCCGGGTGGTTGACACATTCCTCATACTTCTCACGGAACGAACCGGCCCCCTTCGTTTCATCATAAAAGTCTTCTAGCGAATAGCCCATTACTGTCCGCACTTCATGCGGGTCGAATAAATGCCAGTCACCCCGCGCTTCAACTTGCTCCATGAAAAGATCCGGCAGGCAGACGCCTGTGAAAATATCATGTGCTCGCAAGCGATCATCCCCGTTGTTCAGCTTCAGATCGAGGAATGTGAAGATATCTTTATGCCACACATCTAGGTAGACGGCAATTGCACCTTGCCGCTGTCCAAGCTGATCGACGCTCACCGCTGTGTTGTTGAGCTGTTTGATCCACGGGAGAACACCGCTTGAAGCCCCTTTGAAACCGCGGATGGACGACCCGCGGGAACGGACTTTCCCCATGTACACACCGATGCCGCCACCGTATTTCGATAGATTGGCAATATCGGTATTGCTGTCATAGATACCTTGCAGCGAATCATCAACCGTGTCGATGAAGCAGCTCGACAACTGACCATGGGGTTTGCCCGCGTTTGAAAGCGTTGGCGTCGCAACAGTCATATACAGATTGCTCATCGCCCAATATGCCTCCGCCACCTTGTCGAGTCGGTTCTCAGTTTCATTTTGCATGAGCGTCATCGCAATGATGAGCCAACGTTCCTGAGGCAATTCGACAGGATCTTTATTGAAATCAACCGCAACATACCGGTCCACAAGCGTTTTCAATCCAATATACGTGAACAGCTTGTCCCGCTCCGGCTCAAGGAATGTTCCTAGCTCTTCCAGTTCTTCACGCGAATACTTTTCAATCAAAACAGATGTATACAAGCCTTTCTTGACAAGCCGCTCCACATTGTCGGCAAAATCCGTATATGCTTTCGCCTGCCTAACACTTTCCTGGCGGGAATAAACCTCCTGCAAATAGATTCGCGCAGCAACGAATGTCCAGTATGCTGACACTTCATCAATATTACTGAGCGCCTCCAAGATCATCGCTTTCGACCAATCGGAGTCAGCCCCTTCAAGATGCCGCTCCTTCCAGCGTTCACTCGCTATAATGAGTGGTTGGAGCTTGTCCGCTCCGAATTCAGCTTGCAGCTTGTCCATAATGCTTGTCGTTTCCGTGATAATCGTCACATCATCCATCTCCTTTAAATTAGCTTCACAAGTGAAAAAAGCGATGATTCCACCTTTTCGGTAGAGTCATCGCTCATGGATTTTGATTAGGAAACAGATCGGGATCGCCTGAAAAATGAAAGCAAAAACCCGCTCGCTTCCACCTCTCAACCCCCGAAGAAAGTGTCGCTGGACGATGGACGGCAGGTCTACTGGCTAACGCTTCCTCCTTCCATCTCCCCTTCCCGCAGCTAGATGCTGCAGTGGTTTTTGAGACGGTCGTCTGCGCTTACAGTTGCGGGGACAGCTCCGATTTGCGGATTCCCTTTTAAACCGATAACGGTACCATTCCATCGTTCGATACTATATATTGTGCCTTATGTACATCCATTACCCTAACATGTTGTGTTTCAATCGTAAATAGGTAGAAAGATATTTTATTAGTTTTAATTAAAAATAAGAGCCATGCAATCGATGTAACGGGATCGGTTGGGGAGAATAGTGCAATTAGCAATGCAAATAACAGGTTAATCACAGTAAAAAAATAGTTGGATTAAAAACAAGTTAAAAACGCTCTAATTGAGCGTTTTTTTGCGAGATAACTTACTATCCTTATTGAACTAAGCCACTCGTTAGTTGAAGAAGAAGGTTCATTTTCTTATAAACTGTTTAACTCCTTTAACCATTTAAGTAGCCATTCTTGTGGTAAGGAAACTTGAGAAAAGCCTAATGTTTGTAATTCTTTAAGCGAGTAAGTATTGATTAAATACAAATCCCATTGACATTCGATATCCCTTGCGATGCCATTGACCAGTGAATCATACTCATTCAATTCCTCACCTTCATCATCATCAAATGCCATCGTTAAATTATCGCACCACATAGCAAAATCATATTGAGAAAACTCGTTTTCTCCCCTACAGACAGTATCTAATAATGTCCTGAAGTTTTCAGATGTATACGGGAGTTTTATATGGGTTTCATTCCAATTCCAATCCATTTAGAATCTCACTCCCTTTTTAATTGTTTAATCCACTAATCTTATTCAACTAACTGCACCGTTAGTTCAATAAAAAAAAGGCTTTACTCCTTCTTAAAGTATAGCACCCGTTCAAGAACAACTATTAAAGTTTAACCATCTCAAAATGTTCGACTGTTGGAAATGGGTCATAAAAATTATGTAATTTCTTTTTCCATTCTTGATACTCATTAGATTGTCTAAATCCAACTGTATGGTCTTCTACTGTTTCCCATTGCACCAATAATAAATATTTCCCCTTAACTTCCATACAACGCTGTAATTCGTGAGATATGTACCCTTTCATTGAAGAAATAATTTCTGATGCCTCACGAAATGCTTCTTCATATTCAGCCTCCATACCTTCCTTAACTTGTAAAATAGCAGCTTCCAATATCATTTAATTTCCCCTTTTTAAAATTATATTATTACTACTTTTTTAATGAATTTTTTATTGTACCAAACTGCTCCGTTAGTTCAATAAGAATATTGATCCGTCTGTGTAGCTTGTTCTTCAAGTAAAGCACTAGTAAGTTGAAGAAGGTTATATATTTTTTAAAAAACTTTAATACCTATAACTGACTTACAGCTAATGATACAAGATTTGAGATAGTTTGCTCAAAGGTTTGAATTGGTCGATATCCTAATTCTTTAATTTTAGTATTTGAATAAACGGGACATTCTTTCTGACGATTTGGTACTTTTAATTTTTTACCTAAAGCTGTAATTAGTCTTACTCGAAATTCTTCTTCTGAAAAGTTCCCATCTATTGCATTATAGATATGATTGCTTACTCCTTTTGATAGGACAAGATGTATCATCTCTACTAAATTATCTACATGAATCCAGGGTACAATATCTTCTGGGTGGACCCAATCAATAATATCAGTTTTTAACATACGGCTAATTTGTCTGTCTCCCCAATATGAATTTTCTTCCGCACAGATTGCACCTGGTCTTAAAATTATTACATCAAGTCCTTTTATAATATAACTATTAAGAATCTGTTCAGATTTTGATTTTGTATCTACATAGACCTCTTGGTGTTGTTGAATAATTGGAGTTGTTTCATCAAAATATCCTTCTGTCGGTTCCCCGAAAACTGAAAGCGATGAAATATGGATGAATTTTTTTATTCCAGCAGCTAGTGAAAATTTCGCTATATTGTCTACTCCACTTACGTTAGAATTCACAGCTTCTTCTAATTCATCACCTAAATAGGCAGCACAATGAATGACAATATCAATGCCCTTTAAAACATCAAATAAGATTTCAGAATCATTCAATTCTCCTATGATTGGTGTAATTCCTAGATCCCGATACTTATTAAAGTAATTTCCATTCCTTATTAACCCCTTGACATTAGCACCTTCGTTGACAAATCTAATAGCCACTTTTTCTCCTAAAGTTCCAGTTACCCCAGTAACTAAAATATTCTTTCCTACAATCTCCAAGTTAACACCCCTTACCTTCTGTACCTCATATTTACAATTAAACTTTAACAGTTATTTGTCTACTTCTACTATTAGTATTAATTGCTCTTCTTCAACTAAACTGTCCCGTAAGTTCAATATGAACATTGATCCGTCTTAGTAGCCCAAATTTCTTGAAGTAAAGTACTCGTTACTTTAATTATCTCTTTTCACAATCTATATATTGCTCTATATATCCCCTATACTCATCTGTTAATTCAATTGGTAAATTATAAATTGAGACATATTGCATCTTCTCTGATTCGCTATAATCAATCTTGATATCTCCACTTACATCATTGGTATAATAAACAGCTGTTACCGAATATAATTCGTCACCATTAGAAATTTTAAAGTAATATTCAGAACCAGAGAAAACACTAAGTAAATTTAAATTTTTAACTACTAATCCCGTTTCTTCAAAAACCTCTCTCTTTGCTACTTCTTCAAAGCTTTCCCCCAAATCCATCAAACCGCCTGGTAACCCCCAATATCCATCGTTTCTTTTTTGCAATAACACTTCATTTTGTTCATTTATAATAATAACAACAGAACCTGGTAAAATAATTGGTCTATGTCCTACATACTGTCTAAGATATTTATAGTATTCCATTTTTTAATCCCCCTACATGACTGGTTGCCAACCAGTCATTATGCTTTTAATTTTATTAACCTGCTTCGTTAGTTAAATAAGATTTTAATTACTTTAACTAAATATTTTGCAGAGAAATAAGACGCAGGAAGCACCCCGAATATTAATAGGAAAACTTCAAGACCACCGTTAGTACCGGTCCATATCCAACGGCCAAACACATAGCCAAGCATTTTAGTATACTGAACAATAAATAGTATGATTAATATTGTAAAGCCAATCTCTTGCATTTCCAACTTTTTCAAGTACTCCTTTTTCTTATTATGATATTCTTCTTCCATAACTGAACTTACCTCCTTCGTTATTGAAAAGTCGGGTTAAAATTTCCGATCGTTAATCTCTAATTAAAGTTTCATTATTGAACTAAACTGCCGCCTTAGTTGAAAATCAACATTTCACAATCTTTAATATATTTTAGCATAGATATCTCATCTTCCATCTACATTTTTCTTTCCAGTATCTAATTAGAGAGCGTTTTAAGCTAAGTGTTGATTCAACAAAAATAGGGACTCCAATTCATATTCGAATTGTGTCCCGAAATGCTGTGTTTTTTTAGTTTTCTCCCCATCAACCGAAACCGTTACAATCGATGCATGGCTCTTATTGGCTGAACGGCTTCAGCGCATTTGTTTGATCCACAAAAACAAATCCATCGTACCGGCTGCCGACGCGCGAGGACACATAGTTCCCATACGCCTCAAACTCCGGATTATAGACGACCCCGATAGCGCGATGGCCGATCCATTCATTGAATAAATCGCGGTTTTGTTCTGTGAAAAGGATTACTTGATCCTCTGGTGCCGCTGCATGCATCTGCCCTTCCCATGAATTGAACGTGGCGGGTGGCACATTCATCTTTTGAAACGGCTCGCCCCAGCTTTCTCCTGCTATGACGGTCCCTTCATACGTGCCGAAGCCGATTGCAAAAGTGGATTCTCTTCCGTATTTCTCACGAATCAGTTGGCCGACGTTGATCATATCGTGGTTGACCATCGACGTTTCAGACGCATCGCCGACATGGGTATTATGCTCCCAAATGATGATTTTCGCGTCGCTTCCGTGATAATTCAGGAGTTCACTGATCGCCTCCACCATATGCATATCGCGGATGTTCCACGAGATGGCGTCATCCTGCATCATTGCACGATAGTATGACTCAGCATTTTTAGCGACCAATGCATTCATTGCCACATTCAAGTCCTTCTCCTGTTCATCCGAATAAAGATCTTCGTGGCTACGGATTGTCGTCAGCAAGTTCGTGACCTCCCGGATACATTCATCCGAGAAATGGGCTGTCGACAGCGCGTAATGCTCCGGCATCCGGTTATACGGCTCAAAACAGGAGAATGCCTTTTTTGCCAACTCCAAATCGGCTTTGTACTGCGGATTCTCTCGGAGAAAGCGAAGCACTTCATCGATGGATTCATAAAGGCTATACATATCGATGCCATAAAACCCTGTTTTTCCGGCTACGTCCTTTCCATCATTTTCACGCTTCAGCCATTCGACAAATTCCTCGACTTCTTCATTCGCCCACATCCATGTCGGCCAGCGATTGAAGGACTCCGTCAATACTTGCCGAGCAGTTTTTCCTTCTTCATCAAACCCTTTTATATAGCGGTTGACCGCCTGAGCGGATGGCCAATCGCCCTCCACTGCAATCATTGTGAACCCTTTTTCTTGAATAAGGCGTTTCGATAACGCCGCGCGAACTTTGTAAAACTCCGAAGTTCCATGCGTCGCCTCACCTAGCAGCACAATACGGGCTTCACCAATTGCGTCCAAAATGGTATCGAACGCTTTATCATTTAACGGGAAAGAGTACTCCTGTATGGCGGAAATCAGCTTTTTCGACAAATCAATCCTCTCCTTCATCCATAGCATACCCATGGGTACCGGACAGAAACCGAGGGAGTCTCTGAAATGTTTATCACCGACTTGCGGGGGATTATCACCGACTCCTGGACTGTTATCACCGACTCTCAGGCGTTTACCACCGACTCGGAGCACTTTACCACCGACTCTGGTGAATTTATCACCGATTGACTACAATTCGAAGTTCTTTGGAATGAATTTCCGCGCTTCTCATAGCAAGTTTAAGCTCCAAAAACGTTTATCACCGTTCAAGCACACTTTATCACCACTCAAAGGGAGTTTATCACCGCTTAGGCAACCGTTATCACCACTCAGTCGTTGTTTATCACCACTTACTTAGAATTTCCACCATTCGCTCATTTTTCACATAAAAAAACCGCCACAAGTGACGGTTTCACTAAATTTTATTTATCTGCAATTTCCAACGTTGCTTCCTTTTCATCTTGAATAATTTTAAAAATCCACTTCATTTCTTTCTCGTCAAAAGAAATTTCTTGAATAACCAAGTAGCCAGGTGCTGTTTTTCCATCGGTCATTTCTATGGCCTTCGCCACAGCCTGCGATTCAGAAAGCGTTGCACCAACCGGTTCATAATCTGGCAAGACTTCCACAAACTTCGCGCTTCCCTGCCCAGGAAGAGATAACATTATCCCACCGGACGCCTCGACTTTGACACGTTGTCCGACGTTCAGCTTGTCTGCCTCAGAAAAGTTATAATATACCGCACCTTCAGTTCCTCCCGCGATAAAGAACTGCCCCTCCTCAGCTGATAATATGAAACCGCCTTCTGAAACAGGAGTATCCGTGAATGTTTGCTTCGGATAAATAATGCTCGATTCCCCAGGCTCAGCAACCATCCTGCCTTCCTGTTCAAATTGGAATGTCTTGTCCGGGAACATATTCTCCAGCTCCTTTTGCTGTGCCGGTTTCAGGAAGTCATGGCTGATTTCAATAATTCCTGTAATTGTATTTACCGATAATCCATATGATCCCCACTCAGATTTCATCCCTTTCAGCGCTCGTCCGACTTCATTCTGTAGTTCATAGAGTTCCTTTTGTGTATGCGGGCTACGGAAAATATAGATCGGTTCCGCCAGGATTTCACCTGCATCCACTTTCGGTTGCAGCTCATCAAGCAGCTTTTGAACGCGCTCATCCGGCTCCTTCACACCGATCCAGATCCCTGCTTGCTCCGCACCACTCATTTGATTTTCAAAAAAGAGGATTCCTTCTTTTTCAAAACCTGCGTAACCGCCATAGATCTTTTCCACAGCCTCTATTGCGGTTGGTCCTTCAATCGCTTGCACTGCCATATCCTCCGCCAATTCCGGAGTAGGTTCTCCGAATAATCCCTCTTTGTATTCATAGCTTTCCGTTTGTGCAGCAGCTGCCTTATTCCGTTCGGGCGATTCTTTAACTGATTGCTTCAATTCAGCAATGATTTCACGTCCACTCACTTTTTTCAACGACTTCTTCCCGTTCTCCACAACCGTCCCATTTATCGCGGATGCATCCGTGCCAGCCGTTCCACATCCTCCTAGCAATAAAGCAGCACTTACCATTATCAATGACACACTATATTTCATTCCAAAACCTCCCAATCAACAAATTAGACGGACAATTCACGTTAACGTTACGCCAAATGGCTGGAAACCAGGAAAGTTTTTTCTTGCAGCGCAAAATGTTTTATCACCGACTTGTCATGGTTTATCACCGACTCAGGCGTTTACCACCGACTCTCGCAAATTTACCACCATACGACGACAATTGGAGTTGTTTTGGAATGAATTTCTGCATTTTCTAAAGTAATTTTCACCTCCAAAATCGTTTATCACCGCTCAATCACAATTTATCACCGTTCAGACGGAGTTTATCACCGCTTAGACAAACGTTATCACCACTCAGACAAACGTTATCACCACTCAGCTGGGGTTTATCACCGGTCAAATAGGCTTTATCACCGTTCGACCAATTTCCCCATAAAAAACAACCGCCACAAGTGACGGTTGCCGCAACTTTTATTGATCTGCAACTTCCAATGTCCCTTCCCCATCATCCGGCAAGAGCTTGAATACCCACTTCTTTTCATTCTCATCAAATGAAACTTCTTCGATGACAACATATCCGTTCGACAATCTCTCACCCGCCACTTCCAATGCTTTTGCGACGGCTTGTGACTCGGAAAGCTTTGCGTTTGCTGGCTTATAGTCCGGCAAGACTTCTACAAACTTCGCGGTTCCTTGTCCAGGATACGATTCCGCGATTGGCCCTGATCGTTCCACATTCACACGTTGGCCGACTTTCAGCTTGTCGGCTTCTGGGAATTTATAATACACAGCGCTTTTAGTTCCGCCCGCTACAAATATTGTCCCTTCGCCAGCGGACAATATGAAGCCGCCTTCTTCCACCGGGGTATCTGTATACGTTTGTTCGGGAGGTATGATTCTTGATTCTCCCGGCTCCGGGACCATTCGTCCATCTTGCTCAAAATTGATCGTATAGTCGGTGAACAACTTCCTCAGCTCCTCTTGTTGCTCCGGCATCAGAAAATCATGGGTAATTTCGATATCGCCAGTGATGATATCGACGTATACACCGAATGATCCCCCTTCCGATTGCATGCCTTTCAATGCTTCTGCAACTTCCTCCTGTAGATCATAAAGTTCCTTTTCCGTATGAGGACTGCGGAAGAAATAAATTGATTCCGCTAGGATTTCGCCCGCATCCACTTCCGGCTGCAATAATTCAAGCAATTGCTGAACACGTTCATCCGGCTCCTTTAACCCGATCCACACGCCGGATTGCGCAGCACCCTTCGTCTGAAGTTCGAAGAAAATGACGCCTTCATGATGAAATCCACCCTCGCCGTAAACTTTTTCCACCGCCTGGAAGACAGCAGGCCCTTCAATTGCTTTGACATTCAAATCCTCCACCGTTTCTTTCGTAGGCTCCTCAAACTCAGGGGGCGTTTCTATAGTCGCCCTCTCGTCCCGCTTAGGTGTCTCTTCAACGGTTTGCTTCAGTTCGGCAATAATTTCGCGTCCACTCACCGTTTTCAACGTCTTCCATTCACCATCTTCAACCGCGACATTTTTCAGGGATGCATCCGTTCCACAACCGCCTAACAATAAAGTAGCACCTAACAGAATTGATAAACTAGTTTTCATTCCAATACCTCCCACTCAGTAAAGTAGACGGATGAGTATTGTGAAAGTTACGCCAATTGCCCATTGACAGCCAATCACCGATTTGATACATTCAACTACAATATCGATGACGAAGAGAGTAATGATTCAGTACTTCCGTAGCGAGTCGGGGTTGGTGGGAGCCTGGCGGAGTCGATTCATGAAGCGCACTTCGGAGATGCTTTTCTGAATGAAGTAGGTGAAGCCGGTGTCTCGCCGTTAGGAGAAAGGGGCCTCTATCTAAAACAAGGGGCAATTTGAGTGGTACCGCGGAACAAGCTTTCGTCTCATTTATTGAGATGAAGGCTTTTTTATTTTACCTGAAAAGGGGTTCGTGATAATGAAAAAGGACATTTTACAAGCTTTACAGACAGTCAGTCCGATTCAAGTGGAGGAGCAGATGCTGGAGCGCCCAGCAAATTCAAAGTTAGGCGATTTTGCATTGCCTTGTTTTCCGTTCGCAAGGGCTTTACGGAAATCACCTGTAGCTATTGCGGAAGAAATCGCTGGTTCGCTTACTCATCCATCCATCCGAAAAGTGGAAGCTGTCAATGGATACGTGAATATTTTCCTGAATCGCACTGCCATTACTGACGATCTTCTGCATTTGATTTTGGACCAATCCGCAACATACGGCTCATCCAACGAAGGCAACGGCGGTGTCGTGACAATCGATTTATCCTCTCCAAACATTGCAAAGCCGTTTTCCATGGGCCATCTGCGTTCCACGGTCATCGGGAATTCCATCGCTTACTTGCTCGAAAAAACCGGCTACCAACCGGTAAAAATCAATCACATTGGCGATTGGGGCACGCAATTCGGCAAGCTCCTTACCGCGTACCGGAAATGGGGCAACGAGGAGGAAGTCCGTCAAGCGCCAATCGAAACGTTGCTGAAGCTGTATATCCGTTTCCATGAAGAAGCGGAAACAGCTCCTTCTTTGAACGATGAAGGTCGCGCGGCATTCAAAGCACTTGAGGACGGCGATTCGGATGCACTTGCCCTTTGGGATTGGTTCAAAACCGAGTCATTGCAGGAATTCCAGCGGATTTATGATCTGCTCGGAGTCACCTTCGATTCCTATAATGGCGAAGCATATTACAACGACAAAATGGAACCAGTTGTCCAAGAACTTGCGGACAAAGGGCTGTTGGTCGAATCGGACGGCGCCATGGTCGTGGAACTTGAAGAAGACATGCCGCCATGTTTGATTAAAAAATCAGATGGAGCGACGTTGTATGCAACACGTGATTTGGCAGCTGCCATCGATCGAAAGAACAAGTACGACTTTGTCAGATCCATCTACGTCGTCGGGAATGAACAAAGCCTCCACTTTACACAAGTGAAGAAAGTGCTTGGCAAACTGGGGCATGAATGGGCAAACGACATCGTGCACGTACCATTCGGGCTCATCTTGCAAGGCGGCAAGAAGATGTCGACACGGAAAGGAAAGATTGTCTTACTTGAGGAAGTCTTGAAAGACGCGATTGAACTTGCACAGAAAAACATCGAAGAAAAGAACCCGACACTAGCTAATAAACCCGAAGTGGCTAAAGCCGTAGGTGTCGGCGCCATCCTATTCAGCGACCTGAAGCAGCATCGGAAGCATGACATTGAATTCAATCTTGAAGCAATGCTACAGGTCGAAGGTGAAACTGGGCCGTACGTACAATACGCACATGCGCGGGCGAACTCCATCTTGCGTAAAGCGGGGGCACCTGACAAGTTCGCGATTGACGAAGTGAATGATTACGAATGGGACATCGTCAAACTGCTTAGCCAATTCCCGCAAGCAGTCAAGCGCGCAAATGACGAACTGGACCCTTCAGTTATCGCTAAATATGCGGTCGACCTTGCCCAAGCGTTTAATTCATTTTACGGGAATGTGCAGGTGTTATCCGACGAAGCTCACAAGCATTACCGGATTTCACTAATTGAATGTGTCACCATCGTATTGAAGGAATCATTACGCCTGCTCGGAATTAAGGCGCCCGAGGAAATGTAGAATCAAAAAAAGCAATCGTTCCACCTGGGCGAGGCGGGACGATTGCTTTATTTTACTGTAGTTTAAATCTTTCAACGATCGCTCGCAATTCGTTCGCAATGTCTTTCATTTGTGTCGTCGAATCGGCCACTCGTTCCAATTCGTTTTGCTGAGCGATAGAAGAAGCACTCACTTGTTCAGCAGAAGCGGCTGTCTCTTCTGATACGGCTGATACACTTTGAATGGATGTCATTACTTGGTCTTTGTGTGCCAGCATTTCGGATAATTCGGCCGTCAACTCTTTAATAGAGGCGCTCATCTGCTCTGTCAGCTCCGCGTTTTCCATGAAGGATGACTCAGTGCCTGTGACAGATTTGTTTTGACCTTCCATCAATTTCAGATTGGATTCAATTACTGCCGAGGTCTGTTTTGATTCCGTGATAATTTCTTGGACAGTCTGTTGAATGACTTCCGTTTCCACTCGTGACTGTTCCGCAAGTTTCCGCACTTCCTCCGCGACAACTGCAAACCCTTTGCCATGTTCGCCGGCACGTGCCGCTTCGATGCTTGCATTCAAAGCAAGAAGATTTGTCTGCCCCGTAATGCTTTGAATCGACGCAATCACTTGATCGATTGCCGCAATTTTAGTCGAGAGCGCATCCATTTGCCGTTGGACTCGCGTATTCATTTCATTTGCAGTTTCATTATGTTCCCGAAGGCTTTGAACTTCCATTATTCCTTTTTCAGTAGAGGCTACTGTCTGTTTTGACAATACATCCATGCTATCAGCTAAACTGGATAACGTAGTGATCTGCTCCGCCAATTCTGTCATACGGCTGCTCGTTTCTTCTGTGTCCTCCGATTGAGTGGAAGCTCCTTGGGCAATTTCATTTGTCGCCAATGCCACTTCCTCGCTGGATGCTACAATTTCTTCAAAAGCATGGTGGACATGTGAACTGGACTCACTTAATTCATTGGAAGAAGAACGCACCGCGCTCATCGCTTCGTTTGTTTGGCGCAGCATATCATTAAAAGCGTTTGTGACGGCACCGATTTCATCGTTGCGGATATATTTCTCGTCGACGGATTGCGTTATGTCGCCGGTCGCCGCTGCTTCAATGGAACGCTGTAAATAAGATAGTGGTTTCAGCTGTCTGAAAATAAACAATGAAGTCGCCCCTGCCATAATCACAACGATTATAATCGCGGAAATCACTGTAACCAATAGGATCTTATTGAAAGTTCCAAGGATTGTAGAGCGCGGCAACACGGTTTGCACGGACCATACATCATCTATATTGTCCAGCATGATTGGCGCAAATGTATTAAAGGATTTCTCCTTCAGGCTCTTGGAATCCACATAGAGTGTACCGGTTTGCCCTTCATCCAACTGCTTCTTCACAGCGCTCCAATCAATCGAATCTTGCATATTCGTGCCAATCATATCTGCTTTCAAACTATTCGCCGTCAAGTTGCCTGTCTCCGTTATAATTGAAGCATAACCACCGTCAGGTTGAATTGTTGTCACCAGGTCATTTAAGAAATCAATCGTCAGATCTGCTGCCAATACCCCAAGAAGCTGACCGGATTCCGTCTCAAGCGGCACAGCCATGGTCGTCATTAGCACCATTTTGTCACCCGCATCGTATTCATGGGGTTCCGTCAGTACAGCCCGCTTTTCCTTCTTTGGTATCGCATACCAATCTCCATCTCCGGCAACGTCGTACCCAACAAGCCCTCTTAAATCAATACGATTGCCATCCTTATATAAGTAAGGGATTAATTTTCCCGATGAATCAATTACATTTTTATTGACTTGATCATCTAGTGGAATCGCACCACTTTCGAACACAGCAGCCATACCTATTGCATCCGCATTATCTGTCAAATTTCTTTCCATCACACTGAGAATCTCCTCAGTTGTAAGATTCCCCTGCGCATGCAACGTCTCGAAAACACGCTTTGTCGTATGCAGCATCTCGTCTGTTTTCCCAAACCTCGCACTGATCACTTGAGCATTATAACGTGTACTTTCTATCGCGTAATTTTCAGCTTCGGCAACGGTTTCCTTATGTAAAATCGTGCTCGTTATTACCGTATACGCAATGAACAGCAGCAAAAACAACCCAATAATTAATCCCGACAACTTCCACACGATACTTTTCTGCTTCTTCAAATGTAAAATACCTCCAATGGTACTATAGTAATAGAATTATAGCAGACTTAAATATAATTAGAAACAACTATTATTAAGTTCGATATTTCTAATTACATAATAAAAAAAGAATGGTTCGTCAATTTCGACGATACCATTCTTTCTATTGATAAGTTTCACTCTTCTCTCCAACAGTCGGCACCTTTCAAACTAGAATCCGCTTTAAATACAGGATTCTTCCCTTGTTTCCGTTGCTTCGTGTAATCATCCAATACGCGGAAAGCAACTTTTCCAAGCGCCAAGATGACGAGGAGATTTATAATTGCCATCAAGCCCATGAACAAGTCCGCCATGCTCCAGACGATATCCACTTTTGCGAGGGCACCGAACATGACCATTCCGAGCACCGCAATTCGGTAGGCCGTCATCCACGACTTATGTGTGTTGATGAATTCAATATTTGTTTCACCGTAATAATAATTCCCGACGATTGAGCTGAACGCGAAGAACATGATCGCAATCGCGACAAAATAAGGTGCCCAAGAACCAACGTGTACGGCCATCGAGGACTGCGTCAGCAAAATGCCGCTCTCTTCCCCTTTGTCATAAAGTCCTGCGAGGAGGATGATAAAAGCGGTCGCAGAACAAATGATGATCGTATCGAAAAATACACCAAGACTCTGGACTAGCCCCTGCTTCGCCGGATGCGTCGCACTCGCCGTCGCCGCAGCGTTCGGCACACTCCCCATACCAGCTTCATTTGAGAACAGACCACGTCGGATACCTTGCATCATGGCAGCACCAATACCGCCGCCAGCCATTTCCTTAATGCCAAAAGCATGCTCAAAAATGAGGGCAATCATGGCAGGAACTTCCGTGATATTACTAGCAACAACATACAGCGCAATCAGCAAGTAAAACACCGCCATGATTGGGACAATTGCTTGCGTCACTTTGACAATCCTTTGCACGCCGCCAAAAATGATGATTGCCGTCAAAATGACAAGTAGTAAACCAACCACCCAATAGGGTAGATTGAATACATCATGGAATGACTGGCTGATCGTATTTGATTGAACAGAGTTAAAAATAAAACCGAAACACATCGTTAGGAGAATCGCGAAAACGATTCCAAGCTTCCGAAGGCCTAGCGCCTTCTCCATGTAATAGGCTGGTCCTCCGCGGAAGGTGTCGCCGTCCCGAACTTTGTACACTTGCGCAAGCGCACTTTCAATGAATGCCGTCGCCATGCCGATAATGGCAATGACCCACATCCAGAAGACCGCGCCTGGTCCGCCAATCCCGATGGCAAGCGCTACGCCAGTTACGTTCCCTGTACCGACCCGGGACGCCGCACTAATTGTAAACGCCTGGAACGCCGAGACTCCACGGTTGCCTTCTCTTTTCTCGAAAATGAGTCTGAACATCTCTCCAAATAAACGAAATTGGACAAACTTCGTTCTTATCGTAAAATAAAGACCAATGAGCAATAAAAGCCCAATCAATATATATGTCCAAATAAAATCATTCGCCGGTCCCACCAGCCACTCCACTACGCCCACACTATTCACTCCTTCTCCATCATCATATTTCACTTACTATCCTTACCCAGTCGTGCAAAAAAACTCACATTTCAGAAATAGAAAAACCGCTGAGCCATCATGGACTCAAACGGTCTAGAAGCTCTCTTCCACTTTTCATGAAAGCGCTTCATATTTACTCTGACTTGATTATTTTATCATCGGCTCGGCATTTTTCAACCCATTTATTTAAAAAAATTATCGAATACTGCCAGAAAATATTGGTTATCACCGACTAAGGGGGGTTATCACCGATTCTCGGCACTTTACCACCGTTGCCCAGAGTATTACCACCGATTCGGATGGCATTACCACCGTTGCTCAGAGCATTACCACGATTCGAATGACTTTACCACCGAATCGCCTTTTTTCGTAGCAATTCGCCCAACTAAAGCGCAGCCTTCACCGTTTTCCGGTAATACCCGACCGTCAAAAAGGCGAACATGAGATAAATAAGCACGTAGATACCCATGGCGATCGAAGCGGGCAATGTAATATCGGACATGAACATGAATGACGCGGCTTTTATCGCAAAGATGGAATGCAACAGCCCAATCATCAACGGAACTCCGAAGACGAATACTTGCTTGCGGACGATACCGCGCATAATGTCTTGCGCGGTGAAACCTAGCTGACGCAATGTTGCATAGCTGCTTTTCTCTTGCTCCGCCTCCGTCATTTGCTTAAAGTACAAAATGCTGCCTGTCGAAATGAGGAACACGAGCCCTAAGAACCCAGAGATAAAGATGAATAAACCATTGTTCTCCATCCCCGAAGCGTATTGGGAATAGTAATCAAATCCGTGCTGATCATCTTCCTCATTAATACGCTTGAAAATCGCAGAAGCTTCGGCAAGCTGATCACGGTCTAGAACATCGATGGCATAGGTGTTTGAAATGCGCCATTCGTTTTCATCATTCAGAAACAGCTCTTTTAATTCATGATAAAATGCATCTTTCACAACAAGGTGTGTCATCGCTGAAGTATTTAATGCATTTCCTTCGCTCACTTTTACAACTTTCATATCGGCTTCTATTTCTGCATTCGATAATTCGATATTGAATGGAACTTCCATCGTTTTCAATAACCAGTATATGCCCGCATCATAAAGGTACGCAGCGTCGGAGTCAGAAACTTCAATATCCACACCTGCTTGTTGCAATTGTTTGTCGCTTATTATATATGCTCCAAACGAATTGGACATCAATTCTGATACACTGCCACCTTCGAATTCACCATCCACTTCTAGCGTTTCAACTGTTGAATACGAATACGTAATCTGTTGCTTATCTAGTTCGCTGATGAATTTTTCGGCAGCACCTTTACCGTCATCATACCAAAAATCATCAAATGCAAAATCAAAAGGATAAATGAGACGGACTTCCTTTTCCGTCGAATAATAAAGGGAATACACGCCCGCCAACATTGTCAGCGTCATTGCGGATAATACCGTAATAATCGTCAGTGAATTCGCATTGCCCTTCATCCGATGCATGATCGGCGCAAGCGACAAGCTGTTATACAATCCAAGATGGCCCTTCTTCCTTTTGCGCATCTGATACAGCACCCACCCGATCGCCACGCGGAACAATAAAAAAGTACCGAGAATTGTCGTAACCAAAACGACGATCATATTGATGAACAGCAAAGCATTCAACATCCGGCCGGATAGCCAGTATCCGAACGCGATGAGGGCTATCCCTAAAATCGCAAGAAAGGCTGACCTGATAGCTTTCGGCTTTTTCGGATGCTCGCCGGTCTTCTCGGCATTGAATAGTCCAAGCAACGTGTTGCGGTAGACTGCAACGAGCATTTGCATTGACGTGAGAATGGTGATTCCAAGAAATACAATCACCGTCTGGATGACAGCCGCCGTCGAAAACTCCACTTCGATAAATCCATCAAAGCCGATGAGCTTCATTAGCAATAATAAAAATACGCGTGACACGAGAATCCCTATGCCAATCCCAATCGCTAACGCCCCGGCGCTCAGCAAGGAATTTTCGATAATCAACAGACGCGAAACTGATCCTTTTGTCAGGCCAATCAATTGATACAGCCCGATTTCACGGCTTCTTCTCTTCAAGAAAATCGCATTTGCATAAACGACGAAAATCCCTGCGATGAATAACAGTAAGATTCCTGCCACTTTGAACGCCGCACCCATGCTGCCGCCAGACCTCTCAACAACCGACGGATCATGCTGCAACGTCGCAAAGACGAAGTACAGGACGACACTTAAAATAAGCGCAAAAAAGTATAAGTAATAATGCTTGATGTTTTTCCGCATGCTGCGGATGACGAGATCAAAGAGCGTCAACGCTGTCACCCCCGAGGACACCTTGAACTTTCAGGATTTCCTGGAAGAAGGCCTGTCTCGTTTTATCGCCGCGGTACAGCTCCGAGTAAATATTGCCGTCCTTCAGGAAGACAACACGGCTGCAATAGCTTGATGCGACAGGGTCATGCGTCACCATCATGATCGTGACGCCGCGTTGTTTATTGACATCCTCCAATGTTCCGAGCAACGAAGACGCCGATTTCGAATCAAGCGCGCCCGTCGGTTCATCTGCAAAGACCATGGATGGCTTGTTGATGAGTGCACGCGCTGCGGAAGTCCGCTGTTTTTGGCCGCCGGAAATTTCATGTGGATATTTATCTGCCAATTCTTTGATGCCTAAAATATCGGCAATCGAGTTGAATTGATCTTCCGCCACCCGCTTTTTCATTTTGCCAAGTGAAACTGGCAGCAGGATATTTTCCTTCACCGTCAATGTGTCGAGAAGATTGTAATCTTGGAAGATGAACCCTAATTTGTCTCGCCTGAATGCGGATAATTCGCGGTCCTTCATCTTCGAAATATCAGAATCTCCAATAAGAATCGAGCCCTCCGTCGTACGGTCGATTGTCGCTAGAACGTTCAACAATGTCGTTTTTCCTGCGCCGGACGCCCCCATGATGCCGACAAATTCGCCTTCCATTACCCGCAAGTCGATCCCTTTCAATACTTCTTGCACATTTCCGCGAGTTCCGTATGATTTGCGGATATTTTGAGCATGTAATACTGTTTTATATTGATCCATCATTGTACCCTCCCTGTTTGCTATACCCTTATCTTAACGGGTGAACTAACTCCGGTCGTTTGATTTAGATGACAAACAGGTCGGCCAATGTGACATTATTGTCATGTTCGTGTGGCGTCAAACTCGTTTTCGGTGGAAAACGTCATATTCATCGTCGTTCCTTGATCCGGCACGGACTCGGCGGACAGTGAAATCCCAATTTTCGATGCCACTTGTTGGGCAAGATACAACCCGAGTCCTGTCGCAGCATTATGCAGCCTTCCCGTGCCCCCGGTGAACCCTTTGTCGAAAATACGGGGCAAATCGTGAGCCGGGATTCCCGGTCCATCGTCTTTTATTGATAAAACCGGATTTCCTCCCTGCGATAGACTAGTTCGAATGCAGATGACGCCTCCTGCCGGACTGTATTTCGCTGCATTCGTCAGCAATTGGCGGATGATGAAGCGGCACCATTTGCTGTCCGTGAGCACTTCCATATCACCTTCGATTTCCACTGCGATATTTTTCTCAATATACCAAGATCGCAGCTCGCGGATTTCGGGTGTGAGCAACTGTTGCACCTCAATTTTCTCCAATACATAATCCGATTCAAGCGTGGTTAATCGTGAAATATAGAGCTGCCGGTCGATAAGCAAATGGACACGCAGCCAATCCGACTCTATTTTACGGATGGCCGGATCTTGACGATTTGCGTCGATTGTCAGTTTCATCGACGTCAACGGCGCCTTCACTTCATGCACCCACGCAGCTGTATAGTCGCTTTCCATAAGGTTTGCGGCCTTCATTTCCGAAAGCTTCTGCAAATGATCATCCGCCACTTGCCGCAACAGATCATTGATTGTTTCGTCACGATTGAAAAGCGGTTCCGGAAGCCCTTCCTGCCAGTCCCTTGAAGGATCTCCGGAAATTTGAAGAAGTTCTTTCTTATATTGCGTCTCCTTTTTGTATCGCCAGATGAGGAATAAAATGAAAATAGCAATGAGCAGCAGGTTAAGGTAAATGAGGGAGCTTAGCTTCATTGCCAGCCCCTTATCAATCAAAATCATTAAGTCAGTGACCGCAATAGATCCGGCAAACAGGAGTATCCAACTTTTCATATCCTTCAAGTATGCAATGAACATCGTATCCCCCCTACAAGCTAACCGCCATATAACCCATTCCTTTTTTTGTGAGAATCGCGTCACCGAGTCCGATGTCTGCAAGCTTTTGGCGCAGCCGCGTCACATTTACGGTCAACGTGTTGTCGTTAACGAACCGTTCGTCGTCCCAAAGTTTGCGAATCAATTCATCGCGCGACACAATTTCATCCTTCGCCTGGACAAGCACCGCCAAGATGAAGAATTCATTTTTCGTCAGTTCCACTTCATTTCCATCAAGCCGAATGACACCGCGCTTCATATCAATCATCGCGCCGTTCCACTCAAGCACATCCGCTGGCTCTTCCGTGTATGCATATGTACGACGGAGTGTCGCTTGGATTTTCGCAAGCAGCACATCTGTATGGAACGGCTTCTGAATATAATCATCCGCCCCCATATTCATCGCCATTACCATATCCATCGGATGATCCCGCGATGACAGGAAAATGATCGGCACCTTCGAAACTGCTCGGATTTCCCGGCACCAATGGAACCCATCATAGGCGGGTAGCTGGATGTCGAGTATGACCAGATGGGGCCTCTTTTGGATGAAAGCCCCAATCACATCATGGAAATCTTCTGGTCCCGACACTTGAAGCGACCACTGCCCAAGCCTTTCCTTCAGCGAGTCAAATATCGCCCGATCGTCCTCCACTATGAAAACGTTCATCTCCATCCGCTGCACTCCCTTTCGTTAGTTAGTATTATAGTTCATTACCGCTGAAACCGGACACTTCTACGATGGTCGGACTTTCACCGAGGCGGCGAGTGTTATCACCGACTCGCAAGTTTCTGTATTTTCATAGGTAAAAGGAATTATCTTCATAGGTGTTTTCCTTCACTACCGACTCTCGGTACTTCCTCACCTTCTTGGACTAATTCATTAACTACTTTCGGCACTTAATCGCCGAATCAGCTTGGTTTATCATCGATCCGCAAGTTTGCGGAAAACTTCACATGCGCAGGTCTTAAGTTCTACAAATGACATATACTAAAAACCTACTAAATATCCAGTTATCCATTACTTCCATCTCCGAAATATGATATACTAATTAGCAAGACAGACGCACCTGATTGTTCAGGAAGCATAAATGTCTTCTTTTTTTGCCGCTGCTTTATATTTTCATTCCAAATTCAACACATTACAGTTTTGTGAAAAAACATAGGAGGATTATATGCTGAAATTTGAAAACGTAAGTAAAGTATATGATGACGGGTTCAAGGCTGTTGATTCTGTCAGCTTTGAAATTCCGAAAGGCGAGCTGCTCGTTCTCATCGGTCCGAGTGGTTCAGGTAAATCAACAACGATGAAAATGATCAATCGGATGCAACCGCATACAAGCGGGAAAATTTCGATAAACGGAAAGGATAACAAATCGTATGTCGCTTCCGACCTTCGAAGAAGCATCGGCTATGTAATACAACAAATCGGTTTATTCCCCCATTATACGATCGAAAAGAACATCTCCATCGTTCCTGAATTAAACGGTTGGGGCCCGGAAAAAATCAAGCCAAGAGTAAACGAACTGCTTGAACTGGTCGGACTCGATCCTAAAATCTACGCAAATCGCTATCCAAAAGAACTCTCCGGGGGACAACAACAGCGTGTTGGAATTGCTCGAGCACTTGCATCTGACCCCGAAATCATCTTAATGGATGAACCGTTCAGCGCATTGGACCCGCTTACTAGGGAGCAATTGCAAGGTGAACTCATTTCATTACAGAAAAAATTGAATAAGACTATCATTTTTGTAACGCATGATATGGACGAGGCACTCAAAATGGGTGACCGCATCGCAATAATGAAAGACGGCAAGCTCCTTCAGTTGGACACTCCAGAGAAATTACTTCACGAACCTGCCCACGGTTTTGTAGAGGAGTTCATTGGCAAGCATCGAATTATCCAAAACCCTGAACTGATGCCGGTTATTGACATCATGTCCGAATCGGTTGTCACATCTCTTCCTCAAAGTTCTCCTGAAAAGGCAATTTCACTTATCCGCCAGAGGAAAATCACGGATCTCATCATTGTGGATGAATCAAAAAATCTGCTAGGCATCGTTTCCGCCTACGACGTTATCAAGAAAGTGAACAACATCCGTACCATTGAAGAGCTAATGCAGCCGATCAGCCACATCTTGCAAGACACTGCTTCCGCAAAAGACGCCATCATTATGATGGATGAATCACCGTTCGGCCTGATTCCTATCGTGGATGAAAAGAATAAGGTCGTCGGTCTCGTAACTCGCGGTTCGTTGCTATCCGCATTGTCCAGCCAGTGGACGGATACAGAAACGGAGGTGGTTGCCATATGAATAATTTATCAATCTGGCAACAATTGACCGAACAATCACAGATGCGTTGGAGAGAAGTTCTTGAAGCGACTTCGGTCCATATCCAGCTTGTGTTCTTCTCGATGTTAATCGCGATCATTCTTGGCGTGTTCCTCGGAATCCTCGTCACCCGAGTTCCAAAACTGACGACACTCGTACTCGGCGGAACAGGCGTCATGCAGACAATCCCAAGTCTCGCCTTGCTCGGTTTCATGATCCCTATTTTCGGGATTGGCGTGAAAACTGCGATTGCAGCACTTTTCCTTTATTCGTTGCTGCCAATTGCCCGAAACACGTACGCAGGAATTAGCGACGTCGATCCGGCTACTCGGGAAGCTGCCAAAGGAATGGGTATGACGAGCATGCAAATTCTGTTCAAAGTGGAGCTGCCGCTTGCGATTCCAGTCATCATGGCCGGAATCCGGACAGCTGCAGTCATTAACGTCGGAAACGCAACACTTGCCGCATTTATCGGCGCTGGCGGACTCGGAGATTTCATTTTCCTAGGAATTACGCGCGGAATCGATGGACTGATCCTTCTTGGCGCAATCCCGGCCGCACTGCTTGCCATCATTCTAGAAGTGTTCTTCAGCTCGGTTGAGCGCTGGACGACGCCGAAAGGATTGAAAGTGTAATGAGGAAAAAGTTCGTTTCACTACTGCTCATGGCAGTTGTCGCAAGCATGCTCACCGGATGCATCTTCATTGAAGAAGATTCATTGACACTCGGTTCACGGAACAATACGGAAAGCATCATTTTGTCCCACATCATGGGGCAGTTGATTGAGAATAAAACAGATATTAAAGTCATCTATAAAGAAAACCTCGGCGGCTCCAACGTCGTTTGGAACGCAATGCTGAACGGCAATATCGACGTTGTTCCCGATTACACGGGGACGATTGTCGTCAACTATTACCATGAGGAGCCAGGCAACGCAGAGGAAACGTTGGAAATGACAAGACGACTCGTCGGTGAAGACGGCATCATCGCCTTCAACACATTCGGCTTCAACAACACGTACACCCTCGCGTTGGACGAATCAAAAGCGGAAGAACTTGGCATCGTCACATTCAGTGACTTCGCTGCTTACTCCAAAGATTTCACGTTAGGCGCGGTCTTTGAATTCATCGACCGCCCCGACGGACTCCCCGGCTTCCAAAAGGAATACGGGTTGAAATTCAAGAATGTCAAAGGTATGGACCACGGCATCATGTACCGTTCCATCAACGCAGGCGAAGTCGACGTCATCAACTCCTACACGACAGATGGTCAGCTGCAGGAATTTGACCTGCGTGTATTGGAAGACGACAAATCCTACTTCCCTCCGTATCACGCGCTCCCGCTCGTGCGGAAAGAAACGCTGAAGGAGTACCCTGAAATCGAAGCCGTCTTGAAACAGCTCGAAGGCATGATCGACGAAGAAGCGATGCAGAAAATGAACGCCAAAGTCGACAACGACGGCATGATGGTTGAAAGGGTTGCGGAGGAGTTTTTGGTGGAGAGTGGGTTGATTGAGGCGGTTGCGCGGTAGGTTATCGCCAACTTCCGGAGAGTTATCACCAATCTGGCAAGTCCAAACTCGGCAAGGCACCGTGAAGATTTCATTTACCACCGATTCTTAGGACATTACCACCGATTCAGGGGAGTTTACCACCGAATCTTAGGGCGTTACCACCGAATCTCGACACTTTACCACCGATTCGACATTTTCCCATCAAAAAAGCGCACAATCATGTGCGCTTTTTGCGTTCCGAGAGTAATTCCATTGTGTATACCCGATTCCGGTAGGTGCCCTCCGACTTTAATTGCATAGACATTATTAGCCGATGAGCAGTCTGCTGCCGATTAACTCTCAGAAACTCTCTACAATCTTTATTACTCATTCCACCGCCAAACAAAAGAAACCAGTCGCGGATCGCTCGTTTGTGGGCGTCTCGGCTCGTCTTTGCACAAGCTAAACAACGCCACCCCCCATTATATTTCTCCATACCAATAACACCACACCCCGGGCAAATCACACCCGTCCGGATGTCGCTGCGTCTAATAGAATAAGTTTCACAAATAGGAGAAGGAATAAAATCACGATGGGAGCTGCTGAGCTGCGATAATAGGTCGACGAATGTTTTGTCATCCAACAATGGGGAGGTTGTTGGCAGTTTGCGGATGAATGTGGGGACCGCGCTTGGGAATAAAATAGGGATTTTCGTGTCAAAAACTTCGATGCGCTGCCTGGCATACGCGAGGACGACGGCGCCGTAGACCGGCAATGACATATTTCGGCTATATAGCCAGTCCCGAAAAAGTTCACAGTTGCTTTCCAATTGGGCAATTGGGCTTTTAAACCCGCTCACTTGTCCGGAATCCAATGTGCGGATTAATTGCGGCAGATTTTCCGTCACCGTCAGTTCGCCCGCGATGTTTTTCACCTCGAATAAAACCGCGTACCATGGGGTGATAAACAGTGTGTCTACTTGAAAATACGCACTGGAGGCCAATGATAGATCGTGGAAAATACCATGCTTCATTGTAAAAGCATAGCCCTCAAATACCTTGTCCAATTCCTGCTCGCCGCCAAATCCGGCTTGGACCGCTGCATGCTTCGATCGCAACGCTGGAATCGCTGCATGGTGGCTCAGCAATCTTCTCATTGCTGCTTCCAGTCCTTCTAACAAGAGAGGGGCTTTTCTAAGTTTATGAATGAATTTGGTTCAACTCCTCTTCTATTATTCCGCTTCCAGATAGTCTACCATAGTTACTCATGACTAAATATTAAATACTCAGATACCTCATCATTCATTTTCCTCAATGTACTTATCAATCATCCTCCGAACAAATCGCATCTGCTGACTTTCTTCACTCCACTGCAACCGAATCCATTCGTACTCGCAATCGAGCAATCGGCTAATCAAAACAACTGCCTGCGCATGCTTTCCGGGTGTGATGCACTCCAGAATTTCCGTCAATTCCAGTATCACTGACTCAGGCAACGACCGCTCAATCGTCTTCAGCCCCAGCTTCGCGCGTTCCGGTGCATATCGATAGAGCAACACCCTCCCTAGATGATGCACAACGTTCGTCAGCATCCTCACCGACCAAATGTCATTTCCCCTTGCAGCTGTCTTTGAGTACTGGAATAAAAACCAGCCTACATCCATGACATCATCCCGATATTCCTCCTCCCTCAACGCCAATCCTTGCGTCTCCACGAATTCATCCATTAAACGATAAGGATCATACAACACCTTGAAATGATCGCCTCCAACAAACGATTCCTTCGTCACCGTGAATAAATCGATATGCAGTAAATCGTCAAACACGGCGATGATCTGAGGAGCGACAATGAAAATATCATCCATTAGAATGATGTCGCGATACGCCCGCAAATGCTCTACGCGGTTGACGAGAAATTCCTCCTTGCCCACCTCGTTCACTAAGCAATAAAGGTCGACGTCTGAATGCTCGTCATGCTCTCCTCTTCCCATTGACCCTTTCAGAAAAACCGCCTGCACATGCGGATCCTTTTCCAAACTGGCAGTAATTTTTTCAACAGCCAACTCCTGCGGTAACATAATCTTCCCCCTTACTTGTACAGTCCCACTGGACAGCCCCTTAGTTAAACAATTTTAACCAAAATGGATAATCGTATTGACCTTCAGACACTTGAAAGAATGTGCCAAACGCGCCGATATGCGTTATCCCATGCTCCCAGTGATAGATTGGGGTATAGGCTGTAAACAATAGAAAGTTGATTCTTTCAAGCTTCATCTCAACAGGTACCTCTACTTCCCCATAACATTCTTTGCTAAACTGCAAATATTGTTCTTCAGATGGATTCGTTACAAAAGCAATGAGAACAATGATTGCCAATAGACCGCCAAACCAGTATCTTTTTTTCATTCCGACACTCCTTGAAAAAATCAACTATTTTGGAACCTATCAAATTCATTAGCATTCTGGAACTCCTTAAGTTCCCATATCCTTCTCCATTCTATGCTGGTTCTCCTTCATTACACACAAATAAAAAGGAGCAGCCCAACTAAAGCACCTCCAATTGAAACTTTATACCGCTTTCATTCGTATTCACAATGAAAACAGGTAAAGGTTTATTAGCAATAACCATACCTAAATCGATAGCCGAACGAGAGGTTGATGTGTATGAGGAAGAAATCCTTAATTGAACAGAATAAAAAACGACTACGAATCATTTTTCTCTTTTTAATGGTCATTATGGTTCTGGTTATAATAGGAGGCATTTTTATTACAACAAATAGGTTTGGGACGGATCTTTATAAAGCGTTCGTCTATAACTTTATTGGAACGTCCTTTTTGTTTGCTGCTGGTTTGACATTCTGTATATTTATTTTGTATCACGTCTTTTTGATTACTGTTTACAATCCTCAGAGGATCAAAAAATCATCGGTCATCAAATTTGCATGTAGTGGGATAATCACCTTAATTTTCACCATAGTTTTATTAACCTTCGGTGGAACTGAAGCTAAAAAGTCTATCCAGAGTATGAAGGATTATGAGAATGGTGAATGGCAAGTCAAAGACGTATTAGTTACGGATATTTATAGAGGATCTCGTGGACATAAAGGATCTTATCGTTCTAATATTGTACTAATTGACACCGATATAGGTGAAATGACACTCTATTTTGAGGATTTTCTAATATATAAAGGGGAGAAGTATCGTTTCACTTATTTAGATGCAACAAACACGATTATCAAAGTTGAAAATATCATAGATTAAGTACTCCAATAGTCTATTATTTAGCCAGTACTTTAATCGCCGGGATAAGTAATTGAATTTCTCATTGAGTCAAAATATGAAACAGCCACCTTCTTTGTCGAGTCGGTGGCTGTTTATTTACTGTAAGAGCTGTTCCTTTAATCATTTTAAATGGGATGAATCTGCATGATTCATCCACTTAAGGGTATTCTATTCTGTCAGGAAGGTGATAAAAATGACGTCCTTTTGCCCAGAAAGTTGGCCGGAAGATCCGACGCCTGCAAGCGAGATTCATTGCGAGGAATGTGGACTTTATAAACAAGGAACACGCATGGTTTGGGGAGAAGGAAATCCAAAGGCACCTATCTTGGTGATTCTCGATAATCCAGGTGCGCGTGAAGATCGTGAAGGAAACTCGATGGTATGCGGCACACGGCAAACTTTGCAGCAAGCCGTTCATGAAGTTGGTTTGAATAAAGAACTTATCTATGTCACTTACATTTTAAAAAGACGGCCAGTTCGTGCGTATGACAAAGAATCGACCCGCCAAATCTGCATGCACCGCCATTTGGATGAGCAAATACAGGTGCAACAACCATCCGTCATCTTATGTTTAGGAAATGTAGCGGTACAGTCCTTCTTCCAAAACTCTGAAGTGGATGTAAAGGGTTTGCGTGAAAGCTGGCATGACGTTAAGGGATATCCGACCACCGCCGCCTACCACCCGCTTGCCGTCAGACGCCGTCCCAATCTATATCGATTATTCATTCAAGATTTGGCATTTGTAGCGAGTCGGATTCAACAAAGTATATGAGTTTCACCATACTACACGCCTTATAACTTATAATGATAAAAACGAAAAGTTCTCGAAAGGGATTTATCATGCCTATCATTGAATATGAAATATATGTCGATGCACCTATCCATATCTGTTTTGACCTCACCAGAAATGTTGAAGTCCACACGCAAACTACAACTAAAACGAAGGAGAGGGCCATTGCCGGAGTTACAACTGGACTGATGGAAAATGGTGATACTGTCACTTGGGAGGCTGTCCATCTTGGAGTGAGACAAAGATTGACCGCAAAAATAATAGAGATGGATCGACCACACCAATTCACGGATGTAATGGTGAAAGGTGCTTTTCACTCGTTTACGCATACACATGAATTCGTCGAAAGCGGAACAGGAACAATTATGAAAGATACCTTTGCGTACAAATCCCCTTTCGGCATCATCGGTAAAATTGCTGACCGCCTCTTTTTAGAAAAGTATATGAAAAATTTTATAGCCGATCGGGCAAAGGAATTAAAGAGAATAGCTGAAAGTAAGTAATGAAAACCGCAGCGGCACATCAAAACGAATAAACAAGACCATATTAAGACTGCAAATGCAAAATAATATGGGAGGTACTCGAAATGAAACAAGGTGCACACAGCAATTTATATTCCAATCCGAAGACGCCAGGTAATCGCAGAGAAGTGAAAGAAGAGATTTCGATGGAATTGGCTGAGCTCGGCAATCTTCAACCGAATCATGAGAAGATGACGCCGAATCATCGGGAGACGGCCGAGAGGGACAAGTACAAAGGCTAAGTACAGAAAGCCATGTCTGTTTGAATTCAGACATGGCTTCCTCTTTTCACTCTGCATACATACACCATCGAAACACTTTCCGCATGCAATTCATTCTCATCCCAATCACCATATACTTGTACAATTTCAAATCCATTTGAGTCTAATAATCGTTCCATTTCCTGCGGGAATGAATAGCGGAGGGAAATGCCATCTTGCTCCTCTGCGATGAGCGCATTATTCCGATAGACCTGCCGTTGCGTTTGGCAATCCAAAATTTGTGTCAAATGATTATAGACATCACGGTGGCTTTCAATCACTTGGTTGCCATTTTTATCGAGGAACTTCTCCTGGTACTCATCAACAGTAGAAAGCTCATTCAATGCCGGATTTCGTGAATCGAAAATGAAAATGCCCCCATCCACTAAATGCTTTCGGACAGATTGCAATAAAGCATCCTGCGCGTCATTCGTTAAAAAATGTTGAAAGGAATTTCCCGTCATAAAAGCTAACGAACTTTTCACAGGGATGTTCAATTGCGTGCAATCTTGATGAACAAATTTAATCGTCACATCTTGCTCTTCGGCCTTTTGCTTTGCTCGCGCCAACATACCTTCATGTAAGTCAACACCAATCATCTGAAATCCACGCTGTGCCATTGGGATTGTCAATCTACCTGTACCACAAGCTAGTTCGAGTATTTTTTGATCCGGATTCGCCCATTTTAAAATGAGGCCCAAATCCTTCTGATACCGTTCATACAGATGATCATACATTTCAGGATCTGCATATTTCTCTAGGTTACGTTCAAATGTATTTTGGCTCATTCACTCATCTCATTTCGTATCATTTCAGCTGTAACTCGGTAATCAAATTGCCTCTAGCTTTCAAGTTACCAATAGCCTCAGAAAGCGCCCGATTACTCGCTGGATCATTCCGTACGATAAGCAACTTATCCAAGTAAGGATGGAGAATCCCGTCCAACTTTCCGCGCTTTCCTTCAAAATCCTTCGTCCATTTATACATATTGCGAAGCATTTGAAGATCCGGCTCATACGCACATTCTTCTACACCAATCACTTGCTTCACATGCCTGCTAAAAATCCGGAATTTCCGTTTCCACAAAGGCGGATCCAGCCATATGACAATGTCAGCCAAGTCCAAAAGGAGGTGATAAGACGGGCGGTATACCCCTTCCGCAATCCAACTTCCTTTGGCCTCCATTTGGTGAATGACTCGCACTTGTTCATCAGGCGTCCGCTTTATCCGTTTTCCGCCTACCGTATGGTAAACAACCGCATCCAATTCAATAAAAGGCAAACCCGTCTGCTTCGACAAACCTTTTGCATATGTCGTTTTCCCGCTTGCAACGATCCCCATGATGAAGATTTTCATTTTCAACATTCCCGTTCTTGAAGTTTTGCCTTAAAAAAACATCAATCTATAAACTGTAATACTTCAATAACCTCTTCGATTTTATAAATGCCCCTAGCTTCTGCTGGACCTCCTACATTGATTCCTATACCAACCATATTCATTCGGATAGCTAATTCCATATCCACAATCAAGTCGCCTATTATGAAGGATTCATTCAATTAGATTGCAGGATATTTTTCAATAGCCTGTCGAATCATTCCTGTTTGGGGTTTGCAGCAATCGCAGCCTTCCTGCCGCCCATGTGGACTATAGAAAACATCTAAAATTTCCACTTCATGTCTTGTTAGTTCTTTCAACATTTTGTTACTTATATCTTCATATTGCCGTAATGGAATATAGCCTTCATTGATTAACTATTGGTTGGTAATGACAATAATTTTGAATCCTCTTTGCATAACTTCTTGCAATGTTTCAATGGAACCAGGAAGAAACTTAGGTTGGGTAATGGAGGACCATTTCTCATCAGAATAGTCTTGAATGATCGTTCCATCCCTATCAAAAAATGCTATCTTCAATGGTCACTCTCCTGTTCACATTTTAGTCGCTGCTGAGAAACACTCCTCCCAAAGAAATCAATCGTCTTTTGCCAAGAATCTTTACTTGCCTGGGCTGTATTATATTTAGTACCGCCGGTGAAATGATTGGCGGATACAGGAATGAAAGGAATTCCCGTTTCGTGACCCGCCCCTTCGTATACTAAATGCTTGTATTCATTCTCAAAATCGTTTTGCCGAAGCCTCTCCATTACCGCTTCATTCAACTGAACCGAATCGAAGCAAGCATCGTCCGTTCCGGAAATGAATAATACATTCCCATTTATCTTTTCAACCGGAATGGTCGCTTTTTCCGTTATTTGAGAATCAGAAGTTAGATAGTCGTACCAAATGCGAAGCGGATTCTCCCCTGCCTTCCGCATAGCAAGACATGTATTCGAAATTTCAATTGAATTGTCCGGACGTGCATACGGGATTGCTTTGCCTCTATAAGTCCATGAAGGAGGCAATTCTTTTTGCTCCGTCCACGGAACAATTCCGCAACATACTACAGGTGAACCGCTTAACGAAACGACTGCTTTGATGTCTTCAAAATGGGTTGCAGCTAATAAAGCAAGTTCTCCGCCTTTCGACGTTCCATGCATTCCTATCCATCCTTTTGCGATGTCTGGCCGGGCCTTTAGCCAATGAATGGCGCCTTCTATATACTCAAGTGGTATTTCAACGAGTTGTTTCTGAAGAGGTGCTTCACCCCAATAACCTAGAGCAAGTACGTTAAACCCACGGGACGCTAATAAAGAAGCAGGGTATTCATAGATTCCTCCTTCAGATCCACCGACAACGATGATTGCAGGTCTCGGAGATGAATCTTTAGCATGAAAAAATGTTCCTACTACCCCTTTTTCATTCACCGGCGTCCTCAGTATGTCATCGGAGATCCATTTGCGAGTGATGACTTTCGTGTCGATCACCTTTCCGTCACTTTCGAGCAAGATCATTAAGGATTGAGGCTGCAGTTTATCAAAGACTTCCTCGGAATTTTCTTCTGTACCTTTAACCTGCAAAGACCAAAATAGTCCCATCCCATCGACGCCTTTATATGTACCTTCAATTGGAGAAATTTGCTGTAAGTCAACGATACCTTTCGCATCCGCCGTATATGCCCCATATGATTCCATAAAATAAATCGTAATTCCCCAATATGATCTTCGCTGAAATCTCACCGTCACCTTCTGCCCACTGCTTAGCCCTGTCACCCGTATACCAACTGACCGGTCAATTAATGGCGATTCCATATCAATCTGCAATTGAGGCTGCTCCTTCATTATTCCATCCCCTTTCCCATCATTCCCCGATGCCACACGACTGCCTTCCGTTCAATTCGCGCCGCTAATTCGGCCTTTCCATTTATGTACGATTCAATATCATAGGGAAATTGCCGTGCTAACTTTTCTTTCAAATCCCCATATTCCTTCGCCTTCTCGGGATGCACTCGCAGGAAGTCACGGAATGCAAGATGGCGAACGATTTCCGGAGAACCCTTCTCGTAAATATGGACATGATGCGTCCGATTATCTCCGCCTTTTTGAAAATAGCGGCGACCTAAAATTGCATTCTCACCCTTCGCTTCATACCCGATTGCGGCCATACTTGCGTTATATTGATCGACTTGCGAAAGGTCTTTTACAACAGGCATGATGTCGATGATCGGCTTTGCTGACAATCCTTGTACGGACGTGCTGCCGATATGGTGGATTTCAATGATTTCCGCGCCAAATATCTCCTGTAATACAGCTGCTTCCTTTTGGTATTCAAGACTCCATCTTTCAGAAAAAGGCATCACATCTACTTTCCGCATAATGCACCTCCCTTTATCTACTGATGTCTGCCCTTTTCATTTCATAGTTTCTTAGTTGGATAGCAATCATATTCATCCACGTAATGATTGGAATGAAAATTAGTAACACTATAATCCCTAAACTTCCAAATAAACCTTGAACATTTTTAAGGAAATTAAAGGCATCAATTTTATAAAGTATTAAAAATGCCGAGCCCAATATAACTGTATTTAGTAAGAAAGAAAAAACGACTAACTTTGCCCTACTCCATTTCCTAGGCATCAAATGGCATAGATACGTGGAAACTATCAAAGAGCATAACAAGATGACGATTAAAATTGAATTTATCATGGATTCACCCACCCATCTTTTCAATATCACCTTAACCCCTACAGCAAAAGGGCTAACAGATTTCAAAATTGTTAACCCAGCCATGTACTTATGTTTCCGATGCGCTCATCAATTTCTTAATCAAACGAATTTGCCCACGGTGATTCAATTCATCCTCAAACACATGAAACCATTTGAAGTAATTATTCATAGGCTGCCCTCCCCAATATGGGGCTTGTTCGAAAAGCCAAGAATCGGGTAATGTCCCGAATGCGTCAATCGTCTTTTTCCTCGTTTGTTCCAGCTCTTCAAGGTAGTATTCAATTGGATTCCCTTTAATTTGTTCGCGTGCGGTCTTGCCAAGTTCTAGTGCAGGGTTCAGCATTTGGATATCCTCTTCCGTGAAGTCGCGTTTTTCAAATGTCTCGATTTGATATGCTCTTTCAACTGACACCATATGGGCGAGCAACATGCCGATAGAGTTGGCATCATCGTTAATGAGAAAATCCAATTGGCCGACTGTTAAACCTCTCACTTCCGCCAACGTTGTAACCCTTGTATATTCCATCATGGATGCCAGCTTGCTAAACTCCAAGCTTAGACCATCTTTTTGGTCGATTATAAATAATCCTTGATTTCCCATTATGATTTCCTCCTCTGTGTAGTCTTCACTGTTGCTAGTACTAACAATTGCCCCCAGTACTCCCACGCCTTTCTTGTATGATCCGTCATCTATTGTTATAATAATTGAATAATTAAAGTGAGGTGGATGGACGTGGAGTTTGAATTAAGCTTTAAGAATCCTGTAGTTAGTGCCTGGGTAATCATCATGGTGCTTTCTTTCATACTTGCGACGCTACTCATATTTTTAACTGATATCCCTAGAACTTACATTTCTTTATCCCAATCTATAGGGTCATGGACGATTTTTATTGCTTGGTTTCTTTTTTATAACAGAAAGAAAAAATTAGCTTGAGGCTGATTCCTTTGCTTCCTTTCCAATGGATTTCTGAAATTTACAATGCCCATCCGCCGTCGTTCCGATGAGTGAAAAACCATTCTCTTCATAGTACGTACGTAACTTGGCGTATATATGTTTTCATCTATCCAACTAAAAATGTCTCTTCCAATCCCCTTTTTCATATAATCAGGTCGCACTGCCAACCGATGAAGATAAAGAACCTCCGAGTTTTCTTCCTGTCCCCAAACATGCTGGTCCCACTCGCTTTGCTTCGAATAAAGCGAAAAGGTAGCAATGATTTCATTGTCCTGACACGCTACATAAGTATCTCTATTACCCACTGCTTGGCTTATTTCAACATCCTCCCCACCCTCTAATAGAAACCCCCATTGATTGATGTCATTCTTTTGCAGCCAAGCAGCGACTTCTTTTAGTAAGGCAATAATAATCGGAGCTTCCTGCTCGGTTGCCTTTCGGATCTCATATGTATTCACCCTATCCCACCTTCCTACTTACTTAATTCTCTTCATTAATTGCAAATTCCTTCATTTCATACAAAGGGGAAGCGGCCATCATCGTCGAATGTATTCCCATGGAGGGATGACCATGGGAAATGAATCACTAGTATTGAACAAAAAAAGTTGGGATGAGGTGGCACCACGGTTTTTCGGGCGGAATCCACTTCCTGAATATGGGCCGCTTGCGCCTCGGGAAGAAGAATTGAATTTACTTGGCGATGTGGCTGGAATGAAGATATTGGATATCGGGTGCGGAAGCGGGCATTCCTTGCAATATATGAATTCGCGCGGTGTCGGGGAGTTGTGGGGAGTGGATCTTTCCGAGACGCAGATTGAAACGGCGAAGGAGTTGTTAAAGGACTGCTCTTCGCCTGTTCACTTATTCGAGTCGCCTATGGAGGAAAACCCCGGGCTGCCTCTTGCATATTTTGATATCGTCTATTCCATCTATGCGTTAGGTTGGACAACCGATTTGCGCCAGACGCTCACGAATGTCCACCACTATTTGAAACCGGGCGGCATTTTTGTTTTCAGCTGGGAGCATCCATTGCATAGCCGTGCAAGCTTGGTGGGTAAAGAGCTTCATTTCAATAAATCCTATCACGAAGAAGGTGCTTATGATCACGAAGCTTGGCACGCGCCTGCAATCATGCAGCAGTATAGAGTGAGTACATATATTAATACATTGATCGAGTGTGGATTCGAAATCGAAAAGGTCGTTGAGGATGTTTCATTGACGGAAGAGGATCGGGTAAGACATGCGAATCGGTGGTATTCGTATGAGAAGGCGAAGATGATGCCGACTACGTTGATTATTAAGAGTCGAAAGAAAGGGTAAGCGGATAAACATATCAAGAGAAATAGAAAGCAGACTGTATACGAGAAGGAGAAAACAATGAACTATATTCAATCACTTAGAAGTGTTATTGGAACGAGACCCATTATCGCTCCTGGTTCAGCAATAATCGTGATGAACGACGTGAAAGAAATATTATTGCAATTGCGTTCAGATACGTACGATTGGGGAATTCCCGGAGGCGGCATGGAGTTGGGAGATAGTTTTGAAGAGACTGCCAGAAAAGAGCTATATGAAGAAACAGGTCTTATTGCAAACCGTTTAGAAATAGTAGGACTAGCTTCCGGAAAGGAGTTTTATTATAAATTCCCTCATGGAGACGAGATATATAATGCTGCAGTTATCTTCAAGGCTAAAGATGTAACTGGAGAACTAAAAATAGATCAAGAAAGTTTGGCGTTAGCCTACTTCCCCCTAGATTCTTTGCCAAATTTAAACGATACTTCACAAAAAATATTAGAAAAAGTTGGTTTGATTGTGTAAGGAGAGAATTAAATGGATGATGAACTAACAGAAAAAGAAAAAGCCGAGCTTGCGGAAAAGTTAGGATTAAATAGTAAAACTGAATCGATGAAAAGCACTCTTTTTCAAGGCGATTTCGGCTTCAGCATTGACTTTTCTACACACGTTCCAATACTTATACTAGCGGCTTTTCTGTTTATTCATCATAGAAGGAAGAGTAGATTGAAGAAAAGATAAAGATAACGGGCGCATATCCATACCATGGATTCGCGCTTTTTTTGATTAAGGATAGCTGTTTCCGATGTGAGCAAAATAAGACTTAAATCTTTAAGGAGGGTTTGACGTGTGAATTAGGTTATCACCGCTCTGGTCGTGTTTACCACCGACTTGGAGGAGTTTACCACCGACTCTTAGCACTTTACCACCGACTTGGGCGAGTTTACCACCGACTTGGGCGAGTTTACCACCGACTTGAACGGATTTACCACCGACTCCCCCTCTCATGGCAATTAAAACAATGCACACAGCCCCCGCTGTGTGCATCTCATTCCAATCTATCAACTATAAACAGGCTTATCCTGTAAGCGCAGCTTGAAATCTAATTGGGCTGTGTAGAAATCAGTCTCCAACCCTTTTTCCGCCCCATCATGCTTCTCCAATTTCGTGATTAGCGTTCCGCGCACGCCATTTGCAACATCATTGTCCAAGTATTGATTCCCTTCGAAGAATACCTGGGAGATCAATGGATCACCGTTTTGCGGTCTGAATAGGAAATGGAGATGGGCTGGGCGGAATGGATGGGAGTCGATCCATGTCAGGAATTTGCCTGTCGGGCCGCCAGTTGGTATTGAGTAGTCGCCCGGTACGACCGTCTGGACTTCGAATCTTCCATTCTCATCCGTGAACAGCACCGCACGCAAGTTTTCCGCCGGGATGCCTTCTGCAAACCCAGAGTACTCACCATTCGCATCCGCCTGCCAAATATCCACTTTCGTATTCGCAAGCGGGTTGCCTTCTACATCTGTAACCGTGCCGCTGAAGAAAAACACATCGCCCTTCTCATCTTCGCGCTTCGGCATGACGCCCGGATTTTCAATTTCCTGCGCATTTTCAAGATAGAACGGTCCGAGGATTGTCGGCTCTGTCCCCTCTACATTTTTGTACATTTCCTGGAGGGCGTGCGTTTCAAAGAACACATCCATGAAAAGTGGAATTTCTCCAGCACGTCCAAGTTCATCTGCCCAATTGACGAGCGCTTGGTAATCGTTATGATCCAACTCATGCTCCCGAATTAACTCCTTAAATTTAACGACCATTCCATTGTAAACATCCACCACTTTTTGATTCATCTCTTCATCCTTTCACTTTGTGTTTTATTAGTAATCCCTAGCGTAATGGAAGATCTTCTCCACATCCATCTCCATGCCGTAGCCTGGTCCGCTCGGGACTTTCAACTGAAAATCTTCGTACATAATCGCATTTGCCGTAACCGTATCTGTGAATAATAGCGGGCCGAACAGCTCCGTGCCGTACTTTATTTCGGGGATTGTCGAATAGAGATGCGCGGAAATGGCTGTGCCGAGCGATGATTCGATCATCGTTCCGCCGTACAGCGAAATGCCTGCCGCTTCCGCAATGGCCGCCACCTTTTTCGTCGCGGATAGACCTCCGACGTTCGCGGGCTTGATGGAAAACACATTCCCGGCACGATGCTTCGCCACTTGATATACATCTTCAAGCGAAACAAGCGACTCATCCGCCATAATCGGCACTTTGAACCTTGCCGCCAGACGTGCCATTCCCTCTTTGTTCCAAGCGGGCAGCGGCTGTTCAATCAAATCGATGCCGCCATCCTCTAACGCTTCAATGCAATACATTGCCGTCGTCTCGTCCCATGCTTGATTGACATCGACCCGGACACTCGCCTCGTCACCGACAGCTTCCTTGATCTTCAGCACGTGGGCGACATTCCGTTGTGGATCGCCCATGCCAATTTTCAACTTGAAAATATTATGCCGTTTCGCATGTAAACTTTCCTTCGCCTCTTCAATATCCCGTCGCGTATCCCCGCTCGCGAGCGTCCATGCGACGGGTAAAGACGCGTGGATCTGCCCGCCGAATAACTCATGGACAGGGATTCCCCTCGACTTCGCGGCAAGCTCGACAATCGCCGCTTCCACCGCCGCCTTCGCAAACGTGTTGCCGACGACATGCTGATTGACGGTTTGCGAAATCGCATCGAAATGGGCTGCATTCCGTCCGATGACGAGAGGCCTTATATACTTTTCGATATTCATCTTAATCGCTTCCGGCGTTTCCGCACAATACGAAGCGCCGCCGATCGTCGCAACCTCTCCCCAACCTTCCAGCCCGCCCTCCCCGGTCACCCGGACAATGATGATCGTCTGCATGACAATCGTATGCATCGCAAGCTGATGCGGCCGGATTGTCGGAAGGTCAACAATGAGGACATCGAGCGTTTGAATGTTCATTATTCGAACCCTCCCTCGAGGAAATTAGCTTCCGTACTTTCCCGTACTTGCTCGAGCGTTGCGCCTGGCATGAGCTCTGTCAGGATCAGCTGTTCATTCACGACAGAGAATACGGCCAATTCCGTAATGATCATGTCGACGCTGCGAGTTGACGTGAGCGGAAACGTGCATATCTTCATCAGTTTGCTTTTGCCGTCTCTCGTCAAATGGGAAGTCGTCACGATCACTTTCTTGGCTCCGACAAGCAAGTCCATCGCGCCGCCGACTCCGATAATGTTCTTCCCCGGGATGGCCCAGTTGGCAATGCGTCCGGTTTCATCGACTTGCAGGGCGCCGAGGATCGCAACATCTACATGCCCGCCGCGGATCATCCCGAACGATTCCGCACTGCTGAAAAACGAAGCACCGACCCGTTCGCCGACCGGCAATTTCCCTGCGTTCACTAAGTTCGGATCCTCTTCCTCCACATCAGTTACGCCTAACAAACCGTTTTCCGTATGAAAGTGGATGAGTTCATCTTCAACATACTTCGCGACGAGTGTTGGAATGCCGATGCCCAAGTTCACGACAGAAGGGCCTTTCAGTTCACTGGCAGCACGCCTCGCAATCAGCTCTTGTACATTGTTTTCGATGGATGACACCTTCCTTCGTCAGGATTTTCTTCGCAACGATAAGCCTGTCGACGAATAGATGGGGCGTGACGACTTCTTCCGCAGACAGCTCTCCGGCTGCCACAATTTCATCCACCTCGGCAATGACGAGATCCGCTGCGGTCGCCATGACCGGGTTGAAATTCCGGGCGGTCTTGTAATAGATGAGATTGCCTAGCGTGTCCGCCTTATGCGCGCGGATGATCGCGACATCCGCTTTCAATGCCTGTTCGAAAACATACGGCTCCCCGTTGATTTCGCGTATTCCTTTCCCCTGCGCGAGTTCCGTTCCAACGCCGGTCTTCGTATAGAATCCGCCGATTCCCGCGCCGCCAGCGCGCATCGCTTCCGCCAACGTCCCTTGGGGCAGAAGCTGCAAATCGATTTCTCCGCGCTGAAATGCTTCTCCGACTTCCCGGTTACTTGTAAAGTAGGAGCCGATCGCTTTTCGGATTTTCCGCTGCCGGAGCAGCACACCCAGCCCTTCTCCCGCTTCACCGAGATTATTGCTGATGATCGTCAGTCCATCGACGTCTTTCCCCGATAGACCCTCGATCAATGTGAGCGGCGCACCGACGAGACCGAATCCCCCAACCATGATTGTCATCCCGCTTTTGATTTCAGAAAGGGCATTTTCGACCTTTTCATAGACGATGGCCATGTCAATGACCCCCTTCGTGCAAATAGTCGCTCGCCTCAAACCACGCCGGAATTCCTGCCGTGAGCAAGCAGAGGAGACCGACTTCCGCCAACTCGTCTTCGGTCGCGCCATCCGAACGCGCCCTCTCCATCCACTTCCCCGCTTCCATTCCTCGTAGAGCGGTACTATTGATGCCGACCATCAGCAAAGATTTCATCTTCGCACTGACGACTCCGCTCACCAATAGCAAGTCGTCCTGCAGTTCCTCCGGCGCTTTCAAGATGTTTAATACAAACCATGTATCTTCATCATCTAAGATGGAGAGAAAATAACTTAACACATGCTCGTTGCATACTCCGTAAGGCATCTGTCCCTCAGGCAGTCCTTTTAATGAAAGTGCATACTTCACGGATTGAATGCCAGTTTGCAGCGCTATGAGACCGCCATACCGGTACGCGACAAGCAAGTATTCAATCAGCTCCGGGATTGTGGCGCCCCCGTCGATCGCGCCTTTCGTATGATAGACCATGCTGCGTTCGTAGCTCCTCGCTGCATTGATTCCGACGAGAAGGAGGTCCTTTTCCTTGCCGGTTAAAAGCCCTTCCCCCATGATGGCGCTGCGCAAGGTAGTGTAATGATCAAGCGCATCCGGCCGATAGGCATGCATTTTTTCCACCCAACCAGGAACAGCGCCATACACTTCCTTGAAATAGTCCAATCCGCTACTCATCCAAGATCACCCCATCCAAGAACTTCCGGATTTCATCTAAAATATCTTCTTGTTTCTCGAAGACCATCGTGTAATGATTGCTATCCGAATTGAACGTCGTCAGTTTCGATGTATGTTTTTTCGTTTCTACGTAATCCGCATCCGTGAAAAATGGCGGAAATTGTCCGATTCCACCGTCCGCTTGAATGAGCAAAGTCTTACAAGCTATTTTCCCCATCACTTCAATCGGATTGAAAAAGTCAAAGCTGGCAAAGTCGTCTTCGATATTTTCATTCGCAGACTTGTGCATCCACCCGTTGCCTGTCCCATGGATTTCATACTCCACGATTTCCTGGACAGCGTCGGTCCATTTGATGCCTAGCCGTTTATATAGCTGCCGAAGCTCCTCGATATACGCCCGCTTCGATTCATACGTCTTGCGGAGCCTCCCGAGCGACGGTTTGACAATATCATGCTGGCGACCCGACATCCGTGCGGCGCCGTCAAGCAAGACGAGGCCTTTCACCGACGGCAATTCGCTTGCTACAATTGCGGAAATGAAGGCACCCATTGAATGACCGAGCAATATCGGGTCTTTTATTCCCATAACCGCCATCAATTCTTTTATGTCCTCGGCATGGGAGAAGATGGAGGGGACGTCACCCATCTCCGAACTGTCGCCCCTCCCCCGTAAATCACAGGCGATGACTCGATAGTCGCCCTGCAAGCTTTGCGCGTAATGAAGCATGTTCTTATGTGTCCCGGTAAGACCGTGAAGCGCAATGATCGTCCCCTTTTCGCCCGGGTAATCGACGATTTGCAAGTAACGTCCTTCCAGTTCAACTTTGTATTGTCGTTTTGTCATTCTTTAAAATAGCTCACATCGTCCGGGTTGATCCACGTGTCATTCGTCCAGCCGTTCAAGTCGTAGTCGCCCAAGCATTCTTCGGCGAACTTCTCGAATTGGTCCGCCTGCCCGCTCATATTGGCGACGACCAAGTTTTCGAGCCGGATGTTTTCATGGTTGCCGGAGTAATTGCGCTCGTACAGTTCATGCCTGCCGCCATATTCCGTCCCGATGGCATCCCACAGCAATTTGATGAGCTTGATTTTTTCTTCTGCCCCTACGCCGTATGAACCGCGATATAGTTTATCCAACAGCGGACGCAGTTCAGGATTTTGAAAATCCTTTGAGCTTGACGGCTGCGCAATCAGGCTTCCCGCGACGACATTCTCGATAATTTCCTTCACCCGTGGCCACCCTTCGGACATGAACATCCGGTATGCGAGCCCGTAATTCAAATTCGGCAGCTTTGTCCCATTGCGCCCTTCATCCGGGTTCAGCGCCATCGCGTCGCTTAGCGCCCAGAACATGTTCTTCCAGGCAAGCACCTCGCCGACATTCACTTGGACGCCTCGGAATTGGTCAGAGCCGTTCATTTTGACCGCTTTCAGCAATAAACCCGAAACGAAGTCAAGCTTGACCGCGAGCCTCGTTACGCCGTGGAACGTAAATCTGTGAAGGAAGCCGCTATCCGCGAAAAAGCTGTTCGCTTTCTCCACGTCTTTGTAGATGATGATATTCTCCCAAGGGATGAGCGCGTTGTCGAAAATGAGGACCGAGTCGTTTTCATCGAACCGGCTGCTCAATGGGTAGTCGAACGGACTTCCCATTACAGCGGCATTCATTTCATACGACGCACGGCTCACAAGCTTCACGCCCGGCGTATCCATCGCCGCCACGAAAACGAGCGCGAACTCCTCCTTCGTAATCGGCGCAGCGCCGTAATGGGCGACGAAATTATAATTCGTCAACGCAGATCCCGTCGCGACCATCTTCGCCCCGCTGACGATGACCCCTTGCTCCGTCTCCCCGACAGCCCGGACAAAAATGTCGGCAACCGCGTCAAGCGGCTTATGCCTGTCCACCGGCGGATTGATGATCGCATGGTTGAAGAACCAATTCCGCTCCTGCGCCTCCTTGTACCACCGGCGCGCATTGTCCGCGTACTTCCCGTAGTAATCCGGGTCCGCACCGAGCGTAGCGAGGAATGCCGCCTTGTAATCCGGCGACCTGCCCATCTGCCCGTATGTCAGTCGTGCCCATTGCGCAATTGCATCGCGGGACTCCAATAAGTCCTGCGCACTCTTGTCCACACGGAAATACTTCTGCGTGAAGCCGCCATTCCCCGTATCCGTCTCAACCGTCAGGACTTCCTTCGTCTTCTCGTCATGCAATGCATCATACAGCCGGGCAATCGACCTCGCCGCATTCCGGAAAGCCGGATGCGTCGTCACATCCTTCACCTTCTCGCCATGCAGCCAAATTTCCCGCCCATCCTTCAAGCTTTCTAAATACTCCTTGCCTGTTAAAGGCAATAACGTCTTCTTCTCCTGTTCAACTGGCATAAATTCACTCCTCCTTGTCCCATTACACCTATACGTATGCCTGTCTTATAGGAAAAATGCCGAAGCAGGACAAAATGGCGTAATTTCATGCCGAAATAAAAAACGACCGGCCGCCAGGGAATGCATCCTCTAGAAAGCCAGTCATTTCATCATATCTCCACTTTCGAAAACTTACCGCCATAAAAAGCGAGTGGTGTCCCATCTTCATATGCAAACCGTTTCACTTTCCCGACAACAAGAACATGGTCGCCGCCATCATACTCCGCCCACGGTTCACATTCCAAATAGGCAAGCGAACCTTTAATCCGTGTGCCATCCCATTCAAAAGGTGCTGGATCTTGTGGCCTGCCCGCAAAATGCATCGCCGCATCCTGCTGTTTGTCCCGTAAAATGTTGACGGTGAATTGATTACCCTTCAAGTAAGGCAACGCTTTCGCCCGCTGATCCACCGACACAAGCACTAGCGGCGGATCAAGCGAAACCGAAGTGAAGGAATTCGCCGTCATCCCATGCTTCCCTTGCTCATGCGCACACGTCACAACAGTCACGCCCGTCGCAAACCGCCCGAAGCAGTTGCGCAGCTCCCGTATATCCAACGTTTGTTCATCCATACATTCATCCCCTTTCCAGTAATTGTTATATGATAAATCTGGACAAATGGACAACTCTTGCATTTACTATATGCATGGTATTGGCCGGCATATGCCGATTAAGGGTTATCACCGACTTGGACATGTTTATCACCGACTTGGGCGAATTTATCACCGACTCGGCACTTTATCACCGCTCATGGAGCTGTTATCACCGCTTAGTAGCACTTTATCACCGCTCAAGCATCGATTATCACCATTTACGCATTGTTTATCACCGGCCGACCATTAATTACCACCTAAGTTGATCATGTCAACTGGTTTACCACCGATTCGGACGTGTTTACCACCGTTGCTCTGCACATTACCACCGATTCTCAGCACTTTACCACCGAATCTCGACGCTTTACCACCGATTCCCCCATTTCCCCATAAAAAACGCCGATCCCCCCAACAGGAATCAGCGCTATCCATCAAACTAGTATCATCCAAAGAACCATCGTAACAACAATCGTTGTCACACCTTGCAGCAATGTCGCCATTGTCTGCGCCTTATACGCATCCGTCACTTTCATGCCGCTGAACTCGGTGACGACCCAAAAGAAGCTGTCGTTCACGTGGCTCACCGTCATCGCGCCTGCACCGATTGCCATGACGATGAGGGCGAGTGGGATCGCTCCCTCAATTCCCATCGCCGGCAGCAACGGAGCAACCAACGTTGACGTGATGACCAACGCCGCAGTTGACGAACCTTGCGCCGTTTTCAGCGCTGCTGCAATGAAAAATGGAACGAGAAGGAAGAATGCGCCACCAGCCAATGCATCGAAATTCATCTCACCAATCAATTCAGCGACACCCGAGTTCGAAATGACTCTTCCGAACGCGCCACCCGCTCCTGTAATGAGCAATATCGGCGCTGCTTCTTTCAGCCCCTCCCCGATCCACTTCGTCAACGTCTCTTCATTCCATTTCGGCAGCAGCAGAAACGCGGCAAGGACACCTAATAACAAGGCAACTGAAGGCGCGCCTAAAAATTGAAGGAAGTTGTTGAAACCACCTTCCGCCAAAGTCAATTTTGCCACAGAACCGACGCCGATGAGAACGATTGGCAAAACGATCGGAAGGAACGCTTTGAACGTCGAAGGCATTTCGCCGAACGACTTAACGATTTCATCATAATCAAGACCGTTATCCTCTACATCTTCCAGCACGGAAATCTTCGTTCCGACCCTTACTGCCCATAAATAACCGACAATGACAGCAGGAATGGCGACGATAAGGCCGATCAAAATAATCGTGCCCAAATAATCTTCAGCCTTGATATTACCAGCCGCTGCAATCGGACCCGGCGTCGGCGGCACTAACGTATGCGTTGCATAAAGCCCTGTCGCAAGCGCAACAGCCATCGACGCAATCGCAACTTTCGCCCGCTTCGCCAAAGCTTTTTTCAAGCTGGATAAAATAATGAAACCAGAATCACAGAAAACTGGAATCGATACGATATATCCGATAATGGACATCGCCAATTGAGGACGTTTCTCCCCGATCAGGCGCAACACGACTTCCGCCATCCGGTATGCAGCGCCCGATTTCTCAAGTATGACGCCGATGATCGTACCCGCGACAATGACGAGCCCGATTCCTTTCATCAACCCTCCGAAGCCTTCGTTTACATTATCTACAACGGTCAACAGTGGCATGCCGGATGTGATGCCGACGAAAAACGCTCCCGCTAGCAATGATAAAAACGGATGGACTTTGAACACAGCTGTCAGAACTACGATGAGGACTACACTCAACGCAATCATTGCAAACAACATTCCCTACACCCCTTTTTCTGTAATGAATTCCATCACCTGTTTTGTCTTCTTGCGCAAAAGATTGAAAGCATCCGCAATCGCTTCTTCCACGGACACATCTTCATCCATGATCGCGTGGACTTCCGTAAACAGCGGCGTCAATGCATCCCGACTTTCTGCATCCACAGCCCCCGAAATGAGAATGACAGGCTTCCCTTCCCGATGCGCGGCCTGCGCAATGCCGAGCGGCGTTTTTCCGGAAAACGTCTGCACATCCGTCTTCCCTTCCCCCGTAATGATCAAATCCGCATCTTTCACTTGGCACTCAAAATCAATCGCTTCAAGCACGACATCGATCCCTTGCCGCATCTCACAATCGAAGAACGCCTGGAATGCACCTCCCGCTCCTCCGGCAGCACCTGCACCTTCTTTCGTATGAAGGGCAATGCCTGTTTCTTTTTCAATCGCGTCGGCGAATTTCCGCAAATTCCGGTCAAGAATGTCCACGTCAGCCGGAGCCGCCCCCTTCTGCGGTCCGAACACAGCCGATGCACCGTCGCTGCCGACGAATGGATTTTTCACATCACTCGCGATTAAAAACTCACTTTCCGCAATGCGGGCATCCCAATTTTCCCGATCAATGGAACGGATATGCTCGAGTCCGCCTCCCCCCTTCGGCAGTTCAATCCCTTCTTTATTCAACAAACGCATGCCAAGGGCTTGGAGGATGCCCGCTCCCCCGTCATTTGTTGCGCTCCCTCCGAGGCCGATGATGAATTTTCGAAAACCGCTGTCCAATGCATGTTTGATCAATTCACCGGTGCCGTAGGAAGACGCGGCGAGCGGATTCTTTTCATTTTCCTTCAATCTCATAAGTCCTGAAGCTTCGGCAATTTCGATGGCGCACGTCTCGCCGTCTCCGAGAAAGCCATATGTTGCGCTAATCGGTCTGCCTAGCGGGTCTTCCACAATCACAGACACGTATCTACCATTCGTCGCATCGACCAAGCTTCTCATCGTTCCTTCACCGCCGTCCGCTGCCGGGAGCAGAACCGTCCGGATGTCCGGATCGACATCATGTATACCTGCAGCCATCGCCTCGGCGGCTTCGATAGCTGTCAAACTTCCTTTAAATGAATCAGGTGCCACAATCACCTTCATCAAAGCACCTCCTAGACTACTAAAACGCTTACATTTAATTATATGTTTTGAAAACAAAAATACATTATACTTAATGTATAAGTTTCACGTGAAAATGAAGTGGTTTTTTATACATGGGGGTGAATTTTTGATTACGAAGAAGCTGGCAGAGGAAATCGTGGAACAAACGATGTTCAGGTTGGACAGGAATTTGAATGTGATGGATACGAATGGAGTAATCTTGGCTTCCGGGGAGAAAGAACGCATCGACCGCATCCATGAAGGCGCAGCGCATGTCGCTAAAACGAGACGACCGCTTTGGATAGATGAAGTGAATACAGCGGATTGGCAAGGAGCAAAGCCTGGCGTGAATATGCCCATCTATTATAAGGACCGATTAATCGGCGTCATCGGCATTACCGGCCATCCCGATGAATTGAAAGATATTGCAACGCTCGTTCAATTGACGACCGAGATGATGGTCCATCAGGCACTCATTACATCGGAAGCTGAATGGAAACAGAAGGCTAAGGAGCTCGTTTTTAAAGAGCTGATTGATAGCGGCCCGCTTACACCGATCGTCATCGACCGGCTCGTCTTATTGGAATTCAACATGACCGCACCTTATGTAGCGCTAGTAGTGAAAACAAATAATTTGCCTGAATCTCCTCAGCGATTAATTGAAACGATGGAAGAGCAATTCGAGATAAACACAACTCTAATCGGTCACTCCCAGTTGAATGAATTGTTCATCGTTCTGTCCGTCGTGAAAATGTCTGTGCTTGAGTTGAAGCTGCAGAAAATCCTTTCTTTATTCCAAAAGGATTCCTCCGCTAAAATCGGCGTCGGGTTGCCAGTCAAGAACTTGGAGGGCATCTCCCATTCGTATGAAACAGCAAAGTATGCAATTGAGTACGGGAATTCGAATGAGCAAATCCATTACTTCTATGATGACATTGAGCTGATTGCTCTCTTAAAAAGTAGCCCATTCCAAATGAAAGAACGCTTTGCCAGGCGGATCCTCGCTGGATTGAACGAGCAGCTCATTGAAACGTTGGAAGCTTTTTTCGAACACGACCAAGTGATCGGCGAAACGGCAGCTGCTCTCGCCATCCACCGGCATACATTGACCTATCGCCTACGGAAAGTGAAGGAACTGACGTCATTGGATCCGACCCGCTTCCGGGACGCGGTCCTATTTCACATAGCATTGCTAGTTAGGGATGAGTGAAAAGGGACTTTTGTGGTTATCACCGAATTGGGCGAGTTTATCACCGCTTATCGCATGATTATCACCGCTCATTCCGGATTTATCACCGTTCATAGCATGTTTATCACCGCTCAGACGGACGTTATCACCGTTTGTCTTCAATTACCTATTAAAAAGGAAAAGCAATGCGCCCAATAATCGGTGCATTGCTTCAATCATATTTTAATCGAAATAGCCCGTCATCCATCGAAATGTGAAAATGGCTCCTATAATGACGGCTGACCGACCGAGACTTTTAGTCGAAATCTTTTCTTCCTTCTTTCCCCGTGCAATCATAAGTCCAAAAATCAGCAAAGCAGTTGGGAACAGTGTAATTAAAACAATCGGTTTAAATAAACTAACTAAAAGGGGAGGAACTCCTCCATTTGTGTCAAGAACATATACAGTTGCGATTGTCACGAAAGCGATAGTTGCTAAAATGCCAATTAGCCATTTTGCAGTTGTGTAATTCATTGTAGGCACCTCCCATATTCGCAAATCTATAAAAGATGGATTTGTTTTAAGCGATTCCTTTTCACATTTAACCTTCAAAAAAGAGAAGCAATGCGGCCGATAATCGGTGCATTGCTCCAACCAAAACATCCATCATTATATTACCGTTTCTTTTAATCGAAATATCCAGTCATCCATCGATATGCGGTAAGGGCTAAGATAACGGTGGCAGACCGACCTAGACTTTTACAAGAAATTATTTCTTCTTTCCTTCCACGTGCAATTACATGACCAATGGCTAACAATAGCGCCGGTACCCCCGCAATTAAAATAATCGGCTTATATAAAGCTTCTAATAGGGGATAGGTAACCCCTTTGTGATCAGAATAAAAAACGAATACGGTCGTCGCTATTACAATGGAAGCTAGTATGCCTATCAGCCATTTTGCGGTTGAGTAGTGCATGTTAGTTACCTCCCATTCACTGCGCATGCAAGGCTTCAAATATTTCCTTTCGGGTTTTTTCAATGAGTTCGAGCTTCTCTTTCTTAATGGACTCACCATACTCTCGCATCGTTGCACGTCGTTCATCAATCAAATCAGTCAAGGCAAACTGCGTCTCATTGTCGATTCGATTGTCGTCGCGCAGAACACCTACAGCCATTCTCAAAATGCTGTTTTCCTTTGCTGCAAAATCAAAGAAGTTGGAATGAAGTTTAAGAACTTGATCATTTAACTTAATCGTATGATTGTTAATATTAATTCCATGCACTGCCTTTTTGTTTAATTCCCAAACGACCGCATTCGCTTCTGCTAGCATCGTTTGGAATGTTTTTTGAAAATCGACTTTCGATTTGACGTTGGCGTATTTCCCGTTGCCTTCTTCCGCCACCTTCTTCAATTGCTTCTGGCCTTCACTATCCAAGTTGAAACCGAGGACGTTCACTTCAACGTTCAAGTCGGAAGCCGCCAATTTCTTAGCTTCCTCCACTGGATTTCCGCCGCACGTTTCCACTCCGTCACTAATGACAAAAATCATGTTCTGTGTCTTATCAGAGGCCTTTACACGTAAATCTTCCCCGCCAGCTTGAATGGCAGCGGCAAGCGGCGTCCATCCAGCAGCATCGAATTTACTCAAAGCTTCGTTGAATGAAGCCTCTTCATAATAGTCCGGGCTGTAAAACAGCTCATTGCTTGCGCATGACATCGCTTTATCTGCAGAAGTTCCTGTACCTTCATGCCCATAAACACGGAGGGATACGATCGATTCTTCCGGCAGGCCCGCACCGAACCGCTTTACTGCATCTTTCGCTAGCGTCATCATCTGCTCTCCGCCCACATAAGCTTTCATGCTGCCGCTCGCGTCGATCAAGACTGAAATATTCAATTGCTTCATTTCCTTCTTATCGATCCCATATTCTCCGTAGTCCGTTTCGAAATTAATGAGTGGATCATGGACAACTGAATAGTCCATCGCATACCATTCAACAATTCCGTTAAACATTTCATCAACCGTTAAATCCTCGACGGGGAAATTATCCATCGCTGCAAAGTCTTCTTCTGTCAATTTCGCAGACTTTTGGATGTCCTCCATCTTTTCTCCAGCTCCCGATGCGATGATGTCTGTTGCTTCAGTAGGTGCAGCGGAAAACTCCGGTGCACTCTTTGCCTCCTCGGCTTCAACTTCCGTACGCTCCGGTGTATTCACTTCCTCCGCTGATCCTTCAATATCTTTTATTGATTTTTCGGCATTATTGCAACCAGCCATTAAAAATAAAGAAGCCATTGCAGTTAGTAATAACTTTTTCACAGTAAAATTTGCCCCCAAATTCATCTTATAAGAGTTATAGAATACACTATATGTATATGATTACCATTTAGGATTTCCGTTGTCAAAAGAGGGAATGGAGACTGGGCACAGCAAATAGGATAATAGTCTTCAGGTATAAAGAATTATCCTGTACTAGCTGCGCAATTATCGTTTCAATTACTGCCGCTTCAATGGAAGGCACTATGTATATCTTCCTGAAAAACAGAAAACGGACGTGCCGTAATAGGTATTTATGTTCTTTATTAACCTGTACCAGCGGAGTTCAATCCATTTTCCCAATAAAAAAAACCTCATTGATCGTTACTATCAATGAGGGTAAATTTAGTTTATCAGCTCCATGATCACGAGAAAAACGCCTGTCAGAAAAAGCGCAATATGACCGAGGCAGATTTTCGGATAGCATTTTTCAGCGTTGTTGATCGAGCATGATCTAAAATTTCGAAAGGACAGTTTCAAACCGCTTACCCTTTCAATGCTGCCTGCACAGCCGCCGTGTCAAAGCCTAAAATCCACTTTCCGTTCAATTCGGTTTGCGGAACTCCCATTTGCCCTGTCGTTTCCACGAGCTTCCGACCTGCCGCTTCGTCCTCTTGCACGTTCACTTCACGGTATGGGATACTTTGTTCATCCAAATAATTTTTCATCATTGTGCAGTATGGGCATGTGTTCGTAGTGTACACTGTAGCTGTAGCTGTCATTTTTTTCTCTCCTTTAGTAATTAGATAATACATTCATAATATACCCCGCAAGGTATAATAGCAAACATATAGATTTAGATGGAGGTAAGGTACATATGAAAGTAATTCCGATCGGGATTTGGGGTGGCTATCCGAAAGCAAATGGGGCCACTTCGTCATTTTTAATTGAGCATGACGGGTTTCATTGCCTCGTCGACTGTGGAAGCGGTGTGCTCGCTTCCCTGCAAAACTATGTGCCACTAGAAAAGTTGGATGCCGTTGTGATCAGCCATTATCATGCAGATCACATCGCAGATATCGGCAGCCTGCAATATAGCCGGCTCATCAATTATTATTTAGGCAAACCTTCGCCGGCATTGCCGATTTACGGTCATGATCGGGACGAGGAGAATTTTAGAAAGCTGTCGTATAAAGAGCAGACAGTGGGCGTCGCTATTCAGGAAACGGACATTATCCATATCGGACCTTTTGAAGTAACTTTCTGCGAAACAGTTCACCCCGTCTATTGTTTGGCAATGAAGTTCACTGTGGACGGCCATTCTATCACGTTGACTGCAGATACGGAATGGACTGACAAACTGGTGGATTTTGCACGAGGGACCGATCTTTTGATCAGCGAAGCGAATTTGTACGAAGAGCATCTCGGCAAAGCACCCGGCCATATGGCGGGCAGCGAGGCGGGGAAACTCGCGAAGTTGGCAGGCGCAAACCGGTTAGTGCTCACGCATCTGCCTTTGCACGGAGATCTGACTAAAATTCTGGATGCGGCAAAGGTAATTTTTGAAGGCGATGCTGAATTGGCGGTCGTCGGCAAATCGTATGAAATTTAATTATAGGGTAAGTTCCTCTTCACAGGAGCCGCGGTATTTCTTATCGGAGCGCTCCTGCTTGTAATCTAAATCTGCCAAGTGGATACTTACAGTATGTTACTATTATTTACATACTAATTGGATATGTGAGGTACTCGTTTATATGGATTCGATAACAGGTTTATTCCAGAAAAAAGGAGTTAAACGGTTTATTATTTTTGCTTTAATCATCATTATTCTGTTTAGCGTTAGAAGCATGATGAACTTGATCCTGTTAACCTTTATATTTTCATTTTTAATGAATCGACTGGTTAGTTTTACAACCAAATATGTTCGGTTGAATCATAAATTGATTGTCATATTCCTCTACACGGTGATTGTCGGTTTGCTGACTGTCAGCCTCGTCAAGTATTTGCCGATCATCACACTTGAAATCAGCCAGCTAATAAAGCAGATTACAAATTTCTCCACACAGTCACCTGACAATCCTTTGCTCGGTTTCCTTGAGTCTGTTATTTCCAGCGAACAAATTAAGAGTTATGTAGAAAACGGCTTCTCCTTTTTGCTTAAATCGTTTACTGATATTAGTAAAACAAGTATCCAGGTCCTTCTTGCAATCATTTTGAGCTTGTTTTTCCTTCTTGAAAAACCCCGGCTGATCGAGTTCACGGGTAAGTTTAAAAACAGTAAGATTGCCCCGTTTTATTATGAAATTGAGTTTTTCGGGAAGAAATTTTCACGTACATTCGGAAAAGTGATCGAAGCGCAGTTCATCATTGCCCTCGTTAATACGTTTTTGTCAGTCATTGTCTTGATGATTCTTGGGTTCCCGCAAATTATCGGATTGGCTATCATGATCTTTTTCTTAGGGCTCATTCCTGTCGCGGGTGTCATCATTTCACTGGTTCCTCTGACGATTATCGGTTTTACGATCGGCGGTATCGTTACGGTCGTCTACTTGCTTATCGCCATCATGGTCATTCATGCCATTGAAGCGTATATCTTAAATCCGAAGTTGATGTCATCGAAAACGGATTTGCCGGTATTTTATACATTCATCGTCCTCATCTTTTCCCAGAATTTCTTTGGCGTCTGGGGATTGATCATCGGGATTCCTGTGTTTGTCTTCCTGTTGGATATACTTGATGTGACTGACAAAGAACCGGTACAGCCTACTGGCAATTAACTAAAACAGAGAAGGGTTGAAAATCAAAATGATTTCCAACCCTTTTTCACGGCCTGAGCCGTACACTTGTCCAACCTGTAGTCTCACTCTATGGTTTGTCAAAATCTATTGACAGTAAGATTTTCAACAAACTTCTTCACAATAGCTCACGTTATATTGGAATGTAGCAATACAACCTACTCCACCAGGAACTTGTTCACACCGAAGTGTGAGGCGTCGTACACAAGCAACCGTGAAAGCTGGAGTTTGAATCGCAGTTTGCGGTGGAACCGGATTAGGTAATACTTTTCGTATAACTTGACCATCACAGGTTTCGAATTCCAACACTGCATTACAAGGTATTGCCCCTACCGACGGAAGATTAACTTGACCTTGTCCAGTAATTGTTACACAACGACCTTCTGCCTCAAAGATCAGTAGAGAAGCACCGCAAGCCAGTTCCCCTCCTCCTGATAGAAAAACGGGAACACCAACCACTACCGAACCACATGTACTACATGGCATCATACCCATTCATAATTCACCTCCTATTTATAAACTGATTCTATTTATATGTAAGTGAAGTGAAATCGCTTGTACTAGTAACTAATTTGTTACACGACGAGTGAATTTGACGTTATGCCGTTGACTTTTTTCATCTTCATCTACTCGAAAACAAAAAAAGCCGGCAGCATGGCAGCTACCGGCTCTGTTTTTATGTTTACTAAATTTATTCTGTTACTCCATTGTCCTCTTGTTCAAACGAAAGGATGGCGCCAGTGTAGGCATCGATATCCACTTCATACTCAATTTTGCCGTCTTCCATTTCAATTTCATAGACATTGTCATCCAACTCGACTTCTGTTACGACGCCGCTTGCATGTTGCTTGGCAATCTTAAGCGCCTGCTCTTCTGAGAGCATATCTTTTTTGTCTTTCATTGCTTGTTTTTGGTCAGCAACCTTTTCCGTTTGCGCCTTCGAATCGTTTTCCACTTCTTTTTCAAACTTGATGATCTTCCCCGTGACTGCATCCACTTCGAGATCGTACTCATATTTCCCGTCCTTCAAATCGATGTCGTAATGGTAGCGGCCGTCATCTTCATCCAACTCGACTTCTGTTACGTTGGCGCCTTTAACTTTATCAGTAGCGACCTTTTTAGCATCCTGCAATGAAATCATCTTGTCTGTCTGCTTCGCAACGCCAGGAATCGAATCCTCCGCTAACGCAACGCCCCCGATAGCCAACACTCCTGCCACCGCTGGGATCACCATCCATTTTTTCATGTTCTTCATAGTTGTATTCCTCCTTTTTTCTTCTATCTTCATACTACAACGTGAAGATGAGAGGACATTGAGAGGAATATTAGAATTTGATGAGAGATTTAATCATCCCAAGTGACCGTCAGCACTTTGCCGGAAATCGCATGAATCTGATACGTAACTTCATCCATATCATCAGTAGTTTCGATATCAAGTTGCACTAAATAATAGCCGCCCTCCGCGGAATTTACAAAATCCACGTCATCGACTTCACCGATCATCCCAGCCGGCAATTGGGCTAAAGCAATCTCTTCCGCCTTCTTCTCGGAGATAAGGACAGTCTTCTGCGTGTTGTCCCTAGGCATGGATGTATTAGGTGCTTTATTTGCATCCGGCACATCACCATCCGCTTTTGCCGTATCCCTCGTCTGAATAAGCGAAAGGATCTTGCTAGTGCTTGCATCGACTTCGACGGCGTATTCCATCCCTGCTCTTATAACGATCGCTTTATAGACAGATCCATCCAATAGAAGATCTTTCACTTCACCATCGTAGATCATCGCCAATTGGGAACGGATTTCCTGTTCCGGCAAAGCTTCAGCCTTCGTCAGCTTTCCTGACGTATATAGCTGTCCAGCTACGACTATGATGATTGTCAACACGATCGGGATGAACCAAGGTTTATTCCATATGTTCATGTGAAAATCCTCCTTTCACTCATCCTACCGTCCCAACATTAAAATCTCCTGAGAACTTTTCTGTTTTTTGGAATCAAAACCCGGATGACAGTTCCCATGTCCACGACACTTTCAATTGTCAAGGTCGCGCCAAGTCCGTCGGCAATCTCCTTTGCAATGGAGAGTCCCAACCCGGTTCCGCCTGTCTTACGGCTTCGGTCCGACTCCACCCGGTAAAAACGATCGAAAATATGCGGCAAGTCCGATTGAGGAATCCCTTTACCATAATCCTTCACAGTAATAGCCACTTCTTCCTGCAGGACTTCAATGGAAGTGAAGATTTCCCTATCGCTATATTTACGTGCATTGTCGAGGAGAATGAACAATAGCTGCTTCACAAATTCCCCATCCGTTTCGACGATTGCAGGCCCATCCGCTTCGATGATGATTTCCCTGCCGTATGCTTGCCTCAACGGCTTCACAGCAACTTCCAGCAAAGGTTTTAAATCGACCTGCGCGAATTCGAACCTTTGGGACCCGCTGCTCTTCGCCAAGTCGAGCAGTTGCTCAATCATCTCTTTCATCCTGCCCGTTTCAGAAATAATGGCATTCAACGACTCCTCGACGACTTCCCGGTTTTCAAAACCACGCCTTGCCAATAACCGGGAGTAGCTCTCAATGACAGTCAACGGCGTTTTTAATTCATGGGAAGCGTTCGAGACAAACTGTTCCTGCTTCATGAAGTTCTGTTCCAATTGCTCCATCATCTCGTTGAATGTCCTTTCCATTTGCGCAAGCTCGTCATTTCCATTCACGACGCCCGCCAGTTTTTCATACGTACCGGATTGCCGGCTTCTGTTCATCGCCTTTATAAGATTCTCGATGGGTTGAGTGACAATCCTGCCAAGCGTCATGCTGGAGAGGGTGATCGGAATCATCGCAAAAATTGTAACGCCTATGAGAACATACTTCAGTGCCTTCATATTTTCCTCAACATTCGTAAGCAATTGGGTCATCTTCATTGTGACGACTTCACCTGTCGGCCAAATGATCGGCATTGAGATGGTTAACGCTTCCGTCCCCTCGAATCGGTCGATTGTAAATGAATTGCTTGGCTTCACATGGCCCTCGACTTGCCCGAGCCCGACCAAGGATTGGACATTGATAAGCGTTTTATTGTTGCTGTCGACGATGGAAATAGCGCCATTTGCCGGGATGAATGCGCGGAGCACGATGCCTGCATCTAATTCGGTCTCCAACTGGCTCAACACCGCGGTCAATTCCTTTGCCCGACCGTGCAGCTGATCATACTCGGTATTATGCGACATCCTTTCGAAGAAGAAATAAATAAGGATATTTGCGAGCACAAGAAGAATGAACATTAACAGAGTCGAAAATAGATGAATCTTCTTTTTAAGCTTCATGGACCGGTTCCTTCAATGCATATCCGACGCCCCGAACCGTTTGGATGAGGGACGGTTTACCCCGTTGATCGATTTTCTTTCGGACATACCGGATATAGACGTCAACTACGTTCGTGTCCCCGTAATAATCAAATCCCCAAACCGCATCGAGCAGCTGTTCACGTGAAAGCACCTGATTCGGATGTCTAATCAGATGAAATAATAAATCATATTCCCTTGGTGTCAAATCAATAGATTCGCCATTCCGCTTCACTTCACGGGACTGTTCATGAATTGATAATCCGGCGAACTCATGAAGAAATTCATCTTTCCCGGCGACCTTCTTTTTGGAAGTGCGTATCGCCGACCGGATGCGGGCAAGCAATTCATCAATTTCGAACGGTTTCGTGACATAATCATTTGCTCCCAAGTCGAGACCCGTCACCTTATCTTCAACATCGCTTTTTGCTGTCAATAAAATAACGGGCGTGCCATCTTCCGCTGCCCGAATCCTCCGCAGCACGTCCAACCCATTCATGCCAGGCAGCATGAGATCCAGCAGCACGAGATCCCACTTCTGTTCCCTGAACTTGATGAGGCCATCCGTCCCCGAATGCGCGACGCCGACCGAATATCCTTCAAACTCAAGCTCTAATTGAAGAACACGCGCGATTGCTTCTTCATCTTCAATAATCAATACTTGCTCACTCAAGTTCTTCACCGCCGTTTTTTCTTTAGTGTAGCAGAAGACTGTTTTAGACAATAAAAAAACGACCCATGGAAGAGTCGTAAACGTTCTTATAAAAATACGATGGCCGCTAAGACGATGGCTAGGAAAATTCTATAGATCGCAAACGGCACGAGTTTGATTTTCGAAACGAGCTTCAGGAAAAAGCGGATTGAGATGAGCGCGAAGACAAATGCGCTTATAAAGCCGACGATATAAAATGAGAGGTAATCCATCGACATCTCTTCCCAGTTTTTCAAGACTGACACGAGGCTAGCACCCGCCATGATCGGCACTGCCATGATAAACGTGAAGTCCGCTGCGGTCCTGTGGTTCATTCCAAACAAAACCCCGCCCGAAATCGTTGCACCCGAACGTGAGAATCCTGGCCACAATGAAAGACATTGAACAAGTCCGACAGTGAATGCCTGACGATATGTAATCTGGTCCAATGTTTGGACTTTCGGTCGTTTTGGTCCGAATTTGTCTGCAGCAATCATAAGGAGCGCTCCTGCAATGAGTGCGACAATAACCGTTTCTGTTCTGAATAAGTAATCATCTATCAAGTCTTTAAATGCAAATCCTAGAATGACTGCGGGAAGCATGCCGACGACGACATGCATCAGATTGAAACGGCTTGTCATCTTCTTTCCATCAATCTTATACAGACCGACCAAGCTGAGCAACCTTTTCCAAAATACGACAACAACCGCTAAAATTGATCCAAGCTGGATGACAATTTTAAATGTGTTAGCCGGATATTTTCCAAGAAACTCCTCCGTTTTCAACCACATATCATCCACAATAATTAGATGGCCTGTCGAGGAGACCGGTGCAAATTCCGTCATCCCTTCCACAAAACCGAGGATCAACGCCTTTACTAATTCAAAGAAATCCATACACTAAGCCCTCTTTCTACGGAACCGGATGTAGCCAATACAAACCGCAATTCCGCCAATTGCTAATATCACATATACAATGTTTGAATAGAAGTCCATATAATGGACAATCGATTCCCAGTTTTCACCGACCTTAAACCCTATTGTAACAAGAATGGTGTTCCAAATGAAGCTCCCGAGAGTTGTCAATAATAGAAACAGCGAAAAATTCATATGCGACATTCCGGCAGGCACCGAAATCAGACTCCGGACGAGCGGGACGAGACGGCAAAAGAAAACCGTCCATGGACCGTATTTATCGAACCATGCATCAGCTCTCCTAAGATCTTTCTTCGATAGGCGCAGCCAGCGTCCCCGCCGCTCCACAAATTTTTCCAACCGCTCTACATCGATCAGCAGGCCGATGCTGTATAGAACCATCGCGCCCACGACCGAGCCAATTGTAGCAGCGATAATGACGCCCGTCTTTGTCATCGTTGTAAAACCCGTTGCAAATCCACTGAAGGTCAAAATGATCTCAGACGGAATCGGAGGGAATATATTTTCTATAAACAATAGAAAGAACACACCAAAATAGCCGTTCTCCCCTATGAACTCCGTTATCCAATTTTCCATGGCACTCTCCCCGGTTATAAAAATTCGTACATAATTCCATTTCATCTGACGCTGACATCCACTTACAGGTTCCAACCTGCCCTGATGGATTGTACGTATGGCAAAGGAAGAGTATGAATGTGAATGTAGTGGATAAGTACGTCAAATTTGACTTATACACCGATAACTGTGGGTAAGATTGTTTATATGTTTATAATTTCTGAAAAGCAAGCGATTTTAATTGAATATTATCCACATATAAACAAGAAAACACCCGAATGCCGGTCTTATCCCCAGCTCCGGGTGCTTTTTCCACGTATATGCATAGCATGGAATATTATTCGTTAGAAACCAATCGTCCTTCTCGCCGATCGGTCATGTCGAATTGTGAACCTCACTTTTTCCTCGACATTCACTGCAACATGGACAGGCAGCACAATTTTATCGCGCTTCTTTTGCCATTCATGCGTCGATTCATCAACAGTCCATAAGTGGCCGGGTACCGGTTGGCGAATGACTGCTTCGACGGGAGTGCCTTTCGTATTGCAAATGCTGTATTCGTATTCGGTGTACTCGTATCCGCCTTCTTTGTATTTGCCCGTTTTTTTCGCTTTCACTTCGATGTCGCAAGCTTCTCCCGATTTCAAACGGACTTTTTCATTCACTTCCGTATGCTTAATTGCATAGTCACCTATGAATTCCGCACTGCCATCATCCGGGTTGGTCCTGTACATTTTAAAAACGCCTGCCGGCAACGGAATGCCGAGGCCGTTCTCCTCCGTATTATCGAATTCGATGAAGATATCAGGATTCGAAGTCTGTTCATTGATTTCATAAATAATACGCGCTCGTGAATTAGCGGATGACAGAAGGCGCAGCTGTTTCTGTTGACGGTCTTCCAAGTCGATTGCCTTCGGAAAGGTGTACGTATGGAAATCGGAAAATGCTTCTGTCTTCTTCTGTTCTCGCCTCGACAGCTCTGCACTCTTCTCTTCGTTTTCATTGCCCGCTTTGTTAAGCGTCCCGGAAATAAGGCGGAGTTTCGCATCATTGAAGGAGACGCCGGAATAATTCTTCATCGACAGCCAGCCCGACATGTCAAAACGATCACCATGCATGGATATGACATAATCCGCTTCCCATGTAACGCCACCCGTCAAATACGATACACAGACTTCACTGCTTCGCTGCTCGGCTACTTTCCAGACGAGTGTCGGCTCCACATGATTCCCGCCTTCAATTTCCGGGAATCGCAGCTCGCCTTTCGGATTGATAATCATTTCTTTCGTTTCAACGTCCTGCAAAACAATCGGCCCATTCCCACGCAACAGCGTGTACGCCCGATCTTGTTTGGTGTACGGGTCTTTGATAATTAATTGACGGCCCAAATATCTTTCAAAAATCCTCAATTCATCCATCAGGTCATACTCATAAATAAGCTCCGACACATCCACACCTTCAACGATGATGGAATCGGGCTTCAGCTTCCTTGCCACCCCGACAAAATGGACCTCGTCATTTTCCGCAAACTGCGGAATTGTACGTGTATCTTTCACAAGCGCAAAACCATCATTGTAAACGGTAAGGGAACAAGCTGTCGTCTCGGATTTCGGAATTCTGTTCAGCATACTAAAACCTCCTATGTGATTGAACATTCCTCTGGGCGTTCCATAATTATGCTCCCTATACGCTATTCCCTTTTCCGGCGGAATTAATGCGGCGTGGCGCGAATAAAGTTTATCACCGAGTCTGGGGGCGTTATCACCCACCCTCGGGAGTTTACCACCGACTTGAAGGTGTTTACCACCGACTCTCGAGACTTTACCACCGATTTGGAGGCGTTTACCACCGACTCTCGAGACTTTACCACCGATTTGGAGGCGTTTACCACCGACACAGGGAAATTCTGCTACGTTTGACGGCAAAGCATGTTGAAATTCGCTTGTTTAATGAATGGAATTGATCGCAAAATACGTTATCACCAGTTAAAAGGGGTTTATCACCGTTCATGACTACTTTATCACCGCTCAGCAGGAGTTTATCACCGTTCATGGCCACTTTATCACCGCTTAGACCGAGTTTATCACCGCTTGACCATAAATTAGGCGATTCCCAATTATAAAACTCCATCAAAAAACCACCCGCTCACAAAAGCGGGTGGTGCAATTTACACTTCCAATACATGACCCTTCAATTTCTCACGCAGGGCGGCTTTTAGGAACTTGCCGACGGATGTTTTCGGGATTTCATCCAAGAAGACAACGTCGTCCGGAACCCATAACTTAGCGAATTGGCCTGCCAAATAGTCGAGCAGTTCGGTTTTCAAAGCATCGTCCGCCGTTTTGCCCTCTTTCAAGACGACGCAGGCAAGCGGGCGCTCCACCCATTTTTCGTGCGGAACAGCGATGACGGCTGCCTCGAACACCGCTTCGTGCGTCATCAACGCATTTTCGAGGTCAACGGATGAAATCCATTCCCCGCCGCTCTTAATTAGATCCTTCGTCCGATCCATCAGTTTCAAATAGCCGATGTCCGTCATGACGGCGATGTCGCCCGTGTAAAGCCATCCGTCTTTGAACGCCTCTGCCGTCCGGTCGTCCTTATAATATTCGCTCGCAATCCAAGGTCCCCGTATGGCAAGTTCACCCATCGTCTTGCCATCCCAAGGTACTTCGCCGTCTTCATTCACAATCTTCACTTCAAGCCCTGGCATGACCAATCCCTGCAGCGCGCGGATATCGATCCGTTCATCCATCGGCAAGTCCTCCATGCCGGACGTATAGACCGACAAACTGACGAGCGGGGATGTTTCTGTCATCCCATATCCGACGTAGAACGGCACGCCGAGCCCCTCTTCGAACGCACGGATCAATCCTTTCGGAGACGCAGAGCCGCCGCTTACGATTCCACGGAGCGATGATAGATCCCGCGGATTTTGCTGCTGCTCTTTCAAAACAGCGAGCCAAATCGTCGGCACTCCCGCCGTCAGCGTCACTTTTTCCTGTTCAATCAAATCTAGGATGAGCTGCGGATTGAAACCTGGTCCTGGCAGCACCTGCGAAGAGCCAAAGAAAACAGCGGCAAACGGCATTCCCCACGCATTAACGTGAAACATCGGGACAATTGGCATGATGACATCACCTTCACGCAGTCCCATTGCATCCGCCAAACCGAGCGCGAAACTATGAAGGACGATGCCGCGATGCGTATAGACGACCCCTTTCGGATTGCCCGTCGTTGCGGATGTGTAACACATCCCGGCAGGCGTGTTTTCATCCAGGTCCTCCGGATAGTCATACTGATCCGATGCCTCTGCAAGCAACGCCTCATAGGAATGGACATTTGCAAGCGTCGTTTCCGGCACCTCAGTGCTGTCTCCCATAATTACGTAATGTTTTACCGTCTTCAAGAACGGCGCCAGCTTTTCAAGATGAGGGAAGAGGTTATCATCCACGAGCAGAATTTCATCTTCCGCATGATTGATGACATAGGCGATATGCTCCGGTGCCAAGCGGATGTTCACCATATGAAGGATGGCACCTGTGCTTGGCACGCCGAAATACGCCTCCAAATGGCGGTGATGATTCCAGCCGAACGTCCCCACTTTCGTTCCGTGTTTCATCCCGAGCTTCGTCAACGCATTCGATAGCTTCCTCGTCCGTTTCGCAAATTCCCGATATGGAATCCGATGGATCGTGTCCGGTCCTGTGCGGGAAATGATCAGTTTGTTCGGAAAAAACTGCTCGGCCCGTTTAATGAACGAAGATAGTAGTAATGGTGTTTGCATCATTTGAATCGCTCCCCTTTTGCTTTTTTATGATGTGAAGCATGAAAACCATCCCCGGCAGACGCTTATGCCCACACAATCCTATGCGGACAAGCTTCCCTCTATTCTATCTACAGCCCCATATTCTTCGCGATGATCATCTTCATAATCTCATTCGTCCCGGCATAAATCGAAGCGACCGGGATATCGCGGTACCTCCGCGCAATCTTATATTCCTCCATATAACCGTATCCCCCATGCAGCTGCATGCATTCCGCGGAAATCTCGCGCGCCGTTTCGGTGATCCAATATTTCGCCATGGACACTTTCGTCACGACATCCTTGCCGGCCAAATGGTCTTCAATGAGTGATTCAAGAAACGCTTTGCCGAGTTCCACTTTCGTCGCAATTTCCGCAAGCTTGAACTGCGTGTTTTGGAATGAACCGATTGGCTTGCCGAACGCCTCGCGTGATTTCACATAGTCGAGCGTCATTTCGAGCATATCCTCCGAAGCGGTTTGCGCTGAGAGCGCAACGAGCAGCCTTTCCTGCTGGAGCTTTTCCATCAGACAACTGAAGCCCTTTCCCTCTCCGCCGACCAAGTTGCCAACAGGCACCCGGCAATCCTCGAAATAGAGCTCCGCGGTGTCTTGCGAGTGCATGCCGACCTTATCGAGCTTCCGCCCTTTCGTAAATCCAGGCGTTCCCTCCTCAATCATGAGCAAGCTGATGCCACGGTGCTTCGGCTCCGCCTGCGGGTCCGTCTTCACGACGACGAGGAACAAGTTCCCATTCACACCGTTTGTAATGAACGTCTTTTGTCCATTGACGACATAATGATTGCCGTCCTTTATGGCGGTTGTCCGGATATTGGCGAGGTCCGAGCCGGTTCCGGGCTCCGTCATCGCAACACCTGTAATGAAATCCGCGGTGATGCACCCCGGAAGCCAACGCTTCTTCTGCTCATCCGTCCCATATGATTCGACGTACGGAACGACGATGTCATTATGAAGGCCTACCCCCGTCAAGCCCGCTCCGACCCGTTCCATCTCTTCCCCGATGATGACTCCATAGCTGAAATCGAGCCCGAGACCGCCATACTGTTCCTCCACCTGCGGACAGAGGAACCCCATTTCCCCGAGCTTCCGCCAAAAACTGACGGGGATGAGCCGGTCTTTTTCCCATTGTTCGTACTGAGGGACCGCTTCCTTCGACAGGAATTTCCGGAGCGTCTCCCTGAATAGGACATGTTCATCTGTTTCAAATCGATAGCGTGCCATCAAACTCCCCCCTCATTTCGGCTGCATCCTGATCGCTCCATCCAACCTGATCGTCTCCCCATTCAATAGCGGATTCGTGAAGATGCTTTCCACGAGCCGCGCGTATTCTTCCGGATGGCCAAGCCGCTTAGGGAATAGCGTCAACTCCTCAAGCGCATTGCGTGCGGGTTCCGGAAGTCCGGCGAAAAGCGGCGTTTCAACAAGGCCCGGCGCAATCGTCATGACACGGATGCCGTATGCGGCAAATTCACGGGCAATCGGCAATGTCATACCGACGACGCCGCCTTTCGATGCACTGTACGCCGCCTGTCCGATCTGCCCTTCGAAAGCCGCGACAGACGCGGTGTTCACGATGACGCCGCGCTCACCTTCCGCATTCGGCTCATTGCCCATCATGGCGGCGGCCGCCACCCGGATGACATTGAAAGTTCCCGTCAAATTGATGCGGATCACCTGCTCAAAACGGTCCAGTATCATCGGTCCGCCTTTTGACACGACTTTCCCAGGGGTCGCGATCCCTGCACAATTGACGACGGCGTTCACCTTTCCGAACACCGATACCGCTTCAGCTACGTTCGCCTCGACATTTTCAGCGTTCGCCACATCCGTTTTTAGGAATAAAACATGATCTTCCCCCAACTCGTCGACCAACATCTTGCCACGTTCTTCATTCATATCGAAAACAGCGACTTTACCACCGGCTGCCACAATCCTTCGAGTCGTCGCCTCCCCTAAACCGGATGCCCCTCCCGTGACAATCGCTATGATTTCATGCATTTCCATCTGACCATCCCCCTGTATGTAACGTTATAATCTTTCAATAATCGTCGCGTTTGCCATTCCCATCCCTTCGCAAATGGCGAGCAGTCCGTATTGACCGCCCGTGCGTTGCAGTTCCTTCACCATCGAGACGAGCAGTTTCGTTCCTGTTGCGCCAAGCGGATGACCGAGTGCGATTGCGCCACCGTTCGGGTTCAGTTTTTCTGGATCCGCCCCAGTATCCTTCAACCAGGCGAGCGGCACGGGAGCGAATGCTTCATTCACTTCATAGACGTCCATATCTTCTATAGATAGTCCCGTCTTCAACAAGACCTTCCGAGTCGCTTCAATCGGGCCAGTCAACATCAGAGTCGGATCTGAGCCAACGACAGTCCGGGCGACAATCCGCGCAAGCGGCTTCAATCCAAGTTCCTCGGCCTTTTCTTTCGACATAAGCAGGACAGCGGATGCGCCGTCGCTCATTTGACTGGCGTTTCCAGCTGTGATGATGCCATTTTCATCGAACACTGTTTTGAGGCCGGCAAGCACTTCAGGTGTTGAATCTGGACGCGGACCTTCATCCTTTGCAACGGTTTCCGCTTCACCATCGACGCGATTCACAGCAACCGGAACGATTTCGTCATCGAATTTACCTTCTTCAATGGCTTGGATCGCTTTCTGATGGCTTTCGTATGCGAACCGGTCCAGTTCTTCACGGGACAGTCCCCATTGTGCGGCGATGCGTTCCGCTGAAAGGCCTTGATTGATGATTTCGTGCCTCTCCGTCAGTTTCTGGCTCGGTTTAGCGTCCCCCATGTTGGAAAACATCGGTGCCCTCGTCATGCTTTCGACGCCGCCTGCAATGACGATGTCCATATCGCCTGATGCAATCGCTTGGGAGGCGAAGTGGACCGCCTGCTGGCTCGACCCGCATTGACGATCGATTGTTACGCCGGGCACATGGACCGGAAAGCCTGCAATTAAGGCCGCTGTGCGCGCAATATTGCCTCCTTGTTCACCCGACTGCGTGACGCAGCCTAAAATGACGTCCTCTATATCACCTTTATCGATTCCTGCGCGCGTTACCAGCTCTTCGAGGACAACAGCTGCAAGCTCATCTGGGCGATATTCCGAAAAACCGCCTTTTCGTCTTGCGACAGCCGTCCGCACCCCTTCAACAATTACCACTTCTCTCATATCGGCACCTCATTCTCTGAATTAATTGATATTTCGTATAGTTATAGCTTACCTGAAAGCGCTCCCAATATCCATAGCATTTTTCGGTGTTCCTAGAACAGAATCAGTCTCAAGTCGTAGACGGAAATCCGCTTTGCGGCCGTTTGGATGAAGCGATGACGATTGTATAATGTAGATACAACGAAAGGAGGAACAACAATATGAAAAAATTTGGTCTTGCGATTCTCGGCATAGTGGCGGCGATCGTTGTTCTGGCAAACTTGGGTTCGCTTCTGGCACTCGCCATTTCCGGTGCAATCGCTTTTGCGGGGTTCCACTATTATAGGAAGAGTGATTCGACATTCCTGAAGCTGTTCTGGGGAATTGTGCTGCTCATCGGTTTGGTGACAGCTGTTTCAAACGTGCCGGCTTTCATCGGCATCATTGCGTTGCTCGGTGTCTACTATGTATGGCGCAAATGGAATGAGCGTACAAACGACAATGTAATTGAAGCTGCTTATTCAGACGACCCATTCGTCAACTTCGAACGACAATGGGATGAAATTACAAAATAAGGAGGAAACTATGATGAACACATTATGGAATAGGATTAAATATACGGTGCAGGCTGACTTGCATTCGGCGCTCGATAAAAAGGAAGCGAAAAATCCGATTGCGATGTTGAATCAATACATCAAGGAAGCGGAGAAACAGACGGAATCGGTCGGCAAACTGTTGGAGCGCCAAGGGAAGTTGAAAGTTGAGCTTGAGAAGGAGTTTGCGGAAGCGGAAGCGATGCTCGAAAAGCGCCGCCGTCAATTCGAGCTCGCGCAGTCGACTGGCGAAGAGGATTTGGTCGCGTTCGCTCAGGATGAGATTTATGCTTACGAGACGCGTGCCAACGAGTTGGCGGCTAGCATTACGCAGTCAGCGCAAGAATTGATTGCGCTGGAACGGAAATTTGAGGAAATGAAGCATAAAGTGAAGGATATGAAAGTCCGCCAGCTCCAATTGATGGGCAAAGAGAATGTTACACGCGCCCATCGCCGCATGGATCAATTCATCTCCCCTGAAAACGGCGACAAGCAAGTTTCAAGTGTCGAGGAGATGAATGCGTATATCGAAAATCTCGGCGGCCAGATCAACCGCGAGTACGAAGTGTCATCCATGGAACGTCGATTGGAAATGCTTGAGAAAAATGCCGCATCCAAGACGGAAATTGTGTAATATAGAAGTGCGTAGATATGACTTTTCGAGGTTTATGATCACTTGCCGGGATTTATGATCACTTGCCGGGATTTATGATCACTTGCCGAGGTTTATGATCACTTGCAGGGATTTATGATCACCCGGCGGAATATCAATGGGAAGGTGTCCGCCTTCCCTTTTCCATCTGACATCAAGAAGGGGGCATTAGAATGAAAAAAATGGATACGAATAAGATGACATTTTGGATAGCAGCGTTTCTCTTGCTCGTTTTCATAGAATCCGCTTTCCTGGCGAATGGTAACATCATCTTCCTCCTTCTCGGTGCCGGATTAACGTATTTCGGGTTCAAGAGACGTTCGAAGTGGATGGCCTTTTTAGGGCTGTTCTTCATTATTATGGCGTTATTGACATTGTGGAGCTTACGCCTATTGTTGCTCGCCATGTTCATTTATGTTTTATTCCACTTGTGGAGAGGGGTTCCGGCGGAGCAGATGATGCGTCCGTTGAAAGAGTTCCAAAAGGAGACGCCGAATGGGATTTGGAAAAACAAGTGGTTTTCCGTTCAGGCATCCCCCTTCTCTTCCTATGAATGGGAAGACGTGCAGATCCAAGGCTTTTTCGGGGATATCCATGTTGACGTGACGGACACTGTGCTTCCGAAAGGGACGTCTTTCATTGCGATCCGGCAAGGGTTCGGGCGGATCAGGATTGACCTGCCATACGAAATCCCTGTGCGCATCCATTACAATACGTTGTTTGGCGAAGCACGGATCCTTGATATCAGTCCGAAGCGGATGATCAATGAGACGCTTCATTTTAAGGACGGCTACGACGCGGACATCGGGGACCGGGCAGAGCTGATCATCTCCCTTTCCACATGGATCGGAGATATTGAGGTGGTGCGGAAATGAAGAACTTTTTTGGTCGCAGCCTCTTTTTATCGGTCATTTTCACGGGCGTTGCGGCATTGTATTTCTATACGCTCGTTGATGTACCGTTGAATGAAAGCTGGTTGTTCTTTTATGAAATCCAATATGCGAATGTACCGTTAGGCGCCTGGATCATTTTCACTTGCATTACGCTCGGTTCAATTATTGCAGGCTGGATGGGCGGCATCGGCCGTTCCAAGGTGAGGGCGATTGAACAGCAGTTGAAAGGGTTAGTTCAAAATGAAGAGATTGTGAAAGTCACAAAGTCGTTTTCTCCGAAGATTGATAGAACGCTTGAAGACGTGTCCAATATTTTGGCGACACAACGGAAAAGCTTGCAGCGGATCACCGATGAACGTGCGGAGGCGCAAGATAAATTGATACAGGAGCGGATTGTACAGGAGCGGCAACGTCTTGCACGCGAGCTGCATGATTCTGTTTCCCAGCAGCTGTTTGCCGCTTCGATGCTCATGTCTGCCATTAATGAGCAGGAACATGAACAGGCAATGCAAAAACCGCTATTGCAAGTGGAGCGGATGGTGCAGCAGGCGCAGCTAGAAATGCGGGCTTTGCTCCTTCATTTACGGCCAGCGGCGTTGAATGATAAATCACTTGCAGAAGGTCTTGAGGAACTATTAGTCGAATTAAAAGAGAAGGTTTCGTTCGATATCCGTTATCGTTTGGAAGAGGTGTCTTTGTCTAAAGGAGCGGAGGACCATCTTTTCCGGATTGCACAGGAGACATTGTCAAACACGCTGCGGCATGCGCAGGCGACGGAGGTTGATGTCCTTTTTGTCGAACGTGACGGCCTCGCCATTTTCCGTGTGCAAGATAACGGGATTGGTTTCGAAGAGTCGGACGGCAAAGGCGGTTCGTATGGATTGCAGAATGTTAAGGAACGGGCGATTGAAATCGGCGGAACATGCAAAATCGTGTCGGTCCCTTCTCAAGGAACAATTGTCGAAGTGAAATTGCCGACGAAAAAGGAGGATGAACCGGATGATTCGGATTCTATTAGCGGATGATCATGAAATGGTGCGGATCGGTGTGTCCGCTTATTTGCAGACACAACCCGATATGGAAGTCATCGACGAAGCGGTCAACGGGAAAGAAGCTGTTGAAAAGGCGCTTGCACTCCGCCCCGACATTATTTTGATGGACATGGTCATGCCGGAAATGAACGGCGCAGAGGCGACTGCCGAGATTATCAAGCAATGGCCGGAAGCGAAAATTGTCATCGTCACCAGTTTCCTGGATGACGACAAAGTGTACCCGGCACTGGAAGCCGGTGCCATCAGCTACATATTGAAAACTTCCAATGCCAAACGGATTGCGGAAGCCATACGTGACACGTTGAAGGGGCAAACCGTGCTGGAGCCGGAAGTAACGTCGAAAATGATGCAGAAAATGCGGTCCGGCAATGGGCATCGCCTTCATGACGATCTGACGGAGCGGGAGTTGGAGATTCTTCTTTTATTGGCAAAAGGGAAAACGAACCAGGAGATCGCCGATGACCTGTTCATTGCGTTGAAGACAGTGAAAACACATGTCAGCAATCTACTATCGAAGCTCGAAGTGCAGGATCGGACGCAAGCCGTGATTTATGCATTTAAAAACGATCTTGTGGAATGAAGAATGGCCGCATGCCTGGCAACGGGCATGCGGCTTTTTGATGGGGGAACTTTTCGGACGGAGAAATGAGAACTTGCCCGGAAACGAGAATTCACGCTTAACTCCCCACCCTATTTTTATTCAAATAAAAAAACAGTCCCGCCACCGGATTTCCGATGGACGGGGCTGTTTTTCGTTTATTAATTACCACGGTTCGGGTCAAATGGATAATCTTCACCCGGATTCGTCGTATTGTAGCCGTCTTTGTTTGTTTGGTTATACCTAGACGGATCATTTTCATCGAACGCTTCTGTCATATTCGAATCAGCTGGATCCGACAGTGGCAGTTCATCCGTTGGCAGGTTGCCTGTCCGCGGTTCATAATCACGACCGGTCGGATAACCGCCGCCATTGCCGACAGGAGGTACATGATCTTCCTGCGCTGTCTGATCTACGGCCTGTTGAGCTTTATTCACGGATCGCTTCGCCTCCCGCTTCATTTCGCCCTTCTCCTGCTCCCACTTCTCTTTGGAAACATCCGCATTTTGCAAGCTGCTTTCCATTTTCGTCAAGTAGCGTGAAGCATGCTCACGTCCACCTAAACCGAATGCCAAGCCAAACGCCAATGCGACGCCCCCCAGGATTAGGATGAATGCCGCGTTGATGATCGCTGGCGCAATGCCGAGCTGACTCAATGCCATGAAGAACGCAAACGCGAGAATCGCATATTTCGCTACGTAGCGCAATACGTGAGGTGCGCCCGATGGAGTCGTCATGATGCTGCCGACAAATTTCTCGGCTAGGTTCGCAAGCCAGAAGCCAATTGCCAAAATGACGACAGCTGCGACCACCATCGGCAAGTATACGAAAATGCCTGTCGCAAGCGTTACCATGAAGTTCAAGTTGAGAATCTGAAGCGCTTCAACGACGAACAACAAGATGATAACAATTTGAACGATCGAGCCGATAATTTGGGAAAACGTTGGCATAGTTGCGCTCGAACGTACTCCAATCTTTCCGGATATCGAATTGATGCCGAGATTATCCAATAAGGAAATGACAATTCCCCTTACCCATTTAGCCAAGTAGATGCCGACCAATACCAGGACGACCGCGACCGCAATTTTCGGCAGCATTGTCATAATGTCGTTCAGCATAGCAATAGCTGGTTGAGATATCCCTTCAAGATCCAATACTTCCAAGGCAGAAATCGTTACCGGCAGCATAATGAGGACAAAAACAATCGTACCGATAATTCCTGAAATGCTTGTCCCTTTTGAAGAGGATTTCAACTTATGTGCGAACCGATCCACACCAACCGATTCAAGCAGCTTCGTAACAATTGTACGGACGATTTTCGCAACAACCCAACCAACAGCGAAAATTAGTGCAGCTCCGACAAGTTTCGGAATGAAGTTCATGAAGCTCTCCAACATTCCTTCAAACGGACCGCTAATCCCGCTTAGGCCAAGCGCATGAAGGACAGCCGGCACGAATAGCAGCAAGACGACATAGAACGCAATGTTCGCAGCCGTTTCAACCCATTTCGACTTGTCGATTTCATCGGGGGACCCCCCTGCTTTGGCAACGTACTTGTTGAGCTTCATCTTGCCGCCGACCGCCAAAATCACTTTTTTGACAATTAATGCAAGAACCCAAGCAAGAAGCAGGATGAGTGCCGCTTTCAAATGCTTAGGACCGCTCCACCGATTCCAGAATACATCGTCATGAACGGCGTTGCGATCATTGACGCATTCATGATGTTAAAGAAGAGAAGGAATGCTAATAGAAGGATTCCGAAGAAGAAGACTTTGCTGATGATTTTTTCCACATTCCATTTACCTTCTTTAACGTCTAGCCTTTCGTTGACTCTGGATTTCTTCAAACGTTTGTGCACTGCATTTTCCACTGCTTTTGCAATGAAAAAGCCGATTAGCAAGACGATCAACCCGAGAATCAATTCGGGCAGCCAACTTAGCATATTGGCAAAATACATATCTCTAAACATTCCGTGTCCTCCATTCATTTAGATAGTCTATTAGTGACTATTCCTATAAACGCGGGGGACTAAACCTATTAATCTATTACGTCTTGTCTCTTTGGGCGCGGAAACACCCTCTTTGGGCGCGGGAGACACCTCTTTGAGCGCGGGAGCAGCGGCTTTGGGCGCGGGAGACACCTCTTTGGGCGCGGGAGCAGCGGCTTTGGGCGCGGAAACACCTTCTTTGGGCGCGGGAGCGGATTCTTTGGGCGCGGAAACACCTTCTTTGGGCGCGGGAGCAGCGGCTTTGGGCGCGGAAACACCTTCTTTGGGCGCGGAAGCACCTTCTTTGGGCGCGGAAGCACCTTCTTTGGGCGCGGAAGCAGCGACTTTGGGCGCGGGAGCCGCTTCTTTGAGCGCGGGCCCAATTCCGTTCGCGATTCCAAAAAAAAACAGAAGAAGGGCAAGTTTCTGCTCCTTCTTCTGCCTCACCTATTAATCCTCTTCCAAGTCCAAACGGTTTTTCTTAAATAGTTTCGACAGGATTTCGTATACGATCGGCACGACGATCAATGTCAACAATGTGGAGCTGACCAAACCGCCGATCACCGTGATGCCGAGACCTTTCGAAATCAATCCGCCGCCTGCTCCATTGCCGACCGCCAATGGAATGAGGGCACCGATTGTGGCGATTGCCGTCATCAGGATCGGGCGTAAACGTGTGGCGCCCGCTTCGAGTACTGCTTCGCGCATCTTCAAACCGGTACGTTCCATCCGGATGATTCGGTCTACGAGTACGATTGCGTTTGTAACAACGATACCGATCAACATCAACAGACCCATCATGACCGGAACGGAAATCGTTTCGCCTGCGATGAGCAAGCCGACGAACGAACCGATCACTGCAAATGGCAGCGAGAACAGAATCGCAAACGGCGCGACTCCTTCACGGAACGTCACAACGAGGATGAAGTAGACAATTGCAATCGCCGCTAGCATTGCAATGCCGAGCTGCGTGAATGCTTCTTCCATATCAGCTGCAACGCCTGCCGTATCGAATTCGACACCTTTCGGGAGATCCAATTCGGCAATCGCCTTGTCGACTTCGGAAGTCGCTTTCGATATGTCCGCGTCTACGAGCTTACCGGAGACAGTGGCATAATATTGGCCTTTGCTTCGGGCCAGCGTATTGAAAGTCGACCCCTCTTCCACTTTCACTAACTCAGAAAGTTTCATCGTTGTCCCCATTGCTGTCGGAATTTCCTGTTCCAGCATTTCATCGATCGATTTCGGCTGTTCAGTTGCCTTCTGCTTCACGACAACTTCCAATTCATCTCGATCTTTCCCGACCGTCGTGACAACTTCCTGCGTTCTAGACGGGTTCAGCATCATGATGATCTGCCCAGTCGTCAATCCATTTTGCAGCAGTTCATCCTGCGTTGCTTTCAATGTGTACTGAACGTACGCATCCTCAGCGCTTGAAGAGACATCCTCAATGCCTTTGTTGTCTCCCATTACTTTTTCAACCTGCTGGACAGCTTCCTTCAGGCTGCTTAAATTTTCACTGTAGAACGAGTAGCTGATTTCATTTGTGGACATTCCCATGGAACTGAAATTCTGACTTTTCCATTCTCCGGATTGGCCGATGTTGAATACAAAGTCTTCAACTTCTGCTCGTGCTGCTTGGAAATCTTTCATGTCCGGGTCAAAGATGAGATACATAAGTGCGCCCTTCGAGCCTCCGCCCATCATTGCGGTCATCGGGTCGGCGCTGTCCATGATGGATAATTGGACAATGTCGATATCATCGCGTTTCAGCATTTCCTTTTCGACAACTTCAACGTTCGCCAACGTTTCATCCTCAAGCTCGCCCGTTGCAGGCGTGTACGTAATGTACATCACTTTTTCTTCATCGCTCCCTAAGAAACTGAAGCCGATTAGCGGCATAAGCCCTAGGCTACCCGCCAATAGAACGACGGAGATGATCGACGTAATGACTTTATGATTCAGCGACCAACTTAAAACACCTTTGTACCAGTTCGCCATTTTGCCGGCTTCTTTATGCTGGCTTTCCTTCTTTTCACCATAAAGCTTTTTCCTGAACAGGAAATGGGACAATGCCGGCACGATCGTAATTGCGACGAGCAATGAAGCACCGAGTGCAAACGACATCGTCAAAGCGAACGGCATGAACAGCTCTCCGACCATGCCGCCTACAAAGATAAGCGGTGCAAATACCGCCACTGTGACGAGTGTCGATGACATGATCGGTTTGAACATCTCAATCGTCGCTTCGCGAATTAACGCACGTCCTGACAGCTTCTCAGTTTTCAAATGAAGACGCCGGTATATATTTTCCACGACGACGATGGAGTCATCGATAACACGGCCGATGGCGACGGTAATCGCACCAAGCGTCATAATATTGAGTGTAATATCCATCCAATTCAGCAACAACAGCGCCATAAATACTGAAACTGGGATTGAAATAATAGAGATAATTGTAGACTTGAAATCACGCAAGAAGAGCAGGATGATCAATATTGCAATCAAACCACCGAAAAGCGCCTTTTCAACCATTGTCGATACCGATTTTTCAATCGGTTCTCCTTGGTCAAGCGATACATCGACGACTAAGCCATCAAGTGCTTTTTCTTCATCTTTCATTAACTTCTTTACGTCATTAACGACATCGACCGTATTTGCACGCTGGCCTTTGACGATTTGAATTGCAATCGCATTTTCACCGTTCGTACGTGAAACGGACTGCACCTTGCCGACTTTTTCAATCGTTGCAATATCACCAAGTTTTACGAATGGCGATGGATTCGCCTCCGATGGCGTGACAGGGATGAGCATACCCTTCAGTTCATCGATCGTCATGAATTTGCCATCGACAGCGACAGCTTGCTCGCCTTCCTTAAACTCAAATAGGCCTAGTGAAACTTCCATATTGCTCGCTTGGATCATTTGCTTTACGGAGTCTTCCGTCAAACCAAGCTGAGCCATTTTTCCCTCGTCGTACGTAAGCTCCACTTCTTCAATATGCTGCCCCGAAATCGTTGCAGAGGCAACGCCGTCGATCTTATCGATTTTCGGTAGCAAAATGTCTTCGACAGTGGATGTCAGTTCAACAATATCCTCCGTTGTACTGCTCACGCTTAGCGCAACGACAGGCATCATATTCATGCTGATGGCAGTGATGACCGGTTCCTGTGCGCCTTCCGGCAAGGATAGCGAATCCATCGCGGATGCCAATTCCCGCTTCGCTTCGTCCATATCGATGCCGTAATCATATTCAACTTGAATGCTGGACATATTGGAATAGGAATTGGAGTAGACGGATTTCACATGATCCAGGTTTTCTACCGCCCTCTCGATAGGTACCGAGACTTCCTCCATAACCTGTTCCGGAGTTGCACCGGGATAGACACCCATCACCATTAAGTACGGAATCGAAATATCCGGCAGCGTCTCTGTTTTCATTTGCGTTGCCGAATAAACCCCCGACACTGTTATAATAATGGTGAGTAACCATACTGCTAATTTATTCTTAAGAACAAAATTGACTAACCCTTTCACCCTTACACCTTCCCCTACATTGACAGTTTTGACTCATTTCTTCATACTAATGACTACACGGTCAATTGTCAAGAAATAGCATAGGAGCGATTTGAACATATGGCAAAAAAACAACTAATTATGGAGAAAGCTTTGGAGCTCTTTGCAAAGCAAGGATTTGAAGCAACATCTGTCCAACAAATAACTGACCATTGCGGAATTTCCAAAGGAGCTTTCTATTTATCGTTCAAGTCGAAAGACGAACTGATTGTCGCGTTGATCGATCACTTTATGAGACAGTTCACAGCCGACATTGACTACGTGGTCAATCACGAGCAGAATGACGCCGATTTATTATATGATTTCTATTACACGACATTTCAATCGTTTAATAAACATTCCGATTTTGCCAAGATCCTCATGAAGGAACCGACGCAATCATTCAATGAAGAGCTGTTCACAAAGCTCCATAATTACAATAAATCTATCGAAAAAGTGATTTTGTCGATGATTGATCGCTTATATGGCGAACAAGCCAATGACTTAAAATATGATTTAGCATTTTGTATTAAAGGCTTTATGAACACCTATTCCGAGTTATTCCTGCTGTATAAATTACCGATCGACTTGGATTTGCTCGCACGATCCCTCGTCGAAAAGACGGATCTATTAGCTAAAAACATGACACTTTCCTTCATTTCCGATGAATTGATTCAGATGATTGATCAGCCGTTGAATGAAGAGCGCACATTGGATCAGATTGTTGAAATTGTGGAAAAGAATATTGAGGATATGGAGGATTCAATCGAGAAAGAGTCGTTGATTCTCTTGAAGCATGAGCTGTTGGAGCCATCACAGCATCCGGCGATTGTAAAGGGGTTATTGGAGAATATCCGCCAACATCCGCATTGCAAATGGGCCGCATATTTACTGAGGAGGCATTTTGGTATAAAGTGAGCAAAAACGCTTTGGCAGCTATTGAAGCTGTTCAAAGCGTTTTCGCCGTTAATTATTCTCCGATGGTCCGGTTCAATCCATGGATGACGCCTGCGTGCAGACCTTCATGCCATACAGAGCATTGAATAACCGCATCGACTGTTCCCATCGTTAACATGTCGCCAATTTTAATCGGTTCAGGCAGCACTTGATCAAGATTGCCTTCCAACGCTTCAACAACGCGCGGCATCTGCTCCTGTAAAGCCGCAAGCAGTTCCTCTTTCGAAGGTACTTGTCCTTCCCACTTTGCCGGGCTCGTACCCATTCCGAAAAACGCATCCCACTCATTGTGCTGTGGCTCATATGATGGCAGAACCTTCGCTACAAATTGTTCCAGTGAAATGTAAATATGCCCGACATTCCAACGAATTGTATTATTGAACCCCGTCGGTTGCTTATCCCACGCATCTTCCTTCGCCTTAGATAATCGCCCCATCGTATACATCCTTGCAAATTTCAATTGTTCAATTGTCGCCAATTTCAATTCCCCCTTTACTTCATCATACTAAAAGGAAATGAAAAAAGAAAAGCGGACATCCGCTGTCGGTTGTCCACTTCACTTGAAATCTATTGGTTTGTCGTTTCTCTTTTGGCTGTTCCACTTTTCACGGGTCATGCTGTTGAATTCCCGATTTTCATTCGTCTGTGCCTTCGTAGACATATCATTATCCATCAATTGGAATTCATTTGCAAATGGTTTATTTTCGCTATAAGCGGATGGATCATCCATGCCTGTTCCGTCTTGTGCATTTTTACGGAATTCATTTGTAAAGTTCGAGTCGGCAGGGTCCGCTAAGGGCAATTCATACGTTGGTCCTACCCCTTTTCCAGGATGCAGGATTTTCGGTTCCAAGTCCTTTTTGTTCGGATATTTACCATCAACGATCGTCATATGGATTCCTCCTTTTTCTCTCATCAAACAAGGAAATCCCTCGCAAGGCGAGAGGTGGTTATCATCTATACCCGTCGACGTTTAGTCGCAAACCTATTCTTTCAAAATAATTTGCAAATGAAACATTTTCCTATTTTACACGTCAAAGTTACATAGAAAGTAACGGAGAAAATCGCGAGGTGATTGTATGCAAAAATGGTTCGGGGTTGTCTTTCCTATACTTAGCATTTTGTTGTTGTTATGGATTGAGCAAAGTGTCGGTGTAACGTATGGAGTTAAAACTGTCGCGAAGGTGATTCTATTTCTCGCAATCCCTTTGATGCTTTTCCGCGCGACGAAGTTTCCATTTCTCCGGTTTCGGAAAGCTGACCGAAAGAGCATTCAGCTTGCCTTCATTTTAGGAATATCAATAATGGCGCTCATCATCGGTGCATTCCTTTTATTGCAACCGCACATCGACATCGCTTCCTTGCGGGAAGATTTGCTGCAATCCGGCATTACACCTGCCGTATTCCCGTTCATCGCACTATATATTTTGATCGGAAACTCGGTCATTGAGGAATTCTTTTTTCGCGGTTTGCTTCCCAACCTATTCGGCCAATCAAAAATGCGGTTCATCCTGCCGCCATTCTTTTTCGCTATTTACCATATCGCAATTTTCCTTCCATGGTTTACATTGCCGATTTTACTGCTCGCGGTTGGAGGACTTTGGGCAGGCGGGCTGATCTTTCAGCTTGTAAATGAAAAATGCAACACGATCCTGCCATCTTGGATCATCCATATGTGTGCGGATCTTGGCATATTATTTATCGGGGTGTATGTCCTTTATTTTTATTAACACGGAAATTCTCGATTTTTTTCGGATTGCCGATGACAATCAGCGTATCTCCCTGCTGGAATTTTTCACTCAAATCCGGATTGCTGAGCAGTTCTTCCCGCCGTAAAATCGCGACGAGGGTGATTTCAAAGTGTTTCTGCAGGTTTGCGTCCTCGATCGTCATCCCGATAAACGGTTCCGTATCATCCAGAGCAACTTCGCCTACCATGAACTCTTTTTCTTCCGAACGGATCAGATCATTGATGAAGTCGGTGCCGTTCGGTTTCATGATAGACATCGCCAACTCCCTGCCCCCGATGATAGACGGGTTTATGACGCTATCTGCGCCCGCTTTTACCAATATATCCTCCGAGTCATCCCGTTCCGCACGTGCGGAGATGACAATACCCTTATTGATGCTCTTTGCAGTCAAAGTGATGAATACATTATCGGCGTCATTGGAGAGAGTGGTGATAAGTGCACGTGCTTTATCGACACGTGCTTGCAGCAAGACTGCTTTGTCAGTCGGGTCGCCAATCAGACGAAGAGTACCCGGTTCGACGAATTCCATCAGATCGCTTTCATTTTCATGAATGACTAAAACTTGGACGTTTTCCTCCTTCAGCTGCTTATACACTTGCCGTCCGACGCGCCCGAAACCGCAGACGATGATATGATCGTCCAAATTGGCAATTTGTTTCTCCATCCTTCTCACCCACACTTTATTCGATAGTTGCTGTTCGATGAAATAGGAAGCCCCGATCCCTAACGCATACGTCACAATTCCCGCTCCTAGCGGTACAAGAAACAGGGCAAACCAACGGCCTTCTTCCGTCGTCGGATAAATGTCTCCATAACCGATCGTCATGACTGAAATGATTGTCATCCAAAACGCATTAAATGGGGATAAACCTTCAAAATACATGAATCCGACCGTTGCCAGGACAAGGAGCAACACCATTATAGCGAACAAGAAAATGACCCGCTTATATCGCCTGTCCAAATCCATCCATCGGCTATACAAACCGGCCACCTCCGTGCAAAAGTTTTTCTTTTTGTATTCCTTTAGTTGGTGATTTGTAAACCTTTGTAGTCGGTTGTTATATGCGCTTTTTACTTTCCTAAGTGTTAGAATTAACTGAATCAACCGGTTAGAATGTACTATGTCACAAATAGAAGCTAATAGGAGGACTGTATTATCGTGAGAAACTGGATTTTATTCCTTTGTATCTTTGTACTCCCCACTTTGTTTTTAATAGGTTGTAGTAGCGATAAAGAAAAGACAAATAAAGTCGATTCAACGAGCAGGACAATTCTGGATGATGTCGAAATACAAGCGAATGACTTATTGGAAAAAGACAAAGAGATTTCAGCGTTTACAATTGATAGTATCGAATATAGCCATGAAAATCAGGACTCAGATAAAGTGTTCATCCTTTTTTATTCAATGAAACCTTCAAATCCCGAAAACTTCATATTAACAGGCAGTGGTGTTATGGGAACTGACGGGTGGGTAAAAGAGCTAGTGTATTATGTGACCGCTAAAGATAGTGGTGAGCTCCTTTTTAGCACAAGTCCTTAGTAAATGGTTCACAGCTAATTCGATTAGAACCAGGACACTTCTAGTGAGCTGCTTGATGGAAGAGTTAATAATAAAAGAAAGATATTCTGTCAGTTTATTTAAGTTTGGAAATGACGATGGAAGAAGTAAGACGTCTATGATAATAACTAGAAAATCCGCATACCTGCCAATTTCTCGGCAATGCATGCGGATTGTTTATTTTGTCGGCACAATCACAGTCACTTTGAATAGATCTCCGTCCAGATCAATTTTCATCGTCCCACCGTGCATGTCGACAATTGATTGTGCAATCGCTAATCCAAGTCCCGAGCCGTCAGTATGACGTGATGTATCCGCACGCTTGAAACGTTCAAACAGTTCATCGACATTTTCACCAAGCTCGTATTTCGTTATGTTCTTCACGACGAACTCTGCGGACTCCCCTACTTTTCGGAGTGTGACGTACACGCGAGTGCCCGGCAATGAATATTTGATCGCATTGACGATCAGGTTATCAAGTACTCGCCACCATCTTTGGCCGTCTACATAGGCAATTAGCATGTCTTCAGGCAGTGCCGTTCGGAAGTCGAGACCGGAGTTGGCAATCTCTTCGGCATGTTCCGCAAGCGCCTGCTGGAGCAATTGCGTCAAATCGACACGTTGCTTGTGCAGTTCCAGATTGCCACTCGCCATTTTCGACACTTCGAATAAATCCTCGATAAGCGTTTTAAGGCGTTGCGATTTTTTATCAAGTATATCGACATATTTCGCGCGTTCTTCCGGTGTAATCGTTTCATCCTTCAATAGATCTGTGTATGTGATGATCGATGTCAACGGCGTTCGCAAATCATGGCTTACATTTGTGATCAATTCCGTCTTCAACCGTTCGCTTTTCGCCTGCTCGGTCATGGAAATCCGTACGCCTTCACGTAGATTGTTCAAGTTCTTCGCATGATCCGCAAGTGGTGAACGGCCTTCGACCTTGATATCTTCATTCAAGCGTCCTGCTGCCATCTTTTCCGTCGCTACGATGATCCGGTTCAAGTACGCAGAACGCCTTACGAAAATATAGAGGGCAGGCAGGCCAAGAAATATGACGCAAAATGCGTAGATGATGAATAAGGACCCATTCATAATACCGACAAAGAATCCGATTCCCGCTAAGAAAAATCCGATAAGCAGAATGAATGACTGTACGCCGATCGTTCTTTTCAGGAACATTTCACGCCACGCTTTAAGGAATTGGAGTGTGAAACTGTTTTTTATATCCCTTGCAAGTACCCCTTTTTTCTCCCATCGTTCCACACTATTCACAAGCTGGAACGCAAGTATGGCAGTCATAAGGACGCCACCAATGAAGAAGGTCCCTAGCCAAATAATCCATCTCTCCGGCCTATGGTGCGTAAAATGGTTCAACAGATTGTAAGATTCGCTGTCAATGTATCCAACGAAAATTAACGCCGACAGTAAAAGTGCAGCCGCCTTCAAATCGATTTTCAAATCGGTATACCTATCCGCAATCTCGGTACCTGTCACCCATTCCTTCTGAAACTTCATGCCCGTCACCACTGTTGCGAGTGCTGCAATGCCAAGCAGCCAAAATATGTACATGGCAAGTTTTCCTTTATTGAAATCCTGATACTGCGGATATAAAGCACCGCCCTTTGCAACGGCTGTCTTCGGAACGATGACTACGCCTTCAAACGATTTCACAGAATTCATTATTGTAACCTCTGTATCCAGAAACATACTATCTTTACCTTCTTGATAAATGGAAGTCTTTATCCATTCATTTAAACCGTTATGTCCTGGTAATGAATTCGCTTTAAAATAACCTTTTGCGGCATTAAATTGCTTTTTATAAATCGTAGGTACTGAAACATCTCCGGAAGAAAACCTTTCCCCCGTTTCAACATCCGTGAATTCATAGGCAACCGGCAATGAAAATGAATTGGCTTGGACTTCATTCACATATTGGGCTATTGCTTTCTCTTTTTCTTTGCGAATTTTCGCCTCAACATAGGCATCGCTCTCGAAGTTTTTTCGGATATCCGCAAGTTTCATGTCCCGTTCTTCGATCAACGAATTCATCAACACTTCATTTCCGGCCTCTTTCGCATCTGTTATCCTCTGTGCGTATTGGTCATGGATATTGGAGAGTTGGTCTGAAAGTGTACCGTAGCGAGTCCGATGATCTTCGATTTCATTGTCTGAGACGGTAATCTTTTTCATCGCCTCTTCCTCATCAATCGGGTTAAGCACAGTCGGTCCGATTGTGTTGTAAAACTCATCTAGCCGCCAAGCGAAGTCATCGAAATCGGAGAAATCCTTTCCAATCAGTCCCGTTCCCTGCCTCGCAAATGAAAGACTGGAAAGCAACACAAGCGTTACGAGCGCTGACCATATTAATAGTAGTACTTTGTTTTTCATCAAGCTGTTCCCCCTCTAATGATGCGCGTGAAATAGGCGATTGCCCGTGAAGATCTTTCCCATCCACTTTCGATAATCCCTAGGATGTAGGGGAAACAATAGCCGATGCTGACAATTGCAATACAGATGGAGAACAAAGAAAATATATTGCCCCAATCACTTTTCGATTTTGTAGCCAATGCCCCACACCACCTTTACATATCTCGGATTTTTCGGATCCGCCTCGATTTTTTCGCGTATTTTACGGATGTGGACCGCCACAATATTTTCCGCATTATACGCTTCTTCATTCCACACTCGCTCGTAAATCTCATTTATAGAAAACACACGACCCGCGTTTTTCATAAGCAATTCCGTAATCTTATATTCAATCGGCGTCAGCTTCACTGGTTTCCCATCAACCGATAACTCTTTCGCGTCCTCATCTAACGCCAAACCGTCAATCTCAATCTTTTTCTGACCATCGTATGTGCCGAACTGGACATACCTGCGCAGCTGCGACTTCACGCGCGCCATCAGCTCAAGCGGGTGGAATGGCTTCGTCACATAATCATCCGCGCCGACCGACAATCCATGAATCTTATCCGAATCCTCCGCCTTCGCACTCAGCATAATGATCGGAATATTTTGCGCCTCCCGGATTTTAAATGTCGCAGTAATCCCATCCATATTGGGCATCATTATATCGAGGATAAGCAGATGAACTTCATTTATGGTGAGCAGGTCGAGCGCCTCTTTTCCATCCGCTGCTTTCAAAACATTGTATCCTTCATTTTTTAAATAAATTTCAATTCCATCGCGGATCTCTTTATCATCATCCGCCACGAGCACTGTGAACTTCGCCATCTTCCGCACCTCACTTTCCTCTATGATACCAATTGTAGTGGGTAAATCTTAACATTCGATGAGGGGAATTATGAAGAAATTCTTAAGATGGGTGGTTGATCAGCTTAAGAATTCCCTTGGAACGCCTAATAAATGGTTGAACGGTGATAAAGTCGGCCTGAGCGGTGATAAGTTAATACCGAACGGTGATAACTCAAAATTTTGCCCCAACCTCACTCTGCTTTTCTCCCATTTGTAATAATTCAACCCAAAAAGTCCATGCTTCCCATATATCGGGAGGTGAATTGACATGGCAAAAGAAAAGAAGATCAAAAAAGGAAATACGTTGGATCGTGAGGAATTCGGATACGGATTTGACATCAGTCCTGATGATATGGGTGTTATCGGGAAGAATGACAATGTGAAAAATAAGAACAACAAGACAAATGAAGATAAGAACGACCAAAAGCGCCCGCCTACGAATTGGTGAAAACTATTGATTTCTTTGAATAAAATGACTATAATTATTTCAACTACATCTTACTAAAGGCAATGAGAGGGAAAAGTAAAAAGAGGATGTCGCATAGAGAGCTTCTGATGGTGGAAATGAAGCGGACAAATCTTTTGAACATGATCCTCGAGCCGCGCCCTGAACGTCTTCGGACCAGTAGGATGCGACGAGTCGGCACTTGTTATCCTCGCCGAAGTATAACGCTTTTTCAGCGCGTACTTTTGGAGGCAATCGGTGTGGACTGGTTGCGAAGTAAGGTGGTACCACGGGTTATTGACCCCGTCCTTATCGGTTTTTATCGATAGGGGCGGGGTTTTTTATTTTGTTCAGAGGAGGAAATGACATGAGTGTTTTTATTGGAGGGGCTTGGCCGTATGCGAATGGATCGCTGCATCTTGGCCATATTGCGGCGTTGTTGCCGGGGGATATTTTGGCGAGGTATTACCGGTTGAAAGGCGAAAAGGTTCTTTATGCTTCAGGAAGTGATTGCAACGGTACGCCTATTTCGATCCGCGCGAATGCAGAAGGAGTGTCCGTCAAGGAAATTGCAGATCGTTACCATACGGAGTTCATCGTTTGTTTTTCTAGATTGGGATTCTCATATGACATTTACACGCGGACAGATGGCAGATTTCATCATCAAGTTGTCCGCAATGTATTTTTAACGTTGCTGGATCGCGGTTTCATTTTCAAAAAAGAAGTGGAACAGACGTATTGTGAGGTTGACGATCGTTTTCTTCCAGATCGATTCGTCGAAGGCATTTGCCCTCACTGCGAAAGTCGTGCACGAGGCGATCAGTGCGACAATTGCGGTTCGATCTTAGATCCGCTAGATTTGAGGGACCGTACATGCAAGCTTTGCGGGAATGAATCGACCGTACGGAAGACGGAGCATTTTTATTTCAAATTAAGCTCTTTTCAAAATGAACTTGAACAATACATTTCTAGCGCCAAGTCTGAAAGGAGATGGCGTGAAAATGCGATTCACCAGTCTGAGCGCTATTTACGGGAAGGGCTCCGTGATCGGGCTGCTTCACGAGATTTGGCGAACGGCGTCGGCATCCCTGTCAGGGGCTATGAGGATAAAAAAGTGTATGTATGGATTGAGGCGGTGACGGGCTACTATTCCGCGAGCCAGGAATGGGCCGCTTTGAACCGCGATGATTTTCAGGAGTTTTGGAATGATGAAACGGTCTCCTACTATGTGCACGGCAAAGACAATATCCCCTTCCATACAATCATTTGGCCTGCCATTCTTATGGGGATTGGAAAGGAAGACGCATTGCCGACCCGTGTCATTTCCAATGAATATTTGACATTGGAAAAGCGGAAATTGTCGACGAGCCAAAACTGGGCGGTATGGGTGCCGGATATTTTGGAACGTTATCATCCGGATTCGGTACGGTATTTCCTGACTGCGAATGCACCCGAGAACCGGGATGCTGACTACTCGTGGCGCGAGTTCATTTATAGTCATAACTCGGAGTTGCTGGGCGCATACGGAAATTTTGTGAACCGGACGTTGAAGTTTATTGAAAAATCGTATGACGGGGTTGTGCCGGTTGCAGAGATTAATTCGGGTCTGAAGGAATTAGTCGTGGGGCTTTATTCTAAAGTCGGCGAACGAATTGAAGAAGGACACTTCAAAGAAGCGATCGAAACGATTTTTGAGTTCATTCGCCGGGCTAATAAATTCTTTGATGATGAAAAGCCTTGGGTACAGGTAAAGGAGGACGAAGTAGCTTGCGGGCGAACAATGGCAACATGTGTATACATCATTGCCAATCTGGCACAACTCCTCTCCCCTTTCCTTCCGTTTTCGAGTGAGGACGTGCAAGCGATGCTTAAACTTCGGAAGCCTGAATGGAAGGAAATCAAAATTGGTGAATTGACATTGACACATGTCAAACCACTGTTTGAACGGATTGATGTCGGGCAGATTGATGTGGAATTGGAACGGTTGAAGGAGAAATCGATAGGGGCACAATGAGTTCTGACCTTCTCATAGTTTGAGAAGGTTTTTTCATTTGAATTTGGAGGCAGATTATAGTGAATCGGTGATAAACGTGGTCAAGTCGGTGATAACTGGCCAAGAGGCGGTGATAAACTTGTCCTAAGCGGTGATAACTCCTCAAGTCGGTGGTAACCAGCCGAGAATCGGCGGTAAACTCCCTCCTCCAAATAATTGGTGCAATCCCGCCGTCGATTTGAGACAATATACTGACAAAGGAAAAGGTTGGAAGGGAGAATTACATGAGGGAACGTTATTTTTGGGCGGCGCTCGGACTTATTGCCATTAGCTGGATTGCGAATTCATTATACGCACAGTCGAAGCAATTAGTAGAGCCTATTTTTCTCGATCATTATATTGAAACGACGACAGATGAACACGACCATCACTATGTCACCTTATACTATCTTGCAAATAAAAATGATCACTCGACTATCAATTATATAAGATTAGGTGATGTCGAAGGCTTTCCGCACGGTGATTTTTTCTATGAAAGCACTACCGCCCCCCATGCAATTAAAACATATAGACATCAAGATTTAAGAAGCATTACAGTCTTATTAAGGACATTCAATGAGAAAAAAGATGCACAATCATTCAACGAAATGGCAGTGTTTTATTCAGACGGAAGATCATCAACCGCATCCATCGGAGAAGTGATCATCCATCCTAAGAGGTACTATGGGAATGACGATACTAGAGCTTTGGAGCAACCATCTAGCGGAGGCAGCAGTGACGGCTCGAGTTGGGATACACTCCGAGCAACCGTGCCGTTGGCAATCGAGAAAATCGCCTTCCCTTTCAATGAGTCGATTGAAAATCGGTTCAACTTCACGATCAGCGGAAAACAAACGGAGCAACCTCTGGATTCCATCAAGCTTCCAATTCATTTAGAGAAGGATAAATCTGTGACTTTGAAAATGAACTTAAAAGAAAAAAGTTTTGTGAACCCTTACGAATTTGCCATACGTATATCCGGAACAACGGAGAAGGGAAAACCCTTTACGAACTATGCCCATTACAATTCGGTGCCATATTTGACACAGGACGACGTGAATCGAGTTATTGAGGCAAAGACAGGGAGGGGTTCAGTTGAATAAAGCATTGCGTTATATGTTTTGGGGATACTTTCTCATTTTCTTTCGACTCCACGTCATGATCGATATACTGATGGATCCTATCGGTTATTATTTGATTTTCGCTGGCTGCTCCAGGCTCGTTGATGCCTATCCGAAGGCCAAAAAGACGATGAACATCGGATTAATTGGCATGCTTGTTTCTGTGCCTTCTGTTTTTGTGAACCTCTCTGACCCGGCACTGTCAACCGGCTGGACTACCTACGCAATGTCTCTTTCAGCTTTCAAATTGATCACCGCGTATTACTTATTTGTTTTATTGACAGAAGTCGTAAAGACATTTGGCGATCAGGCATTGCAACGTCGTACGAAAACGACATTTACATTCTATGTTGCCGTCCATCTCATCACATTGGCAATCCTGTCCTTTTCAATGAATATGCCGGGAGATGATTGGATCGCGCTTACTTCATTAGTTTCGGCAGTTGCTGTTGTCATAATGGATATTCTGTTTCTACTTTTAATCGGAGCCATCCGACGTGTCAGCCCGGAACAACTTCGGGTAGATACGTTCATTTGAAACTTATTTCACGCATAAAGTAAGCATCATAGGGGGTTATCATTTGTTCAAGAACGATTCAAATCAAATTCGCGCTGGATGGCTCATCTTTTTAGCGATCTTCGCGATGTTCATTACGCAGCAGATTTTTGCGTTACCCGGAGGGGTTTTGCTGGCGATCGCTGATTTCCCGTTTCAAGACGGGAAGTACGATATGGATTTCGAAGCTGCATTCGACAGGCATCCGTGGATTTTCCTTTTGACCCAAGGCGGCGGGACGGTCGGCGGAATACTTGCGACGGTATTATTATGGCGCTTTGTCAATAAAGGGACGTTGAAAGAGTTGGGATTCAGGGGTCCGTTGAAAGATTTAGGGTTCGGCCTCTTGCTCGGAGCAGTATCGATCGCCATCATTTTCTTTCTTCTATACGCTTCCGGTAATGTGGCATTGCTCAATTCATTCACGACACCTGAGTTCACGGTCTATTCATTGTCATTTCTTATACTCTTCATTCTTGTCGGCTTTTTTGAAGAGATGTTTTTCAGAGGGTATGTCATGACGACGATGGAACGCCGCGGGAATCCCAAATGGCTCGTCTACGTCGCCTCTGCTGTCATTTTCAGTTTGGTGCATGGCACAAATACGAATGTCAGCGTATTGGGTTTGGTCAATATCGCATTGGTCGGCATTTTATTCGCCTATATGTTTGACGCGACGAAGAGCTTGTGGCTGCCGATTGGCTATCATATTACGTGGAACTACTTTCAAGGGAACGTTTTCGGGTTTGCTGTCAGCGGAACGACGCCACATGGAATCTATAATGTCTCGGTGGAAGAAGGAAATGCATGGCTGACTGGCGGAGCGTTCGGATTGGAAGGCGGCTTATTAGCGACGTTGTTAATCATTCTAGGATTTTTTGCGACGAGGCTGTATGTGAGGATGAAGGCGGAGTAAAGAAGTTATGCGTATTTGCTGCGATTTATTCGTGATTACAGGAGTTTATGCGCGATTTTGCAGATTTATGAGCGATTTTAGCGATTTATGAGCTTCGGCGTCATTTTATGCGTGTTTGGAATGATGTATGCGCTGTTATAATGCTTTATGGGTGAATAAAACCTTGAGGCTGCCTAGCTAATGGCAGCCTCTTCTTTTCGTCCGCTGAGCGTTAGAACGAGGATTCCGCCTAAAAGGAGCGCGATTCCTGACCATGAAACAAAATCCAGCCTTTCCCCTACAACGATCACGCTTAAAATCGCGGCAGTGAGCGGTTCGGCAAGTGAAAGCGTCACCGCGGATGATGATGGGATATGCCGCAAGCCGGTGGAAAACAGAATGTATGCCACACTTGTCGTCGCGATGCCAAGATAGATCATTGTCGATATACCGGGCACGGTTACCAACCCTTCTGTTTCGAAGATGAACAGAAACGGCATGAGCATAATTGCGCTCACTGAGAAAATGACAGCTACTGAAGGAATCGCATCTGCTTTCTCCAATACCTCCTTGTTGAATAAAGTATAGGAGGCAAATAAGAGTCCGGCGAATAGAGATAGCGAGACGCCTACCGGATTGACGACCAACCCTTCTTTATTCGAAAACAATAAAATACATCCGACAATTGCAAGTGAAGTTGCCGTAAGCCATATTTTCGACGGGCGTATCTTGAGGGATAGCCATTCGATAAGCCCGGAAAACATCGGTGCACTTCCGATCGCCACCACCGTACCGATGGCGATGCCAGTCAATCGAATCGATGTGAAAAAGCAATACTGGAAAATCGCCATCGCCAGTGCGGAAAGAATGGTCGCTTTCCACGGCCAGTTCCGAAAATCGATTTTCCGAAGAATAAGCATGATAATGAGCAACGTGAAACCGCCGACCGCAAGCCTTGAGGCGCCAACTGCCAGTGGGTGAACCGTTTGCGGCATGAATGTTTGCGCAGTTCCTGTCGTTCCCCACAGCACCGCTCCTACTAGGACAACTATGAATGCAATGCGTTGTGACAAAGAAATCCCCTCCCCCGATGTATTGAATATATCATGATATCGAAGGAGGGTGTATGAATTATCACAATTATTCAGCTGTTGATTCGACCGTTTTTTTCAGCTTCGCCAAGAGCCCATCCCAGCCTTCGGACATGCGGGGACGAACGACGTCATGCGATTCACCGAACTCGGTCTGCTTGCCGTCTTCCCAACCGGCATGAATGAAGGTTAATTCAGTTTGGCCATCGATTGCCTTCAAGTCAAAATGGACTTGCCAATCCTTCCCCCAGTCGAATGATAAACGGTTCGGCGCTTGGACTTCAGTCACTTTACAGGCTGAGTTGCCCCATGGACCCGCCTGCAAGACAAATTCCTTCCCTTCAATCGGTTCCATATCATTCGGCATGAACCATGCACCGATTCCTTCAGCTGTCGAGACGGACGGCCAGACATTTTCTACGGCAGCCTCTATTATAATGGTTTTTCTTATTTCATTCGTCATGCGATTTCCTCCTCTTTTTCGTGTGATTGCTTCATATTATTTACAGTTTACCATATAAAGCGTGCCTTATATTCGAATGTTCATTAACGGATCGGACGGGGAAGAATGGACCCTTGCGAAACCGAATTAAAGCGTAAACTTTTTAGTATGAACGCTATCTTTTCACAGTTTTTCGAAAACCTTTCTCACGTTAATGAGCCTCATATTGCTCTGTCACATCCACCGCTTCCAAGTGAAAAAACTATTGAACGATCAAATTTACAGTGATACACTATAATGTAGGCTTTTTGCCGCGTGGTTCGTAACCATCCCACGTTAAAAAAACTAAGGAGAAATGAATATGAAAGTAAAAACGATGGCAACGAGCGGTATTATCGCTGCGTTGTATGTTGCTGTGACGTTTCTGATTGCCCCATTCGGGTTCACAAATATCCAGTTCCGCTTATCGGAGATGTTCAATCATCTTGTAGTGTTTAATAAAAAATACATCGTCGGCGTCGTATTGGGTGTTTTTATTGCCAATATGCTCTTTTCGGAGCTTGGTCCAATCGATCTTGTATTCGGTGTCGGGCAATCTGTACTCGCTCTATCGATTACAATCTTTTCCGCGAAGTTCATCAAAGGGCTTTACCGACGGATGTTTTTCAATACAATGGTGTTCACGTTCACGATGTTCCTCATCGCATGGGAATTGAACATCATGCTGGAATTTCCTTTCTTGTTGACATGGCTTTTCGTTGCGGTCGGTGAATTTGTGGTTATGGCAATCGGCATTCCAGTTATGGGTGCTTTGAATAAAAGGCTGCAGTTTGAAAAACTGATTTAAAAGAGGCGATTTGTCGCCTCTTTTTTTAAATGGAAGGAGAGTTTTTTATGTATATGACAATTGAAGAAACAGCAGAATATTTGAGTATGCCAATCCAACAAGTTCAAAAATACGTATGGGAGGGACGAATCCGTTCCATCCACGACGGCGAACAATTCTTCATCAATCAAAGCCAGTTCGATAATTATTTCAACGAGCTTGAAACGTTAAAAAAACAAATCGATGAATATTTAAATGAACCTCTTCCTCCCGATCGGGATATTAAGGATGAGGATTAAAAACATCTGTAAAGGGTAAACTGAAATCAGGGATGCGCCGTAGTCTAAAAGACACAATTTTTTTATTCAATCCAAGTTGAATTGCCAATTTGGAAGCTTCTTATTATTTCTACTGGGTACTATTAGGATGCATTTTACACGTATTAATAAAAAAATTAAATGAGCTTTCCGTGTAAGTGTTTACATTTTCACTTCCTTTGCTTTCCCGCTACATGATTGGTATAGTGTGTAGTCGTTTCAACAATCCATTATTCATAGGGGGAAACATGCGAAAAATATCAAATGTATTTTATATAACAATCGCACTGATCATATTGGCAGTTGGGTATGGAGTGATTGCGGCGGAGAGTTTTGAAGCCGTCACAAATTCCATCAAATCCTTCGTATCATCCTCGTTCGGATGGTATTACATGCTTCTGCTCTCATTTTTGCTTGTGCTTAGCCTATTCTTCATTTTTAGCCCATTCGGCAAAGTACGATTAGGAAAAGATGAAGACCGTGCATCGTTTTCGACGATCACATGGATTGCCATGCTTTTCTCTGCGGGGATGGGAATCGGGTTAGTCTTCTACGGGGCAGCAGAACCGCTATCCCACTATGCCATCAATCCCGCAACAGCGGAGCCGAATACTGATGCTGCATTTAAAGAAGCAATGCGACAAACATTCTTCCATTGGGGATTGCATGTATGGGCCATGTACGGGATCGTCGGACTTGCTCTTGCATATTTCCAATTCCGTAAAGGGGAGCCAGGTTTAATTTCAGCAACATTGAAGCCGATTTTCGGTAAAAAAATGGAGGGGCCATGGGGCGTCCTCGTAGATGTACTTGCCGTATTTGCAACAGCTTTTGGCGTTGCCACTTCTCTCGGCTTCGGTGCTGTTCAAATTAACGCAGGCTTGAATTATCTATTTGGTTTTTCAATCGGATTCACTTCACAACTGATCATTATTGCGGTCGTTACAGTCCTCTTTGTCATGTCTGCCTGGTCGGGGCTTAGCAAAGGAATCAAATACTTATCGAACACAAACCTGATACTTGCACTCGCCCTATTAGGTTTCGTCCTCATCTTAGGACCGACGTTGCTCATATTCAATGTTTTCACCGATTCCATTGGAGGCTATCTCGCCAACCTCGTTTCGATGAGTTTCCGGACTGCACCGTTGAATAACGCTCATCGTGAGTGGCTGGAAGGTTGGACGATCTTCTATTGGGCTTGGTGGATTTCCTGGGCACCATTCGTCAGCATGTTCATTGCGAGGGTATCAAAGGGCAGGACAATCAGAGAGTTCATGGTCGTTGTCATGTTGGCACCAACCGTTTTGAGCGCTATCTGGTTTTCAGCTTTCGGAACGACTGCCATTAACATGCAGCGTAAAGGAATTGCAGACTTAGCGAAAACAGACACTGAATTGACGATTTTTGAAATGTTCCATGCGATGCCTTTATCGTTCATCATTTCCATTGTCGCAGTTCTGTTAATTGCATCGTTTTTCATCACTTCCGCAGATTCGGCGACATTTGTGTTAGGCATGCAGTCCACATACGGTTCATTGACTCCGCCGAATAGCGTAAAAATCATATGGGGTGTCATCCAGTCTGCAATTGCAATCATTTTGCTGTCTGTAAACGGATTGACAGCACTGCAAAATACAATCATCATTGCCGCCTTGCCATTCTCTTTCATCATACTGCTCATGATCGTTTCTCTAATTAAAGCCTTGCAGAGCGAACTGCCAAAGAGTGAACGGCCGAGGAGAAGAAAAGCGAAAGATACCATTTAAATAGCATGGAAAAAAGTGGAGGACGGAATCCAATGATTCCTCCTCCACTTTTTCAATTCGGCACTAAGACCGCTTCGTGTTGACGAATAATATGCAGCAGATCTGCAATCATCGCACTTCCTGTTGGATACATTCCTGCTCCGGGACCTACTAATGTCAACGAGCCGAGGTATTCGGTATCTACAATAACTGCATTGTCGACCCCGTCTATGTTGAACAGCGGGTGATCAGCGCCAATCAAGACCGGCCCGACAGTCGCTTGCAGCTTCCCTTTCTCGTCCTCCCATATATCCGCCACGTGACGATAACGGAGGTCGACTTTCGATGCGTCATTACTATCGGCAGACTCAAGATGATCGATTCCAACAACCGGTACATCCTCCCAATCCGGTTGTCGACCGAACGCGAGCGTGCTCAATATCATCAGCTTTCGGAAGGCGTCCGTCCCATTAACGTCATCCGCAGGATCTGCTTCCGCATAACCGCTTTGCTGTGCAAGTGAGAGCGCAGATTTAAATGAAAATCCTTCATCGCGCATTTTCGTCAAAATGAAATTTGACGTCCCATTTAAAATGCCTTGGATCCGTTTGATGCGGTCGCCTATAAGAAGATTGGACACTGTCCGGATGATCGGGACACCGCCAGCAGTTGTTGCTTCGAATCCGACTTTAACATCGCGGAACTCTGCATGCTTCAGTAACGCAGGGCCATGTTTAGCGAACATCTTTTTGTTCGCAGTGATGATGTGACAGCCCTTCTCAATCGCATCCGACAAATACGTATAAGCAGGTTCTTCCCCAACAATCGCTTCAAAAACGACATCGATTTCGGGATTCCCCAATATGTCCTGTATATCATCTGTATAATTCGCGCCTGTAATCGGCAGGCGTTCTTTTGCCTTGTCTTTCACAAGGATGGATACGACATCAACGGTGAAGCCAGTGCTTATTTTAATCTCTTCCCGCTTCTCCTGCAGGATTCTATAAACACCTTCACCGACCGTACCAAAACCAAGTATGGCCACTTTAATTGACGGCATTGAACCACCCTTTCTAATCTAAAGCGGAGGGCGTCTGCTTAGTAGATGTTCGCAGTCTAAGTTCGCCACGTCCTGTGGCAACGACTGCATGACCGGCCTCCTGCCGGCCTCAGGCATAAGGTGAAGATGCGAAGTGGCGCTTTTTGCCACACAGCAGCTTCGACTTATGACCCGAGCGAATCGAACTGCGAAGGGTTCGATTTGCCGTATTTCTACGATTTTTGCAGAAATTAAGGCATCCTTCCAGGCGCCCGCAGCTAGATGTTAGTAATGACGTGCCTTATCTAACGGCTACCGGTGCAGCTTTCTCGATTGCCTGCTTAAGGTCTGCAATAATATCTTCCGTAGACTCAAGTCCGACAGACAGACGGATCAATTCCTCCGGCGTTCCTGTCTTTTTCAAGTCTTCCGCAGACAATTGCTGATGTGTCGTCGATGCTGGGTGGATGATTAGCGATTTTGCATCCCCCACGTTTGCAACATGCGACCACAGCGTAATATTGTCAATCACTCTCCGTCCAGCGTCACGGCCGCCTTTAATGCCGAAGACGATGATGGAGCCAAATCCGTTTTTCAAATATTTCTTGGCATTTTCATACGTCGGGTGATCTTCCAATCCAGTGTATGTCACCCACTCCACAGACGGATGAGCCTGTAGGAATTCAGCGACTTTCACGGCGTTTTCGTTATGGCGTGTCACACGCAAATGGAGCGTCTCCAGCCCTTGAAGGAAGTTGAATGCACTGTCGGGATCCAGGCAAGGCCCGAAGTCGCGCAGCAATTGGACACGGAGCTTCGTCGCAAATGCAGCTCCCGCCGTATCGACTCCATAGCGAAGGCCGTTATACGTTTCATCCGGCTCCGTGAAGCCCGGGAACTTGCCTCTCGTCCAGTCGAATTTCCCTGCGTCAACAACGACGCCACCGATAGTCGTTCCGTGGCCGCCAATCCACTTCGTTGCGGAATGAATGACGACGTCCGCCCCAAACTCGATTGGATTCGATCCGTATGGGGATGCGAATGTGTTATCGATGAGGAATGGGATTTCATTTTCATGCGCAATGTTTGCGACCGCTTCGATATCGAGCACTTGAAGGCTCGGGTTCCCAATCGTTTCAGCGAAGATTGCTTTCGTTTTATCCGTAATCGCGGCACGGAAGTTTTCAGGGTTCTCCGCGTCCACAAATTTCACATTGATACCGTAGCGAGGAAGCGTGACGGCGAATAGATTATACGTACCGCCGTAAAGATTGCCGGCAGCGACGATTTCGTCACCTGCACCTGCAATGTTCAAAATGGAAAAGGCGATAGCAGCCATTCCGGAAGAAAGAGCGACTGCAGCAGCTCCACCTTCTAAAAGCGCAACCCTTTCTTCAAAGACAGCAACGGTCGGGTTCGTAATTCTTGTGTAAATATTGCCTGCTTCCTGCAGGCCGAATAGGTTTTGGGCATGTTCAGTGTCGCGGAAGACGAATGCAGTAGTACGGTGGATCGGCACAGCACGGGAACCGGTAATCGGATCCGGCTTTTGCCCTCCGTGTAAGAGAAGAGTTTCTGGTTGAAGTGCTTTGTTTGTCATTGTCATTACCTCCAGTGGTTTTTTAAGATGAAAATGGTGCAATGCGGAGGCGTTGGGGGTTTTGGGAATAAAAAAATAACCCCTTTCGCTAAGAGAAGGGTTACGCTTTCGCTTATTCCTCCTCTTATCTTTCAGACCGTTTGCACGAATCTGTAGGAAGTAGCACCTTTGCAAGTTCGTCACTTGCCGGTTGCCGGGCATCGCAGGGCCTAGTCCCTCCGCCGCTCTTGATAAGAGTTTGGTTATTCAGTTTTTCATCTTGTTGAACAGTATAGGAGACTATTTTTTAAAAGTCAAGGGGTGAATTTATTTTTTTCTGAAACTTGCGCTTTATCTTCGATGTTATAATAGTTTTAGTAATTGGACTAGACGGGCTGGGCGCTGAGCAAGATTAAGCCGCATGCTGCGCTCTTTTAGGTGATCGCTGAACTGCTTTAGGCGGTTGGATCGTCAGTTTAGGCGTTCGCCGGGCTGTTTTAGGCGGTTGGATTGTCAGTTTAGGCGGTCGCCGGGCTGCTTTAGGCGGTTGGAGCATCGGTTTAGGCGGTCGCCGGGCTGCTTTAGGCGGTTGGATCGTCAGTTTAGGCGGTCGCCGGACTGCTTTAGGCGGTTGAAACGTCGGTTTAGGCGGTCGCCGGTCTGTTTTAGGCGGTTGGATCGTGAGTTTAGGCGGTCGCCGGGCTGCTTTAGGCGGTTGGAGCGTCGGTTTAGGCGGTCGCCGGACTGCTTTAGGCGGTTAGAAAGTCGGTTTAGGCGGTCGCCGGTCCGCTTTAGGCGAAGGATAACGTAATCTATGTATCGTGGGGGATTTATATGATGTTATGGGTGTTAGCCACCATAGTTTGTGGATATTTGGTCGGTTGCCTGCACGGATCGACTGTCGCACGCTGGATATCGGGGGTTAATTTGAAAGAAACCGGGGTTAAAAATGCGGGGGCATCGAATGCGATGATTGTACTCGGGAAACGGTATGGTGCGCTTGTTGCATTAATTGATATTGGCAAAGGCGTCTTCGCAGTCATTGCTGTAAGATTACTTGCCGGACATTTTGGTATGCCGGGGGAATCCACCACCTTGTTATTATTTGTCGTCGGAGCTGCTGTTATTTTCGGCCATAACTTCCCGTTCCATATGAAATTCAACGGAGGGAAAGGAACTGCTACTGTAATCGGTGTGTTATTAGCGATTGACTGGCGGTTTGGACTTGCCGGGTTCATTCTATTCATTCTAGTGGCCATCCTATCTGATATTCTTGTCTTTGGCGTTATCATGTTATACATCACTTTATTGGTTATGGCCGTTTGGTTAGATGGCTATTGGCCAATAGTAATTGCCACTTTACTTTTCTTGATGGCAATCTGGAAGCATATCGAAAACTTCAAGCGGATCCGCAAAGGGACTGAGCCACGTATTCGCACATCATTCAAGAAAAAACAGAAGCACTCGGAATGAGGCTTCTGTTTTTTTCGATCTGGTATAGTTATACGCAAGTTGTGAGCTGTTATGCGTGAGATTGCCCTTTAACAATCAAAAATCCAGCCAAATCTTCACAGCGGTCCCTAAAATCAACACCGCCAGTATGCCCTGCAATACTTTCGTATTCATCTTCTGCCCCACTTTTGCCCCTATTGGAGCGGCGAGTATGCTGGCTACAATCATGACGGCTGCCGGTCCGTAGAGAACTTGGTCCGTCACAATTTTACCTACAGTCGAACCGATTGATGAGATGAATGTTATTGCAAGCGATGTCGCAATCGTCATCCTGGTCGGGATCTTCAAAACGACAAGCATGATCGGAACTAAAATGAATGCTCCTGCGGCTCCGACGATTCCAGCAGCAATACCGACGATGAAAGCAAGCACGGTTGCGAGCCATTTATTAAAAACCACCTCATCAGCAGGAATATCATCCAATCCTTTTTTTGGAATGAACATCATGAGAGCCGCAATCGTTGCCAACACTCCGTACACAAGGTTGATGCTTCCTTCTGAAATTAAGTTGGAGCCGTACCCCCCGATGAAGCTTCCGACTAAAATGGCGCCGCCCATGTAGATGATTAACGTCTTATTGAGATACCCGCCTTTCCGGTACGCCCACACACCGGAAATTGTCGCGAAAAACACTTGAATTGCACTGATTCCTGAAACTTCGTGCGCAGAAAATGCGGCAATGCCAAGTAATGGCGGAATGTATAATAACATCGGGTATTTGATGATCGATCCGCCGATTCCGACCATTCCGGAAACGAAGGATCCTACAAATCCGATGAGGAAAATTGTGATAAGAAATGACATATCCATAAGTTTCAACCTCCTTAAATACAAATGCGTAGGACGCCTGCCTAGAGGCGACGGGCATAAGGCTGACCTACAAAACAGCGTTCTTTGCCGTGCAGTAGGGCTGACTTATGACCCGAGCCAATCGAACTGCGAAGGGTTCGATTGGCCGTATTTCTGCGGTTTTTGCAGAAATTAAGGCAGCCTTCTTCCACCCGAAGCTAGACGTAATTAGGAAGAGGGTATCCGCTCAGATACCCCCTACCCTACAATTACCCTTTCTTGATCCAAAACGTGAAGACGCCTGCATCTTCTTTTTGGTCGATCATTTCGTGGCCGCCGGATTTTGCCCATGCTGTCAGGTCAGCCCTAGAGCCTTTGTCAGTCGTTTGGATTTCAAGGATTTCACCTGTCTCCATTTCTTTCATCGTCTTTCTTGCACGAACTACTGGCATTGGGCAAGCCAACCCTTTTGCATCTAATACTTTTGCTGCGTTCATTTTTCATCTTCTCCTTTTATGATTCATTACCGGACTGCACAACGATTCGGTCCGATTTCCATTTCACGCTGTGTTTCCTCGTCAGGGGCGATTTTACCCATGTTCATTTGACGGATTTCTTGGTAAGCGTTTGGTTGAGGCGGCAAGTTTCCTGTCACCATTTGACGGAACTCTTGTTCATCCTCAATGTTTAAACCATGGTTATTCGCAAAAAGCTTTCCTAATTTCTCAGATACGCTTCCATCTTCATTCAACTCTTCGATTATCATGAAGTGTGCTGGAAGAACGAGTAGATCCTCCGCTAACCCACGGTAACGGCTATACAGAGTTTCCCGCAGATCGCCTACCCAATCTTCAGCCAATCCGGCGAGATCCGGACGCCCAATCGAGTCGATGAATAAAATATCTCCTGACAATAAATAAGCGTTGTCCACAATAAACGATGTGGAGCCAATCGTGTGACCTGGCGAATAAAGCGCTTGAATATCGATTTTCGACGTTCCGACTGTAATGACACGGCCATCTTCCAACGGTTCATAATCAAACGTCACTTCTGTTGCATCTTTTGGCGGCAGCCAGTACGTTCCATTCACGGCTTCGGCAATTTTTCGTCCACCTGAAATATGGTCTGCGTGAAGATGTGTATCAAGGACATTCGTAATCTTCACGTCCAATTGTTTTGCAAAATCAATGAATACATCGGTCATTCTTGTTGCATCCACGATTACAGCTTCTCCATTCGACACGATCATGTATGAGAGGCAACCTTTTCCGATGCGCACGAATTGATAAATTGCGCCGCCATCCTTTAAGTCTCCAACTTTCACAGGTTCCAAATGTTCGCTCCATGCCTTCATGCCGCCTTGCAAATAGGAAACATCGCGCCCCTCTTCAGCAATCATTTCTGCTACAAATATAGAAGAACCTTCCTTCGCACAGACGACGATAACTTCTTTATCTGTCGGAATTTGATCGAGTATTTCTTCCACTCCGTCGATTAAATCGAAATATGGAATATTCATGTATTGAATACTTTCTCCTTCAATTTTCCAATCCGTAAAAGCATCTTCATTACGAACGTCTAAAATAAAGAAATTCTCTTTATTAATCACTTTTTTTGCGACTTCTCCAGCAGTAATAGGTGTAACTATCATGATTATTTCCTCCTGTCTAGTCAAGTTAGTTATTGAACGGATTTTTCAATGGGACCGTTCCATCCACTCATGCCAGGTACGACATTTTTCACGTCTTTGAACCCTGCAGCTGAAAGCTTTTGTGACGCCATATCACTTCGGCTCCCCGACCGGCAAACAACGTAAATAGATGCTTCTTTATCCAAATCACTCAATGCAATATCAATTTCACCGAGCGGAAGTGATTGCGCGCCTGGAATATGACCGAAAGCAAATTCCGCCGCCTCACGCACATCCAATACGATTACTTCTGCCCGGTTTGATAGAGCCGTTTCCAATTCTTCGTTTGAAGCCACATGAGGATGGCTCATTTCCTCTTTCTCTTGGCCGTCCGACTTTCGTAAATAATGTGCCAGCATGCCATCCTTTTCAGTTGTCCCTAAATATTGATGGCCTGAACTTTCTGCCCAAGCTTTTATATCTGCTGTAGAGCCTTTGTCGGTTGCCTGGACTTCCATGACGCTCCCTTGTTCCAACTCTTTCATCGCTTTTTTTGTTTTAACGATCGGCATGGGACACGCCAAACCTTTCGCATCGACTATAAGATCTGCCTGTATCATTTCGTCACCTCTTATGCCCCTAGGGGTATATTTTTGAATAAAAATTACTCAGTTGGACCTTCCCAAGCCAACATGCCGCCTGCCATGTTCACAGCTCTGTATCCGTAACTCTCCAAGAACTTCGTCGCCTGTCCGCTGCGTCCTCCTGAACGGCAAACCATTGTGTATTCAATATTTTTATCCAATTCATTCATACGGAATTCCAACAAACCAAGCGGGATATTAATTGCGCCGGGAATTTTACCTTCAGCGACTTCATCCACTTCCCGGACATCTATAAGAGTAAGCGGTTGCCCGGTGGATAGTTTTGCTTCGATTTCTTTTGCTGTCACTTCATTCATTTTAATTCCTCCTATAATTAAATAAATAAATTCACATTGCCGTCTTGTGCATCAGCTAAATAAGCTGCTACGCCCGCATAGTCAACGCCGTCCAGCAACTCCGTTTGATCAAGACCTAATAAATCCATCGTCATTGTACAAGCGACAAGTTTGATGTCTTGTTCTTTTGCCATATCAATCAATTGGGGAAGTGTCATCGCATTATGCTTTTTCATGACATGCTTAATCATTTTAGGACCCATCCCCGCCATATTCATTTTTGAGAGTCCCATCTTATCAGCACCACGCGGCATCATTTTGCCGAACATCTTTTCCAAAAAACCTTTCTGCACGGGAACCTGGTCCTCTTTCCGAAGTGCATTCAACCCCCAAAACGTATGGAAAATCGTCACTTCATGGTCATAAGCCGCAGCTCCATTCGCAATGATATAAGCAGCCATCGCTTTATCGTAGTCACCACTGAACAAAACAATGGTCGTCTTTTTCGTTTCCGACAATCTAACTCATCCTCTCTTTTTATAATACCTTTACCCCTATGGGTATAATAAACCGATAAAAGAAAAGAGTCAACTGTTAGCGACTCTTTACTAGGAGATTGACTGCTTCTTTTACAATCTCCTCTTGAGACATCGGATTATTTTCATCAACATTCTGCATGCATGAAATGATATTTGAGCTGACAATGACGCCTATCGTACGATCAATCGCCGAACGGGAAGCTGACAATTGAGTGACGACTTCTTTGCAGTCTTTTCCTTCTTCAATCATCCGTAAAATACCTTTAATCTGGCCTTCGATCCTTTTTAATCGGTTTACGACTTTTTCATCGTAATGCACGTACGTTCAGCTCCTTTGTCCTTGGTTACAAATCTGATTCTATACCCCTCTAGGTATAATGTCAAGTGACTATGCTTCACCGATTCAGGATTCTGCAAAGTTCGACAATTTATGGTATACTAGTTATAGACAACTTGATAGGGATCGGTTTCAACTAGTTGTTTTCCATCATGATTTCAATTGCTTAGGATGCACCTAAGCAGTTTTTCATTAGGAATGATGATGAGAATAAACAGTAGGAGTGATTCGTTTGGCATTTCCACGCAGGGAGAAACCTGTTTCAGATTTTGTCGCAGCTCGTCATATCGATGAGGAGATTTCATTCGTTCGCAATGATTATGAGGTGAACGGAACGATTCATAAGATTCTCGAAAACTCAGTCATCGTTAAAATTTCGGAGGACGACGCCGATCGTATTGGTGTCGCATCTAACCTCACCGTTGTTTCTCATAAGAACTACTCAGTTGATTAATCATATTAAAAGGGGCATCTCCACCTCAGGAGTGCCCTTTTTCTTTTGGTTTTACTTCTTCTTATGCGGCAATCGCGCCCATTATCCACTCTTTATTTTAGTACTTATCTGTAATTACACCGATGGAGGAGGTTTATGTAAGTTATTCTTGAAATCCATTCTGGTAAATTGCTAGCTGCACAAGCCCCAATTCTAGAATATTATTCAGCGAATAAATGCCGCTTCCTTTTTTGAGAGAGCATCCTCTAACCATTGAGGGTGCATTGTTAACAAATCTTCTGGTAAGTTGTCCTGTCCAAAAAACTTAATTTCAAGCGATTCATCTGAATTACATGTAAGTTCCCCACCTATAATTTCAGCAAGAAAACAAGTCGTTATAAAATGCACTACCTTGCCATTGGGATAATTGAAAACTTGTGAAGCAGGATCGGAATAAACACCAATCAGCTTTTGAATTCTTACATCTAAATTAGTCTCTTCTTTTACTTCTCTCATGACTGCTTCAGACACTGTTTCACCAATTTCCACATGTCCAGAAGGAATTCCCCATAAGCCAACATCAGCTCTTTTTTGCAATAAAACTTGATTCTCCTCGTTCAAAATAATTACAGCAACTCCAGCTTTGACATCATCAATTTTTTTCAAGTCTAAACTCCTTTCTTCAAGAATTTGGCCCGATTCTTCAATATTGAGGAGCTGACTTACCTTTGTTCAAGATTAGCCCCCAGTTAGTTGTACTTTGCATATTTATTCAAAACCAAAGTATTTGGTTGGATTACAACTGAATCAATCACTCAATTCTAACATATAAGGTAATTCACAAACTACATATTATAAAGATCACACCATCATTCCCCACTAAGTTCAACATAGATTCTCGTCTTTCCCCTCTTCTTATTGCCTTTCCCTTGAGCAATCACCGAATTTCCGAAGTAATCAATATCGTTCTTATTCAAGTTTGCAACTTCCCCGATGCGGCAACCGAGTTATGGTACTAAACAAATAAGGCGCCTTTTCCTATTCCGGAAAAAGACGCTCTTGATTTCATATTATGAAATACACCAAAACAGATAAGCAGATAGACGTGATTGTCACCGCGATCAATGGTCTCATCGCGCGTTCACGCAGGTCTTTCAAACTGACGTTCAAGCCGAGTCCGACCATGGCGGCTGTCAATAGCCATGTCGTTGCGGTGCTGATTCCTGCCATGACGCTGTCAGATACCGGAATCAAACGGCCTAGCACATAGCTTCCGAATAAGCTCATCGCAATGAACCCGACGAGGAACCAAGGGAATTCAATTTTGTTCTGCCCTTCTTCCCCTTTGCTTTTACGTTTCATGAAATAAATGAAAATGAAGCATAACGGCACTAATAAAAATACCCTGCCCAGTTTCGCAAGCAGTGCAATGGCGAGCGCATCTTCCCCAGCAGGAGCCGCAGCAATGGCCACATGGGCTAGTTCATGAAGGCTCATGCCCGACCATATTCCGTATTCAGTCGGGAGCAACGGCACAATCGGTCGCAATACTGTATAGCCGATTGCAAACACGGTCCCGAGCATGGCGATGATGCCGACTCCGATTGCGGTGTCTTCATCCTTCGCCTTGATGATCGGCGCAACCGCCGCGATGGCTGCAGCCCCGCATACCCCTGTCCCTACCCCGAGGAGCATGGAAATGCTTTTGTCAGCCTTCAGCCACTTGGCAAGAAGGACCATTAGCCCGATTGCAAATGCAATGACGAGTACATCTCGCGCCAACAAGCCTAGTCCGTCGCGGAAGACGACATCGATATTTAATTTCAATCCATATAATATGATCGCTAGCCTCAGCAGCTTTTTCGATGAAAATGTGATCCCACCGCGAAGCGCTTCGGGATAACCAAAAAATTGACGATATGCGACAGCTATGATGATGGCGCTTGCCAATTGTCCAATATGGTTGAAGCCGGGCACTTTTGCTAATAAAAAACCTAAAAATGCAATAAAAAATGTGAAAGCAATCCCGGCGATCCACATGCTTTTCTTTTGATTCATATGTACACCACCTCCTATGTTAGCCTAATATGCGCCGCTCCATAAGTAAAATAAATTATAATAATGCCTATGATAAGTAAAATGATATGATTGAACGCAAGGAGTGATGGATATGGACCAACAACTTCAAGTATTCGTTACGGTAGCGGAAAAAGAGAGCTTTTCACGCGCTGCCGAGGAGCATCATATGACCCAGCCGGCAGTGAGCCAATATATCCGTCAGCTCGAGGATCAGATCGGGGCAAGGCTGCTGGAGCGTACGAATAAATACGTGCGCCTCAACAAGGCCGGGGAAATCGTCTATCATCATGCGAAGGAAATTCTTGCTTTGTATACGAAAATGCAAAACCTTGTCGATGATCTGGCGAATAAGGCGAGCGGTCCGTTGTCAATCGGTGCGAGTTATACATTCGGAGAATACGTGTTGCCACGCATTATCGCCAATTTACAGCAGACTTATCCCGATATCCAACCGACCGTAAAAATCGGCAATACGGCGACCGTTGCCGATCTTGTCGCAAGCCATCAGCTCGATATAGGCATTGTGGAAGGGAATTTCAATGCGACAAGGCTCATTGTAGAGGATTTTGCTGAAGACGCCATGGTAATCGTCAGTACTGTCGACCATCCGCTAGCAAATAGGAAAGAATCGCTCGAAATGGTGGATTTGGAGAAAGAGACTTGGATTGTACGTGAGCACGGCTCCGGTACGCGGGAAGCGATGGATAATTTATTCGAACAACACGGAATTTCACCGACGAAGCTCATGGATTTCAGCAGCACGCAGCCGATCAAGGAGTCGGTCGAGGCGGGTCTCGGAATCAGCCTACTTTCCCATTGGTCGATTAAAAAAGAATTGAGAAACGGCGATTTGCGAGTGTTGGATGTGAAAGGACTCCCCTACCGCCGTCAATTTTCCATTGTGACAAATACACCGTTCCAAACGAAGGCACTTGAAGTTTTCATTGATATCCTACGGACAAAAAAACTGTTGACGACACTTAACTAGAAGGACTTCCGCCTCCGACTATCGAAATGAAGAAGAGGAGAGGAGCTGTACATGCAGTGAGGAATATTCTATTGACAGCCATCATCATAATGGGTGCCATCTATATCTTTTTCATCCCGCCTGATCCGGTCGGTTTTAAGATTTTCATGAAGCTCATTCCGATGGCGCTCATTATCATGTTTGCTGCGATGACGTCGTCACTCGTTTCAAGGGAATATAAAAAAATTATCATTGCCGGATTATTTGTCTGCATGATTGCAGATGGCGTCATCTATTGGTTCCTGGCAGGGCTTGTCACCTTTTTCATCGGGCATCTTTTTTACATCTTCGCTTTTAAGTCTGCTAACCGTAAACGTGTACCGATATGGGCTGCGATTCTGCTTGCGTTTTACGGTGTTGCCATGGCCATCTGGATTGCAGGGTCCCAATTCGCAAAAGGAGAAGCCATTCTTGGAGTGGCCATCCTTGCCTATATCACGGTCCTCTTAACAATGGGATGGATGGCGATCCGTACGAGAATGGCACTCGCTATTACTGGTGCGCTGCTCTTCATGTTCTCGGATTCCGTGCTCGCAATCGACCGATTCATCATCGATATTCCTTATCGGGATGCTTTTGTCATGGTGACATACTATGCTGCACAGGTGTTCATCGCCGCAAGCATCGGCAGCCGAATCGTCAAGTATTCCGTGAATCGAAACAATCTGATAAGATAAAGGAAACTATGCTTTTTATTAACTGGAGGTATTTGGAATGAAGGAAAAACTGATTGAACGTCTGACCCGTTATGCGAAAATCGATACACAATCGGATGCAAATAGCACATCCACACCATCCACACCTGGCCAATGGGACTTGCTCCATGTGCTTGAAAAAGAGCTTGCAGATATCGGCATGGAAGAAATCACTTTGGATGAAAACGGCTATTTGTTCGCCACTCTACCGTCAAATACCGACAAAGATCTGCCGGTCATCGGATTTCTTGCTCATGTTGACACGGCAACTGATTACACGGGCAAAAACGTTAATCCACAGCGGATCGATAATTATGACGGCAACGACATCCAGTTGAATGATCAGACGACAATGTCAGTCTCCAAATTTCCTGAACTGAAAAATTATCTAGGTCATACACTCATTACAACAGATGGCACGACATTGTTAGGTGCCGACAATAAAGCAGGAATCGCTGAAATCATGACGGCGATGGAATATTTGATTCAAAACCCGGAAATTAAACACGGAAAACTGCGTGTCGCTTTCACACCTGACGAAGAAATCGGACGTGGGCCACATAAATTCGATGTAGAAGCATTCGGTGCAAAGTATGCATACACAATGGATGGCGGACCGCTTGGCGAGCTTCAATATGAAAGCTTCAATGCGGCTGGGGCAAAAGTGACGTTCCACGGAACGAATGTGCATCCGGGATCCGCAAAGGACAAGATGGTGAACTCCATTCTCATCGCGAACCAATTCCAAGCGGCAATGCCTGTTAATGAGATTCCACAAGTGACAGACGGTTATGAGGGATTTGTTCATCTGATGGATGTTAGTGGATCTGTCGAGAAGACCGAGTTGCACTATATTATTCGCTACTTCGACCGTGAGACGTTTGAGGCGCGGAAGCAACTGTTCGTCGACACAGCTGCTCAACTAAAGAAAGAACACGGCGACCATGCTGTCGAGCTTGAACTGAACGATCAATATTTCAATATGGGCAAGAAAATCGAGCCAGTCATGGAAATCGTGGATATTATTTCGGATGCATTTAAAATACTCGATATTAAGCCGGATATCGTGCCTGTGCGTGGTGGTACGGACGGATCGCAGCTATCCTATATGGGCATGCCGACGCCGAATATTTTCACAGGCGGGGAGAATTACCACGGCAAATATGAATATATTTCGGTCGACAATATGGAGAAGGCGACGAATGTCATCATCGAAGCTGTAAAGCTATTCGAAGAACGCGCATAAGGGGGCGCATCTCTGTGAAAGCCATTTGGATCGGGATTCTGTCATCTTTATTTTTCGCGGTGACGTTCGTATTGAATAGATCGATGGAGATTTCGGGAGGCAGCTGGTTATGGAGCTCCTCCCTCCGTTATTTCTTCATGGTGCCGTTTTTGATTGCCATCGTGGCTTATCGGAAAGGGCTTCGGGATACAGGCAAGGCAATGGCAGCGAAGCCCCTTCCCTTTTTTGCATGGAGTTTCGTTGCATTCGTACTATTTTATGCCCCTTTGACCTTTTCTGCAGCTTATAGCCCTGGATGGTTGCTTGCGGGAACGTGGCAACTGACGATTGTTGCAGGCGTTCTGTTAGCGCCAATATTCGTCATCGTCGTGAAGACAGATAAAGGGGAAAAGAGGATTCGGCAAAGGATTCCTTTCGTATCGCTTTTGATTACATTGATCATTTTTGCAGGTGTTGTCTTGATTCAAATTCCGAATGCAAATAGTGTCGATACGCGCACATTATTGCTCGGCATCCTTCCCGTTATCATTGCTGCGTTCGCTTATCCTTTGGGCAATCGGAAGATGATGGATTTATTGCAAGGAAGACTTGATACTTTTCAGAGGGTGCTAGCGATGACATTGATGACGATTCCGGTTTGGATCGGTTTCGCTGTCTACGCAATGTTCACTGTCGGACCGCCTTCCATGAATCAGGTCATCCAGTCGTTAATTGTCGCGGTCAGTTCAGGCGTCATTGCAACTACGCTTTTCTTCATGGCGACAGACCTAGTCCAGCATGACCAAGGCAAGCTCGCTGCGGTCGAAGCGACACAATCAACCGAACTCATTTTCGCAATGATTGGGGAGATGCTCATTTTACATATCGCTTTGCCTGGCTCTCTTTCTATGATCGGTATCTTGGTGATCATTATCGGCATGGCGCTTCATAGTTATCAGACATCTATTGCAAAGAAAAAAATGCCCGTTGCATAGGGCATTTTTCTTTATTCATACTCCCCAATAATCTCCACTGCTTCCTCTGCTAATGAAGTATCGACGGCTTTATCGAAGTCGATATCGCCCAAGATGGCACCGTTCGCTTTATAAGTTTCGTATTGCTTCTTGATATCATCCACGAACATCCTGCCATCCGGATCGAGCCCGGTGACATTCACTTTATCCCATAGTTCCGGATCTTTCAAAGCGGTATGCTTCACCATGATGTCTACAATTTCTTCCTTGCCTTCCCCTTTAAAGAACGCATCGTTGTAATCCCTGACACCTTTTAAGTAGGCAGCCATGAAGCGGAGCGAAATTTCTTCCTCGCCCATGAATTTCGGTGAAGCGAGAACCATCGCAATCTGCGATTCAGGAGCATAATCGGTTGCATCTTTGAACCGGACGTGGAAGCCTTTTGCGACTCCTTGTGCAATGAGCGGTTCAATATTCAACGCAGCGTCTATTGTTCCTGCGTTAATCGCGCCAAGCATCGCACTGAAGTCCGCGATATGGACGTATTCGACGTCATCTTCTGTCAATCCGGCATGTTTCAACATTTCCTCGTAAATATATCCATCAATCGAGTTTCTGGAAGACACGCCAATCTTTTTCCCGCGGAAATCTGGATAATCTTTAATTTTATCTACCATATGGTTTCCGATTACGAAAGTGAAATACGATTTCCCTGGCATATTATGCCCTTTATCCGCGATGATCCGAACGTCTATGCCTTGCGCAATCGCGTTAAAGAATGAAGCGGTCGAGACGCCGCCCGCAATATCGACTTCCCCCGCTGCAAGTGCTGGAAGCATGTCGTCGCTATTGGCGAAATCAGCGAATTCAACTTCGATATTATAGTCTTCAAAATACCCTTTTTCCTTCGCAATATAGAACCCCGCACCGGAAGCCGCACCGTCTTCAGCAATCAACACTTTCACCCGTTTCTCAAGTGGCGACAAATCTCCAGAAGGTGCCTCAGAAACTGTATCGTCAGGCGTTGTTTCCACTTTTGTTGGCGGAGCGGGCTCTTGTTTAGCGCATGCAGCAAGTACAAGCATGGCAGCCAACAACATCATCCAACCGTATTTGAACCCTTTCACTCTATTTCCCCATTTCATCTGTTCTCTTGCCTGGAATGCTGTACTTCGTCTTGTAAATGTTTCCAAATGTCAACAAACTGTGCTGCCAGTTTCGGATCTTTCCGGATATCTTCGACTGTCCTCGGTCGTGGTGTATCAATTTTGACTTGTTGGATGATCTTCCCTGGTTGGGCACTCATGAGCAGAATCCGATCGCTCAGCAGTAATGCTTCATCAATGCTATGTGTTATGAAGATCACTGTTTTTTTTGTTTCCGACCAGATGGATAACAATTCTTCTTGGAGGATGAACTTATTCTGTTCATCCAGTGCAGCGAACGGTTCATCCATTAGGAGGATTTCCGGATCATTTGCGAACGCACGGGCTATGCTTACCCGCTGTTTCATTCCCCCGGATAACTCCTTCGGGTATAGATGTGAAAACCGATCAAGTCCAGTCTTTTTTAAGTAATATTCCGTCCTCTCCCGAATGACGTCCTTAGGCATTTTCCGCATTTTCAACCCGAACGCGACATTCTCCTTCACAGTCAGCCAAGGGATGACGCCCCTTTCCTGGAATACCAGCGATTGGAGGGGGCGGCCTTCTTGTTCTGATCGAATTTCGAATTCACCGACGCTCGGCTGTTCTAAACCCGCCAATATCCGCAATAAAGTCGTTTTGCCACAGCCGCTCGGTCCGACAATGCAGACAAATTCCCCTTCTCCTATTGAAAGGGAAATATCGTCGAGAGCTGTCACACTTAATTGCTTCTTGTAAAATGCCTTTGTCAGATTCCTGATTTCAATTTTCGCCATTTTTCTCATCCACTCACCTCCAAGGTAACAACTTTTTCTGAAGACCGCGAAGCATCAAGGAAAAGAGATAGCCGAAAAAGGAAATGAGAATGAGTCCGACGTACATTTCCTGTAGCAGAAATGCTTTATACGACGTCCAGATTAAATAGCCAATACCCGACGTCGCCCCCATCATTTCCGCCGCGACAATTGTGAGCAATGCAATCGCCTGCCCCATCTGGATCCCTTCCAGCATGACCGGCAATGCGCCAGGCAAAGCAATCTTGAAGAAGAACTGCACTTTACCCGCTCCATAATTATTTGCTACGTCCAAATAAATTCGATCGATGTTCAAGACCCCAGCCGCCGTGTTGATGACAACCGGAAAAAATACGCTTCCCGCAATCGTAACAACTTTCGACAAATCACCGATCCCAAATAGGATAATGATAATCGGCAGCAATGCAAGCGTCGGAATCGGCATTAGCGCCATGACGATCGGCTGAACAAAATGACGGATCGGGGAATAAAGCCCCATCAGCAAACCGATGACAACCCCTGGTATCACACCCGCGAGGAACCCTGCAAATATCCGGTACAACGAAACCCCGATATGGTCCGCCATCGCCCCGCTCGCAATCATTTTGACAAAGGTGCCTAGAATGGCGGATGGCGGCGGGAAAAACCGGATATCCATTATCCCCGTCCTCGACATCACTTCCCACAACAGCAACAGGAAGATTGGCGAAGCGATCGTCAATAGCTGCTTATATCGTTCCTTTGATTGTCTGTGCTTCCATTCCCGCTGTTCAATCTCATACGGATCGCTTCCAATAGTCGCCTTATCTTTTTTCAACGTTCACCACCTCTTCATAACAATAATATGTGTACGCCTATGGGTTTGGTTGGGCAAATGGCGCGGTTTTTGGCGAATGGGCAAGGTTTGGATGGGTGAGATGGTTGGTTTTGGTCGCGGGACGGCTTGCTTTGGATGCAAAAAGCACCTGCCGCGATTTCCGCAACAGATGCTTTCGTGCTTTAGTAACTTATCCGCGCCAGGCGCTCATACCGCCCCTCACGTTCGTGACATTTGTGAATCCCGACTTTTTCAGGATATTTGCGGCTTGAGAACTTCGCATGCCGCTCTGACAAATGACGACAACCTCTTTATTCTTATCGAGTTTTTCCAACTTGGATTTCAATAAGTTCAGAGGAATATTGGTAAATTCATTAATATGCCGTCCTTTGTATTCTGCCGGCGTACGGACATCAATGAATTGCTTTGACTTATCTTTCAACACCGTCTTCAGTTCGTCGGTAGATATCGATTTCACGCCTTTTGAAGGCATCATGCGCCATGCGAAAAATGCAATGATTGCCAGGATGATGATCCATTCCATCAGTTTTCACTCCTTATTTTTCGATTGCAAATTTTCGTATGCAGTATAGCCGCCAGACATATGCTTCACTGTATCAAAGCCTCGTGCTTTTAATATGCTTGATGCGATGGCTGAACGAGCCCCGCTTTGACAATGCACAAGCAATTTCTTGTTTGCCGGAATGTCCGCTTCACGCAATTTGCCAAGGAATAAATGCTCCGCTTCATTCATGTGACCATTATTCCATTCGCCGGCATTTCTCACGTCAATGACAAACGTGTCATCCGCTTTCATCTCTTCCAGAAAAGCAGGGACAGATAACGTTTCAAATGTCGTAAGTTCCTTGCCCACAAGCAAAGATGGATCCGCGAATGCGATGATTGCATCGAGCCCGATTGATTGCAGTGCTTTCCGCACTTCATCTTGTTCGACCCTATCTGCAATGACGACAATCTTTTCATCATATTTCACTAACCATCCAGCCCAATTGGTGAATGATTTATTAAATGGAATATTGATCGATCCTTTGAGGAGTCCTTTATCTGCTATTGTTGCGGTTCTTGTATCCAGAACAACAACTCCCTCCTCGGCTGCCAGCTTTTCAAGATCCTCGCCTGTGGTGAGCACTCTCACTTTTTCATCTTTCAAAATAGCGGGGCCTTTTTTATTCAATCTCTTCATTTCAGCGAAATAAACCGGGGCTTCCGGCTGCTCTCTCAATAGTTCTGCAATGAAAGTTTCTTCATCGTTAATTTGCAGTGCCCAGTTGAACTGTTTTTCATAACCAACCGTCGTAATTGGAACTGCGCCGAGCGATTTCCCGCATGCCGATCCTGCACCATGACCTGGCCAGACGATAAGATAGTCCGGTAATTTCTTAAACCGCTGAATGGATTGGTACATGTCCCGTGCTCCGCTTTCCGTGGTTCCGCCGATGCCTGCCGCTTTTTCAAGCAAGTCCGGACGGCCGACATCACCGACGAAAACGAAGTCCCCGGTGAAAATGCCCATCGGACTTGTTGCACCGCCGCCCCGGTCCGTCAATAGGAACGAGATACTTTCAGGCGTATGACCAGGTGTGTGCCACACTTCAAAGTCAATATTACCGATTGTGAACGTGGAGCCTTCCTTCAAGAATTCCACGTCGATTCCGTCCGTGAACGTATATTTCCAATTCTCATCGCCCTCGTCGGATAAATATAGCTTAACGCCGAACTCAACGGCCAACTGACGTGCACCAGAGACGTAATCTGCATGGATATGTGTATCAGCTGCCGCAGTGATGCGCAATCCTTCCTTTTCAGCGATTTTCAATATATGGTCAAAGTTACGAGGGGCGTCAATAATGATAGATTCACCCGTCCGTTGACATCCGATTAAATAAGCATTTTGCGCTAACTTTTCATCTGTGAATGATTTGAAATACATTTATACCCCTCCTGGTATGTTCTTTGTAAACTTAATATACCACTAGGGGTATTAACATTGCAACAATTTTGTTTATCACCATTTAAGAAGTGGTTATCACCGCTCAGGTAGACTTTATCACCGACTCTTAATGCGTTATCACCGACTTGGATGACTTTATCACCGACTCTTGATGTGTTATCACCGATTAGGTGACTTTAACACCGATTCTCGATGCATTACCACCGGTTTAGGCGACTTTACCACCGATCCTCGATGCATTACCACCGATTCAAGTAAATTTACCACCATTTAGCTACAATTCGACAAGGATTTACCCTGTGGGGCATGACTCAATAAAAAAAAGAGAAGCCACACTCGGCTCCTCCCCCTTACTTAATCGATAAAACCGAATTCCCTAGCTTCCCGCATTAATTCTTCCCTGAATTTAGGATGTGCGATGCCTATCAATGCTTTCGCCCTCTCGGATAGTGACTTGCCATGCAATCTGGCAATCCCGTACTCCGTTACGACATTGTCCACGTAGTTTTTTGAGGTTGTCACGACAGAGCCCGGCGCAAGGTGCAGCTTGATCCTCGAAATCGTGTCATTTTTCGCTGTCGAATGCATACAAACATACCCTTTGCCGTATTTCGACAGCCGGACACCTTGCGCAAAATCGGCCTGGCCTCCGCTAGAAGAGTAATAACGGCCAACAACGGTTTCCGATGCGCATTGCCCATACAAATCGACTTCTGTCGTCGCATTAATCGACACCATATGATCCTCTTTTGCAATTTCATATGCATCATTGACGACACTTACCGGCAGAAACTCCACTGATGGATTGTTATCGAGGAAATCATACAGCCGCTGTGATCCGAAAGCGAATGTTGCGATAATTTTCCCTATACGGGACGACTTTTTCATCCCATTCACCGCGCCCGACTCGACTAAATCAACGATGCCATCCGTCAGCATTTCGGTGTGTATGCCCAAATTTCTGCGATCCTTGAGCATTTTCATGACAGCATTCGGAATGGCACCGATGCCGATCTGCAACGTATCGCCGTCTTGGATATCATTTGTTATATACTCAGCGATTTTCTGGTCTTTCTCCGTAATTACCGGCGACACCTCTTCAGTCAATGGCAAATCATTTTCAATAAATCCTGCAATTTGGCTAATGTGGATTTGATTCGCCCCGAAAGTGCGCGGCATGTGGCGGTTCACTTCTAATACAAAGGGAACCTTCCCGATAAATTCAGCGGCATAATCGGCATTCGTGCCTAGCGAGAAATAGCCATGCTCGTCCATCGGTGAAGCGACTGCCATGACCATCGCCTTCTTCGTCGTCTTCTGCAGCAATCTATACATTTCCTGGAATACGTTAGGAATTAATTCGACATGTCCTTCCCAATATGCTTTTCTTGTCGCCCCACTCAGGAAGTACGAAATGTGGGAAAGATGTCCTGCCATTTTACCGTTTATATAATCGCGTTCTCGAAGTGCCAACATTTGATGCACTTTGACGCTATCCAATTGTTCATAGTTCGCTTCAAGTAAGTCCAACAAACCGTGTGGCTCGCCATTTGATAAAGGAATAATAATGTCAGTGTCCTTTTCAATTAGCCCGATAACTTCCAATGAATTTAATAACTTCGTCATATGTCACACTTCCCCGCTGTTGTATTGCAATCAGTATAGTACAGTCTGAGAGCCTGCTCAACTTGTTGAAAAGTGTGCAAATACTTATAATTGTCTTATGACAAAACTATCGAGCGATCAAATTAGACAATTGAATAGTTATAGCGTGTATATCTCAACACCGAAACACCGACTATTTTCACTGCATGATTTACTGGATGATAATAAAACGGAAGACTACTTACTACTTATCCAGACGGTCAGCGGAAGCCCGAACAAAACAGTAGCGGCTTCTTTCTTAATGCGGCGTATTGGAATGTTCATCAATATGCAGCTGTATAACTTAGCGGCTTATGACGAAATTTGGGATGGCGATGCAGCGAAGATGTATTTTGGAGCGGTCGAAGAGTATGGAAACCGTACAGTAAGCACCTTTGTCGAAGAGAGCGATTGGCGAGTGGTCGATGAAAGTGAACATCGGGCTGCTATCCGGAAAATTTTGCTGCAAGCTGATAACGTCATCCGTCAAATCCGGACAGTCACCTCCGTCTCTCCGCTGACTCTGTGGGAGAACATTTTCGGCTTTTTGCTGTGGCAGTATCATCTCATGTTGAGCAATCCTGGCACGGAAGAAGGAGCCCAGGCAGACTTAGATTGCTTGAAAGATGACGAGATATGGAAAGACATCGCCTCCCACTCTCTATTCGCAGCTTTTTTAAAAGGAAGTGAGCCGTCCGATTTGCTGAACACGACAGTTCGAACGACGTGTTGTTTTTCGAAAGATGTGCCTGGTTTGATGCAGTGTGGGTTTTGTCCGCTAAAATGAACTTTCATCTTGCGCGGTAGGCTAGATAAGATTGTTTAACGGAATAAAGGACGCCGATCGCTGCCCCGGAATAAAAAAAGCCCATGAAAATTCCTGCAGCTAGATTGCCGCGATGGCTTATGAAAATTGATAAAATCAATGCAGCTGCCGTGGCAACTGTCGATAACCAACTCGAGTGCACGCCAAACAGCCATTTAGCAACCAATACAATTAACAACACAACCGGAACCGCCCACAACGCATCCCATATATTCGTATGAATGATCGGGTATTCATTTAGCAAGAGAATCAGTCCTTTTTATACTAAAGGATTTCCGTAAGCATCTAATTTATTCATGTTGAGGAGGGGAATCAATGATCCATGTTTCGGGCAATGTCATTGATAGCGAAACGCGCTGTACACATTACCATTCAGAGCTTGATATTATTGCAATTAAATTTTATTGCTGTGATACTTATTATCCTTGCTATCAATGCCATGAAGAATCAGGGTGCGGCGATCATAAAGTTTGGCCGACAGAGAGGTTTGATAAAAAGGCTGTGTTGTGTGGATGTTGTGGTCACGAACTGACGGTAAATGAATATTTGGGCTGCAACTCAAAATGTCCTTCCTGCGGAGCCGGGTTTAATCCTGGGTGCCAATTGCATCGGGAGCTATATTTCGAGTGATTATATAACGTTGTCCACAACAGGACAACGTTTTTTATGTGCTTGTCCCTCAAGTATATGAATAGTATACTCATAATGTATTTCAAAATTTTAATAATTAAATAAAGGGGGAATTCGACAATGTTTTCATCGACGTGGGACCGGTTGTGGCATATGCACGATCAGGTAAAGGACTTGTTCCGTTTCTTTTTCCAACCGAATTCGTCAGAGATGGCATCCGGCGGCGGGGGCGGTCAGAAAGTCGGTGTAGGAAACGCAGGCGGCGGGCAAGATCCGCGGAGTTATTCACCAGCACAATTGATTGGATTAGTATTAGGACCGCTATTATTCTTTATTACTTTACTATTTTTCAAGCCTGAAGGACTTTCGCCAGAGGGTGTTGCCATTTTGGCGAGTACGATGTGGATTGCAACGTGGTGGATTACCGAGGCCATTCCTATCCCCGTTACTTCATTGCTGCCGTTGGTCCTGTTCCCTTTGTCGGGCGGTATGGAAGTGAAATCTACCGCTTCGGCATATGGAGATGAAACAATCTTTTTATTCATGGGAGGCTTCATGATAGCGCTTGCCATGGAGAAATGGAATTTGCATCGCCGGATCGCATTGACAATCATTTCCGCGATCGGAACGAATATGGACCGCATCGTTTTAGGTTTCATGGTCGCAACCGGCTTCCTATCCATGTGGATTTCCAATACGGCGACAGCAATGATGATGGTGCCGATCGGGCTAGCAATCATCTATCAGATTTCAGATGCGTTGAAGGATGACCCTTCCATCGATACGTCGAAAGAGAATTTCGGATTCGGCAAGGCGCTTATGTTGGGGATTGCTTATTCAGCTTCATTGGGCGGTATTGCGACATTGATCGGAACGCCGCCGAATACTTTGCTTGCAGGCGCAATCAATAAAATGTATGGAATTGAGCTGTCCTTTGCAAAATGGATGATGTTCGGTGTACCGCTTGCTTGGAGTTTCATTTTGATCACATGGGTCTACCTTGTGAAATTCGCTTTCCCTTCCAAAATCAAGACCTTGCCTGGAGGACGCGGCATCATAGACAGTGAAAAGAAGAAATTGGGCAAAGCTTCTACGGAGGAAAGAATTGTACTGACGATTTTTGTATTAGCGGCTTTCTCTTGGATTACTCGTACTTTCCTGCTATCCAAGTTTATTGACGGGTTAAGTGATGGTGTCATCGCTATGGTATTTGCGATTCTTTTATTCATCATCCCATCGGTTACTAACAAGGGTGATCACTTATTGGATTGGAATACGGCTGTTAAATTACCGTGGGGCATTCTCTTGCTTTTCGGGGGAGGCCTTGCAATCGCTGCCGGGTTTGTCAGCTCGGAACTGTCCGTTTGGATCGGATCTCAGTTGTCGGGTTTGAATGGCGTGCATATACTTGTCGTCATCATTGTCGTCACGGCACTGGTCATCTTCCTGACGGAAATCACATCCAATACTGCAACTGCTTCCATGATGTATCCAATCATGGCGTCGCTTGCCGTTGCATTAGGATTCCACCCGTATGCGTTAATGATTGCTGCAGGCGTGGCCGCTTCTTGTGCGTTTATGCTGCCGGTTGCGACACCGCCGAACGCCGTCGTCTTCGGTTCCGGCTATTTACGGATTCCCGATATGGCGAAGGCTGGATTTGCACTCAATGTCATTGGAATCGTCCTCGTTTCAGCAGCCATTTATATATTACTGCCGTTACTATGGGGCATTGATTTAACAACCATTCCAGAATCATTCAAATAACTAAATTGAAAACAGGGTCAGCCATATTTATCCGGCTGCCCTGTTTTTTTTCGTTACCCACTGTTCGCTCTATACCTAATCATCCCAACGTAAACAATCGGCAAGACTGCCGTACATGCAATAAGCCCAACCCAGCCAATTGTTTCATACAAAGGACTAAGCAACGTACTTCCCATCGCCACACCGATATAATAGGAAACTAAATAGAGACTCGCTGCACTGCCCTTATGATGAGTCGCTTCCTTGCTGACAGATGCCGCCGTCAAAGAATGGGCCGTGAAAAATCCTAAACAGATGACACATAGACCGATAATGATCATAGTGAGCGACGAAATTGCTGTCATACCAATCCCAATGACTAGTAATACAACCCCAGCGAGCCTGACATTGCGGAGACCAAACTTCCCTGAAACCCACCCTGCTAGCGGAGCACCGACGACCCCGAATCCATATGCCAAGTATAAATATGAAATCGTTTCAAGTGAAAGGGAATACGGTGGATCGATTAGATGAAAAGGTAAATACGTCCACACTCCAGTAAAAGACAATTGAAGGACAATGCCTAAACCGAATACGATAAGCAATGCTGGATTTTTGATATGAAATACGATCCCTTTGATATCTTTGGCAAAAGTCGTATCACTCTGCACGAAATTTCTTGATTTCGGCAACGTCAACAGCAGGATGATGACCAGCACCGTTCCAAAAATCGAAAGTATGTATAAGGACATTTGCCATGAAGCCTGTTCGGCAATGAAACCCGTCATGAAACGGCCGATCATGCCTCCCAGTCCATTGGAGGAAATATAGAGTGCTGTGGCGACACTTGTAAACTGCTTATGTATTTCCTCGCTGATATAGGCAAGTGCCGCAGCAGGCACTCCTGCTAGCGCAAAGCCTTGCACAAAACGTAGAATGACGATGAGCAGAAATGAATCGGTATTTGCGATAATGAGAAACGGAATGACCGATCCAATCAAGGAAAGGTATATGTAAACATTCCTACCGTTCCGATCCGAAAAGAAACCGAGGACAATAAGTCCGACTATGAGGCCGATCGTCGTCATCGACATTGCCGTACTTGCATACGAAACCGATATGCCGAATTCCTTCGTGAATAAAGGCAGGAGAGGCTGCATCGAATACATTGCGGCGAAGATGAAAATTGATGCGGACCCCAAGCCGATCACGATTTTCCAAAATTGAATGTCCCTTACCGTATAGCCGTCATGTTGCATCATCCCACATCCAGTCGTCCGCCTACTAAATTGTATTATATCACTTCAAAATCATAATCTGAAATAAATGAAAACATCGGTATTGGTTTTATCCAATACCGATGTTTATTGTCAGCCTTGCACATCCTTTGTAGCTGCATGTTTAATTTTTCTACGTTGGTCGTAAATATTGCGTACAATCACTTTTCCTACCGCATATACAGGTACACCAACGATAATACCGACAAAACCGGCGATATTGCCCGCTGCCAGGATGATTGTAATGACAGTGAGCGGGTGAATGTCGAGCGATTTGCCCATGACGTTGGGCGTGATAAGATTGCTGTCGATTTGCTGGGCTACGAGCGTCACAATCGCTACACCGATGACAAGCTTAGGCTTATCCATAAAAGCGATGATGAGAGCCGGCGCAACCGCAATCCATGGTCCGATGAAAGGAATCAAGTTCATGAATAGCGCGAAGATGGCAAGAAGCAATGCGTATTCAAGACCCAATATTAAATATCCGATGAAGATCAGAGCTGCCAGAATTGTACTGATCAGGAATTGCCCCTGAATGTAAGAACGCAGTACATTGTCAATGTCGCTCAAGGTCTTTTTAACCCATTCACGCCGCTCGCCACTGAACAGGTCGTAAATGATCGGTGCAAACTTTTCATGGTCCTTCAACATGAAGATGAAGAAGAACGGCACCAATACAAGCAGGAATATCGCTTGGAAGAAGGATTGTAAAAATTGGACAATCCATTTTCCGAAATTCACAGCCATTGCCTGAATTGTATCGGTAGCACTGTCGATTGACCCTTGCAAGCTCGGAGGTAAATATTCTTCCAGATTCCCGAGCATACTTCTCATATCATCGAATTTCTTCGACAAGGTCGGCGCGTTTTCGACAAGGTTATTCACCTGTTTTGTTACATGGGGTCCAATAATGGAAATGAAAATTGCCAGTACGATGAGCAAGCCCGCCACGATGATCAGAATACTTCCCCACCGCGGGATATTACGACTTTCCAGGAAACGTTGTATCGGTTCAGTCATGTAATAAAGCACACCGCCGAGCAGCAATGGCAAAATAATCGCTTTTATAATAATGATGACCGGCGCAAATATGAAACTGATTTCCATAAAATATTTTATAATCAAGATAGCTAATAAAATGCCGACACCAACTTGGAACCAAAGCTTCTTTGTCAATTTCCCACGTCCTTTACCGTCTACAATAGTGTTTATTCAAGTATACGGTTTATTACGGTTGGTGTCGAAAAAAAGTGTCACTATTATTGGTTGCGATTTTTTTATCAGTGAAGGCGCAGAATGATTCCATTTCCAGAAGGATCTTTCGTCACAAATTGGCCTGCTTTTGATTCCACAAGAGCACCTAATTCTTCAATTTTTCCGATTGCCGCAGCCAAAATTGTCTCGTCAGGATAGACAAGTGTGTAAGCTTGAAGTCCTGCGCTTTCTTCCGACGGTCGAGGGGCGCCTGCACCATTCCATGTATTCAGCCCAAGATGATGATGATAATTTCCAGTCGACATGAATAAAGCCTGTGGATAATGTGTGGCAACTCTGAAACCTAGCGCTTCATAAAATTCTTGTGTCTCTGGAAGGCTTGCGACGTGGAGATGTACATGCCCCATGAGTGTTCCTTCGGGAAGGCCGTTCCATTCCTCATTCCCGCTTTCCTCAACAATTGCTCTTGCGTCAAGCGGGTCCGTGCTCATCGCGACGAAATTATTTTGCCATTTCCATGTTTCCGGTTCCCGGTCACGGTAAATCTCAATTCCGTTTCCGTCAGGATCGGATAAGTACAAAGCTTCACTCACGAGATGATCTGAAGCCCCGAGAGGTATTTGATTCTTTGAAAAATGCTTGATCGCTTTTCCGAGATCCGCTCGCGTCGGCAATAGAAGGGCGAAATGATAAAGCCCTGTTCGTCTAGGCTCTTTCGAATGTATCTGCTCTGGCTGCTCCAATATGAGCAATGGATTCTTGCCATCCGCTGTTAAGATTACGCGATTGTCATCCTTTTCCAACACGCTGAATCCGATGATTTCCGTGTAGAAATTTGTCAATTTTTCAAGGTCAGTCACTTTCAGAACGACTTCCCCTGTGTATATATGTGGCGGTTGATGAAAACTCATTGTTTATTCCTCCTAGTAAGTTACTTACTTTATGTAACTAACTCTATATGTTATACTATAGTTTGTCAACAAACAAAGATTTTATGTGAAAGGGTTTTGGCATATGAATGAATTCGAGCTATGTCCACGCTTTGAAAAGACTGTCTCCATCTTGAGCCAGAGATGGACAGCGTTAATATTATATCAGCTCATGTCCGGTCCCCAGCGCTTTTGCACGATGACCGACAAATTGGGAGTGAGCGGAAAAATTTTGACGGAACGGCTGAAGGATTTGGAGCAGCGCGGGTTCGTCGTTCGCGAAGTGTATCCCGAAACGCCAGTGCGCATCGAGTATTCATTGACAGAGAAGGGAATGTCATTGACGCCGATTATGAAAGAGATTGAAAACTGGTCGAAGGAATGGATTGAACTTGATTCCTCAGCCACGACGAAATGAAGCCGATTGCACCCGTGCAACCGGCTTTTCGTCACTATTCTCATTTATGAATGACAACCGTTGTTCCTAGCAGCACTTCCTTGGACAGCTCCAGGACATCTTTGTTGTGCATCCGGATACAGCCATGCGACACGTTCTTCCCGATGGAAGCAGGGTTATTTGTTCCATGAATTCCGTAATGGGGTTTGGATAGCCCCATCCAATATGCCCCAAACGGACCGCCCGGATTTCGTTGTTTATTAATGATTGTAAAGGTTCCGGTCGGCGTAGATGTGACCATCCGACCGACGGCTATCGGATACTTTTTCAGCAACCGATCTCCATCATATAGTTTCAACTCATGCTTTATGATGGAGATGTCAATCCAACGCACCATTGCCTTCCCGCCTTCTTGATAAAGGATTGTTTCTACTAGGATACGGCAAAGGATTTGAGCGGGCTGGGCATGGGTGGATTTCTTTGGACGCGAAGCGGATCGCTTTGGACGTGCGGAAGGCTGCTTTGGACGCGGAGAGGCTTGCATTGGGCGCGCAATGGTACTCTTTGGACGCCGGACTGACCTCCTTGGGCGCACGAAATATATAAGTTAATAACCGATCGCAAAATAGCGATCGGCATCCTTTTTCATTCATTAAACTGAAGATCGCTTGCTTCCTTTACGCGCGCAAACCATTTCAGCACGCTATTATGATGATCAATGACCTGTCGGGCGGAAAGGCTGCCGGAATTCCACGTACTATGGGCATCCGCGACCAACGTGACATCGTAACCCATACTGAATGCCCTTCTGCACGTCGTATCTACGCAAATGTCAGTTTGAATACCTGCCAGGACAAGGTGCTCAACTTTTCGATGTTGTAGATGCTCCTCAAAATCCGTTTTGTGAAATGAATCCGGCGTCGTTTTCTGAATGATTATATCCTGGTCACCAGGCGCTATTTCAGGGTGTATCTCCCACCCCATAGTTCCGTTTTCAAGCGGCTGTCCCACCCCTTCATTATGCTGGACGAAAAAGACTGAAGATCCACTTGTGCGAGCCTTTTCTAGTAGGTCTTTAATGTTTTGAATCAAGACCTCACCTTGGTACACCGGATCCTCTTCCATGAACATTGCATTTTGAACATCAATTATGACAAGCGCCGTCTTCTTCATAACCCCTTCCCCCTTGAAAAGTTGATACGTACGCGCAAATTTTGAAGGTTCATTTCATCACTCCTAACTCGGAAATCCAAGGATGGCCGGGTACATGGATTTCAAGTGCACTGCAAAGCCATTGACGATCTTTATCGCTCAGCAAGTCCTTCACGGCGTGGAAATCTGCTTGATCCTTCTCTCGCGGATTTATCGCTTTGTATAAAACGACGATTGCCGGATGCAAATAAGGAATGCCTTCCGTGGAAATTAAAAATAATGTGGAACTTGGAAAAGTGATTGTCATATCCCTTCTAAAAACCCACTGATCATTTTCAACTTCATTCAACAACACTTCCAAACGCCCTTCTGTTTGGTGGTTGCCATGCAATTCATGGATCGGTAGCACCAATGTCTCCGATTCCCACTCAACCAGTTCACCCTTCACAACTTTTTGAAAGGACCAGTCGGCTAATTGGCTCTTTAACCGGTGTTGATCCTCCCGAAGGATGGCAATTTCGATGTCCGAATGAACACGCGTTTCATTCCCGACAAAAAGGTCGATCGCCCAGCCACCCGCAATTCCCCATGGACGAACGTAGTCAGCCATCCGTACCGCCACTTCTCGACACACCTCCATGATACTTCCCCCAATACACGAAAATAGGAGCGACCGCGTCACTCCCTTGCTGTCTTTTTATTAGTTTATCTAAATGCAGGAATTCTTACAAACTATTTTTATAATTTTCCGATATAGCTTAGACTTTCAATTCCTTGCGAATCAAATGAGCCGTCCAATATGGCTTGCACGTCTTTCAATGTATCCTGAAGGCTTACTGACTGGCCCTTTTGCCCGGTATACTCTTCCGCCACATAGAAAGGCTGTGTCAAATACGCTTCTAAACGTTCTCCGCGTTTATAGGTTTGCACTTCGGACGGCGGCAACTTCTCTTCCCCTCCTACAGCAACAAGTGAACGCAATTCCCGATAACGCCGTAATAACTTTTGTGCTCTTTGCTGAATGAAGAAATGATTCTGATCCATATGCGAGCCTTCCAATACAGACGAAGTGGACGCAATCGGATTGACCGCAGGATAACGATGTCTTGCAGATAAATCAGCGTCGAACTGCCAGAGCGTTTCAAGCGGTCCATATGGAAGTTCTTCATCTACCGCCTCTCCCGTCAAATCCAATAGGAAGGTTGTAACGGCCTCCATTCCGATTTGCTGTAAGCGTTCTTGCAGCTCGTAGATCCCACCAGCCACTACATGACTTTTGTCGGCCGCAAATGCAATTTCTTTTTCGATGCCGAGAGCTGCCATTTTCTCATACGTTTCGTCAATGGTTCTCGTTGTTACATCCACGTTTTCCAACACATCTTGCAACTCAGGGTAATTTCCCTCAGGCATTAATAGGAATGTCGTATACCCCTCACTCTTCAACCGATAGAATAATTCACTCATGACGACAAGTTGGCCCATTTGTTTCCGGGCAACCAACCCGACTGTCCCGCCTTTTGCCAGCGGTGCGAATAAATCCAAAGCCTTAATTTTCGTTTCGATCATCTCGATCTTCTCCCCCCGGATTATCAATTCGTCCAAACTGCACTCTGCCAGATCCGCAAGCGCTACAAGCGTCCTCACTTCCGATTTACCGACTGCTATTTTTCCCGTACACAAATTCGATACTGTTGCTGGCCGAAGACCGACCGATCTAGCTGCACTCGTCAGGTTTGGCACTCTTCTCCTGAGCAATGAAACATTCAACCGAAGATTATCTTTTTCCATTTCCTCACCCCTTACTTTGTATCGTAATTTATTTTATTCTGAAAAGCAATACAGAATTACTTTAAAGCGTAATTTATTTTCCGAAGGAAGAGAAATTGAATCTTTTGCTGAACACATTCATTTCATTTTTAAAAAATCGGGATAGAAAATACGAAGTAGGGAATCTTAACAATGATTCAAAATCCAATGTGAGGAAGGTGTCGTTTTTATGAATAAAATGGCGATAGCAGCATTAGGACTCGGAGCGGCTTTTCTTATGAGAAATAAAAAAGCACGCGGAAAGCTGATGAGGCAGTTTGAATCGCTCGCAGAACCATTCACCTCAAGAAATGGATCACATTATTCATAAAAATCTTTCTCACGGGAAAATCGGCATCCTTTACGGGTGCCGCTTTTTTGTTCTTTGTTTAGACTCTTTCAAATCGGGAAAGTATTTTATAAGCAAAAAATTAGGAGGTAACGATAATGAATAAAAAAATGGCACTGACCGCTCTCGGGTTGGGCGCAGCGTACTTGATGAGAAACAAGGATGCACGAGACAAGTTATCGAAGCAGTTTGATTCATTCGGCTCTACGCCGACGAGAGGCGCGAAAGGCTCTCGCACTTCCACTACTACTTCATCCAACCGAAACAAAGGATTGCTGGGCGGTTTGTTCGGCTGAATTAAAATGGAGAGGGCGCATAAAATTGCGCCCTCTCCTTTTATTCACTCACCGCGACACTGCGCCTCTCCATATAAAGAACGATAAATATACTCGTTTCGTATAGCAATGCCATCGGAATGAGGACAATGAGCTGACTGACAAAGTCGGGAGGTGTAATCAGTGCTGACACAACTGCCAGGACAAGATACGACCACTTCCTCACCTTCCGTAAAGTGTCGGCTGTCAACACACCGATCGCGGCTAGAAACATTGCGATGATCGGCAGCTCGAACAAGAGTCCGATAGGCATCGTAGTCATGAGCAAGAATTTTGCATATTCCTGGGCCGATACCATCACTGTGAAATTCATGGCTCCTAACGATACGAGGAAGCGGTAGCTTAACGGATTGACGATAAAATAGCCGAACGCCAAGCCACCCAGAAAAAGAAAGAACATGACCGGTGAGTACAGGCTTAAAAACTGCCTTTCTTTACTGTTCAGTCCCGGCTTCACAAACTGCCATAAAAAGTGGCACAGGAACGGAAGGGACAAGCCGAATGCCAATGCGGTCGAGATGGACATGTAAAATACCACTACCTCCATCGGGCCGAGGACAATCAATTCATGACCTCTCGTCACAACCGGAAACCATAAATTAACGGTCGCAAAAACTCCGATAAAGAAAGATACAAAGACGACGGCACTTTTAATAAGCTGTTTACGTAAATCCGTCAAGTGCTCGACAAGCGGCGGATCAGATGCCTCACGCACGACGTCGACATCCGCCTTTTCGAGCGGGATTTCCGATTCTTGCTGTGCAGAACTTTGTTCAAGCTGTATTTCTTGCGCCTGTTGTTCATACTTCTTATCAAGCGGGCTCACTATTTTTCGATTGTGATCTCCGTACGGGTCCACCTCATCACCTGCTCACGAAATATCCGTTTTCTTCGGTGTTTCCTTCACTTCTTCATCCTCTAGAATGTCTCGGGCCGACTTTTTAAATTCCGCCAACGTCTTTCCGATGGCAGAACCGACTTCAGGCAATTTCCGCGGTCCGAATAATATGAGGATAATGACCAAGATGATAATTAATCCCGGTACGCCAATATTCGGTAGTCCCATAAAAATCTCTCCTTCGTTTAAACGAGTGAACCTCCGTTTTTGCTATACTTCAAAATGGCTTCTGCTGTTCGATAAGCCAATGCCCCGATTGTTCCTGTAGGGTTATAGCCGCCATTGTGCGGGAAGTTCCCCGCGCCGACGACGAATAGATTATCCGCGTCCCAATGTTGCAAATATGTGTTGACAACACTATTGGCAGGATCGGTGCCCATGATCGTTCCACCCGTATTATGTGTCGTCTGGTAGGGAACTATGTCATAGTCGGAGATCGGATTTCCAGGGACTACGGTTTTCGCCCCCATTTCCTTCATAATCTCCGCAATTCGATCAGTGAGGTACTTATGCAAATTCCGGTCCTGTTCCGTAAAATTGTATGTCAGCTGCAAAAGCGGCACGCCGTATGCATCCCGATAGTTTGGATCAAGCGACATATAGTTGTCTTTATGTGGCATGGAAGCCCCTTGTCCTCCAACTGATAACACGCGGGAGTAGTTTTCAATGGACGCCTTTTTAAATTCAGAGCCCCAAGCCGGAGTTTCCGGTAAAACCGGATTTGTCTGAATCGGCCTGAATCCGGTTTGTGTAATTGAAATGCTCGCCCCATGAATAAAATCAAGGTCCGAATGGTCAAAACTGTCGCCATTGAAGTCATCGATTGTCATCCCAAGAGCACCTGCACCCATGAACACATTCATCTGTTCATTAAAAAATCCGGTCACGGTCGGCAGGATTTGATACCCATAATTTTTGCCTAACGTACCCCTGCCCGTTTCGGGATTATATTGCTCACCGATTTTGGAGACCATAAGCAGTTTTGCATTATTCATTACATAACTAGTGAGGACTACCACTTCGGCCGGCTGGATGAACTCCTCGCCCGATTGCGTGTCTATATATCTAACACCTGTCACTTTGTTCCCTGATTTTAAAACTTCAACTACGTTCGCATGAAACGTCACATCGAAGTTCCCTGTTTTCATGGCTGTCGGAACAACAGTGATTTCAGGAGATGTTTTTGCCCCATATTCACAGCCGAACCTTTCGCAAAATCCGCAGTACTGACAAGCTCCAATTGTTTGGCCGTCCGGGTTTTCGTATACTTCAGACAGGTTTGCGGACGGTAACATGTATGGATGGTATCCCAAGGAAGTTGTAGCATTTTCAAACTTTTTTAGAATAGGGGTCTTTTTCATCGGAGGTGTCGGAAACTCCGAGGAACGCTTACCCGCAAATGGGTTTGTATTTTCCCCCGATATGCCGGCCGTTTTTTCGTACTTGTCAAAATACGGCTCTAATTCGTCGTACGTAACTCCCCAGTCCTGCAGCAAATAATCCTTTGAAAGTTTATTTTTCCCGTACTTTTTCTCGGTCATCGTCTTAATTTGAAAATCGTAGGGCAAGAAGCGGAACGTGTGGCCATTCCAATGTGTTCCCGCACCGCCAAGACCCTCGCCAAGGAGAAATGACCCCAACTGCCTCATTGGGAGCGCACGCATTTTGCGATGGTTGCGAAACGTAATCGTCTCCTTCGACAAATCCTGCATCAATTCATAGCGGATTGCATATCGATATTCATCATGCACCATTAGATAATCTTCAGTGCCCCGCGGTTTCCCTCTTTCCAAACCGCGTACTTTCAAACCTGCCTTTGCGCATTCGGCTGCAATAATGCCGCCCATCCAACCTACTCCTACTGTTACTACATCAACCTTGTCCAATGTTTTTGCCATCAGTTATTCCCTCCGTCAATGCTGCATACTGCTAATTGATTTTGGTTCGATCTTTTGAAACTTCTCTTCTTCGATTACGTTGATATATGCCATTTGATGGCCAGGGAATCCTTTCATCCTCCAGCCGTCCATGTTCGCGTTTCCGTTATAGATCGGATCTGCATAAGCTCCTTCCAACGTCGCTTGGCGGAGCAGCTTGAAAAAGAATTCCGACGAAACACCTTTCATCTCCACTTCGTTTTTTTGGAAGGAAGTGAGAATCTCATCCATTTGCCCGCCATCCAACTCGGTAAAGCCTTTCTGATATCGTTTCTGCGCCTCTTCTTCCATGATTGCAATTCCCTGTCTGAAGATCTCTGCCCGAGTCAGCCTGCTTTGATATCCTTGTGTCGCTTCCCCAGCAAAAAATGGACCTTGCATATACTCGCGCGCATTGCTGCCGTAATTCCCCGCCAGCTGGTTATCTATAAAATAAGGGACACCGAGACCGATTGCCCCCGGCCCGAGGTCATCCTCAGGAAAAATCCGTTCAACGGCTTGGGAAAGTACATTGAAATCAGCACGATTCGTGAAGAACATTAACCCTTTCACCGAGGTCGTGTCATGGTTTGCCGCGTTTTGCGTGCCACCCTTCGTTTGCACACCGTCTTTATTGACGTTATAGCCGACAAGACCCCCAATCAGCCCCCCTCCAACTAATGCTCCTGTGGCAATTCCTGTCGTTTTCAGGAAATCACGCCTCGACAATCCTTTTTGATCATCAGCCATTTTGTTTCCTCCTTCCTGTATGTGCCATCTAGCATGTCCGTTTTTTTATAGGTTTCATACAAAGTCAGCATAAATTATCCAATTGCGGTATATTGTTCTGAAATAAAGCCTTTGGAAGGAGAGCTTTCAATTGAAGAAACTTCTTTTATTCATCATAAGTCTAGGGATATTGGCGGGTTGTTCTTTCTCTGGTGAAACGGCTGCAACCTATATCCAAGCCAAACGACTGGCCACGAATCTAGAAGCCCCCTGGTCCATTGCTTCGGACGGGGAACGCTTTTTCATTTCAGAAAGGGGAGGGGCGATTGTAAGAGTCGAGAAGAACGGGAAAACGATACGGGAGAAAGTCCGTTTGTCAGATCCACTTTCAAATGCTGCAGAAGCAGGATTGTTGGGGTTTGTTCTTCACGATGATTTCCATGAATCCAGACTCGCCTATGCGTATTACACGTATAATTCGGACGGATCTCCTGTCAATCGAATTGTGACGCTGAAGTACGACGGTGAGGACTGGGAGGAGACGGAAATCCTTTTGGACGGAATTGAATCAGGGCCTGTCCATCACGGGGGACGGCTTGCATTATCACCGGAAGGGGTTCTCTTTGCAACGATTGGTGACGGTGCTGCTCCTGAAAACGCACAAGACCCGAATTCATTCAACGGGAAGATAGTGAAACTCCAGGAAAATGGCAGTTTCACCACTGTGAGTTTGGGGCACCGGAATCCACAAGGGCTTGCTTGGAATGCGGAGAGTGATCTTTATTCTTCGGAGCACGGGCAGTCCGCAAACGATGAAGTCAATAAGATTGAGCAAGGAGGGAATTATGGCTGGCCGGTAATTGAAGGGCATGAAGGCAGGGAAGGCATGATTTCTCCGCTTCTCACTTCGGGGACAAACGAAACATGGGCGCCGTCCGGAATCACGTTTCACAACGGCTTGCTATATGTTGCGGCTCTCAGAGGGGAAGCCATTTTAGTGATCAACCCGGAAACGATGGAGGTTGAAGAAAAAATAGAAGGCTATGGGCGTATTCGGGATATCCATTCTGACGGGGAGTCACTTTACTTCATATCCAATAACACAGATGGTCGGGGAAGCCCTTCCGAATCGGATGATGTTTTGTATAAGTTTGTGAATATCAAAAAAATAGCAGATGAAAGAAGATGACATCTTCCTTCACCTGTCCATTGATTCATTCTTCAAATCTTAAAATAGGAATGCGGTCTTCCAAGATTACAACCTCATCCAGCGGAAGATCAATACGAAATCCATCTTTGCCGTAAGCACTGACAGCGACTTTCTTATGGGCAAATGGATTATTCGTCACGAACGTCACAATGCCTGTCTCCTGCTCATAACTCTCCACCGCAAAACGATGACCCGACAGAATGGCATATGGGAAAATCTCATAAGCATCTTCCAGCTCATCTGTGCTTATTTCCTTGAATAAATGACCATTCGTTCCCATTTCAACAAATCCTAATTCCTCGTCTTTAGGATCCCCAGACTGCAAAAAATAGTTACGTCGTTGGGATACGATGGGATATTCTTTACCGTTCCAAACTGCAAAACGACCTTTTCTAATCATTCCATCTCCTCCAAGAAATACTAATATGTATACTTCCATTATATAAATCACACAAATTCGGAAAAAGGTAAGTTCATCCAAATTTTCGACATAATTTTCAAGGACTATCCACTCTTGCCAGCCCGAAAATCTTGAGCCTTCGAGTTTTTACGTTTGCCTTTCTCCCTATGGGGTATTTAAAAACTACTATACTTTAAGGAGGTTTTATTATGAACGAAAGAGGAAACTCGGACAAGTTCAAAAGCGTTGTGAATAAAGTTAAAGGTGAAGCAAAAGACCAATTTGGTAACGCGACGGACGATCCAATGCTGCAGGCTGAAGGAAAACTGGATAAATTGAAAGGCGAAGCACAGCAGGAAATCGGCGAATTCAAGGATCGTTTCGGTAATTACAAGAATGAACGACGTTAAGTGAAGGAAGGCTGTCTCCTGAAAAGGAAGCAGCCTTCCCTTTCCTTATAAATGCTCGGTGTTGATCCGTGGAACCGTGCCGGTATTCTCATCCCTCGGCTGCAAGCTGTCATCACCTGAAAGCACTTCACCGCTGTCTGTCAGTTGTGCCCTACTATCCCTTTCTGCATCTTCAATTTCTACGGCTTTTTCGTTTTTCACGGCTTCGCTCCTACCGACGTATCTTTTTTCCACGTTTCACACACTCCTTTTTCATTTATTTTTAATACTTTACCCCTAGATTCGACTGAAAACACATTTTGTTTGTCTGTATTAAATGTTTAGTACAGGCCAATCACGTGAATAGAATAAGGAAAGAAAGGAAGTGCTTTCAATGAATAAGAAAAAACCATTCGCTTCAGAAGATCGGAAAGACGCAGAAGGTCCTTTCATGGACAACCCCGAGAATTTACCGACTGACAAGGAGAGCATCTACGACATGCATGAGGATATGCAAACCGTCGATTCGATTCCGTTGGAGGATGTCAGGTTGGAAGAACATGAGGAAGATCATCACCGTAAAACGAAAAGTAGTTCTTCCAGCGAGGAGAAATATAAATAAGCACAAAAAAGCAGAGGATGATCCTCTGCTTTTTTGTGAACTAGCATGTCATAGTCTGTCGATATTCCCCGGGAAATGTCAAAATCAAACTAGAGTCTTGGCAGCATTCCGTTTTGCCATATACATCCCGAAAAAGACAAGCAAAACGATGAAGATGATAGTAAGCCCCACACTCATCCAAAAATCAGATTGATCCACAGACGCCCCGAATGCATTCAATGCATACGTACTCAATTTCCAGGGGGATATCGTCCAGTACGTGCCGATGATACCGTCAAGGACCTGGAAAACGAGCAAAATTAAAATCGAAAGCCCCGCAGTCCCGCCCGTAGGCATCCAAGCGCTCAATGACAGAACGACCGTCACTGCGAAAATTAGCCACAAACTATACGTTCCTAAAAACGCGAAGACTTCCCCTGCCGCTACCGGGTTGAATAAAATCCGGATATAATACCATGCCGCCAAAAAACCTAACCAAACACTTGCCAATACAATCACATTGACGACAATCCATTTGCTGAGGAAATATTGGGAAAATGACATTGGCCTCACGTATAGAAGCGTAGCCGTCCCGGTTTTCCGCTCACCCGAAATAGAGCCCATGAAAGCAAGGATGATGACAAGGATGCCGATTATCTGATATTGACCCATTAATGAGACAAAAATATCTTCTCCCCGGAATTTTGGCCAGACGAAATCCGTCCCTTCCGGCAAGTTTCCAACACTTTTCATAATTTCAGGGAGGAAGTGGTTCGTAATCGGCTCTAGTATTCCAAAGATAACGAACACAATCGGAATCCAATACAGTTTGAAATTGCGGACATTTTCCCGCCATTCCTTGCGTAATAATGCATTCAAGCTGCTCATTCCTCCACCGCCACCTTCATGAAAATGTCTTCCAAGCTGGCCGTCTGCAACTCCACTTTCCTTATATGGAGGGATTCTGTATGCAACAGCGCTAAAACTTCAGACGTCCCAACCTTTTCCTCGACTGCATCGATGGATACTTGCTTCTTTTCCACCCTGACTGCCCAAGGGGAAATGGCGGTAAACCTCTCAGCCTCTATGACCGACTCAAACTCGATGAGAACGCGGGGGTTGGCGTATTTCTCTCGGATGGAATCGAGCGATCCATTTTCAACAAGGACTCCTTTACGCAGGAATAACAGCTGGTCAGTCATTTCTTCTGCATCATTTAAGATATGGGTCGAATATAAAATTGTCGTCTTCTGTTGAAGTTCCTTCAGCAAATTCATCACCTGGCGCCGTCCGACCGGGTCGAGCGCCGACACTGGCTCATCCAATAGCAGCAACTCCGGTTCATGGACAATCGCCTGGGCCAAACCGAGCCTTTGCTTCATGCCGCCGGAGAATGTTCCGGCCCTCTTTTTCATCGAATCCCCAAGACCGACAAACTCAAGCGTCTTTTTAGCTTCCGATAACGCTCGCCTCTTTTCAACGCCACTCAACACCGCAGCCATTTCAGTGAATTCGAGTGCTGTCAACCAAGGGAAGAACTTCGGGTATTGAGGAAGATATCCGATGGAAGCCCGGATGTCCGGCTTCGGCTTCCCACGGAATAAAATCGATCCATTGGTTGGAGCGACAAGTCCAGCTAACATCGACAATGTCGTCGTTTTTCCTGCTCCGTTCGGTCCAATCAATGCCGTCGATGTCCCTTCCCCTAATTCGAATGTAATTGAATTGACGGCTTTGTGACTACCATAACTCTTCGAAAGTTCATGCACTTGCAACAACTGCGTCATGCCTGCTTCCTCCCGAAGATGAAATACAAAATTGGTCCAATGAGACCGAGGAGCAATATGATGAAAATCCACAGGATGAATGGTCCATTGGTCCGTTGATGACGGATGACATCAACCAAAGCGACAACCATCAAGATCAATTGAAGTACAAGTACCGGTAAAATGAGGCTCCAAGGTATATTTGCAATCTCCGACATGAACGTCACAACCTCTCTTTTTGTTATACATCGAGTATAACACGCTTGTTATACGCTGTATATAACAAATTAAAGTTTTCTTAAATATTATTCTTACCTTACTGGCTTTTAAGGGCTGGCGGCTCACTTTGAGCGCGGTTCCTATAGATTGACTACCCGTACTGATTCCCCCCAACCGTGTTATACTATTGCGAGAATTGGAACTGGAGGTCGCAAGATGAAACCATGGATGTATCCGCTGTTCGTCATTCTTGGGGCGTGCAGCTATGGAATTCTTTCAACAATCATTAAATTGGCCATTGCGGACGGGTTTACAGCACCCCAAGCAGTAACGAGCCAATACTATACCGGTTTTCTATTAGCCGCACTTATATACCTTTTCACCCGGCGGACGCTTCCTAAGTTCGGCGGCGGTTTTACGCTGGTCATCGCCGGTCTGCTAACAGCAATCACAGGAACAGTTTATGGGAAAGCTGTCAGCTTGATGCCCGCTTCCCTCGCAGTTGTCATGCTCTTTCAATTTACGTGGATCGGCATGCTTCTCGATTGCATCGCCCGCCGACGCCTTCCGAAACGAATTGAAGTCATTTCCTTACTGTTTTTATTCGGAGGTACGATTTTTGCTGCAGGTGTCATCGATGCCGACTTAAGCGGCATCCCTTGGCATGGATGGGCATGGGGAATGGTTTCGGCAGTCAGTTTCTCGGCATTCCTCATGGTGAATCAGCGGCAAGTGGAAGAGATGGACATGATCACAAGGCTATTGTTCATGGCATTCTTCGCCGCAGTCGCCATCACCTTCTTTCAAGAGCCGCAAATCGTCTGGGATGGCACATTGCTGAACGGCTTATGGATTTATGGTTTGATTTTAGGGGTGTTCGGCATCATTTTGCCGATCCTGCTCTTCTCCATCGGCATTCCAAAAGTCGGTACAGGAATGGCATCGATTTTAAGCGCGATCGAACTGCCGGTTGCCGTCACTGTTTCGATGCTTTTATTGCATGAGCATATGACCGTTTTGCAGATTACAGGAATTGTGATCATCCTCATTGGCATGACATTGCCTAGCATCGCTAACCGACGGATACGATTGAAAGATGCTTAGGAGGTATCCACATCACGTTAATTAGTGATGTGGTTTTTTATTGCACCGAAAACTTTTCGGCACTCCGGAGGGTATATATAGTGAGAGCAGCAAACTAGGTTTCTAAAAGGAGTGTACCGCGTGCAGGAAAAGTGGGTTCGGAAAATACGGGCAGGCGATCAAGCCGCATTCCGTCAATTTTATGAGGCGTATGCCGGTACGGCAATCCGGACGGCGAGCGCAATCACCCGCAACCGGGAGATGGCGAAAGATGCGGTGCAGGAAACGTTTATCCGGGTGTATCGGCAAATCGGCAGCTATAATCCAACTTTGCCATTCGACCCTTGGTTCTATCGGATATTGACGAATGAATGTCTTCGTTTACTGAAAAGGGAATCACCCCTTTTGAATATCGATTCGATTGAGAACGAGCCTTCCCTAGCAGAGAAATCATTCGAGCAGTTGACGGAGCTCTACGATATTATTCAAGCATTGGACGATTCAATCCGGATTCCGCTTATCTTGAAATATAGTAAAGGATTTTCCGAAAAAGAGATCGCGGACATTTTAGGGTTGAATCAAAACACTGTCAAGTCGCGATTGTTTAAAGGAAGAAAGCGATTGAAAGAACAGTTGCAATCTATTCGAGAGGAGGATCTGTCCTGATGAGCAAATTTGATGAGCGGATAAAGAGCGAGCTTGAACAACAAACACGCGCAGATGTGCATGATTTGAAGGAAGATATTTGGAATGAAGTCAACGTGGAACTATTTGAAGGGAAAAAGACAATAATAAAGAGAAGAAAACGCTGGATGCCTGCAATGCTGATTGCGGCGGCGGCACTTGTCATTGCGTTCACGTTGCAGAGCAAGTCCGGGATGGCATTGATCAAAGGCATAAAAGATATGTTTGTTCCCGAAAAGGAGATTATCCAGAGCATTGAAGGGCAAGACGAGCCGACGGAAGTTTACCTAAATGAAGGGAAGGATTCCGAGTACATCATCTATGTGGATGAATCACGCTATAAAATGATTAAAGGTGAAGACGCAGACATTATTACGACGATTGAACCTCTTCCAGAGAAATACCCCGAAGTAAGCATGGAAATAAAACAATATCCAACTGACAAGCCGGAAACGCTTGTGAAGGAGCTTGAGGAAAAGTTGAAGGTTGGATTCCCTGATCTTCGGGCCGTTGAAATAGTCTCGGAGCCTATCGAAGGGTTCTGGCTGCATGGACTGACTGAGTCGACTTGGGACGGTAAGGTCATTGATGTGTACGTCATGAGCAACGGGAAAGATGGAAGCTTTGTCATTACCGAAAAGTACTTCCTTGAGGCAGCGGAAGGTCATGGCGCAAGATTTCATCATATGCTACAGAGCTTTAAAATTATCGAATAGACGGAGTTTTGAAGGGGGACCCTTTTTCCCCTTCTTTTTTTTTAGGTATAAAAGTAGATTCGTGTACTCTTATGCATATGTTATAAGAAGATAGGGTATAGATTGAGAAGTAGATAGCAAGGAGGCTCTTGGGCATGGATATTTTCATGATTGTCATTGATACGCTGATTGTTTTATTATATCTAACGCTGATCGCATTCATTACACCTTTCACGATGAAGTATTTAAAAAGAAGGAACCAGGATATATTCATTCAAATGCTGCCGATCTGTTTCATTGTTTTTGTCAGTAGCATTATCATTTCCATGGGGCTTGGCGGCTTCAATGAGGTGCTGTTCTTTCAAATAACGAGTATCGTTTCATTGGTTCTTCTAGGTTCTCTATTGTTCCTGACATTGGCAATGAGAATATTGTGGAAAGATAAATATGATATGTTAGTTGAAAGGATCCTTTCCTTTCTCACAAAACATGAACGGAGCTTCTCACTGAAATAAGTGGGAAGCCCTTTTCTTTTTGTTGTACACTATTGATAAACTATTCACGCTAGGAGACGGTAATATGTTGAAGGACCGTATTTATTATCAAAATGCATATAAAAGGACGTTTAAAGCTCATATTGTCGGGAACGGAAAGGATTCTAATGGACGTCCCTATGTCGTATTGAGCAACACCGCATTCTATCCGACCGGCGGCGGGCAGCCGCATGATACAGGAACCATAGAAGGTGTCCAGGTAATTGATGTGGAGGAAATGGACGGTGAAATCCGCCATTTCCTTGAAGAGGAGCTTCAATCCAAAGAGGATGTGGAGGGCGAGATCGATTGGGAGCGCCGTTTCGACCATATGCAGCAGCATGCGGGGCAGCATATTTTGACGGCTGCTTTTGTCCGGCTCTACGGATTTCAGACAGTCAGTTTTCATCTTGGCAGAGGGCTTGTGTCCATCGATTTGGACGTGGAAGACGTGACTGCGGAGCAATTGGATGCTGCTGAAAAGCTTGCGAATGATGTCATTCTGGAAAACCGTCCGATTGAAACAAAATGGGTGACGGAAGACGAGCTTTCGGAGTATTCGCTTCGTAAACAATTGGCCGTGACAGATGATATCAGGCTCGTTATCATACCGGATTTCGATGATAACGGCTGCGGGGGCACCCACCCGTTGGAGACGGGGCAAGTTGGGATGTTGAAAATAATGTCCACAGAAAAACAGAAGCGGATAGTCCGTGTACATTTTGCATGCGGCGGCCGGGTCCTTCAACAGCTTCATCGGAAAAATGCGGAGTTGTCGGCAGCGTCCAAATTGCTGAGTGCACCTGAAGACGGTGTGAGTGATGCAATTGATCGGCTTTTGGCTTCGCATCATGAGTTGGAAAAATCGTTGAAAAAGACCAAGGAAGATTTGCTGTTATTGGAAGCGAAGAGCTTATTGGATAATAAGAATGGTACTCTTGTTAGATTTTCATTCACCGATCGTACCGTACAAGACCTTCAAAAATTGGCACGGATGTTGGTTGCCGAGGATGAGACGGTCATCGCCCTTCTCGTTGCCGAAAATGAAAACAGGCTCCAGTTCGTAGCTGCCCGTGGCGTATCCGCCGGGACAAGCATGAAACTGGTTTCCGCTTCAGCCTTGCCTCTCCTGAACGGAAAAGGAGGCGGAAATGATGCCTTGGTCCAAGGTGGCGGTGCGAAAACGATGAGTGCCGATGAACTATTACATGTAATGGAAAATTCAATTACACAGCAATAAATATACAGCTCCTCCTGATCTCACTTCCGGGAGGAGTTTATTTAATTATAAAGTTTGCTTTCTAACTATGTTTAGTATTTGTCTCCTCGGGGTATATAAAGATATTAGACAAGGATACTTCTGATATCTTCCAAGGAGAGGTTTATTATGAAGAAAAGAATAGTATTCATTTCAGATCATGGAGATCCGCTTGCCCCGCTCGGAGGAGAGCAGGCTGGCGGTCAAAATAATTATGTGAAACAGCTGGCACTGTCGTTAGATAAAAGAGGGCATACAGTAGATGTCATTACCCATTGGGCTGACGCTGACACCCCTTCCATAGAGGAATTCGGATCCAAATGCCGAGTGATCCGTGTATCGGCAGGAGTGAAGGGCTTTGTGCCAAAGAACGAGATGTACAACATGCTTTACGATTTTTATGATGAAATGCGTTCCTGCATCGACTTGGCGTCTTATGACGTGATGCATACCCATTATTGGCTATCCGGGCTCCTTGGCGCGAAAGTGGCTGAGGAATATGGGTTGCCATGGATACACACTTCCCACTCATTAGCCGTTGCCAAAGAGCAGGCTACAGGCGTGCGCGAGGAAAAAAGAATGAATGCCGAACAATTGATATTGCAGCAAGCCGATGCAGTCGTCGCGACGACTGCAACTGAAAGGAAGTTAATTAAAAGCTTCGTTAATAGCCCCTCACCCATCAATGTCATTCCAATAGGAGTTGACAAAAACTTCAAGCCCTCTATCCAGGAGGAAAGGGCGCAGCCGTATTTTGCTTTTGCCGGCAGGCTTGAGCAGACAAAAGGTATTTACACTTTGCTGCATTCTTTCAGACTATTACTGGAGCGTCATGAGCTTCCTCCTTCTGCGAAGCTCGTTATTGCAGGAGGAGATCCTGACAAGATTGACCTGCAGGAGAAATTACCGACCTGTCCGAAATTGAAGAAAGCGATCAGAGGTCTTGAGCGGCACATCGAATTTATCGGAGCACGCTCCCAGCGACAATTAGCCGCGCTTTTCAATGAAGCCACTGCCGTCATTGTCCCTTCTACTTATGAATCGTTCGGAATGGTTGCCGCTGAGGCTCAAGCGTGCGGAAGCCCAGTCATTGCTTCCAAGGTTGGAGGATTACAGGACGTGGTCCGTCACCGGGAGACTGGCCTCCATGTCCAGAAGGAGAACGAGGAACACTTGGCATTCGCCATGAAACTGCTCGCAGCGAACCGTGATTTTGCACGTTCCCTCGGAAGGCGTGCGGCTGCTTATGCACGGCGGGAATTCGATTGGGACTCGGTTGCCAAGAAAATGGATGGATTGTATGAGGTGGTCATGTTTGAAAAACAAAAAGCAATTGCTAGCGACTGATTTGGACGGAACATTTGTCGGTGATAAGGACGCACTCGGACGGCTGCTTGAGTACTTTAACAGTTCACCCGAAGAGGTCGCGCTCATCTATGTGACTGGCAGGCATCTATCCTCTGCTCGAGCGCTTATGGCGGAAGAGGGTTTGCCGCTGCCCGATTTGCTCATAACGGATGTAGGTACGTCTATTTATCATACTGACGGGTTGGAAGACATCAATTGGAAACAGGACATGCAGGAGGATTGGCAGCCTGGGATGGTAGCAGAGATTGCGGCCGCTTTTCCTGCATTGGAAAGACAGGAGCTGCCCGATGATCGACGTGTTTCCTTTACTGTTACTGATGATATCGGGGCGGTGGATGAATTCCGGAAAGCCCTTGATGCCGAGGCCATTCCACATACGTTCATCTTCAGCTCAAACCGTGATATTGATATACTTCCTAGTCGTGCAGGCAAGGGGAACGCATTGGAATATGTACTCAGGAAGTATGCGAGAGATGACGTTAAGCTGCTAATCGCAGGCGACTCGGGCAACGACCGGGACATGCTTTCCCTCGGCCACCCTTCCGTCATCGTCGGCAATGCCCAGGCTGAGTTGCTGGAGATGGAACCGTGCAAGAATCTTTTCCGAGCGAATGAAAACTGTGCAGGCGGCATCCATGAAGCGTGGTTGCACTTTTATGGGGAGGGGCGAAAGTCTGTTGGATGAGTTGTCACCGACTTGGGGCGGCTTATCACCGGCTTGCGGGTAGTTATCACCGACTCTAATTGGTTTGTCACCGACTTGGGGTGTTATCATCGACTTTCTGAGCGTTACCACCCACTTGAATTGATTTACCACCGACTCGCATAATTACACCGCCAACTTAAAGAGTTATCACCGCTTGTGATGAGTTTATCACCGCTCAGAAGGTGTTTATCACCGTTTGTGAGGGGTTTATCACCACTCAGCATCAATTTATCACCGCTTAGCCATTTAATGGCTTAGGTTATCAATTAAATGGATCACAAAAACAAAATATCTCCATGCAAAAGGCTGCCTCCCGAGGGATGGCAGCCTAATTCATTCAAAATATTAATAAGCTCTTGCAAACCAAACTGTATGCTTCGCTTCTTTTCCACAATTAATACACGTCGACTTTTCAGCTGGCGGATTGAATGGAATGTTGCGTGTCGTGAACATTGTCTCATCCTTCACTTGTTCCTCGCACGCGTCCTCGCCGCACCAGCCGGCAAGGATCCAACCAGGGATTTCGCCTTTCTCCGCCGAATCCGCGATATGCTTCGTTAGGTCCTCCATTGTGTCGATATGCGTATGGGAATGCTCCGCACGGAACGCACGCGCTTTTTCAAGCAGGCGTGTCTGCATCGTTTGCAATTCCTGTTCTATGCTTTCGACGATAGATGCCAAGTCAATGGCGACTTTCTCGTCTTCGTCGCGCGCTTTCATAAGCGCTTGATTGTTCTCCAAATCACGTGGCCCTAGCTCAACACGGACCGGAACGCCTTTCAGCTCCCACTCATTGAACTTGAATCCTGGAGACTGATCGGAATCATCCAACCTCACGCGGATTCCTTTCGCCTTCAACTCCGCGAAGACTTCATCCAACTTCTCCATAATAGCCGGGTTCTTCTTCCATGGACCAACCGGAATCAAGACTACTTGCGTCGGTGCGATACGAGGAGGCAATACAAGCCCCTGCTCGTCGCCGTGAACCATGATGACCGAGCCTATCAACCGCGTCGAAGTCCCCCATGATGTCGTATGCACGAATTGGTGACGGTTTTCCTTCGTCAAATATTTAATGTCGAATGCTTCCGCGAACTTCGTGCCTAAATAATGGGACGTACCCGCTTGGACCGCTTTACCGTCCTTCATCATCGCCTCGATCGAATACGTGTCGACCGCGCCCGCGAAGCGCTCGGATGGCGTTTTTTGTCCGTCATAGACTGGAATTGCCAATAGACCTTCCACGACTTCTTTATAAATGTTCAGCATTTGCATTGTTTCTGTACGTGCTTCTTCTTCATCGACATGCGCCGTATGCCCTTCTTGCCATAAAAACTCAGACGTCCGAATGAAAGGCAATGTTCTTTTCTCCCAACGGAAAACGTTCGCCCATTGGTTAATCAACACTGGAAGATCACGATAACTCTTAATCCAGTCGGAATACAAGTGACCGATCATCGTCTCGGACGTCGGACGCAGTGCAAGGCGCTCTTCCAATTTCTCGCCGGCAGCTTCCGTCACGAATGGGAGTTCAGGGGAGAACCCTTCGATATGATCTTTCTCCTTCTGGAAGAACGACTCAGGAATTAACATCGGGAAGTACGCATTCCGATGGCCTGTTTCCTTGAAGCGCTTGTCCATCTCAGCTTGGATATGCTCCCAAATTTCGTAGCCATCCGGTTTGAATGCGATACATCCGCGAACCGGTGTATAATCCATCAAATCCGCCTTCTGGATCGTGTCGATATACCATTTTGAAAAATCGTTCTTCTGATTACTCATCTATATTTCCTCCCTATCATAATAAAAAGCGCAAAGCTGTCCTATATAAGGACGTCTTTGCGCTGAATAGACGTGGTACCACCTTCATTCGGCCTAGCGACGCTAAGCCCTCGAACGTTCTGTAACGAAAACGACCCGGTCATGTTTGCATGACATCTCCGTGGTAGGGTTCAATGAAAAGCGGTGGTACGGCTCTCAGCAAGGCACCGTACTTTCTGGTTCACAATTTTCATCTACTGGGCCACATCAGTGATTCCATATTGCTTATAATATAGCAAATACTTGTGATTTATACAAATGCGGTTGTGTTTTACTCCTGCGGACTTGGATTAATCCTGTTCTTTGCTATAGTATGATTGATACTAGTGGATGGAGGAATCAAGTCATGAATAATTTACCTAATTGCCCAAAATGCAATTCCGAATACACATATGAAGACGGAAACCTGTTTGTTTGCCCTGAATGTGCACACGAGTGGACATTGGAATCCCAGGAGACCGAAGACGAAGCTGCAGTTGTCCGCGATGCAAACGGTAATGTATTGAACGATGGTGACACGATTACAGTTATCAAAGATTTGAAAGTGAAAGGCAGTTCAAACGTCGTCAAAATGGGAACAACGGTGAAAAATATCAAGCTGGTTGAAGGCGATCACGATATTGATTGCAAAATCCCCGGTTTTGGGGCAATGCAGTTGAAATCGGAGTTTGTGAAAAAGATTTAATTTGATTTCTAGTGAGTCGAAGGTCCCGAAATGACGATAACTTCCGGGAAGTGACCGATAACTTATAAGAAATGACCGATATCCGCCGGTAATTGACCGAAATCGGTTACCATTGGTAAAAACGAAGGGGACTGTCCTGTGACAGCCCCCTTTTCCCGTTTACAATTTGAATTGAAGTACTTTTCCATTGAGTTCTTCAGCGTATTTCGATAGTTGCTCTGAGCTCATTGCCACTTCTTCCATCGAGCTATTTGTCTGTTGCGCTGAAGCAGATGTCTGTTCAATTCCTGCAGACGTTTCCTGAGTGATAGCTGCAATTTCTTCAACTGAACCGCGCATTTCCTGACTGCGGGAAACCATTTCTGATAAGTTGCTTGAAATGGTTGTAATATGAGCGGCCACTTCTGTTACAGCGTCATTAATATCGTTGAACGTTTGACTCGTCTGCGTAATTTGTTCTGTACCTCTTTCCACTTCCCCATATCCTTCAATGAGGGATGCTGCAACCGAACTGGATTCTGACTGAATGTCACCAACAATTTTCGTAATGTCGGTCACGGAAAGGGAAACCTGTTCCGCCAAGTTTCTTACTTCTTCGGCTACGACTGCAAACCCTTTGCCGTGTTCGCCTGCCCTTGCCGCTTCAATAGCAGCATTTAATGCTAACAGATTTGTTTGATCTGCAATATCTTTAATAACGACAACCAATTTTGATATTTCCTGTGACTGGGCGTCCAATCCTTGGATTTTATCCACGGAAAATTGTACGATGCTGTCTATTCTTCCCATTTGCTCATTGGAAAGATTCATTAAACGACGACCTTCCGAAGTCATATTCAACACTTTTGTAGATGCAGCTTGAATATGTCCCCCTTTTTCATCTGCCTCTTCGACTTGATGAACGAACGAGTCCATCAGGTCAGACAAATGACCTGCTTGTGTCGCTTGGGATTCTGCACCTTCCGCTAAATCATACATTGTCATAGCAACCTGGTCGGTCGCGGATTTCACTTCAGTCGCGGATTGCGTCAGCTCTTCACTTTGGGCTGATACAGAGCCTGAAATATCATTGATCGTATTCAATAAATTGCGGGTGTTATGGCTCATCTCATTTGCCGCATGGACAAGCTGGCCTATTTCATCCTTAGCAGTAGTACTCATATTTTCACCGCTTAAATCACCTTTAGCCATCTGTAACATGCGGTTCATTATCATTTTAATCGGTTTTGTAATTTGTTCCGCTGTAAATAGCGCAGCAGCTATACTTAAGAGGATGACTAAGACCGTCACAATGCTCACAATCTTAAGCGTCCGATTCCCATCTTCCATAATCTTCGCTTCTGCGGCATTAATATTTTCTTCATAATCCGCTGCCAATTTTTCATATCCCGCCATAATTTCACGGACCATCGGAGTTGACTTGTCCAGGTTTCTTAGTGCTAACTCCTGGTTCCCTTTATCATACTCAGCAAACACTTCTTCACTGATAATCATTCTCCAAGCTATCGTTTTCTCGATGAGACGATCAAACTCTTCCGTTTCAGTAATACCCCGAATGATTGCTTCATTTTGCTTTCCAAGCTCAGTGTAGTTATTAAATCTGTCCTTATAATCTCCTCCATACAGGACATATCCTCTTGCCGTAGAGATCCGGTTTGCCATCGTCAACGCCATCTTATCATGGGCAATCAATAACGGAAGCTCTCTCTCCACGATCTTCCTTGCTTCTTCATTACTTTTCATCACCGCGTAAATATTATAAATGCCATACAACAGCACTAATAAAATCACTAATGAAAAAGAAAACAATAACTTACTTTTAATACTTTTAAACATACTCTACATCTCCTATTATTTTTTTATTCGAGTCCACACACGATTACTAATATCGGTTGAATTTACTATAAGTAAAGTGATTAATTATTCATTTAATAGTATCTATTCTTTGCACGCTTCCTTATTGCAACACCCACAAGTTGCAGTTCAAGGTCGCCTCCTCTATAATTATTAAACAAATTCGAGTGGGATGGATGCACTCGATAAATGAAAAGAGGCGATTTGAACAATGTTAAAAACAACTGTGTTCGAACAACTGAAACAAGCCATGAGAGAGAAGGACATACTTTCCAAAGGCGTGCTCACAATTCTAAAGTCCGGACTTGACCTTGCTGAAAAAGAGAAGGGTTCCGCTCTGACGGAGGAAGAGGAAGTTGCGATTGTAAACCGTGAAATCAAACAGACGAATCAAGCGTTGGAAGGTGCCGAGAAAGCGCAGCGTGAGGACTTGATTGCACAGGAAAAGGCGAAATTAGTTCTGCTTAAGTCATTTTTGCCGAAGCAATTAAGCGAGGATGAAGTGAAGGCATTGCTGACAGAAGCGGGAGTCGTCCAAGGAATGAACATGGGGGATGCAATGAAAATCGCAAAACCGCTGCTTGCCGGCAAAACGGACGGCGCAACGATGTCGAAGGCTGTAAAAAGTCTCATTCAGTAACATAGTTAAAGCCCATCCGAATGGATGGGCTTTTGTATTTGCATTTGAAAGCTGTTACAGTTTCACACGTTGCAGCCTAAGCGCATTGAGTACGACCGATACGGAGCTGAATGCCATTGCAGCGCCTGCCACCCATGGGGCTAGTAGACCCAATGCTGCTACAGGTATGCCGATCGTGTTGTAGAAGAAGGCGAAAAACAGGTTCTGTTTAATGTTCCGCATCGTTTTCCTGCTCATGATGAAGGCGTCAGCGACACTGTTCAGATCGCCGCGCATTAATGTAATGTCAGCTGCTTCAATTGCAATATCCGTTCCGGTGCCGACCGCCATGCCGATATCCGCCATAGCAAGCGCCGGTGCGTCATTGATGCCGTCGCCGACCATTGCGACTTTCTTTCCTTGTGATTGCAGTTCTTTGATTTTATCGCTTTTCTGGTCTGGAAGAACTTCTGCAATGATATGAGTCAGTCCAACTTGTCGGCCGATTGCTTCAGCAGTATGACTGTTGTCCCCTGTCAGCATAATGACATCGAGTCCGAGTTCCTGCATTCTTTTGATCGCCTCTTTGGACGTTTCTTTTACAGTATCCGCCACCGCCACGACGCCTGCAAGCTTCCCGTCGATTGCGATAAGCATCGCCGTTTTCCCTTCGTTCTCCATCTTCTCCATTGTGGATTCAATATCATGCAGGTCAACATTACGGCTGCGCATTAATTTTCGCGTACCGACAAATAGATGATTTCCAGCAACTTCCGCTTCAATTCCGTATCCAGGAAGCGCTTTGAAAGCTTCCACTTCAATCAATTCGACACCTTTTTCTTTTACGCCCGTTACAATCGCCTGTGCCAGCGGATGCTCCGATTGGTTCTCTGCTGACGCAACCCACTGCAACACTTCCTGCTCAGCAAATCCCTCAGACACGATGATATCCGTTAATGCTGGTTGACCTTTTGTAACAGTTCCGGTTTTATCCAACACTACTGTGTCAATCGAGCGGGTATTTTCAAGATGCTCCCCGCCTTTGAACAGCAAGCCCATTTCAGCAGCTCGACCCGAACCTGCCATGATCGATGTCGGTGTCGCTAACCCGAGCGCACAAGGACATGCAATGACGAGAATAGAAATGGTCGGAATGAGTGCCGATCTGAAGTCGCCCGGTGTGACTGCGAAATACCAGATGAGAAACGTCAAAATGGCAATGCCGACAACGATAGGGACAAAGATGCCCGAAATTCTATCCGCCAAACGTTGGATTTCAGCTTTGGAGCCTTGCGCTTCTTCAACGACTTTGACGATTTGCGATAATGCGCTATCCTTACCGACCTTCGTTGCTTTGATTTGTAATGAACCATTTTTATTGATCGTAGCTCCAATAACAGAGTTTCCAGGTACTTTATCGACAGGAATACTTTCACCTGTAATCATCGATTCATCAATCGCCGATTGGCCGGAAACAATTTCTCCATCGACAGGGATTTTCTCGCCTGGTTTGACGTGGATAATGTCCCCTGCCATGACTTCCTCAATAGGCACTTCCTGCTCAATTCCATCTTTCAACAAGCGTGCTGTTTTTGCTTGCAAACCGAGCAATTTTTGAATCGCCTGGCTCGTTTTCCCTTTTGCCCGCACTTCGAATAATTTACCGAGGACGATAAGGGTAATAATGACTGCGGATGCTTCAAAGTAGAGCTCCGGATGACCGACACTACCCGCATTCAGCCATTCGAATGTTAAATAAAGACTGTAGAAATATGCTGCACTCGTTCCTAACGCTACTAACACGTCCATATTGGCGCTTTTATTTCGTAATGAAGTAAATGCTCCTTTGTAAAATTGGGCGCCGACAATGAATTGAACGGGTGTCGCGATTGCCAATTGCACCCATGGATTCATGAGAAATTCAGGCAAGTAGAGAAACGACAGAAATTCAAAATGCGCTACCATCGTCCATAACAACGGGAGTGTCAAAACCGCAGAAAAGATGAATTTCCTGTATTGCTTTTTGATTTCCTGCTCTTTATGATCTATCTTTTCCCTGCCGTCACTTTTTGGAATTAATTCATAGCCCATTCTGTTCACGGTTGCCATCATTTCATTAGGACTCGTTTGACCGCCGTCATAGTCAATAGTCACTGTTTCTAGCGCAAAGTTGACTGTCGCATTGGAAACACCTTCCATCTTGTTCAAGCGTTTTTCGATTTTCGTCGCACATGCCGCGCAAGTCATGCCCGCTACATCGAATTCGGTTTTATCATGAACAACATGGAAGCCCAGTTTCTCAATTCTTGTCGTGAATTCATCGACATTCGTCACATCGGGATCGAAGTTTATTGTCGAACTTTCCAATGCAAAGTTCACATTGGCCTTTTCAACGCCCTCTATTTTGGATAAACCTTTTTCAATTCGATTTGCACATGCAGCGCATGTCATTCCTTGAATTTTTAAGGTTTTTTCTACATTCGTCATTTTTATCCCTCCTATACTGGGTGGGGGTATATTTAACTGAAAAAAGAAGGATTATACGTTGCAGTATAATCACTTCCGCTTTACATACCCCCGCACGGTTAGCCGGACGCTGTTACTTAAGCGATGTCATAGCCTTGGTCTTCAATTGTTTCCTTTATTTGCGTAATATTTGTTTTATCATCGAACTCAACAGTTACTTCTTTAGTCGCAAGGTCCACTGTTACAACGGAAACACCTTGTAGTTCACCGACGCTTGACTCGATTGATTTTACACAGTGGCCGCAAGACATGCCTTCTACTTTTAGCACTTCTTTCATTATGAAAACCTCCCAGTATTGTGAATATTGTTGTTACTCTCAATATAGCATACCCTAGGCAGGTATACCAAGAAAAAGTTCCAGGTGACTATTTGGTCATCGTTTTCATGATGCTCATCAGCTCTTGAATCGCCGCTTCGCCATCTTGTCCTTTTATCGCTTTCACGACGCAGTGATGCGTATGATCTTCCAATAAAGCTAATGAAACCTTATTCATCGCAGATTGAATCGCACTGATTTGATGGAGAATATCAACACAATAACGGTCATTCTCAATCATTTGATGAACGCCTCTGACTTGCCCTTCTATTCGTTTTAAACGATTTAACAGTTGTTGTTTGTTTGGTTGGACTGTTTTCTTACTTGTTTCAGACAAATCCTTCACCCCGATTCACAATATACCCTATACCCCTATTTTATCATTATTGGATAGGGAGCGCAATTATTGATCGGAAGCCATACCAAATCAAAACAAACGTGAGTATGAAACTCACGTTTGTTTTACCAATATCGCTTTATTTATTTCTTCTTATCCTCAAACTCCATTTTTGTTCCGTCGTTAAATGTGATTTCCAAATCAAACTTCGTATAGTCAGTCGGCAAGTTGAAGGTTGTTAAAACTTCTGAAATGACCTCGTCTTTCTTCGACTCCTGTGTAATTGTTAACTGTTGGATAAGTGGGTGCAATTCATTGAATGCATCGCTACCATGTTTCTCGACATGATTTAATGAATCTTCAATTTTGGCATTAACGGTACCGGTACTGTTCTGGTCAATTTCCACTTCATATTCAGTACCTCCTGCATATTCAACTTCCAATTCAAACTCTGCATACTCCAGTTCATCCATCTTCTCCAGCATTTCTGCAGGAGTCGATGCGCTATTGTTTTGATCAGTGTCTGTAGATTCGGTGGTATTCTTTTCTTCCACAACGTTACTCTCTTCCTTCACGGCAGTGTTGCCATTCTCCTGCTTCACATCGTCACCACAGCCCATCAGCATGAGTGATAACGTACCTAGGATAGATAATGCACCTATTTTTTTCATCCCAATGACCTCCAATCTATTCTATTCTTTACCCATTTCCCAGTAATTTAATCAATTATATAGGAAGTTGCCAGTGGATGAACTACCGAAAAAATGAAGTATAACTTCTAGAAAGGTAGTATACTGTCATTAACGTGTGAAAATTGAAAACACCTTGTGGGATTTGAGTTCATTATAGAATGATTACAGCTATCGTTCGGATTTTCGATGTCGAAAAGGCTCATACATTTTACGAGGATTGCGAGTAACTAAATGGAAGGAGTTTAGTATGGAAAAGAACAATGAAAGCATCGTCTATTGGACGCTATTGAACCATAGGATGTGGAATATATATATTGCAGCTACCGCTGAAGGGCTTTGTTATGCTGGGCCGCACAACGCACCATTCGAAGAACTGTCTGAATGGGCGAAAAAACGCCTTTCTACTTATCATCTGGTAGAAGATAATACTGCCATGGAGCCTTATGTACAGGAATTGATTGACTATATGGAAGGTAAACGGAAAGAGTTTACATTGCATCTGGATTTGCACGGCACTCCGTTTCAACAATCCGTATGGAAGGCTCTGCAGGAAATACCGTATGGACAAACCGTTTCCTATTCTGATATAGCGGAAAGGATTCAAAAACCGAAATCTGTGCGCGCAGTCGGCGCTGCCATCGGTGCCAACCCCCTTCTGATCACTGTCCCTTGCCATCGCGTAATCGGGAAAAACGGCAACCTGACGGGCTTTCGGGGCGGTTTGGACATGAAAAAGAAACTGTTGGAGTTGGAGCAATAAAACCAAATAACTCACTGAGTAGGTTCAATAAGAAAAGCGACTGCCTGTTGGGGGAGTCGCTTTTCTTATTGTTATTTTGCTCGAATATACGTTTCTCCAAGAAGACTGTTAACCGTGTAACTGTCTTGCGGCAATTGCTTCTCCACGAATGCGTCAAATTCACTTTTATTAATCGAATAAAACTCTTCGATTTCGCGCGAGAATAGTAATTTTTCCTGTTGCAGTAATTGAGCCAACCCGGAAAGTTGCTTCGGCTTTATCGTCTCATTCGGCAGCAATTGTTGAAGTGAATTCGCGTAGTCCTCCACTGATTTTGCACCGACAATCCGAACGCCTTTTTGTTCTTCATTCATTATGACAATTGTCGGGAATCCTCGGACACCTAACTGACGTACGAGCTGGAAGTCTTCGTGCAATTTAGTGTCTGCTTCCGGAAGCTTGGATTGCTTAATGATTTCTTCCCCATTCAGTCCAACTTGATTGACAATCTTGATCAAAACATCGTCTTGGGCAATATTTTTATTGAAGGCAAAAAGCTCTTCACGTGCACGGCGTAAAAATACGTTTGCTAGTTCAGGATGGTTTTGTTGGATCACTTTGTATACTCGGGATGGAATGAAAGAAGACGAGATTGGATTATCATACCAAACGGTTCCATCAATCGGCATGCGCGAATGTTCTCCGACTTCCCTCCAGTGACCGGCTACGTCAGATGGTCCGGATATCCCGTTTGCAGGATCGACGGGACCATCACCCCATTTTTCAAGCAATCCTCCCATAAGTGTATGCATATTGAAGTAATGCCCGTACTGATGCACAAATTTTCGAAGAACAGGCTCCAACGCCCAACAATGCGAACAGATTGGATCAGTTACATAATAAAGGTCAATCGTTTTTTTCGGAGCTGATAAATCAATGAACTCCATTGAAATTGTGTCATCGCCAGCAGGGCCGCAGACACCTGTTTCCATATTGCAAATCATATTATTATTTGTACTCACGTCAATTCCCCTTTTCTTTAGTGTGATTGGATAAATCAAGTTCGATATGCTGTTGCGCCCAAGCCTGTACTGGCTGCAAAGCGAGAGCCAATTGCTGTCCCTTTTCGGACAGATGATAGGAAATGATGACAGGCGTTCCTTCTGTCACTTTTTTTATGACTAATCCGTGCTCAGCGAGTTCAATCAATTTCATTGAAAGCGAACGGGGGGTAATATCCGGCAAGTCGCGTTTCATTTCGGAAAAATGGGCAGTGAACTCGGGGCAGATTGACAGGTAATGAATAATAAGCCCGTTCCACCGCCTTCCTAAAATTTCGAAGCACGATTCTAAATAAGGACATACGTTAATGAGTACCACCTCCACTTAATTAATTTAATTGTACACGAGTATAAAAAGTATATCAAGTATAAATATTATTGACTGTGTTGGCATAAAAAAAGTTGCCAATGGTCGGCAGCTTGTAGTTGATCATGCGTTATCGATACTATGCATTTTTCTTTGGACGCGGAATGGCTCGCTTTGTGCGCGAATGACTCGCTTTGAGCGCGGAAGGACTCGCTTTGAGCGCGGGTGACCTCACTTTGAGCGCGGAAGGCATCACTTTGAGCGCAGGTGACCTCACTTTGGACGTGAAAGGCCTCGCTTTGGACGCGGAAGGTCTCGCTTTGAGCGTGGGAGGTGCTTGCTTTGCAAAAAAGGAACAGGGTTGTCCAGATACGACTCTCTGGACAACCCAAAATTATTTCATCTTATTGATTTCCTTTTTTAACCCATTCGGCGACTGTGACTGTACGTTTCGCTTGATGTTTAACAGCAGCTTGGACGTCCTCAATCATTTTACCGTCCTGGTCCACCGTCACGCTTGTTCCGTAAGGATTTCCACCCGCTCCGAAAAGGACCGGATCCGTGTAGCCAGGAGCTGCAATGATCGCACCCCAGTGCATCATGGAAGTATAGAGGGAAAGCAGTGTTGCTTCTTGGCCGCCGTGTGGATTTTGTGCCGACGTCATAGCACTTACGACTTTATTGACCGTCTTTCCACTTGCCCACAGACCGCCTTGAATATCAAGGAATTGCTTCATTTGCGATGGCATATTGCCAAATCGGGTCGGAACACTGAAGATGACCGCATCTGCCCATTCAATATCTTCAGATGTCGCAACTGGAACATCTTTTGTGGCTTCGACAGTTGCTTTCCAAGCTTCATTTCCTTCGATTACTGATTGCGGAGCCAATTCCTGTACTTTTAACACTCTAACCTCTGCTCCTGCTTCCGTTGCTCCTGCTTCAGCCCATTGTGCTAATTGATAATTTGTACCACCCATACTATAAAAAATCACCGCTACATTTACATTTGCCAATTTTTCCATCTCCTTTGATCTTCCAAATAATTTAGCTAAAAAGCCCATCGTTACACCTATTTCATTTGATATTTTCAAAACTGCATTCTTCTACTTATTTCCCTATAGAAACAGTTTTATTCTTTATTCTATATAAGCCAACGCATACAAAGAGCTCATCAAAGCTTGAACGCCCACTGCCAATTGTTCCGGGCTTGTATACTCCAGTGGGTTATGACTGATTCCCTCGCGGCTTGGCACGAAAATCATAGCTGTCGGCACGACTGGCGCAATGATCTGGGAGTCATGGCCTGCTCCGCTATGCATCAGTTTATAATTGAATCCAATTTCCTTAACTTGCTTTTCAATGGCTTCGACGATTTTTTTATCCATCGGAATCGGATTTTCGTCCATCCACATATCAATTGTCGTCTCCACCTCAAATTCGGCAGAAATCTTTTTGATGATCGCTGTCAATTCTTCCGTAAACTTTACAAGGACATCTTTTTCCGTGTGCCGAACATCCAACGTAAATAACGCTTCCCCTGGAACAACGTTAACGGTGTTCGGTTTCACTTCAATCTTCCCGACTGTCGCAACGAGAGGATCGCCATATTCTATTGCCCTGCTGATGACGCTATTGATCATCTGGCTTGCGGCAAATAAAGCGTCTTTCCGATACCCCATCGGCGTAGTCCCCGCATGGTTCGCAACGCCGGATACTTCAATCGTAAAACGCCTCTGCCCGACAATGCTATGAACGATGCCAATGTCCTTTCCTTCTTTCTCGAGAACATTGCCTTGTTCAATATGGATTTCCACAAACCCCTTCAAATCATCGCGGAAAGCTTTTGATTCGTCCCTGAAAGTAAAACCAGCTTCCTTCATCGCATCGACAAATGGCACATCATTGAAATCGGTAATGTTTTCAACGTCCTCCTTCTTTGCGATGCCGACAAAGTTTTTCGAACCCCAAAACGCATAAGGGAATCGGCTTCCTTCCTCTTCTGCAAATGACACGACTTCAAGATTGCGGAGTGGCTGGCCATGTTTTTCCTGCAACAGACGAATCGCTAAAATTCCTGCCAGGATTCCGAAGGCTCCGTCCAACTTTCCACCGTTTTTAACTGTGTCCACATGAGAGCCGGTTAGAATCGTTTCATCTTTGTACGTGCTGCCCTCCAACCGACCAAAAAGATTTCCGATATCGTCAAATCGGGTAGTTAATCCATCTTTCTGCATTACGTTTTCAAGGGCTTTCTGCGCTTCCACCCACTCTTTTGTATAAAGTAACCGGGTGACTCCGCCTTCCGGATCCTTTCCGTGTTCGGCTAACCATTCTTCGAGGTGCGCGATTTCACGCGTTACATCTGTCACATTCATCTGCCCCTTTTAGCTTTATATTTCGTATCGTTTTATCAATCCCATCTATGCATCCAGCCCATTTTCCTTCGGACCTTCTCTAAAGAACATCATTATGACCAATCCGATTGCAAGGACAATGACCGCAGAGTAAAACCCTGCCGTCATACTGCCTGTTTTATCAGCAAGAAAACCGACGAACCAAGGAGCGATGACTGAGGAAATCATGCCAACAAAGTTAAAGAGTCCGAAGGCAATCCCATATGCCGATTTATCGACGTTTTCGGAAACAGCTGAGAGAAGAATCGGGTCCAGCGCAATCTTTCCGAATAACCCATAAACCAACAATGCCGTGATCAGCAAAGCGGTCGTCTGAACGTAGACAGTTGCCCATAAAGCAATCGCAGCGATTGGTATGAGCACGATAGCAAAAGGCTTTTTCCGTCCTAAGCGGTCGGATATATAACTGGCGACGAGCGCCCCAGGTATAGAAGCCAATGGAACCAAAGCAGATATTAACCCAACTTCACTTCCTTGGAATCCTCTTTCCGTTTGTAAAAACTTCGGCAGCCATGTAACAATGACCGTAAAACCATAAAGGGAACAGAATAAGACGAGAAACGTAATGAGCAGGTTACGGTTTTTAAGTAAGGAAAGGAGAGAAACTTTATCTCCCCTAACTTTCGTCTCTACCCGCTGTTCATTTACTGTAGCCCTCTTTTTCTCTTTGACTAATACTGCAATTAAAATCCCGACAAGTATGGTCAACACGCCGAAAATATAAAAAGGCACCGTCCAATTCATCCCTTTTTCCAACACTAATGTGCTTGACAGGATAAAGGCAAAAGCAATTCCTATCCCCGACCCACTGTTAATGATCGCACTTCCAACGGTTCTATTTTTTTCTGGTATTGCTTCAGACGATAGGGCGAATTGGGGACTGAAATAAGTTGCAGATGAAAGTCCCGCAAATGCCCGAGCGACCAAGAAACCCACAAAACCAGCCATAAGGCCACTGACGCCGGTCAAAATTCCATATAAAATAAAGCCGATGACAAGTAACTTTTTCCTGCCAAATTTATCACTGAAAGCTCCTGCAGGAATTTGGGCGATCGTGTATGTCAGAAAAAATATACTATTGACCAGTCCCAGCTGGGAATTATTCAGATCATACTCCAAACCGATATGCCCTAAGATTGGATTCAAGAAATATTTATTGGCATTTATGAACATCCATCCTAATGTGAATGCAAAAACCGCTTTCCACCAATAGGGGATTGTGAATTTCTGTCTCATGTGAGGTTGTACTTCCTTTGATGTCATGTAAGAAATCCCTCTCCCCTAAAGTATAATTTCCATCCTGCCAGCCTTTATTTTCTTGTTAACGGTTGCCCGTTCTCAAACACAACTTCACCGCCAACAATGGTCCTCTTCACTGCACCTTTAAACGTCTTGCCGACGTAAGGGGAATGCTGATGACGGTAAAACAGGTCTTCCTTCTTCAGTTCGAAGCTTTCGTTCAAGTCGACCAGCGTCAAATCAGCATCATAATTGGCTGCGATTGTCCCTTTCGTCTCGAGACCAAATATCTTTGCCGGATTCGTTGCAGTCAATTCAACAATTTTCTCCAGTGGCAGATTCCTTTTGAAATGCCCCTCCGTCAAAAGAATATTCAACATGGATTGGGCTCCCGAAATTCCTCCCCAACCGTCAAAAATATTATCTGAGATGACCTTCATAGATGCCGGCGCCGGGGAATGGTCGGATCCGATCGTGTCAATTTCTCCGTTTGCAACTGCATTCCACAGATCCTCAACCTCGTCCTCGTCTCTCAACGGAGGCGCACACTTGGCAAGGACTCCTTGCTCCTCTAGATCTTTTACGGTCAACGACAAATAATGCGGGCATGTTTCAACTGTTATATCGACGCCTCTTTGTTTCGCATCATTGATTACCTCCACAACTTTACGGCTGCTTGCATGCACAATGTGAAGTTTGCAGCCCGTCAGTTCTGCATAGGAAAGGATTCTTCGGACCGCTTCAATCTCCGAAATGACGGGGCGTGATTCAACATAGTCCCGTGCCGTCACTTTCCCTTGCCCGATCCTTTCCTCCGCAAGCTGTTCACACATAACCGTACTTTCAGCGTGAACGGCTAAGAGGGATCCCAATGCAGCAATCTCCCTCATTCCTTTATAGATCGTCTCATCATCCACGTTATGGAAGTCATCGATTCCGCTCGGTGACATGAATGCCTTGAAGCCGATGACGCCATTTTCGTGAAGATCCTTTAAGTCAGCCAAGTTCTCCGGCACTAGACCACCCCAGTAATATGGGTTCACAATGGACTTTTCCTCCGCCAATTTACGCTTCATTTCTAAATTGGCTTTATTGATCGTCGGCGGCGTACTATTCAACGGCATATCGAAAAATGAGGTTGCTCCGCCAGCTGCAAGACTTCTGCTTCCTGTCTCCAAACCTTCCCACTCCGTCCTGCCCGGCTCGTTGAAATGCACATGCGAATCGATGACGCCCGGAAAGACATGAAGCCCCTCAGCATTTATCTCCCGATCAGCCGTTGCCTCCAGCGGCTCGCCGACAGACACTTCCACGATTTTTCCGTTCTTGACGGCTATATCTCCTTTAGCCGTAGAATCCGCTGTGACAACCGTTCCATTTTTTATAATTAAATCGTATTTTTTCATAATAAACCCTCCAAAATTTTCATGTATTAAGAGTTCTAGCAGCTCTCCTCGTCTCCAGTAGGCTGTAAAGGACAAATGCTGATATGATGCCCACAAACCACGACATATCATACAGCGGTTCAAAGAACGGAACGAAATTTCCGATTAAACAAAGAACCCCTGAAACAACTAACGTTATAAGGGCATTCTCATTAAAACCGTTCTTGTAATTGTATTTTCCGTTCTTTGAATACAATTCGCCCAAGTCAATTTCCGTTTTTGAAACAACATAATAATGAGCGAGCATCACACCAGCGATCGGGGCCAGTAAGCCGCCAATTATATTCAGGAATGTAAAGATGCTTGTCGCATTTTCCATCAGCTTCCATGGCATGACCAGAATGCCGATGACTGCAGCAATCGTCGCACCCGATTTAAAGGTCAGCTTCTTCGGGAATAATGATGCCAATTGGTAACCTGCAGGTACAATATTACCCGTCACATTCACCGATAAGGTCGTCAAACAAAGGGTTAGGACGGATACTGCTATTGCAAATGTACTGTCAAACCGGGCTACGACATCAAGGACATTCCAGATGGGAGTTCCAAAGGCTATTTCAGATCCAACAATAATTGAAATACTCGCGACAGCAAACAATAAATAAGTTACAATCAGTCCTACTGTTTGACCGATTGCCTGGCTTTTCGTGGAGTTGGCCAACCTAGTGAAGTCCGATACACTTACCATCGGAGCCGCCCAAGCGGCAATGACAGCCATGACCGCTGCGATAAAGACGACCACTTGATTTCCACTGATCCCAGTGCCAGTGTAAGCCAAGATGGGTTCAATCCCTCCAGCGAGTTTGATTGCCCAGATCGCCATACCCCCGAAGACAATATAGACAATGGGGGAAAGGATATTTGTAAACTTCCCAAGAAACTTCATTCCTCCATAAATTAATGCGACATTGAATAGCCAAAATAAGAGGAATGAAATTAACGCAGGCAATGACAACCCTAAAAGATTCCAATCCCCGCCTAATGTCAAAAATGGCGGCCACATCTTCGCGATGAGAATCGACAAAGCTTGGCTTCCTGCATATGTTTGAAAACCAAACCACATGATGGCGGCAATAACCCCTCTTAATATCCCCGGAACCATTGCACCCTTTGTTCCAAAAGAAGAGCGGATCAGCATTGCAAAAGGGAGGCCGTATTTAGATCCGGCACGACCATTTAACACCATCACTGCCGAGATAATGACGGATGCAATCATAATCGCGGCGAAAACTTGTCCAACTGACAACCCCAAAGCAAATAAGGCGCCAATGGCAATATAGTTCGGAATATTATGCACTGAACCCATCCATACGGAAGCAAAATTTCCGATCCCCCAGCTTCGCTCGTCTGGCTTCGTCGGCAAGATGTCATCATTGAAGCCTTCTTTTTTTAATTGCTCTCGATTGAGCTCCTGCAATCGAATCTACCCCCAGTATTAGGATCAATTGGCATGTATGCATGAAACAGAGTCCTTGTATGTTCGACTAAACTGCCCTAATTATTCACCGTTGGGTGCGAACTCGGTTTTCCTTATTATGTGTCTCATCTTACTTCTATATCCACCAACCTTTGCCTCGCAAACATATAACAGCAACATTCACGACAACTAGGAATTTTGTATCACGGGCTCTCTCATTTTCTATACAAAAAGGGTTGAGTAAGCTATGATGGGATATCAGCTCATAAATAGAGGAGGAATTATGATGGCAAGAAAGGCTTATGAAGTAAAGGGCTCAACAGCATCAGGTCCATATTCGGCTGCGGTGGACGCAGGTGATTTAGTTTATTTATCCGGGCAAACTGCAATGAATTCCGCTTCGGCAGAAAACATTTCAGGTGACATCGGCGCACAAACGGAACTATGCTTCGATCATCTATTTGAGGCGCTGGAAGCAGCAAATCTCACTCCAGATGACATTGTAAAAGTGAATGTATATTTAACGGATATGAAATACTTTTCCGCTATGAATGAGGTATATGCAACAAAGTTTTCCAAACCTTATCCTGCAAGAACATGTGTTGCAGTTCTAGCGTTGCCGCTGGGAGCAGACGTAGAAATTGAAGCAATTGCAAAAAAACCTGACTAAACTGGTCCGAAACTATAGAAAAGGCGTCCGGAAAGACAGTGTGGATTACTTTTCCGGACGCCTTTGGTCGTTCTTCAGAATGAATTTATTGACGGTGAGTTATCGGCATGTTATTATTACCTTGAATTAAAGATAAATTAATTCACTAGGTATTAAACGAACTACAATATAATTAGTGTATCCACTAACAAATTTTTTTACTTATATATCTCGAATTCAAGATAAAAACAAGGAGGAATTTGTACATGAACAAATTAAAAGGCATCCACCATGTAACAGCCATTACGAGCAGCGCGGAGAAAATCTATGATTTCTTCACGTATACATTAGGTTTACGATTAGTTAAGAAAACTGTGAATCAAGACGACATTCAAACCTATCACCTGTTTTTCGCTGACGATGCAGGCAATCCAGGAACGGACATGACATTTTTCGATTTCCCCGGAATTCAAAAAGGGGTGCACGGCACTAACGAGATTTCAAAAACCTCTTTCCGTGTACCAAGCGATGATGCGCTAGCGTATTGGGTGAAACGTTTCGACAAATTCAACGTGAAGCATCATGGTATTCAAGAACAATTCGGCAAAAAGATCCTGTCATTTGTGGACTTTGATGATCAGCAGTATCAACTTATTTCTGACGAGCTAAACGAAGGAGTCGAATCAGGAACTCCATGGCAAAAAGGACCGATTCCTTTGGAGTTTGCCATTACAGGACTAGGACCCGTCCATATTCGTACTTCCTTCTTTGATCATGTGAAAGAAATCTTGGAAAAAGTCTTTTTAATGAAGGAAATTGCGCAAGAAGATGCATTCCATTTATTTCAAATGGGCGAGGGCGGAAACGGAGCTCAAGTCGTTGTTGAATTTAACACTGTGCTCCCGCAAGCACGTCAAGGTTTTGGCACCGTCCACCATACGGCGTTCCGTGTAGAGGATCGCGCTGACATAGAGGCGTGGCAAAAACGCCTGCACGGCTTCCAACTGCCAAGCTCGGGCTATGTAGAACGCTATTATTTCGGCTCCTTATATACAAGAATCGCCCCTTCCATTCTGTTCGAATTGGCAACGGACGGTCCTGGATTCATGGGGGATGAGCCGTATGAAACGCTTGGCGAAAAACTATCATTGCCGCCGTTCTTTGAAGAAAAACGTGAAGAAATCGAAGGGCTTGTACGACCAATTGATACAGTCCGCAGTACAAAGAACTTTGAAAAAGAGTATTTGTGAGGAGGTGAACATAAAAGGATGGGACTTTTTAATAAACTATTCGGTTCTAAACAACAGGAGGAAAAAACAATGACAAACTTAAATATCGGTATTATTTTAGGATCAACTCGTGATGGACGTGTGAGCCCTCAAGTAGGTGCTTGGGTAAAAGAATTGGCAGAGCAACGCGGAGACGCTACTTATACAGTTATTGATATCGCAGATTATAAATTGCCGTTGCTAGGCGAGCCGGGAAGCGACGCTTCAGGCGCGGCTGCATGGTCAGAAATCGTTGGCAAACAAGATGGATTCGTATTCATCGTTCAAGAATACAACCACTCCATTACTGGAGCGCTTAAAAACGCTTTAGACTTCCTACGTGAAGAATGGAACAACAAAGCAGCCGGCATCGTCTCATACGGTTCAGTAGGCGGCGCACGTGCTGCTGAACATTTACGCGGCATCCTAGGCGAACTATCCGTTGCGGATGTTCGTGTCCACCCAGCTCTATCCCTATTTACTGACTTTGAAAACGGAACGGAATTCAAACCAGCAGAAGTACAGGCTTCTTCAGTGAACCAAATGCTCGACCAAGTCATCCCTTGGGCAACAGCCTTGAAAACAATTCGATAATCTTTCTATATGATAGGGACTGTTTAGAAAGTCAGCGTTATTCGACTTTCCGAATCAGTCCTCTTTCTATTCCTACTGCGATGGGCAGAGTGTTCATGATTAAAGTTTCCTCATATGGACAAACTTCGGATACGATAGGTTCGAATGAGGAGGAATACTTTTTTGGAAAGAATAAATTGTGATTTCTCACCGTTGAAAGAAATCTTAATAGAGGATATCAATAATCTCATTGCAGCATTGCAGAATAACATGGAGGCAATCGTAGATGAGAATAAATGTCTCCTCGGTAATTTTGAAAAAACGAAACAAGACTTTCTGTCCATTGAAATGAAAGCCGCCACCTTCTATTTGAATTGTTATCTGTCACCGTTTACAGATAAGTATCCGGAGCTGTCAGTATGTGTTCAAAACTTGTCCAGATTAAGACATGGCGGGTTAATTGTGATTGAACGGGAAGACCCCCTTAAATCTCTAGTAAAGCCCGGCATTCCGATAGGAGCGGAGTTGACACACACCTTGCTTGAATCCATCTTTTACCCAGGAAGTCCCCTTCATGATGGCGCTGTAATGGTGAATCAGAACCAAATCGTTTCTGCAACAAATGTCCTTCCTTTATCAGGTAGATTTACAGGTGATCAAAAACTCGGTACGCGGCATCGTGCAGCTTTGGGGTTAACCGAACAAAGTGATGCCCTCGTTCTTGTAGTATCTGAGGAGACGGGCAGAGTTTCGTTTGCTTTCAAAGGGGAACTTTATCCGATCATGACTCAAGTTATGTGATAATGATAGCCCAGTTATTCGCAATTGGCGGTTTCAACTCTACAAAAGACCCTCACTTCCGCTTCCACGGGAGTGAGGGTCTTTTTCAATTATCTCGGGACTTCATGGGATGAACAATCAGCATTTTACTCTCGGACTTCCCTACCGTACTTATCAATCCCATAACCAACCACTGCAGCTACAAACGCCGGCACGATCCAGCCCAGCCCGTGCTCGAAAAACGGTACAACGTCCAGCAGCCATCCGGTTAAAGAATCCATTTTATAACCGATATTCGTTAATACCTCGTAAAACGCAAAGATCGCTGTCACGGATACCGATAGCTGGTACATCATCTTCCCTCCGCCCGCAAAATGCTGGAACAATGAAAGAATCACTAACACGATGGAGATCGGATAAATGAAAACCAATAAAGGAACTGCCAAACTAAGAATCGTATCCAACCCTAAATTAGATACCAACAAGCCGATCAACACAAAAATAGCGACATATGAACGGTAATGAATTTTCGGATAAATTTCGTTGAAGAACCTCGCACAAGCATTGATCAAGCCGACACATGTCGTCAGACAAGCCAGCGTTACAATTAATCCGAACAGAAGCCCGCCGCCACTGGCGAACAATAAGTCCGATGCGACAGTTAAGATTTCAGCACCATTTGCAAATCCGTTTTCCTTCGGTATGACCTTGCCGATCCACCCCAATGAAACATATACAATAGCTAGTCCTAGACCAGCTATGATGCCAGCCCAAAGTGTCCCTTTTACAAGCTCTGACTTGGATGCCGCTCCTTTATCCTTCAATGCATTGATGACGACGATCCCGAACGCCAACGCTGCCACAGCATCCATCGTGAAGTATCCTTCCACGAACCCTTTGACAAATGGGTTTGTCGCATAATTACCCGCCGCAGGAGACGCGATATTTTCAAATTTCATGAAGGCGCGGATAACGAGCAGAGCCAATACGAGCAATAAAATAGGAGTCAAAAGCTGTCCGATGCGATCAACGATCTTCTTAGGATTCAAGCTAATGAAATACGTCACTCCGAAAAACACCAAGGAGAATATGAGAAGCGCAACCCAGCCATTCACGTCTACAATTTGTTTGACACCAAGCTCGTAAGCAACATTTGAAGCTCTCGGTATCCCATAAAAAGCACCGATTGACATATAGATGATGACTGCAAAAATCAAGCCGAAAAGTCTATTCACCCGATTCCCAATAGAGACGAGTCCATTCTCAGACAAGGCGATGGCCATGATTGCCATGAACGGCAGCAGTACACCGGTAATAAGAAATCCGGTAATTGCGGGGCCAAAATTATTCCCCGACTCCAATCCTAGAAGAGGTGGAAAGATAAGATTTCCCGCTCCAAAAAACAATGAAAAGAGCATAAGCCCTGAAAACAACACATTTTTTCTAGTCATCCGTAAACCCTCCTAATTCTTAGCAAAAACACCATCTACTTCAACAGTCTCAAATATATTAATAAACGCTGTCTCGTCATAGTCACGTACAATCTTTTTCACTTGCAGCATTTCGTAACGAGTAACGACCGTCATTAGAATGTGCTTCTTCTCTTTAGTGTAGCCTCCATAACCTTCTGTAATAGTAATGCCCCGATAGATCGATTGCAATAAATCTTCCCGTATCGCTTCCCCTTTGGAAGTGACAATTTGCATCGTCAGTTTAATATGATTCGTGTGGATGCTATCAATTAGCTTGCCCGTCAAATAGATGGACAAAAGTGTGTATAAGGCAATATCCCAGTTTAATACAGCACCGGAAATGAGGACGATGACGCCGTTCATGCCCGTCAAAAGAAGACCAATACTAATATTGCTCGTTCTAGAAAGGATGATTGCAATAATATCCAACCCTCCGGACGTACCGGAATACTTCAATATCAAGCCAACACCGATGCCACTTATAACCCCGCCAAAAATCGTTGATAACAAAATATTTTCTGTCACAGCAATGACTGGCAGCATGTATAAGAAAAATGAAAGTGACACAACACACACGAGCGTATTAAGCGTAATCAACCTTCCCAACTTAATATATCCTAAAATGAGCAATGGCAGATTAAGCAAGAGATTCATTATGCCGATATCAAATGGAGTAATCAATCCGATCAAAATAGCTATCCCACTAATTCCACTGCTCAGTATCCCATAGGGGACGAGAAAGAAATTGAAAGCAAATGCTACAATCAACGAACCAGCGACAACAACTACATTCTTCATAATCATTGACCTCCTTAGTAATCTGTAACCTGGATCCCAAATTTTCCACAAAAAAAACCCGCCCCTAAACTAGGGACGAGTTTGTGCTCGCGATACCACCCATATTCCGCAAGTTCCCCTTCAGAAGAAACAGTGCGGCGCTCAGTCAACGTACGATCATACGCGTTCCATTTAACGGTGGAAGTCCGGTAAAGCTTACTGTTTTCAGCTTTACATCTCGGAGATGATTTTCGGATAAGATCTGTCCATCGACTTTCACCAAGCGTCGACTCTCTAGAGAACAGAGTTCCTCTCTTACTATTTCTCGTCACTGATTATTGTTATTACAATCAATCTAGCAGAGAGTGATTCGAAAAGTCAATATGCTTTAGTGACTTCGCAATTTTCCGACCAGTTAACCAACTAGCACTTCTGACTTTTCCGGGCGAATTCTGATGCCGGCTTCCTTATCAAAAAAGTGAACACAGTTCATATCGAACGTCAAATAGACATCTTCACCAGGAGACACATTGGTCCGCGACTCGACTTCGGCGATCATTTCTTGTGTGCCGAGCATCGAATAAAGGAGTGTATGAGCCCCAGTAAGTTCCGAAACGATAATCTTTGACAGGATGGAATTCGTCTGTCCGGCCTCTTCCCCGCCTCTCAACAGATGGATATGCTCAGGACGGATTCCCATTGTCAGTTCCTTACCCACAAAACCTTGCTCCCGCAAATACTCCATCTTCTCTTCAGGCACATTTATACGTACGTCTTCCACTACGAATTGGCCATCCACAATCCTTCCATCAAAAAAGTTCATGGAAGGCGAGCCGATAAAGCCGCCAACAAACGTGTTTTCCGGGTTATCGTATACATCTTTCGGCGCTCCAATCTGTTGGATGACACCATCCTTCATGATGATGATGCGGCTAGCCATCGTCATTGCTTCTGTCTGATCATGCGTGACGTAAATTGAAGTCGTCTTCAACCGCTGATGCAGCTTAGCGATTTCAGCGCGCATTTGGAAACGCAGCTTCGCATCGAGGTTCGAAAGCGGTTCATCCATGAGAAACAGTTTAGCATCCCTGACAATCGATCGTCCAAGGGCGACACGCTGCCTTTGCCCTCCTGACAGCGCCTTTGGTTTCCGATGAAGAAGCTCCTCAAGTCCTAATAGTTCAGCCGCCTCTTCTACACGCTTCTTTATTTCGTCCTTTTTGAACTTCCTAATTTTCAACCCGAAAGCCATATTGTCAAAGACCGTCATATGCGGGTAAAGTGCATAGTTTTGAAATACCATTGCAATATCTCTATTTTTCGGCGGGATATCGTTCATCAACTTTCCGTCGATGTAGAACTCCCCTGATGAAATCTCCTCCAAGCCCGCAATCATCCGAAGGACAGTCGACTTTCCGCATCCGGAAGGTCCGACAAGAACGATGAATTCACCGTCCTCCACGGACAAATTGAAATCGGAAACAGCAGTCACCTTTTTATCGAAATGCTTATAGACATTTTTCAACACGATTTTTGACATTCGGATACCCTCTTTCGTTAAAGATCACAGGCTGTTGGTCACTTCCCTCCAGACTGCAGATTAATGCCTTGGATGAAATACTTCTGGAAGAAGAAAAACAGAATGATGACTGGCAGAAGTACGAGAAGCGACCCCGCCATCAAATAGTTCCATTGTGTATTCATTTCGCCTTTAAATACTTGCAGTCCGAGCTGCAGCGTATAAAGACTTTCATCGTTCAAATAAAGGAGCGGTCCTAAAAAATCATTCCATGCACCATTGAAGGAAAAGATTGCAACAGTCGCAAGTGCCGGTTTCGTAAGCGGGAGGCCGATTGTCCACCATATGCGGAAATGGCTCGCTCCTTCTATTTTTGCCGCTTCGATCAGTTCATTCGGAATCGTCATGTAAAACTGCCGTAGAAGGAAGATGAAAAATGCACTTCCGAAAAAGGCTGGAACTACTAATGGAAAATACGTATTAATCCATTGCAGTTTTGAAAATAGGACGTATTGCGGAATGAGTGTTACAAATCCAGGAATCATCATCGTCGATAAGACGATGGCAAACAGGATGCCCCTCCCCTTAAATGGCACTTTGGCAAAGCCATATGCGATGAAAGAGTTTACGAGGACACTCCCGATGACGACAAGCATCGTTATCGTAATTGTATTAATCGCATATGTGTCAAAAGGAGCCGCTTTCCATGTTTTTATATAGTTGTCCCAATTCCACTCTCGGGGGTAAAACGTCGGCGGATACGTCATCACTTCTGCCATCGATTTAAGGGAAGTTGAAATCATCCACCAGATCGGTGAGAGGATGAGGAGGCTTCCCGCTGCTAGCAATATGAAATTAACGAGCGAGAGAAGCTTCCTTTTCGTATGTATATTGTCGAAATATGCATGGGCTGAAGCAACCCGCTCTTCATCCCTCTTTTTTGCTGCCACTTCAACTTCCTCCATCATCTCTCCTCCCCTTCGTAATGAACCCAGCGCGGCGCAAGCTTCAAGTTGATGATTGTAATTATGAATACGATGATAAAGAGAATCCAAGACATCGCCATCGCATAGCCCATATCGAACGATTCGAACGCCTTTTTCCACATATATAAGTTATAGAACAACATGGAATTCACCGGTCCGCCCTCACCATTCGACATTACATATGCCTCCTGGAAAATTTGGAAGCCTCCTATCAGGCTGGTTACAATATCAAAGAAAATGACTGGCGTAATCATAGGAATCGTAATAAATCGGAATTGCTGCCAGCTGCTTGCGCCATCTATTTTAGCTGCTTCGTACAATGATTTCGATACTCCTTGCATACTCGCCAAGTAGAGAAGCATACCTCCTCCAACGCTCCACAATTTCATGAAGATTAGTGCCGGCTTCGTCCAATCGGGATCGAACAGCCAATTCGGACCCGGAATACCGAACCATCCAAGGGCGGTGTTCACCAAACCGGTTCCGGGATCGAGCAACTGCATCCAAAGAAGGTAAACCCCCACCCCGGAAAGCACTGCCGGTAAATAGTAGATCGTCCTGAAGAAACGGATGCCTGGTACGTCCTGGTTGAGCAAGGCCGATAAAAAGATCGCCCCGGCAGTCGTAAGCGGGATGGAAAACAGCACGTAATAGAGAGTGTTATATAAGGATGTCCAAAATAGATTATCGGCTGTGAACAGATTTTCGTAGTTATCAAATCCGACGAAATCCATTTGGGACGTAATATTGTAGTTCGTGAAACTAGCTGCAAAAGAAAAGATGAGCGGTCCCGCCGTGAAGGCGATGAATCCGACTATCCAAGGAAGTATGAAAACATATCCTTGCAGCCCTTCCATCCGTTTATAATTCAATTTCTTCCTCAATTGCTGTCCCTCCCCCGGTAACCTCTCTATACGTAGTAAAACGAGGAGAGCTTCTATGCTCTCCTCATGCTTCCGTTCACTTGCTTTTCTCTGTCAGTTTTTCTAGGGATTGCTGTGCGTCCTTCAATCCTTGTTCAATAGATTTTTTTCCAAGAAGAATCGAGTCCAATTCAGGATTGACCAAGTTCATGAAATCCGGTGCGTGGACAGGAACAGGTGTAAGGAGAGTATTTTCCATATTATCAATTGCCATTTGATAAACTACCTTGTCCTTATCCGGCATTTCGCTGTTTTTAGCCGCATTTTCGGCAGCTTTGATATTCGCCACGTTGTCAAAGTTTTTCACAGCCCAGTATTCCTGTGCTTCTACATCCGTCAAATGCTTGATGAATTCCCATGCTTCTTCCGGATGCTTCGACCCCTGTGGGATTTCAGCAACGAAACCGCCGCCCCAACTAGTATTGCCGCTTCCCGGCTCACGTTCAGGCAACATCGCTACGCCAAAATCGAGGTCCGGCGCGTAATCACGGATCTGCGTGTAAAATGTCGGTGTATTCACATACATCGCAAGCTTGCCGTTAAAGAACGGGTTCCCTTGCTGGCTGTCAATTTGCGACTTATAGGAATTGATCGTATTGGCCCCGTATTTCTTATGCCAATCCAATACCCATTCTAGCGTTTCCCGGTTCGCTTCCGAATCGATAATCGGGGCACCATCTTCATCGAAGAAGTTTTTTCCGTCTGAGTTTAGCATCCACACATCCGAGTTTACTCCCCAGAGTGGGTAAAACCCGATTCGGTCATATGTATCTCCGTTCTTAACATCCAGTTTTTCCGCATACTCCCAAAGTTCTTCCCAAGTAGCAGGCGGCTTTTCCGGATCCAGTCCAGCCTCTTTAAAAGCTGTTTTATTGTAAAATAGAATTCTTGTGTCGGTATTGAAGGGAATGCCGTATGAATCTCCTTCGTAAAGGGTTGCATTCCAGAGTTCTTCATAGAATCGATCTGAAATATCGTCTTTTTCCAGGAACTGCGAAAGGTTCATCGCTTGGTTCTTTTGTCCGCGGAGCGCAGTTGCATTAATGTCGTTGATGACGACATCAGGCGGATTCTTTGCCGCGATTGCTGCAAGCTCCTTCGTCCAAATGTCTCCCCATGGAACAAACGTATGCTTCACTTCAATCTTATCCTGCGATTTATTAAAGTCTTCTACGATTTTATCGATTACAGGACGCCTGATTTCAGATCCCCAGAAACTCCAAAAATCGATGACAACTTTATCCCCGCTGTCCGCGCTTTTACTGTCGCCCGTCTTGAAACCGGCACATCCCGACAAAACAAGCAACACGGCAAAAAACAATGGCAATAGTTTTTTACTGAACACTTTCTCATCTCCTCCTATAGAAGCACCTTTTTCTGATTCCTTCCTATTTATCTACTTACCCAGTTAGCCTACCGTTAAACCTATGAAAATAGCACCATTCTAAAATTATATACATTTTCTGTCATTTAGTAAGTTAAATCATATTCTCCACAAAAAAACCTCTTCCCGATTTTTCCTGGAAAGAGGTTGTATCATTCAGACTGTAGAAATCATATATTTCCAACCCTTTTGTTTAAACGTGTGCATTTTAACTGTAAGTAGGCTGAAATAACGTCGATTTCCGTTCCGGTCGGACGCTTTCCGGGGGGCTTGCCCTCAGCCTCCTCGGATGTGCTCCCAACGCTATCGCTTTTGCGAGCACAAGCGAAGCGGTGCGAGCAGTGTTTTTTTGCGACCCTAATGGAGCAGGTGTGGAGGCTGCCTTAATTTCTGCAAAGAACGCAGAAATACGGCAAATCGAACCCTACGTTGTTCGATTGGCTGAAGCCGTGCCCGCGGAAAGCGTCCGCTCGCAGCGAAAGTCAATACTTTTCTCTGTTTAAAAGAAAAAAGACTGTAGGCAAACCCGAAAATTAAGGGTGTTTGTCTACAGTCTGGTATCATTTTTATTCATGTACATGAACATAAGTGCAAGGTATTTCGTATTCATTGCATAGAAACATGGATTTATTCACAGTACACCCATTGAACAAAATGTAGTCTTATGGTAAGTTTATTAGGATAGACTTCTTAAAGTTAAAAAAATCTATTTTCCCCTATTTTAATTGTACAACAAAACTCATTCAACAGTCAACCCTTTTACTCATTTTTTTAAGGAGTGTGTGCTATGAAATCAAATTTTGAACAGGAACTGCAGCGAGTAGACAGTGTAGTGGAGATCATTACGGGGCGGATTCACAAATTGGAGAAAGATACAGCCCGTCAACGGGATGAGGTTGTGCAGATCCGCAAGCATTTCTGGGATGAAGTCAAGGTCAATGTGGATACGTTCGACGATTACCTCGAGACGATCATTGGCTTACGACAAGAAGCGCAAGCACTGGCCGTCAGCCAAACGACTCATCGTCATGCATCCAAACGATTGGCCACACTGCGTCGGATGAAAGAATCCCCTTACTTTGGCCGAATTGATTTCATTGAAGAAGGCGTTTCAACTGAAGAACAAATTTATATTGGAATTGCCACGCTGTCTGATGATAGTGGTGAAGACTTCCTTATCTACGACTGGCGGGCACCGATTTCAAGTGTCTACTATGATTATCAGCCAGGTGATGCTTCGTATAAAACTCCTGGCGGCATCATCCATGGAAGACTGGAGAAGAAGTGGCAGTATTTGATCCGCGGCGGCGTTCTCCAATCGATGTTCGATACGAGCCTCACGATCGGTGATGAAATCCTTCAGACTGTGTTAGGAAAAGGAACTGACAAGCATATGCACAGCATCGTAGCGACAATTCAGCAGGAGCAGAACCGGATTATCCGCCATGATCACGGAAAGCTACTTATCGTCCATGGACCTGCCGGCAGCGGTAAGACATCAGCCGCCTTGCAGCGTATTGCTTATCTGCTATACAAATACCGGGAGAGCCTGAAGGCCGATCAAATCATTTTATTCTCTCCGAATACGCTGTTCAATAGCTACGTGTCTAACGTGCTTCCCGAGCTAGGTGAAGAGAATATGCAGCAAGTGACATTCCAAGAATACTTGAATCACCGGTTAAGCAAGAACTATCAGGTTGAAAATCCTTACGATCAATTGGAATACGTGTTAACCGCAGGGGATTCCCCTTCCTATCAGTCAAGAGTTGCAAGCATCCAATTCAAAGCATCGCCGCTTTTCTTCGAGGCAATTGAATCCTATAGGGAATTGTTAGAGGTATCCGGCATGCTATTTAAAGACTTGATGTTCAGAGGAAAGCCGATTGTGTCCGGAGAGCAAATCGCCGAACGGTTTTATCGGAAAGACACTTCCCTCCGCTTCCACAACCGGCTTGAAAAGCTTCAGGATTGGCTACTGAACAAACTAAAAGAAGCACAAAAAGTTGAACAGCATGAATTGTGGGTACAGGAGAGAATCGAACTGCTCAGCGACGAGGAATATAACAAAGCACATGCATACTTAGCAAAAAAGCATGGGTTTAAAAGGGACTCAATCGCCGATTATGAGATGGACACCAAAGAACTGGCCCAGCTGATTGTACAGCAAAGATTGAAGCCGTTACGGAAACAGGTGCGGGAATTTGAGTTCATCGACATGAAGGGCATCTATAAGCAACTGTTTGCCAACCCTTTTGCAATCAAACAATGGATGTACGGGGACACACCTGCGGAATGGCCAGCCATCTGCCAAGCTACCCTAACTATGTTGGATGAAGATCAATTGCATTACGAAGATGCTACACCATTCTTATTATTGAATGAGCTTATCAAGGGCTTTCAGGCGAATCGGACAATTAAACATATCGTTGTTGACGAGGCGCAGGATTATTCACCTTTTCAATTCGAGTTTTTGAGGCGATTGTTTCCATCGGCAAAGATGACGGTTTTGGGCGACTTTAATCAGGCGATTTTCGCTCATGCACGTGAAACGGCCGATTTCAACATGCTTACCACTATATTTGGTTCTGATGAAACGGAAGTGATCAATATGGCAAGAAGCTACCGATCGACAAAACCGATCATTGAATTCACACGGAGATTAGTGCCAAATGGAGATCAGATCATCCCTTTTGAACGTGAAGGCGAGCGGCCTGGGCTGAAGCAAGTGGCTGATCATGCAGAGCTGCACCGCAGTATTGTTTCCAAAGTCGCTGATTTCCAGGACGCCGGCTATAACACCATTGCAATCATATGTAAATCAGCTGAGGAAAGCAGAAGTGCTTATGAAGCCCTGTCTGCTATCGTTGATATAAAGCTGTTACGGATTGGTTCAATGGAATATGAACAAGGTGTCGTCGTCGTACCATCGTACTTGGCAAAAGGAATTGAGTTCGATGCGGTCATTATTTACGATGCATCGAAGCATGTCTACGGCGACGAGAGCCTTCGCAGGATATTTTATACCGCATGCACAAGGGCGATGCATGATCTGCAATTGTACAGCGTCGGGGAGCCTACCCCATTGTTGCAAACCGTTCCGCGAGATCGCTTCATCCAAGCTTAACTGGAATAAGCCTGCAGTAAGTTTCACTTATAGGAATAGGATAGACAGTAGATGGAAAATTATGTTGCCGATTTAAATCCCTTTGGATATGATAATCGTAAAGGGGTGGTGAATATTCAATGAAGAATGAAATTGAAGATTTATTTGACAGGGATCAACCACAAGAACTGAAAATGAAAGTGGAAAGAAAAGATGGAGAACCAACCGCAGCTTTCAAAGGGGCTTCCTGGGCAGCTCTGTTAATTGGGGGCTCGGCTTATCTGATAGGGTTGTTCAACGCAGGAATGGAGCTGAATGAAAAAGGGTATTATTTTGCAATATTGATATTTGGCCTCTATGCATCTGTATCTTTACAAAAAGCCGTAAGGGATAAAGACGAAGGAATTCCAGTTACGAATATTTACTACGGCATTAGTTGGCTTGCACTGGTTATATCAATTTCATTAATGGGCATTGGTCTATACAATGCAGGCAGTATTGTCTTAAGTGAAAAAGGGTTTTATGCCATGGCTTTTGTTCTGAGTATATTTGCGGCTATCACCGTCCAGAAAAATGTCAGAGATACGCAAAAAGCTAGAGGGCTGGAGTAAAGATAAATTTTAGGGGGTGTCTCAGAAATTCAGTGAAAACCGAATTTCTGAGACACCCCCTCTGTTATGCTTCCGTTTCCTGCAATCTTCCTCTGAAATCCTCTTTCGATTCCCTATTCTTCTGCTGTAGCCGAAGAAAAATATTGTTTAAAAGTAAGGAAATGATAATGAAAATGGTGCCAATATAATCATAAGCTGTGACACTCGCACCTTGGAAAATTTGAATGACTAACGTTGTGACGGGTACAAAGTTAAGAAATAACAACCCGTTCAACGGTGTGATAACACTCACGCCATAGTTCCACCCCACCAATGCAATAACACCTGGGAAGATTACCATAAAAGCGATATGAGGGCTCGTAATGGTCAACGTTTCGACGGTTGGGACCGAGACATATCCTGTAAGTGTCACTCCAATTACGACAGCAGCCGAAGTAGCCGTTCCGAGCAAACAGCTTAATGCGGAGTAACGCAATGCAGACCAGCCATCGTTACTGAATTGTGTTCCACCCATCGTGTACACAACCCAACCAACGACTGCGATAAAGATTAATAAAGATGGGATGATGGCATTAGATGCTGTAAAAAAGGCACCTATATCACCTTTTGTTACGACTAGCGATGCACCGACGAAGCCAATAACCACGCAAAACATCGTGAATGCATGAGGCCGTTGTTTAATAAACACCCAAGCAATAATAATAGATATCATCGGCATTAATGATTCCATAATAGAGGCAATCATTGTACCTGGGTTGCCTAGTAGATCCTGTCCCCAGAAAATGAGTAAATTATATACCGCAAAGGCCATTGTTCCGAAGAACCAGATGAGAAGTCCCTTCCCTTCAAAATGAAAAGCTTGCTTCCCTTCCTTCCATAACAACCAGACAACTAAAATGATCGTTACAAAACCATAACGTAAAAGTGTAAAATAAAATGGGTCTATATGGTGAAATGCATGATTCGCTACTGGAAACATCGCCCCCCAGGATATTGCGGATATCAAGCATAAAATAGCAGCCCATACTACGGTGTTCTTCATGATGTTCTATCTCCTCTGCATACTATCTCCGTATAACATTAAACCACAGGTTCGATATCTCTTAAAATGAACATTATTGATGTCCCCTATCTCAATTAGTGATATCATAGAAAAAGTGTCGGCTGAAAGGAGTGATCATATGGAATTTAAAGACTTAGAGATTTTTCAAATGGTCGCACAAAAAGGTACGATTACCGAAGCCGCAAAGGAATTAAGTTATGTACAATCAAATATCACCACAAGAATTAAGAGGCTTGAGACTGAAATGAATACAGCTCTATTTAACCGCCATAGCCGTGGAATGACGCTAACACCTGAAGGAAAAAAACTACTTGTCTATTCCGAGAAGATTCTAGCTCTGACAAATGAAATGAAAAAAGTCGTTCAAAGCAAAACTGAACCAGCGGGCAAACTTGAGATTGGAACTGTTGAAACCGTTATGAAATTGCCGGTTATATTGGCTGCCTATAATAAAAAGTATAAAAATGTAGACTTATCACTCCTTACAGGCGTTACACACCAACTCCAAAACGATGTCTTACATCATCGATTGGACGGTGCTTTCGTGACAGAAATCGATCAACATCCTGAATTAGTTTCCCATGAGGTTTTTCAAGAGGAGCTTGTCCTGATCTCAGATAAGACGAAGACTTCACTTGAACAACTTATAGGAGAGCCGATCCTTTGCTTTAGTGAAGGATGCGGTTACCGGGCAAGGCTAGCCAAGTGGTATAAAGATCAAAACATAACACCACAAAAATTGATGGAGTTCGGGACGCTGGAAACGATTTTGGGAAGCGTTACGATGGGGCTTGGCATTACGTTCGTCCCCAAATCAGCCGTTGCCCATTTGGAAGAAAGAGGACTCGTCCACTGTCACTACTTGCCTGAGACATATAGTAAAGTCAATACCGTATTCATTAGACGAAAAGACGCCTATTTAACCTCTACACTCGAAAAGTTCATTGAAACATTCGAACAGGTCGATGGGGAAATGGCTTACCCGCTAGCGAAGTAATTAGCCCTCCTAATATAAAAAAAGCCTAATTTCTCTGTTGATACCAAGAGAAATTAGGCTTTTTTCTTACAACGATTATGCGGCTTTTTCAGATCCGAAAATTTTATTATCCAAAGATAGCAATTGGCTTCCGCTAATAAATAGAACAACCGCCATTGCCAATAAAGCTACATCCAGTTCATAGCCTGCAGCTTCCGCTCCCATGAAACCTAGGGACAATTTTGATGTGAAGATCGCTCCCACCATCACAATTGCAATCAAAGCTGAGAAAATTCTTGTTCCAATTCCTAGGATTAGTGCAATTCCTCCAATAAGTTCAATGAAAGCAACTACATAACCTAAGAAACCTAAAATGCCAATGCTTTCAAACCAACCCGCTACGTTCCCAAGTCCCATTTGGAATTTTGCAATCCCATGGATGAAGAATGTAATCCCTAAAACTACTCTCAAAATCAACAAGCCTAATTCATATTTACGTTCCATTATCCATTCTCTCCTGTCTAAGATGTGTTTTGTATTTCCTTAAGCACCCACTAATACGCTTTCTTTCTTTGTTGCTTTCCTTACAATTGGCGCCACTTCAGTCGCTAACAATTCAATGCTCTTTGCTACTTTTTCAAATGGCAAACCACCAATATCAATTTGCGCCATGAAACGTTGGTGTCCAAAAAGTTCATGTTGTTGAAGGATTTTCTCAACAATTTGTTGTGGACTTCCTACGAATAACGCAGTATCAGGTGCTGTCACTTCTTCAAATTCGGCTAGTGACATCCTTCCCCCGCCGTGGCCAAATTGCTCATTTACAACTGACTTATAGTTCGAATAGTATGGATAGAACTCTTCTATCGCTTGTTGCGTCGTATTGGAAATATATCCATGACCCGTTACTCCGACTTTGAGATCTTCCAAAGCATGTCCAGCTTCGATGCCTGCTTGACGGTAGACATCAACCAATGGTTTGAATTGAGCAGGATCACCCCCTAGAATCGCCATCGCCATTCCGGCACCCAGTCTGCCAGCACGAACTGCACTACTCGGAGTTCCACCGACACCAATCCAAACTGGCAACCCCTGCTGTAATGGACGAGGCGCTATCTCTGCATTCCTTAAAGGCGGACGGAATTGTCCATCCCATGAGATTCTCTCGTTTTCATTAAGCTTCATCAGCAATTCAATGTTTTCCGAGAATAAGGCATCGGAGTCACTGATGTCATATCCAAAGAGCGGAAATGATTCAACAAAAGCACCACGCCCTGTAATAATTTCCGCACGCCCGTCAGATAGCAAATCCAATGTTGCAAAGTCTTCAAACAAGCGCACTGGATCAATCGTACTTAACACTGATGTAGCGCTCGTCAATTTAATTTGCTTCGTCATTTGGGCGATTGCCGCCAAGACGACGGATGGCGAAGTGATGGCATAGTCCAAGCGGTGATGTTCCCCTACTCCGAAAATATCCAATCCAGCGTCGTCAGCAAGTTTAGCCGCCGCCATAACTTCCTTCATTCTTTGCGCAGCACTGATTGTTCTGCCTGTAATAGGATCTTGTACAATATCTCCAAGCGTATATAGACCAATTTCAATGCCAGTATTATCCATAAAAGCACTCACCTCCAACTAAGATGTAAAGTAATAACCAACATTTATTTAAAAGTAAGTTGCTTACTTAACGTAAGTTACTATATAATTAATACATACGGTAGTCAAGTAATTAATTAACCAAAAATAATTCAATTAATTATTATACGCGGTTATACTATAAGTAAGGAGCTGATCTAGATGGAAAAAACAATTTGTCCTCGTTTTGAAAAAGCTATGGGTTTATTAAGCCAAAGATGGACGGGTTTAATTATCTACCAGCTGCTACCTGGCCCTCAGCGCTTTTGCAGTATTGAATCCTCAGTTGGTGTTAGTGGAAGAGTACTGTCTGAGCGGTTAAAAGACTTGGAGAACGAAGGGATTGTAAAACGAGAAGTTTTTCCAGAGACACCAGTTCGAATCGTGTATTCCTTAACCGATAAAGGAATGTCGCTATCGCCTCTCATGGAGGAAGTGGAGAAATGGTCTCAAAACTGGTTGGAGGCATGACGGTCGGCATCAACGTTTATGACTTAACGAGTGCATTATTTATTTCCTTATTGTTTGCTATCCTAATGATTGGCAATAGCAAAGTTAAATACTCCATACAAATAGGCAGTTAATAGCTGAACGGAATGGTTACGATAAACATACACGTTACAGTGCACGTTAATTGAAAGCGGGAAACTTCTTTCGGAAATCTTATAAAAGGAATGATTTTATGGTACATGCAAAATTGGCTCCTCAAGTTCTTGAGGTCTTAAAAGATAAAATACAACTGGTTGAGTCGGGCGAAGGAGGCATCTACTTGGTTGGCCCCATTAAATTGCCGGTGAATCTGTATGGGGAAACCGTTATTTTTCAATGGTATTGTTGGCTGAATCAATGCCAAGTGACGGATAACTACCAAGATATTATCGATCAACTGGCTTCCGCCAATTTAGCGGAGTACCAACAATCGAGCGTACTTATATACGGTGATTTCAAAAACGCGGATGAGGCACTCATCCGGATGCACTCCATCTGCCATACCGGAGACATATTCGGTAGTAAAAGATGTGACTGCGGTTATCAGTTAAAACAGTCGATGCAGAATATTGTTGATCACGGGACGGGTGCGTTGTTTTACTTGGCGAACCATGAAGGACGTGGAATCGGTTTATTCAGCAAAGCGATGGCATATGTGCTACAGGAGAACGGCTACGATACAGTAGAAGCTAACGAGAGCCTCGGCTTTGTCGATGATGCCAGGAATTACGACGATGCCATTCGCGTGTTAAAGAAATTGCGTACAAAGCCTGTCAAACTCATGACCAATAATCCAAGAAAATTGGAAGCAATGCGGAATGCCGGACTTCCTGTCTCGGGCAGGGAACCTTTATGGGGCGACAAATCGGAGTTCAATGAAAAATACTTGCAAACAAAAATTAATCGTTCTGGCCATTTAGGTGAGGAAGGGACCGATAATGACTAACCATGAATTTTATATGAGATTGGCTCTTGAAAATGCTCAAGCAATGAAGGGCCAAACCGATCCAAATCCACTTGTCGGTTCAGTCATTGTAAATGAAAACCGAATCGTTGGCGTTGGTACACATTTGAAGGCCGGTGAGCCGCATGCGGAAATCCATGCAATTCGAATGGCTGGTGAAAAGGCCAAGGGCGGCACAATTTACGTCACCCTTGAGCCATGCTCGCATTATGGACGCACCGGACCTTGTGCAGTAGCCATTGTCGAAGCCGGGATTAAGAAAGTAGTCATCGCTACGCTCGATCCAAACCCTGTCGTCGCCGGAAACGGGGTTAAAATACTGGAAGACGCAGGAATTGAAGTGGTCATCGGTGTGTTGGAAGAGCAATCCCGCCGGATGAATGAAGTGTTCAATAAATTTATCGTTGAACAGAGACCCTTCATGACGATGAAAGCGGGAAGTACATTGGATGGAAAAATTGCGACGCATACAGCCGACAGCAAATGGATTACGTCCGCCGAAGCTAGGCACGATGTACACGTATTGAGAAATCAAAACATGGCCATTTTAGTCGGTGTCAATACAGTCATCGAGGATAATCCTGAATTGACAACAAGGATTCCAAATGGAAGAAATCCGATTCGCATCATTTTAGATTCCTCATTGCGCATCCCCCTTCTTTCAAAGGTCGTGACGGATGGGCAAGCGGAAACATGGATCTTCACTTCCTCTACGTATAATGAAGATGCAAAGAAACTGCTGGAGGAACGGGGCATTACAGTTTTCCACACGTCAGGCACTCGCCAAGTCGAACTGAATGATGTCGTCCGAATCCTTGGTGAAAAACTTGTTTCTTCTGTTCTCATTGAAGGCGGAGGATCGATTCATGCTGCTTTCCTTGAAAAGCAGCTCGTTGACAAAGTTGAGATCTATATTGCGCCAAAATTAGTTGGAGGCACCAATGCGCCAACATTCCTTGAAGGCACAGGCGTTGAACTGATGCGTGATGCGATCGATATCGAAGATCTGACCATTACGCAAATCGGGAAAGACTTCAAGTTCACTGGCTACCCGAAATATATAACAAACTGAGGGATTTACATGAAATTTGGTTTCGATATTGATGATACATTAATTAGTTTACGAGAACATGCATTTCACATATACAATAAAAAATTGAACCAGAACGTGGAGATAGAACTTTTCCATGCGTTGGACAAAGTGGAAATCCACGAGCTGTTTGGCATGACAGCTGAAGAAGGCGGCAAAATGTGGAATGGTTCGTTAGAAGAAATTTATTTCACGTCGTGTCCTACCTATCCTGATGCAGTTGAAACGCTGCAAAAACTGGAGAGCGACGGACATGAAATATATTATATTACCGCGAGACCTAAAGAACATGGCGAGCGTACAATGGAATGGATGATTGAACAAGGTTTCCCAGTCCAGAAAAAACGCTTCTTTTACGGCATGAATGATGAGGACAAGGTTCACATTATTAAAGATTTGGAGCTAGATTATTATTTCGACGACAAGCCGGCGGTTCTTGAAACATTGAGTGATTGTCAGCTGAATCTGTTTGCGAAAACTCAATCATATAATCAGCATTTGGATATTCCACGAATTGCAAACTGGTCTGAACTATTTGATTTACTACTTTAGAAAAAGATACTTCCTATTAAAGCCTAATCCTTTTGTATAAAGGGTTGGGCTTTTTGTATGTGTTAACAATACTATCTATATAGCAAGTGCCGTCCCATAAACAAAAAGGAGACCAAACCTATCGATCAACAAACTGATAGGTTCGGTCCCTGTCCTTGTTAGTTCAGGATATCCGCACGTAGTATAAATTGTGCCAACGCTTCTATTTCATCCGAAATTGCTCGATCGCCTTTCAATGGCGGGCAAATTTCTCTAATTCTCTCCAAGTATTCTTTTGTTGCTGGAGCCAATTGGTTTTCTGCCCCTTCTAAATAAATAGCCTGCGATGCGCAAATCATTTCAATTGCAATTACTCTAGCAGAATTATGGATAATTTCACGCGCTTGGCGAGCTCCTATTGTCCCCATGCTGACATGATCTTCTTGGTTGGCTGACGTAGGGATTGAATCGACACTTGCGGGATGTGCAAGCACCTTATTCTCAGAAACGAGTGAAGCCGCCGCATATTGCGGAACCATCAACCCACACTCCAATCCTGGGTCGACTGCCAAGAATGGGGATAGGCCACTCAATTGAGGATTGACGAGTCTCTCCGTTCTTCGTTCGGAAATATTCGCCCATTCTGCAGCACCGACTTTGAGGAAATCCATCGCGAGTGCAATTGGCTGGCCATGGAAATGTCCACCTGAAAGTACTTCGCCATTTTCTAAAATTATAGGATTATCCGTTGTTGAATTGATCTCAATCTTCAGTCTCTCTTCAGCGTAATTAAATGCTTGCCAAGAAGCTCCGTGAACTTGCGGGATACAGCGAATGGAGTAGGCGTCTTGCATTCGAAGTTCACCTTGATGTGTGATCCGTTTACTTCCTTCCAGCCAGTTCCGCATTCGTGAAGCGACAAATTCCAGTTCCGGATGTGGTCGAACGGCTAATAATTCACTATCAAAAGCCGATATAATTCCTCGTAGGGCTTCCATTGTTAAACAAGCTGCCATATCCGCTGCTAATCCGACACGCTCAGCTTCATTCAGAGCGACAACGCCTACGCCAGTCATTGCCTGCGTTCCATTAATAAGCGCAAGTCCTTCTTTCGCTTCCAATGTAACCGGTTTCAAACCTGCCCGTTTTAGCGCTTCCCCACCGGAAAGGATCTCTCCCTCATATTCTGCTTTTCCTTCTCCTACTAAAACAATTGCGACATGTGAAAGTGGCGCCAAATCACCGCTCGCTCCAACTGAACCTTTACAAGGTACCACTGGATGCACGCCTTTATTAATCATATCGACTAATAAGGATAATGTATCTTCTTTAATGCCCGAAAACCCTTTTGCAAGCGCATTGGCACGCAGCACCATCATCGCTCTGACAACTGGTTTAGGCAACGGTTCGCCAACACCGACGACATCCGCGCGTAGTAAGTTCAATTGTAACTTTGCAATGTCTTCTTTTTCTATTTCAATATCACTTAATTTACCAAACCCGGTATTGACGCCATAGATCACTTTCCCATCTTTTAATTGTTTTTCAATTCGTTCTCTACTCGCACGCACTCTTACTAATGCTTTTTCAGATATAGCGACTTTTGCCTGTCCGTATGAAACGCTTTCTATCTGTTGCCGATTAACTGTAAATCCATCCAATTCAACTAGATCGGTCAAGATCGGTTGATCCATCTCCACTAATTTCCCACTCTTCATGCCTGACCACCCCTTCTACATTTAAAAATTTCGAACACGTCTTACAAAATCATCGCTGCCAATATCCCAAAAGCGAATAAGGGGATGTTGTAATGAATGAACGTCGGTACACATGTATCCCAAATGTGATTATGTTTACCGTCCGCATTTAACCCTGCTGTCGGTCCAAGCGTACTATCTGACGCGGGCGATCCCGCATCTCCCAATGCCCCTGCCGTTCCAAGCAATGCGATGGTTGCCAATGGGCTAAAGCCCATTAACATACATAATGGAACAAAAATTGTAGCTAAAATTGGAATCGTTCCGAATGATGTACCAATTCCCATTGTAACCAAAAGTCCTATCAACAGTAAAACCACAGCCCCCAATAATTTACTATCTCCAAGCACAGAGTCCACCGCATTCACTAAATCTACAACAGCTCCAGTTTCTTTCAGGATCGTTGCGTATCCCGAAGCAATGAGCATGACAAATGCGATTGCTCCCATCAGTTTTACTCCATCTTGTACGACAGCTTCACCGTCTGCTAATGTGACAATTCGTCCAGCAAACATAACGATAATTCCTGCCATAGCACCCACTACGAGCGATCCGGCAGCAACTTGTGTTATCAGTGCTACAGCAATTGCTGCAATCGTAACAAAGTCTTTTGGCTGAAATTTGCGTGGCATTTCCTCGCTAGATGCACTAATTTCAGCTAAGGCTTCTCCTACACCTACTTTTTGTTCTTGTTCTTGCCTTTGCCCTTGCCCGTCATCATAATTTCTCGGTTTCCGATAGGTAATGAAGATTGCAATGGCTAAGCCCACAAACATTCCAAGCGCAGGAATGGCCATCGCTAAAGGAATTTGAGACATGGAGACCGGCATGCCATTTGCCTGCATCTCATTTGCTATAATGCCATGGAAAATGAGTCCGTAACCAGCCGGAATCAAAATATACGGCATTTTCAGTCCAAATGTTAATGCGCACGCTACCGCTCTTCTATCAATCTTTAAGTAATTAAAGAACATCAAAAGCGGTGGGATCAATATGGGAATAAAAGCAATGTGAACAGGAATTAGATTCCCTGACAAACAAGTAAGCGCTGCAATAATTAATAGCAAGACATACTTATTTGTCTTTTTCATTGCTAAGAGCTTGTTTATTAAGATCGTTGTTATGCCAGAGTAAGCGATCATCGCTGCAAATACTCCGAGTAAAATATAACTCAATGCCGTTTCTGATTGCCCGCCCATCCCGCCAATAAATGTGGAAACCGTATCTGTTAAAGATAGATTTGCTGTTAGACCCGCGACTACAGTAGCCATTAACAAAGCAAAAATTACATGTACCCTGGCCAAACTTAAAACCGTCAGGACAATGACGGAAATTACTACTGGGTTGGTGAGCATTAGAAACCTTCTCCTTTATATTAGGTTGGATACAACGCCTGCTCTATTCTTTTCTCGTTACTTATTTTGCTGGTTTATGGTTTTCATACCATTGTTCAATCAAGCCAGCAGTAAGTCTGCCAGTATTGATTAAGTTTTCTATACTAATACACTCTCTAAATGAATGGATATTTTGAAATCCAAGGCCTAATGTGAGGCATGTGAGGCCATTTTCATTTAACACATTCGTATCGGCGCCCCCTAATGTTTCGGTTAGATATGGTTGTACTTGTATGTTTCGAGCCGCCGCTTCTACTGTTTTTGTTAAGATATGATCTTTTGGGATATCAAATCCACTATACTTTTTCTCAATTCTCACCTGTACGCTGCCGCCATTATTCTCTGCTGCTTTTTGCATCGTTTCCTGCATATGCTGCAACTGCTGATCAAGCTTTTCTTTAGAGAAACTGCGCACTTCCCCCGCAACTGTTATGGAGCCCGGTATAATGGATGTTAACTCTCCGCCTTCCATAATTCCGATATTCGCAAGCGTCTCCTCATCAATTGTACCTAGTTTCATATTTAACAACCCTTCGGCTGCAATTAGAAACGCACTATTCCCTTCTTCCGCATTAAGCGCAATATGTGCAGCGTTTCCTTTAACTTCCATCCAAATCCGGCTGCTGTACGGGCCTTTTAAAATAATTTGACCTACGTCTCCGCTACTATCGAAAATATAACCTGTTTTACTTTTCGCTTTCGTATAATCCATATAAGTTGCGCCTACAAGCCCGGGTTGTTCATTGACCGTTAAGATCAACTCAATCGGTCCATGTGGTGCCCCGCTTTCAATAATTGCGCGGATTGCTTCTAGATACGCAGCCAGTGCCGCCCGATCATCTGCCCCCAAAATTGTTGTCCCATCAGAATAAATGACACCATCTTTAATCACTGGTTGGAGCCCTTCTGTCGGCAGCACGGTGTCCATATGGGTTGAAAAGAATAGCGGTGGAATGGAAGCATCCGTTCCATCCTTCCAAGCAATTAAGTTTCCGACTTCACCGTTAAAATTCTTATTAGCATCATCAAATTCAAATGTAAACCCGAGCTCAGGCAGTAAGTTTTCCAAATAATCAGCGACGAGCCGTTCTTTCGTACTTGGTCCGTTGATCTTTGCCAATTCAAGAAATGAGTTTAATAACCGTTCCTCGTTTATTTTAGATGCAGCAATAGATGTCTGTGTGGACATTGCGGATCCCTCCCTGAAATATTTATATACTTACCGCGACACGACTACTTTCCCTTTTTTAATTACTGTTTCTACAAGATTAGTTCCAAGCTCATAGGCGATGTGTTTATAGGAAGGAACGCCCCAAATTTGCAGATCAGCTAGTTTGCCTTCTTGGATCACACCCCGATCGTGCAAATCAAGCGCTTGTGCCCCTCCAAATGTAGCGGCTTTGATCGCTTCCTCAACTGAGAATTTGTATAGACGACAAGCTAAGTTGATGACAAACTGCATTGATTCGGTATAGCAAGCTGGACAAAGATCGGTAGCAAGTGCAACTTTCACGCCCGCATCCAACATCTTACGCGCGTCAAATGGCCGCTGATGTCCAACCGCAAAGTCCAATGCCGGCATAAGAACTGCTGTTACTTCCGAGGCCGCAAGCTTTTTAATCACGTCATCCGGCGTATAATTCATATGGTCCACAGATACCATATTCATCTTCACAGCTAAGTCCGACCCGCCAATATAGGAATACGCATCCGCATGTAATTTGGGCTTCATACCATACGCTAAACCCGCTTCCAATATGCGTTCCGATTCTTCTGCCGTAAAATAGCCAGCATCGCACCACGCATCACAAAATTCCGCTAGTTTCTTTTCCCCCACTTCCGGAATCATTTCATTGATGATTACATCAACATATTGACTTTTCGTCATGCCTTCGGGAATTCCATGCGCTCCAAGAAATGTGTTCAGTACATCTACAGGGGTTTCGGCGTTCAGTCTTCTTCCTACTTCTAGAATCTTCACTTCACTTTCTGTCGTCAATCCGTATCCACTTTTACTTTCAACCGTTGTGATGCCAAATTCCAGCATTGCCATCATTCGTTTTTTTGCTTGTTGAAATAATTCCTCTTCAGTCGCATCACGCGTCAATTCAATAGTCCGGTTTGGCCCAGTTGTGATTCCAAGTTCTTTTGGATCTTTCCCTATTACTTTTGCTGCATATTCTTCAACACGCGAACCGTTGAAGACAAGATGCGTATGGCTGTCGACAAAACCTGGAACAACGACTTTTCCGGTCGCATCGATTACCCGCGTTTCATCCATTAAAAATTTTTCGGTGATCTCCTCTTCACTGCCAACGCCAATAATCATTTTTCCTTTTAATGCAACCCAAGCATTCGTCAGCACACCTAGATCTCCCGCTCCATCTCCAATACATGTAATGACTTCAGCTGCATTTGAAATGACCGTATCTGCTTTCAACTTCTCTTTGACATTTACCATATCTAAAGCCTCCATCTCCCCTTCGACAAATTCATTTCTTCATAAAATCAACAAAGCAATCGGGGTCATAATGAGTAGTGATAAAACTGTTCTTATAAACCAGATCGACAAAATATGACTCATCTTAATCGGTATTTCGGTTGATAAGATACACGGAATGAGCGCTGAGAAAAATAAAATCGTGGAAATGGACAACGAACCGATAATGAACCGTGTCTCCAAACTTGCCTCCAGTACAACGAGAGAAGGTAAAAACATATCCACGAGATTAATCGCGGCTGCCTTCGCTGCAAGAAAAGGTTCTGGTATCTGCAGTAATGTTGTGAGCGGATAAAATAAATAACCAAAATAATCGAATACCGGCGTATGGTTGGCCAATAGTAAACCAATTAACCCGATGGACATAATGGAAGGCAAAATGCCCATCGCCATGACAAAACCATCCTTCACATTGTCAATGATATTGCGCCTCAATGACGGGGCGCGATCTGCTGTTTGCATTGCTAATTCCCATGCGTTTTTGACTCGTTTTTTTCGAATGATCTCTTCCGGAAATCCAACTTCGGTATAGTAGTCATCCGTCATTTTATTAATCGGCCAGATGCGAACGGTAATGGCGGTTACAACAAAGGTAACGAAGAAAGTCAACCAAAAATACAGATTCCAAATATGCATCAAGTCTAACGTTTTCGCCACGACAATCATGAATGTCGCAGATACAGTTGAAAATCCGGTAGCAATAATGATCGCTTCTCTTTTCGTATACTTTCCTTCCTTATAAATTCGGTTCGTAATTAATAGACCGATGGAATAACTTCCAACGAAAGATGCCACTGCGTCGATAGCAGATCGCCCGGGCGTTCTCCAAAGCGGTCGCATAACCGGCTGCATGAAAACACCAATGAATTCGAGTAATCCATACCCAACGAGCATGGCAAGGAAAATGGCTCCAATTGGAACAAGCATGCCAATTGGCGTCAATAACTGATGAAACCAATACGGACCCATATCTCCGGCAAGCAGCCAAGCAGGACCCATGTTAAATAACACTAAAAATGCGGAGATGGCTCCGAACACTTTAAACAAACTAATGACAAGATTGACTTTGTCTTTCTTCCACGTTTTTGTGTAAAACGGATAGATGGCTCCTAACAATACAATGATCATCGTATAATAGGCTGCGCCGCTTCCAATTGACCCGCGTATCCACGTAACCAAGTGATCTAATGGAATGGAGTTTTTCCCGTTCACATCAATTGGAATGAAAAACATAAAAATTCCAATGGCACTAAAAATACTAAACTTGGATACATTCTTAACGGAATAAATTGTAGTCCTCTGATCATTTCCATGGTATACATTTCCTAAGTCCTCTTGTTCATGAGCATTGCTCATTTACATTCACCTCATCATCCGCTTATTCTTTAAGTCTTCATATCCAATTTATCCCGTAAAGAAATGTAGAGATCCATGGATGCATATGGATCTCTACAGTTTTCATGCATCCAATAATTAGCTTTACTTATGCTTTCACTTTTTCCTTCTTTAAGTCCTTCGGACCGAATGTCGCTTCAGGGGTCCACCATAGCGGAATTTGAATGCTTTCATCCGTCAGTTTTCCTTTTCCATTGGCAACATCTCGGGCAATTTCATAACCGGCCTGCGCATGTCGAACGACCCCAATACCTGAGTCAACCGTCATCGCAACTTCAAGTCTCATATCCGATTCCGCTGTTCCATCCGCCACCATCGTAACGCCTGTATGCACCGCTTCACCCATTGAATAGTTTGCTTGGATCGCGATCAAATCACACATCCCGACTGCGTTCAATAGACCGTTCAACATCGGCCAGTCAGAGATCAAATCACTGCCATCCTTCATATCTTCTGATTCGAATGTCGGGTTCACGATGGAACCGGAATCCAGGTTGTCACGGGAGAACGCGACGGGACCGGACAATTCGCCTCGGCGGATCATGTCGTTGACTTCAAGCGCAAATGCTTTTCGCTGACCGAAGCCCATGTAACAAATGCGTGCCGGCAATGCTTCAATCGGAATATGCTCTTTTGCGAGCTTAATCCAACGTGTGACGAGGTAATCGTCGCTGAATTTATCTAATATCATATCGTCAATTTTACGAAGATCTTCCGGATCACCCGATAGACACACCCAACGGAAAGGCCCGCGACCTTCACAGAATAATGGTCGGATGTATTCTGCAACGAATCCTGGCAGACGTTTCGCTTCTACTGGGTCCATGCCTGCATCGACACATTCTTTTCGGTGACTCGTCCCATATTCAAACGAATGCACGCCTAGATCCATAAATTTAATAAGCGCTTTCAATTCACGGATCATCGTTTCACGTGCTTTTTCTAAATACAATTCACGGTTCTTATCCCTCAGCTCTTCTGCTTCTTGCACGGTATACCCCGCCGGCAAGTACGAAATCGGGTCGTGGCCCGGTGTCATTGAAGTCGTGATATCCGGCAGCCACCCTTTTTCAAGCACTTCTTCAAACACATCTGCTGCGTTACCAACGACAGCGATGCCAAGCGGTTTTCCTGCTGCGGCATATTCTTTCGCTTTCGCAATTGCTTCATCTAAAGACCCTGCGAGCTCATCAATGAAACCTTTATCGATACGGCGCTGGATGATTTCCACATTTGAGTCACACAAAATAGCTACGCCGCCGTGCATCGTCATCGCCCGTGTCTGGTTACCGCCCATTCCACCCGCTCCAGCCGTCAACAAGATTTTCCCGACAAGGGAGTCATTATAATGAAGGCGTGCAATCGCAGAAAGTGTTTCAAATGTCCCTTGGATGACCCCTTGCGTTCCGATATACTCCCAAGGAGCCGCCGTATAATTCGCATAGATCGTCAAGTTTTTATCTTGCAAATCATAGAATGTCGGCCAATCCGCTTTCATAATATTCGTCGTCGCCATTACTACGGTTGGCGCATATTTATGTGTTTTGAACACCGCAACCGGCATTCCTGATTGGACCACGAGTGTTTCGTCATCTTCCAGCTCTTTCAACGATTTCACGATCGCATGATATGATTCCCAGTTACGAGCGGCCTTCCCGATTCCTCCGTAAATAACAAGCTCTTCTGGTTTCTCTGCGTTTTCCATATTATTTTCAAGCATTCGCAAGATCGATTCTTGTCTCCACCCTTTACAACGCAATTCCGGACCTCTCTGAGCTTTTACTGAATACAAGATTTCTGGTGTTGTCATTGATGATTCCTCCTAAAATATTATATTGTCTTTCCTACTCTAGTAATATTGCAAGTACCGTGCCAAAGTTAACAAATTAGAGTGAATGATTTTATTTCACTTCGAGAAAACCCTTCATCTTGACGTTTTCTTCAGTATTTTTAAGCTGCTATGTACTTTTTTAAATTGAAATAAGCCGGAAATGAAATTAAAAAATGCAGATAAATTTTGCATGCATTGTGCATACGAAACAAAACTAAAAGCCTGTAGAACCGCCATGATTCAATGTTTCCGGGATATGCAGAAAAGAAAAAGGCAGGCGCAGATACATTCTTCAAAATTTCAAACTATCTAAATTGTGGTATACTACGATTATTCATTAAATTAAGGAGGAAGAGTTCCTTGAGGGCTGAGACAATTGGGGCAATTATACGAACATTCGTAGACGGAGTAGTTGTTTTAAACGAGAAATACGAAATCATCTGGTATGACATAATTGACAATTTCTCTTTAAAAGTCACAACGGGTATTCCTATCTCTACTATTTTCGATTTTGAGGATTTAGACTTCTCAAATAATGAAACAACTTTTATCACTACAAATGGAAGCCATTTTTCGATAGAAGTAAAACTCTTTCCTGCAGTGCATCATGCCATCTTCTTATGCATAAAAGAGCTTACACATACAATGAACGAATCTGAAGATCGTCTGTTTTGTTTGGAGAAGATCATTGATTCCCTAGACGAGGGTGTGATGATGAGCAACCAAGAAGGAAAAATTGTGTTATATAATCATGCACAAGAAAAAATGGAAGGTTTAAACAGTCAAGACATCATCGGTAAACATTTATGGTCCGCTTATAATTACAATCCACAATACTCAGAACACAAACATACGTTTAAAACCGGGAAACCTATTTTCTCAAGATATCGAGCACACTCTACGGTAAATGGCGTGCCTAAATATGTGAATTATAGTACCTTTCCTATTCAAAAAGACGGGAAAACCATTGCTGTTTTTTCAGTGAGCACAAATGAATCAAAGCTAAAAGAACGGCTTCATCAAACCATTGAAATTAAAAGACAAGCAGATTCTTTACATAAGGAAAAAGTTAACTCGAAAAATGGAACTTTTTTTATGTTCAAAGATATTAAAGGCAAAAGCCTTGCACTCAAGGATTTAATTCACGAAGCTCAAAATGTTGCATTACACAATGCTGACACATTAATTGTCGGAGAAACAGGAACTGGTAAAGAATTATTTGCACAAAGTATGCATAATCATAGTCCAAGAGCTGAACAGCCTTTCGTTGCAATCAACTGTGCTGCAATACCTGAAAACCTGTTGGAAAGTACATTATTTGGAACTGTAAAAGGTGCATTTACAGGTGCAACAGACCAAATCGGATTGTTTGAATACGCGCAAAACGGTACTCTGTTTTTAGATGAAATTAATTCCATGCCTATGACATTGCAAGCAAAGTTAATGCGGGTTTTACAGGAACGAATCGTTCGAAGAGTAGGGTCGAATGAAGTAACACCTGTAAATTGTACAGTTATAAGTGCATCTAACGAGGATCCGGAGATATTAATTGAAGAAGGGAAAATGCGGCTTGACTTATTTTATCGAATCGCGCACACAAGTCTGCATATACCGCCTTTACGGGAAAGAACGGAAGACGTTCACTACTATATAAACTACTTCCTTCAAACATATCAAAAAAAGCTGAACAAACGTGTTCCCAAGTTCTCTGAAGCGTTGCAGACGACCTTGCTTCATTATCAATGGCCTGGTAATACACGGGAGCTTGAGCATTTAATCGAGAATATCGTCATTCGTGTTTCCGAAACCGATGAAGCAATTGATGTAGAACATCTTCCTACTTATATGCAAAGAAAATTATTTGCGGGACGGGAGAACGTACACGCTGAACAACAAGAGACCAATAAGAGACCCCTCAAACAAATCTTTACAAATTCAAAAAAGAATTTTATCGAAATGACATTAAATCAAGCAAATTGGAATGTTTCACAAGCCGCAAAAAACCTTGGAATCACTAGACAGAGCCTCCAATACCATATAAGAAAGCATGGTCTGAAAAAGCCTAGTAAATAAAATATGAACAGAACAGGGCTACAATGGCAGCCCACAGAGTGTAGACAAAGTCGTTCTTTGACTTTGTCTACACTTAATTTTAGGGAAAAACACGATAAATAGACATATTCTCAGCCTTTTTTCTATAGTTGTGCGATTGACAGGCACTCGCCGACAAGATAATCGTTACATAAAAAGTGGATGGTTTAAACAACCCTTAATTGGATGGTCCTCGAAAATGCTTTATATTATAGAATCAAACGTATAGAATGAAGATGTTTATTTCTAAAAAGGAGGAAGGCATGAAGGTATTCATTATTATATCAATTATTCTCGTCGTCATTATTTTAGCTATTGGACTAATTTTGACCATATCCGTTGCTAATTCTATGAATAAAAATTACACGAGTGAAAATAGTTTCCCCATTTTGCTGTGGGCTTATCTTTTAGCAATCCCATTTATTGTTATAGTGACTCTTATAGCTATATTTTTATTTTAGTAACAACGGAAGACAGTTCGGGACCAGTGAAAAAGCACTTGTTTTTTAGTACCTCGGGAACCGTCTAAGATCACTGAAAAAGTTCCTATTAAAATAATAGATACATTGGATTCCCGTGAATCCTTTTTGACCAAAGGTGGACTATTCACAATCATTCCCTAAATTATGTTGTTGACCTTGCAGTACCACAACGACACAATTCCAGGGATAAATGAGGTGACTTTAGATCCTTGCTCCCAACTCGTAAACTTCTTCCAATTATGCGATAATAACAGAACGAACGTTTCATCATATTATGAAAGGAGGGGCTACTGTGAAGCCAGTCATCCTAGCTGAAAAACCATCTCAAGCGAAAGCGTATGCGGACGCTTTTTCTGTGCGGAAGCATGAAGGGTTTCTTGAGATCAACCCGTGTCCAATCTTCCCCGAAGGCGCCTATATCACATGGGGCGTCGGACACTTAGTTGAACTTAAGGAACCGCATGCTTACAATCCTGCTTGGAAGCGTTGGTCGCTCGGGAGTCTGCCAATCTTGCCGGAACGATATGAGTTCCAAGTGGCGAAGGGGAAGTTCAAGCAGTTTCAAATCGTGAAGAAGCTCATCCGCGGAACGGGTACGGTCATCAACGCCTGTGACGTGGACCGTGAAGGGTCGAATATCTTCTATAGCATTTATTATCAAACGGGTGCGCGCAATCAGACGATCAAACGGCTCTGGATCAATTCACTTGAGGTGGATGAAGTGCGGAAAGGGTTTGCAAATTTGCGGGATAATCGCAAGGACTTGCAGCTGTATGAAGAGGCGAAATCCCGGCAGATCAGCGATTGGCTTGTTGGGATGAATGCTTCCCGATTATATACACTCTTATTGAAAGCGAAAGGCATCCAGGAAGTGTTTCCGATCGGACGAGTGCAGTCGCCTACGGTCTATTTAATCTATCAACGGCAACGAGAGATTGAGACATTCGTATCGGAACCGTTTTTCGAAGTGGAAGCGACGTTCAAAGCAGAACATGGTACGTATAAAGGCAAGGCAAGAGCGAAGGAGCCAAAACGGGAAATTATTCAGGATCTCCTTTCCAAACACGGAATTCAACCGAATTCGCCTGGTGTGATCACCTCTGTCACACATACCGAAAAGCGGACACCGCCGCCTCAACTCCATTCCCTATCAACATTGCAGGCGACAGCGAACCGGCGATGGAAGATGAGCCCGGCGAATGTGTTGAAGACGATGCAAGGCTTATATGAGAAGAAGCTCGTCACCTATCCACGGACAGACGCGCGCCATATTACGCCGAATGAATTTGCGTACTTAAAGGATCAGGTCGGCGATTATCAACAGCTGATCGGACATCCCTTCCCTGTCGCTTCTCTTGCCCCAAAAAAAAGGTATGTCGACAGTTCGAAGGTCCAGGAGCACTATGCAATCATTCCGACAAAGAAAGTGCCGACACAGGCAGTCCTCGGGAGAATGTCGCCGCTCGAACGAAATTTGTATGAAGAAGTCGTCCGTACAACACTCGCTATGTTCCATACCGATTATTTGTATACCGAAACGAAAGTGACGACGGATGTAAATGGCCTTCCGTTTTTTACGACTGGCAAGACGGAAAGGGATTTAGGATGGAAGGCTTTATTCCAACGGTCGAAAGACGAAAAAGACGATCCTGCTTTGCCGCCATTGCGCATGCAAGAGACAGTCCAATCCAATATCGGCATTAAAGAGGGAACGACGATGCCGCCGAAGCCATATACGGAAGGTCAGCTAATCGCGATGATGAAAACTTGCGGGAAGCTGGTCGAGGACAAAGAGGAAACAGATATACTGAAAGAGATCGAGGGTCTTGGAACGGAAGCGACGCGGAGCGGCATCATTGAAACGATTAAAAAGCATGGATATATAACCGTGTCTAAAAATATTGTGTCGATTACGGAGAAAGGCCGTGTGCTTTGCCAGGCGATTGAAGGGAATCTGCTTGCCAGTCCTTCAATGACGGCGAAATGGGAAACGTATTTGCGGAAAATCGGCAATGGCGAAGGAAGTGGACAGCATTTCCTCGACAATATTTCGAAGTTCATTGCGAAAATGCTGGATGACGTGCCGAAACAACTGGAAGCAAAACCGATCGATGCGTCGAAAGTTCCGCCTCGGCAATCGAAATCACGCGGCTCTTATCAAACGGTCGAGGTCGCTCCATGCCCCGCATGTCAAAATGGGATGATTCTAGCCCGCAAAGGATTTTATGGATGCAGCAACTATAAAAATGGCTGCAAACAGACTCTGCCTGGCATCTTCTTGAAAAAGAAACTGACACCGGCCCAAGTCAAACTCCTTTGCACGAAAGGAAAAACGAATACGATCAAAGGTTTCACCGCCAATAACGGCAATAAATTCGATGCAAGCCTTGCATTGGAGAATGGGAAATTGAATTTGGTGTTTCAAAAATAAAAAATGCGCCCTCTAAAAAGAGAGAGTTTAATAAGTATTTGTTTGGCTAATGTGAAGTCGGTATTATAACGGACTCACATTAGCCTATTTCTGTTTGTATCCGATTGGTCCCAACCCCCTCCCCTGCTCACCTATGGTATTATGAACAAGGTTCCAAAAGAGGTTCGCAAACTCCCTCTCTAAAAAACTAAGGAGATATGTACAATGAAAAATGAAAAAGCAGTGGTCGTCTTCAGCGGCGGTCAAGACAGTACGACATGCCTGTTTTGGGCATTGAAAAACTTCCGGGAAGTCGCAACAGTCACGTTCGACTACGGACAACGGCATTCGGATGAAATTAAATGTGCCCGAAACATTGCAGAAGAACTTGGCGTGTCATTCAAAGTGCTAGACATGAATTTAATCAATCAATTATCAGCCAATGCACTGACAAGAGATGACATCGAAGTGACGGAAGTGGATGGCGAATTGCCGTCAACATTCGTACCTGGACGAAATCATCTGTTTCTATCTTTCGCGGCGGTTTACGCTGATGCAATTGGCGCACGGCACTTGATCACCGGTGTGAGTGAAACGGACTTCAGCGGTTATCCTGATTGTCGCGACAATTTTATTAAATCTTTAAATGTGACGTTGAATTTGGCCATGGATGGGAACTTTGTCATTCATACGCCGTTAATGTGGCTAGATAAATCCGAAGTATGGGCGCTGGCTGATGAACTTGGCGCACTCGATTTTGTGCAGGAGAAAACACTCACTTGCTATAACGGTGTTCCGAGCTCGGGTTGCGGAGAATGCCCTGCGTGTGTGCTGCGCAATGAAGGACTTGCTGCGTATCAAGCTCGAAAGACTGCAGGTACTGCTAAATGATGCAGCAATTTTATCCGCATGTACAACATGACTATCGATTTGAATTAAATAAAGATATGCATTTTTCGGCAGCGCATTTCATTCCCCATGAAGATGCGGGAAAATGCCAAGTGATGCATGGGCATACGTATTTCATAAATATCACCATCGGAGGGAACGAGCTGGATCCACTCGGTTTTTTGATTGATTTCAAGCAACTGAAAGATCTCATTCATAAAAAATATGATCATTCCGTGTTGAATGATCATCCTGAGTTCCAAAATACCTTTCCGACAACTGAGCGATTGGCAGAACAAATTTGGAGATCCATTCAGGAGGTTCTTCAGACAAGAGACAATTGTCCTGTGTGCCTCCAAGTAATCGTTCGGGAAACGCCAACGAGCTATGTTGTCTATCGTCCGTCACGGGAGGAGTTACTATGAAAATACCCGTAATGGAAGTGTTTGGCCCTACCATCCAAGGTGAAGGAATGGTCATTGGTCAAAAAACGATGTTTGTCCGGACGGCGGGCTGCGATTATTCTTGTGCCTGGTGCGATTCCAGCTTTACATGGGACGGCACAGGCAAAAGCGTCTCGAAACGGCCGCAAGATATCATTGATGAACTGAAAGCGATCGGCGGCCAATCCTTTTCGCATGTAACGATTTCGGGAGGAAATCCCGCTTTGCATAAAGGGGTCGGAGAACTCGTCGACTTTTGCCATGCTGAAGGCTGGAAAGTTGCCGTCGAGACGCAAGCAACGTTTTGGCAAGATTGGTTGTTAAAAATCGATGATATCACGCTATCCCCTAAACCACCGAGCTCAAAAATGATTACGGATTTCAATAAACTTGACCGTTTCATGGAGATGTTGACGGATGCAAATACAAGTCTGAAAATCGTCGTCTTTGATGAAATCGACTTCAAATTTGCTGAAGAAGTCCATCTTCGTTACCCGTCTGTTCCTTTCTATGTTCAAGTAGGTAACGATGATACGACAACAATAGATGATGCGTATCTTGTCTCCCACTTATTGAAACGGTTTGAATGGCTTATTGATTTGGCTGTCGCTTCCCCGGTTATGAACGACGTGAAGGTTCTCCCGCAATTGCATGCCCTTGTATGGGGGAATAAGAGAGGCGTTTAGTGCTCTTCTTAAAGAGTAAGATAAATAAAAAGGTCGATTTTCATTTATGTGAATCGGCCTTTTTTTTATAGTTCATGTGATATTTGTTGACTCTCATGCTCCAACACATTATATTAAGAATGAGATTGAGAATCGTTATCAATCCGAAGACATAAGTTGGGAGAGGAAGTACTATATGAAGAAAAGTTTAATGCTCCTGCTTGCCTCTTTGCTACTCGTTCTCGCGGCATGTGGGAATAGTACGAAGCAAAGCAGCAACGCAGGCGAAAAAGAGAGTCAAAAGAAAAATGAAAAATCCGAAGTGAATTTGTATACGAGCAGACATTACGACGTCGATAATGAGCTATACAAAAAGTTTGAGGACGAAACTGGCATTAAAGTCAACGTCATTAAAGGTGAAGCTGATGAGTTGATCGAGCGTGTAAAACGTGAAGGAACAGCTACGAAGGCGGATCTTTTCTTAACTGCGGATGTCGGCAGATTGTACCGTGCAAAAGAGCAAGGATTGCTTCAAGCCGTGTCAAGTGACATTTTGTCGAAACAAGTACCTGAAAAATTCCGTGATTCTGATGATATGTGGGTAGGTTTAACCAAACGTGCACGCATTCTCGTATATAATAAAGATAAAGTGAAGCCCGAAGAGTTATCAACGTATGAAGCGCTCACAGACGATAAGTGGAAAGGTCGCGTGCTCGTCCGTTCATCCGAGAGTGTTTATAACCAGTCTCTATTAGCTTCATTCATCGGAATCGATGGTGAAGAAAAAGCGAAAGAATGGGCACAAGGCATAGTGAACAATATGGCTCGCAGTCCCGAAGGCGGGGATCGTGATCAAGCGAAGGCCATTGCTGCAGGCATTGGCGACGTTGCAATCATGAACACTTATTACTTAGGACAAATGCTGAACTCTCAAGAACCTGAAGAGGTCAAGGTGGCAGAACAGCTAGGCATTTTCTTCCCGAACCAAGATACGACAGGCACTCATGTTAATATTAGCGGAGCTGGAGTAGTTAAAGGTTCGAAAAACGCGGACAATGCGTTGAAACTTCTTGAATTCCTAACTGGTGAAGAAGCGCAATTCACTTTTGCAGAAGCAAACTACGAATATCCTGTAAACCAGGATGTCGAGCCAGCGGAACTTCTAAAATCTTGGGGTGAGTTCAAGGAGCAAGACATTCCACTCACAGTTCTTGGTGAAAATAATGCAAAAGCGATTATGATTTTCAACGAAGTAGGTTGGAAGTAATAGCTTGCCCCCTGTCGCTTTTGCGATAGGGGTTTATTGCGGAAAAGGCAAAGGATGGGTTTGGTCATGAATAGGCGAATTGCAAACGTGAATGGATGGACAATCGGTGCAGTACTTATTATCACTTTACTGTTTGTTCCTAATTTATCAATTGTTACAGGAATTTTTACACCCGCAAGTGAAAATTGGGGGCATATTCGCGAATTCATGCTTCTAAACTATATTAAGTCTTCGCTGACGCTCGTATTTTTCACTGCAATATTCACTGTTGCAATTGGTCTTAGCCTAGCGTGGCTTATTGCACAATATGACTTCCCACTTCGCAACTTCATGAAATGGTCACTCATCTTGCCTTTATCGATACCGCCATTCATCGGTGCATATACTTATCACGGTATCCTTAATTATACGGGCATCATTCAGAAGACGCTTCGAAATCACTTTGATGTATCGGTGAATCAAGCCTATTTCGATATTATGAATGTACCTGGTGCCATTTTCATTTACACGATATTCTTATATCCGTATGTTTATATGATCACGAGAATTTTCTTGTCCAATCAAGCTGCCTCTCTCGTTGAAAGTGCACGGACACTTGGAAAAGGTCCAATGGAAATTTTCCTGAAAGTCATTGTTCCTATATCACGTATTTCAGTCATTGGCGGGGTTAGCCTAGTCATATTAGAAGTGTTAAATGACTATGGCGTTGTTAAGTATTTTGGCATTCAAACGTTCAGCACCGCAATTTTCCAGACATGGTTCGGCCTTGGAGACTTGGATTCGTCCATCAAGCTTGCAGCTTGCCTGATGGGTCTCGTCATTTTCATTCTCGTATTCGAATGGGTTCTCCGCGGCGGTAAGAAATACAGTTTCTCAACAACAAAACTTAGACCGCTGCCGCTCGTCAAATTGACCGGGAAAAAAGCAGCATTGGCAACAGCGTATACGCTAGTTATTTTTACGATCGCCTTCCTAATTCCGGTTCTTCAGTTGCTGGACTGGGTAATACTTACGTTCGGCAAAGTTCCGATGGAGGAAGTGCTGACATACACGAAAAACTCAATCATTGTTGCAGGGACAGCCGCATTGCTTATCATCTTTTTCTCCCTCGTCATTGGGAACTTCAGCCGAATTACGAAGCACAAGTTTGCGAAAGTGCTGCCGAAATTAACGGTTCTTGGCTATTCCATTCCAGGTGCGGTCATCGCGGTGGCTGTTGTCACGACATTTATTGCTATTGATCGGTACCTAGCGCCTGTCTATCAATTTTTAGGTGTGGATTCCGAGCTCGTCTTAAGTGTCAGCCTCGTCATGTTGATTAGTGCATACATCATACGGTTTTTCGCGATCGGATATAATTCGATTGAATCGGGTTACACGAAAATCGGCACAGACTTTCGTGATGCCTCACGTATGCTAGGCGTAAGCAGCTTACGTACCTTTTTCAAAATCGATATTCCGATGATGAAAGGTGCTATTATAAGCGGTTTCATCCTTACGTTTGTCGATATTTTAAAAGAAATCCCATTGACGCTCATTTTACGGCCGTTCAATTATGATACACTTGCAACCAAGGCGTTCCAATATGCAAGTGATGAAAAAATAATGGAGGCCTCACAAGCCTCCTTGCTAATAGTCGGTGTAAGTGCAATTGCAATATTTGTTTTCAACAAATTGCTAGGAGAGGGGCGGGAATAATATGTTTATTACTATTCAAAATTTGAGTTTCTCTTATTCCAATTCACCTACGAATGCAGTTGAGGATTTCACAATTACAATAAACAAGGGTGAAATAATTTCCATCCTTGGGCGTAGCGGAAGTGGGAAAAGTACAATTCTTCGACTGATTGCCGGACTTGAAATGCCAAAAGGCGGTTCATTTTCGTTAAGCGACAAAACAATGTTTAACAAACATACATTCGTTCAACCTGAAAAGCGCGGTATCGGCATGGTGTTTCAAGATTATGCGCTCTTCCCTCACATGAGTGTGCAAGATAACGTATTATTTGGGCTTCCTAAAATGAGCCGTAACGATAAGTTGAAGCGTGTGAAGGAAGTATTGGAACTCGTTGAACTAGAAGGTTATGAGAAACGGTACCCGCATCAGCTAAGCGGTGGTCAGCAACAGCGTGTAGCACTTGCACGGGCACTTGCACCGCAACCCGAGCTCATTCTTTTGGATGAACCTTTCAGTAATCTTGACACCGAGCTCCTTGTTAAAATCCGTGAAGACCTTCGCCGGATATTAAAGAAGGCCAACATAACCGCAATCTTCGTTACACACAATCAAAACGATGCGCACGTACTCGCGGACCGAATCGTGAAGATCAAAGACGGTATAATTGACCAAGTCGGACGTCCGTGCGACTTGCTGGGCAGTTCAACGGATGCAGAAGGCCATATTGAATTAGTGCTTGAGAAAGAACTCGTCAATGTATGAACGAGTCTGAAGGATAAGAGAAACCCACCAATGGAAAGGGACTGTTGCAGAAAGTTGGTTATACCCAATTTTCTACAACAGTCCCTTTTCCCATCAACCACGATCTTTTTATTCTCTCGTCAAATCTTCTTCGGCCAAAAACTCCATTTGCCTAACAGTACTAGAACCGCCGGTATCAGTAATGGCCGGACGATGAACGTGTCAATTAGAATGCCAAGCGCCATTATGAAACCGAATAGCTTCAATTCATAGATTGGCATTGTCGCAAGCACAAGGAATGTCGCAGCCAAAATCAATCCTGCTGAACTGATGACTCCCCCCGTACGCTCCACCCCTTTTCGGACCGCTTCGTCGAAAGGCAGTTCTTTCATTTCTTCACGGATTCTCGCAATCAGCATGATAGAATAATCGACGCCCAATGCAACAAGGAAGACAAATGCGTAGAGCGGAATTCGATAGCTAAGCCCTTCCAGGTCTAAAAACACTTCGAATAAGAAGTACGCCAAGCCCACTGTAGCTGCAAATGATAGCAATATGCTACCAATCATGTAAACCGGTGCAATGATAGATCTCGTTTGTAAGCCTAGCATTATTGTTATCAAAACGGTCATTAAAATCATAACAATCCACGTATCCCGATCATTGAGATCCCGTACATCGGCATTGACCGCCGTCTCACCGGAAATATACATAGATGTGTCGGATAGGTTTGCATCCTTCAAGATCCTTTGGCTGTCTTCCCGGAGCTTTAAGACCGCATCGAACGCTTCTTCATCATAAGGATTACCTGCAAATGTGACGGAGAACTTTGCCGCTTTCCCATCTTCGCTCATAGGGTTGCCTTGCGTTGTGACACTGACGATGGCAGGGTCCTCTTCAATCCGTTCAATCACCGCCTGCAGCCCTTCCATGCCCAACTCGTTTTCAGAGACGACTAGCAACGTCCCCGGCGCCAAGCTTCCTTCTGAAAAGTCCTTTCCTAACCGCTCATAACCCACTCTGAATGAAAGATCTTCTGGAAAAGATGCGATTAAATCATATGACTCTTTCATATTTGTCATATTCCATGCACCAAGCCCCAGCAAGAATAGAATTGGAACTGAGAATAGGAACGGCTTTTTTGTAACGACAGCCGCCACTTTCCCCCAAACCGTTTTCTTCTCTTCTGTCTTCTCCCCATATTGCGGGATGACTGGCCAGAATGCCTTCCTGCCGATCACCGCAAACAATGCAGGCAATAACGTCAATCCTGCGATAAGCATTGCGCCTGCCGCAATGGCGAATACCGGTGCAAAATTACGGTACGGCTCATAGAGGGCAAAGAACAATGTCGCAACTCCCAATACAATCGTGCTGCCGCTGAAGAAAATAGGCTCTTTTACGTGCCGCATCGTTTCTTGCATCGCAACGTTGGCATCTTCATGCACCTTCAATTCTTCCCGATAGCGTGAGAAGATGAGCAATGAATAATCTGTAACAACTGCAAATAATAGAATCGTCATGATCGACAGCGCCTGGCTGTCTACACCGAACCAGCCTTGTGCAGTCGTAAACCCGACCACTCGATCGACAACTGCGTAAACGATTCCTGCACCCACTAAAGGGATCAACGTCAATAGTGGCGAACGATAGATGATTAGCAACAAGACCAAAATCAGACCTACAGTAGATAGCAACAGGACAATATCCGCTTGGCTGAATAGCTCAACTGCATCTGAGGCGATTCCAGCCGGCCCCGTCCAGGACAGTTCAATTTCATTCGCTACTTGGGCGCCGACAGATTCCTTAATGGATTGGACTAACTTGTGCAGATCCTTTCCTTCAAGGTTCTCGGGCAATGATAGCGGAATGAAAAATGTTTTTTCGTTCATCGAGAGGAAAGATGCCCGTTGCTCAGGCTGCAGTTTGGACAAAGGAATGACATCTACTTCATCAAAAGCTATATTCTCTTTTAATGCTTCAATCGCTTGCGCAAAGTTGATGACCTCTTCATCAGATAATCCGCTTTCCTTATGAAGCACTGCAAATAGCGGGATACCGCCTTCATTCGGAAAATATTTTTCCAGCTCATGCGCCGCCACGATGGAAGATGCATCAGCAGGCAATCCGAAATCTTTATTGGCAATGACATTCTCCTTGCTGGCCGGTGCTAACGCGGATAGAAAAATTGTCATCAGTAACCAAATCCCTATAGAGAACCACCAAAGACGTCTGCCTTTTAATTTTCCTTCTGGCACTATCGTCTGCCCTCTTTCTCAATTAAGAATGTCACCAAAACAAATAGCACAAAGCTGATGAGCAGGACGCTTCCACCAACAATATAGAAGATGAGCGAGAAGGTTTCATTTACACCGAACGGGTTCATAAATTGCAACCACATACCTGCCGTCAGACCGATGGATCCGATGATCGCGGTCCAACCGTGTGCCGAAACCATTTTTTTCGCACGTACTTTATAGATTTTGTAGAAGACACCCCAAGCGAAGACCGATAACCAGCCGACGACAAGGATGTGCGCATGGATCGGACGGAAGGCATATGATCCAGCCCCCGCCATATGGGATCCTAAAAATGCTCCGATCACCCCAAAAATGGCTGAGATTCTAATAAGTCTTATACTCCACTTCTCTTGCATGTCATTTCCTCCTATTTCGTTTATGTTATATCCTTATCATAGAAGGTCAACATGAACGGAACATGAACAGGACATTACAAATTTGGGAATGTGACCGCAAATGTCGTGCCGATCCCTTCCTCACTTTCAACTTCAACGCTGCCTCCGTGGAGCTTTACGACTTGATGGACAATAGAGAGTCCGAGCCCTGTACCCTCGACTTGCTGCGTCCTTGAATGATCAACCCGGTAAAACCGGTCAAATAGCCTTCTCAAATGTTCCTCTGCAATCCCGGCGCCATTGTCCCGGAAGATAACTTTCAATTCATCCGCACTTTCTGTCAGGCGAACCCCTATCTCGCCGCCCATCTCCGTATATTTCAACGCATTGGAGAGTAAGTTTTCCCATACTTTTTCAAGGAAAGCGGGATCTCCCATCATCTCCACTTCATCCACCTCCATGACGAGTGACATCTGTTTCTCTTCCAGAAGCCATCTTTGCTTTCGGATGACTTCTTTTAATTGCTCATCCAAACGGAATTTCACTTGCTTCAACGGTGAATCTAATTGGTCGAGTGACGTTAACAGCAATAACTGCTTCGTCAATGAAGAGAGCCGCTCCGTCTCGGATTGGATGACTCTCGCATAGTTTTGCCGCTCCCGTTCAGGCAGTCCGCTATCCATCAGCAAATTGGCATATCCTTTAATATTGAGCAAAGGAGATTGGAAGTCATGTGACACGTCACTGATAAACTCCTTGCGCACCCGGTCATTTTCGCTAAGCTTCTCCGTCATCCGCTGAAAACTTTGCGCGAGCTGGCCGATCTCATCCCGACGGTTAATATCAAGCGAGCCCGTGAACTTTTCATCACCGACCTTTTTCGCAGCCGCGGTCAGCTTTGTAATCGGTTCAATCAATTTCTTCGCTACAATTAACATTGAAAGTAAACTGACAATTGCCATGACGACGACCATGCCGCCCAAAAGGTAATGGACTTCCGTAAATAGCAGTTTAATATCAGGCCTCATGAAAAGGGCATATGTTTCCCCATTGTATGTAAACGGAACACCTACCGTGTTTGCAAGTTCATCGGAGAAAAAGCCGGTCATGAACGTCTCCGTCTTCAAATCTCGCATTCCATGATACGGGCGGCCATCGAGCACTTGATCCACAGAAGCGGTCCTCAAATTCTCAACCCGGAATGGCGCTCCATACATAGTCGCCTCCCGATTTTCATTCACGACGAATAATTTATAGCCCGAGGCGGCCTGCGTGCTGAAATAGCCCGCCAAATCAGCAGGCTCCTCCGTTTCGATGTATTCGGCAATCGTGAGAGCGATGTTCATGTTTTTCGCGTCATTTTGCCCTTTTAATTGCTGATGATAATATGTATTCACTACGAGAAATGCGATCACGGCACTTGTCAGCATAATACCCGTTGTGAAGGAGAGAAACTTTCCATAAAGCGATCTCATGTACCGGACACCTCGAGCTTATAGCCCACTCCACGGACAGTCGTTATGCGAATGCCCTCAGGCAGCCCTTCCAACTTGTCGCGCAGCCGTTTAATATGAACGTTCAGCGTCTGCTCATCTCCTTCATAATCGAAGCCCCACACGCGTTCGATAAGGAAGTCACGTTCAAACACCTGATTTGGTTTGGAGGCAAGAACAGACAGCAGCTCAAATTCCTTCAACGGCAACAATAACACCTTTTTTCCGACGGACACTTCATAACTTTGCCGATTGATCTTAAGCGGACCTGCCTGTATGATCACATCGACTGCCTTTTCGTATCTCCGCAAGATGGCATTGATTCTGAACAAAAGTTCCTTCGGCTCAAACGGTTTGACGACATAATCATCGGATCCCGCCAAAAAGCCTTTTTCTTTATCCTCCAGCTCTCCTTTTGCCGTTAGCAATAAAACCGGGATATCCGCTTCAGTCCGCAGTCTCTTCGTCAATTCAAACCCATCCATTCCGGGCATCATGACATCGACAACAGCCAAGTCAGGAAGCAATTCATCCAGCTTTTCAAGCGCCTGTGCACCATTAGCCGCCTTGATCACTTCATACCCCGCCTGGGATAGATGAATATTCACCAACTCCAGTATATTCGGATCGTCATCCACCACGAGTATTTTCATATTTATCTTCCCTTCCCTTTCAAAAATGCCCGCAACTCTGCATTGAGCAGCCCTGAAACCATCAGGATGACTGCCGTCAAATAAAACCATAGGACGAGCAGGATAATCCCGGACAACTGTCCATAGAGCCTTGTATAGTCTACATTTGCTACATAGCTTCCAAAGAAGAGCGAGAACAGCTGCCAGCCGATTGCAGAAAAAATTGCACCTGGCATCACTTCCTTCACTCTCATTCTACCTGTCGGAACTACTTTGTAAAACAATAGGAAAAACAGGAACAAGAACAGTGTTCCAAGGCCCCACTTCACCATAGGCCATACAGTTTGCCATCCATGCCACTGCTCGACCGTATCATAATAGTTCACCACTTCGTGCAAAGCCCTTTCAATGAGTGGAAGAAACAGTGACAAGGATAGGATCAGCATGAATAATAACGTTACACCCAAATCCCTGATCAACACTTTCCAAAAAGGATATTTTCGGATATATCCATACGCCTGATCCAACGAGCGCGCCAACGATTGTACAGCAACCGAGGACAGCCAAAATGCGACAGCCAAGCTCGTGTACAAAACATTTCCCTGCACTTTGAAAATAATCGCCCGCACATTCTGCTCAATGATCACATACGCCTCACTCGGTGCAAAGGGCCGAAGAAATGCTAAAAACATCTCCTCATCTACCGGCAAATAACTAAGCAAGGAAAACAGGAATATGAGAAAAGGAAACATCGATAATAATAAATAATATGCCGTCTGCGCAGCCTGATCGAAAAAACGTTCCTTAAAAAACCTCATCGCCACATTGCGTACAATCACCTTCTCCCACCTCCTCCTTTCAATATACCCTATTCTTCCAAGAGAAATTGAATGCGTGGAGGAGAATTTTTGATGGTAGAGCAGAGGGGAAGATTGTTTTGGGCGCGGGGGGAATTGCTTTGGGCGGGGAACTGCACACTTTGAGCGCGCGGAGGCTTGCTTTGGGCGCGGAATTGCACTCTTTGGGCGCGCGGGGGATTGCTTTGGGCGCGGATTGCATTCTTTGGGCGCGCGGGGGCTTGCTTTAGGCGCGGAACGGCATTCTTTGGGCGCGCGGGGGATGCCTTTGGGCGCGGATTGCAATCTTTGAGCGCGCGGGGATTGCTTTGGGCGTGGATTGCATTCTTTGGGCGCACGGGGGCTTGCTTTAGGCGCGGAACGGCATTCTTTGGGCGCGCGGGGGCTCGCTTTAGGCGCGGAACGGCATTCTTTGGGCGCGCGGGGGCTTGCTTTAGGCGCGGAACGGCATTCTTTGGGCGCGCGGGGGATGCCTTTGGGCGCGGATTGCATTCTTTGAGCGCGCGGGGCTTGCTTTGGGCATGGATTGCATTCTTTGGGCGCGCGGGGGCTTGCTTTAGGCGCGGAACGGCATTCTTTGGGCGCGCGGGGGCTTGCTTTGGGCGTGAATTGCATTCTTTGGGCGCACGGGGGCTTGCTATAGGCGCGGAACGACATTCTTTGGGCGCGCGGGGGCTTGCTATAGGCGCGGAACGGCATTCTTTGGGCGCGCGGGAGATCGTTTTGAGCGCGTAACGGCTATCTTGAACGGGCAACGGCTTTCCTTGGGCGCGCAAAGGCATTCTTTGAGCGCGGAACGACATTCTCTGAATGCGGATGGGCTGCTTTGACGCGTGCGTAATTTTAGTTTGTCAAAAGCATATGTCGCGAATATTTTATTCTAGTACAATAAAATATCTTTCCGCGAATTAAGACATCCTTACCGCGACACCACTGTAAGATTTACATCTTGCTAAATCGCGCCAAATGCCTTTGACAAATTAAAGATTTGAAATTTACAAAGATTTATAAACACAAAAAAAAACCACCTCCATAAGGAGATGGCCTTTGCCCGGCGACGTCTTACTCTCACAGGGGGAAGCCCCCTACTACCATCAGCGCTGAAGAGCTTAACTTCCGTGTTCGGTATGGGAACGGGTGTGACCTCTTCGCCGTCATCACCAGACAACTGAACGATGCTTGTTCGTTCAAAACCGGATAAAACCAACATTGTTGCTGAACTTCAAGTTCAACCGTACTTAAGTAACTTAAGGTTAAGTCCTCGATCGATTAGTATCCGTCAGCTGCACGTGTCGCCACGCTTCCACCCCGGACCTATCCACCTCATCTTCTTTGAGGGATCTTACTTACTTGCGTAATGGGAAATCTCATCTT
>NZ_JAMBOK010000019.1 GCF_023715585.1 Sporosarcina luteola
TTGCTTGAGCGCGCACCACAGGTGGCTCACCGCGTGGAGGCAGACGGGTCGCTCACGGATATCGCCGTACAGGAGGTGGCCATCGGGGACACCGTGCTGGTACGCCCCGCCGAGGTGGTGCCGGTGGACGGCGTCATGGTAGCCGGGACGGACAGCGCGGCCGCGGAGTTTGATCTCTCCTCCCTCACCGGCGAATCTCTCCCCGTCACAAAGTACACGGGAGATGAGGTACTTTCCGGTTCGCTCAACGGCACCACAGCGGTGCGGCTGCGTGCCACCGCGAGTGCCGCCGATTCCCAGTACGCCCGCATCCTGGACCTGGTGCGCAGCGCGGCGGAAAGCCGCGCGCCCATGGTGCGATTGGCGGACAGATACGCGGTGCCGTTCACGGTGATCGCCTACGCC
>NZ_JAMBOK010000020.1 GCF_023715585.1 Sporosarcina luteola
CGGTGAAAAACCGATTAAATTTAGTTAGGCGATAAAAAAGGCGAGTGCATTATCTCGCCTTTTTTACACTATTTTTTTAAGTACTTATTTATCAGTTATTTGAATACTAAGTACTTAAGTATAAGTACTTAAGTATAAGTACTTAAGTATAAGTACTTAGTATTAGTTACTTGATTATTTTTCTAAAATGGCGACCACCCCTTGTCCGCCCGCCGCACAGATAGAAATCAGCGCACGACCCGATCCTTTTTGATCCAGTAGTTTAGCGGTGCTAGCAAGAATGCGACCACCGGTTGCGGCAAACGGATGCCCTGCAGCAAGTGATGAGCCATTTACGTTGAGTTTACTGCGGTCAATCGCGCCAAGTGGCTTATCAAGACCTAAGCGT
>NZ_JAMBOK010000021.1 GCF_023715585.1 Sporosarcina luteola
GTTCTGGAGCCGACTCTGTCGGTGAAAAGAACAAACGAATCTTCGGATTCAAATTGACATCTTAATTGATGCCAGCAAGAAACTCGAGCTACTCGAATTTCTCTATTATGGAGAGTTTGATCCTGGCTCAGGACGAACGCTGGCGGCGTGCCTAATACATGCAAGTCGAGCGGATTGATGGGAGCTTGCTCCCTGATATTAGCGGCGGACGGGTGAGTAACACGTGGGCAACCTGCCCTGCAGATGGGGATAACTCCGGGAAACCGGGGCTAATACCGAATAATCGGTTCTTCCGCATGGAAGAACTCTGAAAGACGGTTTCGGCTG
>NZ_JAMBOK010000022.1 GCF_023715585.1 Sporosarcina luteola
TGGGACCAAGGGGTCGCAGGTTCGAATCCTGTCTTCCCGACCACTTCTTATGGGGCCTTAGCTCAGCTGGGAGAGCGCCTGCCTTGCACGCAGGAGGTCAGCGGTTCGATCCCGCTAGGCTCCACCATATGAACCTTGAAAACTGAACAGCAAAACGTCAACAAATAAAGTTCTGGAGCCGACCTCGTCGGTGAAAAGAACAAATGAATCTTCGGATTCAAATTGACATCTTAATTGATGCCAGCAAGAAACTCGAGCTACTCGAATTTCTCTATTATGGAGAGTTTGATCCTGGCTCAGGACGAACGCTGGC
>NZ_JAMBOK010000023.1 GCF_023715585.1 Sporosarcina luteola
ACCATTGTATAGCGATATACGCTGGCAATCGTTAAAAAAGTATTGTTCAATCACAAAAGTGATCGACTCGGTTGATTACTTGATGTTTTGTTGCTTCAATGTCGTTTTATCCAGTTTTCAAAGAACAAGTTTTGAAAGATCATCAGAAGATGAACCTTCAAAACTGAACGCAAAACGTCAACGTATGAACCCAAGGTTCATATTCCGTAATTATCCTTAGAAAGGAGGTGATCCAGCCGCACCTTCCGATACGGCTACCTTGTTACGACTTCACCC
>NZ_JAMBOK010000024.1 GCF_023715585.1 Sporosarcina luteola
GCCAGCAAGAAACTCGAGCTACTCGAATTTCTCTATTATGGAGAGTTTGATCCTGGCTCAGGACGAACGCTGGCGGCGTGCCTAATACATGCAAGTCGAGCGGATTGATGGGAGCTTGCTCCCTGATGTCAGCGGCGGACGGGTGAGTAACACGTGGGCAACCTGCCCTGCAGATGGGGATAACTCCGGGAAACCGGGGCTAATACCGAATAATCGGTTCTTCCGCATGGAAGAACTCTGAAAGACGGTTTCGGCTG
>NZ_JAMBOK010000025.1 GCF_023715585.1 Sporosarcina luteola
TGGATAAAACGACATTGAAGCAACAAAACATCAAGTAATCAACCGAGTCGATCACTTTTGTGATTGAACAATACTTTTTTAACGATTGCCAGCGTATATCGCTATACAATGGTAATCAACCAATGGTTTAGACGTATGTAATGCGTTGAAAACCAGACAAAGGTTAAGTTAGAAAGGGCGCACGGCGGATGCCTTGGCACTAGAAGCCTATGAAGGACGGCACTAACACCGATATGCTTCGGGGAGCTGTAAGTAA
>NZ_JAMBOK010000026.1 GCF_023715585.1 Sporosarcina luteola
GGGGGGGGGGGGGGGGGGGGGGGGGGGGGGGGGGGGGGGGGGGGGGGGGGGGGGGGGGGGGGGGGGGGGGGGGGGGGGGGGGGGGGGGGGGGGGGGGGGGGGGGGGGGGGGGGGGGGGGGGGGGGGGGGGGGGGGGGGGGGGGGGGGGGGGGGGGGGGGGGGGGGGGGGGGGGGGGGGGGGGGGGGGGGGGGGGGGGGGGGGGGGGGGGGGGGGGGGGGGGGGGGGGGGGGGGGGGGGGGGGGGGGGGGGGGGGG
>NZ_JAMBOK010000027.1 GCF_023715585.1 Sporosarcina luteola
AGGCGCCAGATGCTCGGGGTCATAAGTCATAGCTGTTGCGTGGCAAAAAGCGCCACTTCACATCTTTGCCTTATGCCTGTCGCATCTAGGCAGGCGCCTTGCGCTTTTGTTAGTCATCCAGCTCCAGGCGCCAGATGCTCGGGGTCATAAGTCAAAGCTGTTGCGTGGCAAAAAGCGCCACTTCACATCTTTGCCTTATGCCTGTCGCATCTAGGCAGGCGCCTTGCGCTTTTGTTAGTC
>NZ_JAMBOK010000028.1 GCF_023715585.1 Sporosarcina luteola
CGAAGCATATCGGTGTTAGTGCCGTCCTTCATAGGCTTCTAGTGCCAAGGCATCCGCCGTGCGCCCTTTCTAACTTAACCTTTGTCTGGTTTTCAACGCATTACATGCGTCTCGACCATTGGTTGATCACCATTGTATAGCGATATACGCTGGCAATCGTTAAAAAAGTATTGTTCAATCACAAAAGTGATCGACTCGGTTGATTACTTGATGTTTTGTTGCTTCAATGTCGTT
>NZ_JAMBOK010000002.1 GCF_023715585.1 Sporosarcina luteola
GCCAGGATCAAACTCTCCATAATAGAGAAATTCGAGTAGCTCGAGTTTCTTGCTGGCATCAATTAAGATGTCAATTTGAATCCGAAGATTCGTTTGTTCTTTTCACCGACAGAGTCGGCTCCAGAACTTTATTTGTTGACGTTTTGCTGTTCAGTTTTCAAGGTTCATTGTGCGTCACTCCGTTAGAAGCAACTCTTATATAGTACCATGTTCGCAATCCCTATGTCAATAACTATTTTGAAAAAGTTTTAAGCTGTTTTAAAGCAGTTATTTACTTACCGGAAAGGCAACGTCATCAAATATACCATGCGTCCTTTTTAATTGCAACCCCTTTTATAAATAACTTTTTTAATCCTTATCCAATTACCTAAAGCCACGATGTATCGATACAGTCGCGGCTTTATTCCATTCAATCTACAATCTTCGAAATCGCAATGCTTCTGTGCGTCGCTAAATCAATGAGACTCCCATCCACTTCTTTTTTAACCATGGGTCTTAATGGAGTATCACGGTGAATGAACATGATTTCGCCGACTTCGCCATCCGTCAGCTTCACTCTTGTTCCAATGGAAAGATTGCCGACAAGTCTATGAAGTGCTTCGACGACTTTGATGTCGAATTTGCCGAACTCCTCCTCTTTGATCATCTCAATCACTTTGTAAGGGGAATGTTTTACCCTATATAATCTTTCGGATGTCATGGCATGGAAAACGTCAGCCACGGCTAGAATCTGGGAGAACACCGAAATGGTATCCATCTTCTCTCCGCGTGGATACCCGCTACCGTCGAGACGCTCGTGATGCTTAAGAATTGCCACTTTCATATCCTGCCTTAGCAAAGGCGTGTCCTGTATCATTTTGACACTGAACAACGTATGCTTTTTCACTTCATTGTATTCTTCCTTCGTAAGGAACGCGGTCTTTTCCAATATGGAAGGTGCGATCTTCGCCATACCGCAATCCGCCAATGCACCTGCCAATCCTAATTGCAGCGCATCTCCTTTCTCATATCCCATTTGATTGCAGATAGCGGCTGCGAGAATGCCGACTGCGACCGAATGATGATAAATGTATTCTTCAGGATTGGAAAAATCGTTCAACATCGTAAGCATTTGCTTTTGTTTAATGAATTTCTCAATTAGAGGAATGATGAATCCACGGATTTTTGGGACATCAGGACGTTGACCGGCCCGCCAATTGCTGAATTCCTTTTTATAATTGCGGACCACTTCGTTATATTCTTTGCGTAGTTGGTACATACTCACCGGAATATTTTCAAGAATGTCTGCAGCATTCATGGAAGGACTTTTTTCCGAATCTGGAATGTCTTTTTGTGCAACTCGTTCTTCTACTTTAACGCGTTGCACTCCGAAAGCCTGTAATACTTCAATATGTTCAAGCATAAGCACCGTGTCTTTTCGCAATATCGGATACTTCGTCTTGCAGTACACATCTTCTTTAATTACTATTCCTGTCCGCAGCTCGCTGATTGTCTTATATACTTCCATATCTAAGGTGTCACCACTTTCCAATCATTCTTAAGGACTATCATACTGCAAATATTCAAAATAGACGATAGAAAAAAAAGTTATTGAGCGGCATTTTGCCGACCCAATAACTTTTCACATCATTCTTCTATATGATCCGCTTCGTTGGATCCTTCCATCTCTTCGTCCGTATTACTACTGTCGATGTCGTCGGTTTCATCGAGAACATCAAGTTCTTCTTCCTTCTCGACTTTCGCAACTGTCGCGACGAGCTCATCTTCTCCAAGACGGATCAGGCGCACACCTTGAGTGCTGCGGCCGATTGAAGAAATGTCTTCAATATCCATGCGGATGAGTATGCCATGAATCGTGATCAACATTAGGTCTTCCGATCCATCGACTGTCTTCATTGCAACGAGTTGTCCGTTCCGATCAGTCACATTCAACGTCTTCAACCCGTATCCGCCACGGGACTGGATGCGGTATTCGTCTTCAGGTGTCCGTTTTCCGAAGCCTTTTTCGGTTACAACCAGAATTTCATCGCCTTCCGATACGGTGTCCATGCCGACCGCAATATCTCCTTCGCGTAAACGGATGCCGCGTACACCACTAGCGACACGTCCCATCGAACGGATATCCCGCTCGTCGAATTTGATAAGCATTCCATCACGTGTACCGATTGCAATGTTTTGATCGCCAGTTGTCATTTTCACTCCGATCAGTTCATCATCGCCCCGCAATGTCAGAGCGATCAGGCCGTTGGAGCGGATATTGGCGAAGTCGGAAACGGATGTACGCTTGACGACACCGGCTCGCGTGGCGAAGAAGAGATATTTATCCTCTTCGAATTTTTCCACAGGAATCATGGCCGTGACTTTTTCATCCTTATCTACATCCAGCAGATTGATGATTGGCAGCCCCTTAGCCGTCCTGCTGAACTCCGGCACTTCATATCCCTTCTTACGGAATACCCTTCCACGGCTTGTAAAGAACAGGATCGTGTCATGCGTTGAAGTGTTCAACAAATGCTCGACAAAGTCATCATCATTCGTTCCCATTCCTTGAATTCCGCGGCCGCCGCGACGCTGGCTCCGGTACGTATTGGCAGGAAGCCGTTTGATATAACCATTATGGGTCAATGTCAATACGGAGTTCTCGACAGGGATAAGGTCTTCATCTTCGAGCATTTCTGCACCGCCACTGCCAATCTCGGTCCTGCGGTCATCGGCGAAACGCTGCTTCACTTCAAGCAGCTCCTCCCGGATGATATCAATGACTTTTTCTTCATCTGCAAGAATGGCGCGCAACTCGGCAATCAAGGTTAAAAGCTCTTGGTATTCATTTTCGATCTTATCGCGTTCCAGTCCTGTCAAACGTTGAAGGCGCATGTCAAGGATTGCCTGGGATTGACGTTCAGATAAACTGAAACGTTCCATCAGACCTGTTTTCGCTTCATCGGTCGTCTTCGAACCGCGGATCAACGCGATGATTTCATCGATATGATCAAGCGCAATCCGCAGACCTTCCAGAATGTGCGCGCGGTCTTCGGCTTTCCTCAACTCATATTGAGTACGTCTCCGGATGACCACTTTTTGATGCTCCAAATAATGATAAAGGATTTCTTTCAGAGCTAAGATCTTTGGCTGTCCATCTACGAGGGCAAGCATATTGATGCCGAAGCTCGATTGAAGCGCCGTATGCTTGTAAAGGTTATTCAACAACACATGAACATTTGCATCCCTGCGGACGTCGATGACAATACGCATACCTGTCCGGTCGGATTCATCTGCCAAATGTGTGATGCCTTCAATCCGTTTGTCACGGACGAGCTCAGCAATTTTCTCGATGAGCCGTGCTTTGTTCACCTGGTAAGGAAGTTCTGTCACGATGATTGTCTCTTTGCCGTTCGAGTGCGTCTCGATTTCAACTTTACCCCTGATGATAATCGAACCGCGCCCCGTTTCATATGCTCTGCGAATACCACTTCTACCGAGAATGATCCCGCCGGTAGGGAAATCAGGGCCTGGAATGATTTCCATCAATTCCTCGGTGGTGATTGCCGGATTATCCGCCATTGCAAGCACTCCGTCAATCGTTTCACCCAAATGGTGAGGCGGGATGTTCGTAGCCATACCGACCGCGATGCCCGAAGTTCCGTTGACTAGCAGATTCGGGAAACGGCTCGGCAGGACAATCGGTTCTTTTTCTTGGCCATCATAATTGTCTTGGTAATCGATCGTATCTTTATTGATGTCTCGCAGCAATTCCATTGCGATTCGGGACATTCTAGATTCCGTATAACGCATCGCTGCTGCCGCATCGCCATCTACGGAACCGAAATTCCCGTGGCCATCTACGAGCATATAGCGATAGTTGAAATCCTGCGCCATCCGGACCATCGTGTCATAAACGGCACTGTCGCCATGGGGATGATACTTACCGATTACATCGCCGACGATACGGGCTGATTTCTTATGTGGTTTATCCGCGGTGTTTCCAAGATCTTGCATTGCATAAAGAATACGCCGGTGGACGGGCTTCAACCCATCCCTTACGTCAGGCAATGCCCGGGAGACGATGACACTCATCGCATAGTCGAGAAATGATGTTTTCATCTCCGTACTGATGTTAATGCCTTGGACACCACGTTTTGGCATATCTGCCATATTGTCAAACTCCTTTCAACTCAGGCGCTATTCACACACAGCCTGTCAACTGCAAAAGGTACCTCTGTTGAAGGTCCCTGTTCCATTTTTCGTTAATTGAATAAATCAAGTATCCAAATTCTTTACGTACATCGCATTTTCTTCGATGAATCTGCGGCGCGGTTCAACTTCGTCACCCATTAATTGCTCGAATGTCGAATCTGCATCAAATGCATCTTCGAGGTGCACTTGAAGGAGTGTACGCTGATCCGGGTCCATCGTCGTCTCCCATAACTGGGTGGCGTCCATCTCACCAAGACCTTTATAGCGTGTAATGACCGGTTTCGGAACAGCAGAAAGACGGTTCAGGATTTCCTGCAGTTCTTCTTCGTCGTAACAATATTCCTCATGCTTGCCTTGTTTGACCCGGTAAAGCGGCGGTTGTGCGATGTAGACATAGCCCGCTTCAATCAACGGTCGCATGAAACGGAAGAAGAATGTCAATAATAACGTCCGGATATGTGCTCCGTCGACGTCGGCATCCGTCATGATCACGATTTTATGGTAACGCGCCTTCGAAAGATCAAATTCATCCCCAATGCCTGTACCGAGTGCCGTGATCATCGTCCGGATTTCCGCATTCCCTAAAATACGGTCCAACCTAGCTTTTTCAACGTTCAGGATTTTACCTCGTAATGGCAGGATCGCTTGGAAATGACGGTCACGTCCGCTCTTTGCGGAGCCGCCCGCGGAGTCACCTTCTACGATATACAATTCACTGATTGCTGGATTACGCGAAGAGCAGTCCGCCAGTTTTCCGGGAAGGCTCGATACTTCCAACGCTGATTTCCGGCGTGTCAATTCACGTGCATTCCTTGCGGCAATTCGCGCCCGTGCAGCCATAAGGCTCTTATCGATCACCAGTCGCGCAGTCACCGGGTTTTCTAGCAGGAAGCGTTGGAACCCTTCCGAGAATAAAGCATTTGTAATCGTACTCACTTCAGAGTTGCCCAATTTCGTTTTCGTCTGTCCCTCGAACTGTGGGTCCGGGTGTTTGATTGAAATGATTGCCGTCAAACCTTCACGCACATCATCGCCTGAAAGGTTCGGATCTGCTTCTTTCAGCATTCCGTTCTTCCTGGCATAATCGTTGACAACACGAGTCAATGCGGTCTTGAATCCGGATTCATGCGTACCGCCTTCATACGTATTGATATTATTCGCGAATGAAAACAGGTTTTCCGCATAGCCGCTATTGTATTGCATCGCGATTTCGATGGAGATTCCATCTTTCTCGCCTTCTATGAAAATTGGTTCCTCATGGATCGGTTCTTTGTTTTTATTTAAATGTTCAACGTAGGATTTGATGCCGCCTTCGTAGTAGAACGTATCTGTGCGGATTTCCTCCTCACGTTCATCCGTGATGCTAATGCGCAAGCCTCTGTTCAGATATGCCAACTCACGCAGACGATGTGCCAATATTTCATATTCATAGACTGTCGTTTCCGTGAATATTTCAGGGTCTGCTTTGAATCGTGTGCGCGTTCCGGTTTCGTCGGATTCACCGATGACTTCCAATTCATGCGAGAGGACGCCTCGTTCAAATTGGATAAAGTGAAGCTTACCATCCCGGCGTACATACACTTCCGTCACTTCGGAAAGAGCGTTCACGACAGAAGCCCCGACACCGTGCAAACCGCCTGATACCTTATAGCCGCCGCCTCCGAATTTACCTCCGGCATGAAGGACCGTCATAATGACTTCAACGGCTGGTCTGCCTGTCGATTCCTGGATGCCTACCGGGATGCCACGTCCATTGTCATCGACACGGATCCAGTTATCCTTTTCAATCGTTACTTCAATATGATCGCAATAGCCCGCAAGCGCTTCATCGATACTGTTGTCGACAATTTCCCATACAAGATGGTGAAGTCCCCGTGAACTCGTTGTGCCGATGTACATGCCCGGACGTTTACGGACAGCTTCAAGGCCTTCTAGGACCTGTATCTGATTGGCGTCATATGCCATTTGCAATTCTTTTTCTTCCATAGCCAAACCGTTCACCTTTCCTTTCCGAACATCAATCTAACCTTCTATCACTTACAAACAGGAATGGACTTAATTCCCTTTATCGCTGACCTTACCCGCTGATACCTCATACAGCTCGGCGTCACGTATCGTCTCATGATCGATTCCCGCAATATTCGTCGTCGTGACAAATGTCTGCACTTGGCCCTGCATGATATTCAGCAAGTGTGACTGTCGATAATCATCAAGCTCGGATAACACGTCGTCCAAAAGAAGGACCGGGGTCTCTCCGACTTCCTGTTTGACGAGGTCTATTTCCGCAAGTTTGAGCGACAGAGCAGTTGTCCGCTGCTGCCCTTGCGAACCGTACGTTTGGATATCATAGTCATTTACAAAAAAATGGAGATCGTCACGGTGCGGTCCGATCAGAGTCATCCCACGCTCCAATTCTCGACGTCTCACTTCTTGCAATTTCTGACTGAGTATTTCTTCCATCTGCTCAGCAGTCTGCCCAGAATCCAACTCTTTTAATGTTCCATATGTCACTTTTAGCTGCTCGATGCCTCTGGAAATCCCTTTATGAATCGGTTCCGCCCATTTCTGGAGCAGTTCGATGAAGTAAAACCGTTTCCGGATGATTTGCACGGCCAGCTGTATATATTGTTCTGTATAAATATCGAACATGACGTCCGTTAAATCTAATTTACCGCGATTATCTTTGAGGATTGCGTTCCGTTGCTTTAAGACCTTTTGAAAAGTCAGCAGGTCATGTAGATAAACGGGGGAGATTTGTCCGATTTCCATGTCTAAGAATCTTCTTCGGACCTGTGGACTTCCCTTTACGAGATTCAAGTCTTCCGGAGCAAACATGACAACATTGAGCTGACCGATATATAGGCTGAGGCGATTCTGTTCCAGATGGTTGACCCGCGCTTTCTTGCCTTTTTTCGATATCGTCAGTTCAAGTGGTAGTCGTCCGTATTTCCGTTTGATGTCCCCTTCTATTTTACCATACTCTTGTTCCCAACGTATAAGTTCACGATCATTTGCAGTGCGATGCGATTTCGCCATTGATAATACGTAGATCGCCTCCATGATGTTGGTCTTTCCTTGCGCATTTTCTCCAATCAGAACATTGATATGCGGGGAAAAGGATAGTTCAAGGGATTCATAATTCCGATAATCTGTTAAAGCAAGCCGTTCAATGAACATCCGATTGACCGTCTGAGGATGTGGATATCTTGAATTTGCCGACGCCGGGAAGTGTGACGATATCCCCGTCATATAGCTTTTTGCCTCGTCTGCGATCGACTTCTCCGTTCACGTACACAGTGTTTTCCTCCAAATACCATTTGGCCATGCCGCCCGAGCTTATGCTATTCGACATTTTCAACAATTGACCTAATGTAATAAATTCCGTATCGATTTTCATAAGTTCCATCCGCTTCAGTCCTTCATAAGTTAGTCTGTTCCTCTATTTTACCGAACTTTCAGCTGTAAGTAAAAATGTAATTGAAAAAGACATGCACAAATAAAAAGAAACAGGCGAAGGAAAACGTTTTGCATTCCTTAGCCTGCTGATAAGTAGACAGTCTCTTGATTGTTAAAATGTCCTGACAGGTAAAATTAATTGTAAAATTGCATCGCTTTCCATCGATTTCAAGATGAAAGGCCTCATGGCACCAGTGAAATGAATCGCTATATCCTGGCCTTCAATTGCTTTCAATGCATCCATCATGTATTTGGCACTAAAGGAAATTTTTAAATCCTCGCCGTTTACATCAATTGCCTCGATCAATTCTTCAACCTTTCCAATTTCCGGGGAGTTGGATGAAACTTCGATGACATTGCCACCTTCCGCAGCGAATCGGACAATGTTATTTCGGTCCTCACGTGCAAGAAGTGAAGCCCGATCAATGGCTTGCAATAATTTACGGCCATTCACTTGTACAGTCGTTTTATATTCGGATGGGATCAATCTTGACGTATCCGGGTAATTCCCTTCCAAGAGCCTTGAGTAAAACAGTACATTCCTAGATTTGAATAAAACTTGCTGATCTGCAATAACGATTTCGACAACCTCAGAGTTGTCCTCAAGGATTTTATTCAGCTCCTGAAGGCTTTTCCCAGGAATGACGACACTGAATGGGCTTTCCGGCATCATTTCAGGAACGATTTCCCTTCTCGCCAGTCGGTGGCTGTCCGTTGCTACGCATACGAGCTTCTCTTCATCCGTTTCCCAATGTACACCCGTCAAAATTGGCCGAGTTTCCTGTTGGGATACGGCAAAGACTGTTTCCTTAATAATTGATTTCATCAAATCCGAAGGCAAAGAAAAGCGATATTCGTCTTTCACATTGGGGAGAACTGGGTATTCGTCTGAATTTGAACCGATCAGATTGAATTCGGATTTTCCAGATTGAATAAGGGTTTGCATGTTTTCAACTTCAATCGTAATTTCGTTCGTAGGCAATTTCCGGACGATTTCACTGAAGACTTTTGCTTGAAGAATGATCGACCCGGTTTCAATCACACGGATGATCTGCTCTCCGTCTTGTTCAACAGGAATGAATGTGCAGATTGTGATGTCTGAGTCACTTCCTGTCATCGTCAATCCTTTTTCACTCACATCCATTTTCACGCCGGTCAAAATGGGGTTGGCAACTTTTGAACTTATTGCTTTCATGACATCATTCAATCCTTCGAGCAACCAGTCTCTCATTATTTCAAATTTCATTTTGCACCCTCGCTTATATAATTATTAGTTAAGTAATAAAGATAGTAATAGTAATAGGGGCTGTGGAAATGTTGATAAGTCCCTAAATCCTATATGTTGTAAAACGATTCACATGTGCATAATATGTGCACAGCTTGTTCTGTTTTTAGCAGGTTATACACATGTGGATATTCATCCGCGACCAAGGATGCTCTTAATATCCTGAATATCCTGCTGTAGATTTTGATCATCTTTTAGCTGCTTAGAGATTTTTTCATGCGCATGGATGACGGTTGAGTGGTCCCTGCCACCAAACTCGGATCCGATTTTCGGCAGGGACGAGTCTGTAAGTTCTCGTGATAAGTACATGGCAATTTGACGAGGGAATGCAATCGCTCTCGTCCTTTTTTTGGCCGTAAAATCCTCCAACCGTATATTGTAATGTTCACCGACTGTTTTTTGGATATCCAATATGCTGACAGTTCGTGGACGGGAATTCGGAATGATATCTCTCAGTGCTTCCGCTGCCAGGTCAGTCGTTATGTCCATATTGACGAGGGATGAATAGGCAACGACGCGAATCAAAGCCCCTTCCAATTCACGGATGTTCGTATCAATCTGATTTGCGATATACAACATTACGTCATCTGAAATGTCGAGCAATCCATCCGCCTTCGCCTTCTTGCGCAAGATGGCAATTCGCGTCTCCAAATCGGGAGGAGCGATATCCGTTATTAACCCCCATTCGAAACGGGATCTAAGACGATCTTCCAGCGTAGGAATCTCCTTCGGTGGACGGTCACTGGATATGATGATCTGCTTCGATTCCTCATGCAATGTATTGAACGTATGGAAAAATTCTTCTTGTGTCTGTTCTTTTCCAGCGATGAATTGAATATCGTCAATTAGAAGTACATCCACGTTCCTGTACTGGTTCCTGAAATCGCCTGCTTTGTTATTCATGATCGAATTAATGAATTCATTCGTAAATTTCTCCGATGATAAATAAACGACTTTCGAGGATGGGTCCTGTTCCATAATATAATGCCCGATTGCATGCATTAGATGGGTCTTTCCGAGTCCTACGCCACCGTAGATGAATAAAGGGTTATATGATTTCGCCGGCGCTTCTGCAACAGCGAGTGAAGCAGCATGGGCAAACCTGTTGCCAGAGCCGATGACGAATGTATCAAATGTATATTTTGGGTTCAACATGACAGATGCTGATTGGATAGCCGACTTCTCTGCTTGTTTTACCGCGGGTTTCGGTACTTGGAAATCGTTTTCTTCCATTTCTTTTGGAACAACGAAATGAATGAGCCGATCCTCCCCAGTCAATTCTGAGAGGATGCCTGTAATCAAATGCACATAATGATTTTCAAGCCAATCCTTAGCAAACGAATTTGGAACAGCAATTGTTACATTCTCTTCCCCATAGGACATTAATTTTGTCGATTTGAGCCAGGTTTCAAAACTAGGCCTGGAAATTTTGTCTTCAATTTTCGACAAAACATTGTTCCATAATTTTTCAAGCTGATCCACTCGTGGGCCTCCTTTACATAGAAAATAAAAAAACACAGGAATATGTATTATACACAGAATCCGCTCCTGTGGATAAGAAATATCCAAAAGTGTTGAAAAAATTATCCACAACCTATCAACAATTGTGGATAAATAAATAGGCGTATAAATTTGTTAACAGCAAAATCCTTTATATTGTACCAAGAAACTATAAGAATGACAAGGGATTCTATGACTTACTAACAATAGCGGCAATTGTGGAGAAATACTTTATCCACAGGCTTTTGTATGTGTAAAAGGTGTAGATAAGGCCTGTGCATAAAAAAATGAGGAAAAATTTCTATGAACATATTACTCAGCAGTCGGTTTTTGTAGATGTGGATAACCTTTATTGTCGAATGATGCAGTTGAAATTTGTAGAATGAGTTTGGTGTTCAAATTGGATGCATAAAAAACTGTTGACATATAAGCCTATGCCCTTTATACTGTTCAAGACTGTCAGATTGTAAAGGGACAATGCGGGAGGTGTCTTTGAAAATGAAACGTACATTCCAACCAAATAAACGTAAACGTAGTAAAGTTCACGGCTTCCGTGCAAGAATGAGCTCAAAAAGCGGTCGTAATATCCTCGCTGCTCGTCGTCGCAAAGGAAGAAAAGTGCTTTCAGCATAAGACCACTAACTCAGTGGTCTTTTTTTTATAACAAAAGCGAAGGCGGCCTGCCTAGATGCGACAGGCATAAGGCGGACATGCGAAACGGCGCTTTTTGCCGTGCAGCAGGGCTGACTTATGACCCCGAGCATCTGGCCGCCGGAGCTAGATGATGATTAGATGTTGATCCATGGAGGTGAAGTGCTTGAAAAAAAGCCAGCGCGTCAAAAAGAATGAAGACTTTCAAAAAGTATTTAAAAAAGGCAAGTCCGTGGCGAATCGGCAATTTGTCGTCTACTCCTATAGGAAGGAAGACCAACTGGAATTCAGAATCGGCTTATCCGTAGGAAAGAAAATAGGGAATGCAGTAACGCGTAACCGTATAAAACGATACATCCGCCAAGCCTTCCTCGAAATGAAAGACGAACTGAAAAATGACAGAGACTATGTTATCATCGCCAGACACCAGGCGGCCGCACTTGATTTCCACGAAACGAAAAAAAGCTTGCAGCATGTATTAAGAATCGCCAAAGCCTTCAAGCCGAAACAGGTATAGAGGCATTATTGAGTAAGAAGTAGAACGTATTAAATGTTCATGATAAACTGAAATCATCGATATTTCATAGAAGCAGATTTGGGGGAAACGATTTGAAGAAAAGAGCCGCGTTATTACTTATGCTGACAGTAGTGTCAGTATTCCTTGCCGGATGTTCGGAATTCAATCAACCGATATATGATACGAGCGAAGGTTTTTGGAATAAATACATTGTCTGGCCGATTGTGTCCTTGATCGTCACGTTCAAAGACTTATTAGGAACATATGGATTAGGAATTATAGCTGTAACGATCATTATTCGACTCATCTTGCTGCCGTTAATGATCAAACAAGCGCAAAACTCAAAGCGGATGCAGCAAATGCAGCCGATTCTCGCCGGATTGAAAGAGAAATATAAATCGAAGGATGCTGTGACACAGCAAAAATACCGTGAAGAAATGCAAAGAGTGATGACGGAGCAGAAAATCAATCCTGCCGCAGGATGTCTGCCTGTATTGATTCAAATGCCAATCGTCATCGGACTTTATCATGCCATCAGCAGAATGAATGCCACTCCGGAAATCGAAATCGGGAATTTCCTTTGGTTCGAACTTGCTACTCCGAGCATTACGCTGGCTGTCGTCGCTGGACTCATGCAGTTCGTCGTTTTGCGGACAGGCCCGGCAATGGATAATCCGCAAATGAAGACGATGATGTATATCATGCCTTTCATGATTATGATTTTCGGTACATTCCTGCCGGCAGCATTAGCACTTTATTGGGTTATCGGTAATATCATTTCAATTATCCAGAATATTTTCATTTACAAACCATTTAAGAAAGAAGAAGTGGCACCTGTAAAAGTAGGAGGGAAACGGAAATGAAAAAGATAACGCGAAAAGGGGCGACAGTGGATGCTGCGATTAAGGCGGCACTACAAGAGCTCAATGTCACGCGTACTGATGTGGAAGTCGAAATTATGGATGCCGGAAAAAAAGGATTTCTCGGCTTTGGGGCAAGGGACGCCGAAGTAGCCGTCACGTTAAAGGAAACAAGTAAGCCATCTGAGAAAAGAGAATCAGCCAAAGAAGAACCCGCATCGACGGTTGAATCTACAATTCCGGCCCAGCCTTCATTACCGCCAAGTGTAGAAGAATCGGTGGTCGAGGCTGTTGAACTGGCAATGCAAACGATTGAGTCGGAAGGTGAAAGTCCGGCTATGTCGGATGAACAGGCGATTAACGAAACGAAAGCCTATGTGACGGAAATCGCCAAGGCGATGGGAATCGACGATCTAGTCGTCAAGCACGAAATGAATGGGAAATATCTTTCATTCCAACTTGATAGTGAGAAAGCTGCATTCCTAATCGGCAAACGTGGTCAAACATTAAACGCTTTGCAGCAACTGGCCCAGCTCGTCGCCAACAAGTCGTCCGAACAATTTAAAGTCGTACGTCTGGACGTAGGCGACTACCGTGAACGCCGAGAACAATCATTGGAGCAATTCGCGGAGCGGATGGCAGACCAGGCCGTCCGAAATGGAAGAAAAGTTCAACTTGAACCAATGCCTTCCTATGAAAGGAAAGTCATTCATAACGCTTTATCAAACCGATTGGACATCGAAACGTATTCGGAAGGAACGGATCCGAACCGGTACCTCGTCATTGAGCCGATCATCTAATCTGAACCCCGTGAACTGATCACGGGGTTTTTATGTGCGTTGAAATACTGTTTTCTAAGAGTGAAGAGGGAAGGTGACACTGGGATAAAAGTCCCGAAACGAGCATAAGCCTCCTCAACTCGCGCATAACTCAGCCAAACTCGAGCATAACTTCTTCAAAATCGAGCAAAACTTTTCACATCTCCCCGTAAGATAACTTATCCACATTTTTTTAGCCCGATAACTATGAGAACGATTGGATTTGTGGTATTATATGTTGTCAGATAGTCAAGTTAAAACAGGTTATCCACATGTGGGCAACCGAGTTAGGAAGGTGAAGAATTTGCATTTTGATACAATAGCCGCCATATCGACTCCAATGGGGGAAGGGGCTATCGCCATCGTCCGGCTTAGTGGAGATGAGGCTATCGGCATTGCAGATCGAATTTTTCGTTCTCCGTCAGGGAAAAAACTTGCGGATGAACAATCACATACAATCCATTATGGACATTTGATAGACCCGCCCACGGGGGAAACTGTCGAGGAAGTCATGGTATCCATCATGAAAGCTCCGAAAACATTCACCCGTGAAGACGTTGTCGAAGTGAACTGCCACGGAGGCGTGGTGGCGGTGAACCGCGTCCTCAACCTAGTGTTGAAAGAAGGTGCTCGCCTTGCGGAACCGGGCGAGTTTTCCAAGCGTGCATTTCTGAATGGCCGCATCGATCTCTCGCAGGCGGAAGCAGTCATGGATTTAATCCGTGCAAAAACGGACCGGGCAATGAATGTTGCGTTGAATCAAATGGAAGGCAAGCTTTCCAAGCTGATTGGCGAACTGCGGCAGGCGCTTCTTGAAACATTAGCGCAAGTCGAAGTGAATATTGATTACCCGGAATATGACGACGTCGAAGAAGTGACGATCCCACTCATGATTGAAAAAGGAACATGGGTGAAAGAAGAAATTGAAAAGCTTCTTCGCACTTCATCTCAAGGAAAAATTCTGCGTGAAGGATTATCCACGGTCATTGTCGGAAGACCGAACGTCGGAAAATCTTCCTTGCTGAACAGCCTCGTTCAGGAGAATAAGGCGATTGTCACCGATATTGCAGGGACGACTCGTGATATCATAGAGGAATACGTGAATGTCAGAGGAGTGCCGCTGCGTCTCGTAGATACGGCCGGCATCCGGGAGACGGAGGATATCGTCGAGCGGATCGGGGTTGAAAGATCCCGTCAAGTTCTAAAGGAAGCGGATCTTATCTTGCTTGTCCTCAATAGTTCCGAGCCGCTTACGGAAGAGGATATCCGTCTTTTCGAAGCGACAGAAGGAATGGACATGATCGTCGTCATCAACAAAACCGACCTGCCTCAAAAAATCGATATGCAGCAAGTGAGTGAATTTGCTGGCAGCAGTTCGATCGTCACAACATCGATCCTCAAGGAAGAAGGCATTGATGAATTGGAAGAAGCGATCGCCAAGCTATTTTTCGAGGGGACACTTGAAGCGGGAGATTTAACATATGTGTCCAATGCGAGACATATCGCATTGCTTCACAAAGCGCATACATCCATTAAGGATGCCTTGTCCGCTGCAGAGGGAGGCGTGCCTGTCGACATGATTCAAATCGATGTTACGCGCACGTGGGAGCTCCTAGGCGAAATCGTCGGCGACACCGTCCAAGACAGCCTCATCAACCAGTTGTTCTCTCAGTTTTGTTTAGGTAAATAATATATAAACCAGTTGGTGAACGATATATTATTGAACGTACTTTTTAAAGCTACAGCTCCTGTTGCTTGTAGTGCAGGTGCGAGCCTCCTGCGAAAGCCGTCACGAAGAACGGCTTTTGCGAGCAAAAGCATAGCGTTGCGAGCACCGGATGTAGAATTTCTGCACAGAACGCAGAAATTCTACAAATCGAACCCTACGCAGTTCGATTGGCTCAAGCCATGCCCGCGGAAAGCGAGTACCGAAACGAAAAGCAACATTGTCTTTTGAAAATATGAATTTCTTTTGCTTGTTTTATTATAGACACGGAAAATTTAACTAGTAGGAAGGATGAACGAACATGCCACAATTTGAAGCAGGCACGTTCGATTGTATAGTTATCGGAGCAGGGCATGCCGGCGTTGAAGCGGCATTGGCTTCTGCAAAGATGGGTGCATCGACATTGGTGCTGACAATGAATCTTGATATGATCGCTTTCATGCCATGCAATCCTTCACTCGGAGGTCCCGCAAAAGGGATTGTCGTACGTGAAATTGACGCGCTTGGCGGTGCGATGGGGAAAGTGATTGATAAAACACATATCCAAATGCGGATGTTGAATACAGGGAAAGGACCAGCTGTCCGTGCACTTCGCGCACAAGCTGATAAAGTCCTTTACCAACAAGAAATGAAACGCGTCCTTGAAGAACAGGAAAACTTGACGCTCCATCAAGGAGTTGTTGAAGAATTGATCGTCGAGGATGGCGAAGTTAAAGGGCTTGTTACGCAAATCGGGGCAATCTACCGTGCGAAAACGGTCATCATTACGACGGGAACTTTCCTTCGCGGGGAAGTCATTATCGGCGACTTGAAATATTCAAGCGGTCCGAACAATCAAATGCCGGCAATCAAGCTTGCCGAAAATCTGCACGAACTTGGATTGGAAACAATTCGATTCAAGACAGGAACACCTCCGCGAATCAACGGAAATACAATTGATTACAGTAAAACGGAAATTCAACCAGGCGACGACGTGCCTCGTGCATTCAGTTATGAAACGACGCAATTCATCATGGACCAACTTCCTTGCTGGTTAACCTATACCACACCGAGGACACATGAAATTATTAATGAAAATCTTCATCTTTCCCCGATGTATTCAGGTATGATTAAAGGGAAGGGGCCAAGCTATTGCCCTTCAATTGAAGACAAGATCGTCCGTTTTGCGGATAAATCGCGCCATCAGATTTTCTTGGAACCAGAAGGGCGAAACACGAAAGAGTTTTATGTCCAAGGGCTTTCAACAAGCCTGCCGGAACACGTTCAACGAAGGTTGATCGAAAGTGTCCCGGGTCTGGAAAAAGCGGAAATGATGCGTGCAGGATATGCGATTGAATATGATTCAATCATTCCGACGCAGCTCCGGCCGACACTCGAAACGAAAAAAATTAAAAATCTCTATACAGCTGGGCAAATCAATGGAACGTCTGGTTATGAAGAAGCTGCTGCCCAAGGAATCATGGCCGGCATCAATGCGGCAAGTAAAGTGCTCGGCAAGGGAGAAGTCATTCTTGGAAGATCGGATGCTTATATCGGCGTTCTAATCGACGACCTCGTAACAAAAGGAACGAGCGAACCGTATCGCCTTCTTACGTCGAGGGCGGAGTACCGTCTCTTGCTGCGCCATGACAATGCTGATATGCGTCTAACGGAAATCGGATACAAACTAGGGATGATCAGTGAAGAGCGTCACGAAAAATTCCTTCTCAAGAAGCAGCAAATTGAAGAGGAAATCGAACGACTTCGAAAAGTAACAATCAAACCAAGTGAAGCGGTCCAGGAAATCATCCGTGAATCCGGTGGAACAGAACTTCGCGAACCGATGAAAGCGGCAGATCTATTAAAACGTCCGGAAATGAAATACGAACAAATTATCACTGTTGTACCGCCGGAGGAAGAAAAATCCGAAGAAGTGGCGGAGCAAGTCGAAATCTTCATCAAGTACGAAGGCTACATCGAAAAATCCATGCAGCAAGTGGAACGTATGAAGAAGATGGAGAACAAAAGAATACCTGAGAACATTGATTACAATGCAATCTCAGGAATTGCCAAGGAAGCGAAAGCGAATTTATCCGCTGTCAGACCGCTATCCATTGCGCAGGCGTCAAGGATTTCAGGTGTAAATCCAGCCGACATATCTATCTTGCTCGTCTATATCGAACAAGGAAAAATAGCGAAAATTACTGGTTAACATCATGTGACTGATGTGGGAATAGTCCGCATCAGTCTTTTTTTACAGAAGGAGGATTCGAGTGAACGAAGAACAATTTATAGAGGCGTTGAAAGAGCAGGGGCTACCCCTTACCGATCATCAGCTTCAACAATTCAATAAGTATTTCTACATGCTGGTGGAATGGAATGAAAAAATGAACTTAACAGCGATTACGGATTCGCCATCTGTTTATCTTAAACATTTTTATGACTCTATTACCGCTGCGTTTTACACGGATTTGACTGGAAATAAATCCATTTGCGATGTAGGTGCAGGTGCTGGATTTCCGAGCATTCCACTAAAAATTTGTTTTCCGAATTTATCTGTAACAATTGTTGATTCTTTAAATAAACGAATTACTTTCTTGACGGAACTAGCTTCTGAACTTGAACTTGATAACGTTACGTTCATTCATTCAAGAGCCGAGGACTTCGGGCAAAACCCGAAATACAGAGAAAAGTTTGATATTGTCACCGCACGTGCCGTTGCTCGTTTATCTGTGCTATCAGAGTTATGCTTACCGCTTGTAAAAGAGGGTGGAATCTTTATTTCCATGAAGGGCGCGGCTGCTGAAGAAGAATTAATGGATGCAAAAAAAGCAATCAATGTGTTGGGAGCGGAACTCGTCGAGAAATTTTCTTTCAATTTACCTATGGAGGAAAGCGAAAGAAATATATTCATCATGAATAAGGTTAAGAAAACACCTAAGAAATACCCTCGAAAGCCAGGCATCCCAAATAAAACGCCAATCAAATAATTGTTTCACGTGAAACAATATCTCCTTATTACGAATTCTTATTGGAATGAAAAAAAACACAGGCGCTTGAATTTTTGCGCCTGTCTTTGTACTATCCGCTTATATAGCTGGAACATAATTTTATAGTATTGTAATCTCATAGAATTCTACTCTTTAATATGTAGTAAAGAGGATATATAATAGATATGACGAAATAGCTAGTAACGATGAGCAGTTTTGTAAAGGTGGGTGCCGGCGATGAAAAACACGTTTTCACGGTTTTTTGGTAGTGGAGAAAAAGAACCTGATTTACAGAACAATGATAACACTCCACAAGAGAAAGTCGATCAAGTAAAAATAGATTTGATTAAACCGAATAAATATCAACCTCGAACTATTTTTTCCGAGGAGAAAATTGAAGAGCTTGCACGTACAATTCATACACATGGTGTAATCCAACCCATTGTCATTAGAAAAAGCGACGACGGTTTTGAAATCATTGCGGGTGAACGTAGATTCCGTGCAATGAAGAAATTAGGTTGGGAAGAAGTGCCTGCCATTATTCGTAACCTGGATGATAAAGAAACAGCGTCCATTGCATTGATTGAAAACCTGCAGCGTGAGGAATTGACTGCAATCGAAGAAGCGTATGCTTATGAAAAGTTGTTGGAATTACACGGGTTAACCCAAGAAGCGTTAGCGCAACGACTCGGAAAAGGACAATCCACAGTTGCGAATAAACTACGTTTATTAAAGCTTCCGGAGGACATTAAACATAAGATCATGACGAAGGAAATATCCGAAAGGCATGCAAGGGCATTGATTTCCGTCAAGGATCCCGAATTGCAACATAAGCTGTTTCAAGAAGCAATTGATGAACAGCTCAATGTAAAGCAATTGGAAGAGCGGATTCAGCAAGCATTGAATCCTGTTGAAGAAGAGAAGGGAAAAAAGAAAGCAGTTAAACGAAAATCGGTAAGCAAGGATGTCAGGATTGCATTAAATACAATTCGTCAGTCATTGGCGCTCGTAACGAAAAGCGGAATCGATGTAGTGACAGAAGAAGAAGATGCAGAGGAATTCTATACAATCACTGTTAAAATACCGAAAAAAAAGTAGGAAACAACATAATGTTCTCGTAAAATGTGCGAGACGCACTCTTGCTTGAATGAAGCAGGAGTTTTTTTGTGCTATACAATACCACGGCCAACGTTTTTTTGATAAACTAGTAAAGAGTCATGAAAATAGAATGAATCTATTCATTATTGAAGATAACTGTTTGATAGATGAGTGAGAAAGCAGGTGCAAGTGTGGGTAAAATTTTAGCCATTGCCAATCAAAAAGGAGGAGTTGGTAAGACAACCACTTCGGTAAATCTTAGTGCTTGCCTTGCTCATATCGGCAAAAAAGTTCTCTTGATAGATGCCGATCCACAAGGGAATGCGACGAGCGGGGTAGGGGTCAATAAAGGGGACGTACATCAATGTATTTACGATATGTTAATTGATGATGTCAATATAAAGGAAGTCATTCATCAGACGAAGATGGAAAACTTGGATATCGTTCCGGCAACCATTTCATTGGCTGGGGCAGAAATTGAACTCGTTTCAACAATTTCTAGGGAAGTGCGGATGAAACATGCTATTCAAGAGGCGAAGGAATTGTATGATTATATTATCATTGATTGCCCGCCATCTTTAGGATTATTGACTATTAACTCTCTTACAGCTGCAGACTCAGTCGTTATCCCGGTGCAATGTGAGTATTACGCATTGGAAGGATTGAGCCAATTACTGAGCACCATCCGACTCGTCCAAAAGCATTTGAATGAAGGCCTCACAATTGATGGCGTATTATTAACAATGTTCGATGCAAGGACAAATTTGGGTATTCAAGTCATTGATGAAGTGAAAAAATATTTCCAAGATAAAGTGTACGGAACGATTATTCCACGAAATGTAAGATTGAGTGAGGCGCCAAGCCACGGGGAGCCGATCATCATTTATGATTCTAGATCGAGAGGCGCGGAAGTATACTTAGAGCTGGCAAAGGAAGTGGTGCACAATGGCTAAAGGTCTTGGAAAAGGATTGAACGCTTTATTTCCGGATGAATCGTTAACGAAAGCAGAGTCTATCGAAAATATTCGATTAAAAAGCATTAAAGTGAATCCGTACCAGCCAAGAAAAATATTTGATGAGAATGCAATCCATGAGTTAAGTGAATCAATCAAGGAGCACGGAATTTTGCAGCCGATCATTGTCCGTAAAGTAGGGACAATGTATGAAATTGTAGTAGGTGAAAGACGATTCAGAGCTGCTAAAATCGCAGGATTGGCAGAGATTCCAGCAGTCGTCCGTCAACTGACAGATGAAGAGTCAATGGAATTAGCGATTCTGGAAAACTTGCAACGTGAAGACTTAACACCGATCGAGGAAGCGGAAGCATATCAGAAATTAATGGATAACCTAACTCTTACTCAGGAACAATTAGCATTCAGACTAGGTAAAAGTCGCCCGCATATAGCAAACCATATCCGATTGTTAAGCTTGCCTGAAAAGGTGCGCAACTTAATTACGGATGGAAAACTTTCAATGGGTCATGGACGCACATTGCTCGGGCTCCGAAAGAAGGAGCAAATCTTGTTGATTGCAGAAAAAACAATCAACGAAGGATTGAATGTGCGTCAACTGGAGAAGCTAGTCCATAAACTGAATGAAAATGTTCCACGTGAAACAAAACCGGAAAAGAAAAATATATTCCTGGAAGAGCAGGAGTCTCATTTGAGGGAATATTTCGGCACCAACGTGACGATAAAGAAATCAAAGAACAAAGGTAAAATCGAGATCGAGTTTTTCACGGAAGAGGATCTTGAAAGAATCCTAGAACTATTGAATGAATAAGCCTATACCTATTTTGCTTGCTGCAAAATAGGTATTATTTTTACAGATGGAAGTGAAAAACGATGATTTTATTCGGTTCAATTGTAAATGCTTTGCTTATCGTGGTCGGCGCATTGCTTGGCCGTTTTTTATATAATATTCCCGAACGGATGAAAGAGACCGTCATGTATGGAATCGGATTGGCGGTCACCGCAATCGGCATTCAAATGACATTTGAAAGCACTCAAATTTTAATTGTCATCATTAGCATCGTTATTGGAGCAATTATTGGTGAATGGATGAACCTTGACGACAAAATAAATGAATTGGGAAAATGGATTGAGCGGAAGCTCCCTTCAAAAAAAGAAGGACCTGGCATCGCACAAGGATTTGTCACTGCAACACTCATCTTCGTTGTCGGCTCAATGGCCATTATCGGGGCAATTGACAGCGGACTGCGGAATGATCATGATGTGTTGATCATGAAGGGGATCATTGATGGATTCACGTCGGTCATCCTTAGTTCGACGCTTGGCATTGGAGTTATGGTTTCTGCAGTTCCGGTATTCCTCTACCAAGCCCTCATTACAATATTTTCAACGCAAATAAGCCGCTTTGTACCGGATGAACTACTACAATTTTTCATTTCAGAAATGACAGCTACAGGCGGTTTAATGATTGTAGGTATCGGATTGAATCTGATCGGCATAACAAAAATACGGGTGGCGAATCTCATTCCAGGAATCGCTGTCGTCGGTGTTATTGTGACAATCGTTCATTACCTGTTTTGAATCTCCCATAGGCAAGTTGAAGGGAACGGGAGATGATTCTGCTCATTTCAAAAGATAAATGGAGTCGTGTGCTTTGAAGAACAGCCTGCTCCATGAAACCTGAGATGTTAACGACACCTTTGATGGATAAATTACCTACGGGCGGCAATTCTTTTCCGACTGCTTTGCCGGGATAGAGAGGTCCTTGATGAAAAAGCAATTGGCCGATAGAGTCGCTTCTTCCTAAGCACGCATCTATTGCAACGATGAAGGAGGAAGGCTCCCTCGATTGAAGTTCGTCCAAATGCTGTTGTAAATTTAGAGCATGTAAAGGCTTTTCCAATGTTCCGACGACGTTGAATGGAAATAATAATGATTCGGCTAAATGAGATCCGGTCAACGGACCTAATGCATCGCCAGTGGATCGATCCGTTCCGATACAGAAGAAGGTTAAAGAATCTTCATGAAAAGGGATTTGTTCAAGGAAATAAGTGCTGAGCTTCCAAACTGCGCCGGTATCATTATAGTGAAGGCGATAATCGTATTCAGTGGAAAGTGTTGTATGCATGACAAAACTCCATTCTCATAAATAGTTCAATAATTGATTGTGTAGCAGTATACGCGGCTGCAGGGGGATTTATACGGAAAGGTTTGATGCGGGTGACAAACAAGCAAACTGAAAGTATTAAAGAAGTATTCATCAATGAAGATACGGAGAAAATAGGCAAGTTCATCTTCTCCGAAGAAACATGGGTCCATTTCGGAGTTGTTGCCATAAAGATTGCCTTTATCATCACAATCTCTATTATTGTCGTGCAAGTCGGCAAATATATTATTCGAAAGATCTTCAGGATCAAACTAAAAAGTCCCATCCGAAAAGAGGAGCGGCGGGAACAGACTTTGCTGAAGCTGCTCGAGAACACGCTCTCCTACGTCGTCTATTTCTCCGCGATACTGGCCATCCTGCAGGAGTTTAATATCGACGTGAAGGGACTGCTGGCAGGCGCAGGGGTTTTGGGCCTCGCTGTCGGTTTCGGAGCACAAAGCCTAGTAAAGGACGTTATTTCTGGATTCTTCATCCTTTTCGAAGACCAATTTTCCGTGGGGGACTACGTTAAAAACGGTACGGCAGAAGGCCGGGTTGAAGAAATCGGTTTGCGGACAACGAAGATTAAAAATTTCACAGGCGAAATTTTTATATTGCCGAATGGAACGATTGCGCAAGTCATTAATTATTCATTGAAAAACTCATTGGCCATTGTTGATGTCGCTATTCCATTTGAACTTGGTGTGGAGAAAGTGGAAAAGTCAATCGATGCTTATCTGAAGTCGATGAGCAAGGACAACCCCGATCTTTTAGGAAAACCGAAATTGATCGGGGCGTATGATTTCACGGAGGACTCGGTCATTGAACGGATAATCGTCGAAACGAGACCGATGCGACATTTCGATACTGCAAGGAATATTAGCATAGGCATAAAAAAACATTTAGAGCGGGAAGGGATCGAGATTCCATATCCTATGCTTGTGTCAAAATCATTCGATAACCAATAAGGGGCAAGGAAAGGAGTAAGATGGACGGTGGAGAAAGAGTTTCAGTTGAAAGACGTAGTGGAAATGAAGAAACCGCATCCGTGCGGTACCAATGCTTGGAAAATCATTCGAATGGGCGCTGACATCCGGATCAAATGTGAAGGTTGCGGGCATAGCGTGATGATTCCGAGAAATGAATTTGCAAAGAAGATGAAAAAGGTGCTTGTCAAAGCGGAAGCAGAACAAAATTAGACAGGAACGCCAACAATTCTTATAATAGAAGAGTTGCAAAGATGATTATGAAATTGACCTATATGAAAGGTTGGGAAATAAATGGCGTTAACAGCAGGTATCGTCGGTTTACCGAACGTTGGAAAGTCGACTCTATTCAACGCAATTACGAAAGCGGGAGCAGAGGCAGCCAACTATCCATTCTGTACAATCGATCCGAACGTCGGAATTGTGGAAGTGCCCGATGAAAGGCTTCAAAAGTTAACAGAGCTCGTCGTACCGAAAAAGACAGTTCCGACAGCTTTTGAATTTACAGATATTGCAGGAATTGTAGAAGGGGCGAGCAAAGGGGAAGGGTTGGGGAATAAATTCCTCTCTCATATCCGTGAAGTCGATGCAATCTGCCAAGTCGTCCGTTGTTTTGACGATGAAAATATTACACATGTATCCGGAAAAGTGAATCCGATTGACGATATCGAAGTCATCAACTTGGAACTTATCCTTGCTGATATGGAAAGCGTGGACAAGCGATTGACACGCGTCTCTAAAATGGCAAAACAGAAAGATAAGGATTCCATGGCGGAAGAACCGGTTTTACTGAAGCTGAAAGACGCTTTTGAGAATGAAAAGCCTGCCCGATCTGTTGAATTGACACCGGAAGAGTTCCAACTCATCAAAGGAATGCACCTGTTGACAATTAAGCCGATGCTATATGTTGCAAACGTATCGGAAGATGAAATTGCGGATGCAGAAGAAAACGAGTATGTCAAAATGGTCCGTGAATTTGCCAAGCAGGACAATGCAGAAGTGATTGTCGTCTGTGCAAAAATCGAGGAAGAAATGGCAGAGTTGGATGATGAAGAGAAGGCAATGTTCCTTGAGGAGCTAGGTATCCAGGAATCCGGCCTCGATCAACTGATCAAAGCGGCATACCATTTACTTGGGCTTGCCACATACTTCACGGCAGGCGTCCAAGAAGTCCGAGCATGGACGTTCCGAAAAGGGATGAAAGCGCCGCAATGTGCTGGCGTCATCCATACAGACTTCGAACGTGGTTTCATCCGAGCAGAAACAGTGGCTTATGAAGCGCTCGTAGAAGCCGGCTCCATGGCAGCTGCAAAAGAAGCAGGAAAAGTTCGTCTGGAAGGTAAAGAATACGTCGTCCAAGATGGAGACGTCATGTTATTTAGATTTAACGTGTAAATAAATGAAAAAACAACCGGAGAAGGGATATCCTTTTCCGGTTGTTTTACTGTATATTTCGATCAGGTTTGAACAGATAGAGCTTCGGCAACTCGGGATCATCTTTTACAAGCCAATCATCCGGAAGTTTTTTCAGTTCCTTATGCATTGCAAAGTCACCCGCAGCCCCGCCAATGAGAAAAGCAGCTAAACCTAGCCAGATGCCATTACTCGTAACTACTCCAATCATCGCGGGTACTACACCTGTCGTCCAAAAAGGAAGCAATAACGCTTTCTGAATAGCCCGGTTCGTCATCAGCCGATCGGTCGTTGCATAAGCAATACCCAACTTGAGATTCATTCCAACAATCATGCTCTTCCAAGGCACCTTGCCAAACACTCTAAAGCCTAGCAGGTGAAAAAGCTCATGTAGGACAATTAAAGCTACATATCCACCAATGAAAAACAGAACATTCCGAATGGAAAAAGTGAAAGATAGTTCCTGATGTACAAGACCATCTACAACCAGCAATCCAATGAGCGTCAGAATGGTAATCAGCATGCCACTCTTAGCAACCGTAGGTAAGTCGATTTCAATGATTTTGTCTGGTTCACTATTATTATTCATAAGATCACCTCTTGTTATAATTATACACATTTTGGTGTAGTTAGATTGTTAAATTGGATAGGACTTGCTTAGGATTGCAGTGTAAGGCGGCGACTCCAGTGGGAATAGCATGAGCTGAAGACCCCGCAACGTAGCGTAGCGAAGTGAGGAGGCTGAAGCCATGCCCACGGAAAGCGTCCGCCTGAAACGAAAATCCGTATTAACATATTTAATAGTTGATTGTCCGAAGACATCATGTTAAAATATGATGATGTGAGTAATAAACATTACTTACTCCTTGCCCGCCGTAACAAGTGGGCCAAAGTCCATAAGGAGGTGACTAAAGATGAGAAAGTACGAAATCATGTACATCATCCGTCCAACAGTAGAAGATGAAGCAAAAAAAGCATTGATCACTCGTTTCGATGACGTCCTAACTTCAAACGGAGCGGAAATCATCGAGTCGAAAGAGTGGGGCAAGCGTCGTCTTGCATACGAAATCGACGACTTGCGTGAAGGCTACTACCAATTGGTAACAGCTAATGCAGACACTGCAGCAATCGATGAATTTACACGTCTTGCGAACATCAACGAAGCTATCATTCGTCATATGGCTGTTCGTCTGGACAACTAATCCATAGAAGAACTAAATGCAGTACCGTTAAAAGGTGGAACTTGAAAATGATGAGGGAGGTTGCATTCTGATGATTAACCGTGTCGTTTTAGTCGGCCGATTGACAAAAGATCCTGAACTCAAGTACACGCAGAGCGGAATTGCGGTAACGCGTTTTACGCTAGCGGTGAATCGGACGTTCTCCAGCCAATCAGGAGAGCGTGAAGCTGATTTCATCAACTGTGTCACTTGGAGGAAACAGGCGGAAAACACTGCGAACTTCTTACGTAAAGGAAGTCTTGCCGGTATCGAAGGCCGCATCCAAACGAGCAGCTTCGATGGACAAGACGGCAAACGTGTCTTCATGACAGAAGTCGTAGCGGACAGCGTGCAGTTCCTTGAGCCGCGCAGTGCAAATGCTGAGAGATCTGGAGCTGCTTATGGTGGTGCACCACAGAACGAACAACCCTATTATCAGAATCAGCAGCCGAACCAGCAATATCAACAACCAGCTCAACAACAAAACTATACACGTACTGACAACGATCCATTCTCAACGGGCAGCGGTCCGATAGAAGTATCGGATGACGATCTGCCGTTCTAATGGATAATTGTCGGTAACGTAGTCAAGTAAGGAGGGAAAGCGATATGGCACCACGCCGTGGAGGTAAAAGACGTCGTAAAGTCTGCTATTTTACATCGAATAACATTACACATATCGATTATAAAGATACTGACCTACTTAAGAAATTCGTTTCTGAACGTGGAAAGATCTTGCCTCGCCGTGTAACTGGTACAAGCGCTAAATATCAACGTAAATTGACGTCTGCTATTAAACGTGCTCGTATTATGGCACTTCTTCCGTTCGTTTCGGAAGAAAGATAAGAAGTACTATTTTAAACCGCCTTGTGATACCGGTATTTCCGGTCTCGGGGCGGTTTTTTGAATTTCTATTTTTATGCGTGAATAAAACTCTTTATACGTGTTTGGGAAGAATTATGCGTCTTTGCGGACGGTTATGAGTGTTTCCTGGGAAATATGCGTGTTTGGGGGCGTTTATGCGCGTTTCTAAGAAGTTATGCGTATTTGTTTGATGAAAACTGCCGAGGGCTGTGAGGCGTATGTTGGACAGGAAGTCATCCTGTCTTTTGGTTAATCAGCAGCAATCATGATACAATTATAAGAACTCCTTTTTAATTAGGGGATAGAAAATACTAAGTCCATTGACTGGACGGAGGAACAGAATGATGCAGGACCAATCTCAAAAAATAACATTCGGTGCGATGATGCTCGCATTGTTTACGATACTTCTGGCAGGGGCTTTCTACGTCCCTTTCCTCGGAAGCATCATTATGATATTCATCCCATTGCCGATCATTCTTTATCGGCTGCGGCATGACAGAAGCTCGACGGTTTTCGTAGCGATTGCAGGCGCCATCCTGTCTCTTATTGTAGGGGGCATTCTATTAGTGCCTTTCGCTGTAATGTTCGGGGTACTAGCCTTCCTGGTTGCTGAATCAATATTGTTGGGCAAATCAAAGCTTTACACATTCATGGCATCGGGATTATTCTTCATCATTACAGGTATATTGGTTTATCTGATAGCCGCGCTTGTTTTTGAAGTCAATGCAATCGACAGCTTGATGACGATGATGAAGGAATCGGAGAAGCAATTCAAGACGTCGCTCGAAAGTTTGGGCGCACTGCCTGAAAACTATGAAGAGATAGTGGGAGAGGCGTTCACTATGTACCGCTCCGCCATTCCGGCTATGTTCATTCTGTCGGTGTATGTGTTTACGTTCATCATGGTGATCCCCAATTTCGAGATGCTCCGCAGACTAGGCCATCAAGTGCCTGTGTTTCCGCCATTCCGGGAAATGAGGCTGCCTGTCATAACCATTTTCGTTTACGGGCTGATCATTATACTTCCTTGGATAATGGAATTGAAACCGGAATCCTCGGCTTATTTGCTTTATGTCAATGCGACGATTATTTTACGGTTCCTTTTGCTCGTACAAGGGTTGGCATTGATTCACTATTTTATGTACAAAATGAAATTGCCTACTTTTGTCACGGTGCTTTCCACCATTTTCGCATTGCTATTCAGTCCAATCACCACACTTCTTGGCATACTTGATATAGGCGTGAATATCCGTGCTTGGATCGGAAAAGACAACTTGAAGTAAGGGGATGAGACCATGAGGTCATTTTTTAGAAGAAGAGCTATCCGATATCCACTGACTGTCATATCTCTCCTTGGATTGATAGCGGCCGTCCTGTTATTCCTTTCGAATTTCTGGGAGGGCCTTTTATTCACGATCCCCTTCACAATAGCGGCAGGCATCGCTTGGAAGCTGGAGGAACAGACGTATATTGAAACGGAGAAGCATATCGAATCCCTCTCCTACCGGATGAAAAAGGTCGGAGAAGAGGCGCTGCTAGAGCTGCCGATCGCCATTATCCTCTTTAATGAAAAACATATTATCGAATGGGCAAACCCCTACGCTGTTAATATCTTTGATAAAGAGACGTTAATCGGAGAGGAATTGTTCCAGCTATCCGAAGCATTCCAAACCATTCTTAAAAATGACGGACAGAAGACGACTTTGAATGTTGGCGATTCCACTTATCAAGTCATTTACAGGGCTGAGGAAAAACTGCTCTATTTATTCGATATCACGGAAAAAGTGGAGATTGAATCTCTCTATCACCAAGACCGTACTGTACTCGGAGTCATGCTTATCGATAATTATGATGAACTAGCACAGACGATGGACGATCAGACGAGAAGCAATCTTAACTCGCTTGTCACTTCACTCGTGAATCAATGGGCGTTGGATAATGGCATTTATGTAAAACGTATAGCATCCGATCGTTTTTTAGCAGTCTTTAACGAAGCAATTCTATCCAAGCTGGAAACGGCGAAGTTTACGATTTTAGATGATATTCGGGAGAAGACAGCTATTCAGAATGCGGGCCTTACGCTGAGCATCGGAGTCGGAACCGGCTCCGCCGCGCTTACGGAGCTTGGTGAGCTGGCACAATCCAGTTTGGATCTCGTATTGGGGCGTGGAGGCGATCAGGTCGCCATTAAGCATACGGATGGCAAGCTTAAATTCTTCGGAGGCAAGACGAATCCGGTGGAAAAAAGGACTCGTGTACGCGCTAGGGTCATTTCACACGCATTGCGCGATTTGATCCAAGGCAGCGATAAAGTATTGATTATGGGTCATAAAATGCCCGACATGGACGCAATCGGGGCATCCATCGGAGTCCGGAAGATGGCAAGGATGAACAATATTGAAGGTCATGTCGTCCTGAATTTTGATGAGTTGGATGGAAGTGTGACCCGTCTGATGGATGAGATTAAAAAGGACGAGGGGTTATTTTCACAATTTGTCGATCCCGAGACCGCATTATCAATGATTACCGAAAAATCTCTTCTTGTCATTGTCGATACACATAAACCAAGCATGGTCATCGATGAGCGGCTGATCGAGAAGGCCGAAAAGGTCGTCGTCATCGACCATCATCGACGCGGCGAAGAGTTCATCAATAATACGATGCTTGTCTACATGGAACCGTATGCTTCCTCGACAGCTGAGCTCGTCACGGAGCTTGTGGAATATCAGCCGAAGAATGCGAAATTGACGATGCTTGAGTCGACTGCGTTGCTCGCGGGGATTGTTGTCGACACGAAGAGCTTTACATTGCGAACAGGGGCTAGAACATTCGAGGCGGCATCCTATTTGCGGACGAACGGAGCAGACACGGTACTTGTACAGAGGCTGTTGAAGGAAGACATCGCGACGTACATTCAGCGGTCTAAATTGATTGAAACGGTCGAGCTAACTTCTGCCGGCATAGCGATTGCAAAAGGAGAGGAAGGCGTCATCTATAGTCCGGTGCTGATTGCTCAGACTGCAGATATCCTTCTGACAATGCAAGGGGTCATCGCCTCGTTTGTCATCGCTTCCCGTGCGGATGGCAAAATCGGCATTAGCGCAAGGTCCCTTGGGGAGCTGAATGTGCAGCTCGTCATGGAAGAGCTTGGCGGTGGAGGACATTTGACGAATGCCGCTTGCCAGCTTGAATTGGAAACAATTGAAGAAGCAGTTCAATTATTAAAATCTGCTATAGAAGATAAATCAGAAAGGGGAAATTGATAATGAAAGTTATTTTTTTGAAAGATGTTAAAGGCAAAGGGAAAAAAGGCGAAGTGAAAGAAGTATCGGTCGGCTACGCGCAAAACTTCCTGTTGAAAAACAAATTGGCGATTGAGGCGACGCCTGCAAACCTGAGCCAGCTTGAAGGACAGAAGAAGCGTGCGCAAAAGGATGCGGCTGCAGAATTAGCCGAAGCACAGAAACTTAAAGAAGTCATCGATGAGAAGACAGTGGAAATGAAAGCAAAATCCGGGGAAGGCGGACGTCTCTTCGGTTCAATCACGACGAAGCAGATCGCAGATGCTCTGGAAAAAAATCATAAAATAAAAGTGGATCGCCGTAAGATGGAATTGCCTGATGCAATACGGGCACTCGGCTATACAAATGTGCCGATCAAACTGCACCCGGAAGTTACAGCTACGCTTAAAGTCCACGTTACCGAAGAATGATAGGGAGCGATAATGATGGATCAGATGTATGATCGCGTCCCTCCGCATAATAACGAAGCCGAACAATCTGTCATAGGTGCGATTTTCCTTCAACCAGAGGCATTAATTACAGCTTCCGAAGTCCTTCGCCCAGATGACTTCTACAGGACGGCTCATGAGAAAATATTCGACACGATGCTGATCCTGAGCGATAAAGGGCAAGCGATTGACGTTGTTACGGTCACAGAAGAGCTTTCAGCGAAGAAGGAATTGGAAGATGTCGGTGGCATTTCGTATTTGACGGAAATTGCAAATGCCGTGCCGACAGCTGCTAATATTGAGTATTACGCCAAAATTGTTGAAGAAAAATCCATCCTTAGAAGGCTCATCCGGGTAGCAACCAATATTGTCGAAGAAGGTTTTACAAAAGAGGATGAAGTGGAAGCTGTCCTTTCCGAGGCGGAAAAAAGGATTATGGAAGTTTCCAACCGGAAAAATGCCGGTGACTTTAAGCATATTAAAGATGTCCTCGTGGAAACGTATGACAATATCGAGCTCCTTCATACGAGAAAAGGCGAAGTGACAGGCATTCCGACTGGATTCCGCGATCTGGATAAAATTACAGCGGGTTTTCAGCGGAATGACTTGATCATCGTCGCCGCCCGTCCTTCCGTTGGTAAAACAGCGTTCGCCTTGAATGTGGCACAAAACGTAGCGACCAAAACGGATGAAAACGTCGCGATTTTCAGCTTGGAGATGGGTGCGGAACAACTCGTCATGCGTATGCTTTGTGCGGAAGGGAATATCGATGCGCAAGTGTTGCGGACGGGGAATTTAGAAGCAGAGGATTGGCGGAAACTGACGATGGCGATGGGGTCTCTTTCCAACGCTGGAATCTTCATCGACGACTCTCCAGGCATCCGGATTAACGAAATTCGTTCCAAATGCCGGCGACTTCAGCAGGAACACGGTCTGGGCATGATCATGATTGATTATTTGCAGCTCATTATGGGAAGCGGCCGTACCGGCGAGAACCGTCAGCAAGAAGTATCCGAAATCTCACGTTCCTTAAAAGCGCTTGCGCGGGAACTGAAAATCCCAGTCATCGCGCTTTCCCAGCTATCCCGTGGCGTGGAACAACGTCAAGACAAGCGGCCGATGATGTCCGACTTGCGGGAATCGGGAAGTATTGAGCAAGATGCGGATATCGTTTCTTTTCTCTACCGGGAAGATTACTATGACAAAGAAACAGAGAATCAGAATATGATTGAAATCATCATAGCGAAGCAGCGTAACGGCCCAACCGGCACCGTCACGCTAGCGTTCGCCAAAGAATACAACAAGTTCCTGAACATCGACTGGAGCCAACACCAAGCACCGTCATATCAGTAATGGATAGTAAAAAGCCTTGATTCACCTGCCAAACAGGTTTATCAAGGCTCTTTTCTATCTATACGACTATATTCTCAGTTGGTATTTTCCTCATTTATAACTGTCATTTGGAAGTTAATAAGTAATAATTGGCTGTAATACTACAAGTTCATTACAAATAGACACAAAGCAACAAGCTACTTACAAGATATGATAAATTGGAGAAGTGTGAAAATCTTTCAATAAGGATGGCCTCTAGTAGCAGCTGCCAGTCGGAAGGAGTAACAATCGATGTTTTTTAAGAAACAAAGCATAAACAATCAAAAGAATAGAACGGCCCTATATAAAAAGTTCCAAAAGATAGGCCTCATGGCAGTCTTCTTAGGCGGATTCAGCATAAGCTCCGGTTTTGCACTGGAAAAAGAGAAAGATTCCTCGATCCATACCGTTTACCATGTCTACTTTGCAAGCAAATATATTGGAATGCTTTCTGACGATAAAAAGATCGAACAGCTTAAAAAAGAAGAGTTGGAGAAAGCGGCCTCCGAATACGAAGGTCTCCCATTAACGATCGGAACTGAATTATCTATCGTGCCTGAAAAGGTATTTACGATAGGTACAGACGATGAACAGGTCCTTGGAAAACTTCAGAACATGCTTACCGTGGAGGCGGAAGCAATTGGTGTTCAAATTGACGGAGAAACAGCGTTCTATGTCAAAGACAAGGCCGATTTTGAAGCAGTGATCCATGAGCTGACATTACAAACAGTTACCGAGCAGGAGCTTACTGAATTTGAAGCCCGCCAACAATCTACTGAACCTATACCACCGTTAAAAGAAAATGAAACGAGACTTGCAACTATTAAATTCAGCGCTGACATTCAGGCTACCGAAGGCCAGACGGCACCCAAAGAGGTACGAAGTGTGCAAGAGGCAATGACTTTATTAAATAAGGGTACATTGGAGGAGAAGCAATACTCTATTCAAGCAGGGGATGTATTAGGGAAAATCGCCAGTGCCCATAAGATGTCTACGGATAAATTGATGGAAATCAATCCCGGCATTACGGAAGCCTCGGTTCTTCAAATTGGCCAGGAACTTAATGTGACAGCACTTGAACCTTATATAGAAGTGGAAGCACTCTATGAATCAAAGGAGATTGCACCTATCCAGTTCAAGAAGCTGACTGAAAAAGATGCATCGACTTTTAAAGGTGAAGAGAGAGTTAAACAAAAAGGAACGGACGGCAAGAAATCAGTTACACATCTGATCCGGAAGAAGAACGGAAAAGTGATCGGCAAGACCGTGGCGGAGGAACATGTACTCGAAGAGCCAATTCATGAAGTAACGGTCGTCGGAACAAAGGTGATTCCATCGCGCGGAACGGGCAACTTCAAGTGGCCGGCGGATGGCGGATACGTTTCAAGTCAAATGGGGAAACGCTGGGGCAGGGTGCACCAAGGCATTGATATCGCACGGCCATCGACCCGGTCAATTTTTGCTTCCGATAATGGCGTTGTGACCGATGTCGGCCATCATGCCACATATGGAAACCGTATCATCATTACTCATAACAACGGGTACAAGACGTTATACGCCCATCTGTCATCGATTGAGGTCAAAGTCGGACAGACAGTGCCTCAAGGGTCGAGAATAGGAGTCATGGGCTCTACGGGACGCTCAACAGGTATGCACTTGCATTTTGAAGTATTCAAGAACGGTTCCAATATCAATCCGTTGAGTGTGTTAAGATAAAGAGAAGGAATGGAGACGCTGCAGTGTATTCTGTTGCCGTCTCTTTTTCTAATTTGGTGTAGGTGCAGAATGGAAGGTTTCTAGCGAAAGTAATAGAATATATACTAAAGTAGTCGCCAAAACCGGCGAGAAAGGGAATGAACGATGCAAAACAAAACCATTTTAGTTGTAGATGATGAAAAACCAATAGCGGATATATTAGAGTTCAATTTAAAGAAGGAAGGCTTTACTGTCTATTGCGCATATGACGGTGAAGAGGCGCTCGAAAAAGTGGAAGAGGTGCAGCCGGATATTATGCTGCTCGATATTATGCTTCCGAAGCGCGATGGCATGGAAGTATGCAGAGAGGTAAGGAAGAAGTATGATTTTCCGATCATCATGCTGACAGCAAAAGATTCGGAAATCGATAAAGTGCTAGGGTTGGAGCTTGGGGCAGATGATTATGTGACAAAGCCGTTCGGTACACGCGAATTGATTGCCAGGGTGAAGGCGAATCTGCGCAGGCATTCAAAGACATTGTCGGAAGAGCAGGACGAGGCGACGAATGAGATTACAGTCGGAAGCCTCATTATTCAACCGGATGCCTATTTAGTGCAAAAACGCGGGGAGTCAATTGAGCTCACGCATCGCGAGTTCGAATTGCTGCATTATCTATCGAAGCATATCGGACAGGTGATGACGAGGGAGCATCTATTGCAAACCGTATGGGGATATGATTATTTCGGAGATGTGCGGACAGTCGACGTTACAATCCGCCGTCTGCGCGAAAAGATCGAGGATACTCCGAGCCACCCGACGTGGATCGTGACGAGACGTGGAGTCGGTTACTATTTGCGTGATCCGGAACAGGAGTAAGGATCATGCAAAAAGTCGGATTTTTTCGATCGATTCACGTAAAATTCGTCCTCATCTATATCATGCTCATCCTTGTAGCAATGCAGATCATCGGTCTTTATTTTGCAAGTAAGCTTGAAGATACATTGAAGACGAACTTCACGACATCGGTCAGGGACAGGATGAACCTTGTCGAATTCAGTGTGCGTGAAGAAATGATAAAAGACCGCTCTCCGGACGATCCGTCAATCGAACAGAGCCTGGCGACTATCCTCTCGAACTTTACTTCGGAAGATATCAATGAAATACGGGTCATCAATGCAAAATATCGCATATTGGCCACTTCCGAATTAGGCAATCAATCATTGGTCGGCCAGCGATCGATGGAAGACAGTGTGAGGAGATCCATCTCCTCCGAAACGTTTTATGAGAATATCAACTTTGATCCGGCAAAGCGCGAACGTGTCATGGTGCGTGTGAAACCGATCATGAACAATGATAAGGAAGTCGTCGGCACTTTATATGTGACGGCCAATATTGAAAAGGTGTTCAAGCAGATCAATGAAATCAACCAGATCCTTGCGGGCGGAGTGGCAGTATCGCTGACAATCACAATCATCATAGGCATCTTCATCGCCCGCACATTCACAAGACCGATTTCGGATATGAGGCGCCAGGCGCAAGCGATGGCGCAAGGGAACTTTTCAAGGAAGGTCTACGTGTACGGGAATGATGAGATGGGCCAGCTGGCAATCGCTTTTAACCATTTGACGAATCAGCTCCAAGAATCGCAGTCAACGACGGAAAGTGAGCAAAGGAAGCTAGCCTCTGTTCTTGAAAATATGACGGACGGCGTCATTTCGACGGATCGCAAAGGCAGGGTAAGCCTGATCAATGACTCTGCTCTTATGATGTTGAGGATGACACGCGACATCGTGCTGAACCGCCCTATTGCGAGTATTTTAGGGTTGGACCAGGAGTATACATTCGAAGATCTCATTCAAGTGAAAGATTCCATTGCGCTCGACTTCAGTACAGAGAAGGAACCTTACATACTGCGGGCGACTTTTTCAGTGACGCAGCGTGAGACGGGCTTTGTAAATGGCCTGATCATCGTTCTTCATGACAATACCGAGCAGGAGAAGATCGACATGGAAAGGCGGGAATTTGTTTCCAACGTTTCTCATGAGCTTCGCACACCGCTGACGACGATGCGCAGTTATTTGGATGCATTGGCGGAAGGTGCTTGGAAGAACGAGGAGATAGCCCCTTCCTTCCTCCGCGTGACACAGACGGAGACAGAGCGGATGATCCGGCTCGTTAATGACCTATTGAAGCTTTCCAGGATGGATAGCAAAGAATATGAGTTGAACACCGAATGGGTGGAATTCAATCATTTCTTCAACTCAATCATAGAGCGGTTCGAGTTCTCGAAGTCGCGGAACGTGCATTTCAAACGGCTGTTGCCGTCTGCAGATCTATTCGTTGAAATCGATACGGATAAAATGACGCAGGTCATCGACAATATCATTTCAAATGCGCTTAAGTATTCTCCGGATGGCGGGGATGTGCGCTTCGGGGTGACGACATCGGGGACGTATATCAAAGTGATGATTTCAGACGATGGCATGGGCATCCCGCAAGCGAATGTGAACCGAATTTTCGATAGGTTCTACAGGGCGGACCGTGCGAGATCGAGGGCGATGGGCGGGACGGGTCTCGGACTTGCCATTGCCAAAGAAATGATCATTGCCCATGGCGGGGAAATATGGGCGGAAAGTGAAGAAGGCAAAGGAACAACTATCTTCTTTACGCTGCCTTTTGAACGACAAGAGGAAGGTGAATGGGGTTGAAGTATATTGAGCCTATCAAATCAATCGTCCTATTATTGCTCGTCTTGTTGAGCGTCACATTCACCTTTTCCATTTGGACGTATTCTCCGAGGTTGGATACGATTGAACAATCACCGACCGTCGACATCTCCATCGGTGCAAAAAAGCAAGTGGAGGATATCATCAAGCCCTATAAGTTTATTATTAAGAACGACGGATCGCTCAGAGGGACGACCGAGCAGAAGCAAATTGACCACATCGTGCGGGAAATGGGCACTTGGAAAGTTTCTCAAATAGCCCGGGAACCAAATGAGATGAACAAGGGGCAGATGAAATCCTTTTTTGAACAGACGAATCAGTTTACATTGTTTTTCCAAGGTGAAGTGCCGTTGCCAGTATATAATGAGATCTTGCCGATTGAGGATGTTCAGATTCCGGAATTCAGCTTTGATCGTCTTGTAGTGAATTGGAATCCGAAGGAACTTGCTTTTGAAGCACACTTCATCAACCGTGCGACAGGAATCCATTATTATGGCAAGATAACAGCCTCGGATCCGCTGAAGTCGTATCGTGAAATCATCCTGGAAGGGGAAACGCTGCCCGCCTACGCGGAAGTGAATGTCCAAGAGCCGGTCTATTTGGCGGTCCCGTCTGAACCGGTAAAAATGCTGCAAACCACGTATATCCAGGAGGAAATCAGTCCGACACGCTTCCGAGATGCTTTATTCAATGATCCGAATGCAGTGCGTCGCAGCCAGGTAGATGCGACACATGAGGAATTCGGTGATGACCATGCACTGCTGGGTGTAAATACAGAAACTAAAATGTTGAATTTCGCCCATCCCGCCGCGTTGAGCAGTGATCCGGCAGCATACCCTTCCGACTTGTTGACGGATGTAATTGATTCGATTAATGAGCATGGCGGATGGACGGATTCGTATCGATTTTCATATATAAATCCTTATTCCAGGTACGTGAAATTCCAATTATATATTCATGGTTATCCGGTTTTCAGCGAGCCCCCGCTATCGGGTACGACGGAGATTGCACAGTATTACGGCGAAAACCGGGTTTTCCGATATATCCGTCCGTACTATAAGATTGATCTGCCGTTAGCGAATGATGAAATAGAGCTTCCGTCAGGGATCGAAATTGTAAACGAGCTTCAGACAGTTGAAAATATGGATTTCGGAACCGTCGAGGAAGTCACAACTGGCTATACGATGAAACACGATTTGGAGCAAAGGATTTTTATAATGGAGCCTGCTTGGTATTATTATGCCAAAGGAAACTGGGTTCGGTATACACCTGAACAAGGCGGGAGTGAGCAGATTGGATTGGAATAAAACAAAAACAATCTTCATCGTCGTCTTTTCGATCTTGAATATCTTCCTTTATTTCTTATATTTGAATCAGCGCACCGAGGCGCAAAACATACAAGTCGCGGGGAAAACGTCAATTGAGGATTTGATGAAACAAGAGAATATTACGTACAATGTTCCGCAAGTAATAAAAAATGACTTCTCCTACATCTCCGCGAATATGAAGTCTTTCACGCAGGAGGAATTGGAATCGCTTGAAGATCAATCCATTGTCATCATCGACAATACACAGATTGAATCTGTAATGGAAACCGCGGTTTCCATACGAAACGCAAAAGAGGATATTCATTTCACGGATTTCCTGACGAAGTATGTATGGAACGGAGCCGAGTATGAGCTTTGGGAAATTGATAAGGAAGCACGGAAAGCCATCTTCTTTCAAAGAGTGAATGGGGAACCGATTTTCTACAGCCAGAATGCGACCTTGACGATCTATTGGGACGAGAACTATGAAGTAACCCATTATAGGCAGCGGATGCTAGAGGAATTCACAAGCGATAACCATAAAAAAGAAGTGTTGAAACAAGATGAAGCGGTTCGGTCTCTTGTTACACGCGGTTATTTAAAGCAAGATTCCAAAGTGTTGAAAGTGACGCCAGGATACTCGTCACTCGTCCAATTGACCGGAAAGCAAGTATTTGCCCCGACATGGAATATTCGTGTAGAATTGAAGGATGGTACCATCGAGGATCACTTCATCAATGCCATTGAAGGTAAAGTGATAGACTTCAAATTGGACAAAATGGAAGAGGAAAAACTCGATGAGGCCGAGGATGAAGAAGAATAAGGAGTTTTTCATATGCGTTTCAGTGTGCTCGCAAGTGGCAGTACGGGCAATTCCATATATATAGAGACCGAAGAGCATGCTTTTCTGGTCGATGCCGGACTTAGTGCAAAAAGAATGGAGCAGCAGCTTGAAAACATCGGGCGCTCCATGACGAATGTAGATGGCATTTTTGTTACACATGAGCATAGCGATCACATTAAGGGGATCGGTGTGCTGGCCCGAAGATACAAAGTGCCAATCTACGCGAATGAGAAGACTTGGCTTGCGATGAATGGACTCGTAGGCGAGATTCCAACGGAGCAGCGTTTCCATTTCAATATGGAGACGAATATGTCGTTCGGCTCGCTCGATATCCAGTCCTTTGCAGTTTCGCATGATGCCGCGGATCCGATGTTCTACGTATTCCATCAGAATGACCGCAAGCTTTCAATCATCACGGATACGGGGTATGTGAGCGATAGGATGAAAGGGCATATCCAAGGGTCTGATGCGTTCGTGTTCGAAAGCAATCATGACGTCAGCATGCTGCAGATGGGACGCTACCCGTGGTCGGTCAAACGCCGGATCCTGAGCGACGTTGGGCATGTTTCGAATGAAGATGCAGCAGTTGCAATGAGTGAAGTTGTCGCTCAAAAAGAAACGAGAATTTATTTATCGCACCTAAGCAAGGATAATAATATGAAAGACCTCGCAAGGATGAGTGTTTCGCAAACATTGGAAGCATGCGGGATACGCCCGGGAGAATTCGTGCATTTGCATGACACCGACGCGGACAAACCGACAGAGCTCGTCCTTGTTTAATAAAGATTGAAAAGCCTTGCCTTTTGGCGAGGCTTTTTGATTTTAAAGTACCCGATTGGGGTAAAGTGAGTGTATCTGTCTATAGAAAGGGAGAGGAGAATGGACGAAGGATTCAATCAAGGTCCTCGCAATGAGGATGAAAAGCCGCTCATCGAAGAACAAAAAAGGTTTGAGGAACCGCCAAGATACAGCGATAGACCGACCAAGTCAAAACGCCGTGGCGGATTTCTGCCCGCTCTCTTCGGTGCTATTCTCGGTGGTCTCATCGTCTGGTTACTGATGAATGCTGCATTTGACAAAGAGAAAGTAACGCCCCAAGTCGGCAGCGAAACGGCAGGGAAAAACAACCTGACGAGCGAGAGAGTCTCCGTAGACATCAATACGGATGTTACTGACATTGTCTCCGAAGTCGCGGATACGGTCGTGGGCATCACCAATCTTCAAACCGTGCGCGATTTTTGGTCATCGACCGAAACGAGAAGGGAAACGGGCAGCGGTTCGGGCGTAATTTATAAGAAGGAAGGCGGCAAGGCATACATTGTCACAAACCATCACGTTGTTGAAAATGCAGAGGGACTGGAAATCACGTTCGATGATGGAACGAAGGTGAACGGAAAACTTGTCGGAAGCGACATGTGGACAGATCTTGCGGTAGTGGAGATTGATGGCGCTGCTGTCAACACAGTCATTCAGTTCGGGGACTCTGACGCTTTGAAGCGGGGGGAAACGGTCATCGCTATCGGCAATCCGCTCGGTCTCGGCTTTGCGGGATCTGTAACGATGGGTATCGTTTCCGGGAAAGATCGTTCCATTCCGATGGATTTTGATCAGAACGGGACGATTGATTGGCAGGCAGATGTCCTGCAGACAGACGCTGCCATCAACCCTGGAAACTCGGGCGGCGCGCTCATCAATATGGCTGGCCAGCTCGTCGGCATCAACTCGATGAAAATAACGGAAGCAACCGTCGAGGGAATTGGTCTTGCTATTCCCATCAATATTGCCGTACCAATCATCAATGACCTCGAAAAGACAGGTACGGTTCAACGGCCGACAATGGGCGTAAGTCTATTCAATTTGGAGGATGTGCCTTCCGCAGAGCGCAAAGGAATGCTCAAGCTGCCGGAGGACATAGCGGGAGGAGTCATTGTCACTCAAGTATTCCGCAATACGCCGGCTGAGGCGGCAGGCGTGCAGCGATATGATGTCATTGTAGAAATGGACGGCAAGAAAATTACTGACATGGTCGGCTTGCGCAAGCATCTATACAATGACAAAAAGGTTGGCGACACGATGACAATGAAAGTGTATCGTGATGGGAAATTGATTGACATTGAAATGGAACTGAAGGACGGCAATACGTTTTAGGAAATTAGCATAAAAGAGGGCATAAAACGGAGTAGAGTGTTACACTTTTTACAAGGATGTAATAAATATTTATCCACAACAGGCAGCATAGCAGAACATCGGCTATACTGCCTGTTTTTCGAGGTAAGTTATTGACATGTGGATAATAAATCAAAATTGTGAATAACATTGTGTAAACAATAAATGATGAAAGAAGTGTTGATGATGAAAATATACAGCTGCGAAACCCATATCAATCATGCACTTGATGTGTTTGTTGCGAAAGAGGAGACGTTTCCGATCATGGAAAAGATCGACGAAGTGAAAAAGTTATCCACAAAATGCGACTACTGTGACACACCCGCAATGTATATTGTGGCGAACGAATAATCGGGCACAATATGTAGTTTTGTCTGTGGATATGTGTATAAGTTCTGTGTATAACTTTTCAGCAAAGGTGGACAACCCTGTGAATATTACAATTGTGTCAGTTGGCAAACTAAAAGAAAAATATTTGAAAATGGGCATCGAAGAATATGCCAAACGGCTCGGAGCTTATGCAAAAATCGATTTAGTAGAAGTGCCGGATGAAAAAGCCCCTGAGTCATTGAGCGAAGCCGATATGGAAATCGTCAAGAAAAAAGAAGCGGATCGGATTCTTGCGAAAATCAATTCGGATGCATACGTTGTTGCATTGGCGATTGAGGGGAAGATGAAAACGAGCGAAGAATTGGCTGCGGGAATGGAGTCGTTGATGACGTACGGCCGTAGCAAAGTCGTCTTCGTCATAGGGGGATCTCTCGGATTACATAATGATGTGTTGAAACGTGCGGATGAACTGTTGTCATTTTCAAAGATGACATTTCCTCATCAGCTTATGAAATTGGTGTTGTTGGAGCAGATTTATCGAGGGTTCAGGATTATGCGGGGTGAACCGTATCATAAGTAAGTGCGGTTTTTAAATGAGCCACCTGGAACGTTGAGAAGAAGTAAGTGAGAAGTTAACGAACCATTGGAAAGGCTGAAAAAAATAAGCAAAAAAAGAACCCAATTGGTTCTTTTTTTGCTTTATTATAAGGTTTTAAGTCACCTTTTTGTACATATATAGAAATCTTAAGGATAGGCTGGTAATAGATATGTTAGTTTAATATTGTGACCTTTAATTTTTTCACTCCAAAATTGATTGCATCCTGTTGAGAAGGAATAAAGACATCGATTCGATTCCCTTTAATGGCACCGCCAGTATCCCCTGCGATCGCTTCACCATAGCCTTCTACATAAACTTTACTACCAAGTGGAATGATAGTTGGGTCAACTGAGATGACCTTTGCATTTGGGTTTGTTTTAAGGTTAATTCCAGTAGCGGTAATACCGGAACATCCCTCACATGAAGCCGTATAGGCTGAAGCTTCTACTGTAATTTCTTTTGAAGCTGTATTATTTGTTGATGGAGCGGTTGCTGAAGTTGTAGTTTCCTTTGATTCATGTGCAGCAGGCATTATTGGTTTGTCAGATATAGCCGTACTAGTTTTCAAACCATTAATGATGGATAGATTTAAACCTGGATGAATAAGGTCAGTATGTAATTGGTTCCATTCTTTAATTTGCGAAACTGTTACTTGATGATCTAGGGCTATGTTCCATAGTGTATCACCTTGCTTAACGGTATATTGTTTTTGTTGTGAAATGGTTAGGACATCCCCGGGATGAATAAGGTTGGTAGTAATATTATTCAACTCTTTTATATTTTCTACAGATGTATTATTTGCACGTGATAAATCCCAAAGTGTATCTCCTTTTTGTACAGTAATCGTTGCAGCTTGAACATTAGCACTTAAAGTTACCGAGAGCATTGCAACTGGTACAATTGATATAATTTTTTTTAGCATTCATTTATCCTCCATGTTCTTGGTTGTTAATCTTAAATAATCGTAACATAGATTTTTCTAAGAAAAAGAACGAGGAGATGTTAATTTGTTTACGTCTATGGCAATAGTATTGCTAATATTAAACGATAGTAACAACACGATTGTATTATAGTAATATACGAAATTGGCAAGTTAAACCAGAACTCATAAGTAAGTGCGGTTTAGAAGGATTTAAAAAAGCAGTCAAAGACTTTTCTATCATGCCTAGCTTACTTTTTTTGTATGGAACTTTCAAAATGAATATAGCAAGTTTCCTTTAATGCTTCCTAAATGTATTACATAGAAAAATTACTGAATGTCCCCCAGTTCTCTTGCCTAGCAAATTGAGGATATGTGGATATAAAGTTAACGATGATAGGAGCGTTATCGAGGTTAGGGTATTTTTCGAATAGTAATCTATCGCCGTATCGAATGGCTGTTAGTGCAAGTGGTAACTCACGTCTAAATATTTCATTGCGTTTTGCGGATGTATTTTGATTGTATTCTCCCTGGTCTATATATAAATATACATAGAAATAGATGCATTCTCCATTACTAATCCATTCGCCTAAGACCTCATCTCTCATCTTGGTATTAACTTTATCCCAAGCATATTCATTTCCAATCACTAAAAATAGATCTCCAGTTTCATCTGAGTGAGTAAGTGTGTAACGTCTTGGAATGATAGGTTCCATTATAGTAATATCATGCCTATATTGAACGAATAGTTTTTCTGGGTTGAACTTGACCAAGCGATCAACTCCATTCGTTTTTATATCAATATGCGGATACCTATTAAACAGTTAAAAGGATATACTACGGGGGACGTATCATAAATGGTGGTAAAGCAGAGAATTGAAATGGTATTGATAAGGAGTGGCATGCCAAAATTCAGTTATACATCAGGGCTATATTGAACCGTATCATAAGTAAAAGGCGGATAAAGTAGAAAAATTGAAAAGGGGGCCTTTAAAGGCCCCTTTTCAATTTTCATTTTCCTCTTTATAAAAGCGTTCCCCAGATTCCGGGTTGAAGTAAACTACCAATCTTTTATTTGTGATTGGATCAATTGAAATCTCATTTGTCCGTATGAATCCTTTCGGTACTTGCCTGCCATGTTTTGTTTTGAAACGGCGATCCCAAATGAGCCATGATCCTATGATTAAAACAATGAGAATAAGGAATTGGATACTGTAAAATCCTATAATCCATTTCATTAGTTATCTCTTTTCTACAATAACTGCTGTTCCATAGGCTACAATTTCACTCATATTCTGACCGATTTCACCAGAGTCAAAACGCATCATAATAATAGCGTTTGCACCCATTGTTGTAGCATTTTTCACCATACGATCCATTGCTTGTTTTCTGGCATCTTCAAGCATTTCCGTATATTGATTTATTTCTCCGCCTACTAGCCCCTTAAAAGCAGCAGCAATATCTTTACCAATTCCTCTTGCTCTTACGGTTAAACCAAATACTGGACCTAACACTTCTGTAATTTGGTGATTAGCAATGTTTTCAGTTGTGACGATCATCATCTGAATCCGCTCCTTAACAATAATAATAATTATATAGGTGAATGGGGTTATTTACCAGAATATTTTAGGCTAAAATCTCGTTGGAAGGAAAAAGGAGAAACTCATTCCGTTTTTCTTGGTCAAACGTTAAATGTTTTAATTGGATTGTACATAGTATTATGCAAGGGAGGGAATTTATGAATAATAATCAAATAGAAAGGCATTACGATTTGGACTGGATAAAGGTTTTTGCAATGCTCCTCGTGTTCCTTTATCATTGCTCCATGTTTTTTAATTCTTTTGAGTGGCACATTAAGAATAATATCATTAACTCATCTATTGAGTTTTTTTCCCTCTTAATAGGAAATTGGATTATGCCCATTTTTTTTGTGATTTCAGGAATAGCTACTTTTCATGCTCTTAAAAAGAGAAATACTCAAAGTTATATTAGGGAAAGGCTTCTTCGACTTGGGATCCCTCTAATTCTAGGAATTTTTCTCTTGTCACCTCCTCAAGTGTATATTGAAAGAATCGCGAATAATCAATATGAAGGGACGTATTTTCAATTTTACCCTCATTATTTTGATGGGCTCTACTTAGAAATAGGTGGAACTGGTAATTTCGCATTTTTTGGACACCACCTTTGGTATCTATTGGCGCTTTTACTTTTTTCGCTTCTCACATTACCTTTTTTTCTAAAGCCAAGAGAAAATGCAGGAGAAAAAGTTTTTGGGTATTTCCATTATTTGTTTATGCCAATCCCATTGATAGTATCTGCATTAACAACTAATACTATTGTGAATCTAGGGGGGGGGGGATTGGTCTTTTATTTCATTTTATATGTTTATGGGTACTATTTTTTTACAAGGGGAAATTTGAGGGAATTTATACGTAGGGTAGGAATTTTTGCTGGTTTTTTAAGTGTGCTAAGTATGGCTGGATATATATTCTTGGTTATGTATAATGGGTTTCCTATGAGCTTATCGTTAAATTGGGCTATTTTTATTGTTATTAGAGTTATAATGGTATGGAACGTAGTATTTTATATCCTTTTTCTAGGTGATAAATTCCTTAACGTATCAAATGGTGTATTAAAGTATACTAGTGAAGCCGCTATGCCGTTTTATGTTCTTCACCAACCTATCATAATTATTATAGGCTTTTTTATCTATAACTTGGAGTGGGATGTATTTGTTAAGGCTGCGTTTTTAGTATCAATAGCATTTACAATAATTATGATTTTATATCACTTTATCATTCGAAGATTTAACGTGTTACGAGTTTTGTTTGGATTAAGAAGGATTGATAAAGAAGTAAGTTTATAAAGCAATCCCAAATATAGTGTGAACCGGTTTTTTATATTTACAGTTTCAGACTAGGTTCAGCATTTGATAAAAGTGCTGGCCTTTAGTAATTTTATACGATAAAGAACCACCATTTAATATGGTGAGGTGAACCGTACCAAAACTAAATAAATAATAAAGGGACAGATTCCTCGGCTTACTAAGCCGAGAGTCTGTCCCTTTTAAAGATGTTTTTCTTAATAATTAAGTAGTTCTTGATCTCGAAGTTTAAATAAAATAGATTTGCGCGGATTTCAAATTCTTCCCTTGTCTTCGGTAATTCTGTTTCCCGTATGGATTCTTCGTATTCCTCTACAAGCTTCAGTGCAATCGTCGTATCTCCCGAATCCACATGTTGACTGATATTCAGAAAGATATCGGCAAGCATCCCTCTTTGTTTGACGTCCAATGCTGACGAAGAAACAATGCTGATGATCCCAACCATTTGTTTTAGGATTTCCAGTTGATCCTCCCGCATTTCGAGATAATAATAATGCTTATTTTCTCTTCGCAGCAGATGATTTTCTACATCTTGTATTGCGATGTTTTTAGCTTCGTTCAAGATATTTTCTACGTCGCTTACCTCTTTGCCATCCCACTTATGCTCACTATCTTTTAAAAGCAGGGAGAATTGATAAAGAATAACGCTGAATTTATGTTCAATTTCGGTTCTATACTTTTTAATTTCATTTGTAAAGCTTGGCATAATGCTGTTTACAAGTAAGGCGATTCCAATGCCGATTAAAATAATAAAGAGTTCATTCAATAAGATTTCAAGATTAGCTTCTTTGACGGTATATATATGCAATAGAACAACGATGCTTGTGACAAAACCTTCTTGAATGCGTGCTTTTACAAGAAGTGGAACAAAAAATAAGATGAATAGAGTTAAGACAAAGGGATGATACCCCAATAATTCAAAACAGATGGATCCGAGAAGTAAAGATAATAAAGACGCGAAGAACTTCTTCCGGATGGAATGCAATGTTCTTTTTTTTGTCTTCTCAATACACATAATAACGATAATCGCTGCAAATGACGAAAATTCCAAATCGAATAAACTTGCAATCCAAATTGCTAGTCCTGCACCGATTGCAGTTTTAATTGTCCGATATCCCATTCCTACCATTAGCATCACCTACTATTTCTATAAACTTATTATACCCAAGAAAACTGTAATTAGTTTAGTTCTGTGCTCGGTCTTTAAAGTAATTGAGCTTATAGAATAAATAAATTATTTTTGTATATGGTTTTTTATACCAATTATAGTAATGAATATTTGATATAACTTCAGAAGTGGCTTACAATTATAAATGTAAACGCTTCACTTTTTATATCTAATTGAATAGCAATTTCTTAAAAATTTAGGAGGGTTATTATGTTATTAGAAGAAAAAGTTGCAATGATTACAGGAGCTGCGTCGGGTCTAGGAAGAGCACAAGCAATTGAATACGCAAAAGAAGGCGCAAAGATCGTCATTACTGATGTGAATGAAACAGGATTAGCTGAAACAGCAAAATTAATTGAAGATAATAATGGTACTGTACTCAGTGTTGTTGCTGACGTTTCTAAAAAAGAAGAAGTACATAAATTGGTCAACGAGGCTCTAAAAGAGTTTGGGACAGTAGATATTTGTGTTAATAATGCGGCTATTTTGGCCGATTTCAAAGCTTCTCTCGATATTACGGAAGAAGAATGGGATAGAATTATGGCTGTAAACGTAAAAGGAGTCTATTTACTGACGAATGAACTTTTACCTCATATGCTTGAGAAAAAGAAAGGAACTTTCATTAATATTGCTTCCATTGGAGGAACAATTGCAGGTGTCGGCGATGCGGCATATATCACTTCTAAGCACGCGGTTGTTGGATACACGAAACAGCTGACATTCAGTTACGCTAAAGATGGCATTCGCGCTGTTTCACTTTGCCCAGGATTAGTCGATACGCCAATGGTGCGATACGCGATTGAGCAAGAACATCCAGCAGCAGCCAGACAAGTAGCTTCTATTCCATCCGGACGTGTGGGCAGCCCTGAAGAAGTTGCCGCTTTCTCAGCCTTCTTGGCAAGCGACAAAGCTCAGCATATCAACGGAGTTGAAATGAAAATCGATGGTGGACAATCCATTGCGTAAGTAAGGAATGCATTTTTAAGACGGGTTGACACGAGTCAACCCGTTTAAAATTGGCCAAGTAATTGTGTAAGACCTAGGGATGAATACGATTTTTTAGGAGGCATTTTTACATGGGTAATCTACTAATAAGAAAAGCACATATCAAAGATGGCGAGGCTCTTAAAGACATTAAAATAAGTGGCGGCAAGATTGTAGAAATAGCTGCTCATATTCAAAATGACAATAACTCAAGAGAGATTGATGCAAAAGGCAATGCGGTACTGCCAACACTCATTGAAAGTCATATTCATCCAGATAAAGCTTTTCTGGAAGAGCGTAAACCGAATCTATCAGGCACTTTAGAGGAAGCTCTGAAGAATACTGCTGAACTAAAGAAATTATATACATACGAAGATGTAAAGGAACGAGCTGAACGAGTGATCAGGTGGTCGGTGTTAAATGGAACAACGATCATGAGAGCACATCCTGACGTGGATCCCTTCGAAAAGACGCTTGGAGTGGAAGTGCTTCTAGATTTAAAAGAGAAATTTAAAGATGTTCTAGATATGCAGATTGTTGCATTCCCTCAAGAAGGCATCATTCAATCCCCCGGAGTACTCGAGATGATGGAAGAATCCATCAAAATGGGAGCAGACGTAGTTGGGGGTTGTCCTTATAGTGAAAAGACGATGGATGATACTAAAAAACAACTGGAAATCGTTTTTGACTTGGCGGAAAAATACAACTTACCGATTGATATGCATGCCGATTTTGGCACCGATGCGAATGATCCTCAAAATACATGCATCGAATTAATTTGTGATATGACAATCGAACGAGGATACCAAGGCAGAGTTGCAATCGGACATGTTACAACTTTAGGGTCACTGGATCCAGAAGTAGCAGCGCCTATTTTTGATAAAATCGCGAAAGCAGAAGTTTCAATCGTACCGCTGCCAGTGACAGACATGTTTATGACGGGACGCGCGGAGAGAAAGAATATTCCTCGCGGCATGGCACCTGTATTGGCGATGATGGAGCGCGGCGTAAATCTTGCCTATTCCTCAAATAATATCCGAAATGCTTTCACACCGTTTGGCAATGCTGATTTAATTGCCGTCGGGTACTTACTGCAAGTTTCACAACAAATGGGCTCCGCTGCACAGCGCCGTTCGGTTTTGGATATGGTAACTTATAACGCAGCCAAAGCTATCGGAATTACGGAGACGTACGGTTTGGAAGTTGGGAAAAATGCTGATGTAGTCATCTATGATTGTAAGGATTTGAGTAATCTAGTGAATGATCAGCCATTGATTCGTTATGTCATTAAAAATGGCAAGATCATCGTCCAAAATGAATTGACACAAGATTTGGCACCTGTATTGATGGAAGATTAATAACATATTTCAACTATTATTTTTAATCCAGAAAGGTGAAAACTATTGACTGTGAATACTATGTTAACTAATGATCGACTAACTGTCTCACACAATCCGCCTTATGATGCGCTGCAAGCGTTTGTTCGAGAAAACCATATTGCCCTTGAAGGAACGGGTGAAGGGAAACTTGAAGACCTAGTGTTTGCAGTAAAAGACGTATTTAAGATTTTGGGAAGCACGTATAGTAATGGGCATCCGGAATGGCTGCGGACGCATGCTCCAGATGACTTCACTTCTAGCATTGTAACAAAATTATTATCTGCAGGAGCCGATTTAGTAGGAAAAACGGTTTGCGACGAGCTATGTTACAGCATCAGCGGTGAAAACTGGAATTATGGTTCACCCATTAACCCTCATGATCCTAGACGTTTTGCAGGAGGGTCTTCGAGCGGAACGGGAGTTGCAACAGCAGGCGGTTTAGTCGATTTCGCCATTGGAAGCGACTGCTTAGGGTCTGTTCGGGTTCCAGCAAGTTACACCGGAATACTAGGAATGCGCCCTACTTATGGCCGAGTGGCGAACGATGGCGAGGCACCTTATTGTGAGAGCATGGATGTTCTAGGATACGTAGCCCGAAATACAGAGATTTTCAGGCGAGTTTCTGAAGAGATATTAGGACAAGACACAGAAAAAGTTGCATTTACAAAGTTGCTCATCGCTGATGATTGCTTTGATTCGATCAACAATGATGTTTCAGAGGCATTGCAGCCAGCTGTTACCCATCTAAAACAACATTTTGCTCATGTTGAACATGTAAGACTGAGTCCAAACGGCTTAGAAGAATGGACCGAAGTCTTTAGAATCATTCAAGGGTATGAAGTTTGGGAGAGCTACGGTGGCTGGATAAGAAAACATCGTCCGCATCTTTCACCTGGTCCCAAAGAACGCTTACAATGGGCATCTACCATTACTTTGAGCGAGTATAAAGAGGCATTAACGAAAAGGGAACCGATTATTGAGAGAATGAATGAGGTTTTGAAAGACGGCGCATTGCTTTGTTTACCTACAGCTGCTTCCGTAGCACCTTTGCGGGATAGCTCTGCAGATGATATAAATGCCGTCCGTGCACAATCTAGTAACCTGTTATGTATTTCGCCTTTATCCGGCACTCCACAGATTACGTTACCGTTAGTTAAACAACATGATGTGCCACTTGGCATATCAATAATTGGAGCCCGTGGATGTGATCTACAGCTAGCGAAAACTGCTGTGGATTTAGTTGATAGTTATAGTAAATGAAAACCTGAAAGTTAGCCGGATACATTATCCGGCTCTTTTTAAGAAATGAACTAGGTAATTATCATTCCTCCGGGAGGTTTGGGTCAATATGAGTCAACTAGGTATTGGGGCAACACAACAAAAAGGCATGAGCGCGGCTGCTCAAGAGGAAATAAAGGTAACGCAAGAAGAAGTTACGATATTCAAGTCTAGAGGGTACGATAATGAAGACTTGTTACCAAAAACAAAAGATAAACGAAACATGAGTCCCTTGAATTATTTCACATTATGGATGGGCAACTTACATAATATCCCGAATTACGCTGCAGTGGGTGGTTTAATAGTTTTAGGAATTGCGCCTCTGAATATAATGATAGCATTGATACTTGGTGCCATTATAACTGGTCTATTCATGGCTTTTAATGGACAAGCAGGTTCAAAATACGGTATTCCCTTCGCTCTCCATTTGCGGGCGACATATGGAGCGGCTGGAGCTAAACTTCCGGGCATTTTACGTGGTATTGTAGTGGCGATCGGTTGGTTCGGTTTACAAACCTTCGTGGGATCTCAAGCTCTGCTTATTATAATCGGAAAGTTATGGCCAAGCTTCTTGAAAGTTGGTGGTGACGTTACTTTCCTCGGAATCGGACTGCCGGGACTAGTATGTTTTATAATCTTTTGGCTTGTGAATGTAGCGCTCGGCATAAGTGGGAGCGGATTTTTAAATAAATTCAATACAGTATTAACAGTCTTCATTTATGTTCTGTTTATCTCCATGGGAATTTGGGGAGTTATCGTTGGCGGTGGTTTCGGTAATATTTTAAACTACGCCATTGAAGGACCGACTCAATCCATCAACCCTCTTTTTGCTTACATTTTGATCATTAGTGCGGTATTGGCATTCTGGGCTGCACCAACAACAAGCGTTGCTGATTTTACGCAAAATGCAAAGTCAAACAGAGACCAAATGATTGGACAGTCATTGAGCTTAATTATTGGCTACATCATTTTTGCTTTTACTAGCATCTCCATTCTCATCGGTAGTTCCATTTATTATGGAATGGAACAATGGGATGTGTTAAACGTAATTAATAAGTGGGATAGTTTGCCGGCCGTATTCTTTGCAATGCTTATTTTATTGCTGATTACTGTCAACTCAAATGTAACGGCAAATGTCACTCCAGCTGCTTATCAATTAACTGCGCTCTTCCCTAAATGGGTTACTTATCGAAGGGGAGTATTCATTGCGAGTATCATCGGTTTCTTGATTATGCCGTGGAAACTAATGGAGAACCCTGACAGTATTTATACCTTCTTGAGCGGAGTTGGCGCCATTTTAGGTCCTATAACTGGTGTTATGATCTATCAATTTTTCTTCGTAACTAAAAAAGAGATTGATCTTGACCAACTATATTACGATACGAATGATCCGACAGCTGTTAGTAAGTATAAGGGTGTCAATAAGAATGCATATATTGCAACGATTTTAGGAGTAGTCGTATCTCTAAGTGGTAATTTCATACCATTACTTTCAAGCATCTCCGAAATTTCTTGGATAATTGGTTTTGTTACAGCATTCATAGCGTATGGCTTGCTTGTAAAATTCTTTGCCAACAAACTATCTGTATGACACGGATGGCTGGATGGTTTATAAACGGTCCAAACAATCACTCGTTGCAATGGATGATATAATGAGCTCGTTGCAGTATGGATGAACAGGTAATAGAAAGGTTGAGTTTGTATGAAAATTGGTATCATCGGCGCGGGAGCCATAGGCGGACTGTATGGTGCTGTCTTATCCGAAACGGGACATGACGTCTACTTAATCGATATATTTAAGGAACATATAGACGCAATCAATTCTAAAGGACTTACAATCTTGCATGGTGACGAAAAAAAGGTGTATACGAATCTCAAGGCGTTCACTGATGGTAGAGAGATCGGAGAAGAACTTGATGTAGTCATCGTTTTAGTCAAAACATATATCACGGAAATTGCTATGGAGCAAAATAAAGATCTCTTTGGCGACAATACGATTGTGTTAACTTTACAGAACGGTATCGGTAATATTGAAAAAATCGCTGCGTTTATTGATGAAGATAAAATTATTGCTGGGAATACGAGTACAGCTGGCTACATTGAGGAGCCTGGTGTGATCCTCCACACAGGTAGTGGGGGTACTGTCATTGGTGAGATTAATGGTAAAGTCACTGAGCGGATCAAAGAGATTCAACGCATGTTCGACCATGAAAAACTTGGGGAATCCAAGGTTTCCGAAAATGTCATGTCATTAATTTGGGAGAAGTTAATTGGCAATTGCGGTATTAATCCATTGGGTGCACTAACCGGCCTGAGAAACGGCGAGTTGGTTGAAAACGAGGAGACTTCTAACCTACAGGATAAAATTGCGGAAGAATGTCTGATGGTTGCCAAAAAAGCGGGCATTCCTTTACGTTTTACTGATTCCTCTATTATTAAAGACTTGGCTAGGAAAACTGCGCCAAACCAGACTTCAATGTTGGTAGATGTACTAAATAAAAGAAGAACTGAGATTATGGCTATTAATGGCGGAGTTGTTCAAAAGGCAAAAGAACTTGGCCTGGAAGTTCCGATCAATGAAATGCTCGTCAATTTAGTGTTGGCAAAAGAAAAAAGTTATTTAACCTAACCAACAATGAGCTGATCCATCTGTTCAATTTGATCTTGTGGAAGTAATGCAAACTAGGAGGATTCAATTATGATTAGTAATTCAGATTTGAAGCACCTGCGACGTTGTATTGAATTAGCGGGAACTGCGCTAGAGAAGGGGGACGAGCCATTTGGTTCAGTCCTGGTCTCAGCTAACGGAGAAGTACTAGCAGAAGATCATAACCACGTTGCAGGCGGCGACCATACGCAGCATCCCGAATTTGCATTGGCGCGATGGGCGGCTGCGAACATGACGCCTGAAGAGAGAAGCAAGGCAACAGTATATACCTCTGGTGAACACTGTCCTATGTGCGCTGCGGCTCACGGGTGGGTAGGGCTAGGCCGGATTGTATACGCAAGTTCCTCCAAACAACTGGAACAGTGGTTAAATGAAATGGGGGTTGCTCCATCACGCGTTCGTAATCTTTCTATTCAGGATGTCATCCGTGATACGGCAATTGACGGTCCTGTCCCTGAACTAGCTGAACAAGTTCGCGAACTCCATCGTCAGTTCCATGCAAGCAAATGATAAACAAAGCAATTACTACATGTTAAAGTCCAATCTTCAAAGAGGAGATTGGACTTTTCTTATTCTCAAATATGAAACATCCATACAACAATTGGTCCAAGAACGGATCCGATGATTGCACTTAATGCCATTGTGATAGAGCTCATCGAAAAGGTTAGTTCACCGTATTCAGCGGCTTTAGCAGTCCCTATCGCATGTGATGCGCTGCCAAGGGCAATACCTCGGCCGATCGCCGTATGCACGCGCAACCACGTAAAAATAGAAGGTGCAACTATTGCGCCAAAGATACCTGCAATCATAACACAGACAACCGCCAGTGATGCACTTCCGCCCAACCCTTTCGCGACTTCAATTGCAATAGGAGTCGTAAGGGATTTCGGGATAAGGGAAAGGGCCAATGAGTGGTCGATTCGGAGAAGCTTAGCGAGAAGGGCAACACTCACCATTCCGGAACTGGCGCCAACAAGTACGCCTCCTAGTATTGGCAAAAGGTTATCAAGTAAAAAACGGCGTTGGTTATACAAAGGATAGGCAAGTGCGACAACGGATGGACCTAATAGGGAGCTGATCCATTGCCCTCCAACCATATAGCTGTCATATGAAATATGAAACAAAGACAAGATAATGATAATAATCGTAGTCGCAGTTAAAACAGGTATGAGAAATGAGTAAGAATACCGCTTATAGACTTTAGCCATCGCTAGATATGCAATGATGGTTACTAAAATCATGCAGAAGGCGAGTGTGGCTTGCTGCATTCTTGATCACCCTTTCTGTTTTGTGCCTTTTTCTCAAAAAATTGTCCTGCCGTACCTGTAATTGCAATGGAAATGACTGTACTTACTAGAACAGCAAGGATGAACAGTGCACCTTGAAAAGAGAGTAACGAGGAATAGTTCATGACACCGACTGTTGTCGGGATAAAAAATAACATTAATAAACTGAGTAGAAATCCCGCTCCACTTTCTATCCATTTCACCGGAATAATTTTAAAACATAAACAAGTGAATAGTAATAAGAGTCCTATAATACTGCCCGGAATGACTAAGTGGAAAAAGTTCTGAATAACGTTTCCAACATACGAAAATATATATAAAATACAAATTTGCAAAACAACGAGGAGAGTTTTCATAATGTGTTGCTTCATTTGAAAAAACTTCCTTTCTATTTACTAAAATTTTTCTTTTCCTGATGACCAACCCTTCATTTGCCTTTCGCAGTTGGAAGTATATCATTGCTCTCCTCCCTTTACAACACTGGAATAGGTCGTTTCACAGACTAAATATCCTCCATTTCTAATCATTTATTAATCTATCTCTCAAAATATATTAGCTTTTGATAGGTACATTACAGTTATTAATGATTTCGAGGAGGAAATTCACATGAAGATTGTAATTGTACCATCGGGGTTTAAGGAATGTTTAGATGCAGAAGAGGTTGCGATCGCGATGGCTAAAGGGGTAAGGCGGTTTGATGAGGAAATTGAAGTTGTAGTTGTCCCGATGATTGACGGAGGGGAAGGGTTTGCAAAAACAATTGTGAGCTTAAAGGCCGGTGAATTAATTCATAAAGAAGTGACGGGCCCTGTTGGAGAGAAAATTGTAAGCCATTTTGGGGTTTTTACTGAGAACGATAAACGGACGGCTGTAATTGAAATGGCGGCTGTTGCTGGGTTGAAGCATGTTCCCCGAGATCAAAGAAACCCGTTGAAAACGACTACATACGGGGTAGGTGAACTGATACTCGCAGCCCTTGATCTTGGAGTCGATAATATCCTTATTGGGTGTGGGGATTCCGGTACATCAGATGGCGGCTCGGGAATGGCACAAGCTCTTGGAGTGAAGTTTTTTGATCATCATCGCAAGCAGCTACTCATCCAGGGGGGTGAAGATTTGCTAAAGGTTGCCCATATAGATTCAACACATGTAGACAAACGATTGGCGGATGTTTCCATCGACGTGGCATGCAATTGGACGAACGTACTTTGCGGGGAGAAAGGGGTAGCTCGAGTCTTTGGCCCACAAAAAGGAGCGACTCCCCACCAAGTGGAAAAATTGTCGGCAGCACTGGAGCACTATGCTGCTTTAATTCAAAAGAATAGTTCACTCGATGTCAGGACATTGCCAGGCAGTGGCGCATCCGGCGGACTTGGAGCAGGATTAATTGCCTTTACAGGCGCAACCCTTCACCCAAGGTTCGATATTATTAAAAATTATATTGATATAGAGGAAAAAATTGCAGGGGCGGATATTGTACTCACTGCGGAAGGCAGTATCGATTTTCAAACACCGAACGGAAAAATTCCAGCTGAAGTGGCTAGGATTGCGAAAAAGAATCAAATTCCGGTTATAGCGATTACAGGTACGATCGGTAAAGGTGCAGACCTAAACTACCAGGCGGGTATCGATGCATATTCAAGCATCATTCAAAAACCGACGACATTGGAAAAGGCGATCAGCAAAGCACCCCAATGGATTGAAGACAGTATTGTAGCAGTTCTTCGCCAAGTGAGCGTAGGCTTACGGATTGCTAGAAGAAAAATGGCATAGATGAGGTGGTGGACCGATGATTACGAGAATGAATAAGAGAAGGACAAAAGAAAGCTTCGCAGTTGCTCTAGTCGACAGAATTCCAACAGCAACATTAGGGATTATTAGTGTCCATGTCTTCTACTTGATGATCATTGCTTCAGCCGCCCAACTTGGCTATGCTGCCAAGGTTTCTCTATTTGCATTCTTGTCTGCTATGACTTTATGGGTGGCGACCAAAATTCCTGCGGGGTTCGTGGCGGTCTCGCTACTCATATTTATTGTATTATTTAAGGCAGGTAAACCAGAGCTCCTCTACAATTCCCTTTCGGAGGAGATTGTATGGTTGATGGTCGGCTCATTTATTATAGGTGAAGCGGTCAAACAATCAGGGCTTGCAACGCGTTTCGTTGAGTCGATCGTAAAATACTCCAGCAATAAGAATAGAGTGCTAGGAGGTGTTTCGTCGGCATTGTTCGCCTCCGCCTTTTTTATCCCATCCACTTCTGGAAGGGCCGCTCTTTCCATGCCGATGTTGGAACAGTTGCGCAACAAGTTTTCCGCTAAGGAACAAAGCGTGTTGGCAATCATGGCGCCAGTCGTTATTTTAATGAGTACTTCCGCAACATTAATAGGAGCCGGCTCCCACCTGATTGGAATAGGGTTATTGGAAACGACGGTCGGACAGTCCATTTCCTTTGTCCAATGGCTTATTTGGGGTGTACCGTTCGCCCTCATTATCACTATTATTTCAGTCGTGGTTATAAAGTTCATGTTATGGCCAAAAGAAGCATCGAACAAATTTGAATCGACGGAAATCAGAAATGATACTTTGCCGAATAGACCATTTGGGAAAAACGAAAAAAAGACATTGGTCATTATATTTATTTTGATGGCCGGCTGGCTGTCAGAGAGCATCCATGGTTATGATATTGCTTTCATTACGATGCTTGGCTCGGTGTTAGTCATGCTTCCAAACTATGGAGTGATCACTTGGAAACAAGGAATCAAGGCGGTATCATGGAATCTTATTCTATTTGTAGCTGCGGCAACTGCACTTGGCCAAGTCTTAGTAGATACTGGTGTTGTCTCTTGGATAGAGAAAGGGATGTTCAGCGCTATTCACCTGTTTAGCGAGGCGCCTGAGTGGGTGGTTGTAAGTATTATTTTACTTGTAACTATTACGAGCCATTTATATATTACATCTCATACGACAAGGGCGATTGTCTTCATCCCAAGTTTTATATTGTTCAGTCAAAGTATTGGAATGGACCCAGCCGCGGTAGTTTTTCTAAGTTTAATAGGGATGAATTACTGCATAACGGTACCTGTCAGCTCGAAGGCATTACTGCTTTTCTACGAAGAAGGTGAAGTTTCCTACGATGCAAAGCAGCTAGCCAAAATCAGCTCCGTTTTAATGCCGATTTACTTACTAGTCATGCTGTTATTTTATTTTACGTACTGGCAGTGGACAGGACTGCATTTATAAATGAGGTGATAAAATGTCTGACCATATATTAATTATCGAAGATGATAATAAAATTGCCCGAATCATTCAGCTTGAACTGGAGTATGAAGGTTATGATGTAAGCATTGCCCACACAGGCAGGGAGGGTATGGCCTTAATTGAAAAGGAAAAGATAGATTTGGTGATTCTGGATGTCATGATTCCGGAATTAAACGGAATGGAAGTACTGCGACGTATCCGTCAGGCGAATAACGAAATTATTGTTATTATGCTAACAGCAAGAAGTTCAGTGTTTGACAAAGTGAACGGTCTTGACTTGGGTGCTAATGATTATATCACAAAACCATTCGAAATTGAGGAACTGCTGGCCAGAATCCGCACGAACCTGCGTTTTAAGCCGAAAAGCGTCTCGGTGAAAAAAACAATCCATAAGATTGGTTCTGTTGAGATCAATACAAATACGAGAGAAGTGTACAAATTCGGCAATTTAGTGGAGTTGACTCCGAAGGAATATAATTTGCTGCTCTACTTGGTGACGAATAAAAATCAGGCGATAGAGCGCGAACAAATTTTAACAGAAGTATGGGGCTATGATTATTATGGAGATACAAATATTGTAGATGTTTACATCCGCTATTTACGAAAGAAATTAATTGACTCAAAGGAAGAATCATTCATTCAAACTGTCCGTAGTGTCGGTTATATGATAAAGGATTAACATCATGAAATTGCAAACGAGAATACAGTTATTTACGACGGTTGTATTAATCGTGCTGTTATTAGCTGCAAATACGAGCATTTATTTTATCTTTAAAAACACAAGTATTTCATCAGAACTAAATCGCTTGTCGAACATCTCCAATCATATTCTTATAGAAATGAACGAGAAACCGGAAATTTCAATGGAATCTATGTTGCAAGCATATTTACTTAGTGACGGACTGATCCGAACTGTAGTTAAAAAGGGAAGGCACCCATCCATTCAGGTTTTCACTGACAATATCTATCGGCAAATTCCATCAAGTTATCATGAAAAACAGTTTGAGGGAGTCTTTGAATTTGAAGATTCGATGTTTGCTATCGTTTCTATTCCTGCAATAAGTGAAGGCGGGGAAATTATCAACCTGCAGTTGATTGAGAATATTGATCTGTTGTATGAAAATATACAGGAATTAAAATGGGTGTTAGTGATGACCACCATAGTCGTTATAATCATTTTATATTTCACAAGCGGTTTTGTAGGAAGGATAATTCTACTGCCGATTCAACGATTGACGAATACGATGAACACGATTGAAAAAAGAGGGTCATTTGAAAAGATTGCTGTTGCATGTGAATCGAAGGATGAAATAAATAAAATGGCCATGACCTTTAATCGGATGATGATAAAGCTAGAAGCGAGCTACTTAAAGCAAGAACAATTTGTTTCAGATGCTTCTCATGAATTGAAGACGCCTTTGACGGTCATAGATAGTTACATAAAAATGTTGAAGCGTTGGGGGAAAGAGAGACCGGATATGCTTGAGGAAGCTATCTACTCAATTGAATCGGAATCACGCCATATGAAATATTTAACCGAACAGCTTTTGCAATTGGCGAAAGTGGAAGAGGGTATTGAATATGAAAAAGAAGTGGTGGATATTGCCGCCATTGTTCGAAGCACGATTCAGCGGCTGCAACCGTCCTTTAAACATACAATTCACTTTCTGAATGATTCCGGTTATAGTTACGTCAAAATACATGAACAAAGCTTTGTTCAATTGCTTGTTATTTTACTTGATAATGCCAACAAGTACAGTGACGACAGCATAACGGTGGAAATGACGGAAAGTAACGGCTTTGTAAGTATTACGGTGAAAGACAGGGGAGTCGGCATACCGAAAGATGCACAAGCCTTTGTGTTTGATAGAATGTTCCGGGTTGATAAGACGCGAAGCCGCAAAACGGGCGGAACAGGGCTTGGCCTGGCAATTGCAAAAAAGGTCGTAGAGCAGCATGACGGCAAAATCATTCTTGAAAGTGTAGAGGGAATGGGTTCAAATTTTATCGTAACCCTTCCGAAGCTGGAGGTATAAAAAATGAAGGTGAAGCTCCTTCTGATAGGTTTTATTATTCTTGGCCTATTGTTTTCGCTGTTTCAGATTTTTAGTGATTCTTCAGCGGAATTCACGGAACAAGAAGCCCAAGATATAGCTATAAAGCTCTACGGTGGAAAAGTGCTCGACTATGCCAAGCAAAATGGCGACTATGAAATAACGCTTGAGAACGATAGAGGTGTTTATTTTTTGGTAGTCGATGGGAAAAACAAAAAAGTGAATACAATAAAACTTCTTGAGAAGAAAGACGAACTTGATTCCGCAGGAGGGAAAGTCGTTAGCGATACTATCGACATCCCCGGCATTAAAGATCCTGTAGACGGCAGGATAAATATAAATGAAGAAAAGCTGGAGGCGATATATGAAAAGAAGGCAATAGAAATTGCTTTGAAGCAAGCCCATGGAATCATTACGAATGTTGAAAAAGTCACTACACAAAAAGGTGATCATTATAAAGTAACAATTGACAGCGTGAAAGAAGTTGCTCATGTATATGTTCAATCAGACACAGGTAAAGTATCCTCAGTGTCATCCATCCCGAAAAAACAAAGGTATGATGATGACGATCATGACGACGAAACTGAAGGTATTACCGACGATGATTAACATGCCGCCAAGGAATTTTTAATGTTTCGAGTTATAGTTTCTACCACTTATAGGGAATTTTAAAATTACATTCAGTATACGTATAGTTCAGCTTTTAGTCCTGAATGAATGCGAATTTATAAATAGTAAGAAGTAGAAAACACCAGCTTCAGTAAGCAGCTGGTGTTTTTAGTTATCATTATTTTGTAATTCTTTGTAAAGCTCGTGGGCCTTTTGCTCAGCTATTTGCTGATCCTTGTCATAGATGGTGATCAGTTTGTTTCCAATAATAAAGTTGAATTGTTTGGTCATGTGTTAGTCACCTGCCTTTTAATCTATGTCTATGAATACCACTTCCGAGCGGTTTCTAAACATCACGCATAGTTTCTGGATATTTTACAATACTAAGCTCGCCGCAACTTATCTTATGTGCAGGAGGGGAAAACATAAATGGCGAAGGATTCAAAACCAAGTTGGAAAAAGGACCATCCGAGCACTTTCTTAAGCAACTCAGTTCTAAAGGCGGATCGCTCGGTAAAGCAAGCGATGTCACATCCGGAAGAGATTGCAGCGGAGCATGCGTTCAATTCGATCTTACGTGCTGAAAATGCATTTGCGAACGCCGTGGAACGCAATGAGCATATGGATACAGTTCAGCAAAACAAAGAACAGTTGGACTTGATGAGACAGCAATTGAACGAAGTGCATGAGCAAGTGGAGGAACAGTAAGAGTTGCGGACCCGACCCCCGAAGGCTTTTGGGGGTTCTTTTACGTTATACTGACTGTATAGGAATAAAGGAAGTGAATGATAAATGATTTACGCAATTATAATATTCATATTGGCAGGACTTGCTGAAATAGGCGGAGGTTATCTCATTTGGCTATGGTTAAGGGAGGGGAAGCCGTTTTATTGGGGTATGTTGGGTGGCGTAGCTTTAATATTATATGGGATTATAGTTACCTTTCAAACGTTCCCTTCGTTCGGTAGAGTGTATGCTGCCTATGGTGGGATATTTGTCGTTCTCTCCGTATTATGGGGATGGAGCATTGATAGAAAAACACCTGATCTATATGACTGGCTAGGAGCAGCTATTTGTTTAGTTGGTGTTTCGGTGATGTTATTTGCACCGCGGCAATAAAATTCGAAATTGATTGTGTTCCTGCTATCTATATAAACATTGATATAATAGAGGAGTGTCAAAGCCGAACGATAGCTTTGACACTCTTTTATCATATGACAGATTAACTGGGGAGTTGAGCGATAAATGAACAAGAAAGCAATTGCTGATTTTCGCAAACGCTTTAAGCTAGATACAGATCTATTGAAAATCATTGATATTTACAATATTTATATTCGGCAGGAGAACAATGAAGTCTATCACGAGGTGAGCCAACCGTTCGCCCTTTTGGACCGCGAGCAACAGGAATTATTCCTATCTAATTTCAAAAAAGTGCTTGGTGGCAAACTGGATGCAAAGCTTTTCGAAGTGAAGTTCCGAAGTCAAACGGAAGAGGAAACAGACCATACGCAGCAGATCTTATATGAGGGCCTCCAGTCGGACAACGTCGAGGATTGGAAGGTGGAAATGCAAAAAATTGCCCAAAAGATGATACAAGAAACGCAATACGAGAAAGACATCGTTGTTACGTTCATTAGAGGGAATTATTATAGACCGACGAAACGGAATAGCGAAGAGGCGGAAGTGGCGGTTCGGGATGAAGTGTACAAGAATCCGTTCATTCTCTGCAGCATGAATCAGACCGACTTGCCGAAACAATCTCTAGTATTTGATTTCAATGAGAAGAAATTCAAATCACAGATAACGCTTGACCCGATCATTAATCTAACGTCCCCGACTGGCGGCTTTTTATTCCCGTGTTTTACGGATAATGCGGCAGACGTCAATCATGTCCTCTACGCAGCAGGAAAAGTGAATAAGCCGAATTTCCACTTTATCGAAAATGTGTTGGACGGCGAGGAAATCATGACTGCCGAGGAGGATAAAGTTGTTTTTGAAGAAATTGTGAAATCGGTTATCGGAGATGAAATGAATACACGAACCATTGCGAGCGTATACGATGAGATTCAGCGCATGATGGAAGCGGATGAAGAGGATGAGGAAGATGAGAGCATTCCTACCTTAGATACAAAAGAAGTGACCCGCGTCCTGAAGGCGAGCGGCGTGGAGGATGTCGATACCGAAAAGGTTGAAATGGCATTTCGGAAAGTAATCGATGATGATAAATATGAGATGAAAGCAAGCCATATTGTCCCAAGCTATACTTCGAAATCGATCAAAATCCAAACGAAAGTAGCAAATATCGCCATTAGCCCACAGGACTTGCGGTTTGTAAGGCAAGTTGAAGTGAACGGTAAAACTTGCATCTTGATTGAAGTGGAAGAGGACACAATGATTGAAGGATTTACACTCCTCTCTGAAGAACTGTTGGATTAACAAAGAGGTGGAACACCTTCTTTAAATAATTTCTCATTTTAAAGACAAGCTAAGGGAAAAGAGAAAGGTGATCACATGGATACAAAACATGGATCAGGTCCTATACAGCATGAATAAACCCTTCACACCACAGCTTGTCTATTTTGAGCCAAATGCATTGGAATATCCGCTTGGTAAAGAATTGAAAGAGAAGTTCGAGAAAATGGGAATTGAAATCCGTTTTACGACTTCGCATAATCAGATCCGGGATTTACCGGGTGAGACGGATGCCCAGAAATACCGAATCGCCAAATCGACGTTAGTCGTCGGTATTCGAAAAACGTTGAAATTCGATACGTCGAAGCCGTCAGCGGAGTATGCCATTCCGTTAGCCACAGGATGCATGGGGCATTGTCATTATTGTTATTTGCAGACGACGATGGGGACCAAGCCATATATCCGTACGTACGTGAACGTGGATGAGATCTTCGAAGCCGCTGACAATTATATTGCAGAACGTGCGCCTGAAATCACGAGGTTTGAAGCGGCCTGTACATCGGATATTGTGGGAATTGATCATTTGACCCATTCTTTGAAAAGGGCAATTGAACATTTCGGCCAAACTGAGCTAGGTCGACTTCGGTTTGTGACTAAGTTCCATTACGTGGATCATCTGCTTGACGCAAAGCACAATGGACATACGCGGTTCCGATTCAGTGTCAATGCCGATTACGTCATCAAAAACTTTGAGCCGGGAACATCTCCTTTGGCGAAACGCATTGAGGCGGCGGGGAAGGTGGCGAGAGCAGGCTACCCACTCGGCTTTATCGTTGCGCCTATTTACATCCATGAAGGCTGGGAGGAAGGGTATCGGCATTTGTTTGAGCGTCTTGATGAGGAGTTGCCGCAGGATGCTCGTGAAGACATTACCTTTGAATTCATCCAGCACAGGTTTACGAAGCCTGCGAAAAAGGTCATCGAGAAGAACTACCCGAAGACGAAACTCGAGTTGGATGAGGAGAAAAGACGCTACAAATGGGGGAAGTACGGCATCGGCAAGTACATTTATCAGAAGGACGAAGAGGATGAATTGAAGGATCGTTTATACAGCTATATGGAAAAGTACTTTCCAAACGCGAAGATCGAGTATTTCACGTGAAACAAATTGCAGTGAAACAAAAAAGTATCAGCACATTCCTGTAGCCCAAGCTTCTAGGAGTGTCTGATACTTTTTTTGATTAAATCACAATCACGCCAAGTAAAACTGCAATGATTAAAAGGACAATGCTAAGTCCCCACATGATCATGAAGGAATAGCGGATATGTTTCCCCATTTCCAGGCCAGCAAGTCCGAGCGCCAACCACAGAGCAGGTGATAAAGGACTGACAAATGTACCGATAATGTTACCGATAATCATCGCGTATGCAGTAGATAGGGATGGGACGCCGAATGAAAGGGCAACCTGGTCAATAATCGGCAACAGTGCAAAATAGTAAGCGTCCGTGCTTAACAGCAAATCGAAAGGTACACCGAACACCCCGATGATGATATGCAAGTATGGAGCAACGAATGCCGGTAAAACCGTCACGAGATCGGTAGCAATCGAGGTCAACATATTTGTGCCGTTCAAAATTCCTAAGAAAGATCCAGCCGCCAATATAATCGTCGCCATCATAATTCCACCTGGCGCATGCTCTTTAATGCGCGCCATTTGGTCTTGAACTTTCGGGAAGTTCAGTGGCAATGCAATACTGACACCGATCATAAACGCAAATCCTGCAGGGATAATGCCCCACACGAGAACGCCGATGACGGCAATGGCGAGGAGGGCGTTGATCCAGAGAAGTTTTGGGCGTTTCAGATTATTCTCTTCTGCAACAGTAGCGGCTACTTGTGCTTCAGCTAATGTATCTTCGAAAATTCCTTCTTCCATCGTTCCTTCGCCTAACGAAGCCTTTTTCGCTATTAAGCGTTTTTCACGATAGCCTAAAGTGACGGCAATAATAATTAATAAAACAAGACCAATAATTTGAATCTGAATGAGCGGCCTCCAAAGCTCTGTAACATCCACATCTAATACAGAAGCCGTTCTTCCTAGCGGTCCAGCCCACGGTACCATATTCATAATGGCGGCAGCTGTTCCGACAAGCAATAGAAGTAAATATGGATTCATTTTTAACCGTTTGTACAAAGGCAGCAATGCCGGAATTGTAATGAGGAATGTCGATGCTCCAGATCCATCCAAATGTGCGATTGCGGCAATGATAACGGTAGCAACAGCAACAGCAATTACATTTCCACGGGATATTGCAATCATTTTGTTAATGAGAGGGTCGAATAAACCAACGTCTTGCATAATTCCGAAAAATAAAATTGCAAAGATGAACATGATGGCAACGCTTGCAACTTTGGTTGTACCTTCCGTGAAAAACACACCGATTTCATCAAAGCTGAAGCCGGCAGCAAATGCTCCCGCAACTGGCACTAACACAAGTCCAACAATGGGAGAAACCTTACCGCTAATAAGCAGCGCTACAATGATGACGATTGTAATTAAACCAATAATACTTAGCATATATATCTCCTCTCCAGCAAACCGAAGTCCACTTTTGAAAGAGAGAGGCCTATGTAAGCGGATACATACTTGATAAAAAAACAAGTAATGCTGTCCTAGAAAATAACCTCTCTATTTCAAAATATTCTATAGTTAGAAATTTATCATAAAGAGGTTATAAGGATAAGTTTATCTAATTAAAAACACTAATGGTTGTTCTGGTCGTTTTGTTCATTTTGTCCACGGTGTGTATCTTCGCTCTGGGCGCCCAATATCTCCATATTTCAGCTGGGCATCCGCTTCATTGATAGACACTAAGTATTCCAGATAACGCCTGGCGGTCGATCGGCTCACGCCCACCTTTTTTCCGGCGTCCAATGCCGTGATGCCGGAATCATTGCTTTCATGTAAAATCACTTTTATTTTTTCCAATGTAAGTTGATCGACACCTTTCGGCAATCGCTCTACGTTATCTTTTATTGGTGCAGGGGTGAATTGCAAGCCTGTCAGAAGGTCGATTTCTTCTTGCTTGAGCTCCGTCTTTGTCGTCAACAATTGTTTTTTGTTTCGGAAGCTCAATAATGTCCGTTCAAAACGTTCAAAGTCCACTGGCTTCACGATATAATCGAAAATCCCGCCGCGCAGTGTTTCAGCAATGGTTTCCACTTCCTTTGCAGCGGTCATCATAATGACATCAATTTCCGTAAACTCGTCTCTCAATGTCCAAAATAAATTCAATCCTTGAACGTCGGGTATATAGACATCCAATAAAATAAGCTGTGGCCAATTGCTGGCGCTTCGCAAATAAGTGAGAGCCTCTTCGCCCGTCTTTACAGTTTCCGCCACGACAAATCCTTGCACACGATTTACAAATTGACGGTTGATATCCGCGATCCGAAAGTCATCTTCAACAATCAATACTTGAATCGGTTCAAGCATCCGATTCTCTCCCTTCTTTTGGCATTGATAGCACGAAGCTTGCACCGCCAAGATCTCCTTCTTCCAAATAGAGTTCTCCATTTACTCCCTTGATAAGTTGCTTTGTAAGTGCCAGTCCAAAACCGCCGTGTTCACCTTCTTTTAATGTAAATCCCTGCTCAAAAATCAACTTCACATACCGATCGGGCACGCCCTCGCCGGCATCGTCTATTTCGAAGATGATATCATTCCCGATATCGGTAAAATAAATCGCTATTTTCCGGTCAGCAGGCGGGTTTTGATTCACCGCATCTATCGCATTATCAATTAGATTTCCAATCGCCGTCAACAGTGCTTCCCTTTGCTTTTCACTTAGGAGGGTTTCCAGTCTGCTATCCTCTTGAATTGCTATATCTATCCCTAACTCGCTTGCCTGATTTAATTTACCGAGTAAAAGGCCGCTCACCTGTGGGTCGGATATTTTCTTAATGAGCAAACGAATCCAGCTTTTTTGAAGCGAACTTTCCCGCTTAATGTAGTGGATTGCCTCTTCCTTTTTACCGAGCTGCAATAAACCGAGGATCGTATAGAGCTTGTTTGAGAATTCATGTGTTTGGGCACGTAGCGCATTTGTATATTGTTTAACAGACGTCAATTCTTTCGTCAATAAATCAATTTCGGTTTTATTGCGGAAAGTGAATACGGTTCCGATCAACGAATCCTCGAAGTAGATAGGGACTTTATTGGCAAATACAATTGTATTGCCGATCATCATCTCTTGATCGATTCGATTAGTTTCATCATGAAGAAAACGGAGCAACTGCTGAGCGGGTGCTAGGTCCTTGATTGACATTCCTTCATATTGTTCAGGTTGAATGACTTGATTGAACAATAGACGTTGTGCCGCAGAATTGAGCATTGTGATTATGCCGTGTTGATTAACAGCAATAATGCCCTCATGCGTCGATTGAAGAATCGTTTCCTTTTGGAGAAACAAATGTGCAATTTCCTCCGGTTCTAACCCAAACAATACTTTTTTAATATACGACGCAATCAATATCGCACCGATTACTGCAGCAATCGCGATATTTATTAACACAAGCCATAATTGGTTAGTATAAGACTTAATTATCGATTGGATATCGTTCATTAAAAATCCGACCGAAACGACGCCGACAATTTTTCCATCCACATACACAGGAACTTTAGCGCGCACTGAGTCGCCCAATGATCCGGCTGCTTTGGAGACATACGATTCGCCATGAATCAACGCCTTTTCATTGTCTTCCCCCACCATTTTCATACCGATTTTATCGGCTTTCGGATGCGAATATCGAATTTCCTCCGTATTGCCGACGACTATGAACTCAGCCTTTGTCGCTTTTTGGATGGGGGCGACAAGGGGGGTGATAATGGATGCAGGATCATCTTGCCCGAATGCTTCTGCCAGTTCAGGAATATGTGCCACGCTTTCCGCCACGCTAAGTGCGCGATCACCAACTTGTTCTTCCATCGTAACAGATATGAAATGACCAATAAAAATCCCGATTACCAAGATAATTGCAATGATGAGGGCGGCAACTAATAAAATCATTTTCATTTTGAAATTGATAATAATAGTTGGTTGAAGATGCGGGTTTTTTTCCCGTCTTTTATGCAGCTTCATGATATTGTTAGACTCCGATTCATTTTAATCATAATAGTAATTCAAGCTATTATGTTAGTATTTGTTTAGGTCTGCGATAGCATCCAACATGCAGACAATGATATCCCATAGCATATAGTAGAGTGATTCATTTCACAGGCACTAAAAAAACATGAAGTAGAGGTAATATAGTATGAATGATAGGTTACAAAAAAATGCCGATGCAGGTTATCAGCTTGCCGAGAAGAGGGCTGCGGAATATTTTGCAGCACTTTCCGGGCAGCTCGCAAACAAGATTTATGCTACTACCTTAACTAAAGATATACAAGCTTGGAAACAGAATCATATCCATCACAATACAATGGCATCGTTATTTTCGCAGGGAAAGGGAAAATCCGATTCACGCGGGTATTACAATTATATTCAATGGCTTGATTACACTGGAAAGCTCGATGATTACTTAGATCGAAGCATATCTTACATTTTCTTGCGTGATTTGGGCAAATCCCTTACTTCACCTCATACACAGAGTAGGATTCGGCTTGTCGTTGAAGATGTAAAGAAACATCTTCCACTTTCCGCTGCAATCGGCAACGGAGGAAAAGCCGAGGTGTTCAGCATGGCGGGGTTATACCGTTGGGCTCAGAAGGAAGGCGTCGAGTCGACGATGATCTGGTTGATGAACAAATTGAAATCGGTTTCCGCTGCTATTCCAGAAGGGATGAATGCTGAAGAAGCGAAGCGGAAGCTGATGAAGATCACTGCAGGAGTCATTTTTCACCAGATTGAAGAAATGGGAGAGGAGACGACGTACGAAGAACGCGCCAGGAAGTTGGATCAAGCGATAAGACTGGGCTACTCGTATGGCCTGACCTATCCATTCATTGATGATCTTTTGGATTCGGATGTCTTGTCCGAGGAGGAGAAGAAACAATATTCAAGTCTGATACGAACTACCCTTGTGACAGGTGCTGTACCCGAATTAGGGGCCTGGCCTGACCCCAATAAAGAGTTGATGCAATTTATTCATTCCGAACTTCGAGACGCATTTGCATATATTCAGGGGTGTTTGCGACAAGAGACAAAGGATAATTTCTTCGAGCAATCCTACGTGTTTTTTAATTCCCAAGAAGTGGACCGAGAAAAGGATTTGTCGGATGCAAGATATTCGAATGAAGAGCTCTATATCCCTGTCATTTTAAAATCATCTTCGTCCCGTTTAATTGTCCGATCGGTGCTTAGTGCAGAAGAGGATGACGGGTTTGACAACCGCACATTCTTTTACGGCATTTACAATCAGCTGGCGGATGATTTCGCGGATATGTTTGAAGACTTGGAAGCTGGCGCGGTTACTCCCTACACCTACTACATGAAATATCACCACATCCGTCCGGACCTTATTAACCCATTTGAATTGTACTGGACGGTCATCTCCAATTTGATCCATAACGTGTATCATTCGGATACGAAGACGAGGAATGTGATTCTGAACCGTGCAATCAACGGTTTGAAACGATTTAAAGAGCGCATGGGAGCCACAAAATACAATGAAGTGATGGAGTTGTTCGCAACCGGGAATCCCAAATTCGATCGACTCATTCAAAAGATGGTACGAAAAGCGGACGATGTGGATTTCTTTGATAAATTGCTCCGAGATCATATCATCGCCAATTTAACAGATGAACGGGAAGAGCGGGAATCCTTTTTAGACTCGATCGAAACTGTGAGAAATGAGATAAACGACATCTTATATATCTCTGAGAATGACGACGTCCCTAACATGGAAGTGCCGATTATGGATGCTGCAAATTACAGTCTGCAAGGCGATGGAAAACGACTAAGGCCCATTATGACGTGGTTTATGGGCGTCTATGAGTATGGATTGGATAGGTCTGCAATCATGCCGCTACTGAAATCGTTGGAATACATGCACACAGCTTCCCTGATTTTTGATGACCTGCCATCTCAAGACAACTCGCCATTCCGAAGGGGGCGTCCTACATTGCACAATGTGTACGATGCGGCAACGGCAGAGTTGACCGGTCTCTATCTGACCCAAAAAGCGGTTGAGGAACAAGCCTCGCTCAAACACTTCGACCCAGAAACCGTGCTCCGCCTGATCCATTACTCGTCTGGCAAGACAACGGATATGTGTAAAGGCCAGGCGATGGACTTGAATTCCAAAGGCAAACAATTGACAGTGGAACAGTTAAATACGATGTGCTTTTACAAAACCGGCATTGCCTTTGAGGCCTCTCTCGTCATGCCGGCAATCTTAGCCGGGAAACAGGACACGGAACTGGAAGCATTGAAACGGTTTGCCTATCATGCCGGCATCGCATTTCAAATCAAGGATGACTTGCTCGACGTTGAAGGCGACCTGGCATCCCTCGGAAAGCCATCTGGAAAAGACGTAGAAAACAACAACTCGACCTTCGTCTCGATCCTCGGTGTGGAAGGCGCCCGAAAAGCAATGTGGGACCACTACTGCACCGCCATGGAAACCTTACAACAGATGCACCACAAAACAACCTACTTAAAACACCTCCTACACTACATCGTAAACCGGGATAACTGATATGAGTTGTCAGAATATTTTTGGTGCCTGTGCAGCAAACTATTCAGATTATGAACTACAATTGTATAAAGAAAAAACAAAACCCACTCATCTTCGAGTCGGGTTTTGTTTTCGTGTATTATCATTCATTTGATTGAATAGTCATAAATGTGCCTTGCACAGGCACCCGAACAATTCGAACAACTTGATGCAATGCTGCATCAAAACTGAATGAGGCTTTTAAATTCTAAAAGTCATATCAACTCGAGAGCATGTTCCTCATAGGATTCGGCAAGGGTTCTACCGTTTCGTTCCTGTACTTGTTCAACGACATGATGGATTGCTTCAATCACATATTCTGGCCGTGGCATTTGGAGACTGTGCCCCTTACGATCACTCGTCTTATGGATACTGTTAGTTGAGCGGGAGGCAAGTTCTTTTTGCATATCGGTCCATTGGGCACCAAAACCTGGGTTATTGACAACAGCAATCGGCAAGTCACCGAACTGGGGATTCTCTCGATTATTTCGTAATTGATTCGCGGCAGCAGCCAAGTGGGGCCATGCACCTCTAAACTCCAATCCGGCTGTCTTGCCGGCAAAGATACGATAAACGTTTCCTTTCCATTGCTTATATTCTTCGGTACTCAACTGTTGTTTATAATAGGAAAGTTCATTTCCAAACATCGGAATGACGCCTAGAACGTCACCGAGGAACCGTGGAATCCCAAATGGAGAGACTAGCCTTACGATTTTTAGCATAACACCAATGGCGGCAAAGCCCTGTTTGAACTTTGCATCTTCCTTGAGAGACTCGTGCGTAGAATCCAAGAACACGAGACCGGCCACCTGATTCGGATATTTCAAAGCATAAAGCCGGGCAATCAGCCCTCCTAAGGAATGACCGACAAGCACATAAGGACCGCGGGCTCCAGTTGCATCCAACATGCTGTGTAGTTCTTTGATGGTATGTTCGGGCATTGGGGCGGGACCGGGGTCACTTGAGCCCATACCTGCACGATCATAGGTGATGACCCTCGTAAACCCGGATACTTCCTTGCTAATATGCATCCATGAATAAGAGCTGTCACCTGCCCCGTGAATGATGACGACAGTAGGTGCACCTTGGCCATCATCCGTCAGATGGACATGATAATCGCCGACATCAATCATTTTACCGGGGTAGGTCCTTTTTGCGTCCCTCCGCCGTGAAAGAAGTTCGTATATGAATCCTAGTAAAAGTAAACTTGCCAATACAAATATGCCAACTTCCATCTTTTTCCCTGCTTTCCTCAATGATTTCAATTCATTAACAACTTATTCGTCTCTATATCAAGAATTTCCTTTTATTCGTAGGGAGTGAGTCGTCAGAGGAATAGTTTTCCCTTGAGCTCGGTAAACAGATGAAGTAACAGCTCCATTCCTTTGCTTTTTTCATCTATAATGAAATTTCTGAATTGCTGGACATAACGTGATGCAAAAGGCACAATAAGGAGGGAAATCGTGCAGACAAAAGGGGGAAATACAGATGCAGTCGAAAGCAATAAGCAAGCCTACTATCATGATTTTGGGAACGTTTCACATGGGTACCACTGCAGACATGATTGAAGTAGAAAAGGACAGCATGCTGTCAACACAAAGGCAGAAAGAGATCGAAGAGGTGGTCGGCTGTTTAAAAGATTTCAAGCCTACGAAAATCGCTTTGGAAATTGAGAAGAAGAAAAATGGTCCCATCAATGAGGAATTCATGCGCTATTTAAAGGGCGACTATCAGTTGCAAGAGGACGAAATCGACCAGATCGGATACAGGTTGGCAAAAGAAATGGGGCATCAGGAAGTTTACGCCGTGGATTGGATGGAACAAGGTGCTTGTCTAAGAGAGATTGGAGAAGTTGCTGAATGGGCGAAAGAGCATCAGCCCAAGTTGTATGAAGAATTATTCGGGCCGTTGTACCAGCTTGAGCTCACAACAGCCGGAAAGAGTGTCAATGATCTGCTCCTTTATTACAATCAGCCGGAAGTAGTCGAACAACTCCATCGCAGCTATGTGAATATGGCGCGCATCAAAGAAGCCGAACAATATGTCGGCATGGACTGGCTGATCTGGTGGTATCAGCGAAATCTCATTCTTTTTTCAAATCTATCGGACTTGGCCACTACTCCAGAGGACCGGATTCTATTCATCGTCGGCGGCTCGCATGTCAGGATCGTCGAGAACTTCGCAAAGGAGAGTGGGCTTTTCGAAACTGTGCCCGTGCAGTCATATCTACAATAATCCCATGAACGCTCGCATCCTTCAACTGGACGCGAGCGTTTCAGTGCATATGGATTGGAACTCTTTCCAATCATGAATTTCATACGTGGGCTTAGCCAAGCCGTTATTCTCTTTTCGATTCGGATTATACCAGCATGTGTCGATGCCGTAGTTATTGCCCCCGCGAATATCCGACGAGAGTGAGTCCCCGACCATCAAGACACGTGATTTGTCTTTAATTTGCAGCTGCTTGAATACATGCTCGAAAATTTCAGGCTGTGGCTTTTGGTGACCGATCTCTTCAGATGTGAAAATCGCTTCAAAAGTATCGGCTAGACCGGAAGCGGCAATACGAGCTAATTGAACTTCTTTAAAGCCGTTCGTCAAAACCGCAATCCTTGCTCCCTTCAGAGAATGAAGCATGGATGCTACCCCGTCGATTAAGTGGACTTCTTTCCCTAAATAATCAAGATACATTTGGCCGAACTGCTCTGCATCCATTTCAAGACCATGCTCAAGAAACAATCGTCTGAATCGCTCCGTTTTCAGCTCCGCAAGCGTTATCCTGCCTTGCTCCAAATCTTCCCAAAGCACCGTGCTGACTGCCCGGTACGTGTCCCTGAAGTCCGCTAATGCGTTTGGTAAACCGTGTGTTGTGAACACATTCGTGAACGCATGTTTTTCCGTTTCCCCGAAATCCATTAACGTATCATCTAAATCGAACAAAAACACATCATATCTCATTCTCACATCTCCTGACTGACGTAGCTGTACTGTCAGTATAACACCAGATATACGGGAGATGTAACTATAGGAAATATAGGTGCCTGTGCAAAAAACAATTCAGATTATGCACTACAATTGCATAGGAATAATAGACGCCCCACGTGTAATGGAGTTAGGTGTTCTGGTTTCGGCATATTCATGCGTTAGGGTGAATAGTCATAATTGCACCATGCACAGGCACCCAAACAATTCCCAAACAATTCACCTAAACAATTAAACAATTATGCATATGGGGGCCTTCTGACAAAAGATTGTGATATAATATATGAGGTTATTATTAACAGAAAAGGTGTGTTCCTAGCTCGCGTCTTGTCTTGTTTTGACGCCTAAGAAGGAGCGTCTACATCCTTTCTGCAAAACTAGGGTATAAGGATGATAAAAATGAGCAACGGAGAAACAAAATCAGACGTCATCTTAATTGGCGCCGGAATCATGAGTGCAACTTTGGGAACAATGTTGAAAGAATTGGCACCGGACTGGAAAATCACAGTATTTGAGAAGCTCCCGGGCGCAGGAGAAGAAAGCTCCAATGAGTGGAATAATGCAGGGACTGGACATGCTGCACTATGCGAGCTCAACTACACAAATGAAAAGCCGGACGGCACGTTAGATATTAGTAAGGCAATAAAAGTCAACGAACAGTTTCAGCTTTCGATGCAGTTTTGGTCTTATCTTGTAAACAATAAACTGATTAGTAACCCAGAAGACTTCATTATGCCATTGCCTCACATGAGCTATGTGAATGGGAGAGACAACGTTGAGTTTCTGAAAAAGCGTTTTGAAGCGCTTTCCAATAATCCGCTGTTCGAAGGAATGGAATTCTCTGATGACCCTGAGCAGTTGAAGGAATGGCTTCCGCTCATGATGAAAGACAGGAACGTGAATGAACCGATTGCAGCTACAAAGATTGATACAGGAACGGACGTCAACTTTGGCGCTTTGACACGCATGTTATTTGACCATTTGAAGAATAGTAATGTTAATATAAACTATAACCACAGTGTGAATCATTTGAAACGCACAACTGATGGTTTATGGGAATTGAAAGTGAAAAATCTTGAAAGTGGGGCTGTTGAACGCCATACCGCGAAATTCGTCTTTATCGGCGCTGGCGGAGGAAGTTTACATCTCTTGCAAAAATCTGGTATTCCGGAAGGAAAGCATATTGGAGGCTTCCCGGTAAGCGGTCTCTTCCTAGTGTGTAAAAATCCTGAAGTTGTTGAACAGCACCACGCGAAAGTTTACGGAAAAGCTTCGGTAGGCGCGCCGCCGATGTCTGTTCCGCATCTGGATACAAGATATATAGATAATCAAAAATCATTGTTATTCGGACCTTTCGCCGGCTTCTCTCCGAAGTTCCTGAAAACGGGTTCCAATATGGATCTCATCACATCCGTGAAACCGAGCAACGTCTTTACGATGTTGGCGGCAGGTGCGAAGGAAATGTCATTGACGAAATACTTGATTCAGCAACTGATGTTATCGAAGGAACAGCGGATAGAGGAATTGCGCGGCTTCATCCCGAGCGCGAAAAGCGAGGATTGGGATACCGTCGTAGCTGGCCAACGCGTCCAAGTTATCAAAGACACGGAAGCGGGCGGCAAAGGTACGCTGCAATTCGGTACAGAAGTTGTCAATGCAGCAGACGGCTCGATCGCTGCATTGCTCGGCGCCTCACCAGGAGCTTCCACTGCCGTTCATGTCATGCTGGAAATTCTGAATAGATGTTTCCCGCAACAGGTGAAAGAGTGGGAACCGAAAATTAAAGAAATGATACCTTCTTATGGTGTATCGCTCGTTAACAATCCGGATCTCCTTAAGGAAATCCATGCGACAACTGCGCAAGCGCTAGGTCTTGTGGACCAGAAAGACGAACCGGAATCTTCGAATGAAGAAACAGAGTCATTGGTAGAAGAGTCTGTTGTTGTTGAAACCGGGGATACCGAACAAGACCCAGCCCTTGGAGTAGATAGGGAAGTGCTTAACGTGGATGACACGTTGGTTGTAGAAGAAGAGCCAAGTAAAAAAGAATAAACTACGAAAGCTGACTCGGAATCGTACCGTAGTCAGCTTTTTTACTTGTTCAGAATGTATAGCGCGCCACTTGTTCGCCGCTAATAAGTAGCCCTTCGATTTCTTTAAACCCCATCTTTTCATAAATGCGTATTGCATGTTCATTTGCCGGTTCATAAGAAAGCGTGATCGTTTGATGGCAATCTTCTTTAATGGACTGAATATCATCAATTACAAGCTGAATCGCTTCTTTTCCATACCCTTTTCCCTGATGTTTTTGGTCGATCATCATTCGGTAAATCCAGTATTCATGATCGTCTTCATCGATTCCGTAAAGCGCAAATCCAATCATTTCCTCGCCAAGGTAAATCCCTTTGGCGTGGAAGTTTTCAAGGAAATTCAACTGGGCAAGCGAAACCGAGTTTGACGCGACGAAATTCACTTGATCTTCCCGGACGCGAAGCGAAATGGCTTTCACCCAATTGTCCTTCGTAATTGATTCCAAATGCAGCATGATCATCTCCCCTTTGCTAAATTATAATCGATGATTTGGCCGCCTTGGAAGTCTAATTTTTAAAAACAGGGAAATTTCTAAAAACCATAGGAGCTAATGAGGAATTACCAATAATAGTATGAAAATGATAATATGACAACCTAGGCAGATTAGGCTATAATAGTAAGCGTCGCAATCACCCTTCAAATCGTGCAAAGGGGATTTTTTTATGATTACATTACATAATATCAGTAAAAGTTATTCGTGTTTTCAGGCGATTAATTCTGTATCCCTATCGGTCGGCAGAGGGGAAATCCACGGTATTATCGGGGCGAGTGGCGCAGGAAAGTCGACACTGCTTCGAGTCATGAATCTCTTGGAAAAGCCAGACGAAGGCGAAGTGGAAATTAATGGTCAAATTTTAACGAAGTTAAGCAGAAAAGACCTTCGCCAAGCAAGAAAATCAATTGGAATGATTTTTCAGCATTTTAATTTAGTGGCGAATAAAACCGTATCTGACAACGTGGCGGTCTCGTTGGAATTGGCGAAGTTTCCTCGGAAAGTACGCCCTTCCCGCGTCGAGGAATGTCTTCAGTTTGTTGGGCTTTCGAATTATATGGACAAGTACCCTGCCCAATTGAGCGGCGGGCAAAAGCAACGCGTAGCAATCGCCAGGGCATTAGCGAATAATCCGCAGGTTTTGCTATGCGATGAACCGACGTCCTCGCTCGATCCGAATACGTCTGGAGAGATTCTAACTGTGTTGCAAAACATTAACCGGAGCTTCGGTGTGACGATTGTCATTGTCAGCCATGAGATGGAAGTGATTAAAAGTATCTGCAACCGCGTCACGGTCATGAGTGAAGGACAAGTGTACGATACGGTTTCCATCCAGCCGAAAGGGATTGGAATGATGAACAACAGCCCGAAGTTCTTTGTGGATCAGCTGACAAAGGACGGTGACGTGGGTCATGCCTGACGTTTTACTTCAATATGAAGCGGAAATTTGGAGTTCGATAGGGGAGACCTTCATAATGGTCGGGGTTTCAATTGCTGCAGCCGTGTTAGTTGGGCTTCCCGTTGGCACATTGCTCTTTTTGTGCAGGAAAGGGCAGATTTTCGAAAACCGAATCATCTTTTCAATATTGAATTTATTGGTGAATATCATCCGTTCATTCCCGTTCCTATTGCTTGTCGTTTTTCTTATCCCGTTCACAAGGATGCTCATTGGAACGGCCATCGGAACGACGGCCGCTACCGTGCCGCTATCGATCATTGCCATTGCGCATTATTCCCGTCTCGTTGAACAATCGCTACTCGACGTGCCGAAAGGGGTAATGGAGGCGGCAATTGCGATGGGGGCTTCGGTCAGGCAAGTCATCTTTAAATTCTTATACGTCGAGGCCCGCTCAGGACTCGTTTTAGGATTAACGACGTCAATCATCAGTTTCATATCGTATTCAACGATAATGGGTGTCGTCGGAGGCGGGGGCATCGGAGACTTTGCAATCCGGTATGGTTACCAGCAGTTCAAAACGGATTTAATGATGTACATGATTATCATAATGGTCATACTGGTGCAGCTCATCCAATTTACCGGAACGACTGTATCGAGAATGATAGATAAACGATAACAGGAGGATACAACATGAGAAAACTATTGATGCTGTCGGCATTGCTGATGATTATATTGGCAGGCTGCGGCAAGGATAAAGCAGCGGATACCCCTGCTAAAGTAGAAGAAAAAAATGAAGCAGTAACGTTGAAGGTCGCTTCGTTGATTCCACCGATGACGGAAATTCTTGAGCTTGTGAAACCGAAGCTTGCTGAGGAAGGAATCGATCTTGAAGTAGTTGTATTAGGCGACAATGTCCAACCGAACAGTGCGCTTGCCGCAAAAGAAGTGGATGCGAACTTCTTCCAGCACGTTCCGTATATGGAGGAATTCAACCGTAATAATAATGCAAACTTAGTTCCGATTACACCAATCTACTTTGCGAATTATGGTGTTTATTCCAAAGACTACGCCTCAATTGATGAACTGCCGGAAGGTGCGGTCATCGCCATGGCGAACGATGTATCCAATATCGACCGTTCGTTGTCATTACTTGCCCAGCATGACGTCATTACGTTAGGTGAAAAGAAAGACACATATTATACAAAAGCGGATATTACCGACAATCCGAAAAACTACAAATTTGAAGAAGTCGATTTGCTGATGCTAGCTCGTATGTATGATGATGCGGACGCGGTTGTTATGACGCCTGCCTACGCGGCTCCGCTCGGCTTGACGCCGAAGAGCGATGCATTGCTTACAGAAGGAGTCGAAAATGACTTTGCGATCACGTTAATCGCACGTGAAGACAATAAAGACTGGGAGCCGATTCAAAAGTTGGCTGACGCGATGACAAGCCCGGAAGTACGCAAGTTTCTAGAAGAGAACTACGACGAAACCGCCATTCCGGCGTTTGAATAAAAAATGGGAAGAGCCATTCAGGTTGTGTTTGCAACTTGAATGGCTCTTTTTATTTATCGGTTGAAGATATCGATCATTTCCTGGTGTATATCGGTCAATTTCAAATAGTTATCGGTCAGTTGCGGTGAGTTATCGGTCACTTCTCGAAAGTTATCGGTCATTTGCCAAGAGTTATCGTCATTTCGGGGCTTTAGATCCATCCGAATCGCATGAAAAAGCCATGCCCATTTTCAAACGGGCATGGCTTCCAGTTGTTCATCGCTTAAGTTTGTCCTCTTCGACAATATGAGTTGGTTCTTGTTGCAAATAATACGCGCCCTTTGTCAGTATCGCGATGATGACCGTCAAAATAGCAGCGAGTATTGCAGCAAAAAACGCGGCTGTCGATTGGAGAAATAATCCCATATAACCGAGTGCGGCAACTGTGCCGATTACACTTGAAACGAGAAGTGAAACAACACCGACCGGATTCCACTTATACAAATACTCTTGTGTGGCAACATAATAATTCGGTCCGATTTTCAACCATTTTTTTACGACTAGCGCATCCGTCACCAAGATGGACGCCCAGGAGAACAGGAAGACTCCTTGGAATGTCATAACCGTAGCAAGATGGTCTACAATGCCGCCGAGCATTAGAGCAATCGCCGTCAATGCGGATACAACGACCCAAAATCGTCGGCCGGGGGTGAAACGGAAGATGTTTTCAAAGAAGTTTGATAAGGAGAGTGAACTACTATAAATATTTGTGACATTAATACGTAATTGCGTCAACATGGTAAATAACGCACCGCCGATTCCGAGCAGCAGTACAATATAAACGCCTGGATCCGACTCCAAATAACGGACGCCAAACCAGATTCCTAGTCCTCCCATAACGCCATAACAAAAAATTTGAGGAATAAACCCGATTGCTAAAGATCCAATTTTGATATCTTTAGGGCGTAGAAAACGGGCATAATCAGAAGCGAGAAGAGCGGTCAAGCCCATAATCCCATTGTGCATACCGATACAGAACAGCAGCGCGGTACCGCCTAGCTGGACTCCTTCTGGCATGTAAGAGAAAACAGGACCCGTATAAATAGCAGGTTTGATAAACGAAATGACAATTGCAGTGATCAAAAAGAGGATAAAAATCGGTAATGACCATTTTTGCAGCTTGTCCAGTTGTTGAATTCCAAACCAATTAAGAGGAATAACAATGAGTCCAAATACGAGGATTAAAACCCATTTTGGAAAGGAGGGTAGAAAATGATGTACAGCTGATATCAGAATCAGACCTTCAAAAGCACAATACATAATAAAATTTGACGCGTAGATGAGTGATGTCAAAGATGCTCCAATATAGCCGAAGCCGCCGCCCCTCGATAGGAGGTTCACATTCATGCCGGTTTTCGCAGATAGGTACACAATGACTGTACCGAGTATACCCGCCACGATAATCGCGTAGCCTGCGGATAGTAGGGCATTGGGTGCCCCGAATTGGAGTGCCATAACACTTCCCATTTGAAAGTAAAAAATCGCTGTAGCGATGCCGAACGTAATGTTCGTTATGCTAAGCCAGCCAGCTTTTCGTTCCTCGCGAGGTACACGGTCCAAAGAATAATCCCGAACGACCTCTTCTCCTGTGTCTTGTTGCAAAGTAGTAGTTTGTTCTGTTGTCATAAATTCCAGCTCCTTATTTGAATCGCTCACTCCTTTAGCCCTTAGGCTTATTTTTGATCAAACTTCTTTTAAATTAATGCTCACCCCTCCATTTTATCAAAAAGTAATAAAAAAAACAAAGTATTATGCTTGGCGGAGCCACGAATTACTACGTATATTTCATTAAAAGACCGATAACCCTTTGCTAAAAAACTATAGAATGGCAAATTTTATTTTAATGAACGGACGATGAAGAAAGCCATCGATCCGAAAATGATAACAAGGAAGATAGGCAAAAAGGCCATGCCGAGTGAGTCTATTTTTCCCAGAGCAACTTGCTCGGTGCTGTAAGTGAGAAATATGAAAAGCAGGACACATTCATTTTTCAGTACATTCATCAGCAGCCGTGAATTTTTGTATTGGAACTCAATATTGTTCTCGTTTAACTTCATATAATTATGCCATTCGGGATGCCTCTCCAAAAATGTCATGAAAACAGCTAAGATGGCGGCAATGATGGGCAGCAGGATGAGTTCCCATTTCGATCCCCACCGATTTATTTCTCCCGCACTATTATAGTGGGCAGGCACTTGATCAGGAAGCTGGCTCCAAATGACAATTGTATAAATGAGGACAGCTAAATAGACAATTGTCGTTAGAGCGTCCAACAGTTTTTCGAAAAACGTTTTCGGAATGTCCAAGACAGGTTTATTGTTCATGTTACACACTCCTTTTATGCCTTCATTTACGTATAGTCATTCGTCATTCTCGAAAGTTTCATCGGTTCGGACCCTATTGGTTATTTTTGGCGTTGTTCGGCATGTATGAAAATCCTCGTTTAGCAAAAGATAATGATAATTGTTTATAGAGGAGGAATAATGTATGGGAGCGCTTCGACGTATTGCATTGGCATTGGTTATTATAGGAGCATTAAATTGGGGACTAATCGCTTTTTTCCAATTTGACTTGGTTGCTTCGTTATTTGGCGGGCAGGATGCATTTATGTCAAGGGTGGTTTATGCCCTTGTAGCAATTGGCGGATTGATTTGTTTGGGTCTTTTATTCAAACCGGACGAGGAAATCGTTGAGACTCGTAGCCGCACTTCCGCCCCGGCCTATACGGAGTTCGGAGAAGAACCGGATTTCACGAAGGAACGGAAGTTATCTGATAAAGACGAACAATAACAAGAGTGACAGCGAACCCGCGAAAGTGGGCAGCTGTCACTCTTCTTTATCTTCCTCAGCAACCTCCTCGATTTTTTCCATTTGTTCCTGAACTTCTTCCTCCACGTCCGTAGTGGCGGGAATGATAGGCTCGTTGTTGTAATCAGTACGTTTCCCATAACGTATCAGTTCGTATAAGATCATTCCGTTGTTCGGTTTTCCGTTCACGGTGAACATCGGCACAGTATCTAACAGCACATAGTAGAACACATAAAATATGAAGCGTTCCCAAAAGGTCCGAAAATCTGCCAAGAAACCATTCGCCAACAATGTATTGATGGCAAAAGCCACCGCAAGATTAATGAGGATTGGCCCGGCGTAAATGCAAATATATGCGAACTTGTTATCCCTTTTTAAGGAATCAAAAGAAAACCAACTATATAAGTGATAATATCTTCGAATGTCGAAGATGCCGATCTTTTTAAAACGCGGTCCCGATCCGATCGTCAGCCTTGGATTCTTGACGCCGAAAATGGCACTTATGATGAAATATCCGGCTTCCCTTATGAACGTGACGACTGGTAGGATGATGAAGACAGAGATGATCAACGAAACTAAATCTGAAAGTCCAAACATAGCAGCCCCTTCTCTTCAATCAAAAATTATTTTACCGCCTCTACTCAACCTACCCAAAGGAGGGCGAGTTGAATCTTTGCCTGACGAGCAGGAATCTGTATGTGCTCTGGCGAACCTTCTTATAGGCTAGTGAGACAGAAGGAGAATGAACGAATGAATTTATTTAACCGGATTGAGAAGGAACACGAGTATTGGCTTGTTGATCAAGTGAAATTGGACGGTGTATCCAAGCAGGAGTATATAGAAGATTTTAGAAGTTTACTCGGCGAGTGGCGAGAAAAGAAGGTTGAGTATTTATCCCTTTTAATGGATGCCGAATATGAGGAATGGTTGTTGGAGCTGGGTTTCCGCAAGATCTCAACGATTGTTGAATATACCCGGGCATTAGAGGAAAGTTTTGCGGAAGAGCCTCAAATTACAACGGAGATGTTAGCAGCTGGAGGCATGGCAGATTCGGATTTTGCGCAGCTGTATGAGTCATGCCGCAGCGGTTCTGCAAATAAAAATAACCTGTTCACAATCGAGCAGGTGATGGAATCCCTTGAAAATGAATTCGGACCTGAATGGAGGGCATCTTGCTTCATCTTCCGGAAATCAGGTGAGCCAGTTGGAATAAGCATCCCCATTATCGAGCAAGGAACTGTCGATGAGGGGCGTCTGTTTTATTTCGGAGTTGTACCTGAATGGAGAGGGAAAGGGTATGGCACTTTGTTTCACCGGATTTCGCTAAACGTGCTGAGGGAGATTGGTGCGACGACATACGTTGGTAGCACCGATGAAGCAAATTATCATATGGTTGGTATTTTTAAGCACAACGGCTGTGTGTTAAGGGACAGGAAAGGGATATACCGGATAGATAGATAAAACGTGCACACGCTAGGCAGATGGAGTTCTCGTTTAATTGCTAGCGCTCATTTTGTTCATAAGCTTCGATACTCATGACGGCCATGTTGCCGTGCCCATTTTGGTTAGAAAAAAAGGCTCTCCAGTTTCATGGACTAATTTGGATATGTCTGCAAAGTGGTTACGAAGATTTGATATAGGTCTAATATACGGCATACTAAAACTAAAATATTTAACTCCTAGACGATATGCCACGGGAAATAATTGATAAAAAACTGTCGGTCATTGTTAGACGACCGACAGTTGGACTAATAATTATAACTCTACTTCGATGTCTTCAAAATAGATTTTCTTCGCACCATCAGGCGTGCTCACAGTCGCAAACGGGTGAAATATAAGTTTAGTCGCCAGCGGATCAATGTTATGGATGGTCGCGCTCCATTGCAAATCCTCCCGAGTCCTGGCGCCACCATCGGTAAACCCGCCGTTATAAGGAACTTCGTATTCATTCCCCAGATCATCTGTCGCTTTCAGCTCCGCCTCGACAGCCGTCCAGTCATCCTCGAGCAATGCAGGGTCGACCAATTGTTGATAGTAAATATTGAAGGTTAATGGTGTCTTTCTCACTTCCTTGAATAAGATAGCTACACCATCTTTTTCGACTTGCTTATTCAAAGTCAGCACTTCGGGTTCGATCAAAGGCAAGGAGAAGTTTAACTTCCAGTCGCCTTTCACCTCTTTTTTATCGCCAAATAGCATTTCTGGCACCCAGTTAATATCCACCTCATCGGGTGTATCAAAAAACTGGGGAGTGATGGTTATAATGCCTGCGTAACCTAATCCCTTCACCTTCTCAAAGGAGGCACCGGCATTTCCAGCGGACTCGCCCTCAACGGAAGGCCAGCCGTTAAAAAATAAGGTTGAGCCATAATTTTTAGTCGTTTGTACCGTCACTGCCAAAGTGATTGTCGTCCCATCGAAGACTCCTTGGTCGATATTGATTAAAACGCCTTTATCTTCCGCAGTCCTGCCGACGTCAGTCGCAAGCTGTCCGAACTCCTTATATGCGGGTTTACTCGTTGAACCGAAATAGTCGAATACATTCCCGATGACCGGCAGTTGGCTTATCATATTCGCCATCGCTGGATTCAACAGTATCGTCCCGCCTAAAATGCTAATTGCCAATGTGGCTGCAAGTACATATCCAGCAAGCTTTTTGCCAGTCCTTTTACGGGATGGGGCATTCGATTTAAATGAATTCTCAATGATCGAATCCAGCTTCTCACTAGGTACAGGAATGGAATCCATTGTGTCTTCAATAATTTTCGTTTCGTCTTTCATCCATATAAACCCCCTTCAATTTTGTTTTCAATAGGGCGAGACCCCTATGTAAGTTCGTTTTGACAGTGCCCTCAGGACATCCAAGAATATCCGCAATCTGAATGACCGTTAAATCATGATAAAAGCGCAAAACGAGAACGGAGCTGTACTTTTCATCCAATTCATAAAGGACATTGGTCAAATCCATTCTTTCTTCAATGGTGCCGCTGATCTCAACAACGTCAGGAATTGAATAGCTCTCCATTGGAACAATCTTTTTGTTTTTACGAATCTCCTTCAACGATACATTGATGCAAATCCGTGTTAGCCACGTGCTGAAATATGCCGGATTCCTTAGTTGGTGTATGGATTCAATGACTTCCAATACGGTTTGCTGAAATACTTCCAATGCATCATGTTCATTTTTCATGTAAATGAATGCCATTTTATAAAGCTTTTCTTTCTCTTCTTTCAGAAGCAGCTGCAAGCGTTCTGATCACCTTTGATTGCTTGCTTAACAAGTCTTTCATTTTTCGGCATGGAATCACCACCTTCTATAGATTAGGTGAACGGGATGGATGAAACGTTTCAAGTTTATTAATTGGCGTAGTTATTGGAAGAAGAGTGAAGTTAATTTATGCAGGGCTTGCCATTACTGGCGAATAAAAACAAGAAAAATGGTGATCCACAAGTCCTGAAATAACGATAACTTAACAGGATTGACCGATAACTTTCGAGAAGTGACCGATAACTATTTAAAAGTGACCGATATCCAGAAAGCCCCGCCGGCCAACGTACCTGAAACTTTAAAACGCATGAAAAAGCCCTCAGTCTCAATGACCAAGGGCAAAATCTTACTTCGTATAGTTATCAAAATATCCTTGAATGAACACGATCGGAGTACCTTTATCCCCGCTGCCTGAAGTCAGGTCGGACAGTGATCCGATGAGATCAGTCAGTTTCCGCGGAGTTGTCCCTTGGGATTCCATGGAACCGACGAGATCCTCTTCTTTGTTCTCAATGAATTCATTGATCGCTTTTTTCAATTCTTCGCCTCGGAGGTCAGCGAAGTTGTTGTCTGCAAGATATTTCAATTTGATTTCGTTCGGTGTACCTGCGAGGCCTTCTGTGTAGGCAGGTGACACGACAGGATCTGCGAGCTCCCAGATTTTGCCGACCGGGTCTTTGAAAGCGCCATCGCCATACACCATGACTTCAACCGTTTTCCCGGTCTTTTCCTTTAATGAAGCTTGGATTGTGTCGACGACCGGCTGGCAATTGCGCGGGAACAGTTTTACGCTGTCTTCCGTCGCCTTATTGGAGCCGAGCAGTCCGTATGCTTCGTTAAACCCGCTGCCATCGACCGATTCAGCAAGGATATTATCAAGGCTATAGATCTTTTCGCCGCCATTTGCTTTCAAGATGCGTTTTGTTCTCTCGCGTGTATGGATATCGCAAGTGAGCACGTCTTTTGTGTAATCAAGAATCGTCTTCGCGTTGTTAGAGAAGATGACTTCACATTCAATGCCGTATTCTTCAACGATTGATTTATAATACTCGATGTAATCGATACCAGTAAATGTATGTTTTTTGTATCCGAAATGATTGCGGAATTCTCGTTCATTCAACACGTCCGTCCAAGGGTTCACGCCTTTTTCGTCGAGCGTGTCAATATCGACAAGGTGATTGCCGACTTCATCGGATGGATAGCTGAGCATCAAAACGATTTTCTTCGCAGCACCTTTCGCGATTCCGCGGAGACAGATTGCAAACCGGTTGCGGCTTAGAATCGGGAAAATGACGCCGATTGTGCTGTCGCCGAACTTAGAAGCAACGTCTCTTGAGATATGATCGACTGTCGCGTAATTGTCTTGAGCGCGAGCTACGATGGATTCCGTAATTGTGACGATATCTCTGTCATTGATGGCAAATCCTTCGACTTCCGCCGCTTTCAATACACTATCCACGACGATTTCTTCTATATTGTCCCCTTTATTAATGATCGGGCAACGAAGACCTCTAACAACCGTTCCAACTACTCTTTCCAATGTTATCGCTCCTTATCGGTATAACTTAACTGACGATCTACTTGTACTATACTACCGGATAATGGTATAAGTAAAATTAATAGTTCTAATGATGGGTATAAGGGATGGTTATATGGTAAGTAAATTAGATTTGTATCGTATTTTTAGTGTTGTTGGGAGAAACGAAAGCTTTTCAGGCGCCGCAAAGGAACTCTTCATGACCCAGCCAGCCATTAGTCAATCGATTATGCAGCTGGAACGTGAGCTTGACACACGGCTTTTCAACCGGACGCCTAAAGGAGTCACGCTGACGAATGAAGGAAGCCTTCTTTTGGAGTATGTTAATTCGGCCATCAATTTAATCGGAATCGGGGAAGAAAAGATTGCCGAGTTTAAAAATCTGACGACCGGTGAACTGCGGATCGGCGTTGGAGACACGATTTCGAAGTACTTTCTTCTGCCTCAGCTGGAAGCCTTCCGTGCTCGTTACCCGAATATCAAATTGAAAATCGAGAATGGAACGACGGATGAGCTTATTGCATTCCTGAAATCGGGGGAAGTCGATATCGTGGTCTGTAATTTGCCAGTCGCAGACCCAACCTTGAACGTGATGCCTACCATGGACATCCACGATACGTTCGTCTATGGAGATAAATACAGGAAGCTGCTCGCCCGGCCGGTCGGTTTTCAGGAACTTGCCAAACTGCCGCTCATTTTTCTTGAGCCAAGTTCGAATTCGAGGAAATATGTTGAAGAGCATTTTTTAGCAAAAGGTGTGAGGATTTCACCCGAATTCGAGTTGGGCTCCCATGATCTCGTTGTAGAGTTCGCCAGAATGAATATGGGGATTGCTTGTGTCACAAGAGAGTTTACAAAAGACTATTTGGAAAGCGGAGCACTTCATGAAGTCCAACTGACCGAACAGATCCCGCATCGAAGCATCGGCGTTTGTTCCTTGAAAAGCGTGCCGCTGTCACCGGCATCGACGAGATTTTGGGAACTGTTGGTAGGGGAATGAAATGGCAGTAGTGGCCATTTATGCGTCATTATGTTCGTTTATGCGCTATTTGCAAGAGTTATGAGCCTTTATTTCCATATATGCGTGTTTGGACAGATTTATGCGTATATAATTGGATTTATGCGCGCTTATCATATTTTATGCGTTTCTGGCACGGTGATTTAAATAAAGGGGGATCAATACAATGTTTGTTTTTAAAATTGATGAAAACATCGAGCTGCGTTTATTGGAAGTTAGACATGCCGAGCAGCTATTTCAATTGACCGATCAATCAAGGGAAAGTCTTCGCGAATGGCTCCCTTGGCTAGATTTCACAAGAACAGTTGCGGATTCGAAGAACTTCATCGGTGGAACTTTGTTGCAGTTCAGCAGAAATGATGGCTTCCAGGCGGGCGTTTGGTACAATGGGGAGCTCGCTGGTGTGATCGGCTTGCACGGCATTAATTGGTCTAACAAATCAACATCGATAGGCTATTGGCTAGGGTCCGGCTTCGAAGGGAAAGGCTTGATGACGAAAGCTTGCCAGGCAGTTGTCGACTATTGCTTCAATGAATTAGAGCTGAACCGGATTGAAATCCGTACGGCGACTGAAAATGTGAAAAGCGCAGCGATTCCGAAGCGACTGGGATTCAAGCAGGAAGGCCGTTTGCAACAGGCGGAGTGGCTGTATGATAAATTCGTTGATCATTATGTGTTTGGATTGGTGAAAGTGGATTAAAAAAGCGGAGGACAAGCGATGTCCTCCGCTTTCGTTCTCAGATTTCGATGATAAATGGAAGAATCATCGGTTTTCTTCTTGTCCGGGTGTAGAGCAGCTTCTCGACCGCCTTCCGAATGGCATGTTTCAAGTCATTTTGCCGGTATCGAGTAGATGGTTTTGCATCTTTAATTGTTGAAATAACTAACTGGTTTACTTCTTTGTAAAGCTCATTTGCGTCGCGTTCATAGACGAAGCCGCGTGAGATCGTGTCCGGATCCGATATGATTCGACCATCCGCTTTGCTCATGGAAACGATGATGATAAGCATCCCTTCTTCGGAAAGCAGTTTCCGATCGCGCAAGACGACCCTTCCGACATCCCCGATGCCTAGACCGTCCACAAAGACATTCCCCGCTTCTACATTTCCCGTTTGGCGTGCGATTCCATTTTGGATATCCACTACATCGCCGTTATTCAGAATGAAAATATTTTCACTATCCACACCGACCGACTCCGCCATTTCCCGATGGAGCTGCAACATTCGATATTCACCGTGGATCGGGATGAAATAGGTTGGCTTCATTAACGACAGCATCAGCTTTAACTCTTCTCGGTAAGCATGTCCGGAAACATGCATGCCGGTTGTGCCGCCGGATCCATATACGACGTTAGCCCCTAGACGGTAAAGGTTATCGATGATGCGTGACACGCTTTTTTCATTCCCAGGAATCGGGCTGGATGCAAAAATGACGGTATCTCCCGGCAGTACTGATACTTGGCGGAAGTTATTGCTGGAGAGGCGTGAAAGTGCAGCCATCGGTTCGCCTTGGCTGCCTGTACAGATGATCACTACGTTTTCGGGATTCATCTGATCGACTTCCTGCGGTTCAATCAACATCCCATCAGGCACTTTCAAATAACCAAGATCTGCGGCGACCGATACGACATTGACCATGCTTCTGCCAAGCAGAGCGATCTTCCGGTTCGTCATCTGTGCAGCTTCAATAATTTGCTGTACACGATGGACATTCGAAGCGAATGTCGAGATGAAAATCTTTTGGTCGGCTTCCCGGAATGCGTCTACGATGTGTTTGCCGACAACCCGTTCGGATTGCGAAAAGCCAGGACGTTCTGCATTCGTGCTCTCTGATAATAAAAGCAGGACACCCTTTTTCCCGAGTTCGGCCATCTTATGAAGATCCGCATACTCATCATTCACTGGCGTCAGGTCAAATTTGAAATCACCCGTGTGTACGACTGTTCCTTCAGGCGTTTCAAATGCGATGCCAAGACAATCAGGTATGCTGTGATTTGTTCTGAAGAAGGAGGCCGTCATTGTACCGAGATCGATAGTGGAATCCCCGTCAATTAAAGCGAGCTTCGTGTCCCGCAGAAGTCCATGCTCTTTTAATCTCAACTCGATCAGTCCGAGTGTCAGCCGCGTCGCAAAGACAGGGACGTTCATTTGTTTCAGGAAATACGGAATGCCTCCGATATGATCCTCATGCCCATGCGTGACAATAAGTGCCCGCACGTTTTCCTGGTGTTCCTTCAAATAGCTAATGTCCTGAATGATCAAATCAACGCCCAGTAAATTCTCATCCGGAAATTTCGAACCACAATCGATGACAACGATATCGTCTGCATATTGAATAACATACATATTTTTTCCGATTTCATTGATGCCGCCTAAAGCAAAAACCGCTAATTTTGTGTCCACATCGATGTCCTCCCACACTGGTATTCAAAATGAAAAAGGGCTGCCTTGTCGTTACGACAGAGACAGCCTTTACTCCGAAAGTAGGATTCGAACCTACGGCCTATCGGTTAACAGCCGATTGCTCCACCGCTGAGCTATTTCGGAAGGATAATATCAAGTAATCCTATATTGTGCAGGATGCGGATTGATTATTCATGGGAAATTAAAAAATCGCGTGATAATAAACCACCTCCATGTGACAATGGAGGTGAATTGCTTATTCAAGTAATTTGCTTTGCAGGCAATCCGTCCATACCAATGGAAGGTTTCTTTGTATCCGGGAGAGAGGATTCTTGGGCATCCATCACTTCAGAAGCGATGGTTTTTCCTAGTACGTACAACTCTGTTTCTTCCTGTGACAAACTGTTATAACGTTTTCGCATGGAAGCATAGAAGACACCACCGATAACCGTCCATGCGAGCAGCAAAATATAGGAAGGCATGGACAATGCTGCAGGGGAAACAGGAATCAGAAGGAGAGCGAGGAAAGCGGAACTTGCCATAATGCCGATTAGAGCCAAGGCCTTTTTTACGGGTGCAATTTCCCTGCCGGCATCTTCTTGCTTCCACGCTACTACTTTATATGCAGCCAGACATGTGAATAGATAAGCAACGGATACGCCTGTCGATGACATATCTACAATCCATGACAACGCCTGCCGACCGAACCAGGGCATTGGCAGCGTGATGAGCGCTACAAACCAGATTCCCCATATCGGTGTTTGTTTTTCCTTCGTAATCGTGCGGAATACATTCGGCAAAGCACGGGCGCGCGCCATTGAAAATAGCAGACGGCTTGCGGACATATAAAAACCGTTGAGCCCAGTGAAAATCCCCATGATAATAGCTATTGCCATGACAATTAATCCACCTGCTCCAAGAGCGGAAACAACGATATCCCCGGTCAACCAGAGATTTCCTTGCCCGATGGCCGATAAATCCGGGAATGTCCAGGCAGTCAACCCAATCATGATGGCGTAGATCAATGCCGAAGTGAATAGGGATGCCACAATGAGCATTGTTGCCTTCCGAGGGGAGAAGTTGAATTCCTCCGCTGCTTGCGGAACGTTATCAAATCCTACATAGGCCCATGGCGCGATTGCCACAATCACAAGAATGGAAGTGAGTATGGATTGCTTCCCGCTGAAGTAAGGCTTTAAGTTCTGGAAGGGCTGGTCTGCCACTCCTAAGGTGAATAAGCCTAGGATGACTACACCGCCGATCAGTATAAGACTGAAATAAAATTGAATTCTTCCCGATAGGCTTGTACCTGTTGTGTTAATGAACGCAAATAATAGGATTAGTGCCGATGCGATGATGATTTCTGGCGCGTAGACGTCCCAACCGGCGACTGAGTAAAGATAATATCGGTTCATGAAATCAGGGGCGAGAAACTTTAGTAATAAAGTAAAGGCGGATGCATTTAACGCGACAATTGAAAGATAGCCGAGCGACAGGAACCAGCCGCATATGAAAGCCCATACCTTTCCTGCAGCAATGAATGCATATGTGAATCCTCCGCCTGACACGGGGAATTTCTTAATCATGACACCGTAGCTTGAAGCGATTACCATCATAAGCAAGGCGCCTATGAAAAGGCCGATCATCGCACCGAGCGGGCCGGACTCTCTGATCCAATCGCCGGGTAGGATGAATGCCCCCCAACCGACCGATGAGCCAAGTGCAATGGCAAACACCCAAGACGGCTTCAATGTCTTTTTCAACTTTCTCCTGCGATTAGATAGTTCTGAAGTTTCCATAATCATGCCCCCTAACGGATTAGTAGAGTTCCATTTCCCTTTTCCAAAATAATGAAACCGCATCACTACTTGGAAACCTACAACCTTCCCGAACGGAAGATGGAGTAGATCATGAATAGGAACATGAGAGTGGCAATTATGGAACCAGCTTCGATAATCGGGAACTGCCATAGCACGTTCGTCTGGCCGGCAATTGCGGAGCCGATGATCAAACCGACCATGAGAATGCTGAAAGAGAGCAGGATGATGCTGAATGAAAGTCGATTGCTGATCCGGTCCAGCCGATGCAGAAATGCTTGCAGTTGCTGAATATTAATGTCGAGTTGAAGCTTCCCTTTCCGGATTGTCGTCGTAATTGCTTTCAAGTCTTTGGGCAGATTCGTTAGGATTTCGATATTTTCAACAAAGTCTTTCCACGAATTCTCCAGTAGGTTCTTCGGATGATAACGTTCCCGCATCAATTTCTCTCCAAAAGGCTCGACCGCTTCCATGATGCTCAGCTCAGGATCCAGCTTTGCAATGAGCCCTTCGAGTGTAAGAATAGCCTTTCCTAATATCGAAATTTCAGAAGGGATGATTATATGGTGTCGATAGGCGACTTGAAACAGTTCGATGAAGATTGCCCCGAGGCTCACATCATTTAATGAAACATCATAATACCTTGTTTGTAGATCATCCACGTCCCTCGTAAATGCCCGCATATCCGTGTCTTCAGACAGAATGCCCATATCGGAAAACACTTCGATCATTCCTTCTGTGTCTCCTTCGCGCAAATTGAGGATAAGCGAGGCGAAATGGTATTTCAGCTCCTTATCAAGCCTTCCGATCATCCCGAAATCCAAATAAGAAACGACGTGTTCAGGGAGGATGTAAATATTGCCTGGGTGCGGGTCGCCGTGGAAAAAACCTTCATCCAAAATTTGATGGAACATCGAATCGACGATCCGTCGCGCTATCAACTTCCGGTCATATCCGCCTGCATCCATCGTTTCCAAATCATTCGCTTTGACGCCGTGGACCATTTCCATCGTTAGTACCTTGTCCGTCGAAAAATCCCAATAGACTTTTGGAATAAAGACGCTTGGATTTTCCTCGAATTGTTTCGCGATGCGCTCGCTATTGCGTCCTTCGACCCGGTAATCCAGTTCATCTTGCAATGATTTGGAAAATTCGATGACCATCTCGCGGAGGTGATACGTTTCGGCCCAATCTGTATTGTCTTCTAAAAAGCGGGCCAGATCGCTTAAGATGGCAAGGTCCGTCTCCATGGTGGGTCTGATGTCAGGTCGCTGAACTTTGACAGCCACTTTTTCTCCACTTGGCAAGTGTGCGATATGGACTTGCCCGATAGAGGCGGCAGCTAATGGCTTTTCATCGAATGTCTTGAATAGGTGTTCAAGGGGCTCTTCGAGTTCAAGCTCAACTATTTCCCGGATTTGATCAAATGGAACAGCTGTCACATGGTCTTGCAGTTTTTCTAGCTCCGAAGCGATTTCAAGAGGAACTAAATCCCGCCGTGAACTCGCAATCTGCCCAAGTTTGATGAAAGTCGGTCCCAATTCCTGCAAGGCATGACGAAGCTTGACCCCGGCATCATGCATATTCATTTCATTTCCGCCATCGTCGTTTGACGAACTGCGATCGGTTAGCCCTAATCGGAACAGAAAGTGGCTGAACCCATTGCGCAGAAAAACATTCGTAATCTCTTGAAATCGTTTTGTATGCCGTATGCGTATCTTCAACATGTCAATTCCTCCAAATCTATCGCAGCAGTTTACGTATCCATATACCCTTTTACGATTAATGTTAGCCATCAAGAAAGCAGATGATAGAGAAGGCGGGGAGGGCGTTGCTTTACATAAAGTTGAGGATTGCTTCTGCGGTGTCATGCGGTTATGCCAACAACCGATCAATGATGAGCCGAATGAAGAGTGTAAAGGAGCTATTGATAGAAGGCTATCAAAATAAGTGATATTGATATGTCGGTTGAAATTGAAGTGTTATGAAGGAGGGAAATGTGCGTGCGATGCAAGTGTGCGTACATTTCCTATCTTCATGTCGAGGAAATGTTACACTGAACAGAACGAATACATAAAAGCAGGGATTCATTTGGACATTCTATTATTCATTGCAATCATACTACTAGCATCCGCCCTCCAGACGGGGACCGGATTCGGTTTCTCCATCGTCGCGACGCCGTTTCTTCTGCTATTATTCGATGCGCGGGATGCCATCCAAATCAATTTGCTCCTATCGTTAATCATTTCATTGGCGATGTATCGCAAAGTAAGGACGGATATTGATAGGGGAGTGATGAAGCGGTTCATCATGGGCAGTTTCATCGGTTTGCCGCTTGGAATCGTCGTATTCCTGCTCGTCGATATTTCAAAACTGAAACTAGGCATCGGAATTGTCATCCTCCTGTTGACAGCACTTTTGCTGCTGAAGTTGAGGATGAAGCAATCACCGAAAAGGGATGTTGCCATCGGTGGACTTTCCGGTTCGTTGACGACAAGTATCGGCATGCCGGGACCGCCATTGCTGCTTTATTTTTCAAGTACGGACACGTCGAAGGAGATGTTGCGCGGCACGACGCTTGTCTATTATTTATTCATCTATTCCATCAGCTTGCTCATTCAGATCATCTTTGCGGGGACAAGTGTGACAGTATGGAAATCAAGCGTTCTTGCATTGCCAATTGTTTGGCTTGGCCTTTATGCGGGGCAGTATTTATTCCTGAAGGTCAATCAAGCAGGTTTCCGCATTTTCATGTATATCATTTTATTATTTACGGGGATTTATTTGCTGTTTAACAGCTAGAAGGAGTGTGAGACGCTGACGAATAGGCGGTGTTTGTACTATATCAGGCGGTCCGAACTTGGGCTCCAATCAGCCAATAAGAAAAGGGTTGGCGCGAGGCCAACCCCTACTTCATTAATAAACCTTGTCCCCATTAAAAATGGAGTTCTTCACGATTACATAATCAACTGTACGAATAGCATCCAACTTTGTTCCACCTGCATAGGAGATGGACGATTGGAGATCCTGCTGCATTTCAGTTAGCGTGTCTTGCAACCTACCTTTGTATGCCACATGCATTTTCTTGCCTTCGACGTTTTTCTTCTCGCCTTTTTGGTATTCCGAAGCAGATCCGAAATACTCTTTGTACAGCTTGCCGTCCACTTCAATTGTTTCGCCTGGCGATTCTTCGTGTCCAGCGAAAAGGGAACCGATCATGACCATGGACGCACCGAAGCGAACCGACTTCGCGATGTCTCCATGCGTACGGATTCCGCCGTCAGCGATGATCGGCTTCGAAGCGGCTTTTGCACACCAGCGAAGTGCGGCTAGCTGCCAACCGCCAGTTCCGAAACCGGTTTTAATTTTCGTGATACAAACTTTACCCGGTCCTATGCCTACTTTCGTTGCATCCGCTCCGGCATTTTCAAGTTCGCGGACAGCTTCCGGCGTACCGACATTGCCGGCAATGACAAACGTTTCCGGAAGATGTTTTTTCAAGTGTTTAATCATGTTAATGACTGCATTGGAATGCCCATGTGCGATATCAATTGTTACGTAGTCAGGATTTAGCTGGTCAGCAGCCAATTGCTCTACAAAACCGTACTCTTCCTCTTTTACACCGACGCTAATTGATGCAATCAAACCGCGGGTATGCATATCTCTAATGAAATCTGCACGCGTCTCTGGATTGAAACGGTGCATGATGTAGAAATAACCGCCTTCTGCCAATTGAATGGCGACCTTTTCATCAATGATCGTCTGCATATTTGCAGGGACGACTGGCAAGACGAATTTATGTTTACCTAATGTAACGGAAGTGTCACATTCAGAACGACTATTTACAATACACTTAGCGGGAATCAATTGAATATCTTCATAATCAAATACGGTATCCATACAATACACTCCTAAAGACGAATGATATTTTTTATTTCAATGTTAACGTTCGTACTTTTGTAATTTACATTATTTTTCCCTTTTCGTCAATTACTATTCCTGTTTATTACGAAAGTTATATTCCAAATTAAGGGTGCTCAAAGGATTTATAGATGATATGATGGGTGATGGTTTGAAAATTTACAGAGGAGACCGGTCACCATGAGACTATCCTTAAAGTATTTAATAGGGTTGGTTGCGTTCTTATCAATAGTGCTGACTTTGGCGGCGAGCATCATTTCGGGTTACCGGGTGGAACAGCAATCATTAATTGAGAGTACATTAGAAACGAATCGTGCGTATGCGGTGAAAATGGCACAGTCGACAGAGTCGTATTTGTCGATGACACTGCAATCAATGGAAGCGAGCGCGAATCAGATGGCGCCGTTTATGGGTCAAGAAAATGCAGAAGAGATCTTACTTTCCGAAGTGAATCGTATGAAAAAACAGACAGATACATTCAACTCAGTTGCTATAGCTGATAGAGATGGTGAAATTCTGGCCGTCTCCCCGGAGACTCTGGCTTTAAAGGGGAAAATGCTGAACTCGGAAGGCGGTCGCGAGGCGCTGAAGAAGCGCGAAGCTTTCATTTCACAACCTTATATCGGGTTAACAGGCCGCTTGATTATTTTCCTGTCCTCTCCGATTTTCGGCAATGAAGGCGACTATCTCGGTCTTATCGGGGGAACAATTTATTTAAAAGAGGAAAACATCCTCCAACAAGTATTAGGTGAACATTTTTACAAGGACGGCTCCTACGTATATGTCGTGGATAAAAGCGGTCGCATTATCTATCACCAAAATCCTTGGCGGGTAAACGAAGTCGTGGAGGGGAATGCCGTTGTCCAGCAATTGATAGCAGGAAAGAGCGGTGCGATGGAAGTTGTGAATACGGAGGGAGTCGAAATGCTGGCGGGCTACGCGACGATTCCAACAGCCGATTGGGGCATCGTAACCCAAAGGCCGAAGGAAGTCGCATTGGCCTCATCCGTCACGATGATAAAAGAAATGATTTTGAAGACGATTCCCATCCTACTATTCTCCTTCCTAGGCATTTTACTTTTGTCCTATAAGATAGCCCAGCCTTTGACAAAGCTAGCTACCTACGCCGAATCCAGCACGGAAAACAAGCAAGGCGGAAAAATAAATGATGTGCGTGCTTGGTATTACGAGGCGGTTCAGTTGAAACAGGCATTGAACTACAGTTTGAATTTCTTCATTCACCAATCGACGGTCGATCCGTTGACGAAGCTGATGAACCGACGTGCGATGGATGCCCATTTGGAACAATGGACAGGGCAGGGCCGCCCTTTCGCATTGCTCATTTTTGATATTGATAAATTTAAACGTGTCAATGACACATATGGACATGCGATGGGTGATGAAGTGCTGAAATACTTGGCAGCGTCAATGCTTGAAGCCGCCCGTAAAGACGATATATGCTGCCGTTTCGGCGGGGAAGAGTTCGTCATGCTGCTGCCGGAGACAGATCGGCAGACGGCATTCCAAGTGGCGGAACGCTTACGCGAGAAATTGGAAAGTACAATCAGTCCTTGCGGGGAGGTAGTGACGATTTCGATAGGGATTGCAATGCATCCCGAAGATCGCCAGGACTCGGATGAACTGCTGGAGTTGGCAGACCAATGTCTTTATGAAGCGAAACGGACGGGTCGTAACCGGACGATTGAGTATGCTACACTGAGAATATGAAAGCCCAAGGAGGACACGATCATGCAATATTCGAAATCGAAAATGGAACTGCTTGTGAAAAACAATGCGGAATTGACGCAGCGGTTGAAGCGGATCATGAAGGAACATGAGTTGGAAAAGAGTTTTGCATTGAAAGCACTGTATCACTCCGAAGTGAAGGAAAGCGGCAGGTTCATGAAAGACTATCAGGAACTTTGAAGCGACGATATATAGGCAGGGACACATTTTGACGTGTCCCTGCTTTTTTATTCCTAATTAGCTATCCAAATTCGCTTTCTTTGATTAATGGGAACATTTGTTTTATATTAGAATTGAAAGGAGGGAGTCAAATGCAAAATATTAAAGATGAATTGGAGGAAGCGCGCTTGAATGGGGTGAAGCAAGGCATCCGTCAAGAGAAGGTTTCCACAGTACTGACAATGCATGGCTTGGCTTTCTCCATAGAAAAAATCGCCTTGGTGACAAGGCTCTCGCCTGAAGAGACGGAAGCCATTCTATTGGAAAACTGGCGGTAGTCAGCGGAAGGATCATGAATGATAAGCAGTTTCATCGATAAAGGCAGGAAGAGCCACTGAAGATGAACTTTCTTCAGTGGCTGATTGTCTATCTGTTTTGATACAAATGATTTAGGTTTTGATTTTGCCCTCTTGCGAATACATTGGTCCGGTTCGGCCCCCACGAAACAGCTGATGGCCTCGACGTGAGCGATTCGCCGAGATTTTGCCAGTCGGACCGGCGTGTGCCGTTCCACTCCAACATGTACAAGCCGTTGTCCGTCCCTCTATGCGCTACCGGTCGAGTTCCCGGTACAGGTCATAATTTCCCCTCGGATTTTCTGCAAAACTGCTGAACGTTTGCTGACGCTTCCTATCATCAGGTCCTAGTTGGGCAAACTGATTCATCGGCATCATTGAAGGAGCCATATATCCATAATAAAACAATCAAACACCTCCTCTGAGTGATAAGATAGTATATACAAAGCGCCTGTACAGTTGATTGAACCCCGAAAGGAGACAAGCGGATTTGAGCATCCATATAACACAAAACAAAATCATGGATCTGTGCGGATCCGTCTCATTTAAAAGGGGCGAAATGTTTAACCGTGCAGGAAAAGTGAGGTTTACACACTTTAGCGACACGCACTGCGAAGCAATTGTGGCGGGGAAGGAAAACTTCCATGTCGCTATCGATCAATCAGGTGAAAACCTTCAATTGGAGTGCAGCTGTCCGGTTCTGTCTTTTTATACATATAAATGCCAACATATTGCGGCTGTATTGATTGCCATGATGGAGCGCAGGCGGGAGGCGGCGCCCGATTTGGCGGAAGGAATGCTGTCACTATTCAATGACAAACCAAGGGCTAGCGGACATCAGCTTCATTTTGAAAATAGGGAAGTTATGGCGCTTGCGTTTACGTTGAAGCCCGTTGCTGTGGGCAAACAACCTATGCTCGGCATGGAATTGATGGTCGCCGGGGTTCAAGTTGAGGACATCCGACAGTTTTTGGAGGATGTGAATGAAGGACGGCCCAGCACACTGACCCATGCATTCACTTTTGATTCTCACCTGCACTGCTTCAACCGGGAAGCTGATTCAGTTCTACAGCAACTTATCGGTATTCATAGTGAAGACAGGGATTTTCGGCACCGTTCAGTCAGTCCCGCTGCAATACTCATTCCGCCATCCTCGTGGGAAAGGTTACTGTCGCTAATACAACAAGCAACCGACGTTCAACTGGAACTTGGCGGCAGAATATCGAGCTTTCACATAGCGGAAGCGACATTGCCCGTCCGTTTTCATTTCGAAAAAAAGCAGGAAACTGGGCATGTTCTCACAATTGACGGGTTGAATCAGGTGCACGTATTGGAGGCTTACGAGCTTGTCCTTTACGATGGGCAATTATTTCAGCTTAGCAATGAGGATTGCAAACGGCTCGCCGATCTGCAACAAATGATTGAAACGTCGGGCACACGCCAGCTGCCCATCTCCAATGAGCAAATTGGATTCTTCATCGAAAAGGTCGTACCCGGACTGCGGAGAATCGGTGAAGTCCAACTCGATGAAACGGTCATGGACCAGCTCGTGAAATCTCCTTTGAAGGCGAAGCTTTACATCGATCGGGTAAACAACCGATTGCTTGCAAGCCTCGAATTCCAATACGACCAGATCATACTGAATCCTGTTGCGGAAAGCGATTTACCGACGGGATCCGTATTGGTCCGCGACTTGGAAAAGGAAGAGGACATCCTCCGTTTAATGGAAGACAGCTCATTTGCCACAACGGATGAAGGATATTTATTGCACAATGAGGAATTGGAATATGAATTTCTTCATCACATCCTCCCAAAACTTCAGAAGCTCGTCCAAGTGTATGCGACGACAGCGATCAGGAATCGGGTTTTCAGGGGGCATGCCAAGCCGCGAATCCGGGTGAAGGCGCATGAGGACAGGACGAATTGGCTTGAATTCAAATTTGAGATGGACGGCATACCCGATAAGCAAATACGCGAAATCCTTGAAGCGCTGGAAGAGAAACGAAAGTATTTCCGTTTGCGGAATGGCTCTCTTCTCTCATTGGAAACGAAGGAATTTGAGGAAATCCAACGGTTTTTGAATGAAATTCCGGAAGATCTCGAGACCTTAGAAAAGGGATTGAACGTTCCGATGGTGCGTGGCATTCGGTTTTTAGATGCAGTCGGTGACGATGAAATGTTTTCCGTTGAGGAATCTGCTCGCCTGTTTTTCGAACGTCTGTTGAATCCCGGCGAGTACGCGGAAGTGCCGCCGTCGTTGGAACCAGTATTGCGCGATTATCAAAAAACAGGTTTTCAATGGATGAAAACGATCGCTGAATTCGGCGTCGGGGGCGTGCTGGCTGATGATATGGGGCTCGGCAAGACATTGCAGAGCATTGCGTTCATCCTGTCCGTTCTTCCTAACATTCGCAAGAAGAAACGGCAAGTCTTGATCGTCTGCCCCTCTTCATTGACCTATAACTGGTTGAGTGAATTCCGGAAATTTGCGCCTGAAGTCAATGCCGTTGTCCTGGACGGGTCAAAAAAGGAGAGGGCAGAGCGGCAAAGTGACGTTGCGGACAAGGATGTGTTGATCACGTCCTATCCGTTGATACGCCGGGATATCCAATGGTATGAGAAGCAAGACTTCCTGACGATCTTTTTCGACGAGGCGCAAGCATTTAAAAACCCGTTTACGCAAACGGCCCGGGCTGTGAAAAGATTGCAGGCAGATACCTGTTTCGCGCTGACCGGAACGCCTATCGAAAATTCGGAGGAGGAACTTTGGTCCATCTTTCACGTCGTATTTCCTGAACTGTTCATGGGACTGCAGGAATATAGTGAACTTACGGTGAAAGCGATATCCCGCCGCGTGAGGCCATTTTTGCTGAGGCGGATGAAGGAAGATGTCCTCGGAGAGCTGCCGGCAAAAGTCGAATCGATAGAGTCTTCGGAGCTGCTTCCAGAACAGAAGAAGCTCTATGCCGCCTATTTGGCAAAGCTGCGCCACGATACGTTAAAGCATTTGGATAAGGATACGATTCGAAGGAATAAAATCAAAATCCTCGCCGGACTGACCAGGCTGCGGCAAATCTGTTGCCATCCGGCATTATTCGTCGATGGCTACCAGGGCAGTTCCGCGAAGTTCGAGCAGTTGAAGCAATTGATTCAGGAATCAAAACAGGCGGGGAGAAGAGTGCTGATCTTCTCGCAGTTTACGAAGATGCTCGGCATCATCGGCAAGGAGCTAGCGATGAAGGGAACCCCGTTCTTTTATTTGGACGGCCAAACGCCTTCCGAGGAACGGTTGGAATTATGCAATCGATTCAATGCAGGTGAGCGCGATGTGTTTCTCATTTCATTGAAAGCTGGCGGGGCGGGTTTGAATTTAACAGGGGCAGACACTGTCATCTTGTATGATCTTTGGTGGAATCCCGCCGTGGAGGAGCAAGCCGCGGACCGCGCCCATCGCATGGGTCAACAGCAAACCGTCCATGTCATCAAGCTCGTCGCGCGCGGCACAATCGAGGATAAAATGAATGAGTTGCAGGAGAAGAAGAGGAATCTAATCGAGGAGATCATTGATTCGAAGGATGCTTCTACTACTACATTGACTGAGGACGACATCCGGAAGCTGCTGGAAATATAGAAGTATAGTTGCTGCAAGCGCAGTGGATACTACTGGAAAAGGAGCGGATCAATTGAGAGCACTAAAGATACTACTGAGTGTGGTAGTCGTGATTACGGTCATCGGCTACGGTGTCTACCATTTCGGAACTAAATTCATCGCCGACGAAGTAATGGGCCAAGTGGCGGCGGAACTGGAATCGAGCGGTCAGATGGAAGCGATCAGACAGGAAGTTCAAAATAACCCGGAACTTCGCGCCTTCATCGAAGAAGGGAAGAATGTTGACAGCTCGAAGCTCCCTTTCCAAACGAAAGAGGAAGCGACGAGAGTCTTGATGAAAAAATTCGATTTGAACGAGCTCAACCAACTACAAATCCAAGCACGGCAAGGCATGACTGCATCGGAACAACAAGCACTGCTTAGTAAAATCGAGAGCCGGCTGACGGATGAAGAGATGTTGGCGTTAAAAGCGTTGGCTTATAAAGAGTTAGTTAAATGATAAACCGCTTCAGTCCGAGGACTGGAGCGGTTTTTGAGTTGAAATAGGAACGGCTGGCAAGTTATCGGTCACATGGTGTGCATTATCGGTCACTTCCTGGCGGATATCGGTCAATCATCGCGAGTTATCGATCACTTCTTGTAAGTTATCGGTCACTTTCACAAAGTTATCGTCATTTCATTACTTTAGACCTACACTTAGCGTAAAGTTTTCTAACCAATTCAAGGTTCGATATGTAAACTCTTCCCCTTCTGTCTCCTTCAAAAGGAATTCCAGTCCTTCTTAAAATCCGTTTCATCTTTTGTTCGTCGGACAGACGTAAAAATTGTCGGGCTGTCTTGTTAGAAATGCGATAATCAAGCAACATAAAATAATCCAGGAGTGCTTCGATATGGGCATGAGGGTCAACGTACCTGCATTGCGGACAACCCCAACCATTTTGTATCGACTCCATGCCGTGGAAACCACAATGCGCACAGCGGACTCCCGATATAAGTTCTGATGGCTGGATTCCAAATCGGTTTGACAAGGGAAACGGATCAAATTCACTGTGGGCATCGGCTATCTTATTTGCAATGTCCTCAAGTTCGGATACATCAATAGCTGAGTGGAATGAAGTGAGTCTTCGAAGAAAAATTGGGATCTCAAGAGGAAAAAGGAGAGTCAGATCCTTGCGTAGATTTTCGAATTGCTGATGCGGTCTGGGGAAAACCGCTGCCTGATAAATTGGGATAGGCGTGAGATGCATGTTGAACCAATCTTCTAAAAGCATTTTATTCCGCTCTAGCTGGACAGATGGACATTCAAATGCATCAACTTGTCCATTCTCAAGGGTTCGTGTCAATTGATTTTGTGTTTCAGGGAAACTGATTCGGCCGGCAATATTTTTTACTTCCAAAATGACAGCGCCTTGTTGAAAAAGAAATAGTGTGTCCACCTGGAATTTGCCTGTGGATTGCATATTCAAATCATGGAAGATGTAATGCTCGAAAGGGAACTGATATTTATTGAAAACATCCGCCAGTATTTTTTCGCCGTTTTCGCCGGCCCGCGTCTTCCTCAGCTCGTTCTCGATGTCCGCGTAGCGCGGGTGATGCTCCGGCAGCCTTCGTAGCATGGCCTCCAGCCCGATTGCCTTTAATGAGATTTCTCTTTCCTTCATGATCAATGAAATACCGCCTCCATTATCGTTTTGTAACATCTATTCTACCATAAAAGTCTGAAAAATCTATATAGTTGTTGCCGCTGAATAGTTATCGTTCATTTCCTATAAATTATCGATCAGTTGTAAGAAGTTATCGGTCACTTCTCAAAAGTTATCGTCATTTCAGGACTTTGATCCCGCCTAAATATTCCAGTGCCCTTCAAAGATGATAGACATGCGGAATTGGTAAGTGAATCTTTGGCATTGCAGTATTGTGTAATCCCAAGGTGAAAACGGTTTTTATTGAATGAACAAAAAAACGGCAGCGCACAATGCGTTGCCGTTCTCTATTTACTTTCCGTATTCAAACTGTTCCTCGATCTTCCCGTCATCTCCATGTACGTAAACCATCGTTCCGGCTTCCTCCGCCATCCGTTTTGCCTCCTCGACAGCGTCATTCCGGTTGCCTGCTGTATAGGCCGGTTCATCGTCGCCTTCCACTTTCACGGCCCAGCCATCTTCATCATGGGGAACGACGTGGAATCTCGCATCGTCCGTTCCTGCGCGATCTTCGAAATACTCGTCTTGGTCACGTTTCTTATCAGTAGTCATACAATCTCCTCCTTCACTTGTTAGCTCTCAATCTTCTATTCATCCAGTACCCGGTCAAGTGGAATCAAAACAGCTGAAAATCATAGAATAGTATGCCTCATCTGGTTACTAAATGGTAAACTTGAACAAACGGGGGTGTTGATATGGAGTCATCCAATAAAGTGCTATCTTTGCGGAACGTGACGATGACGTATGGAAATCAACGTGTGTTGAATGGTGTAAACTTGGAAGTCGAGCGGGGGCAGATCATCGGCTATATCGGTCCGAATGGTGCGGGGAAGAGTACGACTGTGAAGATTATGCTCGGCTTGATTCAAAATTATAAGGGCCAGGTGGTTATCTTCGGCGAGGATATTGCTTCGGGAGATCCATCTTATAAACGAAGAATTGGGTATGTGCCGGAGCAAGCGGAGCTGTACGATAATTTGACGGCAATGGAATATTTGGCGTTCACGGGGGAATTGTACGGACTTGACCGTACATTTGCGGAAGAGAAAGCGCAGAAGCTTATGGAGGAATTTGAACTTGGCGACGTGATGCATACGCGGCTTTCTTCCTTTTCTAAAGGGATGCGGCAAAAGGTGCTCATCATTTCGAGCTTGCTGCACAATCCTGATCTCTTATTCTTCGATGAACCGTTAAGCGGATTGGATGCGAACAGCATGATGGTTATCCGTGAAATGCTTGCGCAATTGGCGGCGCAAGGAAAAACGATCTTTTATTCATCGCATATCATGGATGTCGTTGAGAAGATCAGCAACCGGATTGTGCTGCTCGTCAAAGGGACCGTTGTCGCGGATGGCAGTTTTGAGGAATTGCAGGAATTGAGCGAAGAGGGGTCGCTAGCTGCAATCTTCAACCAGCTGACCGGATTCACCGATCATGCAAGTCGGGCAGAACGATTCATCTCAATTGTAGAGGACGGAACAGCCAATGCATGAATTCCGGACACTTGCGATCCTCTCTAAATGTAAAAGGCTCTTCGAAAGAGCGGGAATTGACTACAACGCAATGGAAACCATTTTACGCATAAAATTGACGATGGATGGCAGGCGCACGCCGACCATTTTCAATGGGCAGAAGAAAAAGGAAGGCAATCAGTTCCTGAAGTCTTTATGGATCTACGGCATATATGGGCTGATGGTGATCCCGTTCCTTCTCCTCCGGGATGGTCATTATATTTTCCAAATGAGCATCGTGTTCGGTATCATCATGTTCATTTTGACGACGACGATGGTGTCCGATTTCTCTTCGGTACTCCTGGATGTAAGGGATAAAACGATCTTGCAGACCAAACCGGTGAGCAGCAGGACACTTGGTACCGCGAAAACGATCCACATATTGATCTATATGTTTTTCATAGCGGGGGCTTTTATTGGTATACCGCTCGTCGTCGGGCTGTTTGCGAAAGGAATTCTATTTACCCTAGTATTTCTTGCAGCATTGGTGTTGACGATGCTCTTTATCGTTGTGATTACGTCACTCGTGTACTTTGCGGTTCTGCGGTTCTTTGACGGTGAAAAACTGAAGGACATCATCAACTACGTGCAAATCCTGCTGTCTGTCGGCGTCATCGTTGGCTATCAAGTTGTCATCCGCGCATTCGATTTTGTCGATATAGATTTGACGTACACATTTAGCTGGTGGCATGTATTTTTGCCTCCGATGTGGTTTGGCGCAGCCTTCGAACTGTTGTTGAATCAAGACTTCTCGAAAGTGCTGATTCTGTTAGCGACACTCGCCTTGCTCGTCCCTCTCATTTCCATGTTTATTTACGTGCGGCTCATGCCTTCATTTGAACGCAATATGGATAAGTTGATGAGCGAGTCGAAAAATAGGAAGAAGAAAACAAGCTGGTGGGTGGATAGTTGGGCGAAGCTATGCTGCCGGAACAAGGAAGAAAGGACTTTCTTCCGTTTTGGAGCCTTGATGATGCAACAGGAACGGGATTTCAAACTCAAAGTCTATCCATCACTGGGCTTCGCAATGGTATTTCCATTCATTTTCATCTTTACGGAACTGCAAATGAGGACGCTGGCGGAAATCTCCACAGGAAAGTTGTTTTTGTTCATTTATTTCGGCAGTCTGATGATCCCGAGCATCATTCATACGATGCAGTTTTCCGTGAATCATAAAGGGAGTTGGCTTTTCAGGGCAGCGCCGATCCAGCAGCCCGCTGCGGCATATAGTGGGACGCTGAAGGCATTTTTAGTGAAGTTATATATGCCGGTTTTCGTATTACTGTCAATTGCATTTATTACAATCTTTTCGTGGCGTATTGTGCCCGATCTCTTCGCTGTGTTATTAGGGGCGATTCTCCAAACGTTGCTCACATACAAGTGGCTCAATTCAGGCGAATTTCCGTTCACCGAATCCTTCGAGTTTGCTCAATCGGAAGGCTCGGCGAAAATGATTTTGATCACCTTTTCGACAGGAATTTTCGTCATAGGTCATCTAATTGCAACTGCAATAAGGGGTGGAATTTATGTATATATCGCAGTACTGCTAATTGGAGTATTCCTCGGCTGGCGCAAGGTGTTTCCGATGCAGGAGACAATACCGGTTCGTGGATGAATGAGGAGCGATATGCGTCGTCAAATAATTTTGAAGACATATAGGCGATTCATCATTTTCCCTTTATAATTAGTTTATGGAAAATGAGGAGGAAAACAATGTTAACGACTGAACAGCTACAGAAAATTGAAAGCTTGCAAAATGAATGCGAGACAACTGACGGGATCCTATTGAAATTAAACTGGGATATGCTTCGTCAACGTGAAGATCAGGTGATGGATTTTTTTCATTACGAGGATGACGAGTTAGTTGCATATTTGGCTCTGTATGGTTTTGGATCAACTGTAGAAGTTTGTGGGATGGTGAAGCCTGCTGAACGAAGGAAGAAACACTTTTTGAATCTATGGCAACAAGCATTGCAAGTCATCAAGGAAAAGGGATATAAAAAAATCCTCTTAAATGCGCCTTCCACTTCTGAAACGGCAAAGAAATGGCTTGAGAATCAGCCATGTACCTATGATTTTTCTGAATACCAAATGGTCTGGAAACAGCAGCCTATGGAAGAAGGCAGGGGTATCCAGTTAAGGCAATCTACCGAGGAGGATGTCCCGTTTGAAATCCAATTGGATATGGCAGGCTTCGGCATGTCGCAGGAAGACGCTACTCTTCATAAGCAAGAAGTGAAAAAGAATCCGAATGATGCACATTACATTATTGAAGTGGAAGGCAAGAGCGTGGGCAAAATCCGTGTAAGCCGGAATGATGGCGAGTCTTCTATTTATGGTTTTGTCATTCATCCCGACTTTCAAGGGAAAGGATACGGCCGCCAAACCTTGCAAGCTGTTGTCCGTATGGAACAGCTGTCCGGCAACCCGATCAGACTTGAAGTGGAAGCGAAAAATCGCAATGCCCTCCGTCTTTATGAGTCAACCGGATTCCAGACTGTCCAAGGACAGGATTATTATCTTTGGGATGAATAAATTAAACCGCTTCAGTCAGAGGAGACTGAAGCGGTTTTTTACGCATTTAAGAAAACACGGCATGAATCTAACTATCAATCATTTCCCGAGAGTTATGGTCATTTCGGGACTTTGGACTCAACAGAACTCAACCTCGACTCTTTACATTTTTCCATTTATATGTCATAATTAAATAGTTAATTAACCTAACTAACTATTATTCACAAAGGGGGGCGAAACCCATCGAATTGTTACAACAAAACTTTTTCGGGCTTTATTACAAACTTTATCGCCCGTTGCTTAATCAAGTCAATGCAAAGCTGACCCAATACGGGTTGTTTAGTTCCCAATGGCAGCTCATGAAGCTGCTTATGCAGGAAGGCGCGATGACGCCTGCGGAAATTGCGCAGCGGCAGCAAGTAGAGAAGCCGAGCATCACGAAGATCCTCCAGCGTCTAGGAGAAATGGGGTATGTGGAATCGACGCCGGGACAAGATAAGAGGGAAAAATGGATTCGGCTGACAAGTTCAGGGGAAGCGGTTTGCCGCGATGTCATGGAGCAACTCGCATCCCTTTACGAAGACCTTCTACAAGGTTCATCGAAAGAAGAAGTGGAAATAGCCATAAGCGTATTGGCGCGCGCCCACCAAAATCTAACATCATGAAAGAGTGAAAATATGGAAGAACAAAAATTATGGACAAAGGATTTCATTACGATCTCAATTATCAATTTCATCCTCATGCTTGCAATGTATTTGTTATTAGTCACCATTGCACCGTTCGCAGTTGAGCAATACGGGGCTTCGCCGAGCATGGCGGGGCTAGTTTCGGGTATATTCATTATCGGAACGCTCTTTGCACGGATCTTTTCAGGAGGCTTAATTGGAAAAGTCGGCGGCAAGAAGATGCTGTTTATCGGCCTTCTCGTGTCCACGATCGCGACCGCCTTTTATTTCGGATCAGCGAATATGCCATTGCTTCTTGCAAACCGGCTATTTCACGGAATCGGGTTAGGCATTGCGTCCACCGCAACCGGCACAATGATTGCACAAGCGATTCCAACTTCGAGAAGAGGAGAAGGGATTGGATATTTCAGCATGAGCACCGTTATGGCAACAGCAATCGGGCCGTTTTTCGGCATCTTCATTAGCCAACACTATCCATTCCATATGCTGTTCGTCCTCTGCCTCGCTTTAAGCATTGTGACATTGATCATGTTCTTCTTCGTCAATGAAACGGTGAAGCCATCTTCATTGAACAAGCCGGAAGTAGCGAGACAACGATTTGGCCTATCCAATTTCATTGAAAGAAAAGCATTGCCGATCTCCATCATTACGCTATTCGTAGCGCTCGCCTATTCAGGAGTACTGTCATTCATCTCGTTTTACGCGAAGGAAATTAACCTCGTTCAAGTTGCAAGCTTCTTTTTCCTCGTCTATGCCATCGTCGTGCTACTTTCCCGCCCATTCTCAGGAAAGCTATTGGACGTAAAAGGAGCGAAGTATGTCGTCATCCCTTCGCTTCTACTTTTTGCGCTCGGCATGATCATATTGAGCCAGACGCATAGCGGTATTATGCTTCTTGCGGCGGGTGCCGTCTTTGGGCTTGGCTACGGGAATTTCCAATCATGTGCCCAAGCGATTGCATTGAAAGGGATTTCCGTTGAACGGCTTGGTATCGCTACTTCTACGTTCTATATCTTCCTTGACTCCGGACTCGGATTTGGGCCGTATTTTTTAGGCGTAGTCGTTCCAAGTCTCGGCTATCGGGGCATGTATGAAGCACTGACAATCGTTATACTGCTATCACTAGTGGCGTTCGTTTACTTGTTCCGTACGAGAAGTAAAGACACGATATCCGATATAAATGAAAAGATGTAAGATAAGCAGCACGAGTAGCTGTACTATTGATATCAAAGTAATAAATAGTACATCCGCAAATAATATGATTTCGCCAGGCGGAAGCTCTTTAGAGGGGTCTATACTCATAAAAAAGGAAACCACACTGGATACTAGGAAAGCTAAATAGGCAGCGAGTGAATGCTTGAAAGACGCTATCCTAAATTTGCTGACTCCGAGAAGAATATTGGTTAATCCAATCACTAAAGGGAATATCACAAATTGGAACCATGCCAAATCAATTGTTCCATCCGGCATTGACCAATAGAAAACCTGAGCTGAACAAGCAGTAATGATGTTTATTATCGCTACGGTGAGGAAGCTTTATTCATTTTACACCCCTATCTTAGTACTATATGAATATCATAATAAAAAGAAGGCGACTACTGGGTCAGTAGTCGTCCATTTGCGTGTCTCTAAGTTATCTCACCACAACTTCACTCATCAACGCGTGCATATTATCTTCCGTATCCTTGAAAAACACCATCCACGTTTCCGTTTGCCCCATCTTCGCGACTACATGAGGTTCATCGATAAAAACAATGCCTTTCTCCTTGTATTCCTCATAGGCCTGTTGAATATCTTCCACGTGAAAATAAAGGATGGAGCTTGAATGGGCAAACTCCTCTTTTTCAGGAAGGCTTATGAAAAGGCGTACGCCGTCGCAATCGAAAAACGCCATTGTGTCCGTTGTGAATAAAAGCTGCAAGCCTAATTGCTCCTTGTAAAATGCTGTTGCCCGTTCGATGTTTTTTGCCGGTACCCCAATTTGTCCGATTTTTGTGATTGTCCCCATGTAACATTTCTCCCTTTTGGCTTTTTCTTTTATCATACCTAACGAGTTATCAAAAAGTATACAATTTTCTATCTGTCGAGGGGTAATGGCGTAGAGAGAATAACTGCTGAATGTGATTAAAGGATCGTGGTTTTCCGCTTGTCATAAGGCAAGTAAGACAGCTACAATGAGGCGATGAAGAAAGGGAGTGAGTTCGTTGAATGAAAAGGAGTACGACAACCTTCTTCGGATAAAAACAGGCGGAACGCTCGAGCTGTTGAGCCAGTCCGCCCATTATAACCGTTATGAAGCGACGCCTTACGAAGTGTTGGATGAACTGTTCAAATCGTACGAGCTGCAGCAGTCGGACGGATTTGTCGATTTTGGGTGCGGCAAAGCGCGCGTGTCATTTTACGTCCATCATCACTTCGGGGCATCGGTGACCGGTATTGAGATGAATGGCCAGCTCTACGAGGACGCGATTGAAAACTTGGTCAGGTATCGCCGTAAAGCAAAATTCCGTGGTGGAGCGATCCGTTTTGAACGGTGCTACGCGGAAACGTATGAAATTGATCCATTGGAGAATAAATTCTACTTCTTTAACCCGTTTTCCATTCAAATATTCATGACGGTCATCGGCAACATTTTACTGTCTGTAGAACGGAATGCACGCCCGGTCGATGTCATCCTCTATTACCCGACAGCGGAGTATGTGCAATATATGGACAATCAGACGCCATTTGAGCTATGGAAAGAAGTAAAAGTCGACCGGCTATATGATAAAAATGAAAATGAGCGATTTTTGATCTATCGATTGGGTGAGTAAGAAAGATATCGATCATTTCCGGTGAGTTATCGGTCAAATTTACAAGTTTATCGGTCAGTTCGAGGAAATTATCGGTCACTTTCTGAAAGTTATCGGTCAAATTCACAAAGTTATCGTCATTTCGTGTCTTTTTACCCACAAGATTCTAATGGCGAAGAGAGTTTTTATTGGTCAAAAGCATTCGGCGCGCAAAGCTTGGCCATTCGCAATGAAAATGACCGCGGAAGAGAACAAGTAATAGGCCTTTCCCGTCGCGCCTAGTGCCCTTATCAAATCAATCACAACAAATGCATCGCTGCCTCCGCTTCATGCCACGGAACGGGGTAGCCTTTGCCTTTCGCACAGAAAATCGACGTGGATGTGTATTCCGGGTCGGCGTCTTTGTTGTAGCCGATTCCCTCGATCACTTCCTCCGGATTATGGCATTCGTCATAGCCGCCGAATTGCAAAGTGAGTGCGCCTTTTCCGTTCGTGTACGATGCGAATGTTGTGCTGTAATTCATGAACGTAGCAACCGGAACTCGACCAGTCACAACGGTGTTTTCGCCGATTGTTTCAGGCGGCGCGAAACTACCGGATGCTTGCTGGATATCGGACAGAACACGGCCGATATGATCCATTCCGACTTTTATTTTGAAATCATAAACAGGTTCCAGCAGGACGTTTTCCGCTTTCTCCAACCCTTGCCGCAATGCGCGGAATGTCGCTTCCCTGAAATCTCCGCCGGATGTATGTTCATTATGCCCCCTGCCTGTCAGTAAGGTGATCTTTACGTCGGTCAATGATGATCCTGTCAATAAACCATGATGCGCCCGCTCGAAAATATGGGTCCTCACTAAGTTTTGATTGCCGACAGACAGATCATTCGCGTGGCATTCATTGTCGAATGAAATGCCGCTGTTGCGTGCTGCAGGCTCAATCCTCAAATGAACTTCCGCATAATGCTTCAGCGGCTCGAAATGACCGTAACCGTTAATGGTGGAGCGGATTGTCTCCTTATACAAGATTTTCGGATCTCCGAACGACACGTCGAATTGGAACCGGTCCTTTACGATCTGCTTCAACACCTCTAGCTGGATGACGCCCATCACATGGACGTGAACTTCTTGGACATGCTCATCCCAGACAACGCGCAACGAAGGATCTTCTGCGTCCAGCATTTTGAAGCACCGCAGCACTTCCTTCACATGGATAGAGGAGTCGAAGATGACTTTTGATTTCAACGTGGGGATCAAGTCAAATACTGCCTTCTCAATGAGGGTACCGATTGGATCGCCTGCACCTGCCTCCGACAACCCCATAACCGCAACAATTTCCCCCGCATGAGCAGCTTCCAATGTTTCAAACTTTTTTCCGTTATATCGCCGAATCTGCGTGATTTTCTCATGTTTGCCTACAACCTGCACTTCGTCCCTAACATGCAAATTGCCTTGCAGAACTTTCAAGAACGTTACCCGGTTGCCGTTTTCATCGTGTCGCACTTTATAGACGCGCGCGGAAAAATCTCCTGCATCCGTATATTCTGTTACGGTGAGCTGGTCGAACTTCTGAAGAAATTCGAGGACGCCGATGTCTTTTAAAGCGGAGCCATGCCCATATGCAAAGATTTCACGATTAGTAATCATCCGTTTCATTGCGTCGAGCCACACAGCTTCGTCATAACCGGTGTCCATATAGCGCTCGAGCAGATCCTCGTCGCGTTCCGCAATGAATTCAATAAGGCTTTCCATCATAACTCCATTTTCCATTTCCGATAAATCAACGATGTCCTCTGCTAAACTGCTGCGTATTTCATCTACGATCCCCTGTAGATCTACGCTTTCGCGATCGGTTTTATTCAAAAAGAAGAAGGTTGGGACTTGATGCTTTTTCAGCAATTGCCAAACCGTTTCGGTATGACCTTCCACTCCGTCCGCCGCGCTGATGATAACGATGGCGGCATCCATCACTTGGATGGCTCTTTCCATTTCGGGTGAAAAGTCGACGTGACCAGGCGTATCGATGAGCGTGTAATGCGAACCGTTGTATGTGAAGGCACCTTGGTCTGCAAAGACGGTAATACCGCGGTTTTTCTCGATTTCATGGCTGTCGAGGAATGTGTCTTGATGGTCGACGCGGCCCCGTTGGCGAATGCTGTGCGTATGAAAAAGCAGCTGTTCGGAAAAAGTCGTTTTACCAGCATCTACATGTGCGACGACTCCAATGGTTTTATGCATGTGTGCACCTCGATTTCATTTCTGGATTATATAACTCTTATTTTAGACATAAACGGGGAAGAAAAGGAAGATTGACTCGGAGTGAGGCGGTGTAGTAGTTTGCTTCCTTAGAGGTCTAAAGCTTTATAGTGAGCAAAACTAACCCATACTCGCGCATAACCCCCCCGACGCGACTTTCCCTACAATATGAAAAACGCACCCCGAACCGGAGTGCGCAAAATGTAACTTAGTGGAACAGCAATTGCTCGATTTCCTTGCGAGGAAGCGGTTTTGAATAAAGATAGCCCTGCACTTCATTGCAGCCGAGGTCCTTCAGGAATTGTTCCTGTTCTTCCGTTTCAACGCCTTCTGCGATGACATTCAATCCTAAGTTCTTCGCAAGGTCGATGATCGCTTTTACGATGGCGGTGTTGCTGTTGCTCAGTTCCCTGATGAAAGCCTGGTCAATTTTCAGATGCGATAGCGGGAATTTGCTCAAATAGAGGAGAGATGAGTACCCTGTCCCGAAATCATCGACGCTGACAGTGATGCCGGCGTCCTGCAACTGTTGCAAGACAGTTTCGCAGCGCTTGACGTCTGACATCATGCTTTCCGTGATTTCTAAATTCAAATACGATGGATGCAGTTCTGTTTCGATCAGGATCCTGAGTACATCTTCCACGAAGGAAGGCTGATTGAATTGCCTCATCGATACATTGACGCTCATCCGTAACGGAGGGAGTCCTTGTTCCTGCCATGCTTTTGCCTGCATACATGCTGTTTTTAATACCCATTCGCCGAGCGGGAGGATGAACCCGTTCTCCTCCGCAATCGGAATGAATTTCAGTGGCGGGATAAACCCCCGGACCGGATGATTCCATCTGGCTAGCGCCTCCATCCCTTTTATCTGCCCGGTTTTTAAATCGTATTGGGGCTGATAATGAAGAAGGAATTGCCCTTTTTCCAATGCCTGCCGAAGCTCCATTTCGAAGAATGTCTTCTCCATCAATTCTTCGTGGAACTCTTCGGTGAAAAATCGGAACGTTCTCCTGCCTGCCTCCTTTGCCACATACATGGCGGTGTCCGCACTGCGGATCAGTGTACTATAGTCCTCGCCATCATTTGGATACAATGCAATTCCAATGCTTGGGGCAACGAAGATCTCTTGTTTCTCAAAATAGTAGGGCTGTGAAATGTCTTCAACGATCTGGTCGGCAAGGGCTGTCAGTTTATCTATATCACCGGAATCCATGAGGACGACAAATTCATCCCCGCTCAGTCTGGCAACTGCATTTTCACTGTGAACACAATCGCGCAGTCTTTCCCCGACAGCAATGAGCAATTGATCGCCGACATGGTGGCCTAACGTGTCATTGACATTTTTGAATCGATCCAAGTCGAGGAACAGGACGGCAAACCGCTCACCCTCACTAGCTCCGGCGATTTTCTTTTTCACTCGTTCTTGAAGGTTCCTCCGGTTTGGCAAGCTGGTCAGGGAATCGAAATAGGCCATGTGCTCAATGACTTTTTCTGCTTCAATCCGCTCTGTAATGTCAATCGCCGTGCCGACAACTTCGGCGATTTCTCCATCTTTTGCTATCGGCGAGAGGTAAACGAGGAAGTATAAGCCATCGTAATGCAACTCGAATTGAACTATCTCCCCAGCCATCCCTGCCAATAAATGATTCTTGAATGTGATGAGTTCCTCTTCGGTGAATAAATAGGCGAGTTCTTGAGTGTTTAACTTGTCCACCGAAATACCGATCCGTTCTTTAATTTGTCCCTCGAAAAGGGTGAATTCAATTTCTCCGTCTTCAGTAGCCTTGTATTTGAAAATAGCATTTTGCAAGTTTTTCACGGTCGTACGGAAATCATTCTGTAAGGCGATTTCCAATGATTCTTCTGCCTGCTTCCGTGCTGTAATATCATGGCGGATTACAATATATTGTTCCGGTTTCCCTTCATCATCAAGAAATGGAACGATTGTCGTGCTGACCCAATAATATGAGCCGTCCTTCGCCCGGTTGCAAATATCCCCTTGCCAGATTTCCCCGCTTTGAATGGTGTTCCACATTTCCTTGAAGAAGCTCTTTGGATGAACTTTTGAATTTACGACCCGGTGTGTTTTTCCGATCAATTCATTGCTCGAATACTGGGACAAGGCGCAGAACTTCTCATTGACATAAGTGATGATGCCTTTCGCGTCGGTGATTGCGACGACCGACGAGTGGTCGAGCGCATTTTCGATATTACGCAGATTTTGCAGCGTTTCTTTATATTTTTCCTTCGTTAACTCTCGCGCTGTAATATCACTATCTATAGAAAGAAATTGGATGATCTCCCCGTCCTCATTCAAGACCGGTATTATGTTGGCGTTCACCCAATAAGGGGAGCCATCTTTTGCAACTGCCATAATATTTTTCTGCCAAGCTTCGTCACGTGAGAAATGTTGCTCCATTTCCTCCACAAAACGCTCCGGTGTATAATTAGGATTGACAACACCATAACTTTTCCCGATCAACTCCTCTTTGGAATAACCGGACAGTGCACAGAAGTTGTCATTCACATAGGTTATCCGTCCTCTTTTATCAGCAACTGATACACAGAATTTCTTATCCAACAGAGACACGAGAGAGTTATAACTTAATTCCGAAAACAACATTTCCATTTCCTTTCTATACAAAAACAACGCGTTATCGCGAAGAAATACTTCTGTGTAATCCACCGGTTGAGGGAACGAGAGTACAAGTAATCTATAGTATGAAAAAATCAATCTATTAGTAACTATCTTTATATTAATTATACCATTCGTAAGAACGTCGTTCCACATATTAGTAGTTCTTTAGTCTATTTACTAACAATAAAGTATTTTTCTATTTAATTAATTCAATAAAATTAATTGACATTCAATTCCTGCCGTCGTACGTTTAGAACAAAAGATGAAACAGTTACTAGTTTATACGTTCATAGAAATAGGGGGTCATCAAATGGGAGTAGGAAAGCTGAAGTGGAATAGTCCTGAACAACTGGAAAACTTATTGTGCGAATTGGTCAGTTGGGAAAGTCGCACAGGAACAGCGGGGGAAGTCGAGTTTTCAACGAGACTGGTAAAGAAGCTACTGGAATTGCAGTATTTTCAAGAACACAGCTCCCATCTTCATTTCCATGATGCAGGCAAAGGGAGAAATGCGGTGACCGCCCTTTATAACAGTGGGGCGACGAATAAAACGATTGTGTTGATCAGCCATTTTGACACTGTTCATACAAAGGAGTTTGGCGCGGGGCTAGAAGAGTTAGCTTTCCAACCTAGGCAACTGACGGAGGAATTGAAAAACCGGATGGCCGACTTGCCGGAGGATGCGCAAGAGGATTTGGATTCGGGTGAATACTTGTTTGGCCGCGGAACGATGGATATGAAAATGGGGCTTGTATTGCATCTTCATTTATTGGAAAGGGCAAGTGTCGAACAGTGGCCGATCAATCTCCTTTTACTGACAGTGCCTGACGAAGAGGTGAATTCTTCCGGAATGAGGGCAGCTGTGAAGGGACTCGTGGAATTGAAGGAAGCCTATCAAATGGAATACGAGCTGTTCCTGAACAGTGAGCCGTCCTTTTCACAAAAGCCGCAGGACCCGAATTATTATATCTACTCTGGAACGATCGGCAAAATTATGCCATCCGCGCTGTTTTACGGAAGGGAGACGCATGCCGGAGAGCCTTTGAACGGCATGACGAGCCACTATATGGCTTCTTATCTGACGAGGGCGATGGAGTTCAATTCCGATTTCATGGAAGAAGAGTATGGCGAAAGGACCCCGCTGCCGGTGTGTCTGCAGCAGGTGGATTTAAAGGAAGATTATTCGACTCAAACTTCCCATCATAGTGCGGCTTTGTACAATGTCTTTTTAATGCGGCAAAATGCCGACGAGATTATGAAGATATTCAAGCATACTGCTGAACGGGCGATGGCGGAATGCGCAATGGAGTATAGAGCGGTTTGTGAACGTGAAGGCGTCCAGCCGATCGGGCACATCAACGTACTGGAGTACAAGGAATTGCTTACGTATGCCAAGGGGAAAATCGGCGGCACGGAAGTTAAAATGATTCTTGAAGAGATCCAGTCGGACGAGTCGTTGGATGAACGGCAAATGTCGATGCTTATCAGCGACCGACTACTATTGCACTGTCAGGACTTGGCTCCAGCTGTCGTCCTGTTTTATGCCCCTCCGTATTATCCGGCAGTCAATTCATCCGATGACGAGCTCGTTCAAGAAAAGATTGCCCTTGTGCAAAAGATTCTACTTGAAGAGTTTCATGTGGAAGCAAAGCAAGTGCATTATTTCAATGGAATCTCTGATCTCAGCTATGTGAATTATGACACGGCAGATTCCGGCTGGCAGTCTTATATTGAAAACACACCCGTGTGGGGAGATACCTATAGCATCCCTTTCAAGGAAATGCAGCAGCTTCAGGCGCCTGTGCTGAATATCGGGCCGTATGGGAAAGATGCGCATAAGCTGACCGAGCGATTGCATAAAAAGAGTGCGTTCCACTATACCCCCCACGTGTTAGGGGAGGTCATTGAAAGCATGTTTTCTCTCATAGAGGCATGATTCCCCGGATGCCAATCCTTTTCATCGAGGGTTGGCCTTTTTACTTGTTGAAGAAAAAAGTCTTCCATTACTACTGTTTACCGATCATTAATTGTACAATATTCATAGGGAATAGTTTTGAAGATTATGAAAGGGGTGGGAAGATGGGAAAAGGGAAGTACTCAAGGACGGAGAAAAGTTGGATGTTTTATGACTGGGCGAACTCGGCCTATTCGATTATTATTACAACTGCGGTATTCCCGATCTTTTACAAGTCGGTGGCGACAGAAGCAGGTGTTGGACTGACGCAGTCTACAGCGTATCTGGGGTATACGGTGGCGATTGCGACATTCATTTTAGCAATGATTGGACCGATATTAGGGACGATTGCGGACTATGAGGGATTGAAGAAGAAGTTTTTCTTCGCCTTCTTCCTCATCGGTTCACTGTCTACAATCTCATTGGCGTTTGTTCCGGAGGGAACCTGGTTACCGTTATTGATCATTTATACGATCACCGCAATCGGATTCCACGGGGCGAATATTTTTTACGACGCCTTTCTGGTCGATGTAACGCCAGAAGAAAAGATGGATGAAGTCTCTTCACGCGGTTTCGGATTGGGGTATATTGGCAGTACGATTCCGTTCATTATCAGCATTGCCATCATCCTGTTGGCGAAACAGGGAGCTATACCACTTTCGACGACAGTCGCGACGAAGCTTGCATTTGTCATTACGGGAATTTGGTGGTTCACCTTCACGATTCCGATGCTGAAGAATGTTGTGCAGATCCATGCAATTGAACGGGAACCAAGGATTTTGGCTAGCAGCTTCCGCAGGCTTGGTGAGACGTTTAAGGAGATAAAAAAATACAGGACCGTCTTCATCTTCCTGCTAGCTTATTTCTTTTATATTGATGGGGTTGGTACAATCATTTCAATGTCGACGGCATATGGCACAGATTTGGGCATTGAGCCGACCGACCTACTGATTGTTCTGTTCGTCACCCAAGTCGTCGCAGCGCCGTTTGCAATTCTTTACGGTAGGCTTGCCCAGCGGTTTTCGGTGAAAACAATGTTGTATGTCGGGATATTTGTTTATATCATCGTCTGCATCTATGCGTTCTTCTTATCAACTACATTGGATTTTTGGATTTTGGCAATGCTCGTTGCGACATCGCAAGGCGGAATTCAAGCGTTGAGCCGCTCTTATTTCGCGCAACTGGTGCCAAAAGAGAAGTCCAACGAGTTTTTCGGCTTCTATAATATCTTCGGGAAATTCGCATCCGTCATGGGACCACTATTGCTTGGGGTGACTGCTACATTGACAGGCAACTCTGCATACGGTGTGTTCAGCCTTGTTATCCTCTTTATTATTGGAGGAATTCTATTGCGGATGGTGCCGAAGCCAGTAAGTGAGCTTGCATAAAAGAAGGCTGTTTCCGATGTCGGTTGCGACGTGGAAACAGCCTTTTATTTATCATCTAATCTTTACGTTACTTAGGTGGAATTCTGTGCATTTGCAAGATCCGGAATCCGTGTTTTTCAAGTCTCTCACGTAATTTCACCAATTCTTCATCGGATTTTCCGTTTTCGAGCGTAATGACAACCCTTCTAGCGAGTGCTGAGCCGTTATCGAGTGTCAGCATGCCTTCGATGTTCTCGTCCTTTAGCGTCGTCGTTAACTTTTTGATCATGCCTCGCGCTTCAGTCGATGCAAGTGTTATATTAATGCCGCCTGTCTTCAATCCGAATGCGTCTTCCAGAACGCTTTCAATTTTATTATGTGTCAAAATGCCAAGAAGTTTGCCATCCCTGACGACGCTGATGAAAGGCAATGCTTTGATTTCAAGCAAGGCGCTCAAAAAAGAAGCGTTCTCGTATAAGTAGATGTCTTGGTGTCTCAATAAGGAGTCGATAGGATTCTCGGGATTTCCCTTATCCTCATACAGATAGGAAAGCAGATCGACTTTGTAAATCATCCCTTTATAGGTGTCATCGATGTCGACGACCGGAATGCACCTGTATCCTGTCTCATTGATTTTTGCAAGTGTTTCAGATACGCTTTGATTTGACTTTACTGTAGCGACTGCGAGTCTTTCTACTATTAAGTCCCGAATATGCATAAAAGCTCCCCCTCGTTTCTTATAGTTTCTGTTAAGTCCAAATTTTTAGTTTAGATTGCTTTTCATTATAAATGAAAATTGGAATATTGTACATGAAAACTTATACGTGTACGAATTGATTATGAAAGGAGTTTGAGGTGCGTTGTTAAACGTGGAATCTCTCCTCGACGTTGTCGGCGAGTTGTTTGCTGATGAAATCTCCATCGTCGTATCGAATACAAAAGAATATATTTACTACAGGCCGAGCAAGCGGATCGACTTGAAAATCAGACCGGGCGACCCTGTACGGGAAGGAACAATCGCCTATAAGGCACTGACGGAAGGGCAGAAGGTTTCCGAATTCATCAACCGTGATGTCTTTGGAGTTCCTTATCACGGAATGGCCGTCCCGTTCCATGATGATGGCGTTTTGGACGGTTGCGTCGTTGCTATCTACCCTGCATATACGGAAGGGAAGTCGGTTGTTACAGTAAAAACGGATGACGGCTGGGTGCCGGTCCCATTTCCCGAAGTGAAGTATATTGAAGTGCGGGATCGGAGAACGGTCGTCGTCGCGGATCATATTACGGGAACCCATCGGCACTCATTGCAAAACTTTGAATTTGTGCTGCCGCATGAATTGTTCGTCCGTTGCCATCGTTCGTTCATCGTCAACGTAACACAAATTAAAGCGATTTATCCGGATACCCACTCGACATTCACCCTCTCTATGAACGACGGTGCCCAAATCCCAGTAAGTCAATCGTATTCCAGTTATTTTCGTAAACTGTTAGGATTTTAAGGTGATTAATCAAAAATATGCTGTTTCAGCCACTGAATAAGCTTGTCTGTTTTCAAATCCGGTAGTTTATTCACAAATCCCCTTTTCAGCACGCAAGCGAGGTATAATTCAATTATCTAAAAGTTATGAAAAGGGGCGATTTAAATGGGTAACCATATGGATCGTATCAGACTTGAAAAATTGAAAGACTTGGTCGTGTCACCTGAAGTGGCCGCTTCTTGGATTAAAGATGGAATGACATTAGGGTTGAGCGGATTCACACGTGCAGGTGACGCGAAAGCGGTACCAATGGCGTTAGTAAAACGCGCTGAAACCGAAAAGTTCAAAGTGAATGTGTTCACGGGGGCATCCCTCGGCTCCGATATCGATAAATTATTCGCGGAAGCGGGCATCGTGAAAAAGAGGCTGCCGTTCCAAGCGGAAAAGGCGATGCGCAACGGCATTAACAACGGGGAACTGCTTTTTGTCGACCATCATCTATCCCATACGGCAGAGTGGATCCGCACAAATGTGACCGAACCGATCGACTTCGCAATATTGGAAGCGATTTCAGTGACGGAGGATGGAATGATCATTCCGTCTACTTCCGTAGGCAACTCGTTATCATTTGCGCAGCATGCAAAGGAAATTATTATTGAAATAAATACAGCACATTCGACAGCATGGGAAGGCATCCATGATTTGTATGACCCGGGCAAACAGGGCGAACGGAACCCGATTCCATTGACGGCAGCGAGCGACCGGATTGGTACGGTCGGCATTCCAATTGACGTGGATCGAGTGAAGGGTATTGTGTTCACTCACCAACAGGACTCTCCGTCAACCATCACTCAGCCTGACCGCGACACGGAAGTTATGGCAGAGCATCTGCTATCCTTCCTTCGTTCGGAAGTGGAAGCGGGAAGATTGACGAACCGGCTAGCCCCTCTCCAATCAGGAATCGGCTCTCAAGCGAATGCGGTTCTGCATGGTTTGCTTGACTCGGAATTCGAGGATCTTGAAGTGTATTCCGAAGTGCTGCAGGACGCGGTATTCGATTTGATTGACGCGGGCAAAATCCGCACCGCTTCGTGTGCGTCAATTACGCTGTCGCAGGAGAAGATGGAAAAGGTCTTCAACAATCTGGATAACTACCGGGACAAACTGATCATGCGTCCACAGGAAATTTCAAATCATCCCGAAATTATCCGCCGACTCGGTTTGATTTCCATCAACACTGCGCTTGAACTCGATATTTACGGCAACGTCAATTCGACCCATGTGACGGGGACGAAGATGATGAACGGCATTGGCGGCTCCGGTGATTTCGCCAGGAATGCAAGGCTTGCCATCTTTGTCACGAAATCGATTGCTAAAAACGGAGACATTTCAAGCATCGTGCCGTTCGTTTCGCATGTGGATCATACGGAGCATGACGTCGATGTCATCGTGACGGAGCACGGGTATGCGGATCTGCGCGGACTTGCGCCGAGAGAACGTGTCGAGCTGATCATCGGCAATTGTGCGCACCCGATGTACCGTACGCAACTATGGGAGTACTTCTACGAAGCTCTTGATAGAGGCGGCCACACGCCGCATGTGCTTGAAAAAGCATTCTCCTGGCATGTGAATCTCATGCAGCATGGTACGTGCGCCCACTTACTGAGAAACGCGTCTAACGTCAACCAACCCATCGAACTTTGCTATATACCCGCCAATGAAAAAAAGCAGCCAATGGGGCTGCTTTTTTTCGTTCTCTACATCAATTTCGAAATGAACATTGTTGCGATCCCGAAGTAGATCAATAAGGATAAAATGTCATTGATCGTCGTAATGAGCGGGCCGGATGCTACCGCAGGATCGACTTTGAATTTACTCAAGATCAACGGAATAATGGTTCCTGCCAACGTCCCGATGATCAGCGTCGCGACGAGGGAAGAGCCGACGACTAGACCAAGTGTGAAGCTGTCTTGCCAAATATACGCAATGACGGAGATGACAGCACCACAGACAATTCCGAGCATGATGCCGACGAGCAATTCTCGGAATACCAGGCTAAGTGTCTTTTTCATCGTCAATTCCTCGGTGACAAGCCCACGGACGACGACAGCCAACGATTGGGTTCCTGTGTTTCCGGTCATTCCCGCAATCATCGGCATGAAAAACGCCAATGCCACGACAGCTTCGAGTGTTGCCTCGAATTTCGCAATAATGCTACCTGATACGAGCCCTATGAATAAAAGCAAAATAAGCCAAGGGAGCCGTTTATATGTTGCGACAAGGGGTTTTGTATAAAAGTCGATCTCTTTACCGGAAGCAAGCAACATATCAATATCCTGATTCGCTTCCCTAACGACTATATCGAGTACATCGTCAGCAGTAATGATGCCGACTAAAATATTGTTATCATTCACAACGGGAACGGACAAGAAATCATGCCGTCCGATCATCCTGGCGACTTCACTCTCTTTCGTATTTTCATGCACCTTGACGATGTCCGTCGTCATTACATCTGTTATCGCATCACCAGGTTCGTTCAAGAGCAAGTCACGATAGGAAGCGACGCCGACCAATTCTTTTTCATCATTGATGACATAAACGTAATTCAAATAATCCGCGAAATCCCGGAAGTATTTCAACTTATTGATTGTTTTTTCAACCGTATAGGATTCATGGACCCACACGTACTGGCTGATCATCGCGCGACCGGCTGACTTTTTCGGATACTTCATCTTTTTACGGATGTCCTTCTTTTCTTCGTCCCGCATTTCGGCAATGAGTGCATTGACCTCTTTATCAGGTAAATCGGACAGTAGATGGGCAAGGTCGTCGCTCTTCAATAGTTCCAGTAATTCCGTGGAGCGGACGGCTCCGATCTTCTTCAATACGCGAAGCTGTTCGCTGCGAGTCAAATATCTAAGCAACGTCACGAGCTGATCTAAAGAGAGCCACTCTAAAAATAGAATTCTTCTCTTACGGGGTAGTCCCCGGTAATGTCTCGATACTTCATATGAGCTTAATTCACTTACGATCTTTTGAAATGTATCCTTTTGCCCTTCCTTCAAAACGTGGACAATCGCGCGCGAAACATCTTCTTTTTCACCGTTTAATGCCATGACCCCTTCACCTCTCTTTTTATGTATAGGAAAGCCTTGCTAACTTGTTCAATTCCCTGTTTCTATTGTGAATAAACGGAATGGAGTCGCTGAACTATACTCTAGTAAAAATCAGAAAGTAATGTTTAGCACGAAAATGATAGGGAAAGAGAGTTAGTAAGCAAGAAATAGACGGCATCTTGTCGGGAAAAAGGGAGTTAGTAAAATGGGAAAATGGAAAACGCTATTATTTTTACTTATTGCTGCAACATTCGTGCTAGCGGCTTGCGGTGGTGACAAGACCGAAGCGAATGGCGACGGGTATCGCCTTGTTGAGAAAGGCAAATTGACATATGCGGCAAGTGGTCTCTATAAACCGTTCAATTTCGAGGAAAATGGCGAATTGACGGGGTTCGATATGGAAATTGGAGCGGCGATTGCGGAGAGGATGGGCCTGGAGCCGAATCCGGTGACGAACCCATTCGAAACGATCCTTCAAGGACTAGTCGCGAATAAATACGATGCCATCATCGGTTCGATGGCTTATACGAAAAAACGCGCCGAGCAAGCAGCCTTCACAGAACCGTACTATTATTCAGGCGGAATGATCTGGGTCGCGGAGGACAATAACGATATCAAGTCCCCTGAAGACCTGAAAGGCAAGAAGATCGGCGTCATTGCACAATCAACATATGAAGAGCCGGCAAAGGAATTATCGGACAATCTTCAATACTATAGCAGCGATGTCGTCGCACTGAAAGATTTGACGGTCGAAAATCGATTGGATGCCGTCATTACATCGGACATCGTCGGTTTCGAAGCAAAGGATAACGGCTTTGCCATTAAAGAAGTCGGCAACCCGTTATGGGTCGAACAGCCTTCGGTTGCGGTGAAAAAGGATAATGAAGAGCTCCGTGACGCGATTGACAAAGCCCTGAAAGAAATTATCGATGACGGAACGTATGAGGAAATTTCGCAAAAATGGTTCGGCCGGAATCTATTGGATATCGATTTGGAAGATGCTGAACTACTAGAATAAAACAGATTTGTAACGGAAAGAGGGAGTGACCAGTGCCTGATATATTGATAACGTTATCTGAAGTGTTCATGCGCACGTACGAAGGCTTCCTGAAAGCGGCACTTGTCACATTGAAAATAACTGCCATTGCCATTGTGTTGGGAACCGTGTTCGGGATTGTCTTTGCGTTAATGAAAATATCGAGATCGAAAATCTTACAAACGATTGCAAACTTATATATTACGTTAATCCGCGGGACGCCGCTCATCGTACAGATCATGTTTTTATACTATGGGATTACGTCGATCGTCGTCCTGTCGAATTTCTGGGCAGGGGCGATTGCACTCGGTGTCCATAACGGGGCCTATATTGCGGAAGTGTTCCGGGGGGCGATCCAAGGGGTTGACCGCGGGCAGCGGGAGGCGAGCCTTGCACTCGGCATGAATCGCAGTCAAGCGATGCGCCGTATCATCTTTCCACAAGCATTGCGCCGTGCTATTCCGCCGCTCGGCAACCAGTTCATCATTACATTGAAGGATTCGTCACTCGTCTATGTTATTGGAGTGACGGAACTGTTCGGCCTCGCAAATCGGGAGGCGGCGTCATCCTTCTTGCCGTTCGAGACATTCCTTGTCGTAGGCATGTATTACCTTGTTCTCGTCCTGATCTTCACAGGGCTCTTGAAGCTGTATGAGAATAAATTGAACGTGGACAAATCGTAGGCTGGAGGAAATCACATGATTAAAACAACAAATCTCCATAAATCATTCGGTGATCTCGAAGTGTTGAAAGGGATCGATATCGACATTAATCCGGGTGAGGTCGTCGTACTTGTCGGAGTGAGTGGCTCCGGGAAAAGCACATTGCTGCGCTGCCTGAACTTCCTTGAAAAGGCGCAAGAGGGAGACATTTTGATCGACGGGCGGAAAATCGACCGGAAGAAGGACGACTTATCGAATGTCCGTGCAGAAGTGGGCATGGTGTTCCAGCACTTCAACCTGTTTCCGCATAAGACGGTGCTTGAAAACATTATGGAAGCTCCGTTGATCGTGAAGAAGGCGGATAAGGAGAAGGCGAAGCAACTGGCGCTTGCCCTGTTGGATAAAGTCGGGCTGTCCGATAAAGCGGATGTCTATCCGAATAAATTATCGGGCGGGCAGAAACAGCGTGTAGCCATCGCACGGGCGCTCGCAATGGAGCCGAAAGCGTTGTTATTCGATGAACCGACATCCGCACTCGATCCGGAGCTCGTCGGGGAAGTCCTTCAAGTGATGAAGGAGCTTGCCGATGAAGGGATGACGATGGTCGTCGTGACACACGAAATGAAATTCGCCAAAGAGGTGGCGGACCGCATCATCATGCTCGATGAAGGGCGTATCATTGAAGATGCCGACCCGGATACATTTTTCAACCGCTCCACAAACGAACGGACACGGCAATTTTTGGAGATGGTGGATTTATAGGACTGAACATATAGCGAGACAAAAAGCATCGGGAGTAGCTCTCCCAATGCTTTTTTGTCTTGTTTGTCAGAGGGACTCAGGTTGCAAAAGGAAGGGATGAAGCGCATACTATTTTAATGTAATTACTTGATAGGGAGTCATAGAAAATGAATACGATAGCAACACTAAACAAAATGTCACCTTCCTATGATCCGTGGGAAGCTTACTTAGACGTGCAGGAGCATGGCAAATTAACGTTATCGAGCATAGAGTTTACGACTACATATTTGTGCAATATGCGATGCGAGCATTGTGCGGTCGGCTATATGCTGCAGCATAAAGATCCGGATGCCCTTCCAATCGATTTACTCCTTTCCCGACTCGATGAAATTCCGCATTTACGGACGATCAGCATAACAGGCGGCGAGCCGATGTTCTCAAAGAAGTCGATTGAGCAATACGTTTTGCCTTTACTGAGATATGCACATGAAAATGGCATTCGGACGCAAATGAATTCAAATTTGACGATGCCACTTGATCGTTATATGGGAATTGCACCTTATTTGGATGTTTTACATATATCCCATAACTGGGGGACAGTTGATGATTTCATTGACGGTGGTTTCGCGAATATGGAAAGAAAGCCTCCAAGGGAACGCCGTGCCGAGCAGTTCCAGCGGATGATTGACAACAGCCGCGCATTGGCGGAAGCGGGTGTGATGGTATCTGCAGAGACGATGTTGAATAAGCGGACGTTGCCGCATCTTGGCCATATCCATCGCCAAATTGTTGAGGAGATGAAGTGTGCAAGGCATGAAGTGCACCCAATGTATCCGAGTGACTTCGCTTCACAGCTAGAAGTACTGTCGCTCGACGAAACGCGAGAAGCGATCCATCAATTATTGGATATGCGGAATGAAGATGTGTGGATGCTGTTCGGTACATTGCCGTTCTATCCTTGCAGCCAAGACGAAGAAGATTTGAGGCTGCTGCAACGCATTTACAGCAGCAAAAACGTCTCAGTACGCAACGATCCGGACGGACGCTCCCGTTTGAACGTCAACATTTTCACAGGCGACGTCATCGTAACCGATTTCGGCGATACGCCTCCAATGGGCAATATCCAGGACGATTCTCTGCCAGAAATGCTCGACAGATGGCTGGAACGTCCGCTTGCAAAAACGGTTGGCTGCCACTGTCCTGCTGTGAAATGCCTAGGGCCGAATCTCTTGGTGAAAGATGCTTATTATCCCGAGGAAGATTTCACTCTGAAACGGGCGAATATTGTAGGGGAATGAAGTCCGCGGAAGATTGCATGTAATGAAACCCTAATTCGCGCGCCAAGTGCCTTTGACAAATAAAGAGCTTTTTCTGCAGGTATAAAGTCACAAGATGACGATAACTTTGTGAAACTGACCGATAACTCGCTTGAAGTGACTGTTAAGCCCCGGCAACTGACCGATAACTTACAGTAAATGATTGATAACTCCCGGCAACTGGCCGATATCCATCCGGGGAAAACAATAGACGATAAAGAAAGGACTTCCGGATTGTAGGAAGTCCTTTTCTTATGTCATGTCATAACTATTTCATAATTACAACAACGTATTGCTTTCCTGTATACTCATAATGGAAGAGATTTCTTTAAACCGATATAGGGGGCGGCCCTCATGTTCATAGGATCCATTTTCCTAAATGTAATCTTGCCCATTTTAATCCTTGTAGTCCTCGGCGCAGGTTTGCAACGGAAATTCGCATTCAATTTAAAAGCAGTTTCGAATCTGATTACATATTGTCTCATGCCGGCGGCCGTTTTCATTAATTTATATGAAACAGAAATTGATGTCCAGGTTCTCTTGGAAATCATCGGTTACCTAGTCGCCTTCAGTTTAGCGATCATCATTGTCACAACTATATTGAGTAAATTATTGAAGTTAGACAGAGGGGAAGCCGCGATATTCAAAAACAGCATTTCGTTAATTAACTCGGGGAATTATGGAATACCGGTCAGTCAGCTGCTATTCCACGCGAATCCCCTCGGCATCTCCATTCAAATTATCGTGATGGTCTTTCAAAACGTTTTAACCTATACATATGGATTGTATAATTTGATATCCGCAACAAAGTCCGGATTGGAAATCCTGAGATCACTATTAAAAATGCCAGTCATCCACGCGATGCTCCTCGGCGGCTTGTTGAATTGGCTGCAAATCCCGATTCCGAACTTCGTCTGGGCGCCGATCAGTCATCTGGCGGATGCATTTTTGGCGATTGCCCTTATTTTATTGGGAGCGCAGCTTGCGCAAATTGAATTGAAGACGATTTTGAATCGGACGATTGTTACGAGCAGTATTGGAAGACTTCTCATCGGTCCAAGCGTTGCATTGCTTCTCATTTTCCTTTTCGGGCTGGATGGCGTAGTTGCGCAATCATTGTTCATCGCGAGTTCTTTTCCGACGTCAAGAAACAGTTCGTCACTTGCGTTGGAATACGACGTATACCCGGACCTGGCAGCGCAAACGGTTCTGTTTTCAACGATAGTAAGCGCTATTACAGTAACATTTGTCGTGTATTTATCTGGAATTTTGTTTGTGTAGGCGAAGGGGAATAGGAGGAATCCATCGAATCATAAACTAAAGAGTTATGATGCCTTTAGGAAAAAGGGGAGAAAGCCGATGGAAATCCATGTGGAGAATCAACAGGTTGTCGTTAAAAGTGATGTTTTATTAAAAGGAACACTGACCTTGCCTTCAAGTAAAGAAGGTTTGCTTCCAGCGATTCTGATACTTGCGGGATCAGGTAAACTGAATCGGGATGCGAACGCGGAAAAAGGGAAGTTCCAGTTCAATATATATAAGGAACTGGCTGAGCACCTTTCGACCATTGGGTTTGCAACGCTTCGGTATGATAAACGGGGCGTTGGAGAAAGTGAAGGGAACTTTGAAAAGACAGGGCTTTGGGACGCGGTAACGGATGCGGCGAACGCCCTTGAATTTTTGGCTTCCCATCCTGACATCGATCCGGATCGGCTAATTGTGGTTGGCCATAGTGAGGGATGCATTGTCGGGACTGCACTGTACGCGAAAAGACCGTTTAATGGATTGGTTTTATTGTCCGGCGGTGGCGGTGGCTTGCGTGAAAGTCTGGATCTCCAAAGGCAGCATTTATATTCCGAGTTGAAACATGCTAAAGGTTTGCAAGGGTTTATCATTCGGAAATTCAATACGCTAGAGAAGGGTGAAAAACAGGCACAAGCGACGTACCGGAAACTGACGACGTCAAATAAGGATATAGTCAGGATTGCCGGTTTAATAAAGATGCCCGCGAAATATTTCCGCGAGCATTTTGACTATGACATTGTCGAAGGTCTGAAGCATGTCGCATGTCCTGTGCTGGCGATTAATGGATCAAAGGATTTCCAATCAAGCGTTGAATTCGCGAAAAGGATTCCTGAAAACGTAAAAGGCCCGTCGAAATGCGTCGTTATCGAAAATATGGATCACGGGTTGAAAGAACAACTTACGCCACTCTCCCCTTCCACGTATAAGAAGGATTACATCAAGACGATCGGTAAACCGATCCATGCAGATGCAATCAAGCATCTTGATGCTTGGCTGAGTGAGTGGAAGGAAGTGTCTGTCCAAGTGGTTGGGGAAAATTGAAGTAGAAATTTTTGCTAGGTAAAAGGTCACGAAATGACGATAAACTTGTGAAAGTGACCGATAACTCTGCTGAAGTGATCGATAACTCCTTACAGGTGACCGATAACTTTGTGAACTTGACCGATAACTCCCTAGAAATGATCGATAAATCGAAAAGACTCCCCATATAAGCATCTACACTGCCCTTTCCACCATTGAAGCAAACTTACGAAGTCGAACTGATTGGTACCAATGCTTGAACAGAATAAAAATCAGCAACAAATCGACTGCATCGCCGCCATAATACATCAGCATGGCACCGATCCTGGCCTGTTCTTCAGGAACGCCCGTCGGTGGATATGCGTAAATGAATTTTGACAAGATGCCATGACCGGCAAGCGCCAAGATGAAGACAACAGTCCTGTATGGATAACTGAAACGATGGAAGACCGGATCGATATAAACCAAAGAGATTGTGAATAAATAACCGGCTAGAAAGACGTGGATATGAACAATGATGTGGAGCAACAGGTTCGATTGCATCGCCACATATAAATTGGTTGTATAGAGAAGCCATAACCCGCCAATGTTCAAGACAGAAGCAACGAACGGGTGAGTGAAGAAACCAACAAACGAACTTTGCAGCAGTCGGCTAAGCTTTCTTGCTAAATGGACATTTAACGTACGCAATACTAATGTCATAGGCGCGGCAAGTGCAATGAGAAGCGGGGCGAGCATGCCTAGCAGTAAATGCCCTGCCATGTGAGCTGTGAAGTCCGCATGGGATAGACGTGCGAGTGGACCGACCAATGCGGCCGAAGCAATAAACACACCTGCAACGAAAGAAACCGTGCGAAGCCAAGCCCATTTACGAAGTCGGCCACTTCTGTTCGTGAGTAACACGGCCCCAATATATAATCCTATTGCAAGCAGAGCCGGAATGCCAAACAGCAAATCAGTCAATGGAAAATGAGCATCATGCATTGGAGAACGCTCCATTCTCCACCCGTTTGTCACGTTTTGCACTCGCAATCAAACCGATACCTACCGCAATCATGATAGCCGCAGAAATATTCCACGCAAGATCATACGGTAAAATATCGACATTGTACCGGATTTGATGGATGCGCATAAGCTTATGCTGAATCGTACCATCGTAAAGTTGAAAAGCCCCGCCGCCTAGCAATTTTCCTCCCCACCACATCTTATGCCAGAGAGCATTACGCCTCCGTAAATCGGCAACAAGAAATAACCCACCAACAGTCGCAAACCAGCTAAATGCATGAAACAGTCCATCCGAAACGAGCCCGACCGCAACAGTCGATTTATCATAAAATTTATGCCAATGAAGCAGTTGATGAAATAATGTCTCATCGAGAAACGCAACAAAGCCTAATCCGAACAGGATGCCTGACCAAAGGTTTCGACGCGCAAATGGTACTCTGTTATCTGAATGTGCGTCAACGGTATGTATCATTGTCAAAATACTCCTCTCCAAATGGTTTTTTATAAGTATTGCCGTTAGGGAGGAATGATAATCTCTTCTTTCTTAGTATGTCTCCACCTCGTTTTGTGAATGCTGTCTAAAGAATCATTCAGAGGAGGAGAAGTTATGTTGAAGTTACAAACGGGGCTGGAGGGACAGACTGCTTCTTTTGGCGTTGTGAGCGATTGTATCAGGGAGCTTGGATATCACATGGGTGGGAACTGGGATTATGATCAAGGATGTTTCGACCATATTCTGTGCCAGGAAGGCGGCGAAACGATCTACATCCGAATTCCTTTTGTCGTGACGGAAGGCGAGCTCGACGATTATGAAGCCTCCATCAAATTCGGCACACCTTATATCATCAAGCATGTCGTGCATATCGGTCTCGATCGGGACGGTGATTCATTATTGGATGCGACCGGATTTAGTCAATTCCAGCAGCCGATAGACAAGGATGGGAAGATAATTAATAAAAACAGATGGATTCATGCGGGGGAAGTTGCTGTGAAGGATCTGATGGATTGCATGTATGCACAAAATTTATTGAAAACGAGTTGAATTAGATATAAGCAATCCTCCTTGGCAGTAGTAGCTACTAATGATCAATCTAAAGAGCCCGATATACACACAGAATATAAAAAGAAGATGAACACTACATTTTGTAGAGATTCATCTTCTTTCCGTTTAAATGGGCATTTATCAATACCCATATAGCTATTTCATTTATGTGTGTACAACTTAAATCTTTATATCAATCGTCGCATTTTTCTTTAACTCTTCAACCCGCTGGGCAAGTTTTTCCTGCTGTTTTTGCTGCTGAAGGGATTGTTCTATTTGCGATTTTATGTCTTCAAGCTTTGGAACTTCTTGTCCAGTACTCTTTCCTTGTTCCGCATACTGATCATACATTTGTTGAATTTCTTCATCGGTTATTTTACCAACCGGCACTTCCTTGTCAACATACTGTTTAAGTTTAATATCGTCAGCTAATTGAGCTTCAAACGTTTTCATATCGACGCCGGATTGTTTAAGAACAGCTTCGAATTCTTTTTCTGTTTTAAACTGTTTCTTTATTTCAGCTAGTTGCTTGTTTATATCTTCCTCTGAAACTTTATAGCTTTTTTTATCTGCCTCTTGAAGAAGAAGGGTTTGTCCGACCAAGCTGTCAATTGTTTGGTTTTTCAATTGTTCTGCAGCTTCTTTAGAAGTCGGATCTTGTCCCATTTGCTGCATTTGTCCTTGTATGGATGCTAGAGCGATATTATAGTCGCTTCCTAAGATTTCTTCATCATTCACTTTGGCAACAGTTTTATTTTCATCTACTTGCTGTTCTTCTAATTTCTTTTGCATTTCTTCCGTTTGCTTTTGCTGTTCCTTCTGCTGATCGGTTTCCGCTGTTTTTGCTTTATCATCATTTGGGGCTTCTGTACTTTCTTCATTTCCTCCGCATGCTACTAAAACAACGGCCAATAGACCGGTTATTAATGTAAACATCATTTTTTTCATAATCGATCTCCTCCCTTAAGCTAGAAGTATGATTTTCACTAAAAAAATCATCTAGTGCGCATTATAGAGGTAATTCTATGAAAAAGAAACAGTACGCGCTCTCTTTTAATATTTATAACAGGATTGATATATTCTGTAATAATAATGGATATATGTAATAAAGGGCGATACATTGTGTCGTATCGCCCTTTTGTTGGTACTGTCATGGTTGTATTCACCTTTTTGGCTCATAATTAAGCATTTGAAACATTTCTTTCAATTCCTTATCCGTCAAGTCGCGCCATTGTCCGATTGGCAAGTTGCCGAGATGGATGTTCATGATGCGGGTACGTTGGAGGCGTCTGACGTTGTAGCCGAGTGCTGAGCACATACGGCGGATTTGGCGGTTCAGGCCTTGCGTCAACGTGATGTTAAATTTGCGGGGGCCGAGTTGTTTCACTTTGCATGGTTTTGTTATCGTATCGAGGATTTCGACGCCTGATTCCATTTTGTGAATAAATTCCTTTGTAAGCGGGCGGTCAACGGTAACGATATATTCTTTTTCGTGGCCGTGTTCTTCGCGCAGGATTTCATTCACGATGTCGCCGTCATTCGTTAGAAGCAGCAAGCCGTCCGAGTCTTTGTCGAGCCGTCCGATATGGAAGATGCGAAGCGGGTGGTTGACGAAATCGACGACATTCCCTTCGATATGGCGTTCGGTGGTGCTTGTAATGCCGACTGGTTTATTGAGAACGATATAGACGAGCTGCTCTTCGGTTTTCACGGGTTTGCCGTCAACATGGACTTCGTCTCCCTGTTCGACTCTGCTTCCGAGTTCGGCTGGCTTGCCGTTTATGGTGACACGTCCGTCTTCGATCCATTTATCAGCACCCCGCCGGGAGACGATGCCGGCTTCGCTTAAATATTTATTAATTCTCATGAGGTTCACCTTTTTCCGAGTTTCTTTCCCACTATTGTACAGCTTAGGCTGCGAGTATACAAAGTCAGGGGATTACATATATTATCAAAAGGTTGACAATTGATTGAAAGAATAGTAAGGTTAGTACAACTTTTTTGTTCGGAGAGGGTAGAGGCGCCGGGAGCGGTGCCACCCAGGAACAGATGAGCCGAGTTGAGAAGAGCATAGCTGAGAAATTGTTGAATAAGAGGAGTAGCATCGGAATCGCGATGTAGAGAGTCAGTGGGTGGTGGAAACTGATTCGCGGCTGGTGTGAATGGACTTATGAGAGCTGTCTGGAGTTTTCCGGATGGACGTCTTTCCCACGTTACGGGAAGCGCTTTTTTTGGCGCGCCGAGTGGAAGCTGTATGGCTTCAAATAGAGGTGGCAACGCGGGTAATCCGTCCTCTGCAACTGGACTTTTCTGTCCTTTTGCAGAGGGCTTTTTTGTTTTATGCGTGAATTCATGGTTTTATGCGCAAGTATTTCGAAATATGCGAGCTTAGGGTAATTTATGCGTGAAAGGCCAGGATTATGCGCAGATTGCGGAAGTTATGCGTGATTCAACAGATTTATGCGTGAAAAGATTAAGAGTCCGCGAGGAGTAGTTTGGATCAGGGGCGCTTCGTCGCGCCAAAGGCTTTTGACAACTAAAAGGTTTTATTCGAAGGAGTGGACTAGGTAAAGGGTCACGAAATTACAATAACTCTCGTCAATTGATCGATAACTCTGTTGAAATGATCGATAAATGCTGCCAAATGATCGATAACTTCCGGGAAATGACCGATATCACCGGGGAAATGATCGATAACTACACACAAGTAAAAAAGAAGAGGAGAGCTGAGATGGAAAAGACGAGTTTGCGCATTACGGAAAAGAAAATTGAAGGGGATTCACTGACACCGATTCTGATTTTCAGACGTCTGCAAGGACGCCGCCGATTTTTATTGGAAAGTTCGTCGCAACATGAGCGGTCGGGGCGGTATTCGTTCATCGGCGTCGACCCGGTGAAAGCGTATCGCGGAGGGAATGGCCGGTTGGAAGAGTTCATATACGCGACAGGGAAGACGTACGTGCATGAAGGGGATTTGTATGCATTGCTGAAACGGCTCATGCCTCGGATTGCGGAGCATGGAAACTACCCGTTCATGGGCGGCGCAGTCGGATATGTCAGCTATGGGGCGGCGGAGGACGCGCCAGTTCACTCCAATGAAAAGCCTGATGTGCATTTCAATATTTACGATACGGTCATCATCTTCGACCACCTTCAGAACGAAGTGACGTTGCTGCATACGGAAATTCACCCGGAGTATGCGAAGCCTGACTTGGATGCTTTGGCGGAGATGATTACGTCAGGTCCAACAGAAGAAGAGAAGGGTGTATCTGTTTCAGATTACCGATGCGCTATCCCACAACAAGAATTTGAAGACCGGGTCAGGCAGGCGCAGCACTTCATTGAAAAAGGTACGGTTGAGCAGGTTGTCCTTTCCCGTAAACTTGAAGCGGATATCGATGGCGATCCATTCGCGCTGTATCGAAAGCTGCGCAAAAAGAATCCGTCGCCTTATATGTACTATATGGAGTTCGGAGATCATACCGTAATCGGTGCTTCTCCCGAAAGTCTCGTCAGGGTGACAGGTGGAACGGTCATTACAAATCCGATAGCGGGAACACGAAGACGGGGGCACAACGACGAAGAAGATCAAGCATTGGAAGACGAGTTGAGAAGCGATCCGAAAGAGCTTTCGGAACATGACATGTTAGTTGAAGTGAGCAAGAAAGAAATGGCATTGGTCTGTGAACCATCTTCCGTCCACGTATCAACCTATATGGAAACGGTTCGATACGAGCATGTTATGCATCTCGTTTCGGAAGTGGAAGGCACTCTTGCACCGGGCTTGCATGCGCTCGATGCATTGAAGGCGACATTGCCCGCAGGAACAGTTACGGGCTCGCCGAAAAAGATTGCGATGGATATAATTTCACAGCTGGAAGATGAGCCGCGTGGGTTGTATGGCGGCGCAATCGGCTATATAGGATTAAATGGGAATATCGACTTTGCATTGACGATCCGGACGATGACGGTACAGGACGGAATAGCAACCGTGCAGGCGGGAGCTGGGATTGTGAAGGATTCCGTACCGGCTTTGGAATATAAGGAGACAGTGAACAAAGCCCGCTCTCTACTGGAGGCTTTGAAATAAAAGAAAAGACGAGAAGAGGAGAGATGAGCAGTGAAGAATTACACGAGAATAGCAGAGGAAGGCCGTAATTTACGATATGAAGAGATGGAGGATGCAGCAAACAGGATGTTTTCAGATGAAGTGGATCTAGCTGAGATGACTGCGTTTCTTATCGCTTTAGCCAAGAAAGGAGAAACAGCCACAGAAGTGGGGGCATTGGCTGCGGTCATGACTTCTCATGCCATTGAATTCAACGTCCCGGCAGCCCGTTATTTGGACAATTGCGGGACGGGAGGCGACGGGTCGAACTCCTTCAATATTAGTACGACATCTGCTTTTGTCTTGGCTGGCGCCGGCGTGAAAGTGGCGAAACATGGCAACCGGAAAATAACAAGTGCTGCGGGCAGCCAGGATGCACTTGACTCGCTTGGCATCCATTCCAACTTTACATCTGACGATATGGCTAGGATGCTTCAACAGGGAGGGATAGCGTTTCTTTTTGCGCCAATCGTCCATCCGAAAATGAAGAGAATCGGGGAGGCTCGCCGGAAAATCGGGAAGCCGACCATCTTCAACCTCGTCGGACCGCTAACGAACCCGGTTCCGCTAGAGACCCAGTTTACGGGAATCAACCGCCCAGATTTTCTAATGGAATATGCGTCCGTCCTGCGGATGCTGGGAAGGGAAAGGGGACTTGTCGTATCAGGGGCGGGAGGACTTGATGAAGCGTCGCTTGCCGGACAGAATTCATTTGTCCTGATGGATAAAGGTGACTTGATTCCTTTCTCGCTCAATGCGGAAGATGTAGGGCTTTCATACGCTCCTCTATCTGCAATCCGCGGCGGGTCTCCGGAGGAAAACGCTGAGATGATCCGCTCCGTATTGCAAGGGGAACGGGGACCCCGTTTTGACACGGTCGTGTTCAATGCTGGTCTAGGTTTGTTTGCGAACGGCGTGGCGGGTTCTGTTAAGGAAGGGATTGAACAGGCGACCGACAGCATTCTTTCGGGCAACGCGCTCCAAAAATTGGAGGCGGTCGTCGCCTTCAGTGAACAAATCGGGCAGGAGGCGATGGTAAGATGACGATTTTAGAAAAGATTTTACAGACGAAACGGCTTGAAGTGAAACAGCTGCTCATGGAGGAACATGTCGTTTCATGTGAAACAATGTCGAAACGGCCCTCCCTATTTGAAATGCTAAAGGAATCAAATCGTTTGGAAGTCATTTCGGAAATAAAACGCGCTTCGCCTTCGAAGGGGTTGATAGCCGGGAATACGGATCCAGTCGCACAGGCAAAGGCGTATGAACAAGCCGCAGCGGCATGCATCTCGGTATTGACTGATTCCACTTATTTTAAAGGCTCCTTTGACGATTTGGCGGCGGTAGCTGAAGCTGTTGAAATTCCGTTGCTCTGCAAGGATTTCATCATTCATGAAGTGCAGATCGACCGTGCGAAACAAGCGGGCGCTTCCGTCATTTTGCTCATAGTGGCTGCGCTTGACGACGGGACTCTCCAAAGGCTTCACAATTATGCGATGGAACATGGCCTTGAGGTGCTTGTGGAGGTCCATGATGCAAAAGAATTAGAGCGTGCACTCTTAATCAACGCAAAACTGATCGGCGTCAACAACAGGGATTTAAAAACGTTCGATGTGGATCTTGCAAGGACAGAAGAGGTGGCACAGCATTTTCCTTTCAATGAAAACCGCGTGTTCATCAGCGAAAGCGGAATCATGGACGCGGAAGATGCAAAACGGGCGGCTGCAGCTGGGGCGTGTGCTGTCCTCGTAGGCGAATCGCTCATGCGGAGCGCTTCCGTTGAAGACTCGCTCCGTTCACTGCAAGTTCAGAAGGCAGGTGTTCCGTTATGACGAAAGTGAAGATTTGCGGGTTGATGGAGCCGGAGCATGTGCAAGCCGCGGTTGAAGCAGGTGCAGATGCGGTCGGATTCGTATTTGCACCGAGCAGACGCCGTGTCGCGATTGCGCAAGCGAAGGAACTGGCGCGATTCATTCCTGATCATGTCATGAAAATCGGTGTTTTTGTGAATGCGACGCAAGAGGAATTGGAACGGGCTTTTCGGGAAGTGCCGCTCGATTATGTCCAATATCATGGCGATGAAACGGCAGAATTCATTGAAAAAGTTGGACTTCCTTCTATTAAAGTATTATCAGTGCGTGGCAGTGAAGATGTAGCGAAAGTGCATGACTATGAGACGAAGTATGTCTTGTTTGATACACCGGGCGTTGAATTCAAGGGCGGAAGCGGTAAGGTGTTTGATTGGAGTCTGGTGGAGCAGGATGTGCCAACAGACCGCCTGATTTTGGCTGGCGGTCTGAATTCGCAAAATGTGAAGGAAGCGATCCGGCAAGTCCATCCGTTCATGGTGGATGTGTCGAGCGGAGTGGAGATCGATCGCAGAAAAGATGAGGCATTGATCCGTGAGTTTGTTCAAGCAGTGAAAGAGGAGGAAAGCTGAGATGGCAGTAGAGATGAGAAAAGGAAGGTATGGAAAGTTCGGCGGGCAATATGTGCCGGAGACGTTGATGTCTGCATTGATTGAATTGGAGAATGCGTATGGGGAGGCGAAGGCCGATCCGAAGTTTAAGGAGGAACTGGACTATTATTTACGTGATTTCGTCGGTAGGGAGAATCCGCTCTATTTCGCGGAGCGATTGACGGAGAAGGTCGGGGGCGCAAAGATCTTCTTGAAGCGGGAGGATTTGAATCATACAGGTGCCCATAAGATCAATAACTCGCTCGGTCAGGCGCTGCTTGCAATACGGATGGGGAAACGGAAGATCGTGGCTGAGACGGGAGCCGGTCAGCACGGGGTGGCGACGGCGACGGCTTGTGCGTTATTCGGTTTGGAATGCGTCGTCTTCATGGGTAAGGAGGATATCCGCCGGCAGGAGCTGAATGTGTTCCGGATGGAGCTGCTTGGAGCGAAGGTCGTGTCGGTCGACAAGGGATCGGGGACGTTGAAGGATGCTGTCAATGAAGCGCTTCGCTATTGGGTCGCGAATGTAGAGGATACGCATTATATTTTAGGATCCGCGCTCGGCCCGCATCCATTCCCGGAAATTGTGCGTGATTTCCAGCGGGTGATCGGCGTGGAGACGCGGCGGCAGATTGTTGAGAAGGAAGGGCGCTTGCCTGACGCGGTTGTTGCGTGCATTGGAGGCGGAAGCAATGCGATCGGCATGTTCCATCCGTTTGTCGAAGATGAGGGAGTTGCGCTATATGGTGTCGAAGCGGCGGGGAGCGGAGTGGAGACAGGGCTTCATGCGGCTGCAATTGCGGACGGCAAGGAAGGTGTATTGCATGGAGCGTATATGTATATCTTGCAGGACGAGGACGGTTTTATCCAAGAAGCGCATTCGATTTCGGCGGGGCTTGATTACCCGGCAGTCGGACCGGAACATTGTCATCTGCATGATATCGGGAGGGTAAAATATGAGGCTGTAACGGATGCTGGAGCGCTTGAAGGCCTCCAATTGCTCTCAAGGACAGAGGGAATCATCCCTGCCCTCGAAAGTGCTCATGCTATCCAGTTTGCAGTGGAGCTCGCAAAGGGCATGGGGAAGGACCAAATTGTCGTCGTCTGTTTATCCGGACGCGGAGATAAGGATATGCAGACGGTTCGTGATGTGCTCGGAGGTGGAGTAGAATGAAGACGTTAGAGAAGAGAATCCGTGAATGCAATGAGGAAGGCAAAAAGGCGTTCGTGCCTTATATGATGGCGGGCGATGGAGGACTCGGAACGCTGAAGGATAAGCTCCTCTTTTTACAGGAAGCCGGTGTGACGGCAATTGAAATTGGCATACCGTTTTCAGACCCAGTGGCGGATGGTGAGGCGATCCAACAGGCGGGAGCACGGGCACTTGCGGAAGGCGTGACGCTGCGGAACGTGTTGGAGGAGCTTGAACGGTGCAAAGGTGAAGTGGCGGTTCCTCTAGTCGTGATGACGTATTTGAATCCGGTTTTGGCGTACGGAGTGCCGCAATTTGTCGAAGCGTGCCAGCGGGCGGGGATCAATGGCCTGATCATCCCGGATTTTCCGCTTGAGGAGAGCGGGCCGCTTCGCAATGAATTGAGAGGGACGGACATCGCATGGATTCCGCTTGTGTCGTTGACAAGTCCTGATGAACGGATTGCAAGGATAGCCGAAAGCGCGGAGGGGTTTCTATATGCCGTTACCGTCAATGGGATTACAGGCACGCGGAATGATTTCGGTGAGGATATTTACTCTCATTTGCAGCGTGTCAAGCGGATCAGCGCCGTACCGGTATTGGCGGGATTCGGTATATCGACACCGGTGCAAGTGAAGGAGATGGGCGACAACACGGACGGCGTCATCGTCGGCAGTGCGATTGTCGAAGCATTTCATCGGGATGAGTTGGACAAAATCCGCGAATTGGCAGGGACTAGCTCAGGGAAAATTGAAATTGTCAATTAACACTGAAACTTTTCAGGCACCTATGACGTACATATAGCAAAGGAGTTGTACGGCATGGATGTGGATTTGATCAGACAGGAAGTGGAAACAACATATGACAAAGTGAAATCTTTGGCGGGCTGGAGCGTCGACAAGAACGTTGTGTTGACGATTACTTCGTATTATGTGACGGCGGAGAAAGAGTTCAATGCTATGAGTTTCAACCGCGCCATGGCCGCCTTGAAGGATAGGGCAGGCTGGTTTTCACCATTGCGGGGACATCTGCTGCCGATGATGGCTGCTTTTTTAACACAAGCCGAAGACTCGGTGGAAGCGGAAGCAGAGCGTTTGATGGATAAGCAACGGACGTTGAAGCGTGCCGGGTTCCGAAACTCGATCCATTCCTATCTTGCCGCGCTGCTTATGGACGATGACCGCACAAGATTCCAGGAAGAGGCGGACCGTGCTAAAAAGCTATATGATGCGATGAAAAAACAGCATTACTTTCTTACATCTGATGATGATTATGCATATGCAGTATTGCTTGGAAAAATGGAGGAAGATCCTGTGGAGCATGCCAAGGCGATGCGTTCTTATTACGATGCATTGCGTGAAGAAGGTTTCCGGACGGGCAATGAACTTCAATGGCTGTCGCAAGTGATGACGTACATGGATATCGCTTTCCAGCCACGGCTCGTTAACAGGGCCTGGGAACTTTACGAGAGGCTCCGTGAGGAATTAAAAGCGAAGCCCATCCATTATCCGATGGTCGAGTTCCTGACAGTTTTCGAGGTCGAGGACGCGAAAATCGAGGAGATTATCCTGCTTGCAAAGCAATTGGAGCAGTCGAAACGGTTCAAATGGAACAAGGGGATGGCTTTGTCAGTCGCAATCGGCCATGTGATGCATGGGCTGACGGAGAGAGCCGATCAGGTGAGTGTCAGTCTTGCTGCATCCGTCGAATTGATCTTGCAGGCGCAACAGGCGGTGATGGCCGCAACGGTTGCAGCAGTCGCGGCCTCCTCGGCTGCGAGTTCTTCCAATTAATGAAATGAAATAAATAATTAAACAGGAGAAGAGGCTATTGTCATATAACAATGGCTTTTTCTTCCTGTTTTTTTATTGTGTGGGACGAATAGACGAAAAATATTTTAATTTAAAAAATCATTAAGAAAACGTTTACCTAGCAACGTTTGTAACATATTTGTCATATTAGAAATAATACAAGATTTAGATATTCTAAAAAAACAGTATTGTCAGGACTTATGATGTGTAGTATATTGAGTTCAATAACTTCGAATGAAGTCTGAATATTAGTTATTCGGTAAAGTGTCAGTTTGTAAGGAGGAAGTTCTATTGAAAAACCCGGTTTTGGAAATAAAAGATCTTCGTACTTCATTCAATATTAAGGGCGATTATTATGCTGCGGTAGATGGAGTTTCCATTACAGTCCACGAGAACGAAGTCGTTGCAATCGTCGGTGAATCGGGTTGCGGTAAAAGTGCATTAGCCCTTTCTGTAATGGGTTTGCACGACCGGAAATCCACAAAGCTTGATGGACAGGTGAATTTTAACGGGCAAAATTTGCTGACGTTAACACGGTCACGGTTGGACAAAGTGAGAGGGAAGGATATCGGAATGATTTTTCAAGATCCGATGACCGCTCTAAATCCACTCGCGATAATCGGACGGCAGATCGAAGAGCCGATGGATTATCATATGAAACTGTCCGCAAGTGAAAAGAAAAAGCGTACATTGGAACTACTTAGACGGGTGGGCATTAAAAACGAGCAACGCGTCTATGAGCAATATCCGCATGAATTATCGGGTGGGATGAGACAGCGTGTCGTCATCGCAATTGCACTTGCATGTGACCCGGTCCTTCTACTGGCGGATGAGCCTACGACTGCTTTGGACGTTACAATTCAAGCACAAATCATGGATTTAATGAAAGAACTGCAAAACCAGATGAAAACAGGCATCATCCTGATTACGCATGACCTTGGAGTCGTTGCTGAAATGGCAGACCGTGTCGTCGTCATGTATGCAGGGGAAGTCGTTGAAATAGCAGATGTAAAAGACCTTTTTGAAAACCCTTTGCATCCGTATACAAGGTCATTGTTGAATTCTATCCCTTCCAATATGGAAGGAAAAGAGAAATTGCATGTCATTGATGGAATCGTTCCCTCCATTCAGAACCTCGACCGCAAAGGGTGCCGTTTCGCACCGCGGATCGCTTGGATTCCTGAAGAGGACCATGAGGAGATACCGGAAATGCATGAAGCGGCACCGAACCATTTTGTCCGATGCTCATGCTATAAAACGTTCTACTTTCCGGAGGACAGAGTAGGAGAGAGAGAATATGTCGCTACTAACAGTTAATGATTTAAAAGTCCATTACCCGATCCGGGGCGGATTTTTCCGTAAAGTAGTAGACCATGTCAGAGCCGTGGACGGCATCAGTTTTGAATTGCAGCCCGGTGAGACTTATGGTCTGGTTGGAGAATCAGGTTGCGGCAAGACGACTTCCGGCCGTGCGCTTATCGGTTTGAACAAAGTTACAAGCGGGGAAATGCTGTTCGAAGGAAAAGACCTTGCCAAAATGAGCAGGGCTGAAAGACGCAATTATACTAAAGATATTCAGATGATTTTCCAGGACCCGTACTCATCTTTGAACGGGCGGAAAAACGTATTGAACATTATTGCGGAACCTCTTCGCAACTTTGAGAGATTATCTCCGAAAGAGGAGTTATTGAGAGTACAAGAGTTGGTTGCACGTGTTGGTTTAAGCCCTGAATCGATCTATAAATATCCCCACCAATTTTCAGGCGGGCAAAGGCAAAGGATCGGAATCGCTCGTGCACTTGCTTTGAATCCGAAACTGATCATTGCGGATGAGCCGGTTTCCGCGTTGGACGTATCCGTTCAGGCACAAGTATTGAACTTCATGCAGGAAATCCAAGAGGAGTTCAACTTGACGTATCTATTTATCTCGCATGACTTAGGGATCATCCAGCATATGTGCGACCGGATTGGCATTATGTATCGGGGTCGTTTCGTAGAGGAAGGAACGGCATCCGATATCTACAACAACCCACAGCATGTCTATACAAAACGTCTGATTGCAGCGATTCCAGAAATGAATCCAGAAAAACGTTTCGAGAAGATGCATTTGCGTCAGGCAATCAATCAGGAATACCAAACTGAATACAATAACTACTTCGACAAAGATGGGCGGATGTTCGACTTGAAGAGAGTCTCGGATACGCATTCCGTCGCCATGCTATAAGGAGGATGAAGTAAATGTTGAAATTCATTTTACGAAGATCATTGCTCATGATTCCGCAACTCATCCTCCTCAGTCTCATCATCTTCATGCTTTCAAAAGCAATGCCGGGTGATGCGGTAACGGGAGCGTTCATGTCAAACCCTAACGTTTCACAGGAGCAGGTAGAGAAGATTCGTGAAAAATTAGGTCTGAACGATCCGTGGTACGAACAATATGGGCGGTGGATCGGAAAAGCGGTACAAGGTGATTTCGGACAGTCATATGTCCACAAACAGCCAGTAACATCATTATTGGCGGGCAGGATCGAAAATACAGTGCTTCTGTCACTTTTCACAGCAATTGTCATTTATCTGTTAGCCATACCGCTAGGAATTGTAGCGGGAAGATGGACAGATACATGGGCGGATAAAATGATCGTAACCTATAACTATTTTGCTTTTGCGACTCCATTATTCATCTTCGCCTTATTGATGCTTTTCCTTTTCTCTTTCATATTGGGATGGTTTCCGATTGGAGGAAGCGGAAATATACGAATAGACCCAGGAAGCTGGGAATATATCGTCGACAGGGCAAAACATTTATTCCTACCGGTTATGTCAGGTGCTTTAATCGGTACGTACGGAACAATCCAATACTTACGGAATGATATTATCGACCAGAAGATAAAGGATTACGTAAAGACTGCCCGTTCTAAAGGCGTGCCAGAGGGCAAGGTGTACACCCGCCATATCTTGCGGAACTCCCTCTTGCCGATTGCGGCTTTTCTCGGCTATGAAATCACAGGTCTGATTTCCGGTTCAATATTCATTGAATCTATTTACAGTTATCCCGGTCTCGGACAACTTTTCCTTCAATCTATTTCGCAACGAGATTTCACTGTCGTTACGGCACTCGTCATGGTTTCCGGTGCTGCCGTAATAATAGGGACTTTGCTATCGGATATTATCCTTAGCATTGTCGATCCTCGTATACGTATTGAATAGAAGATGAAGAGAAGGAAGAGGGGGGAAAGTAATGACAAATCCAGTCATAGATGAAAAAAAATTGATTGCTCAAGAAAAACTAAATAATCCATCGCTTTTGCGTACGATTTGGCGTGAAATAATGCACGATAAAATGGCATTGGGCTCATTAATTTTGTTTACAATCATTGTATTATCGGCTTACATTTCGCCATTATTTGTTGACCAAACAGCATTGACGCGAGTGAACTTCTTAAACGTCTGGAAGCCGCCTTCCTTAGATAATTGGGTCGGGACAGATGATGGGGGACGGGACGTATTTGGCCAGTTGATGATCGGGACACGGAATTCGCTCACAATCGGAGTTGCAGTCACGCTCATTGCCGGGTTGATTGGTTTGACATACGGCCTGCTATCTGGGTATTACGGAGGCGCAACCGACAATGTTATGATGCGTATTCTTGAATTCCTCATGGTTTTGCCGTCATTGATGTTCATTATTGTATTTGTAACTATTGTACCAAACTATAATGTATTTACATTCATCCTGATCATGAGTATTTTCGCCTGGTTTGGAAAAGCGAGGCTAATCCGCTCCAGGGCTCTTCAGGAAAGGGAGCTTGATTACATCAATGCTTCCAAGACATTAGGGACTCCAAGTTTCAAAATCATGTTCTTTGAAATGTTCCCTAACTTAAGTTCACTCGTCATAGTTAATATGACACTTACGCTTGCTAACAATATCGGGATAGAGACAGGGCTTACTTTCTTAGGATTCGGCCTGCCCGCTGGAACTCCTTCACTTGGAACGTTGATTGCGTTCGCAAGGAATCCCGATATTATCAAGAACAAGTGGTGGGTTTGGTTACCTGCAGCATTGCTGATCCTAGTAATGATGCTGTGTATAAATTACATCGGGCAAGCGGTGAAACGCGCGTCTGATGCAAGGCAGAGATTAGCCTAAAAAATAAGGGGAGGTAATACAAATGGCAAAGAAGCAGTTTATGCTACTTGCGAGTCTGTTGCTTGTTCTCAGCGTATTTTTAGCTGCATGTACTGGCAAGGAAAAAGATGGAGCTGGTGAGAAAGAACCGGCAAAAGATCCAGAGAAAGGAACAGAAGAAACAAAAGAAGACCCAGTGGAAGAAGATCCAACCGCTGGCCTTGATTTCCCGATGGATGTATCGAACAAAGCTGATGTGAAGGAAGACGGAGAGTTAACTTGGGCTATGGTTACGGACACTCCGTTTGAAGGTACGTTAAGCCGTGTGTTCTACTCAGGGACATTTGACGCTGAAGTTATCTCTAAATTTGATGAGTCTCTACTAGGTTCAGATGGGGACTACTTAATTACTAATGACGGTGCTGCTACTTACGAAATCTCAGATGACAATAAAACAATCACGTTAACAATTAAAGACGGGGTAAAATGGCATGACGGCGAGCCGGTAAAAGCAAGCGACCTTCTTTACTCTTACCAATTGCTTGGCCACCCTGACTACACTGGAGACCGTTACGATTTCATGATTGAAAACGTAGTTGGTATGCCGGATTACAACGCAGGTAAAACAACAGAAATCTCGGGTATCGAAGTTTCAGAGGATGAGAAGAAAATTTCCATCACTTACACAGAAGCAACACCATCGCTTTTATCCGGAATTTGGACATATGCAACTCCTAGACACCACGTCGGGGATGTCATGACGGGCGAACTTACAATCGAAGAACTTGAAGCTTCCGATAAAATCCGTGTGAACCCAATCGGTTTCGGACCATACAAAGTTGAAAAAATCATCCCTGGTGAATCTGTACTGTACGTCCGCAATGATGACTACTGGCAAGGTAAACCAAATCTTAAATCATTGGTATTGAAAGTTGTAAGCTCCGCTTCTATCCTTGAAGCACTTAAGAAAGGGGAAGCTGATATCGCTTCAGTCCCAGTTGATCAATATCTAAACGCAAAAGAAATCGACAATATTGAATTGTTAGCGAAAGTAGACCTTGCATATACTTACATTGGTTTCAAACTTGGTAAGTGGGATGCAGAAAAGAAAACAAACGTAACAGATCCAAATGCAAAACTGGCTAACAAACTTGTTCGTCAAGCTATGTGGTATGCAATGGACAACGAAACAGTCGGTAAAGAACTTTACCACGGTCTCCGTTTCCCTGCAACATCATTGATCATTCCTGTATTCGCAAGCTTCCATGATGCGGACCTTGAAACACCATCTTATGATCCTGAAAAAGCGAAAGAACTTCTTGACGAAGCAGGATATAAAGACGTTAATGGCGATGGAATTCGTGAAAATGACAAAGGTGAAGAATTCGTTCTTAACTTCGCTTCTATGTCCGGTGGAGAAACTGCTGAGCCGATTGCACAGTGGTATATGCAAAACTGGGCTGACGTCGGTATTAAAGTACAACTTCTAGACGGACGTCTACACGAATTCAACTCGTTCTATGACATGGTTAAAGCAGATGATCCGAAAATCGACATCTATCAAGGTGCATGGGGAACTGGTTCTGATCCGGATCCATCTGGCCTATACGGTAGAGATGCTGCATTCAACTACAGCCGTTACACAAGCGAGAAGAACGACGAGCTTCTTGCAGCTGGTGTATCTGAGAAGGCATTTGATTCCGATTACCGTAAAGATATCTACAAACAATGGCAAGCGCTAATGGCTGAAGAAGTTCCGGTTGCACCAACTGTATACCGTTACGCTTTAATGGGTGTTAACAAACGCGTTGTTAACTACTCTATCGACCCAGCTACAGACCTATGGTTGTATCATTTGGGTGTAAGTGAATAAGTAATTATCGGTTCTAATCGATAATCAACCGCCATCCGGGAAACTGGGTGGCGGTTTTATTTTTTGAAACTATATTGTAATATTCTTAAAAATTTGATAGGATTAAACTTACCAATTGACCGACTAGACTATCAATTCAGAGAGATGAAGAGATGGGGGAACTAGAAATGAAGATTTACATATCCGTCGATATGGAAGGCATCACGGGACTGCCTGATTACACATTTGTCGATTCTGCCAGGCATAATTATGAACGTGCGCGGCGTATTATGACGGAGGAAGCAAACGCAATCATCCGCTCAGCAATCGGACAAGGAGCTGATCAGGTCCTTGTGAACGACAGCCACTCCAAAATGAATAATCTGCTTGTGGAGGAGTTACACCCTGATGCGGATTTGATAACAGGTGATTTGAAAGCGTTTTCTATGGTGCAGGCACTGGATGAGTCGTTTGACGGTGCTATCTTTGCCGGATACCACGCAAGAGCCGGTCAGCCGGGTGTCATGAGCCATTCGATGACCTTTGGCGTCAGGAATATGCATATCAATGACGTAGCTATCGGCGAGCTCGGATTTAATGCATATGTAGCGGGTTATTACGGAGTTCCCGTCATCATGGTTGCCGGGGATGATCGTGCATGCAAGGAAGCGGAGGATTTAATTCCGGGAATAGTGACAGCTGCTGTCAAGCAGTCAATCTCCCGTTCAGCCGTGAAGACGTTGCATCCAACTAAAGCGCACGCATTGATTGAAGAAAAAACTGCAGAAGCGATGGCCAAACGGTCAGCAATTAAACCGCTCGTACCGCCGGTAAATCCGGTTTTGCGGATCGAGTTTACGAACTATGGTCAAGCGGAATGGGCCGCTCTCATGCCAGGTTGTGAAATCGAGCCGGGGACAACAATCGTGAAATTTGAAGCGAAAGATATTCTGGAAGCGTACCGGGCTATGCTTGTCATGGTCGAATTGGCAATGCAAACAAAGTTCTGCTAAGGGGGATGGCGCATGGCAATTTACATAGTTAAGAGATTCTTCATGATGATTGCGACAATCCTCATCATTGCGACACTGACATTTTTCTTAATGCATTCGATACCAGGCTCGCCGTTCGATGAAGAGCGGACATCGAATCCGACAATCCAGGCGAACCTGGAGAAGTTCTATAAGCTGGATCAACCGACGCATGTGCAATACGCTCACTACTTGAAGTCAATTGCAACGTTTGACTTCGGACCTTCCATTAAAAAACCGAATGAGTCGGTGAATAAATTACTTGCCAGAGGCTTTCCGATTTCATTCGAGTTAGGAATGGTGACGATACTCGTCGCTGTCATATCGGGGATTACACTAGGCACATTTGCTGCCTTGCGACATAACGGCATCATCGATTACGCGGCGATGGCATTCGCAGTAGTCGGGATATCTGTCCCGAACTTCGTATTGGCGACGGTGCTGATCCAGCAAGTGGCGGTCAACTGGAATCTGCTGCCGCCCGCCACGTGGAGCAGCCCTCTCCATATGATTTTGCCAACATTGGCGCTCGCCACAGGTCCGACAGCAATTATTGCACGTCTGACAAGGTCGAGCATGCTGGAAGTGCTGACGCAGGATTATATGAAAATGGCGAGGGCGAAAGGATTATCGCCGATGCGCATCGTCCTTCGGCACGCATTGCGTAATGCGCTCATGCCGATTGTAACAATCATGGGGACGATGCTTGCGGGGATTTTGACGGGAACATTCGTTATTGAAAAGATTTTTGCGATTCCGGGCATGGGGAAATACTTCGTCGAAAGCATCAACAACCGGGATTATCCGGTCATCATGGGTTCGACCGTATTCTATAGCGCGTTCCTCGTATTCATGTTGTTTTTAGTAGATATCGTCTATGGATTCCTTGATCCGCGCATTAAACTTCACCGAAAGGAAGGTGATGCGTGATGGTAAGTCACCAGCAAAACGTTCAAGTCCCGGATGAATGGTTCAAACCAATAGGGAAAGATGCGGAGAAAGCGGAATCGGTCGTACGTCCATCACTTTCCTATTGGAAGGATGCCTGGCGCAGATTGCGCAAGAACAAATTGGCGATGGGTGGACTCGTATTCTTAATTGTCCTGACATTGTTCGCAATCTTTGCTCCGATTCTATCACCACATAATATAGAGACGACGCAATATGCAAACCAGAATTTGCCGCCGTCTTCAAAACATTGGTTTGGAACGGACGACAAAGGATGGGACGTCTTTACGAGAACTTGGCATGGCGCCCGCGTTTCACTGTTCGTCGGTGTTGCCGCCGCTTTGATCGACTTTTTCATCGGCATCATCTACGGCGGAATCAGCGGTTATAAAGGCGGGAGGACGGACACCGTCATGATGAGGATCATTGAAATCCTTTATGGACTACCTCATCTGCTTGTCGTCATTCTGTTAATGGTCATCATGGGTCCAAGCCTGACAACAATCATCGTTGCGCTGACAATTACCGGATGGGTCGGTATGGCTCGTATTGTCAGGGGGCAGGTGCTGCAAATCAAAAACTATGAATTTGTTACTGCTTCGAAATCTTTTGGAGCGAGAACACCTAGAATTATTCGGAAGAATCTGCTGCCCAACACAATGGGACCGATCATTGTCCAAATGACGTTGACTGTGCCGAGCGCTATTTTCGCGGAAGCCTTTTTAAGTTTCATCGGGCTCGGAATCCAAGCGCCTGTTGCGAGCTGGGGGGTCATGGCGAATGACGCCTTGCCTGTCATCCTGTCAGGGCATTGGTGGAGGTTATTTTTCCCGGCGTTCTTCATTTCAATGACAATGTTTGCATTTAACGTCCTCGGAGACGGTATGCAAGATGCACTTGATCCGAAACTGAGGGGGTGAATGGATTGGAAGATAGGAAATTTGCGCCGATTGATGAAAATCAAGGCGGAACAGCGATTGCTTCTGAACCAAAACGATTGCGCAAGCGGACTAAAACATTTACGGATGTCATGCTCTCCGTTCAGGACCTCCATGTATCGTTCAAGACGTTCGGAGGGGAAGTACAAGCTCTGCGCGGCGTTTCGTTTAATCTCTATAAAGGGGAGACGCTTGCCATCGTCGGGGAGTCTGGCTGTGGAAAGAGCGTTACCGCGAATACAATCATGGGACTCATTCCGAAGCCTGCAGGGCGCATTAAAAATGGAAAAGTCCTGTTTAAAGGCAAGGATTTGACGAAGCTCGATAAATCCGAGATGAGAAAGGTGCAAGGGGTCGACATTTCGATGATCTTCCAAGATCCGATGACCGCCTTGAATCCGACGCTTAAAATCGGCGAGCAGTTGACGGAAGGGTTGCGGACCCATCAAAAAGTGAGTAAAGCCGAGGCGCGCGAAAAAGCGATCAAACTTCTGGAAGTTGTCGGCATACCGAATCCGGAAGAACGGATGAAACAATATCCCCATCAGTTTTCCGGAGGAATGCGTCAGCGGATTGTCATTGCAATCGCCCTGATCTGCGAGCCTGAACTGCTTATTGCAGATGAGCCGACAACTGCACTCGACGTTACAATCCAGGCGCAGATCCTCGAACTATTCGAAGAGATCCAGGAACGTACAGGCGTTTCGATCATTCTCATCACGCACGATTTGGGGGTCGTGGCGAAAATCGCAGATCGGATCGCGGTCATGTACGCAGGGAAAGTCATTGAAATCGGCGATAAGCGCGAAGTGTTCTACACGCCGCAGCATCCTTATACAAATGGGCTTCTCGCTTCCGTTCCGAGGCTCGACTTGAAGGAAGAGGAACTTCAGCCGATCGAAGGGACCCCGCCGGATCTATTCTCTCCGCCGAACGGTTGTCCGTTCACAGCGAGATGCCCGTTCGCCATGGAAGTATGTGAACGCGTCTATCCCGCAACAACAGGCTTATCCGAAACCCATGCGGTCGATTGCTGGCTGCAGGATGAAAGGGCGAAGCAAGTGATTGGTCACAATTAGGTTTTTTGCACGAAAGTGCTTAGCAAGTCATATATAAACAAAGGGGGCTATCGGTATGAAGAAGTGGTTATCATTTTTGATGGTGGCAATGCTTGCACTTGTTCTTGCGGCATGTACTGCAAACAAGGAAGCGGGCAAGGAGCCTGAAAAACCGGCGGAAAATACGTCGACTGATGAAGGAAAAGAAGAAGGCAAGAAGGATGAGGACGTTGCCATCGAGAAGACTCTTCTTATGAATAACGGGGAAGAGCCGACTTCGTTCGATCCGTCCATCGGGTTCAACGCAGTATCCTGGAGTGCACTTAACAATATCATGGAAGGTCTGACACGTCTTGATAAGGATCATAGAGCGGTCGAGGCGACAGCTGAAAAAATTGATGTCTCCGATGACGGGTTGACGTATACATTCACAATCCGTGATGGTGCTAAATGGTCGAATGGCGATCCGGTTGTGGCAGGCGATTTCGTTTTCGCATGGAAGCATATGCTTAATCCGGAAACAGCGTCTCCGGCAGCATTCCTTGCATACTTCATCGAAGGTGCGGAAGCATACAATAACGGGGAAGGCTCCGCTGATGACATCGCTATCGAAGCGAAGGATGAAAAGACGTTCGTCGTCAAGTTGACGTCTCCGAACGAAGCATTTTTGAACATCATCACAAACCCAAGCTTCTTCCCGATCAACGAAAAAGTGGCTTCTGCTGATCCGAATTGGCATACGGAAGCTGCAACTTTCGTAGGGAACGGGCCATTCAAATTGTCCGCATGGAGTCACGATGTAAGTTTTGAATTTGAAAAGAACGAACATTACTGGGATGCAGACGCGGTCCAGTTGGATAAAGTCCACTGGGCAATGGTCAACGACGATACGACTGCATATCAAATGTATCAAGCAAATGAGTTGGATGTGACAAGCGTTCCATCTGAAATCGCAGACCAAATGAAGGATAGCAAAGAACTACGCATCGACGATCAAGCGGGCTTGTATTTCTACCGCTTCAACACATCAATGGAACCATTCACGAATAAAAAAATCCGCCAAGCATTCGCATACGCGGTTGATCAAGAGGAAATCGTCAATTTTGTAACGAAAAACGGCGAGAAGCCTGCACATGGCTTCGTCACATACGGCTTCATCGGGCCGGACGGGAAAGAATTCCGTGAAACTGTAGGCGACCTCGTCTCCTACAACCCGGAAAAAGCGAAACAGCTCTTAGAAGAGGGAATGAAAGAAGAAGGTTATGCTGAACTTCCGAAAGTGACACTTTCTTATTCAACGAGCGAAACGCACCAGAATATCGCAATTGCGCTTCAATCGAAATTCAAAGAAGTGCTCGGCGTTGACGCAGCACTTCAAAACGTGGAAAGCGGAGTATTCCTTTCCGAGCAAAAAGAGTTCAAGTACCAAATGTCCCGTTCCTCGTTCCTGCATGACTATGCAGATCCTGTGAACGCGCTTGAAAGCTTCATCACCGGCTCTTCCATGAACCGTACAACATGGTCGAATGCTGAATATGATAAGCTCATTGCGGATATTAAAAACGAAACGGATGAAAATAAACGCTGGGAGTTATTGAAACAGGCAGATAAGCTTCTCATGGATGAAATGCCTGTCTTCCCACTATACTTCTACAACTCGACATCGCTTGAAAAAGAAGGCGTTTCCGGCATTCTTCGCCACCCTGTCGGCTATGTCGACTTGAAATACGCAGATAAGAACTAATGATTGAACAAGTCGCGGTGTCCGTCATGGCGCCGCGACTTTCCAATTGGAGTTCGCGGGGAATCTAATTAAATGTAAGCAATTAGTCGCGCCAAATGCCTTTAGACCATTCATGAACTAGTTGCAGGCGTTATGCGTGAATAAAATGATTTATGCGTGTTTTCGAGCGTTTATGCTTAACTCCATTGATTTATGCGCGAGAAATGAAATTTATGCGTATTAGAACGGAGTTTTGCGTATTTGAATGATAGTATGCGTAAGTACGATGATTTTTGATTGAAAGAGGTGCAGGGAAATGAGAGTACGACCGAAAAGGCTTCAGCAGGGGGATACGATTGGGATTGTCGCGCCGTCGAGCCCGCCGAATCAAGAGAATCTTGATCGCTCGCTCGCTTTTCTGGAACAGCTTGGCCTGAAATGGAAATTCGGACAACATGTGAAAAATGGTAACGGCTATTTGGCGGGGACGGATGATGAACGGCTGCAGGACTTGGAAGACATGTTCGCGGATTCCTCGATCAGCGGCATCATTTGTGCGGGCGGCGGTTACGGTTCGGCACGATACACCGATCGGCTGGATTTGCAGCTGATCCGGGAAAACCCGAAAGTGTTCTGGGGATTCAGCGACATCACCTTCCTCCATACCGCAATCGGTCTCTATTCGGATCTAGTCACCTTCCATGGCCCGATGCTTGCTTCATGCGTCGGGAAAGACAGTTTCAGCGAACTGTCCGCAAAAATGTTCCAACAGCTATTCGAGCCGATGGAACTACATTATACAGACCAAATTTCACCGCTGACAGCAATTGCGGGGGGCAGCGCGCAGGGCGAGCTCGTTGGTGGAAATCTATCATTGCTGACAAATACGATTGGTACGAAATTCGAAATCGAAACGAAGGGCAAGCTGCTGTTTATTGAAGATGTCGGCGAGGAACCTTATCGGGTCGATGGGATGCTGAACCAGTTGCGCATGGCAGGGAAACTTGCTGACGCTGCAGGTATTGTCATTGGCGATTTCTCTGACGTTGAGCCAAAGAAACAACAGAGGACCTTGTCGTTGGATGAAGTGTTCAACCATTATTTGAGCGGCTTGAATAAGCCGGTTGTGGAGGGCTTCAAGATAGGCCACTGCGAGCCGCATTTCGCGATTCCCCTCGGGGTCGATGCGAAGCTGGACGCCGATCACAAGACGTTGACGATTTTGCCGGGGGTGGAATGAATGCGCATCCTTTCAATCGAAACAATTCCCGTCGCGGTGCCGTTGACTAAGCCGTTTAAAACGGCTCTTCGTACCGTGACAACAGCCTATGCAATCTATGTGAAAGTGACCTGTGAAGACGGTCGGACCGGTTGGGGGGAAGCACCCCCGACCCACGTCATCACGGGCGATTCGCTTGGCAGCATTACATATGCGATTGAAGAGGTTATTGCACCCCTTCTGAAAGGGCAGGATTTACGAAATCGCGAGGAGATGTTCTGCCTGCTGAAACGGTCGATCGTCCGCAATACAAGTGCGAAGGCCGCTGTCGATATGGCCATCCATGATCTTCTTGGCCAGTTTTCCGGCATGCCGCTTTACCAATTGCTCGGCGGTTACAGAAGTGAAATTGAAACCGACTTCACGGTCAGTGTAAATGACGCCGCTGAAATGGCAGACGACGCGGAGCGTTATTTTGCGGACGGTTTCAATGTGTTGAAAGTAAAAGTCGGGATCGGGGAGATTACCGACGATATCGAGAGAATCCGTGCAATCCGGGAAAGGATCGGGTCAGGTCCGAAAATTCGTCTCGATGCGAACCAAGGGTGGAAACCACAAGAGGCTGTCTTTGCAATCGGCCAGATGGAAGACGCAGGGCTCGACATCGAATTGATTGAACAGCCGGTGCCTACGGATGATATCGATGGGCTCCAGTATGTGACGAATCATACGATTACGCCGATCATGGCGGATGAGAGCGTGTTTTCCGCGAAAGATGCACTCCGTGTGCTGGAGCGGCGGGCAGCGGATTTGATCAATATCAAATTAATGAAATCAGGTGGTATCCACGAGGCACTGAAAATCAATGCATTGGCTGAGACATACGGTGTCGAATGCATGGTTGGCAGCATGATCGAGACGAAGCTCGGGATCACGGCGGCAGCACATTTTGCTGCAAGCCAGCCGAACATTACGAGATTCGATTTTGATGCGCCGCTAATGTTAGCGGAAGATATTGTCGTGGGCGGGATCGTTTATGCCGGAAAGGTCATCCGAATGCCGGAAGGACCTGGGCTAGGATTGGATCAGGCGGGAATGGGACTGATCGGGAAGGGGGCAGGACAATGACGGAGTTGACAGTGAATATGTATGCGTGCGCAGTGCCGGTCGCGACGGTGTGGACTTCGCCGGAATCAGCGCGTGAGCTGGATGCGGATGGTACTTCCAATCCGCTTCATCTGAATAAATGGCTGGAGAAGCTTGCGTACGAGGAGCGGCTCGACCTTTGCAATGGTAACCGGGTGCAAACGCAACTGTTATACGGGGAACCGGTCATCGTTGACGAAATTGAAGGTGAATGGGCGAAGGTGATTGCGGTATGGCAGCCATCGAAGAAAGACGAACGGGGCTACCCGGGGTGGGTGCCGCTAGTTCAATTGAAAAAGGCGACTCCGTTGTCGGAGGCCGGTGGATTTGTGAGAGTGGCGGTCGCGAAATCACAAGTATGGAATCCGGATGGGACGCCGCACATCATTGTTCCGTTCAATACGGTCCTGCCGCTGACCGATGAAAGCGACAATCATTTTCATGTGGAAACGCCGGACGGAGAGGCGTTGCTCCTGAAAACGGATATTGTGCGGGCGGCATCTGTCCATACATTCAAAAAGCGTAGTGGGGCAGCCGCGGTCGAAGAGGGGCTCGCCTATTTGGATCTTCCGTATTTCTGGGGCGGCATGTCGTCGTACGGCTATGATTGCTCTGGCTTCACGTACAATATGCTGAAGGCTTGCGGGCATTTCATCCCACGGGATGCCGGCGATCAAGCGAAAAGCGGTGAGGAAGTGCCGGTGGATAAACCGGAGCGGTGGGAAAAGGGCGATCTGCTGTTCTTCGCGAATGATGAAGGGAAAGGCAATGTCCGGCACGTCGGATTTTATTATGGAAATGGGCTGCTTCTGCATTCGCCTTCGACAGGGCAATCGATTGAGCTAGTGAAACTTGAGGGCTCGAAGCTGGAGAAGGATTTGTGTGCAGTCCGCCGGTATGGCAGCGATGAAGGGGGAAAATGAATGGCTGGAGATGTAATTTTATCCGTAAAGGACTTGAAACGCCATTTTGACGTAGGCAAAGGGTTGAAGTTGAAGGCGGTCGATGGCATCAGCTTCGACATTTTAAGAGGGGAGACGTTTGGGCTTGTCGGCGAATCGGGCTGCGGCAAATCGACTGCGGGACGGACGATTCTTGGCCTGTACAACAAAACGGACGGTGAAGTTCTTTATGAAGGGCGCAGCGTCCATACGATGACCGATAACGAACGCCAACGCTTCCTGAAGAAGATGCAGATGATTTTTCAGGATCCGTACGCCTCGTTGAATCCACGTTCGACTGTTTACGAAATCATTGCCGAGCCGATGCAGATTCACGGAATGTACAAGTCACAGGCGGAGATGCGGGCGCGTGTGAATGAATTGCTAGAAGACGTCGGCTTGAACCGGGATCATGCAAACCGCTATCCCCATGAGTTTTCCGGAGGTCAACGGCAGCGTATCGGGATTGCCCGGTCGCTAGCGCTCGATCCGGAATTCATTATCGCGGATGAACCGATTTCCGCGCTTGATGTGTCGGTGCAGGCGCAAGTCGTCAAACTGCTTCAGCGGCTGCAACGTGAGAAGGGATTGACGTATTTGTTCATTGCGCATGATCTATCGATGGTCAAATACATCTCAAGCCGGATCGGCGTCATGTATTTGGGGCATATGGTAGAGCTCACGACGAGTTCGCAGTTGTATGACAAACCGTTGCATCCGTATACAGAGGCATTGTTGTCTGCCATCCCGATTCCGGATCCGGATATTGAGGAAGCGCGTGAACGGATTTTGCTTAAAGGCGAGCTGCCGAGCCCGATCAATCCGCCGTCGGGCTGCGTTTTCCGGACACGCTGTCCGTACGCGATGCCGGTGTGCGGGGAGCTGAAGCCGAAATGGCTTGAAAAGGAAGAAGGGCATTTTGTCGCCTGTCACTTGCATGACGAGGAAGTGATGAAGCGTTCGGATGCGGTGAAGATTCCAGTAGGGTCGTCCTGATCGTTCGGGGCGGCTTTTTTGGTTGCGAAGAAATTTCCAGAGATGCAAGGCGGGTCAAAGGTCCTGAAATGATCAAAGCCCATCAAAACTCGCGCTAAACTGCCCCTGACTCGCTCAAAACCTCCACAAACACGAGCAAACTCCCTATAACTCGCGCATACTCCCTCAAACTTGAGCATAAGTGACCTGAACACACACAAATAATTTGGGCAGCCGATAAGGTTTGCTCCGCGGGCTTCTGTATGGGGCAGCCGCCGCCAATGACGACGCGATTCCCAAGAAATAACTTCCGGTTTCCGTTAAAGTTGCCAAGGAAATTTGGTTATCTTATAATAGTAGTGTTGCAATCCCTCATTTCCCTCTTTCGGCCTGCATCAAGCCAGGTCCCAATCTATCGGGCGTCTGCCCACAATTGCATGTTCATGCAAGACACAAGAAAATCGAAAAAATTGAATAGAAGTACCAGACGAAGTAGAATACTGTCTATAGTTGTCTAAAATGTCTGATTAAAAATTCGGGGGTGTTTTTCGTTGAGGTTATCACCAGTTGAACAGGAAAAACTGATGTTGCATATGGCTGGAGAGCTTGCCATCAAGCGTAAAGAGCGCGGGGTGAAGTTGAATTATCCCGAGGCTGTGGCTTTTATATGCCATTTTATTATGGAAGGTGCGCGTGACGGAAAGTCCGTTGGGCAGTTGATGAGTGAAGGTAAGCAGCTGTTGACGGTAGACGATGTGATGGAAGGCGTCGGCGATATGGTGAAAGATGTGCAAGTTGAGTGCACGTTCCCGGATGGGACAAAGCTGGTCACAGTACATCATCCAATTCAATAATAGAGGGGGTTTTTCGTTTGAAACCAGGAGAAATCAAACCGGCTGAAGGATGGATTGAAATTAATGTGGGGCGTGATACGAAGACGGTAAAGGTCGCGAATACAGGCGACCGTCCGATTCAGGTCGGGTCCCATTTTCATTTCATTGAGGTGAATAAGTTTCTTGAATTCGATCGTGAACAGGCGGTCGGCATGCATTTGAATATTCCTTCCGGGACAGCGGTGCGTTTTGAGCCGGGCGAGGAAAAGGAAGTGGAACTTGTTGAGTTTGGCGGTCGACGCCATGTGTTCGGTCTGAATAAGTTGACGGAAGGTTCCACTCATAAAAAGGATGAAATTGTCGAGAAGGCGTCGGATGGCGGATTTAAAGGAGCTGACAGTTAAGTGAGAATTACACACGAGCAGTACGCAAAAATGTTCGGCCCGACTGTGGGCGACAAGGTCCGTTTAGCGGATACCGATTTATGGATTGAAATCGAAAAAGATTATACGACCTACGGAGACGAAGGTATTTTTGGCGGGGGGAAATCCCTTCGCGTGTCGATGGGGCAGAACGGAGAGAAGACTTCCGAAGATGGCGTATTGGATACGGTCATCACGAATGCGACAATCATTGACCATACAGGGATCGTGAAAGCAGACATCGGAATCAGGAACGGAAGAATCGCCGGTATAGGCAAGGCGGGGAATCCGAATACGATGGACGGCGTCGACCAGGGCATGATCATCGGTGTCGGCACTGAGGTATATGGGGGCGAAGGTTTGATTGCGACAGCGGGTGCAATCGACACGCACATCCACCTCGTCAGCCCAGAACAGGTGGATGTCGCGTTGAATGCAGGGACAACGACGTTCATAGGCGGCGGAACAGGGCCTGCGTCTGGTTCCACTGCGACGACGGTGACACCGGGGAAATGGCATCTGCATCGGATGCTTCAGCAGATTGAAGACATTCCGTTGAATATCGGTATATTCGGAAAGGGAAGCGCTGCGTTTCCTGCGCCGCTTGTTGAACAGATCCGCGCGGGCGCAATCGGCTTGAAGATCCATGAGGACTGGGGAGCGACTCCGTCTGCATTGGATCAAAGCTTGACGGTGGCGGATGAATATGACGTTCAGATCGCATTGCACTCCGATACACTGAACGAGGCAGGATTCGTCGAGGATACGATCGATGCAATCAAGGGACGTGTCATTCACGTTTTCCATACTGAAGGAGCTGGTGGAGGCCATGCGCCTGACCAGTTGAAAATGGCTTCACTGCCGAATGTATTGCCGGCATCGACGAATCCAACGAAGCCGTTTACAGTCAATACGATCGATGAGCATATGGACATGCTCATGGTGTGCCACCATTTGAAGCGTGACGTGCCGGAAGATGTCGCTTTTGCGGATTCACGCATCCGTCCGGAGACGATTGCTGCTGAGGATATTATGCAGGATGAAGGGATTCTGAGCATCATGTCATCCGACTCCCAGGCGATGGGCCGGGTTGGGGAAGTGGCAATCCGGACATGGCAGACGGCGGATAAGATGAAGAAACAACGAGGTCCGCTCCCGCAGGACGAAGAGAAGGACAATGATAACTATCGCGTGAAGCGCTATATTTCAAAATATACGATTAACCCTGCGATCGCCCAAGGGATTTCCCATGAAGTCGGTTCGATTGAGGATGGGAAATTGGCGGATATCGTTTTATGGGAACCAGCATTTTTCGGCATCAAAGCGTCGGTTGTCATAAAAGGCGGCATCGCCGTTTACGCAGCGACAGGTGATCCAAATGCTTCTATTCCGACGCCGCAGCCGTTCATGGGCCGCAGGATGTACGGCTACCATGGACAAGGTCCGCAAAACTCCTCAATGACATTCTTGCCGAAGATCGCTGTGGAGGAAGGTCTTCCGGAAGAACTCGGGCTGAAGAAGATGATCGGAACGGTACAAAATTGCCGTAATGTGTCAAAAGCGGACATGAAGCATAATAGCGAAATGCCCGTGATCGACGTAGATCCGGAGACATACGAAGTGAAAATCAACGGAGAACTCGCCACATGCGAACCAGTTGATGTTCTACCTATGGCACAGAGATATTTCCTGTTTTAATTAGTTTTAATTAGTTTTAATTTATTTATTAATTACGGATTGCTAGTTGATTGAAGTGTAAGGCGGCGACTCCGGCGGGAAAAGCGAGACAGCCGGGACCCCGGAGGGAGCGAAGCGACTGAGGAGGCTTGGCGCTCGCCCGCGGAAAGCGTCCGCCTGAAACGGAAATCAACGTTATGTAAAAGCCAATTCTTATGAGTCTTTGCAAAGAAGGAGAATGCAAGATGCTAATTGAAAAAGTCATAGGCAATATCGGTGATACAGAAGAAATTCCAGGGAAGCGCATCGAGTGGGTTGAACTGGAATGGGAAGAACTAAGCAAGCGTATTTTGCGGACGGAAACGACAGAGGGTACAGATGTCGCATTGCGCATCAACCAGGAAGAGCCGTTGAAATACGGCGATCTGTTGTTCGAAGACGACAATCGCGCCCTTGTGATCCGGACGAAAATGGAATCGGTCATCGTCATCCGGCCGAAGGATATGGTCGAAATGGGCAAGACCGCATTCGAGCTTGGCAACCGCCATACTCCAGCGCTGATCGAAAAAGATGAAATTGTTGTCCGCGCAGATCACACGTTGGCGCCATTATTGGATGAGGTGGGTGTGGACTATGAAACAACAGAACGACGATTCAAGCAACCTTTCAAATACCGCGGCCATTCCCACTGATATACAGTTTTTAAGACTTCTCCAAATCCACGATTCAGCTTTTCCGATCGGTACGTATACGCAATCCTACGGGATGGAGACGTATATCCAGGAGGATGCAATCCGGACGAAGGAAGAGCTGATCGCTTTTTGTACGACTTTCCTCTATCAGAATCTCGTATATGGCGATGCGATTCTCATTCAGGAGGCGCATCAGGCTGCAAAAGACCGGGACATCGACCGGCTTCTGCATTTGGAGAACCTTTGCGGCGCTATTAAGCTCGCGAAGGAGTCCAGGGATGCAAGCGTCAATTTGGGCAGGCAGTTCATCAAAACGGTTTCACCGCTCGTCGAGGATGCTTTTTTCGACGAGTGGAAAAACCGGATCGCTGCGAATGAAATCAAAGGCCATTATGCGATCCTTTATGGCATTTATTGCGCCGTCAATAGTATGGATGCGCATTATGCGGTCCTTTCGTATTTATTCTCATCGGTGAACGGGCTCGTTACAAACGCAGTTCGCGCGGTGCCGTTCGGACAAAATACAGGTGTGCAGGCGGTGCATGTGTTGGCGGAAGAGGCGGTTGCGGCTGCCGGTATCGTCGTCGGTTTGACGGAAGCGGATATTAGCAATAATGCGCTAGGCATCGAGCTTGCATCGATGAAGCACGAATATTTACATTCAAGATTATTCATTTCATGACAGGAGGCGTTTCTATATATGAAACCAGTACGTATTGGCATCGGGGGTCCCGTCGGCTCGGGCAAAACATCGCTCGTCGACGCATTGACCCGTGCGATGCATGAAGACTATAACGTTGCAGTTATTACGAATGATATTTATACACGAGAAGATGCTCAATTCCTAATGAAACATGGTGTGTTGGATGAAAACAGGATTCTCGGAGTGGAGACTGGCGGATGCCCGCATACAGCGATCCGTGAAGATGCTTCCATGAACTTCGCGGCGATTGATGACTTGAAGGAACGTTTCAAGGATCTGGATATTGTTTTCGTCGAGAGCGGCGGGGATAACCTGTCGGCTACGTTCAGCCCTGAACTTGTAGATGGCTATATTTACGTGATCGACGTTGCGGAAGGACAGGATATTCCGAGAAAAGGCGGCCCGGCGTTGACAAGATCAGATCTTTTATTGGTCAATAAAACGGACCTTGCCCCTCATGTCGGCGTTGACCTTGAACTGTACGAGAGCGACGTGAAGAAGATGAGAGGCGGCCGTCCTTACGTCCTTGCTGATGTACGAACACGGAAAAATGTCGACCAGATCGTCAATTGGATCAAACGGAACATGCTTTTAGAAGGCGCGGGGACAGCAAGTGGTGAGTAAAGTGGCACGCAGACACCATAACGGCAAGCTGGATATGGTGTTTGAGCCGAGAAGAGGCTATACCCGGATGCCGCATGTGTTCCAGCAGCCTCCTTTAAAGGCGAGCCGCGAGCTGTACGAAGGCAAAGATCCGACGGCGACGGTATTTGTGATGGAGTCATCAGGCGGCATGGTGGCGGGAGATCGCAATGATATAACGATCCGCCTGTTGCCGGAAAGCAAAGCGAGGATCATCCAGCAATCGGCATTGAAAGTGTACCGGTCGCATACGGGTGAAACGTGCGTCCAATCGATTGACGTGGAGCTTGAGGAAGATTCACGCCTCGAATGGATGCCGGAAGTGATCATCCCATTTGCGGACTCCAAATTCCAGATGGAAACGAAAATTCATCTTAAGAAGGGCGCCACATTGCTCTGGGGTGAAATCATCGCTCCGGGCAGGGAGATGCGCGGTGAAGTGTTCGATTTCACCTCATTGAAATCAATGATGAAGATTTACGTCGAAGAGGAGCTGCTCGCTTTCGACAGCCTCCGTTTCGTCCCGGATGATATCCATCTCAATGGACTTGGTTTACTTGAAGAGGCATTGTATGTCGGCTCCATCTGGCTCGTTTCGGAAAAGGCCGAAGAAATCGATCTGCGGGCGATTCATGAAGCGATGAATGTCGGCGACGGATTAAGGGCAGGTGTGACCCGACTCGCGGGAAATGCGGTGCATTGCCGTTTTCTCGGGGTGAACCAATGGAGGCTTCAGCAGGAAATGAAACGGGTATTTTCCGAGCTGTCGGCGCTCATATAAAGCGGGGTAAACTATGGATAAACGTAAAATAATACTAGTTTTAATCAGTATGCTCCTGCTCGTTGCCGTTGCAGGATGTGGAAAAAAGGCAGCGCCCGCAGCGAAAGAAAATAGCCTCATCTATGCTTCAGAATCCGAGTTTGATGGACTGAATCCGATTCTTGAGGAGACGAACGTGGACGCACTTCTATTCCGCGGTCTATTCCGTTTTGATGAAAACAATGAACCGAAAGCCGATATCGCGGAGTCATTCGACATGTCCGATGACAAGTTGACATATACATTCAAGCTGCGGGAAGATATCCGGTTCCACGATGGTGAACCGCTGACTGCGGACGATGTCATCTTTACGATCGAAAGTGTGTTAGATGACAAGAATGCCTCGTTTCTGAAGTCGGACTTCCTAGAAGTGGAGTCGCTGAAGAAAATTGATGACTATGAATTCGAACTGAAACTGAAGCGACCTTTCACGCCGATTTTGGATAAATTGACGTTGCCGATCTTGCCGAAGCACGCTTTTGCCGGCGTTGAGATGCGGACAGCGGACTTTAACAGCCATCCGATCGGTGCAGGTCCATATGAATTTGATCGATGGGATCGAGGCAATAGCTTGACGTTGAAAGCGTATGAGCATTTCCACGGCACGAAGCCGTCCATTGCTAAAGTCATCTTCAAATTCATCCCTGACAGCAATGTGCGGGCATTGCAATTGGCTTCCGGCGAGGTCGACATCGCCCTTCTCGATCCGGTGCAAGTCGGTGAACTGGAAAAGCGCAATCATGTGAAGATTTACAATATCGACACTGCCGACTACCGCGGAATCCTTTTCAATATGCAAAATGATCTTTGGCAAGATGTACGGGTTCGTCAGGCGTTCAGCTATGCCATTGACCGGAAGCAAATTGTGAAAGGCATTTTGAAAGGGTTCGGAGAAGAGGCATATTCGCCGCTTCAGAAGCATGCTTTTCATAATGAAGACATTGAAACGTACAGCTATGACATCAAGCAAGCTGGAAAGTTGCTGGATGAAGCAGGTTGGAAGCTAGCGGACGACGGATTCCGTTACAAGGATGGCCAGAAACTGAGCTTCACGATTACAGCACCTGCGTCCGACGCAGTGCGTGTCAATATGGCGAATTATGTCGCCGAGGGCTACAAATCGATCGGCGCGGATGTCAAGGTGGCGGCACTCGACTGGAGTGCCATCACGATTGAAGAGACGGATGCTTTCATGATCGGATGGGGCAGTCCGTATGACGCGGATCATCATACGTACATCTTGTTCCATTCAGAGGAATCAAGTTTGACAGGATCCGGTTATAACTACGGCAGCTATTCGAATGAGAAAGTGGATGCATTGCTTGAAAAAGGTCGTTTATCAATGGATGAACAGGAACGGCAAGCAAGCTATATGGCCTTCCAGGAAGAATTAGCGAACGATCCGGCATTCGCATTTATCGCTTATGTCAATGCAGTCTATGGCATTCACGGAAATATCGAAGGCGTGAAGGAGCGAACGCTTGGCCATCACGGCTCCGGTTTCCTTTGGAATGTCGAGGAGTGGAAATGGAATGACCGTTAAATGGATTGGGAAGCGCATGATGCTAGGGGTACTCGTCCTCTTCATCGTGAGCTTCCTCTCTTTTTTCATCATGCATGCAAGTCCGGGAAGCTCTGCGACGGCATATTACGGGGGTAATGCCCAAACGTTGACCGCCGCAGAAAAAGAGCGGATCAGCAAAGCCTTTGCACTGGATCGGCCATTGCCCGTCCAATATGGGGCATGGCTGAAACAGGCCGTGCAAGGGAATCTTGGCATGTCTGCTGGTGTTGGGCGTCCCGTCGCTTCGATTCTTGGGGAGCGGCTGCCGAACACATTGCTGTTGTTCGGTGTGTCAATGTTTTTCATCATCATCGGGTCGATCTGGCTTGGGATGACGGCGGGCATGAGACCCGGATCGCTGCTCGACAGGGGGCTGTCGGCTTTCAGCATAGCATCTTCATCCATCCCGGCGTTTTGGCTCGGGATTTTATTCATTTATCTATTCGCTGTCACGCTTGGCGTCTTGCCGTCTTCCGGGACGGGAAGCCTGGGCGGGGACGGCGGTTTTGTCGATAAAATGAAGCATCTCATCATGCCGGCATCCGTCGTCGTTCTGACGCATGTCGGCCTTTACGCGCGCTTCCTTCAAGAAAGTGTCAAAGCCGAACTTGGAAGTTATTATGTGATGGCGGCCAGGGCGAACGGTGTTATGGAGCGGGAAATCAGGCGGGGCGTCTTGCGGAATGCATTCATCCCTTATTTGAATTATCTAGGTGTGACAATCCCTTCGTTTTTCGGGGGATCCGTCATTGTGGAGTCTTTATTTGCATGGTCGGGTCTTGGCCAATTGCTTGTAAGATCCGTCATGGTGAAGGACTATCCGCTGCTCATGGGCGGCATTATGCTTACAGGGCTGATTGTAGTCATAAGCCTATTTGTCATTGATGTGCTCATGTACATGCTCGATCCGAAGCTTCGGAAAGGGGAGTTGGGCGGATGAAATCTCGGAAAAGACTTATCTTCTGGTGCTCGCTTCTCGGCCTGATCCTAGCCATGACAATATTCTCTGATCTTCTTGCCACGCAACCCGTGAATGAAATGGATTTGGACTCCGTGTATTCGCCGCCGGGAGAGGGTCATCTGTTAGGGACGGATCATCTTGGCCGGGATGTTTTTTCGCGTTTAGTGCAAGGTGGAAAGGTAACATTGGCCGTTGCAGGATTGTCGGTTGCATTGTCATTTGTTATCGGTGTCATATACGGAGGAATCAGCGGATATGCCGGCGGATGGACAGACAGTGTGATGATGCGGATTTTGGAAGCCCTCATTTCAATTCCTTCCCTCATTTTCGTCTTGGCGTTCCAGGCAGTCATGCAAGGCGGTATGTGGGGAATGACCTTCATTATCGGTGTGACGGGCTGGTTTACGACGGCCCGGATTATCCGCTCTGAATTCATCCGGCTGAAGGATGCTGAATATGTGAAGATGGCAAAAATGTTCGGCACACCAGTTTGGAGTATCCTTACAGGGCATCTATTGCGCAATAGTCTGCCGCCGCTGTTAGTCGTGACAATTTTCAATTTGGCAGGGGCGGTATTCATCGAAGTGTCGCTCAGCTTCCTCGGAATCGGCATACCGCCTTCGATTCCATCGTGGGGAAATATGCTATACAATGCACAAAATGATCTGTTGATCGGTGCATGGTGGATCGGTGTGTTCCCTGGATTGCTGATCTTCCTGACGATACTTTCCATTAACTTCATCGGTGAAGCGTTGAAGAAATCCGGAAGGGGGCGTTTCCATGCTTGAGGCGATAGGATTATCGGTTAAAATAAATGGAATCCCCGTTGTAAAAGACAGCTCGTTTTTCATTCCGGAAGGGAAAATAACAGCGGTGATCGGAGAAAGTGGCAGCGGGAAAAGCATGACGGTTGCTGCTTTGCTCAGGATGCTGCCCGTTGATGCTCAAGCTTATGGCGAAATCTGTTTCATGGGCACCGATTTATTGAAGGCGACGGATGAAGAGATGGCGGTATTGAGGAAAAGAAAGTTTTTCACGATCTTCCAAGACGCTTTGAACAGCTTCAATCCAAGTGTAAAGATGGATCGGCAGCTGTATGCATTTTCCGCCGGCCGGGTTGGTGATGACCAGGATAGCTTCCAGAAGAAGATGAAGGCGATCCTCGGAAAACTAAACTTGTCCTCAGAAATTTTGAATCAGTATCCATTCGAATTATCGGGCGGTATGCTGCAGCGATGCATGATTGCCTGCGCTTTGTATGTGAAGCCAGCATTGCTCATTGCAGACGAGCCGACGTCTGCACTCGATAAAGTTGTGCAAAAGGAGTTTCTAAAATGGCTGCGATTGTTGAATGAAAGCGGCACGACGGTATTGATCATAACGCATGATCTGGATGTCGTCGCAGATGCGGCGGATGAAATGATTGTCATGCGAAAAGGTGAAATCGTGGAGACTGGTGCAGTTGCAGATATCTTGGCGAGGCCGACGCATGAATATACAAAGCGCTTGTTGGATAGCCGATTTTAGGAAAGGGGGCGTAGGGGTTGCTGAGAGTTGAACATCTTTCGAAAAGCTATGGCAGAGGAAAACGAAGGAAAACTGTTCTTCACGAGATTAATTTGTCGGTAGGTGACGGTGAGCTCGTCGGAATCGTCGGGGAAAGTGGCAGCGGGAAAAGTACATTGGCTCGCCTGATTATGAGATTGGAGTCTGTAGATGAAGGATTGGTTTCGTTTGCTGAAGATGGTGATTTCTATGCCTCCTGCCAAATCGTCTTCCAAAACGCATCTGCCGCTATGAACCCTTCATGGACGGTCCGCGAAATTTTGAAGGAACCGTTGCGGTTGATGATAGGCAATCGGGATGCGTACATCCTGATGATGCTAGGAAAAGTAGGATTGGAAGAGAGCCATTTGGATCGGCGTCCTTCGGAATTAAGCGGCGGCGAACGGCAACGGGTGAATTTGCTGCGGTCTATGCTTGTTGAGCCGAAGCTGTTGATTTGCGATGAAATCGTATCCAATCTGGATCGGTTGATTCAGAAAGAGATTGTTGAGCTCATTCAGAAGATGAACCGGGAGATGGGCATGGCGATTCTATTCATTTCCCATGATCTAAAGGTCGTGCAGCATTTATGCGACCGGGTGTATGTAATGGAGGGCGGTAGGATTGTCGAAGAAAGCGTGAAGCGAAATGGCGGGTTTTCATTCACACATCCCTATTCCCTAATGCTGTTCGAGTGAGCCTGTTCAACCTTTTTAGAAGTGGGTATACTGGGAAAGAGAATTATAAGGAGATGGACAACTATGGAACAACGGCCGATGAGCCAATCACGCACAATCATTTCGAAACTTGTATTGCCGCCGGACACTAACCATATGCAGACAATTTTTGGTGGGAAGGTCTTGGCATACATAGATGAAATTGCCGCCATCGCGGCCATGAAACATTCGAACAAAGCGGCAGCCGTCACTGCCTCCATCGACTCGGTCGACTTCCTGTCGTCCGCGAAAGTGGGAGATGTACTTGAACTCGAAGCTGTCGTCAGCTCAACAGGGCGTACATCGATGGAAATATTCGTCTCGGTGCATTCGATGGATCTGTTGACGGGTGCGAAAAAACTGACGACGGAATCATTCCTGACGATGGTCGCTATGGATGAAAACAACAAGCCAACACCGGTTCCCGGCGTCTACCCGGAAACTGAAGCGGAAAAACGGCTATTCGACACCGGCCCTGCCCGCCGGAACCACCGGAAACTGCGTAGGGAAATTAAACATTGAAAGAAGCCGCCTCATAGTGGGCGGTTTTTTCAATTTATCTTTGTCAATTTGCCGACGAATTCCGTGAATGATTCCGCCAACACATGATAATTATTTCCGTTCCCGTCGTCCGGCTCAACGTAGACGACATTCGGGGTGTCCCTGCCTTCATAATTGAAAGCGAGCCAGGCATGGCCACTGCCTGAGAAGAGGACGAGCTGGTCAGGCAATCCCCATTCTTGGATGAAATAGTCACTTAACAGGATGCCTCCTTCATTCACACCCATGATCTCTTCCACTTCAATGAAAGCATCTCCGCTTTCAATCTGGAAGTCCGCGGGGAATGCCCTATGCGCGGCGTTGACATAACCCCCATTAGCGATTTTCAATAATTGTATAAAATCAGGCGGCAACTTCCTTCCAAGGATTTCTTCTGCAAGTGTGATTTCTTGGTCAGACGCAGGTTTGTTCAATTGATTTTGCTCGAAAATCTGTTCCAATTCATGTTCTCCTCTCTTATCGTAATCACCTTTGGAGTAAGCATACTGTAAAAACGTCGTGGAAACATTGATTTGCATCAAGCTGTATTGAAACCTCCAATGGAATTTTCCGTATATAAGGAAAGGAGTGATTACGATGAGGACGGATATCCATGAACGGCAAATGGAGCTGACGATGCTGAGGAATGAACGAAATCGAGTGAAACGCAGGCTTGACGGGGCGGAGGCGCACTATAAGGAAGCGATCCGGTTGCGCGATCGCTTGCACAGACAGCTTTCGAAGGAGCAGCAGGATGTTGTGAAGTTGGGCAAGTTTTCATTTGCGGATAAAATTAAAGAGTGGACCGGGAAATGGGATGAGCAAATGGAAAAGGAGATCAATGAAGTCGCGGAGGCTGAGCTGAAATACAATGAAGCCGAAAAGACGGTAACCGATTTGGAAGCGGAAGTCGGACGGCTGCGCACCGAAATGAATCGGGATGAATTCCTTTATGTCGATGAGGATTGGGAAGATTTCCTGAAGGAGAAAGAGGCGTGGATCCGCCAAAATGATACTGTGGCAAATGGGACGCTGCAGAAAATTGCCGACGACCGGGTTCGGGTCCGATCGTTAGTGAGGGAAATCGATGAGGCGTATGAAGCGGGCGATAAAGCGAAACGGACACTGGATGCTGCGCTCGATAAGCTGGGCAACGCGGAAGGACTGTCCATGTGGGATACATTTTTAGGTGGTGGGCTCATCGTTTCGGCGCTGAAGTATTCTGAAATGAACAGCTCGGATGATCTAGTACATCGTGCACAGCGGGCGCTTCGCCATTATGAAACGGAATTGATGGACGTCCAAAATGCCGCGACGGAATCATTCAATGTGAATCAAAACGACATTTTCACATTTACGGATATTTTCTTTGATAATATCTTCTCCGACTGGGCGGTCCATTCGCGGATCACAAATGCGAAGGGCAAGCTGAACACCGTGCTCCACGACGTCCGCCGCGTGCAGGATCAGTTGCGGCGGAAACGCGACGAAGCGTTGGAAGAATTGAACCGGCTGGATCAGCAGGAGAAGGATATCATTGTGTCCTAATTAAACTCTAAAAACTCGATTCGATTGCCGAACGGATCGTGTGTGAAGAAGCGGGCACGCCCTGCAATCGGTGGTTCTTCAGAAATTACGTATCCGGCTGTTTCCAATCGGGATTTCAATTGTTCAAGCGCATGTACGGTGAAGCCGGGATGCGCTTTTTTGGCTGGTGTGAAATCGGCTTGGACGCCGATATGAACTTCCTGTACGCCGCATTGGAACCAACAGCCGCCCCGCGCTTGCAAGTTTTCTGGCTTCGGGATTTCCTTCATTCCGAGCAGGTTGCCGTAAAATTCGCGTGCCTGTTCTTCCGAATGAGGAGGTGCCGCAATTTGGATATGGTCGATACCGGTTAGAAATTGAGTCATGTTCATTCGCCCCCTTTGTATTGTTATCTTCAGTGTAGATGAGTTGGTCAAGAGAAGCTATGACGGGAAATGGAACAATATGTATAAGTGTTGCTTATAGACAATTCTCTTCGCGATAAGTTACGCGAGGAGAATTGTTTTAGCAACCTTTTTTGTCGCGCTAAATGCCTTTGGGAAACTGAAAGCTTTCGAAGTGAGTAAGTCAATAGTCCTGAAATGACGATATAAATGTGAAAATGACCGATAACTCTCCAAAAGTGACCGATAACGTTGTCCAAGTGACCGATAACTCCTCGGAATTGATCGATAACCCCCCACTCCACCATAAAAGGACTTTTGCTTCGTTTCAGATAAATTATTCAATTTCCTTTACATTCCAGAATAGATTAGTGTACTATGTAACTAATACACCGGTACAGGAGGGGTAGATGGTGAAGCAGTGGAATGGTTTATTGCAAAAGGAATGGGTCCAGTGGAGAGGGCAGATCATTGTGGTGATCTTCCTGCTACTAGCGGGATTGTTTATATTGCCATACTTTGCAGGGGTGCTTGCAGCAGGGGAAGTGTCCGTATTTGAAATGACGATGGTCATAGGTTTCGTAGCAGCGGGTGCATGCATAGTGGTTCCCGTCATTGCGTTCTCGACGATGTTCAACAAGGACATGAAAAGGCCGGATTTATGGTTTCATTCCACAGCTTCTACGGTGAAGCTTGTCGCGGTGAAAATGGTGATGTCAGCAGGAGTGGGTTTGGCATACTTGCTTGTTACAGCATTTGTTGTTGCGATCGGTTTTGCAATTACACCTCAACCGGAAGCCATTTTCAATGAATTATTGTTTTATGGAAGTTTTCTGATTGGCGGAATATTTCTCGCCTCTATACAGTTCATGGTTTACGGTTTTTTCTTTATCGTCATCGACCAGTTGCTGAAACCTTTTCTTAAAGGGTTTTCCTTTGTCATTACATTACTTTTATTCATCATTTCAGTATGGATGTACGGAGAAGTTATAAATTCAGGCTTTTACGCGAGTTTCATGCAGGTTGGCAGCTTCGATTTGATGTCCCTTAAGAACCCGGTAATCGATCTCCAATATGATTACTTCACCGTCACGGATACAGTTTTGTATACAGGAGAGATCATCTTCGCCGTTCTCTTTACTGTCGGCTTGTTCTATCTGGCAATCGCCTTGTTTGAGAAGAGGGTGAGGCTATGACGAGTTGGAATGGTTTATTGAGAAAAGAATGGGTGCTTCTGCGTATTACTTTTCTAGTATTAATCGCGTTTATGATCTTCATTGCCGCATCCAGTTTTGCTCCCTTGGCGGTGGGGGGCAAATTTGATCTCACAGAGATTACGAATATGTTCTCGTTTTTGCACATGTATTTTGGTGCGTTGCTATTTGTCCATAGTCTTAATACGGACATGAAGCAACCGGATATATGGCTGCATTCGCCAGCTTCGCTAGGGAAGCTTTTGGGGGCTAAAATGCTGATGGCTTTACTATTGGTTGGGGTATCTAACCTGGTTTGGAGCGGCATAGGAGTTTTCACGTATTTCATTGGAGGATTTGTGGGAGTTATCCCAGAATGGCCGAATTTGCTGAAAGTGTTATTGACTACAGTCTTTGCGATTTCTGCAAGTTTGCCGATATGGGCTATTTACAAGGTTTTAGCATTGAGGGTTGGCTGGTTGGCGGCAATTGTCGTACTTGTCATTCTTTTCATAGGGTCGATTCTATGGGGGATTATGGAGATGATTTGGCATGAGTTCGGACCTTTCGCCGGTTCAACTCTATACATCATCGTTTCAATTGTATTATTCGCAGGCGGAGCCATCCTGCTTGAAAAGAAAGTGAGGTACTGACGATGAGCATTGATTTCTTACCGGATAAGCCGATTTACCAGCAGCTCATCGACCGGATTATGGGGGATATTATGCGCGGCACGCTTGCAGCGGGGGAGAAGTTGCCGTCCGTCCGTGAGTACGCAGTGGAAGTGGGCGTTAATGCAAACACGATGCAGCGCGTATACAAGGAGTTGGAGCAAATGGAGATCACGGAGACGAGAAGGGGGCAGGGATCGTTCGTGACAGAAGATCAGGAGAAGATTACAGCGCTTCGCAATGAAATGAAGGAGCAGCTCGTGGCGACATTCCTTCAAAACGTGGCGGCTTTCGGATTTACGACGGACGAGATTGTACAGTGTCTGCAGGAACGGGGTGGCGTAGATGATTGAATTGATGAACATTGTGAAGAAATATGGCAGTAAAATGGCATTGCATGATGTGACGGTGTCGATTCCTAAAGGGAAAGTGATAGGTCTTGTCGGCGAGAACGGCAGCGGCAAGTCGACGTTATTGAAGATGATGGCGGGTTTAGTGACGCCGAATAGCGGAAGCGCGACGTTTGACGGGCACCCGATTACGAGGCGAATTGCATCACAAATTGCCTATATGTCCGACACCGATGATTTCTATACGTACTTTACCGTTCAGCAGCTGCTCGATTTCTACGCAACGCAATTCGAGGATTTCGACATGGTCAAAGCGAAGGAGATAGTGCAATTCCTGAATGTGTCGCTTGCTTCGCGGATTAAAAGCTTGTCAAAAGGGAACCGGGGCCGTGTGAAGATCGCTGTGACGCTTGCACGGGAAGCTGATTACTACTTGCTTGACGAACCGTTTTCGGGCCTCGACCCGATGGTGCGGGATGATATCTCAAAGGGGCTCATCCGTTTTACAGACCAAGAGCGCCAGACGGTCATCATGTCGACGCATGAAATCCGGGAAGTGGAGCCGCTGCTGGATGAAATCATCGTCATGCGGGGCGGGCGGTTGATCGCCCATGAGGCGGTCGACGAAATAAGGGACTTTTACGGAATCGACGCGACAAGCTGGATGATGTCATTGTTCAAAGATTCACAAGTAGAAAGGGAGTTGGGAAAATGAAGCCGGTAGTGGAGTTGAAGAATTTATCCAAGACGATTCGAAGCAAGAAAATCATCGATAACTTGAATCTGTCGCTGTATCCGGGGCAGATAACGGGCTTCCTCGGTCCGAATGGGGCGGGGAAAACGACGACGATCCGGATGATGGTTGGGCTCATGAAGCAGACGGAGGGCGATATCGTCATCGATGGGGTTTCATTGCGGGACGACTTCGAGGAAGGCCTTTCAAAAGTTGGCGTTATTGTTGAGAATCCGGAAATGTATAAATTTATGTCAGGTTATAAGAATTTGCTGCATTTTGCCCGCATGCATAAAGGTGTGACGAAGGAGCGGATCAATGATGTCGTCCGTCAAGTGGGGATGCAAAACCGGATTCACGAGAAAGTGGGGACGTATTCACTGGGAATGCGTCAACGTTTAGGCCTCGCGCAAGCACTCTTGCACCGGCCGAAGTTCTTGATTTTGGATGAACCGACGAATGGACTTGATCCTGCGGGAATCCGTGAATTCAGGCAGTACCTTCGTAAGATTGCCGAAACAGAAGGGGTATCCGTCTTCGTTTCCAGCCATATGCTTTCTGAAATTGAGCTCATGTGCGACCGGATTGCCATCATCCAAAACGGCAAGCTTATCGATATCAGGGAGATATCCGAGGCGCGGGACTCGTTCTATTATATTGAAGTGACTCCGATGGAACAGGCAGAGCAATTACTTGTGGATGGAGGATTTACGGTGAAGCCGTTTACGGATGGATTGCTCGTCAATGCGGAGCAGCATCAAATCCCGGACCTGATCGAGTCGTTCATTGCCGAAGGGCTGCAAGTGTTTGCGGTTCAGCCGCACCGGAAGACATTGGAAGATGAGTTCCTGGAGATGACTGGAGGTGGACAAATTGCTGAAGCTAATGCAAAATGAATGGATGAAATTATGGCATAAAAAAGGGACTTGGATCATGGTCGGTATACTTGTCATTTTGACAGCCGGCATGATGGGCTTGATGAAATGGATTAGCTTGCAGAATATGGGCGGCGAGATGACAAGGGAAGGGATGATCCAAGATCCATCTTCACTTGGCGGGACTGTCTTATTGCTGACGGTCATTGTTGCAGCAGGCATTGTTGCGTCCGAGTTTTCACAAGGAACGATTAAGATGCTGCTGACACGTCCGGTGAAACGGTGGAAGGTTCTTGTATCCAAATTCCTGACCGTGAATCTATTTGGCATGTTCCTCATGCTGATTGGTTACATCGTCTATCTCCTCTTGGCGATGCTATTATTCAAATCGGGTTCAGGAGAGAGCATCTCAAGTTGGTCTGTTTGGAGCGATAGTCTATACATGCTGCTTCTTTCATTCGGTAACGTATTCATCACAGCGACATTCGCGTTCACGATCGGCAGCGTCTTCCGCTCCAGCTCGCTCGCAATCGGCCTGTCACTGTTCATCTATTTCACCGGCTCAACGATCAGTGCTCTGCTTTCGAAATACGAGATTGGGAAGTACTTGCTGTTCACACATATGGACTTGACCCAATTTAAAACGGGCATGATGTTAGTGCCTGACTTGACGATGCCTTTTTCGCTCGCAGTATTGGCAGTTTATATCGTGGTTTTCCTTCTTATCAGCTTTACGACATTCATAAAACGAGATGTTACGGCTTGATTGGTAGGTATAATTGAATAGAGAATTAATAATTTGCCCAACATCAACCGCGTCATTGGTTGATGTTTTTCAGTTCTTTTGAATTATAAAATTTCCTATACGCGGGTGGAAAGATAGAGATACAAGGCATGAGTAATGTCAAAGCTGACTGATATTTTCCCAATTTCCTATACTCATAATGTTTGCTACAGTAAAGATAGCAAAACCGAATCTATTAGGAAAAGAGGAGAATGAATGAAGAGACCATTGAAGGTGTTCGCGGTAATGGCACTTACAGCAAGTATGTTAATGCCAACAGGAGCTGTCTACGCACAAGACGATTTCCGAGATTTCAAAGAGAATCAGATGAAGCAAAGGGGCGAAACGTTCCGAGTGCTCATCACGGCAAAGACTGAACAAAAGTTGCAAGAGCTTCAACAAAACTACGAGCTCCGCAATGAATTCGACGGCCATTCCTACACGACAGATGTGACAGAGAAAGAATTCTCGATGCTGCAAAACATGTCGCACATCACTGTTGAAAAAGTGGATGTCCTCTCTATCCAGATCGACCCGTCCTCTTTGAAGCTGAATAATGAGGTGGATGCAGCGGCCGCCAGCCAATCCGTTCCTTGGGGAATCAAGGCAATCTATAATGACAATAACTTAACTGCTACGACGGGCGGCTCAAATGTAAGAGTAGCTGTCCTCGATACAGGCGTCAATGTGAACCATGCCGACTTATACTACAACGCTGAACAATGCAAGGATTTCACGCAAAGCGCGTCGCTAGTGAATAATACATGCACCGATCGAAACGGGCACGGAACCCATGTTGCGGGAACTGCCTTAGGTGAGGGCGGCGATGATCGCAGGGGCGTTTATGGAGTAGCTCCGAATGCAAAGCTTTGGGCATATAAAGTATTAAACGACTCCGGAAGCGGCTATGCGGATGATATCGCGAATGCAATCCGCCATGCGGCAGATGAGGCATACACACAACGGGTGAAGGTCGTCATCAACATGTCCCTTGGTTCGAACGGAGAAAGTTCGTTGATTACGAATGCCGTGAATTACGCGTATGACCGCGGCGTGCTGATTGTCGCGGCGGCAGGAAATGATGGCTTTTCTCCTGGTTCAATCGATTATCCGGCAGCCTTGCCATCAGCAATTGCAGTCGCGAATCTCGAAAATCGATTGGAAAACGGCACATATCGTGTCGCGAACTCCTCTTCCCGCGGTCATTCAAAGACGGCAGGAGATCACCTTATCCAAACGGGGGATGTTGAATTGTCCGCACCGGGCACATCCATCTTCTCGACTTGGTACAACGGCGGGTATGCAACAATCAGCGGAACATCCATGGCCACGCCGCATGTGGCTGGCTTGGCAGCGAAAGTCTGGGCGGAAAACCCAAGCTTCACAAACGTCCAACTTCGCGCCAACTTGCAAAATCGTGCGAAATCATATGACATCCTCGGCGGTTACCATGCCGGACAAGGTGATGACATTGCATCCGGATTTGGATTCGCACGAGTACGTTAACATTGCCTCCTAATGAAAATCCCATACATTAGGCCGAAAACAGTCCCATACTCCCCTGGGACTGTTTTCTCATGCTTTCGTTCATTCAACGTGGTATGTTTCGAATAATAAGAAATTTATGGGGGTGCAACTGATGAATATCGGCTCCATACTGAAATACTACCGGATGAAAAACAACATGACACAGGCAGAACTCTGCAAAGGTGTCTGCTCCATTTCCCATTTAAGTAAGATCGAGTCGAATAAATACATTCCAAACGGCGAAACGATCAATGAATTGTTCAAGCGGATGGGAGTTGTTTGGGAACGGGAAGTGCTTACATATGAAAAATGGAAAGAAAAATTGGAAACCTTCATCATGCACTCGGTCTACTATGATTTAAAATCGATGGATGAGGTATACAAAGAGCTATCTACGCAAATAGACTACCTGCAATCGACGGACTTAGTGAACCGGTACGAGCTCTACAAATTACGTTACTATTTATTCAAACAGGACATGCCTAGCGCCACACAACAAGTTTTCATCTTGAAACGAATGGAGAAATCCTTCACGGATTATGAAAAAGGCGTAGCCAAAGTCATTCACCTGATGTACGAAATTTTTTCGCAAAACTTTACAGAGGCGGAAAATCTCCTTGAACAGATAGAAGAAGACCGCGAACGGATTCCATTCATGTTCGAAGGGGAGTTGTTTTATCAAAAAGCATATTTGCTTCATAACCGAGCACAATACGGCAGATCGACCTACTTTGCAGAAATGGCTGTCGACTACTTCCGGAAGGACTGCAATTACATCCGTTTGCTGCACGCCCAACTACTGCTCGCCATCAATTATACAAACCGAGACTTCACCCTGCAGGCGGACGACTTGTTCAAAATAATCCTCCGCAATGCGAAGATGATGGAGATGGATCAGCTGTATCAAGGGGCGCTCTATAATTATTCGGTATTACAGAACCGCAGGGGCTTCCATGAGTCTGCATACGAAATGCTCCAGGAATTAAAAGCGCTGTTGGAACCGGGAACAGATTACTATCAAGCGGTCCTCATTCATTTATTGCAAACCGCCGTTGAGAAAAATAAAGAAATCGATCCGTTGCTGGAAGAACTGAAAGTGCTATCGGAGAGGAAGAATGACCCGTATTTAAAGATACAGTTGAATTACTTTAGACACACGAAACTTTCCCAACAAGAGCTATTTGACTATTGTGAACAAGTAGTATTTCCTTTTATGAAGAAACATGGTTATATAGGGGAAGCAAGAAGTATCGCTTGGAGATTGGCAACCTATTACCGATCCACTGGCGACTATGGAAAAGCCGCGACGTACAGTTTATATCACTATGAAAAAGGGGAGAAGGAATGATGAAACGAAAATTATCTATCGTCTTGTTGACGGCATTGCTTGCGGCATTTGCAGGCACAGGAAGCGCATTGGCATTGGAACCGGATGACAGTGTACACACAAACACAAAAGGAAAAGACAATCTAACACCACCATCGATTTTACCTCCACAAGTATAAGAAAAAGGTGTCCCACAGCCGATCGAGGCCGCGGGACACCTTTTCAAATCACACGCGCCATGCCGCGATTAACCAAAAAAAAAAGCACTTCAACAATCACTTATGATTGTTGAATGTGCTGACAAGACCAAATGTTGTACCAAGGATGATAAAAGCGAACAGCGTGTACATGATGTATAGGAACCACATGAAGACTTCACTCCTTTTTATCGTTAATCCTACATTCCATTGTATCATCACTTCGGAAAGGTGGCAACGGGAGACACAGGGTTGTTGGAATTGTGGTATGGGGCGATTATTGAAGGCGCTAGGATAGTTATAAAGTCATGATTTGGTGATAAGTTTTGATATTCAATAGATAACTTTGAGGATTCAATAGATAACTTTCCGTATTCAATAGATAAGACTCATAATTCGATAGATAACTTCTCCAACTCAATAGATAACTTTAAAGCAACTCTATTGTGTGAAAAAACTCTTATGGAAAAGGTAGCCATGACATGCTACAATCAGTCGAGGAGGTGGTTTATATTGATAATTAAGAAAAAAGGAAATTCATTTAAGTGCATAGCGCTGGAGAGACTCTTGCGAAGGTTGCCAGAACAACATCCTAGGTTTCTGAGTATGGAAAATGCACTACGATCAACACGGGCTGGTGAAAATGGAGAGCGAATATTAGGAGAGGTTTTTCAAAAATATTTGTTTCCATTTGAGCATTACATATTTCAAGATCTTCATTTGAAGTCCACTGGTTACTTTCAAATTGATACGCTTTTTCTATGCAAACAAGGAGCAATCATATTGGAAATGAAAAATATAGCAGGACGAATTAATTTTCCGGCAAACCAGAATCAACTGACTCGGACTCTGGATAATGGACAAGTCGACTCATTTGAATGTCCCTCGATTCAGCTTGAGCGCAACCAACTATTATTGAGCGATTGGTTTCACGCACGAAATATATCGATCCCTATTCATAAAGCAGTAGTTTTTCCTAGACCGCAGCAGCATTTCGAAAATCTGCGTCATAATCTAACAGTGCTTTTCCCCCTTGAAATTCCAATCTATCTACGAAACATCGGAGAACAATCCCCAACTCTCGATGACGATGCGCTGACTAGCATTGCTACAGCTTTAGTAGAGAGCCATCGTGATTATAACCCTTTTCCTTTCTCAGCTAGCTACAACATTTCACCGTCTGAACTAATAACTGGCGTCCGTTGCACTCGTTGCGGATCATTTGGCATGCGATCCATTCATAAAGGATGGGGTTGTGAATTGTGTGGTCATGCCAATCAGCATGCGCACTTAGATTCGCTACTGGACTACTTCATGCTTGTTGATAATCGAATAACGAACAAAGACTGCAGATATTTCTTACGACTGGATAGTCATCAAAAAGCAAACCGTATATTAAAGCAGTTGGAAATACCTCCTCACGGAGAAAAAAGAGGCACCTTTTATGTCGCGAGCTTAAAAGACATTGAATCATTATCGAACAGAACAGAGTTGATAGGTAAAAGGTCTTGATATGGTGATAAGTTCTAAGATTCAATAGATAACTTTCCGTATTCAATAGATAACCTCTCATATTCAATAGATAACTTCCGATATTCAATAGATAACTCACTGGATCCGATAGATAATTCTTTAATAGAAGAACGGCAACTTATTACCTATACAAAACATGCCAAACCGCCCGTTTTATTATACTTTTGAAACCCTTCCCCGCCATTCCCCGTATCCTAATAAAGCAATAGGGGGTGTTCCGATGCGGAAGATAGTTGTGTTCATAATTATGCTATTCATCCTTTTACCAACCCATGTCCATGCGAAGTCCTTCACGATTGACCGGGTGCAGATCAAGGGGTGGGTGCAGCCGGATGGCGATATGCTCGTGAATGAGGTGTTCACGTATACATTGGATGGATCGTTTTCGCGATTGACGCGGTCGTTTCCGGAGAAGCATCTCGGCCAGATTCATAACTTTGAGGCGTATCAAATCGCGAGCAAAGACCCTATTGTAGGGGAAATCGATGAATCCGCCTTGACAAAAGCTGCGGTGTCCCGCAAAGGTAGCACGTACGCGACTGAAGTTCAGGCGGAGAATGACAAGTTGACCGTCCTGTATGTTTACAAGATGCAGAACGCGGTGACCTCATATGATACATATAGTGATTTGGCTGTCACCTTTTTCGAAGGAGGCAGCAATCATGACATAGACTTGAATAATGTAGAGATCACCTACGCGATGCCAGGCGATGCCGGCAAGGACCAAATCCATGGATTTCTGCACGACCGAGAAGGGCAGGTACGTAAGGTTTATCGCAACGGCATCGCATTTCATACACCAAAATCAGCTGCATACACAGTGACGGGGACCCGTGTGCTGTTCCCTTCGACAATTATGACCGGGCAGCAAAAAATCGCAGAGCCTGTTTCATTCGAGGAAGCAATCCGGAAGGAACAGCAGCTTATTGATAAAATGGAGTCAAGGTGGGCGAATATTCCCGCCGCGAAAAATGTAGCGGATGGCCTGAGTATCTTCTTCATCGCACTCATCATTTTGCTTTTCCTAATCAGACAGCGGGTGTTCACCCTGGTGGGCAGCACGGATCTTGTTATGCAGACCGATCCGTCCTATTTGGCTTTTGTCGATCAAAACGGGAAGTTCAACCGGAAAAGCTTTCTGTCAGGGCTGTTTTCGCTCGTTGAGAAGGAAATCATTAAAGTGGAACTGACGGAATCGGCGGCACGCTTTCAAGGGAAGGAAGGAGCACCTGACAAGACGCTTGTCTTCCACCTGCTTCATTCGAATGAACAACTGAAGAAATCGAAGCATACATTATTGCCCCATGAACAGTATTTGGTGACGTGGCTATTCAAAGGAAGGGTCGGTCATCGGAAATTCCATTTGCATGACATAGCCGGTCCTTCTGTGCATGGGGATAAAGAGAATCGGACCTACTTGCGCAAACAAAAGCAATTCCATGAAAACCACAAAGTCTGGCATGAAGATGTACTCCGTCTCATGGAAGATGCAGGGGCGCTTTCTACGAAAATACCGAGTGTGATGAAGGTAGCTATTTTCCTTCTGCTAACGATAACGACGATGTTCGGATTTTATGCGGATGGTGCTAGCGGCTGGGGCATTGCCTTCCCTGCGATTGTTGCCGGCATCGTGTATTATTTTTACAGTACAAACCCCGGGAAGAAATGGCCTGCTATATTATTCTTTATCGGAATGTTTTCTGCCGGAGCACAAATCGTTGCTTCAGAAGTAACAGAAGCTGTCCTCTCTGCAGTAATTTGCGGTGCATTTTTCTTCTTCTTAATTCCGAAAGCGATTCCAAGCTCGTTTACCGCACTTTACACAAAGATGAGCATCACTAAATTCAGGCGGCAGATGAAGCGGGGCATACCCGATTATCTCCGTCCCGATGAAGCCGATCGGTGGATTGCTCGTGCTTATTTATTGAATAAATCAAAGAAAAGGCTTCCAAGGCTAAGACGTGGACTTCCAGAAACCTCAGCGTTAGCGCCCTTATTCGCATTGCAAGTGGATCCGCTTCATTTCACCTATTCCACTTGGGGTCCGATGTCCGTCAGCAAAAACGGCTCTTCTTGGGGAGGCGGATCCTCTGATTCTGGCGGCTACAGCGGCGGAGGAGGAGATGGAGGCGGCGGTGGCGCAGGTGCAGAGTAATCAAAAAATGCCGGCTTATAAAAATGCCGGCATTTTTCATGTCATTGTTTTTCTTTCAATAGATCACGGATTTCTTTTAATAATTCCTCTTTCGCGTCGAGTGCAGGCTCTGCATCCTTTGCCGGTTCCTCTTTCTTTTTGAACTTCATCAGTAAACGTACAAATAGGAAGATTGAGAAGGCGATGATGATGAAATCAATGATGGACTGCAAGAATAGGCCATATTTAAGGGGAGTCGCCCCGATTGCCACCTCAAGCTTGGATACGTCGACCTTCCCTGTGATCGCAACGAGGATCGGCATAATGATGTTATCGACAAGCGACGATACAATCTTGCCGAAGGCTGCTCCGATGACGACGGCGATTGCAAGGTCCAGGACGTTTCCTTTGAACGCAAATTCCTTAAATTCTTTCCACATATTACGTACTCCTTTTAAAAGAAATATAGTTGTTTTCCTCCGTTTGTTCGCATATAATGAGAACAAACGTTCTTAACGGGAGATGAAAGCTATGAGACAGGCTTTACTCAAAATATGCCAACGTCATGAATTGGCTGAAATGATCTATATACGGGCGGATGGCACACTGACGAAGAGACGGGTGCGCATCCTCGCAGTCGGCATCGATACGTTCACAGCCTATTGCCATCTGCGTCACGAAAAGCGCACGTTCAAAATAGAACGGGTCTTGTCCGTCCAACGTGTCGTGAACCGCGAACGGCAGGTGATTTGAATCACCGCATGAATTCCTCTTCCGGAAAATGACGATAGCGGCCAAGATCCACTTTCCCATCTGTCTTGAACTCCACGCCTTCCGCTTCCAACAGCTCCCGCTGCAAGCCGCCTTTTTCTTCCCGATCGGAAGGGGTCGAGATGCCGCCTTGCGCGTTGATGATCCGCTGCCATGGCAAATCGTACTTGGAGCTCATCGAATGGAGAATCCTGACGACCTGTCTTGCGCCTCGCGGACTGCCTGCTGCGCTTGCCACTTGTCCATAGGTCATGACTCGGCCGGCGGGAATATCTTGGATGATCTGCACAACCCGTTCTGTAAATGGAAGCATTGTCTTTCCTCCTCTAAATGAAACTATCCAAGTCATTCAATCGTACACAACATAGGTGGAAATTAAAATGGGAGAGTGGTCACGTTGAACAACTTGTTTATGAAACAGAGTTTCATCGGATATATCATTAAGATTGCCGGAGTTGTCGTGATGGGGTGGGGCCTCATCCAAGGCATCATCTCGTTGTTTATGATGGTGCAAGTGGGCGGCCATTTCATGAATGAGTGGGGTGAAATGCAGCATGCGGGCGGGCTTACAGGCACTGCGTTGTTTGCGTTTCTCGGAATTGTCGCTACGCATTTTCTTTGTGGGTTGCTGATTATCGGTTTCGGGGAAGTCATTGATACCTTGCAGAAGATTTATTTCCACATGGATCCTGAAGCGAAGCGGCAATGGGAGGAAGAACAGAAGGAAAAGGAAGAAGCAGTGGACCCGATAGGAGATGTGCCATTTTGGGTGGAGCAGGAAGTGAAGGGCTATTACGTGAAAATGCAATCGAATGTCCAATCCATTGAAAAGACGAGCGATCCGTACGTGTTCAAGGTTTCAGTGGATGGGCGCGTTGACTATATGGAAGTGGGGAACTTCGAACCGAGGATTTTATCCGACGAGGAAACGGCTAAGTTTAGCTAATGAAACGCAGCCTTATCCATCTTCGACGAGGCTGCGTTCCTTCCGTTTTTGAAATAGGGCGAACAGCAACGATGTAAGTGTAAGCCAAAGCGCGCTTGCGAATATGCCGCCGAGGATGTCGCTCGGATAATGGACACCAAGGTAGATACGGCTTGCGGCAATCATGGTGAACATGAAAATGCCGAAGACTGCTAAGGCGGTCCTGCCTGCATTCGAACGGATATGGCGCCATAACAAATAGACGAGCAACACGTATAAGCTAAAAGCCATCATTGCATGACCGCTCGGGAAGCTGTAGCCGCCCACATCGGCGAGCCGATGGAATTCAGGACGCGGCCGTTTGAAGATGACTTTCAAACCTTGGAATAAAATAATCGTCCCAATCATTGTGAAGAAAAAGTAATAGGCGCGGTTTCTTATGCCGAACTTCCATAATAGAAGGACTGTCATTGTGATGGTAATGAGCATGACAACTTTCGTGGAGCCGATAAATGTAAACGCTAGCATAATGGGCGTCAGCCACTTGGCTTCCATTCCTTGGATGGCATCAATGGCATATCTGTCAAAGCCTTCGATCATATCGACGAGAATCATTGTAACGATAAATGCGAAGGCGCCGCCGAATAACATACATAATACGATGGCCACAAAAGGGCGAATGGGTGATACCTTCAACTAGATCATCCTTTCTTCTGCGACATATTGTACAGGAAAAGGCGGATCGCTGCATCTAGTGAAGTGGGAAAGGGAAGTGGAAGTGTATGGATATTGCAATATTGCTTATCGTTGCCTATCTTATCGGAAATATGCTGATGGCCACTGTAGTAGGGAACTTATTCTTTCACCAAGATATTCGCTCAGCAGGCAGCGGAAATCCAGGAGCACGCAATGCGGGAAGGGTGCTTGGCAAGACTGCTTTTGTCTTGACGTTCATTGGGGATGCACTAAAAGGCGCCATCATCGTATTGATTGCCAAATGGATGGGGATGGACGAGTGGCTGCAACTGGTGTGCGTTCTAGCCGTCATGGCAGGTCATATTTATCCTGTACTCCATAAGTTCCGCGGCGGGCAAGGGGTATCAGCTTTTATTGGGGGGATGCTTGCATTCAATCCACTCGTAGTCACTTGTTTTGTTGTCGTATTCCTACTCTTCTATCCAATCCTGAGAAACTTCAGCATTGCCGGATTAAGCGCAATGGCACTGTCACCGCTTTTCCTGTTCGGATTAACGAAGGAATGGCCGCAAACGGTTATCGCCATCCTTGTCGTACTCCTGCTTTTATTCGCACATAGGAAAGATTTGCCTGGCTACAAAGGGGTATAGAAGGCAATAAGGCGAACCGTAGACCGCCTATACACAACGGGAAAGAAACTTCACTTAGAGAAAGGAGAGACATCTAATGAAAGAGATCCGATCCATGGAAGAATGGGAACACGTACGCAAGCAATCTCAAAATGAACCCGTCTTCCTAATGAAACACAGCTCTACGTGCCCGATAAGCGCATCGGGGTATCGGGCATTTGACCAGTTCGAAACGGAAATCCCGAAATACTATCTAATTGTCCAAAGAAGCCGTCGACTTTCAAATGACATCGAAAGCGAATTAAGTATTCAGCATGAAAGCCCGCAGCTTTTCTTAGTAAAGGACGGCGAGGCAGTATGGCATGCGAGCCATTATGAAATCAGCCAATCCAATATCGGCGCGGCTGTCGAAGCGAACGGGTGAAATCGCAGACATCTCTAAATGGGATGTCTGTTTTTTTTGTTGAATCTTGTGAATCTCTTCACAATAAATGACACTTGTCATATGTAAAGTTATGACGTTCATCTATTCTGCAAAATGGGTATGCAGGTTAGTATGAACATAAGGAAAAATATCGAGGAGGCGTTTTACAATGAGCAAGGAAAAAACGAAGCAGTTGCACAAGAACGTTGCACCTTATGCCAAATCGGACTTAAAAAAGAGTATCATCCAATTGATTAATACGGTTCCGCCTATATTTATTCTATGGTTTTTGGCGTATCAGAGCTTATCGGTATCAATTTGGTTGACGATCGGAATTGCAATCCTCACAGCGGGCTTTGTCGTAAGGACATTCATCATTTTCCACGACTGCACGCATGGTTCATTTTTCAAGAATAAAAAAGCGAATGACATTGTCGGTACGATAACAGGAATCCTCACGCTGTTTCCATACGAGAAATGGAAACGCGAGCATGCGATTCACCACGCGACAAGCTCCAACTTGGATAAGCGGGGCGTCGGTGACATCTGGGTCATGACGGTTGAAGAATATGTCGAAGCGTCGAATTGGGTTAAGTTCAAGTATCGATGCTACCGGAATCCCCTGGTCATGTTCGGATTTGGACCGTTATATTTGGTACTCATTACAGGCAGGGTAAACCGAAAAGATGCACGTTCTAAAGAACGTAACAACACATACTTGACGAATGTCGTTCTCGTCGCGCTTTATGCCTTCATGGTATGGCTCGTCGGTTGGCAGGCATTCCTCATCGTGCAAGGATCGATCATGTTTGTGGCGGCAGCGCTCGGCATCTGGTTGTTCTACATCCAGCACACATTCGAGGATTCTTATTTCGAAGAAGAATCCGAATGGGATTATGTGAAGGCGGCAGTGGAAGGCAGTTCATATTACAAATTGCCGAAAGTCCTCCAATGGGCGACAGGCAACATAGGCTTCCACCACGTCCATCATTTAGCGCCGCGCGTTCCGAACTACAACTTGGAAAAAGCGCACGAATCCACGCCGCCGCTTCAAATGGCGACGACAATCAATATCAAAACGAGCTTGGAATCGCTCCGATACAAACTCTATGATCCGAAAAACAAACGGTTCATCACATTCAAAGAAGTGAAAAGTGCAGTCAAACGAGCAACGCCAAGCATTGATTTGAATGATTTGAAACGGAAACGAACTAGCTTTGACAGTAAATAACAAGATGCAGCCGCCTTCCTATGAGGCGGCTGTATGTTTTTGGTACAATGGAAGAAACAGGACGGTGAATTGGATGCAAAAATGGTACAGTATCTTCCCGAAAAATCGGTGGCTCAGTATTTATGCATGGGTCGTCTTTTGCCTCTTGCCGTTCTTCTTCATCTTCCGGACATGGTCGGCGGTCGGAATTTCAGTCGGCATCGGACTTTTAGCGCTTTTCTTCATCTCTTACTTCTTTTCATTCAAGTCAAAGAGCGGCCTCGTCTATATGTGGGTCAGCTTCGAAATCGTCATCAATATCGTCATGACGCTTTTGTTCGGTTACGTGTACCTGTCCATTTTCACAGCATTCTTCATCGGGAATATCAGATCAACGGTCGGATTCTTCATCATGTATGGTCTCCATATCTTTTTTACGGTCGGAGCAATCGTCACAGGATTTTTCCTGGAGATCAACCTCTTTTTGCCGCAAGTCCATTTCATCCTTATAACGGTGATCGGCGTCATCCTGCTTCCGTTTAATCTGTACAACCGAAGCAAGCGCGAAAAGCTGGAGGATCAGCTGGAGAATGCGAATGACCGGATTTCAGAATTGATGTTGCTGGAAGAACGGGAGCGGATCGCAAGGGATCTGCATGACACGCTCGGGCAGAAATTATCGATGATCGGGTTAAAAAGCGACTTGGCCCGGAGGCTGATTTCGAAAAATCCGGAAGCGGCGGAGCAAGAACTTAACGATATCCGCCAAACGGTAAGCACAGCGCTGAAGGAAGTGCGTGAACTTGTGGCGGATATGCGTGCGACAAGGCTCGTGGATGAAGTGATGCGCGCCCGCCAAATACTGGCTGCCGCAGAAATCGAATTGAGGATTGAGGGAGACCCGGCCGTGACCCATATTCCGTCAAACTTTGAAAATGTACTCGGCATGTGCCTGAAAGAGGCGATCACGAATGTTGTAAAGCATAGTGAAGCGACGGTTTGCAATGTCATTTTCAAGCAGAAGGAAGAGGAAATGTCGATTATCGTCCATGATAACGGCAAAGGGATGAAAGCGGCAAAATCAGTCAGCACGGGATTGAAGGGCATGAGGGAGCGTCTGGAATTTGTGAACGGCTCGCTCGAAATCGAAGAGGGGAACGGAACAACATTGACGATCCAGATTCCGGTCGTCATTACACATCAAGTGGAGGAGGGGTAAGTCATGATACGAATCGTCATTGCGGAAGACCAAGGAATGATGTTAGGCGCATTAGGCTCCCTTTTGAACATGGAAGATGATATGCAAGTCGTCGGAATGGCGCGGAACGGCGAGGAAGCGGTTCGCCTCGTGAAGGAGCAGGAACCCGACATCTGCATCATGGATATCGAGATGCCGGTCATGACCGGTTTGGATGCTGCGGAGGAACTCAGCGGGATGGATTGCAAAATCATCATCTTGACGACGTTTGCGCGGGCGGGCTATTTCGAGCGCGCGCGAAAGGCCAAGGTCCGCGGTTATTTATTGAAAGACAGTCCGATCGAGGAGCTTGTCAGTTCCATCCATGCAATTCAGGAAGGACGCCGGATCTACGCACCTGAGCTCGTCGATATCGCGTACGAAGACGACTCGGAAAACCCGCTGACTGACCGCGAAAGCCAAGTGCTTGGCCTCGTCGCAGAGGGAAAGACGACGAAAGAAATCGCGAGTGAGCTGTTTTTAACACCAGGAACGGTGAGGAACTACATATCGGTCATTCTCGAAAAGCTGGAGGTCGGCAATCGAATTGAAGCGATTTCTCGTTTTAAGGAAAAAGGATGGTTCAAATAGGATGTGTTAACAGGCGAAGGAGCTATTTCCTTCGCCTTTTTTTTAATCGCGTCTCAAGCAAGCCGCCTCCGCGCCCAAAGTAGGCCGTTTCGCGCCCAAAGCAAGGCGTTCCGCGCCCAAAGTAGGCCGTTTCGCGCCCAAAGCGAGGCGTTCCGCACCCAAAGCAAGCCGCCCCGCGCACAAAGAATCTCCAAATTCAGAATGTCCCCTCTTCCTCCAATATGCTATGCTTTTCATAAGAATACAAAAGGGGGATCCGTATGTCACAACACACATTATCCAATGCACAGGATCGTGATCGACTCGACAAACTCGCTTCTTATCGGGACGAATTTTACATACCGGCGAACGCAATCTACATGGATGGCAACTCACTTGGTTTATTATCCAAACGGGCAGAGCGCACGCTGCACGACTTGCTCAATTCATGGAAAACGCTCGGCATTGACGGGTGGACGGAAGGGACACATCCGTGGTTTTATTTATCCGAACAGGTAGGGGAGAAAATGGCGCCGCTCGTCGGGGGAATGAAGAGCGAAGTCATTGCGACGGGCTCCACGACAACAAACCTGCATCAGCTCGTCTCTACGTTTTACAAGCCTGATGGCAATAAAACAAAAATCCTCGCCGATGAATTGAACTTTCCTTCTGATATCTACGCACTGAAAAGCCAGCTCCGACTAAAAGGGTACGATCCGGACACGCATCTTATCCGTATCAAAAGTCGGGACGGCCGCTATTTAAAAGAAGATGACATTATCGAAGCGATGACCGACGACGTGGCGCTCATTGTGTTGCCGGCGGTTCTCTACAGAAGCGGCCAAGTTCTCGATATGGAGAAATTGACGAAGGCTGCGAATGAACGGAATATCCCGATCGGCTTCGACCTTTGCCATTCAATCGGAGCAGTCGAGCATTCGCTTCACGACTGGGGAACGGATTTCGCATTCTGGTGCACGTATAAGCATCTGAACGGCGGACCAGGTTCAGTCGGTGGCCTGTTCATCCATGAACAGCATTTCGGCATGGAACCGGGACTCGCTGGCTGGTTCGGCTCGAAAAAGGAAGCGCAATTCGATATGGAACATACAATGGATCCGGCGCTAGACGCTGGCGCTTATCAAATCGGTACTCCCCATGTGCTAAGCTTGGCGCCAGTCATCGGCTCGCTCGAGATGTTCGAGGAAGTCGGCATGTCGGCAATCCGTGCGAAATCGTTCGAGCTGACGGGCTATATGCTTGAATTGATTGAACAGGAACTACAGGGTTTTGGCTTCACAATCGGCAATCCGGTCGACAAAACACGCGGCGGCCACCTTCTGCTTGAACATGTAGAAGCGGCGCGCATATGCAAGGCGTTGAAGGAAGATGGCGTCATACCGGATTTCCGTGCACCGAACGGCATACGGCTCGCGCCTGTCGCCCTTTACAATACGTTTGAAGACGTCTGGCGCACAATACAGAAGCTGAAATTGATCATGGATGAAAAGCGTTATGAAAAGTTTGAGAATAAAAGAGGTGTTGTCGCATGACGGGGGAGTGGATTGATATTTCGCAGCGTCTGCATAATGGAATCGCCGAATGGCCGGGAGATACGCCGTTTTCCTACAAAATCGAGTTCCCAAAAGCGGAAACAGGTTCCGTCAATATCGGAAAGATAACGACGAGCACGCATATGGGGACGCATATTGACGCGCCTTTCCATTATGACGACAACGGAATGAAAGTGCATGAGCTGCCGATCGATGTCTATATCGGAAAGGCACGTGTCATCGATGTCTCGGGGCTGGAAAGCATTGGACGATCCGATTTGGAAGGAATCGATTTCGGCAATGTTGAACGGATTTTATTGAAGACCTCAAGCCGTCCAGATCCCGATGTGTTCCCGGAAACGTATTCGGTTTTGCGGGCGGATATCGGCCCTTTATTGAAGGAACGAGGTGTAAGGCTGATCGGGGTCGATACCCCATCCGTCGACTCTGAGCATAGCAAGACATTGGATGCCCACCATTCGCTTTATGACAACCGCGTGCTTATTTTGGAGAACATCGTTTTGACTGAAGTAGAACCTGGCGACTATGAATTGATCGCCTTGCCGCTGCCGATCGAGGGCGGAGACGGCAGTCCTGTACGCGCAGTAATGAGGAGGTGGCCGTCATGAGTGAAAAAGAAAATGGCATTCATACCGATTTCCGGGACAATATGACGTACGGGGAATATTTGCGCCTCGATAAAGTGCTCTCTAGCCAGGAACGGTTATCCGGCCATCACGATGAAATGCTGTTCATCATCATCCACCAAGTGAGTGAGCTATGGATGAAACTCATTTTGCATGAACTGAACACGGCAATCGAATCGATTGAAAAAGACGAACTGCCGGAAGCCTTCAAAATGCTGGCGCGCGTCTCCCGGGTGCAGACACAGATCATCCAGGCGTGGGATGTCCTGTCGACATTAACACCAGCGGAATACATGGAGTTCCGGGAAAGCCTCGGTCGAGCATCGGGCTTCCAATCCTACCAAAATCGGCAGATCGAGTTTGCGCTCGGCTACAAACAGCCGCACATATTGAAAATCTACGAGAAAGACCCCGAGCTCGCAAGTGACTTGCAGACAGCTTTCGGGGTACCGGGTATTTATGACGTCGCCATCCGCGCACTTGCACGTGCTGGCTTCCCGATCAATCCCGATTTGCTGAATCGCGATTTTTCGGTCACATACACAGGCGATCCGACCGTGGCATCCGCATGGCTGGAAGTATACCGCGACGTCGAACGTTATTGGGAATTGTACCAGCTTGCCGAAAAGCTCGTCGACATCGAAGACAGTCACCAGCAATGGCGCTTCCGCCACATGAAAACAGTAGAACGGATTATCGGCTTCAAAACAGGCACCGGCGGCTCTTCAGGCGTCGACTATCTGAAATCTGTCCTGGATCATAGATTCTTCCCTGAACTGTGGGATGTACGGACGAAGCTATGAATAGAGTGAGAGAGGCTATCCGATGGGTAGTCTCTTTTTTTAATTAATCCTACGTTTGTGAAAGGCATTCAGCGCGAGCGAGAAACATCCAAACACGCATAACCGCCGCGAAACACGCATAAACTCCAGCAGAAACCCATAAAATCCCACAATCACGCATAAATCATAAAATGTACGCATAACCGTCCCGAAAGCCGCATAAATCATAAAACTTACGCATAAATCCCCGCGTCCACACATAAAAGCCCCGCCGGCTCACACCGGCGAAGCTTCACTATCCTCAAAATGAATCTCTTTCATCTCTCCTCTGACCATCTGCAGCAGAGAATGCCTGATAACGGCATCCCCGACGGTGACCAACCCGATATTGTTCTCCGTCTCGACAATCGTCCCGCCTTGCATCTCCAAATAACGGAGAGCCTCCTGCCATTTGGCATCCTTCGGACAGTCAATCGCTTTCCCGCCATTCCGAATCGAAAAACCAACATCGCAATACCTGTAGATTGTCTTCTTCACCCGCCGCCTCGCATTTCCCCAGATCGCCATCTTCATAAGCTTTCCCCAAACACCCGAGAAGCTCATATTATGGGAAGGACTGCTCGTGAATTGCAAAATATCAAGCACTTCCCGCTTCGAAGTCAAGCGCGACCGGACCGAGGAAGCATAATGGACATCCCCCGACAGGATGATGCATCGGGACAGGCTCCAATGGAACAGCTGGCCGATAAAATCGGTGAACCCTCTGCCGTTATACTTCCATGCCTCGAAATCAAGCACTTCATGAATCGGAAACCCAAGCGTCCTGAGCGGATACACATACGAATGGAGAACTGATTCGATGAGGCCCAATCCATATAACGGCGTCGGTGAAACAATGATCAGCGGGTCTCCCCGTGTCCATCGGGATTTTAATAGCGTCCGGGCCGTCACCTTCCAACCGGACGTGCCGATCAACCTCGGAGTTTGGACGCTCTCTTTATACATCCGTCCAACTTTCACCGGTTTCGGCTCATCTTCAAATTGACGCATTGTCCTCGTATCTAAAAAACAGCGCAGCAGGTGTAGTGGGCGCTACGAATTGCCAGCCATTGAATGACCAGAGACGATCCGCCCAAACCTTATAAGAAGTTGAGTCAGCAATGAACCCGTCGAAATGACTACACATCGACTGTAGGAACCCCTCCCCGAACCGTTGTGGCTCATTGCCCCAACCTTGGAACGCCCAATATGCACAAAGCCCGTTCGCAATCACATGTTTTCCTAGAGGCGAAGCGAGCACCGCACTGCGCCAATCTGCAGATAAATTCCAGTCATCCGTCACATCATGATCATCGAATATCATGTACGTAGGCACGTTTGCAAATAGCCTACGAATCCGATGGAGAGAACCGATTGCCTGTAAAAGCTGCCCGGTCTGTTCTTCAAAACGGACCCTGCATTTCTCGATCTCACCATGATCGTCAGGATAATATAAATACAGGCCATCTTCCCTCACTAACTCATCGAAAGTAGGGAGGTACACACCTGCCCACATCGAGGGACTCCAAGATAGTAAATACATCGCTGCGTACTCCCCGAATGTGAGCAGATGATTCGAAGCGTTGCCTGAAGTAAACCGGCAAAATCGCTCCGTAATAAACTGCCGGCCATTTACTTGCGTCAAAGCACTAGAAAAAGGCTCCTCCCGCAAGCGCCAATCGAACTGCCCAAGGTCTTCCTTACCAATATAGTGTTCGGCAACCGTTCTGATGACTGGAAATAAAGGATCCGCCACGTCATCCGCGTAAATCTGGTCTCCGGTAAGAAACAAAGCGCACGGCCGTGCCGCAAGATTACTCGTTTCCCTTTGCAAAAGCACATCCGCCGCAACGAGAGCATCATCTCCCTTCCCGTGAAATTTCCGACAAGATGCATATAGAAAAGTTGGAGTTGCACTTGCGGGGATGAAAAACGAAGGATAAGGAAGCCCATCGTACGCGATGGAATCTTCATTATCGTGAATTAATCCGAGGCTTGCCAAATTATATCCTTTTTTTTCAACGCGAAAAAGCAGGTCATAGCCAAGGAGTGTCTCCGTTGGAAATTGCCCATGCACCTGCACTAGGTGGATGAACAAACGATGGCCTGCTCGTATAGATGTCGTCTTCGTTTCGGTGTCGAGCTGAATAAGCGTATGAAGACAGTAAATGGCAGCATTCACCTCGACAGGACAGTCCGTCGCCACCCAAATAGCAACAGATTCTGTATCGACGCGCCGTAACATCGGCCCTGCTAAAATCCCCGCACTCTCCATGCAAATCACCACCATCACTGACGTTATTACTACTAGCGTATTCAGCCCGGATGATGATGGTGTGTGCAGAAGGGCTATGATCCTATTGCGGGGAGTTGCCCATCTTCAGAAATTCTTCAGATAATCCATGAATGAATCTTCATCTTTGTTGTAGACAATAGAAGTAGTACAGAAAGGTGTGGTTTTATATGAAAAAAAATCTCGCAATCCTATTCGTCGCCGCAATGGCGTTTTTCTTCTTTATTAAAGACAAAGATGCTCGCAAAGAAGCGGACCCCCTTTACAGCGAGGCAAAGGCTGCCATCGTCATGGAAGCGGATTCCGGAAAGATTCTCTATGAGCAAAATGCCAAGGAAGCGTTGCCGATCGCAAGCATGTCAAAGCTGATGACTCAATACATCGTCCTCGAAGCGATTGCCGCTGATAGACTCGCATGGGACAGCCAATATAAGCCGTCCACAGCCGCGCTGAAACAACCGAAAGATGCGGTCATTTTAGGAATGGACAAGCATAAAACCTACAATGTCCGCGAACTTTTCGCCGCCATGACCGTCACATCCGCAAACGATGCGGCTGTCGCACTCGCCGAAATGGTGAGCGGCACGGAAGAGGAATTTGTAATACAGATGAACAAGAAAGCCAACTCATTCGGCTTGCAAAACACCAGCTTCATCAATGCAACCGGATTGGATGAAGATGAGACGAATCGCGCAACAGTTCGGGATGTTGCCGCCATCGCGAATGAACTTCTGACAACATATCCGGAAGTACTGGAATTCACTCGAATGACGGATTTCACCACGAGCGCAGGAACGAAGCTGTGGAACACGAACCTCATGCTACCGGGAATGCCGCAAGCGATGACTGGCATGGAAGGGTTGAAAACGGGGTACACCGAAGAAGCCGGGCCATGTTTTGCAAGCACAGGCATCTATGAAGGTAAGCGGATCATTACGGTCGTCATCGGCGTCGAAGCGGAGGGGAGCGATACGTCCACTCCCCGTTTCGAACTGACCCGCGATTTAATCGACCGATATGTGTTAAATAAATAAATAAAAGATCTCTGCATGCTATAATAGGGAAAATTCTTTTAATGGGGGACGATAGCATGAATGAAACAGAAAAATCCGAGTGGATTGAAAAATTGCCATTACTGCAAAAGATCATCGAAAAACAGGAAGTGCTATGGATAAACCCGTTGAACGGCAACAGCGCAATAGGAATTGCCCAATCAGGCATCACAGCAGCCGACGTCAAAGATGCAAGTGAACGGTTAAAGCGTTTTGCTCCGTATATCGCAAAAGTATTTCCTGAAACAGCAGAAACCAATGGCATTATCGAGTCACCAATCACAGCCATCCCTAACATGAAAGAAGCGCTTGCATCTACATATGAAACTGTAATTCCCGGGAAATTGCTGTTGAAGCAAGACAACGCCCTCCCGATATCGGGTTCTATTAAAGCGCGCGGCGGCATCTACGAAGTGTTGAAGCATGCCGAAACACTTGCCTTGGAGCATGGTCTCATCAAACAGGATGGGGACTACACAAAATTCGCGGAGCCAGAATTCCGTAATTTATTTGCGAAGCATAAAATTGCTGTCGGCTCGACGGGGAATCTCGGGTTAAGCATCGGAATCATGAGTGCGAAGCTCGGCTTCAATGTCACGGTCCATATGTCCGCGGATGCGAAGCAATGGAAGAAGGATCTCCTCCGTGAAAAAGGCGTGACAGTCGTCGAATATGCAGATGATTACAGCAAGGCGGTCGAGGAAGGCAGACGCCAGGCAGAAGCGGACCCACTTTGCCACTTCATCGATGATGAAAACTCACTCGACCTATTTCTCGGGTACGCTGTTGCAGGCGAACGGGTCGCTGCGCAACTAAAAGAGAGTGGGATCCTTGTCGATGAAAACAATCCACTATTCGTCTATTTGCCTTGCGGTGTTGGCGGGGGACCGGGAGGAGTCGCTTTCGGCCTGAAGCTTCAATTCGGCGACAATGTCCACTGCTTCTTTGCGGAACCGACGCATTCGCCATGCATGACAATCGGCATGATGACGGGATTGCATGACAAAGTATCCGTAGCGGACTTCGGTTTGGACAATCAGACTGCCGCGGACGGACTTGCTGTCGGCACAGCATCGGCATTTGTCGGTAAGAAGATGGAGCCGCTCCTTGAAGGCTGCTATACAATTGGCGATGATACGATGTTTGAGCTGCTGACAATGATTGCAGATACCGAGGACATCCGCCTCGAACCGTCGGCACTTGCTGGAATGACAGGTCCACTCCAAGTCATTCGCAATAAAGTGGAAAAAGCCGATGCGCCTTCAGCCATCCATCTCGTCTGGGCGACGGGGGGCGGGATGGTGCCTGAAACAGAAATGGATATCTACTATGGAATCGGCAGGAAATAATCTCTATTTCCCGGGAAATCGACACACTTCGGGAAATATTCCGTCAAGCAACGACAAGAAACTGTGGAAATGACGGCTTTCCCGAGCAGAAATCAACCGGGAAATAGAACGCGGGAAATAAGAAAAGGTGCCGAAATAATCCTTCGGCACCTTTTTCATTCAATCACTTTTCATTTCTTTATGTGAAAACGGACATTTCCCGACAATCGGTTCAATATCGTCACCAATGAAGAACTGTTTCCATTCATTATGCGTCGGATCGCCGTAATGGCTAATGTCCGGATGCTTCGGTAATTGATCCCACACTTCGACGCGTTCACGTACCTTTTCGCGGGACATGATGCCGCCTTTTTCAGTGCCCTTCAATCCTTCAAAAATACGTCTAGGTTGGAAGCCAAGCACCATTGATTGGCCTAAATCCCTTGTTTTCCGCTGCTTATAGGCAGGCGCATTTCCGAACACGAAAATCGGTTCTCCGCCAAAATGGAAGTCCCATAAGTAATGATCTGGATCTCGAGGGCTGTCAGCCGGCCATTCCACTTTATCAACGTCATGCAAATACTGCAGAATATCCCAGAATTGCTTCCGGTACGCCTCTAAATCGCTTTCCGTCTCAAAAGGCTCTACGAAGACGAACAGACCATGCCGTTTATGCTGCGGATCCTCAAATAACTTCAAAAATGCATAAAGTGCGGAAGGCAAGTTCGACCAATCCTTCTGCGTCACATAGGCATAACGCAGCTCACCTTTCATTTCTCCGCCCATGCCGAAATAACACGGAAACGTCTTATCCGTCACCGTTTCGCGGAACGTCCGATAACTGTCCAATAACCACTCCGGCAAATCAGACCGGTTTGCAAAATCCTCTTTCGTCAATAACGTATTTGTTCTTTCTTCAATCAATCAATCTTCCCCCCAACCTTTATTTGGTTATCAATTCCCGTAACGGGGAACCCTAAACTACTGGTTTGATTTGACTGGAAGAGGGAATAGGTTTGAAGGATAAAATTAATTTGGAGGATGGACTAATGAGTTCCCCTGTGAACGATAAATCAAAAACGAAGTGCAATACAGAATATGATTCATTAAAGCGAGTCATTCTTTGCCAACCGAAATTCATGGCAATCGAAGATATTATCAACGATACTCAAAAGGCATATGCAGACGAAAACATCGACGTGGAATTGGCGATGAAGCAGCATAGGGAATTCGAAAAGCTGCTCCGTGAACACGGCGTGGAAGTAATTAAACTACCTTCCTCCGAACGATTCCCTGAACAAGTATTCACGAGGGACATCGGATTCACAGTCGGGGAGGAAATATTCGTCTCCGAAATGGCAAGCGATATCCGAAAAGGCGAGGAAGAGGCACTCGAGGAATTTCTCGAGGACGAAAACATTTCATACCAGACGACTATTGATCGGGTCGAAGGCGGAGATGTTATCGTCGATCGCGACAAAGTATATGTCGGCATCAGCAGCCGTACATCAGACGAAGCCGTCCGCAATTTGCAACGCGATTTGCCAAAACACAAAATCATCCGCGTACCATTCAATGAAAAATATTTACACCTGGATTGCGTATTCAACATACTGTCGCCTGAAATCGGACTCATCTTCCCGGATGCACTTTCAGCAGACATGGTCGAAACACTTTCCAACACATATAAATTGATCGAAGTGTCCCCAGAAGAACAATTTACGATGGGCACCAACGTATTATCAATCGGCGGCGGCAAAGTATTCAGCCTCCCGCAGAACGAAAAGGTCAACACCGCCATGCGCGCACACGGATTCGAAGTCATCGAAGTCGACTTCTCCGAAATCATCAAATCCGGCGGCTCCTTCCGCTGCTGCTCCATGCCCCTCGAAAGGGACTAAACCTCACGTGAAGTGAGGTTTTTTGATGGGGTAAATCCCAAAAGCGCATAAAAGCCGATTTTAACGCATAAACCGCTAGAAAAACGCATAAATCCATTCAAAAGCTCATAAATTCATTTAGAAACGCATAAATCGGTTTTTTCGCGCATAAACCGTTGAAGCCACGCATAAACCGTTGAAGCCACGCATAAACCGTTGAAGCCACGCATAAACCAATTGCAGCGCAAATTTACCCCCCTACAAATACAACCCAGCTAGAAAAATGCCCAACGCTTCCTGATAGATTTCACCGAACTGATTAATTGGCAATGGATTAACCCCAAATCCTAGCTCAACGGTGAATCCTGGTCTTCGCCAATCTTGAATGAACCAATCCTTATAGCCGGCGTAACTTTCAATTGTTTGAACCGGCTCATAGCCGCTTACCCGGCTAAATTCATTGGCCATCGTTTCCGACTCCGGCGGCTCCAACCCTTGGAAGCCCCAGTAGATGACCCGGCCTTGTGTATGGAACGCGAGCACCCTTGCAAAGTCCCGTCTCCTTGTCAGGTCTGCCATCGCAATGGCTTCCGGTTCCGAGAGCGGTCGTTCTCCGCTGTAATTACGCGGACCGGGTGTTTTCCGATTACGTGGCTGTTGCCGATCCAATTCCCATAACGCCGGGAACTGATCGTTCAAATCGACGCCTCGAATATTTGCTTTCCAACCAGAGAAATCCATGCTGCCATTGTTCCATTCGACGACTCTAGTTCTCCATGGCTCCGTTTCAGGAGGCCCTTGCTGCACAAGCGTAACGCCGTCGGGATTCACCATAGGGACAATGGACAATGAGGATTGTTGGTACAAAGGGAACGTGGATAATCCGCGTATCGGAATTTGATTCGTAAGGGAAAGCAAATAGTCATTGAGAAAGGTCATAAGGACGGGCGTCGTAATCCATTCATTTGCATGGAAGGAAGCATTGTAATGAACCCGTTTCGGACCCGTTCCAAGTCGGATCTCAGGAATATTCCTTCCGAGCACCGAACTTCCGATTGATGTATTCGAGATGAAGGGATACACAGATTGAAGCCTTCTCAAGTCGTTAATCATCATCGCATAGCTGTACGTCTGCCTTCCGTTGACGAGCCTCCACGTGATACGCAGGGGAACCCGGATTGTCTCCCCGACCCGCAGGCGATTTGGATTGAGCAGTGGATTCGCAAGGAGAATCGCTTCAAGTGAGACATTTCTCCGCTGCGCAATCAACCATAACGTTTCTCCCTGATTGATTTGCACCTCGAATGCCACATACCCCGGAATTCGAATCCGTTGTCCGACAGAGAGAGCCTGCAAGTTTGCATCACGATTCGAATCTATGATCAATTGAAGCGGAAGCCTAAACAACTGGCTATAGTACCAGAGCGAATCTCCCCGCCGCACTGTAATGTCCACGCCATTCCTCCTCTTTAAGAAAGTGCATAATCGATACCAGTATATGAGGAGTGAGCGGGGAAGTACTACTCGCATATTGAATGGATACTTTGACAAGAAATGAATTATACTTTAGAGGATAGCTAGTGGAAAGGTGTAGATGGTTAATGGAGAAGGTAGCATCATTCTTAATGTTTCAAGAGGACAATGCAGAAGAAGCGATGAATTTTTACACATCCCTCATCGAGGATTCGAAAATTACCAGCATTGTTCGATACGGGCCTGGCGAGTCTGGGAAAGAAGGAACTGTCATGCAGGCTACTTTTACGTTAAAAGGGCAAGAATTTATGTGTATTGACAGTAGTGTGAAGCATCAATTTTCATTCACACCTTCATTCTCCATTTTTGTAACTTGTGATACTGAAGAGGAACTTGACAATCTTTATCATGAACTCATCGAAGGTGGATCAGCACTCATGCCGTTAGGGGATTATGGTTTCAGTAAAAAATTCGGATGGTTAAATGACCGCTTCGGGGTTTCATGGCAGCTCAATCTTCCTAACTAATATGAAGCACCTTTGAAGAGCCTGAATCGAGGATTACCTGATAATCTAAGATGAGGGCTTTCAATTTTTTGTGGATAAAATACGTTCATATGTAGCCAAACACTGATAAATTCAAACAAGTCGGTGATAAACGGTATAGAGCCGGTGATAAAGTGCTTCAAGTCGGTGATAAGCAATCGGGAATCGGTGATAAATCCTGCTAAGTCGGTAATAACCTATTCCGCCCATCAAAATAAGGACTACCCGAAGATAGCCCTCACCAATCAAACTTCCGACTCCACAATGTGATGATCATCATGCATCGGACTTTCATACGCAACGAGCGTTACACCCAGCTCATCCTCTAAAGCACTCAATGCCTTCAACTGATCCTCATTCAACTCCGCAAAGAGTTCCCGTTCTGGCATCATTGGAATACACACCCTTTCAAATTTATGGTTAGGGTGTCCAATCGGGGATGGGATATACTAATGCGGACTGGACGCAAAAAAATCCACACAAGCCGAAAGAGCCTCCGTGGATGTAAGCTTGTCCTATTCACTTATCCAACTTGCCAAGGACGATTGACCTTCGCCTTTTTCTTTGGCTGTTTAGCGCCTAATTCAGCCCGCGTCATTCGCTGAGGCTCCATCCCTTTTTCAATGCGTGAACTCACTTCTCTTGAAAGTGTATGAAGGTTAGGTGCTAAAAAAACTCTAGTTGACACGTGGCCACAGTCCGGGCAGTCTGCCATCTCTTTATTGCCGGCCATTGATTTGAAGAACAGCGTAAATTCACCGCAGTCCTTACAACGGAATGTATAACTAGGCAAAATGAGCCCCCCTTATTTCGGCATAATATCCTTATCGAAAATTTTAGTAGGAATTGCGATTGTACAGCAAGCATTCGGAATATCGACAATGCCGTTAATGCGTCCCTCAACCGGTGCGGTACTTAGAAGCATATATGCCTGCTCGCCCGTATACCCGAGAGTCTTCAAATACTCGATTGCATTCAAGCACGCCCTGCGGAACGCGATATTAGCATCCAAATACGTCTGCTGGCCATTGCGATCATCAACCGAAATCCCTTGGAACACGAGATAATCATTATAATTCGGTTCAACCGGACCAGGTTGGAACACAGGGTTTTCAGTAATTTTATACTTCTCCATGCCGCCCTTAATAATGTCCACCTTCAACTCGATCCAGCCGGACATCTCAATCCCGCCGCAGAACGTAATTTCCCCGTCGCCTTGGGAGAAATGAAGATCGCCGACCGATAGCTTCGCCCCGTCGACAAATGTCGGGAAGAAAATCCTAGATCCCTTAGATAAATTCTTAATATCACAGTTTCCACCATTTTCCCGCGGAGGTACTGTACGAGCGCCTTCCTTTGCAATTCTATCAAACTCCGCACCCGATAACGTACCAAGCACAACACTCTCTGGATTCGGAGCATTCGCAAGCGCCGGCACACGGTTCGGATCAGTATCGATCAGTTTTTGTTCCCGGTCATTCCACTTTTGCAAAAGTTCCATAGAAGGGGCTACGCCAATCAAACCTGGATGAATTAGACCTGCAAATTTCACGCCAGGCACATGCCTCGACGTCGTATAAATACCTTCAAAATCCCAAATCGACTTTTGCGCTTCCGGAAACTGGTCCACCAAAAAGCTTCCGCCGTTCTCCTTTGCAAAAATCCCATTAAAACCCCATTCATACCCCTGATGCGCCCCGATATCCAAAATATCGACAACAAGCAAATCACCAGGCTCCGCACCATTTACATACACCGGGCCACTCAAAACATGAACACGCGCAAGATTGACACTTCGGACATCCTCCGCACTATCATTATTTCCAATCTGCCCATCCGTCCATTCCTTACAATCCATCCTAAAAGAAGTACCAGGATCTACAGCAAAAGCAGCAGGAATATCCGGATGCCACCGATTGTGACCCGGATGTGCTTGCTCTTCCATCGGCTTACTCAAATCTAATGCGTACATTGTTTTCGCCATTCCTATTCCCCCAATCATAGATTTTGAATGCGCTTTCATAGTAGCAACAATATATTAAACTGTCAAATTAATATGAAATTTGTAAATTCGCATTTTTAGTTGGAGATGAATAGGAGAATTGGGTGATGGATAGGGACTAGGGAGAACAATAGGGGTTTGTTAATTATTGCGGGGAATAAGAGGATTTACGAGACGAAAGGAAAATCATGAAGGACCATTTTCTTGTTGAATTTTCAAAAGACAATTGGTCGAATTGAGAAAAATGCTACAATGGAAACAGTATCCAGTTAGTGCTTTCGATAAAGAGTCAGGAGGTCTATCGTCAAATGCAAAGTAATGAATAAGTGCTATACGTTTGTAAAGCTTGCCATGAAATGCATGAGGATGAAACAAGCTGCTGTGAAAAATGTGGTTTTGAAAGTATAAGGGTTGTACAAAAATCAAAACTGATTAATTAAGTCAAACGGTGGGGATTTCGAATGACTAAAACTATTCATGTAGTCGGCGCGGTCATACATAACGAAGAAGGCGAGTTCTCTGTGCGAAACGTTCGCGGAATATGACTTTGCCTGGGTATTGGGAATTTCCCGTCGGTAAAATAGAACCAGGTGAAACACCACAGGCTGCTTTGCTTCGCGAAATAAAAGAAGAGCTTCATTGCCAAATTAAAATTGGGGAATTTGTTGAAGATACCACATTTACATACGATCTATTTACGGTGCATTTAGTAACTTATTATGCCGAGATCATTTATGGAACGCCAATTCCATATGAGCATAGTGAAATAAAATGGGTGCCATTCAAAGAACCTAATTCATTACAATGGACGCCTGCAAGTATCCCAGCCATTGAAAGGGTGATACAACAATGCAAGAAGGAATTTATGAGCAATTAATTAATAAAAAAATTAAAGCTGAATTAGACGATCTTCCAGATGTTTTTGCTGTGGAAAAGGAAGAAATAGATGAAGCTGAGGCGAGGGTACTTCTATCGAATTACATTTCATCAGTAACTCGAAATGCTTTATCACATATTCGAGATGGTGGAAATAAGGAAGATGCACTCCTTAGACAAATACAAATTTGTAATGAAATAATTGATGTGCTTCACCAAAAACTAAATGACGATGATTTTGCTAGACTTAAATTAGATGACCATGCAGAAATTCTAACCTCGATTTATAAAACAATTAACACAGCTCAATCCCTGAGTAGGAGAAAGCCGATTAGACCAGTTACACCTTTAACACAGAGCTCTTTATTCACGGGATCACATGCTGAGCCTAACATGTTGGAAGAGTTAAAAAAGGAAATTGCTACTTCTGACGAAATAGAATGGCTTGTTTCATTTATTAAATGGTCTGGTTTGCGGATTATTATCGAGGAGCTTCGTAATTTCACTGAACGTGGCGGCCGTCTCAGGATTATTACGACGTCATATATGGAGGCAACTGATTACAAAGCACTTCAAGAATTAAGCAAGCTGGCTAATACCGAAATTAGGGTTTCGTTAGATAAAGAAAGAACTAGATTACATGCAAAAGCCTATTTGTTTAAACGAAAAACAGGGTTCAGTACAGCGTATATTGGCTCTTCTAACCTTTCTAATCCAGCATTAACTTCGGGACTTGAGTGGAACTTAAAAGTAACGGAAAAAGATTCATTTGATATTATACGAAAGTTCGAAGCGACCTTTGAAGGTTATTGGAATGATGAAGAGTTTAAAAGTCTGTCGGATGATGAAGAAGAAAACTGGTCAAAGGTTCGTCAATCATTGATGAAAGAGCAAGTGGAAGAGACGAAAGAGCAGTATTTCCTCGATATTCGGCCATATCATTATCAGCAAGAAATTCTTGATGAACTAGAAGTTGAACGTACTGTACATGGACATATGAAAAACTTAGTAGTAGCGGCCACAGGGGTTGGTAAAACAGTTATTTCTGCCTTTGATTTCAAGCGTTTTTTGCAGCAAAAGCCGAACGCTAAGTTACTCTTTATTGCCCATCGAGAAGAAATCCTTAAACAAAGTATGTATACGTTCCGTGCTGTTTTAAAAGATGCCAACTTTGGTGAAATGTTTGTAGGTCGTTTTGAACCCACATCATTTGATCAACTATTTATGAGTATTCAAAGCTGGAATAGTAGAAAGATGAAAGAAAAAACTACGGCCGACTTCTATGACTTTATCATTGTGGATGAATTCCACCATGCGACAGCGCCAACGTACCGGACCTTATTAGAGTTTTATGAGCCAACAATTCTGTTGGGACTAACAGCTACTCCTGAACGGATGGATAATCAGAATGTCCTTAGTTATTTTGATGATCGGATCGCATCTGAAATGCGTTTGACGGAAGCGATTGATCGTAAATTGCTTAGCCCTTTTCATTATTTTTGCGTTACCGATAATGTCGATCTCTCGGCTATTACATGGTCAAGAAGAGGGTACGATACTGACGAGCTTACGAATGTTTATACCTCCAACGACCGTCGAAGTGATCTTGTTATCCGTAGCGTCAATAAGTATGTTACTGCGCTAGATCAAGTGAAAGCTTTAGGATTCTGTGTGTCACGCAAAGTATATGGCTTCTTACTTTAACTCAAAGAAAATTCCTTCCATTGCTTTACATGGGGAATCGTCTGATGAGGAGCGGAATACAGCAAAGCGAAAATTAGTATGCGGTGAAATTAAATTTATATTTGTCGTGGATTTATATAATGAGGGAATTGATATTCCAGAAGTCAATACAGTTTTATTCCTGCGACCAACAGAAAGTCTAACTGTTTTTTTACAACAGTTAGGACGAGGGTTGCGCTTGGCTGATGACAAGGAATGTCTAACTGTCCTGGATTTTGTAGGACAAGCTCACGCCGATTATCCCTTCGAAGAAAAGTTTCGCGCCCTTGTCGGAAGGACAAAGCATTCCATCAAACACTATATTGAGAACGGCTTCTTTCATTTACCGAAAGGATCCGTTATTCAAATGGAGAAGCAGGCTAAGGAGTATATTCTACGGAACATAAAAGACGTAAAAAATACAAAGCAAAATTTGATTGCGAAGCTTAAATACTTTGAAGAAGATACAGGGGAAAAGCTTGCGTTATCAAACTTCCTTCAATATCATCATTTAACACTTGCGGATTTTTACGGAAACAGCAGAAATCGCTCATTTGAAAGACTTAAGGTAGAAGCGGGGCTCTCGGAAGATTTTCAAAGTGAGTATGAGGGTACCATTAACCGAAGAATTCAATCGCTTTTTCATTTGGATTCGATTGAATTACTAAAGTTTTTGAAAGGTTATTTGGAATGCGGGTTAATTGAAAATGAAGAGCAACATCTTATGGTGGGAATGCTTTATTATTCTTTTTTCGATACACCGCCAAAGAATCTTGAGTTTACTTCAATGCACGAAGGGGTTCAGCATTTAATCTCAACGCCAGCAATTAGGCGCGAAATTCAACAAGTGCTTGATGTTTGTATCGAAAATATTCGATCGGTAGAAAAGCCATCGCCGTTTGACTATGTATCACCGCTTCGAGTGCATGCACAATACACAACTGATCAAGTGCTCGCTGGATTCGGCTATTTTAATGAAGATGGTAAACCTGCATTTCGGGAAGGGGTCAAATATCTTGAGGACAAACAGACAGATATCTTTTTCATCACCCTTAATAAGTCGGATAAAGACTTCTCGCCTTCCACACAATATGAAGATTACGCCATAAGCGATAAACTGTTTCATTGGCAATCTCAAAATAGAACATCTGATACCAGTCCAACTGGAAAAAGATATATTAACCAACGAAATACGGGGAATAAAATAGCACTATTTGTACGGGAGTATAAACAGATGGAGGGTTATACGGCACCGTTTATTTTCTTAGGAACTGCTGACTATGTCAGTCATCAGGGGAATAAGCCGATTAGTTTTGTTTGGCGGTTGCATGAGGTTATGCCGGCGAAATTAATGCAGGCGGCTAAGTAAGAGTGTTTTATAATAATATTTTCAGCGGTTCGCCTAATTCCAATGCTGCGGATTATTTGAAGGATTATATCCGAAAGACGGAAGAGGTGAGGTTGAAGTGGAATTCGTTTAATCTAACAACTGCAGAATGGAGAGAGTTGTTCTAATTGTTTGGGATAATGCTAGAAGTAGGAACGTACGTGTGGTAAAATAAATGAATAATAGAATAGGTGACTCAAGGATGATCGGCCATTTTCCCGTGAAGGGAGGTGGTCGATATGACAGTATTCGAAGCGCAGATGCTTGTATATACATTCGCAGCACTAGTCGTAGCAATATTGTCATTTAACCATAAAAAATAACCCATCCTTGAGTTAGCCGCTCTGATGGGTTATTCCTGTCAACGCCGATCCCCTTAGGGAACCTACGCTATCATATTGACCGTTCAATGCGCAATCATTGGGCGGTCTTTTTTACTATATTCATTATCTACCCTTATTATACGTATTCTATTCGAGTTGTTCAAGTCGTAAGAAATACACCAGAATACTGGCTGCTCAAATTTTGTTTCAAAAAATAATTTTGGCGCAATGTACCCTTTTTGGCCCCTTGCCGGTGGAAGGGTTTTATTTTCCGGAGTAAGTGCCATGTCAATTAACGATCAGCTTTGAATAAAGGACTTTCGGGATAGTTGTAGAATGTCTACTTTAGACGATGCGATTGGAGGATTTGTATGAAAAGCTTAAGTGGGTATACGTTGCATTTCGTATTGCTATTGGTACCGTTCGTTTATGGATTTTTCGTAAATGTAATGGTGATTCCTTTATTTCCTTTTATCATGCAATTTGTACTTTTAGTATTTTGGTTCTATGTAGGTGCTCAATTTTCTAAATTGGATATGCCTGTTTGGAAGAGTTTTATGATGGGGAATTCCGTTTGGTTGATTTCGTTCATCTTGTTTGTTTGGCAGTTTGTCGTGCTGGATGGAGCTTCTAGAAGTATGGATTTGGCAATGTTATCGCAACACTATATGCTGGCATTTGTTTATGGGGCAGCTAGAATGTTGCCATTCCTCAGTAACGGGACGACGATTATGTTTTGTGCATATATCTTGATGTTAATTACATTCACATTTGGATTTTTGGTAATGAAGAGAAGGAGTTACGGGATAACAGTGGTTCCTAAACAATCTATAGAATGAAATTCCTCGTATTGTCATTTCTCCATAAAAAATAACCCATCCTTGAGGCAGCCTCTCCGATGGGTTATTTATATATATATGCGATCCCTTTAGGGGACCTACGCTATGATATTCACTTTTTCTTCATACATAGCCAACGCCTGTTGCAATGAAAGCTGTTGCTCTTCATTCAAAGGGATCATTGGCAAGCGGACTCCGCCGACAGGAATTCCTTTCAGATTCAAAGCCGCTTTGACAGGTGATGGGTTGGGGGCTGCAAAGAGTGCTTTCATCATAGGCACTAGTCTGCGGTGGTTGCTTGCCGCTTCTGCGGTATTGCCTATTTTGAAGTTTCGGATCATCGTTTGCATTTCATTCCCCAGCACATGGGCTGATACAGAAACGACTCCTGTGCCGCCGATTGCTAATACTGGAAGTGTCAATGCATCATCGCCGCTGTATAATGAAAAACTTGGTGGTGTTTGCTCGATAATTTTGGCCATTGCCTCTAAATTGCCGCTCGCCTCTTTGATGGAAACGATGTTTGGTATTTTGGAAAGGCGTACGACTGTATCGACATCGATGTTGACAACAGTGCGTCCAGGAACATTGTACAGCATGACCGGTAAAGAAGTTGCCGCCGCAATTGTCGTGAAGTGCTGATAGATCCCTTCTTGGCAAGGATTGTTATAGTACGGAGTGACTAGCATGATTGCGTCGACACCTACATCCTCTGCCAGCATTGTCAGTTCAATCGACTCTCTCGTGTTGTTAGAGCCTGTACCGGCAATGACCGGGACTCTTCCGTTTACAACTTCCACTGTGTACCTGAATAAATTGACCTTTTCTTCACTTGTTAATGTCGGTGATTCACCGGTCGTACCTGAAACGACCAAGCTGTCGGATCCATTGGCGATCAAATGATTGATCAGGTTCCGTGTGGCATCAAAATCAATTTCACCGTTTGCGTCGAAAGGTGTTACCATTGCAGTTACGATTTGTCCAAAGTTCATTAGTTCTCCACTCCTATAATTAATTTTTTTGAAAAAATTAGAGGGGAGAGGGCGGTTTGAAAATGAACGCAAAAAGCAACAACGAGGGCTCGTTGTTGCTTGAAATAATAACTAAATTATTTCATTGCATAAGATAGCCCTCCATATAGTTTCCTATATGACAATCCTGGACTTGTTCAACCCAGAACCAGCTTCGAGATAAATGAGCCTCTCTCCACTTCGGCAAATTCCCCTTTCCACAACCTTCATAGGATCTCATCATCCTCCGATTGTATACTGATGGTCTTTGCGCCTCTATCCTTACTTCAAAACTTGCGAAATAAGATATTGTTAAATTAACTATCAGTTTACATACAACCCGATTCAATTGCAAGTGAAAAATGAAAATAAAATGAATTTAATATTTTGGTGCCTATTTTGGTGCCTGTGCACGACACAATTCAGATAATGCACTACAATTGTATATCGCAGAAAAGGGAAGCCAATGAATTCAACAATTCGTAGGCTTCCCGCTGTATTTCTATTCAAGTTAATGAATTGTCATAAATGCACCATGCACAGGCACCCACACAATTCTTGCACAATTCAATCAGCGGTTTTGAATTTGACGTCGCCGACGCCGATGTCGACTGTAATGTCGATGATGACGTCTGCGCCCCCGAAGGCTTCGTTGACATACTCACCGTCTTTTTGCATGGTGAAATCTTTCAAATCTACGTTTCCAATTCCTTTCGAGACGTTTAGCCTAACGCCAGTATTTTTAGGGAGGATGATGGTTACATCTCCAACACCCAAGTCCATATCGGCCCGGAAACCTTTTTTCCAATCGCCGCTCATGTCGATAACCGATTCACCGACGCCACTATCGACTGATAGGCTGTTCAGTTGAAGACCTTTCAGATTCAATGTTGAAGTTGAAACGCCCATGTCAACGTCCAAGTTGATTGGAATCTCATTCGTTAGCTGGAGGTCCCACTCGTTTTTTAATTTTCGTTTATTGAAACCGAATGTTGTCTTTGAGCCTTGTTTGATTTTGACGTAGCCGACATCCTTCTTTTTCTTATACGTAACTTTTGGTTCAAGTTTTTTGTGATTGTAGGTGAATTCACCACTGACCCATTCCGGGGAACCACCTTGGATGAATAGCTTGCCAATCCCGAAGTCGATGTCCACATCCAGAGCATCAGCATTGTCTTTCTCAATCAAAATTTCCTCATTCCCGCTAGCTTTAGCAAACCATTTGTTATACCCGTAGATGCCGAAAACGACTAGAAAACCCGTCAGCAATGCAATTCCTAATACCTTATTCATTTTCATTCTCCTTCTGCCCCATTTTATTCTATTCTACCTTATTCAATTGAAAAACTTACCAGTCGTATGATTGATTTTCACATACGTCTTAGGACTGAGCCGAAATGCATCTTACGCTCGGGTCTACATGTTTTGTCCCGCCTATTAATATATTGGATAAAAGAGCGACGGAAGGATGAGGAAATGAGGCGGGTTCTTCTATATTCAGCAACTGTCTTCGCAGGAATTTTGCTTGGCATCATCATTACGGTCCTAATGGAATCCTAACAAGTCATGATGAAAAAATAGAACCTGCGGCAGCTGCTGCAGGTTCTGTTTTATGTACCCTTTTTCAACTAAAATAGAAAAAACTGTACACTTTCCTCTTGTCCTGTCGATAAACCGACGTACTATACGGTAACGGGGGAATGGTGAGTAATGAGCATAGCTAATCCGCCATCCCTTGCCAATCAAAGGGGAGGAGGTATGGACATGTCATTATTTTTTGAGGATGAAATAGAAAAAGTGAAGAGGAAAGTCGGTCCTTCGGGATTAAAGGAAATGATGTCGCAGGATCCCCGTTTAAATGGACAGTTGGATGAACTTCGTGCATTTCAGCGTAGGTATAAGGCGGAACAGCGCGAGGCATCTCGCAGACGGCAGACGTATTATTATCATGCATGAAATCAATACATCCCGCCAATCAGTTAGTCGATTGGCGGGATGTCCTGTAGACTAGGGGAACACAAGACCTAAGGCAACTGCCATAGATTCTGTTTTTCGGGGAAGCTTACTGGAGGAGGTTTGCTTTCTTTTCGACTGCTTGGACAACGTCGTCAATCGACATGCCCTTCATCGTAATGACTGGGAAGTTGAATTCATGTGTATCCCCTTCATTGATAGCCCGGACAACGCCGATATCGTAGCCGGTGACATCTTCATCCGTGGTAAACATTTTCGCTTCATATCCTTTTGCCATGAGTGCATTCATGACGTCTTCATACGGTTGTTCAACAGCAATTCTCACCATTTCCAAATTCCTCCTTTCCCCTCTTTGTTCAACCTCACCTATACAGTTCCCTGTATTTTTCAATTTATGAATGCAGTTCTTAATGTGAATCCATTTGAATTGGGTATACCAAGGGTAAAGTAGCTTTTATTCATAATGGAGAAGCGAATCCCTATGTTGTAAGATGAGGATTAGAACTAACGCGATGTAAAATATGGAAAGTAGGGAATAGGAAATGATTCATAAAATCGGGCAAATTATGTTGTATGTAAACAATCAAGACGAATCAAAAGCGTTTTGGACTGAAAAAGTCGGTTTCACTGTGCTCTCGGAAGAAGACAACGGCCATGGGGTGAAGTGGATTGAAATTGCACCGACTGCAGAGGCGGAAACGAGCATCGTTCTGCATAATAAAGAGCTGGTCGCAAAAATGGAGCCTGAATTGAATCTTGCACCTCCTTCACTTCTATTATTCACGGAAAACTTGGATGCTCTTTATGAAGACCTCAAAAGCAAACAAGTAAAAGTCGGTGAATTGGTCACGATGCCTACAGGCAGAGTGTTCAACTTTGCTGACAATGAAGATAATTATTTTGCTGTATTGGAAAAGAAATAAATCCCTTTTAATTTCGAAGCGGACATCTTATGAAACGGGAGTTGAAGACGATGACAGAGAGAAAAGGGTTCGGATGGCGTTTCGATAATAGCTATACCCGTCTACCGGATACGTTCTATGCGGAAACTAATCCTGAAGAAGCGCCTTCACCGGAATTGGTTGTATTTAATCATCCCTTGGCGGAATCGCTCGGTCTGGATGCCGAGTTATTGGAAAGCGAAGAAGGGGCAGAGATTTTTGCAGGAAATATGATACCTGAAGGTGCAGAACCGATTGCGCAAGCATATGCCGGACACCAATTCGGCCATTTTACAATGCTCGGGGATGGACGGGCAGTGCTGCTTGGCGAGCAGATGACACCTGAAGACAAGCGGTTCGATATTCAGCTGAAAGGTTCAGGCAAGACGCCGTTTTCCAGGGGCGGCGATGGCCGTGCGGGACTTGGACCGATGCTGCGCGAATTCATCATTAGTGAGGCGATGCATGCACTCGGCATCCCAACGACGCGGAGTCTTGCGGTTGCTGTGACGGGAGCACCCGTCTATCGTGAGGAGACACTCGAAGGAGCTGTTTTGACGCGTGTTGCGGCAAGCCACATCCGTGTCGGCACGTTCCAGTACGCAGCCGCGCGCCAAGTCGCAGATGATTTACGGACGCTCGCGGATTATACAATTGAAAGACATTATCCGGAAGTGGCGAAGGATCCGAATCCTTACGTATCATTGCTGCAAAAAGTGATGGGAATGCAAGCGTCGTTAATTGCCAAATGGCAGCTGGTCGGTTTCATTCACGGCGTCATGAATACGGATAATATGACAATCAGCGGCGAAACGATCGACTATGGGCCGTGCGCCTTCATGGACACTTATGACCCGGCGACCGTCTTCAGTTCCATCGATCGACAAGGCCGCTATGCGTATGGCAATCAACCCGGAATTGCAGAATGGAATCTTTCACGATTCGCCGAAACGCTTTTACCGCTCTTCCATGAAGACCAGGAAAAAGCTGTCCACATCGCGCAACAAGCGCTTTCTGGGTATGCAAGGCTGTATTATGGCCATTGGCTTATAGGAATGCGAAGCAAGCTCGGTTTATTCAATGAAGAAGAGCATGACGAAGCGCTCGTGAAGGATCTGTTACAGATAATGAAGGACAATCAAGCGGATTACACGAATACGTTCCGAGCATTGACAATCGGCGATTTGAACGCGTTGCCGATGTGCAAGACGCCGGAGTTCGACGAATGGCATTCCCGCTGGAAATCGCGGCTAGAAAGGCAGCAGGAATCGGAGGCTGCCGTTAAACAGCTTATGCAAGAGAACAATCCATCCATTATTCCGCGCAACCATCGTGTGGAAGAAGCGTTGAAAGCCGCAACTGAAGGAGACTTCAGCGTAATGGAAGAATTGCTGAATGCACTTGAAAACCCATACGCCTACTCGGTCGAACAAGAAAAATACGTCGCACCTTCAGCGGCGACAACCCCATACAGGACATTCTGCGGGACATAAAAATGGCAATGCTCATAAATCTGTATAAATGATCATAAATCGTGGCAAGCGCTCAAAAATCCGGATAAGTGCTTATAAAACCTTGCATGCGCTCATAAACCGATTTAAGTGATCATAAATCGCTATACTCGCTCATAAATCTAATTACGATAATTATTAACATCAAAAAGAGACCAAACCTATAATGGATTTGGTCTTTTTTTCAACCGTATAATCAAACGTATGTTCGTCTTCCCTCCAAAAAAAATTATTGCTTCCGCAAATAAAGTGGATCAAAGAAAATCTCATATCCCTCATGAATTGTCGATACGCCAAACCGTGAATGGTAATGGGCGATGGACGTCATCAAATATTCCTCCGTCACCTCAAGATGCGTGCACACTTCCTCAACTGTCTTAAAACCCTCTTCATAGCATTCGATCAATTTATCCAACGAGACGATTTTTTCATATCCCCATCTCCTCGCAGCCAGCTCTAATTTCAAATTCGTGAGCTTCTGAAGATCCGTAATATCTCCATACGTCGTTTCATAATGGCCGATTTCCTCCGCTAAAATGCAATGCTTTTCATAATGGCTCCGATTTTTATCAATGAGTACGACTTCGTCCATATAAAGGCCGGCAAGACCGGATGGGAGTGTTTTGACTTCCTTGATGACCAAATGGGGGTATTGGGCAATCAGGGATTCATAGGTCATGGAACCACCTCACTTTCGTTGAGACTTGATGAATTGGATGTATTTTTTTATGTCCGCCAGCTCTTCCTCGGTCAGGTCATCATCGATATGGGCGGCGATCGTTTCAACTGTAGATGGCTTTTCCGGCATTTTCAACCCAAGCATTTGATCCAATGAAACATGGAATGTCTCCGCAATCGCCTTGATCATCCTCGTTTTCGGCTCGATTGAATCGGACTCCCACTTCGATACCATCCCTTTTGTAATCGAGAGACCTAGCTTTTGATTGATCCGATCGGCAAATTCCTCTTGGGACAATTCATGTGCGCTCCGGATCTTTTTAATTTCGCGGCCTATTGAATACATCATGAAACCCCCTGTTCGTTATAGTTATTATATACCAAAGTTTCTTGGCTGACAACTAAGTAGTTGCAAGTGAAACTAAGGCGTGGTAAAGTATGGCTAATAGGTTTCATTAGTGAAACCACCATAAGGGGTGATTGATATGTTGAAGGAGGAAATGGAACATGGAGTGAAAGGTTATCACTGGATGATCTACAGTGTAAAAGTCATCCGCATTGGGAGATCTTTTTATTTTCCTAAAAAGGAGGATGGCCATGGCTACTAAAGAGCTGCTAAGTTATTTTTTGACACAGGGCCCGTTTGCCGTCCTATTCGTATGGCTGTTTTGGTATCAAGTGAAAAGCAGTGAATCCAGGGAGAAGCGTAATCAGTTTTTATTGGAAGCGATGGCACACAAATATGATGAGATTGTGGAAGAACTACGAGATGTAAAAGAGCGGTTGCCGAGAGAATAGGAATGGAAAAGGAAGAATGCCAAGAAAAGCCTGTGCATCAACTACTGCACAGGCGCTTATACATATCCGAATTAATCGCCAAAATATTCATTCGTCAAATCACCATTCACCCCGATAGCAGCCGCACTCCCGGTTCCCGCAGCAATGACAAGCTGAGCAGGGACAATATGGGCGACGTCCCCAGCGGCATAGACATTCCACACATTCGTCCTGCCGTATCCATCGGTTTGGATGCCGCCGTATTTATTCAACTCACAGCCGAGCTCTTCGGCGAACGGATTGCAATGGCTCCAAAGGGGCGTGACAAACCCGCCGGCGCGTTCAATGAGCGTCCCGTCCTCCAGGCAGATCCCTTTCAGCTGGCCATTTTCACCCTCCAATGACGCAATTGCATCTTCATAAACTTGGATGCCTTTCGCGAGCAGCTTCTCACATTCATCCGACTCGAGCCGTCCTTCGCCATTCGTGAACACTGCCAAATCTTTGCTCCAAACAAAAACTTCCTTTGCCAGCTTATACACATTTTTATCTGCAATGACGGCAAGCGGTTTGTCACGAAGCTCCCATCCGTCGCAGTACGGACAGCTGAACATGCTCGTCCCATAGAACTTTTCGATGTTCGGGATGTTCGGCTGCTCGTCCTTCAAGCCTGTCGCCAAGATGATTTTAATCGTTTGAAAGCTGTTGCCTTCTGCAGTTTCCAGTTCAAAATGGTTGTTTTCCAGCTTTTTAATAGCAGCAACCTTTTCACTTTTAATCTCCACGGACGGATAGTTGCCGATATCCCGATGAGCAAGCCGTCTGAACTCGTCAGGAAGGATGCCGTCGCGTGTAATGAATCCATGGGCTTCGCGCGTCACCCGGTTCCGGGCTTGATTATTATCAAAAAGCAGCACATTTCTTCTCGCTCGTCCAAGCACGAGGGCGGCGTTCAAGCCAGCCGGTCCGCCGCCGACAATGACACAGTCATACATCATGAAACCATTCATCCTTTTTAGTAGAAGTTTACCCTTGCAGAATAAAAATAAGCGTCACACCCAGTTAACTTTCATGAAAGGAGGCGGCCGTACTTATATTGGATTAAGGGAGGGATGAGTTGGAGAAAAAGATGTTGGAGCGCGGCATCGGTCTCGGCACTTGTCTGGCGGTCGTCATTTCTTGGAGTGTCCATAAATCAATCCTATGGGCAATCTTCCATGGAGTCCTTAGTTGGCTGTACGTTCTTTATTATGCGTTGATGAGATGAACTAAAGGTTTTGGATGGGCTCCTAGTTGGGAATACTATCTGTATCAACATAAGGAGTGATCATCATGACGAAAAGCTATGCAGGCGACAAAGAAGATAAACAGAACGGGCAACCGAAAGACTCCGCTGCACTGGCAAATGATGCCGCGAAAAAGGCGGAGATGAAAGTAGATGCGATTAAAGAGGAAGCACAGAATGAAGTAAAACGACAACAGAAGAAATAAATTCTTATCAAGGATGCCTTCCGGCTGCGGGGGCATCCTTTTCATTTGTTGAGTAACAGCAGGTTTTGCTCGAGTTTGAGGTAGTTTTACTCGAGTCTAGTCAGGTTTTGCCCGAGTTTGCCACAGTTATGCTCGTTTCGTGACTTACTAGATGGCCCTCGCTCTGCCATCAATTTGGAAAATAAAGCATGACTTTACCCCATACCTATATTATGATGTTGCTAATCACATATAATAGGGGGTTTTGTCAATGAAACTTCGTGTTTCCGCTGTGCAATATCATCTGCATACCATTAGCTCCTTTGACGAGTTTGCGGCGCAATGTGAGCACTATATCCGAAATGCGCAGGAATATGGCGCAGAGTTTGTTTTATTCCCGGAATTCTTCACCACACAGCTGCTTTCCATTGGTGATGACAACGGAAAAGCGCTGTCGATCGAGGCGTTGCCTGGCTTTACGGATCAATACATCAAATTGTTCACGGCACTCGCAAAAGAGACGAACATGCATATTATCGGCGGCACTCACGTCATCCAGCGTGAGGGGCGCCTTTATAACGTCGCTCATCTTTTCTTCCCGGACGGCACAGTGGAGGAGCAGGCGAAGTTGCACATCACCCCATTCGAAATTGAAGGCTGGAATATGGCAGCGGGCGAGGAGTTGAAAGTGTTCGACACCGAAAAGGGCAGAATCGCCATTTTGACGTGCTATGATATCGAATTCCCTGAAATCGTCCGGATGGTGAAAGCGGCGGGGGCGGACGTCATCTTTTGCCCTTCCTGCACCGACGATCGTCATGGGTTTCATCGCGTCAGATACACGAGCCACGCGCGGGCGATTGAAAACCAAGTCTACGTTGTATTGACAGGGACTGTCGGGTCCTTGCCAACTGTTGATTTCATGCGCGCGAACTTTGGGCAAGCCGCAATCATCACACCGAATGACATACCGTTCCCGCCGAAAGGGTTGGCTTCGGAAGGCGAACTGAATCACGACATGCTCGTTACGGCTGATTTGGATTTGAACCTGCTGTACGAAGTCCGTGAGAAAGGTTCGGTCACAACCTGGCGCGATCGCAGAACGGATTTGTATACGGATTGGGGAGCAAAACCAATCGGAAGTGAGAGCAATGGCGTATCACAGTGAAGTGATGGTCCCCCATAACGGGACTTTCATTCCTGTTGCCGTCCGCAATTATACGAGGGCGGATTTCGATTCCATGATTGCTTTGCAGGCCGATTGCTTTCCGCCTCCATTCCCGGAGGAACTTTGGTGGAATGAAGAGCAGCTCGGGAATCACGTAAGCTTGTTTCCGGAAGGGGCCATTTGTGTTGAATACAACGGTCGGATCATCGGTTCCCTCACGACACTACTCGTGTATTTTAATCCAGATGAGCCAATGCATACGTGGGAAGAGGCGACGGATTGCGGATTTATTCGGAACCATAATCCCGATGGCAATACGCTCTATATTGTCGATATTTGCATCAGCCCAGAGTTCCGAAAGGCCGGGCTGGGCAAGTGGATGATGCAGGCGGTCTACCAGCTGGCCGTCAAGCTGGATGTTGGGCGGGTCCTTGGCGGAGGGCGGATGCCAGGGTACGGGAAGGTCGCCGGTGAGTTGACTGCTGGTCAATACGTCGAGAAGATCGTTCAAGGCACACTGGTGGATCCGGTCATTACATTTCTACTGCGTTGCGGACGCATGCCGGTTAAATTAATTGAAAACTATTTAGATGATGAAGACTCGTATAACTATGCGTTGTTGATGGAATGGAAGAATCCGTTCAAGAGGGGGAAATAGGGAATGGAATTTATTCGAGTAAATAATATTGAAGATCCGCTGTTTGCGAAAATGCACACAGTGCTAGGGGAGATCTTTCCGCCGGAAGAGGTTTTGGAGTTCGATTTGTGGAAAGAACCGCTTGAAGACCCGAGCATCCGCGTTTTCGTAGCGGTGCATGAAGGGGAAGTCGTCGGTGCAACGGAGTACCGCTATTATCCGGACTGGAATATCGCAATGACGGATTTTACGATCATCGGGCAGTCTGGCCTCGGCATCGGTCGTTTCTTGGCAAAGAAGCGCGAAGAGGATTTACAGCGGCTGGCGCAGGAAAATGGCAAGACATTATTCGGTATGTTCGCTGAAATCTACAATCCGTATGAACGCGAAGATTTCGCTTTCGGCGGTGTCATGGCCATGAATCCGTACGTCCGGAGGGAAGTGCTGTCCCATCTCGGCTACAAGCGCCTCGATTTCACTTACGTCCACCCATCATGGAAAAATGACGGCGTGGCGGTGGAAGGTTTGGATTTCTGCTTCATGCCGACAGATGAGCAAGTGACAGAGATTGCTTCCAGTCTTGTCGTCGATTTTTTGACGGACTATTATTCCGTGTTGTCAAATAAACCACAACGTTGGCTGGATATGATCGAAGAGCTGAAGCAAATAGAATATGTGGATCTTCGTCCACTATAAGAATGAAATCCACGCAACTTCAAAAAGAGCTGCGTGGATTTTTTATTTTGAATTAATCAAGCAGCACTATTTCTCTTTTAATAAATGCAGATCGTTCTTCGATAAAATTAAAGATGTAGTCGGGTTCTCTGTCAAAGTGATCGATACTGTCCTTTTTATACGGATCCAATAATAAATAAGGGCGAAGCAATGCATGCATCCTTTGTATTTTGGGTTTCAAATAGTCCACGGTGAATTGATTCCTTAAAATATCTTGCACTAAACTTTTGTATTGGTTCCGAAACTTTTTCACATCAAGAATCCTTGCTGTTAGTGTATTGAATCCTGTAATTCGTAAATAATCACTGTCCATTTCCTCGCCATTCACGTCCCGTCCCCATGTCGCATCGTAATCCCAAGGGATGATTTCATACAATCCGCTCTCCTTGTTTCGGTAAAGTGCATAATTATGGACGAATCCATCGAAATTCTGAGTGAAAACGACACCGGCGAGCCAACGCAAATACTTATCCACATTTATATAGTCTACAATTTCTTTTTCAAATTCTTCCCTTGGAATCGTATTAATGTCGATAATCATTTTTTGTAAATGGTTTGCATCTTCCTCTGCCCCGCATTGTTGTTCATACCCGAACGTAAGTGATTTCTTCACTTCTTTGTCCAAATCGCTCATTAAAGAAAAATTAGCATCCCCGTCGACTCCATAAAAAATAGAACCATCCGGCAATTTTCGGTTTGCAAGGAATCGATCGTCCACTGATTCCAACTCCAAGTACACTCCTTCATTTCTTCCATTCACTTTCAAAAAAACAAACCGTGCTTGCGGCGCTAGGCAACCAATTTCATTGAAAAAATCAAAGGAAAGTTTATTTCTAATCATTGATGGATCCTTAAATTCTGCATTTAAATGTAATGCTTTAGCATTTCGATAAGTTGAAGGTTTATAGAAAGAGACATGATAGGACTTTTTAGGAAAGTCACGGATATGGGATCCACGATAAGCGATATCAACTTCGTATTTTTTTCCGTGAATCGTGAGTTTTGCAGAAACAGGATCATCAATCCAAATATCTTTTCTGAGTTCGTTCAGATCCAAAGGGTGAATAAAAAGTCGATATTCAGGTAATTTCTCGATAGTTTCCATGAAAATCCCACTCCTTCATTCATTATTCTATTTCTATGAATAATAATGAAAGATGTTTCCATGACATTATTTATCCTAAGTTGTGCACTTAACTCAACCCCTGCTAAATATGCAACGTACTTTAAGAAGAGGAAGGAAAATGTGAAACACACGGATACTTTCTCTACATCATGAGAGGGGAGGTTTGGACATGTCACTCTTTTTTGAAAACGAAATTCAAAGAGCGAGAGAGAAGGTCAGTCGTTTGGGGCTTGATGACTTTATGTTTCAAGATCCTCGAAGCAACAAAAGGACATCACGGAAAAAACGTAGAACGAGCAGAGTTCGGGTAACTTCACGAAAACACCGCCGTACAAGCAGAGTTCGGGTAACTTCACGAAAACACCGCCATACAAGCAGAGTTCGGGTAACTTCACGAAAACGTCGCTTTACAAGCAGAGTTCGGGTAACTTCACGAAAACGTCGCTTTACAAGCAGAGTTCGGGTAACTTCACGAAAACACCGCCGTACGAGCAGAGTTCGGGTAACTTCACGAAAACGCCGCCGTACGAGCAGAGTTCGGGTAACTTCACGAAAACGCCGCCGTACGAGCAGAGTTCGGGTAACTTCCCGCAAGCGCCGTCATACGAGCAGAGTTCGGGTAACATCCCGTAAGCGTCGTCGTACAAACGATGTTTGGGGAGCATTCTGGCACCACAAACACAAAAATAGAGTCCGGGTAACTATGCGGAATCGCAATCGCACAAGTATTGTACGAAACACTTCGGAAAATCGTAAACGCACAAGCAGAGTACGAAACACTTCGGAAAATCGTAAGCGCACAAGCAGAGTACGAAACACTGCGGAGAATCGTAAACACACAAGCCGAGTTCGAAATACTTTCCGAAGCCGCCAAAGCACGAGTCGGGTTATGTCATGTAACAGTTGTGGCGGAAACAAAATGAAGGTAACATCCCGTAATCGCCGTTGCACAAGCAGGAATCGCGTCACTTCGCGTAACCGAAGAAACAACGTATTCGATACGCAACATCATTTCCGACCGAATTGTAGAAACCGGGCTACGTGCCGAACTCGATTTTTCTAGATAGCGAAAACAAGCAATCTGAGCAATTAAAAGTTCAGTGAGTCATAATAGCAACACAAAAAAGTACCCGTCATGCAGGACGGGTACCTCTTTTTATGCTCGGATCGGCTTACTAAGGTATTGAGTCATTTGCCTTTTCTCATAATAAAGCTCAAATGTCTTCCCGCTTTCTTGTCTTGGCGATGCGAGAAGCCATCGGCGCTCATGTAGGTGCATGTCCGATCAAGCGAAATCCGTTCGGATGGGATGCCCGCTAGCTCGAGTTGCTTCTTCACGGTTTTCTGGTTGTCGATATGGTATTTATTCGTCGCTTCATTGAAGTACATGAAATCATCAGCATAGCCGAGTGTCTTGAATTTTATATATACATCCTCGTCCACTTCGAATTTCTCCTGACTTATCGCCATTCCGATCTGCACGTGGAAATCTTCCGGCTTGCACCCTTCAACTTTATTCAGATGGTCAAACAACTTAAATGTGATTTCCTTTATTGTTCCTTGCCAGCCCGAATGGATTACACCGATGAGGCCATTCGCTTCATTCCAAAAAATGACGGGCACGCAATCTGCGGTGAAACTGCAGAGCAGAATATTTGGTTCAATGGTGTAAAGTGCATCCGTATCCGGAATGGCGGTCGCTCCAACCTCAGCGCCACGCCCCTTATCGGCAACCGTCACCTTATGGAAGTTCGCACTATGCGTTTGACTGGCGCTGACAAAATCCGTCAGCTCACATTGTAGGGAATCTGCCAATCGCTTCCTGTTTTCGAGGACGGATTCGGGCTTCTCACATGCGTGAAACGCCATATTATTATGCTCAGTTGCAGTGCCGTCCTTCAACGTCGTTCCTGCAACAAATGTATCATTCTCAATATATATCTTTGTTTTCATATCATCACCTGTTCTTACTATACTCGATTCTCGCGCGGACAACCAAGACGGTTGTTCCGTTTTCATACGAAATAAAAAACTTATAACGATACACGTTATTAATTGTTAAGAGAAATGAACTTATTGCTACTACGAAGATTTTATTAGGAAGAGGGGGTCAATGCGATAAAAACAATCGGTTAAATTTCAGCGGTCCGGGAAAACTGAATATAGCTAGACGGAAAGGAGCGTTCACTTTGAATCAGAAAAAAGAGCCACATGAAAGGTTCACCGAAAAAAACAATGGCTTGAGTTCTACCCAAGAAGTGTTATATGCAAAGGAATTCAAGAGTGCAGACAAAGCTGCTAAAGAAGATGGGAATAAAAATCGAAAAAAAGGCCAATAATGAAAATGCCACGATTGATTGCAACCCCCCTGCAATCGGTCGCGGCTTTTTTAATTCGTTTGCAGATACGTTATCGTTCCATCTGTATTTCGCCGCGGAGGTGCCTCCATTTGCCGGGCTCATGCTGCTCGATGAGAGTGACGCCTTTTGTTCCATCTAAGATGTGGCAGACCGTCCATCCATTCAACGCAAGCCAATTGCTGATTACTAACGGTGGCACCGGGCTGGGTGGCGTTCCGAGCAACAAATGGCAACCCTATTTGAGACAACTTCCTCTTTCAGTATTTCAATCCTCTTCTGGAATTCAGGCTGCAATGTATAATCCGCGTACTTATGAAAGGATTGATTATTCCACGCGGCATTCACCTCGTTATCGATCACTTTCGATTTATTCCTGCGTCCGCCCAACGACTACATAGTCTTATAGCCAATGCCGCTTTCCGGCAGCCATTCCTTCATTCGGTCTTCGTGGAAATGAGGGAATTTTCGACTGCCGGGAAAGGCACGTACATCAATAAGCAGAGTAATTTCTCCGTCATGCAGCAGTTTCAGAAATTGCTCATTTGAATGGGATGAATGACCGATTGTAAAAAATTTCATGTCAGTCACCTATTTCACATAGACTTCATGTATGCTAATCGTTACCCTGTGCAGATTGAGTTAAACAATCATTTCATATTGGTAATTTAAAGAACTATTAAATAGTATATATAAACTTAACTTTTATCCGATATAATAAGAGCAGGCAGTTAACTGCCAAGAGACTATAAGAGGGAATGAGAACAATTAAAATAAATTGGAAGAAATTATTGGTTATTTTGTCAACCGTCTTCCTAGTCATACAGATTGCGGGCAGCTTCTTTTTCTTTGAACTGGCTGTCAAGCGCGGACCGAAAGAATACTTGCAGGGAAATGCCGATTTGGAAGTGTCAGAAGAGACATTGGATCTTTATTTAAAAGGGGATTGGAAGAAATGGGTCGCCGCCCAGAAGTTCGAAACGCTCCATATGACTTCACGGGATGGACTGAAGCTATCGGGCTACTATTTACCTGCCGCCAAGCCGACGAATAAACTTGTCATTTTGCCGCATGGCTATTTAGGCCACGCCAAACAGATGGGGCTTTTCGGACAGTATTATCATAATGATCTAGGCTACAACATCTTCATGCCGGATGCACGGGGTCATGGAAAAAGCGAAGGTGACTATTATGGGTTCGGATGGCCGGATCGGCTCGATCTCATCGATTGGACGAATTTGTTGGTACAGAGGCTTGGACCGAAGTCGGAAGTGGCCTACCATGGATTATCGATGGGGGCGGCTACTGTGTTAATGGCGAGCGGCGAGGAAGAGCTTCCGCGGCAAGTGAAAGCCATCATCGCGGATAGTCCGTACCAATCAGTCTACCAATTATTTACCTACCAAATGAATCGGATGTTCCATCTGCCGGCTTTCCCGTTATTGGATAGCACAAGCGCAATGACGAAAGTCCGTGCAGGTTATTCATTCAGAGAAGCCAGCGCGTTGAAGCAGGTGAAGAAAACGAGCGTGCCTGTATTTTATATCCACGGAATGAATGATACATTCGTGCCGACCGAAATGGCCGGGGAATTGGAGCGGAACACTTCGAGCGACAGTGAAATATTCCTCGTCCCGAACGCAAACCACGGCGAAGCCTTTGCGCTTGCCGGGGAGACCTATAAAGTGAAGGTCGGTCATTTCTTGAATCGCTATATGAAGTGAATAAAATTCGGTTCCCGTCATGGGAACCGTTTTTTTATTCGTCTAGACTCCGGGTGGCAACAGCTCGGGTCATAAGTCAGCTCTGCTGCACGGCAAAGAGCGCCGTTTCGTGCCAGCATGGATGCGGGTATGCAGTCTTTGCCACAGGAGGTGGCGATTTTAGACTGCCTTCCTCTGAATGTCTTATGCCTGTCGCAGTTAACCGCCACCCTACGCTTTTGAATCAGCCGGTTCGTTTGCTTTTCGGACTTGCGCAGGATCGGTGTCACTGTATTGCGCAGTTCCTATGCCACCGGTGCGGGCAAGAACTTCTTTCACTTCATTATAGGTCAACCCCGAGTTAGCATTTTGCCGTTTCACTTCTTCGATATCGGTTCCTGCTTCAGTGATTTTTTTTGAAATCTTCATATGCTCCACCTCCATGGCATTAGAGTTCCATATAATTTGCTATTTATGCCCTTGCATGAAGTGTTATTATTTAGAAAAGAGCAACAATGTTTTCTTTGAAGCAACCAAGGGAAAAATAGGAATGGAGGTGGTTGAATTGGAAAAGGTGATTTATATTGTGCGCCATTGTTCAGCGGAAGGTCAGTCGCCGCATGCGGATTTGACTGCGGAAGGAATTGTGGAGGCAGAGAAGCTGGCAGAATTTTTCTTGGAGTTGGATGTAGACCGGGTCATTTCGAGTCCTTTCATCCGTGCGCGAAGAACCGCGGAGCCGATTGCGGACGGAAAAAAGATTCACATCGAAGAGGACAGCCGATTGGCGGAACGGACATTGAGTTCGCATGCATTTGAGGATTGGCTATTGAAATTGGAGGATTCATTTCTAGATTTACAGTTGAAATATGAAGGCGGAGAGTCTTCCCAGGAAGCGATGGAGCGCGTCTGTAAAGTGGTGGATGAACTGCCTGACGGTTCGAAAACCGTGCTCGTGACACATGGAAATCTGATGACTTTGCTGTTGAGATGCTATAACGAACGGATTGGTTTTCAGGAATGGCTGGCGTTGACGAATCCGGATGTGTTTCGAGTTCATGTGACCGATAACGGTGCGCAAGTAGATCGGATTTGGAAGGAAGAGGTTCTCAGATGAAGTATTGGCTGTAATTCGCGATCCTTTCGTTATGAACGAAGGGATTTTTTTATGCTATCCAAACTTTATCTATTGAATAGGTAGAGTTATCTGTTGAATGTGGAAAGTTATCTATTGAATTCAGCGAGATATCTATTTACGAATTTATCGCCGAAAAGTGACTTAAGCCCCGTGCAAGCAATTGTTTCACAGAACTGCAACAAGGGCATTGACAATAAAAAAGTCGTAAGTGTTTAGGCAATCCGTCAATGCAGCAAAATGAAAATAGGAGGTCGTCCGTATGCTATTTGAAATCAAATCAGTGAAGCACAAGCATGACCTGATTTCATTCACATGGAATGATGTCGGTGGATTTTACAATGTGTACAAAGATGGCGAGCACTTGTATGAAGGGTCCGTTCCGGAATTCCAGGATGGCGACTTCAAACATGGCAAGCTCTATCACTATATAATTGAGCGAGTGGAAAATAATCAAGTCGTCGACGTCATTGCAGTACAGACATCGGCTTTCGCTGAAGAGAAGAGTATTGAAAACCCGTTGAAGTCGCTTGTCATGACGACAATCGTCGCGAAAACGCAAATTGCTCTCTCATGGGAGAGGATTAAAGAAGTCGATGAATATGAAGTGTACCGGAATGGGGAGTTTATGGCGAAAGTCGGCGGCAACAGTTTCATCGACCGTGACATTGATGCGGACCAATCATATGTCTATTCCATCCGTTCCAGACGCCCGCTGAATCAGTCAGAGGAGATGTTGACGTCAGTGAAATCGGCAGTATCCAATTTGTTCGGCATGTTGAATCCATCTACGTCCACATCAGAATCAGCAGTCGAAACGTTTACGACAATCAAGTCAATCGGCAAGCCCTCCAAGTTGCTTCGGCCGGTCAACGAACGCGAACAGGAAATAGAAACTGTTGATCGGTGGAAATTCCGCTACACGACGTTCCTCGCGGATAAGTGGATACGAAATCCGAATCCCCTGTCACCGAATCATTTTTTTGAAGGTGATAAGAGAAGTTTTGATCCGAACGGGGAAGGCTTCCGGACGCGCGTCGATATTGAGCTGGCTTATGATGAGAAAGGCGAGCCGATGAAGTTTTCGAAGGAAGTAGGGCCGACAGTCGCCTATGATCATCTGAAGCGCTTCAGGGTAAAAGCGAAGGCTTCAGCTGATGGAATAACGATGAGTAGGACAGACCACAAAAAAGGGGAAAGCGGTTTTTTATTGGAGCATTCTGTCGGTAATCCGTTGACGGCCGCGCCGAAGATCGACTATGAAGTGAATGCTGTGTTTAGAAGGCATGGAACATATGATATGTCAGGTTATTTCGATCCTGCTCCCCATCATGAGATCTATTTGATGAAGGGAAGAGGAGAGGAATGGCAGCCTATCCTGCAAGTCGAAAGCAGAGGGCTTGCCTTCATGTCTGAAGCAATTGCCTACCATTATTGGCGTTGCTCGAATTTTGAATAAAACAGCCCTTTTGACAGCGGGTAATTGTTCTGTTACCATTACCTTGAATTCGAGATAAATTACATTTGATTCAAAGGCTGTTAACTAGCAGCTTAACTATCGTGAACGACTCGTTGTGTTCATTTCAATTTGAGAAATCAAGGGGGAGCAACTATGAGACATATTTTTAAGCAAGGAACCGACCCTTCGAAACCGACTCTTCTTTTATTGCATGGAACCGGTGGAACGGAAGAGGATTTATTACCGCTCGCAGGATTGATCGATTCTGAAGCCTCCGTACTAAGTGTGCGGGGGAATGTGCTGGAAAACGGGATGCCCCGGTTTTTCCGGCGTCTCGCGGAAGGTGTTTTTGATGAGGAGGACTTGATTTTCCGAACGAAGGAACTTCATTCATTTCTTGACGAAGCGGCGGAAGAGCATGGATTTGACAGGTCGACTATTGTCGCAGTCGGCTATTCGAACGGAGCGAATATTGCGGCGAGCCTGTTGTTCCATTATGCGGATTCGTTAAAAGGGGCCATCTTGCATCATCCGATGGTACCGAGGCGGGGGATCCAGCTGCCCGATATGGCGGACCTTCCAGTGTTCATCGCTGCAGGGAAGAATGACCCAATCTGTCCGGCGCAGGAGACAATCGATTTGCAGGAGTTGCTGGCAGGAGCAGGCGCTTCAACGGAAGTCCATTGGGAAATGAACGGCCACTCGTTGACCCGGACGGAAGTGGACGCGGCAGCGGAATGGTATCGTATGAATTTTTAACTTGAAAAGCCGATCCTGTAGGGGTCGGTTTTTTAAATTTATGCGTGAATAAAAAGTTTCATGCGTGATTCTCGGGATTTATGGACTTTTACTGTGGGTTATGCTTTTTTGGAGACATTTATGAGCTTTTAAAAGACTTTATGCGTTTTTGAGTTGAATGAATTTGAAATTACTGCCAACTTCCCTTTGAAATAGCCTATAGAGGGAGTAAAATATCAGATTGAACAATAATCATAGCTCCAAAAAGGTCTGTCAATCGGCGGGGAGCCGGTGACAGACCTTTCTATATTTTAAATAGATTACGCTGCCATTATTCCTAGCCCTTCCCGTCACCGGGCAGCTCAATCCGGAATTTCGTCCCCGTGCCCTTTGCGCTCTCGACAGCAATCGTTCCACCATGCATGGTCACTAACTGCTTCACAATCGATAATCCTAATCCAAATTCGCCGTATGGATTCGTTGTCCGTGAGTCGATCGCTTTGTAGAATCGGCTCCATATCTTTTCGATTTCCCCGGGATCCATTCCGATGCCTGTATCCTCGATTTCGATGATAGTCCGCTTCTCCGCCGTATATCCACGTAGCCAGATCGTTCCGTTTTCCGTGAATTGGATGCTGTTTTTGGCGATATTGATCAACACTTGGGTGAGACGGTCGTAGTCGGCAAACACCGGAACATCCTCTGCGACCTCTACAACAATTTCATCGCCGCGGTCGGCAGCGGCATCCTCCAGTTGTTCCTGAATAATTTCGAGCAGTTCACCAAGTTGGATTTCCTGTTTTACCAGTGTCACCTGATTCGAACGGATTCTCTCGTAGTCGAGGTTTTCATTCACAAGCCGGATGAGTCTCATCGTTTCGCTGCTTGCGAGTTGCAGGCCGCGCTCTTTCTCAGACTCAGAGATCATATCATTGCGCAATCCTTCGATAATACCCCGGATTGTGGTGAGCGGCGTCCGTAGTTCATGCGACACGTCCGCCATGAATTGCCGGCGGCGGTTTTCGAGGTTTTCGATCTCCTCAGCTGCTGCTTCAAGCTTCTCGACCATCCTGTTGAAATCTCCCGCAAGCTCTCCGATTTCGTCGACGCCTTCGGTCGGAATGCGCACGGAATAATCGCCTTGCGACACATTCGCGGTTGCCGAACGAAGCCGATTGATGCGACGGCCGTGGAACGTCGATAGCAACCCGCTCAATAACAATGCAATTGCGAGCGCAATGACAGTTGTGTAAATCAAATAGCTGTTCATCTGCGAGATGATTTCCCGAGAGCCTTTGATCGGTGAGGTTAATAAAACACCACCGACAAACTGGTCTCTATGGAAATAGGGGAGGAGGACGAAAGTGACTGCCTGCCCGAACCGTTTGAGTTCTTGTTTCACGGTAATCGTTTTCCCGCTTTGCAGTGCACGCCATTCTTCCTCATTCAGTTCAATTAAAGGCGTGTTCAGCCCGGTAGAATAAATGATGACGGATTTTTCATCGAACAAGCTGTATTGGATATCCCTGCTCTCCAACACATATCCGTATGATTTCAAAATGGATCGGGAGTCTCGTTGGTCCTGCTCGATATCTGTCAAAATCGATTGTCCGTAGGAGGCGAGTTCCTCGGTTTTATTATCATAGACGAATTGCTCGACAAAATGGGAAAAAAGCAGGCTCAGGATGAGAAAAGCGATGATGATGACACTGAAATGGCTTGCAAGCTGCTGATAGAAGTATTTGATCTTCATTCTTGCTCACCGGCCGCTTCGTCGAATCGGTAGCCTACGCCCCATACCGTATGGAAAAACGGCTGATCCGCCTTCGACACCTTCGACCTCAATCGCTTGATATGCACATCGACTGTCCGGTCATCACCGTAGAAGTCATAGCCCCACACTCGATCAAGAAGCTGCTCGCGCGAAAACACCTGCTTTGGATGTTGTATGAAGAAATGGAGAAGGTCGAATTCCTTCGGCGTCAAATTCGGTACCGGCTTGCCGTCCAAGAGCACTTCGCGGGTAGCGGTATTAATAGTGAAGTGCTTCGTTTTCAGTGTGACGACATCAACTCGATCTTCTTTCGCAATCGCATACCTGCGTGTAACAGCTTTAATGCGAGCCATGAGCGCAAGCGGACTGAACGGCTTTGTTACATAATCATCCGCACCCATCTCAAGCCCCAGCACCTGGTCGGATTCACTATCCTTCGCTGTCAGCATAATAATCGGCACTGCAACTTCGGCTTTTCGCAACTTCCGGCAGATTGTCACACCATCCATGCCAGGCAGCATCCAGTCGATAATCAGACAATCCCAATTACCCGAGACAGCCTGTTCATAGCCTTGGAGTCCATCTTTTACGAACTCGCCGCAAATCCCTTCCTTTTCGAAAAACAGTTCAATCATGGAAGATACACTTTCATTGTCTTCGATTACGAGGATTTTCATATCTCAGGCCTCCTATGTAAAGGTTTTTCTATTCTATGATTATAACGGAATGAAGAAGAAAAACCCGCTTAGCCATCTAAGCAGGTGAGTGGGTTAGTCGTGTGCCAGGACAGTGGTCAAGGAAGTTCTTGTATGCAAATCCTTTCACTTCGTCCTCGCTATACTTTTTCAACAACTCGTTGAGCAATACGGGGTGCATCGAAGCATCTTCAAGACCGGTGATCTTGTCTGTAATGCCATCAAAATCGGATCCCAGCCCTATCTGGCTACTACCTCCAAGGGAACAAAAGTGGTCAATATGAGTAATAAGGTTTGACACAGATGCAGAGCCTTCTTCAATAACGAATGGCGGGTAGTATACGACGTGAACCATTCCATTGCTGTTAAATAAATGCGTCGCCTGCTCATCCGTCAAGTTCCGCCGGTGATTGCAAATCGTTTTCGAATTGGAATGGCTTGCAATCGGATAGTGGGCTATCTCCATTACATCCCAAAAAGCTTTTTCGCTTAGATGGGAAACATCCGTAAGAATCTTGAATTGATTGCAGAATGTAATAATCTCTTTCCCGAATGTTGTCAAACCAGCTCCACGCTCTTCCTCGACACCGTCAGCTGCCAAATTCGCATTATTCCATGTCAATCCGACTGAAAGGACACCCAATTCACGTAGAATCGACAGCTTATTCATATCATTTCCGATGCAATCGACTCCCTCAAGCGTCAGAAATGCACCGATTTGCCCCTCTTGAAGCTGATCAAAATCAGCCCATGTTTTCAGTGCTTTCATATTCGGGTTTTTGCCAATCACTTCGGTGTAAAAATAATGAATCTGGTCGAGTGCCGCTTGGAATTGCTGGTCTGTCTTAATGGACGGTGATATGAATATGGCAAATGCTTGGATGCGGACTCCGCCTTGCTTCAGCTTTTCGTACGTGACATCAAGATCTTTGGAGTCCGTAAATGAAAGATTCCCTTTTGCATGATTCATTTTTGCCAGTACATCACAATGGAGATCAATGATATTCAACGGCAATCATCCTCTCCATACAAGCCTTCATATAAGCCTCGAATAAGCGCTTGGAAACCTGGTCAGCGTTTTGCATCAAAGCCTCGGGATGCCATTGCACGCCAACAACGAAATGATGGACCGTACTTTCAACTGCTTCCACAATTCCGTCACTTGCCCTGCCTGAGACGACGAGTGGAGAAGGGACATCCTTCAATGCTTGGTGATGAAATGAATTGACCATGATTTTATCCGAGGCCGCGATGGACTCGAGAATTGTCCCTTTCACAATATGCACCGTGTGGGATTGGTACTCCCTTTTCGCTTTTTGATTGTGTTGTAGTATAGGGTTGGTGCATTGGGAGTCGATGTCCTGAAAAAGTGTTCCTCCGAATGCGACGTTCAGCACCTGGTGGCCTCGACATATGCCGAGAATCGGTTTATCCAGCGTTAGCATATGCTTTGCAAGTTTTAACTCGATTTTATCTCTTTCGGGCGTCACGTTGCCAAGCCGCGGCAAGGGTTCCTCATTGAAAAGATGAGGATTCATGTCGCCCCCGCCTGAAATGATCAATCCATCGAGGAGCTTGGTGATCTGCCGGACGTCGCTTTCCACCCCTGTCGGTATGATGAAAGGTATGCCGCCTCCAGTGATGACTGCCTGGATGTAAGTGTTTTGAAGTTTGTGTGCAGTGGAATCGATGTTTGAAGTAATGCCGATAATCGGTTTCAATCCTCATTCCCCCTTTTTAAAAATTATCTTTGATACCAATAATTATATCGTCACTCCAATTGAGATGGAATTACTTTTAAGAATAGTTTATGAATTAAAAATAAAAACCTCTACCACAACTGAAAATGGCAGAGGCGTTTATCTATTTATTCAACAGGTGAATTACTTGTCAATGTCAATTCGACCGAACGTTTTTGGGAGCCTGAGTAAACGGTGAGCGTCGCTTTGTCACCAATTTTAAGTTCGGAATAAAGGAGTTTCCGTAGTTCCATGGAGTTGTTGATGTCGGTTCCGTTAATCGCGGTGATGACGTCCTGCTCTTTCAATCCTGCTTTGCCTGCAGCAGATGTCGGGTCAACACTGGCGACCATGACGCCACCTTTCACTTCTTCCGGAAGATCCTGCACATACATATACGGAACATCGGCCAAGTCTGCGAGTCCAACGCCGATATACGGCCGCTCGATTTTCCCGTTTTTCGTAATTTCTTCAAGCAATGGAACGACATCGTTGCTCGGGATTGCAAAGCCGAGGCCTTCCACGCCGCTTTCCGCGATTTTCAAACTGTTGATGCCGATCAGTTTGCCGTCTGTTGTCAGAAGGGCGCCGCCGCTGTTGCCGGGATTGATGGCAGCATCGGTTTGGATGACATTCATTTCCCAGTTGCCTGCGGTTGTTTTAATGTCGATGGAACGGGAGGGTGCACTGATGATGCCTTGCGTGACGGTGCCGGAAAAGTCCAGGCTTAGCGGATTTCCGATGGCGACGACAGGATCGCCCGCGCGCAATTTATCGGAATCCCCGAACTCAAGTGCAGTGTCGACTAGTTTGGCATTTATCTTCAGGACGGCCAAGTCGGTCAGTGCATCGCTTCCAACCAGCTCTGCAGTCTCCTTTTCCCCTCCTTGCAATGTCACTTCAATTTTGCCCGCGCCTTCAACGACGTGATTGTTCGTCACGATATAAGCATCATCGCCTTCAATTTTATAGATGACGCCGGAGCCGGTACCGTATTCCGAGAGCTCCGAACTGCCTGCAAATCGATTCCCTGTAGTTTTGAAATTCGATACACCGACAATGCCTTTCGAAGCATGCTCCACCATATCGGAAAGGGAAGTTGGAGAGTTTGCAGAAGTTTGGATTAAATTAGGTGAGGTTGAACTCTCTGTTACACCTGCCGTCGCCTCATTGTATGTTTTTGCCTGTAATATGTCCGTATTCGCGACGACGCCAAGCGTTAGTGCTGAACCTAATATGCCGGCACCAACTGTTGTGATGAAGCGTTTGCCGAATGAATCTGCCATAAATAAAACCCCTCTCTTATACTCGTTGGTTTTATTGTAAGGGGAAAGTATGAACAAATTATTACGGGGTGATGAACAAATGGTAAAAATCTCCGTGAGTAGTGAAAAACTATGTAACTTGCAATAATTTATTTAGTCAGATAGAATGGAATTTACAGACTCCTTAATTATTTTATGTAAGCGCATTCAAATTGAATAGCGTTGCAGACCAGCGCATATGGTGGCTTTGCGTGCAATTTTTGCACTTTCAATAGCAATCTATAAAGAACAGGGAGGAATGGAACATGGTACAAGCTGTAGAAAATCACGTTTATGCATTTCCGAACACAGAAGGGGCAAAGGTGAACTTCAAGGAACGCTACGATAATTTCATCGGCGGAAAATGGGTTGCCCCGGTGAATGGGCAATACTTCGATAACCCGACACCTGTCACAGGTAAAGTGTTTACACAAGTGGCGCGTTCGACTGCAGAAGATATTGAGCTTGCGCTTGATGCAGCACATGCCGCTAAGGATGCATGGGGAAAAACGTCGGTCACGGAACGTGCGAATATCCTATTGAAAATCGCAGACCGCATGGAAGCGAATCTCGAAATGCTTGCCGTTGCAGAGACGTGGGAAAACGGAAAAGCAGTGCGTGAAACATTGAATGCCGATTTGCCGCTCGCAATTGATCATTTCAGATACTTCGCTTCCGCGATCCGCTCACAAGAAGGCGGCGTTAGCCAAATCGACAACAATACAGTTGCGTACCATTTCCATGAGCCAATCGGGGTTGTCGGCCAGATCATCCCTTGGAACTTCCCATTGTTGATGGCGGTTTGGAAGCTGGCGCCTGCGCTTGCAGCGGGGAACTGCGTCGTGCTGAAGCCGGCCGAGCAGACCCCTTCATCCATCCTCGTATTGATGGAATTGATCGAAGACCTGCTGCCGGCAGGCGTCGTCAATGTCGTCAACGGTTTCGGTCTGGAAGCGGGCAAGCCGCTTGCATCGAACCCGCGAATCGGTAAAATCGCATTTACGGGCGAGACGACGACAGGCCGCCTCATCATGCAATATGCCGCACAGAACTTGATTCCGATGACGCTTGAGCTTGGCGGGAAATCGCCGAACATCTTCTTTGAGGACGTCATGGCGGAAGATGATGCATTCCTTGATAAAGCGATCGAAGGCTTTGTCATGTTTGCCTTGAACCAAGGGGAAGTGTGCACATGCCCTTCGCGCGCATTGATCCAGGAGTCCATCTACGACAAGTTCATGGAGCGTGCGCTTGAGCGTGTGAAGGCGATCAAAATCGGCAACCCGCTTGACCCAACAGTTATGATGGGTGCACAAGCCTCGACGGAGCAATTGGAAAAAATCCTTTCATACCTGGATATCGGGAAGCAGGAAGGGGCCGAATGCCTCGTTGGAGGAGAGCAGAATAAGCTTGGCGGAGAATTGGCAGGCGGCTACTACGTCCAACCGACAGTCTTTAAAGGGAATAACAAAATGCGTATCTTCCAAGAGGAGATCTTCGGGCCGGTCGTTTCTGTCACGACATTCAAGACGAAGGAAGAAGCGTTGGAAATTGCGAACGATACATTATACGGCTTAGGCTCAGGCGTCTGGACACGCGACATGAACACAGCATATCGCTTCGGACGCGGCATAGAAGCAGGGCGCGTCTGGACCAACTGCTACCATGCCTATCCGGCGCATGCCGCATTCGGAGGCTATAAGGCGTCCGGAATTGGACGTGAAAACCATCTGCAAATGCTATCCCATTACCAGCAGACGAAAAATATGCTCGTCAGCTATAGCGAAGACAAATTAGGATTCTTTTAATGGCGAAATCCCGGATTTTTTTATGAAAGGAGGAATGCCGATGCCCGAACGCGTTCTCGCAACGGACGCCGCTTTGGAATTGATCGAATTATTGAAGGGAAAGCATGGCCCGCTAATGTTCCACCAATCGGGAGGCTGCTGCGATGGCTCCTCCCCGATGTGCTACCCGGACGGCGACCTGATCCTCGGAGATCAGGACGTCCTTCTTGGACATATCGGCGGCACGCCGTTCTACATGCATAAAAACCAATATGACTATTGGAAGCATACGCAGCTGATCATCGACGTCGTGGACGGCAGGGGAGGCATGTTCTCCCTCGAGGGAGTGGAAGGGAAGCGATTCCTTACACGGTCTCGCGCCTTCACATCGGAAGAGAACGAAAAACTTCAGCAACAAGCATAGAAAAAGGTTCCGGGCGACCGGAACCTTTTCCTTTTATGTCGCTGATCAAAGCAGCTGTAAAAGCATCCGCGGGAATCCAAGGGTAATCAGCCTGGACTTTATTCCAGAATAGTTCCGCCACGGCCTGGTATCCATCAGGACTCAAATGGATATTTTGCGGATTCGGCAAATTGAGCTTGAAATCCTGTGCAACGACATCAGCCGTCTCGACCCAATCGACATTCGGCAATTGTGCTGCCGTCTCAATCGCTTTATTCATACTGGAAAGCACCTGTACGAGCAAAGGCTGAATCTCCGCCGGCAGATGAGGGTATGGATTGTAATAGCCCATCACATACACTTGCGCATCCGGATTGATCGTATGGATCTCCGTAATGATCTTCATCAGATTCATACCGACTTGCTTTATTTCCATCTGAAGCGCCTGCTCGTCATACGTGACAGCAAACGTCTTCGAATCGATTTTCATATGCGCAAGCACATCATTCGCACCCGCACTGATCGTAATCAGACCCGCATTCGCAATCGCGTCATGAAGTCGGATGGACTTGCCGTCAACTTCCCGCGCCGCATTTTCTTCAATGTCCTTCAGTACATCCTTTGTCGTATAGCCAGGCATGGCAAACATTTTATTGAAAGAATTCAAGAGCCCTGTTTCTTCCAGGGTGTCTGCCAGGTAATCAGCATAGCCGTCACCGATTTTACCGGAATGGTTCATTCCCGCGGCAAGTGAATCGCCTAATGCGAGGTAGCTGGAGGCTGCAACCCATGTTGGTGCCGTAATTTTGGCCATGCTTTCTTCGACAGTGGTTTCAGCGCTTACAGTTTGGAGGAGGGACATACCCGTGTAAAGCATAAGCACCAATAAAGTGAACACATTACGTATGAACTTTTTCCCCATAATACCTCCCTTTGGATCCATTTTTCTTCGTTTAACTGCCGACTGGAGTAAATTTACTTACACCCTGCAGTTGTTCCCCAATTGTATGTGGATATGTAAAAAAATTATACAGAAATAAAAAAGATGCCTCTCATAAAAGGAGAAGCACCGGAATATTGTTAAATAAATCGTTTCCTTTCATCCGGAGAGGGAAGCATGCAAGCCCCTTCAGTTTTGCCGAACCATTGGTACCGGTTGCGGGCAAAATAATCGTAAAAGCCGTCACGGATTTTACGTGGGACGAGTATAAATAGAAATAACAGATGCCATAAGCCGTCCAACTTCTTTGCAATATGGAGAGCCGCGGACGATTTCGTGTATGCCTTACCGTTTTCTATCAACACGATGCTGTCGACATCCTCCGGAATGTTGAACTGCTTCACATACTTTTCGCCGGTCTCGCTTTGCAATGAAGAAAAAAGGAAGTGGGCAGCAGGATCCCGTTTAATTATGAATTGGACACTTGAATTGCAAAAGTTACATTCCCCATCGAATAATACAATTCGCTTCATCGTAATGTCTCCTTCCGCCATGCTTAGTAGTATTATATCCTTATTAAGCGAAAAGAAACGCAATCTGGAATTCTTTACTTTAGACGGAAAATTTGGTATACTAATAGTAGCGAGGGACGGTCCCGCGACTTATCCCAGAACGGTTATCGTCTTCATTTCACGTCACAGTTGCCTTGGGTACCATATGAAGGAGAGTGATTGAATGGAACGCGTATTCATTGATCCGTACGAAATGGAACTGAGACAGGATCCTGATTTCATCGCATCGCTTGAGATGATCGACGAAGGTTCACCTGTCCACTATCCGCAGTATGCGAAAAACAGGAAAGAAACTGCCGGGTTTACTCCAAGAGAATTGCCGCAAGTATATCAATAATAAAGTGAAACTACAGGGCTGTCTCCAATCAAAGGGGACAGCTCTTTTTTGTTTTGCGAGGATTGAAGTTTCAAAATTGAGAAAATAAGGGATAGATAGACAGACAGCATTTTCACTTTAGTGCTTCCGCGGAATAGATAGAGGAGGAATTGTCATGAAGTTAGCACGCAATATTATTATCGCCCTCATTGCCGGTATCATTGTCGGACTGATTCTGAACTTGTTTGCCCCTGGAATTTTCGTATTAGCGGATAAGTTCCTGTTCAAGCCGTTAGGAATTATCTTCCTGAACCTCATGAAGATGCTCGTCATCCCTGTCGTCTTCGTTTCTATCGCGCTTGGAACGATTGGCATAGGTGATCCTAAGAAGTTAGGAAGGATTGGCGGGAAGACGTTAGGGTATTTCCTGGCTACAACCGCTATCGCCATCGTCATTGCCCTTTCCTTGGCCCTCATGCTAAAGCCGGGTGCGGGGGAGAACTTTGATACGTCAGGCGCGAATTATGAAGCTGAAGAAGCGCCGCCTGTCACGGATACATTGTTAGGTATCATCCCAACGAACCCGATCACTGCAATGGCGGAAGGTAATATGCTTCAGATCATCTTCTTTGCGGCCTTGGTAGGATTCGGGATTGCAATGCTCGGCAATCGGGTGGAGCGAGTCACTGAATTGCTGGAGCAGGCTAATGAACTAATCATGTATCTGATCACCTTCGTCATGAAGTTTGCGCCATACGGAGCATTCGGCTTGATTGCCTCAGCGGTCGGCAGTCAAGGGTTCGACGCGTTGCGGGCGATGGGAATGTATATGATTGTTGTCCTAGGCGCTCTTCTTATCCACTCGGTCGTCGTCTACGGCGGCACAGTGTCCTTGCTCGGCAAGCGGAATCCGATCTGGTTTTTCAAGAACTTCTTTCCGGCACAGGTCGTCGCCTTCAGTACGGCGAGTTCCGCGGCAACGCTTCCGATTTCCATGAAAACCGCACAGGAGAGGCTGAAAGTGCCTGAGTCGATCAGCTCTTTCACACAATCTTTAGGCGCAACGATTAACATGGATGGAACGGCTATCATGCAAGGGGCAGCAGTTGTTTTCATTGCCCAAGCCTTTGGCATCGAGCTCTCAATGGGGCAGTTGCTCACTGTCGTCCTCACCGCAGTCCTTGCCAGCATCGGGACGGCCGCCGTGCCGGGCGCAGGGCTGATCATGTTGGCGATGGTTTTGACATCTGTCGGTCTGCCAGTCGAAGGAATTGCACTCGTCTTAGGGGTCGACCGCCTGCTTGATATGGTGCGCACAGCTGTCAACATCACAGGAGATGCAGCATGCGCAGTTGTTGTTGCTCAGACGGAAGGTGTACTTGGCGATCCGGATGATGATCAGGTGAAGGCTAGTACGAAGACCGTCTGATTCCATCAGCAAAAAATAGAATCATTAACTCGGACTGTCCAGAAAAGTCAGTTTAGGCTGATTTTCTGTGACAGTTTTTTGCGTGATAATGAAGGAGCCATAGAGTTATTCTCCGAATTCAATACTTTCCCAAACCTCTTGGAGATCGTCTGTCAGGCTGATTGCATTAAGGTCTTTTGCGGTTATGCTTCCTATCGCTCCTTTACCGCCGAGGTAAAACCGGCTATTAGGTCTCCTTGCTGCGAATGCGTCAAGCTTCTCCAATAAATCCGGCTCTCTATCAAAAGGGATTGTAGTGGAGGCGGATAGGATCACCGTCTTCGGATCCAGCTTTTCTACCAATGCCTCAATGGAGCCGGGCGCAGGAGACGCTCCGACCAATACCGTTCGCCAGCCTTTCAGCATGAACTGCAGCAGCAATATATGAAGCGGAATTTCGTGCTGTTCGTATGGCAGGCATGCCGCAAGTACGAGCGGTGCATCTGGCCGATATTGAGAGTTTCTACGGATCTGTACTAAAAAATCCCGGACGATGAGGCTGGAAACCGACTCTTGGTATTCATCCCACTCCCGTTTTTCCCACCTGCTCCCGACTTCATTCAAAAATGGAATGACGACCTGTTCTAGGAAAGTGGATAATCCCACTTGGTGGTAGGCTTGCTGGAGGGTAAGCGCCAATTCGAGTTCATCGCAGCGATTTCCTTTCTCCAGCAATTGGAGGACAAAATTATTCAGCAATCCTTGCTGGGCTAGTGGTTCTTTGGATGATAGGACGGCATCTCTCTTATCCGACTCCACCATTTGCACAGCTTGACGTATCGGTGTTCCTTGCTCGGAAAGCACTTTGACTTGCAGGAGAAGATTAATATCCTTGTCACTATAAACCCGATAGCCGTTTTCCAACCGTTCAGGGTGGACGATGGAATACCGTTCTTCCCACTTCCGGATGACTTGCTTGGAAAGCCCCGTCATGTCGGCTACTTGTTGTATATAATAACGACTGTTTCTGTCTAATGGAGTCATCCCGATTCCTCCTGGAAGAGTTCTGTTCGTAAAGTATAGCTAATATTATCTTCCTGTACAACGTTGGGCGTACAACCTTGTACAAAAATCTTGTATAATGTTTTTTGTAATACATTATACAATCATTTGACAAAGTGGTTTATCCTCTTCATAATAAAACTACTGTTAGGAAACTATTGGAGGAAATGTGTATGAAATTCATTTGGAAGAATAAGAGGAACGGAACGGGGCGAACTGTTCGAAATGCAGACATACAAGCGGTGATCGAGTTGCAAGCCTACCCCGAACTTAAAAAGCAGCTCGATCTTATTGAATTTACACTTAAAGACTTGGCCATTCTCCATACATACCAACCTATCATCCGAGAACGGATTGATGACATCGTAGCTGTTTTTTATGAGAAGGTATTGTCCGTTCCGTCGCTTCGTAGAATTATTGAAGAACGGACCAATGTTGAGCATTTGAAAAAGGTTTTAAGCGACTATATTGTGGAAATGTTCGAAGGAAGGATTGATGCGGAGGTAATCGGGAAGAAAGTGAGGATCGCTCAGATTCATTTCAATATGGGGGTGGAACCGAAATGGTATATGGGCACTTTCCAACGGATCCAGGAAGTTCTACTTCGCCTGATAACTGAGAATATGGACGCATGGGATGAGCGAATGCAAGCAATGACAGCTGTGTCAAAGCTTATAAACTTTGAAATGCAGATTGTGTTGGAGGAATATGAGAAGAAAAACGAAAAGTTAAGGCAACAGCAATACGACATTGTGAAAACTGAGCTAAAGGGAAAAATATCCTCCATTAGTGAAGACCTTGCCGGACTTACCGAAGAAACAAGTACTTCAATTGACCAAGTGGATGCAAATGCGAATATTATTCGGTCCAGCATCCATTCCAATGTTGAGAATGTGAAAAAGATTCAAGGCTTTGCCGCACTTGGGAATGAGAAGGTGGAACAGTTGGAAGCACAGATTACCTTCATTTCGGGAAGTACTGAAAAGATGGTGAATCTAATCGGAGAGTTAAAAGTTTCTTCAAATGAAATAATAGAGATTATCGCGATGGTGAAACAGATTGCAGAACAGACCAACTTGCTGGCGTTAAATGCATCTATTGAAGCTGCACGAGCGGGGGATGCCGGTAAAGGTTTTGCGGTTGTTGCCCAAGAGGTCCGTAAATTAGCGGAGCAATCCAAACAATCTGTTGAACAGATCACTGAACTTGTCAGCAACTCCACTAGCTTAACGGACCAGGCCGTCGGGACGATTGCTGAAGTACGAGAAAGTGTATCCATTGGAATGAAAGGATCTAAAGAATCAAAAATGAAGTTTATGAAAATCCTGCAAGCCATTGAGGATAATAATGAGCATATCAGCCGGGTTGAAACGGATGTGACGGCGCTTGTCCACGTCATTAAAGAAGTAGGAAGCGATACGAAGAAGGTCGCAGCTGCGGCCGACAGTCTTCATCAAACAGCTTTACAATTATGAGTGACTAGGAGCGTGGAGTATGTTTCTCGCGTGGAATGAAATTAAAAAGAATAAGCTGAGGTTTGTCCTGATCACCGGTGTTCTCATGCTCGTCGCTTATCTCGTATTCTTCCTATCCGGACTCGCGACAGGCTTGAAGGATCTGAATAGGGAATCAGTCGATAAATGGAAGGCATCAGCAATTATTTTGACGGAGGAATCTGATAAGAGTCTTTATCAGTCCTCCATGTTCCTCGATCAGGTTGAAGAAGTGAACGCTGATGAAACCGCGGTAATCGGACAGCTGAACGCGATTGCCGGGAATGGCAGCCAAAAGAAGAATGTCTCGCTCTTTGGAATTCGAAAAGAAGAATTCCTCATGCCGGAAGTAACTGAAGGCAAGCCGTTTGCAGGAGAGAATGAAGTGATTGCGGATGATTCATTAAAAGAGGAAGGGTTCAGCCTTGGAGATGAACTCTCTTTATCATCATCTGAAGAGAAATTGACAATTGTCGGCTTCACCGACAAGGCAAGGTTCAATGCGGCACCTGTCCTCTATGCAGATCTCGAAACGTTTCATATGGTGAAATATGGAGAGGGTGCAGATGCAAACAATGATCGCATCAATGGGATTGTCATTCGTAATGGAGAAGGCGACGTCATTCAAGACGATGCATTGCAAGTCATTGAAATAGAAGACTTCATACAAAATTTACCCGGCTACACAGAGCAGAATATGACATTGACATTCATGATTTATTTCCTATTCGCAATATCGGCAGTGATTGTAGCCATTTTCCTTTACGTCTTAACAGTCCAGAAAATCAGTATGTTCGGTGTGATGAAAGCGCAAGGGATTTCGAGTTTTTACTTGTCCAAATCCGTCATTGCACAAACCTTCCTATTAGCGGCGATCGGTGTCATCATCGGAATGGCATTGACGTTGACGACAGGGGCATTCCTGCCGGCAGCAGTCCCCGTCTCATTCGATCTGCCGACGATGTTGATCTACGGCGCAGTTCTTATTGCAGTTGCCATTGCGGGAGCCCTGTTTTCCGTACTGACGATCGTCCGGATAGATCCATTGAAAGCGATTGGAGGATGAATGATGACTACTGTACTCGAGTTAAAACAAGTGACAAAGACATTTGGAAGCGGACATAAAAAGGTGGAAGCGCTGAAGAATACGGAATTCAAGGCAGACCGTGGAGAATTGATTGCGATTATCGGTCCATCCGGATCCGGAAAGAGCACATTTCTAACACTCGTTGGAGGCTTGCTTACCCCAACTTCCGGGGATGTCATCCTGAATGGACAGAATATCACAAAGATGAGCGAAAAAGAACGATCGCAAATACGGTTGAACGAGATCGGATTCATCCTGCAAGCTTCAAATTTAATACCGTTCCTGACGGTGGCGAAGCAGATGAAGCTATTAAACAAAGTGAAAAAGGGCAATATGAGTGTTGGAGAGATGGAACAGCTTTATGAGGATTTGGGCATCGGCGATCTGCGGGGCAAATATCCGTCAGACTTGTCGGGGGGCGAGCGCCAGCGTGTCGCCATCGCAAAAGCGTTATATAGCAATCCATCGATCGTCTTGGCTGATGAACCGACTGCATCTCTTGACTCCGACCGTGCGTACGAAGTGATGGAATTATTGAAGCGGGAAACGAAAAGTAAAAAGACAACGAGCATCGTGGTAACGCATGACACACGTCTGACCGACTATTGCGATAAAGTTTATTATATGACCGATGGAGTTCTAAAACTGCAAGAAGAGAATTGACTCCTGTCATGAAGGATGAGATAGATGAAACGAACGATTGTATGGTTTCGAAGGGATTTTCGACTGCACGATAACCCTGCTCTATGGGAGGCGGCGAAAGAAGGAATCGTCATTCCTGTCTTCATTTGGTCTGATGAAGATATGCGGGAATATACGGAAAGTGAAGCCTCCTCATGGTGGCTCTATCATTCAGTGGCAACTCTTGAAAAAGGGCTTCAGGCACATGGCTTGAAGCTCTTTATTAAATCAGGGGATGAGTTTGATGTGCTTGTCGATATGATGGAAGAAGCGGATGCGGAAGCCGTTTATTTCAATGAACGTTATGAGCCTGCCGAACGGAGCAAAGGGAAGAGGATTACGGCGCAGCTCGAATCGATTGGGATGGAGGTCCGGTCATTTCACGGACAGCTTCTATTCAATCCCGACCTAGTGAATAAACAAGGCGCACCTTATAAAGTGTTCACTTCCTTTTGGAAGAGGTGCATGCAGGAGGATGTAGAGCGCCCGCTTCCTGTTCCAGAGGGGATGAAAGGAATAGAGCAGGAAATTAAAACGCTTAGCTTAACTTCATTATGTATCGTGGACAAGAACCCATGGCATCAGAAATTCCATGAGCATTGGAACCCTGGTGAACAAGCGGCCATTGAACAATGGGAACAATTCTCGGATGATGGCATGTTTTATTATGGGACGGAGAGGGATCTGATCTCAAGTGGCACCTCCTCCATGCTCTCTCCGTACATTGCTGCAGGCAACATCAGTGTAAAGGCGATGTGGCATTCTGCAAAAGGCATTTATGAGGAAGTACAGGGAATGTCAGTTCAATCGATTGATACGTTTCTCAAACAGCTTGTATGGCGTGAATTTGCTTACCACCAACTCATCCACTTTCCGGACATCACCCGGCTCCCGTTGCGAAAACAATTTGCGGAGTTCCCTTGGGTAGGTACGGATGAGCAGCTCGTGAAATGGAAGAGGGGGCAGACGGGCTATCCGCTCGTCGATGCAGGCATGCGGGAACTTTGGGAGACGGGTGTCATGCATAACCGTGTACGAATGGTGACCGCCTCGTTTCTAGTCAAGCATCTGCTGATCCCGTGGCAAGAGGGTTACGACTGGTTCAAGCATACTCTCCTCGATTTTGACACCGCCAACAATGCAATGGGATGGCAGTGGGTAACTGGATGCGGCATTGACGCCGCCCCTTACTTTAGAATTTTCAACCCGTTCCTGCAAAGCGAAAAGTTTGACCCGGATGGCGAGTATATACGGAAATGGGTGCCGGAGCTTTCCGGTCTGCAAGCCCCGTATATCCACAGACCGTGGGAAGCGCATGACTCTGTTCTCGAGGAGGCGGGCATTCAAATCGGCATGACCTATCCTTCACCGATTGTCGATCATGCTACCGCCAGAAAACGAGCATTAGAAGCTCTTCAACAAGTAAAAAGGAAATAAATATGCTGAAAAGGCAAAGACAAGCACATAGAACAAATGACTAGTGAATTTTTCCGTCCATGGTCGCTCGCCCGTATGTCCCGTCCATTCTTACATGTAATAGATAGAGGGGGGTGAGTGAAGATGATGATGTACCATGGACACTGTGGAGGACATTGTGGAGGGCGCTGCGGAGGAACTTGCGGAATGAACCAAATGTTTCCAATGAACCAATTGCAACCAATCGTATGCCCGACACAATGTCGTTTCAACGACCAATTCTTCCCGGTAGAACAACCGTATATTCATCCGATTGTCAACGTCAATAGGACGCATCCTGTTATCACGCCGCGTCACTATTTTACGGAGACAACGGAAAACGTAATGGGCGCACCAGTATTTCCTGGTCAAGGGCCAGGTTTCGGTAGAAGGGGCAGAGGCTTCTTCGGCTTCGGGAGAAGAGGGTTTTAATAGCAAAACCGCTGTCACCGGCGTCGAGCACATCGACAAAGGGACAGCTTTTTTGTTTTTGAATCGCGTCGGTGGAAAAAAGCTGATACATAAATCTCTCCGCGCTCAAGAAATGGCGTCCGCGCTCAAGAATAGATGTCCCGTGCTCAAACTGGTGCTTTCCGCGCCCAAAGTGGTGCTTTCCGCGCCTAAAGCGGTGCCATCCGCGCTCAAAGTGGTGCTCTCCGCGCCCAAAGCGCCGCCTCTCACCGCCAAACCCCAACAAAAAAAGCCGCCCCGCATAGGAGGCGACTTCAATCTTCAATCTACATTAAAATACCTTGCGTCCGGATGCGCAAATACGATTGCTGACACCGATGCTTCCGGTTCCATCATATATTCCTCCGTCAAATGCACGCCGATGTCTTCCGGCTTCAGCAAACCGAACAGTTTTGCCTGGTCTTCGAGGTTTGGACAAGCAGGATAGCCGAACGAAAAGCGCTGGCCTTGGTATTTGGCCGCGAACCGGTCGCGCATCGTAAAGTCAGTTGCGTCCGGGAATCCCCATTGATCACGGATTTCCTGATGGACACGCTCCGCGAACCCTTCCGCGAGTTCTAGCGCCGTCGCTTGGAACGCATGGCTTTCAAGGAATTTCCCTTCCGCTTTCAACTGATTTGCAAAATCACGCACACCATGTCCTGCCGTCACTTGCATGAATGCGACATAGTCCATTTCACCGCTATCGACCGTCTTCAAATAGTCGGCGAGGCAAAGGAACGGCTCCTTGCTTTGACGAGGGAATGTGAAACGCTCAATCTCCGTCTTCGCATCAATCGGATCATAAATGATTACATCATCACCATCCGCCTGTGCGGGGAAGAACTGATACAGGCCCGAAGCGGACAGATGGCCCGACTCCAAAAAGCCCGTTACCATTTCATGGAGCTGCACCGCACGCTCCTCGCGATTCGTAAGCATTTTGTCGACATTGCCGCGCAATCCCAAATGATGCCCGATCAGCGTCCGCATATTGACATAAGGATATAAATGCGAAACGGAATAATCTCTCAAAACCCGCCTGCGCAAATCGGATGGCACGAAAACAGGCGCATCTTCCCGCACCGTCTTCACTGGCCTCGGCAACACGGCAACCGCCGTGTCCCGCGTCGCACGGATCGCCTCCGTCTCAAGGCGCTTTTCCTGTTTCTCAACAAGTTCATTCAACAGAGCCTCTTTATCTCCGCCTTGCAATCGATTCGCAAGTTCTAACCCTTGCATTGCGTCCTTCGCGTAGATGACAGGTCCATCATATTCCGCCGCAATCTTCGTCTCCGTAAATCTACGTGTCAACGCAGCTCCTCCAACCATGACTGGCGTATCAATGCCCGCCGCTTTGAAGTCCTGCGCGGTGATCACCATTTGTTGCGCCGACTTCACAAGCAATCCGGACAATCCGATAATGTCCGGCTTCTCCTTGCGAATAACATCAATCAACGTCGCCGGTGTCACCTTAATACCGATGTCGATGACACGGTACCCGTTATTGCTCAAAATGATATCGACAAGGTTTTTCCCGATATCATGGACATCCCCTTTGACTGTCGCCAAAATGATCTTCCCTTTACCGGAATCGTCCTCTTTCTTCTCCATGAACTGCTCGAGGAATGAAACCGAAGCCTTCATCACTTCTGCGCTTTGCAACACTTCCGCTACGATCAGCTGGTTATCATTGAACAGCCGGCCGACTTCCGACATTCCTTCCATCAACGGTCCGTTAATGACTTCGAGCGGTGAGTCATACATCTTAAGCGCAGCTTCAAGGTCAGGAATTAAACCTTCCTTCGTCCCTTCGACGACATAATACGCGAGCCGTTCAGGGACTGTCTTCGGAATATCGTCCTCAGTCTTCTCCTTCTTTTTATCCCTGTAGAAATCCGTGAAATCCGCAAGCGTCTGGTCCGTCGTCGTGAACAACAGATCATTCGCTAGCTTGATTTCATTCTCAGGAATGGAAGCATACCGTTCCAACTTCTCTGTATTGACGATCGCGTAATCGAGTCCTGCCTGGGTACAATGATACAAGTACACCGCGTTCAGCACTTCCCGGCCGACAGGGGGCAGCCCGAAGGAGACGTTGCTGACACCTAGCGTCGTCAAACAACGAGGCATTTTTTCCTTAATCAGCCGAATGCCTTCGATCGTTTCGACCGCCGACCCGATGTATTGCGCATCACCTGTTCCGACAGGGAATACGAGTGGATCGAAAATGATGTCTTCAGGAGCGATTCCCCATTTGTTCACAAGCAGATCATAGGAACGTTCCGCAACTTCGAGCTTCCGTTCGCGCGACACGGCCATTCCGATTTCATCGATCGTCCCGACGACAACAGCTGCGCCAAACTTTTTCACGAGAGGAAGGACCGCATCGAATCGTTCTTCTCCATCCTCCAAGTTGATGGAGTTGATGATTGCTTTTCCTTGGGAGAATTTCAATGCCTCTTCAATGACATTCTCGTCCGTCGAGTCGATGACAAGAGGCACTTTCACCTTCTTGACGACTTCCTGCATAAACTTTTTCATGTCTTCAAGCTCATCCCGATCTGGATTTGCAAGGCAGATATCCAGCACATGGGCTCCGCCACGAACTTGTGCACGTGCAACTTCTGCAGCCTCTTCGAATTTTTCTTCGACAATCAGCCGTTTGAACTTCCTTGACCCGATGACATTTGTTCGCTCACCAATCAACAGTGGACGCATCGATGGTTCATACAATAACGGTTCGATGCCAGAAACGGCGTGTTCGTGCCCGCCTTCAGGTTTCTGGCGCGGGGCGAGACCATCCACCGCTTCGCGAAGCGCACGGATATGGGCAGGCGTCGTTCCGCAACAGCCACCGACCATATTCAGCCATCCTTTTTCCGCAAATCCTTTCAGCTTCAAGGATAAGGATTCAGGAGATTCATGATAATGACCTTCCTCGTCCGGCAATCCGGCGTTTGGATAGCAAGTGACAAAGCTTGTCGCCAAATCGGAAAGAGAGCGCAGATGATCGGTCATGAATTCAGGTCCTGTCGCACAGTTCAATCCGACTGATAGCGGCTTGATATGCTCGATTGAAATATAGAAAGCTTCTATGCTTTGACCGGCCAACGTCGTTCCCATCGGCTCAATCGTTCCTGAAATCATGACAGGCAGTTCGATGCCGGTTTCTTCGAAGGCCCGCTTGATTCCAATCGTTCCCGCTTTCACATTGAGCATGTCTTGGCTCGTTTCCATTAATAAAAGATCAGCGCCGCCTTCGATCAATGCTTTCGCCTGTACGTAAAAATCATCCGAAAGCTTATCGAAAGTAATGCCTCCCGTGACGGATAGCGTCTTCGTTGTCGGTCCGATTGCACCGGCGACGAAACGCGGCCACTCTGTTGTCGAGAAATCGGCTGCACACTTTTTCGCGATTTCCACAGCCTTTTTGTTGATTTCAGAAGCCTGATGGCCAAGGCTGAATTCGTCCAGTACGAGGGGGGTGCCCCCGAATGTGTTCGTGCAGATGATATCCGCTCCCGCCTCCAAGTAGGAACGGTGGATCCTGTCCAGAATATCTGGCCGTAAAATGTTCAAGTATTCGTTGCAGCCGTCATATTCCTCTCCGCCGAAATCGTCTTCTGAAAGGTCTTCCGCTTGCAGCATTGTGCCCATCGCTCCGTCTATGATGAGGATTCTGTTTTTCAGTTGTTGTTCGATTGGATGTTTAGGCATGGACAAACTTCCTCTCCTTCTCCGCGTCTAGCTCTTTAATATGGTTGATCAGTTCCAGTGACATGTCATAGCGCAGGAACGGTGTAATGATGTAGATGCCGTTGAATAGCTCCGCTGCCGTGTCGATCAGTTCTTTCGCGATTTTGATGCCTTCCGCGGTCGCTTTTTCGCGGTCTTCGCCGCAGGCAGCCATCCGTTCCAGCACCTCTTCGGATAGCTTGATGCCCGGCACTTCATGGTGCAGGAATTCAGCGTTCCGTATACCCGTAAGCGGCATGATGCCGATGAAAATCGGCGTATCCAGGTGCTTCGTTGCTTCGTATATATCAACAATTTTCTCTTTCGTGTAAACCGGCTGCGTAATGAAATAATCCGCCCCGCATTCGATTTTCTTCTCGAGCCGCTGCACAGCGCGGTCGAGGACGCGGACGTTTGGATTGAAAGCTGCGGCGACCGAAAACTTCGCTTTTTTACGAAGTGGCTTTCCCGTGAAAGAAATCCCCTCGTTCAATTGTTTGATGAGCTGCAGCAACTCCATGCTGGAGACGTCATAGACGCTTGTCGCTCCAGGGAAATCGCCGACCTTTGTCGGATCGCCTGTGACAGCGAGGATATCATGGATTCCGAGCGCGTCGAGCCCCATCAGATGGGATTGCAGGCCGATCAAGTTATGGTCGCGGCACGTTAAGTGGACGAGCGGGCGAACGTGATGCTCATGCTTCAACATGGATCCCATCGCCATATTGCTGATGCGCGGGGATGCGAGGGAATTGTCCGCCAATGTGACGGCATCCACGCCGGCTGCATGCAATTCGTTCGCGCCTACGAAATACTGTTCCGTCTCCAAATGGCGTGGCGTATCGAGTTCCACGATAATTGTCCGTTCTGTTTTCGCTTTGATGTGAAGCGGCTCGTGTTTTGCAGGCTCCGCTTCCCGGATGATGATCGGCTTCTGCGGCGTGACGGTCTTCTCTGTCACGGGCTTCAGTCCAGCCAATTGCTTTTTCGCAGCGGCGATATGCTTCGGCGTCGTTCCGCAGCACCCGCCGATCAGACGTACGCCTTCATCCCGAAGGAGCGCGGCTGCGCGACCGAAATAATCAGCTTCAGACGCATAAACGATCCGACCATCCTCAACATCTAGCAAACTTGCATTTGGTGCGGCGGACAAAAATGCACGGTCCGGTATCGTCACTTTTTCAAATGCCTGGATTGTATGGAAAGGACCTAGCCGGCAATTGACGCCGACGATATCCGCTCCCAGCGTTTCGAGCTGATGAAGCGCGTCATTCAGCTGCATCCCGTTTTGCAATACGCCCGGCTCATCCATTGCGACTTGCGCAATGAGTGGTAGATCCGTCAGTTTCCGCAGCTCGGTGACGACTGTCGACAACTCTTCAAAGTCATAATAGGTTTCCAGCAATAGTCCGTCGGGATTGCCTGAAAGCAAGGCATCAGCCTGCTCGCGTACCATTGTCAGCACTTCGGCAAGCGATGCATCGCTTTTCCGGATGCCGCGCAGCCCTCCGATCGTCCCAAGCACATACTGGTTGCCGGGTGCCGCGGCGCGCTTCGCAATCCGGATCGCCGCCTCGTTGAGTTCCTTTACCCGACTCTCCATTCCGTAACGGGCAAGCTTCAAGGAATTGGCACCATATGTATTCGTCTGGATGACATCCGCTCCTGCGTCGATATATTCCCGGTGGATCTTTTCAATGATTTCCGGCTTCTCAACATTCAATTCCTCATAACTGAAGTCGATGCCATATGAATAAAGCAGCGTTCCCATCGCGCCATCCGCCACCAGTACATTATCTTTCAACCGATCAAGCAACCTCATAAGAAATCATCCTTTCTTCCTTCATATCCCGAACTGCGCTATAAAAACGCATAAATAGCAAAACTGACGCATAAATCCTTACAGATACGCATAACCACGGGCAGACGCGCATAAATCAATAAATCTACGCATACACGTCTCCAAAAACGCATAAATCCATAAACTTACACATAACCACAACTTACCAAGACGAAAAATTTAGACTGCAATGAAAAATAAAAAAGCCTTCGCTAAAAAAGAAGGCTTTCAAGCGAATGCTCGCTCCTTCTCATCTGCCAAGCCGAGTAGGGCCTGCTGGAATTAGCACCTGACCGAAGTCGGCTGGTTGCTGAAGCTTCGACGGGCCAGTCCCTCAGCTTCTCTTGATAAGAAATAAATATGCAGTTGTTTGAATAATTTAAAACATCATATCGTTAAATGTCTGATACGTCAATAGCAGAATTATGATAGAATTGGCATATGAATTTAAAGTAGAAGGTGAATACGTTGAGGATTTTTAAATTTTCCATTCCGATCGCACTTCTTGTCGCCGGGATTTCCTGGTGGATGCTCCATAAAAACTTTCAGGAAGTACCGGGAACCTCCAGAGTGTGGATAACAATAGGGGCAGCAGTCTTAAGCGGAATAATCGCCCATTTTTTATTTCCGAAAAGTGAAGATGAAGAACGCTAATACGAACCGATAGCAGATGATGCTGTCGGTTCTTTTCTATATGATTGGTTAACTTGAAATAAAAACAGGTTGACACAATTTGAGTTAACTTTTATTCTATTTACGATAACTAAAATTATGAGGTGGATTATGACAACAACAGCTACAGTGAAAACTAGAAGTGGGATGAGCGCGCTCAGTCTCGTCTATTGTGGGATGTTTGCAGCATTGATGATGATCGGGGCGAATATTACGTCGTTTGTACCGTTCCTTGTTATAGGGGGAGTTCCGATCACATTGCAAACCTTTTTCGCCATCTTGGCGGGTCTCCTTCTCGGAAGCCGGCTCGGTGCTCTTTCGATGACGGTTTACATGGCGCTCGGCTTGGCGGGCGCGCCGGTTTTCGCGAAATTCCATGGGGGCTTCGGGGCCATTTTGCTTCCGACTTTCGGCTTCATCGTATCCTTTATATTGGTTGCGTACGTTGCGGGGAAAATTGTCGAAAAGAACGGTAGCCTACGCAACTATATTATTGCAGGGCTTATAGGTCTAGTCGTGAACTATGTAGTTGGAACGAACTGGATGTACTTTGCATACAAGCAATGGGCAGCAGCTCCCGAAGCTTTCAGTTATGCGGTTGCTTGGGCATGGATGGTACTGCCGCTGCCGAAAGATATTTTGCTGTCCGTACTTGCGGGGATTTTCGGTCACAGGATGTACAAGGTTCTAAAAGTAAGGCGTGCGCATTGATTTTATGACCAATCGGGCTATCTGCATTGGATTTTTCACCATTGCAGATAGTTTATTGTGGATGTAAGCGCAACTCCCTAAGTTCATCAATAAAGCGGTTCGACTGAAGCGGTCAGCCTCCAAAACAGTTGCTTCTGAAAATACGTCCACGGATCTACATCTAGGGAGGCGACCACTTCGCCATCACCTTTTACGAAAAAGGCGGGCTCTTCCTGCCAGTCAAGGAACTGAAAAACATACATATAGAATAAATTGAAGGCAGCCTCCGGAAATTCGGCGGCTGTCTTTTATGCGTCTTTACGAGCGTTTATGAGTGATTGCAGCGATTTATGCGCAGTTGATAGCATTTAGGCGCATCTGCAGCGCTTTATGGACTTTCCCAGCCGTTTATGAGCATTTCAGGCATTTTATGCGTTTTTGGAAGCTTATACATGTTCTCACCTTGCTTCATTCCGATAATCTTAATACTTTCTCTGCCAAGTCGTATCGATTTTAGTTAACTATCCCATCCTGTACAAATAAGAGGTTATTCAAAAGGACAGACTGCCGGGAGGCGAGAAAGATGACTGTTTGCCCCAATCGCTTTTAAATTTGCATATCAATTGCACGCAGAATGTATTTTCATGTACAATTAAGTCAAAGATAGTCAAAGTCAATGACTTATCACCCGAAGAAAAGAGGTGACATCATGCGAAACATTTCCGACATTATTGAAGGATATTTAAAGGCCATTATCGAACAAGAAGATAGCGGGACGATTGAAATCAAACGGAGTGAAGTGGCAGAGAAATTTCAGTGCGTGCCTTCGCAGATAAATTATGTCATCAACACACGATTTACCGTGGAACGAGGCTATGCCGTTGAATCGAAGCGAGGCGGCGGAGGCTACATCCGGATTTACCGAGTCCAAACGAATTCGCATAAGGAATTGATCGAACATATTTTAGAAGGAATCCAACAAGGCGCGACATACACGATGGCCGAAGGGATCATCTACAGGCTTCTGAATGAAGAGGTCGTTTCGGAGAGGGAGGCAAGGATCATCCTTGCAGCAGTGGACAGGACGACTCTGCACTACCCATTGCCTGAACGCGACATGATCCGGGGACGGATTTTGCAGGCAATGCTCCAGACGCTTATCTACAGACAGCTTGACTAGAATTCTACGAATACGAGGTGGCAGAAGATGCTATGCGACAATTGCAAAGAACGGCCGGCTTCCGTAATTTTTACCCAGGAGGGAATGGGCGGGTCGTCGGAACGCCATCTATGCGAGAAATGTGCGTTTCAAACACAAATGTTTCATTTTGATCCAAGTCAGGAACCGTTGTCAATCCAACAATTCCTATCGCACTGGTTCAGTGGGAGTGAATCGATACAGCCTTTTCAGCAGTCAAGGGACAGCATGCCGGACGGTCCGACTTGCCCCGACTGCAAGTTGACGTTCAGGAAATTCCTCGACATCGGAAAGTTCGGCTGTCCGACGTGCTATGACACGTTCAGGGGGCAATTGCCGCGCGTCTTCAGCAAGCTCCATAACGGTCACACAACACATGTAGGGAAAATCCCGGATTCCTTCAACGAGCGGTTCGCCTTGAAGAAAAAGGTCGAGGAAATCCGTTCGAAAATGCAGGAAGCGATTGAGATGGAACGATTTGAGGACGCCGCCGCATTGAGGGACGAAGCGAATGCGCTGAAAGAGCGTTTGGCGGAGTGCGGCAATGGAGGTGAAGGCAGCGATGTCGATTAATAAATTTATGAAAGGCGCAGTTACGGGCTGGATGACGTCTCATGGGGAGCACTCGGATATCGTCATGTCGACGAGGATCCGCTTGGCCCGGAATTTAAGGGGATTCAGATTCCCGATCGCGTTCACTGCCGATGAGGCAGAGAAAGTTGACTCGCAAGTTTCGGCCGCCTTGCTTACTTCCGGCGAAAAAGGGTATGCCTATATGAAGATGGCGGAGCTTCCCGGTCTCGAAAGGCAAGTGCTTGTTGAGAAGCATTTGGTCAGTCCTCAATTGACGGACGTGAAGCGGCATGGAGCGGTCATCCTGTCCGAAGACGAGACGCTGAGCATCATGCTGAACGAAGAGGATCATATCCGCATCCAGTGCATCTATCCAGGCTTCCAGTTGGAGAATGCCTATGAGCACGCAGATTCAGTCGACAACTATTTGGAGAATAAACTCCCATACGCCTTCGACGAGGATTTCGGCTACTTGACGAGCTGTCCGTCAAACACAGGTACAGGCATGCGGGCGTCCGTCATGATGCACTTGCCCGCGTTGACAATCACAAAGCAGATCGAGCGCATCATACCGGCAATCGCAAGGCTGGGAATGATTGTCCGGGGAAGCTATGGAGAGGGCAGCGAAGCACCGGGCAACATTTATCAGGTTTCAAATCAGACAACTTTGGGCAAACCGGAGAAAGAGATCCTTGCCGATTTGAAAAATGTAGCACTTCGGCTTATTGCCCATGAAAGGCGCTCTCGAGAAATCCTCCTTTCCAAATCAAGAGTCGCATTGGAAAATAAGCTTTTCCGATCGCTCGGCATCATTTCATATGCAAGACTCCTGCCATCGGGGGAAGCGGCCCGTTGCCTTTCGGATGTCCGTCTTGGCATCGATCTGGGCATCATCGAAGATGTAGATATGTCGATCTTGAATGAACTGATGATCTTCATGCAGCCTGGTTTCCTTCAGCAATATGCTGGAGCGGATCTGACAGCGGAAGAAAGAGATATATTCAGAGCCGATCTGTTCAGGGAACGGCTGCGTTCTGAACAACAAATCAATGAAAATAATAAAGAAAACTGAGCAATACTTTTGCAACGGATTTTTCTTTTTATTATACTTACGTCAAAGATGGTCAAAGTCAATTTAGTGGAATTGGATTGCTTCTTGATCCATAGGAATAGAGTAAGAGGAATTCCTATTCCGTACTTTCAATAGTGGGGACAGGATGGACGTTACTTATAGAAGGAGTGGAATTGAATATGATGTTCAATCGTTTTACACAGCGGGCGCAAAAAGTCCTGCAGCTTGCACAGGAAGAAGCAATCAGACTGAAACATGAATCCATCGGTACAGAGCATATTTTATTGGGACTCATACGGGAAGGCGGCGGCATCGCAGCGAAAGCATTGGAAGCGATCGACATCAGTTTCGATACGATTGAAAAAGGGGTGGAAAGCCTCGTCGGCGCCGGATCGAAGGAAGTCGGACCAATCGTTCATTACACGCCAAGAGCGAAAAAGGTCATTGAGCTTTCTGTCGATGAATCAAGGAAGCTCGGCCATTCGTATATCGGCACGGAGCATATTTTGCTTGCACTTATCCGTGAAGGGGAAGGGGTGGCTGCCCGTGTATTGAATAATGCAGGCGTCAGCTTGAATCGTGCAAGGCAGCAAGTGCTCCAATTGCTCGGAAGCAATGACAGCTCTGTCGGCAATCAAGGCACTTCCTCATCCGCCTCGACGCCGACGCTCGACAGCCTTGCCCGAGATTTGACAGAAGTGGCACGTGAAGGGACGCTTGATCCGGTCATCGGCCGAAGCAAGGAAATTACACGTGTGATCGAAGTATTGGCGCGCCGTACGAAGAACAACCCTGTGCTGATCGGTGAGCCGGGTGTCGGTAAAACCGCCATCGCAGAAGGGCTTGCGCTTCAAATCGTCAACAATGAAGTTCCTGAAATCCTACGTGACAAGCGCGTCATGACACTGGATATGGGGACGGTTGTTGCGGGTACAAAATACCGCGGCGAATTCGAGGACCGCATGAAAAAAGTGATGGAGGAGATCCGTCAGGCCGGCAATATCATTCTATTCATTGATGAATTGCATACACTGATCGGGGCTGGAGGAGCTGAAGGGGCGATCGACGCATCCAACATCCTGAAGCCGTCACTTGCACGCGGGGAATTGCAATGCATTGGGGCGACGACGCTTGATGAATACCGTAAATATATTGAAAAGGACGCTGCGCTTGAAAGGCGTTTCCAACCGATTCAAGTTGATGAACCAACTGTTGAAGAAACGATTTTGATCATCAAAGGTTTGCGTGACCGATATGAAGCGCATCACCGTGTGAAAATCACGGACGAAGCGATCGAGGCGGCTGCGAAGATGTCTGACAGGTACATTTCGGACCGTTTCCTGCCGGATAAAGCAATCGACTTGATCGATGAAGCTGGCTCGAAAGTGCGTCTTCGTTCGTATACGACGCCACCGAATCTGAAGGAGCTTGAAGCGAAGCTCGAGGCGATCCGCCACGAAAAGAATGCCGCGGTGCAAAGCCAGGAATTCGAAAAGGCCGCATCATTCCGCGATAAAGAGCAGAAAATGAAAGAAGAGCTTGAAAAGACCAAGACGGAATGGAAAGAGAAGCAAGGGAAAAAGGAATCGGAAGTGACAGTGAACGACATTGCGGAAGTTGTCGCAATGTGGACGGGAGTTCCGGTTGCCAAAATCGCTGAAACGGAAACTGCCAAGCTGTTGAATATGGAAGAGCTTCTGCATGAACGTGTCATCGGGCAGAAGGAAGCCGTAACAGCGATTTCACGAGCGATCCGGAGAGCCCGCGCAGGGTTGAAGGATCCGAAGCGGCCGATCGGCTCATTCATCTTCCTCGGACCTACTGGTGTCGGGAAGACTGAGCTTGCAAGGGCGTTGGCTGAAGCGATGTTCGGGGATGAGGATGCGATGATCCGCATCGATATGTCCGAGTATATGGAGAAGCATGCGACGTCGCGGCTTGTCGGATCGCCTCCAGGATACGTCGGTTATGACGAAGGCGGTCAATTGACTGAAAAGGTCCGCAGAAAGCCGTATTCAGTCGTCCTCCTCGATGAGATTGAAAAAGCGCATCCTGACGTCTTCAATATTCTATTGCAAGTGCTTGAGGATGGGAGATTGACGGATTCCAAAGGCCGTACAGTCGACTTCCGCAATACCGTCGTCATCATGACGTCAAACGTAGGAGCGGAAACATTGAAATCGAACCGTTACGTCGGTTTCAATCTGCAAGATGGGGAACGCGATTATGAGGGCATGAAATCGACAATGCTTGAGGCGTTGAAAAAAGCGTTCCGTCCGGAGTTCTTGAACCGTGTCGATGAAATGATCGTCTTCCACTCGCTTGAGAAGGAACACTTGCGTGAAATTGTCTCCCTCATGTCGAACGAGTTGACGAAGCGTCTTGCGGAGCAGGATATTACGCTCGAGCTGACGGATGAAGCGAAACACAAAATCTCTGAAGTGGGTTATGACCCGGATTACGGTGCGCGACCGTTGCGCCGGGCTTTGCAGAAGCATGTCGAAGACCGTCTATCAGAAGAGTTGTTGAGTGGAACCGTGCTGACAGGTGGAAAAGTCATCGTCGATGTAGAGGATGGCGAGTTCGTAGTCAAAACGGATCGAGTAGCAGTGACAGAAAAACAATAATAGGATGGCCCTCCCGTAGAGTTCGCTATCTACGGGAAAGGGCTGTCCTTTTCGTGTATGGAGGTACAAATGGCAAAGCGGAAAACGAAATTCATGTGCAGGGACTGTGGGTATGAATCGCCGAAGTGGATGGGAAGATGTCCTGGCTGCGGCGAATGGAATACGATGGACGAGGAAGTCGAAATTGTAAGCAAGGGTCCACGCGGTGCGTTTCAGCACACAGCGAACATCCAACAGAAAGCGATGCCGATCAGCGCGATTGAAACAATGGAAGAACCGAGGGTCAAGACGGAGCTTGGAGAACTGAACCGGGTGCTCGGCGGCGGAATCGTCCCGGGTTCGCTCATCTTGATCGGCGGGGATCCGGGTATAGGGAAATCGACGTTGCTCCTGCAAGTGTCTTCCCTTCTCGCCAATCAAAAGCAGCGCGTCCTTTACATATCTGGCGAGGAGTCCATCAGACAGACAAAGCTGCGCGCTGAACGTCTCGGCGTTGCGTCGGATGAACTTTATATTTATGCGGAGACGGATTTGGCGAAGATACATGAAACGATCAATGACGTGCAACCGAAATTTGTCATTGCAGACTCGATCCAGACAATCCACCATCCCGAAGTGACATCCGCTCCAGGCAGTGTTTCGCAAGTGCGGGAATGTACGGCTGAGCTGATGCGTATCGCGAAGACGCAGAATATCGCCATTTTCATCGTCGGCCATGTGACGAAAGACGGACAAATTGCAGGTCCGCGTCTTCTCGAGCATATGGTGGATACTGTTCTCTATTTTGAGGGGGAGCGGCATCATACGTACCGGATCTTGCGAAGTGTGAAGAACCGCTTTGGCTCGACAAATGAAATCGCGATCTTTGAGATGCTGCAATCCGGGTTAAAGGAAGTTTTGAATCCTTCCGAGTTGTTTTTACGGGAAAGGTCCCAGGGAGGAGCGGGATCGACTGTCGTCGCCTCGATGGAAGGGACCCGTCCGATCCTCGTTGAAATCCAGGCGCTTGTGACACCATCCAGCTTCAATTATCCGAAGCGAATGGCGACCGGAATCGATCAGAATCGCGTATCGCTCCTGATGGCTGTCCTTGAAAAGCGGATGGGCATGCTTTTGCAAGCGCAGGACGCGTATATTAAGGTTGCCGGCGGCGTAAAGCTTGATGAGCCGGCAATTGATTTGGCTGTCCTCGTCAGCATCGTTTCAAGCTATCGGGATGCGGCGGCGGGAGTGACGGACTGCTTCATCGGAGAGGTTGGGTTGACGGGTGAGGTGCGCCGTGTTTCCCGTATCGAACAGCGGGTGACGGAGGCGGCGAAGCTTGGGTTCGAAAAGGTCATCATTCCATCATCGAATATCGGCGGATGGGATTTTCCGGAAGGGATTCAAGTCGTCGGCGTCGAAACGATAAGTGAGGCATTGAACATCGCGTTTTCGTAAAAATGAAAAGGGATGGGACTTTTTTATCGGGAGTCCTATTTCCCTGTTTTTGCTGCGCGAGGAACTTCGCAAGCTTTTTCGTGTCCTATAGTTGTCGGAAAAACATTGATTGTGATGGCTCAAAACGGCGAAGAGCATCAAAAACGTGTATAGTTATCAGAAATGGAATGGAGGTGTTGTACATGTTGAAAAGAGTAGTTCAAATTGGACTGCTGCTGATCGGAGGGACACTCGGCGTATTATTCTTACCGTACTTATTCACTTTATCTTCTTTTACTTCAAAGCCGATGATTGACAATCCTTACGTAGCTGCTGTCCTAGGAGCGTTCTTGTTATATTTGCTGAGCCTTTTCATCGCGGACCCGATTGTGAATTTCATTAAGTGGATGGAAGACCGTCTGTTGAAGGCTCCCATTTTCGATTTATTATTCGGAACGATCGGTCTGATGGTCGGTTTGCTTGTTGCCTTTCTTGCAAGTTTCGGTTTAAGTGCTTTGGAAATTCCGTTCATCACATCCATCATGCCGATTGTGCTTTCCATCCTTCTTGGATACCTTGGTTTTCAGGTTGGATCAAAGAAACGTGAGGAATTTTCCCACGCGATCTTTGCAGCTAAGAACGGCAATCCTAAGAAAAGGGATGGCGGAGAAGGGGCACAGGCGGATTCCAAGCATCATAAGATTCTGGATACGAGTGTCATTATTGACGGAAGGATTGCGGATATCGCGTCAACAGGATTTCTGGAAGGGCTTCTCGTCGTCCCGCAATTCGTATTGACCGAGCTTCAGCACATCGCCGATTCATCCGATTCATTAAAGCGTACAAAAGGACGGCGTGGGCTTGATGTCCTGAAGCGTCTGCAGACGGATGACGGACCGAGCATTTTTATTACCGACGAAGATTTCGCTGATGTTGCGGAAGTTGATCTCAAGCTTGTCCGTCTTGCGAAAAGCATGAATGGCCAGGTCGTGACAAACGATTTCAATCTGAATAAAGTGGCGGATCTGCACGGTGTAGCAGTATTGAACATCAATGATCTTGCAAATGCGGTGAAGCCTGTCGTCATTCCCGGTGAAGAGATGCATGTCGTCGTTATAAAGGATGGCAAGGAGCATAATCAAGGTGTCGCCTATTTGGATGATGGCACGATGATTGTGATTGAAGATGGCAGAACGCATATCGGCAATGCGATTGATGTCGTCGTAACGAGCGTACTGCAGACCTCTGCGGGCCGAATGATCTTCGCCAAGCCGAAGAACGGCAAAACTGCAAAGGCGCATTAAAAGCGCATTGATGAAGAAAGATGAGGAACAAAGATGAAGACATATACAGTGATGCTCCCGGCAGCTGGGAGCGGACGGCGTATGGGTGCCGGGGTCAACAAGCTATTCTTGGAGATGGCAGGCAAGCCGATCCTCATACACACTTTGGATGTGTTCGAACAGGATCCGGATTGCGCGGGGATGATCCTCTCCGTGAAAGGCGAGGAAAAGCTCCATATCGAAGAAATGCTCGAACGTTTCGGTATTACGAAAGTGGCACAACTCGTTGAAGGCGGAGCGGAGCGGCAGCAAAGCGTTGCGGCTTGCATTGCGGCTCATCCAAATGGAGGGGTTGTCCTCGTGCATGATGCTGCGAGGCCTTTCATCAAACGGGATGTCATCCGTGAGCTTGTAAACGTAGCCGAAGAGCATGGCGCCGCAATTGCTGGTGTCCAAGTGAAGGATACGATGAAGGTTGCGCCTGGCGGCATCGTCGAGGAGACAGTGGACCGTGCTAAGCTTTGGGCAATCCAGACGCCGCAAGCGTTCCGCTACGACCTTTTGAAGAAAGCGTCAGAGAAAGCCGAAGCCGAGGGGTTCCTCGGTACGGATGAATCGATGATCGTGGAACGGCTGGGGCATCCGGTGAGAGTTGTAGAAAGTACGTATGACAATATTAAAATGACGACGAAGGAGGACCTCCTGTTTGGCGAGGTCCTCTTGAAACATAGACGGCAGGAGGATTTCCAATGATTCGGATAGGACAAGGGTTTGATGTGCATCAATTTGAGGAAGGCCGGCCATTGATCATCGGCGGCATTACCATTCCTTATGAGAGAGGATTGACAGGGCATTCGGATGCGGACGTGCTCTTGCATACAGTGACAGACGCTGCGCTCGGCGCAGTCGGGGAGGGGGATATCGGCAGGCATTTCCCCGATACGGATGAGGCATTCAAGGATGCGGATTCAGCGATCCTTCTTCAAAAAGTATGGGAGATCGTAGAGTCGAAGGGCTACCGGCTGGGCAATATCGATTGCACGATCATGGCGCAAAAGCCGAAAATGGCCCCGCATATCGAAACGATCCGCGCGCGCATTGCAGAATTACTGAAGGCGGATGTGACACAGGTGAATGTCAAGGCGACAACAACCGAACAACTTGGATTTGTCGGCAGGGAAGAAGGGATCGCCTCAATGGCTACTATCCTTCTCTTAAAAGATTGAGTCCTTTCAAATTGGACGAAGCAGTGATAAAATGACACTTGAATTAATCAAGAACGGAGATGCACTCAAATGACAACAGAAGTACGTGTACGTTATGCGCCGAGTCCGACCGGCCATTTACATATCGGCGGAGCCCGGACAGCATTGTTCAATTACCTATTCGCAAAACATCATGGGGGGAAATTCATCATCCGCATCGAGGATACCGACACGGAACGGAATATCGAAGCGGGCGAACTTTCCCAGCTGGATAACCTGAAATGGTTGGGGATCCATCATGACGAGTCCGTCGATATTGGCGGGGAGTATGGTCCTTACCGCCAGATGGAGCGCCTTTACCTCTACACGAAATATGCCAAGGATATGCTTGACGGCGGCCAAGCTTACAAATGTTTCTGTACGACGGAGGAGTTGGAGGCGGAGCGCGAAAAGCAGAAGGCTTCAGGAATCGCAGCGCCGATGTATAGCGGGACTTGCCGCCATCTGACTGCCGATGAAGTTGCTGATAAGGAAGCTGCGGGCATGCCATACACAATCCGCATGCGGGTGCCTGAAAATGTAACCTATACAGTGGATGACCTCGTTCGTGGAGAAGTAGCATTCGAATCGAAAGACGTCGGCGACTGGGTGCTAGTGAAAGCGAACGGCATTCCGACATATAACTTCGCAGTTGTCATCGATGACCATCTGATGAAAATCTCGCACGTCTTCCGCGGCGAAGAGCACCTGACGAATACACCTAAGCAATTAATGGTGTACGATGTATTCGGCTGGGAGTATCCGCGTTTCGGGCATATGACGTTAATTGTCAATGAAGATCGTAAAAAGCTTTCGAAGCGGGATGAATCGATCATTCAATTCATTTCCCAATACAAGGACCTCGGCTATTTGCCGGAAGCGATGTTCAACTTCTTCGCATTGCTCGGCTGGTCGCCGGGCGGGGAAGAAGAGATCTTCACGCGTGATGAATTGATCAAGCTTTTCGACGAAAGCCGTCTATCCAAATCGCCATCCATGTTCGATAAGACGAAGCTTACATGGATGAATAACCAATACGTGAAGAAGCTCAGCTTGGATGAAGTTATCGAATTGACATTGCCGCATCTTCAAGCAGCAGGACGTGTAAGCGAAGAAATGACGGAAGAAGAGCGCGACTGGGTGCACGATTTAATCGCCCTTTACCAGGCGCAGTTGAGCTATGGTGCAGAAATCGTAGAACTGACCGCCCAATTCTTCAATGACCACTTGGAATATGATGAACAATCCAAGGAAGTCCTTTCGGGCGAACAAGTTCCGGAAGTGATGGCATCCTTCCAGCGCCAGTTAACCGCCCTTGAATCATTTGATCCTGCTTCAATTAAAGCAGCCATCAAAGAGGTGCAAAAGGAAACGGGCCATAAAGGGAAGAATCTATTCATGCCGATCCGCGTTGTAACGACGGGGCAGACGCACGGTCCGGAATTGCCGGATTCCATCGCGTTGATCGGAAAGGAAAAAGCGGTTGAACGAGTTTCTAAATTCGCTCAGTCGTAATTGATTTAGTTGACTTTAGGCATTTTCTAGGTACAATTAACGTACATTCATGTAAAAGAACGAAAGCTTTGACAAGGAGAAGTACACATCGCATGTTCTTCAGAGAGGGTCATCACCGGCTGCAAGTGACCCGTGCCTCTGCAATGTGGAAATGCCCCTTTGAGCGCCGTGCCGAACGAAGAAGTAGGCCGGACGCATCGCCAGCGTTACAGGCGTCAAGCGGGAAGGGGATTATACCTCCTTTCAAGCGGAGTGGAACCGCGCATTCGATGCGTCTCTGTCTAGTTATGGACAGGGGCGCTTTTTGCGTTCATGAAAGATTGGAACGGGGGTCAAAAACAGTGTTTCGTAGGATGAAGGAAGACATCCATTGCATATTTGAACAAGATCCGGCCGCGCGTAGCACGTTCGAGGTGGTGCTTACGTATTCCGGCCTCCACGCAGTGTGGGCGCACCGGATCGCACACGCGCTCTATAAGAAGAACCTGTTGTTTCTGGCAAGGCTCATCTCCCAGATTAGCCGATTTTTCACAGGCATTGAAATCCATCCGGGCGCGACGATTGGCAGGCGTCTGTTCATTGACCACGGCATGGGGATCGTCATAGGTGAGACTTGTGAAATCGGCGATGACGTAACCTTATACCAAGGTGTGACATTGGGGGGGACTGGCAAGGAAAAAGGAAAGCGTCACCCGACTCTTGGCAATAATGTACTTGTAGCTTCGGGAGCGAAAGTGCTCGGCTCCATTACAATTGGTGATAACAGTAAGATCGGTGCAGGGTCTGTTGTTCTGATTGATGTACCGGACGATTCGACAGTTGTCGGAATTCCTGGCAAAGTCGTCATAACGAATGGCGTACGGGTGAAGGATAAACATGATCACCAAAACTTGCCGGACCCGGTTGCGGATACGTGCAACCGGTTGGAAGAAGAAATTGCATATTTGAAACGACGGATTGAAGAACTTGAGAAGAAAGAAGGGAAAACCGATGAGTATTCAAATATATAATACATTGACACGGAAGAAGGAGCCTTTCATTCCACTGGAGGAAGGGAAAGTAAAAATGTATGTGTGCGGACCGACCGTCTACAACTACATTCATATCGGGAATGCAAGACCGGTCATCGTGTTTGATACAGTCCGCAGGTATTTGCAGTATAGCGGCTATGACGTCAATTATGTGTCCAACTTCACAGATGTCGACGACAAAATCATCAACACGGCGAATGAGCTGGGTGAAGAGGTCGGGGAATTGACCGAACGCTTCATCAATGCGTATTTCGAGGATGTCGGAGCTCTCGGCTGCGGCAAAGCGGATGCCCATCCGCGTGTGACGGAGCATATCGACGACATTGTCGCTTTCATCAAAGTGCTGGTTGAAAAAGGTTACGCTTATGAAGCGCAAGGTGATGTCTATTACAGGACGCGCAAGTTCGACGGTTACGGCAAACTGTCCCATCAGTCGATCGATGAGCTGAGGGTAGGTGCGCGCATCGAAGAGAGCGGCATTAAAGAGAATTCTCTCGATTTCGCCTTATGGAAAGCGGCGAAGGAAGGGGAAATTGCTTGGGAGAGCCCGTGGGGTAAAGGTCGTCCGGGCTGGCATATCGAGTGTTCTGTCATGGCGAGGGAGCATTTGGGCGATACGATCGACATCCATGCGGGCGGGCAGGATCTGACATTCCCGCACCACGAGAATGAAATTGCGCAGTCTGAAGCGATGACTGGGAAGCAGTTCGCCCGGTACTGGATGCATAACGGCTATATTAATATCGATAATGAAAAGATGTCGAAGTCGCTCGGGAATTTCATTCTCGTCCACGATATCCGGAAACAGATCGATCCGAAGGTGCTCCGTTTCTTCATGCTGTCCGTTCATTACCGTCATCCGGTCAACTTCTCGCAAGATCTCGTCGAAAGCGCGGCAAATGGCTTAGACCGCATCCAAACGGCGTATAACAACTTAAAGCACCGATTGGGCACGTCCGCTGATTTGGGCGACCAGCAGGACATCTGGACGCATAAGGTTGATGAGGCCGTCCGCCTGTTTGAAACTGCAATGGATGACGATTTCAATACGGCAAATGCTATAGCCGCCGTTTTCGAACTCGTAAAAACGGCTAACGTCTATTTATTGGAGAAAAACACACAAACAGCCGTACTCGACTATTTCATTTCAGCATTTGACCGACTGATGGAAGTTCTCGGCTTGCCGTTCAACGGGGAGGAACTGTTGGACGAGGAAATTGAAGGGCTTATCGAGGAGCGCTTGACTGCTCGCAAAGAACGGAATTTCAGCCGTGCAGACGAAATTAGGGATCTATTGAAGGAAAAAGGGATCATCCTGGAGGATACCGCCCAAGGCACGCGGTGGAAGAGAGGATGAACGATGTGTATACGTTGCGTGACATCGATGTAAAGCAACTGAACGCACTTGCACTCGCCTATATGGGGGATGCGGTTTACGAGCAGGCGGTCCGCGAGCACTTGCTGCGCTCTGGCCGCGTGAAGCCGAACATTCTCCATAAAGAGGCGACGCGGTATGTCTCCGCAAAAGCGCAGGCCTCCGCTGTAAAGATGATGCAGGAAACAGGCTTCCTGACCGAAGAGGAGGAAGCGGTCCTGCGTCGCGGACGGAATGCGAAGTCCGGCTCGGTACCGAAGAATACAGACGTGGTAACGTATAATTACAGTTCCGGATTCGAGGCGGTCCTCGGTTATTTATATCTGCTTGGGAGAACTGAACGGGTCGGGGAAATCATTGGGAATACAATGCAGTTCATCGAAAATCCTAACGAGGAGGGCGCATCATGACAAATCAGGAATCAGAATTGATCGGCGGCAAAAACCCAGTCGTGGAAGCACTTCGTTCCGGCAGGGAACTGAATAAGATCTGGATTGCCGAAGGGTTGAATAAAAAAAGCATCGGGGAGATTTTGTCCCTCGCGAAACAATCGGGAATCATCGTCCAAGCGGTGCCGAAACAGAAGCTGGACGGCATGCTAGACGTGAATCATCAAGGCATCATCGCCTCGGTTGCCGCCTACTCTTATGCAGAGCTCGATGATTTGTTTGCGGTCGCGAAAGACCGCGGCGAGGACCCGTTTTTCCTCATCCTGGATGAACTGGAAGACCCGCATAATCTGGGCTCGATACTCAGGACGGCGGATGCCTCTGGCGTGCACGGCATCATCATCCCGAAACGGCGCTCTGTCGGTTTGACAGGGGTTGTCGCAAAAGCTTCGACTGGGGCGATCGAGCATATTCCGGTCGTCCGTGTGAACAACCTCTCCCAGACGGTGGAAGAATTGAAGAAGGCGGGAGTCTGGATTGCTGGGACGGACGCTCAAGGTTCGCAAGATTATCGTTCGATGGATGCCACCCTGCCACTTGCCATCATCATCGGCAGCGAGGGTAAAGGGATGTCCCGCATCTTAAAGGAGAAATGTGACTTCCTCTATCATCTGCCGATGGTCGGGCATGTAACATCATTGAATGCCTCTGTCGCAGCATCCTTGCTAATGTACGAAGTGTTACGGAAACGCAAGCCCTTAACGCCGGGGTCATGAAAAAGGATATATTGCTCGTCGATGGATATAACATCATCGGGGCATGGCAGGAATTGAGTAAGCTGAAGCTTGTAAGCCTTGCCGAAGCCCGCGACCGGCTTATTGAAAGAATGGCCGAATACAAGGCGCATACGGGATGGCGAGTCATCGTCCTGTTTGATGCGCACTTGATGCGGGGGACTGAAAAGAAGAACTGGAAGCATAATGTCGAAGTCGTTTTCACCCGTGAAAATGAAACTGCCGATGAGCGGATCGAAAAGTTGGTATCCGAGCTGAGCGGGCGCCGGGTCCAAATCCACGTAGCCACCTCCGATTTGACGGAGCAATGGGTCATTTTTGCGCAAGGCGCACTGCGGAAATCGGCTCGCGAACTAGAAATTGAAATGAATGAAATCGATAAATTGATCACAAAAAAAGTGAAAGAAATCCAAGAGGAAAGGCCGTTCTCCAAGATTCAACTGTCCGACGAGGTGGCAGAAATATTTGAAAAATGGCGTCGCGGAATGAAATGAACGGTTGACGTAAAAATTTTCCATACGGTATACTAATTGAAATGGCAATAACGAATCGGGGTGTGGTGATTGGCGGGAAATGTTTACGTTCAAGGGGGACCATCTGATTTCACCGGGCTATCCGATGAAGAGCTTTTAGTTCGTATTCATGAGGGCAGCACGGACGCACTGGATTTTCTTATTACCAAATATCAATCTTTCGTTAAAATGAAAGCGCGCTCATATTTCATGATGGGCGGTGACCGGGAGGATATCATTCAGGAAGGGATGATCGGCCTCTATAAAGCGATCCGCGATTTCAGAACGGATCGGCTTGCTTCATTCCGGGCATTTGCTGAGCTGTGTATCACCAGGCAAATCATTACAGCCATCAAGACGGCGACAAGGCAGAAGCACATTCCCCTGAATACTTCGGTATCTTTGGACAAGCCTGTATTCGATGAAGAATCCGACCGTACATTGCTAGATGTCCTCACCGGATCAGTGCTCGATGATCCAGAGGATTTGATGATCCATAAGGAAGAATTCATCCATATGGAAGGGGAAATCAATAAAGTGTTGAGTGGACTCGAAAAGCAGGTCCTATCACTCTATTTGGAAGGTCAATCCTATCAGGAGATTTCGGACGAATTGAATCGACAAGTCAAATCCGTGGACAATGCACTCCAGCGCATCAAGCGCAAACTGGAACGTCACATGCAAGTGGATGTCGTGCATTGAAGCATGTCCGTGACAGTCTGCCAATCAATTTCCATCCTGTTGACATCATGAAAATTAGATGGTACTCTTTAGCAAGGCAATGACTATATACGTAGACTGTCGACAATAGTTGCACGATGGAAATTCAAGGTGAAGAAATGTCTAAAAAACTGATTTTATGCTGTGATCGCTGCGGGTCACGAAACTACGTCATCCCTACGGGGAATAAACAGACAACAGTCCGGTTTACAGTGAAGAAGTTTTGCAATCAATGCAATGAACATACAGAGCATAAACAAACAATCTAGTGGCAGTACTATATTTTAGTATTCGGAGGTCTACGACTGAATGGGTAAGATAACCGGCTTTTTAAAAGATGTCGTCTCTGAAATGCGGAAAGTCAGCTGGCCGAAAAAGAAAGAACTGACACGTTATACGATCGTTGTTATCACGACAGTCGTTTTCATGGCAGTTTATTTTGGTCTAGTCGATTTGGGCATTTCAAAAGCAATGGAATGGTATATTGCGTTATAATAGGACAGCATGAATAATCCTTGTTGAAAAATATCCCGTCTTGTCACATGAACGGGTTTTTTCATTTCTCGGAAAAAATTATAGAGCCTTTGGCAAACATACGAGTAATGCAGTTCAGAAAAGGAGGGACGGACACACAGTCCTACGTCATTATGGAAATGGAGAAAAATTGGTACGTCGTCCACACGTATTCAGGATATGAAAACAAGGTGAAAGCCAACCTGGAAAAACGCGTCGAGACGATGGGTATGCAAGATAAAATATTCCGCGTCGTCATCCCTGAAGAACAGGAAACGGACTTCAAAGACGGTAAAAAGCGGACAGTCATGAAAAAGACATTCCCGGGGTATGTCCTCGTGGAAATCATCATGACGGATGATTCCTGGTACGTCGTCCGGAACACGCCTGGAGTCACGGGCTTCATCGGTTCTTCAGGCGGTGGTGCAAAACCAACGCCGCTCTTACCGGAAGAGGTCGATTTCATCCTTAAACAAATGGGCATGAAAGAACGGAAAGCCGAAGCTGACTTCCAAATCGGCGAAATGATCGAGGTGCTTGAAGGGCCATTCGCGCACTTCCAAGGGAAAGTTGAAGAGATCGATCAGGACAAAGGGAAGGTCCGCGTTTCTGTCGACATGTTCGGAAGAGAAACGATCATGGAACTTGACTTTGAACAAGTTGAAAAAATATAAGAGATTACCACTTGCAAGACAAGCATAATAGTGGTATCATTTCAAAGGTCAGACTGTAATCAAAACAGACTGGACGGATTAACCAAATTCTACCGGGCGACCGGCAGGCACATATTGAGTGGGAGGGGCAACCCAATTACCACATCACGGACTTAAGGAGGTGTGTCTCGTGGCTAAAAAAGTAACCAAAATCGTGAAATTGCAAATCCCTGCAGGTAAAGCTAACCCAGCTCCACCGGTTGGACCGGCACTAGGTCAAGCAGGTGTCAACATCATGGGATTCTGTAAAGATTTCAACGCACGTACAGCGGATCAAGCAGGTCTAATCATTCCTGTTGAAATAACTGTATTTGAGGATCGTTCATTCACATTCATTACAAAAACTCCACCAGCAGCAGTATTGCTGAAAGTTGCAGCTAATCTTCAAAAAGGTTCAGGCGAACCGAATAAAAAGAAGGTAGCTACTGTAAAACGTGATAAAGTTCGCGAAATTGCAGAACAAAAAATGGAAGACCTTAACGCAGCATCGGTTGAAGCGGCGATGGCAATGGTTGAAGGTACTGCACGCAGTATGGGAATCACGATCGAAGACTGATCGCGATGAAACCATGTTCTGTTTCTTTGTAGTGGGGGTTGCGCTTGTTCCTCGGAACACGCAACCCTTATTCGTGGGAGGTTCAATCCGTTAAAACCACAAACGAGGAGGAAATTTTAATGGCTAAAAGAGGTAAAAAGTTCACTGAAGCGGCGAAGCTTGTAGATCGCACGCAAGTGTATGACTTGAAAGAAGCGATTGAGCTTGCGAAGAAAACAAGCACAGTCAACTTCGATGCAACTGTCGAAGTCGCATTCCGTCTAGGAATCGACACTCGTAAAAATGACCAGCAAATCCGTGGAGCAGTCGTGCTTCCGAACGGTACTGGTAAAACTCAACGCGTTCTAGTTTTCGCGAAAGGCGAAAAATTGAAAGAAGCGGAAGCTGCTGGTGCAGACTATGCAGGCGATGCAGAGTACATCACTAAAATCCAACAAGGCTGGTTCGATTTCGACGTTATCGTTGCAACTCCGGACATGATGGGCGAAGTTGGTAAAATCGGTCGCGTATTGGGACCGAAAGGCTTAATGCCAAACCCGAAAACAGGCACAGTAACATTTGATGTTGCTAAAGCTGTTGCGGAAATCAAAGCAGGTAAAGTTGAATACCGTGCGGACAAAGCTGGAATTATCCACGCTCCAATCGGAAAAGCATCTTTCGACAACGAAAAGCTTGAAGAAAACTTCAAAACTGTTTTTGAAACAATCCAAAAAGCTAAACCAGCTGCAGCTAAAGGAACTTACATGAAGTCTGTGAATATCACGACTACAATGGGTCCTGCGGTCAAAGTTGATCCGTCAACTGTAGTTGTAAAATAAAAAACGTTGACAAGCTTGAAATCTTATAGTAAGATTTCGTTTGTTGCAAAATAAATCATTTGTACCGTAGACAGCAGGGGCTTCACAGCTTAATCATCCTGCCGAGGACAAGACGCTCTTTATGTTAAAGATGACGACTTTTCTGCCCTCGAGGTCTACTTTGTGGATCGCGAGGGCTTTTCATATCGGTATAAATGACCCGAATTCTTACAGGAGGTGTCAAGATGAGCAAAGTATTAGAAGCAAAACAAGCGATAGTTGAAGAGATCTCAGGTAAATTGCAATCAGCAGTTTCCGTTGTCGTAGTCGACTACCGTGGTCTAAACGTGAGCCAGGTTACGGAACTTCGTAAACAGCTTCGTGAAGCAGGCATCGACTTCAAAGTTTACAAAAACTCAATGTCACGCCGTGCTGCTGAAACAGCTGGACTTGAAGGGTTGAATGAGCATTTGGTAGGACCAAACGCAATCGCATTCTCGACAGAAGATGTAGTTGCTCCTGCTAAAATCCTTAACGACTTCGCTAAGAAGAACGATAAGCTTGAAATCAAAGCAGGCGTGATCGAAGGAAATGTCGCTTCTGTTGAAGATATCAAAGCATTGGCTGAACTTCCATCCCGCGAAGGACTTCTTTCCATGCTACTCAGCGTTCTACAAGCTCCAATGCGCAACTTCGCGCTTGCAACAAAAGCTGTTGCAGAGCAAAAAGAGGAACAAGGCGCTTAAGTTTACTCAAGCAGCCTGAACGAAAATCTGCGGGATAATTCCCGACAAACTAAAACCTATTAGGAGGAAAATATAATGACTAATCAACAAATCCTTGACGCGATTAAAGAAATGACAGTTCTTGAATTGAACGACCTTGTAAAAGCTATCGAAGAGGAATTCGGCGTAACAGCTGCAGCTCCAGTTGCAATGATGGGCGGAGCAGGTGCTGGTGAAGCGGCTGCTGAGCAAACTGAATTCGACGTAGTTCTTGCATCTGCAGGAGACCAAAAAATTAAAGTTATCAAAGTTGTTCGCGAAATCACTGGCCTAGGCTTGAAAGAAGCGAAAGAAGTAGTTGATAACGCTCCTAAAGCAATCAAAGAAGGCGTTTCTAAAGAAGAAGCAGAAGAAATGAAAGCGAAACTTGAAGAAGTTGGCGCTGGCGTAGAAGTTAAGTAATTTTTGAATAAATGAAGAAAGGCTCGTCATTTTGGACGGGCTTTTCTTCGTTTTTTTATCTAAACGGAAACTGTTGATTTGTAGTGCTCGTAACGCTGCGCTTTTACTCGCAAAAGCCGTTCTTCGTTACGGCTTTCGCTGCAATCACGGAATCTCCTTTATATCTACTTTATTAACTTTTAATAAGCCTATCTAATAATGAAAATAGAAATAAATGGGCAACCTTTCGGGAGGAAGGAGAATCAATATGGCTGAACATTACTACTCTAAAAATCCAATAGTGAAAAGTGATCCGAAGGAATGGCAAGCAATATTGCGCAACACTCGGCTTCGATTCAAGACGGACGCGGGAGTCTTCAGCAAAAGGGAAGTGGATTTCGGTTCACGCCTGCTAGCGGAATCTTTCGTAATGCCAATCGTGGCAGGGGCTGTGTTGGATGTCGGCTGCGGATATGGACCTATCGGATTATCGATCGCCGCATCTTTTCCGGACCGGAACGTCCATATGGTCGATGTCAACGAAAGGGCGATGGCGCTTGCCAATGAAAATGCCAAACTGAACAACATAGGGAATGTGTCAATCTACTCGAGTGATGCATTATCGGCTGTAGAGGCAGAGGGTTTCGCTGCGATATTGACGAACCCGCCAATCCGGGCAGGAAAAGAGACGGTATTCAAAATTTACGACGGTGCTTTTTCTAAATTGGCTGTCGGAGGAGAATTGTGGGTCGTCATTCAGAAGAAGCAAGGGGCTCCCTCCACAATGGCGCATTTGACGCAAATCTTCGGAAACGTGGAAACTGTGGAAAAGAAAAAAGGATATTTCATACTTAAAGCCCAAAAAACATTGACCTGAGTGTTTTCTTGTGCTAGTATTGTAAAATGCATAAATAATATAATGCGGTCGTGTGCCCTTTTGCATAAGATTTGGAAATCTAAGGCATACTGGCAATGGATAAAAGATTGTTAAACCGAAAATGAGCTCTTGCCAGAACTCGTTTTCTTTTTGTTTTTTTCGATATCATACACTATTTTTATGATTTCGCAAAGGACTAATATTGTTTTGAGGGGTGAAAGAGTTGACAGGTCATTTAGTTCAGTATGGTCAACACCGTCAGCGCAGAAGTTTCGCGCGGATCAATGAAGTTCTCGAGCTGCCGAATTTGATTGAAATCCAGACGGCATCTTATGAGTGGTTCTTGGAAGAAGGATTACGGGAAATGTTCCGTGATATTTCTCCAATCCAGGATTTCACAGGTAATCTTTCGTTGGAATTCATTGATTATCAACTTGGTGAACCGAAATACCCTGTTGATGAATCTAAAGAGCGTGACGTTACGTATGCAGCACCGTTGCGCGTAAAAGTGCGTTTGCATAACAAGGAAACGGAAGAAGTGAAAGAACAGGACGTTTTCATGGGTGACTTCCCGCTTATGACTGAAAACGGAACGTTCATCATCAATGGTGCGGAAAGGGTCATCGTATCCCAGCTCGTAAGGTCCCCGAGTGTCTACTTCAATGATAAGACAGATAAGAACGGCAAGCGCGGCTTTGCTGCAACTGTCATTCCGAACCGAGGAGCATGGCTTGAATACGAGACAGACGCAAAAGACGTAGTGCATGTCCGGATTGACCGCACTCGTAAGTTGCCGATTACCGTCCTTCTTCGAGCACTCGGATTTTCGACTGATCAAGAAATCATTGAACTGATCGGAGACAATGAGTACTTGCGCAACACGCTTGAAAAGGATAATACGGAAACTTCGGAAAAAGCCTTGCTTGAAATCTACGAGCGCCTTCGTCCTGGTGAACCTCCGACGTTGGACAGCGCGAGAAGCTTGCTGTACCCCCGCTTCTTCGACCCGAAAAGGTATGACTTGGCGAATGTCGGCCGTTATAAAATGAACAAAAAACTTCATCTGCAAAACCGTCTGTTCAACCAAACTGTTGCAGAAACACTTGCAGACCCTGAGACCGGCGAAATTCTAGTTGAAAAAGATCAGCTGCTAGATCGCCGCACGCTGGATCGTTTGCTGCCTCATCTTGAAAAAGGTGTCGGCATCCAGGAAATAACACATGTCGGCGGTGTCTTGGAAGAAGATATCACAATCCAGACAATCAAGATCTATGCTCCGAAAAGTGAAGAGAAGCAAGAGATCAATGTCATCTCGAATGCAAGCATCGATGAGTCGGTGAAGCATGTGACGCCTGCGGACATTGTCGCTTCCATCAGCTATTTCTTCAACTTGCTCCATGGAGTTGGAAATACGGACGATATTGACCATCTTGGAAACCGTCGTCTGCGTTCGGTCGGCGAATTGCTTCAAAACCAATTCCGTATTGGACTATCTCGTATGGAACGCGTCGTAAAAGAACGTATGTCCATCAACGACACTCAATCGATTGTGCCTCAACAATTGATCAATATTAGACCGGTCATCGCTTCCATCAAAGAATTCTTTGGCAGCTCTCAGCTGTCTCAATTCATGGATCAGACGAATCCGCTTGCCGAATTGACGCATAAGCGACGTCTATCAGCGTTAGGACCAGGCGGATTGACAAGGGAGCGTGCGGGCATGGAAGTCCGTGACGTCCATTACTCCCACTACGGACGCATGTGTCCGATTGAAACGCCGGAAGGGCCGAACATCGGATTGATTAACTCCCTTTCAACGTTTGCGAGAGTAAATAAGTTTGGTTTCATTGAAACTCCTTATCGGAAGGTTGACCCTGAAACTGGACGCGTTACTCACCAAATTGACTATTTGACTGCGGATATTGAGGATAACTATGTCGTTGCGCAGGCGAATGCGCCGCTTAACGAAGATGGTTCCTACGTCAACGAAGAAGTGGTCGGACGTTTCCAAGGGGATAACACGGTATTCAAACGTGAGCAGATCGACTATATGGATGTATCTCCGAAGCAAGTCGTCTCTGCAGCGACAGCATGTATTCCGTTCCTTGAAAACGATGACTCCAACCGTGCCTTGATGGGCGCGAACATGCAACGGCAAGCTGTACCTTTGTTGAATCCGGAAGCACCGTTAGTCGGAACCGGTATGGAACACGTATCAGCACGTGACTCCGGAGCTGCGGTTATTGCAAAATACCACGGCATCGTCGAACACGTCGAGGCGAGTGAAATACGGATCCGCCGCATTGAAACTGTGGACGGCAAAGAAGTGAAGGGCGACTTGACGATTTATCGTCTCGATAATTTCATCCGCTCCAACCAAGGGACATGCTATAACCAGCGTCCGATCGTCAGCGTTGGAGATCGTGTACAACCGCGCGATATCCTTGCAGACGGACCTTCGATGGACAGCGGGGAGCTTGCTTTGGGCCGAAACGTTCTTACAGCCTTCATGACATGGGATGGTTACAACTATGAAGATGCGATCATCATGAGCGAACGTCTTGTGAAAGATGATGTCTTTACATCCATCCATATCGAAGAGTACGAATCGGAAGCACGGGATACGAAACTTGGACCTGAAGAGATTACAAGGGATATTCCGAACGTTGGGGAAGAAGCCCTTCGCAACTTGGATGACCGTGGTATTATCCGTATTGGTGCAGAAGTCCGCGACGGTGACATCCTCGTCGGAAAGGTGACGCCAAAAGGGGTAACTGAACTGACAGCTGAAGAAAGACTTCTTCATGCGATCTTCGGTGAAAAAGCACGAGAAGTACGTGATACTTCATTGCGTGTTCCACATGGAGCCGGCGGAATCGTCTTGGACGTGAAAGTGTTCAATCGTGAAGACGGAGACGAATTGCCGCCAGGCGTCAATCAGCTCGTCCGTGCATATATCGTCCAGAAGCGTAAGATCTCCGTAGGGGATAAGATGGCTGGACGCCACGGTAACAAAGGGGTTATTTCACGCATCTTGCCTGAATCGGATATGCCATACCTTCCGGACGGCACGCCAATTGACGTCATGTTGAACCCACTTGGCGTACCTTCCCGTATGAATATCGGTCAGGTATTGGAAATGCATCTTGGAATGGCTGCTCGGAACCTTGGTATTCATATGGCTTCGCCTGTATTTGACGGAGCGAATGAAGAAGATGTATGGAGCACCATGGAAGAAGCGGGTATGAACCGTGACGGAAAGACGATCCTTTACGATGGCCGTTCAGGCGAGCCATTTGACAGCCGTGTATCAGTCGGCGTCATGTATTTGATCAAACTCGCACATATGGTCGACGACAAGCTTCATGCTCGGTCGACTGGACCTTACTCGCTTGTTACGCAACAACCGCTCGGAGGGAAAGCCCAATTCGGCGGTCAGCGTTTCGGGGAGATGGAAGTATGGGCGCTTGAAGCTTATGGTGCCGCTTATACACTGCAAGAAATCCTTACTGTCAAGTCAGATGACGTTGTCGGCCGTGTGAAGACGTACGAAGCGATCGTCAAAGGGCAAAGCGTCCCTCAACCGGGCGTCCCTGAGTCGTTCAAAGTATTGATCAAAGAACTTCAGAGCCTTGGCTTGGATGTGAAGATGCTGACAGAGGAATTCGAAGAAATTGAAATGCGCGATCTCGATGATGACGATGATATGCAACCAACAGATGCATTGAATCTCATGGCTGAAGATCAAACGGTTTAATTGAAATATAGTCTGTGCAATTGGATAGGGGAGCTCGGAACGCTCCTCTATCTTACTGATAAAGATGTGAGTCCATCGCGGAGATAAGATAAGAGGGAGGTAGGCTCCTTGATAGATGTAAACAATTTTGAGTATATGAAAATCGGCCTTGCTTCACCGGATAAAATTCGTTCTTGGTCTTACGGTGAAGTGAAAAAACCCGAAACGATCAACTATCGTACGTTAAAGCCCGAAAAAGACGGTCTGTTCTGTGAAAGAATCTTCGGTCCTACGAAAGACTGGGAATGTCATTGTGGGAAATATAAGCGCGTCCGTTACAAAGGCGTTGTCTGTGATCGATGCGGCGTTGAAGTAACTCGTCAAAAAGTGCGCCGTGAACGTATGGGACATATTGAACTTGCAGCACCGGTAACGCATATTTGGTATTTCAAAGGAATCCCGAGCAGAATGGGCCTTATTCTTGATATGACACCACGTGCGTTGGAAGAAATCATTTATTTCGCATCTTACGTCGTTGTCGATCCTGCAGATACGCCACTTGAACGAAAACAATTGCTTTCCGAGAAGGAGTTTAGGCTCTACCGTGAAAAGTACGGCTCGAAATTCCAGGCTCTCATGGGTGCAGAGGCGATTGAGCAGCTTCTAATGGCAATTGATTTGGATAAAGAAACGGAAAGTCTGAAGGAAGAGTTGAAGACAGTTCAAGGTCAACGTCGTACACGTGCGATCAGACGCTTGGAAGTCGTCGAATCTTTCCGTAACTCTGGAAACCGTCCGGAATGGATGGTTCTCGAAGTGTTGCCGGTCATCCCTCCTGAATTGCGCCCGATGGTTCAATTGGACGGCGGTCGTTTTGCCACTTCCGATTTGAACGATCTTTACCGGAGAGTCATTAACCGGAATAACCGTTTGAAGCGTCTTCTTGACCTTGGCGCTCCTGGCATCATCGTGCAGAACGAAAAACGTATGCTCCAGGAAGCTGTCGATGCGCTCGTTGATAACGGACGACGCGGACGTCCGGTTACAGGACCAGGGAATCGTCCGTTGAAATCCCTCTCCCATATGTTGAAAGGGAAGCAAGGTCGCTTCCGTCAAAACCTCTTGGGTAAACGGGTCGATTATTCAGGCCGTTCGGTTATCGTTGTTGGGCCAAACCTGAAAATGTATCAATGTGGTCTTCCGAAAGAGATGGCCATTGAATTGTTCAAGCCTTTCGTTATGAAGGAATTGGTCGAACGCGGACTCGCCCATAACATCAAGAGCGCGAAACGCAAGATCGAACGACTGCATTCTGAAGTTTGGGATGTCCTTGAAGATGTCATTAAAGAGCATCCGGTCTTACTGAACCGTGCTCCGACCCTTCATAGACTCGGAATCCAGGCATTCGAACCGTTATTGGTCGAAGGCCGTGCAATCCAACTTCATCCACTCGTCTGTACGGCTTATAACGCCGACTTCGACGGAGACCAAATGGCAGTTCACGTTCCACTTTCGGCAGAAGCACAAGCCGAGGCGCGTCTGCTCATGCTTGCAGCGCAAAACATCCTGAACCCGAAAGACGGTAAACCGGTCGTAACGCCATCACAGGATATGGTGTTGGGCAACTACTACCTTACGTTGGAAAGGGCAGGGTCTATCGGCGAAGGGTCGATTTTCAGCAATATGAATGAGGCTTTGATTGCATATCAAACTGGCCATGTCCATTTGCATACGAGAATCGCCGTCCAAGCTGGTTCGTTGAACAACCCTACATTTACTGAAGAACAGAATCGCAAGCTTTTATTGACGACAATCGGGAAGCTCATTTTCAATGAAATCCTTCCTGAGACGTTCCCATACATCAATGAACCGACAGATCACAATCTACAGATTGAAACGCCGGATAAATATTTCATTGATGGAACAGTAAATATTAGAGAGCATATTCAAAACGCGGAGATTGTCCTTCCTTTCCGTAAAAAGATCCTTGGAAATATCATCGCGGAAATCTTCAAGAAGTTCCATATTACGGAAACTTCGAGAATGCTTGACCGGATGAAAAACCTAGGCTTTAAATATTCAACTCGCGCAGGCATCACGGTCGGTATCTCAGATATCGTCGTATTGCCGAACAAAGACGATATCTTGAAAGAAGCTCAAGATAAAGTGGATAAAGTGACGCAGCAATTCCGCCGTGGCCTAATTACGGAAGAAGAGCGTTATGATCGTGTCATTTCCTACTGGAGTAATGCCAAGGACGTCATCCAGGATAAACTGATGGACTCTCTTGAAAATACAAACCCTATTTACATGATGAGTGACTCAGGTGCCCGTGGTAACGCGTCCAACTTTACACAGCTCGCGGGAATGCGGGGACTGATGGCCAACCCGGCAGGACGGATCATCGAGTTGCCAATCAAGTCTTCGTTCCGTGAAGGATTGACAGTACTCGAGTACTTCATCTCTACTCACGGTGCCCGTAAAGGTCTTGCGGATACAGCGTTGAAAACTGCCGACTCCGGTTACTTGACACGTCGTCTCGTAGACGTTGCGCAAGATGTCATCGTACGCGAAGACGATTGTGGAACGGACAGAGGTCTGCAAATCAGCGCGCTTACTGAAGGAACAGAAGTCATCGAAACATTGGAAGAGCGTATTGAAGGCCGTCATACGAAGAAGACGATCCGTCACCCGGAAACGGGCGAAGTGATTGTTCCGAAAGATGGTCTTGTCACTGCCGATCTTGCAGCAGCAATCATCAATGCAGGCATCGAAACAGTTACAATCCGCTCTGCGTTCACTTGTAATACAAAACACGGTATTTGTAAAAAATGTTACGGCATCAACCTTGCAACAGGGGAAGCGGTTGAAGTTGGCGAAGCGGTCGGAATCATCGCTGCACAATCAATCGGTGAGCCTGGTACACAGCTTACGATGCGTACATTCCATACTGGTGGGGTTGCTGGGGATGACATCACATCCGGTCTACCTCGTATCCAGGAGATTTTCGAATCCCGGAATCCGAAAGGGCAAGCAGTCATCTCTGAGATTAAAGGTGAAGTCACAGAGATTGATGAAATCCGGGAAGGGCAGAAGGAAATTACAATTCAAGGGGAAGTTGAGACGCGCAAGTATCTTGCTCCATACAATGCCCGCTTGAAAGTGCAAGTCGGCGATTCAATCGATCGTGGGGACAGCATTACTGAAGGTTCCATCGATCCGAAAGAATTGATCATCGTCAAAGATGTAGCGACTGTACAAGAATACCTTCTAAAAGAAGTTCAGAAAGTATACCGTATGCAAGGTGTAGAAATCGGTGATAAGCACGTTGAAGTGATGGTCCGCCAGATGCTTCGTAAAGTGCGTGTCATCGAAGCGGGTGACACGGATCTACTTCCGGGATCGTTGCTCGACATCCACCAATTCTCCGAAGCGAACGCCAAAGTGCTGAAAAGCGGGAAAGTGCCGGCTACATCACGTCCGGTCATTCTCGGTATTACGAAAGCATCGCTTGAAACGGAATCCTTCTTGTCGGCAGCATCCTTCCAGGAGACGACTCGCGTCCTAACAGATGCAGCGATCAAAGGAAAAACGGATGAATTGCTCGGCCTTAAGGAGAACGTTATCATCGGTAAGCTTGTTCCAGCCGGAACGGGCATGCAGCGCTACCGCCAGATCCAGATGGAACAAGAAGAAAAGGCGGCAGCAGCGGTAATTGAGTAATTGATTAATGAAAGGGGAGAGAAATTTTCCTCTCCCCTTTTTTATTAATTGTTGACATGCATCTTCACAGATGGTAATATACAAAAGGTTGATAGTTGAATGTCTGTACTTTGGAGGATGCACGAATGTCTTATGAAAAAGTCGAGCAGGCAAAGAAGACAATCATCGGTACAAAGCAAACAGTGAAAGCGATAAAATCTGGCGTGGTGAAGGAAGTCGTCATTGCGGAAGATGTCGAAGGAAAGCTAGTCGAACCGGTTATCGGAGAAGCAGCCAAGAACGGCATCCGAGTAAGTTATGTCGAATCGAGGGAGAAACTCGGTCGGGCATGCGGCATTCAAGTCGGTGCGTCCGTCGTCGCCATTACTGTATGATAGTTTTTGTGTGATGAAACACACAAAGACTTTGTTTTTACCCCAAAAATGAACCACCTGGATGTGTGGTCTTACAAAAAGCACAATGAAAGGAGGAAATCCGATGCCTACAATTAACCAATTGGTCCGTAAACCTCGTAAATCGAAATCGGACAGTTCCAAGGCACCAGCACTCGGAAAAAGCTATAACAGCTTCAAAAAGTCGATGACAAATGTCAACTCGCCACAAAAAAGAGGTGTTTGTACTCGTGTGGGTACAATGACTCCGAAGAAACCAAACTCGGCTCTTCGTAAATATGCGCGTGTTCGTTTGACAAACACTTTGGAAGTGAACGCATATATCCCTGGTGAAGGTCACAACCTTCAAGAGCACAGCGTTGTTCTTATCCGCGGAGGACGTGTAAAAGACTTACCGGGTGTTCGTTACCACATCGTACGTGGAGCGCTTGATACTGCTGGAGTTACTGGCCGTATGCAAAGCCGTTCACAATACGGTGCGAAAAGACCTAAAGAAAAGAAAAACTAATTACGAAAACGAAATGATTATTTCGAAAGGAGGAAAACAATATGCCTCGTAAAGGTCCTGTTGCAAAACGCGACGTATTACCAGATCCGATTTACAATTCGAAGCTTGTCACTCGTCTAATCAATAAAATGATGGTAGACGGTAAAAAAGGTACATCACAAAAAATCCTCTATGGTGCGTTTGAACTTGTTCAAGAACGCTCAGGTAAAGACCCTATAGAAGTATTTGAAGCGGCATTGAATAATGTTATGCCAGTGCTTGAAGTACGTGCTCGCCGTGTCGGTGGTGCGAACTACCAAGTTCCGGTCGAAGTTCGTCCAGAGCGCCGTACAACTCTCGGATTGCGTTACCTTGTAAACTACTCCCGCTCACGTGGTGAGAAAACGATGGAAGAACGTCTTGCGAATGAAATCCTTGATGCTTCCAACAATACAGGTGCTTCCGTGAAACGCCGTGAAGAAATGCACAAGATGGCAGAAGCGAACAAAGCATTCGCTCACTATCGTTGGTAAGATCGGACGGTTTATCTATATTCGCGCTTATGCGTGATTGATTGACACCTTAATCCGAAACGGAAGGAGTTATACAAAATGGCTAGAGAGTTCTCCTTAGAGAATACTCGTAACATTGGTATCATGGCTCACATCGACGCTGGTAAGACGACGACGACTGAGCGGATCCTTTTTTACACAGGTAAGATCCATAAGATTGGTGAAACGCACGAAGGGGCTTCCCAAATGGACTGGATGGAGCAGGAGCAAGAGCGTGGAATCACGATCACTTCTGCTGCAACAACAGCTGCATGGAAAGGCCACCGTGTTAACATCATCGATACACCAGGACACGTAGACTTCACTGTTGAAGTTGAACGTTCACTTCGTGTATTGGATGGGGCTGTAACGGTACTTGACGCTCAATCAGGCGTTGAGCCGCAAACAGAAACTGTTTGGCGCCAAGCGACAAACTACAAAGTTCCACGTCTTGTTTTCGTTAACAAGATGGACAAAACGGGTGCGGACTTCCTTTACTCTGTAGGCACTCTTCATGATCGTCTACAAGCGAATGCGGTTCCTATCCAACTCCCGATTGGTGCTGAAGATAATTTCAGCGGCATCATCGACCTCGTCGAAATGAAAGCTACTATGTACGGTAACGACCTCGGAACGGATACGTCAGTTGAAGATATTCCGGAAGAATACCGTGAGCAAGCTGAAGAGTACCGTGAGAAATTGGTCGAAGCAATCGTTGACTTTGATGAAGATCTTATGGAAAAATACCTCGGCGGCGAAGAGCTGACAGTCGAGGAAATCAAAACTGCAATCCGTAAAGCGACACTTGCGGTAGAATTCTACCCTGTTGTTTGCGGTACGGCTTTCAAAAACAAAGGTGTTCAATTAGTCCTCGACGCAGTTGTCGACTACTTGCCATCACCAATCGACATTCCTCCAATGATGGGTGTCAACCCGGATACAGAAGAAGAAGAAGAGCGTCATTCCAGCGACGAAGAGCCGTTCTCCGCTCTAGCGTTCAAAGTTATGACAGACCCTTATGTTGGTAAGCTTACATTCTTCCGTGTGTATTCTGGTGTCCTTCAGTCGGGTTCATATGTTATGAACTCTACAAAAGGCAAGCGTGAGCGTGTAGGACGTATCCTGCAAATGCACGCAAACTCCCGTGAAGAAATCTCTGAAGTTCATTCAGGAGAAATTGCGGCAGCAGTCGGTTTGAAAGACACTGGAACAGGTGACACGCTTTGTGACGACAAAGCACCGATCATCCTTGAGTCCATGGAATTCCCAGAGCCGGTTATCTCTGTTGCAATCGAACCGAAGACTAAAGGTGACCAAGATAAGATGGGTAACGCCCTTGCGAAGCTGCAAGAGGAAGACCCGACTTTCCGTGCGCACACTGACCAAGAAACAGGCGAAGTCATCATCGCTGGTATGGGTGAACTTCACCTTGATATCATCGTTGACCGTCTACGTCGTGAGTTCAAGGTAGATGCAAACGTAGGTGCACCACAAGTTTCTTATCGTGAGACATTCCGCACTGCTGCGGAAGTTGAAGGTAAGTTCGTCCGCCAATCCGGTGGTCGTGGTCAATACGGTCACGTTTGGATCGAGTTCTCGCCAAACGAAGAAGGAAAAGGTTTCGAATTCATCAATGCTGTCGTCGGTGGTGTTGTTCCTCGTGAATACATCGGATCCGTCGAAGCGGGTGTTCGTGACTCCCTGAACAATGGTGTTCTTGCAGGTTATCCGTTGATCGACGTAAAAGCTCGTCTCTTCGATGGCTCTTACCATGACGTCGACTCCAACGAGATGGCGTTCAAGATCGCTGCTTCCATGGCACTTAAAAATGCAGCTGCAAAATGTAATCCAGTTCTTCTCGAGCCGATGATGAAAGTTGAAGTCATCATTCCTGAAGAATACATGGGCGACATCATGGGTGATATCACTTCACGCCGCGGTCGCGTGGAAGGTATGGACGCTCGCGGTAACGCACAAGTTGTCCGTGCAATGGTTCCACTTGCAGAGATGTTCGGTTACGCAACTTCACTTCGTTCGAATACACAAGGCCGTGGAGTATTCTCCATGTCATTCGATCACTATGAAGACGTTCCGAAATCAGTTGCAGAAGAAGTCATCAAGAAAAATAAAGGTGAATAATTAAACTTCATCCTTGTTTCTATTATTGATTACTTGTAAGATATGGATAGTTGGAGGGAATTGTTTCTCCAGCATCCATGCTTATACAAACTAAAATACATTCATATTTTTAAGGAGGAATTCCACAATGGGTAAAGAGAAATTCGATCGCTCCAAGGAGCATGCTAACGTTGGAACAATCGGTCACGTTGACCATGGTAAAACAACTTTGACTGCTGCAATCGCAACAGTTCTTTCGAAAAAAATGGGTGGAACAGCGAAATCTTACGCTGACGTAGATAACGCGCCAGAAGAAAAAGAGCGTGGAATCACAATCAATACATCACACATCGAGTATGAAACTGCAAAGCGTCACTACGCGCACGTTGACTGCCCAGGTCACGCTGACTACGTTAAGAACATGATCACAGGTGCTGCTCAAATGGACGGCGGAATCCTAGTTGTTTCTGCAGCTGACGGCCCAATGCCACAAACTCGTGAGCACATCCTTCTTTCACGTCAAGTAGGTGTTCCTTACCTAGTTGTATTCATGAACAAATGTGACATGGTTGACGACGAAGAGCTTCTTGAGCTAGTCGAAATGGAAATCCGTGACCTTCTTTCTGAGTATGAGTTCCCTGGCGACGACATTCCTGTCATCAAAGGTTCTGCTCTTAAAGCTCTAGAAGGTGAGCCTGAGTGGGAAGAGAAAATCGTTGAGCTTATGAACGCAGTTGACGAGTACATCCCAACACCACCACGTGATACTGAAAAACCATTCATGATGCCTGTTGAGGACGTATTCTCAATCACAGGACGCGGTACAGTTGCTACTGGACGTGTTGAGCGTGGAGTAGTTAAAATCGGTGACGTTGTAGACATCATCGGTTTGACTGAAGAGCCAAAATCAACTACTGTAACAGGTGTTGAAATGTTCCGTAAGCTTCTTGACTATGCAGAAGCTGGCGACAACATCGGTGCACTTCTTCGTGGTGTATCCCGTGAAGACATCGAGCGTGGACAAGTACTTGCTAAGCCAGGTACAATCACTCCACACACTAAATTTAAATCAGAAGTTTACGTTCTATCAAAAGAAGAGGGTGGACGTCATACTCCATTCTTCTCTAACTACCGCCCACAGTTCTACTTCCGTACAACTGACGTAACTGGTATCATCCAACTTCCAGAAGGCGTGGAAATGGTTATGCCTGGCGACAACGTTGAAATGACAGTTGAACTTATCGCTCCAATCGCGATTGAAGAAGGTACTAAATTCTCAATCCGTGAAGGTGGACGTACAGTAGGCGCTGGCGTTGTAGCAACAATCGAAAAGTAATAACTTTTAAAACCCCGCACCGGTGCGGGGTTTTTTTATTTGAGGAAGTTTCTTGGTTGGTCAAAACATTTTGGCGCGAAAGAGTAGTAGGTTAATTATGGATTGCAGACGCGGTGAATGGGGGAGTACTTATTGATTTTCGTCTAGGCTCCATTAATCTAGCGAGGTCTAATTTATTTGATCAAGGCTCAATTAATCGAACAATGCCCATTCTATCGCGTGCCAGGTCCATTCTTTTAAACAATGGCCATTCTAATGCGCGAGTAAGGTCCATTCTTTCATTTCTACAAGGATCCATTCCATCACATCCAAGGTCCATTTAATACCCAATGTTCTTGATGATTTAAATCCTATCGAAAAACGAGCCATACTTCGCTAAAAAACCAGCTAGTTCTCACTTAAAATCGCACAAAACAGTTGTATTATGAGTAGCATCCTATTATAATAAAAAAGCTGCGAAAAGAATTTCACCAAAAGGGTTGCGGGATTCTTTTTCATTGTGTATAATGTTGAATGTTGGTCTTTGACTGCGATGAAGCGAGAGGTTGCCGACACACCCGGCCGCTTTGCCATGGCAAGTGTGTGGGAAATTTTCGTGGAGAATGTCTAGAAAATAGGCGAGAAGGAGGGAAAATAATGGCAAAACAGAAGATTCGTATCCGTTTAAAAGCATATGATCACAGAATCCTTGATCAGTCAGCTGAAAAGATTGTAGAAACAGCAAAACGTTCAGGTGCAAGTGTGTCAGGTCCGATTCCACTTCCAACTGAAAGATCTGTTTATACAGTTCTTCGTGCGGTACATAAGTACAAAGATTCGCGCGAGCAGTTCGAAATGCGTACGCACAAACGTCTTATCGATATCGTTAACCCGACACCACAAACTGTCGATGCGTTGATGAAACTCGATCTGCCATCTGGCGTTGACATTGAAATCAAACTTTAATTGATAAAATAAAACTTATTAAAATCAGGAGGTGTGACAAATGACCAAAGGAATCTTAGGGAGAAAAGTCGGCATGACGCAAATCTTTGCTGAAAACGGCGATCTCATTCCAGTGACTGTGATTGAAGCTGCTCCAAACGTTGTTCTTCAAAAGAAGACGAACGAAACGGACGGTTACGAAGCAATCCAGCTTGGATTCGACGACAAACGTGAAAAGCTTGCAAACAAACCTGAAAAAGGCCACGTTGCAAAAGCTGAAACGGCACCTAAGCGCTTCATTCGCGAATTCCGCGGATTTGACGTAGCAGGGTATGAAGTTGGTCAGGAAGTCAAAGTCGATACATTCGCTGAAGGCGATATCGTCGATATTACAGGAGTATCAAAAGGTAAAGGGTTCCAAGGTGTTATCAAACGCCACGGATACTCACGCGGACCAATGAGTCACGGTTCCCGTTTCCACCGTGCACCGGGTTCACTAGGTGCGGTTGACGGACAGCGTGTATTCAAAGGTAAGAAATTGCCAGGACGTACTGGTGGAGACACTATTACAATCCAAAACCTTGAAATCGTACGAGTTGACGCTGAGCGCAACTTGCTACTAGTTAAAGGTAATGTTCCAGGAGCACGCAAATCACTGATCACAGTGAAAAGCGCAATCAAAGGGAACTAATTCTTAAAGGAAGGAGGAAACATAATGCCTAAAGTATCCGTACTAAGTCAGACAGGTTCTTCAGTTGGCGACATCGAGTTGAACGAAGCAATCTTCGGAATCGAGCCAAATGAAGCTGTCCTATTTGAAGCATTGGTTCAACAACGTGCATCATTGCGCCAAGGGAACCATAAAGTAAAAACTCGCGCGGAAGTTGCTGGCGGTGGCCGTAAACCATGGCGCCAAAAAGGAACTGGACGTGCACGTCAAGGTTCAATCCGTTCACCACAATGGCGTGGAGGCGGTATCGTATTTGGTCCAACACAAAGAAGCTACAGCTACAAGCTTCCTAAGAAAGTTCGTCGCTTGGCACTCCTTTCAGCGCTTTCTACAAAAGTACGCGACGAGGAAATCATCGTATTGGACGCTCTTACATTCGATGCACCAAAAACAAAAGAGTTCACAAAGGTCCTTGCAGATCTTTCTATCGATAGAAAAGCATTGTTCGTAACAGCTGATCTTGACGAAGCAGTGGCATTGTCCGCTCGCAACATTCCTGGAATCAGTGTTGTTACAGCAAACGGCATCAATGTGCTTGACCTTGTCGCTCATGACAAGCTTGTCATCACAAAAGATGCAGTCCAAAAAATTGAGGAGGTGCTTGGTTAATGGAAGCACGTGATGTCCTAAAGCGTCCGGTCATTACCGAGCGTTCTTCAGAACAAATGGAATTTAAAAAGTACACTTTCGAAATCGATACGCGCGCTAACAAAACACATGTGAAGCAAGCTGTCGAAGAAATCTTCGGAGTGAAAGTTGAGAAAGTCAACGTGCAAAACTACAAAGGCAAGTTCAAACGTATGGGCAAGCATGCCGGCTACACTAACAAACGCCGCAAAGCTATCGTAACGTTGACTGCTGATTCAAAAGACATCGAACTATTCGAAATGTAATTGGTTCGTAAATAAACAAAGGAGGGAACACCAATGGCGATTAAGAAATACAAACCTACCTCCAACGGACGTCGTAACATGACTAGCTCTGACTTCTCTGCGATCACTACAGACAAGCCGGAAAAATCATTGCTTGAACCGGTAAAACGGAAAGGCGGCCGTAACAACCAAGGTAGGACTACTGTTCGTCACCAAGGTGGAGGCCATAAGCGCCAATACCGTGTCATCGATTTCCAACGTCGGAAAGATGGCATTCCAGGACGCGTTGCCACGATCGAATACGATCCTAACCGTTCTGCTAATATCGCTCTAATCAACTATGTTGATGGAGAAAAACGTTATATCCTTGCTCCAAAAGGTTTGGAAGTGGGCATGACTGTCATGTCAGGACCTGAAGCGGACATCCGCATAGGGAACGCTCTTCCACTCGAAAACATTCCGATGGGTTCTACAATTCATAACATCGAAATGAAACCTGGTAAAGGTGGACAATTGGTACGTTCTGCTGGTACTTCCGCTCAACTTCTAGGACGTGAAGGCAAATACGTAATCATTCGTCTGCAATCAGGAGAAGTTCGTATGATCCTATCGACTTGCCGTGCAACAATCGGTCAAGTAGGTAACGAGCAACACGAATTGATCAACATTGGTAAAGCAGGTCGTTCACGCTGGATGGGCAAACGTCCAACTGTACGTGGATCTGTCATGAACCCTAACGATCACCCACACGGTGGTGGTGAAGGACGTACTCCAATTGGTCGTCCAAGCCCAGTTACACCTTGGGGTAAACCAACTCTTGGTTTCAAAACTCGTAAAAAGAACAACAAATCCGACAAACTTATCGTTCGTCGCCGTAAAAAATAATGTGATGACACTGCGGTTCGGTAAGAGGACCGTAGTACACTCATCACGGAGGGAGGTTTTTCCATGGGCCGCAGCTTGAAGAAAGGACCTTTTGCAGATGATCATCTACTAAAAAAGGTCGACGCTCAAAAAGATGCACAAAAGAAACAGGTCATTAAAACTTGGTCTCGCCGTTCCACAATTTTCCCATCCTTCATCGGATTGACGATTGCAGTATATGACGGACGCAAGCACGTACCTGTCTATGTGACTGAAGATATGGTTGGTCACAAACTCGGTGAATTCGTACCTACGCGCACATACAAAGGTCATGGCGCTGACGATAAGAAAACAAGACGTTAATTGAGAGGAGGTTATTCTGATGCAACAAGCAAAAGCTACTGCCCGCACAGTCCGTATTGCTCCTCGCAAAGTCCGTTTGGTCGTTGATCTTATCCGGGGCAAGAAAATCGGTGAAGCTGTCGCGATTCTACGCCTGACGCCTAAAGCGGCATCGCCGGTTGTAGAAAAAGTATTGAAATCAGCAATCGCTAACGCTGAACACAACTATGAGATGGATGTTGAGAACATGATCGTCAGCGAAGTTTTCGTTGATGAAGGTCCAACAATGAAACGTTTCCGTCCACGTGCACAAGGCCGTGCAAGTGCGATCAACAAACGTACTAGCCACATTACAGTAGTGGTATCCGAAAAGAAGGAGGGGTAATTCGTGGGTCAAAAAGTACATCCTAATGGTTTGCGGGTTGGCATCATTCGTGATTGGGATTCGAAATGGTATGCAGAAAAAGACTATGCGAATCTTCTACATGAAGACTTGAAAATCCGTGAGTACATCGAAAAACGCCTTGTCGAAGCTGCAGTTTCCAAAGTGGAAATCGAACGTGCCGCAAAGCGTGTCAATATTACAATCCACACTGCGAAGCCGGGTATGGTGATCGGTAAAGGCGGTTCTGAAGTAGAAGCACTTCGTAAATCGTTGAACGACATTACTGGCAAGCGTGTACACATCAACATTGTAGAAATCAAACGTGCTGATCTTGACGCGAAGTTGGTTGCAGAATCAATTGCACGCCAATTGGAAAGCCGTGTTTCATTCCGTCGTGCTCAAAAACAAGCAATTCAACGTACAATCCGTTCTGGTGCAAAAGGAATTAAAACTCAAGTTTCCGGACGTCTTGGCGGTGCTGATATCGCTCGTGCGGAACACTACAGTGAAGGTACTGTTCCCCTTCATACATTACGTGCAGACATTGACTATGCACACGCAGAAGCTGACACTACATATGGTAAGCTTGGCGTAAAAGTATGGATTTACCGGGGAGAAGTCCTTCCAGTGAAGAAGAACTCTGGGGAAGGAGGCAACTAATTATGTTAATGCCTAAACGCGTTAAATATCGTCGTGTATTCCGTGGTAAAATGCGCGGAACTACTAAAGGCGGAGCATCTGTGCAGTTCGGTGAGTTTGGCCTGCAAGCAACTGAATCAGGTTGGATCACGAACCGTCAAATCGAATCCGCTCGTATCGCAATGACTCGTTACATGAAACGTGGCGGTAAAGTCTGGATCAACATTTTCCCACACAAGCCATATACGAAAAAGCCTCTTGAAGTCCGGATGGGTTCCGGTAAAGGTGCTGTAGAAGGCTGGGTAGCAGTAGTGAAACCAGGTCGTGTAATGTTTGAAATCGCAGGTGTGTCAGAAGAGGTTGCTCGTGAAGCGCTTCGTCTCGCATCTCACAAACTGCCCGTGAAGAGCAAGTTTGTAAAACGTGAAGAAATTGGTGGTGAATCTAATGAAAGCTAAAGAAATCCGTGACTTAACAACTGCAGAAATCGAGCAAAAAGTGAAATCACTGAAAGAAGAGCTTTTCAACCTTCGCTTCCAATTAGCGACAGGACAATTAGAAAACACTGCACGCATCCGTGAAGTTCGCAAATCGATTGCGCGCATGAAAACTGTAATACGTCAAAGAGAGATCAGTGCAAATAACTGATGAAGGAGGTTGCAGCCATGACTGAGCGTAACCAGCGCAAAGTATATACAGGCCGTGTAGTATCCGACAAAATGGATAAAACGGTTACCGTAATGGTAGAGACACATAAAAAACATTCTTTATACGGAAAACGTGTAAAGTACTCGAAGAAATTCAAGGCCCATGACGAACTGAATGAAGCGAAAATCGGCGATGTAGTTCGCATTATGGAAACTCGTCCACTTTCAGCTACAAAGCGTTTCCGCCTCATCGAGATTGTCGAAAAAGCGGTCATCATCTAATATCGTTCGGAAAGTAAATTCCGAGAGGAGGTAGCCTCAATGATTCAACAAGAAAGCCGTATGAAAGTTGCCGATAACTCAGGTGCACGTGAAGTTCTAACAATTAAAGTACTTGGTGGAACAGGCCGTAAAACTGCTAATATCGGGGACATCGTTGTTGTAACAGTGAAAAAAGCAACACCAGGTGGCGTTGTCAAGAAAGGCGACGTTGTCAAAGCTGTTATCGTCCGCACGAAAAGCGGAGTACGTCGTAAAGATGGCTCCTACATTACGTTCGACGAAAACGCATGTGTTATCATCCGTGATGACAAGAGCCCACGTGGAACACGTATTTTCGGACCGGTTGCACGCGAATTGCGCGACAGCAACTTCATGAAAATTATTTCACTAGCTCCAGAAGTTCTTTAATCACATGACAGTGCCAATCAAGGAGGTGCGATGAAATGCACGTTAAAAAAGGCGATAAAGTTATGGTCATCACCGGAAAAGACAAAGGTAAGACCGGAGTAATCTTAGCCGCTTTCCCTAAGAAGGATCGCGTGCTTGTAGAAGGCGTCAATATTGTTAAGAAACATACAAAGCCGAACCAAGCAAATCCTCAAGGCGGAATCGTCAGCCAAGAGGCAGCTATCCATGTATCCAACGTCATGCCAATCGATCCTAAAACAGGTGAGCCTACTCGCGTAGGATATAAAATTGTAGATGGCAAAAAGATTCGAATTGCTAAAAAATCCGGTGAAGCACTGGACAAATGAGTAATGGATGAAAGGAGGTCCAACTGATGAGCCGATTAAAAGAGAAGTTTTCGAAAGAAGTCACACCTGCTCTTATGAGCAAGTTTGAATATACTTCAGTAATGCAAGTACCAAAAGTAGAGAAAATCGTCATCAACATGGGTGTTGGTGATGCTGTTCAAAACACTAAAGCGCTTGACGCGGCAGTAGAAGATCTAACGATCATTTCCGGTCAAAAACCAGTTGTAACAAAAGCGAAAAAATCAATCGCTGGATTCCGTCTTCGTGAAGGAATGCCGATTGGAGCGAAAGTTACATTGCGCGGTGAACGTATGTATGAATTCCTGGACAAGCTGATCTCAGTTTCACTTCCACGTGTTCGTGACTTCCGAGGCGTTTCGAAAAAAGCATTCGACGGTCGCGGCAACTACACACTTGGTGTGAAAGAACAGCTAATTTTCCCTGAAATCGACTACGATAAAGTATCTAAAGTACGAGGAATGGATATCGTCATCGTTACGACTGCTAACTCTGATGAAGAAGCACGCGAGTTGCTAACGCAGTTCGGCATGCCGTTCCAAAAGTAAACTAGAGGGAGGCGAAAACGTGGCTAAGAAATCAATGATCGTTAAACAGAAACGTACGCAAAAGTTCAAGGTTCAAGAATATACACGTTGCGAGCGCTGTGGTCGTCCGCACTCCGTATATCGTAAATTTAAACTTTGCCGTATTTGTTTCCGAGAACTCGCATATAAGGGACAAATTCCTGGCGTCAAAAAAGCTAGTTGGTAATCCCCTAACTTGGGAAGGAGGTTAATGGAATGACAATGAGTGATCCTATCGCAGATATGCTTACACGCATCCGTAACGCGAACATGGTTCGTCACGAGAAGCTTGAGGTACCTGCTTCAAATATGAAAAGAGAAATCGCTGAAATCTTGAAACGTGAAGGTTTCGTCCGCGATGTTGAATATGTGGAAGATAGCAAACAAGGCATTATCCGCATTTTCCTTAAATATGGTCAAAACAACGAGCGTGTTATCACTGGTCTGAAACGTATCTCAAAACCTGGTCTTCGTGTTTATGCTAAAACAAATGAAGTTCCTAAAGTTTTGAATGGCCTTGGTATCGCCCTTGTGTCCACTTCGAACGGTCTCCTTACTGATAAGGAAGCACGCGCGAAACAAGTAGGCGGAGAAGTCGTAGCTTACGTTTGGTAATCTGTAACAATTGAATGGAGGTGCAATAGGATGTCCCGAATTGGTAAACGTCCGATCGAGGTACCTGAAAACGTGACAGTTACTATCTCTGATAACAACGTAGTCACTGTTAAAGGCCCGAAAGGCGAACTTACAAATACATTTAATACTGATATTAAAATCGAACAGGAAGGCAACGTCATCACTTTGACTCGCCCATCTGAATCGAAAGAACACCGTTCCATCCACGGAACTACTCGTTCCCTTCTGGACAATATGGTAACTGGTGTATCAAAAGGTTTCGAACGTACACTTGAACTTGTCGGGGTTGGTTACCGTGCACAGCTTCAAGGCACAAAGCTTGTATTGAACGTAGGTTACTCCCACCCGGTTGAATTCACGCCGGAAGAAGGAGTATCAGTTGAAGTACCTGCTAACACGAAAATCATCGTTCGCGGTATTAACAAAGAGCGTGTAGGTGCTTTGGCGTCTAACATTCGCAAAGTACGTCCACCTGAACCGTATAAAGGTAAAGGTATTAAGTACGAAGGCGAACAAATCCGTCGTAAAGAAGGAAAAACAGGTAAATAATGCCGCGTAAAGGCATTCGGAAGGAGTGACCACGATGATCACGAAACAAGATAAGAACGCTGTCCGCAAAAAACGTCACGCACGTGTGCGTACGAAAATCAGCGGAACTCCAGCGCGTCCACGCTTGAATGTTTATCGTTCAAACAAACATATCTATGCACAACTAATCGACGATATGAATGGCGTTACGATTGCTAGTGCTTCCACTATGGATAAAGGGTTCGATATGGACTCTAAGGCGAATGCTGAAGCAGCAGCTAAAGTCGGCGAGATGATCGCGAAGAAAGCCGTAGAAAAGGATGTCAAATCGGTTGTTTTCGACCGTGGCGGATACCTATTCCACGGCCGTGTGAAAGCTCTTGCAGACGCAGCACGCGAAAATGGACTTGAATTTTAATTAAGAAGGAGGGACATATTTCATGCGTCGTAATGATCAGAATAGAAGTGAATTCGAAGAACGCGTAGTAACGATCAACCGCGTAGCGAAAGTGGTAAAGGGTGGACGTCGTTTCCGCTTCACAGCACTTGTCGTTGTCGGCGATAAAAACGGCCGCGTCGGTTTTGGAACAGGGAAAGCGCAAGAGGTTCCTGATGCTATCCGTAAAGCAATCGAAGATGCGAAGAAGAACTTGATCGAAGTGCCAATGGTTAAAGGAACGACTCCACACGAAATTATTGGACGTTTCGGTGCAGGTCAAATCCTTATCAAACCGGCAGCACCTGGTACAGGAGTAATCGCCGGAGGACCTGTCCGTGCGGTACTTGAACTTGCAGGAATCACGGATATCCTTTCGAAATCCTTGGGATCAAGCACGCCGATCAACATGGTACGTGCAACAATTGAAGGATTGAAGAATTTGAAACGCGCTGAAGAGGTTGCCAAATTGCGCGGCAAATCCGTAGAAGAACTGTTAGGTTAAGGGGGGAAACACAATGGCGAACAAACTTGAAATCACCCTTACGAAAAGTGTAATCGGCGCTAAGCCAGCACAACGTAAAACAGTTGAAGCTCTCGGTCTGCGTAAGTTGAATCAGACAGTTGAACATCAAGACAACGTAGCAATCCGTGGCATGATCAGCAAGGTTAGCCACTTAGTCACTGTTAAAGAACAATAATGCACATTTTCGATATAAGGAGGTGCCGATAAGATGAAATTACACGATATGAAGCCAGCTGAAGGCGCACGTAAAGCACGTAAACGCATTGGTCGTGGAATCGGTTCCGGTACAGGTAAAACTTCCGGTAAAGGTCATAAAGGACAAAACGCTCGCTCCGGCGGCGGTGTCCGTCTTGGATTCGAGGGTGGACAAATTCCACTTTTCCAACGACTTCCGAAGCGTGGATTTACGAACATCAATCGTAAAGAATATGCAATCGTGAATTTGGACGTACTGAACCGTTTTGACGAAGGTACCGAAGTTTCGCCTGAATTGCTAATTGAAACTGGAATCGTGAGCAATGAAAAATCAGGAATTAAGATTCTTGGAAATGGGACTCTTGAAAAAAAGATTACTGTCAAAGCTCATAAATTCTCTGCTTCTGCTAAAGAAGCCATCGAGAAAGCGGGCGGGCAAGCAGAGGTGATTTAATGTTTCAGACAATCTCCAACTTTATGCGCGTTAGAGATATTCGGTCTAAAATCATTTTCACACTAGTAGTGCTCATCGTATTCAGACTCGGCGCGTTTGTGCCGGTCCCGAACGTTGATGCGACAGCTTTGCAACAATCAAACAACCAATTCATTGGATTTCTTAACATATTCGGCGGTGGCGCACTAGCGCAGTTCTCCATTTTTGCAATGGGAATCATGCCGTACATCACCGCTTCCATCATCGTGCAATTATTGCAGATGGATGTTGTTCCGAAATTCACTGAATGGGCGAAGCAAGGGGATGTCGGAAGACGGAAGCTTGCACAGTTTACAAGATATTTCACAGTCGTCCTCGCCTTTATTCAAGCGATCGCTATGTCATTCGGCTTTAACCAAATGTTTGGCGGCACGCTTATTCTTGGTGATGGGATCTCCACATATGTGATGATCGCGATTGTTTTGACTGCCGGTACTTCATTCCTGCTTTGGCTTGGTGAGCAGATCACTGCAAAAGGAGTCGGTAATGGTATTTCCATTATCATCTTCGCAGGGATCGTTGCAGCTATTCCGAACGCAGTGAACCAACTCTATGCAACACAAATTCAAGATGCGGGAGACGCGTTGTTCATTCGTCTTGCAATGATGGTTTTATTGTTGATCGTTATCATTGCGATCATCGTCGGAGTCGTTTATGTACAAGAAGCGCTTCGTAAAATTCCGATTCAGTATGCAAAACGTATGACAGGTCGTCAACAGACGACGGCCGGACAACAAACGCATTTACCGTTGAAATTGAATGCTGCAGGTGTTATTCCGGTAATCTTCGCTGTGGCGTTTTTCATCACTCCTCAGCAATTGAGTTCATTTTTCGGCGATAATAGTGTTACAAAATTCATTACACGGACGTTTGACTACAATCAACCGGTCGGGATGATCATTTATGTGGCACTGATCCTTGCTTTCACATATTTCTACGCATTCATCCAGGTGAATCCGGAAAATATGGCAGATAACCTAAAAAAGCAAGGCGCCTATATCCCGGGCATCCGTCCAGGACAAAACACACAAAACTATTTAACGAGCACTCTGTACAGACTGACATTTGTCGGCTCGCTTTTCCTTGCCACAATAGCAGTCATGCCGATCTTCTTCATCAATTTGGCGAACCTTCCACAGTCCGCTCAAATCGGAGGAACTAGCTTGCTCATCGTCGTCGGGGTTGCACTTGAAACGATGAAACAGCTTGAATCACAACTTGTGAAACGGCATTACAAGGGGTTCATGAAATAATATTCCGAATAGGTGGGACCCTTGGTGAACACCTGTTTTGAATAATTACGGAGGGCAAGACGTATGAATATCGTATTAATGGGTCTGCCGGGTGCCGGTAAAGGTACGCAAGCAGATAAAATTGTCGAAAAGTACGAAATCCCTCATATTTCTACAGGCGATATGTTCCGTGCTGCAATTGCAGAAGGCACGGAACTTGGAGTCAAAGCAAAATCGTTCATGGACCAAGGTGCTCTTGTCCCTGATGAAGTGACAATTGGCATTGTACGTGAACGACTAAGCAAATCGGATTGCGATAACGGATTCCTGCTTGATGGCTTTCCGCGTACAGTTCCTCAGGCAGAGGCATTGGATGCACTGCTTGCGGAGATGGACAGGAAAATTGAGCATGTCCTCAACATTAAAGTGGAAAAAGATGAACTTGTCGCAAGATTGACCGGTCGCAGAATATGTAAAGTTTGCGGCACATCCTACCATTTGCAATTCAACCCGCCAAAGGTTGAAGGCAAATGCGATAAGGATGGCGGAGAACTTTATCAGCGGGCGGACGACAATCCGGAAACCGTAACAAACCGTCTGGAAGTAAATATGAATCAAACAGCACCACTATTGGCGTATTATAACGACAAAGGCGTGCTGACAAACATAGATGGACAAAAAGACATCAATGATGTCTTCGATGATCTGGACGCTATCTTACAAGAGAGTGGCCAGTGATCCTTTCCGGACGCAATTCATGCACGCCATATTGCGGGCAGCATCACACTGTTGCACGGAAAGATCGTATGATTAACGAGCTGCAAAAGCATATGGTGCCCGGTATAGGAACTGGTGATTATCCATTGGCGGCACTGTTTCGGGACTTTGTAAATGCAAATATCCGCCGAGGTGGGTATAATGTAAAAGGTGTCCGGAACCATGTGGCAAGAATGGAACGCACCAACGGCAATCCTGTCGTTTGTGTCTTTTCCGACGCGATTTTCCACAACAAGAGTCGGGGACTGACTTACGGGAAACGAAGTGTGACAGACGTCTTTCGAACATCACTCATGCAATCCGGACATATGTTGAAGGAAGCTTTGAAGGCGACTGCTGCCGCTCGATGGTTAAGACCTTTATTGGATATAGAAGGGAGACAGGATTGATGGCGAAGGACGACGTAATTGAAGTTGAAGGTACCGTAGTCGAAACGTTGCCGAACGCGATGTTCAAGGTGGAATTGGAAAACGGTCATACGATTCTTGCACATGTTTCAGGCAAGATCCGCATGCACTTTATCCGTATCCTGCCTGGCGACAAAGTGACGATGGAACTCTCACCTTATGATTTAACACGCGGTCGTATCACATACCGTTTTAAATAAACTTTTGCAACTCCGGAATATTGAAGGAGGTTGGGTAAGATGAAAGTAAGGCCATCTGTAAAACCGATCTGCGAAAAATGTAAAGTTATTCGCAGACGCGGCCGAGTAATGGTAATCTGTGAAAATCCAAAACATAAACAAAGACAAGGCTAATACAAAGGGAGGTGCACAATCTATATGGCACGTATTGCTGGTGTAGACGTACCGCGCGATAAGCGCGTAGTCATTTCATTGACATACATTTTTGGAATTGGGAAAACAACTGCACAGAAGGTCCTAGCTGGAGCTGGCGTTTCTGAAGAAACAAGAGTTCGTGATCTTACTGATGCTGAACTTGATAAAATCCGTGAGCAAATCGACGCTTTGAAAGTTGAGGGGGACCTTCGTCGTGAAACTTCCCTTAACATCAAACGTTTGATGGAAATCGGTAGCTTCCGTGGAATCCGTCACCGTCGTGGATTACCTGTTCGTGGACAAAACACGAAAAACAACGCACGTACACGTAAAGGTCCTAAACGGACTGTAGCTAACAAGAAGAAATAATAGGTAAAGGAGGTTTTTCGTAGACATGGCACGTAAACAACAAACTCGTAAACGTCGTGTGAAAAAGAATATTGAAACTGGTATTGCACATATCCGTTCGACGTTCAACAATACAATCGTAACGATCACTGATAGTCATGGGAATGCTCTTTCTTGGTCCAGTGCTGGTGCACTAGGATTCAGAGGATCCCGTAAATCAACTCCGTTTGCTGCACAAATGGCTGCTGAAACTGCTGCCAAAACTGCTATGGAGCATGGCTTAAAGTCTTTGGAGGTTACTGTTAAAGGACCAGGTGCTGGTCGTGAAGCGGCAATCCGTTCACTACAAGCTGCAGGTCTTGAAGTAACTGCAATCAGAGACGTAACACCGGTTCCGCATAACGGATGCCGCCCACCGAAACGTCGTCGTGTATAATGGTTTGTTCTCCATTTGATTGAAAAGCACAATTTTTGGTAAAACTGAATTGTGTGATTGCATTTTGATTTCTTTTGATAATCGATTTCAATATGGAACGGCCTATATACTAGACGTTTTGAAGGAGGGTAAATGAATGATCGAGATTGAAAAACCGAAGATTGAAACAGTTATGATCAGCGAAGATTCCAAGTTCGGTAAATTTATTATTGAACCATTGGAGCGTGGATACGGAAACACTTTAGGGAATTCCTTGCGCCGCGTGCTTCTTTCCTCATTGCCAGGAGCTGCCGTGACATCTATCCAGATCGATGGAGTTCTTCATGAATTCTCTACAATTGAAGGTGTCGTCGAAGACGTTGCAACAATTATTTTGAATGTGAAGAAACTTGCTCTCAAAATCTATTCGGATGATGAGAAAGTGATTGAAATAGATGTAAAAGGCGAGGGAACGGTCACTGCAGCGGATATCACCCATGACAGTGATGTTGAAGTGCTGAATCCGGATCTTCAAATCGCTACACTGGGCAAGAATGGTCATTTGCGTATGCGGATGTATGCTGTTCGGGGCCGAGGGTATGCACCTTCCGATCAAAACAAACGTGAGGATCTTGCGATTGGTGTTATTCCGATCGACTCTATTTACACTCCAGTTTCACGCGTCAATTTCCAAGTAGAGAATACTCGTGTAGGTCAAAGCACTAACTTTGATAAGTTGACGTTTGACATTTGGACAGATGGCAGCATTGGTCCAAAAGAAGCTGTTTCGCTCGGAGCAAAAATCCTGACGGAGCATCTGAATATTTTTGTCGGCATGACTGACGAAGCACAAACTGCAGAAATCATGGTGGAAAAAGAAGAAGACCAGAAAGAGAAAGTCCTTGAGATGACTATCGAAGAGCTTGATCTATCTGTCCGTTCATACAACTGCCTGAAACGTGCAGGCATCAATACTGTACTTGAGCTTGCTAACAAGTCCGAGGACGAAATGATGAAAGTGCGCAACCTTGGCCGTAAATCACTTGAAGAAGTGAAGGCGAAATTGGACGAGTTGAACCTCGGGTTACGCTCGGAAGATTAATCAACTAGATTGAAGGAGGGAAACTTCTATGGGTTACAGAAAACTTGGACGTACAAGTTCACAACGTAAAGCAATGCTTCGCGACTTGGCGACAGACCTAATCGTGCATGAGCGCATCCAAACGACAGAAGCGCGTGCGAAAGAATTACGTTCAGTCGTTGAAAAGATGATCACGCTTGGTAAACGCGGTGACTTGCATGCACGTCGTCAAGCAGCACAATTCATTCGTCGTGAGTTGGTAACAACTGCTGATGAAGAAGGCAATGAGAAAGAAATCTATGCAATTCAAAAGCTATTCGATAACGTTGCACCACGTTACGCAGATCGCCAAGGCGGTTATACGCGTATCATGAAAATGGGACCTCGTCGTGGAGACGGAGCACCTGTTGTTGTTATTGAGCTAGTTTAATTATAAAGCGGAGGATGGCGTTTAGCTGCCATCCGGAGCTGGAATATGAACTACCAAGGGTGTGTCTGGCCATACGCACAGCCACGCCCTTTTCTTATCTAAATGATTTATACGACAATATTAAAAGCTGAGTGTTACGATCGACGGTTCGGCCGATCGGTCTAGCTCTACGCATCTCATCCGCTGATCCGGATTGAGCACCCGGCATCAGAATAGAATGGAGCGCATTTCTTCGGATGAGGTGCGCGCTTTTTTTATTTATTCATAGAAAAAATTGTAGAATTCAGTTGTTTCATACATAATCCAAAAAATGCCGGAGGTGAAAGATGTGAAGGAAATTTTGTCGTTAGATCACGTGTCCTATTCATACGAGTCGGAAGATGGCGGAATGCGGAGGGCGGTTGACGATGTCAATTTCACTGTGAATGACGGTGAATGGATTGCTATTGTCGGCCATAACGGATCAGGCAAATCAACGTTGGCGAAGCTGATGATTGGTCTTTTATTTCCCGAGGAAGGCAAAGTGAAGGTCTTTCTTGAGGAGCTGAACGAGGACAACCTATGGGAAATACGTTCGGACATCGGAATCGTCTTTCAAAATCCGGATAATCAGTTCGTCGGCTCAACTGTTCAGGATGATGTTGCATTCGCTTTGGAGAACAATGGCATCCCTTTCGAGGAGATGGTGCCGCGTGTCCATGAATCCCTTGCACAAGTGAACATGGAAGGATTTCTGGATCATGAGCCTCACCATCTATCCGGCGGACAAAAACAGCGTGTGGCAATTGCCGGAGCGCTTGCCATGCGGCCTAGACTGCTTATTTTGGATGAGGCGACTTCGATGCTTGATCCGCAAGGACGGGATGAAGTGATTCAAGTCGTCGACGAACTTAAGCGGAAAACTGGGCTCACGGTTATTTCCATTACTCATGATCTGGAAGAAGTGCTATTGGCTGATAGGGTCATCGTGATGAATGATGGGAAGTTGATGTTGACAGGCAAGCCGGAGGAGATTTTTGCTCATGGCGATAAGCTGGAATCAATCGGGCTGGATCTGCCTTTCGCTGCAAGATTGTCGCGCTTATTGCGCCAGGCGGGAATCGGGATACAAGGGGAACATATGACGGAAGAAGAGTTGGTGAATGAATTATGGACATCTCACTTCAACAAGTAGGCTATTCGTATGCAAAAGGCACGCCTTTTGAAAAACGGGCACTTTACGAGGTGAATGCTTCAATACGGACAGGATCGTATACGGCGGTCATCGGACATACAGGTTCAGGCAAATCAACGTTGCTTCTCCATTTGAACGGTCTCTTGAAACCGACTGAAGGAGTCGTGCGCGTCGGAGATGTAAGTATCACTGCTGACACAAAGGCGAAAGAGCTGAAAAAGATCCGTCGGCACGTCGGCATCGTGTTCCAATTTCCTGAACATCAGCTCTTTGAGGAGACCGTGGAAAAAGACATCATGTTCGGCCCGCTGAATTTCGGAATACCTGAAGAGGAAGCGAAACAGCGAGCTCATGAATTGATTCGGCTGTTGGGATTGCCTGAAGATGTTGCACAGAAGTCGCCGTTCGATTTATCGGGTGGGCAGATGCGTCGTGTGGCAATTGCGGGCGTCCTTGCATTCAAGCCGTCAGTCCTCATCTTGGATGAACCGACTGCCGGCCTCGATCCGCGCGGACGTAAAGAGATCATGGAGCTGTTTACTAAATTGCATAAAGAGGAAGGCTTGACGACCATCCTCGTCACTCACAGCATGGAGGATGCCGCAAGATATGCGGATCAGGTCCTTGTCATGCATGAGGGACGCTCTGTGATGGCCGGAACCCCTGAGGAAGTGTTCGGGGATGCTGATCGACTAAAATCTTTCCGGCTCGGCTTGCCGCGTTCTGTGGCGTTTCAGCATAATGTGGAGAAGCTGTTCGGAAAGCAATTTGGAACACTGGCACTGACGGAAGAGCAACTTGCTGAGACAATTGCAGAAGCTCTGAAGGAAGAAGGTGAGCGATAATGCTGGAAAAAATGATTTTCGGCCGATACGTGCCGGGAAATTCATTCGTCCACCGGCTGGATCCGAGATCGAAGCTGCTGTTCGTCTTCTTGTTCATCATAGCGGTCTTTTTAGCTGACAATACGGCGACGTACGCTTTGCTATTGGTTTTCACATTGCTTGTCATTTTCATTGCACGAATAAGACTCTATTTCCTCTTCAACGGGTTGAAGCCGATTCTGTTCCTTATCATTTTCACATTGCTTATGCACTTCATTTTCACGAAGGAAGGCGCGTTGCTGATTGATTGGAAGTTTCTCAAGATTTACGAAGAAGGCGTCAGGCAAGGGATTTATATTTCCATCCGTTTCCTCGTACTTGTCTTGATGACAACCATTTTGACGTTGACGACATCCCCCATTTCTATCACAGACGGAATGGAGACGCTGTTGAATCCTTTGAAGCGCATTAAATTGCCTGTCCACGAGCTTGCATTAATGATGTCGATTTCCCTTCGCTTCATCCCGACATTGATGGATGAAACTGATAAGATATTAAAAGCACAGCTCGCACGCGGATCTGATTTGACGAGCGGGACTGTCAAAGAAAGGATCCGGGCGGTCGTTCCGCTTTTAGTCCCTCTTTTCGTCAGCGCGTTCAAACGGGCGGAGGACCTCGCGATTGCAATGGAAGTGAGGGGGTACCGCGGAGGAGAGGGCCGGACAAGGTATCGTCAATTGGATTGGCAGTTGCGTGATACGCTGGTCATCATTCTTTTCCTCTTATTAGTCGCCGCCCTGATTTGGCTGAGGGGAGGGAACTGATATGAGACGTGTTAAGGCTACAGTAGCTTATGACGGTACAGACTACGCCGGATACCAGTTCCAACCGAATATGCGGACCGTGCAGTCTGTCATCGACAAGGCGCTTGTGAAGCTTCATAAAGATAACTCCATCTACTCGGTCGCGAGCGGAAGGACAGATGCAGGTGTGCACGCATGGGGCCAGGTGATCCATTTCGACACGCCTTTGGAGCTGCCGCTTGATCGCTGGCAGATGGCAATGAATGTTTTATTGCCGAAAGATGTGCGGGTCGTCAAAACGGAATTCGTCGATGAGGATTTCCATGCGCGCTATTCCGCAACGGGTAAAACGTATATGTTTAAATGGTCGTCAAGTGAAGTGCAAAGTCCCTTTGAACGCAATTATGCAGTCCATTTGGGAAAGTGGCGGCCGGATGTCACTAGGATGCGCGAGGCTGCCAAGTACATTATCGGTACGCATGATTTCACGAGTTTCTGTTCCTCCAAGACTGCGACCTCGAACAGAGTACGCACGGTCAGGGAACTGACTGTTGAGCAACAAGGCGAAGAGCTGATCATGACGATTGAAGGCGACGGTTTTCTGTACAACATGGTACGGACAATTGCCGGCATGCTTTTTGCGGTTGGGATCGGTTGGAACGAGCCTCAGGACATGAAGGAAATCCTTGAGTCGAAGGACCGGAAAAAGGCTGGGAAAACAGCGCCAGCACACGGTTTATACTTGATGAATGTCACGTACTAGACCCATGTCAACTTTTCCTGGCGTTTTCTAATAAAACGCTTGACTTATGAACGTATTCAATATAAGATGATAAATGGTATTTCAATAACCCCACAATAAGCCCCGGAAAGTTTATTTGTGTTTAGGGATAGAGAAAACGGAACAGATTTGATATTTTTAGGAGGAAACAATACATGCGTACAACATTCATGGCTAAAGGTCACGAAGTAGAGCGTAAATGGCTCGTTGTCGACGCTGAAGGACAGACGCTTGGTCGTCTAGCTTCTGAGGTTGCATCAATTTTGCGCGGCAAAAACAAACCTACGTTCACACCACACGTTGACACTGGCGATCACGTAATCATCATCAACGCTGAGAAGATCCAATTGACTGGGAATAAATTAAAAGATAAAATCTACTATCGCCACTCTGGCTATACTGGTAATCTTAAACAACGTACTGCGCTTGAAATGCGTACGAACTATCCAACTAAAATGTTGGAACTTGCGATTAAAGGGATGCTTCCAAAAGGCCCACTTGGTCGTCAAACATTCAAAAAACTTCATGTCTATGCTGGACCGGAACATCCACATACGGCACAAAAACCAGAAGCATATGAGCTTCGCGGATAATTAAGAGGAGGAAACACTTTTGGCACAAGTACAATATATCGGCACTGGCCGTCGTAAAAGTTCAGTAGCTCGTGTACGTCTCGTACCTGGCGAAGGTAAAATTGTCGTCAACAACCGTGACGTAGAAGACTACGTACCATTCGAAACACTTCGTGAAGTGATCAAACAACCACTTGTAGCTACTGAAACACTTGGCAGCTATGACATCCATGTAAACGTCCACGGCGGCGGTTACACAGGTCAAGCAGGCGCAATCCGCCACGGCGTAGCACGCGCTCTACTTACTGTAGACCCTGACTTCCGCGGAACTTTGAAATCTGCAGGATTGCTTACTCGTGACTCCCGCATGAAAGAACGTAAAAAATACGGTCTTAAAGGCGCGCGTCGTGCACCTCAGTTCTCAAAACGTTAATTATCAATACTTCAAGACTCTTTTCACTTATGTGGAAAGGGTTTTTTGTTTAGTGATTTTAGAATTAAGCCGTATGTATTGGAATTTAAAAGAATTTTCATTACTTTGAAAGTGCAAACACGAAGAATGAGTTATCAAAATAAAATAACATTCGTGTTTCCGTTGACCGACTTACAGTTTTTATGCTATAAATAGAAAAGTAAAAAACAGCTTCAAAAATCATGCATTAAAAAACATTTGAATAGTGAATGTATAGGCTCGAGAATATGGCTCGAGCGTTTCTACATGGTAACCGTAAACTACCGGACTACATGAGCGAATGACTGGAAATGATGTATTTCCGTTATTTTTCGTGTATGGCAAACTGGGTAGAGTATACTATCCGGTTTTTTTGTGTTTTTATGCAATTGAAATGCTTGCTAAGGCATGTGAATATCTTCCCGCTAATAACGGGAGACTAAGCGATATCGAATCAAACAATTTTATAATAAACTGCGGATTTCGGGATTCAATAAATCAGTATTCATTTAAATTATCATTGACAGGAGAGATACTATGCAATACATCTGGGGGATTTGCGGCATCATCGGTATATTAGCAATTGCATGGGCCTTATCGACAGCTCGTAAATCCATTAATCCGAGAACTATTTTTGGCGCTTTGGCCATCCAAATTATTTTTGGTTTTATGGTGTTGAAATGGGAGTTCGGAAGAGACATTTTGCAATTCGTTTCAGGGATTGTCCAAAAGGTAATTGACTCATCCAATGAAGGAATTCAATTTTTGTTTGGAGGGGTTCTGGGGGCAGAGGGTGCAGGATTCACCTTTGCATTTAATGTGCTGCCTATTATCATTTTCTTTTCGTCCTTAATAGGGGTGCTTTATTACTTAGGAATTATGCAATTTTTGACGAAAATGCTTGGAGGACTATTGGCGAAAGCCCTTAAGACAAGTGAGACTGAATCGATGTCGGCTGCCGCCAATATTTTTCTTGGTCCGACAGAAGCTCCATTAGTCATTAGACCTTATATCGAAAAAATGACAAAATCAGAGTTGTTTGCAGTAATGACAGGGGGCTTGGCGTGCGTATCTGGAGCCGTATTAGGCGGTTACGCCATGTTAGGTGTCCCAATCGAATATTTGTTGTCGGCAGCTTTCATGGGGGCTCCGGCGGGATTATTATTTGCGAAGATTATCGTTCCTCAAACGGTAGAAATAAGCACAGCTGAAGATGTTCGAATGGTGAAAGACACTGAATCCAGAAACGTCATCGACGCGGCATCCCGTGGGGCGATGGATGGAGTAAAAATAGCGGTTGGTGTTGGTGCAATGTTGATCGCGTTTATCTCTATCATCTATTTGATTAACTTGATCACTGGAGCAGTTGGCGGGTTCTTTGGATTTGAATCGTTATCCCTAGATAAAATATTAGGTTATCTATTCTTCCCAATTGCATTCCTCATTGGTGTCCCTTGGGAGGAAGCAATGCAAGCCGGTTCCTTTATTGGCCAAAAATTCATCCTGAATGAATTCGTTGCCTACACTTCTTTCGCACCTGAAATAGCTAACTTATCACCTAAGAGCGTTGCCGTGATCAGTTTTGCGCTATGCGGCTTTGCCAATCTTTCATCGTTGGCAATGCTCATTGGCGGTTTAGGAGGAATCGCTCCTTCGAGAAGACAAGACATTGCGGAGATGGGATTCCGAGCAGTCATCGCAGCGACACTTGCCAATCTGACGAGTGCGGCCATTGCGGGGATGTTAATTTAACCAAAGCTTGGATATGACTTTTTCTGCTTGAAATTCATTAAGAGGACTGTCAATTTTATGGCAGTCCTTTTTGTTTGGGCAATTGACAATCAAAGTGCTGGACGGTACGCTGCGCTCGTAGTTAAGATGAAATAAGTGAATACGAGGAGGTTTTAGGCATGAAAGAAATAACGACAGCAGAACTGCAGAAGAAGCTTGAGAATGGTGAAACTCTTCATATGATCGATGTAAGGGAAGAGGATGAAGTAGCACAAGGGATGATTCCCGGTGTAATCCATATTCCGTTGGGGGAAGTTCCAGACCGTCTGGAAGAACTCGATCAAACAACACCGTATGTGATCATTTGCCGATCAGGCGGTCGTAGCGGAAGAGCAGCAGAGTTTTTAGAGGCGCAAGGATATGACGCGACAAATATGGTCGGCGGCATGTTAGACTGGCAAGGAAATGTTGAATAAGCAATGCAAAAAGGGAGCCTATACGGCTTCTTTTTTTGTCCGCGTCTAAACTCCGTGTGCTATTAGGCCCTTAATTTCTGCAGAAACCGCAGAAATACAGCAAATCGAACCCTTCGCAGTTCGATTTGCTCGGCTCATTAGTCGAAGGTGCTTTGTGGCAAGAACCTCTGCTCGCAACGCTTCGCTTATGCTCCCTTAGGGTCGCAGGAAAACATTGCTTGCAAAAGCCGTTCTGCGTAGCGGCAAAAGCTAAGATGTGCTCGCAACGCTGCGCTTATGCTCCCTTAGGGTCGCAGGAAAACATTGCTCGCAAAAGCCGTTCTTCGTTACGGCTTTCGCTTTTGCTAATACAAGCATTCATATCTTCGTGAAGGTCTGCGTATAGTGAAGGAAAAAGGCGGTGTGAGATTGAAACGATGGCTTATCATCGGGTTATTATTTGCAAGCTCCCTTCTTGTCGTGCTCTACGGTGTGAATGCCTCGGACAGGGGGTTTTTCATGCCTGAACAGCTGGGGGGAATGAAGATTGTCATTGATCCAGGGCACGGGGGGTTGGATGGCGGGGCGTCAGTTGGGGAAGTGGTAGAGAGGGATATTACATTAAGCATTGCACATGAGTTGAAGAAGAGGCTTGAAAAGAAGGGTGCCATGGTTGTCATGACGCGTGAGAAAGAAGGAGATGCGATTGCGGAGCATGCACCAACTGAGAAGTTCGGGACGATTCGGCAAAGGAAGCTGGCTGATTTGAAGTTGCGTGAAAATATCGCCATCGAAGAGGATCCCGATATCTTCCTCAGTGTGCACGTCAATGCAATTCCGGAACAAAGATGGCGGGGGTCCCAAGTGTTTTATCATGCGGAAGGACATCCCGGAGGCGAGCTATTGGCTAAATCGATTCAAGGATCTTTCGTTACGAATTTAAAAAATACCGAGCGTGAAGCCTTGGCGATCAAAGGGGTTTATTTATTGAAGAAAGTTCCAATGCCTTCTGTCCTCATAGAAACCGGCTTCATCTCAAATCCTGAGGAACGGGCATTGTTGACGGATCCCGCTTACCGTGGGAAAGTGGCAGATGCAATTGTTGAAGGGATTATTCAATTTCAGTTATCGGAAAAACAGTGAATATCAATTCCGACTTTGTAGAAGGTTCAATATGGTATACTTAGGGAAGAATGAATAAATCTCTAAGGAGTGGCCATATTGATAAACGAACAAATTGTCCGTGACGTAGTAGGCGAGTTGAAGGATCCGTTTTTACATAAAACACTTGCGGAAACTGATGGGATTATCAGCGTATCGGTTAAACCGGAGAAGAAGCATGTCAGTGTAAAATTGGCCATCGCTAAAGTCAACACGGCGGAACAAATGAACTTGCAGATGAAAGTGGTCGAAGTGATAAAAGCTGCTGGGGCGGATTCAGTCGGTATTCGATTTGAAGAACTTCCGCCCGAGACACTTGAGAAATTCCGTGGCACTGCGACGGAGGCGGAAGCCCAGGACTTGCTGTCTCCGTTGAATGATATTGAATTCATATCGATTGCATCCGGGAAAGGCGGCGTCGGTAAATCGACCGTATCCGTGAACTTGGCGGTTGCGCTCGCTCGTCTCGGAAAAAAGGTCGGTTTGATCGATGCGGATATTTACGGATTCAGTGTGCCGGACATGATGGGCATTACCGAGTTGCCGGTGATCCGTGAAGATCGGATCATTCCTGTGGAGCGTTTCGGAGTGAAAGTGATTTCCATGGGGTTCTTTGTCGAGGATAACGCTCCGGTCGTATGGCGCGGACCGATGCTCGGGAAAGTGCTGGATCAGTTCTTCCGCGATGTGGACTGGGGTCCTCTGGATTACCTCATCCTTGATTTGCCGCCTGGAACAGGTGACGTTGCGCTTGATGTCCATCAAATGATTCCTTCCTCAAAAGAAATCGTTGTGACAACGCCACATCCAACTGCTGCATTCGTGGCGGCACGTGCAGGTGCGATGGCGCTCCAAACGGATCATACGCTGCTTGGCGTCATCGAAAACATGGCATGGTTTGAATCGAAGCTGTCTAACGAAAAGGAATATGTATTCGGACAAGGGGGAGGCACACGGTTAGCGGAGGAATTACGCACCGAGCTTCTAGGCCAAATCCCGCTTGGGCAGCCCGATTGGAATGAGACAGATTTCGCGCCTTCCGTTTATGCTGAGCATCATCCGATTGGCCAAACGTACACCGAAATTGCAAAGGCAGTTATCGATAAAACGCAAAAATAAAGTAAAACGAACAATCAGTGGGACCCAATTTACCCCCACTGACTGTTCGTTTTTTTAGCCTCCGTTGAGTTTCCGCATGTATAGTGGGAGTAAGTCTTGGGCTAACGTTATTTTCCGCCTCCACCGCTACCGCCGCCTCCACTGTTGCCTCCGCCGCCACCGCCAGCACCCCCAGCACCTCCACCGGAGTCACCGCCGCCGCCGCCCTTCTCAGTTGGCGCTACTTCACCAGCTTTCAGGATCAGCTCCTGCCATTTAGCCTTCAGTAATGGACTGTTAATTGTTTCCTCAATGGATTTCTCCATCTGTTTTTTCATATCCGTCGATTGCAATATGGTTTCCATTTGCTTTTGCATATCTGGCTGGCCGAAAAACTCCACCATTTCCTTTTGAAATGAAGAGTCGTTAATTAACTTGGACATGATATCCTGCTGCTGATCTTTCATGCTTTTCGCGATTTTTTCGGTGAATTTCGGATCTTCAAATGCTTGCTTCCAAAACTCCTCGCCTTTTTTCGACAATAACGTATCCTCGATAGATTTCTTCACTTCCTGCTGCTCAAGCACCATCAATTCCCTGAATTCAGGATCGGACAGCATTTTACGGACAGCTTTTTTTCCATCATCCGTTTGCAAAGCGTCCGTCATCATCTTCTTCATTTCATCGTAATTCGGCCCTTGCTGTTGCATGCTGCAGCCCGAGAGAAGTACGGCAAGTACAAGTAAATGAACCCATTTTTTCATCATGAGATCAATTTCCCTTCCGATAGCATTTTCAATTATTGTTCACAATATGAAGAGGAATATGCATTAGGCATCCGAGGAAATAGATTTTTTGGCAAAACGCTGATACACTATTGAGAGCAATTTAAAATGGGGGAACAGTATCGTGACCATACGAAATTGGGTTAAATTCTTTTTTACTGCATTGATAATTGGAGGAGTTGTCACGGGCATCCTAGGATTGATCGTCCGTTGGGAATTCTTTTCGCAATATTTGTCTGCGGGAGAATATATAGAATTTCTTAGCGCTTTATTATGGATGATCTTTCTCGGGTTTACGATGAGTGTCGTTGCGCAGATGGGTTTTTTCGCCTATTTGACTGTGCATCAATTCGGCGTGAACTTATTTAAGACATTGACATTATGGAACTGGGTACAGCTGCTGATCATTGCGGTCGTCATCTTTGATCTCGTGTTTTTCAGATTCAAATTAACGGCAGGGGAAACAGGGCGGACCATTCTATATTTGACTTTGTTATTTTCCTTATTGGCTGTCTCCATCGTCACTGCCTATTTCAAAGCGAAATTGACGAAGAAGCACACACTCATATCCGCATTGTTTTTCATGATTGTCATTACGACACTTGAATGGCTGCCGGCTTTAATGGTCCGGTCGGGCAATATTGATTCATGGGTGACGATTTTATTATTCCCGCTTCTTGCGGTCAATGCCTATCAGCTTCTCATGCTGCCGAAGTATAACCGCCAATCCGATGAGGACAAAGCGAGGCTTGATGCACGTAAACAAGCGCGTAAAACGGCGGAAACTGCAAAAGCGAAATGATGAAAAGCGCAGTTCCTCACTTAATGGGGAACCGCGCTTTTGTCTACGTCTACAGAATAATAGCCTCAAAACACCTGCTCCCTTAGGGTCGCAGAAAACATTGCTCCCTTAGGGTCGCAGAAAACATTGCTCCCTTAGGGTCGCAGAAAACATTGCTCCCTTAGGGTCGCAGAAAACATTGCTCCCAACGCTGCGCTTGTGGTCGCAAAAGCCGTTCTTCGTGACGGCTTTGCCTCTAGGCAGGCGCCCTGCGCTTTTGTTATTTCGGAATTTTTTTCGTTTTGATGGACATATTGAACAGGACATCTTCCAATGATTTGTTCTGGCGCGTTTCAGCCAGCTTTTTGAAGTCGGTTACCGTAATCCTTTCCTCGCGATAATGCGGAATCGAAATGATTTCACCTTCGATGACCGGTGGCGGCTCTCCTGTATACCAGCGGACAGACGAACCAAGGGCGTTCACTTCCGTGTCCCAAAGAGCGGCCCGCAGCGAATGAGGGAACTGCTCATCGGACGTTCTGAACCATAGTGGCTTGGAGCCGAAAATTTTCTCGTATCTTTCTAGCTGTGCTATCAGGAGAGGTGTATTCTGTTCATACTCAATCCCGGCATGTCCCAATAAGCCGGTAGGGATATTACGTTTCTTGATCAATTGTACGATTTCAGGAAAGCGCCCGGCCCAATCCATATCAAGAAGAAGCAATGGGTAGGGAGCCTTTAATTCATGGATCAGCTGCTCCACTTCCTCATCTCCGAATGAAATATTAATGGTCATCGCAGATCCCGACATTCCTCTGACGATCACTTCATGCGGCTCGTCCGTCAATCGAAAAACAGACTTCAACGAATCCGATCCGGGCATGCTTGGGAAAAACATTGCAGCAGCACAACATACGATAATTAGAAGAAATAGTTTTGCTCTCAAGTTACATCCCCTTTGAAACGAAATCTATAGGGTACTTTATGATAGAGGCTTGACCAATATGATTGGAACATGCTAATATAAGAAAGTCGTTACGGGGTAATGAAATTAAAGTTGATTTTCCCCAGGCTATCAGTTAAACTAAATAATGTCGTTGGGAAAATTAATTACGATTCCGCAGTAGCTCAGTGGTAGAGCAATCGGCTGTTAACCGATCGGTCGTAGGTTCGAGTCCTACCTGCGGAGCCATTTTTATGCTTCCATAGCTCAGTAGGTAGAGTGCTTCCATGGTAAGGAAGAGGTCACCGGTTCGAATCCGGTTGGAAGCTCCAGTTGAAACTTAGAATTCTGTTTCATAGGCAAGACACTTTTTTTATGTCCGCCTGCTTTCTGAGTAGAGATTTTTAAAAAAGGCTTGCACTCTGACTGCGAATTTGTTACTATAGCATTTGTGCGATTCAGCAAGAGATATTTATTATTATAGTATGGCCCCTTGGTCAAGCGGTTAAGACACCGCCCTTTCACGGCGGTAACACGGGTTCGAATCCCGTAGGGGTCACCATTTTTATTTTTATCTTAATAAATTATTTTAACTCGGTGGGGTAGCGAAGTGGCTAAACGCGGCGGACTGTAAATCCGCTCCCTCAGGGTTCGGCGGTTCGAATCCGTCCCCCACCACCATTTATACATACATCTGGGAAGCAGCTTGTCACGATATATCATTGGGGTATAGCCAAGCGGTAAGGCAACGGACTTTGACTCCGTCATTCGTTGGTTCGAATCCAGCTACCCCAGCCAAACTTTTTTAGCGCTTCGCGATAAAAAAGTTTTGCGAGCAATGCCGTAAGGTAATTGCGAGCACAAGGTTTTAATACCCAAAGCATTCCACATAAAAAAGAATTGCGAGCAAATCGGTTTTAATACATCAAGCACCATCAATAATTCCCTTACTAATCAACAACCACAATCCACATACAACCCACTCAAATCCATCCATTGATAGGATTTTTTTTATTGCCAAAAATCCCCCTACTTTCAATAAATATTCATAAAGCGGGTCAATCCCATACAGATGTAAAGAGTATCACAGACAGCTATTGTATAGTAGAGACAACTGAAAGAAACGAGAACTCTTTGCGGGAGAACGAGAACTATTCTGCCGTAAACGAGAACTCTACCAGAACGAACCTCATCTAGGAACTGCTTCAGCAGAAAGGATTTGTATCTCATGCATGATTATTATGACAAGATGCGGAAAATAACGGGCGAGAACAATCAGCAGGAAGTGGAGAAAATACTTGCAGATATAGCATTTGCTCTCGACCAATCAGTCATCATTGCGATGACCGATCGCACGGGGAAAATAACCTATGTCAATGAATTGTTTACCAATATATCAAAATACGAAGCGGAAGAGCTGATCGGAGCGACACACTCAATTGTCAATTCCGGCTATCATTCGAAAGAGTTTTTTAAAAACATGTGGTCGACGATCGGCAGTGGAAAGATCTGGCACGGAGAAATTTGCAACCGTGCGAAGGATGGCAGTTTCTACTGGGTGGATACGAAGATTGTCCCGTTTTTGAATGAACGAGGAATTCCGAACAGGTATATTTCCATCCGTTATAATATTACGAAAAGAAAGCTCATGGAGGAGAAGATTCGCAAGGACGCCGAAAATTATCGAAAGATTGTCGAAGAAAACCGTGACCTGGCGTATAACGATCAACTAACTTCTTTGCTTAATCGCAATTCATTCGGCAAGGAGTTGCGTGCGGTTATTAATGAAAAATTCGGGTGGAGACTAGGGGTTGTTTACTTGAACATCGACCGATTGCGCAACGTGAATGATTCCTTCGGACAGGAAACCGGCGATTATGTACTGTCGATTGTCGCGAAGCGGTTGAAGAAAGTACTTTGTTCCGATGATATCATCGGTAGAATATCGGGTGACGAATTTGCATTTACGTTAACAGAGGCGAGTAATGAAGAAAAAGCAAAGCAGTTGATGGAGAAAATAAAGGCTTGTTTGGAAAGTCCAATCAGCATTAACGATGAAACGTGCACCATCTCCACAAGCAGTGGGATTGCCCTGTTTCCGAAGCACGCGAAAACGGCGTCAGAGCTAATTATGAAGGCGGAAAAGGCTCTTCATTATGTTAAGGAGCGTGGCGGCCGAAACTATCGAGTTTACGAGCCGGGGACAGCTACCAAAACGTTGGAACGCATTTTATTGGAACATGAATTGCGTAAAAGTGTTCAAATGGGACATTTCACGTTGGAATATCAACCGAAAATGAATTTGTCGCGTGGAAAATTATCAGGGATTGAGGCATTGGTTCGCTGGGATCACCCGGATCTCGGTCGGATTCCGCCGAATAAATTCATCCCTTTAGCCGAGGAGACGAAAATCATCTTACCATTGGGCGAATGGGTTTTGCGTGAAGCTTGCAAGCAGGCGGTACAATGGAAGCGTCAAGGGTATATGGCTTTTCGTTTGGCAGTGAATATGTCGACCGTCCAACTGGAAGATCCGGATATCGTCGAGTCGATCAAACGAATTTTATTCGAAGAGAAAGTTGAACCGGAACTTATTGAAATTGAGCTGACTGAGAGTTCCTTCGCGGATCGGTCTGAGATGCGGGATGCTATTGAACGGATCAGGGATTTAGGCATGCATGTCTCGATCGACGATTTTGGAACCGGGTATAGCACGTTCAGCTATATAAAGGAACTGCCTGCAGATACAGTAAAAATCGATATGTCATTTGTAAAGGACATCGAGGTGAATGAAAATAGCAGGGCGATTGTCAAGGCAATTATAACATTGGCTGACACTGCGGGTCTCAATGTCATTGCTGAAGGGATCGAGACAGAAGAGCAAGCGAATATTCTACATAAATTAGGTTGTAGGGAAGGCCAAGGGTATTTCTTCAGCAAGCCCCTGTCTCCAGCTGATTGTGAACTCCTGTTTTTGAAATCCGGAGAAAATGAATAAATATCCAAAAACTTGTCAGGTTGAGCCATTCCGGTAGAAGAATTACAATATGGATGGGGGGCTGACAACTATGAAAAAAATGAAAATATCATTAATAGGCGTTCCGCTAGATTACGGACAAAGCCGTAGAGGCGTGGACATGGGACCAAGCGCAATTCGATATGCCAGCGTGGTAAACAGATTGGAAGCGATCGGGCACACGCTGCAGGATGAGGGAGATGTACAAGTAAGCGCAGTTGAACGAAAAGATCAGGAAATTGCAAAGTTGAAAAACTTAGAGGAAGTTGTCCAAGCGACTGGTGAACTTGCGAACCGAGTAGCTATGGTCGTAGAGAAAGGAAACTTTCCTCTCGTACTCGGAGGCGACCATAGCATTGCCATCGGGACAATAGCAGGTTTGACATCGAAATACAAAAACTTAGGCGTCATCTGGTATGACGCACATGTTGACATGAATACGCCAGAAACATCGCCGTCAGGCAATATCCACGGGATGCCGCTTGCGGTCCTGATGGGACTGGGACATGAGAGACTAGTGAATACTTACCGGGAAGGGCAGAAAGTGAAGCCCGAAAATATAGTCATCATCGGTGCACGTTCAGTCGATCCGGGGGAACGTGAGCTTATTAAAGATCTAGGCATCAAAGTGTTTACAATGCACGAAATTGACCGGGATGGAATGACTTCGGTCATGAAAGAAGCGATTGCTTACTTGCAGAAAAAGAACGTTGACGGGGTTCACCTATCATTGGATCTGGATGGGCTCGATCCACTTTACACACCTGGAGTCGGAACACCGGTGGCGGGCGGGATAAGCTATCGTGAAAGCCATCTCGCAATGGAGATGCTTGAGGATGCAGGCATAATCACGTCAGCTGAATTTGTCGAAGTAAATCCAATACTCGATGAAAGAAACAAAACTGCTGATGTCGCAGTCGGATTGATGGGATCCTTGTTAGGGGAAAAATTACTCTGAGAATGGCCGCCTGGGTTTTCATCCAGGCGGTTTTGCTTGTTTAGCCGTAATTGATTTTTGTAAAAGAATTTCCTAAAAGAACGGAAAAATTTATCAATCTTTGGTAAAATAAAAAACATGGAGTAAAAATGAAACCAGTTGGACCCTTCGAACGTATAGAAGGAACAGCCGCATAGAGCGGAGGATGAAAGTCATTGGATGAATTGGTCAATAAAAGAATAAATCAAGTGATCAAAGGCGATCAGGATGCATTCGAGGAAATAGTCACCATGTTTCAACATCGGCTGTATCATGTTTGTTATCGAATGCTCGGCAATCCCCAAGAAGCGGAAGATATAGCCCAGGAGGCGTTTGTACGTGCCTATGTAAATATCCATACGTACGATCAAAAGCGGAAGTTCTCTACTTGGTTATTTCGGATAGCAACAAACTTATGCATCGATAGAATTCGAAAAAAGAAGCCGGACTATTATCTTGATGCAACAGTGCCCGGAACTGACGGCCTGAACATGTACTCGCAGATTGCGGCATCCGGCGACTTGCCGGAGGAAGAGGTAGAGCGTATGGAAGCGCAGCAACGTGTCCAATATGAAATTGGGCGGCTTCCCGAAAAATACCGTACCGTCATTATCCTACGCTATATGGAAGAATTGCCGTTGCAGGACATCAGTGATATTTTAGAGTTACCACTTGGAACCGTGAAGACCCGGGTTCACCGTGGACGGGAAGCATTACGGAAGCAGATGGGTACTATGTAGGAGGGAATCATGTATGAATACGTGTCAGGAATCAGTGATCCATTTAATGCACGCGTATTTAGACGGAGACATTAGCCGTGAAGAAGAGCAAGTGCTGCAAAAGCATCTTGTTGAATGTGAACATTGCAGGGAAATGATGGATGAACTGAAAATGGCAGCTTTATTCTTGAAGGATACAGCTCCAGTTCAAGCACCGGAAGGATTTGTCTCAGGCGTCATGGCACGTCTCCCAAAAGAAAAATCGCAAGCAGGCTTTCAGCGCCTATTACGCAGGCACCCACTCGTGGCTGCGGCTGCACTATTTTTACTATTAATGAGCGCTACGCTCTTTTCAAGCTATAGCAACAACCAGCAGTTCTCTTTCACGAAACAGCCGAATCTTGTCGTTGAAGGGGAAACGGTAGTAGTTCCCGCCGGTGAAGTTGTGAAAGGTGATATTGTCGTCAAAAATGGAAATCTCCGTATCGAAGGGGAAGTGGATGGCAATGTAACAGTTATTCATGGTTCCAAATATATGGCTTCGACAGCAGTCGTAACAGGGAAAAGCGAAGAAATTGATCAGGCCTTCGACTGGCTATGGTATAAAATCAAGTCTACCATCAAGGACATCATCCCTTCTTCGGATGGCGAGCAACAGGAAGAATAGTCAAGCGACTGCCTTCCCGGCAACGGGGAGCGCAGTCGTTTTTTTCATCACAATGAATGCTGCTCGCGAAAAGCTTTCCTTGGTAGGAAACAAAACTAGGCTGAAAACGTTCCCATTAGTAACCAGTCTAATTTGTTTTCAAGAGCATTGAAACTAGGCTGTATGATATACTGAGGTATAGAATTTGCAATGAAGGTGAGGGAAGCGCATGCCAGGTTGGGATATGATAACAAACTCAAGTCCGGTTGAAATACTGAAAAATATAGTGGATGTGCTTCTCGTTTGGTTTGTTTTCTATAAATTAATCACCATCATAAAAGGCACGAAAGCTGTACAGCTGTTAAAAGGGATTTTCGTCATTTTATTTGCCCGGATTCTTACTGAATACTTTGGTCTTGATACATTGAAGTGGATGCTGGATCAAGTGTTGATGTTCGGTTTTCTTGCCATTATTATCCTTTTCCAACCCGAGATACGCCGCGCTTTGGAGCAGCTTGGCAGAGGGCGCTTATTTGCAAGGTCGCAATTGCAGGAAGAAGAGGAACGTGACCGCATGATTGAAGCGTTTACCAAGTCGGTGAGCTATATGGCAAAACGGCGGATCGGAGCGCTTATTTCGATTGAACGGGAGACCGGCCTAAGTGAATATATTGAAACAGGAACGCCGTTGAACTCAGATGTCACGTCTGAATTACTCATCAATATATTCATCCCGAATACGCCGTTGCATGACGGGGCCGTCATTTTGCAAAAGAATCGCATTGCGGCTGCGGGCTGCTATTTGCCGCTCTCGGAAAATCCTTTCATTTCAAAGGAGCTCGGAACCCGGCACAGGGCGGCGCTTGGCATCAGTGAAGTGACCGATGCCATTACAATTGTCGTATCCGAAGAGACGGGTGCCGTCAGTATCACAACTAACGGCGACATTAACCGGAATCTATCGATGGAGGATTTTGAAAAACAGCTGCGGCAAGTATGGTTTGGGGCAGAAACCGAAATGTCTTCTACTCCATTCTGGAAATGGGGGAAACAAAAAAATGGTTGATAAGTTAATGGATCGTCCATGGTTTCTCCGTTTCACAGCATTGGCGCTCGCCATCATCCTATTCTTTTCCGTCCAGTCGGAGAATGAAAAAAAGACGAACTCCACAATCGGTGATTCACAGGGTACCATTCACGATGTACCTGTGGAAGTGCTAATTGATAATGAAAATTTCGTCGTAACCGGAGTCCCTAAGACAGTCAATATGGTAATCGACGGGCCTTCAAGCCTCGTCCAGTCGGCAAAACTGTTGAAGGATTTCACATTGAAGGTCGATTTACGGAGACTGGAGATGGGGAGACATACGGTCAAGATACAAGCTGAAAACCTATCGGATAAGCTGGACGTAAGATTGGATCCGGCGACTGTGGACGTTGTCATTGAAGAGAAAGTATCAAAAACGTTCCCAGTTGAGCCTGAATTTAATGAGCGGTTGCTTGCGGAAGGTTATTATGCTGTGAAAAAGGAAGTCGAGCCTTCCACCATTGAAGTGACTGGCGCGAAAAGCGTCGTGGATGCAATCAGCTTTGTGAAGGTTTCCGCAACCGGAGATTCTGGCATCAATAAATCATTTGAACAGAGAGCACGTGTAAGGGTTCTCGACCGCGACCTGAATAAATTGGATGTCACGATTGCGCCCGAAGAAGTGACGGTCAAAGTGGAAGTGCGAGAAAATAGTAAAGAGGTCCCGGTCGTCCTAAGGCAAAAAGGCGAGCCAGGCGAGAATATCGTCATCGACTCTGTTTTCACAGATACGAAAACGGTAACTCTGTTCGGTCCTCAGAAAACCCTTGAGACCATTGACAGCCTGCGGGTGGATGTGGATATCTCGAAAGTGAAGGCATCAGGAAACGTTGAAATTAGCCTTCCTAAGCCTAAGGGAGTGTCCAAGCTCTCGGAGGAGAAGATTAAAGTAAGCATCAGCGTGTCGGTCGCAGAGGGAGAGGAGCCACCGCCTGATGTATCCATGAAACCGACAACTGACGTGGAGAAGGACGTAACAAAAGAATTTAAAAATATCCCTGTCACAGTGTTAGGTCTGGATGAGAAATATAGCAGCACTTTTTTGAAGCCGCCAAATGGAGTTGTCGATGTGACGGTGACCGCTAAAGAGGAAGTCATTAATGCACTCGACAGTTCAGATTTCAATATTAGCGTAGATGCTTCCGGGACCGATCAGGAAGGGGAGCATTCATATCCTCTTACTGTAGTAGGCCCTGATAATATTGCCTGGAAGCTTTCAGAGAATGAAGTCACATTGGAAATTAAGCTTGCATAATAAAGAAGCTGATTAAGAGCATTGAAAGGGAGTATGGATTATGACAAAGTATTTCGGAACGGATGGCGTCCGTGGGATAGCAAATAAAGAATTAACGCCGGAGCTTGCATTTAAACTAGGCCGGATTGGCGGACATGTGTTAACGAAAGCTTCCCAGGAGACATCCCAGGTGCTTGTTGGACGGGATACCCGCATATCCGGCCATATGCTGGAAAATGCTTTAATAGCAGGTTTGTTATCGGTGGGAGTTGAAGTGATGAAGCTAGGAATCATCAGTACACCGGGTGTCGCCTATTTGACGCGCGTCATGAATGCCCAGGCGGGTGTCATGATTTCAGCATCCCACAACCCATTTGGAGATAATGGCATCAAATTTTTCGGGGCCGATGGTTTCAAATTGACAGATGAGCAGGAAGAGGAAATTGAATCCCTCTTACACGAAGAGACAGATAGCCTGCCACGTCCGGTAGGTGCTGATGTCGGCACTGTTACGGATTACTTTGAAGGCGGCCATAAATATATCCAGTACTTGAAACAGACGGTCGATGAGGAATTCACAGACCTTCATGTCGCCCTAGACTGTGCACACGGTGCGACTTCTTCACTAGCTACGCATGTCTTTGCCGACCTTGATGCAGATTTGACGACAATAGGCGCATCTCCGAACGGCTTGAACATTAATGAAGGAGTCGGCTCGACACATCCCGAAGGACTCAGCCAGCTCGTGATCGAAAAAGGTGCAGATATCGGACTTGCTTTTGATGGGGATGGAGACCGTCTAATTGCCGTTGATGAACTCGGGCGTGTCATTGATGGGGACCAAATCATGTTCATCATCGGCCGCCATCTACAAGCGAAAGGCCGCCTAAAGTCCGACACGATCGTTTCAACGATCATGAGCAACCTCGGCTTCTATAAAGCATTGGAGCGGCACGGCATGATGAGCGTCAAAACAGCCGTAGGTGACCGATATGTCGTCGAAGAGATGCGAAAAGGTAATTACAATCTCGGCGGAGAGCAATCCGGCCACATCATCTTCCTCGATTACAATACGACAGGTGACGGTCTGTTGACTGCCTTGCAGCTTGTCAACATCATGAAGCGAACTGGCCGTAAACTATCAGATCTTGCAAGCGAGATGACAATTTATCCGCAGGAACTTGTCAACGTCCGAGTGACGGATAAAAACAAAGTGACCGAAAATGCAAAAGTCGCCGCGGTGATAAAGGATGTAGAAGAGGAAATGGCTGGCAACGGCAGAGTCCTCGTCCGTCCATCAGGAACTGAACCTCTCGTCCGCGTAATGGTCGAGTCACCGGATCACGACGACTGCGAACGCTTCGTCAACCGCATTGCAGACGTGGTTCGCGAGGAAATGGGCATAGACGAATAAGCAATGTAAAGGATGAAGGAAATTACTACAATTTCCTTCATCCTTTTTTATTGGAGCTGTTATCAGGCGGTTACGGTGTTGCATTAGGCGGTTCAAGCGGGTTATGAAATGAATAAAAAACCGCATCCTCAATTGGATGCGATGGAAATACATAGTTAGAATACACGTTGGAATTTATTCCGGATGATGATCGCTGTTGAGTTCAAAATGAACAATGCTACTAGCAGGACAATGATTGTGGCGGCGGCCAAATTGGCATATTCCGCGACTAGCGAAGCATCCAACGTCCAGTAATAGATTTGCATCGGCAATACTGTGAAGCGGTCCATGATGCTTCCTGGGAATGGGATCAGCAATGCGGGAATGCCGATGACGACGAGCGGCGCGGTTTCGCCGATGGCCCTGGATAAGGATAGAATGGCTCCAGTCAAAATTCCGGGAAGGGCTGCCGGCAGGATAATTCGTTGAATCGTTTGCCATTTCGTCGCGCCTAGCCCATATGCAGCTTCACTTAAAAAGAAGGGAATGGAACGGATTGCTTCCTGACTTGCAACGATGACAATCGGCAAAATCAATAGGGACATCGTCAACCCTCCAGCAAGGACGATGTTTCCGAGGTCTAGCACCCGTACAAAAACAGTTAAACCGAGGATTCCGTACACAATGGAAGGGACGCCCGCCAGATTGGAAATATTCGTCTGAATGAAGCTGACCAGGCGACCTTTTTTCGCATACATCTCCAAGTAAATCGCCGTGCCGACGCCTACAAACATCGTAACGGGAGCAACGACAAGCATAAGCCAAAACGTTCCGAGGATCGCTCCCATGATGCCGGCACGCTCAGGTTGCGTTGATAATTTACCGGTCAAGAAATCGAAGTTGACCGAACCGATGCCTTCCGTAACAACTTTGACGAGCAAAACTGCCAGGAAGAACAGTCCGAAAAACGCAGACAGCATAAAGATGGACTTCGAAAACCGGCTCAGGAATAAACGACGCTTCGTCCGCCGCATATGTTGTTTTTCACTAAGTTGATTCATCTTAATATTCCTCCCTGAACTTTTTGGAAACAGCCCTTGCAATAAGGTTCATCACGAGTGTGAAAACGAATAGGGTCATCGCGACTGCATACAAGCTGTAATAGACTGTCGATCCGGAAGCGGCGTCTCCGCCTGTCACTTCGACGATGTAAGCGGTCATCGTCTGCATCGACTGGGTTAGATCAAAAGTAAAGTTTTTCGTGCTGCCGCTCGCAATCGTCACAATCATCGTTTCCCCGATGGCACGTGATATTCCGAGCACAAACGAAGCGATGATGCCGGAAAGGGCTGCAGGAATAACAACTTTACAAGTAACTTCGAGCTTCGTTGCACCTAATCCGGATGCCCCTTCACGCATCGAGTTCGGAACGGAACTCATTGCATCTTCGGATAGGGAGGCGATCATCGGGATGATCATGACACCCATGACTAAGCCGGGGCTAAGGATATTCGTCGCTTGGAGACTCGGAATGAATTCACGTAATAGCGGCGTTACAAAAGTGAAGGCGAAAAACCCATAGACGATTGTCGGTACACCTGCCAGCAACTCAAGCACCGGCTTGACGACTTTCCTCACTTTAGGGGACGCATATTCGCTCAAGTAGATGGCGGCCATTAGCCCAATTGGCGCGGCTACTGCCATCGCAATCAAAGAGGAAGTGACGGTACCCATCAATAATGGAAGCACCCCGAATTCGGGATTCTGACTCAACGGCTTCAAGACGGTGCCAGTATAGAAATCGAGGAACGGCACACGTTTGAAGAACTCCACTGTTTCAGATAACAATGTCCAAATGATGCCAATTGTCGTCAGGACGGACAATGAGGCGATTATGGCGAGGAAGCTGGGTATGAGCCGTTCAATCCTTCTTCTGATTGAATTGCCTCGTTGGTTTTGGTCGATCATGTCTCGGATATTCACTTTTTCTGACTTAGGTAGTTCGTGATTTATCATTAAAAGATACCCCTTCCATTAAGATGCAAGAGGATGAAGGCTATAACAGCCCCCATCCTTCCAATCTACTTTTACAGGCCATCTAGGAAACTGACGTTTTCTTTCACTTCCGATTCCGGAATCGGCGCAAAGCCTGTTTCACCTGCAAATTTATTAATATTGTTCATGACATACATTGCGAAATCTTTAACTTGCGGGTTTTCTTTTGCCTGATTCACATTCAAGTATGTGAAGACCGGGCGTGTGAAGTCCGCATAAGCACCATCCTCAGCGATCGTATCTAACGCTGGCTCGACAGGACCGTTTCCGAAATCGACAGCAACGGCATTCATCTTGTCTTGGTTATTGACGTAGTAGCCGTATCCGAAGAACGCGATTCCGTTCTTGTCCTTTGAAACAAGGTTCACAAGTGTCGAGTATTCCTGCTGCAAGTTGACTGAGCTATCCATGTCTTGCTTATCTAAAATGCTTTCATAGAAAAATTCATATGTTCCGTGGTTTTCATTCGGCCCCATTGCATTGATCTTTTCATCCGGCCAGTCGGGATTGATGTCAGACCATTTTTCGACAGGACTATCAGCTAGGAAGATGCTGACCAATTGTTCAGGCGTCATTTCAGTTGCCCAATCATTTTCTTTATTGATGACGAAAGTAAGGCCATCCAAGGCAACCTTTAATTCTTTTACTTCGATGCCGAGCTTATCTGCTTCTGCTGCCTCTTCATCTTTGATTTGGCGGGAAGCATTATTGAAGTCCGTTCCGTTTTCAACGAGGAATTTCTTGAACCCTGCGCTGGTACCTGCACGGCTCACTTCAACGGATACGTTCTCTTGTTCGTTCACCATATACTCTTCTGCAAGGCGAGCCATAAGCGGGTACACGGTTCCGGAACCGTCAATGGCGACACTGCCTTCCAGTTCTGCTCCTTGCGCGGATGCTTTGTTTTTGTCCGATTCCCCGGGATCGCCGTCCTTGCCGCATGCCGCAAGAACAACTGCAAAAGTAGCGATGATCATGAATAAAAGATACTTGTTGAACTTCATTGATAAATCCTCCCCTGGTTTAAGTTCTACTTTGGATGAAGGAATCTCCTTCACAACTAAATCATAACGGCTCATTGTTAAGTGAGTGTTGTTAATTTGTAAATGTAATGTAAATTAATTTTTATTAATAAATAAAACCCCGCTCTTGTGTTGAGCGGGGTTCAAGGTTCATCTAGCTGCGGACGCCAGCCCCTCGAGTCGCTTCGGTCTTGTAGCAAAAGGCAAAAATCGCCTTTTGTTTCAAGACCTCCAGCGCTTGTCGGGGCTAAGCAGGCGTCCTTCGCTTTTGTATCAGCCGAATCGGCCGTTAATATAGTCGTCTGTTAATGTATCTGATGGGTTGTTAAAGATTGTAGTCGTCCGGTCTTCCTCAATCACTTCGCCATTCAGGAAGAATGCAGTGCGATCGGAAATCCGAGCTGCTTGCTGCATATTGTGTGTGACGATGGCAATCGTGACATCATTTTTGATGGTGCTGATCAATTCTTCAATTTTATGAGTTGATACAGGATCTAAGGCGGAAGTTGGTTCATCCATCAAAATCACTTCTGGGTCGATGGCAAGGCAACGGGCGATACATAGCCGTTGTTGCTGGCCGCCGGAAAGACTGTACGCGCTTTTATGAAGCCGGTCTTTCACTTCATCCCATAACGCGGCTTTCTTTAAGCTTTCTTCCACAATCATGTCGAGCATCGTCTTATTGCGGATGCCGTGCACTTTTGGTCCGAACGCCACGTTTTCATAAATCGATTTCGGGAAGGGGTTCGGCTTTTGGAACACCATGCCGACTTTTGAACGAAGGATTTCGACAGGCATCGCCTTGCCTAAAATATTATTCCCGTTAAAAGTGACATTGCCTGAGATGGAGACATCAGCTGCCGTTTCCACCATTCGATTTAATGTTTTGAGGAACGTCGATTTCCCGCATCCCGATGGACCGATGATTGCGGTCACTTCTCGTTCATTAATAGAAAGATCGATGTTCTTCAATGCATGCGAAGTGCCATACCATAGATTCAAGCTGTTTGTTTCATAGATCGGCTTATGCCAACTTTCGTTTCGTAAAACTGATAATGGTTTTTCCTTTATACGGTCAAGAAGTAATGTCATTTGAAATCCTCCTAGTTGGTTTGAGGCTTACGTTTAGTGTACGGGAGGATTATTGAGGGAGTATAAAGGTGCTGTTAAGGTTATGTAAAGAGAAGTGACGCGTTCTACCTGGAGACTGTGCAAAATTTGCCGAGTCGGTGGTAAAGTGTCGAGATTCGGTGGTAAACCCGCCCATTTCGGTGATAAAACGCAAAAATATCCCCATATAAAAAGGCCATCCACATTCGGATAGCCTTTTCATTCATTCGAAAATATAGTGCAATGCCTTCACGGCTTGGTCCACTGTCTCGACCGTAGCATGCGCCTTACGGGAAAGTTCCTTCAAAGGATGGTGATGCTGCTCGGAACGGATGAGGATAAGCGGCTTGCCGTATGCAACCGCGGCACTCGCGTCCATCGCCGTATTCCATTGCTTGTACTGCTCGCCGAAAAGGGCGATGACAAGATCTGCTTTCTTCATTAGAAGTTCAGTCCGCAAGTTGTTGAAGCTGGAAGCAGCGGCATCCTTGAAAATCGCATCCGGCTGCTTGCCTAAAATCTCCTCACCGATATTATCCGAGCGATCGTGGTCTTCCATCGGACCGACGAAATCAATCGGCAAGTTCAAGGCCGCGACTTTCCGTTTCACCTCTTCACGCCAAGATGTATGGATTTCGCCTGCAAGATATACTGTCAATCTCATTAAAGATCCCTCCTATAAATGATACCCCCATTATAACATTCATCCGAATTAGATTGCCCAACGTTGCACGAAAGTTTAGAATTAAGGAAAGAAAAGGGGGAGACTTGATGAAAACGATTTGGCATAACGGTAAATTATATACGATGGACATGGAAAACGAAACCGTCGAGGCGCTTCTCACGGAATACGGAAAGATCATCGCGATGGGTACTTATGAGGAATTAAAGGATAAAGCCGAAGATGAAATCGACCTAAGAGGGGCGGTGCTCTATCCTGGATTCATCGACAATCATATGCATATGATTGGGCACGGTCAGAAGCTACTCAGCCTGGATCTGTCAAAGGCGAAGTCGGCCGATGAAATGATGGACATGCTCATGAACAGCTATCCTGATTTAACAGAGGATGAGTGGTTCATTGCCGAAGGATGGAATGAAAACAATTTTGCGGATAAAAAGATTTTCACGCGCCACGAACTGGACAAGGTAACGAATTCTCCAATGTATTTAAAGCGGACGTGCAGGCATGCGGCAATCGTCAACTCGAAAGCGTTGGAGCTTGCCGGCATTACGAAAGATACGCCGGATCCTGATGATGGCGTCATTGAGCGGGATGAAAACGGGGAACCGACGGGAGTATTGAAAGAAGGCCCGATGGATCGCGTCCTGCAGCTCATTCCTGCGCCGACGGAGGAGATGCTGACGAAGGCGCTGGAGAAATCGGTCGACGATCTTTTGTCACTCGGACTTACCGGCGCGGTGACGGATGACCTCGGGTATTACGGAGATTATCGCAATCCATTGCAGGCATTCCGGAATGTCATTGGTGAAAAGAAAAAATTCCGTGCCCATTTATTGCGGAGGTCGACAGTTTTTACGCAACTGATGGAAGACAAAGCGGTATATGATGAACCGTGGATCGACCCGGGAGAAATGAAGTTTTTCATTGATGGATCGCTTGGAGGAAGTACAGCTTTGTTAAGTGAACCTTATGCGAATGATCCATCCACTTTCGGAACAGCTGTGTTGACCGATGAGGAGATCCACGAACATGTGGCGACTGCCCGGAAATATGGTCAGGCGGTAGCAATGCATATGATCGGTGACGGAGCCGTTGAAAAAGGGTTGGACGCAATCGAAAAGCATCCCGTTCCTGAAGGGAAACGCGACCGTCTCATCCATGTGAATGTATTGCGTGATGACTTAGTGGAGCGGATGAAGAAACTTCCGATTGTCTTGGACATACAGCCCGTTTTCGTCTCATCCGATTTCCCTTGGGTGATGGAACGTCTAGGGGAGGATCGCCTTGACTGGGCATATGCGTGGAAGCGATTAATCGACGAAGGATTCATTTGCGGAGGAGGATCGGATGCGCCGATTGAAGAGGTCGACCCGTTGCTAGGCATCTACGCGGCGGTTACACGAAGAAAACCGGGAGAGACCCACGAAGGGTATTTGCCGAAAGAAAAGCTGAGCACGTTTGAGGCGGTCAGTTTATTCACATCAGGCAGCGCGGCGACAATTGGCAAGGCAGATTCGCGCGGGAAACTTGGCATTGGATTTGATGCAGACTTCACGGTCTTGGATAAGGACTTGTTTGAGGTAAGTGAAGAGGAAATCCTAGATGCTGCTGTCGTTATGACGGTAGTTGCAGGAGATATCATGTATCGGAACTGATAAAAATGTAGTTGGAGGAAGATAACAGGATGTTACGTGTCCGTTATCTTCTTTTCAGTATTGGTTGGATAGGAGATTGAATATGGTACAGTCACTTATATTCGATATGGATGGCACACTTTTTCAAACAGATAGAATCCTGGGATTAGCGCTCGATGATACGTTTGAACATTTACGGTCAATGGATAAATGGAACGGTGCTACACCGATTGAGAAATATCGTGAAATTATGGGAGTTCCTTTACCGAACGTATGGGAAACATTAATGCCCACTCATTCTAAGGAAGAAAGGGAACTAACGGATGGATATTTTCTTGAAAGATTACTTGAAAATATAAGAGATGGAAACGGAGCTTTATACCCCGGTGTCGAGGATCTCTTCAGTTACTTAAAAGAGAACCGATGCTCAATCTACATAGCAAGCAATGGGTTAATTGATTACCTCGAAGCCATAGTGAGCTATTATCGTTTGGATCGATGGGTGACAGAGACTTTTAGTATCGAGCAAATTGACTCCATGAATAAATCGCACTTAGTCCGGAGTATTGTACAAAAGTATGGCATTACAAACGGAGCGGTAGTAGGTGATCGATTATCGGATATAAACGCAGCGAAAGATAACGGTTTACTATCTATTGGCTGCAACTTCGATTTTGCAAGGGAAGAAGAACTTCCTCAGGCGGATGTCGTAATTGACGACTTACTTGAGTTAAAAAAGATCATAAGTGAGGACAGTTAGGAGTGTGAACGAAATGATAGATCTACGTAATAAACCGCTGATAGAAGGGGAGAAAGTTATCCTCAGACCTTTTAAGGAAGAGGACTTCCCTTTCATAGAGGACTGTTTACAGGACCCCGAAGTACTTAAATTGACAGGAAGCACAACAGAAATCGACTGGGATTTTACTCGTAATTGGTACGAAACAAGGAATGAACAAACGGATCGATTGGATCTGGCGGTCGTTGACTCATCTCAGGGCATCTTTGTTGGTGAGGCAGTGGTCAATCTATACGATGAAAAGAATCATAGTATGAATTTCAGGATTCTAATCGGCCCGAGGGGAAGGAATCGGGGATTAGGAACGGAAGCTACTCAGCTTATCATTGATTACATATTTCGAACAACGACACTTAACGAACTGACATTAAGTGTTTTTGACTTCAACCCAAGGGCTAAGCATGTTTATGAGAAGTTGGGCTTTGTCCAGGTGAGTGTCGATAAAAAGGATCTGGAGTTTGAAGGCGAATGGATTGATTCGATTAATATGAAATTGACCAGGGACAGTTGGTTGGGTAGAAAAACTGGTTAATCAAAACAGAGCAGATAGGGCTCTTCAGCCATTCTGCTCTGTATTTTTTATTTGTCTAATGAACTATCTTATTACTCCGCAGTCCCTGTAATAATCCCTTCAATCTCTCCAATCGGCAAAGGACCGTACTCTCGGCTATCGTATCCTCGCCACCATTGATCAACGAGAATGAACACTGTATTTTCCTCAACAGTTACAGCTGCCATATCCATATTGAAGTAATCCCTAATCCCTTGTTCATCCCTATATGCACTGCTCGGTACCGTATTGAAATACTCCTCCTCGCCCGCGCCGCGCCTAGTTGCTTTGCCATAAAACGTGTCGAGCATTTTTCCGTCAATATACACTTGGCCGCCTTTGATTTCGACCGTTTCACCTGGCAATCCGACGACTCTTCCGATATACATTTCAGGGACTGCGGCATTCTTGGCGATGACGGAAGACGGCGTATGATAGTAAACCGGTTGCCCCCGCTGAAGCTCATCGAAATCAGTTGAAACGACAAGTTTCCCATGTTCAAGTGTATTGAAATCATGATTTCCTCTATCCATGGAATCGGATCCCCATTCAATCAAAAATGTATGGTCATTTTGTTGGGCGATTTCCAATCGTTCCGGCGTCACATCATCCGTGATAACTTCTATTTGATCCAAATATGTCTGAGTTGAATATTCAATGCCGTCCTCTCCAGCAAATCTTCGCGGACCGAATTGTTTTAAAGTATAAGTGAACTCATCCGCTGTAATTGTATACAAATCACCTTTTCGCTTAACGGTATAGTTGGAATACTCTCCAGGCACTAACGATGGTTCTTTAATTTTATATCCTCGGAGTGCTTTTTCTTTGTCCATCTCTGGGTTATACACAAAACTGGTAAACCGATCTTCAATTGTGAATGAGTCCTTTTCGAATTTGAACACATATCTAGTTGGACTTGTTATGCTTGTTTGATCCAACCAGACCCCCTCCCATGAGGCTGTTACATTCGTTGCGCCTGATTCGCCAATGCTGACATAAAAACCAATGCCGACTGAGAGAAGAACAATAAGTGAAACGATGGATGGTAGCAACGAATTCATGCGAAACGCCTTTCGTTGCCGGGTTGGTTGGAAGAGTTGCTGGCGTGCTTTTTCCCTTTGCATGGGAGTCGGTATAAACTCTTGGCCAAGCTTCTCCAACTCTTGCACTATGTCTTCATCTGATAAGTGTCTCATTCGTAAAACCACCTTTCTCTAATTCCTCTTTGAATGCCGCAAGCGCCCTCGACAGGCTCATCTTCACTTTTCCTTCCGACCAATTCAGGATGGTCGACGTTTCTTTTGTGGAGAACCCTTGGATCTTCCGTAGAATGATCACTTGTTGGTAAGTTGGCTTTAGCTGGTTAAGCGCTTCGTAAAATTGCTTCTGTTGTGCATTAAGAAGGACAATTTCCTCCGATGAACGTTCGTGCTTAGTGTTATGCAGATCAAAGTAATACGTAATCGGATTCTTCTTTCTAAAATAACTCATCGTCGTTGTGTAGGCGATGCGAAAAATCCATGTCTTTACAAGAGAGTCACCGTTGAATTGCTTCTCACTCCGAATAACCTTCATAAATGTCTCTTGGGACAAATCTTCTGCTGTATGGGAATCCTTCACTAGCATAAGAATGTAACTATAGACGGCATCATAATATTCATCAAACCATGCTTCACTCGACAAATCGTTCACCTCACTTATTACTTACTTAGACGCATTCTCTTAATATCGGTAACGAATCTTCCATAATTCTTATACTACTTGTTCATACGAAAGACCGCATCCACACTTTTGAAGATGTGTGAATGCGGTCTCTACACGATTGTTTAGTGTTCGCCAAGCAACGGAACTTGCCATTCCTTTTCAACAGGGTAATAGAATGACATCGAAACGAGGTATAGCGTCAATTCTTCGGGCACTTCTGTCAAACCTTCTAATTCCAGAGCTAATCTTGCCTTGCGTCCGTTTTTGTCCAATTGACCCTCAGTGTAGGAGCCGTTGAGATTGAAATTGGCAGTGTAGCTATTTCCTTTGTCGTCTACGGCTATCCAGTTGCCCAACTCTGAGTTAAGTGTGTTGATTCTACCCTCCAAATTGATGATGACGGATTTTTCTTGTCCGGACTCTGGCTTTCTCACACTTGTGACCTTTAAATGATTTCCTTTATAGTCTAGCGTTAAGGGATGTTTAGTAATCTCTTTCGGTTTGATTGTCAAGGAAAGGTCTGTAGTTTCTTTTTTATAGACACCCTCCAAAACAAAGGTCAGTTGATTTTCATTCTTAGGGATGAATAAATGGGTCCAAGTAGTATGGCCAAATTTATCCATCTCTTCGCCTATCCATCGCAACATGCCAGTTGTCCCTGAAACAAGTGAGTGGCTCGTTGAATAAATCACTTCGTCCTCTGCATTTTTAATATGATAGGCTATTCCTGAAGTGTTCCTGGGGACAAGCGAATCCATTTTATCTTTGCCATGCTTATCCTCAAACGCGCGCATGGCCCTTTCATACTTTGTTTTTTCCTCTTCTGTAAGTGAGGTCTCGAAAAATAATCCAAAAGAAGAGGGGGCGATTTGCAGTTTCTTCAAATTGATTTCCACACCGTGATGGACGGCGGATGCATCCTTTAAATCGACCAATTTTGTAAGCCTATGATTTTCATGCAGATCGACAGGGACCTGTAACTGCCAATTGCCCTTTACTCCATTCAGTTCGACAAGATTGAATTGAATCATAAGTTTTTCTATAGAATTTCCTTGATCGTGAAGATTGAACTCTACGTAACCATAGTCACTCCCTTTACGCCAGCTTGTTCCAAATCCTTTCACTTCGTTGCCGTTTTGATCAATGGCTGTAATTTTATTGCGGTAATGCAAATAGTTCAATTGAGTATCTTGTGGAATTCCCTTTTCATTTAGCACTTTGTAGGAGAGTGAGACCCTTGACGTATCGGCAATGACTTCTTCCACAACAAGCGTCAGTCCCTGATCTTCAACTTGTAAATCAACCTGTTGTGTAAGCCCAGCCTCTGCAGCTTTATTCAACCCTATATCGACTTGGTCGGAAGAGAACAGACCACCGATAAATTGAGCAAAGGCCGGATTTACAGTCGCGCCGATCCCAACAGCTAAAACGATGCCTGCAGCAGTTAAGGCGGCTTGTTTCCAAATCTTCGTCCGACGCTGTTTTTCCGGTTTTTCATATGGCTCTAGCTGATCTAAGACGAGATCAGTAAAATTATCAGGCAAGGTCGGAGTTTGCAACGTTTCCTCAATGAAGCGCTGTTCCTCTTGAAAGGCATTCACAACTACTCCACAAGAAGTGCATGACTGTAAGTGCGTTTTAATTTCAGCCATTTCGTGTTCAGGTAGCAGCTGATCTACGAATTGCGAAAGTTTATCCGCCGTTGGACAGTTCATGAAAAATTCCTCCTCCTTGTTTTACGGTTTCCCTCATCTTTTTCTTTGCACGATGCAGTTTATTACGCACTGTTGATAGAGGGACGTCCATCAATTCACTAATTTCTTTATAACTAACTTCATTTATATAACGGAGAAGAATGATCAGTCGCTCATCTTCAGGCAATGTGGAAATCAGACGTTCCAACTGCCGGCTTTTCTCTTTTTTCAAGAACACAACTTCTGGATGCTCTCTATTGACCACTTTTGTTTCGTCGATTTCAACGGTGGAGTACCGTTTTTTACGGAATTCATCCATGCAATGATTGATCGCCACCCGGTATAGCCAGCTGGAGAAAGACCCGTCCGTATTGTATTTATCAAGATTCCGATACACTTTGATAAATGCATCTTGAACGAGGTCCTGGGCATCTTGCGGGTTTTTCGTCATCCGCAGAATGGTCGCATATAATTGGTTTTTATATTTGTTAATAATGTGTGCGTAGGCTTGTTTATCGCCTGCCAACACTTGCTGTATCCACAGCTGCTCTTGTTCCATAGTGACCTCCTAACTGAAACGGACATGCGCATGTCGTTTGGTGTTTCATATAGTATAACGGGTTTACTCACTGGAAAATTTCATTTTTTCCAAAACTTTCAACGCGAGTCGGTGGTAAAGTGGGGAAAGTCGGTGGTAAACACCATAGAATCGGTGATAAAGTGCCGAGAATCGGTGATAAAATTTAGAGAGTCGGTGATAAACCCGCAAAAGTCGGTGATAACGAGTGCGTGGGGGGATGCAGACAGATATACAGACGACACAATATGATAAACTTAGGGAAATCATCGTGAAAGGAACGGATAGCTGATGACGAATTTTTGGCATGAGCGATTTTCTACAGAAGAGTATATATACGGAAAAGAGCCGAATCAGTTTGTCGTGGAAGCTGCGCGCATGTTGCCGAAAGGAAAAGTGCTTTGCATCGCAGAAGGTGAGGGGCGCAATGCTGTCTACTTAGCATCCCTCGGATTTGATGTGACTGCATGGGACTATGCGCAGGCCGGGCTCGATAAGACAAACCAATTGGCGAATGAAAAAGGGGTTGCCGTTAAGACGGAGCTTCGTGACTTGGCGGAAGTTGTTTGGGAAGAGGAGCAGTGGGATGCGATCGTCCACATTTTCGGCCATTTCCCCGCGGATGTCATGAATCGGACGGCAGCAGGCGTTCAGAAAGCGCTGAAAGTAGGTGGCTTTTATGTCAGCGAATTATATACGAAAGAGCAACTTCGGTACGGTACAGGCGGACCGCGAGATGCGGCGATGCTTGCGGATCCAGCGGGCATTTTGCAAAAGTTCGATGGATATTTCATCAAACATTTCCACGTCGGGGAAGTAAACCGTGAAGAAGGGCAGCTTCATACAGGAACGGCCCATGTTGTACAAAGCATTTTTCAAAAGAGGGAGGAAGCGAACTAATGGACGGACGTAATCGAAGTGATGTGAAGCCAGGAATTAAGGTCGCAGTCATCCTGAAAAAGGACCAGCGCACAGGCGTGAAAACGGAAGGGGTCGTCAAGGATTTATTGACAAACTCGAGCTTCCATCCGCATGGCATCAAAGTACGGCTCGAGGACGGACAAGTCGGCAGGGTGAGCGATATATTAGGGTGAATGCGTAAAAATTCAGTGCGAAATTGAATACATCTAACATTGGCCGGATGGATTACTCCATTCGGTATTTTTTTATTCCCTTACTTCAACCAATTATTGACAAAATATTGTATACTGTTTGAAAGGAAGAGTTGCCAAAAGGGGGAGACATCATGCAAACTGTCTGGAGCATGTTATCAGTTTTATTCATATGGGCGTTAGTATTTCCATTTGCGGGATTCGCAGCGTTTTTATTATATATTTCAAATAAAGGTTTTTTTGTGCCGCTCGTCATTGCAGCTTACATATCATTCGGTGCAATGCTTGTCATGGCGCGCTTTGAATTGTTCAAATATAAGAAACAGTTCTGGCTCGGCGCGGGGGCTCTCATCGCTGTGTCGCTTCTGTTCACGATACCGGCCGTCTATGATAAAACACGGCCAGTTATTACCGATGGACAAGTTGAATTAGCTGCATACCAGCCGTTTGAAAAGAGAACAAAGGCTGTATCTTTAGATGAGCCTGCAACTTTGCACATCGAGGACGACTTGCCGATCATCGATGGGGCTACAGCGCTTTATCCAATTTACGCGGCATTCGCACAAGCCATTTATCCTGAAAAAGAGTACCAGCCTTATAACAGCGAAGTAATGTCGAATCGGACTGAAGCTGCCTATACGAACTTGATTGACGGAAAAGTGGATATCATTTTCGTGTTGGGGCCGTCTACAACGCAGCTGAACCAAGCGGAAAATGCTGGCAAGGAGCTGAAGCTGACGCCGATCGGGAAGGAGGCATTCGTCTTTTTCGTCAATTCCAAGAACCCGGTGGAAAGCTTGACTGAGGATGAAATCAAAGGGATTTACTCAGGGAAGATTACGAATTGGAAAGATGTCGGTGGGAAAGACAATGAAATCCGTGCATTCCAACGACCCGAAAATAGTGGCAGTCAAACTGCGCTGCGAAACTTCATGGGTCTTACGCCAATTATGAAGCCGCCGACAGAGGATGTCATGTCACTCATGGGCACGGTTATCGGCGAAGTGTCCGACTATAAAAATCATAAAAACGCAATCGGCTACACATTCAGGTACTACTCGACGAAGATGGTGAAAAACAATAGAATCCGGCTTCTTGGTGTGAACGGCGTTGAACCGACCATAGATACAATCAGGTCCGGGGAGTATCCGATTACGAATGAATTTTACGCAGTGACGGCAGGAAGCGAAAACCCGAATGTAGAAGCGTTCATAGAGTGGGTTCTGTCGGATGAAGGGCAGGAAATTATCGAGAAGACGGGATATGTTCCAGTCGGGAAGTGACTAAACAGGAAGGGGGTGCATGATATGATCGTCGCCCTTTGGCAAGCTTCATTGATCATATCGGTTCTTTCATTCTTATTCGGCCTATTAACCAAGTCTAAAACGTCATTGCTCATTAGCTTTTTCACTTCTTTACCGATTGCATATTATTTTTTCGGCGCAAACAATGCATTGAAACTAGTGGCGCTGTTCTCAGTTGTTCCCTTAGTGATCAAGTATTTGTTTTATCGGCATGAAAGAAGGAGAGTGCACTCATGACCTTTACAGAAACGTTTGAGATTAAACATCCAATCACCCAAGCCCCAATGGCAGGTGTCACGACGCCCAAATTCGTGGCGGCTGCGGCGAAAGCGGGAGTATTGGGATCCATCGGTGCAGGCTATTTATCCGCGGAAGCTACCCGGGATTTCATTCGCGAAGTCAAAAAGCTCACCGATAAGCCGTTCGCAGTCAACCTATTCATACCGGAACATGTGGACATGGACCAAGAGCAGCTGCGCCAAGCGTATTTGGCATTGGAGCCGATCTGCAAAAAGCTCGGCATACCTTATGGGGAGGCGCCGCTTTCCGAGCCTTCATTTGACGAGCAGGTAGATGTCCTGATCGATGAGAGGGTCGCTGTATGCTCCTTTACTTTCGGTTTGCCCGAAAAAACAGTTGTCCGGAAATTGAAGGAGCATGACATCTACCTGATTGGAACGGCAACGACAGTCGAAGAAGCCGTCCTAGCAGAACAAATCGGAATGGACGCAGTTGTGGCACAAGGCGCGGAAGCGGGAGGACATCGCGGTTCATTCATCGGCGAACAGCTTGTACCCCTAGAAGAGCTACTTCCTTCAATTGTGAAGGCTGTCAGCATTCCAGTCATTGCAGCTGGTGGAATCGCTAACAAGGAGCATCTCGAACTTCAACTCTCCCGCGGAGCAGCAGCCGTCCAAATCGGCACCGCATTGTTAGCAGCAGATGAAAGCGGTGCTCATCCGCTCTACAAAGAAGCCGTTTTGGCGGCCGTCGACAATCGTACAGTGCTTACAAAAGCGTTCTCTGGAAAACAGGCAAGAGGCATCCGAAACGAGTTCATAGAATTGACGGCAAGCGTCCCGATTGCTCCTTATCCATACCAAAACGACTTGACGAAGAAAATCCGAAGCGAAGCGGCAAAGCTTGGGAAACCGGAGTTCATGTCACTTTGGGCAGGGGAGAGCGTCCATGAAACAACGGAGGGAACGGTAGAGGAGATCATAGGGAAGTTCATTTGAATAGAGAAGGGTGAAAAGAAGTGTCTAGGGGCGTGGCGTGATTTTTTGTGTTTTCTCTGCAATATTTGAAAGAAACTGAAAATAATATTTAAATTTATCTTGAAATGAAGTATACTAATGTACAAACCTTGCAGGCCGATAGGGAAGGCCCACGTTACTCATGTTGCAACCGTCTTTTGAATAGTCTATTTACTAAAGGCTTCACTAACGGGCTAAAAGAGATCACTCCCAAATGGGAGAAAGGGGAAAAGAAATGATTACGTTCTTATTTGGTATCGTCTTATTGATTGTCGGTTATTTCACGTATGGCAAATTCATCGAGAAGATGTTTGGGGTGAAGGAAGACCGTGCGACACCTGCGTATACGAGCGGTGATGGCGTGGACTATGTGCCGATGAGCACAAAGAAAAACTCATTGATCCAGCTGTTGAACATTGCGGGGGTTGGTCCGATATTCGGTCCGATCATGGGGGCGCTTTATGGTCCGATTGCATTCATTTGGATTGTAATTGGCGCAATTTTTGCAGGTGCTGTCCATGACTATTTGACGGGGATGATCTCCATCCGTAACCGCGGGGCGCATTTGCCTGAGCTTGCAGGTAAGTTTTTGGGGAAATTCATGAAACATATCGTAAATGCTTTTGCGATTCTCTTATTGGTGCTTGTTGGAACGGTATTCGTTTCCGCGCCGGCTGGATTGCTGTACAACTTGATGAACGGTTGGATGGCGATGGGTATCATCGTTGCGCTTATTTTCGCCTATTATATTCTTGCGACACTATTGCCGATTGATAAGATCATCGGCCGTTTCTATCCGGTTTTCGGAGCACTTTTAATCATCAGTGCTGTCGGGGTTGGCGGAATGATGCTCATCAAAGGAGTACAAATTCCCGAGCTGACATTCGCGAATATGCATCCAGACAAATTAGCGATTTTCCCGCTATTATTCTTAACAATTTCATGTGGTGCATTGTCTGGTTTCCATGCAACACAATCACCGATCATCTCACGTACGACGCAAAAAGAAGGTCAAGGCCGTAAGATTTTCTACGGTATGATGATTGCAGAAGCGATTATCGCGATGATCTGGGCAGCAGCAGGAATGGCGCTGTTCAATGGGTATGGCGGCTTGAATGAGATGTTGGCTGCAGGCGGTCCTGCATTGATTGTCAGCGAAGCTTCGACGATGATGTTGGGCGCAGTAGGTGGAACGCTTGCAATCCTAGGCGTCATCATCCTTCCGATCACATCCGGCGATACGGCATTCCGTAGTGCCCGTATGATCATTGCGGACTATTTCAAATTGCCGCAAGTGAAGATTGCGAGCCGTCTTTGGATTGCTGCACCGATGTTCATCATTTCTATTGCCTTGACGCAAGTCGACTTTAATATCCTTTGGCGCTACTTCTCATGGGCGAACCAATCGACAGCTGTCATCGCGTTATTCGTAGGTGCGATGTATCTGTTCATTGCGCGGAAGAACTACTGGGTTGCACTCATTCCGGGAACGTTCATGCTGATGGCGACAATGACGTATATTTTGAACGCGACAATCGGCTTCGGGTTGCCGATGAATGTGGCATATATCGGGGCAACAGTCATTTCCATCTTCCTCGTCGTGCTATTCTTCTTCGCGGCGGTTCGGGCAAGAGCTGCACAAATTCCACTGGAAGAAGACATTTCGCATTGGAATAGTGCAACAACAAACTGATTGTAACTCTGAAAAAGAGGCGGCCAAGGCTGCCTCTTTTTACATATACCAAAGCAAGTCGTACTCCATCTTCTTGCCTTTTTCACTGTCCTGGTCGACGACTTTCCAAATGCCATTCTCCTTCAGGACCTTATAATAGAAATTGGTTCCATCGGCTGTCTTAAACAAAATGAAGCCTTCATTGCCTTTAACGAAAGTTACCGGGTTGATCACATTTTTGTAAGGCGGTTGAATTTCCGTGCTGAGAATGTTGATGACAATTTCTTCTGCGATATGTGCGAGGGAGTTGAAATCGTTATGTTTTTCAGCCTTATACCGTAATTGGTTGTAATCATACCTTTCATACGGAAGTAAATTTAAATGAAAAGACTTTTTAATGTCGATGAGCGCTTCCTTGTAAAACTGGTGCAATTTTTTTTCCTCTTCATCGCCTTCATGTGCAAAATCGAGCAATTTTACGCCTTTCGGACTGATTCCAAACTGTAATGTCTCTTTTCCGTAAGGCGGGTTTTCTGCTGTCTCAAACGTACTTACCTGAACTACGACTGTAAATGAAAATCCTCCATTCTCCTCTCGCTTGATGTCCGATATTTTAGCGTCGTACAATCCGTATGATTTATCGTAGCCGTAATATTGAATGATCCCTTCCGAGATATAGGGCTGAAGGGTTGCAAGCAAGGCGTCTTGGACGGATTGTTGGTCAATGCCGGGCTGTTCGGCTTTGGTCATAAGAGGTTGAAGCAGCATCGAAATCAGGAGAAACGGAACTAGTATATGTGGAATTTTCAATAAGGAAACCTCCTAACCGTTTTGTCCTTAGGTTTGCCTGTGTCGATGAATCAATACATGTATGAACTTTGAAAAAAGTGCCTTGGAACGAGGGTTGTTGCGTTATAATGAAATAAATTATTTGATTACGTGGATACCGGAGGATGTTATGCGGAAATATTATGGTGAAATCGGATTGCTTTTGACAGCGATCATTTGGGGAAGTGGGTTTGTCGGGAGTGCAGTTGCATTGGATTCTTACACACCTTATCAGATTTTGGCGGGAAGATTCCTGATTGGCGCTGTTCTATTATGTGCTGTTTTTTATAAAAAATTGAAGTTCATTTCTAAAAGCGCTTTGATTAAAGGGTCTATTTTAGGAATTTTCTTGTACATTGCATTCGCACTGCAAACGGTCGGCTTACAATTTACAACCCCTTCTAAAAATGCGTTTTTGACAGCGGTTAATGTAGTCATTGTGCCGTTTATCGGGCTGGCGATTTATAGAAGGAAATTGGATGTATTTGAACTCATCGGAGCTTTTCTCGCGATGTTCGGCGTGGCGGTTCTGTCACTCCAATGGTCAGCAGGGCTCAACATCGGAGATTTTCTCTCGTTTTGCTGTGCAATCGGTTTTGCGTTCCACATTTTCTACACGTCCCAGTTTGTAAAAAAGGAAGATCCGATTGCGTTGACGATTGTCCAAATGGCGACAGCGACTTTTATAGGTTTGGTTGTTGTACTTCTAAGAGGTGAAACGGAATTCACCACGCAGCCTGAAGGGTTAACGTCTTTACTCTATTTAGGCATTTTCTCGACGACAATTGCGTTTTTATTGCAGACCGTATCGCAGAAATTCATTACAGAAACGAAGGCTGCAATTATCCTTTCGACGGAATCATTATGGGGAATGGTCTTTTCCGTCATTCTATTAAGTGAAATCCTTACGCTTAAGATGGGAATCGGTGCGATTTTGATACTAGCTGCGATTATATTATCGGAAACAAAGTTAAACTTTTTGGTGAAAAGAAGTAACCCGGCACGAGTGGAGTAAAACAAAAATGAAGGGGTGGAGGTATGTATAGTTCTGATGAAAGAAACGAGTTTTTTATAAAAACGGTTGAGAAATTAGAGTCCTCCAATTTAGTCGAAGGAGTTATTCAGTTAGGCTCCGGGACGATCGGATATAAGGATGAATATTCCGATATTGATGTAATGGTTTCGACTTCTAAAGCTGAAGATGTTGAAAGCACAAAAAGTGTTGTGCATCAGATACTCAGAGAGTTTAATCCCATCTATATAAAAGAGAAGCAGTTTAGCAGGGATATTTATTTGCTTATCGCATTCATGGAAAATTCATTGGAGTTTAATGTGTCCATTCTTCCGAGTGAATTATTGAATGTGAAGTCGCCTTTGTGGAAAGTGATTGTAGATAAAACCGGATTCGTATCCGAAAAGATGAATGCTGAAAATGAAGTCTTTCAAAATAAGCCAATCAAATACAATGTGAATATCGATATAGTTTTTGAATTCGCTTATTGTGCTTTAAGTTTGGACAAAGAGTTGAAGAGAAATAATCTCATTTATGCTCTGAAGATGCTTGAAAATATGAGAGATTATGTCTTACTGGTACAAGCCATGAACGAAAACAAGAAGCTACACCAATTTAAAGCGTATGACACGTTGGACCCTTCGTTTATTGAGGAGTATCTTTCAACTTACCAAGATGAAATCACAGTTGAAAAATTGAAGTCTTCATCAAAGAAGCTGAAGGAACTATTTACTGAAGTAGTTGATCAAAGCTCCAGTATCACGATGGATAATGAATTACATCAGCTTTTACATTTACCAAAGGGGTGAAGAAAATGGAGACACGTATTGAACAAGTGGAGGAGTTCACAGTAAGAGGATATGAAATGAATGGGCCTGTAGCGGATATTCCAAAGCTGTGGGATGAGTTAAACCGTATTATTAAAGAAAAGGGTGCTCAGCCTGAAGAGTCCTTCGGGATTACATTAGGAATGGGCAACGGCAAGTTTCATTATTTGGCGGGTATTAACTCGGAGTTGGCAGAAGGGTTTACGGATACGAAGGAATTGTTGATTCCAAGCGGTAAATTTATTGTCGCAAAGGTCGATGGGGGTGTGGAGGCAATTCCGGCCGCTTTTAATGCGTTGTTGCGCAATCCAGATGTGAAACGTAGACATAGTTATGGGTTTGAGCGCTATATCCATCCTATAAGTTCTACGGGATTTGAGACGGAAGTTTGGGTGGCGATTGAGTAAGGCAGGATCTGGCTTTTGCCGGGTCTTTTTTTATTCACATCTCAAATTGTGAATCTAAATGGTTTGCGTAACGTAAATAGAAGTAAGCAGTTAAAGGAGAGAGGGTGATTACATGTTGATCACGATATTTCTAATTGTCATCATCTTGCTATTGGTGAACGTGGTTTATTGTCTATTAAAGATTAGTAATCAATTAAAATTGATTACAGAGCATTTCAATGTGAAAGAAAAAGAAGTTGTTACAATTAGCGACGAAGAGATTGAAAAGGAATTGCAAGGCGGATTCATGAAGAAATAAATACTGAATGTATACAAGGTGAACAAATAAAAAACCACCAGGTTATGGTGGGGGGAATAGATAATTAAATTTGTATAAGTAACAAAATAATTGAAGAAAGGCATAGACATGCACTAGCTAAAAACAAAAAGGCTAGCACCTGTTTTGGTTTCAGTCCAGCACGCAGCAGCCGATAGTGTATTTGGCTAGCGTCTGCTTGGTAAATCGACTTGCCTTGCATATAACGTTTGGCTATGACAAAGAGATTATCAAAGATTGGAACTCCCAAAGCCAAAATTGGAATGAACAATGAGAGAACGGTCGCTTGTTTAAAGGCCCCATCCAAGGCGATAACCGCAAGCAAAAAACCAAGGAAGCTTGCACCCGCATCCCCCATGAAAATCTTGGCCGGGGGCTTATTAAAGCGTAAATAGGAGGCTGTAATGCCTACTAGAACAATGGCCATCATCGCGGAATTCGGCTGACCTTTGGCAACCGCAACAATAAAAAGCGTGACAGCAGATATCGCGACAAGCCCTCCCGCAAGGCCATCCATGCCATCCGAGAAATTGATTACCGTCGTCACCCCGAATATCCATAAAATTGTTAGTATGAACTGTAGAATTAATGGAAGGGTGACATATTCACCCGATAGCGGGTTTACAAAACCATTGAATGTTATACCCGACGCAAAAACTAGAATCGCGGCGGATACTTGCACGACGAATTTCGGTAAGGCCGGGAAGTCCTTCCCCTTTGTTTTGAACCAGTCGTCAATCGTTCCAATGGTTAACAGCAATACTCCTGCTCCAAAAAGGGCCCCGGTTTCCCAAGTAAACTCTCTAGTAAAAAGAAGATAGACGGAAAAAAAGCCAATAAAGAGTGCATAACTCGCCGTCAATGGGATCGGTTTACGGTGTAATTTACGTTCGACGTTTTCCTGGGGCTTGTCTACAAAATCAAGATGGAAAGCGAGCCTCCGTAACGGAGGGATTAAAGCATATACAATAAGGAATGATGCTATAAACGCCAATATGTAAAAGATTTTTCTCACCACCATAATAATATTTATCTATTATTATACAGAATTTTACTAATCTTGTCGATTGGTGACCGATTTTAATAGCTTCTCCGATGTATCTTTTTTTCGAATGTGTTGACTCTCACGTTACGTCATACTCTATAGTCAATAGTGAAGGGAGGCGGAGTTATGAGAGTGAAGGAAGTGGCGGATTTGACCGGCGTGAGTGTGCGCACGCTCCATCATTACGATGAAATCGGTTTGCTTGTTCCGGACAATGTGACGGAGGCGGGCTATCGGGTTTATTCAGATGAAAATCTGACGACCCTCCAGCAGATCCTATTCTTTCGCGAAGTCGGCTTCCCTTTGAAGAAGATCAAGGAGCTATTGGATAGTCCATCGTTCAACCGGTTGGAGGCATTCGAGCTGCAGCGTGACATGTTAATGGCGAAGCGAAAGCAACTGGGAACGATGATTGAGACGATCGACAAGACGCTCCGATCAGAGAGAGGAGAAATGACGATGACGAACGAAGAGAAATTTAAAGGATTCGATTTCAGTTCGAATCCGTATGAGCAGGAAGCAAGGGATCGGTGGGGGGATGAGGAGGTCGATAAAGCGAACAAGAATGTCGCCAAATTCGGCAAGGAAACTCAGGAGGACATGAACCGAATTTATTACAACCTCGCAGAACTTCGCCATACGGATCCGGCTTCAGCGGAAGCTCAAGTAGCTATTGGCGAGTGGTACACGTTTTTGAATAAAATTGGTGACTACTCATTGGAAGCATTCGCCGGACTTGGTGAAATGTATGTCGCGGATGAACGATTTACAAAGAACATTGACAAATTCGGGGACGGTTTGGCTGTTTATATGCGGGATGCGATGAAGATTTTTGCCGATAGAAACTGATGATAATAATATGAGGATTTTTCCCACAGGTTCTGTTGAAGGAGAGAAAAACGCAATGGTTCACAGTAATGTAGTTAGTTTCCATTTTTAAATATATATCCTTACCAACGATTCATCGCTATTTTCACCCAGACAACGTATAATGAGGAAGCAGAAGAAGAATTCATTTTTCCTCTAGTTGAAAAAAGAGGTGCGATTACTTGAAACAGTTTGATACAGCATTACCTGATCAGTATGAAACAGTAAAAAAACAGGCCAATTATACGTCGAGCTGGCGAGAGCGTTTAAATGCAGTCGAATTGTTATCGGCTTATCAACATGACAAGATTATAGATTTATTAAAAAATCGTATGCAGCATGATACTGTCTACAAGGTGCAATTAGCAGCCTATGAAGCACTAGTGGCGTTTGGCGAGGACGTAGAGAAGCCACTACCGGCACGTTTTGATATTATCAAAGACACAGACAAAATATTCCTACGGGTGAAAAAGAGCTTGCCGAAGGACCATTCAGTGGCAGACTTTGCAGATAAGCTAAAACGTATGCGTTTAGATGTCTTTGATGCGTATGAAGGCGATAAAGGTGCACAATTTATGAACTGGATAGAGGAACGTTGGGCAAAACTATAATCAGTAGTTTGGCGATTTAGAAGGAAAGTCATTCTCTCCGCATGTGGAGGGAATGGCTTTTTCTTATCCTACCGTACGGTTCATCTCGTTAGAATTTCCTGATTTATTTGTTACTAAAATAAAAATCCATATAGACGACTTAAGCTAGTTGGCGTATTGTTGAATAAATAAGAAAACGGGAGTGATGACAAATGGACGTCGCGGAATTTTGCGAGCGGTATGCCGTCGAGCGAAAAGGAACGAATTCATTGAAATGGGATGCATTGGATGAGCGTTTCGGTGACCCTGATCTGATTGCCGCATGGGTTGCAGATATGGAGTTCAAGGCCCCCGAAGCAGTATTGGATGCATTGCAAAAACGGATTGCCCATGGTGTGTTTGGTTATTCATTCGTACCCGATTCTTTCTATGAAGCATTTATCAATTGGGAGAAACAGCATCATGGCTACGAAGTGAAAAAGGAATGGTTGCGCTTTTCTACTGGAGTCGTCACAGCACTTTATTGGTTTATCAATGCATATACCAAACCTCGCGAAGCTGTCATGATTTTAACGCCTGTCTACTACCCATTCCATAACGCCGTGAAAGACACCGACCGTAAATTGGTGACATGCGAGCTTGTGAATGATAAAGGAGTTTATCATATTGACTTTGATGCATTTGAGGAAAGCATCGTCGCCAATGATGTAAAACTATTCATCCAATGCTCTCCGCATAATCCTGTCGGACGTGTATGGACAGAAGAAGAATTAGTGAAGGTCCTCTCAATTTGCAAAAGACACGGCGTTCTTGTCGTTTCGGACGAAATTCACCAAGACCTTACTATGGAAGGGTATAAGCATATCCCTTCCGCAATTGTAGGCAATGGTGAATTCGCAGATCAGCTCATTACCGTAACTGCCCCGTCCAAAACATTTAATCTGGCCGGGCTCTTATTTTCCCAAATCATTATCGAGGATGAACAGCTGCGCACCCAATTTGATAACTATGTGAAAACGGTAAATCAAACTGAAGTGAACATCCTTGGATTGACAGCTGCAGAAGCTGCTTATCGGCATGGACAAGAGTGGCTGGATGGATTATTAGCAGTCATCAAGCATAATTACGAACATGTGAAACGACATCTACATGAAGTCGCACCGGATATTATCATCTCTCCATTAGAAGGCACTTATTTGATCTGGCTTGATTTACGGAATGTAATAGATCCCGAGAAAACAAAGGAATTTATCCAAGACCGGTGTCGAATTGCTGTCGATTTCGGGGAATGGTTTGGCCCAGAAGGAAAAGGTTTTATCCGATTGAATATGGCGACTGAGCCACGATTCGTCGAGCTTGCCGTTGAAAATATTTTGTCGAATCTCGGGAAGTGAAAGGTGCTGTCTATTTTATTTTTAAGAAAAGGAAGAAATTCCAAGTGATTCATAGTATAATAGGACAACCATCGATAGATGAGCAATTGTTCCTTCCATGACAACCATGCCATCACTTGCTTTCCTGCGGGATTGAAAAATCTTGGGAAAGTGAAACTCTACGTATAGGTAACACGTATAATATCATATATAGATAAACGCTTGAGCTGTCCGAACCCCTACTCTTGTCTACAACTTAGGGCTTAGAAGGTTTCCACCTGCAGACGGTTTAGGTTCCCCAAAAAAATGTACATACTTGTAGAGAGATGAGTTAGGGGTTGGGATAATGGGAAAAACAATCTATATCGTACTTACAGACACGGGAACATTGTTGTCAAAGGCGATTGGCATGTATACACGTAAAGATTTGAATCATGCATCCATAGCATTCGACGAGCAATTAACCGAAATCTATAGTTTCGGTCGAAAGCAGCAATACAATCCATTCCTCGGTGGGTTTGTTCGTGAAAATGTTGCGGAAGGCATTTTTCAGGAGGCCGACTGCGCTGTATACCGTTGCGAAGTTTCTACGGAAGCGTATATGCGGATCCGTCAGAAAATCGTTCAATTTGAGTTGAATCAAAGGGCTTATAAATACAACTTTATCGGTTTGTTTGGCGTGGCGCTGAATAAAGAAATTCGACGGAAGAGGGCGTTTTTCTGTTCGCAATTCGTCGCGACCGTCATGCAGGAGAGCGAGATGCACCGGCTGCTGACGAGGCCTAGCCTGACAATGCCGCATCATCTAACTTATATGCCCCATATGGAACTAGTATATGAAGGCGACTTGAAAACATATTTACGGACTGCAAGAGGGACGCAAATGGATCGTCCGATTCGGATGGGACTTTGGAAGAGTCTGGCATTCCGCCTGCTTGCCTGATGTTGAAGCTTCTCTGTTACGAGAAGCTTTTTTCACGTCTTCATGCGATAATGAAAAAAAAGATGGAAAAAGGATGACACGATGACAAAAACAATTGATGTACAAGTAAACGCACAAAGTATAGCGGCCTTTAAGAAGGGCTACCCATTGATTTTGAAAGATGCGGTGATGAATCCGGAGGTGTTGCAGGAGGAAGGCTCACTTATCCGCTTGGTTGATAAATACCGTAAATTCATCGCAAAAGGCTATTATGGCAATCAAAATAAAGGAATCGGCTGGGTCTTGACGAGGGATGATAACGAGGAAATCGACTTTGCCTTTTTCGAGTCCAAGATAGCTGCAGCCCTTTCGAGACGGGAGTCTTTTTTTGAAGATAGCGAGACGAATGCATTCCGTATCTTCAATGGAGAAGGCGATGGCATCGGCGGGTTGACGATTGATTATTTTGACGGCTATTACATGGTAAGCTGGTATAGTGAAGGAATCTATTCCATGAAGCATCATGTGTATGGTGTGTTGGACAAGCTCGTGGAATATAAGGCAGTCTACGAGAAGAAACGCTTCGACACGCAAGGCCAATACATTGAGCAGGATGATTTTGTAAGAGGGATCCCTGGAGATTTCCCGATTATCGTGAAAGAAAACGGGATGAATTTCGCTGTCGATTTGAATGATGGCGCAATGACGGGAATTTTCCTTGATCAGCGCGATGTGCGTAAAGCGCTGCGCGACAAGTATTCGGAAGGCAAGCATGTATTGAATACATTCTCGTACACAGGTGCGTTTTCGGTTGCCGCAGTACTTGGCGGGGCGCGGGAGACGACGAGCGTAGATTTGGCGAAGCGCAGTTTACCGAAGACGATCGAGCAGTTCAGTGTAAATGGGATCGACTATGAAGCACAGAATATTAAAGTGATGGATGTGTTCGATTATTTCCGTTATGCGAAACGTCACGAACTGAAATTCGACGTTGTTGTTTTAGATCCACCGAGTTTTGCACGTTCAAAGAAATACACATTCAGCACGGCAAAAGATTACCCGGCCTTGCTGAAGGATGCAATTGACATCACAGAGAAAAACGGCATCATTATTGCTTCGACAAATAACGCAAGCTTTAGCATGAAGAAGTTCAAGACATTCATTGAAAAAGGGTTCGCGGATGCTGGCTCACGCTTTAAAATCCTCGAGGAATCTTCATTGCCAAAGGATTTCCGCACAAGCCGCGACTTCCCGGAATTCAATTACTTGAAAGTCGTCATTTTGCAGAAGTTGAAATAAGAAGTGTAAAGCCATCTCCGGTTGGGGATGGTTTTTTGGTTTTCGATCTATTGATATTGCAATTATCAGAAGAAAGCCTTTCAATAGAGAGATAGATAGAAAAGGGGGAGAGCTAATGGTTGAGGCGGTTCTTCATGGGGTAATTCTAGCGATCGGGCTTATATTACCACTAGGCGCTCAAAATGTTTTTGTGTTCAACCAGGGGGCATTGCAGCCGAAGTTGGTGAGGGCATTTCCGGTCGTCATTACTGCGGGTATTTGCGATACGATTCTGATTGTGGCGGCGGTATCAGGAGTATCTCTGCTCATCTTGACATTCCACTGGCTGGAAACGATGATGTTTGCCGTCGGTATCCTGTTTTTACTGTACATCGGAATTTCTCTTTGGCGAAGCGCTCCTGCGTCAATGGAGGCGGAAGCGGAACGTTTTTCCCCCAAGAAGCAGATTTTGTTCGCAGCATCCGTTTCTTTATTGAACCCACATGCAATCATCGATACGATCGGCGTGATCGGTTCGAATGCCCTTAGTTATTCAGGGGAGGCACGTTTCGCGTTCACGTTGACGACAATCATCATTTCATGGTGCTGGTTTTTCGGACTTGCTGTTGCTGGAAGAGTACTCGGCAAGATGGACACAAGCGGGAAATTCATTGGCATGCTGAACAAAATCTCCGCTGTCGTCGTTTGGGCCGTAGCCATCTATATGGCAATCCGATTACTCGGCAAGTTTTTTTGATGGTGCCTGTGCATGACACATTTATGACAATTCATGTAGGTCGATATTAATACAGAAGTAAAGCCAACGAAACCTGGTTTTGTTGGCTTTTTCATTTCTCATTATACAATTGTAGTTAATAATCTGAGTAGTGTCATGCACAGGCACCTTACGAGTTATGCTCGAGTTTGCTATGCTCTCGCTCGTTTCGGGATTTGGCCACATCAAGAATAAGATAATAATAAAGGGAATTGAAGTTTCATTGTTGAATTATGACTAGGTTGGGGGTGATCCTGTTGGTTTCATTAAAACCGATTAAGCGGAGCAGACTGAGAATCTTTGCAGGGAAGAAAGTATATAGACTGAAACGCTATAGTCAATGGCTGTTTGATGGGAAAAAGTATGCGCGCAAAAGACTCGATAAAAAACTGCCATATAGTATTAAAAAGCACCGGACTCCTTTGCTAAGGCAATTGAAGGACGTCGATATGCAGTTGCAAAGAAATAAAATAACTAATCTCGGGATAGCCGCAAAACAATTGCATAAAGTCGTCATTGAACCAGGGGAAACCTTCTCATACTGGCGCCTCATCGGCAATACGACGAAGCGGAAAGGGTATGTGGATGGCATGATCCTCCACTATGGAAAAGTGACTGTCGGGACAGGCGGTGGGTTATGCCAATTGTCCAATCTCATTTATTGGATCACGTTGCATACGCCGCTGACTGTGACGGAGCGCTATCGACATAGCTACGATGTCTTTCCTGATTCGAACCGGAGTCAGCCATTCGGCAGCGGAGCGACATGTGCCTATAATTATTTGGATTTGCAAATAAAGAACGAAACCCAAACACCATATCAGCTGGTGATCTATTTGACAGACACACATCTCAACGGTGAATGGCGTTCGATTTCACCGGCAACCCGAATATATAAGATTTACGAAAAAGAGCATCATTTCACAAGGGAATTATGGGGCGGTTACATCCGCCATAATTCGATTTTTCGGAAAGTATTCGACGCTGAAGGGAACCAGATCGACGATGAATTCGTCACAGAGAATCATGCGATAACAATGTATGAGCCATTTCTCACATATGAGGGGGACGGGAAATGATTATCATGATTAACGGGGCTTTCGGTGTCGTAAAAAACGTGGATGTAGACGGGAGGCGTGACATATCAAACATCACGATATACATTCGGAAAAATCATTGGGGATAAACACTATAAAAGCAGTGAAACAACTCGCCCATTTCGGCTGGCAGCAAGCACTATCCTGTTTGTTCCCGGTCGTTATTTTTGCCTCACTGGCGCTGACGAAAATCATTCCGCTTCCTTTTCTATCCCGATACGACTGGCTTCTGGTCATTTGCGTTCTCATGCAATGGTGGATGCTACGTTCGGGACTAGAAACGAAAGACGAACTAAAAGTCATTACCCTGTTCCACTTGATTGGACTTACTCTTGAAATTTTCAAGGTGAATATGGGTTCGTGGTCTTATCCAGAGGAAGGATATTTCAAAGTTTTGGGAGTGCCTTTGTATAGCGGATTTATGTATGCAAGTGTAGCAAGTTATCTATGCCAAGCGTGGAGGAGGCTGGATGTCGACCTCATTAAGTGGCCGCCTTTTTGGATAGTAGTCCCTCTTGCTTCAGCAATCTATTTGAACTTTTTCACCCACCATTATTGGATCGACATTCGTTGGTGGTTATCTGCATTCGTCATCATCGTCTTTTGGAAATCATGGGTTAGTTATAATGTGAATGGATCTCAGTACCGGATGCCGATTGCTCTTTCATTTGTCCTCATCGGTTTTTTTATATGGGTAGCTGAAAACATCGCGACATTCTTCGGTGCATGGCAATATCCAAACCAAGCCGACGCATGGAGTCTAGTTCATCTTGGAAAAGTTAGCTCTTGGCTGTTATTAGTGATTGTCAGCTTTCTTATCGTAGCAACGTTGAAGCAGGTAAAAGAGAAGAAAAATTGAGCTGCAGTTCTGTAATGATAAGACATTTCAGTTTAAGGTGGGGGATAATATGAGCACGCAGTGGTTGGATTGGGCAAAAAGGATTCAGGCACTGGCCCAATCAGGGTTGGCATTTTCAAAGGATATATATGATATAGAGCGCTATGAGGAATTTCGCAAAATCAGTGTAGAGATTATGTCAGAACACACCGATCTTGAGATACATAAAATTGAAAGCTTGTTTACGAACGAAACAGGTTATCAAACACCGAAAGTGGACGTTCGAGGTGTGGTCTTTAAAAATGATCAAATCTTAATGGTGAAAGAAAATATCGATGATAAATGGGCATTGCCGGGCGGGTTTTGCGATATTGGATTGTCTCCGTCAGAAAATATAGTGAAGGAGATTAAAGAGGAATCTGGATTTGATGTAATTCCGGTTAGATTAATTGCATTACTGGATAAAAACAAGCATCCCCATCCTCCAGAACCATACCATTACTATAAGATTTTTATTTTGTGTGAAATTATTGGGGGAGAGCCTGCTATAGGACCCGAAACGAATCAAGTTGAGTTCTTTACGGAGAACAATTTACCCTCGCTCTCTTTGAATCGAAATACCGAATCTCAACTAGCAACAATGTTTGAATTCCTGGAGGACCCAGAAAAGGGTACGGTATTTGATTGATTTCATTCCACTCGCGGTAGAATCTTATATTCAACTAATAGTTGATAGGCGGTTCTAGGGCTATATGCTACGCTGAATATACAGTGCGCGCTGAAACCTATTGGGGAGGCTGTTTGTATGTTGGAAACAAGGAAGATTGGGAGTTATATTTCAAAGCTTCGAAAAGAGCGGGATTGGACGCAGGTGGAAATGGCGGATCAGTTGAATGTGAGTCATCAGGCCGTATCGAAATGGGAACGTGGAGAATCACTGCCGGACCTTGGGACATTGATGAACATCGGACAAGCATTTGACGTGTCGATGGATGAGTTGATGAATGGAGGTGCCGAGCGAGAAGGTTCAGTATATATCCATAATCTTGGGCGGATCATAAAGGGGATTTCTGAGGACCGTCGGGAAGAGGTTGCGGAAATGATCAATGCAGGCGAAGCGGATATGGATGAATTGATTGAAGTCGCCCCATTATTAAGAGCGAGTGAATTGGCTGCCGTGACGGAAAGGGTCGATAAAGGCTTGTTCAATGAGGATATGATTGTGAGACTGGCACCGTTTGTGGAAACGGAGTTGTTAGATGGGCTCGTACTACAAGCGATGGAGGACAGTGTTGAATTGGAATTGATCGGGAGATTGGCTCCGTTTGTTAGCGGTAACGCGTTGGGGCATTTGCTGGACAAGGCTGTTACAGATGGAGTAGATTTTGACGCTGTAGTCCGGCTCGCACCATTCGTGGAGCAAGAGTCATTGGATAAGCTTGCACTTCAGGCGGTTGAGGATGGCATTGAATTGGAGCAGATCGGTAAAATGGCACCGTTTGTCAGCAGAGAAGCATTATGGAATATTCTCGATAAAGCTGTTACGAAAAATGTGAATTATCATGCCGTTATCAAGCTGGCACCTTTTATCGGAAGAGAACATGTAGATAAATTGATGGATCGAGCAGTGGGCGAAGACCTTGAATGGGAGTTTGTCGTCAAATTGGCCCCGTTTTGCAGTAGGGCAATGTTGAATCGATTGGCGGAACAAGTGAGAGAGGGAGAGTTGGATTCATGCCGCTTAGTTTCCCTTGCTCCATTCATTGACGGGGAAGTCTTGAGCAGAATTGTGGATGGGATGGAAATGAGCAAGTTTGCTCCGGAGACTGTGGCGGAACTAGCACCATTTGTAGATAAAGGAACGTTAAGCAGATGGATTCAAGGTTTGTTGATTAAGTGAGAGGGAAAGCAGCACTGTGAATGCGGTGCTGTTTTTGAATTATATAAATGATTTATCTTGTTCTCTTAGTTTAGAATTATCTGGCTGCATGGAACGGGTGTATGGTATACTGTGAGAAAAATAGCATACTTTTTAAAGGTGATAAGCATTCTGTATTTGTAACAAAATTCCACTTAAAACAGTACAAGTCTGCACAAGTGATTAGGGGGAAATAGTATGTTCGTTCAAAATGAACGGATAACAATCCGGGAACTTGTGGATCGGGATAAGTTCCTGTTAGCCAAATGGTTGTCCGACCCCGAAGTTCTTCAGTATTACGAGGGAAGGGATTGTCCACTGGATCTTGCACAAGTCGAAGAGGATTTTTATGGGGAAGCTGACGGTGAAAGCCGATGTCTCATTCTGTATGATGAGAAGCCGATTGGATATGTACAGTTCTATCCGCTCGGTGAAGATGAAAGGCGGATTTATGGTTACTCTTATCCGTCGGAAATCCTTTACGGAATGGACCAGTTCATAGGCGAACCTGTCTTTTGGAATAAAGGAATTGGAACGCAACTTGTCGAAATGATAGTTGCGTATTTAGTGGCTGAAAAAAATGCTGACCGCATTGTAATGGATCCGCAAACTTGGAACGAGCGGGCGATCCGTTGTTATGAGAAATGTGGATTCAAGAGGGTCAAGCTCTTGCCGAAGCATGAATGGCACGAAGGGGAATACAGGGATTGCTGGCTAATTGAATATAGAAATGAAAGAATGGAAATTTGAAAAATAGTTGGAGGAACTAGGAATGAAAAGAATGAAACGAATGAGAGCACCATTCGCAGCCAAACGATTTGTCGATGAATACTTTCCTCGTTGCCAGGCTGCAGTCCTCGCGGGAAGCGTTGTCAGGGGAGAAGAAACTCCGACATCGGATCTGGACATTGTGATTTTTGACAATCAATTGGAAGTAGCCTACCGTGAAACTCTTATTGAATATGGCTGGCCAATTGAAGTATTCGTACATTCTTTAACTTCCTATCAAACCTATTTTCGAAGTGATGCGGAACGAGCGCGTCCTAGCTTGCCGCGAATGGTAGCGGAGGGGATTGTTTTGAAGGACACCGGCATTTTATCAACGATTAAAAACGAAGCTGCCGAGCTGTTAAATGCAGGACCAGCCCCTTGGTCGGAACAGACATTGTTGACGAAGCGGTACATGCTGACAGATGCGCTTGGTGATTTACTAGGAACACAAAATGAGACAGATGCGCTATTCATCGCAAATACACTCGCCGAAGCGATTCATGAATTTGTACTTCGGACGAATGGACAGTGGATTGGCGCCTCCAAATGGATCGTGCGGGCATTGAAAGAGTATGATGAAGACTTTGCCGATCGATTTGTGGAAGCATTTCACATGTTTTATAAAACTGGAAACCGTGAAGGAATCATAGAACTAACAGATGAGGTGCTAGCACCATATGGAGGAAGATTATTTGTAGGGTATTCTGTAGGGAAATGAGGGTTGGCTATGACGGTTACTCATGTTAATTGGGGTGGACATCAGTTGAGGCTAACGTGGATGCGGGATTTGATGCCGGTTCGAGAACTGATCACAAGCGTCCATGCTGTTTGTTTTTATGAAGGTAAACTGCTTATGGTTAACTTGAATGACCGCGGTTGGGATTTTCCTGGAGGACATATCGAAGCGGGTGAAACAGCGAAAGCTTGCGTCTGTCGCGAAGTAATGGAGGAGGCCTATGTGGCGGGAGATTGCACGCACTTAGGCGCGATTGAAGTGAGCCATGAAGAAAATCCGTTATGGAATTCATCCAGCCCCTACCCGAAAGTGGGCTATCAAGTATTTTATCGAATGGACATTACAGAATTTCTATCATTTGACGCTGGTTTTGAATCATCGGAGCGGAAGCTGATTCGGCCGGAAGAGGCGGCTCATTACCATAAGGGATGGCAGAAGAGTTTCGCTGAAATTTTGGACGCGGCAAGAAGTGTTCAGGAGTTATCTATTGAATAAGAAAAGATATCTATTGGGTAGTAGGAAATATCTATTGAATACCAACAGTTATCTATTGAATAAAGAAAGTTATCTATTGAATCCTGAACATTATCACCAAATCGAGACCTTGGCACTATGTGATATAAAGGCAGATGGCTAAAATGAAGATAAGAAAATTGCAGCATCATGAAATACCACCATATGATTTACTTCTGCTCGCCGATCCTTCTTATGAACTTGTTGAAGCGTACATAGCAGATGGCGAATGTTATGTATATGAGGAGAACGATGACATAATTGGAGTCTTTGTGATAGTTCCGTTGTCCGAAGTTACAGTGGAGATTAAAAACATAGCAGTCAGTGAAAATAGGCGAGGACAAGGAATTGGCAAGAAATTACTGCAAGAGGCAATCAAGGTCGCGAAAAGCAGCAGCTATGAAGAGATTGAAATCGGAACGGGAAATTCAAGCATAGGTCAGCTTGCACTTTATCAAAAATGCGGATTTCGTATTTCGGATGTGATCAAGGACTTCTTCGTACTGCATTATGACGAGGTCATCATGGAGAATGGCATTCAATGCGTGGATATGATTCGGCTTAGGATGAAAATTTAATGGAAGAAGGAAAACCGATGCGAATACCAGAGAAGTTAAAACGGGAAGATGAAATCCGGATCATTGCACCTAGCCGCAGTGCTAGCATTCTATCGGAGGAAGGCGTTCAAATTGCAAAGCAACAGTTGGAGAATTTAGGCTTTATCGTGTCATTCGGCAAACATGTCTTTGACAAAGACCTTCAAAACTCCACTTCCATTCAGCAAAGGGTCGAGGATTTACATGATGCATTTGCTGATAAAAATGTAAAAGGAATTTTGACAGTCATTGGCGGTTTTAATTCCAATGAACTCCTCCCTTACATCGATTATGAATTAATTAAAAACAACCCTAAAGTGTTTTGTGGATATAGCGATATTACGGCAATCGGCACAGCAATATCGACGCAAAGTGGATTGGTCACGTACTCAGGGCCCCATTTCTCAAGCTTTCAAATGAAGAAGGCGCAGGAATACCAAACACAATTCTTCATGCAATGTCTCATGCAGAATGAACCGTTTGAGTTGAAGCCGTCTGAACAATGGAGCGATGATGCATGGTATTTGGATCAGGAAAACCGGATATTTGAGAAGACCGTTTGGAAAACGTATAATGCCGGAGTTGCAAGTGGAAAGCTATGGGGCGGAAATGTATGTACGCTTAATTTGCTGCAGGGGACTACGTATATGCCCAATATCGAAAATGCAATAGTGTTTGTAGAAGACGATGAGATGACGATTCCAGAAACGTTCGCCAGAGATTTGACGTCTTTACTGCAAAATGCGCAGTCCATAAAGGCCCTTGTCATCGGCAGATTTCAACGTGCGTCAAAAATATCGGAGGAACAATTGCTGTTTATTCTTGATAAGCATCCGATACTGAAGAAAATTCCTGTGCTTTATGATGTGGATTTCGGCCATACGCAGCCAATGTTTACATTCCCGATTGGCGGAGAAGTGCAGATTGATGCGGAGATAGGATCATTGAAACTTGTGAGGTTCTAAGGTGTAGGGGAGGAGTAATCGTGTTTATGAATGTAAATGTATGGTCATTTTTAGGTGCATTAGTTTGCATTCCTTTATTTTTATTTACGATATTTACTCCAACTATTTTTAAACTGTTTCAAATGACAGGTACTCATCCGTTGATTATCGTTTTTGGCGTAACATTAGTTATCTTTCTCTTCGGTCTTGTAGGATTGAAGGACGTTAGAGAATGGAAAGCCATGACTAGAAGTATGGTGTCACTAATCCTTACTGCTCTATTGATGGTTGTGATTGGTTTTATTATGATTGTCGGCAGTTTGCTTAGTTGAACGTCGTACATCTGCAACTGCAAAGCCTCTACTTACTAAATGGAAAGAGCGTCTCAGTAAAAGGAGGCGCATCTTTTATTTGTTCAATCTTTATGTTTGCCCCTGTTGCTCATTACCTTGTAAGTGAATAATCCCATTAACAAAGGGCAGTCTAATCCTTAGAAAAAGTTGAAAGGATTGGATCTGTTTGTACTACTACAAGGAAGAGCTTATTAATATTATTACTCCCGATAAACCAGACCCTGAAGCTGCAAGAGTTTTACAAGAAATATTAGGCGGGCATTTTGGTGAAATGAGAACGATGATGCAGTATTTCTTCCAAAGCTCCAATTTTCGAGGGAAAGATACACAATATCGAGATTTGCTCCGAGGCGTTTTCTTGGAAGAGATCGCGCATGTCGAATTAGTTCAAAATACAATAAATCAGCTATTAAATGACTCAGGCCATTCTGCAGCGCCAGGTAACGCCGGCGTCGATCAAGCTCCATTGAACGAGGCAACTAGACATGCAAATCCACACCATTATATTATTGGCGCTCAATCTTCTCTACCAGTCGACGCTTCTGGCAACCCTTGGAATGGTTCTTGGGTGTATGCTCATGGAAACCTCATCGCTGATTTACTCGACAATTTGGTACTCGAATCAACAGGTGTCCTCCAAAAAACACGTATTTACGAAATGAGTTCAAATAAAACATTCCGCGAAACGCTAGCTTTTCTTATCGTTCGCGATAACGCCCATCAAAATGCTTTTGCTAAAGCTTTGGAGACGTTGGGCGTTGATTGGGGCAAGATACTCCCAATTCCTAATTATGATATAAACAAGTATCCTGAATGTAGAAAATATGTAGAGATGGGATACCATAATGCCCAGTTCAACTTTAGGTTGGACCCTACACGCATTGGAGAAATTCTTCAAGGTCAAACGCCAAGTAGAAATGATGGCTCGTTTACTGTTATTGATCCTCCTAAAGGGTTTCCAGTACCATTGATGCCAGACATGCCTAATGAACATAGTCCTGGAATCCAAGATATGAACCGCTAATTACTCAGCCCCTAGGCACGACGCAAGGGGCTTGTTATATTTTCAGCACCCATGTATTGTCACAAATTCGTCGGGAGACAAACAGGGACTTTCCCTTTACGCTAAAAGTAATAGATGTGAAGTTTTAGTGAGGGAGAGGGTTGCATTTGATGAGGTGGAAGTTGATTCCGATGTTGCTGGTTGCCGCTGTGATGATGACAGGTTGTGTATATGAGTATACGGAGGAAGATGGCTATCGGATGGCGGTCATCAATGAAGGGTTCCCGGTTCCGAAAAATGCCTATGAACTGAAGCCTGAAGATTGCACGTCGCAAATTGCAAAGTCGGCGAAGTATAAATTGAAGGGCATCGGGGATGAAGAGGGAACACCACCTGCAGATTATTTGGAGGAAATCCAAAGATGGGGATGGAACGAGCTTGAAGACAAAAGGGTCGGCCATGTTCATTACTTTGAGAAAAAGGGTAAAATCATGTCGCTCATCATTCAGGAAAATGTATTTGATGTGTTTGAGATGAGTGATGATGTGGAGTTGTGATTGGTTATTCAAATAAATGGAAAAGAATCCACTGGTATGGATTCTTTTTTTGAGATTTGATTCATAGCTCATTTTACATATTCACTCATTTCGCGACCTTAATCAAACGCTCTCAGGACCCTCAAATTATCAAGCGTCAGCACACCGCTCCATTCCTGCTTTGCAGTTTTCCAGACGTCTTCATATCGTCCCCATTCCCATGTAGGTTTCCAGCTGCCGTCTTCTGATTGAGTAGAAATTAGATGCTGGATGTTGGCAGGGATGAACTCCTTAAAATCTTCATATAAAAAAGAAGTTGGGGATGATACGACTTGAAGAGGAAGCAGGCAATAGTCGTGCCATTTTTCCTGATCTGTCGTCACGCTGTGATGGGCAATCTCGCGCACCCTAGCAGAAATTTTCTCTGCTTCTTTCGCAGGCAATTCTCTCATCAATTTCACCAAGCACTGCAATTCATGAAAGTCGTTCGTCGCCTCTTCGTTGGTATAAGCAACTGCGTGGGCAGTCAACTTTTCTAGAAACTCCTTAGGAACAAGCCCCTTGTAATGATGAAGCAATCCCGTCATTTCAGCGCTTGGATTTCCCCATGGCCAATCGCCGCCGTAATTCCACCAGATGGCGCGCGGCGCTGTTTCCACTTCCTTCGGGACAATTTCCCATCCCATCTTCTCTTCGTTAAATGTATCGAGTGCATATTGAATAGCACGTTGCACCATTAGATCCGATTCATCCGCTCCAATGCGAATCAAATGCTGTAATCCAATTGTCGTCGCTAACGCTGACGATGCCTCACACCTGAAATCAGGCTCCAATCCATTTCCGAAACCGCCGTCTTCATTTTGATAAACCTTAAGCTCCTCTAACACTTGCACCCGGCTGCCATTTTCAAATTCAAATTCGAATAGCGCTTTTTCTAATGGTCGTGCACTTACTTTAAGAAAATCTGCGGCTTGTAGATATTGTTCGGTCGCTAATTTTTCCATTTGAATCCCCACTTTCGAATAAATGAGTAATATGGATACTTTCGCTATTGTTATCTGTGAATCCTTCCCAATTAAAAATAAAGACACCCATTGAATGGATGCCTTTATCTGATATCAATTAAAATTCATATTCCGCAAGCACTCTCGCAATTGCATCTTCAATCGGTGTAACAGGTCCAGTTACATAATTGTTGATTAAAATCGAGAAAATCAGTTCTGTTCCGTCTTTTGCGGTGACGTAACCGGACAGGGTAGAGACGCCTGTGATGGAGCCGGTTTTTGCTGTAACATTTCCGGCTGTCAACCCATTGCCCATCCGATTGCGGAGTGTGCCGCCGATCATCCGCTCAGGAACGCCTGCGATCGGCAAGGAAGCTTCGAACGCAGGGAACCAGCTTTTCCCTTGGATGTTATACAGTAATTTTGTGAATTCATCTGCAGAAACGAGGTTCTTATGCGACATGCCTGAGCCGTCGCGAAGGACGAGCGTATCTGTGTTGACGCCGAAGTGCTTTAGTTTATCCTTCATGACGGCAAGACCTGCACTCCAACTGCCATCGCCGCGCTGTACTTTCCCCATTTCCTTGACTAACGTTTCCGCGTGTCCGTTGTTGCTCAACTTCATGAATGGAATGAAAAGCTCTTTTAGCGGCATCGATTCTTTCGAAACAAGAACGGTAGCGTTACCAGGTGTCACACCGATCTCCATTCCACCATTCCCGACAAGTTCAATGCCTTGTTCTTCGAGTGATTTCTTAAAGACATCAAGGGTTAACCCTGTCGGCTCCCAAACAGCGGACCATGATTGAGATCTCGTGCCTTCTACAGGGATTTTGCCCTCAATAATAATCCTGTTCGTTCCATGCTCACGCGCGATGGATATGCTTTTCGCTTCGCCTTTCGATACTGTTGTTGCACGGTTGACAATCTCAACGTAGTCCGTCTCCGGAGTGAGTGTCACTTTCGGAAGATCCCCGGCTTTACTGCCAGCATTCACTTCGACAATGACAGTTCCCGCGTCATAGTCTTCGTTCGGGGAAAGCGTCAGTGCAGAAACTTGTGCTCCGACATAATTATGCTCATCCGACCAGTTTAAATCCTGGGAATAACGGTCATCATCATACCAACTGTCGTCAGCAATCAGGTTTCCGTTGACCTTGTCGATCCCTTTCGACTTCAAATCCTTTGCGAATTGATCCAAATCCTTTTTCATCAACGTCGGGTCGCCTTTACCTTTTAGATAAAGGTTGCCGTGAATCATTTTTCCTTTTACTTGTCCGTCCGTCAGCACTTCTGTGGAGAACTGATAGTCAGGACCCAATATGTCCATTGCCGTCGAGCCCGTCAGCAATTTCATATTGGAAGCAGGGCGGAGGCGGATGTCGCCGAAGTGGGAAAAGATCGGTTCACCCGAATCGGCCTTCCGCACACTGACCCCGGTAATTCCCCCTTGGAGCTTCGGGTCTTTCAAGATTGCCAATAATTTTTGATCTAAGGTTGTCGAATCAATGGATGCTGCGGGAGTTGTTTCCCCGGATGCGGCGACAGATGAATACGTTCCTTCATGTGTTACCGGAAATAAGGCGATCAAAGCAATGACCATTGCCAGGAAAGCCCTTTTGAGAAGACATTGCTGTTTCATTAACATGCTCACATCCTTTCATCCTTTGTACTTGATTGTACTTCAACTTATTTAAAGAGGGTAGACAGAAAACAGAATATTATAAATTTGAAGCATTCTACCTAAGTGGGTGAGTAGTCATTATTCAGTATATGTATGAAGTGGCATTGCTCATACATACTGAAGCCTGTCTAGGCAGCTGAAGGAGATTTCAGTGGTCCATAATAAAAAACCGCCAGTTATGGCGGTTTCACAAGATTTATTCCCCTAAATCAACATTATGATAAACTTGCTGAACGTCTTCAAGATCATCCAATGCGTCAATCATTTTCTCGAACTGTGCTTGCGCGTCAGCATCCAATGTCACGTCATTATGAGCGAGCATTGTCAATTCAGCTACGGAGAATTCCGTGATGCCGGCGTTTTTTAACGCTTCCTGCACGGCGTGGAATTGGTCCGGTTCAGCGTAGACAATGACCGTATCTTCTTCTTCTAAAATATCGCGTACTTCAACGTCTTCTTCCATTAGAAGTTCCAACACTTCATCCGCAGTTTTGCCTTCCAAGCCGAACACGGCAGTCGCGTCGAACATGTACGCAACGGAACCGCTGACGCCCATGTTTCCGCCGTTTTTCCCGAATGCTGCACGCACTTCGGAAGCGGTACGGTTTACGTTGTTCGTAAGCGCGTCGACAATCACCATTGAGCCGTTCGGGCCGAAGCCTTCGTAACGGAGCTCGTCATAGTTTTCCTCCGCGCCGCCTTTCGCCTTTTCAATCGCACGGTCAATGATTGCTCTTGGCACATTGTATGTTTTCGCGCGTTCAATGACCATTTTGAGGTTTTGGTTCAACTCTGGATCAGGTTCACCTTGTTTTGCTGCAACATATAATTCACGCCCGAACTTTGCGTATATTCGACTCGTATTTGCATCCTTCGAAGCTTTTTTTTCTTTAATATTATTCCATTTACGGCCCATCTCTTTCACACTCTCTTTCAATCTGAGCATAGATTTCGTCGAGCTATTATACACCCGTTGCATGAATGCTGACAAGCGAAAAACCCTTTAAATGGAATAGGGGGGGCCTCGTTCCGGCACCTAAACAAGTAATAACGCATCCAAATCCACCGATGGACAATGCTCCGATCTTCTTCTTGACTACATCATAAGGCGTTTTTCAGTATGAAACCTTGACCTTCATTAAGATTTCGCTTTTTAATAAAGGAAAAGTGCCTTATACTGAAAGTGAACAAAGGTGCCTTAATTTCTGCAAAAAACGCAGAAATACGGCAAATCGAACTCTGCGTGGTTCGATTCACTACATTTTCGAATAGAGAGGAAACGTGGGCATGGAACTTGTATATAAAGGCAAGACGAAAGATGTTTATAAATTGCATGATGGCAATGTTTTATTAGCATTCAAAGATGACGTGACCGGGGAAGACGGCGTGTTCGATCCGGGAGCGAATACAGTAGGATTGACGATTGAAGGCGCAGGGCAATCAGGCTTGCGCATGACAAAATTCTTTTTTGAGAAATTGGCGGATAAAGGGATTCCGACGCATTATATTAATGCGGATATCGAGAATGTGACGATGACCGTGAAACCGGCAACCGTATTCGGAAAAGGGCTGGAAGTCATTTGCAGGTTCCGCGCGGTCGGAAGTTTCTTGCGGCGATATGGAGCATATTGCGAAGAAGGACAACCGTTGGATGCATTTGTTGAAGTGACGATCAAGGACGACGATCGCAATGATCCGCCGATCACGGAAGATGCATTGGCGCAGCTCGGAATTTTGACGGAGGACGAGTATGCGGTTTTAGAAAAATTGACGAAGGAAATTTCGGTCGTTGTGAAAGAGGAGCTTGCAGTGAAAGGGCTTGATCTTTACGACATCAAGCTTGAATTCGGGCGTGATCCTGAAGGGAATATCATGCTGATCGACGAAATTTCCGGGGGCAATATGCGTGTGTATCAAGACGGTGTTTACGTAGCGCCGCTTGACCTGGAGAAATTGGTATTAGCTTAATAGAAGAGACCGCTGTTCATTCCAATAAGGGGAGTGGGCAGCGGTTTTTTTTATTGGCAATCGCGTCCAAAGTGTGTGCTCTCGCGTCCAAAGCGAGGCCTCCGCGTCCAAAGCGAGCCCTTGAGCGTCCAAAGTGAGGCACTTCGCGTCCAAAACAAGCCCCTCCGCGTCCAAAGTAAGCCTACTCCGCTCAAACTATTCTCGAAAAACAGGCGGGAAAACTTACCACTACTAAATCCCCTCCAGTTGGGCATGCTTGGCAGGAATAAACGTGGAGGAGGAACTACAGTGAAGAAAAAACTAGTAATGGTAGTACTAATTAGTGTCGTAATCGTAGTGGCGGGCTGTGGGAAAGCGAATAAGAAAGTGCCTGTCAACGCGGAACAGATGGAAGCGATCGTCTCTCCTTTATTGAATACGGAAGGGAAGGAAATCGGTGAAGTGACATTGGTTCAAGAGACGGAAGGCGTTATGATCAATGTGCAGGCGGAAGATTTGCCGCCTGGACTGCATGGCATTCATATCCATGAAACCGGTGTATGCACACCACCGGATTTCACATCCTCCGGAGGGCATTTCAATCCGACCGGGAAAGAACATGGCTTCGACAATCCGAAAGGCTTCCATCTCGGCGATTTGCCGAATATCGAAGTGCCGGAGGACGGAAAAGTGTCGTTTAAGTTGACGACTTCCGAAATTACGCTGAAAAAAGACCAGGAAAACTCTATCCTCGATGAGGACGGAAGCGCAATCGTCATCCACGAAAAGGAGGATGATTACAAGACGGATCCTGCAGGGAATTCCGGTGCGCGTATTGCCTGCGCCGCCATCACAGGGAAGAAATAAGAAAAACCGGTCCTAGGACCGGTTTTTTTATGGCTTCAATATCACTTTAATGCAATCATCTTCGTGCTCGTAGAAATGGTGATAGGCAGCCGATGCTTCCTCGAGAGGTACGACATGCGAAATGATTTCCGTAGGATCAAATTCGCCTTTCGTAATCTTATCAAAAAGCGTCGGCATGTAGTGGATGACCGGAGCTTGGCCCATCTTCAGCGTAATATTCCTTTCGAACATATTTCCGAGCGGAAACATGTTGTAGAGCGATCCATACACGCCTGTCAGATGGATCGTCCCGAATTTGCGTACGGCTTGGTAGCCGATTTCAACTGCACTTAACGTTCCGCCTTGCATCTTCAACTTCTGTCCGACTTTCTCGGCAATATTCTTCTTTCCATCCATTCCGACACAATCAATGACAATATCCACTCCGCCGCGGGTGATTTCTTTAATATGTGCACCCATATTGTCGTAGTCATCGAAATTGAAAGCTTCCACTTTGTTCATCTTCACGGCATGGTTCAGCCGGTACGGGACATGGTCGACTGCGATGACGCGTTTCGCGCCTTTCATCCACGCAAATTTCTGCGCCATCAGCCCGACAGGTCCGCAACCAAGCACAGCAACCGTATCTCCATGCTTCACGCCTGCATGTTCAACGCTCCAATAGGCGGTCGGTAACACATCGGACAGGAAAAGCAGCGCCTCGTCGGGAAGCTCGCAAGACTCGGGCACGACGAACGGTGTGAAATTTCCATACGGGACGCGCAGATATTCCGCCTGCCCTCCAGGATAATCGCCATACCGTTCGGTGAATCCGAAATACCCGCCTGTATCAACATGGGGATTCGGGTTCGAATTGTCGCATTGGCTTTCCATCTGATGCTCGCAATAAAAACATTGGCCGCATGAAATATTGAACGGAATGATGACCCGGTCACCTTTCTTCACTTTCGTTACATTGGGTCCGGTTTCTTCGACAATCCCCATCGGTTCATGGCCGATGACGTATCCCTTATGGGTAGGCAAAGCGCCTAAATAGATATGCAGATCGGACCCGCAAATGGCAGTGGACGTTACCTTAACGATAATATCATCAGGCTTCTCGATCTTCGGTGCTTCAACCTTTTTCACTTGAATATCTTTCACGCCTTGGAATGTTACAGCTCTCATTCGAACTCCTCCTTCTCTACGTGCTTCTTCCTATATTCCCCATTAGGGTCAGAAATAGTCGCGAAGTGTTCATTGCAGGAAAAAGTTCTCCGTGTAATACGGCTGTGATTTCTCGTTGAAAGCGACTCCGATGCCGAGATGGCTATAGTCCTTAATTAAAATATTCTCCCGATGTCCTAACGAATTCATCAGACCTTCATGCGCAAAAATGCTGCTTGACTGACCATACGCCAAATTTTCACCAGCCCTGCGGAACTTGATATCATCCTCTTTCATCCGATCGAAAGGTGACAGCCCTTGTAAATTTTCATGGCTGAAATAATCATTGATCGCCATATCGCGGCTATGTTTGCGTGCTGTATCGGCAACTCTATCATCCCATCGTAAAATCGAGCGGCCGTGCCGGACACGGGCGGCGTTCGTCAAATCGAAGAGCTGCTCTTCGAACCCATTGCGCAACGATACATCTCCGCCCGCATACATACCGGATTTCCTTTGTTCCAATGCGGTCGTGATGAGCTGTACGGCTGTCACGGTTTCATTTTGATGAAGATCATAAAACACATACAGATAGACATCCCCGGCTTTAAAGAGATCCATCCCTTCATTTTCCTGAAGGACATAGATGTTCAAGCCTTTCCGGATCTCTTTCAACGGCTCGCCATAGGCTTTCCGTACATCGGCTTTCGGTGTGCCGTACCGAATTCCTGCTTTCGAAGAAATGAGGTCATCATTCGTGTAAACGGCGTTCACTTTCGAATTTTCATCGAAGGAGATCATGACAAAATTCTGGTAATCCTCATGGTATGTGAACCACTCGGTGCCGTATTCATTCAATGAATAGCTTTTCGGCTCGCCAAGCTCTGCCTTCACTTGTTCCTCGGTTGCGCCAATTTCGATATTATGGATGGACATTGCGGAGTGATCGGGTTTGTCCAAGCTCGGCTTAGCCACTTTATCTGGAATTAGCTGTTCCACTTCAGACGTCTTCGAAGAGATATATAGGAATAATCTATCGGCAGCGTTAAGGATGGAGTTCATAGTGGAAGTGACCGGTTCTTTCCCTAGTATGCCTTCAACCTTTTCGTCAACAGGATTCAGGAAGGAAAGGTCGATGTACTTCGAAACGGGCTCTTCCCATAAAGGTTTTGCGAGATAAAGTGTAACTATGAAAATGATGAATAGAAAAATCCTCTTCACGGAAATCGCCTCCTTTCTAGTATTGTACCCGCTGGAGGTGCGATAGATACAGTTGGACACTTTGATAGTTTGAGTCCGGGCGGAAAGGCGGTATACTGGTAGAACACTATTGGATCGGAGTACAGGAAATGAAAATGACGAAAAAAATGCAAAGTGCTCTTGTGATGGAGAACAATATACAGCTGTTCAAATGTCCAATCTGCTCTGCGGAAGTGGGAATGGAGGCGCATTCCCGTCTCATCTGCCGGAACATGCACTCATTCGACTTGGCGAAAAGCGGATATGTCAATTTGGCGCCGCAAGCCCATGCAACGAAATATGATAAATCACTGTTCGAAGCGAGGACTGCCGTTATGGGCAGCGGGTTTTTCGAGCCTGTCCTTGAAAATATCACTTCCCGTTTGGCTGATCAATTGGCGCGAGTTGAGCGTCCTGTCGTACTGGATGCGGGCTGCGGGGAAGGAACCCATTTGCAGGCAGTTCATTCTCGGTTGCAAACTGGAAGTGTCGGCATAGGCATTGATTTGGCAAAGGAAGGCATTGCGGCGGCTTCGAAAGCCTACCCGGGAATCATTTGGAGTGTTGCAGACCTGGTTGCCATGCCGTTTGCAGATGCCCGTACCGATGCGATTCTGAACATCTTATCACCGGCGAATTACGCAGAGTTTAACCGGTTGCTGAAGCCCGGCGGCGTATTGGTGAAAGTCGTACCGGAAAGCGGGTACTTGCAGGAATTGCGGAACGTCTTCTACGACGGGAAGCAGCAGAAAGAAGAGGCTGACCCGGTAGCAAGGTTCTCTGAACAGTTCGATGCGGTCGAGACGGAACGGGTGACATATACGTTTGAATTGCCGGACGGACTACTCGCACCGTTGATCCGCATGACCCCGCTCACATGGAATGCGAGTGAAGAGCGGGTGGAAGAAGTGATTGCGACGGGAATGAAAGAGATTACGATTGATTTGCGGGTGATTGCAGGCGTTCGGCGGTAATTATAAATGGCCTAACGGTGATAAAGTCGTTGCGAGCGGTGATAAAGCAGCCGTAAGCGGTGATAAACTCAGTCCAAGCGGTGGTAAACGGTCCATTAGCGGTGATAAGCTCGACGCGAACGGTGATAACCTGGATTTTCAGGTCGCCCCGAAAGGAAGATGGTTAGATGTTCAGTGGCATTAGTTCGATTCCAAATTGGTTTTATATGTTGGCGTTCATAGTTGTCATACTGCTCGTCATTATTATTGAATGGAAGACGCGATAGGAGGGATTGCATGGCGAATAAAAAGGACAAGCGGGTGAAACCGAAATTGTCTCTGGAACATGAGCTGTTGAGGCCTTCGGATATATGGAACCGGGATGGGTTCATAGAAAAAGCGAGGTTCGAAGGTGGTGTAATGCCAGGTGCAGATGGGGAGCGCCTCGTGTTCGATAATTGCATGTTCAAGGATATGTCATTTGCGAACAGTGATTGGAGAGGCGCAGAATTCGTCGATGTTTTATTCCAGACATGCGATTTCTCAAACGTCCAAATGGAAAATGTCATGTTCCACCGATGCGAAATCATTGCTTCCAAGCTGACGGGTACAGATATGGCCAATTCCAATATAGGACATCTCCTCATGAAGGAATGTGACGCCCGCTATGCGAACTTCAATTTTTCTAAAATGAAGGAAGTTCAGTTCGCGGAGTGCAACTTAGAAGATAGCGATTTTTACGAATGCGATTTCAAACAGGTCCGATTTGAAAAGTGCAAGCTTGACGATGCGAATTTCTCGGAAACCGATTTGGATGGCGTGGATTTATCCGACAATACATACGAGCGCATCGAAGTGACAGTGCCGAAGATTGCGGGATGCATCGTTTCGACGGAGCAGGCACTCGGTTTTGCGCGTGCGCTAGGTCTAACGGTGAGGGATGAATGATGGTATACTGGAAAGACATTTGACAAAGAAAGAGTGGCCAAAACATGCTAACATTTGAACAAAAACAGCAAATCATTGAGACATTCCCTGAACTGACGCGGAAAGAAGTTTCGATGAAGAGGCTCAATTACCATTTTGAAGATAGCTTATATGAAAAAACAGTCGTCGTGCAGCATCTTCATCCAAACGGCAACGGATTTGTATACCTGGAAGGGGTCCCGGGTTACGAGACGGATGACCGCGGGCTCGTCAACATCCGTGAAGCGACGGAAGAAGAGTTGAAAAAGGCAATCCGCGACGCCATCCGTGCACTTTCAACCGAAGAGGCTGAAGAAGAGGAATCGATTGAAGAGGTGTGGGTGAATGAGGAAGGCCAGAAGCTGACGTTGCTTGGGGAAGAAGGCTTTTTCAATATTTACCACGGGTATAATTTGGAAGAGGGCTTCGGCGATTATCAGGAAGCCGTCGACTATTTGGTAGAGGAGAAATTCAAGCTTAGCAAGGGGTGACGCCATATGAAGGGAAGAACGCTCGTCATCGGGCTCGTCGTCTTTGTCATCGCAGTCGTTGCAATGATCTATTTTGCGATGACTGCACAGTTTGATAAAGACCGGCAGGAAAGCCCACAAGTTGAGATTAATGATAAAAATTAAAAGCTGCCTGGCCAAACGGATAAGATCGTTGTCCAGGCAGTTTTTATTGTCATCTAGCTCCGGTCGGCAGCCTCTCGGGTCGCTTCAATCTTAAAAAGAAAAGGCAAAAAGCGCCTTTTCTTTTAATGCCAATTCCCAGCTTTATATTCACCTTTCCTAAACGGCATCCACCAGTTCCACTTGCCAAATAATTTCATTAGACTCGGAACAAGCAGCAAGCGGATGATCGTCGCATCAATGGCGACCGCAATCGCGATGCCGACGCCGATCTGCTTCACCGGCATGACGTCTGTGAACGCGAATGCACCTGTCAATACAATCATGATCAATGCTGCGGATGTAATGATCTTGCTTGTTGTCGCCAGCCCTTCGACCGTCGAATGATCGTTATCGAATGTATTCGCGTACTCCTCCTGCATCCGAGAAATGAGGAACACTTCATAGTCCATGCTCAAGCCGAAGACGAGACTGAAGACGAGGATCGGAATGATGAGTGCAATCGTTCCGGGATGTATTCCGAAATGACCGTATTGGAATATATAGACGAGAATTCCGAACGTCGCGGACAGCCCGACGATGTTCATTAAAATCGCCTTCAACGGAATAAGCACCGAGCGGAACGCAATCATAAGAATGATGAACGTCGATACAAGGATTATCGTTAGAACAGACACGATATTGCCGAAAATCTCATCGAAAATCTCCTGATTGAACTTCGGTTGACCTCCGACCAACAGATTCCATTCCGATTGCTCCGACCAATCCCGCGCCCATTGCTGCGCTTCGTCGGACGAGCCTTTCGCCTGAAGCGTCACTGGAATCAATAATTGATTATCCTTAACGAATGAATCAAGCAAAGGTTTAAGCTGCGCCTTCATTTCAGGAACTTGCATCGCTTGCTCCCATGCTTCAGGAGATCCAACTCCACTAGCAGTGAAAATTGTAGTCAGTTTGTCGACCAATGGATCATCTGCCAGGTCTTCTTCCAATGCCTTCAACGCATGTAAGCCTTCCGCGTCAGACCAGCCTCCACTCCGTTCCGCGATCAAGTACACATTTGACCGCTTACCGAGCCCGAAAGCGTCATCCATCAATTCGTACGAAGCCCGCGTATCATACGACGCCGGCAATGAATCGATCTGTGGAATCGTCAAATCCATATTTTTAACAGGAATTATTGCAATGCCCAGTAAAACAAGCGCCACAATCGTAATAAGAATGGGCCGTTTAATTACGGCATTGGCGAACTGCCTCCATCGGTCTGAACCGTTTTCCTTCACCTTTAACACGCGGCCCTTATTCAAACGGTCGCCGAGCATTATCAAAATCGCTGGAAGCAGCGTTACTGAACTGAGAACCGCCATACCGACGACAATCATCCCGCCGAGCGCAATGTTCTGGAAGATCTCAACTTTGATTATAAACATCGCACCGAGACCGATGAACACACAAAAGGCCGAGAAAATGACAGAGCGTCCCGCCGTGCGGATCGTTGTGCCAACAGCCTCCAGTACATCGTTCTTTAATCGCTCTTCCCGGTAGCGGCTAATGAACAGAAGCGAAAAGTCGATGCTCAAAGCGAGCCCAAGCATCGGAACGATATTCAATACAAAGATAGCTAACTCCATCTGTCCGCCAACCAAAGCCAACACGCCGAACGTCGTTACGATTGTCGCCACCCCGACGATCAACGGAACCATCGACGCCATTAGCGAACCGAATGCAAAGAGAAGGACGATAATTGCGATTGGCAAGCCGATTGCCTCCGCCTTCATCAAATCGCGTTGGCTCGCGCTGTTGATGTCTTTCGTAATGGCGGATTGGCCGGTCAGCACAATGCCTTTCTCATCACCGATCGCTTCCCGGATATCTGTGACGACTTTGGACATATCCTTGCCGTTCTCTTCAAAGTGGAGCAATGCATAGGAGACATCCTTCGTATATTGTTCTTCGTTATTCAACGGGGAAACGACTTCGGAAGCAAGATCCAGCTTCTCAATTTCAGTCAAAGTGGACGCAATCGTTGCATCACTAACTTCATCAAAAACGACAAACATCGTTTCTGCTGGTAAATCAAACTTCTCAGAAGCGATTTTCATCACTTGTTCGTGCTCTCCATCCATTCTAAAGCCATCACCCGCGAGCAGCCCAGGCAAACGGATTGCGAAAATAGCCATGGCAATGAAAAGTGCAATCCAAGCTATCAGGATCGTTTTATAATGCTTCGTAACTAAAAGCGCAAGTGTGCGCATACCATCGTCCTCCCCAAACTTTCTGTCTGCTCCTTATCATAACTAAATTGGATAGGAATGTCTTTTTTAAAGGGATAGTTTGGGAGAATTGGTCTGAAGCGGGAGGGTCGATGTAAACAGTCCAGAGACAACGAAAAAAACCACTCCCCGAAGGAAGTGGTTTTGAAGGGTTAATTCAAATTAGTTTTTTTCAACGTTAGTTGCTTGAAGTCCGCGTTGACCTTGTTCGATTTCGAAAGTCACGTCTTGGCCTTCTTCAAGAGTTTTGAAGCCATCGCCTTGGATAGCTGAGAAGTGTACGAATACATCGTCGCCATCTTCACGTTCGATGAAGCCATAACCTTTTTCTGCGTTAAACCATTTTACTTTACCTTGTTCCATGTTTGTTTCCTCCTTGTGTACAGAAGTACACATTGTGTTACTATCCTTGCTCAAGTCTTGAAGCGGTCAAACGTTACAACGTGACCATCGCGCCGAACAAAAATAATTCTCCTTTATCATAACAGACGACATTTGGCAATGCAAGTGAAAAGTTTTGTATTAGAATAATAAATTCAAAATTTGATACACAATAGCGGCAAGAGCAGCAGAAATGGGCATTGTAATCACCCATGTGAGGACAATTTTTTTCGCAACTCCCCATTTGACGCCTTTAACACGCTGCGCGGAGCCGACTCCCATGATTGCGGAAGAGATGACATGCGTCGTGCTGACAGGCAAGTGGATAAGCGTCGCCCCGAAAATAATCATGGCGGAGCTCAAATCGGCGGCTGCTCCATTGACTGGGCGGATCTTCATGATCTTTCCGCCGACAGTCTTAATGATTTTATATCCACCGATGGATGTCCCAAGCCCCATCGCAGTGGCAGCAGCAATCCGAACCCAAAGCTGGATATCGTCGCCCGTCTGCAACTGTGCAGCCATCAATGCCATTGTAATGATTCCCATCGCCTTCTGGGCATCGTTCGTACCGTGCGTAAATGCTTGCAAAGCCGCGGTTCCAATCTGCAAATATCGGATCCGTTTATTCGCCTTGAACAAATTCCGGTTCTTCAATAAAACCTTGAAAAGCGTCATCATCAGGAACCCGGCCGCAATTGCGATGAACGGGGAAATGAGTAGGGCTTGCATGATTTTGATAAATCCGCCGTATTCCAAAACCCCGAACCCGGCCGCTGAAATGGCGGCACCTGCGATCGAGCCGATCAACGCATGCGACGAACTCGAAGGAATGCCGTAATACCAAGTGATTAAATTCCATGCAATCGCAGCAGTAAGGGCTGCCAAAATGACAAGAGATCCTTTATCCAACATAAACGGATCGACAATGTCTTTTGAAATCGTCTTGGCAACACCTGTAAATGTCAATGCGCCGATGAAATTCATAATTGCAGCCATATAAATGGCTGTCCGCGGTTTTAATGCGCGAGTCGATACCGAAGTCGCAATGGCATTCGCCGTATCGTGGAACCCATTGATGAAATCGAATGCGAGCGCAAAAACTACGATAGCTATCGTGAGAAACAATACTAATTCCATAATTGCTGCTCCTTACGCGTTTCGCATGATGATTGTTTCAAGTGTGTTTGCCACGTCCTGGCAATGATCCGCAATGTCTTCGAGCAGTTCATAAATATCCTTGAACTGGATGATACGGATCGGATCCTTTTCACGGATGAACAGCTGTTTAATCGATGTGCGAAGGACCTCATCGCAAATCCGCTCATATTCTTTGATCAAAACAGCGTGATCCCGCATCTGGACAAGTTTCTTCTTCGCAAGCAATTCCATCGCCTTGACGATTTCATCGGAGCTTTTCACGATATTATCCATGAACTTCTGGACATATTCATCGATTTCCGTGAGCGAGAACATTTCAAGATTCGCTGCGAAATGTTCGATTCCGTCGAGGATATCGTCCATCTTAATGGCCAATTGCAAAATATCTTCCCGTTCAATCGGCGTCATGAAAGAAATGTTGAGCTTGGAGATAAGGTCGTGAATCAAATCATCCCCTTCTGTCTCATACTCTTTCAATTTAATGCTTACTTCTTTTAAATCTGCAACCGACGTCACTTTAAAGTCATTCGCATAGTGCATCGCTTCTTGGACATGCTCAGCAATCTCCAAAAGAGCTGCGAAAAAAGGATCGGTTTTACGTGGACTGAACATTTTTAAGCCTCCATCCGTTTCCGGAATCAATTTTTTGTAGCCTAATCATAACAAAAAACAATGAAATAAGTACAAATATACGGGCTGATTTATTTTTTTATCGACAACTTGGGTGAGATCATATGGTGAAAAAATCGAAATTTATTTCCAGGAATTTTGAAACTTTATTAGCGGTAGCCCGTATGTATAGTAGAATTCAAATAGGAGAAGGCGAGGTGAAAGGATGGAAGTGTTCGGTATGCCGGTCATCCATGTCTATTTGACCGTGCTCATAATCGCAGGATTGGCGACCGTGCTGTACATTCTATTCAGTGACATTGCAGAAGGGATTGGCGATGCGAGTCCAATTTTGGATCCCGCAGTCATTCTTGCATTCATTTCATTTACATCAGCAGTCGGTTATATTTTGGAGTTGACGACCGAATGGAATCATATGCTGATCTTGATCATTGCGCTTGGAGCAGCGACCGCATTGGACTTCCTTCTATATTTCTTCGTGCTCCTTCCTTTGAAATCCGCAGAAGTATCGCTTGCTTACACCGATGAATCACTCACTGGCCAAGTCGGCAAAGTCATCGTTCCGGTACCGGTTGATGGCTTTGGCGAAATCATCATTGAAACAGTGAACGGCATCATTTCAAAAAGGGCTGCGGGGTATGAAAACAAAGCGATCGACTACGGAAAAGAAGTGTTGGTCATCGAAGTGAAAGAAGGGACGTTCATCGTTAAGGAATATGAGCCTTTCCGCTTCAAGTGATCAAATCAAACCAATCCATTAAGGGGGAATCGGAATGCCAGGAACACTCGTTGTCATTGGTATTGTAGTGTTCATCTTGCTTGCTGTCATACTCGTCTACATTTCAAAGTATAAGACAGTCGGGCCGGATGAAGCGCTAATCGTCACAGGAAGTTATTTAGGATCGAAAAATGTACATACGGATGACTCGGGCAACCGGATCAAAATCATCCGTGGGGGGGGAGCGTTCGTCTTCCCTGTGTTCCAACAAGCGGAACCGCTCAGCTTGCTTTCAAGCAAACTAGAAGTGACGACGCCTGAAGTGTATACAGAACAAGGAGTTCCAGTCATGGCAGATGGAACAGCTATCATTAAGATCGGCGGATCGATTTCTGAAATCGCGACGGCAGCGGAGCAGTTTTTAGGAAAATCGAAAGCCGACCGCGAAAACGAAGCGAAGGAAGTGCTGGAAGGGCATTTGCGTTCCATTCTAGGATCCATGACGGTCGAGGAGATTTATAAGAACCGTGATAAGTTCTCCCAGGAAGTGCAGCGTGTAGCGTCACAAGACTTGGCTAAAATGGGGCTTATCATCGTTTCATTCACAATTAAAGATGTCCGCGATAAAAACGGCTACTTGGATTCACTCGGTAAACCGCGTATCGCCCAAGTGAAACGCGATGCCGATATTGCCACAATGGAAGCTGAAAAAGAGACGCGCATCAAGAACGCGGAAGCATCGAAGGAAGCACAAAAAGCGGAAATCGAACGTGCTACGGAAATTGCTGAAGCGGAGAAGGAGAATCAGTTGAAAGTTGCTGACTACCGCCGCGAGCAAGATGTCGCGAAAGCACGCGCTGACCAAGCGTATGAGCTTGAATCCGCACGTGCGAAGCAGGAAGTTACAGAGCAGGAGATGCAAGTCAAAATCATCGAGCGTCAAAAGCAGATCGAGTTGGAAGAGAAAGAGATTCTGCGCCGTGAAAAGCAATATGATTCCGAAGTTAAGAAAAAGGCCGACGCGGACCGTTACGCGATCGAGCAAAACGCTGCCGCCGATAAGTCTCGTCAAATGGCTGAAGCGGAAGCAGAGAAATACCGCATTGAAGCACGTGCTGCGGCAGAAGCTGAAAAAATCCGCCTTGACGGTTTGGCAAAAGCCGATGCGCAACGTGCACAAGGTGAATCTGAAGCCGATGTCATCCGCCTGAAAGGTCTTGCCGAGGCCGAAGCGAAACGCAAAATTGCGGAAGCGTTCGAACAGTACGGCCAGGCAGCTGTGCTTGACATGATCGTTAAGATGATCCCTGAATACGCGAAGCAAGTTGCAAGCCCGCTTTCGAACATCGATAAGATCACAGTCGTCGACACGGGCGGCGGTGAAGGCGGCGGAGCCAATAAAGTGACATCCTACGCAACGAACCTAATGTCTACATTGCAGGAATCATTGAAAGCCTCATCAGGCATCGATGTAAAAGAAATGATGGAAAGCTACGTTGGTAAAAACAATCTTCGTCCTAGCATCGATAACCTGGCGGAAGAACTTCGTACGAAGCCGACACCAGTCAAACCGAAACCTGTTGATGAGGAATAAGCTTTACTTGAACACCCGTACCACATTCGTGGTACGGGTGTTTTTTATTTGTCAAAAGCATTAGGCGCGACAAAGCACGGCCACGTCGAAAGTGATGCCGCCCGCGCCCAAAGCAAGCTGCTCCGCGCCCAAATTGATGCCCCCCGCGTCCAAAGCAAGCTGCTCCGCGCCCAAAGTGATGCCCCTCGCGCCCAAAGCAAGCTGCTCCGCGCCCAAAGTGATGCCACGCGCGCCCAAAGCAAGCTGCTCCGCGCCCAAAGTGATGCCACGCGCGCCCAAAGCGAGCTGCTCCGCGCCGAAAGTGATGCCCCCGCGCCCAAAGCAAGCTGCTCCGCGCCCAAAGTGATGCCACGCGCGCCCAAGGCAAGCTGCCCCGCGCCCAAAGTGATGCCCCGCGCGCCCAAAGCAAGCTGCTCCGCGCCCAAAGTGATGCCCCCCGCGCCCAAAGCAAGCTGCTCCACGTCCAAAGTGATGCCGCCCGCGCCCAAAGTCCACCCACATCTTAAGAATTTCTTCATTTTTCTCCTCACTCCCCCTTAAGATTCTCACCGTACAATGAGAAACAGTTACTAGCTTGGAGGGAAAATCATGATACAGGTTCAGGAATTAACACATTCATTCAAAATCGGCAAGAAAGGCAAGGAGAGGCAAGTTCCGGTTTTAAAAGGGCTGTCCTTTGCAATCAAGGAAGGAGAAATCGTTTCGATCGTCGGACGGAGCGGGTCGGGGAAATCGACGCTTCTTCATATATTGGCGGGATTCCTTAAGCCGGATGCCGGCATCATTCAGATTGGCGACGTGCGGACATCCGCTTTCAGTGAGGCGGAGAGCGCTAAATTCCGCCTCGATCATTTCGGCTTCATCTTTCAAAATTTCCAGCTCATGCCGGGTCTTACGGCATTTGAAAATGTGGAGCTGCCGCTCAAACTCGCCGGCGTTGCCAAAAAGATTCGCCGGGAAAAAGTCCAACAGCTTCTTCAGCTCGTTGGCCTGACAGAGGTGCAAGACCATTATCCGAATGAATTATCGGGAGGTCAGCAGCAGCGGGTGAGCATCGCACGTGCGCTCATCACCGATCCACCGATCATCTTTGCGGACGAGCCAACTGGGAGCCTTGACTCAGAGACAGAGCAGGACATCCTGCTGCTCATCCAATCGCTCAATAAAACCCGCGGCATCACATTCATCATCATTACACATGACGACACAGTAGCGGAAACCGCGGATCGCGTTTACAAGATGCATGACGGTGAATTAACGGAAGGGGGTGTCGGACATGCAAGTTAACGATCAAATCGATTTCGTCCGACAACATATCAAAAAAAACAAACTGCGTGTCTTCATGACAATTCTTGCCGCAACGATGGGGACAGCTTTCCTGATCGTGCTTGCTTCCGTAGGGTTCGGCATCCACGACACGCTGCGGAACGAAATACTCGATAACCGATTAATCAACCAGATAGAAGTGTATTCAAGTGAGATGGATCTGGCCAAAGTGGAGAAACTGAAAAAACGTGAACATGTGAAAGCGGTCGTCTTCCGCCAATCTGTAAGCATTAATCAGCAATCGGAACTAGACGGATTCATCGGCAGCCATAACATGACGGTCACAGAATTCCAAGAGGAAGCCAAAGCGGGCTTTGCCTTACAAGAAGGGCGCTTGCCGGAGAATGAATATGAAGTTGTTGTCGGAAACGACTTCGCAGAAAATCTGATCGAATTAAATACGGTTGACAGGGAAGCGGAGCCTTCAACATATAAAGGATCTTTAATCGGCAAACAGTTCACATACAAAATGGGATTGTATGAAGAAAAGGAACTGTTCCCGGAAAAAATAACATTGACCATCGTGGGCGTCGCGAAAGAGCCGGCGAAGGATTGGATCATGGATTTCAATATCTATGCGGATGCAGCCATCATGCCTGACTTGACCAGGATTTTTACTAGTCACGTTGATGACGAGAATAGCGAACTGTTCTATGGGAACGTCAATGTCTATGCCGAGAACTTGGAAAACGTCACAGCTGTCAGCAAGGCGCTCAAAGATGAAGGATATTCTGTTTACTCGATTGCTGATCAACTCGAACAGCTTGACGTCTTCTTCCTCGCATTCAAAGCCGGCCTCGTCTTCGTCGGTACAATTGCAATCTTAATTGCCTCCATCGGCATCTTCAACACGATGACAATGGCTGTCACGGAACGGACTCGTGAAATCGGCGTCATGAAAGCGATCGGAGCAAGTCCGAAACTGATCCAAAGACTGTTCCTCATGGAAAGTGCCTGGATCGGTATATTAGGGACTATCATCGCAGTCATCATTTCTTACGGCGTCAGTTTCATTGCCAATATGGTATTGCCAATCATCGTTTCAGCTGCACTCGGGGAAGAGGAGATCGCAAGCATGGATATCACATTTTCCATCATTCCATGGCAGCTTGTCATCATCGCATCCGCAATCAGCATTACAGTTGCCATGATTTCTGGCTGGCGCCCGGCTCGCAAAGCGACAAAAATTGACGTCATTCAGGCACTGAGACAGGAATTATAAAAGAAAGTATATTCTATTTATTCAAAAATAACTATGGAAGTTCCCATCATTGTTCGTTATAATGGAGGAAACATGCGGAGAGATAGAAACCTGCCTGACGGAGGATGCCTATGGGAACTACTCGAAACTGCACACCCCGACAAATAGATGTCCTGTCCCCCGTATTACGGATGACGTCGGGACAGATCACGTATTTGGGGCGGTGGAAGAAAGTTGCGGAAGCCCTTTTTTCATTGAATGAAGGGGGTTCGTTCTGCGCCCAATACAATCCTGAGAACACAATTGTCGAAACGTACACATTACTCGATGGTCAAGTAGATATCGAATACCGCGGGACTCGCACAAAAATGCATATCGGTGAAACGATGGATGCTTCCTGTTATGACAAAGTCGTCACATTTTACGGAACATCCGATGCGGAAATCCTCATGAAGATGGACGCGGACTTCTACGAACAATTATTTTACGAAACCCAAACATTGCAAACCGAAATTGATGCAGTAGCGCTTGTAGACGGCTATACGTATCACCATTGCGATAGGATCAGGCAATATGCCATTGAAGTTTGGAAGCGGATGGACCAGCCGAAAAGCAGACTGAAGTTGCTGCGTTGGGGTGCTCACTTCCATGATATTGGCAAACTTGCAATCCCCCTCGAGATCTTAAATAAACCCGGACAGCTAACACCGGAAGAATGGGAAATCATGAAAATGCATTCCCAAGCCGGTGCCAACATAATGCGCGCCCATCCAGTTGAGTGGCTGAAGGATGCTGCATTCATCGTGGAGCAGCATCATGAGAGATACGATGGTAAAGGGTATCCTTATGGACTGAAAGGGGATGAAATATCCCTGGAAGCCGCCATCGTCTCCGTCGTCGATGCCTACGACGCAATGACAACGGAACGCGTCTACAAAAAGGCGGTGACAGCAGAAGAGGCATTCGAGGAACTGATAAGAGGCAAGGGAACACAATTCCATCCCGATGTAGTGGATAGATTTATAGAAATATACCAGAAAAAGATACTTGCCTGAATCGTAAAGACTCGGATAACCGGGTCTTTTCATTTTATTTAAACTCTAAAAAGGTGCATGATAGATAGAGGAGTTTGAATAATCTATTGAAAGGCGGAGGGAAAATGGAATATCGTATCGAGCATGACACGTTTGGAGAAATCAAAGTACCAGCGGATAAGTTGTGGGGCGCGCAGACACAGCGGAGCAAGCAGAACTTTAAAATCGGTGGAGAACGGATTCCGCTCGGCGTCATCCGTGCGTTCGCCCATTTGAAAAAATCGGCCGCAATTGCGAGCAACTCATTTGGCAATCTATCGGAAGTGAAAACGAAAGCAATCGTGAGGGCTGCCAATGAAGTGATCGAAGGCAAATGGGACGACCATTTCCCGCTCGTCGTTTGGCAAACAGGCAGCGGAACGCAATCGAACATGAATATGAACGAAGTGCTTGCGAACCGCGGCAACCAGCTGTTGGAGGAGTGGGGCGAAGAAGAGCGACTTCATCCGAATGACGATGTGAATAAATCGCAAAGTTCCAACGACACATTCCCGACTGCACTGCACGTCGCGGGCGTGATCGCTGTGGAACGTGAATTGCTTCCTTCATTACAAGAGTTGAAAAAAACGCTCGGCGATAAATCCGACGAATTCATGGATATCATCAAGATCGGCCGTACACATCTGCAAGACGCAACGCCTCTTACATTGGGCCAGGAAATCAGCGGCTGGCATCGCATGCTTGAAAAGACGGAAAAAATGCTGAATGAAAGCGTGCAGTCCATGAAGGAACTTGCTATCGGCGGAACTGCCGTCGGTACAGGACTGAATGCCCCGAAAGGATTCGGTGAGAAAGTCGCTGAAGAAATATCAAAATCGGTCGGCATCGCTTTCACATCAGCTGAAAATAAATTCCACGCACTGACGAGCTATGACGAAGTCGTTTATACACATGGTGCGATGAAGGCCCTTGCAGCGGATTTGATGAAAATCGCGAACGACGTAAGATGGTTAGCAAGCGGCCCGCGTTCAGGAATCGGTGAAATTACAATTCCTGAAAATGAACCGGGCAGCTCCATCATGCCGGGCAAGGTCAATCCGACACAAAGTGAAGCTCTTACAATGGTCGTGGCACAAGTGATGGGGAATGATGCGGCAATCGGATTCTCGGCAAGTCAAGGCAACTTCGAATTGAACGTCTTCAAGCCGGTCATCATTTACAATTTCCTGCAATCTGCGAAGCTGCTTGCAGACGGCATGCGCAGCTTCAATGACAATTGTGCGGTCGGCATCGAACCGAACCGGGAAGAGATTGATAGCAAAGTGAAAAACTCGCTCATGCTCGTAACTGCACTTAACCCGTATATCGGTTATGAAAACGCAGCGAAAATCGCGAAAACGGCTCATAAAGAAGGCACGACGTTGAAGGAAGCTGCATTGAAAACGGGTTTATTAACAGAAGAGCAATTCGATGAATATGTTGATCCGGCCAAGATGATCGGTCGCTAACATGTACGAAGAAAATTGCCCTTACTGTAACTTGACCGGGGATCCAGAACAGCAAATAATTTTTGAGACAGAAACATGCGCCTATATCCTAAAGCCTTCCGAGCAAAAAGTGTTGGAAGGCAGCGGTTTAATCGTACCGAAACGGCATGTGGAAAATGTGTTTTCATTAACGCCTGAGGAGTGGCGGGATACACAGGAGCTCTTGCTGAAAGCGAAGGCATACTTGGAAGAACGTTATACCCATGAAGGCTATACGATCGGATGGAATACACATGTAGTGGGCGGGCAGTCAATTCCGCACGCCCATCTGCATGTCATTCCACGGTTTTCAGATGAGCCGTTAGCTGGCAAGGGCATCCGTTATTGGATCAAGCAGAAAGAGAACAAACGCGGCGCAATGTCCACAAAGTTGTAACCCTAATCCTTTTCGTTATCCGATATGATGGAAGGACAATGACTTAGTAAAGGAGTAGACATGAATGAAGAAACTTTTGCCTTTCATGCTTATACTGATTCTTATCCTGTCCGCATGCGGTGATAAGGCGCAACAACACGCGGAAGACGGACATTTAGAAGTGGGCCATGAAAAACATTTGCCGAATGGGGACTTGCAGGAAGTGACTGAATCAGCCGCAGTCCTGCCGAAGTTTTTGGATGACAAGCCCGAGGATATGCGCCTTGTCTATCAAGTTGCAGCATCCGCCTCTGATGTACTAACTTATATGCCGTGCTACTGCGGCTGCGGTGAAAGCGCCGGACATGGCAACAACTTGAACTGCTTCGTCGATGAAATCCGCGAAGACGGTTCTGTCGTCTGGGACGACCATGGAACTCGCTGTCTCGTATGCTTAGAGATTGCAGTCAAATCGGTACAAATGAAACAAGAAGGCAAGTCGATGAAAGAAATCCGTGAAATCATCGATGAAACATACAAAGAAGGCTATGCAGAACCGACAGACACGCCGATGCCTGCATAAGCACACCGCTCCATCCGACAAGGATGGAGCGTTTTTTACAATACGCGCATAAACTTTAGGAAAGACGCATAAATTGCTCGAAAAGCTCATAAATCATAGAAGCTGCGCATAAAACACTGAAATGCCTCATAAATGCTTGTATCTACGCTAACTCTGTTTAAAAAAGCATAAACATCTTTATTACAGTTATTACCAACAATTTATTTTTCTGAATATGTTTTTACCACTTTAATTTTTCTTCAAAACGTCGTATGCTGTGGGAGAGAATTAAATGCTCCTATTTCGTTCTACATGAGGAGAGATATAATGGTTTTTGAGGGGAATAATAAAATCCGCAGAAAAATCTATCAAACCATCGATGGGATGACTGATGAAGAGTTCAACGGAACTCCGTCAACAGGCGGCTGGTCTCCAAAGCAGATCCTGGAACACCTTGCATTGATGGAAACATATATAGCTTCAAGAATCGCAGGAGAATTGAAGAATCCGAAGAGTCCAAAAGCCTCAAAGAAAATGATCGTCCTTTCTGGAAGCTTGCTCGTTAAAGGGGATCTTCCTATAGAAACGCAACCGACACATACGTATAAATCAATTCCGGAAATTAAAGAGGAGCTTCATAACTCGAGAATTTATTTGCTCGATGTCTATGATTGCAGCTGCAAAGACCAATTGCGTGAGAAGTCATTCAAGCATCCGAATCTTGGCTCGATGCCTTTAGAACAATGGTTTCCGATTGTCGGCTTGTACGAAAAGTGCCACTTAAAGCTATTGAAGAAGACGATTGATGAACTACGTATAAACGGCTTCTCATTGGAAGCCGCTGAATAAGGAAAGTCCCCGACAAGATAGTACGGGGACTTTTTTGATTCAGATATCATAGAATGAATAGTCCATTACCAATAAGCATTGTTGACACCATTATAACGTAAGGGATGTGGGTTGCAGAATGAACAATCAATCATTCGTCGCTTCTTGGAGTGGCGGGAAGGACTCGGCATTGGCGTATTACCGAGCACTTCAGTCAGGAAAAGTACCGAAACGGATATGGACGATGTTCGAGAAGGATAAAGAACGTTCGAAATCACATGCTTTGCCATTGGAAATTATCCGGGCGCAGGCGGACAGCCTAGGTAGTCCTTTGATGATCCGTGGTGCCGACTGGAACAGCTACGAAGAACAATTTTTAGATGCAATGAGGGAATGCGTAGAAGCGGGCATCACTAATGGAGTTTTTGGGGATATCGACCTCGAGGATCATTTGACATGGGTTCGAGTAGCATGTGCAAAAGTCGGAATGAATGCAGTTCACCCCCTATGGATGGAGCCTCGTCGTCGATTATTAGAGGAGTTTGTGCATGCGGGTTTTGAAGCATACATTGTAGTGGTCAATACGAAAATGATGCCTGCAGAATTCATAGGGCGTGAATTCACGATCGAATTGATGGATGAACTCGAGTCGCTTGGCATTGATTCTTGTGGGGAATCGGGGGAATTCCATACCGTTGTCGTCGATGGACCGGTTTTCAAGAAACGTGTGCCTATCGAATTCAGAGGTAAGCATGAGCGGGACGGATATGTATTCTTAGATGTCGGAGTGAAATAAAGAATGTATCTGCCAACTTAGTTAGTTAACAGGTTTTTGACAATTTGGTGTAAGTTGGAATTTGTCTATTGAAATACGTCTGTAATTTATTTATAATGAAAAAGCTGCTTGTGAAAAGCTGAAAATAGAATACATGCCATTTGGCACATCTATATAGAAACTACAGTAAAGGGTGTCAGGGAAAGAGAATGAAAGATAGAATGACGGAATCGCAAATCGTCGCTGTAATCGAATCGACCATCCGTGCCGTGAACATGGATGTGGAGCTCAAGCAGGAAAGCACAGGCGTCAATATGATGTATGATTTCATTAAGGATGAAGTGATTGTCGATATTGACCGTGTACAAAAAGCTTGTCAAGAACTCTCCGAATCGATGCCACTGGAAACATATCTTCGCGTATTGACCATCCACGAGTTGGGACATGCAATGGATCGTAACGCATTGCTCGACTCACTCGACCGCACAAAAGAAATCATTCTCATGAAAAAACTGGCGGCGGCTGAAAAACGTCCTACCGATCTGCCGTTGATGAAGGCGCTGATTGAGGAGCATGAAGCAGACATTGCTTTCGAGGAAACCGCATGGGCCAATGCTGAAATCCTAAACAGCTATTTCGGAATCGTTGATGGAGGCAGCTTTGCAAAAGTGAAATTGCATAGCCTTTCGACATATCGGGAAGCATATGAGGATGATTTGAGAATTTATAATGGATTTATTTACACGCAAGAGGAATTATTATCTGTATAACATGCAAGAAACCGCCAGTCTGATGAAGTCAGAGGCGGTTTTTTTATGCATTTTTATTGTAAGTACCCGGCTGCTTTTAATTCCCGTTCCAAAAATGGCTTTGCGTTCAGCAAATCACGGAATGCTTCGTATTTGGCGACACCTTCCGCAGTCGTTTTTTTACCAGACTTATACGCGCGGATTAAAATATTCTTCGGTGTATGCTCCATATCGATGAATTCAAGCAGCTGAGCTTCGTATCCGACGAGCGACAGGATTTCAGCGCGGATGGAGTCGGTTGCAAGTGCCGAGAAGCGTTCTTTGATCAAGCCATGTTGGAGCATCACTTCAAGAGCAGGCGATTGGATTTGAGAGAACAGTTCATGTTGGCAGCAAGGGACGCTCAAAATAACTTCCGCTCCCCATTTGACAGCGCGCGCCAATGCCATATCCGTTGCAACATCGCATGCATGCAATGTGACGACCATGTCCACGGACGTTTCCTCGTTATAGTCGTTAATATCACCGACGAGGAACTCCAACTGTTCATAGCCCAGATCTCTTGCGATCAAATTACATTCTTCAATAACTTCCTTTTTCAGATCAAGCCCCGTCACTCTGATATCCAACCCTTTTTCGATATGCAAGTAATGATAGAGGGCAAACGTCAAATAGGATTTACCGGAACCGAAGTCCAAAATACGGACGGGACGATCCTTTGGCAAGTGAGCGAGTGCGTCATCGATGAACTCAACAAAGCGGTTGATTTGCCGGAATTTGTCGTATTTCTGCTTCTTCACCTTGCCTTCTGGAGATTGCACGCCAAGGCGGATGAGGAACGGATAAGGGGTTTCTTCGTTCAATAGATAATTCTTTTTGCGGTTATGAGACAAGTCGACTTTTTTCGCTATAGCCGCCTTTTCACCTTTCCAGGAAACTTTGAATTTTTTCGTCAGCTGTATATGGACTTTCTCATCCGTGAATTCCGCATGCATCTGCTTGAACTGCTCCAATAGTTGACGCAGAGTTGTCCGAATGTCAGATATTTTTATATTTTCATGTTTCAAAATACGCTCGTAGTGATATTCAAATTGAATATGGACTTCTTTTTTGAGTTCCACCGGTTTTAGTTTCACTTTCTGCAAGCCGGTCGATTTGTAACGGGGCTGGCTGATCGTTCCTTGGATGAATGATCCTTCCTGAATTCGGCGGACGATTTCATCGACTAGTTCTTCAAATTGCATAATGTTGGACCTCTTTTCGGGCGAGTATGTACTTATAAGAATATCAAAAGGGATTAGCGTTTGCTAATCCCGTGAAGTGAACTGCCGTTTATGCGTGGATAAACAGATCTATGCGCGAGTTATCGCGTTTATGCGTATTTGGAGCGATTTATGCTCGAATAAATGGATTTATGAGCTTTTGGAGCACTTTATGCATTTTTAGAGAGTTAAAATGTGTTTATTTAAATGTAAATCCGCGTTTCGCCAGGAATTCCTTCATGTAAGTCCGTTTCGGTTCGGCGAGGAAGTCGGCCATTTGTACGGACCATGCCGTGTCCTTTTGGTTCGACCCGCGATTAAGGTAATAGTCGTGCATTGTTTGATCGTAGGAAGGCAGGAGCTCGTCGTATTTGCCAGCGTCATAGCTGTTTTCGTGGATGATCGCTTCGACCGGCAATCTCGGTTTCACTTCGTTCGCTTCGTCAGGAACGCCAATGGACATTGCGAACATTGGCGCGACGCCATCCGGGATTCCCAGTAGCTCGCTTATTTCCTCAGGGGCATTGCGGATACCACCTATATAGCAGATGCCGTATCCTTTCGACTCTGCCGCGATGGCTACGTTTTGGGCGAAGAGCGCTACGTCGATGGAGCCGACGAGCACGTTTTCTGCATGGGAATAATCGATTTCCTTTCCATGTAAAGCAGCGGCTCTTGCTAATCGGCAATAATCTGCACAGAAAATCAATACGGCTCCGGCGGATAGAAACTGCCTCTTGTTCTTTGAAAGCTCAGCTAGTTGTTCCCGTTTTTCCTGGTCGGTGACATGGATGACGGAATAGGCTTGGACAAAATGGGAGCTTGCCGCATGCTGGCCTGCTTGGACCAGTTCCTGGACGTCTTCCTTCGATAGGGGAATGTCCTTATATTTTCGTACGGATGCATGTGAAGTTAATAATTCGATGACCATATGTTTCCCTCCAGAATATTTTGTTATTTTATATTGCGTGAATACGTTCATGTTACACTACTCATAACGCTTAGAAAAGGGGTGTCCGCATGGATTGGTTTGAAGGTATATCGTTGACGACGACATTGCTCGTCCTAATTTTAGTCGTCATTCCCATTTCAATCGCTATCTATCTTTATTTTTATGACAAACGGCAGAAGCAGCATTCCGTTCTCCGGAACTATCCTGTGCTCGGACGGATGCGGTATGTGCTGGAAAAGACGGGGCCGGAGCTGCGTCAGTATTTATTTAACGCCGATCACGAAGGAAAGCCTTTCAATCGTGAAGAATATTTGCATATGGTGCTTCCCGGAAAGTATTTGAACAGCATTATCGGCTTCGGATCGAAACGAAATTTTGAAGAAGCAGGCTATTACATCCGCAATGCGCTGTTCACGAAGCAGAACGAAGAAATGCGTGTCGATAATGATGAGTTGATCCATACGATGCGCTACCGTGTGGATGAAGACAATCTATTTTCGCGGAAAGAGCATCGGGAAGAGATTCCAGCACTGCCTTGGCTTCTGCCTGAAGAGGATGCAGTCGTCATCGGACCGAACTGCGAGCATCCTTTCCACGTAAGGAGCCTGCTAGGCCAATCCGGGATGAGTTATGGGGCGCTCGGTGAGAATGCCATCACCGCTTTGTCGAAGGGGATCGGCATGGCAAAAGAGGCATGGATGAACACAGGAGAAGGCGGACTGTCCCCGTACCACTTGGCGGGAGATGCCCATATTATCGCGCAAATCGGTTCGGGTTTATTCGGGTTCCGCACAGAGGAGGGAGAGTTCAGTTGGGAGCGTCTCCGGGAAAAGGCGGAAATCGAGCAAGTGAAAGCATTTGAGATCAAGATGGCTCAAGGCGCGAAAATGCGGGGAGGCCATGTCGAAGGCTAAAAAGTGACGGAGGAGATTGCGAAGATCCGGAATGTAGTCCCGTACACAACAATCAACAGTCCTAACCGTTTTCGGCAGTTCTCCGATTACCCGACGCTATTTGATTTCATCGAGCAGATCAGGGACCGTGGCGGCAAACCTGTCGGAATAAAAATCGTCATCGGCGGGAAGGAAGATGCGGAAGAGCTGGCGTCGTTCATGCAAGAAACAGGCAAAGGTCCGGATTTCATCTCTTTGGATGGAGCGGAAGGTGGATCCGGAGCGACGTATCAAGATTTGGCGGACAGTGTCGGATTGCCGCTCAAATCGGCACTTATCCTGCTCGATGACGCCTTGCGGAAATATGAGGTGCGCGACCAAGTGAAAATCATTGCTTCCGGGAAGATCACGACGCCTGACAAAGCGGCAATCGCATTGGCGATGGGGGCCGATCTTGTCCAAGTAGCCCGTGGTTTCATGATTTCTGTTGGGTGCATCATGGCTGAACGGTGCCATACGAATGAGTGTCCTGCAGGTGTAGCAACAACGGATAAAAATCTGCAAAGAGGGTTGGTCGTAGAGGAAAAGAAATTCCGTGTAACAAATTATATATTGACGATGCGTGAAGGGTTGTTTCGAATCGCGGCTGCCGCGGGGCTTGATTCTCCGACAAAATTCGAGCGCCATCACGTTGTTTACAAGGATGAAAGAGGACGTGTTTTCCCAGTGGAGTAAAGTTCTTGAGTCGTTTTGCCTAAATGGCGAAACGGCCTTTTTTGAATTGAAGTACCTAGGACACCTTCTGAATTTTGTGATAATATGTAAATAACAATAGATTTAAAGAAAGGGGTTAGGTGGATGTCTTTGTTACGTAAAACGGTTGGCGAGGTCGTTAGGGATTGGGCGAAAGCTTTGCCGGAGCAAGAGGCTTATGTGTATCCGGAGCTCGGAATCCGAAGAACCTATGAAGAGTTTGATCGAGAGACGGATGAGCTGGCAAAGGCATTCATCGGGATGGGGATCAAGCGCGGAGAGCATATTGCCATATGGTCAGATAACAAACCACAATGGTTACTGAGCCAGTTTGCTACGGGGAAAATGGGTGCTGTCCTTGTTACAGTGAATACAAATTACCAAGCGAGTGAACTCGAATATTTACTGAAACAATCGGACGCGACAACACTTATTCTAGATGAAGGGTTCAAAGGGACGTGTTATATCGACATTGTCCGCTCCATCTGCCCGGAATTGCTGGATAACAATGATGGTATCGTTTCTAGTGAAAAGCTTCCGAGGTTAAAAAGAATCATACTTATGTCAAATCGGGAGGAATCCGGAATCTATAAATGGTCGGAATTTCTCGCCCATGCTGAAGGCATTACCGATGAGGAATTGACGGAGCGGGAGATGAGTCTATCACCTGATGATGTCATCAATATTCAATACACATCCGGGACGACAGGGTTTCCGAAAGGCGTCATGCTGACACACCATAATATTGTGAATAACGGAAAAATCATTGGGGATTTCATGAAACTGACGGAGAAGGACCGGCTATGCATTCCCGTGCCGTTCTTTCATTGCTTCGGAGCTGTTTTAAGCAATTTGGCGGCGGTGACACATGGTTCGACAATGGTCATTCTCGAGCAGTTCGACCCTCTCCGTGTTCTCGAAGCGGTTCAGGAAGAAAAATGTACAGCACTTAACGGGGTGCCGACAATGTTCATTTCTAAATTGAACCATCCTGAATTCAAGAAATTCGACACGTCGACATTAAGGACCGGTATAATGGCTGGTTCAACTTGTCCGATTGAAGTGATGAAACGCGTCATCCATGAAATGGGGGCCAATGAAATCACGATCTGCTACGGGCAGACGGAAGCTTCACCGGTCATCACCCAGACGCAAACCGATGATCCTATTGAAAAACGTGTGTCCACTGTTGGAAAACCACATCCGTTTGTCGAAGTGAAAATCATTGATCCACTGACGGGTGCTGAGATGCCTGTCGGAAGTCCGGGGGAACTATGCACCCGTGGTTACCATGTGATGAAAGGATATTATAATAATGAGGAAGCGACGCGCGAGGCAATAGATGAGGATGGCTGGCTCCGTACGGGGGATATCGCCATTATGGACGAATCCGGTTATATCGACATTACTGGACGGATAAAAGATGTTATCATCCGCGGAGGAGAAAACATTTATCCACGGGAAGTGGAAGAGTTCCTTTATAAACATCCTAGTATATCGGACGTCCAGATTGTCGGTGTTCCAGACCCGAAATACGGGGAGGAATTGATGGCGTGGATCATCCCGAAAAAAGGAGCGGTCATTGACGAGGAAGCTGTACGTTCATTTTGCCGAGGCAATATTTCGTATCACAAAATTCCGAATTACATTAAATTCATTGATGAATATCCGATGACGGCCTCAGGTAAGATTCAGAAATTCAAACTACGTGAAATGTCGATTACTGAATCTTTAAGTCACCAACCATAAAAAACACTATGCTAAACAGGTGAAGGAATGCAGATCCTTCGCTTGTTTAGCTATTTTTCAACATGATTTTCGAAATCAATCATACAGGGTTGTTTCGAGTGATCCGTCTGCGTGGTAGACGGCTAGAATTCCGTTTTGGTCATTTACATAAGGTTTGGCTTTCTCCAGCAGGTCATCCTTTGTATCCTCCTTGAAAATCGCCCGTTCGCCGTCTTCTTTCATGAGAACCCAGTCTTCGTTGCGTGCTATCACTACGTATTTCGAACGGTCGGCACTATCCCCATGCACGTATTCCCTTGCTTTTGCTGTAGCAATGGAGATCGATTTGCCTTCATCGTTCCCTTCGCGCAATAACGCATTCGCTATTTCAATTGCCTTATTCCTGACGTCTGGTTCCAGGTTTTTAAAAGAATCAGGGTAATTGTTTGTAGTCCAAGGCATTGGAAATCGCCTCCTTATGTTGACAATTCCCTTTTTCTGCATGCTTAAACTCCGTTTATGAGGAATTCGGCCAAATGAGTCGGCTAAATGTCGGAATCTGTACATTTCCCGGGAAATTTGCAAAAAGCACGGGGGACCTGTCTTAATTGAGTGGAAATGTTAATTTTCAAAATACGCATTTACTAATTGAAAAAATGATATTATAAAAAGAAATAGAATATAGAAGTAGGAGTGAGAATATGTCTAGTGATATCTATCAACTGATTGCCATAGTTGTTTATATGGCGGCGATGCTATTCATCGGCTGGTACGCTTTTAGGAAAACGACAAATCTTAATGATTACATGCTCGGTGGCCGTTCACTTGGACCTGCCGTTACAGCGCTGAGCGCCGGTGCGGCAGATATGTCCGGTTGGTTGCTCATGGGGCTGCCGGGGGCCATTTATGCTGTAGGACTAACGGAAGCATGGATTGCCATCGGCTTGACGGTGGGCGCTTATTTAAACTGGCTTTTCGTTGCGCCAAGACTTCGAGTGTATACGCAAGTATCAAGTGACTCGATTACAATTCCGAGCTATTTGGAAAGCCGGCTGAAAGACAAGTCGCGACTACTTCGGATTGCGTCAGGTATTATCATCTTGGTGTTTTTTACATTCTATGTATCTTCAGGAATGGTTGCAGGCGGAAAGTTTTTCATGAGTTCATTCGGCCTTAATTATCATTCCGGAATGTTGATCGTTTCTGCTGTCGTTGTCGCGTATACGCTCTTCGGAGGGTTTTTGGCTGTCAGCTATACCGATTTCGTACAAGGTCTCACGATGTTCTTCGCATTACTATTAGTTCCGATAATCGGTTTGACATTGACAGGCGGTTTTGCTGAAACTGCTGCAAGTATCAGAGAAGTAGATCCTGCCAGACTCAGTCTTATAAAAGGGGCTACTGTTGCAGGAGTCATCTCTTCGGTTGCTTGGGGGCTCGGCTATTTCGGGCAGCCGCATATCATCGTCCGCTTCATGGCGATCAAATCGGTCAAGGAGACGAAGAGCGCACGCCGGATCGGAATTGGCTGGATGGCATTGAGCTTGTTCGGTGCAATTGCAACCGCGCTTGTGGGTATTGCTTATTTTCAACAAAATCCGGGTGCCGAATTGGTCGATAAGGAAACAGTGTTCATTGCACTCGGGCAGATTATTTTCCATCCATTCATTGCAGGGATCATGCTTGCAGCAGTACTTGCTGCTATTATGAGTACCATTTCTTCACAATTGATCGTCACTTCTTCGGCTCTAATCGAAGATTTGTATAAGGCGATCATCAAGTCCGACGCGACAGATAAACGATATGTCTTCCTCGGCAGGATGGCGGTTCTTGTCGTTTCGTTAGTTGCGATGGCGCTCGCTTGGCCGAACAATGAATCGATCTTGAAACTTGTATCCTTTGCATGGGCAGGCTTCGGCGGAGCATTCGGACCGATTATCTTGTTATCCCTTTATTGGCGCAAGCTTACGGCAACTGGCGCATTATGGGGAATGATCGCAGGTGCTGTCACTGTCGGTATATGGGGCACAGTCGATGCGCTGTCGAATGCACTTTATGAAATCGTGCCGGGCTTCCTCATCTGCCTAGTTGTCACATATATTGTCAGCTTGATGACGTATCGTCCGAACGCGGAAATTGATAAGGAATTCTATGACGCAACGGTTTTATTGAAAAAAGAAAGATAATGGAACGACCTCCAGCGAACGCCGCGGAGGTCGTCTTTTATTTGATATGGTAATCTATTCATAATAGGGGGATGAATTGGATGAAACTGGACCACGTTGTTTATTTCACATCAAAAAGCCCTGTTGAAGTCGTCGACGAACAAAGGAAAGCAGGCAGGCAGGCGATTATCGGTGGAAAGCATGAGAAATGGGGGACGCAGAATGCATTGCTGTATGTGAACAATGCGTATGTGGAATGGTTGTCTGTAGACCGCCCCGAAGTAGCAGAACAAGCGGACCATCCGTTGACACGTCTGCTGCTTCATGATTTGGAGGAAAAGGACGGATGGGGTACGTTATGTTTATCCGTAACCGATATTGAGCAATTTAATGAGGACATTACAAACAAAGGGTTTGCGACTTCCGGCGTATTGGATGCAGAGCGCCGGACTGCCGGTGGAGAGCTGAAGAAATGGAAGATGCTATTCGTCGATCAGCCGGTTTCCGATGAGTTGCCGTATCCTTTCTTCATTGAATGGGAAACACCTGAGGAAATTCGATTCGAGCAGTTGCGATCGGAAGGGGCATTGTCTCCAGCTAATCAGGAGCTGGAAATCCGGGAGTGCGTTTTCGCCGTTGAAGATCCACTCCGCGACACGGGTGAATGGGCAATCCTCCTTTCACAGAAGGTCGGGGATTCGAACGATATGATGATCGGGGATGTCCGGCTTCGGTTCATCGAAATCGAAAGCGGAAAGAATCGGCTGCAAGAAGTCGTTATTCGGTAGATGATAGGAAAGGGGCTTGCTAATGGAAATTTTAGTGGAACATGCAGTTCTTGTCGGCGTGCAGGAACAGAATAACGAGCATTTTGACTATGAGATGGAAGAGTTGCAGAATTTGGCGGAAGCCATCGATGTACAAGTCGTCGGTACGGTGACGCAAAACTTGGAGCGCAGGCATCCCACGACTTATGTCGGAAAAGGGAAAATCGCAGAAATTAAGCGGTTTTACGAGGAGACGGATGCGAATCTGATCATATTCAATGATGAGCTCTCCCCTTCCCAGATCCGAAACTTGGAACAAGAGCTGGAAGTGAAGGTCATTGACCGGACGATGCTCATCCTCGATATTTTTGCGAGACGGGCACGGACGCATGAAGCAAGGATGCAAGTAGAGTTGGCCCAACTTCAGTATACGCTTCCGCGGCTTGTTGGATTGCGCGCCTCGTTGAGCAGGCAAGGGGGCGGAACAGGCGGAGGCTTCCAGAACAAGGGAGCCGGGGAGACGAAGCTTGAGCTGGACCGCCGGAAAATCGAAGACCAGATTGCAAAGCTTCGGAGGGATCTAGAGCTTGTACGCGATCGGCGCGACACACAGCGGAAGCAACGGAAGAAAAGCGGCATCCCTGTCGTATCAATCGTAGGCTACACGAATGCCGGCAAATCAACATTGATGAATGGGATGCTGCAAAAAATGGACGAAGAGCATACGAAGCAAGTGTACGAGGAGAATATGCTCTTCGCGACGCTTGATACTTCAGTACGTCATTTGAAGTTTGCCGACAATAAGGAATTTCTCCTGACAGATACTGTCGGCTTCGTATCAAAGCTGCCCCATCACTTGATCAAGGCATTCCGATCCACGTTGGAAGAAGCGCGCGGGGCTGATCTCCTCCTGCATGTCGTTGATGTTTCAAATCCGGAATACCGTTACATGATGGAAGTGACGAATGAGACGCTGCATGACGTCGGCGTTGAAAATATTACGACTCTCAATGTCTATAATAAAGCTGATCTCGCAGGAGTCCCTTATCCTAGAGAGACTGCAGATAGCGTCTGGATTTCAGCAAAAGAATCGGACAGCTTGGATGAGTTGCTCGAATTGATTAAGAAAAAGATCTTTGAACAATACATCACTTGCAAGCTGCTCGTTCCGTTCGACCGCGGAGATATCGTCTCCTATTTGAATGACAAGGCGAATGTGAAGAAGACAGAGTATGAGGAAGAGGGTACGTTGATGACCGTAGAAATGGATGGTTCTGAGAGAATCAAGTTCGAAGAGTTCATAGTTAGTCACTAAATCCAATAACGAAAAAACCGTACCGTGTGACTCGAAAGTCGCCGGTACGGTTTTTATCTATAAAGAGAAAGGGGGTGGGATAGTAGTAGTATCCCCCGGTTCTCAAAATGTTAAACCTCTTGGAATTGAATATTATGCAGACGAGCAAAAATACCGCCTTTTCTTACTAACTCATCGTATTTTCCGTCTTCCGCAATTCCGTCCTCCGTCACAACAATGACTCTATCTGCATCCCGGATTGTCGCCAAACGGTGAGCGATGACAAGTGTTGTCCGGTTTTCAGCGAGCTCATTCAACGATTGCTGGATGATGCGTTCCGTTTCCGTATCCAGGGCGGACGTAGCTTCATCCAAAATGAGGATCGGAGGATTCTTTAAGAACATCCGTGCAATCGCAAGCCGTTGCTTCTGGCCTCCGGATAATTTTAATCCGCGTTCACCGATCTGTGTCTCGTAGCCGTCAGGAAGCGAGGCGATGAACTCTTTTAAATGTGCCTTTTGAGCGGCTGCAAACACTTCTTCGTCCGTTGCATCCAAATCTCCGTATGCGATGTTTTCCTTGATCGTCCCTGTGAATAAAAAGACGTCTTGCTGCACGATTCCGATCTGTGATCGCAACGACTGCTGCGTCATGTTGCGAATATCGATGCCGTCAATTGAAATCGCTCCGGAATCGACGTCGTAAAACCGTGGGATGAGGGAACAAATTGTAGTTTTTCCGGCACCGGATGTACCGACGAATGCAATCGTCTCACCGGCTTTGATTGATAAATCGATGCCTTTCAATACGTATTTATGATCATCGTATTGAAAATGGACATCGTCGAACAATATATCACCGTGTAAGTGGCTGACTGTCTTCGCCCCGTCACGATCTTTGATGTCCGGCTCCTGTTCAATCAGATCAAGGAACCTGCGAAATCCTGCCATCCCTTTCGGATACAGCTCTAACAAGGCACTGATCTTATCGACAGGCTTGATAAGAATATTGACGAATAGGATGAATGCTACAAGATCCCCTATAGACATTCGCTCATTAAATGTGAACCACGCTCCGACAACAAGGACCACCAACGTCACAAGCCTTGTCATCATAAACATGCTCGAATGCGTCCATGCCATGACGTTATAGGCAACGAGCTTAGCCAGCCTAAAATTGCCATTGTCTATTTTGAATCGCGAAATTTCGAATTCCTCATTCGTGAACGATTTGACGACCCGCGCACCAGACACTGAATCTTCGACGCGTGCGTTGACATCCGCGATTTTCCCGTACATATTCAGCCACGCAGCATTCATTTTACTATTGCAGAATGTGACAAGTACAACGAGGAGAGGCACCATGCAGATCGCAATGATGGCCAACTCGGGATTAATGGAAAACATAAGAATGAACGCGCCTATGATTGTCATGACCGCAATGAAAGCATCTTCCGGTCCGTGATGGGCAAGCTCCCCGATATCGAATAGGTCATTCGTAATCCGGCTCATCACATGTCCCGTTTTTGTGTTGTCGAAGAATCGGAAAGACTGCCTGTGGACATGATTGAACAGCTGCTGTCTCATATCCGTCTCGATGTTGATGCCAAGCTTATGCCCTATATAACTGACGATGTATTGGAGGAACGTGCTCACTAGATAGACGATCAGCAACAGGGCACTCGTCGTAACAATCATGCCCCAATCTCGGGAAGGCAGCAGCGTGTCGATGAACCATTGGACAGCCATCGGAAATGCCAGCTCAAGGAGAGCGACGAATATTGCGCTTGAAAAGTCGATGATGAAAAGCCTTTTATGCGGCTTATAATAGGAAAAGAATTTCTTTAGCATAGTGTGATATCCTTTCTGTCATTCCCAGTCATTATAGCGGATTTCATTCAAAAGGGATATTAAAGCATAAGAGCCTTAAATAGACGCAGCGAGGAGAAAAGGCGCAGAAGAATCGAGTGGTAGGAAAGATTCAAATTATAGGAATTGTAATAAAGGATGGAACCCTTTTCCCTTTGTACCGTATGATTAGACGTAACGTAAAGAGAAACAAAGAGAGGAAGCGAGACAGATGAAAAAATGGATAAAGGGTCTTGGTGTCGGTGTGCTTGCGCTTGGATTGGCGGCTTGCGGATCTGCAGCAGAGCCGAAAAAAGATGCGGAAACCGGTGAAAAAGTAGTGCTGGAAAATAAAAGTGAGATGACGGCGCAAGAAGTATATAGCAAAGCCATGGAAGTATCGGCAGAGCAGAAGAGCATGCATGCTGTAATGGATATCAATCAAAAGATGTCGATGCCAAGTCAAGAATTCGAAATGGATTCGAAAATTAAAATAGACATGGATCTCATCGTCGAACCTTTGGCAATACACCAAAACATGAAGATGGATATGGGCGAGATGGGTAAAATGGATATGGAGCTGTACATGAATGAATCAGGCTTCTTCATGAATGATCCTGAATCCGGTCAATGGATTAAGATGCCTAAGGATATGTATGATGAAATGATGGCGCAAATGGGCGGCGAAACTGATCCGACGTTGGATATGAAGATGTTCAATGAATTCAAGGATGATTTCAAGTTCGAACAGACCGATGATGAGTACATCTTGACGCTTTCTGCTTCTGGCGATAAATTCAGCGGCTTGATGAAAGATTTGATGGGATCGTCTCTTCCAGCTGACATGACTGAGGAAGAATCTGAGCTGCTTGAAAATATGGATGTAAAGAGCTTGGAAGTCATCCTATACATTGACAAGGAGACGTTCTTTACGAATGCGTTCGATTTGGATATGGATATGACGATGAAGATCGAAGAGGAAGAAATGCGCATCGTTCAAAAGATGAAATCCGTCCTTACGAAAATCAATGAGATCGATAATATTGTCGTTCCTCAAGAAGTGATCGACGAAGCGGTTGACTTGGAAGAATTAATGCAACAAGGTCAAGATCAAGAGTAATAGCATGCAAGCGGTCATGAACAGTTGGAAACAGCTGTTCATGACCGCCTTTTTTTATGCGCGCAAGTAAGTAACGTCTTGCAAACTAACGACTGATAATCATTTTCAATTATCGTTTGACACTCAATTCAGAACTGCTATAATTGGGTTAGCAGCTAACTGATAATCATTTTCACTAGTGGGATTCTCAGTTAGAGCGCTAATATTCGATATCGGAGTTCTTTCTTCATGAAGAAACGTTATTTGTTAATTGCATTACTACTACTCTCATTCTTTTCGTTATTCGTTGGAGTGAGCTCAATTAAACCGATGGACCTCCTTGATTTCAAGTCTGAGGAGACTGAAATTTTTCTCATAAGCCGTGTGCCAAGACTTGTGGCGATTCTACTCGCCGGGGCAGGGATGAGCATTGCAGGTCTGATCATGCAGCAGCTAAGCCGGAATAAATTCGTGTCGCCAACGACCGCAGGGACGCTCGATGCCACCCGGTTAGGTATTTTAGTATCGATGTTATTGTTCACCAATGCATCGACAATCGAGAAGATGATTGTCGCATTTGCTTTTGCGCTGGCGGGCACATTGCTGTTCATGCAGATCCTCGATCGAATCAAGTTCAAGGATGCGATTTTCATACCGCTTGTTGGGCTTATGTTCGGGAACATCCTGTCATCGATTACGACATTCTTCGCCTATAAGTCGAACGTAATCCAGAATATGTCGGCATGGCTGCAAGGTGACTTTTCGATGATCATGAAAGGACGGTACGAACTTCTATACATAAGCATCCCTGTTCTGATTATCACGTACTTGTACGCCAACCGCTTCACAGTGGCGGGAATGGGCGAGGATTTTTCGAGAAACTTGGGCCTTGCGTATAAGCGGATTGTCAATATCGGTCTCATCTTGGTTGCACTTGTTACGACGACTGTCATATTGACGGTCGGGATGATTCCGTTCCTCGGGTTGATCATTCCGAACATTGTATCGATCTTCCACGGGGATCATTTGAAGAAGACTTTGCCGCACACCGCTTTGTTAGGTGCAATCTTCCTTCTGATCTGTGACATATTAGGCAGGGTTCTCATTTACCCTTATGAGATTTCCATCAGTCTGATGGTCGGAGTCATCGGAAGCGGTATCTTCCTCTACCTGCTGTTTAGGAGGAAGGCATATGCGTAATTCTACTAAATTGATCATCTTGTCAGTGTTTGCCGCAGTGTTCTGTGCCTTATATTTATTCCAGGGTTTGAATGGCAGTTTTGACTATGCACTCCCTCGCCGCGGCATCAAAGTGATTGCGATGGCGTTGACTGGGGTGGCAATCGCCTATTCGACGGTCATCTTCCAGACGATTACCCATAATCGGATCTTGACCCCAAGTATAATGGGGTTGGACTCCTTGTATTTATTACTCCAGACCGTCGTCATCTTCTTCCTAGGCTCAAACCATATTACAATCGTCAACAAGCATGTGAATTTCATTTTATCCGTTTCGACGATGGTTGTTTTTGCGCTCATTTTATACCGCTTCCTCTTCAAAAGGGGTGGACAGCCGATTTACTTCCTATTGCTCGTCGGAATAATCGTCGGCACATTTTTCGGAAGCATATCGACATTTCTTCAAGTGCTGATTGATCCGAATGAATTTATGCGGGTGCAGGACAAAATGTTCGCAAGCTTCAACAATGTGAGCGGGGAACTGGTTTGGTGGGCGCTTGGAATTGTCATTCTCACGTTCATCATCGGCTGGAAATCTTTTAATGATCTTGATGTTCTTACACTAGGCCGGGATACGGCCATCAATCTCGGTGTTTCTTATGACCGGGTCGTCAAATTGATGTTGGTCCTATCCGCGATATTAATATCCGTATCAACAGCCCTTGTTGGGCCAATCACTTTCTTCGGCTTGATTGTCGCTAACTTATCTTATCAATTCTTCAAAACATATAAGCATTCAATTCTTATTGCGGGTGCTTCCATTATGAGTATCATTGCTCTCGTCGGAGGGCAATGGGTCGTGGAGAGGCTGTTTACATTCTCTACGACGCTCAGCGTCATCATCAATTTTGTCGGCGGTGTCTATTTCATCTATTTACTATTAAAGGAGAGTCGATCCTCATGATCCAAGTCCGTGAGTTGTCAAAGTTCTATGGAAAAAAAGCGGTCGTTGAAAAGGTGAACGTCAATATCCATCGCGGGAAGATCACTTCATTCATCGGACCGAACGGCGCGGGGAAATCGACGCTGCTTTCTATGGTGAGCCGACTGATTGATGCGGATACAGGCGAAGTGCTAGTGGATGATCACCTAGTGAATAAAATGAAATCCAATGAATTTTCAAAGCGTGTATCCATTTTGAAACAGTCCAACTTCATGAATGTCCGACTGACAATCCGTGAATTGGTTTCGTTCGGACGTTTTCCGTACTCCAGAGGGAGGCTCAACTCGGAAGATCTGCGAATCATCGAGCAGGCTATGGAGTATATGGGCCTGATGGAAATGCAACATGAATATATGGATGAACTATCTGGCGGACAGCGCCAACGGGCTTTCATCGCGATGGTCATCGCCCAGGATACCGATTATATTCTACTGGATGAACCATTGAACAATTTGGATATGAAGCATTCCGTCCAGATTATGAAGATACTGCGCAGATTGGTTGATGACCTTGGGAAGACTGTCGTCATCGTGCTCCACGACATCAATTTTGCATCCGTCTACTCCGACCGTATCGTCGCCTTGAAAGACGGGCGTGTCGTGAAAGACGGTCCGACGAATGAAATTATCAACTCGGATGCATTGAAGGAAATTTACGATATGGATATCCCAATTAAGCAAATGAATAATTGCAGGATTTGTGTGTATTTCAACTCTTAAAAACAAAAAGGATGGTATTGATGAAGAAACTTACAATGACGCTTTTGCTTGCGGCTCTGATGATTGTTCTTGCTGCTTGTGGCACAAACGAGAAAGAAGCAGGCAAAGCAACAGGCTCCAACACAAACGAAACGAGCGAAACGATTTCTATCGAGCATGAGCTTAGCAATATGCCTGTAGAAGTACTGAAAAATCCTAAGAAAGTGGTCGTGTTTGACTTCGGTACACTCGACACGATGGATGCACTCGGAATTGAAGTGGCAGGTTTGCCAAGAGCGAATGTTCCAGGCTACCTTTCGAAATATGACGATGATAAATACGTAAACCTTGGTAGCTTGAAAGAGCCGGATTTCGAAGCGATTCATGCAATGAAGCCAGATGTCATCTTCATTTCATCACGCCAAGCTGATCTGTATGATCAATTCGCTGAAATTGCACCAACGATTTACGTTGGCCTGGATTACGGGCATTATATGGATTCATTCAAACAAAATGCTGAAATGATCGGCGAAATCTTCGGCAAGGAAGATGAAGTGAAATCTGAACTTGCAGACATCGATGAAAAAATCGCTGACATTCATGAAAAAGCATCTGCAACCGGTTCAAAAGCACTTGTCGTTCTTGCTAGTGAAGGCAAAGTGAGCGCATACGGTCCAAATTCACGTTTCGGATTGGTCCATGACGTATTAGGCTATAAAGCTGCAGATGAGAAGATCGAAATCTCTACACACGGCCAAAACATTACGTTTGAATACATCGCTGAGAAAAATCCTGATGTCCTATTCGTTATTGACCGTGACGCTGCAATCGGCAACGGCGCTAGCGCAAAAGACTCTGTGGAAAACGATCTTGTGAAAAAGACTAACGCGTACAAAAACAATAAAATCGTCTACTTGAACGGGGAGTACTGGTACCTATCAGGAGGCGGATTGCTATCCATGAAAGAAATGATTGATGAGGTTCAAGCGGGTCTATAAGTAAAGCAGGCCTGTTCACTTATTGAGTGAACAGGCCTGTTTTTTGCTATTATAAGAGTAAAACATGATTCGGGGTGAAAGTATGGGGAAGTCAGTGACGGTGCAGGCTGATGAATTTCTGCATGACGGGAATGTCGACATTAGAAGTGGAGATATTAGGCATGACGGTGATGTCCGAATCGCGCGTGATGTCGAAAACTCCATGTTCGTCGGGGCGACAGGGCAGGTCTTCATTTGCGGGGCTGTACGGAAAGCGACCATTGAAGCAGGCACATCCGCCATCATTGAAGGGAACGTCCTCTCCTCGACCGTGACAGTCGGAATGCAGGAAGTGCTGGAAGAAATGCTAGCGGAGCAATTGAGCGGACTCCTGACCTATTTGGAAAGGATAAAGGGTACGATCCTACAACTCATCCAAATGAGAGGCGTTAAGCCGGAAGAGGTCGATGCCAGTGAATTGAAAGAACTTGTCTTGGTCATCCTGAAAGAGGAATACTTGGATTTTCAACATGATACAAATGAATTCATTCAAAAAGCGAAGAAACATTCCGCCGAATTATCACCGGATTGGGAGCCGGTCATCGAGAAACTGTATAACGTCTTTACGGATACATCCATGACAGTTGTCCGGAATGCTGAGGAGTTTTCAAAGCTGTTGATGGAGGCGCACGCGCTTGTAGAGCAATATTCGGCAGGTGGAAGCGGATGTTCTTTGTTGAAGATTCCATATGCCATAAACAGTGCGTTGTCTTGCAATGGGACGATCGAAGTGACCGATTCCGGACTGTATAACTGCTCCGTGAGCGCGAAGAAACAAGTTTCCGTCGAAGGCTGCTGCCGCGGCGGCGTCATTTCCGCGGGTGAAAAAGTATCCATCAAGGAGACAGGTTCCACGAAAGGCGTGAAAACAGTCGTCAAAACGGAAAGCGGAGGTACGATTACAATCGGACTTGCCCGCTGCGGGACTGAGATTTGGATAGGAGACACTGTCCATCATATTGATACGGATACTTTAGGGGTCTATGCACGCATGGTTGACAGTCAATTCTTGTTGAAGTAAAAAAGTTCTTGTGATTACCAGTTGCTCAGGAGTATAATGACAAGTGTCAAGACACCAAAACTATACAACGAGGGGCAGACTACTTGTGAACAATAAAACAGGCGGGATTTCCCGCAATAAACTACTAGCAATTTCCGGGACAGGTTGGATGTTCGATGCGATGGACGTTGGAATCCTTTCATTTGTCATTGCGGCGATTGCCGTTGAATGGCAATTGACCACAACAGAAATGGGCTGGATCGGGAGCATGAACTCGATCGGCATGGCGGTCGGGGCTTTCGGTTTCGGATTGCTCGCGGATCGGATTGGAAGGAAAAATGTCTTCATGATGACGCTCGTACTCTTTTCATTGGCGAGCGGATTGTCGGCGCTGACGACAACATTGACAGTCTTTCTTATTTTGCGCTTCTTCGTAGGGGCGGGCCTCGGCGGGGAACTCCCGGTCGCTTCGACGCTTGTGTCGGAGAGTGTTTCGGCAAAAGAACGAGGTCGTGTCGTCGTCCTTTTGGAAAGCTTCTGGGCAGCGGGCTGGCTTATCGCAGCGCTGCTGGCATACTTCATCATCCCTGAGTACGGTTGGCGGATTGCTTTGATTCTAACGGCACTTCCTGCATTTTACGCCATCTATTTACGGCGGAATTTGCCTGACTCCCCGAAATTCGAAAAGGAAGGGGAGCCGAAGCAGTCCTTCGGAGAAAAGCTGAAGCTCATTTGGTCCAAGCCTTATGCGCGCAAGACGACGATGCTGTGGATCGTCTGGTTCACCGTCGTATTCTCTTATTACGGCATGTTCCTCTGGCTGCCAAGCGTCATGGTCATGAAAGGGTTTGACATGATTCACAGCTTCAAATACGTACTCATCATGACACTTGCGCAATTGCCAGGCTACTTCACGGCTGCTTGGCTGATTGAGAAGGCGGGGCGAAAGTTCGTCCTTTCCACGTATTTGATTGGTACGGCTGTAAGTGCGCTTATGTTCGGAAACGCTGAATCGCTGACTATGCTCCTTATCTTCGGTGCTTTCCTTTCATTCTTCAACTTAGGGGCATGGGGGGCACTGTACGCCTATTCGCCGGAACAGTACCCGACCTCCGTACGGGCGACAGGTTCGGGAATGGCGGCGGCAGTCGGACGGATCGGCGGCATCTTCGGCCCATTGCTCGTCGGCTCCCTGTTAACGGCAGGCTACGGCTTCGGGCTGATCTTCGGCATCTTCTGCGGCGCCATCATCATCGGCGTCCTGGCGGTTCTGTTGTTAGGGACCGAAACAAAGCAATTGGAATTGGAATGAACATGAACTGACGTCTGTAAGTGGACGTCAGTTTTTTTGTTGGAATGGCGTCATGCGGATGTGGGAACGACAGACCTCCGCATACAAAACCGATAAGCGCGCTTAATAATCAGCGCCCCGCGCCCAAAACATGGCGTCTAGCGCCCAAAGTATAGCGTCCCGCGCCCAAAGCATGACGTATCGCGCCCAAAGCATGGCGTTCCGCGCCCAAAGCCTGGCGTCCCGCGCCCAAAGAGCGGCGTATCGCGCCCAAAGCATGGCGTATCGCGCCCAAAGCCTGGCGTCCCGCGCCCAAAGCCTGGCGTATCGCGCCCAAAGCCTGGCGTCCTGCGCCCAAAGCCTGGCGTCCCGCGCCCAAAGCCTGGCGTCCCACGCCCAAAGAGCGGCGTTCCGCGCCCAAAGGTTCCTCACGCCTCTTCGCAGAAGTTTCAACAAATTGAAACTTCCATTCAGTTCCATACGTAGTTAGACATATAGAGAGGGGATGTTGATATGTCAATTAAGAACTTTAACGTGTCGATTTCACCAGGGGAAGCGGTAGACATCGTTCAATCGGAAATCCTCCGCGGAAGTATCAGTGGAACATTGGTAGATCATTATGTGAGGAATGCGGGTTCGTCGGAAGTTCATGTGTTAATTATGGAGAAATATTATATGCGCTCGAATAATCGGGCGTCGGTAACTGCAACGATTGATGATTTCGAAGGAACTACACGAGTCCATGTCGTTGCGGCCGGCAGTTCGGAAGGTGTATTCTTCCGCTTCGATTGGGGAGCGGGAAATAGTTTTGCGACAAGCGTGGAGCGAGCGTTGGAGCAATATATCGTCGGGGGCGGATGAATTGATTCGAGAGGTTATGAAGCAGTATTTTTCAGAGCCGGTAACTCGCCATGAAATCTTACGGGATATGGGTAGGCTTGTTGCAGAGGTAGAAGTGGATGGGGAAACGTATTTTTTAAAAGGAGAGAAGCAGACGGCTCAATTCGTAGAAACGACAATCTTATTTACGGAGCTAATGACCGACTGCGGACTCCCTTTCATCGTACCCGAGAAAGCTTTGGTTGGAGAGCGCTACGTCAGGCATAAGGACTTGTTTTTTATTCTCGAACGAAAAGGGATTGGAGAAGAGATCAGCATTCTCCGATTGGAACATATTCAAGAACTCGGAAAATCACTTGGCAAACAGCATGCCGTCTCCTCCGCGAGTGACTTGCGATTCGGAAGAGGAACGAGCTGGGGCATGTTCGGGGGGAATGAAACCGATGAACTTGGCGACTATGATGAAAATGAACTAAGCTATTTGGATTTGGTTCATTCGGTAAAAGAGAGTGGGCAGTTTGAACACGAGTTGGCCGCAATCCAAGAATTATATCTGGCGAGAAGAGCCATTCTACAAGCGGAATGGCCTAAGCTTCCTACAGGGCCTGTTCAAGGCGACCTCCTGCCGTATAATCTTTTATTCCAACAGGACAAGATTTCCGTCATTTTCGACTATGATATTGCGGGTGACGAAGTCTTAGTTAATGAATGCGTGGCAAATGCAATCTTCTTGGCTTGGCATCACGACTTTGAGGGAAAGGAAACTCCTAAAGAGCGTTTTCAAGCATACATAGACGCCTATACATCTGAAAGGTCTTTGTCGAATCGCGAAATGGAGATGGTTCCGCACCTATTCGCAATCATCCGCGCATTTCGATATGATCGGATAGAAGAAGGGATCGAGAAGATTCTTCAAGGTGACGGAAAAGCGTTTTTAGATGAAACAATTCAACTGTTGAAAGGCTGAAAGGGAGTGTGCCGATGTTTCGAATACCTGAATCGATTGCTGAACTTGGCAAGGAGCGGATCAAAGGATTTCCTGTGGAGGGGTTTGTCTATGGAGAAGGTCCGCAAAAGCCTGAACTTCTGCTGATCGGCGAAGCGCCAGGGGAATTTGAGGCTGTGGATGGAATTCCTTTCATCGGCAGGGCCGGCAAGGAATTGATGAAGTCGCTCGCTTCAATTGGATTGACGCGGGATGATGTTTATATGACGAGCACGGTCCGCAGCAGGCCGTACAAATGGGGCGAAAAGCGGGAACGGGACGGCACGATGACGAAGCGGAAATACAATCGGCCGCCGACTGCGAAAGAGATTCTGGCGCATGCCCCGGTGCTCGATTATGAGATAGCAAATATCGAGCCGAAACTGATTGTAGCACTCGGAAACGTAGGTTTGCAGAGGCTGCTTGGCAAAGATGCGAAAGTGACGGAGCTTCATGGGCAGTTGCTTGAGCGACCGGTACGGTTTCTTCCGGGTCTCGATAGTACTGCGTTCGAATGGACGGATCAGATATATCGGATCGTGCCGACCTTTCATCCTGCAGCGGTCTTTTACCGCCCATCGCATCGGCCAGATCTGGATGCGGATTGGCTGAAAATTGGAGGGTTTTTGGAGGAATTGCGGAATGATTGATAGATCACCTAAACGGATTCTGATAATCGGATGCAGCGGCGCAGGAAAGTCTACGTTATCGGTCGAGCTCGCGTCCCGGTTGCACTTGCCCGTCCTTCATTTGGATGCGCTTTTTTGGAATGAAGGATGGGTGCCAACACCAAAGCCGGAATTTAGGAAAAAACTTCAAAGTGAATTAGAGAAGCCCGCATGGATCATCGATGGAAACTTCAACTCCACGATTGAGATGCGGGCTCAATATGCTGATTTAATTATCTTCCTCGACTTCCCGAACTGGCTATGCCTGTCCAGGGTTTTCAAGCGGAGATGGATGTACAGGGGGAAAACGCGTCCGGATATGGCAGAAGGCTGTCGGGAGAAGGTTGATTGGGAGTTTGTGAAGTTCATATGGACGTATCCGAAGAAAAAGCGGCCGGGCGTGTTTGAAATGCTTGATCGAGCCAATTCGGAAGTGTTAATTTTAAAATCGCCGCGGGAAGTGGAGAGATGGCTGGCGGTATTGAGCAAGGGGGATATGGATTGAAGAAGAGATTGTGGATGGGCTCACTTGTTGTCGTAGGGTTAATTTTTGCACAGGTGTTTTTCCCGTATTCGGTTTTCAGCGTCTATCAATCAGTTTCAGTCAGTACGGAACTTCCTATTTTGCAAGATTACAAAATGAAGTTGTATGAATTTAAGAAGATGGATGAAGAGAATGAAGGAAAGGATTCGGAAGGCTATTCGATGGATCATGTAAAGTACGCTACTAAATCCATTCTCGAAACGTATGAAATGGATATGCTGACGACTTCCAGATCGAGTATCGGTAAAGGTGACTTGAATATTATTTTAGAAGACCTTAGATTCTTGCAGAACAGGGTATTGGGTATCACTTTTGAGGAACCACACAACTATGAATCCAGGAAGTATCTATACGCGACTTTGAGGTGGAGCCAAGCAGCTGAGGAAGAGATTGTGAGGATTATAAGTTCCTCATCTTATTCGAGATTCCATATGATTTATCGTCTTGAAGAAATTCAAAATGACATTCGAACGAGCTTCGATATGTATACGAAATTTTATGAGGCCTATTATTGGTATGAGGGAGAATGAAACGTCGGGAAAAGTTTATGCGTTGTTTCATGCGTTTATGAGCTTTTGGAAGAATTTATGCGTAAGTTTTTCTTTTTATGAGTGATTACTAGGATTTATGCGTTTTTAGAATGGTTTATGCGCGGCTGGATGACTTTATGCGCATTTGGGGAAAGAAGAGGGTGAGACGATGGAAAATGAGTTGAAAACGAAAGGGTCGATGAAGGAATTCATCGGTTTATTGCGTCAGCTGAAATGGCCGAAGGGGAAGACTGCGCTTGCGCTTGTGCTTGCATTATTTTCGACGGCGGCGAGTTTGGCGGTTCCGTTAGTAACGAGGCAGCTAGTCGATTCCTTGACGGGTGCCTCTTTCAATTGGAGTACAGCTGTGTTCCTGTTTGTAGTTTTCATTCTGCAGGCGGTATTGGGTGGGGTTTCGTATTATTTGCTGGCGTTCATCGGTGAGACGATCGTGGCCGACTTGCGGAATAAGTTGTGGTACAAAGTGCTTCGGCTGCCAGTCTCCTATTACGATGAGAATGAAACCGGTGAAACGATGAGCCGGATTACGCAGGATACGACGATGCTGAAGCAATTGGTGTCCGATCATCTTGTGTCATTCATTACGGGAATCATTTCGATTATTGGTGCGGTTGCGATTCTATTGTACTTGGACTGGAAGATGACGTTGATCATGTTGGTCAGCATTCCGGTGAGTATGGCAATCATCTTCCCGCTTGGCCGGATCATGCATAAAATCGCGAAGGCGACACAAGGAGAGATGGCGAAGTTCTCGGGCCATCTTGGCAGGGTGTTAGGCGACATCCGGTTGGTGAAGGCGTACCGGGCAGAGCCGAATGAGGGGGAGAAGGGCGGAAAGGCGATTAGCTCGCTGTTTTCATTCGGTTTAAAATAGGCGAAGATCCAGGCGATCATTTCACCTGTCATGACGCTCGTGATGATGAGTATTTTAGTCGTGATCCTTGGCTATGGGGGCGCACAAGTTTCAAAAGGTGTTTTGTCAGCGGGGACGCTTGTCGCCATCATTTTTTTGATGTTCCAAATTATCATGCCGTTTGCGCAGATGGCTCAGGTGTTTACGATTTTCCAGAAGGCCGTCGGGGCGACCGAGCGGATTCAGCAGATTTTAGGGATGGACAGCGAAAGGGCGGAAGGGGTTGCGACCGTTCCGGATGGCAGCATCAAGTTCGAGTCGGTCGGCTTTTCATATGAAAGTGGAAAAGAGGTTCTTGAAGGAGTTTCATTCCAGGCAAAACCAGGAACAGTCACCGCATTTGTCGGTCCAAGCGGAGGCGGGAAGACGACGATATTCTCATTGATTGAACGATTTTATTTGCCGACGGTGGGTGAGATCTCCATTGGAGGTTTACCGATTACGGATATTGCATTATCCGATTGGCGGAAGCGGATTGGCTATGTGTCGCAGGAAAGTCCGTTGTTGAGTGGGACGATTTTGGATAATATCGCATATGGATTGGAAGTTCGTCCTTCAATGGAAGAGGTGCGGAAGGCTGCAGAGGCAGCGAATGCATTGCAGTTCATCGAAGAGATGGCGGATGGCTTTGAAACTCTCGTCGGGGAGAGGGGAATGAAGCTGTCGGGCGGTCAGCGTCAGCGGATTGCGATTGCGCGTGCGTTATTGCATAATCCTGAGATTCTGTTGCTTGACGAAGCGACGTCCAATTTGGACAGCGGTTCGGAGACGCATGTACAGGAAGCGCTGCAGCGTCTCATGGAGGGGCGGACGACGCTCATTATCGCGCATCGTTTGTCGACGGTAGTTGACGCGGATCAGCTCATCTTCCTGGAAGCAGGACGCATTACGGGAATTGGCACGCATGAGGAGTTACTCGAGTCCCATCCGCTGTATCGGGAGTTTGCGGAAGGGCAAGGATTGTCCTGAAAGTATTATAGTTACGGCTTTCGGGGATAGAATAGGGATGAAGAAAATAATCGGAGGAAAAATGAGATGGCAGCCAAGAAATCGCTGGCGGATTATCAAAGTGAATATGAGGATATCATCTTTGCTGACCGGCCAAAAAGAGATATGCTGCTTACCGGTTTACTGAGGGAAATGGAAAAGCAGTTCAAGATCCCCATTCCAAGAAATAAAGAGTGGGAAAGAGAGAACCCTGAAATTGCAGCGATGTACAGGAAGTTACTGATTACAAGATCATTGTAAACGAACGGAGAAATTCGAACGTGAGGAGGATTCGGATGTACAAGCCGATTGATAAATCATTTTTTGAACCGCATGTTCTGGAGCTGGCGCAGAATCTTGTCGGCCAATATATTGTGCATGAGCATCCGGATGGCGTGATTGCTGCAAGAATCGTGGAGACGGAGGCGTATCACGGACCTGAGGATCGTGCCGCCCATAGTTTCGGGAACCGGCGGACGAAGCGGACGGAGATCATGTTCGGCACTGCGGGCCTTGTGTACACATACCAAATGCACACCCATACATTGATGAATGTCGTCAGCGGGCCGATTGGGACGCCGCATGCGGTCCTGATCCGTGCAGCGGAACCGGTTGAAGGGCTTGAACTGATGCAGGACAACCGCGGTCCGCATTTGAAGATGAGGGACTGGACGAATGGGCCTGGCAAGCTATCCAAGGCGCTCGGTGTGACGATGAAGTATTACGGACATCATTGGGCAGACGAGCCGCTATTTATCGCCGAAGGGCCGGGAGCAGTCGAAATTGAAACAGGTCCCCGTGTCGGGATCGGAAATTCCGGAGAAGCCGTCCATTATCCTTGGAGATTCTTTGAAAAAGATAATCCTTACGTCTCGAAGTATCGCCCTTAAGTTTAGTTCCGCGGCAGTGTGGAATAGTAGTAAGGGTAGAAACACGAAAGGATGATAGACAATGGCTAAAATTGCTACTGTAATCACGAATCTATTCGAAGACTCGGAGTACACGGAGCCGGCAAAGGCTTTCGAGGAAGCTGGACACGAAGTTGTCACGATCGAGAAGGAAGCCGGCAAGGAAGTGAAGGGCAAGCAAGGAGAGTCAACGGTCAAGGTCGACCTCGGAATTGGCGATGCTTCGCCTGAAGACTTCGATGCATTGTTCATTCCGGGCGGGTTTTCACCGGATCAGCTGCGGGCGGATGACCGATTCGTTCAATTCGCGAAAGCGTTCATGGATGCTAAGAAACCGGTTTTTGCGATCTGCCATGGACCTCAATTGCTGATCACTGCAAAGACGTTGGAAGGCCGTGATGCGACGGGCTATAAATCCATAAAAGTCGACATGGAATATGCAGGTGTGAACTATGCGGACAAGGAAGTCGTCGTTTGCCAGAATCAATTGGTCACAAGCCGGACGCCAGACGATTTGCCGGCGTTCATCCGGGAATCGAAAAGCTTACTAGAGAAGTAATATTGAATAACAGGACCGTTCCTTAACCGGGGACGGTTCTTTTTTGTCAAATAACGGAATATAAAAATAAAGAAAAATCTTTCATTGAATTGAGGTGAATACCGTGTTAAATTAAAAGAATATAAATTCCTCTGTGTTGAGAATTCGGATTATTTGGCATATGAGGGGTTTGTTATTGGGGAAACTGAGGGGGAAAAAATTATGAAAAAGATACTGAAAATGGGAAGTGCTTTCATCGGAATCATTGTCGGTGCGGGCTTTGCTTCCGGGCAGGAGATTTTGCAGTACTTTACAAGTTTCGGGATGATGGGGATTGTTGCGGCACTTGTTTCTACTGCTTTATTCGCGTACATAGGTATGATATTGACGAGGCTCGGCAGCCGGTTGCGCACGACCTCCCATAAGGAAGTCATTTATAAAATCAGCGGTCGTTTCTTAGGGACAATCATTGACTACATTATTATATTCACGTTGTTTGGCGTCGGTGTTGTCATGGTGGCAGGCGCTGGTTCAAATCTGGAGCAGCAATTTGGCATCCCTCCATTCATTGGAAGCCTGTTGATGGTTGTGCTTGTCTTCATAACGATTCTATTGAATGTGGATAAAGTTGTAGCAGTCATCGGAAGTATTACTCCCTTCCTCATTTTGGCGGTTGTTGGAGTTTCGGTTTATTGTTTATTGACAATGGATACATCGTTTGCAGTGCTCGATCCGATCGCCAAAGGGGTGGATACGACATTGCCGAACTGGTTCATCTCTTCAGTGAACTACGTGTCGTTTAATATTGCGGTTGGCGCTTCGATGTCACTGGTTATGGGTGGGGCGGAGAAGGATGAAAAGACAGCGGCCCTTGGCGGATTGGTCGGAGGTTTAGGTTTAGGTATCCTGATTCTGCTAAGTCATTTGGCGATCTTCTCTAAAGTGGATGTCGTCGGCGATGCGCAATTGCCGATGTTGGCAATCATTAATGAAATTTCGCCGATCCTTGCAGTATTTATGGCATTCATTCTGTATGGCATGATTTTCAACACAGCTGTTAGCATGTTCTATGCATTTGGGGCGCGGTTTGTTGAAATCGGGACGAAAAACTTCAGGATATTTGTTTTCATCACTTTAGCAATCGGCTTTGCGTTAAGCTTCTTAGGTTTCAAAAACCTTGTCGCGAATTTCTATCCGTTGATTGGATACTTAGGATTATTGCTTTCGGGTATTTTGATCTACTCTTCATTCAAACTGCCGAAAAAAGTGCATAGATGATAATGGAAAAAGGCGCGTCTTTCAAATTGAGAAAGACGCGCTTTTGTTTATTCATCCAGCTCCAGGCGCCAGATGCTCGGGGTCATAAGTCAAAGCTGTTGCGTGGCAAAAAGCGCCACTTCACATCTTTGCCTTATGCCTGTCGCATCTAGGCAGGCGCCTTGCGCTTTTGTTAGTCATCCAGCTCCAGACGCCAGATGCTCGGGGTCATAAGTCAAAGCTGTTGCGTGGCAAAAAGCGCCACTTCACATCTTTGCCTTATGCCTGTCGCATCTAGGCAGGCGCCTTGCGCTTTTGTTTATTAAGCGTGCTGCAGTTCCAATTGTTCTTTCGGTCCGAAGAATTCAAAATGGATTTTATCCTCGGACACACCGTTTGCATGCAATGCGGAGATGACGGCTTGCATGAATGGAGTCGGTCCGCAGACGTACACGTCACTGCCTTCCACTACATACTTCGCAAGGAATTCACGGTTGATGAACCTGTCGCCTTCCTCGGAATAAAGGGCTTCGTAGCTTGCATTCGGAAGTGATTCTGTCATGGTGCGCAATACTTCATCGAACGCTTGGTGCTTGCGTGTACGTGCGGAATGAAGGAATGCGACTTGCCGTTCCGGTGTAACACTTGCAATCGTTTCGTACATTGCCATCATCGGTGTGATGCCGACGCCGCCGCTGATCAACGTGACTGGTGTTTTGCTTTCTGTATCCAAATAGAAGTCTCCCGCTGGTGCGCTCACTTCGATTGTATCTCCGATGTTCATGTCTCTGTGAAGGTACGTTGACACTTTTCCATTCGGTACACATTCGTCTTCGCGTTTCACTGAAATCCGGAACATGTCTTTTCCAGGTGTTTGTGACAAGCTGTATTGACGATTTACGGTGTACTCATCCCCAGGGATGCGGAAACGAACTGTAATGTATTGGCCCGGCTTGTACGAAGGCAGTTGTTTGCCATCTGCCGGTTTTAAATAGAAGGAAGTGATGACGTCGCTCTCTTGAACTTTATTCGCGATGACGAAGTCCTTGAATGTTCTCCATCCTGTTGCTTCCTCTGTCTCATCGTACATTTCTTTCTCGATGCCGATAAATGCGTCAGCAATAACTCCGTATGCCTCTCCCCAAGCACCGATGATTTCAGGAGTAGCTGCGTCTCCGAGCACTTCTTTAATCGCGCCGAGAAGGTGATAGCCGACAATTGGATAATGTTCTGCTTCGATGCCTAACGAACGGTGCTTATGAGCGATTTGGACGACTGCAGGGATGATCGCTCCTAGATTGTCAATGTTTGCAGCTGCTGCGTATACCACGTTAGCAAGTGCTGTTTGTTGACGGCCTTTCGATTGGTTTGCGTGGTTGAAGATATTCAATAGTTCAGGATGAGCTGCGAACATGTTTTTATAAAAGACTGTTGTAATTGTTTTACCGTGCTGCTCAAGAACTGGAACTGTAGATTTTATGATATCAATTGTTTGTTGGGATAACATAGGTTGCACAACCTTTCTGTTTTGTTAATTCCACTATAAATCATTTTATTTCGTAAAGGTATATTTAAAATACATCTTTGATTTGGTGTGCGATTTCCGCCACATTTCTTTCACGATACTGTCATAATCGATATAATTGATTGGTGAATGGATGTGAAATTATGCGGTTAACATTATATACAGATTATTCCCTGAGGGTGCTGATGTATTTAGGTACGAAGGAAACCGGTGAGCTGTCGACGATACAGGAGATATCCAATCGGTACAATATATCCAAGAACCATTTAACAAAGGTCGTCCACGAATTAGGGAGGATGGGACTTGTTGCAACAGTGCGCGGGCGGGGCGGCGGTATCCGCCTGAATGTAAGGCCCGATGAAATAAATGTTGGGCAGCTTGTGCGGAAAACGGAGGATGATTTTTATCTTGTCGAGTGTTTCCGTGAGGACGGCAACCAGTGCATCATTTCATCTGCATGCAGATTGAAGGGCGCATTGCATGAAGCGCTTGCCGCATATTTGGCGGTATTGGACAAGTACACGATCGCCGATTTTTTAGTGAATAAAGAAGAATTGGCTGCAATTTTGTTAGACGGCCCTTTATGATAGAATAAAAAAGGAATATACCTGTAGGAGGATTACGATGGGGAAAGTATTAGTATTTGGACATAAAAATCCTGACACCGATTCAATTACATCGGCGATCAGCTATGCTTATTTGAAACAACAGCTTGGAATGGATGCGGAAGCGGTGCGTCTTGGTTCCATTTCAGGTGAAACTGCTTATGCGCTCGGCCAATTCGGATTCGAAGCTCCGCGATTAATTGAAAAAGCGGCACCGGAAGCGCAGCAAGTCATCCTTGTCGACCATAATGAAAAGCAGCAAAGCGTCGATGATCTGGATGAAGTGCAAGTCATCGAAGTCGTCGATCATCACCGGATCGCAAACTTCCAGACAGCGGACCCGCTCTATTACCGCGCTGAACCGGTCGGCTGTACGGCTACGATCTTGAAAAAGCTTTACAAGGAAAACGGAGTCGACATTCCAAAGGATATTGCGGGACTCATGCTATCCGCGATCATTTCGGATTCACTGCTGTTCAAGTCGCCTACATTCACGGAAGAGGACCGAGCAGCGGCTGAAGAATTGGCTGCAATTGCAGATGTGGATGCCCAAGTGTATGGTCTTGAAATGCTGAAGGCGGGCGCGGATTTGAGCGGAAAATCGCTTGAAGAACTTGTATCGTTGGATGCAAAGGAATTCACGATCGGGGATGCGAAAATCGAAATCGCACAAGTGAACGCGATTGAAGTCGATGACGTCATGAGTCGCCAAGCTGAAGTCGAAGTTCTTTTGAACAGCATCATTGAAGAAAAAGGGTTGGACTTGTTCCTGTTCGTCGTTACGGACATCCTCAACAATGATTCGACTGTCATTGCGCTCGGCAAGTCCGCTGAACGCGCTTGTGCTGCATTCAACGTCGCTTTGACGAACAATACGGCTACCTTCAAAGGCGTCGTCTCCAGGAAGAAGCAAATTGTTCCTGTCTTGACAGAAGCATTGATGTGAAATAAAAAAGGTTGTGCCTTTTAGAGGCACAACCTTTTTTATTTTGAGCGATGAAAACTTATCGTTCACTTCCCGGCGGATATCGATCATTTCCTGGAAGTTATCGATCATTTCTCGGTAGTTATCGGTCAATTCAGCGGAGTTATCGGTCACTTTTCAAAAGTTATCGTCATTTCGGGACCTTTGACTCATCGGAATAGCGATGAAATTTGAGTAACACAATCAGCCTAAATCCAAGGGCTTCGTTGCAGGGCCTTCGAGGACGGAGCCATCCTTCCGGAAACGGGATCCATGGCACGGACAATCCCATGTCTGGTCGGCTTCATTCCATCGCGTCCTGCACCCCATATGTGTGCAGACAGGGGAGTCGGTCCTCGAAATATGCCCACCTGTGAATTCTTTCAGTACTAGCCCCGTATTCTTCAAAGCTTGCACGAGGAACGAGCCGAAGCCGGTACGATCGGGAGCATAGAGTGAAGCGGCCCTGTTCTGGCGTCCGACAATCTGGTCGCTGATAATCCGCGCGCTAGCAAGCGAGTTAGAGAGCCCCCATTTCCTGAATCCAGTTGTTAAATAAACATACGGCATGCTCGTCGAAATGCAGCCTGCATACGGAATGAGGTCAGGCGTCTGCGGATCTTGTGCAGACCATCCGTACTTCATCGCGTCAAGCTGATAGACATCCCTCAATTCGGAGGACAGTGTTTCATAGTGTACTTGCGTCTCTTTTTCCATCCCCGCCTGATGCCCTTCGCCGGATAAGAGGAAATATGTCTTCCCATCGATATGCGCCGTCCGCACCGAACGCTTTGGATTATCGACTGAAATATATTGCCCTGTCAACGGCATATTCGCTGGCGCCGAGACGATATAGGAGCGGCTGACGATCAACTTTAGAATCTGCAATCCCCTTAGCGCCTCAATTGGGTAATGGGTACAGAGAACAAGTTCGTTGAATTGGACTTCATTTTCCGAATTTGTGTAAAGCAGTCGTTTTTTCAAATCCATGAGACGCACATCCGATTTCTCGAAAATGCGCGCGCCGGCTTTAACGGCCATTTTCGCCAAATGCTGTCCAAAGCGCACGGGATGGATCTGTGTTTCATCTTTCACCGTCAACATTAACTCAGTTTTCAAAGGGAGCTCGCTATTCCTACTAAGTTCTCCCACGATTCCGATTTCGTCATACGCCTTTTTTTCATCCTGAAGCCGTTCGGTCCCGTACTTGGACTGGGCAAAAAGGATGGAATCCGCGTTTCGAAGTTCATCCCATTCCGCGAAGGAACGTCCGAAGAGTACGGCTTGCCGGTTCACCTCATAATAAATCTTTGCATTGTCGCGTCCGAACTGTTTGATCAGGTCTGCATAGACGACGTCATGCTGCACGGTCAATTTTCCAGTCGAATTGCCTGTAGCCCCGCAAAGGATTTGGTCTTTCTCAAGCAGGATGACATCTTTTCCTTCTTTCGCTAGAAAATAGGCGCTTGCAATTCCGCTTAACCCTCCTCCGATGATGCAAACATCGCATGATAAGTCTTTATCCAAAGCGGGGTAGGCATCCCGCTGGTAACCGGTCTGTAGCCATAATGAATTATTCATGATCAGCCCTCCAATTAATCTTCGATAACGATTGCAGCAGGCATATTCATTGTTGCCATTTTGAATGAGTTCTAAAATGGAGGAAGAAAGGTGGTCGCAAATTATGAAAATAGAAATTTGGTCAGACTATGTTTGCCCATTTTGTTATATTGGGAAACGGAGACTGGAAGAAGCGTTGAAAGCGACAGACTTGGAAGGAAAGGCGGAGGTCGTGTTCAAAGCGTATCAATTGGATCCGAACACACCCGTAGGCGCAGGAGGTGCGGTGCCGGAAGACTTGTCAAAGAAATATGGCATCAGCTTGGATGAAGCAAAAAGGATGTTGGACAATGTTGCAGCTCAAGCGAAGACTGTCGGACTCAACTTTGATGTCGACAGGATGAAGGGAGCGAACACGTTCAACGCACATCGCCTCGCCAAACTTGCCGAGGCGGAAGGCAAGGGGGATGCGGTATCGGAGCGCCTGTTGCAAGGCCACTTCGTGGAAGGGGAAGCGGTCGACAACGAAGATACCTTGCTCGCTATTGCTGAAGGGGCGGGAATCTCGAAAGAACGCGCAGAGCAGCTCCTTCAATCCGATGAATTTGCAAATGACGTGAAGATAGATATCGAAGAGGCGGGGCAGATCGGCGTAAGAGGTGTACCGTTCTTCGTCATCAACCGAAAATATGCCATATCAGGCGCGCAGCCAGTCGAAGCATTCACGGAAGCGCTGCAAAAAGTGGCAGCAGAAGAAGGCATCCAACCTCAGTTGAAAGTGTTAGGTACAGAAGGCCAAGGCGTATGCACAGATGATAACTGTGATATTTAATAAATATTACAACTTTTTATTCGTTAATATGGAAAAAAGTTTATGCTGATCCGTTGATTGAAGCGAAAGCCGTCACGAAGAACGGCTTTTGCGAGCATAAGCGTAGTGTTGCGAGCACTGGAAATCAACAGTTGCTATGCAAAAAAAAGACGGTCTAGCTTTTTTCGCTAGAACCGTCATTTTTGCTTTCATCTTTATATAAAACCTCATACAACTCATCTTCCGTCGATATATCCGCAAGCTTCACCTTCGAGCGGTACGCAGCGCGGACAATCAGATGACCTGCAACCGGCGCTGTGAGAAACACAAAAACGATACCAAGAAGCACTCGAACACTGACAAACTGCTCGCGGAATAAAAAATACAAGAAAGTTCCCGATAGCGTCAACAACACTGCCAAAGTCGAACTCTTCGTCGCTGCGTGTGATCTCGTATAAATATCCGGCAATCGGATAAGCCCGAAGGCACTAATGACGCTTGCAATTCCACCCGTCAATATCAACAAGGCCCCTATGAATTCACCGATCTCGTTTACGCTCAACGATAACACCCCTTTCAATCGATTTCGAAAAGGCGATCGTTCCGATGAATGAAAGAATCCCTAAAATTAAAATGACCTCCAAGAAGGCTTTCGTCTTCAACATGATCGAAACAACAGCGATCATCGCTATTAAATTGACCCCGATCATATCAAGGGCGATGACACGGTCCGGCATGGAAGGGCCGAGGATGATCCGGAGGACGGCAATGGAGATGGTGATGGAAAATAGGACGAGTGATATCGTCATCATTGTTTCAATCATCGTGTCACCTCCATAATCGCTTTTTCAAAGTTCTTCAGTTGTTTGATCAAACCGGCCCGGGACTGCTCGACGTCCATCGCATGGATATAGAGCGTATTGCCTTCCGGCGACACTTCCATGACGACAGACCCCGGTGTCAAGGTGAGGAGAAGCGACAGCATCGTCACTTCCACATCACTCTTCAAAACGGTTTCATACTTAAAGATGCCCGGTTTGATTTTCAACTTCGGGCTTAAAATCTGCCGCAATACGACGATGCTCGACTGCGTCAGTTCCGAGATGAAAATGAAGAGCAATTTAATTGAATAAAATAACCGGCGTAAATAGAATTGTGTGCCGAAAAAGCGGTGCATGAAAAAGATGATTCCGATTCCAACTAGGAAACCGGCGAAGAACGTCGTAAATCTCAATTCATCTTCATCCATCAACGTCATCCATAAAAAAGCGATGAACAGATTCAGTAATAACTGGGCTGGCACTCACCTTCACCTCAACTTTCCGCTTAACGATTTCCTTGTAAAACAGCTTCAATATAGATTTCCGGGTTCATGAGCGTCCTCGCGGCATCACTGACATACGGTGCAAGAGCTTCGACGCCGATTCCGATTGCGACGGTCATAATCGCAAATAGGATGCATGGAACGAGCATTCCTCTTTTCAGTGGAACGTCATCGTCTTCATTGATGATCGTCTCTCCCCAAAAGGAATTCAGGAAGATGCGCAGCAGCGAATAGAGGACGAAAATGCCGGATGCAAAAGCTACGATCAACAATGCGAAGGAGCCTGATTCGATTGCTCCTTGCCCGATGAACACCTTGCCGATGAACCCGCTTAATGGCGGTATTCCCGCCAATGACAACATCGTGATGAAGAAGAGCCAGCCGAGTGCCGGATAGTTCCGGATCAAACCGCTCATCTCTTCGATCTTCGTTTTCCCCGTCAAATAGATCATCGTTCCTGCTAGAAGGAACAGCAGGGCTTTGACGATCATGTCATGAATCAAATAATAGATGGCGCCTTGAAATGCAATTTCTGTTGAAATAGCAAGCCCCGCCAAAATGAATCCGACGGCGATCACGACATTGTACGAAACGATTTTGCGGATGTCGTTATACGCAAGTGCACCGACGCTTCCGCCAATCATTGTAAGAATCGCCATCACACCGATCGCGGTATGCGTAATAATCGGTTCGTGGTAAAAAATGAGCGTGAAAACGCGGAACAACGCGTACATCCCCACCTTCGTCAGTAAGGCGCCGAAGAGGGCCGCTATGACAGTCGGCGGCACGCTATACGATCCAGGCAGCCAGAAATAAAGGAGCAGCCCTGCCTTCAAACTGAAGACGATTAAAAAGATTAAACTGATAACTGTCAGCAGCGGACCTTGTCCCACTTCTGCGATTCGAACTGATAGATGGGCCATGTTCAATGTGCCGATTGTTCCGTATAGATAGGCGATCCCCATTAAGAAGAACCAGGAAGAGAGGACATTGATCGTGACATATTTAATTGATTCGATCAGTTGAACCTTCCTGCCCCCCATCGTAATGAGCACATAAGAGGAGAGGAGCATCACTTCGAAACAGACGAATAAATTGAACAGGTCCCCTGTCAGGAAAGAACCGTTGACGCCCGCCACGAGGAAGAAGACGAACGGATAAAAGAACATATGCTCAAACTGCTGTCCAATGGACGAAAAAGCATAGATCAGAAGGATTCCTGTCACGATCGAAGTCGTCACGACAAGCAGCATGGAAAATGAATCCGCAACGAATAGAATTCCGTAGGGAGGAAGCCAGCCCCCGAAATCAAGCCGCAAAATTCCTTCCTGTTGGATTTGATGCAGAATTACTAGACTGACAGCCACTGTCCCAATGCTCGACAGGATGCTGAGAACACGCTGCGTCTTCGTGTTATGGCGTAAAAAAACGAGGATGATCCCTGTCAGCAAAGGGATGATCATCGGCATGGCGATTATGTTATTCATCTTCGAACCCCCTTAACTCCTGGAGGTTATCCGTTCCAGTCTTTTTGTATGTACGATATGCAAGTACAAGTAGAAATGCGGTGACCGCAAAGCTGATCACGATTGCTGTCAGGATCAGCGCCTGTGGCAAAGCATCCGTATAGCTTTCCGCATTCTCGCCGAGCAGCGGTGCGCTGCCTTTCTTCAATCCTCCCATAGTCATCAAAAGCAGATGAGCAGCGTGAGACAGGACGGCTGTCCCTAAAATCACGCGAATCAAATTTCGGGACAGCAGCAAATAGACAGCGATCATTACAAGAAAGCCGACAAGTATGGTCATTAACGTTTCCATCTGCTACACATCCTCACTAATGGTTGAAATAATCGTCACGACGACACCGACAACTGTCAATGCCACCCCCGCCTCGAATACGAGGACTGTCGAAAGTTCCGTCTCTCCGAAAACGGGTAAATTGAAATGTCCGGCGGCCTGTGTAAGGAAATGATTTCCGAACAGAACCGAACCAATGCCTGTACCGACGGCAAGAAACGCCCCTAGTGCAGCAATCTTCTTGAAGTCGAACGGAATGCCTTTATGCACCGTCTCAATATCATGAACTAAATAAAGCAGAACGAACGCGGAGGAGAGGACAAGACCGCCAATGAAACCGCCCCCGGGATTGTTATGTCCCGACAAGAACAGCTCAACGCCGAACGTCAATATGATGAATACGACGATTTTCGTTACTGTTTGTAAAATGACATCATTGATCTTCAAAATCCTGCCCCTCCTTTCGCGTTTTCAATTTAATAAGGGTGAATACACCGATTCCTGCAATGAACAGCACAACGACTTCTAGCATTGTATCGAATGCACGGAAATCCCCTAAAATTGTATTGACTATATTTTTACCGCCTGCAAGTTGGTACGAATCCTCAAAGTAAACCGAGATGGATTCAAACATTTTATTCCCCTGAACAGTTAGGGCGAGAACGGTCACAATCGTTCCCGCAGCGAATGCGATCAACCCGTTCAACACTTTTGTTCCGATCGGCGAACGCTCCTTTTTCCAATCCGGCAAGAAGTAGAAGCAAAGGAGGAACAGGGCGGTTGTCACCGTTTCAACTACGGCTTGGGTCAATGCTAAATCAGGCGCCCGGAAGACGACGAAGAAGAATGCGATTGAATAGCCGAGCACACCATTTAAAATGATTGCTGACATCCGCGATTTTGCGAAAAGCATTGAAAGTCCTGCAACCGCCATGGCAAGCACGATAAGATATTCGTTTGCCGTAACCGGTGCGTCATTCGAGAAGTCGAACGTATAGGAACCCGTATACAAAATGGCCCCTCCGACAACTACGATAAAGAAGGAGAAGATATAGACGATATAGTCCTTCAAATAGCCTTTCATGTACAGGCGGGTAAAGAAATGGGATGCTTTTTCCAGCAATATCAAATTGGCATTGAAGGCGGCATCTAAATTCCAATTCAGAGGGGCGATCGTATAAATGCCTCTCCAGTAACGGTAGAATTTATATAGGACAGCACCTAGAATGATAACGCCAATTGTCATCAGCAATGCAGGGCTAGTAATGCCGTGCCACGCAACGATCTGCGGCGTCAAACCTTCAGCGCCCGCGAGTGTTGGATAGACCGCAGCCATTGCGGGGCGCAGCAGGTAGTTTCCGATACTGTTTGGGAAGAAGAAGATCCCGACGACGAAAATTGCCAAAATGGAAGGCGCAACAAGCATTCCGAAAGGAGCTTCCCTCGACGGTTTCTCAATCCGCTCCGGTTGGAATTCCCCGAAAAACGTTTGGAATACGATGATCATGCTGTATACAAATGTGAATACACTCGCAAGCCAAGCGACTACGAGGAAAATTGTTCCCATCGCACCCACTTCAAAAAGATCCAGATTGCGTACATTCACCAATGACTCAAAAAACATTTCCTTGCTTAGGAATCCATTGAAAGGAGGAAGCCCGGCCATTGAGAAGCTGCCGATCAAAGCGATGCTGAACGTTATCGGCATGAACGCCATAAGCCCGCCTAATCTGCGGACATCCCGCGTCCCGAGTTCATGGTCAAGAATTCCGACGACCATGAAGAGAGCTCCTTTAAAGGTGGAATGGTTGATGAGATGGAACAATGCAGCAAAAGTGGCTTGTGCGTAAATGATTGAATTTGCGCTATGACCTTCATTGAGCGCAGCGGAGCCGAGGCCGAAAAGACTCATGACCAAGCCGAGCTGACTGATCGTCGAATAGGCGAGCAAGGCCTTCAAATCCGTCTGTTTTACCGCGTTGAACGATCCCCAGAACAAGGTGAATATCCCCACGCTGCTGACGATGTAAAACCAGGTCATCTCACCTCCGAAAATCGGAGTGAAACGTGCAACCAGATAGATGCCCGCCTTGACCATCGTAGCAGAGTGCAAGTAAGCACTGACCGGTGTAGGGGCTTCCATCGCATCCGGCAGCCAAATATGGAACGGAAACTGTGCGGACTTCGTGAATGCACCGAGTAAGATGAGCAGCATGGCGAAGAAAAAGAGAGGCTCGTCCGTATACTGACCGATCGCGGCCACTATCTCACGTACACTGTACGTTCCTGTCATAGTATGTAGCATAATGAAGCCGGCGAGCATCGCAATTCCGCCCGATACTGTGATGAGCATGGACTTTTGAGCGCCGTACCTTGATTTTTTCCGGTGATACCAGAAGGCGATCAGCAGGAAAGATGAAATGCTCGTCAATTCCCAGAAAACGTATACCACCATCAGATTATCGGAAAACACGACTCCGAGCATGGCGCCCATGAACAGGAGCAGGTACACATAAAAGCGCCCCAATGATTCCCGTTCGGATAAATAATAGATGGAGTAAAGGATGACCAAACTGCCGACGCCTGTAATGAGAAGGCTGAATATTAAACTGAGGCCATCAAGATAAGTCGTAAAGTGGATCCCGGCGGATTCGATCCACCGGAACGTATGTGTATACGTCTCCCCTTTTGCAATGGAAGGGATAAAGCTTGCAAGCGCTGCGAACAGCACAAGTGGAACAAGCAAGATGAACCAGCCGATTTTTCGGCTATGTATCCTCTTATATAGAAAGGGAACGAAAATGGCAGCTAGAAAAGGGATGAATATGGATAATGAAATTGTCAAACAGCTAACCTCCTGAAAAAAGGGATTTCAATGACTTATGTAAATATTTTCTTATATTAATGGGGATGGGCTTGACTCGCGACAGAACTGGGGACATAATAGGTAGCTACAGATACCAATAGAAAAAAGTTCATAAATAGAATTATACACTAAACGGATTTCTATCGCACTTTGAGACATTTACATCTTGTCAGCCAATGATCTTTTATGTATAATATTGTGGTTTTCAATTGTAAATACAACTTGTGATACAGTGAACGAAAATAAATGAAGAGGTGACTACGGTCATGGGCAAAGTAAAAGGTCGTATGGACGAAGCGATACTTGTTTGTGTCTACTACGGTCCAAATGGCGAACGTCTCATTAGACGTGGACATAAAATGGCATCCATCATCGATTGTCCACTATATATACTAACGATTGACCCATTGCCATTCGATGAATTTGACGCTGAGAAATCAGAGTATATCGAGAGATGGCAAGAACTTGCCAAAGAGCTCGACGTAGAAGATTTCATCATTTTGGATAATGAAAAACGGCCGGTTGCAAAGGTGATCAAAGAAGTAGCTCACAGACATAATATTACGCAGATCATTATCGGTCAAACTGCCCAAAGTAGATGGGAAGAAATTACAAAAGGTTCATTCATGAACGTGTTGCTCCGTGAAATAACGTTTGTTGATTTCCATGTCGTTTCCGTTGATCGTGCAATTAAAGATGAAATTGAAGGCATGTTCGAAAAAGGAGTGCGGGCTTATTTAGTTGAAGAAGGGGAGGGCTTCCGAATTAGCTTCACCCTTTCCAAAGAGGCGCGCTTCGAAGGTATTTTCTTTAAGGAAACCGGAACAGATTTCAATAACGGGATCTTCAAATTCATGAACAATAATAAAATGTGTCAAGTGCAGATTACAGATGACAGAGTCACCGAAGCAACTCAATTTGTCTGCAAAATCGAGCAGTGAACTTAATGATAAGCGGATGGCCAGTTGCTGGTCATCCGCTTTTGATTCGTCTAGACTCCGGGTGGCAAGAAGGCTGCCTTAATTTCTGCAAAAAACTCAGAAATACGGCAAACGAACCCTTCGCTGTTCGATTTGCCCGGGTCATAAGTCAGCTCTGCTGTACGGCAAAAAACGCCGTTTCGTGCCCGCATGGATGCGGGTATGCAGTCGTTGAGGCTCGCAGGATGCGAGTCATGCGACCGTTGCGACACGATGTCGCGCACTTAGGTCGCCTTCCTCTTAGACGTGGCGAACTTAGACTGCCTTCCTTTTACGCCTTATGCATATCGCAGTTAAAGCCGTCACGAAGAACGGCTTTTGCGAGTAAAAGCGTAGCGTTAGGAGCACCGGTCCCGCCACCCTCCGCTTTTGATTGTTTATTCTTCACCCACAATTTTTACTTCCAATTCCAAGTCAACGTCGAATTTCTTCTTCACTTCCGCTTTCACCATGTTAATGGTATTAATGTAATCGGATGCGGTCGCTTTATTTTTATTAATAATGAAGCCCGCATGCTTCGTCGAAACTTCCGCTCCGCCATGACCTCTTCCTTGCAGGCCGCAATCTTGAATCAATTTCCCCGCGAAATAGCCCGGTGGCCGTTTGAACACACTTCCTGCGGACGGATATTCGAGCGGCTGCTTCGATTCGCGTTGGAACGTCAAGTCCGCGACTTTTGCATCGATTGTATCCTGGTCTCCCTCTGCGAGTTCGAAATCAGCGGATAATACATAATATCCTTCAGACGTAATGATGCTTTTCCGATAGCCGAGCTCCAACTCATCCTTTGATAGAACAAGGCGTTCACCCGTCTTTGTAAGAACTGTGCACTGCACAATGATATCTTTGATCTCCCCGCCGTAGGCACCTGCATTCATGGCCATTGCGCCCCCGATGGAGCCCGGAATTCCACATGCGAATTCAAGACCTGTCAACGATTCCTTTGCAGCACGCCTTGAAACGTCGATGATGAGTGCTCCTGCTTCTGCATGAACTTTATTACCATCCACGTTAATTGCATCCAGTTTCGACAGGTGGAGGACGATGCCGCGCACGCCGCCATCCCTCACGACCATATTCGACCCATTGCCTAATAATAAAAGCGGAATTCCATTTTCATATGCATACCGCACCGTCGCTTCCGTTTCCTCGATTGTCCCCGGAATGACGAGTAGATCTGCAGCTCCGCCAAGTTTTGTCATTGTATATTTGCTTAATGGTTCATCTATCCGTAGTATGCCATCTTTAATAATTCCGCGTAGTTCTTCTAACCACTGATGCTTCGACATCAACATCCAGTCCCTTCAATTCTAATGCGATGAAATTCTTCTCTTTTATTGAATCAAAAAGAAGCCTTCACTTTTATAAGTATGCTAGCTATCCGGTGTTTTGACAAGAAATAATAACCGGGGCAATCCAAATAGAAATTAAAGGGATATTTATCTTGACTTCAAGACATATTCGCGGTATCATTTGGAATATATCTTGGAATGAAGATATTTTTGTTGTGCAAGAATGTTTTCATGGTTCCTGGTATGGAATAGTGAAGTGAAATGAAACGTAAAAAATGGGAAGGGTGGATGGTAACATGGCAACATGGAAAGTGGATGCGTCACACACAAGCGTAGGGTTTTCAGTAAAGCATATGATGGTTTCGAAAGTGAAGGGAAGTTTTGCGGGAGTCGAAGGGACAATCGAGGGGAGTCCTGAAAATTTGACTGGTGCACAAATCAGTTTCACAATCGATGCAAACTCCATCAATACAAATAGCGAAGACCGCGACAACCATCTTCGTTCAGGCGACTTTTTCGATACGGAACAATTTCCTCAACTGACATTCGTCTCTACGGACATCGTGAAAAAAGACGATGATGAGTATGATGTCACTGGTGACCTGACAATCAAGGACGTAACGAAGAAAGTTACATTTGAAGCGGAATTCGGTGGCATAGGAACGAACCCATGGGGCGTTCAAGTTGTTGCTTTCGAAGTCGAAGGGAAAATCTCACGTAAAGAGTTCGGTCTTACATGGAACCAAGCACTTGAAGCGGGCGGCGTACTCGTAGGCGATGACATCAGGATTTCAATCGACCTACAAGCAAACCCGGCTCAATAATTATATATAGCAAACGGCACGCATGAGATGTAAAATCATGCGTGCCGTTTTCATTGCCGGGAGCTGGAGATGTCCGCGCCTAAAGAATTCGGTATCGCGCTCAACCTGTCCGTCACCGCGCTCAAAAATTCGGTATTGCGCTCAGCCTGTCCGTCACCGCGCTCAAGAATTCGGTATTGCGCTCAACCTGTCCACCTCTGCGCTCAAGAATTCGGTATTGCGCTCAACCTATCCACCTCTACGCTCAAGAATTCGGTATCGCGCTCAACCTGTCCGTCACCGCGCTCAAGAATTCGGTATTGCGCTCAACCTGTCCGTCTCCGCGCTCAAGAATTCGGTATTGCGCTCAACCTTTCTGTCTCCACGCTCAAGAATTCGATATCGCGCTCATACATCATCAACCTTCACAACCGGCCATCGTTCCACCGTCCGTCCATTTCTCCCTGTAGTCGTCTCTGCATGCATCATTGATTGATATACCGCTTCCTCCGTCGCCTCGATGACTGCTTTGAATAGTTCGTTCATCACTTTGGCGTCGTCGCGCAGCAACGTATAACTCACCGTGTCGACGCCTTCGCTAGCATGCGGAATCGTATACGCATTCGAAAAGGCGATGATGATGTCGCCGCTGCCGTTATGAATATGGGAGCCGGTCCGTCCGAGGCCGATGGAGGCACGTTTTGCAAATCGCTTCAGCTGCCGGCTATCCACCGGCGCATCCGTCGCGACAATGATCATGATCGAGCCATCCGGTTTTTTGCTATGCATTTCACTCGACGTCTCCAAGTTGTCAGGGGCCGTCCTCAGTTGCATCTTATTCCGCACGAGCCATTCATCGATTAGACATTCTTCCGGATTTCCGAAATTCGTCAGTGTCAGCACACCGACTGTGAATGATTCCTCCCCATAAGGGACAACCCTTGAAGAGGAACCGATCCCGCCTTTTCGACCGAAGCAGATCATCCCTTTCCCCGCGCCGACATCACCTTGTTCGAACGAACCGCTGCTCGCTTTACGGATTGCCTCAATCGCATGCTCCGGCCGGACAATCATCGATCGCATCGCGTTCAAATAGCTGTCATTGCATTCGCCGACTACGATGTTCAAGGAACTGGTGGAGTCCCCGATAGCGGTATTCTCTTCGAGCATATGCCGCAACGTCCCTTCCAGAACCGCGCCGACGCTGAATGTATTGGTAAGCATAATGGGAGATTCAATGACACCGAGTTCTTCCACCTGGATAAGCCCCGCCGATTTGCCGAATCCATTCAATACGAAACTCGCTGCCGGCACTTTTTGATCGAAACTATTTCCATCATGGGGCAAGATGGCTGTGACGCCCGTGCAGGCGCTTTCGGGGCCGGACTCCTCGTGCAATGTCACATGGCCAACTTTCACTCCGGGTACATCCGTAATGGCATTCCGCTTTCCTGTTTGCATACTTCAACACTCCAATTTCAGTTGATGATCGATATGTCTAACTTCCATATGGGAACCGATAACCCTCTTTTCATAGACTAAAAATTTCATTCAAATAAACGTTTGATTATACTTGCATTCGGAAATAAGTGTACATATACTATCTATAATCAAACGAACATTTGAATGAGGTGCTGGAATGAAGGTTAAAGATACATGCGAAGTGACAGTCATCCATGAGGAAGTAGTCGAGAAAGTTCAAAATGGCCTGCCGGATGTTAGCGGCATGGTACAAATATTCAAGGCGCTCGCAGACGAAACGAGATTGAAGATCGCCTATTCGCTCACGCTCGAGGAGCAGATGTGCGTCTGTGACGTGGCGGCGGTCATCGGCGCATCTAATGCAACGGCGTCCCATCATCTTCGCTATTTGCGGGAGAACAGTCTTGCGAAATCGGAGCGCAAAGGAAAGATGGTCTATTATTCGCTTGCGGATAGCCACGTTCATAACTTGGTAAAGATCGCCCACGATCACGCCTCGGAAGGGGAGGTTGTATCGGATGTCCACTAAAACGGAGTACAGACTCGAGAATTTAACTTGTGCAAACTGTGCAATGAAATTCGAAAACAATGTGAATAGCATCCCTTCCGTTTCGGAAGCGACAGTTAACTTTGGCGCGTCAAAGCTCTCGTTCACAGGTGATGCGACGATGGAAGAGCTTCAGGCGGCTGGGGCATTCGATGGCATTCAAGTCGTGCCTTTGACGAAAAGGAATACGGAGCCAAAAATTCCGTTTTATAAAAGGAAAGAAAATATCGTGACATTCCTGTCTCTGTTGTTCGTCATTGCGGGGATGTATTTCACCTATCGGGACATCCCGCATCCTACTGCAGCAACGAGCCTTTTTGCAGCCGCCATCCTGATTGGCGGGACGGGTATGTTCATCACAGGCATCAAGAACCTTGTACGACTTGATTTCGACATGAAGACGTTGATGACGATTGCGATTATCGGAGCGGCAATCATCGGAGAGTGGCAGGAAGCGGCGGTCGTTGTCTTTTTATTCGCAGTGAGTGAAGCGCTTGAAGCATACTCCATGAATAAAGCGCGTCAATCGATCCGTCAGCTTATGGATATCGCCCCTGCGTCCGCAATCGTGAAACGGGACGGAAGCATGATGGAGCTGCCGACGGAGGATATCCAAGTCGGCGATATCCTTGTCGTGAAGCCGGGGCAGAAAATTGCAATGGACGGCATCGTTAAGAGCGGGCAATCGACTGTCAATCAGGCGGCGATCACGGGGGAATCGGTCCCTGTATTGAAGCAGCAGGATGACGAAGTATTTGCGGGAACGTTGAATGAAGAAGGCGCGCTCGAAGTGACTGTTACGAAGCTTGTTGGTGACACTACGATCGCTAAAATCATCCACCTTGTTGAGGATGCTCAAGCAGAGAAGGCGCCGTCTCAAAAATTCGTCGATCGATTTGCAAAATATTACACGCCGATCATTATCGGCATTGCGATTTTAGTCGCCATCGTCCCACCTCTATTAGGAGGGGAGTGGCATACTTGGATTTACCAAGGGTTGGCGGTGCTAGTTGTCGGCTGTCCTTGTGCACTTGTCGTATCTACGCCTGTCGCCATTGTGACGGCGATCGGGAATGCCGCCCGCCAAGGCGTCCTCATTAAAGGAGGCGTTTATCTTGAAGAGATGGGGCGTATTACTGCGGTCGCCTTCGACAAGACGGGAACGTTGACAAAGGGATATCCTGAAGTGACGGATTTTATCGCCATAGACGGGGAGAAACAAAATATCCTGCGGGCAGTAGCAGCGGTCGAATCGATGTCCCAGCATCCGCTGGCTCGCTCAATCGCCGACTATGCGAAGGAGCAAGGCGCAGGCGGGGCGGACATCCGGAACTTCCAGTCGGTTACAGGGAAAGGGGCCTTCGGGGAAGTGGATGGGGTCCTTGTTCACGTTGGGAGCATGAAGTGGGCGTCTGAGCTTGCAGAACTCCCTGCGGAAATGAAAAAACGCGCGGAGAGCTTGCAGGAGGAAGGGAAATCCGTCATGGCGGTTCTCTTTGATCATGAATTCCAGGCGTTGATCGCCGTGACGGATCCATTACGGGAGGAAAGCGCTGATGTCCTCCATCAATTGAAAGGGGTCGGCATCATGCATACAGTCATGTTGACGGGTGACGATGAGCGGACAGCCGAAGCGATTGCGAAACTGGCTGGTGTGACGGATGTCCGTGCAGGACTCATGCCTGAAGACAAATTGACTGCCGTAAAAGGATTGATCGGTCAATACGGGCGGGTCGCAATGGTCGGTGACGGCATCAATGACGCCCCGGCGTTAGCCGCTTCCTCAATCGGGATTGCCATGGGGGGAGCCGGCACGGACGCGGCTCTTGAGACGGCGGACATCGCCTTAATGGCGGATGATCTCCGACAATTGCCGTATACAATGAAATTAAGCCGAAAAACGTTGCAGATTATTAAAGAAAATATTATGTTTGCAGTAGGTTTAAAAATTGTAGCGCTGCTTTTGATCATCCCAGGATGGTTGACTTTATGGATTGCAATCTTCGCGGATATGGGTGCGACGTTGCTTGTTGTGCTGAATTCATTGAGATTGATGCGGATCCATAAGTAAGGACGCAGCCCGAACGGGGGGAATTGGAATGAAATTGCGGGAATGGACGATGGAGGAACAGGAACAGCTCATCCATTTTTTGACGACGAATACGTGGCCGTTCCACGGAAATGCGCATCCGGAACGCGAACTGATCGAAAAGACGATTGAAGACGGCGGGTATGAATCGGATGAAGTGAAGACGTTCTGGGTGCAAAATGAGGAAGATGACATCGTAGGAATCGTGAAGATCCATGATTTGCAGGATGAAATCCCGTTGTTCGATCTCCGGATTGCGGACCGTTACAGAGGATTCGGATACGGACCGAAAGCGCTGCGCCTCATTACAGAGTTCGTCTTCGGCATGCCGGAAGAGAAGATTCGACTTGAAGGCCATACGCGACAAGATAACTTGGCGATGCGGAAGACATTCGAGCGTGCAGGGTTTGTAAAGGAAGCACACTTGCGGAAAGCGTGGTTCTCGCCAAAAGAGAATTCCTATTATGACGCTGTCACCTACGGAATGACACGGGAAGACTTTTTGGCAGGAACGACGACGCCCGTCATGTGGGAAGATGCAGGCATCGGTGAAAAACCGAAAAAACGTATTCCGAATTTCCCGGCCGAATTCGAGTCGGAGAGGCTCATTATTCGCATGCCTGAAGTGGAAGACGCTCTTGATGTGTGGAATGCAATGCGGAATTCGCAGCCAGCCTTAAAGGAATGGATGCCATTTGCGCAAAAGGCGCCTGAGCTGCATTCGACAGAGGAGAATCTGCGGCAGGCGATTGCCGATTTCATTACACGGAAAGACTTGCGGCTCCATATGTTCTCGAAAGAGACGGGGGAATTCGTCGGGTCGACGGGACTTCACCGCATCGACTGGACAGTTCCAAAATTTGAAATCGGGTATTGGCTGGATACGAAATTCGAAGGGCGAGGCCTTATGACCGAGGCGGTTGAACGATTGACGCGCTTTGCATTCGAAGATCTGCACGCCCGCAGAGTGGAAATCAGATGTGATGAGGAAAATGTGAAAAGCCGTTCTGTAGCTGAACGGGCAGGATTTGAGCTGGAAGGTACATTGAGATGCGATTCCCTTTCAGCTAATGGCGAGCAATTGCGGAATACATGCATCTACGGAAAAGTAAAATAAGAAAGGGTGCCACTTTGGCACCCTTTCTTTACCCTACTACACTAAACTGATCGTCGGCCGGTCAATAACTGGATGACGAATATGATTCCTGCGATGACTAACAGAAGGTGGATAAGTCCGCCTCCAACCTTCATGACAAATCCGAGTAGCCAGAAGGCGATTAGTGCTACGATAATAATCCAAAGTATTTTACCCATTTTTTTCACTCCTTCGAAGTGGTATAGTGAATTTACCCGTAAGTTGGATTTTGTAAACTGTCTTATGAATGATTTATCATTAAATGGGCAGGGAATGTACATACTGGAGGTGGAACGATTGGCAACACCAAGTATGGAAGATTATATTGAACAGATTTATATGCAGCTCGAGGCGAGGGGAGAGGCCCGCGTCTCCGATGTGGCGGAAGCACTTTCGGTATTGCCTTCTTCTGTAACAAAAATGGCGCAGCGTCTCGACCGGGAAGGATATGTCATCTATGAGCGGTATAGAGGGCTGGAGCTGACAGAAAAAGGATTGACATTCGGAAAGAAGCTCGTCAGGCGACATGAACTTCTTGAACAGTTTCTCCGAATCATCGGCGTCGAAGAGAAGAACATCTATCAGGATGTTGAAGGAATCGAGCACCACTTGAGCTGGAATGCGATGGACCGGATTACGGACCTGGTGGAAGCGATGAAAGAGGACGACGGGTTCGTGCAAAGACTGAAGGAACGGCAAAGCTTCTAAATGGAAGAGGAGATATGAAATGACTGAACATAAACCGGGTTTTATTGCCCAACTAACCGTAATTGGCCAGGAAGGATCTAGATGGGTGCTGGATGGCGGAGACGAGCAGGAGATCATGATTAATGCCTCGGAATTCGAATCCCCGATTGAAGAGGGGGACGATGTCGAAGTCTTCCTATATATGAACAGACGTGGAGAATTGACGGCGACGGCTAACATTCCGAAGATGACGTGCGAGTCGTTCGGTTGGGGACGGGTCATCCGTATTGATGATAAGGAAGGCGCTTATGTAGATATCGGCTCTTCCTTCGAAGTGCTCGTGAATAAAGCGGACTTGCCTAGAGTGAAGGCGTTATGGCCAAAGACGGACGATGAGCTGTTCATGACACTGCGCACCGATCTCGGTGGCAATATTTTCGGACGCCTTGCAACGGAGGAAAGGGTGCTGGAATTGATTGAGGATGCACCTGATACGACTTTCAATAAGAATTTAAAAGCAAGGGCATACCGTCTATTGCCGGTTGGATCGTTCTTTTTAAGCATTCCGGAAACATACAGGATATTCGTCCATAATACGGAGCGGGAGCATGAGCCGCGTCTAGGTGAGGAAGTCGATATCCGGGTCATCGATGTACGCGATGACGGTACGCTGAACGGCTCGTTGCTGCCAAGGAAAGAGGAGCGGCTCGGCGATGATGCAGAGACTGTTTACCGCTACCTTACCGATGTAGGCGGCAAAATGCCGTTTTCGGATAAATCGACTCCGGATGAGATCAGCGAGATGTTCGGAATGAGCAAAGGTTCATTCAAACGGGCGCTCGGCAAGCTTATGAAGGAAGGGAAAGTTACGCAAAGTGAAGGCTGGACGACTTTGAAATGAGAACTGGAACCTTTTTCAATGCACTTCGTACTACTTCATAGTACAGGAGGGAAAGCTTATGAAGAGAATCTTGATGGCGGCGAGCGTATTGCTGCTAGTAGTTGGGGGCTTGCTGCCGGCGTATGCGAAAGCCGATACGGCCATTGACGAAAAACTAGGTGTGCCCATTGTTGTATTGGGTGCGAACTTGACAGACGCAGAGAAGGAAAGCGTTAAGAAAAGCTTGAAAGTCGAAGAGACTGCCGAAGTTGAAGAGATTACGGTCGCTGGAAATGATCTTGTGAAATATATTAAAGACGGAAATAGCCAGGCGAGAATGTATTCATCTGCCAAAATAACAAGGCAGGATGCAGGGAAAGGCCTCGTCATTATGATTGTCACGCCTGACAATATTACGCAAGTGACGAACGAGATGTATGCGACAGCGATGCTGACTGCCGGCATCGAAGACGCAATCGTCGAAGTGGCGGCGCCGAAGCCGGTGACGGGGCATTCCGCATTAGTCGGAATCTATAAGGCGTATGAAGTGTCCGGGGAAACTCTCGACACCGAGCGGACGGATGTCGCAAATGACGAGTTGAATTTGGCGACGAAGTTTGCGAAGGACTCCGGCATTGATCAGGACAAAGTGGCTGAACTCCTAACGGAAATCAAAAAGTCGATTGCCGAGAACAAGCCTGCGACGAAAGAAGAAGTCGAGAAAATTGTAAATGACCAATTGAAGAAGCTGAACATCGAGCTGAGCGAAGCTGATCGGCAGTTGCTGATTGACTTGATGGACCGGATCCGGAATTTGGACATCGACTTTGGAAAGCTCTCGGAGCAATTATCCGACATGGCGACGACCATCAAAGAAAAGTTCGGCGATATCGATCCTGGTTTTTGGGAAAAGGTGCAGCAGTTCTTTGCGGATCTTTTTGAATCGATCAAGTCATGGTTCAAGTGATACGTGCGTGCGCTATGATAGAATATTGGAAAAGGAGATGATCACATGGAATTTGAATTAGTTGAGCTTGGTGGAGACGCATTCGCGTTCCGGCACGAAAAGGACGGAAAAATGCTGGCTGAAATCACATGGACACTTCTTGCTGATGTAATGGTCATGGATCACACGTATGTATCTCAAGAATTGCGTGGCGGAGGCGTTGCCAAGCAACTGCTCGACCGTGCCGCGGAGTATGCCCGTGAAAAGGGATATAAAATGGAAGCGGTATGCTCGTATGTTGTCACTGCGTTCAATCGATACAAAGAGTATGACGACGTAAAAGCATAAGAAGGTAAACATACAAAAAAGGCAATCCTCCAATATGCTTAAAGGATTGCCTTTTAGTTATTTCTATTTGAGATTACAATCCCCATGCAGTTGTGACGAAATATACGATGCCTGTAAGTACAGACGCGCCTGCGACCGTGTAAAACATGTCCGTCGAAGTGAACAGTAGATTTTTCCCCATATTTCATCCTCTCCTTTCGTATAGTGAAGGATATCTTTCATAGAGATATACTACCCGGGATAGGGTATTCCAAAACTTGCCTTCTGAAAAGAAATAGATGAGTAACGAATCCTATTGTTTTACTAATCGTATACTTGTTATGATAGAAAATATGCAAGAGGAAAGGGTGCTTTACTTGAACCGCACAGCAGAAAAAGTTTTATCAATTATTGCTGTCATTATGACAGCGATTGGAGTTATTGTCGGTTTTATTGCAATTGCTATTTTTAATCTCGTGAAAAACGATCCGGCAGCCATGAGGGATATTGAAATGGAAATGATGGCCGATCCTGCAATGACGCAGGCCGAAATGGATGCCATTTACGGAGCTTTTAGTGTCATGGGCGGACTCATCTGGTTTCTCCTCATCGCAATGATCATCAGCGTCGTTTTGAATATTATCGGTATCGTCAACATCTGGAAAGACAAAAATGCTAAGCTTGCAGGAATACTGTTCATTATTGCCGGATTGTTAGGCGGTATATTATCATTGCCTTCCATTCTGCTCTATGTCGCTGCAATTCTCTGCTTTACGAAAAAGCCGCCATTGCAGGATGAACTTCAATTTGCAGATCAATCCTATAACAGCGATGGAATGAGGCCGCTGTAAAATAAAAAGACGCTTTCCCTTGACGGGGAAGCGTCTTTTTAGCTTAATAGGCGTACACTGTTTCGTGAATATAATAAACGTATTGTGCTGTTTCAACAGGGTAGCCTTCAAAGTATTCTTCGAAGACCTCTAGCAATTCAAATCCTTGTTTTTCATAAAAAGCGCGTCCTGCCGTATTCCGGCTATCAACGTAAACGAAAAGTTGTTTGGCGTTGCCGAGCATGCTGACCGTATAGTCTAACAGTTTTTTGCCGTAGCCTGAATGCTGATGGGACGGTAAAATATACATGGCCGTCAATTCCGAGTCGCCATCTTCGTCTTCTCTTGTGAAATTAAGGAAGCCGATCGGATTTCCTTTTTCACATTCAGCGACAAGCATATGGGTTTTTTCCATCCGCTTGATCATCATTGCATTGGAATAGGAGCGGTCGATAAATGCTGTCTGAATGCTTTCAGGAATGATCCCCGCATATGTATCATTCCACGTGATGTGGGCAATTTGTTGAATATAGCCAATATCATCGGCAGTCATTGGTCTAATCATGTCGCAGTCACCTCCGGGAAACCTTTTTTTTATCATAACAAAAAATGGGACAATAAACTACGCTTGTCATCATAATGAAATATAAAAATGTAAATTATCTAAAAAATGAGTGAAATCCAAGAACAATCAACTGAATTATTTGATATGAATTGGACGATATGAGATGCTACTAGTGACGTCTCGGTTTGGAATGTCATCTCCGATGGATCGGAGTTTTCGAATTCGAGAAGAGGGTATACTCAAGTATAAGACGATTTTTAAATCAATGGAGGAATGATAGCTATGGCACGTAAAAACGGAAATGGACTACTTCTTGCCACTTTGGCTGCAGGCGCGTACGCATATTTCAGCAAAAAAGAAAACCGTGATAAAGCGATGGTTGCGGTGAACAATATGAAAACAAAGGTCGATTCCTTTATACAATCACAAAAACTGAATCGTTCCGATGAGACGAAAACCGGTCATTCGGATCCATATGACTTGCAGGACAACAAAATGGTAAGTGAAGGCGCACAAACCAGCGTTCATTACTACAATCAAGAAGTAGAGGATAAATCCGAGGAATCAAAAACGGATGGTCTTTACAGTAAAAAAGAAGATCCGAGCCAAGCTCCCCAAAACAAATAATCAACCCGCTTCCGTAATGGAGGCGTTTTTTTATGTTTCCACTACAAGCAACAGATTCCTACTAAATATCTTTAATTCGCTAACAAGGCCGTGAATCCATTAAAGGATTTACGGCCTTGTTGTTGAATACTTTTATAACAGTGCGTGTTAGTTGAAGAGTATTGTTTAACAATGCATGAAAATGGAGGGAGGTATTTATGCGGTTAGTATCTATTATACTTATTTTTCTTTTGATTCCTTCAATTTTAGCGAGCTGTCAAACAAGTCCAGGTCAAAATTACGGAGGAGTTTTAAGTAAGAAACAGGTCTTGAAACTAGATCCTGATGCAGATATCTTTGAGTTTAAGGATGCGGTTTATAAAACAGGCGTAACTTGGATCGAAGAAGAAGAGTTAACAAAGGAGATGCAAGTAGGGGAAATAACTGAAGGAATGGCAAATAAATTACCTAACGGAGCTAAGATTTATGCGCCAAAAGAAAGAAAGGATATTTTGATTGTTGAGTATGGCGGAAAAGAAAAAAGATATTTACTCCAAGTTGGTGAATAAAAGTTCTTATTCAATTACTACCGGATATTTAGTTCAACAAGAGAACCGTCTATTGACGGTCTTTTTATTTGGGCAGAAGGGAGACTGTATGGAAAAATTCTGCCACTTGTATTGGGAATCCATATAAATACTCGTAAATGACGGTCATTGATTGTAATTGTACAGTGAATTGATGTATACTTTTCAGTAGTTTGAAATAGTGAAGGTGAATTTATTGAAAAAGAAAATTGGTTTATTATCGATATTGATAACCACTGCCGTTTTCCTGAGTGGTTGTTCCGGAGTCCAGAACAAAGAAGGAACGTTCTATAATATTTTCGTCAAGCCGATGGAATGGCTGCTTCACTACCTTGGTGAAACATTCAACGGAAGTTATGGACTGGCGATCATCGTCATCACTGTCGCCATCCGGTTGGTGCTCATGCCGCTAATGTTGAAAAACTATAAGGCGCAGCAAGAAATGAAAGTGAAAATGGACGCCCTCCGTCCGGAAATGGAAGACATCCAAAAACGCATAAAAGAAGCGAAAGAAAAGGAAGACAAAGAAGAGCAGATGAAGCTTCAGCAAGAGATGATGGGCTTGTACTCCAAGCACGGCGTCAATCCGTTGAACATGGGCTGTCTGCCGTTGATCATCCAGATGCCGATCATCATGGGCCTCTACTTCGCAATCCTTTACGCTCCGCCGGAAGTAAAGGAGCATCAATTCCTCTGGTTCAACTTAGGTGAGCCGGATAAGATCATGATGCTAGTTGCCGGTGCGGTCTATTTCGTCCAAGCGCGAGTATCATTGTGGACGATGCCTGAGCAGCAAAAGCAGCAGATGAAGTTGTTCATCTATATGTCGCCGATCATGATCATGTTCATCTCATTCACTGTGATGGCTGCGCTTCCGCTCTATTGGGCGGTCGGTGGGCTATTGCTCATTTTCCAAACATACTTGGGCAGGAAGTTTTACTATAAGGAAGTGGTACAACCGCTTCCTGAGACAAAGGCAGATGCAAAGACAGAAGCGAAGCCGAAGTCGAAAAAAGATTGAACAAAGGCATACTGGAGGCTGGAGAGCAATCTCCGGCCTTTTTTGGAGGGATTTAACGTGAATCAGAAGATAGCAGGCATCATCGGAATCGTTCTGCTTGGGATTGTGACATTGTTTTTTGTCGTTCGAGGGAAGTTGGACTATGCGATTCTGACAATGATGGCGCTCTTTACGTTGACGAATGCTTCAAGAGCTAAATCGTTCAAGGAACAAGGGTTTGAGAGGGAGTCCAAATGGATGCGCTATTTATCCATCCTGTTTGCGATTTCATTCATCGTTGTGTTAGTACTCATTATTTTTTAATAAAAAACGTCCCCCGGTTACGGAGGACATGGACACATCAATAAGCCAACTTTTTGCGGGTTGCGAGTACGATAAAAATCGCAGGAATGGAACAGACGGTCATTCCTAAAAATGCGGTTCCTGGCGAGATCTCATAAAGATAGCCAGCTGGAAACGTCAGGATGGCAGTGCTCAAGCTCATCGCGAATGCGGCGTAGAAACCTTGGGCCGCGGCAATCTGCGAATTCGGAAGCTTTTTCGAAATGTATTGGATGAACGCGTAATGGGCGATTCCGAACGACGCGGCATGCAAAACTTGCGTCGCGATGAAAATAAGCGCAGTCGGAAATAGGAAGACGAGCACCCAGCGCAACGTCGACCCGATTGCGGCAATGAGGAACATCGTTGAAATCCGTACGTCAGATAGTAGCCGATCCGCCTTTACGAAGAAAAGGATTTCGAAGAGGACGGCGATATTCAATATAATTCCGATATAAAATCCGTTCACGTTCAAGTCGTCGAGGAACAGGAAGCCGTAATTATAATAAGAAGCGTGGGCGCCTTGGAGAAGTACGCCAAGCACCATTATGACCGCAAAGCCTTTCGTCGCGAATAAGTCCTTCAATCCGGTTTTCCGATTGCGCGGGTCTTTCCTATCAGGAATGCTTTGTAAAACGGCAGGCGCAGGACGGGAATAAAATATAACAGCAATCGCGAGTCCGGCAATCATCATGTACAGGATGGCTTGTTCATTCCAAATGGCTGTTGCTCCGCCTACGAGCAGGAGTGCAACGGTGTAACCGATTGAACCGAACGAGCGGCTTTTTCCGTAATGGACATGCTCCTTCTGCATGAGGACGGAGGCACCGCTTTCGACGGCCGGCAAGATGATCGGGTAGAAGGCGCTGAACAAAACCGTAATGACGAACAATACACTGAATGAAGAGTCGGGAATATAGAGGACGACAAGGAGCAGCGACAGCACTGTCATCCATTTCATGACACGAATATATGACGTTCTTGCTGTCAAATAAGGGAAGACAAGGAACGTGGAAAACGACCGGGCGACCATCCCGGCACCCATGACGATGCTGGCGTCCTTAACGGACAAGCCCTTTTCAATCGTCAGCCAACCCGTCCAGTAGGGGAGAAAAACGCCCCATGTAAAGAAGAAAGTTAGAAAGCTTATCGATAGCCACCGTTGATTATTCATTCGTAATCCTCACAATCTTTCATTTACACATTCGCAAATAAATGATAGCATACACGGACTGGAAAGAACATCGTCATATGGCGATTTGAACATAGTTAAAAATAAGAGATACCTAGAGTAGAAGGAAGGCCAACATAAGATGAACCGGAAACGAAAGTATCAAAGTAGAAAAAAACCCAACAAGGCATTGACGATCACGCTGCTGCTGGCAAGTTTACTCATGACGGCAATCGTCGTGTGGATCGGCATGAATGATTGGGATGTAAATAGAACGTTGAGACAAGTGGGCATCGGTGAAAAAGAAACGCCGCCTGTGGAAGAGCGGGAAACGGAGGATGCGGAAAAACCGGAAGAGACGGAGCCGGAGACAGAACCTGAAGCGCCGGAAGAAGTAACACCTCCTGTCGAGGAAACACCTGTTGAAGAAGAGCCGCCTGCAGAAGTGAAAGAGCCCGAAACGAAAGAACCTGAAACGAAGGAGCCGGAGAAAAACGTAACGCCAGCAAAACCGGCACCAAAAAAAGAGGAGAAGCCGAATGTGACGGCAAAACCGCCGACAAGCCCGAATAATAATGGTTATGTCGAAGGCCAGAAGCTCCCGGACAAACCGACTATTATTAACGGGATTGTCATAGCGAATAAAAAGCATCCTTTGCCAAGCACCTATGCTCCTGGAGAAAGCAAGGAGGCGAGAGCCGCGTTCAATGAAATGGCGGCAGAGGCAACACTCTCCGGCATCAATTTGACTGCTTTCAGCACATACCGCCCGTATGAATACCAAGTGACGCTCTATGAACGATACGTCAAAAAGGACGGCGTGGCAAATGCGGATAGATACAGTGCGCGCCCAGGCTATTCCGAGCATCAAACAGGACTTGCCTTTGATATCGGTGAAGTGAACTACGAGAAGTACTGGGCATCATTTGAATTTGGGGATACGGAGGCTGGGAAGTGGGTAGCGGCTAACGCGTACCGCTACGGCTTTATCCTCCGCTACCCGGAAGGCAAGGAACACATCACAGGCTACAGGCATGAATCATGGCATTTCCGTTATGTCGGAAAAGAAATCGCCGAAGAAATCTTCAAACGCAACATCACCCTTGAAGAATATCTTGGCTTAAAATGAAAAAATCCCTCGGCATCCGGAATTCAGGATGGCGGGGGATTTTTTTATTTGTCTCACAGGATCGGCGACAATAATCTTGAGACCGATTCTTTAATCTTGATCCAACGGGTCCGCTCCAAATACATGTCGTACGTCAGCTCTGTCGATAATTGCATATCCTGTTCGAACAGTTCGGCGAGCTCGTGGGATTTCTCGCGGTCATAAATGAATGCATTAATTTCAAAATTGAGTTTGAAGCTCCGCACGTCAATGTTCGCAGTTCCCACTGTGGATACTTCATCATCGACGACAATCTGCTTCGAGTGAATGAATCCATTCTCATAAATATACACTTTCGCGCCCGCCCGCAGCAACTTTCCGACATTCGAATAAGTCGCCCAATAGACAAACATATGGTCCGGCTTGTTCGGGATCATAATTCGAACATCCACCCCGGATAGACATGCAATCCGCAATGCATCGAGGAAGCTTACATCGGGAATGAAGTACGGCGTCTGAATGTAAATATACTCCTTCGCAAGGAAAATCATCTTTAAATACCCGTCTTTAATTTGCTCCCACTCGGCATCAGGGCCGCTCGAAACGATTTGCAGCCCAACGGATCCTTTCCGAGGGATTGCAGGGAAATAGCGCTCCGCGTATTCGATGTCATCCAATTCAGTCGCTTGGTTCCAATCGAGGATGAATCTTGTCTGCAGCGGATGAAGTGCACTTCCTTCAATGCGGAGATGCGTATCGCGCCAATAGCCGAACTTTTTATCCAGTCCCAAGTACTCGTCGCCGACATTGAAACCTCCGACATACCCGATGCGGCCATCGATGACAACGACTTTCCGGTGGTTCCGGTAATTAAGCCGGGGGTTTATTAGCGGGAGGATGGCTGGGAAGAAAGCGGCCACTTCGCCTCCGCAGTCGATCAATTCTTTCAAGTGCTTGATGCGGAGTCCCCGCGAACCGATATCGTCGAACAGGACGCGAACTTTCACACCTTGCTTCGCCTTTTTGATAAGGACGTTTAAAATTCGAGTACCTAAGGAGTCCAACCGCAGAATATAATATTGAAAATGGATATGATCTTTGGCGTTTTCAAGATCTGTCAGCAAGGCATCGAATTTTGCAACGCCGTCATTAAACACCTGAACATCATTGTCCTGTGTCAGTACTGCGTGGTTATTTCGAAGATGGAGGTAGATCATGTCTTGGTAAAGCGCAGTATCATCCAGTTTGAAATCGAATGTCCCTTTCTCGATGGATTCAATTTGGTAATCAATCAAAGTTTCGATTCCAATCCGATTTTTCCCTTCCCATCTGAAAGAATGTTTTCTCCGTAATTTTCTTCCGAATAATAAATAGATGATAAAACCGAATAAAGGTACGAAGAACAACACGAGAAGCCAAGCCCATGTTGCTGTAGGGTCCCTTCTTTCGAGGAAAATCAGCGCAATCGCAAGGAAAATGTTCAATATGAAAATGGATGTTAAGGTAATCGTAACAAAACTTGCCATATAAGCCCTCCTTAAGTGACTGCTACTTATTAGTATACCGAAAATCAACCGAAAAAGAAGGGAATATCATCCACATGTGGGGACTTCTGTAGTCGAACTTTGCATTCAAAAGAAAGTTTTATAGAAGAATGTTAATCCTACTTGACTGATATGATTTAAGGGTATATAGTCTTTTTATAGTTTTTATTTATTCCTGAAGGGGGAAAAGATGTGGATACAGTTTTACTGCTTGTCAATATAGTAGCATTGTTACTATTACTAGGACTTCTATATACTATGCATCGCAAAAACGTTTCGTTTTCCAAAAGGGTTTTCACGGGTCTCGGACTGGGGATCGTATTCGGGTTCATCCTGAATATTGCATACGGTGCCGACTCTGAAGTGTTGGCGGAATCAGTCAGTTGGTTCAATATCGTGGGAACTGGCTACGTCAAGCTTCTTCAAATGATTGTTGTTCCTCTCGTGTTCATATCGATTCTCGGTGCGTTCACGAAAGTGACAATCGGCAAGAACTTCGGTAAGATGGCTGGCTTGATTTTAGGGATTCTTGTCGGTACGACTGCCCTTGCTGCAGTGGTTGGTATCTCGGCGTCGTTGCTGTTCGGCCTGGATGCCTCTGAAATTGTCCAAGGCGAGGCGGAAGCTGCTCGCGGCGTCTCCATCGAGGAACGTTCCGCGGATATGGCTGGCAAAGCATTGCCGGATCAAATCTTGGAACTCTTGCCTGCGAATCCATTTTTGGATTTCACAGGAGCGCGTCCGACATCGACGATTGGTGTCGTCATCTTCGCTGCGTTTCTCGGATTTGCCTATTTGGCATTAGTGAGACGGGATGAAGAGAACGCGAATTTGGTGAAGAAGGGGATTGATGCCCTGTATTCATTGATCATGGGAGTCGTGCGGATTGTGCTGCGGTTGACGCCTTATGGAATTTTGGCGATCATCGCGAGGACGGTTGCAACTTCCGACTTTGCAGCGATCTTTAGTTTAGGGAAATTCGTCCTTGCTTCATACGTCGCATTGCTCGTCATGTTCCTCATCCATTTGATCATCATTACGGTATCCGGATTGAATCCGGTCACGTATGTGAAGAAGACAGCGGAAGCTTTGCTGTTCGCTTTCTCGTCAAGATCTAGTGCGGGTACTTTACCACTTAACATCAAAACACAAACCGATCGGCTCGGAGTTCCGGACGGGATTGCAAACTTCGCGGGCTCATTCGGGTTGTCTATCGGTCAGAACGGCTGTGCAGGCGTGTATCCGGCGATGCTTGCAGTCATGATTGCACCGACTGTCGGTCAGAATCCATTGGAGCCGACATTCCTGATTACATTGATTGTAATCGTCGCTATCAGTTCGTTCGGGGTTGCTGGAGTCGGTGGGGGAGCTACATTCGCAGCGATTCTCGTTTTATCCGCTTTGAATCTTCCAGTTGCACTTGCCGGTTTGCTGATTTCGGTTGAACCGCTTATCGATATGGGACGTACGGCGTTGAACGTAAGTGGTTCGATGACCGCGGGCGTGACAACTGCACGTGTGAATGGCGAATTGGATAAGGAAGTCTTCAACGGTTCGATTGAGCATCAGTCGATTGAAGCATAATGGAAATGCCGCTAAAGCAATATGCTTTGGCGGCATTTTTCATTGGCGATGGCCAGCGCTCAAAGCGAGTCGTTCTGCGCCCAAAGCGATGCATTCCGCGCCCAAAGCAAGGCGTTCTGCGCCCAAAGCGATGCATTTCGCGCCCAAAGCAAGGCGTTCCGCGCCCAAAGTGAGGCATTCCGCGCCCAAAGCGATGCATTCCACGCCCAAAGCAAGGCGTTCTGCGCCCAAAGCGATGCATTCCACGCCCAAAGCAAGGCGTTCCGCGCCCAAAGCGATGCATTCCACGCCCAAAGCAAGGCGTTCCACGCCCAAAGCGAGGCATTCCGCGCCCAAAGCGAGGTATTCCGCGCTCATAGCGAGCCATCCGCATCAAATGCAAACTTGTAATAGAGCGAAAATAAAAGGATTACCGTAGAAAGCTAGTTCTCACTGCTCTCAATCTCATTGATCGTAAATCAATTCATACGTCTCCATAATAAAATCCTTGTATGGCGTCCGTGGCATGGAGGAAATGTTTTTCACCGCTATGTCAATCGACCGGAGTGCTTCCGCTTCATTCCCTAAAGCCCGATGACAAAGGGCTGCGTACGCATCTTTTTCATAGAAGATCGATAAATCGAATGGATGGTGCACATAATCTGCAATTACAATTTTCCCAAAGCAGGAAAGCGCCTCTTCATATTTTCCCAGGCCGTATAAAGCTTTGCCTTTTTCAATATAAGAGTAGGGAGTGTGGCCTCTGGTAAGATGGAGCTGATTATAATGGTCATTAATAAGATCCAGTGCCTGCTGATACTCTTTCTTATAAGAAGTTAAATAATGAACCCTTGCATATTTAGTAAAAAGGACCGCTTCTTCGTCATCCGCGAACTCCCCGTAGAGCATTAGCTTTCTTTCGTAATAGCTCATTGCTTCCAGATTGTTATTCATCATCGCATGGAAAGTAGCCAAACGGTAGAGATGATCAATTCGATAGAAAACCTGCTTCTCCTTCGAAAACTCAATTCCTTCATTCATGACGCGTATTGCATCTTCTGAATTCCCAACTGCATAGTGCAGCACTGCCTCCAAATAATCGAAATCGAGACGTGTGAGGGGATCAATAAGTCCATTCCGCGCTTCTATTTTGGACCGCTCCTCCAATAAAATATCGAGAGCGCTATTGTAATCATGCTCAGTGAATTTTACCATCGCAAGGAAAATGCCCACAGTGGCAAGGTGGCGGGTGATATTCATTTGATCATAAATGTCCGTAGCCTTTTCTAAATACGCCCTCCAACCATCTTTTTTCTCATAGTAAAGAGCACGGCTATAAATATCATACAGCCTGGCAGCTTCATAGCTTTGTGTCAATTTCTCAACATAAGGCTCTAGTAAAGAGAGAATCTGCTCATGTTCATCCGTGAGTTCATCAAAATCCACTCTTAAAAGTTGCTCAGCAGTTTTCAAAACTTCCCGTAATTCTTGTGGATTTGTTTCCTCCAACAGCTCAGACACTTCAACGCCGAGTTGCTCCGCAATATACGACAAGCTCTCCATCGACGGATTGGCTTTATTGTTCTCGATTAAACTGAGCATTCCCTTTGTCAGCTGGTCTCCCGCCAATGCTTCCAATGTCATCTTCCGCTGTTTGCGCAGCGATCTGATCCGTTCACCTAATGTATTCAGCAGGAACACCTCCAACCTATTTTGTATATAGTTTAATTATATTAAACTTTCTCTTGTATTGGAAGAGGAGGGCGTGGTATTATTTGTTTAATAAAATTAAACTCACTGAATGGAGTGACTATTTTGAGTGAAGCGATGAAATTAAAAAGGGCGACGTATCACCTGTGGACCTTTACAATCAGTAAACTTATTGCATCGTTCGGGGCACAGGTATATGCGTTTGCTGTAAGTTTTTACATTTTGCAATTGACGGGGTCTGCGACAAGCTTTGCGACGAATTTGATTTGCAGTATTTTGCCGAGGACACTTGTTGCACCTTTTGCGGGTTATGTGGCGGATCGATATTCGCGAAAGACCATTGTCATAACGGCACAAATTGCTTCTACCCTAGCGATAGGGGGCCTTCTGACAGTCAGTGTAGCCTTCGGAATATCGCTAGTTGCAATTTATATCACTACGGCAGTTTTGGCTGTCACCTCCACGTTTTCAGGAGTGACTTTCAGCTCGTCGATAACTGGACTGGTTGATGAAGCACGGATTCAAAAGGCGATGTCACTTAACCAAATGTCAATTTCTTTCGCGGCAATCGGCAGTCCGGCAATTGCGGGCGTGTTATATGGAACGGTCGAGATGCCCGTATTCCTTGTGATGTACATGTCGGCCTCGATGATTGCAGTCCTTCTTGAATCGACGATGAACTTCAAGCTATTCGCAAGAAGGAAAGAAGTTGTAGCAGGGGAGCCGAAAGAGTCAATGCTGCAAAGTATGAAAGCGGGGCTTTCTTATTTGAGATTGCAGCCGGTCATCATGACAATCATTTGGATTTCATTATTCATCAACTTCCTATTCGGTGCGTTCATGGTCGGTCATTCTTTCATACTCATCGAAAAGTTGAAAATGGCGCCAGAGCATTTCGGCCTCGTTGATGGAGTATTCGCAGTAGGAATGTTGCTTATGTCACTTTACTTATCAGTGCGTAAAGAAGTGAAATTCCCATTATTGGTTGGTAAGCGGGGAATTATTGGAATGGCTTTGCTCATGAGTGGGATTGCGTTTCCGCTTATGATCAGCATGCCGTACCCTTTGATGTTCGCCTATTATGCAATGCTCATGTTCGGCTTTGGGTTGATTCAAATCATCGTTAATACTCCGATGATGGTCATGATGCAAAAGATGATCGACGACGATTACAAAGGACGCGTCTTTTCAATTCTCGAAACGATGGCAATGGCACTTATGCCGTTAGGGATGGTACTGTACGGGTTCTTGTATGATGTCTTACCGGCACAATGGATATTGATCGTGTCCAGTCTGTTGCTCATTGGAGTTGTCCTCGTACTGGCAAGACCATCTGTCGTACGGATGGCGCATCCGGAGCTGGATAAAACAATAGTCGTTAAACCTGAAGTTGTCCATGAACAATAGCGTAAAAGAAGGCTTTTGAGCTCTTATCTAGAAATAGTGAATGGGAAGTGAAGGAACACAAAAGGGGGAGTATGGTGGGCAAAATTGAGGTTAAGAATCTTGTGCCGAAGTTTTTGAGTTTCTATGAAGAGGCGAAATCGTCGGATGCTGATGAGAGATGGGCGTTATGGGAGGAGCATTACAATTTTGCAGCAGTTCCTCCTGGGGATGAAGGGCGGAAGATGGCACGCGCATTGGTCGAAGGGGCATGGGACCAGTACGGGGAAGCCATCCCGGCATTGCAATCATGGAAACCGGATGAACAGAGAATCGAAGAGGTACTGCAGAAAGTGAAGGCCAATTTAGGCTACGAAGATGCTGTTTCAATTTCTGTCGTTTATTTTGTAGGCGCTTTTGATGAAAATCCATTCGTCGCGCCGATTGGTGATAGCAGGTTGGCACTATGCATTCCAGTGGAAACGGGGGCGTCGGACATTGTTTTGGCGCATGAATTGACACATATCATCCATGCAAAGACTGCAGATTTATCGGTAGCGTGGGAACGGTCCATCGCATCAACGATCCTGCAAGAAGGATTGGCAATGCGGGTCAGTCAAGCAATCGTGCCGGGTCATGCGGATGAGGATTACACCGAGCATAAGAAAGGATGGCTGAAAGAGGCGAAAGAAAAGGAGATTAAAATTTTGCAAGGCATCCTCCCGCACGTAAACGACTCCTCTTCGGAAGTGGTTATGAAATACACTTTCGGACTGGGAGAGGCGGGGCTTGAAAGAGAAGTGTATTATGCTGGATGGGTACTTGTTGACTCCTTGATGAAGAAAGGGGTTTCATTCAAGGAAATCGCGTCAGTTCCGGAAGAGGATATGCCCGAATTTGTGAGGGGGAAAATTGAGCATCTATTGGTGACGAATTAAACGAAAAGAGAAGCCCCTCCGGTGTGTGGAAGGGCTTCTCTTTACTTATGCATTGCGCAATGTCTTCGAAGACTTGCGATACATGAAAATGAAGAAGATGGAAATGACGGCGAGCGCAGCGGAAATGTAGTACATGTCGCCGTTTATTCTCGTCAAGAGCCATGTGAATAAGATCGGCCCGATAATGCGACCCATATTGTCCATTGAATACGTCATGCCGGCGGCAGTTCCATACTTTCCGCCGGATTCCTTCGATGTCAATGAAACGAGGATTGTCCGTGTGAGCGCATTTCCTGCAGTGAAGACGCTCATTGCAACACCCGCCCAGAAGAGACTGCTCGTGAACGGTATCAAGATCAGTCCAATGGCCGTGAAGATTTGGCCACCCAAAATCCATTTCGTTTCCGACCCATTTTTCACCCGACGGACGACACCGCCTTGAATGGCTGCATCGACAAACCCGCTCGCCATGAACAGATAGCCGATTTGCTTCGGTGTGATTTCGATTGCGGAGATCTGGAACAATTGGAATGTGGATTCGATTCCTGCCAAAATCAATGTCACCATGAAGGAGAGCAGGAATAAGTACCGGATCCGGTATTGCCACAGCAACATGCCGCCTTTCGGGAGCAATGCCCGTTTATTCGCCTCCCCAGTACGCTCCGGCTCTTTCAGGATGATTCCCGCGTAGACTAGAAGAAGCAACGTCAATACGCCGGACGCGAGAAATGGAGTTTGCAGGCTGATATCACCGAGCACACCGCCGATCGCTGGTCCGAAAATGAACCCGAGCCCGATCGACATGCCGAGCAAGCCCATGTATTTATTCCGATTCTCCTCAGTCGTCATATCCCCGACAAACCCCGTAACCGCCGTGTACAATGCCCCTGAGAAAATGCCCCCGACGACACGGGAAAGGTATAGCAAAGTTAGGTTATGAATGAAGAATGCGAACAGGAAAAAACTCAGACTGAAGCCAAGTAGGCCAACGAGTATCAGTTTCTTGCGCCCAACACGGTCGGATAATGAACCCCATAACGGAGCGGTGAAGAACGATGCGAGTGAATAGACCGTCAGCAATCCGCCCACATGGATTTCGGAAAGACCCTGTTGCACAATCACTTCCGGCAAAACAGGGATGATGATGCCGAATCCTAGATATACGAAAAATTGAACAGACATTAAGAGTAGAATAGATTTTTTCATGTATGTACCTGCTTTCAGTAAACATCAATAAGACCAGTTTACTCTGCCAATCGCATAGTGACAAAGGAAAAGGCGTTTGGTGGAATGAAATTGCATCCTGGAACGTCATTTTTTCGCATTTCAGGCGTAAAAAGAGGGAATCGGTGGTAAACAGCTGTGAGTCGGTGGTAAACCCCCGAGAATCGGTGGTAAATCAAAAAACGCAAGCTTTTATTTTTCCATCGTGTATAAAGCATTTACAAAAGGCGAACAATTTGTAACATAATTGAAAGATTTAAAAGTGGACAGGAGTGGTATGATGTGTATAGATCAAAATTGGCATGAATTTCATATCAATGATGAAACTTTCCAATGCGAAGACACGTCAACAACATATAGAAAGGTCGAGGTGGAAAAGATGGCGAAAGAAAAAGTTGATTTGAAGAAAATCATCTCCAACTTGGCGAAGTTGGGTGTTTCGGCAACAGCAACGAAATCCCGGATGGAAATGCTGAAAGCCCTCGCGCCACCTACAAATGACCCGCAAATACAGTCATAACAAAAAATCTCCCGCATACTTGCATGCGAGAGATTTTTTTTGCATTTTTGGAAGGCGTTCCGGCAGGCGCCTTCCGATTTTCGTTATTCCTCGTCATCCGAGCTGAACATATATGTCCGGTGATGGAATTTCATGCTGAAGACGAGGCCAATCGCGAGCATATTGCCCATCAATGAGCTTCCCCCGTAACTGATAAACGGGAGGGGGATGCCTGTGATCGGCAATAGCTGAGTCGTCATGCCGATATTTTCGAATACGTGGAACGTGATCATTGCGATGATGCCAGCGCAAATATATGTACTGAAGGGATCCTTCAGTTCAAGCGTGATCTTCGTCATATGATAGATCAGGAAGAAATACAGGCAAATGACAAGGCTTGCGCCGATGAAACCCCAGTCTTCCCCGATGACGCTGAAGATGAAATCAGTATGGCTCTCGGCAACGTACACTTCACGCCCTTGGAACCCTTTCCCGAATATCTCTCCTGATCCGATTGCATTCAAGGAAGTGATGAGATGGAGTCCTTCATTCGATGCATAGGAATACGGATCGAGCCAAGAATAGATCCGTTCAAAGTGGTACGGTTTGAAACCGAGCTTCGCCATAAACTCCTGTTCGTAAAGTGCCATCCACAGCAGCGTCCCTCCCAAAGATGCGGTCACGGCAAAGATCGGAAGGATGATGCGCCAAGTGATGCCCGCCACGATGACCAATGCGACAGTGATGGCGATGAACACGAGCCCGGTTCCTAAATCGGGCTGCAGCATGATGAACGTGAACGGAAGGAGGAAGACTGCAGCAATTTTACCGAGCAACAGGAAATCTGTCTGCAGCGTCTTTTCCAAATAGCGTTCGTGGTGATTCGTTATCGTGCGCGCCATGCCGATGATAAAGAACGTTTTCATGAATTCGGCGGGCTGGATGCTTCCGATTCCGAATGGAAGGTGGAACCAGCTTTTTGCACCATTTCTGCGGGAGACGAGTTCCATGCTTTCAGGCAAAATGAAAAGCGTTACCAAAAGGAGAACACCGCCGCCATAGATGATCCATGCAGCTTTCTTATATTGTTCCGGCTCCAAGTACATCGTGATGGCGATTATGATCGAGCCGATGACATACCATTGGATTTGTGACGGGATGAAGTTTACCGGAATGGAGTTTATCTTATATTGTCCTGTCGTTTGCGCGGATGCGATTGCAATGAGGCTGATCACGCCGAAGAGCAGCAGGATGAATGCGAGAGGCCAATCGAATCGATCTACGGGTTTTTTATCTAAGTTCATATATGTCACCTTATCAGTTAGTAGGATTGGCGTGGGAACCATATATTATTATAACGGAAAATGGAAGACTTGTACGGATATTTTTATAAGTCATTTAGTAACTATTCGTCTTCCGAATCAAACATATATGTCCGATGGTGGAATTTCATACTGAAAATCAATCCGATTGCGAGCATATTGCTGAAGAGAGAGCTGCCTCCGTAGCTGATAAACGGCAACGGGATTCCGGTAATCGGCAGCAACTGGATGTTCATGCCGATGTTTTCAAAAACGTGAAAGGCGATCAACGCGATAACGCCTGTGCATACATATACACTAAACGGATCTTTAAGTTCCAATGCAACTTTAGTTAAATGGAAGATCAGGATGAAAAAAAGGAAGATGACGATGCTCGTGCCGATGAAGCCGTATTCCTCGCCGATGACGCTGAAAATGAAATCGGTGTGGTTTTCAGGTATGTATACTTCCCGTCCATGGAACCCTTTGCCTGACAGTTCTCCCGAGCCGATCGCCGTCATCGCCTGAATAAGGTTATAGCCTTCATCAGATGGGTATGAGTATGGATCGAGCCATGAATAGACGCGACGGAACTGGTAGCGGTCGAAGCCGAGCACATTTTCCATGAAGTCCTGCGCATATACCGCCATCCAAAGGAGACTTGCGCCGAGTGCCGCCCCGCCCGCGAATAGAGGAAGGATGATCTTCCAGGAAATGCCGGCCACGAGAATGATGGCGACCGTGATGGCGATGAACACCAACGATGTACCGAGGTCGGGCTGCTCTGCAATAAAGAACAGCGGGACGATCAATGTGGCTGCGATTTTACCTAATAGAAGGAAATCCGTCTTCATCGTTTTATTCAAATGGACCTCTTGGTGCTTGCTGACAAGCTGCGCCATCCCTAAAATGAAAAATGTCTTAATGAATTCGGAAGGCTGGATTCTGCCGATGATGGGAAGGTTCAGCCATCTTTTGGCGCCCATTCGGATTTCCGCGATCTGTCCATCGCCTCCAGGGGCAACCATCAGAAACAACAACAATAGGACACCAAATCCGTAAAGAGGCCACGCGAGTTTCTTATATTGTTCCGGCTCCAAATAAATGGTGGCTGCGATGATAACCGAACCGACAACATACCATCTGACTTGAAGGAGCGCAAAGTTAATAGGGCCATATTGTTCGGCGGTCTGAGCAGATGCGATTGCAAAAATACCGACAATCGCAAGCAAAGCTAAAATGAATGCAAGCGTCCAATCAAAACGGTCGGCCTGCTTCTTTTGGAGATTCAAAACATTCACCTTTTCTACTGAACTTTTAAAATGGTACTTAGAGTATAACGTAAGTAGCCCCTATAATCATATCTTTCAAAGTGACGTCCTGGCGGGCAGGAAGTTGCCCGGTTTGAAAAAGGTCCTTCCGGATCATGCAATTATACGAACGGGTACGTCGTTTCGTGGTAAACTATAGGAACGAAAATCTAACGGTTAGTGAGGGAGATTTATGAAAAAGAAACTGGGTTTAGTGTATGGCGGTAAATCTGCGGAGCACGAAGTATCCCTATCAACTGCCACGGCGGTTACAAATGCGATTGATTTTGATAAATACGAAGTAATTCCTGTTTATATAACGTATGAAGGCGAGTGGAGGAAAGGGGAGCCGCTTGCTGCTCCCGCTGAATCGATTGAGCAATTGAGGTTGGAACGAGTTGGAGGAAAGCCCGACAGCATTCATGACTTTTTGAATGGAAACGGGACGCCTGACATCATCCTTCCGCTATTGCACGGAACAAACGGGGAAGATGGAACGGTTCAAGGGCTGTTCGAAGTAATGAACATCCCTTATGCAGGTAACGGCGTGCTGTCTTCTTCCGCGGGCATGGATAAAGTCGTCATGAAGCAGCTATTCGAACAGGTTGGACTGAAGCAAGTCCCTTATGTCCACTTCGTCCGCAACCAATGGAAAAAGGACCAACAGCACTGGGTCGAAAAAATGGAGAAGGAATTGACGTTCCCGATGTTCGTCAAGCCTGCGAACTTAGGCTCTAGCGTCGGCATCAGCAAGGCGACAGATCATGACAGCCTCATTGCCGCAGTCAATTTCGCCTTGAAATTCGACCGGAAAATCATCGTCGAGCAAGGCGTCACTGCGCGTGAAATCGAAGTCGGGATCCTGGGCAATGATGATCCGGCGTGCTCTGTACTCGGGGAAATCAAACCTGTGGCGGCATTTTATGATTACGAAGCGAAATACCAGGATGGCAATACAGAATTGCTTATTCCTGCACCGGTGACTGACGAAGTGGAGACGACATTGAAGGATATGGCGATCCGTGCATTTAAAGTGCTGGATTGCGCCGGGCTCGTACGGGCTGACTTTTTCGTGACGGATCAAGACGAAGTGCTCATCAATGAAATCAACACGATGCCGGGCTTCACGCCGACGAGCATGTTCCCACTGCTATGGCAGAATACGGGCACCTCCTACCCGGAATTGATTGACAGGCTGATTGAATTGGCGCTCGAACGGCATGAAGAGAAGAAACAGATACAATATACAATGGATTGAGTGTGATAGATTGTGAAACGTTTATTGACAGTGCTGGCAGATTGGCTGCAAGCGGAAGGGCAACTCATGGGCGATGTGCTTGTGAGCGGGGTGTCGATTGATACACGTACTCTTAAAGAGGGTGATCTGTTCATCCCATTCCGCGGCGAACAGGTAAATGGGCATAAGTACGTCCGGCAGGCAATTGAAAAGGGGGCGGCAGCATCACTCTGGATGAAAGATGAGCCTGGTGCTCCTGCTGACATTCCCCTCATTCTTGTCGATGATCCGGAACTCGCGTTGCAGCAACTCGCTCGTGCGTACCGGAAAGAGCTTGCGTGCAAATTCATTGGCATCACCGGTTCGAACGGCAAGACATCAACGAAGGATTTGGTAGCAAGCGTCCTTTCGCCGTACTTCAATGTGCGCAAGACGGAAGGCAATTTCAATAATCAATTAGGGTTGCCGTTGACGATTTTGTCATTGGAAGAAGAGACGGAAGTTGCTGTCCTTGAAATGGGGATGAGCGGATTTAATGAAATTTCATTCCTGTCGTACTTGGCAAAGCCGCATTATGCCGTCATTACAAATATCGGTGAAGCGCATATGCAGGATCTCGGTTCCCGCGAAGGGATTGCAAAGGCGAAATTCGAAATCATCGATGGACTGCAAGAAGGCGGTGCTCTTTTCTATGATGGCGACGAACCGTTATTGCATACGTTAGTTTCCGCGCATCCTGAGGTAAGGGCGATATCTTTCGGCCGCTCCGATAAAACAGGTCTATCCCTTGTCTCAACTGAATCGGGGGATGAAGGAAGCCGTTTCTCCGTTACAGGAGTTCTAGACGGCAGTTTTACAATTCCTGTTTTCGGTTCCCATCAAGTTAAAAACTCACTTGCCGCAATTCTGATCGCACATGAACTTGGTCTCAGCCACGAACAGATCGACGCGGCACTCCGCCAATCTAAGCTCACAGATATGAGAATGCAGCCGGTCGTTGCTGACAATGGCGCGTTGTTCATCAATGATGCGTATAACGCCGCGCCGACATCGATGCAGGCAGCACTCTCGTTCCTGCGCGAAACAGGACTTCGGACAGAAAAATGGGCCGTTTTGGGAGATATGCTGGAACTTGGCGAAAATGAACGGCATTACCATGAATCGATTGCTCAGCAGCTTGGCACTATAAGCTTAAAGGGAATCCTTTTATTTGGACCGCGAATGAAATGGCTTTATGAAGAGCTGCAGAAAAATGGGAATGAAACCAAAATCATCTGGTCGGAAAACGATTATGATCCATTGATCGAGTCGCTTCGTTCATCTATCGACGGCAATTCCATCGTCTTGTTGAAAGGGTCGAGGGGCATGGCGCTGGAAAGGATTATGGATGGTGTATTGCAGGCATGAAGACAGGTGTATTATTCCTTCACGGATTTACCGGAGGAATGTTTGAAGTCCGCCCTCTCATTCGTTATGTGGAGGAGAGGACGGACTGGATCACTTCAGTACCAATTTTCCCTGGGCATGACTTTCCGGTCGATTTGAGCAAGGTTTCCGCCGAAAACTGGATGATGGAAGCGGAGCTTGCCCTCAACCGGTTGAGGAAGGTGGCCGACCGCATCATCATTGTCGGCTTTTCAATGGGAGGAATTATAGCGCTTTATTTAGCGCTGCGCTACAAAATCGAAAAGCTCGTCTTGCTCAGTGCGGCTGCAAAGTATATTAGTCCGCGCATCCTACTTGCGGACGCAGCCGTTTTATTGTCTAAAACCGTGACAAAAAGTTTTCCGCCGAACACGTTCTATCATTTGTACGACTATAAATTACGGCATACACCGCTCCGTGCTGCGAAGGAGTTCACGCGGGTCGTCAAAATGGTGGAGCCGTATTACGGTAAAATCACTACACCCGTCTGCGTAGTACAAGGGAAGAAGGACGGCATCGTTCCTTTTTCGACGGGGGAGCACTTGTTGCGCGCACTCGGCTCTCAACAAAAGCAGCTGATCGTATCGGAAAACGGAAAACATCATATTTGCTACAGTGATGATAACCGCGAATGGTTCGCAAAGGTGTATGAATTCATGAAGAAAGCTTCCTGTGAAGACTGATTATTCCTTTTAAAGCGGATTGATTGCGGATAACTGTCAGGCGTGATAAACTACTATGAGTATTGGATACATTTACACGAGACTCTTCCGGTGACGAAGAGTACTTTTTTTTGAATAAAAAGGTTTAACGTCTCCCAGATCATTATTCAGGAGCGAAACCCGATCGGCAAAGACAAGCTTTCCTTTTCACTATTGCCTCTGAATTTTTATGAAGTTCAACCCTTGAACTTTTATCCACTCCAGAGAATACAAAATATCGGAAACGTTCCCATAGAAGTTTAAGGCTCGAATTTGCCGTGCTTTCATTTGCAAATGTAACCAATTGCTAAATGAAGAAATCAAAGGAGATTGAGAAGTTTGACGAAATTTTCAGAACTTAATATTAGCGAATCCACACAAGACGCTCTAAAGCGTATGGGGTTTGAAGAAGCGACACCCATCCAAGAAGGAACAATCAGATTCGGCATGGAAGGCCGCGACGTTATCGGCCAGGCGCAGACTGGTACGGGTAAGACTGCTGCATTCGGTATTCCGATCATTGAGAAAATCGATGTGAACAATCCTGCAGTGCAAGCATTAGTCATTGCACCGACACGTGAATTGGCGATTCAAGTATCCGAAGAAATCTATAAAATCGGATACGGCAGACGCGCTCGTGTATTATCTGTGTACGGTGGCCAAGAAATTGGTCGGCAAATTCGAGCATTACGCAATAATCCACAAATTATTGTCGGAACTCCGGGACGTATTCTTGACCATATCAACCGTAAAACGTTGAAACTGAACAATGTGAATACGCTCGTCCTTGACGAAGCGGATGAAATGCTTAACATGGGCTTCATCGAAGACATCAACACGATTTTGGCAAGTGTTCCAGATACTCGCCAGACACTTTTATTCTCTGCTACAATGCCTCCTGCAATCCGCAAAATTGCTGAGACATTCATGAAAGAGCCTGAAATTGTAAAAATCAAGTCGAAAGAAATGACTGTTGAGAACATCGACCAATACTTCGTTAAAGCACAAGAAAGAGAAAAGTTTGACGTACTTTCACGTCTGTTGAACGTTCACCAGCCTGAGCTTGCAATTGTGTTCGGTCGTACGAAGCGCCGTGTCGATGAAGTGGCACACGCATTGAGTATCCGCGGCTACTTGGCAGAAGGAATCCATGGCGACTTAACACAAGCAAAACGGATGTCTGTTCTTCGCCAGTTCAAGGACAATAAAATCGACGTTCTCGTTGCAACAGACGTAGCGGCTCGAGGACTCGACATTTCTGGTGTTACACACGTTTACAACTTCGATATTCCACAAGATCCAGAAAGCTATGTACACCGTATCGGCCGTACAGGACGTGCTGGTAAAAGCGGTATGGCGATTACATTCGTAACGCCGCGTGAAATGGGTTATCTCCGTACTGTAGAGGAAACGACGAAAAAACGGATGACTCCACTTCAGCCGCCGACTGAAGATGAAGCATTGATCGGTCAGCAACGCCTTGCATTGGAACAGCTAGCTGAAATCGTTGAGAAAAACGAATTGACTGATTATCAGCCGTTAGCAGCTGAGCTTCTTGAGAAATTCGAAGCGAAGGATCTTGTCGCGGCTGCGATCAGATCATTGACGAAAGAACCAGATGATACACCTGTTAAAATTACAGAAGAACGCCCATTGCCTTCTCGTAATTCGGGCTCACGTGATCGTGGCGGCTACAAAGGAAGTCGTGGCGGCGGACGTTCACACGGCGGCGGACGCGGTTATGGCGGAGGCGGCGGTTCACGTCGTGGAAGCCGTGACGGCGGAGGCGGACGTAGAGACCGTTCAAGTAGTTCTAGAGGCAAATCGGATAGATAATAATACCCCCGGAGATGACAACCTCATCCTCCGGGGTTTTCTTTTTTTAAAATGAAACATTTTCACTGCCGCTGCGTATACAATAAAAGAAATAGAAAGAGGTGTTGTGGAAGTGAGAGCTCAACCCGCAAACAGGATTTCTCCGAAAGGCTTGAAAGTCTGGCGATTATACGGCTGGATTCAAACAATCATTCTAGCATTGATAGCCAGTGGTGTCGGCGTACTCGTATACATATTTGAATGGCCATTCTGGATCTATCCGCTGGAAGCCGTTGTACTCCTCCTGTTCGCCTATTTCATCATCATTTTATTCCCGAAGGTGAGATGGATGAGATGGCGGTATGAAGTAAGGGAGTCCGAAATAGAATTGCAACACGGTCTGTTCATTGTGAAACGGACATTGATACCGATGGTGCGCGTACAGCACGTTGATACATCACAAGGTCCGATCCTGCGGAAATACGGTTTGGCTGAAATCTCGATTTCAACGGCAGCCACGGTCCATACGATCCCTGCGTTGATCATGGCGGAGGCGGATGAACTGCGAGGCAGGATTTCCGTGCTTGCAAGGGTGGCGGAAGACGATGTCTGAACAGCAGCGTTATAAATTGCATTGGATCACTGCGCTTATTGAGATGCTCAAAACATTGAAAGAAGCGATTCTTCCGCTCGTCGTCCTGGTTTTCGCCAATGGATTCAAAGGTGGAGGGACAGGTCTCTGGTATGTGGACTATTTATCCTTCCTCATCTTCGGTGTGTTGATCATCAGTTTATTCGTCAGCGGTATCATTAAGTGGAAACGGTTCGAATATTGGTTCGAGGACGATGAGCTACGGATCGAGTCGGGTTTATTCGTCAAGAAGAAACGGTATATCCCGTTCGACCGTATCCAAAGCTTGGACTATACAGAAGGAATTTTTCACCGACCGTTCGGGCTTGTGAAGGTGAAAGTGGAAACAGCGGGCAGTTCTAACGCGAAGCAGGCAGAAGGGGAATTGACGGCGATCACGAAAGCGGCCGCTAAGCGTGTGGAAACCGAATTGGCTGAAGCGAAGAAGCGGCAGAAGGGGATGTCTGCTGAAGAGATTGGAATGGACACTCCTCTGGTCGCTCCTATGGAAGAGATGCCCATTAAAGAGGAATCGAACTTCCGTAAAGTGTTCTTGATGTCATCGAAGGACCTGTTGGTGCTTGCTACTACTTCCGGAGGTGTAGGTGTCATCCTGTCCGGTGCGGCAATCTTCCTTTCGCAATTCGGGGAGCTGCTGCCATTCGAGTGGATGTTCGAAGAGATTTCCTCCTTCATCAAGTTCGGTGTGTTGATTGTGGCGATCGCTGTTTTCCTCGGCTTGCTCGGTGTGTGGATCCTATCTGTCGGAATGACGCTCCTTTCCCATTACAATTTTACTGTCGAAATGAATGAGGAGGACATTGTCATTACGAGGGGGCTGCTCGAAAAGAAGAAAGTGACCGTACCTTTAAAACGGATCCAAAGCGTCGTAGTCGTGGAGAATCCGATCAGGAAGTTATTTGGGTATGCTACGGTATCTATCCATAGTGCTGGGGGCGGTATTGGTCAAAACTCGAAGATCAATTTATTCCCGATTGTGAAAAGGGATCGGGTATTGCTCTATTTGGAGGATGTCTTCCCCGATTTGCATTTGGAAGAGCCTGCGAATAGGCTAACTGCAAAAGGAAGGCCGTTCTATTACCGCATTGACTTTTTGTGGATGCTGCCGGCCATCGGGGCGCTCACCTATTTCTTTTTCCCGTACGGCCTGCTTTCGCTCGCGATCATCCCTGCCATTATAGCGCTCGGCATTTGGCAGCATCGCTCCGCCGCATATGGTATTGTTGGCAATCAGCTGACGTTCCGCTTTAGGGGGATCAGCTTGCAGACGGCATATATGAAGAAGAAGCGGATCCAGTCCATGGAAATGAAACAAAGTTACTTCCATAGACGAAAAGGCGTTGCAACGGTCATCGCCAACATTAAATCCGGCATGGGCGTCTTTCATGCAAACGTGCATCATATGGAAGTCGAAGAGGCGGAGAGGATTTTCAATTGGTACGAAAAAGGCGGTTCGACAAGTGATGAATGAAATAAAAGCCTGCGAATTGCTCGCAGGCTTTTTGTGAGTGGTGCTCGCAACGCTTTGCTTGTGCCCGTTACTTTGTCATTTTCGCCAACTTACAATCCGTTTTGGGTTGAAATAGCTTAGTCCGATGATGAAGCCGACGATCAATCCTGCGATATGTCCGATGACATTGACGCCGGGCTGCAGGAACGTCATAATCACGCTAATGACGATGATCGGCAGCATAATTTGACGCAACTGTGGAAATGCGTTTTTCGTATAATAGACGAGTGCGCCGAACGCGCCGAAAATGCCGAAAATCGCACCGCTCGCTCCTACATGGGCGAAATCCGGACCGCCGAGGAAGAAGGAGGCAACGTTGGCGAAAATGCCTGACAATAGGTAAATTGTCAGGAAGCGCACCTTGCCGGCAACCCGTTCAAGTTCCGGACCGAAAATGAACAATGAAAACATATTGAATAGAAGATGCATGAGTCCTGCATGTAAAAACATCGGCGTGACGAGCCGCCACCATTCCCCTGCGGAAATCATTGAATTGATTCCGACGCCCGTATAATATAAATACCGGCTTCCTTGTATCGGCAATCCCGTTACAATGTAAACGAGGATATTAATGGAAAGCAACGCGGTTACGAACGGATACAAACGTATATACTGGGAAAAGTTTTCTCTTCGAATAAACACTTTTTTTCACCTGACCTTTGGTTTTATTATACATAGTTTATGATTGGATAAGAAGCGCGAACTGCCTTCACAATTGTGCATGAAAGGGACGAAGATAATGATAATGGGCATCGGATTGGATATCGTGGAATTGGATCGTATAGCTAGGTTGGATGAACGATCGGATAAATTCCGGTTGCGCATCCTTTCAAATAAAGAGCTTTCGCTGTACGAATCGCTGCCCGCGCAACGGAAGAATGAATTCCTGGCCGGACGTTTCGCGGCGAAAGAGGCATTTGCAAAAGCGAAGGGCACGGGAATCGGGAAGGGCTGCCGTTTTGAGCAGATTGAAATATTGAAGGAACCATCAGGGAAACCGGTGCTATTTTTTGACGGGAAGGAAGTCGCCGGCTTCGTATCCATCACACATACCCGCACTGTGGCGGCTGCGCAGGTCATTTTAACTTAATCCAGCAAACACCAGCTGGATTAAGTTAAACCTCCGGTGGATGTCACGGATTTTTAAGGGAGTTTGGAAGGCGACCAAATGCGCGACATCGTGTCGCAACGGTCGCATGACCTACTTCCTGTAGGCCTCAAGCTCGATAAAAATCCGGACGCAATTACGTCAAGACGTAATTGATTTAGGAAATAAAAGATTCAATGTAAACAAGCTAGCATAAATGACTGTCCACTCTCATAAGATGACCTACCCGATTGAAATGAGAAAGGATGAACTGTATGCGCAGCCGAATTTTTGTTTTATTGCTAGTTGCAATCATGACACTGCTAGCAGCTTGTGGATCACCGTCTAAAGAGGATGTCATGAAGAAGCTCAGTGGGAAGTGGAACGAGGCGAAAGGGTACGAACTGCAGGCGACGATGGAGATCAAAACAGGTTCTGAACCAAGGGTGTACGATGTAACTGTATGGCATACGAAACCTGATTTTTACAAAGTGAATGTAGCACAAGCAGGAAGCCAAGAATCCCAAATGATCGTCAGGAATGAAGAAGGCGTTTTTGTCATCACGCCATCGCTCGGAAAGACGTATAAGTTCCAAAGTGATTGGCCGACGCAAAACAGCATGCCGTATTTGATCGGCACGCTTTCGGATGACATCAAGGCGGATAAGAATTCCACAATGCAAGAAAAGGATAAGACGTATGTTTTCGAAACGGCATCAAGGAATAATCATAAGAAAGTCCTTCCGATGCAGCAAATCCATATTGATAAGAAAACATTGCTGCCGAAATATGTATCCGTCATGGATGAAAACAAGCAAGAGAAAATCCGTGTAACGTTCAATAAAATAGCACTTGGCGTAGAGCACAAGGCATCTGAATATCAAGTTGATATGGAGAAGGCTCAGCCTGAGAAAAAACCGCAATCGACCGAAGATGGCCAGACAGGCATGATGAAGTACTATCCGAACTTGAATTGGGAAGGTACGGTCATTGAGGAAGAAATGGTCGCTACAGAAAACGGAACAAGATTTTTCACGACATTCGGCGGTGGAGACAAGGAATTCATTGTCGTCCAGGAGCCGGCAGAGACTCCGGATAATCAAATGGCGGTGTCCATCGAAGGAGATCCGGTCGACTTGGGCTTCACTGTGGCGGCGTTGACGAATAACTCGATCCGTTGGGAGCAGGATGGAGTGGCATTCTTCGTCGCATCATCCACATTGACGGCTGACGAGTTAATAGAAGTCGCATCTTCAATGAGTCCTGAAAATAGCAAATAATATTAATTGACGTAAAAAGCTTATAGGATTGATAATAGAGTCATCGAGAGAAAAATGAGGGATTCAGATGGAGAATTATCGTCCTACAAAGGCAAATGTCAATTTACAAGCGATACAAGAGAATCTTAAAAACTTGCAACATTATTTACCTCGCCAAACAGCCGTCATAGCCGTCGTGAAAGCGGACGGCTATGGGCATGGAGAGGTCGAAGTGGCACAAGCCGCCATTGAAGCAGGGGCCCGGATGGTGTCGGTAGCGACGCCTGACGAGGCCTTGCATTTGCGGGATGGGGGCATTACCGCCGATATCCTCGTCATGGGTTTGTCTCCGGTCGGATTTGCAGCAAAGGCCGCTTCACTAGGGATCCACTTAGCTGTTTCAGATGCCGGATGGCTTCGCGAGGCGGCCGATTATGTCAAGGAAGCCGATCATCCGTTGAATATCCATGTGAAGATCGACAGCGGAATGGGTCGGATCGGTCTACGGGATGAAAATGCCCTTGAGGATATCATTGAAGTAATTGAAGGATCGACTAACATAAGTCTTGTAGGCGCCTTCACTCATTTCGCCTGTGCGGATGAAGAGGATCCTAGTAAAACGGAGGAGCAATTCAATCGTTTCATGGAGTTGGTGGCTGAGTTTCCACAAAGGCCGCCCCTCATCCATGCTTCGAATAGTGCAGCGACTTTGCTTTATCCGCAATATGCACTTGACGCCGTCCGGTTCGGCATCGGTCTTTACGGCATCGCACCTTCCACTTATGTAGGGACGAAATTGCCGTTTGAATTAAAGAAAGCTTTCACGCTCGAAACGGAATTGGCGTATGTGAAAAAGGTCGGTAAGGGCGAACGAATCAGTTATGGGGGAACGTATGAAACTACGCAAGATGAGTGGATCGGTACGTTGCCGATCGGCTATGCAGATGGCTTGAATCGAGGGCTGCGCGGCCAGGATGTGTTAATTGGCGGAGAACGTATGCCGATCGTCGGTACAATTTGCATGGACCAGTGCATGGTGAAACTGCCGCACGAATTCGCTGCCGGTGAAAGAGTGACATTGATCGGCAGGCAGGGCGATGAGGAAATCACGATGGAGGAATGGGCGGACCGGCTCGGGACGATTCCATATGAAGTCGCGGTGACAATTGGAAAACGCGTGCCGAGAATATATTGAGCCTAACATGGATAGGATGAACGCAGTTCCATCTTTCGACAAATGACCACAATATTTGAAGATTCTTGTCAATAAAAATCCTTCTTTGTCTTCTCATTGTCGAAGTTCAATGGTAAGATAGACTTTGAATAGAATCGATCGAGGGAACGGGGTCTGTCGGAGGTGCTAGAATTGCGAGAGAAAAACATAAAAATCGTAAAAGTATCTAAAGGGAATGAAATTGAACATACGGCCGTCCATCAGGAGCCGGAGCGCGGAGAATTCGCTTATGTTTCAACGAAGCGGTATATGTCTGGTCATGAAGCGGATACAATCCGTGAAGCGATGATGATCGGCTACGTTGAAATGTCGCAAATCAACTTACGAATCGCAAAGGAATGCTTGCATGCGGAACTCGAAGCCCAGCATACGGTGGAACGTCTCGTAAGCGGAGGATGAAAAGTTGGCAATAAAACGTGGGGACGTCTTTTTTGCAGACCTGTCACCCGTCGTTGGTTCCGAACAGGGAGGGACGAGACCGGTACTTGTCATCCAGAATGACATAGGCAACCGGTTCAGCCCGACAGTGATCGTTGCAGCGATCACTGCACAAATCCAGAAGGCTAAATTGCCGACACATGTCGAAATTGATGCGGAACGGTATGGGTTCGAGCGGGATTCCGTGATCCTGCTCGAACAAGTCCGCACGATTGACAAGTCGAGGCTGACGGATAAAATCACCCATTTGGACGAACCATTGATGGAAAAAGTTGACGAAGCGCTGGAAATCAGCTTCGGGCTTGTTAAATTTTGAATACATATGTAAAAGCACTGCGGACCTCGTCTTCCGGAGTGTTTTTTTATGTTCAAAAACGTTTTTAGAGGTAGCAGCTGTAAATAGATGTCTAATTCAATTTTTTTCTGTACAATGGGGGTATGGGATTTTCAATTTGGCAGGGAGGCATTTTAACGCATGGATAAAATAATGGTAGAAGGCATCAATAAGAACATGGACGAAATCATCGAGCGTTGGATCAGGAGGATGAAAGAGGAGAAGGGAGAACGCTTTTTCCACTTCATGCCCGATCATCTCGTCGAAAAAACAAGCAGGGAATTTGCGGAGCTGATGACTTCCAACATTTCCGACTCATCTGCTGCGAACACTGAGAGAATCAACGACTTCACTGAGAAAGTCGTCCGCTTCGGCTGGGCGATCAAATTCGTCAATAAGGCGATCGACAATTTTTCGGATGTCGTATACGAATTTCTGGAAGAGCAGGAGATCATCAACGAAAGCAACTTGCGTACGTTCAATATCATATTCAGAAATTGGATCAATCCATTACGTGAAAGCATTATCGATGCCTATTCCACAGAATGGGAAAGAACCGTCAGCCTGCAGAAGATCGCATTGCAGGAGTTGTCTGCGTCCTTAATTCCAGTATTCGACAAAATATCAGTCATGCCTTTAGTCGGAACGATCGACACGGAACGCGCGAAGTTGATCATGGAGAACCTTCTGGAAGGCGTAGTGAGCCAGCGGGCTGAAGTGGTGCTGCTCGATATTACAGGAGTCCCGGTCGTAGATACGATGGTTGCGCATCATATTATCCAAGCGGCGGAAGCGGTCCGTTTGGTAGGTGCGAAATGCATGCTCGTCGGCATCCGTCCTGAAATTGCACAGACGATTGTCGCACTAGGCATCAACCTACATGAATTCACAACGAAAAGCACATTGCAGAGGGGAATGCAGGCAGCTTTGGGTATGACAAATCGAGCAATCGTGGAGGTGGAAGCAAATTGAATGCACGTATACCGATTTTGAAATTAAATGAAGTCCTAATCGTGTCGATCCAATGGGAGCTGGATGACCAGACGGCCATTCAATTTCAGGAAGACCTATTGAATAAAATGCATAATACAGCGGCTCTCGGCGTTGTAATCGACTTGACGCCGATTGATTTCATTGATTCCTTCATCGCAAAAGTATTGGGGGATGTGATCAATATGACTGGTTTGATGGGCGCAAAAGTGGTGATCACCGGAATTCAGCCTGCAGTTGCCATTACATTGATCGAGCTTGGAATCCGCTTGAGCAACGTAATGACTGCGCTAGATTTGGAAAACGGTTTGGATAAACTTTATAAAGAATTGGAGGCCTGAAAATGGATCTTAGGTCTTCTGTAGAGATAATCACGGAATGGGATATCGTTGCTGCAAGGCAATTAGGGCGTAACGAGGCAAAGAAGGCCGGTTTCGGAACCGTCGACCAAGCTCGCATCACGACCGCAATCAGCGAATTGGCGAGAAATATTTATCTTTATGCAGGCAAAGGGAAGATTGAAATTGAGAGAGTGACTGACAATGGGAAGTTCGGCATCAAGATCATCGCTTCCGATGAAGGTCCAGGAATCCCTGATCTGCGTAAAGTAATGGAAGACGGCTTTTCGACATCTGGCGGCCTCGGAGCGGGAATGCCTGGAGTGAAACGGCTTATGGACGAGTTCAAAGTCGCTTCGGAAACCGGAGCTGGAACGACCATTACCACAACAAAATGGCTTCATTGAGGAGGCGATAGCAGATGCCACAAGAAGTCGGCAGGCAGTATAAAGAAATTATGGGAAAATATTTGGAGAGCCCGAGTGAAGAAGATCTTTACGTCGGGCAGCAATTCAGCAGGCGTTTCATCGAAAAGGAAATCGCGCCTGAAGATGTCATCAGCATTCACAAAACCGCATTAATCGAGCTGCATCCCGAGCTGCAGGACGAAGTGTGGAATTCCTTGGACTTTCTGATCGAGATGATGATCCATTACGGTCTTACATTGCGTGAGCACCAGAGTCTCATCCGTAAACAGGAAGCGATCCAAATGGAGATGAATGTCGCGACGAAAGTGCAGGACACGCTTCTGAAGACGAAGATGCCATGTGTCAGCGGCCTGGACGTGGGATACATTTCCCAGCCTGCTACACAGATGAATGGTGATTACGTCTATTTCCTGAATAAGAAGCACGAATCGGGCGTCGCCGTAGCGGATGTGATCGGTAAAGGGATACCTGCGGCATTGTGCATGTCTATGATCAAATTTGGCATGGACGGATTGCCTGATGGAAATACAAGCCCAGAGAATGTCCTTGGCATCATTAACCGCATTGTCGAAAAAAGTGTCGATGACTCGATGTTCATTTCGATGTTTTATGGCAAATATAATGCTGAAGATACGACATTCTCCTACGCGTCGGCTGGTCATGAACCAGCATTGCACTTTACTAACAGCACAGGGGAGTTTTCGGAGTTGGATGCCAAGGGATTGCTGCTCGGCGTCAAACCGGATACCGAATACGAGGAGCGCTCGGTCGTCCTGAACGATGGGGACTTCATTGCAATGATGACAGATGGCGTCACTGAAACGAGGACGGAAGACGGGTTCATTGACATGAATACCATCCAAAACCTTCTTCGTGAGGTGAAAGACATGTCGGCTCAGCAAATTGCGGAACATGTCTATCATCACCTTGCGGAACTTCAAAACTATCGATTGAGCGACGATTTTACAATTGTCATCTTCAAAAAAGAGCCGGAACAGGTTTAACTTTTTGATTGGCGGGTATGTAAGGTTGTAGTGTATTATTCAAATACAAATATCGAGAGTTGGGGTGCAGGAAATGAATTTACAAGTTGAGTTGCTGGAACAAAATAGTGTTCAATATTTCAAGGTTGTCGGGGAAATCGATGCATTTACGGCACCTGTTCTACGGGAGCGTCTTGCGGCTGTGGAAAATGTCCAAGGTTTGAAGGCGGAGCTGGATCTATCCGAAGTGGACTATATGGACAGTACAGGCCTCGGTGTTTTCGTAGGTTTCTATAAGGCTGTTTCCGCTAATGGCGGGCATGTGAAGATAACGGGCTTGAACAAACGGTTGAACCGCCTGTTTGAAATTACCGGTCTGAATGAAATTATCGATATTGAACAGAAGGAAAGTGAGGACCATAATGCAACATTATGATTATATAGAGATCAAGATACCCGCAAAAGCCCAATATGTCGGTGTTGCTAGATTGATGATTTCAGGCATTGCAAGTCGGCTCGGGTTTACATACGATGACATCGAAGACTTGAAAATTGCTTCAAGTGAGGCAATAACGAATGCTGTCCAACATGCTTACGGCCAGGACGAAGACGGTGAAGTCGTAGTCGGGTGTGCACTGTATGAAGAGCGGTTGGAGATCATGATTGCGGATCATGGAACAAGTTTTGACTTTGAAGAGACGAAAAAGCATATCGGTCCATATAGCGACACATCAGATGCCCGTTTCCAGCGCGAAGGCGGACTTGGGCTTTATTTGATGGAGACGCTCATGGATGAAGTTAAATTTCATCACGAGGAGGGCGTGACGGTCTTTATGACCAAATATCTCGGCAGAGAGCGAGGCGAAGAAGATGTCAAACGAACAGCCAACTCATAAGCCGGATACGAAAGAGAAAGTGTTGGAGTGGATCAGGCAGTACCAGGAGACGAACGATGATGATGCACAGACGAATCTTGTCCTTCATTACGAACGGCTCGTCCATTCCATCGCCCGCAAATACTCAAATGGGAAGCCATACCATGAAGATATCGTCCAAGTAGGAATGCTTGGCCTTCTCGGGGCGATCCGCAGATATGATCCGGACCTCGGACGCAGCTTCGAAGCATTTGCAGTGCCAACGATCGTCGGAGAGATCAAGCGGTTTCTACGCGATAAGACATGGGCAGTCCATGTCCCGCGACGCATCAAGGAGCTCGGTCCAAAAATCAAGGCCGCGGTTGAAGCATTGACGATTGAAATGCAACGTTCGCCGCTCGTGAGTGAAATAGCGGAATACTTGGGTACCGATGAAGAATTGGTCCTGGAAGCGATGGAGATGGGGAGGAGCTATCAAGCCCTGTCGATGGACCATACGCTGGAAGCCGATTCAGAAGGCGGCACAGTCACCTTGTTCGATATCATAGGAGAATCGGATGACGGATTTGAGAGGACAGACCACCGACTAGTCGTGGCAAATGCGCTTAATGTGTTGTCGGAACGCGAAAAGCAGATTATCCAATATACATATATTGAGCAAATGAGCCAGAAGGAAGCGGGGGAACGTCTCGGTATTTCTCAAATGCATGTGTCCAGATTGCAGCGGAAAGCGATCAAAAAACTTCAAGAAGCCATATTGGCAGCTGGTGGTGCATCGTAGTGGAAGTGTTCAAAAATGATCATGTAGAGGCGTACATTTATAACGCAGCGAAGCATGGCAATATCGAGTCTGGAGATACGTACTATATTCATTCCGAAGAGGATTACTTCATCTGTGCAATTGCCGACGGTTTGGGAAACGGTAAAGTCGCAAGGCAATCCGCGGAAGTGATTCCTGAAGTCCTTGAACGCTTTCACCACGAAACGCTCGACGAATTGCTGAGCCGCTGCAATGAATACATGGTGCAGAAACGCGGAGCGGCCGTAGCAATTGTGCGTGTCAACTATAAGGATGGCACGATTGAATACAGCTGTATCGGAAATGTCAGGATGTATATTTTGCATGGTCGTGAAAAGATGATTTATCCTTTGCCCGTCATGGGATATCTATCGGGAAGACCGCAGAAGATGAATACCCAGACATACAAGTACGAAGTGGGCGATCTGTTTTTCCTTCATTCGGACGGAGTGACGCTGAACAGCCCGAAAGCAAGTTTGAAACAGAGCACCAACGCGTATGAATTGTACAATATCGTAAAAGAATCGGCACAATCCGGCGACGATGCCACATTCATCGCCGGCAGCCTGCTTCAGTAAATTGAAGCAGGTTTTTTTGTGTGCGGGAATGGAGTAAGAATACCCATCAATGGTAAACTGGGATTATGAAGGAAAGGGTGGGAATGAATGACGAACAGTCTAATAGAAGCAACTGCAAAAAGAGCATCGATCAGTACGAAGCAAACCGCCAATGTCATTTCTCTTCTCGACGAAGGCAACACGGTCCCTTTCATCGCACGGTACCGGAAAGAAGCGACCGGCTCACTCGATGAAGTGGAGATCAAAGCGATCGAGGATGCATACCATTATGAAAAAGGGCTGGAACAACGGAAAGAGGAAGTCATCCGGTTAATTGAAGAGCAGGGGAAATTGACTGACGAACTGAAAAAGGAAATCCAATCGGCAACGGTGTTGCAACGCATTGAAGACTTGTATCGGCCATACAAGCAGAAAAGACGCACCCGTGCGATGATTGCGATTGAAAGCGGACTCGAACCGCTTGCGGACAAGTTAATGGCATTCGGTCGGGAAAATCCGGAAGAGCTTGCTGCGGCTTTTGTGAATGAAGAGAAGGCGGTCGCATCCATCGACGAGGCGCTTCTTGGAGCACGTGACATTATCGCAGAGCGAATTGCGGATGACGCTGCACTCCGGGAAAGCGTGCGGAAACTTGCTTGGTCCGATGGCCAAATGGCTTCCGTGCTCCGTAAAGGGGCCGAAGATGAACGCGGTGTGTATGAAATGTATTATGAATATGAAGAACCGTTGAAAAAGATTGTCCCTCACCGTGTGCTTGCGTTGAACAGGGGAGAAAAAGAAGAGGTCCTGCGTGTAGGCGTGACGTTCCCGGCGGAGCGGATCATCGGTGTCCTTGAGCGCGAATTGATTAAAAAACAGCAATCTCCTTCAGCCCCGCATGTAAAAGAGGCTACAGAGGATGCATTCAAACGGCTGATCGCTCCGTCTGTCGAGCGGGAAATCAGGACAGCGCTGACGGAGAAAGCGGAAGCACAAGCGATCCATGTATTCTCGGAAAACTTGAAGAGTCTTCTCTTGCAGCCACCTTTAAAGGGCAGGATGGTGTTAGGCGTCGATCCCGCTTTTCGTTCAGGCTGTAAATTGGCGGTCATTGATGAAACAGGGAAGATGCTAGAAGTGTCGGTCATTTATCCCCACCCTCCGAAACCGGATAAGGAAGCTTCGAAGAAAATGATTCTTTCAACACTCGCGAAGTATAAGATACCGATCATTGCAATCGGCAACGGAACAGCCTCGAGGGAAACGGAAAAATTCATTGCAGACTGCATCAAGGAATCGAAAGAGCCCGTTTCATATGTCATCGTCAATGAAGCGGGGGCAAGTGTCTACTCGGCATCGTCCCAGGCGCGGGAAGAATTCCCTGACCTCCAAGTCGAACAGCGGAGCGCCGTTTCCATTGCACGGAGATTGCAAGACCCATTATCCGAACTCGTTAAAATCGATCCCGAATCGATCGGCGTCGGCCAATACCAGCATGACGTTGCGCGGAAAAAACTATCCGAATCGCTATCGTTTGTTGTTGAAACTGCGGTGAACCGGGTAGGCGTGAACGTGAATACCGCTTCCTCATCTTTACTGCAATACGTGGCGGGCCTATCGAAAACGGTAGCAGAAAACATCGTCAAGGCGCGTGAAGAGAATGGGTTGTTCGAAAAACGGACTCAGCTGAAGAAGGTTCCGCGTCTCGGCGCGAAGACATATGAACAGGCAATCGGCTTCCTACGCATACCGGAAGCGAAAGACCGATTCGACTCGACCGGTCTCCATCCTGAAAGCTATATAGTTGCGGAGCAGGTGCTCGCGGAAGCTGGAGTGGACAAAAGTTTGTTAGGGAAGGAAGAGGCAGTGAATGCCTTGACTGCTTTGGATATCCCGACGTTAGCTGCGAAATTGGATGTCGGCGAAGTGACATTGCGCGATATTATCGATACGCTTAAACGTCCGAACCGCGACCCGCGTGACGACTACCCGCAGCCGCTGTTGAAAGCGGACGTCCTCGACATGAAAGATTTGTATGAAGGACTTGAAATGCAAGGGACTGTCCGGAACGTCGTCGACTTCGGTGCATTCGTCGATATCGGCGTATCGGAAGACGGACTCGTCCACATTTCGAAGTTGAAAAAAGGATTCGTCAAGCATCCGCTGGACGTCGTCGCATCCGGAGACATTGTAACCGTCTGGGTGGAAGGTGTAGATAAGAACAAAGGCAGGATTTCGTTGACGATGATCCCTCCAAAAGGGAATTGAGCTGCGAACGTGAAGACCGGAATGGAACAACGTAATCTGCAGCAACTCGTCCAACAACTATCTATAGAAGCTTTCGGAAAACCATTCATACATGAAGCGCGTTTCAATCCCCGCCTACGAACGACAGGCGGGCGATATAAACTGTCCGACGGCTCCATTGAAATCAACCCGGCAGTAGTAGAGCTCTATGATATGGAAGAACTCGTCGGCATCATCAAGCACGAACTTTGCCATTACCATCTCCATCAAGAAGGAAAAGGGTATCGACATGGAGATGTCGACTTCAAAAAGCTATTGCGGGAAACCGGATCGCCAAGATATTGCAAGCCGCTAGGGAAGCCGTCGAGTAAACCGAAGAAGATCCATCTCTATCAATGTAAATCATGTGGATTGGAATATAGAAGGAAAAGAAGAATGGATGTGCGGAAATATCGATGTGGGAAATGCGCCGGGGAAATCGTTCTCATTCAAGCATAAACACTTTCTGTGGAAAGCCAGCGAAGTAAGTACGCATAAATCCATATGAAAATGCATAAAACGGTTTAGACACGCATAAATCGGATAACGTGCGCATAAAGTCGTCGAATTGCGCATAAATCGGATAATGTACGCATAAAGCACAGCGAGTAGAGCATGATCGCATGAAACGCGCATAAACTGGTTTATGCGCGTTTCTAAAGATTTATGCGTCCTTCTTGCTGGTTATGCGTGAATCGGCGGACTTATGCTTCTCTTGGAGAACTTATGCGTAAATCTATGATTTTATGCGTCCTTCTTGCTGTTTATGCGCTTTTAGAATCCAATCCAGATGAAGATCCTGTAAGTCGAAGCGAAAAGTATCCTCGAAGCATCGTAAGAATAAAACCAGCGATTTTGCCTAACACGAATTAAGTAAACGCTGTAGATAAGCGGTTTTTCAGATTGTGAAAAATTAATTCAACAAAAAGTGTTGACGAATGGATAATGAGTGTCTATAATAGGAAAAGTCGATTAGGGAATGGCGTTGAAACAAAACAAACTCCCTTCTCCAATTAAATAGATGGCCCCTTGGTCAAGCGGTTAAGACACCGCCCTTTCACGGCGGTAACACGGGTTCGAATCCCGTAGGGGTCACCAACTTTTATGTATAACTTCCAGGTTTATGTACAAAGTAAAAGGGGATAGAAATTAAGCCCTGCGATGTACAGAGTTTCGAGCATGTAAGTTGATCAAATTGTTGGGGTATAGCCAAGCGGTAAGGCAACGGACTTTGACTCCGTCATTCGTTGGTTCGAATCCAGCTACCCCAGCCAAACTTTTTTAGCGCTTCGCGATTAAAAAAGTTTTGCGAGAAACGCCTCCGGCGTTTGGAGCAAATCGGTTTTAATACCCAAAGCAACACAAGTACTAAACAAAACTCAACGTCTTCATATAAAAGGATCACAATCCTTACCAACAAGACAATACAACAAGCACGAGCCATTAGCTCAGTTGGTAGAGCATCTGACTTTTAATCAGAGGGTCGCAGGTTCGAATCCTGCATGGCTCACCATTCTTTTTTAAAAAACTATTGACATCTTTACTGAGAGTAGTATAATAAAGTGTGTCGCAAATAATGCGGTAGTGGCGGAATGGCAGACGCGCTAGGTTGAGGGCCTAGTGGGGGTTAACCCCGTGGAGGTTCAAGTCCTCTTTACCGCACCATATTCCATATAGCAAACCGAGCGCCCGTAGCTCAATTGGATAGAGCGTCTGACTACGGATCAGAAGGTTATGGGTTCGACTCCTGTCGGGCGCGCCAAATTTCATACGCGGGTGTAGTTTAGTGGTAAAACCTCAGCCTTCCAAGCTGATGATGAGGGTTCGATTCCCTTCACCCGCTCCAATAATTAATTTCAAAATAACGCTTGACGCGTTAGAGTGAAAATGCTATACTAGAAAAGTTGCTGCAAGAGAGCAACACAATGAACCTTGAAAACTGAACAGCAAAACGTCAACAAATAAGGTTCTGGAGCCGACTCTGTCGGTGAAAAGAACAAACGAATCTTCGGATTCAAATTGACATCTTAATTGATGCCAGCAAGAAACTCGAGCTACTCGAATTTCTCTATTATGGAGAGTTTGATCCTGGC
>NZ_JAMBOK010000029.1 GCF_023715585.1 Sporosarcina luteola
AAGATCCCTCAAAGAAGATGAGGTGGATAGGTCCGGGGTGGAAGCGTGGCGACACGTGCAGCTGACGGATACTAATCGATCGAGGACTTAACCTTAAAGTTATTTAAGTACGGTTGAACTTGAAGTTCAGCAACAATGTTGGTTTTATCCGGTTTTGAACGAACAAGCATCGTTCATACATAGTCTGGTGACGACGGCGAAGAGGTCACACCCGTTCCCATACCGAACAC
>NZ_JAMBOK010000030.1 GCF_023715585.1 Sporosarcina luteola
CGTCCTTCATAGGCTTCTAGTGCCAAGGCATCCGCCGTGCGCCCTTTCTAACTTAACCTTTGTCTGGTTTTCAACGCATTACATGCGTCTCGACCATTGGTTGATTACCATTGTATAGCGATATACGCTGGCAATCGTTAAAAAAGTATTGTTCAATCACAAAAGTGATCGACTCGGTTGATTACTTGATGTTTTGTTGCTTCAATGTCGTTTTATCCA
>NZ_JAMBOK010000003.1 GCF_023715585.1 Sporosarcina luteola
TCCCTCAAAGAAGATGAGGTGGATAGGTCCGGGGTGGAAGCGTGGCGACACGTGCAGCTGACGGATACTAATCGATCGAGGACTTAACCTTAAGTTACTTAAGTACGGTTGAACTTGAAGTTCAGCACAATGTTGGTTTTATCCGGTTTTGAACGAACAAGAGTCGTTCAATTGTCTGGTGACGACGGCGAAGAGGTCACACCCGTTCCCATACCGAACACGGAAGTTAAGCTCTTCAGCGCCGATGGTAGTAGGGGGATTCCCCCTGTGAGAGTAGGACGTCGCCGGGCAACCCATCACTTTTCGATAAGAATGTAACCAGGTTAGAATTGATCAATTACTATAAATTTGCAGTTAGTGAACCTTGCATTCTATCGGAAAGTATACATATTAATGGTCCCGTGGTGTAGCGGTTAACATGCCTGCCTGTCACGCAGGAGATCGCCGGTTCGATCCCGGTCGGGACCGCCATTTTAATTTAACCTTGTCAACCGATTATGGATTTATTCCAGAGTCGGTTTTTTATTGTTTTTCTTTACAACTAAATCTCCAAACCTCATAGCTTTCGCAATCGCCGTATTTTCGGTACACTAAAGCAAAGTGGAGATGAAAGGAACATACGATGACTATAGAATTTACTGTTCATTCCTTAGCGGAAACTGAACACATTGCGAATAGATTGGCAGGCTTGCTTTCCCCTCCCGATGTTGTGACGTTGGAAGGCGACCTTGGTGCAGGTAAGACGATGTTTACAAAAGCATTGGCGCGCAGCCTCGGCATTACACGGACGGTGAACAGTCCGACATTTACGATCTTGAAACAATATGAAGGCCATGTCCCATTCAATCATTTGGACGTTTATCGATTGGCGGACAGTGATGAGGATCTTGGTTGGGACGAGCTGTTTTATGGGAACGCGGTTTCCGTCGTTGAATGGGCACATTTAATAGAAGCCGATTTGCCGGAGGAACGCTTGGAAATCCGGATTCAGCATACTGGGGATACTTCGAGAAAAATAGTGTTCACTCCAAAAGGGAAACGTTTTGAAAAGATTTGTGAGGCGATGACGTTATGATATGGTTAGGGATTGATACGGCGAACACGCCATTGTCCGTTGCGATTGTAAAGGACGGAACCATTTTAGCCGAGGTGAATTCTTCGATGGCGGTCAATCATTCGCTGCGTGCGATGCCGATCATTGAAGAACTTTTTGCGACGGTGCAGCTTCAGCCTAAAGATGTTGATGCAATCGCAGTGTCGGAAGGACCGGGATCTTATACAGGGGTCCGCATCGGCGTAACGATTGCGAAGACATTGGCATGGACGTTGAAGAAGCCTCTGTTTGGCGTCTCCAGCTTGAAGGTGCTTGCGGCGAATGCTCTTTATTTTGAAGGATTGATTTGCCCGATTGTAGACGCACGCAGAAATAATGTGTACGCAGGGGTATATGAATTCGTGGATGGCGGATTGACCGCCATCGCGGAGGACGGGCATTTTGCGATTGAAAATCTGCTGGATGTTTTGGCAAGCAAGGAACGGCCTGTCCTATTTGTCGGCAAGGATGTTGCAATGCATGAAGAGCTTATAAAAGAAAGATTACGGGAGAATGCAGTTATTGCTCCGTTCCCGATGCAGCTGCCGCGGGCGTCTTCGTTGGTTTTCATTGCGCAGCAAGATGGACAGGAAGAGAATACACATGCATTTACGCCGGAATACCGCCGTATCGCTGAGGCAGAGGCGAATTGGCTGATGCAGCAACGGAAGGAAAAGGGCCGTGAATAAGATCATAGCATATCGGAAGATGACGTTGGAAGATATTCCAGCGGTCGTTGAAATCGAGCAGGAGGCATTTGCGACGCCATGGACGCAGGAAGTCTTCGAACATGAGATGACGGGAAATGATTATGCTCATTACATTGTCGCAGTTTCGGATGATGAGGTGATTGGGCATTGTGGGATGTGGGTTGTGCTGGATGAGAGCCATATTACGAATGTGGCAGTGAGGACGCATATGAGGGGCTATGGGATCGGCGAGGCGCTTATGCGGAAGGCGATGGAGTTGTGCAAGGCGAATGATGTGAGGCTGATGACGCTTGAAGTCCGGGTTAGCAATCATACGGCACAGAACTTGTATCGCAAGCTCGGCTTCCAGGATGGCGGTATACGGAAAAACTATTATACGGACGACCATGAAGATGCGCTCGTCATGTGGGTGGAATTGTAATGGATAAAGATATTTATATTTTAGGAATTGAAACGAGTTGTGATGAGACGGCGGCTTCGATCGTGAAGAACGGACATGAGATCGTCTCGAATATTGTTGCGTCGCAAATCCAGAGTCAGCAACGGTTTGGCGGCGTCGTGCCGGAAATCGCTTCGAGGCATCATGTTGAACAGATTACGCTTGTCATAGAGGAAGCGTTGGAGAAGGCTAATCTTGCCCCATCGGATTTGGATGCGGTTGCTGTGACGGAAGGCCCGGGGCTTGTCGGGGCTTTATTGATCGGCATCAATGCGGCGAAGGCGTTCGCGTTTGCGAATGGGCTGCCTGTCATCGGGGTGCATCATATTGCAGGGCATATATATGCGAATCAGTTGATGCAGCCGATGGAGTTTCCGTTGTTGGCGCTAATCGTCTCAGGAGGGCATACGGAATTGGTCCTTATGGAGAAGCATGGGTCGTTCAAATTGATCGGCGAAACGCGGGATGATGCAGCAGGTGAAGCGTATGACAAAGTGGCACGCGTCCTCGGGCTGCCGTATCCGGGAGGGCCGCATATCGATAAGCTTGCGCTTGAGAGCGATGAAGCGGTCGACTTTCCGCGAGCATGGCTTGAGTCGGATTCGTATGATTTCAGCTTCAGCGGGTTGAAATCCGCAGTCATCAATTATAAGCATAATCTTGAGCAAAAAGGCGAAGAGGTCGTTCCTGCTCATGTAGCGGCGGGCTTCCAGCAAAGTGTCGTTGAGGTGTTGACGGAGAAAACGTTGAGGGCAGCGAAGGAATATGGCGTGAAGCAAGTCATCGCTGCGGGAGGCGTAGCTGCGAATAAAGGCTTGCGGGCTTCATTGGATGAAGTTTTTGAAAAAGAGGGGATACCTTTTTACGTACCGCCAATCTCGCTTTGCACGGATAATGCGGCAATGATTGCAGCTGCAGGTACTTCGATGTTCGAAAGCGGAAAACGGGGTACGATGGAAATGAACGGACGCCCGGGTATGGAACTAACTTCATGGGATGAATGAGCAGATGAATGAAGGAAATCGTCGAGTTCTGACGATTTCCGTTTTTATTTGTCCCGAAATGAATCCGAGTTGTCAAGAGGGAACATTCGTACTTATGCACAATTGTTGATAAGTTGTGGATAGTTAAAAGATTCATGTGTATGACCGATTCATCTTTTGGATAACTATGTTGGTATTTGCAACAAAAAATGTGGATAACGTGGATAACTATGTTCATATCCTATTATACCAACGTGCGACGTGTTGATAAGATTGTGGAAATCAAATGGATGGGATGTCGAAAATGGAAAAAAGCTGTCGAATGGGCGTTCATTCCCGTCGACAGCTATTCTTAGGCTTCCCTATTCATTTTTTCGAGCTCTTCCTGCAAATTCAGCCATTCCTCTGATAGGTTATCGTGCTGCAACTGCAGTTCGTCGATCTGTTCCTGAAGTTCCATTAGCTTCACATGGTCGTCGGCGAAGGCGGGATTCAGTAGTTCTTCCTGAAGGATGGAGATTTCGGCATCCAATTTGCCGAGCGAGTCTTCGATTTCAGTGATCGCCCTTGTCAATCGGCGCTCTTGCCGTTTAACTTCTTTATCGTCTTCATTCCTTCTGTTCTTCGGTTGGGCTTTTTGATCGGAAGCAGCTTGTTCTGCCTTCAGCTCTTCAAGCTCATTTTTCTTTTCAATGAAGTAATCGTAATCGCCGAGATACTCCGTGACGCCAATCGGGCCAACGTCAATCACTTTCGTGGCGATCCGGTTGATGAAATACCGGTCATGGGAGACGAAGAGGATCGTGCCAGGAAAGTCATCCAGTGCATTTTCCAACACTTCCTTGCTGTCGAGGTCGAGATGGTTCGTCGGCTCGTCTAGCACGAGTGTGTTCGATTTTTGAAGCATAAGCTTTGCCAGTGAGAGACGCGCCTTCTCGCCGCCGGATAGTGAAGCGACCGGCTTTTCGACGTCTTCCCCAGTGAACAGGAAGCGCCCGAGTACGGAGCGGACGTCCTTTTCATTCATCATCGGCCACTCATCCCATAGCTCATGGAGGACTGTCCCTGTCCCGAGGATTGTGGCCTGGTTCTGATCGTAGTAACCGAACTGGACATTCGTTCCGTAGCGGATCGTCCCGTCAACCGGCTCCTGCCTTTTGACGATCGTTTTCAGCAATGTCGACTTGCCGATTCCGTTCGGACCGATGATCGCAATCCGGTCTCCTTTGTATGCGTGCATGTTAATATGCTTGGAAACAGGTTTGCCATCATAGCCGACAGCGATGTTATCCAATGTAAGCACATCGTTGCCGCTTGGCCGATCGATTGAGAAAGAAAAGCTTGCGGACTTCTCATCCCCGTCGGGCGCGTCCATCCATTCCGTCCGTTCGAGCTGCTTCCGTCGGCTTTTCGCCATCTTGGAAGTTGATGCGCGCGCGATATTCCGTTGAATGAAATCCTCGAGCTTCGCTTTTTCGCTCGTCTCGCGCTCGAATAGCTTCTTGTCCCGCTCGTAGTTCTTCGCTTTTTCCACAAGATAGGCACTATAGTTGCCGACATACTTCGTCACTTTCCGCCTTGACACTTCATACGTGATCGTCACGATCTGATCGAGGAAATACCGGTCATGGGAAACGATTAGGATCGCCCCTTCATAAGAGACGAGGTATTTTTCGAGCCAGCCGAGTGTCTCAATATCCAAATGGTTCGTCGGCTCGTCCAAGATGAGAAGATCCGGCTTGCTGAGCAGCATTTTCGCAAGCGCTAGACGCGTTTTCTGTCCGCCTGACAACAGATTGACATTCTTCTCGTAGTCTTCAGGGTAGAAGCGCATGCCGTGAAGGACTGAACGCATATCTGATTCATACTGATACCCGCCTGAATCCTTGAAATCAATTTGCAAAGCGTCATAATCCTTCATGACCCGCTCGTATTCTTGGGGATTTCCGTAAACGGAAGGGTCCGCCATTTGCGCTTCGAGCTTGCGGAGCCTATTCTCCATTTCAAGCAGCGGTCCGAAAACGGTCAGCATCTCATCCCAGATGGTGAGGGGGGAATCAATGCCCGCATGCTGTTCAAGATAGCCGACTTGTACATCTTTCGGCATGATGATATCGCCGGAATCCGCGTTCATGTCTCCCGCAATGATCTTCAGCAACGTCGACTTGCCGGCTCCATTTCGTCCGACGAGGGCAACCCGGTCGCGGTGCTGCACTTCGAGTCGGACATTATTCAATATGTCAGTTCCTGAGAACGATTTCGTTATTCCATTCACTTGTAATACGATCATTCAGCACACCTCTATTCCACTTTTAGTGTAATCGAATGGGCGTGCCGGTGCAATGGTTGGCTTTACATCAGCACGCATCTGGAGTACGATAAAAAGAGGTATATAGCCCGTACAGGAGGTAAGAAATGGCTGAATCGACTCCAAGAGTTCCGCAGGCGACGTCAAAACGCCTTCCTTTATATTATAGATTCCTACAAAACTTCGCGAATGCCGGCAAGAAGCGAGTATCATCCAGCGAATTGAGCGAGGCGATGAAAATTGACGCCGCTACGATCCGCCGTGACTTCTCCCATTTTGGAGCGCTCGGGCGCAAAGGCTACGGCTATGATGTGAACGACCTCCTTTTATTCTTCCGAAGGGCATTGAATCAGGATGAAGAGACGGATGTTGCATTGATCGGCGTAGGAAGCTTAGGAAACGCATTTCTGAAATATAATTTCCAGAAGAACCATAATACGCGTATTGTTGTCGCGTTCGATCCGAAGGCCCCGAAAGAAGGCAAGACGATTAGTAATATCCCGGTGTTCCATCCCGATATGATGGAAGAGAAGATTAAAGAATTCGGCATTAATGTTGTCATCCTCGCTGTACCGACAAGGGCGGCGCAAGAAACTGCTGATCGGATGGTCAATGTTGGCGTGAAAGGGATCCTTAATTTCACACCGGTCCGACTGACACTGCCTGACTGGATGCGTATACATACAATCGACTTGTCGGTGGAGCTCCAGACATTGATTTACTTCATTAAAAATGACGAAAAACATTCACAAATAGAGTGACCTGTTCAATAGTAATAGAAGTTGTTTTCATGTAAAATGGAATACATATAAGGAGGTGTCCGAAATGGCTCCAGGAGTAACTAGTTTAATTCTTATCGCAATCATTGCATTGCTCATTTTTGGACCGAAGAAGTTGCCAGAGATCGGAAAAGCGTTCGGCTCTTCATTGCGTGAATTCAAATCAGCGACGAAAGGACTTGTGTCCGATGATGACGACACAGTCAAAAAAGTGGAAGACAAGAAAAATGATGTGCAATAAGTAAGGATGTCTGTCCGATGAAAGAGAAAAATTTAACAGTCATTGAACATATAGATGAAATTAGAAAACGACTGATGGTAATCGTCGTTTTCTTTGTTATTGCGGTGATCGGGAGCTTTTTCATCGCCAAGCCGATCATTAAGTTCCTGCAATCAGAGGCAGGGTATGAGGAATTCCACGCGTTCAATGTCGTTGATCCGATTGCCCTGTATTTGAAGGTCATCATCTTCATAGCTGTCGTCATCATTTCGCCGGTCATCATGTACCAGTTCTGGTCGTTCATTTCGCCGGGGCTGCATGAGACGGAGCGGAAAGTGACGTTGAGCTACATCCCGTTCGCTTTTATCCTTCTTCTCGTTGGAATTGCGTTTTCCTATTTTGTCCTCGTGCCGTTCGTCATGAATTTCATGAAGGAGCTTTCGGCGGAATTGGGCATTACGCAGACGGTAGGCATTAATGAATATTTCGCCTTCCTGTTTCAAATATTGATTCCGTTCGGCGTCATCTTCCAATTGCCGATCGTCCTGTTATTCCTGTCGAGGCTTGGCATATTGGATCCTGTGAAACTGGTGAAAATCCGAAAGGTAGCGTATTTTGTCCTGTTCGTCATTGCAGCATTCATCACGCCGCCGGACATCATGTCGCATTTATTGGTGACTGTGCCGTTGTTCCTGCTTTACGAACTGAGCATCATTATCTGCCGCGTCGGCTATCGTAAATTCCTGAAAGCCGAGGAGAAGCGGAAGATCGAAGAAATAAAGGCTGAGCAGCAGCGTCAGATTGATGAAGTGATGGGGAATTTGGAGAAATAAACTGGAGTCCCGCTTCCCGGGTGATGGAAGCGGGATTTTTTTGTAATGAAATTCCAAATAGATTCCAGTATGATAGGTGGTAGGGGACTTAACAGCAAGTCCTACTTCATATACATAAGAGTAAAAGGGGGAAAGAGCATGAATCCATTGCTATCCATTTGGAGCCAGCCGACAAAGACGCTTCAATACATGCTTGAGAATAAGTCCGTCGGGTATGGATTTCTTATTTATTTGTTAGGATCGATCAGCTCAGGTTCCATCGCGATGGCATCGACGGGTTGGTTCGGCAGTCTTCCGTTGTTCGCCATTGTTGTCATATCCATCATTCTATCCTACGGAGGAGCTTTGATCGGTTGGGTGGCCATGTCGGCCTTGTATACTTGGATCGGGAAGTTGCTCGGGGGAAGAGGGAAGTTTTCCGATATGGTGCGCATCACGCCTGCAGCGGCAATTCCGATGATCTGGCTTGCACCGATGAATTTCCTTGTGTTAGCTGTCTATGGGTCACGGTTATTCGAAGCGCCGCAGGATTATAGTGTGACGAGTTTGCCGCTCGGTATCTATTTCTTAATGAATTTGATTTCATTCGGTGTGGGCGTCTATGGAACGGTGATTTCCTGTAAGGGGATCGGCCTCGTACATGGCTTCTCGGCGTGGCGGGGATTTGGTGTCGTCGCGATTGTCATGGGCATATTCATCTTGCTGGCGATTCTGTTCGCCTTAACGATTGGCGTCCTCATCTTTTCGATGTTGTCGTGAATCGGCTGAACGAAAAAAGACTTCCACGTGGGAAGTCTTTTTTTATTGAAGGAAATGGATAAATGTTTTCTTCAAGTTTTGCAGTTGTTCCAGTTTATCGTAATTCAGTTGGACGATCATGACGAAGCCGTTCATGAGGAAGTGGGCGATCATCGGTGCCCAAATGCGCTTCGTGTGATGGTAAATGAAGGCAAACACGAATCCAGGCGCCATATAGATGAGCAGATGTTGAAGTTCGCCGTGGACAGCCGCGAATACAATACCGCTTACAATCGCCGCGATCCAGAAATTGGTCTTTGTATAAATGCCTCCGAATAAGACCCTTCTGAAAATGATTTCTTCCAAAAGCGGGGCGAAGATGACGATTGAAAAGATGATGATCGGCGACAGTTTGGCGACTTCGCTTAGTAAAGCGGTATTTTCAGAGCCCGGCTCGATGCCGAGAGCGATTTCGATGATGCCGGCAATCATTTGCCCAGCCATCGCCATGAAAAATCCTAGTACTCCCCAGAGGATTGTTATCAAGGGCGTCGCTTTCTTCCCTTTGAAGATATCCCAGAACCGTTTGTTCCGCGTTGTCATGAAGAGGATGATCGGTGCAGCGATCATGTTGGTGATGAACAGCGCCCAGGCGAAGCCGTAAAATGCGGCGTCTTCCTTAGCCATGCCGCCGGTGTCTTGAAAGTAGGTGAAGAGTCCTTTTGAGACAGGAATGCTCCCGAACTGCATTGCTATGTATAATAGAACGATCGAAATAGAGATTTTCCAGTTTTTCATTGCCAACTTCCTTTCTTCTATTGTCCATTTTAGCCTTTCTCGGAAGACAAGCAAAGGGAAAAGGGTATACCGATTTGAGACTGTCTGATGATGGATAGGGGTCGGCTGTCATTTTATTTTATTCTATTATCAGTCGAGTATTTTGCTTGCAATTTCTGGGCAACTTTATTATGATAAGAATTGTATTAGCACTCTTGATTGCTGAGTGCTAAAAAGAAGATAATTTGTCGAGGAGGTTGTTTCACTTGTTGAAACCATTAGGTGACCGTATCGTAATCGAACTGATCGAAGCAGAAGAAAAGACGTCTAGCGGTATTGTATTACCGGATTCTGCGAAAGAGAAACCGCAAGAAGGAAAAGTTGTAGCGGCAGGTACTGGACGAGTTCTTGAAAACGGCCAGCGTGTTGACCTGGAAGTAAAAGAAGGCGACCGCATCATCTTCTCAAAATATGCTGGAACTGAAGTGAAATATGAAGGCAATGAATATTTGATCCTGCGTGAAAGCGACATTCTGGCTATCATCGGTTAAGTCGCCCTTATAGATTAAGTACACGAAAAAACAGGAGGAATTCATAAATGGCTAAACAAATTAAATTTAATGAAGACGCGCGCGGTGCAATGCTACGCGGTGTAGATACACTTGCTGACGCTGTTAAAGTGACGCTTGGACCAAAAGGACGCAACGTCGTTCTTGAAAGAAAATTCGGTTCACCGCTTATCACGAATGACGGTGTGACGATTGCAAAAGAAATCGAGCTTGAAGACGCATTCGAAAACATGGGTGCTAAACTTGTAGCGGAAGTTGCTTCTAAAACGAACGAAATCGCTGGTGACGGTACGACGACAGCGACAGTTCTAGCACAAGCAATGATCCGTGAAGGCTTGAAAAACGTAACAGCTGGCGCAAACCCTGTCGGCATCCGTAAAGGGATCGAAAAAGCGGTTGCAACGGCAATCGAAGAGTTGAAAGGCATTTCCGATGAAATCGAAAGCAAGCAGGAAATCGCGCAAGTTGCAGCTATTTCTTCAGGCGACGAAGAAGTCGGCGAATTGATCGCTGAAGCGATGGAGCGCGTCGGCAACGATGGCGTCATCACGATCGAAGAGTCAAAGGGCTTCACGACTGAGCTTGACGTTGTGGAAGGTATGCAATTCGACCGCGGCTACGCATCTGCTTACATGGCGACTGACACGGACAAGATGGAAGCGGTTCTCGACAATCCTTACATCTTGATCACAGATAAGAAGATTTCAAATATCCAAGAAATCCTGCCGGTTCTTGAGCAAGTCGTTCAACAAGGCAAGCCGTTGTTGATGATTGCAGAAGACGTTGAAGGCGAAGCGCTTGCAACACTTGTTGTGAATAAACTTCGCGGTACATTCAACGCAGTTGCTGTTAAAGCACCTGGATTCGGCGACCGCCGTAAAGCGATGCTTGAAGATATCGCAATCCTTACAGGCGGGGAAGTCATCACTGAAGACCTTGGCCTTGATCTTAAGTCCGCTGACATTAATCAGCTTGGACGCGCTGCGAAAGTCGTTGTTACAAAAGACCACACGACAATCGTTGAAGGAAATGGCGATACACAGCAAATCGCTTCACGTGTCGGCCAAATCCGCTCACAACTTGAAGAATCAACTTCCGAGTTCGACAAAGAGAAGCTGCAAGAGCGCCTTGCAAAACTTGCTGGCGGCGTAGCAGTCATCAAAGTCGGAGCGGCTACTGAAACAGAATTGAAAGAGCGCAAACTTCGCATCGAAGACGCATTGAACTCAACGCGTGCGGCTGTCGAAGAAGGTATCGTATCCGGTGGTGGTACGGCGCTTGTGAACGTCTATACGAAAGTGGAAACACTTCTTGAAAGCACAGAAGGCGACGTTGCAACAGGCGTGAAGATCGTTCTTCGCGCACTTGAAGAGCCAGTTCGCCAAATCGCGACAAACGCTGGCCTTGAAGGTTCTATCGTTGTTGACCGCTTGAAACGTGAAGAAGTCGGCATCGGCTTCAACGCTGCAACAGGCGAATGGGTTAACATGATGCAAGCGGGTATCTTGGACCCTACAAAAGTTACGCGTTCTGCACTTCAAAACGCAGCATCCGTGGCGGCAATGTTCTTGTCCACTGAAGCGGTCGTTGCAGACATCCCAGAACCAGCTGGAATGGGCGGCGGCATGCCTGACATGGGCGGAATGGGCGGCATGATGTAATTAGAAAAGCGGAAGCGGCTGTCTAGCCCCGACAAGCATAAGACCTCTAAGAAAGGAAGGCGCTTTTTGCCTTCATTCTTAGAGCGGCTTATGACCTCGAGGGGCTAGCCGCTGGAGCTGGACAATAAGAAAAGCGGAAGCGGCTGTCTAGCCCCGACAAGCATAAGACCTCTAAGAAAGGAAGGTGCCTTTTGCCTTCATTCTTAGAGCGGCTTATGACCTCGAGGGGCTAGCCGCTTAAGCTGGTCATATGCCTTACCCAAATTAGAAAAGCTCCTCAAAAGTCATTGGACTTGTGAGGAGCTTTTTTCATTCTATTCGTTATTCTGGAATTTTCTCATAAGCCATCTTTCTGATGACATCTTTATGTTGAGGGTATTTTTCTAAAAGCTCTTGCTGTGTAAATAATTCAAAGTCCTCGTACTCAAAACCAGGAGAAACCATACACCCAACTAAAGAGAATGTATCCGGATCCATCACAGAGGATCCGAAGATGGTGTTTTTGGGAACTAACGCCTGGGGGACTTCCCCTTTATCCAAATTCAACCCTAATTTAATCTCTTTATACTCCCCATTTTCCTCAATGACATGAATGGTTAGAGGACTTCCCGCGTGATAATACCACAACTCGTCAGATTTTAAGCGATGGAAATGGGAAATGTCTTTTGAAGTTAGAAGAAAGTAAATACTCGTATATAGCTTGCGGTTCCCTTCGAAGTTCATCGTTACTTCCTGATCGGAAATCGTTTCGGCCGAATGGAATGATTGTTTATAATATCCACCCTCTCGATGTGGAGTTAATCCTAGGTTGGATATGAAAAATTGTGCATTATGACTATTCACTTTTAAATACCTCCGATTGTTTTTGTTATAATACCAATTTAATACTTTATTGCTGCATTTATTCTGGAGCATTCCCTTATTGTACAAATTCAGTTGGCTAGTTGCAAACATTTAAAACATTAAGAAGGCGAATATTACCTATTATTTCGGCTGATAATTCTAGTCGTTCGTGCAATTAGCGAACGATGTTGCGTTTTTTGAATTAATCATTCGGTTTTATATTGACACCTCGAATTCAGGGTGTTATTATTGGGTAGTAAAAATTGAATAATATTCTCGTATAATGTTGGGGATAGGGCCCAAAAGTTTCTACCAAGCTGCCGTAAATAGCTTGACTACGAGGTAGTACATATAACGATAGCGATCCTAACTTATTGATCTCTATCGTCTACCTTCCTGAAGTCAAGCACCGGTATCTACACGGTGCTTTTTTCAATTTTTACACAAACGCAGTTCAAACATATTAACAGGGAGGGTCATTTACATGACAAAAAATACAAAGAAAATAGCAATGGTATTATTCCTTGCTTTCATGACTGTTGTTATGGCCGCGTGCGGAAATAACACAGCTAATAAAAAAGAGGACAAGGCGGGAACTGGTGAAGAAGGCTTGAAAATTGCCATCGTCACAAGTCCTTCTGGTGTTGATGATGGTAGCTTCAATGAAGATAACTATAACGGCATTTTGAAGTTTATCGAAAATAATCCAACTGCAACAGTAAAGTCAGTTAAAGAACCAACAGGTGACCCAGCTGCAGCTGTCCAAGCTGTCGCCGACATTGTGGCGGATTATGATGTAATTGTTACTCCTGGTTTCCAATTTGCCGGAGTTTCTAGCATCGCTGTAGAAAATCCGGATAAGATCTTTATCATGAATGACACTGAGCCAGCTCCAGTAGATGGCCAAACTGATTTCGATAATATTTATGCAATGAATTTCGCCGAGCAGGAAAGTGGTTTCTTTGCGGGAATGGCAGCAGCACTTGAAACGAAGACAAACAAAGTAGCGGTTGTAAATGGGATCGCTTATCCTTCAAACGTAAACTATCAATTCGGTTTTGAATCAGGCGTAAATTATGCCAATAAAGTTTATGGGAAAAATGTTGAACTCGTTGAACTATCTGGTTATGCAGGAACAGATGTAACGGGTGCTAATGTAGGCGGTAACTACGCAGGATCCTTTGCAGACGAAGCAACTGGTAAAGTCATCGGCAATTCATTGATTAAACAAGGTGCAGATATTATCTTTGTTGCTGCAGGTGGAACGGGTAACGGTGTATTCACAGCAGTCAAGGAAGCGAAGGGCGATGTAAAAGTAATTGGTGTGGATGTTGACCAATATGATGACGGTGCAAACGGTTCTGAAAATATCGTTTTAACGTCCGGCGTAAAATTCATGGCTATGAATATTGAAAAGGCATTGAATTCTATTGCAGATGGAACGTTTAAAGGCGGAAATGTTGTTCTTTACGCAGATACAGATTCAACAGGTTTTATTAAAGAAGATGGCCGTCACCAATTATCTGAGGATACGCTTAACAAAATGAATGAGGTGTACGAGTTAGTCAAAGATGGCACGATCGTACCTGCATCCAATTTTAATGAACATTCTCCAGATAAGTTCCCAGGACTATAAGAGTAAGTAGAGACACAATAACAATAGAAGTTTATCAGTTCCCTACTAAATGTTTGGAATGATGAACTTCTATTATTTTTCCGATTTCTGAGGGAGGAGAATGAATGATGTCTGAATATATCGTAGAAATGAAACATATTACGAAACGTTTCCCTGGAATCGTAGCAAATGACGACGTATCCATCGGTATTAAAAAAGGTGAAATTTTTGCCTTGCTTGGTGAAAATGGTGCAGGCAAATCAACATTGATGAGTATGCTAAGCGGAATGTACGAACCCGATGAAGGAGAAATTCATATTCGCGGAAAGAAGGTTCAAATCAGTTCACCGAATCATGCGGCGAATCTCAATATCGGAATGGTCCATCAGCATTTTAAGCTAGTGGAGGATTATACGATTACAGAGAATATCATTTTAGGGATTGAGCCCATCAGCAAGTTTGCCGGTCTCATTCCATATGTTGGGATTCGACAGGCCAATCGTAAAATTGAAGAACTGTCCAAGAGCTTTGGCTTGGAAGTAGATCCGACGAAAAAAATTGCCGATCTTACGGTATCCATGCAGCAACGGGTGGAAATTTTAAAAGTGCTTTATCGTGAAGCCGAAATTCTTATTTTTGATGAACCAACGGCGGTCTTAACGCCACAAGAAATCGATTTTCTCCTCGGTATTATCGAAGGTCTGCGAGACAGTGGAAAAACAATCATTTTGATCACACATAAATTAGAGGAAATTAAGAAAGTGGCGGACCGTTGTGCCGTATTGAACAAAGGTAAATTGATTGATGTGTTGGATGTGAAGACAACAACAACCAACCGTATGGCTCAATTAATGGTCGGTAGGGAAGTAAGTTTTGAATCTGAAAAAGCACCTGCGAACTTTAAAGAGGAAGTATTGAAAGTAGAAAAGTTAACCGTGAAAAATGAGGATGGATTTGAAGTAGTCAAAGACGTTTCCTTCACGATACACAGTGGGGAAATATTTGCGATTGCGGGCGTCGCTGACAATGGTCAAGTTGAAATAGCGGATACCATTGCCGGTTTAGCAAAGGCGAGCGGCGGAAAGGTATTCCTCAATGGACAGGACATTACGAAAGACAGTATACGAAAACGGTCTGAAGCTGGAATCTCTTATGTACCCGAAGATCGACAAAGATTTGGACTGTTTCTGGATTTTGATCTAGCAACAAATTTAGCATCAAAGCAGTATTACAAGAAGCCTTTTTCCAATAAAGGAATCTTGAATAAGTCGGAAGTTGAGCAAGTTGGCACTCAGTTGATTGATAAATATGATATTCGAAGTGGGCAAGGGATCCATACACAAGTCCGTTCGATGAGTGGCGGAAACCAGCAAAAGGCCATTATTGCTCGTGAAATCGAATTACAATCCCCACTCATGATTTTCGTGCAGCCGACACGGGGAGTAGATATCGGTGCAATTGAAAATATCCATAAGATGATCATTGAACAACGCGATCAAGGAAAAGCGATCTTACTCGTGTCGCTCGAGTTGGAAGAAATTATGAATGTGGCGGATACGATCGGCGTTATCTATAATGGGCAACTGCAAAAAGTTGCAAGCAGTGAATCATTAACGACGAATGAAGTCGGTGAATATATGATGGGGGCAAAGCATGATGAAAGATAAAAAGAACAAAAGCTTACGTTATCGTCTGCTTTGGCCAATACGAAATGAGAAATGGCAACCGATCACAATCCCGGTAGCTTCTATACTAGTCAGTTTCATAGCTGCAGCCATCGTCATCCTCTTGCTTGGTAAAAATCCATTCCAAGCATTTTACAACTTGTTCCAAGGGGCAGGGATTTTGCCGAAGACTTCGTACGCTGGCTACAAGAGCATGCTTACTGATTTCTTGAGTCTGTTAGACGCCATGACGCCGCTCGTATTTGCAAGCTTGGCAGTGGCTGTAGCTCTAAGAGCGGGTCTATTTAATATTGGAGTTTCCGGTCAAATGCTTGCCTCCGGTTTTTTAGCGACCATTATTGTTGGCTACAGCGGGTTGGACGCCATTATTGCAAAACCGCTAGTGTTGCTGGTAGGAATGGTTGCCGGCGGTTTGATGGGCGGACTTGTAGGCTGGCTAAAGTACAAATTTAACATTCATGAAGTCGTAACGACGATTATGCTGAACTACATTGCACAATACGTCATCAGTTTCTTCATTCATATGTATTATATTGATCCCATTTCAAGACAGTCCAAATATATTACGGAAGCGGCACGGTTGACGTTAGTGAATGTCCAGATCGCGAACTTGAAAATGGATATTCCATTGGGCTTTATCATGGCAATCATTATCGCTATTCTCATCAAGTTTCTTCTGGATAAAACAGTCGTTGGCTTTGAAATTAAAGCAGTAGGATCCAACCGGAATGCGGCGAAGTATACGGGAATAAAGGTCGGAAGCAATACGGTCTTAGCCATGATCATTTCAGGTGGTTTAGCGGGTCTTGCGGGTGTGACGTATTATTTAGGTGATTTTGCATCTATACAACCCAAGGTGTTGACGAGCCTCGGATTTGACTCCATTGCGGTAGCGCTATTAGGTAACTCCCATCCGATCGGGATTATTTTTTCATCTTTCTTAATTTCAATTATTGACCAAGGAAGTACGTATATGAGTTCACAGGCCGGGATCAGACAAGAGATTGCGTCTGTGATCATCGGGTTAATCCTGTTGTTTAGTGCATGTGGTGCATACGTGAAGCATAAAGTCAGCCGTTTGAAGGAAAAAGAAGTGGAACGAAAGGACAGTGAATCATAAATGGATACGATACTTATTGATGGATTATCCTTTGCTCTGCCTCTTTTTATCATGGCAATCGGCGGTATATACAGTGAGAAAAGTGGGATTACCAATTTAGCGCTTGAAGGTTTTCAAGGTTTCGGCGCATTCATCGGAGCCCTGTCAGCTGTTTTGATCGCAAATGCTTCAGGAGCAGCTATTGAGGATATGTTCTACGTGGCGTTGCTATTTGCAATGATTGGCGGAATGGGGTTTTCTGTGATTCATGCAGTATTAAGTATTAAGTTTAAGGCAAACCAAGTCATCAGCGGTGTTGTCATTAATATTTTGGCGTTAGCTCTAACGACATTCTTAACAACACAGATCAATGCCCTTGTATTCGGAGCGGCTTCGGACAAGTTCCGATTAGGTGTATCGGAGCGGTTTACGATTGATGCGTTAGCCAATATACCCGTGATCGGTGCGGTATTTACGAATGTGTATCCGTTCCAAGTAATCATCATTGTAATTGCTATTTTTGCTTGGTATGTATTATATAAAACAAAATTCGGACTGCGTCTACGAGCGAGTGGGGAAAATCCTCAATCCGTTGATGCAGCAGGCGTAAGTGTATCGAGAATACGTTTTTCGGCGGTTCTTATATCGGGACTCTTATCAGGTCTCGCTGGAATGTGTTTTGCCTATTCCATTTCAGCGCAATTTTCTTCAGGCATTTATATGGGCTATGGATTCTTAGCAATTGCGGCTTTAATATTTGGCAACTGGAGGATTCTCCCGACGTTGGCCGCTTGTCTGCTATTTGGTTTCGCTAAATCCGGGGGAATGTATATTGCACAAGCAATGGCATTGCCTAGTAGTTTCACTGATCTATTCATGATCTTGCCGTACGTAGTAACATTGTTATTATTGATCTTTTTCTCTAAATCAAATCGCGCTCCGAGGGCGTTAGGTGAAATTTATGATAAAGGGAAGAGATAGGTAAATTTCAATAGGCAATAAGGTTTACCAAATTAAAAGAAGTCTCCTAACCAAACCTTAGGAGACTTTTGCTTTAATCCAGATTGATGCAGTTGTTTTAAATGCTGAGGTACTCGACAAGCCATAACAATTGCATATTTTAGTCATGGAATGAAGCTGTCTCAAATGAAATTGAGGCAGCTTCTTTTTTATAATATATCGTCGTCGCCAAGTATCTCTACGAAGCGATTACATGCAATGCAGGTGTGAAAGTGGAGTTAATTAGAAGGTTTTCTAAGTGATTATCGGTAGAAATCCAATCTTATTGGCTAACTACAGCTTTCCAATGTTCGTTCCAGTAGTTCTGCAACTTTTGTTTTCCTGCTTTCACATCGGGATGGAACTGGATATAAGCTTTGTTCCGCGTTTCTTCGATAGCTTTGATGGAATCATTGAGTTTGGCTTCTTGCTTGCCGCCGTCTGTGCTGTTGACGATTGCGAGTCCAGCAGTAACACCTTGGCTAATCGCCACTTTGGCACCTTCGATTCCTGTGATGTTTCCTGCAACGTATAGCCCTTCAAGTACCGTTTCCATCCGCTCGTTATGTAACGGTACATAGCCACCTAATTCTTCTACATGGTAGAACGGGCATCCAGCCACTGCGGCAAGCTCCGCTAATGGGTACAACCCGCCTGCGATACAGACGAAATCGGCTGCAATATTTTCTTCAGTTCCAGGGATAATGTCTCCTGAAGGACTGATGGTCGCGATTGTAACACCTTCGACTTGGCTTTCGCCGTAAATCTCGACGACCGCTTTACGAAGCATAATCGGAATATCCCACATTTTCACGCCGTTTTTCGGAAAGAAAGTGATTCCCATCCTTTTTAGAAAATCGTTTTTCATTAGCTTGCTTCCCATTTTCACGAATGCGGATGGTGCCATATGGGACACGTGCAAGAGTGAGTTCATGACATCCAAAGGATTCCCGGATTCTTTCGTAACCATATTCATTTTCGGTAATGTTATCGCTGCAACATCGATTCCAGCCAGTTTCAATTCCATTGCGATGGCTGACGACAGCACGTTGACGCCGACGATGACGCCTCGTTCGCCCGGCTTCACACGGTGGACGTTCGTCATGACTTGAGCCGCTCCGACGGACATGACGCCTGGAAGTGTCCAGCCTGGAATCGGCAGTGGCGCTTCCGCAGCTCCTGTTGCGAGCAACAGGTGGGATGTCGTATAGACTTCATCTTCCGTATAGACGTTCCAGATCCCATTCGACTCTTCGATATTGGATACAGGGGTTTGCAATTTGATTTCCACTCCTGTAGACACCGCTTTATCGAAGAGGTTTTGGGATTCCTTGATCCCATTCCACCAATTGCCGTTTGGCTCTTCGTATAGCTGGCCTAATAATCTGCCGCCAGGCTTCATGTATTCATCGATGACAAGGACGTTTAATCCGTTTTCAGCAATTGTGATTGCTGCAGATAATCCTGCGGGGCCAGCCCCGATAATGATTACTTTACTCATTATTGGCCCTCCAATCACGCACCGATGTCAATAGTTTGTCGCCGCTTGTAACGTCCATGCCTTCTTGGATCGGTGTCAAACAAGCGCGAACCCCTTGTACACCATCCACTGTGACACGGCATTCGAAACAATGCCCGATATTACAGTAGATTCCGCGAGGTGTGCCAAATTCTTCATGATGGCGGAGCGTGCGGATGCCGTTTGCCAATAAAGCTGCTGCAAGGGATTCATCACGCAACGCTTTGTATTTCTTATTATCAAACGTGAAGGAAACTGTGTCTGTTTCATCTATTCTATCAAGAACAGGATGATGAATAATTCTCCTAGTCATTGTTTCCCACACCTCCCAACTTACTGAAACTGATCGGACGGATAGGTGGCTGATATTTCAAAGTGATTTGTGAAACGTCTCTTTTAGTTGATGAATGGGCAATACTATCCACTGCATTCCGGCATGTTCTGCCGCCGCAATAACCCATTCCAGCACGCGTCCTAAGCTTTAGTTCCCTTGGCGAACAGCCATATTTGTCTGCTGTTTCCACTAACTCCCCGTATGTTACTTCTTCACATCTGCATATGATCATTTCATTTTCCGCCATTCCTATCACCCCATGCATAAATTTAATACTTATTGTCATGTATATATTTATGCAAGAACTGTGCCAACTTTATAATTTAATCCCTAATTTATTCATGCGGTTATACAATGTGGCCCTTGTGATATTTAGGTTTTTGGCGCATTCAAGTTTATTTCCATTCACCTTGTTCAACTCGCGTAAAATGATGTCCTTTTCATATTGTTGCAATTGCACACTTAATGCTTGGTTCTTATCCACAGCGAGTTGGCCAGATTGCACGTCTGGTGTCGGGCTAGAAGGATTCGATATCCGCTCCATTTCATTTGGTAGATCCTCGATTTTTATATTTCCGTTATCTGAAAAGACTACTAATCGTTCTACAACATTCCTTAGTTCGCGGATATTGCCGGGCCATGGGTGTTGCAGCAAAGATTGCATGACAGCTTGTGAAATGCCATGGATCGGACGGTTGTATTTTACTGAAATTTCGTAGAGGAAGTAATACGTCAATTCGATGATGTCCTCGGGACGTTCGCGGAGTGGCGGCACTTTGAAGTTGACGACATTTAAGCGGTAGTATAGATCCTCTCGGAACTTTCCCTCATTCACAAGTTCTTTCAAGTCACGGTTCGTTGCTGCAACAACGCGGAAATCTGCTTCAATTTCTTTCGTTCCGCCAACGGGGTAGAATCTCTTTTCCTGCAATAAACGCAAAATCTTCACCTGCATTTCAAGTGGCATTTCACCGATCTCGTCAAGGAAGAGTGTGCCTCCTCTTGCCAATTCGACTTTCCCTTTCTTCCCTTTTTGATCGGCCCCAGAAAATGCGCCTTTTTCATAACCAAATATCTCACTTTCGAATAAACCACTCGGAATCGCCCCACAGTTAATTGCGACAAACGGGGCATTCGGCTCCTCACGCAAATTATGCATGGCTTTTGCAAAGAGCTCTTTGCCCACTCCGCTTTCCCCATAAATCAAGATACTTACATTGGTCGTTGCTGCCTTCTTTGCTATTGATATTGTCTGCTTTAATGCGGGACTGTTGCCTCTTATATAGATGAACGGGTTGTCAGTCGGCAATGATTTACGGACTTCCTCCTCCAAGGTGAACAATTTTTCGGAAGTCATGTACAGTTCGTTATTTAACCGGATCTGGCTAGTGATATCTGTTTCCGAGACGACGGCGCCGATTATTTCATCATTGTAGTAGACGGGGTTTGAATTGATCAAGACGACAAGATCATTCCGTGCATTGTGCTGTCTATGGTAGACGGATGAGCCGGTTTTTAATGAGTTCAGGATCTCCAATTGATCCGAACTGAAGAAATCGGTGATTGGATTACCGATGATATCATCCTTTTTGATGGAAAATATTTTTTCGGCCCCTTTTGTCCAATACATCACGTTTGCCTGACGGTCAATGACGGTGCAGGACTCGTCGATTGTCTGAAGGATGGTATCCAAATAGGCTTGCCTCTGTTGATATTCATTCAAAAGATTTTTGGAAAAGATCTCTGTATTGACGTAGCCTACATAGTTGCTTTTGTACTCAATCAATAACGTATTATTTTCCTGCGTGAGTGTCGAGACGATACGTTCAATCGGTATAGTGATGGGATGGACTGGACAAGTCTCGTACAACAGTTCTCCTGTTGTTGCGGATATATGGACACATTGGATGGTGTGAGGATCTCGGAGAAATATCTTAGTTGGTGATTCTCGTATGATCTTTTCCTTTAATGCAGTCAGATCAATTTGTGAATCTAATATGAGGAAATCGGTATTTATTATCTTTTCGAGTAAATGTTGTGCATTGTTCATTTGTTTAGCCACCTCACTGTCAAATAATTTGTATCTGTCAAAATAATTTTACATGAATAGAATGAAAATTCAATAGAAAGATATAAATGCGTGGTTATGATTTGTTGGCATGAAACGTGCATTAGAGATAAATGAACTTTCAAATGGGAGGAGGGGTTTTATGAGTAGTATTCAACATCGAGATGTTGTGGTCATCGGTGGAGGCATTATTGGTGCAGCAATAGCCTATTACGGATCGAAAGCTAATTTAGATATAACAATTCTTGAAAAAAAGGAGCTAGCGAGCGGTACTTCCTCTAGATGCGATGGAAATATTCTAGCGATTGATAAAGATCCTGGTTTTGATAGTCAGATGTCATTGAAAAGTCAACAGCTTGTCCATGAGTTAGACAAAGACTTGGAAGTTAGCTTCGAGTACCGCAACCCTGGCAGTATCCTTGTTTGTGAAAATGATGCTGAAATGGAAGCGGCAAATCAATGGGTAAGCCGTCAACAAGCGGCTGGTCTTGATTTCAAGATGTTGGACCGCGCCGATCTTCGTAATGAGTCCAAATATTTTGCAGATGATTTATACGGAGGCCTGGAGTGTAAAACAGATTCGACAGTCAATCCATACATGTTAACGTATTCCATGTTTAGCAGTGCTGAAAAAATGGGAGCTAAAATCCATACCCATACAGAAGTGAAAAATATGAAAAGAGAAGCTTCAGGCAAATTCATCATTGAGACGAACAATGGAACCTATTCCGCTAATAAAGTGGTTAATGCAGGCGGGGTATGGGCACCTAGAATCGGCGAAATGGTGGGGCTCGACATTCCGATCTTCCCGAGAAAAGGGCAATTGATCGTAGCTTCCAGGCAACAGCCGGTTGGACTGCGGAAGGTGATGGAGTTCGGTTACCTCATCTCCAAATTTGGTGGGCAACGTACTGTAGATCCGATGACGGAAAAATATGGTGTCGCACTCGTTTTTGAACCAACGGAGTCGCAGAACTTCCTTATTGGAAGCAGCCGTCAATTCGCAGGCTTCAATACAAAAGTTGATCATGAAGTCATTAAGTATATTGCAAAAAGGGCTATCCGCTTCTATCCAAAAATTGCAGATATGACCGTGATTCGAACGTATGCCGGATTACGTCCTTGGACGGAAGATCATCTGCCAATCATTTCACGCGTCGACCATATCCCTGGGTACTATATCGCGGCAGGCCATGAAGGCGATGGCATCAGTTTGGCAGCGGTAACAGGCAAATTGATTGAAGAGATGCTTGCGGATAAGGAAACATGCATCCCGATAGAACCATTGCGATTAGAACGATTTAAACAGGCGGTGACAAGCTGATGAAGTACCAACGAGTATTTACAACAATTGATACACATACAGGTGGAAATCCAACAAGGACCCTTATTAGTGGCTTGCCGCCGTTAAAAGGAAAAACGATGTCCGAAAAAATGTTGTATATGGAAAAACATTATGATTGGATTCGGAAGTTTTTAATGAATGAACCCCGGGGGCATGGAGTCATGTCCGGCGCGTTAATGACTGACCCATGCCACCCTGATGCTGATGTTGGTGTCATCTATATTGAAACGGGCGGCTACTTACCGATGTGTGGCCACGATACGATCGGATTCTGTACAGCATTGATCGAGGCAGGATTGATTGACGTCCAAGAACCTGTAACGAATATTAAAGTTGATACGCCAGCCGGTCTTATTAACGTAGACGTCCAAGTCGTCGATGGCGTAGCGAAAGAAGTGACGTTCGTCAATGTTCCATCCTTCTTGTTGAAATCAATTGAAATCGGCGTCGAAGGAATCGGCAATGTGGAATGTGATATCGCTTACGGTGGTAACTTCTATGGAATCATCGACGCACGAAAGTTAGGCATTCCGCTCGTGGAGACCAATGCGACGAACATTATCAATAAAGGGATCGATATCCGGAATGCCATCAACGCAACCGAAGAAATTGTCCATCCGGAATTCCCATTCATCAACGGGTTGACACATATTGAGTTTTATACGGATCCTACTCATCCGGATGCGGACTTGAAAAATACAGTCATCGTGCCGCCGGGGGGAATTGACCGCTCACCATGTGGAACAGGTACATCCGCTAAGCTGGCAACATTGTACAAGAGAAAAGAGCTTGGCCTCAATGAACGATTCGTCTATGAAAGTATTGTAGGTACGCTGTTCAAAGCACGTGTCCTAGAAGAAACAACTGTAAAAGACCTGGATGCAGTCATTCCTGAAGTGACGGGTTCTGCATGGGTTATGGGGATGCATCGCTTCTTCTACAACGAAAAAGACCCATTGCGTGAAGGGTATCTGCTTATTCCGCCAATGGACCACTAATCTGAGGGAATGGGGCAAAGCGTCCGGTGGGATTATGCGTGGCGCAAATATTGTATTCGAAAGGAGTTGTTTACATGAACTATGAAAAATTGTACTGCACGATCGATACGCATGTCGTTGGAGAACCGTTCCGTATCGTCATCCAATCCCCGATTGCCTTTAGTGGGGTGGATGTCAACTCCAATCATACGGAGTTGGCAAATAACTTCGAAACTGAAAAGAACCTGTTGTTGAATGAACCACGGGGGCATCGAGGCATGAACGGTTGTATCGTCACATCGTCCCTTACTGCGGATTTTCAATTGTTATTCTTTACGCATAAAGGCGGCAACAATTTCAAGTACGAAGGATTGCTAGCGACTGTAACCGCACTCATCGAAACAGGGAATTTGAAGAGAACTACAGACGATTCTTATAAAGTGGAAACGGCACACGGCATCTACACAGTAAAAGCACACGTCAACGATCAGGAAGTGACCGCCGTTGAATTGGAGAGCGGTGTGTGTACGGTCACTGAATCAGAGGTCGATGCAGCTGCTGCGGTTTCCGTAGATAATACCCGGAACTACTTGATCTACAATTTGCCTGAGTCCATTCAGGGAATTGGACTGGAGCATTTAGCGGCGGTAAGCGATTGGGGGATCGCCAAAACTGTGGAGCTTACAAATGCGAATATCGCCTATGACGGTGTAATCCTCGTAGAGAAACTACAAGAATCATCGAATAGCGTCCGCTCCGTCACATTTGAAAAGGATGGCTATATTCTTCGGTCTCCGGGAGTGGATAGCAGTTTTGCGCTTCTAACGCTTCTCAATGCTCAGGAGTCTATAACTGACCTTGAAAATGAAAGTATTTTTGGTAGTTCATTAACTGTACATTCGCTATTGGCGAATGAAGGTCGGTATTCCGTTACAGCGGTGCCATTCGTTACTGGATCACATGAATTCATTTTTGATTCTGAAGATCCATTGAAAAACGGTTTCATCTTGGCGTGAGATTGGCTTGTCCAAATGGAGAGGATCTATTCGCGGTACAAATAAAGGGGGAGTGACGATGGAAATGGAGAAGAGATTACCGAAATTAGCAGAAGTTCTATTTGTGTTAATTAGTTTCGGTGTCATCATGGTTACATTTATAGTCGTGTTTGGAATTTCAATTCACCTGGCATTACTGACTACATGGTTCATGATTATGTTAGTAGGTTTGAAGATTGGTTACAGATATAAGGAAATGCAGGATGGGTTATTGAAGGGCGTGACAGATGGTCTGGAAGCGGTCCTTGTTCTATTATCGGTAGGCGCCTTGATTGGGACGTGGATTGCTGGCGGAGTTGTGCCATCCATCATATATTACGGCTTGTCCGTAATTGAACCGAACATCTTTTTAATGGCAGCTTTTATCATTTGTACGGTAACGTCCATTGTGACGGGTACTTCTTTCGGATCTGCAGGAACTGCGGGGATTGCAATGATGGCGATTGGAGCAAGCTTTGGCTTCCCACTGCCACTAGTTGCAGGTGCAGTAATTTCCGGTTGCTATGTAGGGGATAAGCTTTCTCCATTATCCGATACGACTGTCATGACAGCTTCTCTTTCGAAGGTAGATTTGATTGAACATATTAAATCGATGTTGACTGTCAGTTTTCCGGCCTGGTTGATCGCGGCTGTGCTGTTCTTGACTGCAGGATTCTTCTACAGTGGTTCAGGTGACTTGAGTGCTGCAACATCAACGATGGGTTCTTTGGAGGAGTATTTCCATATCGGTTGGTATATGCTCATCCCGGCACTGATTGTCATCCTCTTATTGGCATTTAAGATGCCAGCCATCCCGGTTATTCTATTTGGTGCATTTTTGGGTACAATCTGGGCGTTCTTATTCCAAGGCGCAACATTCTTGGAAGCGTTCAATATTATGTACGCAGGAAACTCCATTGAGTCTGGAGTTCAATTCATCGATAAATTATTAAATCGTGGCGGAATCGTTTTCATGCTTGATGTCATCGCATTGATCATCTTTGCGCTTGGTGTTGGCGGTTTAATGGAACGGATTGGTGTGTTACATGCGCTTGGTGACTACTTGGCGAAATGGGCTAACAACCCAGGGAAGACAACCACTGCGACCCTCCTTGCCGGAATACTCGGAAATGCTTTCGGTGGAGCGTATGTGTCGCTTATAACAGCAACTAAGATCACCGGTGAAAACTATGACCGCTTGAATATAGATCGCCGTGTGCTTTCAAGAAACTCTGAAGCAGGTGGAACAGTGACGACCCCGATGGTTCCTTGGTCAGATGGTGGAGTGTTCATGGCCGCAGCACTCGGTGTTTCCACAATGAGCTACTTGCCATTCTTATGGTTCAACTTCCTAGTAGTCATCATCTCCCTAATTTACGGCTTTACAGGTAAATTCATTTGGTACAATAAGCAACCGCTGCCTGATAGGAAAATGAATAACAGTGTAGTAATTGAAGATGAAAAGATATTAATTAAATCATAAATATAATTGGAGGAATTACAGATGGTTAAATTAGAAGGTGTATTTCCAGTACTTGTAACACCGATGTTGAATCAACAAGATATCGATTGGGACGGGTTCCGCAACAATATCGAGCATTTTATCGAAGAAGGTGTTGCAGGGATTGCAATCAACGGAAGCACGGGCGAATTCGTCAGTTTGACAAAAGAAGAACGTTTCAAAGCGGTTGAGGTGGCGGTAGAACAAGTGAACGGACGTATCCCGTTGGTTGTCGGTACAGCAGCTGAAACGACCGCAGATGCAATCGAATATACACAACAAGCGGAAAAAGCGGGCGCAGATGCAGCGCTATTGATCAATTCATACTATGCACATCCAAAAGAGGAAGAAATCTACGAGCACTTCAAAGCGGTTGCAGAATCGGTCAAATTTCCAATCATGATCTACAACAACCCATTTACGTCCGGCGTAGACATTAGTACGGAAACAATTTTACGCGTAGGCCGCGATGTCGAGAACATCACGCACATCAAAGAATCGAGCGGAGGCATCGGCAAAGCGCGCGACATCGCACGCCAAGGCGAGGGCTTCATCAACGTGTTCTGTGGTTCCGAGGACCTTGCGATAGAATCATTCCTGGTCGGTGCCACGGGCTGGATCTCCGTATCGGGTAACATTGTACCCGGTCTAGTGACTTCGATGTACAACCATGTAAAAGCTGGCGAATTAGACGAAGCCTGGAAACTATATGACAAATTGCTTCCGCTTTGCGAGTACCTAGAAGGTTCTGGAAAATACGTTCAAATCACAAAACGTGCAATGGAATTGAAAGGCTGCGCGGGTGGTCCTTGCCGTCTACCACGTCTACCACTAAATGAAGATGAGGATGCCAAATTAAAAGAATTGATGGCGGATTTAGGTGTACTTAAACGTACTTATAACTAATAGGAAGGGAGAATCATTATGCAAGCGATCAATTATGATTTAAAACCAAAAGTCAAAGCGTTCCTTGAAGGTGTAAAAGGCCTTTACATTAACGGGGAATACGTTGAGGCGAAAAGCGGGAAGACATTTGATGTAGTTGATCCGGCAACGGAGGAAGTTATCGCAAAAGTAAGCGAGGCGCAAGCAGAGGACGTTGAATTTGCCGTTGCGGCAGCTCGTGAGGCGTTCGATGAAGGTGAATGGACGAAGATGGATGCAGCGACACGTTCCCACCTCATCTATAAATTTGCTGATCTACTGGAGGCAAACCGGGAGGAGCTTGCACAACTCGAATCACTCGATAATGGTAAACCGTATGAAACTGCACTTGCGGATGATGTGGATGGAACGATTCAACATTTCCGTTACTACGCAGGCTGGGCAACAAAAATCACAGGCCAGACGGTGCAAGTGTCCCCGGATTACTTAAACTATATCGTCCATGAGCCAGTAGGTGTTGTTGGGCAAATCATTCCTTGGAACTTCCCGCTCGCGATGGCGGCATGGAAACTAGGAGCTGCACTTGCGGTCGGGTGTACAGTCGTAATCAAACCGGCAAGTGAAACACCGCTTTCCCTTCTTTATGCGGCAAAACTGTTCAAAGAAGCAGGCTTCCCGGATGGTGTTGTCAACGTAGTCCCAGGTGCTGGACGCGTTGCAGGAGAAGCCATCATTACGCATAAAGACATCAACAAAGTGGCCTTCACAGGTTCAACAGCTGTCGGTAAAGAAGTGATGAAAAAAGCGGCGGAACAAATGAAAGGTGTTACACTCGAGCTTGGCGGTAAATCACCGGCAATCGTACTCGAAGATGCGAACGTCGAAGATGCGATTGAAGGCGCATTTGCGGGTACAATGTACAACCACGGGCAAAACTGTAGTGCATGTACACGTGTATTCGTTCAGCGTGGCCTCTACAATCAATTCGTAGAAGAGCTTGCAGAAAAAGCGAAAGCGTTGAAAGTAGGACCTGGCTTGGACCCGGCGACAGAAATGGGGCCACTCGTATCTGCAAAACAACAGCAGACAGTCCTTGGATACATCGAACAAGGGAAAGCGGAAGGTGCGCGCCTTGTCGCGGGCGGAGAAAGAGCGCATGAAAAAGGCTTCTACGTACAACCAACCGTCTTTGCGGATGTTGAAGATCACATGACAATCGCACGCGAGGAGATCTTTGGACCTGTCCTTTCCATCTTTGTCTTCGACACCGTCGAGGAAGTCATCAAACGTGCAAACGACAGCGACTACGGACTGGCTGCAAGTGTCTGGACGGAGAATATCAAGAAAGGCCACTACATCGCAGGCAAACTCCAAGCGGGAACTGTCTGGGTGAATGACTTCGGCCTGGAATGGGAGACAATGCCATTCGGTGGCTACAAGCAATCAGGTATCGGCCGCGAAATGGGCGGCGAATACGGATTGGCGAACTACACGGAAGTGAAAAGTGTGTTCGTGAACATCAAGCAATAATCGAATTCCGTTTCCCCATCGAAAATCGAATAACATAAAACGCGGATATTCCCCCAAATATCCGCGAATCCGATTCTTATATGCAACACGCGAAATAAAGTCGAAAAACCTACCCCTGTAATATAGAAAAAGAGATCGCTGCACCAGTTGAACACCCACTGGTCGGCGGTCTCTTTCAAATAATAAGTAGATTTTGGCTTGGGCTAAACTCGTATTTCCTTCCGTTTACTGGAGGAGGGGATCCGTAATTCTTCACGGTACTTACTAATGGTTCGTCTAGAAATGGTAATTCCTTGTTTTGTAGTGAAGTAATCCGCTATTTTTTGGTCGGAATATGGTTTGAATTTATCCTCTGAGGCGATGTACTCCTCTAAAAGTGTCTTTACTTTTGTTTGAGAAATGCTATCGCCATCCGATGTATCTATTTTGGAGTTGAATAGAGTACGCAGTTCATATGTACCGTGTGGTGTTTGGATCACTTTATTCGCTGTCGCCCGGCTAACAGTCGATTCATGCATTCCGATTTCATCGGCTACTTCTTTCAATGTTAAAGGCATCAATGAGGATAAGCCGCTCTCAAAGAAATTCTTCTGTTTTTCTAGAAGGACCGATACGATTTTAATAATCGTATTGCGCCGTTGCTCGATGCTCGTTAACAGCCATTGATAGTTTTTATGTTGTAGCTGCATATATTTTGATACATCATTTTTCGAATGGAGGAAATGTGAATATGCCTTGTTCAGTTGGATCTTGGGCAAATAAGCGTCATTCAAGTGAAAAACGAACTCGCAATCTTTCAATTCGACGATAATATCCGGTGTCATGAACTCCGTTGGATGATCGCAATTCAAAGTACAAGGCCGTGGATTAAGCGATAGTATGAAATCGTGCAGCTCTTTCAATTCGGCCATCGTGATCCTCATCTTGGAAGCAATCTCATTCCATTTCCGATTGGCGACAAGGTCCAGATGATGTTGCACTAATTCCGAAGCTTTTCCTTTTTCAGGATGAAGATAGGAAATCTGAAGTAGAAGACATTCCCTCAAGCTCCGTGCTCCTATACCGATCGGCCCTAAATATTGAAGAAGATGAATTCCTTCTTCAATCTGCTCTTCATTGAATTCCGATGGATTGTCTGTATCGGCAATCAAGTCGGGTAAATAGCCATTGTCATCAAGATTATAGATGAGGTAACGTAATAATTTTTGAGTATATTTATCCTTATACATGAACTTGGCATGTTCGTATAATTCATCGCGCATGTTTCTACTATTGCTCCGAATTACCTCTGTCGGCATCCCAGAGGAGCTGGAAAATGAACGTTGGTTTACTTTTTCCTCATATTCGCTGCGATCCTCTTTTTCTTTCAGTTCAATGAGTGGGTTTTCCAATTCCTGTTGTCTAATATAATGTTCAAGCTCATGAGTTGAGTATTGTAAAAGTTCAATGGCTTGCCTTAGTTCCATCGTCATTAGTAAATTAAGCTCTTGTCGCTGTTGAAGAACAAGCTCCATAATTACTCCCCCTTCTTTTAAACGTTGAACTAATGTGAGCGCTTTCATCATGTAATTAGTATAACATAAAGAAAAGTGAAAAATAATAGAAAGATTGAATAGTTTTATAAAACATAGTGCGTTTGGAAGGAAAAATATTTTAAACTGCCCATCCCCTTTACATAGCAGTATATTGATTAGAGAATTTGTAGTTGTTTTGGAAAGGAAGTTAATACTTCCACATTCCCCTCCTCATTGATATAAACAATATCCTCTATGCGAACGCCGCCATCTTCGGGCATATAAATGCCAGGCTCAATTGTGAACACAAGCCCGCGCTCTGCAAGTTCCTCATTGTTGTGGTGGATGGAAGGCTCTTCATGTACTTCAATGCCTAGTCCGTGCCCCACGCGGTTATTGAAATACGCCCCATATCCATGCTCTTTAATGACATTTCTTGCAGCAATATCGAAAGTCTTCAACGGTACTCCCGCCCGTACCGCGTTAATGCCCGCTTCATTGGATTGAAGGACGATATCGTAGATTTCCTTTTGCCGCTCTGATGCCTCACCGATGATAAATGTTCTTGTAATGTCAGAGCAATAGCCATCCTTTATGACGCCGAAATCGATTAAAAGATAATCCCCTTTTTGTAGTTTACGTTCCCCAGGTGACCCGTGTGGCAAAGCCGCTTTTTCGCCTGTCAGTACGATTGTAGAGAAAGAAGGCCCATCCGCACCGAATTTCCGCATAAGGAATTCGAGTTCCGCCGTCAATTCCGCCTCATTCATGCCAATTTCGATCTTTTTGATGCCTTCTTCCAAAACTTTTTCAATTATTTCAATCGCTTTCTTTAACTGAACAACTTCTTCCTTTGACTTTTTCTTGCGTTGTGTATTGATGAAAGGTTGTACATCGACAACTTCGATATGAGGATACACTTCAAGCAAACTGTTGTAACGGAAGTAACTGAAGGCCTTTCCTTCAATGCCCACAGTCTGGGAAATAGAGCCGATTGTGTTTTTTACTACTTCAAATGGAATCTGGTCATCCCAAATTGGAATTGTTATTTCAATATCGGAGGCTTGAGCGGCCGCTTCTTTGTCTAAAGCAGGAACGAAGAGGTAGGATTCGTCGTTTTTGGTATCAATCAGCAAGGACATGAACCGTTCATGGGGATCTGAGTTGAAACCGGTGTAATAAAAAACATTGGCTGGGTCAGTAATCATTACCACATCGACCTGTTGTTCCGTCAAATAATTTTTCAAATGTTTACGTCTAACACTGTAAATAGTACTCACAACGGATTCCTCCTAGATTTATATTACTAATCCTACATCTCTATGCAAGATGCATGCCGGATTTCTTAAATATGCAATAAAAATAGTATTGTATTTCGATAATACTGACAGTTCGGTTGATTTGGCATGATACTTGCATTATCTATTGTATTGGTGAGTAGGATAGGCAGGTATATCAAGGGAGGAATGAGAGTGAAAAGACGACTAGAAAAGCTTCGAAAACAAATGGATGAACTGCAAATTGACGGAATGATGATTAATGGGGATTGGAACCGTAGATATATATCCGGTTTTACAGGGAGTAATGGCGTTGTCCTCATTACTGCAAATGATGCGAGATGTATAACAGATTACCGTTATTTTGAACAGGCGTCAAAGCAGACAGATATGGGAGTCGTATTACACGAGGAGCATACAGGGCATAAACATAAGATTTATGATGAAGTGGCAAAACAAGTGAAGGATATGGGCATCAAGCTACTTGGGTTCGAGCAACAGCATCTCAACTTCGGAAGCCATGCAAAATTGGATGGGCTCACGGATGCTGAATTAATCCCTACGTATGATTTGGTGGAAAACGTGCGCATGGTAAAGTCACCTGAGGAAATCGAGCATATCCGGGTTTCGTCAAAAATTGCGGACGCCGCTTTTGTACATGTATTGAATGTCATCCGACCGGGCCTGACGGAGTTGGAGGTCGCGGGGGAAATCGAAAATTTCATTAAAAGGAACGGTGGAGTTACTTCGACATTCAGCCCAATTGTCGCATCCGGATGTAGATCCTCTCTCCCGCATGGGCGTGCAAGCGATAAGGTCCTGGAAAAGGGTGACATGATCACAATTGACTTTGGGGCAAACTATAACGGCTACTGGTCCGATATTTCCCGCGTCGTGTCATTAGGGGAACCGAACGCTCAGCTGAATGAAGTGTACCAAGCAGTCCTTCGCTCTTTCAATAACTGTGCAAGCAACTTGAAGGCAGGATGGACAGACCAAGAAGTCGACAAATATATGAGAGACATTCTTATTGAAACAGGTTTCAATAAACTTTCCGGGACAGGCACTGGCCACGGCATCGGATTGGAAGTCCATGAAAAACCACTTTTTTCGGTGGACTCCGAGAAAATCCTATTGCCGAATATGGTCGTCACCATCGAGCCTGGTGTTTACCTTAAAGGAATCGGGGGAGCGCGTGTCGAGGATATGCTGCTCATTACAGAAGAAGGCTGTGAAGTGTTATCACCGTCTACGAAAGAGTTGGTAGTTTTATAAGATAAACCGCATTCGGCCGGGTATGCCCGATGGGGTTACTATGTATATTCAAAATAATTAGACACTAGGCATGTTGAACTTATTGATACACGATTAAAAACATAGGTAATTCACCTTGTCACATAATCACTGTAAAAGAAATTTTACAGTGAATATGTATTTAAAATATTTTTACAGTTCGCAACACTGAACTACCAATATTAAATACTGATAATTGAATAATTTGGGTTGGCACACAACTTGCATATATAGATTGCTGACTTGGTCGAAATTTTGAATGGATAGAACAAATAGATAGGCATTAGATTTCGATGCTTGGCCGGTTTACTGAAGATAAATGAGTAGAGGTGGGCACTATGTCGAATTTATTGGAAATAAAAAACTTACGTACACACTTTGTCAAAAATAAACGGATAATCCGAGCGGTGGATGGTATAGATTTTCAAATTGGGAAAGGAGAAACAATCGCTTTAGTAGGGGAGTCAGGTTGCGGTAAAAGTATGACCTCCTTGTCAATTATGGGGCTCGTACCTTCTCCAGGCGGAAAAATAGTCGAGGGGGAAATCATTTTAGATGGCGTTAATCTACTGGACTTAACTGAAAAGGAGATGTATGGAGTCCGTGGAAAAGACATCGCAATGATATTCCAAGAACCAATGACTTCCTTGAATCCTGTACTGACGATTGGGGATCAATTGACAAGCGTCATTATCCACCATCTAAAACTCAGTAAAAAAGAGGCGAATTTGAGAGCAATTGAGATGTTAGAGCTAGTTGGTTTCTCCGACCCTACTAAAATGATGAAAAATTACCCGCATCGACTATCTGGCGGTATGAGGCAACGTGTAATGATTGCAATGGCGATGTCCTGTAATCCGAAGTTGCTAATTGCTGATGAACCGACAACAGCATTGGACGTTACGATTCAAGCTCAGGTGCTAGAACTGATGAAGGAATTAAGTAAGAGATTTTCTACATCAATTTTATTGATTACCCATGATCTCGGCGTGGTCTCCGAACTTGCTGAAAGAGTTGTCGTGATGTATGCAGGTCAAATTGTAGAAATCGCAACGATCGAAGATCTATTTGATGACCCGCTCCACCCTTATACGATCGGTCTGATAAACTCCGTACCTTCCATAGAGGGTGAAATTAAAAGGCTTCAGTCCATTGAAGGCAATGTTCCGGCACCCGGTTCGATCATACAAGGGTGTAAATTTGCAGCTAGATGCAGCCATGCATTTGACCGGTGTTGGATAGAGGAGCCTGATCTTTTGCTAATGGATGATTCACGAGCTGTCCGATGTTTTTTGTACGATGACGAGGAGGCAAATGTATGAATTCTACACAATTACTCCAACCGATGGAGCAAACCGAAAGTGCAAATAAAATACCTGTCGAACCCATCTTGAAAGTGAAGAATCTGAAGGTGCACTTCCCGGTGAAGGCAGGAATTATGCAGCGAACGACAGGATACGTAAAGGCTGTTGACGATATAAGTTTTCATGTGAAAAGAGGGGAGACATTGGGCATTGTCGGGGAATCCGGTTGCGGAAAATCGACAATGGGCAGGTCTCTGATCAGACTTAATGAACCGACTGAGGGGAGCATCATTTTTAATGGAAATGATATAACGGCGATGTCCGAAAAAGAATTGAGGCCGCTGATCAGGAGAAAAATTCAAATGGTCTTCCAAGATCCCTATGCTTCCCTGAATCCTAGAAAGTCACTTGGCAATACGTTAAATGAGCCTTTGAGAGCCCATAATCTACATGGCAATCAGAGAGAACGGGATGAGAGGATTAAAGAGTTACTCAATGTAGTCGGCTTACACTCATCTTCAATGAACCACTATCCTCATGAATTCTCAGGCGGCCAACGCCAAAGAATAGGCATTGCACGTGCGCTTGTCCTAAATCCTGATCTAATCATTGCGGATGAAGCGGTTTCTGCTCTGGACGTATCGATTCAGGCTCAAATCATTAACTTATTGGAGGATTTGCAGGAGCAATTTGACTTGACGTATATCTTTATTTCCCATGACCTAAGTGTCGTACGACATATTGCTGACCGGGTGGGAGTTATGTATTTAGGGAAACTTGTAGAACTTGCAGACAAGGCTGAGCTATACGTCGAGCCGCTGCATCCATATACGAAGGCACTTCTCTCCGCGGTTCCTTCTATCCGTTCAAAGGGTGCACAGACGCGTGAAAGAATCGTTTTAAAGGGGGATATACCGAGTTCAATCAATCAGCCATCCGGTTGTGTCTTTCATACGAGATGTCCAGTCAGGATGGAACATTGCAAAGTGGCTATTCCGACTCTCAAGGAAGTTAAACCCGGACATTTTGTAGCCTGTCACTTGTATGACTGAAAAGGTTTTTCGAAAGGGGTGATGTTCCGACTTGTTTTATCCGGCAGTTACTACATTTAGGGGGAGAAAAAGAAGATGAAAAAACGTTTCTTACTGGCAGTTGTATTGATAATGACGCTAATTATTGCAGCCTGTTCTGATGGAACGGCCAATGAAGTTGAAAAGAATCAAGGGGATAAGAAAGAGGAAGCAAAGTCTGGGGGAAGGCTTTTATTAGGAACGACAGCTGCTCCTACACTATTCAATCCTTATTATTCGACCGATACATCCAGTTCGACAATTGAAGGGTTTATTTTCAGTGGACTGGTAACCGTGGATACAGATTTTAATCCAGAAGGGGACCTAGCCGAGAGTTGGGAGTTCTCCGATGATGGATTAACGTGGACATTTAAATTAAGGGAAAATGTGAAATGGCATGACGGAGAAGATTTTACCGCAGATGATGTTGTATTCTCTTATAACATTCCACTGCACGAAGATTATATTGGGCCACGTGGTCTGCCATTTGAAATCATTGAAGAAGTCAACAAAGTAGATGACTATACTGTGGAAATCATACTTTCAGAGCCATACGCACCTTTCATTACCATCACTGCACAATTTGAAATCCTGCCGGAACATATACTCGGAGATGTGCCGATCGCGGATCTTGGTAAGCAAGCATTCAATACGAAAGAGCCTATCGGAACAGGCCCATTCAAATTCACTGAATGGAAAGAAGGGGAATATATCCAATTGGATGCTTTCGAAGATTATTTTAAAGGAAAGCCAAAATTGGAATCGATCATTTATAAGATTGTTCCGGATACGAATACATTGATGGCTCAGTTACAAGTCGGAGATATTAACTTAGCAGGCATTTCGCCGCAGTATATTGAAACTGCGAAGAAATTAGAAGAACAAGGTAAGGTTGAAGTAAGTACAGGCGATTCCAATGCTTTCGAATACATTGGCTATAATCTTAGAAATGACTTATTTAAAGACAAAGAAGTTCGTCAAGCGTTGACGCACGCGATTGATAAAGATGCAATTGTCCAAGCTATTTTGGATGGTGCAGGAACTGTCGCGCATGGACCGGGAAGCCCGGCAAACTGGGCGTTCAACCCTGACATGCCAGAGTTTGAATACAATCCGGAGTTAGCAAAGAAAAAGCTTGAAGAAGCAGGATGGACACCTGGAGCGGATGGTGTTCTAGAGAAAGATGGAAAGAAATTCGAGTTCGTATTGAAAACCACTTCAGCTAACGAAATACGTCAACAGATAGCGGAAGTTGTCCAACAACAATGGAGTGAAATCGGCGTTAAGGTATCCATTGAATTGCTGGAGTGGAGTGCTTACGTTGAACAGACGAGCCCGCCATTATGGAATTTTGATGCCATTGTTGCAGGATGGTCGATTGGCAGTGATCCGGACCCGACATGGTTCTGGCACACATCAGAAATTGAAAACGGATTGAACTACAATGGTTTTTCGAATGCTCGAGTGGATGAGTTACTATCCAAAAACACACAGATCTCAGATCTCGAAGAGCGGAAGCGTATTATTGCAGAGGCAGATGCAATTGTTGCAGAAGAGCAACCGAATACATTCCTGTATTACGTCCAAGGAAGTCTTGCAAAATCGCCTACTCTTCATGGTCCGGAATTCAATGCAGCTAACACGTATTACAAAATTCATGAATGGTACTTCGACTGACTGATTGATTTGAAAAACGAACATCTCCCAAAATGAGGAGATGTTCGTCTTGTTGGGTAAGTGTGCCATGTTCGTAAATAAAAATGGCGCTCAGAAAGGAGTCTAAGGGATATGGCTTCATATATAGTAAGACGGATATTATATGCGATACCCCTGCTATTTTTGATAACCATCATATCATTTGGAATGATGAAAATGGCGCCAGGGGATCCGACTGCTCTGATGATGGATCCAATGATTAAAAAAGAGAACTTAGTAGCCTACCAAGAAGCGTATGGCTTAAATGATAATGTGCTTGTGCAGTATGTCCGATGGTTAGGGAATATGGTCCAAGGGAATTTTGGTGAATCACTCATACGCCAAGGAGTACCTATCAGTGACTTAATAACGGCTAGGCTGCCCAATACATTATTGTTAATGCTAGTTTCGTCTTTCATAGCTTTTCTTATTTCTATCCCTTTAGGTGTGATCTCGGCTACAAAGAGAAATTCACTGACTGACTATTCAATTACATTTGTTTCCTTCCTTGGTATCGCCACACCGAATTTTTGGATTGGGCTCGTATTAATTATGGTTTTTTCGGTGAATCTTGGTTGGTTTCCGACTGGCGGTGTTTCCACCCTTGGAGAACCATTCAGCATTTGGGATCGGATACATCATTTGATTTTGCCAGCTCTTGTTCTTGCAACAGCTGACATGGCAGGGTTAACCCGATATTCTCGCTCAAGTATGCTTGATGTACTTCGTCAGGATTATATCCGAACAGCGAAGGCAAATGGATTTAAAAATAGTACTGTTATTTTTAAACATGGTTTTCGAAATGGCTTAATCCCGATCATCACAATTTTGGGGTTAATGTTGCCATCATTTATCGGAGGCTCTGTCATTATCGAAAGCATATTTGCTTGGCCAGGTATTGGATTGCTGTTTGTAGAGGCTGCATTCCAACGTGATTATCCTGTCATCATGGCAGTAGTGGTCATCGCAGCTACATTAGTTGTCGTTGGAAATTTACTTGCTGACATCCTCTATGCTGTCTTTGATCCGAGAATTGAATATTAAGGGAGAGAAAGAAATGACACTTCCAAATCAAGTAGAGTTTACAAACCGACCCACCCTACTAGAAGATCATCAATTACAGCCGCACGATTCTATATGGAGAGTGATGCTACGAAAATATATGAGCAATAAATTGGCGGTAATCGGCGCAATTTTATTATTCATTATTATTGGGTCTGCACTATTTGCTCCCTGGTTAGCCCCACAGGATCCAAGTAAACAGGTATTGCTAGATAAGTTGAGTCCACCTGGTGATAAATACATCTTAGGTGCCGATAATTTAGGGCGTGACACATTGAGTCGCTTATTGTATGGTGCACGTGTCTCTTTGTTAGTCGGCTTCGCATCTGTTGCAGGTTCGATTTTCATAGGAACAGTGATCGGTGCGGTGGCGGGTTATTACGGAGGCAAGTTGGATGCAGTATTGATGCGGTTTGTTGATGCTGTTATTTCATTCCCGTCATTGTTTTTATTAATTACACTGGTCACGATTTTTGAGCCAAGTTTAATGACGTTAATCGCCGTATTCGCCATCTTTGGCTGGACGGGGACAGCCCGTTTGGTACGAGGGGAATTCTTATCCCTTCGTTCGGCAGAATTTGTATTGGCCGCAAGGACGCTGGGCATTCGGAATTCCCGTATCATCTTTTCACATATCCTTTCGAATGCAATGGGACCCATCATCGTTTCGGCGACTCTCGGTATTGGAGGGGTAATACTAGCGGAAGCTGCCCTCAGTTATCTCGGGCTTGGCATTCAACCGCCTATTCCTAGTTGGGGCAACATGTTGCAAAGTGCTCAAAATCCCCAAGTTATGCTAGGAGCCTGGTGGTATCCGCTGTTCCCAGGGTTTATGATCCTGATAACTGTGTTGGCATTTAACTTTGTCGGAGATGGATTACGCGATGCTTTTGATCCGAAGATTAATGATTAATGGAAAAGAGGGTGTGGTTATCATCTAACCACGCCCTCTACTTATTTGCAGTATATGAACTTACATCATATTCAAGTTCTTGAAAAGGAAGGAGTATATATCGGTATGTTCCTCGATGATCTTAGCAATCGGTTTTCCTAAGCCATGGCCGGCGTCTTTTTCAATCCGTATAAGGACCGGTGCGTCACCGCCTTGGGCTTCTTGTAATGTTGCAGTGTATTTCATTGCGTGTAAGGGAACTACACGGTCATCTGTATCTGCAGTAGTGACCAACGTTGCCGGGTAGGATGTGCCCGGTGAGACGTTGTGAAGTGGAGAGTATGCATAGATGTTTTTGAAATCCTCTTCATTTTCTTCTGCATTTCCAAATTCCGACGTCCAGAATCTCCCGACAGTGAATTTCTGATAACGGAGCATATCCGTGACGGGCACTTGGCAAATGACAGCACCGAACAAGTCGGGCTGCTGGTTCATACATGCAGCAACCAATAAGCCGCCGTTACTTCCGCCCATAATAGCCAGCAGAGAAGGGGAAGTATAGTTATTGCTTACGAGCCACTCCGCAGCGGCAATAAAGTCATCGAATACTTGTTGTTTCCTTTCAAAGGTGCCGGCTTGGTGCCACGCTTCACCATATTCTCCTCCGCCTCTAATATTCGCTACAACATAGACGCCACCCTCTTTTATGAACATGGCATTCGAAGCAGAGTAGGAAGGTGTCATGCTAATATTGAAACCGCCATAGCCGTACAGCAAAACAGGATTTTTCCCGTTTAATTCAAGCCCTTTTTTATGTGTGATGAACATAGGGACCTGGGTTCCATCTGTTGAAGTGTAAAAAACTTGTTTCGTTTCATAGAGAGTATGGTCGAGTCCCTTTTCAGAAGCAAATACTGTTTCTAGACGATCGGAAGCGACATCATATCGGACTATGGTTGTCGGATTCAAATAAGAGGTGTACCCTATAAAAATCTCCTGTTGTTTTTTATTGATAGAAACATCCGTGATTGTAATCATATCGGGCAATGCAATCGTTTTTACAAAGGCCCCGTCAAGTTTGAACAATGATAGGTGATGACGTGCATGCTGCATGAAGGATAAAACAAAATAATCCTCCATGATTTTTGTGAAATACATGACTTCTTGTTGCTCAGGAACAATATCTTTCCAATTCTCTTCTTCAGGTTGCTGAATATCGATTGCAATTATTTTTCCATTAGGTGCATTCTTGTTCGTATATACGTAAAAGATGTTCTCTTTATTGCCTAAAAACGAATAGTAAGCATCCCCATTTGGAGCTACTGGGATGAAATCCTCATTACTGTCAATTGAGCGGTAATAGAGCCGGCTTTTATTTTCGGTTCCTTTCCATGATTGAAGGATCAGGTAGCGATAATCGTCACCTAACGTCGCGCTGAAAGATAATTCCTTATCATCAGGACGCTCATGAATCAAAACGTCGTCCGACTGAGGGGTATTCAAGATATGCAAATAGAGTTTATTATAATTGCTTTCGTCTTCCGATGAGACCGTTCCTGGTTCAGGAAAGCGGCTATAATAAAATCCAGAACTGTCTTCCAACCAAGCGATCGTACTGAATTTACACCAGTTGATCGTTTCAGGATACTCTTCACCCGTTTCTACATTCTTGACATGGATCTCTTGCCAATCACTGCCGTTTTCGGATAGGGCGTAGGCCATTAAGTTTCCATTTTTATTGAATGTAACGTTAGTGATGGCGGTTGTCCCGTTCGGATTTAGAAGATTGGGATCGATGACTACCTCCGGAGAGGAAGTGGTGAAGTCCTTCATTCGATAGTAAACGGGCTGATTTTGTAACCCGTCATTCTTATGGAAGTAATAAAAGTCGCCGTTCTTCTGAGGTGCGAAATATTTCTCATAATTCCATTCTTCCTTAAGCTTCTCCTTGATACCCTCCCTCTCGGCAATCGAGTCGACATACTGTCTGGTCTGTGCACTTTGTTGTGAAATCCACTCTTGCGTGGAACTGGCTTTCATATCCTCTAGCCATCGATAAGGATCTTCAACAAGCACACCATGGTAATTCTCTGCAACAGTTTGTTTAGTAGATAACAAGTCCATACGACAAACACTCCTTAACGCTGTATTTTAAGTGCGTACTGCACAGTAAATACATGCAATTTTTGTGCCGAAAACACAAAAACAGGCTAATTTCCATGCTTTTCGTTACGAAAATTATTTGTCGGTGTACGGCAGTGTGAGACGCTGACTCTTTCGAATTTCTATAATCTGACGGGGTCTTTTTTTATACTTAAAATTGCATATCGGATAAATTAACGTAATTTTGTGGAATTCATGCACAAGTGTTTGTGCACTGTTGACAAATCGGTTTTTTTTGTTGGTTCACTTTAACAATGCAATTACATTTTATTGGCTACAAGGTCTAACGACTCTTACGTAAGAAGCTTGTATAATGAGGCTGAGCAATACTAGTAATTGATTAATAGTCTATATAACAAAACATAGAATTGGAGGTTTCAATATGTCAAAGGAAAATAGTAATAAAAAGAAGTTTCAACTTCCTCATATTTATGTCATTTTATTTACATTCAGTGCTCTCGCAGCCATTTCGACGTACTTTATTCCTGCAGGTCAGTTTGACCGTGTGCCTGGTCCCGACGGAAGAACAGCGATTGACCCGAACTCATTTACAGAAGTTGATGCTGCACCAATTGGCATAGCCGATTTCCTTACTGTTATTCCGAGGGGACTGATTGATGCCGGTGAAATTGTCTTTTTCACATTTATTATCGGTGGTATGTTTGCGGTTCTGAAAACGACGGGAATTATTGAAGTGGTCGTGGACAGGCTGGCCAACCGTTTTGCAAAAAACAGTATTCTGCTCATACCGATTTTAACGACTGTCTTTGCGATCGGGGCAACATTGATCGGAACTCCGGAACTATCGCTCGTTTACATTCCTGTGATCATGCCGTTAATTATTGCATTGGGGTATGATTCCATAGTGGCTGCGTCGATTGCTCTTGTCGGTACGGTAGTAGGGTTCACTACGGGAGTATTGAATCCGATTAACGTAGGATTATCGCAAAAGATTGTGGGGATCCCGGTGTTTTCAGGGTTGCCGCTGCGTTTAGCTCTGTTTATTGTTTGTATATCGGTGGGAATTTTCTTCATCATGCGTTATGCAAAAAAGGTGCAAAAAGATCCTTTGCACAGTTATGTGTATGAAGATGACCAAGAGAAAAGGGAACTATACAAGCAGAAAGATAAAATTGAAGCGAAGAGCATGAACACTAGACAAAAATATGCTTCCATTGCTGCGCTCCTCTTCCTTGGATTCCTAGTATATGGGGTGCTTCAGCACGGCTGGTTCATGGTAGAGATGGCAGGTTTATTTATCTTTATGGGGATTGCTGTCGGTTTAATTGCCGGACTGAATGCTACCCAGATTTCCAATGCTTTCACGGAAGGATTCCGAGATGTGCTTATGGGAGCGATTATTATTGGCCTTGCCCGGTCTGTCGCTGTTGTGCTTGAAGACGGACAAATTATGGATACGATCGTTTACAGCCTCGGTTCAATGGTGGGTGAGATGCCGTCTGTTCTCGGTGCAGTAGGGATGTATCTGGTCCAGTTGACCATTAATTTTATTATCCCGTCCGGAAGTGGACAGGCATTAGTCACGATGCCGATCATGGGGCCGCTATCAGATATGCTCGGCGTAACAAGACAGACAGCCGTACTGGCATTCCAGTTCGGAGACGGCTTTGCCCATATACTCTTCCCGACATCGGGTTACTTTATGGCTGCACTTGTAATTGCCGGCGTATCGTGGCAAAAATGGATTCGTTTCTATATGCCGCTATTCCTTGTGTTTTCAGCAATTGGAGTTGTCACATTAGTCATCGCTCAACTGATCCAATACACAGGCTGAATTGTGTGGGAATTGTGTGGGTGCCTGTGCAGCGCACAATTCAGATAATGCACTACAATTGCATAAAGTAAAACGAAGAAGCTGATCAAATAAGGATTTGATCAGCTTCTTTTTGCATTTATATAACGATTGTTGAATTGTCATAAATGTGTGCTGCACAGGCACCTCCCATTAATACTGGACGCCATGCCGGGAATGTGTCTTGAAGGCTTCTTCATTCGGCTCGAAATAGTCTTCTGTGTAGTTCGGTACGAATTCACCATTGGCGATGTGGCCTGCGCCCCATGTTGGGTCCATTGTGAGCCATTCGCCGTCGACTTTGACTTCGACCCAGGCGTGGCGGGACCAGTTGAAGCCCGCTCCGGCCGTTCCTGCTATATATCTTGCTTCCATGCCGGACGCGCGGAGCAAGGCGAGGGCGAGATACGTGTAGTCCTGGCAGATTCCTTTTTCAAGCTTCAGCACTTTTAACGCGCTATCATCCCATTCAAACTCGCTGTTTTTCTGTTTTTGTACGTCATAGGCAATTGACTTAGCCGTAAATTCATAGATGGCTTTCGCTTTCTCGCGATCTGACATATCTTCAGTTATGAGTTCTTTCACAATCGCAATGATTTCAGGGGCATCGGATTGAACTCCCCGTGATGGCAATCGATCACGTTGATCCTCCGTAGCTGTACTTTTTACTGTGAATTTGGCTACATCATAATAATAAAACTTTGCACTGTTTTTCTCTTTTATTTTCGGAACACTAACGGTAACGTCATAGGTTCCCGGTCCGAAGCGCAAATAGAACTCATCGTCGAATTTATAATTATCGACAGGTATGACGGATAGCGCCTCGTCTCCATCTTTTTTCGTCGTAATATATAGATGTGTCGTCTCTTTTGCAAATGGGGCGTCTTTGTCGATATTGCCTTTAATGCGATACGTTAAATTGGTTTCTTCGCCGCCGGCCGTTGGATAGGTGAGATTAACGCCTCGTTCCTCATATGTCGTCATGTACTTGATTGGTTCAGTGACAAGGTCGGATTCATTGTCGATATAGAGAATCGTTCCCTCTTGAAAATAATTGTTTCTCTCCTCGTCAGGTACGTAGACTTTTAGTTGATGGACGCCTTTTCCATAAAATAAAGGGACATCATACGCGAATTTGCCGTTTTTAACAGTTATCACATGCTTCCATGTTTCTCCGTCTTTTTTGAGTTCTAGCATCACTTGTTCGTTTGGTCCTTTAATGGAAGGGATTTCCCCTTTGAGTGTGAACATCTCGTTTTCATTCACATATCCGCTAGCCGGTGCCTCAATTGTCAATCCAGCTTCCTGGGCAAAGGGGGTGTATGTTAGGTCCCTCTGGATCGCAGGGTTGACGTTGAAGACAGTGAATTTTGCAAGGTCATAGTAATAATTTTTCTGTTTCGTACTCGGGAGCATCACAGTAACTTGGTATTCTCCCTCTCCATTAAACAACCTTACGTCCTGTTTGAATTTCCCATCCTGGATAGGTGCATAGTATTCCATCGAGTCAGTGGAAAGCGCTTCTCCAGAAAACCTGATTTTGATCCATACATAGTCTTCTTGTAATTGGTCGTGATTTTCAACCGTACCCTCAACTGTGACGATTTCATCCACTGCGAAGTTTGTGTGGGCCGGTTCAAGTAAGGTAGCACCAACTTCTTCGCTATAGGCTGTCAATTCTAAAGGTTCCATTTCGAGTTCAGCGTTTTTCTTTTCCACTGCCGCTTTATAATCATCCTTCTGCTTTTGTGGCTGCTCGGTCTTAGGCTGGGTCTCTTTGATAGGAGCAGAATCGTTTGTGCATGCGCCTAATAAAACTAGGCATAACAATGAAACAATCTGGATATGTATTTTTTTCATAGACATCGAATTCCCCCTTGGAATTAGTTGATCTTCATTTTCCGTAGTTCCTACTCCTGATTTTCCAATCCAAATCTATTTGCATTACGGGCCCGTGCCCGTTCAGCTTCAATTTCCCGATTACGAGGTTCGGCATTCGTTACCAATGTGTTGAGTAATTTTTGTGTAGCGATCACGACTTCCTCAACAGCTAGATTAATCGCATCCTCGTTTGCCTTCGATGGCTTGCTGTAACCAGAAACCTTCCGCACATACTGGAGCGAAGCGGAATGAATTTCATCCATAGTAGCCGGAGGGCAAAAATTAAACAGTGTTTTAATGTTTCGGCACATATCATTTACCTCATTTGTTGGTATTTTCTCGATTGTATCATATTCCAATAAATCGTATTGGTTCCTGTATGAGTAGAAGGCTGAAGAAAGAGGAGACCTCTTGATTCTGGTATAATGGGAAGCAGACTATGCAAAGTGGAGGAGACAAATGAATTTTATTCGTAATCGGCTATTAGGTTACGGAGTGGATGAAACCTTGGTTGACCCGCTGTCCTTTGTCATCCTGGTTGCTGTCATCACGCTCCTTTGCATCATCGCGAATTTCATTACGAAACATTTGATTATCCGATTCATCGCTCATATTGTGAAAAAGCATAAAATCCAGTGGGGCAGTATTCTGTTGGAACGGAAAGTGCTTCGCAGATTATCCCATTTTGTGCCTGCACTCATCATTTATTATTTCGCTGCAACTTTTCCGACGTATCAAAAGATCATCGAAACGTTGGCGCTGACGTATATTATGATTGTTGCTTTTAGTGTTATCAATCGACTATTAAGCGTGTTCAATGATATTTATCAGACGTATGAGATAGCAAAAACGAAGCCGATCAAGGGATACGTGCAAGTTGCTAAAATTACTGTTGTAGTTGTTGGTGCCATTTTGGTGACTGCCAATCTGATGGGGGAAAGTCCGATTATCCTACTGAGTGGGATTGGTGCTCTTTCTGCAGTGTTTATGTTGGTTTTTAAGGATTCCTTATTAGGATTAGTGGCGGGAATCCAGTTGTCGGCAACCGAAATGGTTCGAATGGGTGATTGGATTGAAGTGCCGAATTATGGCGCAAACGGGGATATCATCGATATTTCCTTGAATACGGTGGCGGTGCGGAACTTCGATCAGACGGTGACGATGATTCCGAGCTATGCGCTCATTTCGGATCATTTCATTAACTGGCGCGGAATGCAGGAATCCGGCGGCAGGCGAATCAAGCGTGCGTTGTATATCGATATGTCCAGTATCCAGTTTTGCACGAAGGACATGATTGAGCAGTATAAACAGATTCATTATCTCTCGGAGTATATTGTTGAACGGGAACGAGAGATTGAGGAGTACAATGTTTCAAACAAGATTGATCGGAATAATCATGTGAACGGAAGGGCCATGACGAATATCGGGGTCTTCCGGGCATACATTAATGAATACCTTCGACGCCATCCAGGCATCCATCAGGAAAAGACATTGATGGTGCGGCAACTGGCACCGGGGGAGCATGGACTGCCAATTGAAATTTACGCCTTTGCGAATAGTGTTAAATGGACCGTCTATGAAACTGTACAAGCTGATATTTTCGATCATCTTTTTGCCGTTGCAGGTGAATTTGGACTCCGCGTGTTTCAAAATCCGACGGGCAGTGATTTAAAAGCACTGAGCCATGAAATGATAGGCGAGTGAATTGTTTGGGAATTGTTTGGGTGCCTGTGCAGCGAACAATTCGGATAATACACTACAATTGCATAAAATAAATGAAGAAGCCGACCATATCAACATTTGGTCGGCTTCTTTCTGCATTATTATAAATTTCGTTGAATTGTCATAAATGTGTGGTGCACAGGCACCGAGAAGGACAAAGGGAAGACTGGTTTTTTGGGAGGCTATTCATTATATGTAAACATGGGTTATCGTCTATATAGTTTTATTTGCCTAGCATAATCTACTAGGAGTCTTTGAAAAGGGGGGGTAAATATGAGAAATACAGATAGCGGGCAAGAGCGTCGCCACGAGCATCGGCACGAGCATCGGCATGAGCATCGGCATGAGCATCGGCAGGAGCATCGGCAGGAGCATCGCCACGAGCATCGGCAGGAGCATCGGCATGAGCATCGCCACGAGCACCGCCACGAGCGTCGCCACGAGCATCACCATGAGCATATTCATCACCATCACATTCCGCACGTTCAACATGTAGGCCATCCAACAGGGCACCATATGGGACACCACATTATGGAACACCGCGATATGGGACACCCACAAATGATTCAAAATGTAAACTTGTTCCTTGAAGATCATAACGAGATGGTTCAACGTTTAAATTTATTTCCGGTAGGTTATCACCAAATGGTTCAACCTATAAATTTCTACCCTGAAGGTCATCACCAAATGGTTCAACCTATAAATTTTTTCCCTGAAAGTCATCACGGATGCCACTGCGGTCACATGAAGAATTTTGGAGGATTCAAGTGTTGAAATCAGACTTGCACTCAATTCGCATGTTTGGGTGCCTGTATAGCACACTATTCGGATAATACACTATAACTGCATAAAGTAAATGAAGAATCCTACCAAATCAATACTTGGTCGGATTCTTTCTGGCATGTATATAACTTTTATTGAATTGTCATAAATGTTTGGTTCACAGGCATCGAAAAGAAAGCCTGAAGATATTGGAAAGACTCTATGTAAGCATAGGGGATAGTCTAGGTTCCTTCATTACTTCCGCATAACCTAAAGGGAAGTTGAAAAGGGGGTAGTAAAATGAGAAATCAAGAGGAATTCCGTCACGGGCATGAACAGCATCGACATGAGCACCGGCATGTTCACCATCACCACCACGTTCATCACATGTCTCATCATGCAGGACACCATATGGGGCATCACCACATGGGACACCACAACATGGGACACCACCACCATATGGTCCAGCCGGTAAACTTTTTCCCAGCAGGTCATAATTTTAACCAATTCGATCACATGAGACATAATCAATTTGGAGGATTCAACCGTTTTTGAATTGAGACGTGCTCTAAATAGGTTCGTAAATATAGAATAAAGCCCTTCGGTGCCTGTGCATAACACTTTTCAGATTATACACTACAATTGCATAAAATACAGAAAGAAGCCGATCAAATAAACGTTCGATCGGCTTCTTTCTGTATTTATATAACTTTTATTGAATTGTCATAAATGTGTGGTGCACAGGCACCGAAGTTAACAGCCATCAATACCGCACGCCATACCTTCGGGGAAGTCGGGCGTTTGTTTGCGGATCTCCTGATCGATGATTTGTTCAAGTGTTTCCTTGGAATGAATGCCTGCAAACTTCGTGTTGCCAATGACAAAAGTTGGCACCGAAGTGATATTTACTTCTTCGTATGCGTGTCGAAGTGCTTCTTGATGGACTTCTTTGTATTTTCTCGTTTCTAATGCTTCGCGGTATTCTTTTTCATCTAATCCGAGTTCACCGGCTAACCGGGTCAACACGTCGATTTTGCCAATGTCTTGTTCTTCCTGGAAGAAAGCCCGGAGCATCCGATCATTGTATTCAATGCCTTTGCCTTTTTCCTTGGCATATTGATAACCTTCGAATGCCAAGTGCGTATATGGTTGAGGGGATACTTTTGGAAGGACGATATGAACGCCCAACCGTTCAGCCATCGGATAGACGCCCTGTTTCCATGTATTCTGCAAATAATGACCCTCGGGCTTTAAGGTTTCATTTGGATACGGACGCAACTCAAACGGCATCCATTCAACTTCCACGTCTTTTCCTTGGATTGCGTCTAGTAACGGTTTTTCCGCGAGTAGACAAAATGGACATACATAATCGGAATATACCTTTATTTTTACTGTCATCGTTACGACCTCCTTATTCCCTGTGGGGATATACAATTTCAGCTTACCATAAAGATATTTGGCTTTCTCCGAATGCAGCTTGCGCATGAATAAAGCCCTTGAAAACTCCAATTAGAGTTTACAAGGGCTTTATTGTTTATCAAAATTTAATTTGATTAACCGTAAGGCATACGGTTCAGTGCAGGGAATGATACCATTTCCTGTTGTGTATTTACATATTCAGTTGTATTTTTGTTGCTATCTTACTTTTTAAGCAATCCGAAGAATGAGCTGTAAGCTGTGACAACTTGGTTGTAATATCCGACTAGCTTGTCCCAAACCGTTGTTTTAACAGCATCTGTAGCTGGTTGCTCAGTAACTACTTCGTCTTCAACTACGTCTTCGCCTTCAACTACGTCTTCACCTTCAACAGCGTCTTCACCTTCAACAGCGTCTTCACCTTCAACAGCGTCGTCGCCTTCAACTACGTCTTCGCCTTCAACAGCGTCTTCGCCTTCAACAGCGTCTTCGCCTTCAACAGCGTCATCGCCTTCAACAGCGTCGTCGCCTTCAACAGCGTCATCGCCTTCAACAGCGTCATCGCCTTCAACAGCGTCATCGCCTTCAACAGCGTCATCGCCTTCAACAGCGTCTTCGCCTTCAACTACATCTTCACCTTCAACAGCGTCATCGCCTTCAACAGCGTCATCGCCTTCAACAGCGTCATCGCCTTCAACAGCGTCGTCGCCTTCAACTACGTCTTCACCTTCAACAGCATCTTCACCTTCAACAGCGTCATCGCCTTCAACAGCGTCGTCGCCTTCAACAGCGTCATCGCCTTCAACAGCGTCGTCGCCAGCAGGTAATTCTACTACATCTTCGACTTCAGCAGGTAATTCTGCCTCTTCACCTGGCAAGACAATTCCGAGGTGATCTTGGATTGCAAGGTTGTAGTAATCAAGTAAACTTACATAATTTTGTAAGATAGATTTATACTCATTTATTTGCTCATCTGTTATAATTGAATCGGCTTGGTCAGTTGACGTTGTATCTTCATTGATATTCTCGTCAGCTGGCTTTTCTGTTTCTTCAGCATCTTCTTCAACTGGTGCGTCTGTAGCATCATCTTCATTTACAGGTGCTTCATTAGAGTCTTCTTCGTCAGCTGGAGTTTCTTCAGCCGGAGCTTCTTCGTCAGCTGGAGTTTCTTCAGCCGGAGCTTCTTCGTCAGCTGGAGTTTCTTCAACTACGTCTTCGTCAGCCGGAGTTTCTTCAACTACCTCTTCATCAGCAGGTGTTTCAGCGTCTACTTCTTCCTCAGCCGGTACTTCAGCATCTGCTTCTTCGTCAGCAGGTGTTTCAGCATCTGCTTCTTCGTCAGCAGGTACTTCAGCGTCTACTTCTTCCTCAGCCGGTACTTCAGCATCTGCTTCTTCGTCAGCAGGTGTTTCAGCATCTGCTTCTTCGTCAGCAGGTACTTCAGCATCTGCTTCTTCGTCAGCAGGTGTTTCAGCATCTGCTTCTTCATCAGCAGGTGTTTCAGCGTCTACTTCTTCCTCAGCCGGTACTTCAGCATCTGCTTCTTCGTCAGCCGGTACTTCAGCGTCTACTTCTTCATCAGCCGGTACTTCAGCATCTGCTTCTTCGTCAGCCGGTACTTCAGCATCTGCTTCTTCGTCAGCAGGTACTTCAGCATCTGCTTCTTCGTCAGCCGGTACTTCAGTGTCTACTTCTTCATCAGCCGGTACTTCAGCATCTGCTTCTTCGTCAGCAGGTACTTCAGCGTCTACTTCTTCATCAGCAGGTACTTCAGCGTCTACTTCTTCATCAGCAGGTACTTCAGCGTCTACTTCTTCATCAGCAGGTACTTCAGCATCTACGTCTTCGTCAGCTGGTGCGTCTGTATCTTCTTCATTTACAGGTGCATCTGTATCTTCGTCTTCGTTATTAGGTGTGTCTGTGCCATCTTCATCTGTTGTATCATCCGAATCATCTTCACCTGGTTCTGCAGCTACAAAGTTTTTATTAGCAATTGTGCGCATGAATTGTCCTTTTTCAGGTGAACCCGGAATGCTTTTTGCATAATAGGAAACTTTTTCACCATGGTTTTTGAACTCTTTTTCACCATTTTCAGCTGCTAAAGCTGAACCACCAGCTCCAAAAATAGCTGCAGTTAGCATTGATGTCGACATGACAAACGGTAAAATTTTCTTTTTCGTGTTCTTCTCATTACGATTCATTTCATTAACCAAGAATGATCAAACTCCCTTTTTAAAAATTTTTTTACCCAACTACCAGATCAGTGAAGCGAAATAACACTCAGTTTAGTAAGTTGTTACGTTCATCCGCCTCCTTCTCAAGATTAGAGCGCTTTTTTACTATCCACCGTAACGTTTCACTTGGATAGTTTTGCAGTGCCTCATCTGCACATTACCAACAATACCAAAAGTAAATAACAGTGGTGTAACAACCAAATAACATATATTCGTGGAAATATTAACCTCTGTAACAATGAAAAATGCATTAATACACCAAAAAGAGGATGAACACTAATCGATTCGTCCCTCATAACCCATTTATTGCCAATTAATTAAATGCGGCAATCATGCTCTCCGTAGCCCTCCCATTACTTTATTAACACGAATAATGAATGGTCTGAATGGTCTAAAGTTATTTGTTACTAAGTATTACATAGACCTTGCAGTGCTAGTAATCTATGTTATAGTGTAGTAGAAAACTGAAAAGAGTTAACCACTGGGGGAGTCTTTGTGAAAGACTGAGACGTGTATTGATATGCGGACCCTTCGAACCTGATCTGGCTCATACCAGCGTAGGGAAGTGGGTCGCACGTCTTCCAAAGGTTATCTTACGCCGATATGCGAGCCGCTTCTTCAACGATTGTGTTGAGTGAAGCGGCTTTTTTGGTTTTCCAAAACTTGTAGAGGAGTGGTTGGAATGACGTTTTGTGAAGAGGTACGCAAAGAATGCAACGATGTGTGGGAGGCGAGCTTCCGTCATCCGTTCATCGCTGCGCTTGCTGACGGGACTTTGCCGGAAGATGTGTTCAAGCAGTATGTCCTGCAAGACTCGTACTATCTAAAGCATTTTGCGAAAGTGCATGCAATGGCGGCCGTGCAGGCTACGGATTTATTGACGGTGCAGCGGTTTGCGCAGCATGCGGATGGAACATGCGGTGCGGAGATTTCATTGCATGAAGGCTTCTTCGGAATGCTGGGGGTTACGGATGAAGACATTCAGAACTTTGAGCCCGCGCCGACAGCGTATGCGTACACATCGCATTTATACCGGGCAGCGTTGGAGGGGGACCTGGCCGCGACGTTGTCCGCATTGCTGCCATGTTATTGGTTATATTACGAAATCGGCGAACGATTGAAGGGTGCAAAACCGGATCACCCGATTTACGACAAATGGATTGCTACGTACAGTTCCGAATGGTTCGAACAGGCAACCCATGAACAGATCGACCGTTTGAATAAATTGACGGAAAGTCTTTCGGATAAAAGGCGCGAACAATTGAAAGCCCATTTCATAAAAAGCGTCCATTATGAATTGCAGTTTTGGGATATGGCATGGACGCAGCAATCATGGTCTCTTGAAACAAGCGAGGTGCATGTATAAATGGCTCAACCTTCATTGCTGCAAGAGCTGCGTACGCAAAACCCGTTAGTCCATTGCATCACCAATATTGTCGTCGCAAACTTTCAAGCGAACGGCCTGCTGGCATTGGGCGCTTCTCCGATCATGGCGGATGCTATCGAGGAGGCGGCGGAAGTAGCCGCCGTTTCCTCCTGTACATTGCTAAACATCGGGACGCTGGATCCTTCAGCTGTTGAATCAATGATCGCTGCCGGAAAAGTTTCTTCTATTAAAGGGCGCCCACTCGTATTGGATCCGGTCGGAGCTGGGGCGACCGCTTTCCGAAAACAGACGGTTACGAGACTTCTGGAGGAATTGGACATTACGCTCATCCGCGGAAATGCCGGTGAGATTGCGTCGATTGCGGGCGTTGAATGGGAAGCGAAAGGGGTCGATGCAGGGGCTGGCTCGGCAAATATTGAGGAGGCGGCGAGAGACGTGGCCCGCCGACATCATTGCCTAGTCGCTGTTACCGGTGAGACTGACATCGTGACGGATGGTGATAGAATTATCCGCATTACAGGAGGGCATCCGCTCATGAGTAAAATCACGGGAATGGGCTGCCTGTTAAGCGCAGTTTCCGCCGCTTTCCTGTCTGTTGGTACGAGTTCCCCGATTGACGCAGTTGCTTACAGTCTCGCCTTTTACAAACGAGCGGGTGAATTGGCAGCTGAACTAGCTTCCGGTCCAGGGGATTTTGCGGTTTATTTCCTAAACGCACTACATCAAATGGACGACGAAGCAATCGATATCGATAAATTCATTATTGAAGAGGGGGTTGCCAAATGACTTTTGTTGCGCTCACGATTGCCGGTTCCGACAGTGGCGGCGGGGCAGGGATCCAGGCAGATCTGAAGACTTTCCAAGAGCTCGGCACGTTCGGCACATCTGCATTGACGGCAATTACTGCACAGAATACGCTTGGCGTTCATGCGGTTCAACCGATTGAGACGGACATCGTCATGGCGCAGATTGATGCAGTGGTGAATGATTTCACGGTTGGCGCTGCGAAAACGGGAATGCTCTTTTCAGCGGAAATTATCGAGGCGGTCGCTGAAACATTGAGCCGTCATGAAAGGATCCCTTTGGTAGTCGATCCCGTAATGATTGCGAAAGGCGGCGAATCTCTTCTTCAGGAGGCAGCGATTGAGGCCTTGAAAGAGCGTCTCATTCCAGTAGCGGCTCTTCTGACGCCCAATATACCTGAAGCGGAAGTGTTGACGGGGATATCGATTGTGTCATTGAAGGATATGGAGAATGCCGCGAATCAATTGCTTCAAATGGGAGCGGGGGCTGTTCTGCTGAAAGGGGGGCATCGCGTGGATACCCCTGACGCGGAAGATTTATTCTTGTCCGCGGATGGCGAGTGTTTTCTATTAAGGAGCAAGCGGATCAAAACAAAAGATACACATGGCACGGGCTGTACATTTGCTGCTGCCATTACGGCGGAGCTAGCGAAAGGTGCACCGTTGCGTGACGCGGTCGTTACCGCAAAACATTTTATCCATGCGGCGATTGAAGATGGGCTCTATCTCGGGAATGGACACGGGCCGACAAACCATGCGGCATTACGGAATCGGGGCAATGTGGAAGGGAAGGATGTTGAATTGATTGGAAAACGTTGATGTTACGCTGTATTTCATTATGGGATCGACGAATGCCGAGAAGCCGCTGTCCGTTCTGGAGGATGCGTTAAAAGGCGGGATCACTTGCTACCAGTTGCGGGAGAAGGGGGCGCATGCTCTCGTTGGAACGGAAAAGAAAGCATTTGCTGTGAGCTGTCAACGGCTGTGTGCGCAATATGGAGTACCGTTCATCGTTAATGATGATGTGGATCTTGCTGTTGAGATTGACGCGGACGGTGTCCATGTTGGCCAGGACGATGTTGAGGCGCGATTCGTCCGAAAAAGAATTGGAACTGAAAAGATTTTGGGCGTTTCCGTTCATACAGTTGAGGAAGCGACGAAGGCAATTGCGGATGGGGCGGATTATGTCGGCATGGGGCCTGTCTACCCGACGATGACGAAAGCTGATGCGAAGCCGGTTGCGGGTACAGCTGTAATCGAGGAAGTTACGAAGGTGTATCCTTGCTTGCCTATTGTCGGAATCGGGGGCATTACGGCAGAAAATGCCGAGCCTGTCTTCCGGGCAGGGGCGAGCGGAATATCCGTCATTTCAGCGATTGCTTCATCTGCTGATCCTGAACTTGCGGCGAGGCGGTTGGCGGAAGTGTCATTGAAATGGAGCCGGGAAAGGGAGTTGCTGCGGTGAGTACGCGGAAGCTTGTTCTGATGACCGTATTTACGGCGATTGCGGTGGCGGGATCTGCATTCGTCTCGTTTCCTGCGGGGATAGCTCGCGCTTACCCGATCCAGCACGCGGTCAATGTCATCGCAGCGATTCTGCTTGGACCGGTTCCTGCCGTCGTCATTGCCTTCATGGCAGGTTTGGTTCGGATATTGACAGGCACGGGATCACTGCTCGCCTTTCCGGGAGGAATGATTGGCGCGGCGCTTGCAGGGCTGTTCTATAAGCAGTCGGGGAAGGCGTGGATGGCGGCACTCGGGGAAATCATCGGTACAGGGGTCATTGCATCGCTCTTCGCGGTTCCGTATGCAGCTGTGCTGATGGGAACAACCGTCACCGCCTTCTTCTTCATGCCGCCATTCCTCGTCTCTAGCGTAAGCGGGGCGGTCATAGGGGTCGTCGTTGCGGTACGGCTGGAGGCAATGCCAGTGGGCAGAAGAATCCGGAGTTATTAGAATTGTTTTGGAGTTGTTTTGGTGCCTGTGCAACACACAATTCAGACTATGCACTACAATTGCATGAAATAAAAGGAGAAGCCGACCAAATCAAGATTTGGTCGGCTTCTATCTGGATTTATATTCTTTTTGTTGAATTGTCATAAATGTGTGTTGCACAGGCACCCACACAATTGGCACCCACACAATTTAGAAGTTAGTAGTAAAAGCCAATGCTCTTGTGAATACTATGTTTTGTTTTAGGGTAAATGAACAAAATAAGGATAAAGAGGGGAGCGTCGGTATGGGTAGTGTCGGAACTGAAGGAAGCGAAAAGAGATTTCCTCATCTTATGGCAACGATGAAAGGTATCTCCCAAGTGCTTCTCATCGAGAATTGGGTGACAGGTCTACTTATTTTGGCTGCGATCTCGATTACCTCCCTACAGCTTGGTTTGATCGCATTCCTTTCAGCGGCAATCGGCACGGTTTTTGGCTCGGTTGGCGGTGGGAATCCGTCGAGTGTTGAACGGGGGCTGTATGGATATAATCCGATGTTGACAGGCATGGCGCTCTTTCTGTATTTGGAAGGGCCGGCAAGTTGGCTGGTCGCTATATTCGGAGCGGTCATTGCGGCTGCGTTCACCGCATCTGTTATGAGGTTTCTGCAGCCTGCCGGTATGCCGACATTGACATTTCCGTATATCGTGACAACATGGCTGATCATGTTGTCGTCGTATAGATTTGAAACATTCGGATTGACGGAAGAGGTAGTGCCGCAGAGTTTATCGCACTGGAAGTTGGAGAGCGCCGGCGAGATTCATTGGTCCAGTGCTTTTCTAGATGGGGCCGGGCAGATTTTCTTTCTGCAAGGCATCGCTGCGGGCTTGCTGCTCTTTTTAGGAATTTTTATTGCGAATAGGAGGATGGGGGTTTATGCGCTCGCTGGGAATTTCATTGGAATGTTTACAGCCTACATACTTGGCGGCGAACATACACTCATTGATGCAGGGCTCTACGGCTATAATGCCATCTTGACGGCACTCGCTGTCGGAGTTGTTTTCCAGGCGGGGGGAACTCGGATTTCAGTATTCAGTGCAGTGATCGCGAGCGTTTTAACGGTTGTCATTATAGGCAGTGTCGATACCATACTGTTACCGTATGGATTACCGGCCTTGACAATGCCGTTCGCTTTGAGCACTTCAATTTTTATAGGTGCAAGGATGATGATGAGAAATGCTTAACAGGGCCTTGTTCCCATTTTCGTTTTTTGTGGATGAAGTAGTGTTGTTCCTCGCAGAGCGGGTATGTGGGTAATGAAGGACGATGGAGGAGGAGAGTGTGTTGGAACATATTCAAGTAAAGGAAATGTTTAAAGGGCAAGTTCACGAACATGTAAAATTCAGTGTGACCATTGACGGCAACGATTATCAAGGCTTGTATAATGAAGGAGAAATTAATTGGTTCCGTCCGCATCCTAGAGAACAATTGGCAGATCATCATGTCGAAAAGATCGAAGCGAAAGCCCACGAAAAGATACAGGAGTTCAAGGACTGATAGAGCACAGTACAATTAGATGAATTGTTTGGGAATTGTTTGGGTGCCTGTGCAGCACACAATTCAGATAATGCACTACAGTTGCATAAATTAATTGGAGAAGCCAACCAAATCAATATTTGGTTGGCTTCTATCTGTATTAATATGAATATTGTTGAATTGTCATAAATGTGTGCTGCACAGGCACCGTAGAAAGGCCCGATAACATTTTCAAGTAATTGAGAATCAAAGGATTGAAATAAAATGATGCTTCTTTGGAATGAAGAAGTGGTTGACGAGGATGAATAATTGATACGAAAGCTGGTATGTAAGGGTTTGTGGGAGAAGTAAGTGTATCTGTTGACAAACTTCGACATCTATATGATAATGAGTATGTAATTAGAATTATTATAGTTAAGCGGTTGAGAACATAACATAATTCTTACTGCGGTTTAGGTTTTAATGAAATAACCTAGACTAACTATGAAAAATCACACTAGGAGGAATTTTTTTATGTCACTTATCGGAAAAGAAATACTACCATTTAAAGCGCAAGCTTACCATAGCGGTACAGGTGAGTTCATCGAGGTAACTGATGAGAATCTAAAAGGGAAATGGAGCATTGTATGCTTCTACCCAGCAGACTTCACGTTTGTTTGCCCGACTGAACTTGGAGACCTTCAAGATCAATACGCAACTCTAAAAGAGCTTGGCGCTGAAGTTTATTCCGTTTCTACGGACACGCACTTCACGCATAAAGCTTGGCACGATCACTCCGAGACAATCAGCAAGCTTGAGTACATCATGATCGGTGACCCTTCACAAACGATCTCACGCAACTTCGATGTATTGGACGAGGAGTCCGGTCTAGCGGATCGCGGTACGTTCATCATCGATCCAGACGGCGTTGTTCAAACAGTTGAAATCAATGCTGGCGGAATCGGCCGCGACGCAAGCACGCTTGTCGACAAAATCAAAGCTGCACAATATGTACGCAACAATCCAGGCGAAGTTTGCCCGGCAAAATGGAAAGAGGGCGAAGAAACCCTTAAACCTAGCCTTGACCTTGTAGGTAAAATTTAATTTTACGATAGCAGGAAAATCGGGAGCGGCCCCCTTCCTTTCGGGGAAAGGGGCTCCCTTTATATTATAAAAGTTTTCGGCTGATGTCTTAGATGTTGCATCGAATCATCAATTTTATCGATGCAACATCTAAGGCAATCATGCCGAGTTTTCTATGTGAAAAATACAAGTTAAGGAGTAGATTACATGATTTTAGATGCAGATATAAAACAACAATTAGCCCAATATCTAGAGTTGATGGAAGGCGATGTACTACTTAAAGTGAGTGTTGGGGAAGATAAGGTGTCTCGTGAAATGGCGGAACTTGTGGATGAACTGGCGACAATGTCATCTCGCATTAAAGTGGAGCATGCGGACTTGGAAAGAACGCCGAGCTTCAGCGTCAACCGCATCGGGGAGGATACAGGTGTTACTTTTGCAGGCATTCCTCTTGGGCATGAATTCACATCATTGGTTCTTGCTTTATTGCAAGTGAGCGGCAGAGCTCCAAAAGTGGATCAAAAAGTGATTGATCAAGTGAAAAACATTAAGGACGAGCTCCACTTTGAATCGTATATCAGTTTGAGCTGTCAAAACTGTCCTGAAGTTGTACAGGCACTGAACCTCATGAGCGTGTTGAACCCGAACATTACGCACACGATGATCGACGGCGCGGCGTTTAAAGAAGAAGTGGAGAGCAAAAATATCCTTGCTGTCCCGACGGTATACCTCAATGGTGAACCGTTCACGAACGGCCGTAAGACGATCGAAGAGATCCTTGCTGAACTTGGAAGCGGCCCTGATGCATCTGAGTTTGCTGATAAAGATCCGTATGACGTGCTTGTTGTCGGCGGCGGTCCGGCGGGTGCGAGTGCGGCGATTTACGCGGCTCGTAAAGGGATCCGCACAGGAATTGTTGCGGAGCGCTTCGGCGGTCAGATTTTGGATACGGCTGCAATCGAGAACTTCATTAGCGTAAATCGCACGGAAGGTCCTAAACTAGCTGCTAGCCTTGAAGAGCACGTGAAAGAGTATAATATCGATGTGATGAACTTGGTGCGTGCGAAGCGTTTGGAGAAGAAAGACCTTATTGAGATCGAATTGGAAAACGGTGCTGTTCTTAAGAGTAAATCCGTCATCCTTTCAACGGGTGCTCGCTGGCGTAATATTGGTGTTCCTGGCGAGGCGGAATTCAGGAATAAAGGCGTTGCATATTGCCCTCACTGTGACGGTCCTTTATTCGAAGGAAAAGATGTTGCGGTCGTCGGCGGCGGGAACTCCGGTGTCGAGGCGGCGATTGACCTTGCTGGGATCGTCAACCATGTGACTGTGCTTGAATTCAACGACGAGTTGAAAGCCGATGACGTCTTGCAAAAGCGTCTGCACAGCTTGCCGAATGTCACTGTCGTTACAAATGCCCAAACGAAAGAGATTACTGGTACGGATAAAGTGAACGGTATCACTTACGTTGACCGTGAATCAGGCGAAGAAAAGCATGTTGAACTAGCCGGCGTATTCGTCCAGATTGGTCTTGTCCCGAATACAGACTGGTTGGGTGACGTGGTTGAGCGCAATAGATTCGGCGAAATCCTCGTCGACAAGCGCGGCGCAACGAACGTTCCTGGCGTATTCGCTGCGGGAGACTGCACGGATAGCCCGTTCAAGCAGATCATCATTTCCATGGGTTCAGGCGCGACGGCTTCGTTAGGTGCGTTTGACTATCTCGTCCGGAATTAAGTAAGGAATATCAATAGACTGAAGAGGAACAGGCCATTCGTATGGACCTGTTCTTTTTTCATGTGTTGAGTGGGAATTCCTGCTTGGTTTGTTGTCAATAAACACCAATTTGAGTGGTCGGTAAGGGCTCTTTTTCCTGATTTTCGTTTATTGCACGGAAAAGAGTGAATTGTATAGATGTCAATACTTTACTGGAGGGAGCGTGTGGACATGAGAAAGTTGTTATGGATCACGATGATTCTCACCTGTGCTTTTATTTTCGCAGCATGCGCCGATGGGAAGGATGACTCGGCCGCTACGGGAACAGAAGGTGCAAAGGACGGTGCGGTCAATAAGGAGAATACGACCGATCCGGCTGAATTGGATTTAGTCGAAGACGATAAATTGCCGTCCCTTACTGTCAACCTGATGGATGGCAACGGAAAACCGGTGGGAACGGCAGAATTGACCGAGGAAGAGGACGCATTGAGGATTATGGTGGAAGCAGAGAATTTGCCTGAAGGCACTCACGGTTTTCATTTCCACGAAAAAGGGGTATGTGAAGCGCCTGACTTTGAATCGGCAGGCGGGCATTTCAATCCGACGGGTGCAAGCCATGGACTCGACCATGAAGAAGGACCGCATGCCGGTGACTTGCCGAACCTTGAAGTTGGTCCCGATGGAACTGTGAAGGAAGAATTCTTTGTTGAAAACCTGACACTATTAGCTGGAGAGGAAAACTCACTATACCATGAAGGCGGTACATCCCTGATCATCCATGCGGAAGCTGATGATGGGAAAACCCAGCCATCCGGCAACTCCGGTGACCGCATCGCATGTGGCGTAGTGGAATAAAGTCTACGTAAACTTTTAGTCGGTATTTTTCAGAATATTTCCGGTGACTGTGCAGCACACTATTCAGACAATGCACTACAATTGCATAAAATAAAACGAGAAGCCAACGTTATCAAGATTTCGTTGGCTTCTTTCTGTATTTATATTAGTTTTATTGAATTGTCATAAATGTGTGTTGCACAGGCACCAATAAGGGGACACCACTGAGAGGGCGCCGCTTAGAGAATTGGTTTGATTTTGCGGAGGATGAAGAGGCTGAGTTCCGTCCAGATCAGGCTGTAGAGCAGGGAGAAGGTGAAGATCAGGAGCAAGGTGAGCGGGTTGATAGTAGACGAGACGGTTGGGCCGAGTACAGGAAAGCCTAGTGTGTATAGGGGAATGCAGATGCCGATCGTTAATAGAAGACCGTTTGTCAGGATTACTTCTAAACGCTTATTCAGTTTTCGGAGCGTCCATCCTAACCCAAGGCCGAGTAATCCGGTTGTGAAAGGGAAGACGATCAATTCGCTTGGCTGCATTATGACCAACAAGAGAATCGTGACAGTGTAAGCGAAGACGGCGGAGCGCAAGGATAGTAAGCCGGCGATCATGATTGGGACAGTGGCAAAGGGGCTGATGGCAAACCCGATTGGGGGCAGCAATCCGCCGGCTGATTGCAGAATGGCCGTGAGTGCAGCCATTAATGCCAAGAACAGCAGCTTTTTTGTCGGATGCCATCGATTGAGAATCCGGTGGATATAATGCGGATGCGACGGAAGTGTTTTTGTGTAATGCATGGTCTCTCTCCTTTAGTAAGCAAGCCTTTCTCTATGGTATTGAAAACGGCTGATTTCCGTGCGGGTTTTGGGTACCGGAAATCTGAACGTAATAATTGGGAAAATTATGTTATTCTATATAAAAGCGGTCTAGCCACTTTTTACAAGAGTTGTTATTGCTATTGAAAAGGAGCGGATATCATGACATTTCCCGAATTACAAACAGACCGACTTCATCTTGTAGAGGTCACAATGGAGCATGCCCAAGGGATATTCGAGAATTTTTCAAATCCAGCGGTCCTCCAATATTATGGAATGGATCCGATGACTGAATTGGCGCAGGCGGAAAAGCTGGTAGAGCATTTTAGGAATTCCTTTTTAACAAGTCACAGCATTCGATGGGCGATGATTCAGAAGGAGGACAACCGTTTTGCTGGTACGATCGGCTTGAATAACCTCTCGAAAGGAATGAAACGGGCGGAAGTTGGTTTTGAGATCCACCCGGACTTTTGGCGAACCGGAATGACATCGGAGGCATTGAAGAGTGTATTGGACTATTCTTTCTCAGAGTTGGGTCTGCATCGATTGGGAGCTGTGACATTCTTGGACAATGTGGCTTCCATTAATTTATTAAAAAAGCATGGATTTGTACAAGAGGGAATCCTTCGTAGCTATCTTTTCCAAAACGGGCAATCGCATGATGCGCGGGTGTTTTCGGTTTTGAAAAATCAATGAGGGTGCCAATTAGAAGGGAGGAGGAAGTTTGAAAACGTTTTTTGCGTACAATTGGCAAGTGAGAGAGGATTGGTATCACTGGTGTGAAGAGGTGGAGGAGGCTGAGCTGCTCCGAAAACGGACTGGTGGAGTAGGGAGTATTTTAGAGACATTGTTCCACATTATCGATGTGGAGTGGAGTTGGATCCGAATGTTGCAAGGCAAACCGGATTTACAGGAGAATTTTGAAGAGTTTAGGAGTCTGGCGAAAGTCCGGGAGCTCGATGCGCGGTTCAAGCCGGAAGTGGAGGCGTTTGTCGGGGATTGGGAGGAGAGCATGGAGCTTAACTTGCTGCAAGATACGATGTCTGATGGCCGAATTGAAAAAGATGCCTGGGGCGAGATCATGCGGCATATTATTGCACATGAAATTCATCATATTGGGCAGCTGTCCGTGTGGGCGAGGGAGATTGGGAAGAAGCCGGTTTCCGCTAACGTGATCGGTCGGGGGCTGATTCCGCATACTATAAGGGAAAATGAAAAACATTTGTCTTAAGAAAATTAATTTCATCCCTATCCCAGTTACAACTTTTACAGAAAAAAGAAGTCAACCAGAACAATAGTTGGTTGACTTCTTTCTATACAAAACTAAAAGCTATGTGGGCATCGATTCAAATGCCCATTTATGCTGTTAGTCATTCAATTCTATCGTCTCATTGATGTCTGTCGACTCTGTACTTTTTCCTGTCATGCGTTTGTAGAAGAAAGCGATTTTCTTTGTGAAATTTCCAGTTTCCCAATATTCGACTGCTTCTGCTTTTACCTTTATCAAAATTATAGTAGGGTCATTGTAAGAGGTCTGCATTATTTTCTCATATGCTTTGCTCCATAATTCCTTTTTCTTGTTTAGATCCTCAACGACTTCCGCTCTTCCGCGTACGGAAACATAGGATTTTCCTGCGTATGCCACATTAACATCTTGCTCATGTAAAATTTCTTTGTATTTATTTGTCTCTTTTTTAGTGAAAAACCATAAGTCTCCGTCAAATTCCACTTCTTGTGTTTTCATAGGACGGGAAACAAGCCCTTCTTCAGACAGCGTCGTTAGCATTGCTGTATCAACGTCTTTGATTAACTCTCTTACTGTTTCTATTTCTTCTTGTTTCATTCCATCACCTCATTAATGTTATAGAAATACAATACCCTTTGCAGGAACTATTTATTCCTGTATGGGGAATCATGGTAAAAGCGGAAAGAGGTTAACAATACAATCCGGAGGGAAAAACAAATTACAAAAAGAAAGGAGCCGTGTATGGATCAGATATTTTACATGATTTTTACCTTCGTTTATCTTGCTTTACTCATTTGGGGCTTAAAAGGTATGAATGCAGGAGAGTTCAGCAAATGGACGAGTGTGGTCTACTTAGTCGCTATCGCCTTACTTTACGACAACGGAATTTTAGCTACCGGTCACTGGATTGGAGAAGGAGCATTACTAGAAAAATTAAATGCAGCAAGATTTTGGATTCATGCCATCGTTACACCATTATTAGTGATCTTCTCTATCGGAACATTACGCGAGATCGGCGTTACGTGGGCAATGAATACGTGGGTAACCGTTCTTTCCGTCCTCTACACCATAGCCGCGATTCTAATCGAAATCGTATTTGTAACCGCAGACCTTCAGCTACAAGTTGAAAAAGAATATGGGGTTGTCAGTTATTCATCCGCAGAACCGCAAAGTGGACCGCCGATTATGATTCTATTGATCACGTTTGCTATGCTCCTTGTCAGCGGGGTGCTGTGGAAGAAAACAGGATGGGCCGTGTTTTTCTTAGGCGTGGTACTTATGACAATCGGCGGTGCTGTCCCGTTTAATGTTGGAAGCAATGCCATTACCAACTTGTTTGAACTGATAGTGTTGGCATCGCTGGTATGGACAAAGCGGAGGCTTATTCAGGGAGAGTTGTATGTGAAGAGATGATGATTTGAATTAAGATCCATATCGGTGCCTGTGCAGCAAACAAATCAGTTTATTAACTACAATTGAATAAAATAAATGAGTAAGCCAACCGAATCAAATGGTTATTGATTTATTTCTGTATTTTTATCACTAGCAATGAATTGTCATAAATGTGTGATACACAGGCACCGACAAAGCGGTTGGAGTCTTGTCCAATGTGCAAGGGTGGGATTCTTTTTGCACATATGTACCGTCTAAGCATGCTGTCATCGCGTGAAAAAGAGCAGCACTCTAAGTAGCGGACAACGGGTATAGATTAAATTCCAAACAAGAAGGAAAGTTTAAATAAACATTCAATTTATATAGAGGTGAGTGATTACTGCATTTCTATATCAGGAGGTTGTTAGGTATGTCGAGAGAATTATGGTTGAACCTGCCAGTGCATGATCCAGTACGGGCAAAGGCGTTTTATACCCAGCTAGGTTTTCGGTTGAATGAGCAGTATATGAGTCAAGACGGCTCATTCAGCTTGATCATCGGAGACAATCACGTTGTTTTGATGCTCTTCCCGGAATCTAAGTTCCGCGATTTTGCGGGTAATGCTGTTGCGGATTCGGAGCAGGGCACTGAAGTGTTATTCTCTCTGGGGGCGAACTCTAGGGATGAAGTGGATGAGTTCGCCTAGAAAGTTGAACGTGCTGGCGGTACTGTTTTCAGCAAGCCGGGCGAAAAGGGTGGCTGGATGTACGGCTGCGGTTTTGCCGATCCCGACGGTCATCGGTGGAACCTGTTGTATATGGATATGAGCAAAATGCCGCAAGTTTGAAAACCGGATTCACCATTTCGTGACGAGTATTCAAACAGAAAATCAAATAAAGGTACTTAACCGCCTTTTTTAGTAAAGGGTAGGGGTAGGATAACAGGCAACAGCATCTATAAATCTTGGGTCGATACCGTAGAATTGCCAGAAAGCACCGTTCCACCTATATCCAGATACTTCTCCAGATTCCACACGCGTAGGGTAAAACCAAAACTGTCTGCCATTTGTAAGCCATACATAAGTGTTTTGATATAGACAGTCGATGATATAGGACACAGAAGGTTTTGGTGGTATGAATGTTGGAGGAGGGGATTGTGGACTCATTGGTCCCTGTTGTGGGAAATATCCCATGTAATTTCACTCCTTTAGTTAGGTTCTCAACAATATATGTTGAGAAGAAGTAAAAGGATTATTTAACGCGTAAACTATAGGTCATGAAATAATATACTTCAACGGGTGAGCAAAGCTTAAGTAGCAAGAGAATAGATGTATTTAACTGTTCGCCAGGTACACTTTTCAAAAATATTCGTTGAGGAGATGTGGCGGAAATTGATAATTCATCAAATACATCCGCTCAACATTCATCCTGACGAATTCATTTCCATCCAAGAGAGGCTGGCGGTAGAGATTGATGTCAGCCAACCGCTTTCCCTCCATGATCTCCGAATCGCGGGTGGCGTGGACGTCGCCTATGCAAGTGTGAATGGAAAAGAGATGGGTTTCTGCCATATCGCAGTTTTCGATTTGGCTACAATGGAGATCATTGAGCGGGCAGATAGCATCGGCTGCATCACCGTTCCCTACATGCCTGGCTTCCTTGCATTCCGTGAACTTCCTTTGATCATCGATGCGGCGAGACAGCTGAAGAATGTGCCGGACCTCTTTCTTTTTGATGGCAACGGAATCCTGCATCCGAGAAAAATGGGAATCGCGACACATGCATCCTTTTTTCTGGGCGCTCCGACAATCGGCGTTGCCAAAACGTATTTTAAAGTAGGCGATTCGGAAGTAACGCCACCCGGGCGGGAGAAAGGCTGTATGACAGATATTGTCGTAAGCGAGGAAACGATCGGCCGGGTGCTTCGAACGTCAGAAGGTGTAAAACCGGTCTTCATTTCCCCTGGTAATCAAATTAACATTGACTCCTCGACAAAGATTGCCCTTGCGCTGACAGGGTCTGAAAGCAGAATACCGATACCCATTCGCGCGGCGGATATCGCAACAAGGGTCATGCGGCGTGACTGGGAAATGAATCAATGATTAGTGGCAGGCACTTTATATTAAATTGTCATAAATGTGTGGCGCACAGGCACCGACAAAGTGAAATTACAATGATTGGCGAATAAGGAAGGAGTTACGAGTACACGTGCATAAGGTATATGCAAAATTCATTTTACCAATCCGCTTTTCGTAGGATGAAGGATGAAGAGGGGAGGTGTAAAAGTTGAAAACGGGGTTGTTGCATATTTGCAGGCTGTTTTTAGGTGTTATGTTTTTGGGGGCGGGGATTAATGGCTATTTTGTCGTATTCGGATGGGAGCCATTCATTGCGACGAGTCCTGAGGCGATGGCGTTATTCGAATTCAACTATTTATTGATCCCGGAAAAATCGTTGGAAATCATTTGCGGGATGCTGCTGCTCGCCAATCGATTCGTCCCATTGGCCATTGTTGTATTAGCTCCAATTGTCACTAACATCTTCTTGCTCCACTTGTTCCTCGATCATTCATTGCTTGTACTAGCCGTCCACCTAGTCCCTTCCCTCAGCTATTTGTTGTATTCTTACAGAAAAAACTTCATCGGGATATTGGAAAAAAATCCGAATCCATCTTAGGGATGTGTGTTCGCTTGTAATTCAAAAACGGTGCTGTTTTTAGCGTCAGGTTGATGACGTTAAAAATCCAGTGCCTTTTTTAGTTAATCAAGCAGATACCTTGAAAGTCAAAAAAGGTCAGTGTATAATTAGGTATAGTCAAAGATGGTCAAGGTCAGAATGAAAAACGAAAAAACGAGGAGGAAATAGCTTATGAAATGTCAAAATTGTGGTAGAAACGAAGCGACTATGAGCTTTCGCCTTCAAGTGAATCAACAACGTATGCAGATGCATATGTGTCATACATGTTTTCAAGAGATTCAAGGACAGTTAAACGCAGGCAATGCAAATCAGTTTTTCCAAGCGAACGGCAACCCTCAAGCTCATACGCAAGTTAGAGAAGCCGATGAAAATCCAGGGAACGGCTTGTTAGACCAACTTGGCAAAAACATTTCGAATGATGCGAAGGAAGGTCAAATCGACCCGGTCATTGGCCGTGATCAAGAAGTGAAGCGAGTTATTGAGACATTAAATAGAAGAAACAAAAATAATCCGGTGCTCATCGGGGAACCCGGTGTCGGTAAAACAGCGATTGCAGAAGGACTCGCAGTGAAAATTCATGAAGGCGATGTCCCGGCAAAACTGTTGAACAAACAAGTTTACGTGTTAGATGTCGCTTCACTTGTGACGAACACAGGAATCCGGGGTCAATTTGAAGAGCGGATGAAACAATTGATCGAGGAGATCGAAAATCGGAAAGATGTCATTGTGTTCATTGACGAAATCCATCTTCTTGTCGGTGCAGGTTCAGCGGAAGGCTCTAAAATGGATGCGGGGAATATCCTGAAACCGGCATTGGCGCGGGGCAGCATGCAGCTCATCGGAGCGACGACGTTGAAAGAATACCGTCAAATCGAGAAAGACGCTGCACTTGAACGTCGTTTCCAGCCGATTATCGTAAAAGAGCCTTCTATGGAAGATGCGATTACAATTCTGAACGGAATTAAAGACCGTTATGAAGCTTTCCATGAGGTCGTTTATTCCGATGAAGCGATCCGGGCATTCGTCACGTTATCACAACGCTATATCCAAGACCGGTTCTTGCCGGACAAGGCAATCGATTTAATGGATGAAGTTGGGGCACGCTTGAATCTTAAACACTCTTCTGCAGACGCAGATTCAATCGAAAAACGGTTGGAAGAAGTCGTCCTGGAAAAAGGACAAGCTGCAGAAGCGGAAGACTATGAAAAGGCGGCAGCGTTGCGTCAAGAAGAAATTCAGTTGCGTCAACGATTAGAAGAAGCCCAACAAGGCGGAAAATCCTTCATTGAAGTGACTGTTGAAGAGATTGAGGAAATTGTAGAAGAAAAGACAGGCATTCCAGTGACGAAACTGCAAGCATCGGAACAAGCGAAAATGAACGACCTTGCAGCCAATCTGCGAGCTAAAGTGATTGGACAGCAGGAAGCGGTTGAAAAGATCGCAAAAGCAATCCGCCGGAGCCGTGCAGGATTAAAATCAAAAACCCGTCCAATCGGATCGTTCCTATTCGTCGGTCCAACGGGTGTTGGTAAGACGGAGATCACAAAAGTGTTGGCGGAAGAATTATTCGGTTCCCGAGACACGTTAATTCGCCTTGATATGAGTGAATACATGGAGAAACATGCCGTGTCTAAGATCATCGGCTCCCCTCCAGGTTATGTAGGGCATGAAGAAGCGGGCCAATTAACGGAGCAAGTCCGTCGTAATCCGTATTCGATCTTGCTGCTTGACGAAATTGAAAAGGCACATCCTGATGTTCAGCATATGTTCCTTCAAATTATGGAAGATGGTCGCTTGACGGATTCGCACGGTCGGACAGTCAGCTTCAAAGACACGGTCATCATTATGACAAGCAACGCCGGGACAGGCGAGAAGAGGATCAATGTCGGGTTCAATCAAACCGCACATGAATCAGTCTCCATGCTCGAATCGCTTGGAGATTACTTCAAACCTGAATTCCTCAACCGTTTCGACGCAATCGTCTCCTTCAATGAATTGACAGAAGACAATCTGCTCGAAATCGTCGACCTGATGCTTGTCGATTTGGAAGAAGCGATTGAAGAAAACGACATTGCGATTTCAATTTCACCTGAAGCTAAACAGGAATTGGTGAAGCTCGGCTACGACAAACGCTTCGGAGCGCGGCCGCTTCGCAGAGTCATTCAAGACAAAATCGAAGATCCACTCACAGATCTCATTTTGGAAGAAGACCAGATCGAAAACGTCCATGTAGACGTTGTCGATGAAGAAATCGTTGTCAGCAAAGCATAATTGTGTGAGAATTGTTTGGGTGCCTGTGGAGCACACAATTCAGTAAATACACTACAATTGCATAAAATAAATGAAGAAGCCAACCGTATCAACATTCGGTTGGCTTCTTGCTGTATTTATATAGATTTTGATGAATTGTCATAAATGTGTGGTGCACAGGCACCGGTTTTAGATTCTCTTCAACTCAATACTAGTAATTTCTTCAGCGATGGCTTTTGTTAAGTCGGTGGCTGTTTTTGGGACGAAGGATTTCAAGATCGCGTTTACCATTGGTCCCGTTACCCCTTTTGCGGTGATGTCCAAGTTCCCGGTCATCTCTGTTTTGGAGTCCGAGATGGCGGCAGCTTTAAAATAACCGTTGCCCACAAAGTTTTCATTCAATCCTGTCAAGTTGAATGTGACGAGTGAAGGCTCTTTCCATTCCGTAATGTCGATCCGCAATTTAACGGTTTTCTGCATAATGCCGATGTCGCCTTTAAATGTCCACGTCGATTGCTTGTCATTCAAGAGTTCATGTTGGATATATCCCGGGACGAGAGGTGCCCACCTGTTCATATCGCTTACAAAATTCCACACCTTTTCAATCGGGATATCCAGTTCTGTCGCATGTGTTCCGCTAGGCATGTTATCCTTCCTCCTTTAGTAAGCTAAAACAATCTCTTCGCTGCTTATAGTACGCGCTGGTGTGCTGCCAATATGCATCCCAGACAAAAGCCAATTGTTAAAGCCGGACCGTTTGTGCCCAAGTATTGCGCATGTAGAGGCACTGCAACAAGCTTTAAATCTATTTGACTATTCCCTTAAAGTGATTGAAGGAAACGGAGTGAGCGGCCTTCGTTTTGCGCTTTTGCAAACCGCGCTAGCCGTGCCTACATTCTTATTTCGTTAAAAATGACATTAGTCCGGGCCATCTTTCATACAATATAGTTGAGGTGAATAGATGCCAAGAGTTAAATACCGTGAAAACGATGTCGATTTAATGGCAAGGATGATGAGAGCCGAAGCCGAGGGTGAAGGACAACAGGGGATGCTATATGTTGGCAATGTAATTGTTAACCGCGCTGTTGCAGATTGTTTAGATTTTCGTGATGTCAGGACAATTAATGACGTCATTTTTCAGGTGCAAGGAGGAAATTACTCATTTGAAGCTGTTCAAAAGGGGAATTTATTTTATCAACGAGCGAGAGAAACTGAGAGAAGACTAGCAAGACGGAACTTGGAAAATTGGAGACAGCATCCAGCGAAATTCGCTCTTTGGTATTTCAATCCATTCGGTCCTTGTCCTCCAACCTGGTACAACCAACCTTTTACCGGCCAATTTAAGCTTCATTGTTTTTATGAACCGATTGCAGGGACATGTGAAAGCGTTTATAACGGCTAAGTTGTCTAGTGGTAGAATAGAAAAGACCGGATGCTGGTCCATCCGGTCTTTTTCTTGTTTCAGAATTGTTTGGGTGCCTGTGCAACACACAATTCAGATTATACACTACAATTGCATAAAATAAAACGGGAATCCAGTTATAGCAGTGTTCTGTTGGCCAATTTATACATGTTTATAGATTCAGACGAATTGTCATAAATGTGTGGTGCACAGGCACCGACTTTGTTACGCTCTACTAAGAGAGGGGGAGTTAGATGTATATTCCAAAGTACTTTAAGGTTACTGATGTTGAGGAGATCCGAGGTTTTATTCAAGAGAATTCTTTTGGCACGATTGTCACGACGAAAAAGGGGAAACCGATTGCTACCCATTTACCTTTCGGGTTCACGAGAGAAGGTGATGACTTCTACATTACCGGGCATATGGCTTATGGCAATCCCCAGTGGCGGACGTTTGATGCAAATGATGATGTTCTCGTTATGTTTCAGGGGCCGCATGCCTATATTTCTTCTTCCTGGTATTCTCATGAAAATGTGCCGACGTGGAATTATCAAGCGGTCCATATATATGGCAAAGCAAGCATCGTAGAGCAAGATGAATTAATTAAGGGCTTAACAATCATGCTGGAGAAGTATGAGGGGCATCGCGAAAACCCCGTGTTATGGAATACACTTTCCCCGAAACTCCTGGAAAGTGAACTGAAAGGCATCGTCGGATTTAAGATAAAAGTAGAGGAGATTCAGGCTGCCTATAAATTAAGCCAGAATCGTAATGAAACGGACTATCAAAACATTATCGAGAAGCTTCGAAACGAAGGAAGTCCACAATCGCAACAAGTGGCGGAACAGATGGACAAGAAATAAAGCCCCTGACACATCTTCGTGTCAATCATAGAAAAAGACAAAGTGTGAATGAATCACGCTTTGTCTTTTTTCAAGACGACTGTATATAAAAACAAAACGGGCATGATGAAGCAGGCACTTGCCAGGATCGCCGTTTTTACCGCAAACCGTGATGCGATCACCCCGATAATCGGACCTCCGCCAATTTGACCAATCGCGTCGACTTGGCCTTTGACCGAAAAGAAGGTTGCCCGTGTCGAGGAATCCGAGATGATTTTATTCAACCAAATGTCCTCCAATGGGTACATGACTTGCCTTGTCACTTCGATCATGACGTAACAGACGAGCAAACTGATGACAACGGCGGAGAATGCAAATCCGATGAGTGAAGCGACAATCAGAGAGCTGCCAATGAAAAGGGCAATGTAAATATGCCGCAAATTCAAATGGATCGTACTTCGGTTCATAAAGTGAAGAACCGTGAAGGAAAGTAGGACGACGATGAATTGCAGTCCGCCCATAAAGAGGACAAGCTTTTCATTCGAAAGTGAAGACAAAGCGGATGCGTCAATGAAGTGCGTCATCCATAATCGATCGAAGCCTTCACTGTACAAGCCGATGAACAACGTAATAAGAAGCAGCATTCTCATGACAAAGCTCGCTTTGGAATAAACAACGATTTTCTTCATATTCCCCTTCATGCTTTTCCACGCTGAAACCCGTTCGCCTGTCCGCAAAGGCTTGAAATTCTTCTCTTCCATGAAAAACAGTAAGTAGATTGCCAGTCCGAGCATGCAGATGCCGCCGATGATGATGGGCAAGTGAATCATGAAATAACCGGTTAGGATGCTTAAAGGAATAGCAATGACTTGCCCAAGTTTCCCGAACTTCGCTCCACGAATGAATGCGAGAGACGCCCGTTCTTCCCCGATTTCATCCGCAATCCAAGCCTGCTGGGCACCGCTTGTAAATGTGTACCCGATGCCCCATGCAATTTGCGAGAAGATGACAGCCGCAAATAGAGGGAACATCCCTTCCATCATAAATCCGAATCCGATTAAGAAATAGCCGATGACGAGCGAAAGTTTTCGACTTTTCACGTCTGCCAGGACGCCAGTCGGAATCTCAAATAGGAAAACCGTCAGTTCCAAAACGGTACCGACCAAAACAAGCTGAAGCGGATCGAGCTTAACAATTTGCACATGGTATAACAAATTCACCGTAAAGATGAACGTGAAAAACAGTTGCGATAAAAAGCATGTGAACAAGTAAACTGTATATGGATCTTTTTTGTTGAATGTTCCCATAATCTTCCCCCTCCATATGATTATAGGGAAAGTGCACCGTCATGTCTGTTCTAATTTGCGATTTTCATATGGAATGAAGATTCATTTTCATTCCGCTCAAATTCCGTTATAATAGGACAGTTGAAGAAATTATAAGCCGTTTGAAGGCGGCTGCTTAATAGATGAAGGAAATATTGAAAGGGGAATCATGACTTGACCGTTATCATAGGAGAAAGAATGGTTGCGGAAATTGACCACTTGGACAGAAAAGGAAATGGACAGGCCGCAATTTGGCGTGAGAATGAATTGGGCAACAAGAGAAAGTTGAAGCTCGTCATTCCGCAAACATTGCCGGGGGAGACCGTGCAAGTTACTGTGGAGGATCCGACCTTGAGATGGAGTAAGGTGCTGCCTGAAGAAATCTTGGCCGCGAACCCGGACCGTATCGAGGCGCCTTGCCCGCATTTCGAACTTTGCGGCGGCTGTGTCTGGCAGCATTGGAGCTACGACGGCCAGCTGAAGCATAAGACGGAACATGTGAAAAAGGCGTTGGAAAACGTGGGAATGAATCCGGATCTCGTTCACGACACGATTGGCATGGACGAGCAGTGGCATTACCGAAATAAAATGGAATTCACCTTCTCGCCTGAAGGGAACCTCGGGCTGCATGAACAGGGGAATTTCCGCAACATCATCCCGCTAGAAACATGCTTGATCGCCGGTCGGAATATGGTCGACGCGACAATGGAAGTGAGCGAGTGGGTGAAAGAGTTTGGCCTGCCAGGCTACAACAAAGATACGCATGAAGGACTGCTGCGCCATTTGATGGTGCGTGAGTCGTTTGAAACGGGCGAAATTATGCTTGCATTGTTTGCAACGGAAGCGCCTGCTGGTGATTTTGCGGCTGCGGCGGAAAATTTGATTGACCGGATCACGAAAAACTATCCGAACGTGAAAAGCCTCATGTGGTTTGTGAACACGGATTTGGCGGACCGTACACAAGCCGAAGAGACATTCGTGTTGGCCGGCCGGGACTTCATTTATGATGAGCTGGGCGGATACCGCTACCGACTTTGGTTCGATACGTTCTTCCAGACGAACCCCGTGCAAGCGCAGAAACTGGTTGAGCTGGCACTGGAGATGGGCAATCCGCAGGAAGACGAAAAAATGATCGACCTGTTTTGCGGCGTCGGGACATTCTCACTTCCGTTCGCAGCGCGCGTGAAGGAATTGGCGGGCATTGAAATTGTCGAGACATCGATTGAATCCGCAAAACGGAACGCGGTTGACAATGATCTGCATAACACGACATTCCTTGCCCGCGATGCGCGTAAAGGAATCGATGAAATACACGAAAGCTGGGGCTTGGCGGATCTGTTATTGGTCGACCCACCACGGAGCGGTGCTGGCGGCAAAGTGATGCGCCGGATCGGCCGCGCCCAACCGAAGCGAATCGTCTATGTATCATGCAACCCGGACACATTCGCAACGGACACAGCGGAATTGCTGCAATTCGGCTACACACTCCAAAGCGTGCAGCCGGTCGACCTCTTCCCGCACACCGTGCACGTGGAACTCGTCGCGCTGTTGACGTTGGATGAAAATTGATTGAATTGTTTGGGTGCCTGTGCAGCAAACAATTCAGATTATGCACTACAATTGAATGAAATAAAAACAGAAGCCAACCATATCAACATTCGGTTGGCTTCTTTCTGTATAACGATAACTACTAATGAATTGTCATAAATGTGTGATGCACAGGCACCAGATTTCTCTCCTATTTATTACTCCGCAACTTCGATAGCAGCCGCAGGATCTCAAAATACAGCCATACGAGCGTGACCATCAGGCCGAATGCGCTGTACCATTCCATATACTTGGGTGCCTGTTGCTCCGCTCCCTTTTCAATGAAGTCAAAATCGAGCACAAGATTCAATGCCGCGACAACGACGATCCCGACCGAAATCAGAATGCCGATGAGCCCCGTTTCATGGATGAACGGAATTTCCATGCCGAAGAAGCGAAGGACGAAATCGGCCAAGTACACGAAGAAGATGGCCCCAGTCGCAGCGACAACCCCGAGCTTGAAATTCTCGGTCACCTTGATCACTCCCGACCGATACGCGAGCAACAGTGAAAACAGAGTTCCAAGCGTCAACAGAATCGCCTGCGTCGTAATTCCCTCAAACTCGGATTCGAACATTGCCGAAATCCCGCCGATCGCCAAGCCCTCCAAGAGCGCATAAAGCGGAGCCGTATATGGAGCCGCCTTTTTCACGAAAATCGTAATAAGCGCAACGACAAACCCGCCGCCAAGCCCAATCCAGATGAGCGCCTGAATATCGTTCCCTGCAAAATACTGATGCCATGTAAAAACCGCAGTCGCACATAGCAATAAAAACAGGATGAACGTCTTGTTCACAGTCCCTTGAATGGTCATCGACATCCCGTCGTCTGCCCGCAAGCCCTTAAACGTATTCTCCCCTAAACTCGGATTCGCCGATCTCATCATGCATCCCCTTTCTGTATACCAAAATAGACTAGTAGTTGAGTATACGGGGGAGGGGCGTTATAGTTTCAGGCAATCCGAATAACAAATCGAAAGTCACGTGGGAATTCATTCAAACAAACGTAATTTTAACCTCGCCAACCGCTGAATACGTGACGTTATACGTTCCTTCCTTTGCAACAAGCGGCGAAATGAAAGTCCCCGAAGAGATGACCATGCCTTTCCGCAGCGCTATATCTTTCTTCGCTAGTTTTTCAGATAACCAAGCAACGGATGACACGGGATTGCCGAGCACGGCTGAAGAAAGACCATCCCCAATCTTTTCACCGTTATGAAACAGCTCCATTTCAATGCTTTCAAATTGGTTGAAAGTCAACGGTTCAATCGGGTCGGATAAGACGACAAGTCCAGTTGCGGTATTATCGCAAAGCAAGTCCGCCAAAGAGAAATTCGGGAACCAATCGATATAACGGGCATCCGGAATTTCAATGCCTGCACAAATTTTGCTCTTCCGAATGATTTCCTCTTCACCGGCATTCAGTGACAAATCCTCCTGCAAAATAAACATAATCTCCGGTTCGATCAGCGGGTCGAATAAAGAAGAAAGCGCGATCGTATCTCCGCTCTGTTGAATATGTGTTGAAAGAAGCGTGCCGTATGCCGGCTCATCGGTGTTCGCGATTGCCTGCGTTTCAGCACTCGTCATACTGATCTTATAGCCGGCAATTTCAGCGTTATGTAAGTCCATTTTTCTCTTAATGAGTTCTTCCTGCACGAAATAGGCGGTCTCTTCATCTACCTTATAGTCGTGGCGGATAAATTCAATTGGCTGCTTTGTCTCATGTGCATGATAGATCTTATTCACAATCTCATCCATTTTAATCATCGGAAGAACCCCCCATTTAGAATTGTTTAAAAGCAAATGTACTATATTTTTAGATTTTAGTAAAGGTGGCGATAATTCAATGTATTGGTGAAGGGCACCAAGACCGCCGTGTCTGTTATAATTAGGACGATTTATAATGCAACCAGAGGAGAACTACATATGCATACATTGAAACAACAATGGTTCGGAAATATCCGGGCCGATCTATTAGCAGGAATCGTCGTAGGGCTCGCGCTCATCCCTGAAGCACTTGCCTTTGCGTTCATCGTAGGAGTGGACCCGCGTGTCGCACTCTACGCTTCATTTACAATCGCTGTCATCACTTCATTTGTCGGCGGCCGCCCTGGTCTGATATCAGCGGCAACCGGCGCAATGGCGCTGGTCCTCGTCAACTTGATGGCGGATCACGGCTTGCAGTATGTATTGGCGGCAACTGTCTTAACCGGAATCATTCAATTCATTCTCGGAAGATTTGGAGTCGCGAACTTAATGCGCTTCATCCCGAACTCCGTCATGCTCGGCTTCGTGAATGCGCTCGGCATCATGATCTTCATGACCCAACTGCCATACTTGCGAGGGCATGGCGCAATGACCTTTATTTTTGCAATCGCGACATTGGTTTTGGTCTACGCGGTCCCGCGTTTTATTAAAGCGATCCCCGCGCCACTCATTGCGATTGTCGTTATGACGGGCATTGCACTCCTTACCGGTGTATCGCTGCAAACAATCGGCGATCTAGGAAGGATGCCAAGTTCACTGCCGACGTTTTTCCTTCCGGATATTCCGCTGAATTTGGAAACGCTGAAAATCATCTTCCCGTATTCCTTGGCGTTGTCGATTGTCGGTCTGCTCGAATCATTGCTCACTTCCCAAGTGCTCGATGATATGACAGATACGCCGAGCGATAAAAATCGGGAGGCGCGCGGACAAGGGATTGCGAACTTCATTACAGGGTTTTTCGGCGGAATGGCAGGGTGCGCGTTGATCGGCCAATCAATGATCAATATCAAATCAGGCGGACGCGGACGGTTATCGACATTCACAGCAGGTGTCTTCCTCATGTTTCTGATCATCGTTTTGGGCGACGTGGTCGTCAAAATTCCGATGCCAGTGCTTGCGGGAGTGATGATCATGGTCGCTGCGACGACATTCAACTGGGGCTCGTTCAAGTTCCTCAAGCAAGCGCCGAAAACGGAATCGATCGTCATGCTGATTACCGTCGCGATCATTCTGTACACCCATAATCTAGCGATTGGCGTCGTCATTGGTGTCGTTTTGAGCTCGCTATTTTTTGTCTCCAAAATATCCCGTGTGACTGTGACTTCGGATGCGGGCATATATAAGGTTAAAGGGCCGCTGTTTTTCGCATCGACGACAAAATTCATCCAGTCATTTAACAACGTCATGGAAAAGGAAATTTGTATCGACTTTGAAGACAGCCAGCTATGGGACGAGTCCGCTGTCGGTGCCATAAGTAAAGTGAAGGGGAAGCTTGAGGAAGAAGGGATTTCTGTGACAATCCGAGGGCTCAATTCATCGAGTGAACAGTTATATGAGAAATTACAATGAGGGAGGAATGTTCATGAAAATTGCGGTCGCGATCGACGGTTCGGAAAATGCGCTGCGTGCTGCAAAACATGCCATTACGCTCGCCAAACACTTTCCGGAGTCGCAATTGGAGTTCATCTATGTAGCGGATTTTACTAAAGCGAAAGACGAACGGCTTTTATCGCAAAGCGAAGAAAGCCTCCTGCTGAAACGAAAGCAGAAAGTCGACCCAGTTTTGGAGCTGGCACGCAATGCCGGCGTAAAAGCGAAATTGACCATGCTGAAAGGAGATCCAAGCCAGGAAATCATCAAATACGTGAATACCGAAGCGATGGACCAACTCGTCATCGGCAGCCGGGGGTTAAGTACATTTCAGGAAATGGTCCTCGGCAGCGTCAGCCATAAAGTGATGAAACACGTCAATTGCCCAGTGACCGTCGTGAAATAGCGTTCATAGAAATGATGACGATTATGCTATACCGCGAGCACGTCCCTGCATATTTCCAAAACACATTTCGTGAAGTAGGTGCCCGTGAAGTAGGTGCCTGTGCAGCACACTATTCAGTTAATACACTACAATTGCATAAATTATTTTAAGAAGCCAGCTATGTAAACAATTCACTGGCTTCTTTTTGTATGAATATACTTTTCATCGAATAGTCATAAATGTATCGTGCACAGGCACCCGATCAATTCTGACAATACACTACAATTGCATAAAATAAATGATGAAGCCGATCGTTTCAATAAACGTAAGGCTTCTTTTCGTATTTATATAAATTTTAATGAATTGTCATAAATGTGTGGTGCACAGGCACCTCATTTGGGCACCTAATTTGAGTCTTTCATAGTTGCTATTTCTCTGCTTGTGTATTAATATTTAGTTAAGAAACAATTAGACGTCTAACTATATGAGTACGATATGACAGGGGACTATCCAGCAACTAGCAAGGTATTCATGACAAACAATAAGGAGAGTTTAGCATGAGATTACAAGGGAAAGTGGCAATCGTTACAGGAAGCGCATCAGGAATCGGCAGGGGAATAGCGCTTGCGATGGCGAAGGAAGGCGCACATATTGCGGTTATTGATATTAATGAAGAAAAAGGGCAAGAGACGTTAAAAGAATTGAACGAGCTTACGGAAAGCATGCTGTTTATCAAAGACATTTCAAAACCCGAAAACGTCACTGAGATTGTACAAGCTGTCGTAGCAAAGTTCGGTAAGTTGGACATCCTTGTGAATAACGCCCATGCGTCCCGACAAGCTCTATTCGCTGAGACGACGATGGAGATGATTGACTTGTCTTTCGGGACAGGCTTTTATCCGACATTCCATTTCATGCAAGCTGCGTATCCTGAGTTGAAGAAGACAAAGGGTAAAGTCATTAACTTCGCGTCAGGCGCAGGTTTGGACGGCCAGCCGACACAGGCATCTTACGCAGCAGCGAAAGAAGCGATACGCGCGATTTCACGTGTGGCGGCGAATGAGTGGGGTCCTGAAGGCATCAATGTAAACCTTATTTCACCAATCGCTTTGACACCGGGCGTGGCAGCATGGGCTCAAAGTGCACCAGACATGTTTGAAGCGATGATCAACCGCATTCCATTGCGCCGTTTAGGGGATCCGGAAGGCGATATCGGCCGCACAGCAGTGTTTTTGGCGAGCGACGATGCGAACTATATTACAGGACAAACAATTATGGTTGACGGCGGTTCTATTAAATTACGCTAAGGAGATGCTCAACATGGGTAAATTAGTCGGAAAAGTAGCGATTGTAACAGGCGGAGCTTCAGGCATCGGTGAAGGAATGGTCGACCTGTTCCAATCGGAGGGTGCGATTGTCATTGCAGCGGATATTAACGAAGTAGCTTTGCAACGTGCAAGTGAAAAGGAAAACGTGCATGGCATGAAGTTGAATGTAGCGTCTGATGAAGAGTGGGCTACGTTTGCAAACAAAGTGAAAGAAAAATTCGGCCGCATTGATATTCTTGTGAACAATGCGGGGATTTCCTCTGAAAAACCGTATACGGAAATCGGCATGGATGATTGGCAAAAAATGATGGCGATCAACAGCTTCGGTCCATTTGCAGGCATGAAGCATGTAGCGCCGATCATGGCTGAACAAAACAGCGGTTCGATCGTTAATATTTCATCTTACACGGCGCAAATCGGGCAAGGGTTTAACCATTACTCTGCATCCAAAGGGGCTGTCCGTGCAATTTCCAAGGCGGCAGCGACAACTTTCGGCCGTCAAGGTGTGCGGGTAAATGCGCTATTCCCTGGAATTATTGAAACGCCTATGACGCAAAACCTAAGCGCATCCAAAGAGTTGCTTGACCAACTCGTACGCGCAACGCCTTTACAACGTCTTGGAAAGCCGGCTGATATCGCCAATGCAGCGCTCTTCTTGGCAAGTGATGATTCTTCTTATATTACAGGCGCAGAAATTGTCATCGACGGCGGATTCTCCGCACAGTAATTGAATAAGGAAATTTTGAATGAACCTAAATCATCGAATTTAGGTTCTTTTTCTTGTATATGATAAAATGGTATTGCTTATTTAGAAAGTAGGAGAAGAAATGAAGGAAGAAACAATCTTTGACATCATACACAATATGGACAAGTTCACGAATAACTTGATCATTCAATGGAATAAACTATTCAATGAAGATTTGGGTGTATCCCATATACTCCTTCTCGGCCATTTAGCTTCCAACGGGAAAAGCCGGCCTTCTGATATCGCGAAAGTACTTGGGCTGACCCCTCCCACGGTTACTCACTTAACAGAGAAACTTGTAAAAAAGGAACTTGCCGTTCGCTCTACTGATGAAGAAGACAGACGCATTGTCTACTTGACGATTACAGAAGCGGGAAAAGAAGTCTTACAACGCGCAAACCTGGAAGGCCAAGTACTAAGAAGAAATCTATTTGAAAAACTAACATCTGAGGAGCAACAGCAAATGCTCCGTATTTATCAAAAGTTGAATGAGTAACACTAGTTTTTTAGGATTTTTTTGGTGCCTGTGCAGCACACTATTCAGTTAATACACTACAATTGTATAATTAAATTTGGAAAGCCAGCTAGATAAACAATTAGGCGGCTTCCTTTCGTATAAACATACTTTTTATGGAATAGTCATAAATGGGTGTTGCACAGGCACCCAATCAATTCTGACAATATACTACAATTGCATAAAATAATTGGGGAAGCTAACCGTATCGACAATCGGTTGGCTTCTTTCGGTATTTTTATAATATTACTTGAATAGTCATAAATGTGCGTTGCACAGGCACCTGAGAAAATACATACCAATGAGTGTCTGAATGTTGGTATAATTAATACAGCGATAGAGTGAGGAGAGGGTATGGGTGGAGCAAGGAAGGTTTGAATACGACCGTAACCGATTTAACCTCTCTGAATATCTAGTTGCGGACATGTTTCTTCTATCCTATATTTTCATTTTCATCTTAGGAAAGACAGGTTCGGCAATTCCGTATATCTGGCTTCTTATCTCAATAGCTGGCGGAATTGCGTCTTATTTTATATTTTATTCCCGAAAGTATTCATTGGGACTCGGTATTGGACTAGCAGTAGGTGTAACGGTGCCCTTGTTTCTATTCGGGGCACCGTTGTTGACTACATTGATTTTTTTCGTATACGTGTACTGGAGAATTCAAGCTAACTTTAGCGGGTCTCGAATTCATGGATGGCCATTTATAACTGTTGGTAACACAACGGTTTTCATCTTATCCTGCTTCCTAGCAAGATTGCTTTTTGTCAATGATCATCATGAGGAATTACTGCAACAACAGCTAATTCTCTACTTGCTAACCTCATTTCTGTTTTATTTTATTCGCATGGTCACAATAGCGATAATTGGTAGGCGGTTAGGCAATTTTCAAGTAAGAGAAGCTGGAAAAGTTTTCAGCATCATCATAGGGCTAGGTGCTTCTGTCTTTTTCATTGTGCTGATTGCGCTGGAACCTGTGAGGTTACTATTTATCAAAACAACGGGCTTTCTATTTGGCGGGGCATTTATGATTTTCTTAAAAGGAATAGATCCAATTTTGGAGTTTATGAGGGGACTTGCCGAAAAGCAAGGCGAAGACATCACTGAAGAAAATGAATTCCATTTTATCGGTTTTGAAGAGCGTGAGGCCACATCCTCATTATTTGAATACTTGTCAATTGCATTTGTAGTAACTGTTCTCGTCATTATCACTGTCGTTCTTATCGTGATAAAGAAAAACAAACGTTATAACGACAGACAGGAAGCTTACTTTTTTTCATTTAAAGGTAAAAGGGAACGTGAAAAAGAGCAAGGAAAGATGTTGTATGATTACTCAACAGCCAGAGATGAAGTGCGAAAATCATTCGAGCGATTCGAGAAGGAAGCGCAAAAGCATAAACTACAGCGGTATCATGAGGAGACCGTAAACGAGTGGTTTTCACGCATGGGGTGGGAGAATGACGAAAATATCTTGTCGGTGTACAATGCTGTTCGATACGGCTCGCATACGCCTTCGGAGAGTGAGCAAAACAATTTTATCGGTGCACTGACAAGCATGAAGAAAAGTTTTTTCGTGAAGTAAGTTTGAGAATGTTGTAAGACGGATTAGTAGAAGAGATAGTAAGTAAATGAAATTGGGGGATGGCCATGAAGCTGGATCGTTTGCGTCAGTCATTTGAAGAACTTGCACGATTTACAGATGAAGGGGAAGGCATCAATCGGCTGGCCTACACCGCGACCGAGCGGAATGCGCGCGATTATCTGATCAAGCAATTGGAACTTGCGGGGCTGACAGTGCGGATCGACTACGCAGGAAATGTCATTGCGCGACGGGAAGGGCGTTCTCCTGATTTGCCGGCTGTTGCGACCGGCTCGCATATCGATTCCGTCTATGCGGCAGGTGAATTCGACGGGACAGCGGGCGTTCTTGTTGCACTGGAAGTGATGCGTTCTCTCACGGATGAAGGCGTGGAGACGGAGCACCCGCTTGAAGTCATCATCTTTGCTTGCGAGGAATCCGCCCGCTTCGGTGCATCCACTCTAGGAAGCAAAGCGATGACAGGCCGTCTGGATCCGGCGTACACCCGGTCGCTCACTGACAAGAACGGAATTACGCTGGCGCAGGCATTCGAAGAAAACGGGCTCGATTTGGAAGAGGTCCATTTGGCAAGGCGATTCGGAGATGAAATCAAAGCGTTCGTCGAGCTCCATGTCGAACAGGGTCCTGTGCTCGAAAAACAGGGGAAGGCGATTGGCATCGTCTCTGCCATTGCCGCACCGATCCGCTTTCATGTACATGTCGGCGGGACAGCGGATCACTCCGGAACGACGCCGATGGATTACCGTCATGATGCGTTACTTGGAGGCGCGGAAATCGCCCTTGCCGTTGAAAAGGCCGCACTCGCGGAACTGGAGCATGGTACGGTCGGCACAATAGGTGTCTTCTCCATAGAGCCGGGCGCGATGAATGTAGTACCGGGAGCTGCCGATATGTACGTCGACATCCGAGGGACAAACCGCGAATCACGCCAGCGGGTTGTCGATGCACTCGAAACAGCTGTCAACGACGTCGCGAAAACACGGGGCTTGGACATATGGATTGACGAAATTTCAGAGGAAGAACCTGTACAAATGGACAGCACAGTCGTCGCCGAATTAAAAGCGATCTGTGAAGAAAGAGGAGTGGCATGGCTCGAAATGCCGAGCGGCGCGGGGCACGACACGATGAACATGGCTACACTTTGTCCAACCGGCATGATCTTCGTCCCGTCAAAAGACGGACTTAGCCATAATCCAGCCGAATACACATCAATGGAACAACTCATGGCAGGGGCGGAAATACTGCTCGCGTTCATGTTGAAACAAGCAAACGCAATTTAAGTAGGTTTTTAGATGAGGAATCAGGCGGTCGTGATGCAATATCAGGTGTTTCAGGCGGGAGTTCAGGCGGTCGTGAGGTAATATCAAGCGGTTCGGCCGGATAATCAGGCGATTAGTATAAATAATTCAACGGAAAAGGGCATCTCCCAATTGAATGGGGAGTATGCCTTTTAACAGTTAGGTATATCAAACAAAGAACTTGAAAGTCAAAAAGGTCAGTGTATAATAAAGTCGTAGATCAAAGATAGTCAAATTCAGTTAACATAAATGCACGAAAAAGTAAAACCCCTTCATAGCCGTGAAAAGGCTTGAAGGGGTTTTGCTGTTTTTACAAACAGTCCCAGTCTCGAAAAAGTTTCATCATGGGGTAATCTCCCTTATACCGGTCAAAGGGGAGCCGTTTATATACTTTTACACTAATTCTAACGACTGATCTTCAGACGCCTTTTCGAGCATACGCATGGTTGTTTTGCGGATCAACAAAGGCAAAACTCCGAATGAGTAAGGTTTATAGACACGTTCCGTCCATTTATGGCCGTCTTTTCCGTAGACACCTATATTTACGGATGGGATGTTCAATTTTTGAATGGTATGGAATGGAATTGTGTAAATGTTGTCCCATTCCGGCAAATTGTGAACAAGTGGTGCCAGTTCTTCCTCTGCCTCATGAATCGATAGAAAACTGCCATCTGCCAAATAAGGGAAGAATTTTTTTAACTCAAAACACTCGTCTGTCAGTTCACCCATTTCTTCCAGCACTTCCGCAATGGAAGAGTGGATCTTTTTATCACGAGAAACATCCGTCTTCAAATAATTATGCGGAAGGAACGGCGGTGCGAAGAATAAAATGACCCGAGCTTTTTTTTCAGGATCGGCTTCCTGCAAGGCGCTGACGATAGAGAAACTAACATCTCGTAAATCGCCAGACTTCTTTGCAAGCGCTTCGTCGATAATCGGTTTCACATTGACGCCACGCTGAATCAAATATTGTAAGTACTCATCATAAGTAGTCACGTCAATTTCCCATGACAAATCTCGGGAAGGCAATCCGGTAAACTCGATATATTCTTCAAACTGTTGCTGCAAGTAACGCTCGGTTTCCTTACATGCCTCTCTAGCTTCATGCAACAATTTCCCGAGTATTTGCTCGGGAGTATCTTCATAAACGAAATAGTTGAAGTAAAGATGACTGCTAATCGCCGTTTGAACCGTATAAAGCTTCTTCGTGTCGCGTTGTTGTAGACAAGTCGGCGGCAGAACAAGCTCCCCGGGAATTTTTTCCGCAAGGGCATATCGGTTATGGATCCGTTCCGTCAATTTGGCAGCAATGAAATTCGGATCAATACCTGATAGTGTGTCACCAACATGTACTTCTTTACCGTAAATATGGAAGCAAGGAAGGATCTTGCCTGCGGCTCCCGTGTAAATATATCGGTTTGAATCGCCGTCATACAAAGGAGTGATGAAATCAGTATTGATAGCGGTGACAAAATCAAGACCCTGTTCCGCTTGGAGTCGATTTAATTCGGAAAGGGCACCGATAATGCCACGGTGTTCGCTTTCTTCATCCCCATTGCATAGGAGGAGAACATTACCGGTCAGTTCTTCTGGATGTTCTGTAAAGTATAGAATATTCGTAATATGGACAGCTGCACCACTTTTCATGTCCACAGAGCCGCGTCCGAACATCCAATCGCCTGAAAGTGCCTCCTGTTGGATTACTGGATCATTTTCATATCCACGGAAAAAATCTTCCATTGCATCCGTAGAAAAAGCATCCTTTTTCAAAGGTCCGAAATCTTCGACAGCAACCGTATCAATATGAGAATGGTATAAGACGGTTTGCTTCGAGAGTTTTTCGCCTTTTACTAAAGCGAAGACATTTTGACGGCCAATCGGATCACCTTCAATCGTCTGGAGCCAGAGATGTTCGGGATGTTCTTCGAAATATGGGAATGACCGAAGTATCCGATAGATCTCCTGAACAATCTCCACCTCACCAAGTGTCCCGTTAATGCTATTGATGCTTACCAAATGACGAGTCAACATCTCGACCTGTTGTGATAATTCTAAATTTCTTAGCTGATTGTACATATTTCTTGCCTCCTTAATTGATTCATTTTTTTCGTTCGATCGGATAGAGATTCATAAAATAGTCGTTTGTAATTTCTTTCACTTTACCGCTCAAGAATAGAACAGCGATGACGTTCGGGATGACAACAAAAGCGAGCAATAAATCGAGGAACTGCCAGATGAACTGCAATCCTCCGACTGCACCGACGATAATGGCACCGATATAAATGAAGCGCATCACCTTGGAGAATGTTGTCCCGAAAAGGAACTCAGCCTGCTTTTCACCATAGAAAATGATGACGACTACTGTGGTGATGACGAATAGGAATAGCGTTGCTGAAACGATAGTCCCGGCAAGTGATGAACCGAATACTGGCACAAACGCTTCTGTCACCATGGATGAGGCATCATCCGGTGACATGGTTTTCCAGACGCCAGACGTCAAGACGACAAGGGCAGTAATTGTACAGACGACGAGTGTATCGACGATTACTTCGAACACACCCCAGAATCCTTGTTTCGCAGGATGATTCGTAATGGCTGCTGAATGGGCAATCGGCGCCGTTCCCATACCTGCTTCATTGGAATAAAGCCCCCGGGCAAGGCCCCAACGAATGGCAGCCGCTATGCCAGCGCCGGCAAAACCGCCCGCCGCCGACATCGGCCGGAACGCATATTCAAAAATCAGTCCGAACGCAGTTGGAAGTTCTTTTATATTCGAAACAATAACAACAAGTGCAGCAACAAGATAAATGACAACCATGAGTGGTATCAGCTTCTCCGACACTTTTCCGATTGTTTTAATTCCACCGTAAGTCACCAAGACAACAAGAAGTGCAACAAGAGTGCCCGTAACAATAGGAGACAAGCCAAACGAACCTTTCATCGTTGTTGCGATGGAATTGGATTGCACCATCGTACTCGCTACAATTTCAATCATAAGTGCAAATGCAAAGAAAGAAGCGACCTTTTTCCAGCCGAGTCCTTTTCGTATGTAATACATTGGGCCGCCGACATATTCACCGACCTCGTTTTTCTCCCGATAGTGCATTCCGAGAACGACTTCCGAATACTTGGTTCCAATCCCGATAAGAGCGACAAGCCACATCCAGAAAATTGCCCCCGGTCCGCCGAGTGCGATAGCTACCGGAACCCCGACAATATTCGCTGCACCCATTGTGGAAGCAAGCGCACTTGCCGTCGCTTGAAATGGAGTCAACGTACCGTCCCCTTCACTTTTTGAAAATATCTTGCCGAAAGTCTGCTTGATAATATGCGGGAAGTAGCGGAATTGGAAGAAACCAAGACGCACCGTCAAGAAAACGCCACCTCCGATGAGAATGACCATGATCGGTATCCCCCATATGAAATTTGAAATATCCGCGATGAACTTTATGAACCCTTCCATTTCTCCCATCCTCTCTATTTCTCTCTTTAGAAAGCGCTTTCACTTGTCGTGTTGAAATTCCGCATTGTGGAATTAATTCTACATAGTGAAATGTTAATATTATTTTAGTTCTGTCATTGGGTGGATGTCAACCAATTTCTCTTTTATTTTGGAAGGGTCTGATAATTAAAGATGCGGGGCTGGTCCAATATCTGCTACAATATGGGGAAGACGGGAGGCAAACGAAGATGATTCAATCGATAGACAGGGCCATGCTCATCATCGAAGTCATGTCGGACTCGCAAAAGGATAAATGGCTCGTCGCAGAGTTGGCGAAGGAGACGGGACTGCCGATTAGCACGGTGTATCGGCTGTTGCAATCACTTGAGATGCATAATCTCGTTTCGCAAATCGAACATACGAAGCAATATGAACTAGGCTATAAATGGATGGAACTGGGCTTAAAAAAATACGAGAAACTGGACATTCGTCATGTAGCTCGGCCGATTCTCGAAAAATTGGCAAAGGAAGTAGAGGAAACCGTATACCTGAATACACCGAACGATGACGTATCTATTATCATAGACCGGATTGATAGTCCGCGGAATGTACGTATCATTGATAGTATAGGTGAACGCATACCGATGAACATCGGGGCCGCTAATAAAACGATGCTTGCATATGCGCCTCCCCATAATACGGATGCCTTGCTGCAAAGGCTAATTCTGGAGGAGGGGGAGCGGGAACAATTTAAGCAACAATTGCGCTCGATCAAACGGAAAGGGTTTGCAATCAGTATAGGCGAAAAAACGAAAGGGACACTAGCAGTCGGTGCGCCTATTTTTGATTTTGAAGGAACGGTACTTGGGGCTATTAGTATCGAGGCACTCGAAATGCAAACAACTGAAGATCAATTGGATCACTTTATCGAAAAAGCAACCGAAGCTTCAGAAAAGATTTCTTCTGCGATGGGGCAAATAAAATAAATAGTGAAGTCATTGAGCTGGCAAAGGAAATGGGAGAGCTGAGATCGACTCATTTTACCGAAATAAAAGAGCAGTGGATGAAGAAGGGGCGGATAAATGAGGAGTCCCTTCGGATAGTAGGATGATTACATTTATATCATATTAGTGATGTTAGTTGCACGCTGGACCAATTAAAGACGACCTTCAAACATCATGGATTGCTATCGCATGCATATTCCCATTGGCCAGCAATACCCTGTTATCGCCCCCAATTGTAGTCAATAGGTGATTACTGTATACTCACTTACGGAAGACTCCTGATAATATCAATTAGGAGCACAATAGAACCTATTCTAAAGGGGAGATTCGATAATGCTAAAGAACAGATTTATCGTTCTATGTTGTGTTTTATTATTATTAGCTGCTTGCGGCGATGAAAATGATGTTGAGGAAACCGAGAGGAAAACTCCATTTGAATCCATTGTGCTAAATGATAATCATCCTATGTATCTCGATGACCTTGAAAGTGCTTTACATTTTGCTGAACAACATTCAAAGAAAAACATAGCAGTTGAGAATGTAGGTGGAAAAAGTTATAGCAAATATACGGATGAAACCATTATCATCTATAAAGGTTATGACAACCGAGGAATCATTACAGATATACAAATTTATTTATCTAAAGCGGATGAAGACATTGATTTGAAAAAGGGCTTGTCTGTGGCTAATGATTACTTGTCTAGCGATTTCATAAAAGAAAATTACATAATCGAAGACTCCTATAAAATTGTGCCAAAGGATCGTACTAGAAAAGATGTAAAAGACCATATCGTTATTGAATATCGCATGATTGATGAAAGCAAGAGGGATGAGGCGTCAAAACAACCTATTACCTTTTATGTCATGCTGGAGTTAGTAGATGACAAAGTTTATTTGGTAAGGATTCACACAGATAAGCCCAATTGGATGAGGCGTCTGGAGTTTAATGGTTATGATAAAGAGGACTGGGATATTAATCAATTCTAAGTCCGTAATTATTATACCTTATTATTAAACCTCTACCACGCTAAAGCACATCTCTTACAGCCAAGTATTCCAGCGCATACTTGGCGCAATAGTACGATGCTCAAGTGAAATAGGTTGTCGTACTTACAATTTTGTAGTAGATTTTGGTGCCTGTGCAGCACACAATTCAGTAAATACACTACAATTGTATAAAGAAATTGAAGAAGCCAACCGTATCAACTGCCGGTTGGCTTCTTTGTGTATTTACATACTTTAAGTTGAATTGTCATAAATGTGTGGTGCACAGGTACCTGATTAATAGTAAATATATTCTAGTCTAAAAAAATCAAAGAACGGGTAGAGAAGATATAGAATTAGGAGGTAACTAATAATGAAAAATCATGTTATTGGCATATACGAAAGTGAACAACAAGTGGTTGAAGTTGTTGAGGATTTACTAAAGAAGGGCTATACAACTGATGACATTTCAGTGATCGCTAAAAACACAACCCAACTACCGAAAATCGCAGAGGAAGTGAAACCCTCCATGAAGGATGGAGCCATCGCTGGAGCTGCAACGGGAGGAGCAATTGGTTTAGCAGGAGTGATAGCAGGGTTATCCACTATATTAATTCCCGGATTTGGAGCTGTGTTGGCCGCAGGTCCTATCATCACCACAATTGGAGGGGCAGTCATAGGGGCCAACTCGGGTGCTGGCGGATTTAAGCATGCGCTTATGGAAATGGGAATCAAAGATGATGAAGCTGAGCGCTATTCAAAAGATGTCGAGGACGGTAAAATCCTAGTATTCCTTCATCCGAAAGAGTGAGGATGGATTGGGATTAACTTAATGCAATACATGGAGATACACGGAAGTATCGTGAAGTAATTAGCTTCAATTAAGAAAAGGATGATAACATTCGGAGATACCGGGTAGAACGGATGCGAAATGCCCGCGTACAGGACGAACAATTCGTGCCAGACCCATACTTTGATCTACAGGAATACAAAACGAAGTTGTTCCAAATGTTCGAAGGCATCTTGAAAATTGACGGGTTCGCATCGCTAGGTCTTGCGAAGTCTGGGATGTTTTATCAGCTGTTTAAAGGTGTGGATGCAGAGAAGGTTAACGTGACAATCGATATGGTGGATCAAAGTACTGGAGAAGTAATGGGTACGGTTAATTGTCATGAGGCGATTGAGTATATGGAATAAGTAGGGAGTCGGAGGCTAATGCTTCTGGCTCTTTTTTGATCACATCATTATTATCGATTAATCTCCAATCACCTTAAAGATACCTTCTTGCACATGGGGCTGATTAACTAAACAATATATGAGTGCTATAATGATATATATAATTACAATAATCAAAACTAATTATTTTTCTTGTTTTTTAAGACGGTACAATAGACTGTCTCAAATTAAAGTGTCAAGGGAGTTTATCACTTCTTTAATAATTTTATAGGAGGCGAATTATGATACAGGTAGCAGCTGCAATTATCGTTAAAATGGGCAAGTTGTTAATTACTAAAAGAAGTGAAAGCATGAGCTTACCTAACTTATGGGAGTTTCCTGGCGGGAAGCTAAAAGAGGATGAATCACCTGAAGATTGCGTCGTACGGGAAATACGAGAGGAACTGAAAGTCGACATTACAGTACTTCGATATTTTACAACTACTCGTCACAAATACGATTTCGGTGAAATTGAATTAATTGCGTATGTTGCAGAATTAGACAACGGCAAGATCACCCTTACAGAACACTCAGAATTTAAGTGGGTCGATATAAGGAGTCTATGCAATTATGAGTTTGCACCCGCAGACATACCTATCATTAAAAAATTAGAGGAGGAAGGCATTTGGGATTTGATCCAGGGTTAACGATTGGACAGGTCGTTACAAATGATGATATACGAAATATTTTTAAATGTGGCAATATGGGAGGGATGAGGAGATCTAATACGACAAATACACTTATTATTGTAACCGATCATACAAAAGGGTTATATGACGATCGGTGGGAGGACGATATCCTACATTATACAGGAATGGGAAAGAACGGCGATCAAAAAATTGATTTTGCACAAAATCGTACGTTAAATGAGTCAGACACAAATGGTGTGGATGTATTCCTTTTTGAAGTTGTGAAGGAAAGAGAATACACCTATTTGGGCCCTATTGCACTTTGGGATAAGCCTTATCAAGAAGTACAACCTGGTGAAGATGGTGAAATGAGAAAGGTATGGATCTTCCCTGTCAAAGTGAAAAATAGTGAAGAAGTATCTTTACTATCTAGAGACTTAGTTGAACAAAACTTTTTCGAGAAGTCCAAAAAGGCAAAACGCTTATCAACTTCGGAAGTTAAAGAAAGAGCTGAACAAACGGGTACAACATATGTTGGTTCAAGAAAGTCACTCGTTACGACATATGAAAGAAATGTATATGTAACCGAATATGCTAAAAGAAGAGCGAAAGGGATTTGTGAATTATGTGAGGAACCAGCACCTTTTGCTAATAAATTAGGGGAACCTTATTTAGAAACGCATCATATAGTATGGCTCGCAAACGGCGGCGAAGATACAATTGAAAATACTGTTGCGTTATGTCCGAATTGCCATCGGAAAATGCATATTGTTGATTCGGAAAAGGATATTGAAAAGCTTAAACAAATTATCAAGATGTGAGGGGGCGTAAATATGTGTGCTCGAATCAAGAGTATAAAAAATTTCTGTTTGCATTGTAGTGCAGAAGCTTTCTTTCGATTATCTATACAAGAATTTATGGAAGAGATGAACACAAACTATTTAGAGATTTGTAGGGAAGAGCCATCTGACTTACAACAACAAGCATGGATTGATTCGTTTCACATACTTCAAGAATATTTATCCCCATTACAAGAGTATCCAATACATATGATTTTCGAATATGTACTTCCGCATGAAGGGGGGAGAAGGCCGGATCTTCTGCTAGTGAGTGATAAAGAAGTCCTCGTTATTGAGTTTAAAGAGAAGGCCACATTCCACCAAGCCGATGTGGATCAAGTAAGTGCATATGCCAGAGACTTGAGACATTACCATTACGAATCAAGAAATCGGAAAGTCACACCGTATTTAGTCCCTACAAAGACTAGGGGCAAGAGTGGATTATACGGTGATGTTATAGCAATTTCGCCAGATTTGTTATTGGAGGGCATACAAAAGTTTTGCCACAACGCAGATAGTCATGACAGTAAACAATGGATCAATTCAAAATACGAACCGTTACCTTCCATTGTAGAAGCGGCAAAAATGATCTATACAAATAAGCATTTACCTACTATTCATAGAGCGAACAGTAGTGGATTGCCTGAAGCTCTACGTAAATTGCAAAACATTGCTGAATCGACAGAAGCTACGAATAAAAAAGCACTCGTTTTAGTAACTGGTGTCCCAGGGGCGGGCAAAACCTTACTTGGTTTGCAATATGTTTATGAATCAAGTTTACAGGATCATAAATCTGAAGGCGTGTTCTTATCTGGAAACGGTCCCTTAGTGCAAGTACTCCAAGACGCGCTCGAGAGCAAAGCATTTATTCAACCATTACGAAATTTTATTAGCTATTACGGGAGTAAAAACTCGCTTATTCCCCAGCAACGAATATTGGTCTTTGATGAAGCTCAGCGCGCTTGGGATCGCGAACAAGTAAGAAAAAAACACTGCCACGACTTTTCGGAACCAGAGCTATTAGTCCAAGTCGCTGATCGAATCAAAGGCTGGACCGTCGTTCTAGGTTTAGTTGGAGAAGGTCAAGAGATATATGTTGGGGAAGAGGCGGGGATTGGCCAATGGATGGAGGCTATCTCAAAGAGCGAATCTGAATGGGACGTGTATGTACCGTCCAAACTTGCTAACACATTTGAAGAATACAAGGGGGCTGTGATGTATAGTGACGTTCTCAATTTGAGTATCACTTTACGGTCGCATATTGCAGAGGACGTCAGTCAATGGGCCTCAGAACTGCTGGAAGGATCTACTGATTTAGCCAAAGAACTGCTAGCGCAGATTTACGAGCAACACTTCAATATCTACGTAACGCGCGATTTAGAAAAAGCTAAACGATACGTGCAAAATCGGTATTATGAGGATCTGTCAAAACGATATGGGCTAATCGCTTCATCACAGTCTAAAATGCTTCCGCGGTTCGGAGTTGACACTTCGTTTAGAGGAACAACTTCTGTTAACATCGCTAAATGGTTCAATGATGATGTGAGAAGCGAACATTCGGGATGTCGATTATCAAAAGTAGCAACTGAGTTTTCTTGCCAAGGTTTAGAGTTAGACTTTCCGATAGTTTGTTGGGGAGAAGACTTGGTTTGGAATAAAGGTAAGTGGATTTTCAGCAATAATAACAACTCCCGACTAAGGAATCCGAATTTGTTGCGGATTAATAGCTATCGTGTGTTACTGACGAGGGGGCGAGATGGGATGATTATTTATGTGCCTAGCCATCAGGCACTGGATGAGACATATGAATTGTTGAAACGGATAGGGGTAAGGGAGTTATAGTATCAGAATGCAAAGTGTCTAGGCTGAGGGATAGGAAGATTTTTGTTTGGACAGTGTCGATCCTTGCGGTAAGTACAGAATTGTAAGATGATAATATTAATTCAATGCTAAAATAATAACCAATATTATGATAAAAGTGAAAAAGTTGGTGTACTTATGATTATATATGAATCGACAAAAGAACAATTTGTAGGAGATGTAGTCAATGAATTGCTCATAGATAGGCTATATAACTCCTATCAAAAGAAAATAGGCCGTACTTCTAAAGCTGAGATTCGTTCATGGGAGAACTCCCTGCAAAAAATGTCCAATGTCAAGCAGGATGATGAAATTCCAAATGACGCGTCAGTTGCCATTGAGTTTAATATTCCCAACACCTCTAAACGAGTGGATTTTCTAATTCCGGCAATGATGGTAATCAAGATCACGTCGTCATTGTAGAGCTGAAGCAATGGGAAGAAGTTGAGATAGTATCCAATAGAGATGCCGTAGTCCGAACTTATTTAGGAAAAGGCAACCGGGAAACGACCCATCCATCCTATCAAGCGTGGTCGTACGCTGCACTTATTGAGGACTTCAATGAGAATGTACAAGAAAAAGAAATTAAGTTGAAGCCTTGTGCGTATTTACATAACTATAGGAAGGTCGACAATGATCCTTTGACAGATGCTCATTACCAAGATCATCTTAATAAGGCCCCTGTTTTTACAAAGGGAGAAATTCAAAAACTTAGGGCATTTATTAAGAAGTTTATTCGAAAAGGCGATCAGAATCACCTGATCTACCAAATTGAAAACGGAAGAATCCGTCCTTCAAAATCCTTGCAGGATGCGTTGAACAGCATGCTAAAGGGCAACGAAGAGTTCATTATGATCGACGAGCAAAAAGTATTCTTTGAAGAGGCTTTTCACCAAGCTTTGGAAGCCTCTAAAACAGATACGAAGCAAGTGATGTTAGTAGAAGGGGGCCCTGGTACAGGTAAGTCAGTGTTAGCCATAAACTTATTAGTGAAACTGATCGACCAAGGGCTTGTCGCCATGTATGTAACAAAGAACTCAGCCCCACGGAACATATACTCTACGAAGCTTAAGGGTGATTTCAAGAAATCGCATATCGATAATCTATTCAAAGGCTCCGGCAGCTTTACAGAGGTGGATGAAAACGAATTTGATGTGCTGATCGTGGATGAAGCGCATCGTCTAAACGAAAAATCAGGTATGTTCCGTAACAAAGGTGAAAACCAAGTGAAGGAACTAATCAAAGGGTCAAAGTTCACAATCTTTTTCATTGATGAAAATCAAAAGGTCACATTGAGTGATATCGGCAGTGTCGAAATGATCAAACATTATGCTGAACAATACAATGCCGAAGTTATCTCATGCGAACTTACATCCCAGTTCCGCTGTGACGGGTCTGACGGGTATATCGCGTGGCTAGATGATGTGCTGCAAATTAGAAATACGGCAAATAAGAACGACTTAGGAATGGATTATGATATTAGATTATATGATGATCCAAATGCAATGCTTGCGGAAATTGAAAGGTTGAATGAACGAAACAATAAATCCCGTGTAATGGCGGGGTATTGCTGGGAATGGCCGAAGGAGAATCGCCAGGACGTGGACCACCATGATATCTCTATCCCTGAGCATGATTTCGGGATCAGCTGGAATATCGAAAACACCTGGGCCATTGAAAATACCTCCGTGAGAGAAGCGGGCTGCATCCATACTGCACAGGGATTGGAGTTTGACTATGTCGGCGTCATTATCGGTGACGACATGCGCTTTGAGAACGGACTAATTATTACCGATTTCACAAAGCGAGCAAAGACGGATCAATCCTTAAGGGGAATTAAAGGAATCGCAAAGAAAGATCCGGAAAAAGCACATGAATTGTCGGATCCTATTATCCGGAATACATATAGGACGTTAATGACCCGTGGGCAGAAGGGGTGCTTTGTGTTTTGTACAGATCGAGCATTGCAGGCGTATTTGGATGAACGGTTGGAGAAGGTTATGTTGTATCGGAAGGAAAGGGAAGAGATGTTGTATTTGGTGGAAGAGGGGGCGAGGTATATGCGGTACAAAAACTAGATATATCTTTTCCGAAAATCAGTTTTACCCAGTCCTAGGTTCTGACATAATTAATAAATTGTGTTAGAATCTAGCGCTTTCATTTCGATTTAATAATTTTCGTAAATCAATATGGTATTTATTAATTCGGAAAAGGAATTGAAAAACCAGTGTAAACCTTATAAGATGACATAAGCACTACCCTAAAATTATTCGAGGAGAGAAATTATGAAGAAGTTGTTTGTAAAGTTGAGTATTGTATTATTTACCTTATCTCTCTTTGAAAATGTGGCTTTGGCGCACCCTGGGCGGACAGATGGCAACGGAGGTCACACATGTAGAACAAACTGCGCCAAATGGGGACTGAAGACGGGTGAATACCATTATCATAATGGGGGCGGTTCCAGCTCTAGCTCTGGGACAACCTATTCTAAACCGAAACCCAAACCGCAACCAACTTATAGTCAAGCAGACGTTGATTATGGAAAAAATTCTGGCGAATCGCAAGGGTATGAAGATGGTTATAATAGAAGATACAAGAATGCGAGCACTGATATGGGCAACGAAGGCTATAAAAAAGGATATGCCTCCGGATATGCAGCCGGCTATCAGGAAGGGCTAGAGAAAATTAAAGAAGAGGATATACAATCTGGTGCGACTTTAGGAGAAAAAGACGGAAAATCGGCTCTTCGAAAAGGTGAAAACAAGGAAGTCTCAATGAATGATTCTAAATCAGATGATTGGAATAGCGCCTATAAAGTAGCCTTCATCAAAGCATACGATTATGAAAAAAATGTGCAAAATGCTGAGCAATCCGGCCATAATCTGGGCTACACTTTAGCTGAACTGGTGCTCCCCACTGAATTTGACAAAGACACCACGTTTAAAAAGGCATTTGAGTCCCACTACAAAACAGGTTATAAAAAACGTATAGAAGAAGAGGAGAAAAAGCACTTTGAGTTAGGAAGAAAAGATGGGTATGCCTTATCATTACTAGCAATTACATCGATGGACAATAGATTCCTAAACTCCTATGAGCAAGGATATGAAGAAGGGAAATCTAGACGAAAAGAAGAAGTCATAGCAGAAGGCCATCAATCCGCTTTCGTCAATTTTTACTATCCAGAAACAGACGAATATGATAACCAAGAACTAATAGATTGGTTTAAAGAAGGGTACGACTCGAACGAAATTGCTGTTCAAGTTAAGGATAGTGCGTTTGACAATGGTTATGCTAATTCGCAGTATGTCATACCTGAAGAGTTCAAAGTCAATGGAGCATCTATCGCATTATATGATTCATTGTTCAAAGAAGGACAAGAAGTGAGAACTCGAGAGAAAAAAGAGAATATGAAGACAGCTACAGGGGTTAGTCTAACAGCAGGCGGTATAGCGATGGGCGGATACCTACTAAGAAAACGGAAAAAGAAAAAACTGATTTAATTTTATAGTGGTGTTTATGAAGGCAGAGCTAAAATTTTAATTGGCTCTGCTTTTATTTTATAAGATCGAGCGAAGCCTAATCGGTAATTGCCGGTTTGTTTCATCATAACGTATTCTGTATTTTATTATTAGTTCACTCTTAAGCTGGACAGTGTTCGGTGACAAAAAGAGCTTGATGATTCAAGTGCAGCGTTTCCCTTTTAAGTTATAAAAACGTTCAAGTATTTTATTGAAATTGGATTCTTCTATATTAGGAATCGGGGAGAACTGCCAATAGGACATACTGCACCTCACATGCTTTTTCATATTGTATTCAGACTGTCTCGGATCTAAGACATATAGTTAAAGTATATGGGAAAAGGGGTGGGTGATTAATGTATCTCGTAGTAATGTTTTAGGTAAGTTAACCCATACATAAGAGACTAAGCAAGAGCCCAATCTTACAACAATGAAGATATAAAGTTACAACTCTTTCTTGCTCCTCTTCAAGAGGAAAAGGAATGTTGTCGACGTTAACTACTAAAACAGCTTTAAAGTCTAAATTTACGCGACAGCCACTATTTATAAAACACCCAAAGTCCTTAAAACGCAAAGTCATTGGGCGTTTTATATTTCTAGTTGAAGTTATGGAAAGTGCGGTGAACGTGAAATAAATAATACGTAAATCCGGAGATACTTCATTTAAAGCACTTGAAGGTGTAATGCTGACTTCACGGAAGATGAAAAAAAGATGTTTGATAATAATAGTCTAAAAATCTCCGGCAAATTAGTAGACTCCATTTGTGACATGATATAGAATTGAAAAGAAATTTGTAATAAAATGGAGGGTGAGAATGAAGAAATTTTTGTCAGTGTTTCTTGCTGCTGTTTTGTTGATTAATATATTTCCTATAACACCTGCTTCTGCGGCATATTCGGATGTACCTAGCAGTCATGGGTTTTATCAAGAAATCATGTTCTTGAAATCTAAGGGTGTAATTGGCGATCAAGCAAAATTTGGTGTGGATGATAAAGTAACAAGAGAAGAAGTTGCAGTAATGGTAAGTAAAGCTCTCGGACTTAACGGTAAGCAGACGTCCACAAAATTCAAGGATGTTCCTTCGAGCTTGACCTCATCTGGTTATATCAATTCCGCAGTAAAAGAAGGAGTAATCAATGGATATACAGACGGGACCTTTAGACCAAAGAGCATTGTGAACCGTGGCCAGATGGCGATCTTTTTGGCAAATGCATTCAAACTTAAAACTGAATCAACAAAGAACTTCAAAGACGTAAAACCTTCAATGGCTTCATACTCAGCTATTAAAAAGATAATACAGGCAGGAATTACAACTGGCTACTCAGATAATACATTCCGAGCAAATGATACTTTAACACGTGGGCAAATATCAGCCTTTTTAGCTCGTGCTATGGGATTTAAGAAAACTGTTGCGAAAGACATGAAAGTCCACTTTATTAATGTCGGGCAAGGAGATTCCATACTTATACAATCTCCTAACGGGAAGAACATGTTGGTTGACGGAGGTGCTAAATCTGCAGGAGCTGATGTAGTTGCATTTCTAAAAGCAAAAGGTGTCAACAGACTTGATTATGTTGTTGCCACCCATCCGGATGCTGATCACATAGGTGGATTAATTGCAGTCTTGAACGCTTTCCCGATTAGCAATTTTGTAGATTCTGGACAAGCACATACAACACAAACGTATTTAGAAATGCTTTCCTTAATTGATAGCAAAAATATAAACTACATTACTCCTAAAGCAGGTGACAAACTTGCGTTAGATTCAGCGCTTACGATTTCTGTCTTGAATGCTGCTGAACAGGGTGATGACAACAATGAAGCCTCTATTGTCCTTCAAGTGAAATACAATGGAATTTCATTCTTGTTGATGGGAGATGCTGATACAGGTCAAGAGAAAGAAATTATGTCGAAATACAGCATCCAGTCAACGATTTTGAAAGCCGGGCACCATGGTTCGAATACAAGCAGCTCAGCAACTTTCATCAATGCGGTCAAACCAAAAGAAACAATTCTTTCCTATGGGAAAGCAAATTCCTATGGGCACCCACACAAAGAAGTGGTTGCTAATTTACAGAAGGTGAATTCGAAAATCTATTCAACAGCTGAAGCTGGCAATATTACAGTTACGACAAATGGAGTAACTTATTCTGTTTCTGCAAAGCCGTTTAGTGGAAGTACGCCAATTCCAACTCCAACTCCGGTACCAACACCGAAGCCGGCTCCCAAACCACCTGGAGACCTGAATACCGGAACTTATGTAATACCAGGAGCACCGACGTCGTTTGCTAACTGTACGGAAATGCGTAAATATTATCCAAGCGGAGTAAAATCCAGTCACCCTGCCTATGCTTCAAAGCATGATCGTGATAAAGATGGATGGGCTTGTGAGCGATAAAAGGAGTGATTATATGGAGAAGTATACTCTTGACCGGTTTGATGAAGATTATGCTGTCCTCTTAAAGTATCCAACAGAAGATGAACAGTTGTTGATTCCTAAAGAAAACCTTCGAGAGTTCCATGAAGGGGATATCATGTTAGTTAAACAAGAGGGAGAGGAATTCTCCTTTCTTCCGCTGAAAACAGAAACTGATGCCATGAAATCCAAAGTAAATAATCTAATAAATAAACTGAAAACAAAATGAGCAACTGAATAACGCTTTAAATCGTACACCCCAGATGATTTAACATAAACCCTAAACTTCGGGGTGTTCTTGGGAAATAGAGAAAAATAATAAACCTTAACGATAATTGAAAAAGTAAGTGCGCAAGTAATTTGCACGCTTACTTTTTTCTTTTTTAAAACAGCGGGTTTCATAATGAATGCTGTCATCCAGTAGATTGTGTCAGCTTCAACAGTAAGTTTCTTCAAGTCATCCAGCAATTTCTGTGTAAGTAAGCGCAGTTTAGTCAACTTCTACTTCCACTAAAAAGATCCGTTCCTCGAAACCGCCACGTTTAGCGGCTTTCTCTCGCTCCAGTTCATCCGCTGTCACTCCGTGAAACTTTGCTGATTATATAAGTTGTCTGAAATATATGTTTTTGATGTGATATAATATCCATATTAATAATAGGAGGGCAGTGCCTATGTTTAGATCACATATTATTTGGGGGAACTATCCAGAAACTGAGGATTTGATTGAGGAATTACAGCAACATGAATTGGACATGATAACTGTCATCGATGATGATATGAAGCGTAGTCTGAAGAGGCAAGGTGATATTGTATATGCTTCAAGAGAATACGTGGAAGATGCTCGACTTAGCCAAGTTACAGAATACCACTATTATTATATCTCTCCTTTCAGGAGGATAGGTGGCAACGCTTGGAAGGTTCAAAAAGTAATAGGATTGTTACATGAATTTCGGACTTATAAAAAGCACTAGGCGTATATGCATGAAACTATATAAGTACCAGAAACCCGATCGATTCTGAATTCCTCGGGTACCTGGTATCAGACAGGTGATATTAGGTTAAAGGGGAGATATCGAAATTTGCTTATAAGGGGGGGCTAACATGCCAAAAAATATAACGCAATTTGATCTATTAATATCTTGTCCATCCGATGTAAAGGAAGAATTAGAAATTATTAAGGATACTGTTGCTGACTTTAATCGCATGTATGGTGCGGCTAATAATACCTCGATAGTCGCAAAGCATTGGTCTACAGATGCTTATCCACAATTGGGCGAGAAGCCACAGAATCTGTTGAATAAACAATTCGTTCTAGAATGTGACGCAGCTGTTGCTGTATTTTGGACTAGATTTGGCACTCCTACTGATAATTATGGGTCTGGAACAGAAGAAGAAATTGAAGAACTACTAAAGAGTGGTAAACAAGTATTTCTATATTTCAGTGACCGTCAGATTAACCCCGTTTCCATAAATTTTGATCAGTATAAAAAAGTCCTTGAATTTAGGGAGAGGTATAAAGATAAGGGCATTTTTGCACCTTACTCTGATCTAATGGAATTTAAAAAGAAATTTTTAAACCATCTATCTTTATACTTTGTGAATTTATTGGCAAATGGAAATGAAAAACAATCTTCACATACCAGCAAACTAGCGGTGAAAGGTGTTAGGGACGGAAAAATAACTGAAAATCTAACCATTTATAAAAGGAGGAGTTATTTAGAATCTGAATTTATGACAAACATGGTGTCGAACATCCAAAGTCTATTTGAAAAGGTGAACAATATATGTTTACCTGACAAAACAATAGTGTCGCAAGGTTCGGAAATTAAAATGGGGAATGATGGAACACCACCAGCTTTAGTTGTCGGCAAATCATTAACTAATGTTGAAAGTGCTAAAAATGAGTGGCAAGATCAACTTAAAGGACTTAATTCAATATTTAGTTCCGTTGAATTAACTTTACCAAAAGAACTACAAAGTGATATCGAATCATTCGTAGAAGAATTTAGTATTGAAATAAATAATGACATTTTTAATATCGGGAAGTTATCTAAGCAGAAACAGCCTTTTGGTGGTGGTCCATTTGGGACAGGCTCTTCATATACTTTGGTTGGTTCTGAAGATGAAAAAGAGAAATATAGAATATTAATAAAAGTCTATGGAGAAAACAATGAATTTAGACAGTGGGAATCGTTTTTTGCAACCCTAGAATCTAAATATTACTTGGATTTATGCCTAGCTAATTTTGGGACCAGCTACGATGAGGATGTTGATATTAGACTCTATGTAAAGACAGGGTATTTGTGTACAGTTAAACAACTGCCAGTGCCTGGTAATGATATTTTGGCAACAGCAATAAAATTTATCGAGCCCTTTTTCAAACCTGAAAAATCTCTCACGGTAAATGAGTATGCTGATTATCCTGAATATGGGTCAATATCTTCTTCTGATATCGCATTGTATGGTCTAACTCGTTCATATGAGGAGAAAGTTGAATCAAGGAAAGAAGAGTATTTAGAATCAATCGATAACGTTTTTTGTTATGAACACTTTCAAGATGACGGCTATGATGTTATTTGTTATAAGCAGTCATATATAAAACAGAATACTAATGTGTTTTTTCCGTCAATTATTGTATTTCATAGTTTGCCTGACACAATAAGATATGAAATATCATCAAAATTTTTTCCTGAGGTAATAGAGGGGGAACTAAAACCTATTCTGGAAAATTAATTTATATTTCTAATGTGTGGTGCGCCTTGCACCACACATTCAATACTTCTCACTCCATCTTACCTTTCCTCTCAAAATACCAATGCAACCGATACTCACAAATTTCCTTCACCCACTCAAACAGTATTTCATCATACTCTTTTGCCACCTCTATCTGCGGGGCAAAAATTCCATCTTCAAATTGGATCAGACCCTTTGAAGTGCCACTCCACTTTGTCATAGGCATAGTCTCAATGAGCTTAGCAACTTTCGCTTCATCATAATTATGTAATGCCAGTCCTTGCTTATCTGCCAGATCCGCATCTCTACGATATGGTTTCTCCATAAGATAGGCATGAAAGAAAGGTGCCACTTCCACAGCTGTAACAGGCTTATACCAATTGCCAGCTCCTCTTGAAAGCATATATTTCAGCACGACCATCTTGTAACTTTTATTCATACCAGTGCGGTTCACTTCAATCAGCCAGTCCATATGACGTTTCAACACGTCGGTTTCTAATTCATTCAACTCCCCAGCGTGTTCCAAGAGGTTAGGGTAAGTTTTGAACTTCTGTTGAATCACTTTTGAATCCTCTTTTGCCTTTAAATGATATTTCAAGTAAGAAGGTCGATGTCCGAGCTCTTCTTTTAATTCAAAATAAGCATTGAGCAGTCGTTGCTGGATCGGCTCATTCTGTTTCATTGCTTCCAAGAGGTCGATGACGGCCGTTTCGAAATTGAATTCGAAATACGTAGGTTCCGTGAATGTTTCACTGCTGATTTTAGCAGGCAGTTCATTGTTATCTGCGAAGACTTTGTATTTCTGGCGTGCATTGCGGTAATTTCCAATGAGATCGATGATTGTACAATGTGATTTGCCGGCCGCAAGTCGTAGTCCGCGTCCGATTTGTTGAGTGAAGACGGTAAGTGATTCTGTTGGACGAGCGAACAACAATGTATCTACAGAAGGGATATCGACACCTTCATTAAATAAATCTACTGTGAAAATGATGTCAAGTTGCCCTGATTCCAACATGCTCCTAGCGGCATTCCGGGTCTCCCTGTCTGTATTGCCATGAAGTGCGAGGGAGCGGTAGCCTGCTTGCTGGAAATGCTCGCTTAGGAAAACGGCTTGCCGGATGGACGAGCAGAATCCGATAGTCTGGCTCTGTTTATGCTCCTTCCAAGCTGTCAGCACAGCTTCCGCATAACTGTCACGTATTTGAAGACGGAGCAGTTCCTCTTCGTCATACCGATTGTTTCGCCACTTCAACTCGCTGTAATCCGTTTCATCCAATACGCCGTAATAGACGAAAGGGGATAGCCAGTTTTGCCGGATAGCGTCCAGGAAGTGGATGGATATGGCTTCGTTGCCGTCACACAAACTATAGACGTCCTTGTTGTCCAATCTGTCAGGTGTTGCGGTCAAGCCTAGCAGGAACTTCGGCTTGAAATAAGCCAATACCTTTTCATACGTAGGGGCGGCGGCATGATGAAATTCATCGACGACAATCAAGTCGAACGCAGTCGGTTCAAAACGCTGCAAATGATGTCGCATAGCAAGTGTCTGAATTGAAGCGAACACAAAATCTACGTCACTTTCTTTCTGTTGACCATTATAAATTCCGCTTGTTCTGTCAGGGAATACATGCTTGAAAGATTGCTGTGCCTGCATCAACAGCTCTTCGCGATGCGCTATAAAAAGAACCCGGGAATAAGTTTGGGCAAAGAACGCAGCCAAGTACGTCTTGCCGAGCCCCGTTGCAAGTACAACCAAAGCTTTTTCATATCCAGCTTCAACTGTTTCATTCAATGCGTCCAATGCGAGTTGCTGTGCAGGTCTGGGTTCTAGGGTAGTTGATTCATAAAGAGCTGATGGATCTGCAACTTGGTCATCCAAGATAGTTGCTCCGAATGTCATTTCAAGCTCGGTCTTTGAATCATACACAGCGCTGAACGGCAATTTCCGGTTTGTTTCATCGTATCTAGTCCTGTATTTTGCAATCTGTTCATTGTTGATCTGAACAGTGTTCGGCGACAAAAAGAGATTCATGAACTCATGGGCAGCCGTTTCAAAGATTTCGGTATCGACAGTGGAGGGGGCATATAGGTTCCATTCAATGCCGCTCGTCAAGGCAGACTTTGATAAATTGGACGAACCTACGATGACAGATGCTTCGGTCTTTGATTGAAATAGATAAGCTTTCGGATGAAATGAAGTGCCGCCGCTTTCCATCATACGGATCTCGGCACTAGGGATCTCATCTAACAGCAATTGAAGCGCATCTGGTTGGGTGATGGACAAATAATCGCCCGTCAGTATTTTAATATCAGCACCGCGCATTACTGCCTCCCGTAAGACAGGTAACACTTCCTGTACACCAGACTTCATAAGGAATGCCGTCATCCAGTAGATCGTATCAGCTTCAGCAGTAAGCCTCTTCAAGTCATCCAGCAAGTTCTGTGTAAGTAAGCGCAGCTTAGTCATCTTCTACTTCCACTAAAAAGATCCGTTCCTCGAAACCGCCGCGTTTAGCAGCTTTCTCCGCACGGATTGCCTCCAGTTCTTCCACTGTCACTCCATGAAACTTCGCTGCAGCATGAATCAATTCCAACATATCAGCCAGTTCCTCAACAGCATCATCTGATGAGACAGCTCCTTCATATTCCGCCAATTCCTCATGCATCTTCTTGTTCACTTCTGTTATGTATTGTGAGTCATCCAATAGATACGTTACATACGTCTTCCCGTCCTTCTCGATAATTTGTGGAATGAGGTCACGTACAAGTTTATTGTAGATAGGCATATGATTTTCTCCTTTAAGTTACAATTTTCTATATTTTAGTATATAAGTTGGCGGCTCGAATGGATAAATTGGAAAGTTGACATATCCACTTATGAACTACCGCTTGATGTAGCTTGCTCCAAGAAAGACAACTGGACAGCCGATCATACGATTCAATGATTGACTGTCCATTCAAATTAAAGCTCCTCCACTAACCGAAACCCCTTTGTCTTCAGATGATTCATACGATGTTCAAACGTCTTAATCGTTTCAGAGCAATCGATAACATCAAAAAGCATACCGTCAAGTTCTTCTCGTCTTATGCGTGTAGAAATGATGCATCCTTTCGTAGGTAGTTCATCTGCCTGGCTATAATCGTATGCATGGATAAGGACCTTTTCTGCCGGGAGGATGGCGAATACCTCTCTCGCGATCCGGATGACGCAACTACAGACATAGTCTTGATAAAGAGTGAAATAGTTGGTTTTACCCAGCTTTTTTCGTGATAGATTTCCTTTTGCAGTAAGTGACAACACCTCTGTTGGCACATGTTCTTTATTGCCGACTTGGAAATAGGCTGTAAGCTCTTCGTTGTTGAATTTGAAATCAATTTTACCGCCTAATTGTTCAATATCATCGAAAGGGTGATAGGCTTTGAGTGCTCTGAGCCATGCTTCTTCACTCCCGGCCAATACCTCTTCGGCTAATTCCCGCTTTGCTTGTTTTTCAGTCAAGAGACGCTGATCCTGCTTAACTGCATCAGCGAGTTTCTTTTCGAGGGCGCGTTTTTGGGCTTCGCCGCGCTTAAGTAATCGGCTGATCCATGACGGTTTAAAGACGGCAAGTTCCTGGCGGATCGGTTCCGCATTAGGTCCGCTGTTGCCCCTAAACGAATCCAAATCCTCCCGGATAATTCCTTCCCAGTCCACTGGATCCTCCGATTCCAGATGAATGGAGATGAGCATGTTGACGTATGCGTTATAAGCTTCTACTTCTTTAGCATCGGCAGGGGAGGCAGTCGCTATATTAGGAATCGTCTCATAGGAAGAGCGTTGTGGTCGCTTTTTCCGTTTTGTTAATTGCTCTGAGTAAGAAAGACCTGTCCCGGGAATGCCGACATTGGCACGGACCCCGCGCTTTCCGACCGTTACTGAAGCTCCGCGACGGCCAATCGACGTGCTGACTCCGCTTTTACTAATATTCAAACGGACACCTGGTGCAATTTTAACCCGTTTTTGAAATCGAAACCCCATTTTAATCCACCTTTCTATTTTTAATGTAGTACTTCTCGTTAATCTAATCATAATGAAGTGCTAGTTTAATTTCAAAATAACTATTTCTGAAATCCCAAATGTAAAGTACAAATGAAAGTTAAGATTGAGCACATGGTACAAACAAGCAACAATGCATAATAGCGACAATTGTAAAAAGGAAGCCAAGTAACATCGGCTTCCTTTTACGTCGTATACCTGAAAGTACGCATGATTATTCTTCTCGACAATCGCTTTCACATCTTCCGCGAATCATCAGTCACTCCGTTAATAACTCGAACGATGTCCCAGTTTTTTTGAGATGCGCGTCCCTGTTTCGAGTAATCGCTCCCGCATGGAGGCGAGGCGTTCTTCAGTCATGTGGAAGCTGGCGTAGCCGATGCTGACCGCGCCTACGACTTCCCCAAATCCGTTAACAATCGAGACGGCTATGGAGGAGGTGCCTTCCGTCCGTTCCCCGTGACTTTCTGCGTATCCTTGTTTTCTTATTTCTTCTAATTTCTTTTCAAAGTTGGGGATTTCTTGTTCCTGAATGAGCCTTTTCAAAATAGCTCGCGTTTTTTCTTTCGGGAAGGCGGCTAGCATTACTTTGTTCGCTGCGCCAATGTGTAAAGGAATCCGAATCCCGAGTTGGTCGTAAATGCGAATCTGGTTTTTTTCATTATCAATTCGTTCGATAATGATCGCGTCCAGTTCTGCTGGTTTGCTTAAATAGACGCTTTCTTCCACTTCCCTTGAAAGCTGGTCAAGCTCCACTCGGATTGTATTGACATAATCCATCGAGTCATATACTTGCAGGCCGTACTCCAGCCAAATGGTGCCGAGCCGATAGAGCTTCGTTTTAGGATCTTGCTCCACCATTCTTTGGTTAATCATCGCTTTTAGTATCCGATGTAGCGTGCCGAGTGGAAGATGCAGTTTTTCAGAAAGCTCCGAAATGGATAACCCTGTATCAACAGTTTGAGTAGCTAATAAATTTGCAATGAGCATCGTGCGGTCAATGGTTTGCACAGAAATTTACCTCCCGTGAGTAAGACAATTTGGATAGATCGTTTTTAAGATGTGAAAAAAGATAGATTACTTTCTTCAGACTTATTGACATTTTACCATAATGGCAATATATTTAATCTAATAAATTTCCCGACAATGGAAACGCTTTCCGTTCAGTGGAAAAGGAGGGGTTGAATTGACGTACTGTTCTTCGATGTATGGACCTTTGAAACACGTGATTGTGAAGCATCCGAACGATGCATTCCGCAGTCAGTCGCATTTGGCGCGTGAATGGCAGACCTTCAACTATTTAGCCGAACCAAATTTTGAAGAGGCGATCAACGAGTATGACAGATTCATTGACATTCTGAACAAGCATGTTGAACAAATTGATTATTTACCGCAGTCGGATGATGTCGGTTTGGATTCTTTGTATGCCCATGACCCGGTGAAGTTCACTCCTGTTGGGGCCATCATTTTAAAATCAGGAAAAGAGCTGCGGCAACCGGAAGCTGCTGTCTATAAGCAGTTTTTGAAAGAGAAAGGTATTCCGATCATCGGTGAGTTAACAGGCGATGCTGTTTCGGATGGCGGTGATATCGTCTGGCTGGATGAACGGACACTTGTGGTAGGAAGAGGGTACCGGACAAATGATGAAGCCATCCGCCAATTAAAAGAAATGACTGCTCATATGGTGGACGAGTTCATCGTTGTACAATTGCCGCATGATTTAGGTGAAGCGGAGTGTCTGCATTTAATGTCTTTTATAAGTATGGTGGATCGAGACTTGGCAGTTGTTCACTCCAGATTGATGCCTGTGTTTTTCCGTCAGTTGTTGATCAATAGAGGTATTCAGCTCATCGAGGTTCCGAATGAGGAATACGACAAGCTAGGCTGCAATGTGTTGGCATTGGCACCGCGCGTATGTGTGCTCCCTATTGGAAACGATTACACGAAGGAGCAATTAGAGAATGCCGGTGCAACGGTTTATGAGTATAAGGGCGATGAAATTAGCGTCTTAGGCACGGGGGGACCGACGTGTCTCACCTGTCCAGTTGTCAGAACCTAAAAAAAAGGAGAGATTTCATATGTTTACAAATGTCATCGTAAAAACACCAGGTAACAGCTATGTAAATGGACTTACTACATCGGATTTAGGGGAGCCAATTTATGATGTTTTGCTCGAGCAGCATAAGGCTTATGTGGAAGCTTTGAAGCAATGTGGAGTGAACGTGACTCATTTGCCTGCGAATGAAGCGTTCCCTGATTCCACATTCGTTGAAGATACGGCAGTCCTTACTTCAGAATTTGCTGTTATTTGTAATCCAGGAGCTGCTTCCCGTAATCGTGAAATCGAAGACATGGAGCCTGCCATTCGGAAATTCTATGACAAAGTCTATCATATCGAAGGATCCGGAACGGTGGACGGCGGAGATGTGCTCCAAGCGGAAAATCGGTTTTATATCGGAATTTCTGACCGTACAAATGAAGAAGGTGCCCGCCAGCTACAAGACATCCTTGTAAAAGAAGGGTATGAAGCTGAAATCATTCCGTTGAAAGAATTCTTCCATTTAAAGACGGGCATCGCTTATGTGGGAGAGAATCGGATGGTACTTGCTGGTGAGTTCGTGGACCATCCTGCTTTTGAGTCATATGAAAAAATCATTGTCAGTAAAGAAGATGAGTATTCTGCGAACTGTATTCAAGTGAATGATTATGTCATCATTCCAAAAGGCTACGAAGCAACTAAACGTCAATTGAATGAAGCCGGCCTGAAAACGATCGAGCTTGAAATGTCCGAGTTTCAAAAACACGATGGTGGTCTAAGCTGTTTGTCTTTACGTTTCTAAAGAAGTATCCCCGATTAATTTCAGATGAATTTGTCGGGGATCTTTTCCAGCTACGGTAGACTGAATTTTAATTTTATTCAAAAGGGAAATGGGGGGTGGATAGTATGAATAAAGTAGGGGAACAAGCACATACGCCGCAATTGAATCGTTCGATGAAAAGCCGTCACTTGCTAATGCTGTCTCTTGGAGGTGTGATTGGAACAGGATTGTTTTTGAATGTCGGCTATACGATCAATCAAGCTGGTCCTGGCGGAGCGCTTCTCGGGTACTTGATTGGTGGGTTGATTTTATATATGGTGATGACTTGTTTGGGGGAACTCGCCGTCCATATGCCGGTGACTGGATCATTCCAAGCGTATGCAACGCGTTATATCAGTCCTTCAGCAGGGTTTTCACTCGGTTGGATGTACTTTGTCGGTTCGGCTGCTACGGCGGGGGTCGAGTTCACTGCTGCCGGAATCCTCATGAAACATTGGTTTCCTGATATATCGGTTTGGGTGTGGTGTGCCGTATTCATGGCGTTGTTGTTCTTTTTGAATGCGCTCACAACAAAAGGTTTTGCGGAAGCGGAGTTTTGGTTTGCGGGCATAAAAGTCCTTGCTGTCATCGCTTTTATTATCATCGGAGCACTTGCGATATTCGGGTGGATACCGCTGCAAGATCGTGTGGCGCCGCATCTCTCTAATTTGGCGCCTAGCAATATGTTTCCTGCTGGGATTGTCATTGTATTCGTGACGATGATGAATGTCATTTTTTCTTACCAAGGTTCTGAACTCGTCGGAATCGCGGCTGGGGAGACGGAGAATCCGAAAAAGAACATTCCGAAAGCCATTCGGACGATATTGTTCCGAATCATCGTTTTTTATATTGCATCCATCGTCGTGCTGTCTGCGATTTTTCCTACATCTGAGTTAGGGCTGATGGAAAGTCCATTTGTCACATTGATGAAGTTGGCGGGTGTTCCTTATGCGGCAGGCATCATGAACTTCATTATCCTGACGGCGATTTTATCGGTAGGGAACTCTTGTTTATACGCATCCACACGTCTCCTTTGGGCGATGGCAAATGAAGGGATGGCACCTAAGCTGTTCGGTCGCTTGACGAAGAACAAGGTGCCGCTCAACGCGTTGATCTTCACGATGTTCTTCTCGTTGCTATCGCTGTTAACAAGTGTGATGGAAGCCGATGCAGTGTTTGTGCTGCTCATGTCGATTGCTGGAATCGCTGTCACGATTTCATGGATGGGTATTGCACTGTCCCAATTAATGTTCCGTCAACGGTACATTAAAGAAGGAGGGAAAATAGAAGACTTGGAGTATCGAGTCCGCTTGTATCCTTGGATTCCGGCTTTCTGTATCGTCTTCTGTTTAGCCGTACTAGGTTTCCTTGCGAGTGATCCTACACAACGGATCGGCTTAGTATACGGTGTCGGTTTTTTCATCGCTTGTCTATTGTTCTATAAATTCAAATTGGCAAAGAAGCCTCCTGAGGGTGTTGAAGCATCGGAGCTTGGGCCGGAAATAAAATAAGAGTGTCTGGTACTGGAAAAGGAGATTGGGAATGATGAAAGAATCTTTATGGGCGACATCTGAGAACCTACGTGCTTTGTTATGTGAACTCGTCAGTTGGGATAGTCGAACACTGACAGAAGGGGAGCGGTTTTTTGCACCGAAAGTTATGGCGAAGCTAGGCGAGCTCGACTACTTCCGGGATTATCCTGAACTGTTATCAATGCATGACGCAGGATTGGGCCGGAGTGCTGTCACTGCATTGTACAAGCATGCCGAAGCGACGGAAACGATTGTGCTGATCAGCCATTTTGATACTGTTCAGACCGAGGAATATGGTGTGTTGGAACCGCTTGCTTTTCATCCGGAAGAGTTGACAAAGAAGCTGCATGACCATAAAGAGGATTTATCTGTGGAAGCGAGAGAAGATCTTGAATCCGGTAATTACTTATTCGGCCGCGGTACGATGGATATGAAGATGGGTCTTGCTCTACACATGCAACTGATCGAGAAAGCGAGTATAGAAAAATGGCCGATCAACCTTGTGTTGACGACTGTTCCCGACGAAGAGGTCAACTCTGCAGGAATGCGAACAGCCGTTACGGAGCTCGTCCGTCTTCGGGAAGAGTATGGCTTGACATACAAATTGTTTTTGAATGGCGAACCTTCTTTTTCTCAAGGTCCAGCAGACAATAAAGAATACATCTATTCGGGAACGATTGGGAAAATCATGCCGGCTGCATTGTTCTATGGTAAAGAGACGCATGTCGGAGAACCACTTCGAGGGATGACGGCGAACTATATCGCTTCGTTTTTGACACAGAAAATGGAATGGAATGAACGGTTTCGGGAAACGGATCGAGGGGAGAGCACGCCGCTACCGGTTTCGCTGCAGCAAAAGGATCTGAAGATGCAATACTCGACCCAAACACCTTACCGTGCGGCTGCCCTTTACAATGTGTTCTTATTCCAGCGGACTGCTGCTGAAGTGATGGATCTTTTCACGGAAGTTGCTAGTGAAGCGATGGCGGAGTGCAACGCGCATTATAAGGCAGTTTGTGAACGGGAGCAGCTGAAGGGTGTAGGGGATGTGAAAGTGCTGCGGTATGAGGAACTGTTGTCATATGCCTTGAACAAACTAGGCGTGGAGGAAGTGAAGCGGCACAAGCAAGAAGTGCTCCAGAACGAGGAATGGGATGATCGTGAAAAATCGCTGCGCATTGTGGATAATCTGATGATCCAGTGTCAGGAACTTGCTCCGGCAACTGTTCTGCTCTATGCGCCTCCCTATTATCCGGCCATCAATTCGTCAGATTCTCCGCTCGTTGAACAGGCGATCAAATTAGTACAGCAAACTGCAAGTACGTTCGACTTAACGGTGAATCAAATTCATTACTTTAATGGAATCTGCGATTTAAGTTATGTGAACTATTCGGATGAGGAGAACGGTTGGACAGCTTTTGAAAATAATACGCCTGTTTATGGCGAAACCTATAGCATCCCATTTGAGGAGATGTCCGAACTGCAGGCACCCGTCTTGAATGTCGGCCCGTTCGGAAAAGATGCACACCAGAAAACGGAGCGGCTGCATGTGGATAGCGCATTCAAAGAGATGCCGGTCATTTTGGAAACATTGGTTAAAAGCATGTTCTGATAGACGTTTCCGGGGCTGACTGTCACCAGGCCTATCAAGTTTTTGGTACCAGGTTCTCATTGAATTTCAAATTGTTCAAGAACCTGGCACCCTTCACTTACTTCACTTTCAACGAAACAAGTGCATTGTGAATGGCCTCGAGTTTCGTTTCAAGCCGGTGCAAGAGGTAAAAAGATACGAAAATCGGAAATCCGATTTGTTGTATAAGATTTATCCATTGTTCCATCTTGAATTCGCCTCCTTCTTTATAATGCGTAGGGCGGCGTTTTGCCTCGACAGGCACTGGAGGACTTGAAAAAAAGGCGCTATTTGCCTTTTCTTTCAAGACCGAAGTGACCCGAGAGGTGGCAAATATATGCTCCTAACGCTTCGCTTTTACTCGCAAAAGCCGTTCTTCGTAACGGCTTTGGCCGCCCGAAGCTGGAATGGATAATGAAAAGGCTCCCCAGCCAAGCCGGAGAGCCTTTTTCTTATGCTTTTACAAGATCGTCTACGTTGCGTTCGATAATGCGGGCGCCTTTTACGGTTGCAAGATAGGAGCCATCCACTTCAAAAACCTGTGAATTGATAATCTCCTGCATGGCTGCCTCCACTTCGGCTGGTGTCAATCCAGCTTTTGGCTCGTCCACTGTTAGGGATGTTTGTTTTCCCGCAGCGGTTGTGAAGTTCAATTGTAACGTTTTCGCCATTCCTCATCTCCCCTTTCTCCTTAGTTTTCTACTTAGTTCATAATGTCAGCTGTTTCTACTCGTTCTGCTCCGATTAATGGATATTCGGAGAGCTGTCCCAATTGTGTAAGGGCTTTGTGTAGGTTGTCAGCCGTCGCCCCTTCTGCGATGTTACGGTAGGATTTTGATTTTCGGATCATTTTCCCATCCTCCGTCATCCCGCCGTCAAAGTACACCTTTCCAACTGCATTTCTGAATTCGATTGTCGCCATTTGCTTCCCCTCCTTTCACACACTATATAGACTTGAAATGAGGGAAAGGATACTTCTTCGTGAAAATTTTAAAAAGAATAGTAGATGCGTAATGAACTAGTTCCATTAGAAGTGGATTTTGTCAGCCCTACAATTGATTCAATAAATGAAAAGTTCTATGTCAATCAGACAAGCTTGCCACTGGATGAAAGTTAAGTGGAGACTGCAAAAGCCCTGCAAAAAGAAGTGGATTATAAATTAAGGGGTTCGGTTGATGGGGAGAAAAGTGTAATTAACAACAAATAACAGGTTAAGCAGCATACATTTCAACAGTGAAATAGCCATATAAAAACAAGTAAAAGCGCTCAGAAATTTGAACGCTTGTTAGCGTAATATTCTACTATCCTTATTGAACTAAAGCACCCCGTTAGTTGAATAAGAAATTTAATTTTCGACTGTTTTTATATCGAATTTCATATTGTCTAAATTCCAAATATCAGCATCAGTATTAGAAAAGACAGTTATTTCAAGCTTTTGTCCAATGTTATATTTCTCTACATTATCAACGGGTATTTCGTATACATTTCCTTCTCGTCTACCCTGAGAAACCCCGCCATACTCCTTCATAATCAACATTTCTTCTTCAACAAGAATTTCTTCTACTGTACCTGTGAAAGTAAAACTTTCTTGATAATCATCAGAACAGCCAGCAAAAAATAAACAAATCAATAATGTAAAACTTATTGTAAATTTAGTTTTCACAAGGCACCCCCTTGAAAGATTAGATGCATATTACGTACTAAAGTTTCAAATTGTTGTTAAACTAACCTGCCCCGTTAGTTGAAGAACGAAGGATTATAAAGATTGAGTTTCTTACTATGGTTTACCTATGACAGGAAATTGAATAATGATATCATCTAATTCTTTTATTAGCATATTTAAATATGTCTGATCTGATTCAAATTTAAATTCAAGTACAGCACCATTCCCTGCTGGATAGCAAGTCTCTGCATTCCATTTGATTTTGCCTAACTTATCTATTTCGCCTTCAAAATCTAAATTACCCTCAAATTTGTAAGGCTTGCCTTTGCTCTTAACGATTGACGTAATGATTTAAGTTCATTTAGGAACTTTCCTAATTCGTCTGTTCTTAAATCAGCATCAAAACTTACCTGATAACCTGGAATCTCTATTTTAATAGTCGCATTAACCCAATTAGCATCCCAGTAATCAGAACTGTTAGGATAACTTCGATACAACACATCTATTTCTACTTTTGTTTCCTCACCTAAAATATAGAATTTCATTAAAAACACCTCTAATGCATTTTGATCTAGGAATGAATGGGATGAATTAAATAAAACCTTATTGAATTAACCTGCACCGTTAGTTCAACAAGTAAGATTAATAACTAGTTTGCATTTCTTCAATTACATTTCCATCAAGAGAAAGTCCTATTAATGTAGCATCCAGAAGTTCTCTATCTGCAATTAAAAACCAAAACCTATCCTTATTATTATATTTTATCACTTTGGCTTGATATTGATTCCCGTCTTTCGTGATAACTTGTACTTTCTCAATTTCAGGGTCAGTTATTTTCCCTCTAAGTAAATCAGTATAACTTGTTGAATCATCCCTTAATTCTAAATGCCCCCAATTCAACTTAGAGTCCTCTAACAGATATAGACTTCCTCCCCGAACAATTTTCCAACCTAAGAAACTTTTCTCCAAGATTACATTCCCAAACGACGAATCTTCACCATGCCCCCACTCGTAAAAGGCAATAGCTTTATTTTTTTCTAGTAATTCAATATGAGCTACTTTTAATTCTGGTTGTTCTAATGCTATAACAGCCTTTTGAATTTCCTCTATCGCGTCTTTTGATGCTACGTTTATAAAATAAATACCAATAATAATTAAAACAGTTATCAGTAAAAATAAGATCCTTTTCCCCATTTTAATCTCCTTTTGACTATCCTGCTTCATTAGTTTAAAAACACCATTTCATAATATTCAATATATTTTAACATAAATTTCTTATCTTACTGTATTTCTTTCCAATATGACGCATCGGGAGCACATTTTTCATTTGTCCATTAATTTTGAAACCTTTTGCATCCATGCACTCGTCTTAGAGGTAAGATTGTTTTTAGTGAGGGTTGGTGAGAGTGGAAAATGCTAGATAAAAGTGGCGGGCATCATTCCGAGGAGGAAATATGGCTATCAGGTTTGATGGACAAACTTGGCGAACGCTTGACGAAGCTGTCTTTCAGCTATTTGAAAGATTGGGGGAGAGCGCAGGAAGTCGTACAGGATGTTTTTTTCATCTGTTATAAGAAACGTCATCAAGTGCTTGAATTGGATTCCATTGAATCATGGCTATACAGAGTCACTGTGAATCGGTGTAAAGACGTTTTGCGGACTTCATGGTTCAAGAAAGTGACCGTCAACAATGATCTATTTCATTATCAAAAAACGGATCAGCCATCGCCTGAAATTGCTTCTATCACAAAAAGCGATCATGAGAAGTTGGCACAGCTTGTTCTGGCATTACCGATTAAATACAAAGAAGTCATTTTGCTCTTTTATTATGATGATCTGTCGATTGAGGAAATCAGTTATGTGTTGAGGTCCAATTCAAATACGGTTAAAACCCGTTTGAAAAGAGGGCGGGAATCATTACTGAAGAACATGGAGAGGAGTGATTTTCTTGAAAGATCCTATGACGGATATTAAAAAGTCGTTAGACGATACTGTCTTCAAAGATCCGAAGTTTACTGCGAAAAATAAGCATGCAGTCTTTCAAAAGATTCATAAGCCGAAAAAAGTGTATCTTCTTCCTACATTGGTTGGGGGGATGCTGATCACGATATTGGCCTCGGCGGGCATTTATTTTGCGTCAGAAAAGCTGAATGGGGAAAGTCCAATTGCATCTGAACCAAATAGTCCTATCACAACGGAGATTCCGCCAAGTAATGGGCAGGGGGGAACGCAAGCCACTCCTGTATATGCGGTTGCGGATGAGAACGAACTCTCTATGGCAGATGCTGAAGCGGCGTATGAAATGACCGTGGATGCACTGACGGATTATTACAATGCAATCTGGAACGGCACGGATATTGACTTGGATCGGTATATCGAGAACGAGAACCTTAAAGCATATATGCAAACGAAGGTCGAATCTGAATATAAGAAGTACGGCACGTTGGATAGCAAGGTGAAGAGTGTTGAAATTGGGGATTGGGAAGTGAAGTTTTCGGATGATGAGAAGGGAGGCTATCTGTATTTCGAGGTCCCTGTCGCTGTCCAAAAGCATCATGGAGGTGGGTATTGGGAAGCTACTGAATTCTTTGTGCGGAATCTAGATGGCAAGTTGACCATTGTAGACTGGTACACGGGTGGGAAAGATACGTACGATTACGTAGTGCGTGGGTATACGCAAAAGATTGACGATCCTGATATTTGGAATGACCGTGAATGGGTGAAAAAGTTCACAAGCGGCACTGGCCTGTTTGATTTCGAGCAGAAGGTTTATGATCGATTTACGCTCAACCGAGACGAGAAAGAATTAAGGGGTTTAGACCCGATCAGCATCGCGAAATTATATGTATATGCAAGTTTCCATCAGGATTTTGAAACGGAGTACGCACTTTACACGGATAGGGAGGATCATATCTTATGGACCAAGGAAGAGGATGAAAAAATCCCTCTGTCTGATCGCGGAACACCAGAACAGATCCTGCAAACATTTAGGAATATCGAAAAAGGGACTTTTGTCAAAACGAGTGAATACGAGGGATATATCGAATTTTATCCAAACGGTGACTCTGACGATAAATCCGGATTCTCTATGATCAAAAATGAGGATGGAATCTGGCAAGTGGCGTTTTTACCTGTGCAGTAATAATAGTTCAGTACCTCACATTTAGTTACAGGAAGAAATTCGAGCAATCATTATAGAGGCAAAGGAGAAGTGGGTATCCCGTGCAGTTGAGCGGTACAAAACGTTAAATAACGGCGTAAATATCAATACAAATAACACTAAATTATAGGACGAACTAGCAATGCATTAGCATTGCTTTTTTATATGTATATCGAGTTATTCGGTAAAAAAAGGAAACTGATGAGTAATGTGCTATTATTCAAAGACGAAGATTTAAAGCTCTGAGTAATAGTAAAAGACGCTTCTTCAACTAACGCAGCAGTTTAGTTGAAGAAGGGAAATGGGAAAAAGTATAGAATACTTATTCCTCATAGATATAGGTATAGTGAAAAGGCAATTTCAAAGGAGGAAGACATAATGGATAGAAATATTCTCGCAATTTCTGGTGGTGGCTTTTCTGAAGAAGATAATGCCTATATTGATGAATATTTACTGAAAATATCCAGAAAACAGGAACCATTAAAAATTGCATTTATTGCTACGGCAAGTAATGATGCAAATGGTTATATTGATAAATTTTACGGGGCTTTTAATAAAGAACATCCTAGCCATCTTACAATTAAAGATTTTGATTCACCAAACATCCAAGAAGTTGTAGATACTTTAGATATTGTATATGTAGGTGGTGGCAATACTCAATATATGCTTGAAATTTGGCGAAAAACAGGCTTCGACATTGTATTGAGAAATGCATATCAAAACGGTGTCATCTTAGCAGGAATAAGTGCAGGAGCGATGTGTTGGTTCGAAACTTGTTACAGTGAAAAAAATGACGAAGTGTACGAAGAATTTAAGGGTCTAGGAATATTAAAAGGCAGTTTATGTCCGCATTATAATGACGTTGAACGGCGTCTTGCATTTAATAACTGGGCAACTACTAAACATAACAGCACTTTATATACTTTAAATGACACTGAAAACTTACATTTCAAAAATGAAAAGTTAATCGCAAAAATTATTACATAGAGGTTATATAACAATTTACCACTTATTTAAAAAAGCGGATAGGAGTTAAATGAGGATGTTTGTGAATAATTGTACTTAAAGTAACGGGGTGCTTTAGTTTAAGAAGAAAACATTTCGTTGTTTTAAAATGAGGAAAACGCCGAATTAATGTTCAGCATTTTTTATCGTTTATAAACAATGTCTTCTCACGAACACACTCGATCATCAACGACTCCAATTTTCATTTTTAACGTTTAGATTAGCGCTAGCTTTAACACATACATTGGCAGACCTACAATAGAAATTGTCGATATGACGTCCAAAAGGGGGGGTTCATCGATAGATGTTGATATATAGGCGAATGGAAAGAGTCCAATTCATGTGCGAATTCGGACTCTTTTTGTGTGTTTACATTAGATTTTGTACCTCTGAACTTAACGGGTTAAGAAGTGGGTGTCCAGCTTTTTAATTTCGTAACAATGGGGTATGTATTTATTGAAATTACAATAGAAATGTTTGAAGTGGGGAGAACAAACTGTGGCTTATATTTTATTAATTGTCGGATTTGCATTGTTGATAAAAGGAGCAGACCTCTTTGTTGACGGGTCTTCTAATATTGCGAAACTGCTTCGGGTTCCGTCTATTTTAATCGGGTTAACGATTGTGGCTTTTGGAACAAGTTCACCGGAAGCGACTGTCAGTATTATTGCAGCACTGGAAGGAAGTGCAGATGTTTCACTGGGTAACGTAGTTGGAAGCAATATTTTTAACATTACCCTTGTTGTAGGTGTAGCAGCTTTTTTATATCCGTTGAGAGTTGAAAGTGAAACCATTCGAAAAGAAATCCCATTTACCTTACTCGCAAGTGCGGCATTGCTAATTCTAATGTGTGATATTTTCTTACAAGGGTCCAATAGCAACTTGCTGACACGGAGTGATGGATTTATCTTTTTATTGTTTTTATCCATTTTTATGTACTATATAATTGAACTTGGCCTAAAAAGCCGAAAAGATACAGCTGGTGAACCAGTTCCGGAGAACATCAAATGGGGTAAAAATATAGTAATTACCATATTAGGCCTGGCTGCAATTATGTTCGGAGGGGATTTGGTAGTAGATAACGGTACGGAAATTGCTTACTCTCTTGGTATGAGTGAAGCATTGGTGGGGTTAACGATTATCGCCATTGGAACATCTCTACCTGAACTTGTCACTTCTATCTCTGCGGCACTGAAGAAAGAAAGTGAAATTGCTTTGGGGAATATTGTTGGTAGTAACATTTTTAACATTCTTTTTGTACTAGGTGTATCAGCTACGATTTCTCCCTTAGCAGTCAATGATAAAATGTTTGTTGATGTCATTCTAATGATTGTCCTGACTATGGTATTATTGGTTTTCTCAAGAACGAGCTTCAAGATTGGAAAGCGGGAAGGGTCAGTGCTTGTCATCGCCTACATCATTTACATGGCGTATATTTTCATACGGAATTAATAACAGGGACCACAAATAATACAACCATGAAAATAGGTACCAGGTGCTCACTGAATTTTGAATTATTCAGGAACCTGGTATTTTTACTATGATTTCATCGTTATTACATATAAAATATACTTCGGTACTTCTTTAATTTACAGAAGAAGGATGAACTGATCACAACAATAAATAATGTAACGGAGGCTATTTATGAATTATAGAATCAGTAACAAGCAAGTATTTGAACAAGCACAGGTGCGATCGGTTTCAGATGTACCGTTCACTGAGGAAGAACGTCAAAACGGCATGAAACTTGCGGTTTCTAAGGTGGATCCTACGCTGGCTTTGTATTTGGTTGAAATAGATGGTTATAAGAAATTTGAGGTCCGTTGGGATGATTCGCAGGAAATCTTCACCGGCTGGAATTCCGCCTGGGAAAACTTCACTTGGTGTCTGAATGTCGTAAGCAATTCAGCGGTTGAGTAACATCGTTTGCAGCGCCAGGTTCTCATTCCGAGTTTTACTCAAGTAATACTAAAAAACTAAAGTGATCCGCACCAACCCATCGACAAGAAAGTCGAAAAAGGGTTGGTGTTTTTTGTGCCTGAAAAATATATTTTCTCCCGCAGTATCCTTTTCCTAAACTCGCATCTATATAAGGTATGACAGGTCTGGTCAATTACGTAAAGGGGCGTGGGAAGGAAATGAACAGTGGGTGGATGAAAGTACATAGGTCGTTATTGAATAAGCCGATTTGGACGGAGGCGACGTCGGAGCAGAAGGTGGTTTTGATGACGTTGCTTATGATGGCGAATTACGAGGAGAAGCAGTGGGAGTGGGGTGGAAAGGTGTATGTATTGCAGCCGGGTCAGTTTGTCACTTCTCTTCCGATGCTCGTTCAGCGATGCGGGAAAGGGGTCACCGTGCAGAAAATCCGGACAGCTTTGAAGCGCTTCGAGGCGTATGGATTTTTAACAGACGAGTCAACAAATCAGAATCGGCTCATAACGATTGTCAATTGGGGCTCTTATCAAGGAAACGACTGCAAGCTGACAGGCGGATTAACAGGCAATCAACAGACGGGTAACAGGCAACTAACAGCTACTAAGAAAGAAAGAACTAAGAACATAAGAAAAAGAGCGCGTGTGAATGAATTCACGTTGGATCTGACGAAGGGAGAAGCGATATGATTGCGGAAAAAGCGGTTCTCGGTTCGATGTTGAAAGAGAATTATTTGATAACGGATTCCGGCATAGCCGTTTCCCATTTTGCAAATCCGGTCCATAAGATGATCTTCCAGTCGATGAAGGAACTTCGCGCGTCAGGGAAGACGGTTGATTTCATCACTCTGCTGACAACGTTCAGTCCACAGGATTTGGGCGGGGCGAATTATGTGAAAGACCTTACGAATTATGCGCATATCGAGAAGTTCGATGACCATGTCGGGGCGATGCTGGACGTTTGGCGGGAGCGTGAAAAGCAGAATGTGCTGCAGATTGCGGGGCAGGAAAATTGGCCGATCGACCGGGTTATGAGTGAGCTCGATGCACTTATGGATAATCGGGTAAGTGACCACTCCGATATTTTCGACTTGTTGATGGATGTGTACGAGGATCCGTTCACCGAGAAGGGAATTGAGGATGGCGCACCGTCAGGCATTGGGAAGCTGGACGAGATGACGAACGGGTTTCAAGACGGTGAATTGGTCATTTTGGCTGCGCGGCCGAGCATGGGGAAGTCCGACGTCATGCTGACGATTGCAAAGCATGCCGGATGGGAAGGCCGTTTGCCGATCATCTTTTCGCTTGAGATGTCGGGCACGAGTTTGCGGGATCGGTTGATCGCATCGACGGGGCGGTTTTCAAGAATCCGTATGCGTGATCCCTATTCATTATTCAGTGAGTCGCAAAAGGACGATTGGGTGAAAACGATTGGAAGAGTGGCGGAAACGAATAGCCATTTTTTTGACCGGAGCAGGCAGACCGTTGCGGAAATGCGGATGAAGGTGCGTAAGATGATCCATCAATTTCCTGATGTAAAACCGGTTATTTTGATTGACTATCTGACGTTGATTCATTCCGAAGACAAGGGCTCCAACATGCATTTGCAAGTTTCCCAGATCACGAAGGATTTGAAGGGGATGGCACGTGAGTTCAATTGCCCGGTCATTACGCTGGCACAGTTGAGCAGGGCGGTTGAACAGCGGAATGACAAGCGGCCGCTCATGTCGGATTTGCGGGAATCGGGCTCGATTGAGGAGGATGCGGATGTCATCGTCTTTTTATACCGAGATGCATATTACTCGAAGGATGAGGATGATAACATACTGGAACTGATCGTTTCGAAGAACAGGAACGGTCCGGTCGGGACGGCATATGCGGCTTACAATAAATTTACGGGGGAGGTCATCGGAATTGGAACTGACAGTGAAAGAGCTATTTCATGATGCGATTTTGTACGATGTGCCTCATATGGCGCATGCCGTTTATTACGCGGTGGAGAAAGGGCTTGTACAGTGGGATGATCTTGAAAGCCGGATTCCTTATGAGCGGTTGGATCATGATGCGATTAAGAAGATACGGGACGAAAATTGGTTGGAGATGTGTACGGTCAAGCTGTTCGTCATTCCGATTGGCAGGAGACGGTTTGCGATCTATTTGGCGGAAAGAGAGGAGGAGGCGAGGGTGCAGCATCGTCAGATTTACGGTGGACCTGCTAAGCAGGTGATGGATGTGAGTGGCAGGATGGATGCGTCGGTTTATTGTGAGGAGACGGGTGTGTGGCAGTCGTTTTGGGAGTTGAAGCGGCAGGCGGTGGAGTTTCCTTGTTTTGTGGGGGAGATGTAATGAAAACGAGACCCATCCATATCCATCTGGCTAGTATTTGTTAACCTAGCATAGAGAACTGGTATCCATTCAGTCAGAACTTGTATCGTTGTCAAACACAAAACCGATTGTTCCCCCCAGAAATGCTTAGTATTTCAAACTATGCTTAGCTTAACCAACATTCCATAACTAGTTTACCTTAAATCAGATTAGGTCAAGTCTATTTTGGCGTATGACGCTTATGGCGAGATATCCAAGTGCCGTTCCTCCAATGGCCCTTAACAGTAACTGTCATAGGGCCGCGCCTTCGCGGATTCTCAGAACACTTACCTCTTCTAGGCATGCTGATCACCTCACTTTTCACGTAGCGGTTGGTTAAGCTACCTTACTATACCTCAAATTAATAGTAGGCAAACGTACGTTTTGGTGGATGAATAAAAATTTCGAAGCAGGTAATCGGCATCTAAATATACCGGATCGAGTGAATGCTTGGTGTCTCACAATGAAAAGCCCTCAACCAAAGAATTGGATGAGGGCGGGAATCACAATTTATTTATCTAAATTAGCAATCGCGTAATCTGCTTCAGCCTTTGTGAATTTCTCGCCGTATTGAGAGGTGAGTTGGTCTCTAATCGCTTCTGGTGACATACTCATTGATTCCTGATAACTTTTTGCTTTTTTCAATGCGTTTTCATTAAAATCAGCTTTCATATTGTCAACAGCATACTTTGCCTCTTCGGCAGTAAATTTTTCACCATGTTCAGAAGTAAGTTGATCATAGATTCCTTGTTTTGACATGTGCATTGAATCGGAATAGGATTCGGCCTTTTTCAAAGCGTTTGCTTTCCAGTCAAATTCAAGATTATTCATTGCATACTCGGCAGCTTCTACAGAAAACTTTTCTCCATATTCGGAAGTTAATTGATCAAAAATACCACTTTTGGACATGTTCATTGTTTTTGCGTACGATTCGGCTTTTTTCAAAGCAGATTGATGTTCTTTAGGAACATTCTCTTCTACCTTCGCAACTTCTTTTTTAGCCTCTTCTTTTTTTGGTTCTTCCTTCTCTTCCTCTTTCGTCTCCTCAGGCTCAACTTTTGCCGTTTCAGTAACTGCTGGTTCGTTTTCCACTTTGTTTGTGTCTGCTTTTTCATCATCATTGCTGTTGACAGCTATCACGATAATAATCGCAATCACCCAAACCCACCATTTTTTATAGAACGGTTTTTTCTGTTTTGGCTTTTTCTCCATTTTTCGTATCTCCTTTATGTATATTCAGGTCAATTATATCATATAAGAAACTGGTAATATAGTTCCAGTTTATTCATGGTGTATGGTACTATGATTATAATTGTTGAAAAGTAGACGCGTTGATATGGTTGCCAAATGAAATGGGGGATTTCATGAGTGTGGACAACAATATGATGTCGGGATTTTACGAAGGCATTTGGATTGCAATCAAAATGTATATGGCATCAAGCATGTTTCCGGTAGTTGTCATTTTCGTGATCTTGTCGATCATACTGCAGTGGAAAAAGCCAGTTATCAAAGGTAAGTATGGGGAGTGGGTTGTAAAGTCCAAGCTGCAGAAATTAGGGGATGCATATACTGTCTATCATGATGTTTATATTCCTAATGGCGAGCGCGGGCTGACGCAAGTGGACCATATAGTGACGTCGGTTCATGGTGTGTTTGTTATCGAAACAAAACATTACAGCGGTTGGATTTTCGGGGATGAATATAAGCCGTACTGGACACAAGTCATTTATAAGAAGAAAACAAAAATGCATAATCCGATCCGGCAAAATTACGGCCATGTGCAAGCATTGCTTACATACATAGGACAAGAAGAAATGAAGGATGTCCATTCCATTATCGCCTTTTCACCGAACTCTACTTTTAAATTCAAAAAGGGTTTTACGTCCGCTCATGTTATACAGTTTCCTGAATTGCTGACAACAATCAAGCAGTACAAGGAGCAGCGTATTAGTGAAGCTGCGGTGAAGGGGATTAATGAAAAGCTTAAGGGTCTGTTGGTTGAGGATAAAAGTGAGAGGAAGCATCTTAAGGCGGCGCATATGCAGTCGGTGCGGAAAGCGAAAGGTGCCAAGCAGACGCACCGTATACAAGCCAGCCTTATGTCAAAGGTGACTAAGGAGGTTGCTCCCACGACTTGTCCAAAGTGTGAAGGGCAACTGACTATTAAGGCGGGGAGGTATGGGAAGTTTTATGGGTGTAGTAATTATCCGGATTGTAGGTTTACAGAGAATTTGAACACGAAGCAGCGGAGTGTTATAAAGGAATTCAAACCAGTTAAGCGAAGCAAATATAGAAGCTAGCATAAGGCTTTTTATAGCAAGGAATTATGAAGAATTCTTTCTCCTATAAATCATTGCTTGGTTTGCAAAGATCGCAAGCATGAAAGGATAAATGAACCTTTTATACAATACAGTTATGACACTTCCATCCTCGATGCCAACAGGGAAATAACTATCCGCGGACGAACTAAGAATAATCGTAAATATGAAAGTGTTATCAGCTATGAAAAAGTGAAGAGAATAGTGGAAGAAGGATCAGCAGGAATCTACCATAGTACGTTAATTCATCATTTCTATAATAGAAGAACGATAAAGGCGTTTATTTTAGAACGTGATGACTATACATGCCACTATTGTGGAAAGTATGGAGATACGCTGGATCATAAAGTCCCGAAAGCAGTATGATGAATATATGAATAGAATTCAGGGAATTCATTCCCGAGTTTAGGATCACCATTTACAAGTGCAAATGGTGATTCTTTTTAGGTTGTTCAAATTGACTGGTTACACGTAATTTATCTGGTCCTAAACCGTTTTAATTGTACGGATACCTTGCACTGAATACATAGACAGAACTCGCAATCAATGATTTGGAAAGTAGATACATAATTTGTCTGGTACTTTTACTTGCCACCATTTCTCTAATTGTCTCCCAACACTGATTTTATTACTATTTTTATTACAAATGCCTAGTTATTAAACCTACATAAATATGTCTCACTAATAAGATGTTTCTCCCTAGTTAGTTATTTTTAAAAGCTATTCAAATTTTAAATGATTTTCATTATACTAAGGTTTGGCTAAGAGGGGTTTTAATTGTCAGAATAATTAATTGTGTTTTCAACAGGAGAAAGGGGTTTCCCATGCAAACGAAACGTAAAGGGTTTTTCCAAAAGTTTTTAGATATGATCGAAACAACCGGAAACCGCTTGCCACATCCCGTAACGCTATTTGCATTGCTTGCGTTACTTGTCATTGTACTATCTGCGGTCGTTTCTTCCTTCGGGATCAGTGTTCCGCATCCCGGTAAAGAAGGAGAGTCTATTGAAGTTACGAACCTTCTTACCGTAGAAGGCATTCACTATATCATTACGAATATGACCGCGAACTTCATCGGCTTCGCTCCACTGGGCGTCGTGCTTATTACGATGCTTGGAATCGGATTAGCCGAAGGATCGGGTCTGATCAGTGCGATGCTTCGTGGATTTGTCATGTCTGTACCAAAGCAACTGATTACGTTAGGACTCGTTTTCGCAGGTGTCATGTCCAGTGTTGCTTCTGATGCGGGTTATGTTGTACTTCCGCCATTAGGCGCCGTCATCTTCGCTGCACTCGGACGTCATCCACTTGCCGGACTTGCCGCGGCATTCGCTGGTGTTTCCGGTGGATTTAGCGCTAACTTATTGCTGTCGGGTACAGATGCTTTACTTGGTGAGCTGACAATTATGTCTGCGGCAATCATCGATCCTGCTTATGCAGACGGCATGAATATCGCCATGAACTATTACTTCATCGCGGCTTCTGTGTTTGTTCTTACAATCGTCGGAGCTTGGGTAACCGAGAAAATTGTTGAACCACGCCTAGGCGAATACAACGGAGAATTCCGTGAAAAGGTTGAAAAGCTGACATCTATCGAGAAAAAAGGATTGCTATGGGCGGGTCTGTCATTACTCGTTGCAGGAATCCTTGTCTCCTTGCTTGTTCTACTACCAGGTGCGCCTCTTCGCGGAGACGAAGCGGACATGCCTATTATTAAATCACCATTCATGAAATCACTTGTGCCGATCATCGCCTTCCTGTTCTTCGTTCCAGGACTCGTGTACGGAAAAGTGACGAAAGAAATTCGAAATGATAAAGATGTTGCAAGAATGCTGTCCGCAACAATGGCTGCTATGGGTACATTCATCGTATTGTCCTTTACAGCGAGCCAGTTCGTCGCTTTCTTCTCTGAGTCAAACATGGGGCTAGTACTTGGTGTGTACGGTGCGAAGTTCCTTGAAAGTATCAACTTGACAGGTATTCCACTAATACTACTATTCATCGGCATTGCGGCATTCATTAACCTGTTCATCGGTAGTGCATCTGCAAAGTGGGCGATGATGGCACCAGTATTCGTACCGATTATGATGAAGCTTGGCTATTCACCAGAACTGACACAAATGGCTTACCGAATTGCCGATTCATCAACAAATATCATTTCGCCACTAATGACGTACTTTGCGATTATTATCGCTTTCGCACAAAAATACGATAAAAAAATGGGTATTGGTACACTGATCTCTGTCATGTTCCCGTACTCTATGTTCTTCCTGATAATATGGAGCATTACTCTCATCGTCTGGATGCTATTCGGCATCGATCTCGGACCTGGATCTCCTATTCACTACAACGGAAACTAAGACTGAAGCACAACCTTCTATTATGGGTTGTGCTTTTTTTATCCGTGGAAGCTCTTTGCTTTTTCGTCCTCATCGCCTACATCATTTACATGGCGTACATTATCATACGGAATTAATAACAGGGACCACAAATAATACAACCATGAAAATAGGTACCAGGTACCCGAACAATTATTACAACCAAACCATTATAAAAATGCCTGGTACGAACGCAATTCGCAATTGCATCAGTACCAGGCACCTTACATTAAGCCCTGTATTTTATAGCTAACCCTTTTAAGAAGTTCCTCGCGTATCGATCCAGGCAGGGTTTATAATTTTTGTGCCCTTCTTTCCTCAATACAGCACTTAGTTCACCTTTGGATATAGTGACTCCTGCATTTTCCAAAATCTCAAGCATGTCCTCACTTGTTAACGCGAGTGCTATTTTCACTTTCTTCAGCAGGAGATTATTAACACTTTCATTCGTTGCCGTAGATACGGCCGGACCTTGAGGTTGTCCTGGTTTCGGATCTTGTTTGCCTCTTTTATAGATAATGAGGCCATTTAAAAATGAATCCAACATCTCATTCGTACACTTCATTTGCAATTCATTTTCAGGTTCATCTTCATTTGATTTTGTTAGCAACTGGATTACATCTTCTTTTGTCACTTCAACGCCGCCAAGTTTAAAAATATCTACCATCTCAGTATTCGTAAAATCCAAAGCATATCGCAATCGGATTAATATATCATTATTATTCATTTGTAGACCTCCTGTATAAAGTGCTTGTACAAAATGACTTCATCCTTATTATTGCCATTTTGTTTGTTACTAGTATGTATTTATTCGATTTACCCCTAATAATAGCACAAAAAAAGTGCGAAAGATTCCTGTGCATAAAAACGGGTAATCGAAATGCAAAAAATAACGCAATATAATCGAGTATTAAAAGAATAAACGTGAATGGGAATTCCTATTTACACAAATAGCGGGTCAAGAAGCACAGGTTTTATAGTAATAGTTGAAAATATTTTACATATTAGTAGTATAAGATAGAGTGAATATATTAATGTTTAGAGGAGATTTGATATGAAGCGATTACTAGTTTTAACAGGGGCAATGTTAGTAAGTTTGAGTGTACTGGCCGCTTGCAATTCGGATTCAGGGAAACAAGAGGACGAAGGGTCTAACGGAAAAAATGAACAAGAAAACAACCGTCTTGAAGCTGATCAAGCTAGTACAGGTTTCAAAGACCAGACTGACCTGAAGATTGGTGATTCGGGAGAAGCTGAAAGCACAATTGGAAAATACAAAATCACAGTCAACTCCGTGAAAAGAGTCGATGAAATAGATGGAAAAACCCCTAGTCTGGACTATTATTTTATTGCTGATATGACTGTTGAAAATATTGGTGATGAACCATATGATGCCATGGATATCATCGATAATTTAAACTTTACGAAGAGCCTAGATTCAGGGGGAGCAGGAGATTTCTCGAATTTGCATGACAGCGTAAAGCACTTTACAGGAACAATACAACCGGGTGAAAGTGTAACAGGAGAAGCTGTTTTTCAAGGACAAGACTCTGACGTTTATTATATTAAAACGATCGATGGATTAATCGCTTCGGGGGCTGTGAAAAACCAAACGATTTGGTCCTTTGATATAAATGAAACGGAGTAATCATTTCGGTGAACCACGTATTCGTAACCTTGAAAAGTAAGTGCCAGTCACCCGAATAATTTTGGTGTAAATCCGTTCACCTAATTCCCATTGTAGGGAACCTGCTAGTACAGGCCGCCTAATGTTAGCGCATTAGGTGGTCCTTTTTATTTTATTTGTAGTAGACAGACAAATGTTTTGGAAGTGTCCTGCGATGAGTTGAGGCTTTGAATGTGAAGCAGTAAAATATAGTTGTGTTTAAAAGGAGCGGTTCGAATGTACAATACTGACTTGTTTGAAGAAGAAGAGTATATTCTTTGTAAAAGTAAGATGGAAAAGCAGACATTTACTTTATTAATGGATGCTTGTGATAGGAACGAAGGGGAAGGAATCCCGTTACCTCTGATATGCATTATGGATGTATGCGAAGATAAGGTTCATTGGGGTAAGTTCTGGACTAGACTTTCAGATTTCAAGAGGGAATATCTGTCCCATACTAGTTATTATGGAGATCTGATTAAGGTTTTAGCTTTTACAATCTTTGGATATGGAAATTGGTCTAACAATGATCGAATCAGAAAAGGTTTGAAACCAATTCGATTTAAACAGTTGTAATGAAATGAATGACTGGTTTGGCGGAAAGGGGAATGATGTCATGAATCAGGAAAGATGGAGAGAACAACTGCGTACCAATCAAGAGTTGTTCATTGGTGAGGCGACTGCTCTCCGTTCAGCTGTTTTGATTCCACTCGTCCAGGTGGAAGGGCAATGGCGTGTGTTGTTCGAAGTCCGTTCGGCAACGATGAGGAGCCAGCCTGGCGATATTTGTTTTCCTGGCGGCCGAATTGATCCTACCGACGATTCGCCTCTTTTCGCGGCGTTACGGGAAACGCATGAGGAGCTTGGGGTGAGCCCCGATACGGTAGAAGTGCTGGGTTCACTAAGTCCGTATGTTGCTTCTCCGTCATTTGTTGTCTATCCGTTTGCCGGGATTGTGGATTATAAGGAAATCATTCGGTCCTATAATAAAAATGAGGTTGAAGAAGTGTTCACCGTGCCGCTTAATTATCTGCTTAGTCATGAGCCGTATATGCATCCGGTTGCGGTGAATCTCTCGCCCGATTTAAATTTTCCTTACGATAAGATTCGGAATGGTGAGAACTACCAATGGAGGGGGCGTACGGTGGAAGAATGGTTTTTCGAGTACGGGCCTTATACAATTTGGGGACTGACCGCGAGGATTTTGAAGCATTTCATTGAGATGATCCGTGAATAGTTCTGTGCAAACTAATTTGAGTTGCATCATGAAGGCGGTTGCTATCTATTCGGATGCAAGCTGCACGGACACCCGGAATACGTTTTGGAACAGATTGTAGCCATACTGTTTTTCCACGATAAAAAAATAATCCATCCTTGCGTGTAACTCGCTTAGGATGGATTATTTCATCTCGTGGAAATTAATACACGTTTTGATCACGATTAAATTTCAGGTCTACTAGTGCCTTCTTCAACGTTCCCTTTGTCATTTGATTACTAAAGTCCAATCCTAGACTTACAGCAGTCTGGGCAACTTCTGGCCTTATACCTGTTATGATCGTTTGAACTCCCAGCAATTTCAGGGTAGAGCTCAAATTAAAGATATGTTGTGCCACCATCGTATCGACAATCGCTACCCCGGACAAGTCGAGGATTAAGTAAGAAATTTTTAATCTGCCTACTTCTTTCGTCGTATTCTCCATCAACATTAATGCCCGTTCAGTATCAATATTTCCGATTAATGGCAGTATGGCGATATCATCAGAAATAGAAACAATCGGCACGGACAATTCAATAAATGCTCTTTTAGCATTATCGAGGTTAACTGTGTAGAAGTTTACAAAGGTTAAGCTAAAACAGTAAACGGCATGGTCAAGCAATGGATCTATGATCTTACATGTTGCTAACAATGATTTAACCGACATGTCATGTGTAAGTACCGTGTTTTCAATTACTTCATGGATAAAGGTTCGGTAAAGCGATGTATCTTTCAAGGCTTCATCTAATGGTACTCCAAGTTTATATACATAATCTGAAGTTTCCTTTGCCCATTCTTCTATTTGCTCATAGGCCCTTTCTCTCTTTTCTGGTTTGGCCAAGAATTCTCCAAAGAGACCTACAAAGTTTGCTCTCATCTTTATTATTTCGTCTTCAATATGTGAAGGGATTAATTGTCTTTGATCATCCGGAATCTCTGATAATCGTAACTCATGAATTTTACGTGCTATATTAATTTTTTCTTCTACTAACGTTTCTCCGAGTAATTCCATTTCATTTATCATCAGCACTTCCCCCTTTATAGAAATATATATTCTATTTGCCATTTTATTGTAGTGCATACACTAGATTTCTGCAAACTAACAATTACTAATGTAAAGGTCCCATGAGAATATTCCAAAAAGTAAAAAATGTGGTAAAATCATTTTAAAGTAGTTATTGATGATACTCTTCAACATTGAGGGGTGTAGGAGGAATAGAAAATGTCGGAAACAAGGAAACTTCATGATTTCTTACTGAGTAAGGCAGAGCAAATGACGGAAGAATGGTACGACAAACTTGATAAAAGTGATCCGTCAGGCGTGTATTCTTCTACCGATCCTTTGGAGATTGAGAAATTGAAAGGGCAGAACTTTGCCTTCCACGAAAATGCTTTTAGAATATTAATCGAAGAAGAATCTGAAGTGATGAATCGGATGGAAAGCTGGATTTTGGAGACGACAAGCGATCCTCAACTTGTCAGTACACCTATCGAATTTATCATAAGAGAGTTTATGAGGACGCGGAATGTATATTTTGACTTCATCAAAGAGTTTGTGGATGAGAATAAAGAGTCGATGACCATTGAATCCACTTTACATTATTATGAACTGATCATTAAAATAACGGATCAGGCGATTGTTTGGTATACACATGAAAGAAACAGACATCTAAGAGAAAAACTGCGAATCCAAAAAGATGTGATAAATGAGTTAAGCGCCCCAGTCATTGCGCTGAGTGACCAAACAGCGTTGCTTCCGATTATTGGAGAGCTGGATGCCGATCGGGCACGAATACTACTAGAGAACACATTAGAACAGTGTGTGGCTAAGGGGATCAGCAGCCTCTATATAGATTTGTCTGGCGTGGGACTGATGGATACGATGGTTGCGCAACAGCTTTTCGGTCTAATTCAGTCTTTAGAGCTGATAGGTGTCGGAACAACGTTATCCGGTATCAGGCCAGAAATTGCCCTGACAGCGATTCAGTTAGGGATCTCTTTCGATAATGTACGGATCACTTCAAGGCTTTCACAGGCGATCCAACAAGCATACTAAGTGAATGATAGTAAACAAGAAAACCACTCTCGGCCGCTGCAGGCTGAAGAGTGGTTTCTCACTTATATGGAAAAGCGCTCACTGTGAAGAAAATCGAAAAGAAACAATTGATAAATTATTCTGTACGTCATATAGTTAGGTAACACCAAAAAATAAACTGGTCTTACCAAATGGGCACTTTCCAAGTTAGGGATTTTGGAGGAACTTCAACTGACAGACAGGGGGATTATCAATGAATACCAAGTACGTGAAAGAGTTTGTTACGTTTCCGGACGTCACAATTATGCTTGTTCTGCTTGCTCCGCTTTTGGGCTATACGTTTTTCCATCTTCTTTCCTACGGGACGTGGATTGCGTTCGGCATCGGGATGGCTACGTATGGAATGAGTGAGTATGTCGTCCATCGGTTTTTATTTCACATGAAAACGCCGGAAAATCCTACTTTATTGAAAGTGATTAAGCGCTTACACTTTGATCACCATGCCTACCCGGATGATCTCAAATTGCTTTTCCTGCCGCTTTGGTTCAGTTTGCCCGGCTTCGCCATCTTTTCAACCATTTGCTACTTCATCACAAATAACTTCACATTGACGATTGCTTATCTTGCAGGAATTGTCCTCTATTTTATGATTTATGAATGGAAGCATTATGTTGCGCACCGGCCGATTCAGCCGCGCACAGCATTCGGCAAAAAGATTAAGAAAGTGCATCTCTGGCATCACTTCAAAAATGAGAACTACTGGTTTGGTGTGACGCATACCTCTATCGATAAAACATTTGGAACGTATAAAGATCAAAAACTGGTCGAGAAAAGTGAGACAGCCAAGAATTTGGAGAAGCGCGCCTGAATGAAAGGGAATCGTGCCCGGCACGCTACGGGTTGCGCAGTCAAAGGAGATTTTGCGATGAGTCGTACAGCAGCTGTTGAAAAAGAACTGATGAAAGCAATTCTTCAAGGAGACTATCCGGCAGGAAGTCAGTTGGAGACGGAACGGGAATTGGCTGCGACGTATCAAATAGGGCGTCCTGCCATACGGGAAGTCTTGCAGCGCCTTGGCCACGGGGGATGGCTGTCGCTCAGAAAAGGGCAGCGTGCGGTGGTGAATGATTATTGGTTTGAAGGCAACAGTACGACAATCGTCGATATAATCGAGTACTTCGATGAGGTGCCGGATGCGTTTGTTCTCTACTTTTTGGAAATGCGAGTTGCGCTGACACCCCATTATGTAAAAAGCGCATTGAAGCTCCACCAACCTAAAGTCGTTGGCTTGCTGGCGGAATTCGATGAGCTGCCGGATACAGCGCAAGCTTTCGCTTCGTATGATTGGAAGATCCAAAAAGGGCTGGCAAGATTATCAGGGAATCCCCTGTTCTCGCTTGTGCTCAATAGTTTTGATTCAGCTTATGAGAAAATAGCAATTAAGTATTTTGAGAGCGCTTTTCGGCGTCGGGCTTCGTTAGATTATTATGGGGAACTGATGGAGGCTGCTTTAAGAGGGGATTCTCGGCAGGCAGAAGAGATTGCACGCGCTATGATGGAGAAAAGTTATGCGCTGTGGAAGGATGAATTATCACCTCACGAAAAGATCGGCGTGAAGTTCAGCTTCGCAGACATGCAGTAAGAGAGGCATACTGCCGAGATAGATGGAAGAGGGGGATTCCGATTCATAAAGTAGGGGGCAGTTTGATTTCGTTCATTTTTATTACAGCAATCGTCTTTTTTATGCCTATTCCTAAAGGAAGCGCAGATTCACAGGGAGATTCCATCACAATCCTTTTCACGCATGACATGCATGACAATCTGCTGCCGTTTGAAGTTGAAAGGGAACAAGGGAAAATGACCGTCGGCGGATATGCCCGATTGTCCAGCGCCATTCGGGAACAGAGGAGTAAAGATCCGGATGCAATCGTAGTGGATGCTGGTGATTTCTCGATGGGGACGCTGTTTCAAACTATTTTCACTTCACACGGACCGAGCCTGACCTTGCTTGGTAAGATGGGATATGACGCGACCACGTTCGGCAATCATGAATTTGACTTCCGGTCTGACGGTCTGGCGGAAAGCTTGCTCGCAGCGAAAGACAGCGGCGTGCGGCTTCCCGGAATTGTTTCTACCAATATCGAATTCCCGAAAGATGAAGATGGAAAGATCGCTGCCGATGTAAAAGCGTTAAAAGAAGCGGTGGATGCATATGGCGTAAAGGAGTATATCATCCTCGAACGTAAGGGCATCAAAATCGGCATCTTCGGGCTGATGGGAGAAGAAGCCGCCGGCAATGCCCCGATGTCCGGTGTGACGTTCCGCGACGCGGTAAAGAGCGCCAAGTCAACGGTCGCTGCATTGAAGGAAAAAGAGGGTGTCGATCTTGTGGTTGCTCTTTCTCATTTGGGTACATCAATGGACCCGTCCAAATCGGAAGATGAACGAATGGCAAAAAGCGTGTCGGGCATCGATGTCATTATTAGTGGGCATAGCCATACGACGCTCATGGAGCCGATCATTGTTCGGGATACAGTTATCGTGTCGGCAGGCGAGTATGGAGAGAATCTAGGCGTCCTCAACATCTCTCAGGATAGCAAAGGCAAGTGGGCAGTCAATCAGTACCAATTGCGGAAGATCGACGACTCTCTCCCTGCAGATCGGGTGATCGCCGAAACAATCGAGGACTACAAACAGGAGATTCAGAAAGAGTACCTCAACCGCTTCGGGATGGAATTTGATGAAGTGCTCGCCGTATCACCATTCGATTTTACCCCGTTTACAGAGCTCGGGGTTGAACAAAGAGAAGAGCCGATCGGCAATTTGATCGGCGACGCATTTATTCACACGATTCGGGAGTTGGAAGGAAGCGATTATGAGCCGATCGCTGCAGCGGTTGTGCCGTACGGGAATATCAGGGATTCATTCAGCGAGGGGACTATTACGGTTGCAGATGTTTTTAAGGTGTACTCATTGGGCGTCGGATCGGACGGGATTTCCGGCTATCCGCTGCTGGATATCTATTTGACGGGGAAAGAATTGAAAACTGTTGCGGAAGTCGATGCATCGATCACGCCGATTATGAATGAAGTCCAGTTGTATATTGCTGGTTTAAGTTATACGTTCAATACAAACCGCTTCCTATTCAACAAGGTGACAGACATTCATTTGCAGTCTTTTGACGGCACGAAGGAAGAAATCGATGACGAAAAGCTCTATCGCGTCGTGGGCGGATTGTATTCCGTTCAAATGCTGCCCTATGTAAATGAAAAGTCATTCGGCCTTCTCTCGGTTGTCCCGAAGAATGAAGACGGCAGCCCCGTAACGAACTTTGAAGACCGGATCATTTACATGAATGATCAACAGGAAATGAAAGAATGGTATGCGATTGCGAATTACTTCAAGTCCTTCGAGAAAATGGACGATGTCGCACAGGTGCCTGCTTATTATGAAAATGCAAAGGATAGGAAAATCGTCGAACACGATGCGAATATTTTAGCGGTGCTTACCAAGCCGAATGGCATTATCTTAACTGCGTACGCCGTTTTGCTCACTTTTGTCGGTTTGCTTGGACTACTGATTGCCGTTTTACTGAAAAAGAGGAAACGTAGATTGGGGAAAGTGCGTGTGTGAAAAAATGAAGTTGAAGAAGAATTTATAAGTAGGGACACCCGACTAATAACTATTTCTCTGATGACTCTTTGTACTTCTGATGTTCTTCCCTAACAAAGACCATAGTCTTTTCAACATTTAATATATCAATTAACCCGACTTTCGCCCTTTCTGAAAAACGTCGAAACCCTTGAGTAACAAGGTTTTTGTGCGTTTTTTTATCTGCGAGTATTGGAAAGGAAAGTGCGACTAACCTTAAAACAATCAAAGTTGATAAAACACGCAGTGTTCAGGGACACAATTCATCTGAATTTGGTGTCCCTGTTTTTGTTGCATCAACATTAAGATGCTTTAGATAGACAAACTGGTTAGCACAGTAATTAGCAGCCATCGCATAAGTTTATATGCCTTTGTTATTTCCATTGTTAAAACACTTGCTCCTCGGAAATTGGAATGATTTTTTTTGAAGGAAGTAGAGGAATCTATGCTAAAGTAAATTAAAGATTGCTAAATGTTGTACTTTAAATAACTGAGCAGGTTAGTTCATGAAAAACGGTGAAAACTTTCGTTTGTCTTATTAAAGAGGGAAGGAGGACAGCTATGAAAAAGTATCTTTTGTTCATGTTAATGGGTTTTACTTTAATGTTATCAGCTTGCTCCCAAACCGAAGAAGAAAAAATACAAGTTTACTTAGAAAATAAAAGCACGAATTTTTATGATTTTTCAGTTGTTGATATTACAGATGGGAAATTAAACATTGAAGTCAAAATGCTTTCCAATTCTGATACAAGGAGTAGTGAAGATGTAGAATTTGATGTACGTGTTGAAACAAAAGCATCATTGGAAGCTGTAAAGCATTATTCTAAAGAACATTTAGATGTAGTAAAGGAAGTAAATCTTTACTTTGTTACAAGAGAATCAAATAAAACCGTTGCAGAAATAAATGCAAGTAACGATACTATCTTGGGAACCAATTGGAGAGACCTGGATAACAATGAACTTCCTCAAATTGTGGATGGTTACAAATATTATGGTGTATCAAATTAGTTCTTTGCTGCATGATCGGACCAAGAAGGGCTGATTTATTTTTTTTGTGCCAATTTTCACCTATTTCTCTTACCAACGGGTGAACCATTCCGATGCTACTAAAATTTGCAACTCATCTTCCTTCTAAATCTTTCTATCCATTATTCAATCAGTAAGTGTTTTAACAAGCGAATTAGCAAAGGTTCATGAATTTATGTGCTCTTGTTAATCCCTGTGCTAATTGCGTTTCCATTTCGTCTATACAAATCATCTAAACGTTGATATAACAACAAAAACGGGGACCCAATTCATATACGAAATGTGTCCCCAAATGCTGTGTTTTTAATGTTTTCTCCCCATCAACCGAACCCGTTAGGATCGATCAGCTTTTTCTTTTGACACTATTTTTTTAGTAGGGAAGGAAATGCTCGATTCCTGTCGAAGTAGTACATATGAAGAGAATGGAGTGAGATCTATGTCATTGGATTACAAACAAATTATTATCGCAATAGATGGGTCAGTAGAGGCGGAATGGGCATTCAAAAAGGCGGTGGCAATTGCAGACCGTAATAATGCCACATTGAATTTGGTCAATATCGTCGATACGCGGTCGTATTCTTCTGCTGAAGCTTATGACCGTTCAATTGCTGAAAGCGCACATACATCTGCAGTGGAATTGCTGAACAATTATAAAGCGGAAGCCGTACAAGCAGGCGTGCAAAGCATCAATGTAGTTGTCGAGTATGGATCGCCGAAAGTGATGATTGCAAAGGACCTGCCGAGTAAATTGAATGCAGATTTAATTATCTGTGGAGCGACTGGTTTGAACACGGTTGAACGCTTCATCATGGGCAGCGTCTCTGAAAATATAGTGCGTTCTGCGAAATGTGATGTACTCGTTATCCGCAGACCGGAAGACTTGTAAGTGGGAAATAGATAGGAATGGAATACGCCATCTCTTCGATTCAATAATCGTCAGATGGCTTTTTATTACGCGGACTTGAGAGTTAATTTTTCAATTAAGCAGCCAATCGGTCGGCAGGTAGTTCATGATGATAAAAAAACGGGTATACTCCTTTCAAAAGGAGTTGCATGAGCTGATGACTGTGAAAAATTCAGAGCGTTTTATTGTCGCTTATAACCGGATTGAGAAGATCCTTTCTGAAAAAGCGGATGGCGATGAGTATTCCCCGTTTTACCGCCTGATTGATAAAGTAAAGATTACAAACTCCGTAGTTCGCAAATACGAAGACGATTTACGGGAGTTAGGGGATTTGCGCAATGCAATCGTGCATAACCGAACAGACATCGACTATGTGATTGCAGAACCCCATGATGAAATTGTAGAGCGCATTGAATTGATTGAACAGAAATTAAGCAATCCACTTCGTGTAGGTGCTCTTTTCGGCTGTAAGGTACATACTTTGCAAGCGGAGGATCCCTTAACTGCGGCATTGAAATTAATGGCCGAAAGCAGGTTCACCCAAATCCCATTTTATCAGAATGGTAAATTCAAGGGATTGGTTACGGCTGCAGACATTACCTATTGGTTTGCGGGCCATTCGACAGAAGACTCCATTTCCCGGGAAATACCGACACTTTCCGAGGTTTACGATTATGAAGATCGTAATGAACCATTTGAATTTGTCGACAAAGACCTATCTGTGTATGAGGCTGAAGATTATTTCAAGCGGGCGATTTCAAGAGGTGTCCGTTTGGAAGCATTGCTCATAACGGAAAACGGTCATGCTGATGGAGAATTGATTGGCATCATTAGACCTTTTGATGTGCTGAAGATAAAATAAACGAAAAACCCCCATCCTCAACACTGGATGGGGTTTTTCGATTCGTTTGGACTTTTCGATCCATACTCTAGCTGCTCTTATTCTACACTCACATTATCCATCCAGTCTTTTCCTTCCAGCTGCCTCGTCACAATCATACTTGCGACTGTGTCTCCGGTTGCGTTGACCATTGTGGCAGGTGGGTCAACAACGACGCCGATTGCTGAAATCATCGGCAATGCTTGAATCGGGAGACCGTAAAGTGTGACAATGACCATTTCACCGATAAATCCGCCGCCAGGAATTCCGCTCATCACAACACCTGACAGTAAGGAAATCGCAATCGCTGTTACGAAGGTGCCGAATCCTGTGAAATCCATATTGAACACGCCGAAGACGAACGCGATTTTGAGGATGGCAGAAAGACAGGATCCATCCATATGAATGGTCGCGCCGAGCGGCAACACAGTTTCCCGAATATCCTTTGGCACGCCGATTTGTTTTGCTGCCTGCAAGTTGATAGGGAGGGTTGCAAAACTGCTTCCCGTGCCAAGCGCTGTTGCCGCTGGTGCAAGGATGTTTTTCCAAAAGCGGACAACTCCTTTTTTCCCGCCGGCAATGAATGCGTAAAGCGTGAATCCAACCACAAAGTATAGAAATGCAACAGGGTAATAAAGGATGAATGCTTGCGCATAATCACCAATCAGTTCTCCGCCGAAGTCGCCGATCAGCGCTGCGAAATAGGCGCCCAAGCCGATCGGAGCATAGTACATGACGAGTTGAATCACTTTCATGAAGATTTCGGAGCCGCTTTCTAAAAAGCGGGCAAACGGCTTGCCGGCTTCGCCTGTCAACCCAGTCGCAATTCCTAATAATACTGAGAAGACGATTAACGCAAGCATATGTTTACGTGAGAATAAATTTACGAAGTCCGGCACTGTAAAAGTATTTACAAGTTGATCGGACAACGACAGAACTTCTGTGTTTTCAACAACCTCCATAGGAACATCCACCCCGGATCCAACCGGGAAAATAAGAACGGCCACTAACATTGTGAGGGATGCAATGATTCCTGTAATGATAAATACCGACAGCATGGAGCCCATGATTTTTCCGAGACGTTTCATGCTGTCCATATTCGCGACAGCTGATGAAATCGAGAAGAACACAAGTGGAACAACAATCATGAATAGTAAATTTAAGAATAAATCCCCGAACGGTTTAATGACGCTGGCCTTTTCTCCAAAAATAAGCCCGATAATCGATCCGATGATAATGGAAGCTAGAAGAATGAGTGGAAAACGATACGCTTTTAATTTTTTCGCCATGCAATTGTTCCCCCTTTTGAATGATATCTATCTATTATTCCTGACGCTTCCAGTGGAAAATCCCTTGAATCGTAGTCTCCGCCGGTCCGGTCATCCAAACGCGGTCATCGTCCGCCCATTTAATGCGCAGATCTCCGCCGCTCAAATGGACTGTGACATCTGTCCCTTTTTCGATAAAGCCGTTTAAAACAGCAGCGACAACAGCCGCGCTTGCTCCCGTTCCGCAAGCTTCTGTTACACCGGAGCCTCGTTCCCATACTCTGTAATTCATTTCATTGCTGCTAATGATTTCAACAAAACCTACATTTACACGATCCGGAAAACGCGGGTCTTCCGTAACGATTGCGCCCACCTCGTGTAAAGGCGCTTCCTCGATCGCATCGACAAAAAACACAGCATTTGGATTGCCCAAAAATAATGCCGTCACTTGCAATGCACGTGACGCAACGTGAAACTCTTCTGCAATTACTCGGTTATCGTCAGGACCGTGCATCGGAATTTGACTCCGATGTAATGAGGGCGATCCTAAGTCTACTGTGACATTGTCTATGCATTCTCTATCGCCGTACACTTCGGCTGCTACGATTGCCGCCTTCGTTTCAATCCGGAAGGTATGGCTAGAAACAAGAAGATTTTCAAACACATATTTTGCTGTACAGCGTAAGCCGTTTCCGCAACTTTGTCCTTCCGACCCATCCTTATTGAAGATACGCATACCGACATCGGCTACGTCACTCGGATGGATCACAATGAGGCCATCTGATCCTATGCCTGTATTGACATTTGAGACGTCCACCGCTAGTTGATTGAAGATCGAAGCATCGAATTCGTTTGTGATCGCATCGATATAAATATAGTTATTTCCAATTCCATGCATCTTTGTAAAAGGTATTTTCATAGGGCTGTCCTCACTTCCGGCAAAGCTTCATAACGCAAACAGGTCTTCATCGAACAGGGCAGGGGTTGCGTATAACGACGGAGACCCGCCTGTATGGACAAACAGGACATTGTCTTCTTTCTTGAATGCTCCCTTGCGAATCAAGTCGATAAGTCCTGCCATCACTTTTCCCGTATAAACGGAATCAAGCAGGATGCCTTCCGTTCTCGCCAACATTTGTACCGCTTCAATCATCCCTTGGGTCGGAATGGTGTAGCCTTCGCCAACATAGCCGTCGTAGCAGTGGACATGATCGGCTAAGTGATTGGCTGATACGTTTAAATAATCCGCTGTTTGCTGCACGAGATCCGTGATTTTCGGGATTTGTGTTTCGTTTGGTCTGGAAACATTGATGCCATGCACGGTAATAGGCGCGCTGCTTGCATGGAGACCGACAATCAACCCTGCCTGCGTACCACCGCTGCCGCTCGCAACGACTACATCATCAAGTACGAGTCCGTCTTCAAAAGTTTGCTGCAGAATCTCTTGGGCGCACGCTGCATAGCCAACCGACCCCAATGCATTCGATCCACCGATCGGAATTACATAAGGTGTCCTGCCCGCCATTGTTAATTCCTCGCTCAATGTTTGCATTTCCGCTATTATATCTGAGCCATGCGGGACGACCTTGATAGACTCGGCACCTAGTAATTTAAATAGCAGGTTATTGCCGTTTGCACCTGGCTCATAAGGAGTCGCAATACCTTCCTCCAAAACTAGCTGGCATTTTAAACCTTCCTTGACGGCGGCGGCCAGCGTAAGCCGGCAATGGTTTGATTGGAGTGCGCCGCCAGTGACAATCGTGTCTGCACCTTTGCGAAGTGCATCTGCAATTAGGAATTCCAGTTTTCTCGTTTTATTCCCGCCACCGGCAAGTCCTAGTAAATCATCCCGTTTGATATAGATTGAAGGACCGTTTAATAGCTTAGTTAGGTGAGGTAACTTTTCGACCGGTGTTTTTGCGTGCGTATAACTTCGCCTAGGATACTTTGCTAGTAACATTCGGGCATCTCCACCTTTACATTATTTGGATCTGTAGAACATAGCGACTTTACATTTCCATCTCCTTTCAAATTATGTTTATTCCAAAGTATCGATTAGAAAAACTTTTCTGTCAATACACAAAATACAAATCCCGACATTCTTCTACATATGTTTGTATTGAAATGCTGATCATTCATGGGCGTACTACAGTATATTTTAGGAATACTTTATTATGCTTCGCTTTGCTTAATTCGCGGTGCCTGTGCAAGGCAAGTAATTCGCGGTGCCTGTGCAAGGCACAATTCAGTAAATACACTACAATTGCATAAAAATAAAAAGAGAAGCTGGGAGCCCCAGCTTCTCGATACAACAATGTATATTTAATCAAATTGTATGAATTAACATGAATGTTTCTTGCACAGGCACCGACAAGATTCTGACAATTTTATTTGGATGCCAGCATGTTGATGGTTGTGATGATGATTGGGGCGCTGAAGACGACGTCCATTAGAAATGCGCCTACGATTGGTACGACTAGGAACGCTGTGCGTGATGGGCCGAACTTGTTGACAGTGGCGCCCATATTGGCCATCGCGTTTGGTGTAGCACCTAGTCCGTGGCCTAGGAAACCGGAAATCATTACCGCCGCATCATAATCCTTGCCGAGGGCGCGGAACATGATGAACACGGAGAATCCGACTATGAAGACCACTTGAACGAGAATGATACCGATGAGCGGAAGTGCTAGTCCTGCGAGTTCCCATAGCTTAATGCTCATGAGCGCCATGGAGAGGAAGATCGCTAGCGACACGTCGCCAATCAGATTGATTTCCTTCATGTTGACGGTTCCTGGCAAGAAACGGTCCATGATGTTGCGGATGAGCACCGCGAAGAACATCGCGCCTATATAACCGGGCAATACGAAGCCGGTTGCTTCGGTGAACAGGTCGCCAAGGATTATTCCGCCTGCCATCGCTAATGTGATCATTGTCACTTGGATCATGAAAGAATGCTGGCTGATCGGCTTTTCATCCTCTTCCATGTACTCAGCCACTACGCCTTCTTTCGGTTTCAGGTTATGTTTGCCAATTAGGTGACGGGCGATTGGCCCGCCTGACAGGCTGCCGCAAATCAATCCGAGTGTCGCAGCGGCCATCCCGATTGTCACGGCAGATGTGACGCCCAGACTTTCAATCGTCTGCCCGTATGCAGCCGCTCCTCCGTGTCCGCCGCTCATTGACACAGCGCCGCTCATGACGCCTAGCAGGGGATCGATATTAAACACTTTTGCAAGGGAGACGCCGATGACGTTCTGCATGAAAACGGTTACTCCGCACAGCAGCAAATAGATGATGAGTAGCTTGCCGCCGAGTTTTATCAGCTTAAAGCTCGCGCCCAGTCCAACTGTCGTGAAAAAGGCTACCATGAACAAGGACTGCAAGGATGTATCCAATGAAATCTCGACAATGCCGGTGGATTTCAAAATGAGCGCGACAATTGCGAACAGCAGACCGCCTACGACCGGTGCAGGAATGAGGAACCGATCAAGGATGCCGATTCGGTTAACAAGCGCCGTGCCAAGCAGGTACAATGCTGCCGCTAGAAATAATGTTGTTATCTGATTTAGTTCAATCATGCATATTCACCTTTCCTTTACGTTGAGAGGACGCGATGCAGCCATTTCCTCTCCTTTAGTCAGGCCTTATCTGTGTACGATACCCGTTTCGGCATATTACACACGTATAACCCATCCTTAAAATGTAACAAATCCATAGTCAACTTGGAACAGTATAGGAATATAAAATTGTCTTGGCAATTTTCTTGGAAGAGTAATAAATCAAACACATGCTACCGTTGCTGCATATTGCATATTTACCTTTTAAATTCATAATTTTCCTTATAAATCGCTTTTTGTATCCGAGATGTAAAGGTCTTAACGGAGTATTCTTAAAACTGTATTGACTATTGGGAAAACGTATTATAATCTGAAATATATCTTGTATGGTACATGCAAGATAGGGGAATCGTTGTGAATGCAGTATCAACAAACTAAAGGGGTGGGGGAAACGTGGCAAAAAACTATTGGTATTTTATTCGGGAGAAGATTGACTGGCCTGTATTTCTGTTAAGCGGGGGGGCGCTAGTAGCATTTGTTGTTCTATCCTACTTTAAAGTAGAAGCAGTGAGTAAATTTGTGAGTACTGGTTTTGATTTTTCAATCCGCTATTTTGGGGCTTATTGGCAGTTTCTAATGTTAGCTACATTCGTTGTTGGGGCTGTCTTGGCTATTTCTAAATATGGAAAGGTTCGGCTTGGAGATCGGCATAAACCGGAAATGAGTTACTTTAAATGGGTGGCTGTCATTATTACAACAGGTCTTGGAGCTGGTGGAGTGTTTTGGGCCGCAGCTGAGCCAATGTATTACTTTTTAGAAGTTCCTCCAATGCATAAGGGGATCGTCGGTGCGACGACCGATGCGATTGGACCCGCTTTGGCACAGAGTTATATGTCGTGGGGATTCACGGCGTGGTCCGTTTATGGTGCGATCAGTGCAATCATCCTTATTTACGCACATAACCATAAAGGGATGCCTTTGAAACCAAGAACACTTTTATATCCAATACTCGGAAAAAGGGTGTTGACGAGTAAGTGGGGAATAGCGGCAGATGTTTTTTGTATTATTGGGGCAGCTGCAGGAACGATTGGACCGATTGGTTTTTTAGGATTGCAAGTCAGTTATGGTACACATGCAATTTTTGGAGTACCTGACACATTCAGCACTCAATTACTGATCATAATTGGTTTGACAGCTGTTGTATTAGTTTCGACGATAACAGGGATTGATAAAGGGATTCAGTGGTTAAGTAAGTTGAATGTCAATATGATGATTCTCATCGCAGGATTCCTCTTAGTACTCGGTCCCGGTCTGTTTATTATTAACTCATTCATGGCGTCTTTTGGGACCTATGTAAGTAATTTGTGAATATCAGTACATTCCGCGGTGATGAGGAATGGTTAGGGTATTGGATGCTATTTTTCTTTGGTTGGTTTATTGGCTTCGGACCTTTGGTTGCCCTCTTTGTTGCGAGGATATCCAATGGCCGCAAGATTAGGGAGATTTTCATTGTTGTAGCTGTGTTAGCTCCAGTAATCACTAATTTTTGGTTTACTGTACTAGGTGGCACGGGCATTTTTTATGAATTGAATAATGTAGGTTCTGTTAGTGGTCCGCTGAAGGAGGGGGGCCTGCCGAGTGCGATCATCGCGATTGCAGAACAGATGCCGCTAGGTACTATTATGCCAACGATCTTTCTCGTTCTAACCACACTCTTCGTTGTCACAACTGTGGATTCCATGTCTTATTCAATTTCCATGGGGGTAACCGGTGATGGAAATCCACCAAAAGTAATTCGTGTATTTTGGGGAGTCATCATGGCGGTCATTGCAACGATTTTAATAAAGATTGGTGGCGGTGGAATAAGTGCTTTGCAATCATTCGTGGTCATTGCAGCGGTTCCAGTTTCTATTTTGATGCTCCCGATTTTATGGTACGCGCCCAAAGTTGCAAAAACGTTAGCAATAGAGCAAGGGATTGTTGAAGAAAATAAAGATTCATTACCAGCTGGGGATTCCAACTCTTTCTCTGCAGTCAACTATAAAACTCGAGATTGATAGTGGGGAACTTTCTAAATATTTATTGACATCTGATTAGTTCTATATTAATCTAGTATCAAATCTCCTTGCATGGTACATGGTAAGTGCAAGAGGATACTAGTTTCTATTTAGGTCGGCTTGTTACCTACTGTATATGTTTTTCTACCATGGTACATGGCAATTTAACTAAAAATGAAAGAGAGGTGTGCTCGTCATCACTCAAACGATATTGACTACAAGTATTACGACTCAAGTAACGAACGCTATACGGACAGCAATCATTACGGGTGAATTTGAGCCCGGCAAACAATTGTCTGAAGCTGCATTATCGCAGTCGTATAAGGTGAGCAGGACTCCCATTAGGGAAGCATTAAAGCAACTGGAACGAGAAGGATTGGTTGAAATCATTCCACGAGTTGGAACTTGCGTATTAAAGCCGACAGAAAAAGATTTGGAAGAATTATTTACTGTGAAAGAAGCATTGGAAGGCTTCGCAGCAGGTCTCCTTACGGAAAGTGGAAATGCGGAAGCAATCGAGCAAGTGAAAGAAGCGGTTGCCTTAATGGAGAGGGCTGTAGAGAAAAAAGATCACAAACTGTTTGTTGAATCAAATAATCTCTTCCATAAAGCAATTATGGATGGAGCTGAAAATTCAAAGCTAGGGTACTTGTACAATCTGTTATTAAACCAAATTCCATACAATGGATATGTTTACCTGAGTATCGACGTTCCCAACCGGTTGGAAGTATCTCTCCGGGAACACCAACTCATATTAGCGGCCATCCTGAGTGGGGATCGGGAGGCAGCGGAGAAAACAATGCGAATGCATGTTAAGGAAAGTGCAAAGGGATTAAAAAAAGCGATCGGCAAAAGATTGTATCAAGACGATGAAAAATAAGGGGGAAATAGGGTTATGAAATTCGGAATATTTGCGAATCTAGCGGGGCCAGGTCGTCATGACGAGTATTATAAAGTATTGGATGAGGCACGGGAGCAAGCTGTCTATTGCGATGAAAACGGTTACGATTCCATCTGGTATACAGAGCATCACTTCGGTCACGAAGGAAATGAATTGATTTCAAATCCACTGATGATGGGGGCAGACATTGCCGCTCGGACAAAAAATATCAAGATTGGTCAGGCAGCGAATGTTGCCACGTTCTGGCATCCATTGCGCTTGGCAGAGGATATTGCCATGTTGGACCAATTAAGCAAAGGCCGCGTAGAGGTTGGGTTAGCCCGGGGATTATACGGCCGTGAAGCAGCGAATCTAAATCCATTGGCAGATCCGAAAAACAATGATCAAAACCGCGCTCTGTTTGAAGAGACGGTGGAGATTATGAAGAAAGCGTGGTCCAATCGTTTCTTTTCACATGATGGGGATATTTACAAGTATCCGCCGGAAGGATTGAAATGGAAGCACCCAATGAGTCCAGCGTCACCTGAATTCATGGATATGGAGAAGGGTGAAATCAATAAAATTTCGATTATGCCACGCACATATCAAAACCGGATGCCGTCTATTTGGCAAACGATTGATTCCCCGCGTTCGATTGAAATTGCGGCTGAAACTGGCATCAATGCGATGTTCTGGATGCCTACAGTGAAAGAGCTGAAGGGACGCTTTGAGTTGTATCGTGAAAGAGCATCGAAGGCACGCGGCTATGAAGTGCCGCTTGGTGAAGGGATTGCACTTGTCCGCGATGTGTATGTAGCGGAAACGATGGAGCAAGCACGTGAAGACGCTGCAGAAGCAGTGCTGAACACCTATCGCTGGATTTGCCACTGGAGAGGTCTTGGGAATTTGATGGATCCGGGCGAAGAAGTGGAGCTTGGCCAGCAGTTGACATATGAATTCCTCCATCCGAGAAACCTATTATTCGGTACACCGGAGTACGTAACGGAAAAAATCAAGGAACTACAAGAAGAGTTGAATCTGCAAAATTTACTGCTCTGGGTAAATCACAGTCATTTGCCGCATGAGAAAATGATGAAGAGCCTGAAGTTGTTCACAGAAGAGGTAATGCCTAATTTCACGAAAACTAAACAGGGGGTACTGTAATCATGTTAGAAATCCGTAAAGTATATACAGCAATTGAGGAAACACGCATTGAGGGCGGCCTACAAATCGAAGATCCGATCAGGATGATCACGACAATGTTAGTCATGAAAAACCCTTGGGCTAATAGAGGTTTTGTTGAGGATTTAATGCCTGAAATCAACGAATATGCACCGCAAATCGGTGAATTGCTAGTGGCGGAGTTGTTTAAGCATATTGAATCGGCAGACGATGTGGAAGCATTCGGTAAAGCTGCAGTTGTCGGTGTGGATGGAGAAATGGAGCATGCATCGGCATTTATCCATACATTGAAGTTCGGAAACAAGTTCCGGGATGCAGTGGAAGGGAAAAGCATCTTGCCGTTTACAAATAAACGCGGCGGTGCAGGCACACCGGTCATCATTCCGATGGTGCATAAAAACGAAGATTCGAAACGCTCACACTTCCTGACATTCGAAGCAACAATTCCGGATGCACCAAGAGCAGATGAAATCGTTGTTGCAATTAGTGTATCGACAGCAGGACGTCCGCACCCTAGAACAGGGGATCGCCATCAAGACATGATTGAGCTGGGGCTTGTCTAATGCCAATCTTTCCGTATGATCAGGGGACCATTTATTATGAAGAAAAAGGAATGGGTGAACCCCTCGTTTTCATTCATGGAGTCGGCTTGGATCATGCAATGTGGGAGCAGCAAGTGAATCAGTTATCTAATGAGTACCGCGTAATTGTGTACGACATGGTAGGGCATGGGGGATCTTCGCATCCTCCGGGTCCTTATTCACTTTCCCAGTTTGTCGAGCAACTGACTGCGCTTATCGATGGATTAGGTCTTGATAAAATCCACCTCGTCGGATTCTCCATGGGGGGGATGGTTGCGCAGGCATTTGCACAGGCACATAAAGAGAGAATGAAAACGCTCACAATCATGAACGCGGTCGCAAATCGATCGGAAGAGCAGCGGCAGGCAATTCTGGCCAGAGTGGAAGAAGTGGGAACGACTGGACCTGAAGCTACCATTGAACCGGCAATTCAGCGATGGTTTACTCCTGAATATCGTTATGCTCAGGATGGAACGGTCGGTCGGATCCGTAGACGTCTTCAAACAAACAACCCCACTTCTTACATAGTTGCGTACAGGTTGTTTGCAACTGCTGATCAGGAGCTTTGGAAGAAACTTGATCAGATTGATATTCCAACATTGGTCATTACGGGGGAGGATGATATCGGCTCAACACCCGAAATGGCGCAGCAGATCCACGAGAAAATAGCTGGTTCGGAATTGGTGATTGTCCCTGCGATGAGGCATATGCTTCCCGTGGAAAGACCGGATATCGTCAACGAAGCAATACATTCGTTTATCAGAAAGAACAGTAGTAGCGAGGTAAAGGAGATGCAGACTTGACAGAGCTGATGACAGAGCTAAAAACCTACGATATGTATATAAATGGCAGATGGACGGCGTCCTCAAGCGGAGAGTACTTTCCAAGCTATAATCCCGCAACGGGTGAGGCTTGGTGCCGCGTAGCAAAAGGGACGGCGGAAGATGTGGATCAGGCGGTGCAAGCCGCACATCAGGCGTTTTTGAATTCAGAGTGGACCCATATGACCTATACCGAAAGAGGTAAGCTTGTGAGGAAACTGGGTGAGTTGATCGCTCAAAATGTTGAACAACTTGCCCAGTACGAAACGATGGATAATGGAAAATTGATCCGGGAAATGCGGGGACAATTAAATTATTTACCGGAATTCTACTATTATTACGCAGGTCTTGCTGATAAGATCCATGGTCAGACATTGCCGATGGATAAGCGGGATATGTTCGCCTTTACGACTCGTGAACCGCTTGGCGTTGTCGCCGCAATCACACCTTGGAATTCACCGCTGTATTTGACGACATTGAAACTGGCGCCTGCACTCGTCGCTGGAAATACGATTGTCATAAAGCCATCCGAAGTTACCTCCGCTTCTCTGCTTGAACTTGTGAAACTTGTTGAAGAAGCCGGATTTCCACCGGGAGTCGTCAATGTAGTGACTGGTTTCGGAATGCCGGTAGGAGATGCGTTGACCTCTCATCCGCTTGTAAGACGTGTTGCGTTTACAGGAGGCACCGAATCTGCTCGCCACGTCGTCCGTAATACAGCAGAGAATTTCGCGCAAGTGTCACTTGAACTCGGCGGGAAATCACCGAACATTGTTTTCGAGGATGCGAATCTCGATAATGCCGCAATGGGCATCATCGCCGGGATTTTCGGCGCTTCAGGGCAGAGTTGCGTTGCAGGATCCCGTGCTTTCTTACATGCGGACATTTACGACCAAATGATGGAGAAGCTTGTTGACCGTGTTTCGAAAATCAAGATTGGTGACCCGTTAGTCGATTGTACAGAAATGGGACCACTTGCAACGGAGGCGCAGTTGGCACGCGTTGAGGAATATGTGTCCATCGGGAAAGCGGATGGAGGAACAATTGTTATCGGTGGAAAAAGGCCGGAACACCTGGAAAAAGGATGGTATTTTGAGCCGACGATCTTCGAACATACCGACAACACGGCACGCATAACGAAAGAGGAAATCTTCGGACCGGTTTTAAGTGTAATTCCCTTTAAAGACGAGGCAGAAGTAATCGAGCTTGCAAATAGCACAGAGTACGCATTAGCGGCAGGCATTTGGGCAAGTGATATTGGGAAAGCCCATCGAGTGGCCAAAGCTGTCCGGGCCGGAATTGTTTGGGTGAATACCTATCGAAGCATTTCGCCAATCGCACCAATCGGCGGTTCCGGTTTAAGCGGGCATGGCAGAGAGAGCGGTTTTGATGCGATTTATGAATATACACAAAGTAAGGTCGTCTGGGTGAATACTTCATCCGAACCGATTCCCGATCCGTTTATTATGCGTTAATCAGTAACTGGAAATTATTATAGGGAGGAGAGCAATTGACATGCCAATAGACAAAACGATTCATTTGCCAGATCTGTCCTTCATCCGTTTGTGCAATGAAAAGTATGGTGTCAACAGGGGACTCTATAATACGATCGATACGTTTTTTTATGAACGTGGCTTTGAACGAATCGTAGAAAGACGGAAAAACATTCTATCTTTTCTCGATTATCTCCAAAAGAGTACGGATGAAACGACTACCCGCGTCAAGTTCGGAAGTGGGGGATTAAAGATAAAGATCGATGAATATTTCATCGAGGTAAAAAGAGCGAAATGAAATTGAATAGAGGCAATCCGGTAACCAAGCCCATTCAAAGAAAGAAGGGTAACCTGATTATGACAGAATCGTTAACAAGTATTATCAAGAAACACCTACTTATTAATGGGGAATGGGTGGAAGCTGGGGAGTACGGTTCGCTTCATTCCCCCTACTCAGGAGATATGATTGCGGAAATTCCTTTAGCGACGGCAGCAGAAACAGAGCTGGCGATTGAAGCGGCGATCGATGCACAGAAGACAATGTCAAAAATGCCCGCTCATAGACGCGCCGAGATTTTGGAAAATTTAGTTCTCTTATTGCAGGACAGAGCCGAAGAAGCGGCTGAAATCATAGCAATGGAAGCAGCAAAACCGATTGCTACGGCCAGGGGAGAAGTCAGCAGAACAATTGAAACATACAAGTTTGCGGCTGAGGAAGCGAAACGCATTCATGGTGAAACACTTCCGCTTGACGCTGCTCGCGGAGGAGAAAATCGGTTGGCTTATACAGTGCGTGAACCAATCGGTGTGATTGCGGCCATTACACCATTCAACTTCCCGATGAATCTTGTTGCGCATAAGGTTGGCCCGGCGATTGCAAGCGGCAATACGATTATCTTAAAACCTGCAACACAAACACCGCTCTCCTCATTCTTTATAGCAGAACTCCTTCTGGAAGCGGGATTGCCTGCCGGAGCACTTAACGTTGTTACGGGAAGCGGCAGAGTGACGGGTGACAAACTTGTAACGGATGATCGTGTCAGCATGATTACGTTTACCGGAAGTCCGGCAGTCGGAATTGGAATACGAAGCAGGGCAGGGTTGAAAAGAGTGACTTTGGAACTCGGATCCAATGCAGCGGTGATTGTCGATAAAGACGTTGACATTGATAAGATCATTCCACGCTGTGTAACCAGTGCTTTCGCTTTCCAAGGGCAGGTATGTATTGCTTTGCAACGGGCATATGTCCATGAGGATGTATACGATGAATTTGTTTCGAAGCTTATCAATGAAACGAAAAAGCTGACAATCGGTGATCCGTTAGATGAAAAAACAGATGTGTCAGCACTAATTTCATCCGGAGATGTCGAGCGCGCGCAAAGCTGGATTAAGGAAGCGGAAAGCCAAGGCGCAAAAGTCGTAGCAGGCGGCAATACGGAAGGCAACGTACTCTATCCAACAATTATCTGCGATGCCGATTCAACGATGAAAGTGTCTTGTAATGAAGTGTTTGCCCCAATCATTGTCCTCAATAAAGTGACAGACGTAGATGAGGCAGTGGAACTCGTAAATGACTCACGATACGGATTACAGGCGGGCATTTACACAAACGATATTACGACAGCGTTGAATGCGGCTGAAAATCTCTATGTCGGCGGCGTGATGATCAATGACACCCCAACATTCCGCGTAGATAATATGCCATACGGCGGCGTGAAAGAAAGTGGAACAGGTCGTGAAGGTTTGAAATATGCAGTGGAAGAAATGACGGAAATGAAACTGGTTGTCTGGAACCGGAATTAGGAGGTTGAAGATGACGTATTATGCGGCACTGTTGCACATGATCGATCCTGAGAAGAATAAGGAAACCCTCCCCCGTCATATTGACTATCTGAATGGATTGGATGAGCAGGGGAAAATCTTTGCAAGAGGACCTTTCGGGGATGGGACTGGCGGCCTCGTAGTCTATATCGCAGACTCATATGAGGAAGCTTTGGCTATGGCAGAAGCAGATCCACATGTGATCGAAAAGGTACGCCGACTTGAACTGAAAGAGTGGAAACCGATTATTAGTCAGAATCGGTAGATTGAAAAGTTCATAGAGCTTGAAGCTTTTTAATCCAATTCTTGCATGGTACATGGCAAACATGCTTCATTAAAATAAATAAGAAAGGAGCTTAGCAAATGGATGTAGCGAATACGGCACTCCTCTTGATTGACCTTCAAAAAGAAGGCGGTACTTCAGATGTTGTTGGAATGGAAACGATCATTGCTAAAACAGCTGCTCTAATTGAGGTATGCCGTCAAAAGAATATTCCTGTTATTTACACGCGCCATTTAAATAGAGGGGATGCCATCGGACTTGGAAACAGGGAACCGTTGGATGAAAAAGGAGAGCCCCTTTACTACCATACCGGTACAGAGGCAATTGAGATAATGGATGAAGTGAAGCCGGAACCCAGGGATATCATTATTGATAAATACAGGTATAGCGGTTTTCATGAATCCAGTTTGGATCTGATGTTAAAGGGTCTGAATGTAAAGCATTTATTGCTTGGCGGCGTCCTCACGGATGTCTGTGTCATTTCAACTGCAATGGATGCGTACTACCGAGATTACCAGGTTAACTTGGTAAAAGATCTATGCGGTACAACTACAGAAGGTTCGCATATGGCAGCGACCTTAATGATGGCGAACTGGATCTATGACATCCAAATCTTTGACGCCGATCAACTTTGCAAAAAACTTTCCGGTGAAGAGTATAGCGTTTGGGCATCTAAGGGGCCGGATGAATTGCAATTTACTCCGGAAAATTTGAGAGATGCTTATGCGAAGCTAACAGTCAACCAATTGCAAGAGCATGAATCCATTCATTGCGCTACTAACTAGCGCTGAGTTTCAAACAGAGGGGGAGAATTATTGAAAACCGTGGAGAAAGTTGAAGTGCCGAGCATTGGGGTGGAAGTTGCAGAGCAAGCTTTCGGTGGTGAGGATGTCGTTACGGTAGAACATTACGCGACCGATGAAGTTCCCATGAGTCAAAGAAATATCGGTTTCTTTGACATGATCGCCATATGGGTTGGCGCAAACTCGAATAATGCATCCTGGTACGTTGGGGGAACGGTTGCCGGAATGGCATTTGCTGGGGCGATTACGGTCACATTAATTTCAAATCCTATCGCCTATCTTGTTCTGGCACTTGTTGGGTATATGGGATTTAAAGTTGGAACTTCCACGATGGCATTAACAAGGCCGGCTTTTGGAATTAAGGGAAGTCTCTTGCCAACTGTGTTAAATACCATCGTTTTCTTAGGATGGGCGGTTGTTAATACATTCATTGCCGTCATCTCTATGAGTTTCATATTAAAAGGTTTATTCGGATGGCCTGCTTATGGTGAGCCGGGGAGTGCGGGCCCGATGATTCTGGGCATTGTCTTTATGAGCATTTTGAATTTGGCTGCCGTTTCACTGGGAAGGAACTCCATTAAAATTGTCGAGAGAATTGGAATCGTTCTCGTCCTTGCTTTGGGCATTTGGATTACGGTTGTCGTGTTGAAAACACATTCAATCGCGGACATCATGGCTTGGAAGGCGCCGGCAGATGCGGTCATGCCGGTTGGGAAAGCGATTGACATAATGGCTGCATTCAGCTTGGCATGGGTTCTCGGCATTGCCGAATTCACGAGGTATACAAGGTCCGCTAAAACAGCAACCGTCGCACCGCTTCTTGGCGCATGCCTTTCCCTCATGTGGTTTGCATTCATCGGTATAATCGCTACGATTGGCGCGGCGATTACGACAGGCACATTTAATCCGGATAATTCGGATCCAAGTTCAATTGTGACGAATCTTGGACTCGGTTGGTTTGCATTGGTGCTGATTGTTGTCGCTTGTATTACAACAAACGTGGTGAATCTGATGGCCGCGGGAATTTCAATTACCAACGTAACGAAAAAAATCAAGCCGCTTCATTCCATTTGGCTTGTAACAGTCTTGGCGGGATTTGCAATGCTCATTCCACTGTACTTGGCCAGTTTCTTATATACATTTATGGGCTTCTTAGAGTACATCGGTATGGTATTAAGTGCATTGCTGGGGATTTTGGTTGCCGACTACTTCTTTGTCCAAAAGCGTTCCTATGATGTAAAGGAATTTGAGAAAGTAGGCGGGAAATACTGGTATTCAAAAGGGGTTAATTTAAGAGCGGTAGCTGTCTGGGCATTCGGGGTGGTCTTCTTCTTAGCGATCCGTGACTCTGTTTTATTGGGGAATTCTGTAGGGGCTGTATACCCAACTATAATCGTAACGGCAGTACTCTACAGCCTCGTATCATTGCCGCGGCGAAGAGCTGCAAAGTTGTTGTAAGGGAAGAAACGGTTGTATGAGATCACAAATTACAATAAAGGGAGAGAGCAAACATGGAAAAAGTAGAAAGACAGGATTTGTTCAAACAGATCATGGGGAATTACCCAACAGGCGTAACGATTGTGACAACAACGGATGAGGACGGAAAGCCTGTCGGGTTAACGGTGAATTCATTTGCTTCCGTATCATTGGATCCGCTCATGCTGCTTTGGTCTATCGATCATCGAGTATCGTCGCTGAAAGCGTTTACGGAAGGCGGCAAATTTGCAGTCCATGTTCTGGCAGGTGAGCAACAAGATCTTTGTAAAACGTTTGCAAGTAAAGTTGAGGATCGATTTGCTGCTTGTGAGTGGACCCTTTCCGAAAACGGATTGCCGATCATTGACGGTGCATTCGGCGTATTTGAATGTAAAACGTTCAAAGCGATCGAGGCAGGCGACCATACCGTTTTAATTGGCGAAGTTACAGATATTCAAATTGATCAAGAGAAAGACCCGATGCTCTACCACCGAAGAGTGTTCGGACCGATTCCAGAAGAGTTTTACACGCCGAAACAACCTATCGCATAAGTCCATACCAGCTAGACCGCGAAGAAGCCCCACTCCTTCATTCAGAAGAAGTTGGGGCTTCTCGTGATAATAAGTGAACGATGTAGAGTGTACAATCCGGCTAATGGGGGAGAAAGGTTCATGTTTCAGCTTAATTTGAGAAAAAAACTTATCATTATTTCATTTTTGTTTTTATGTGTCCCAAGCTTATTGATCGGCTTGGTTAGCTACAAATTATCGTTGGATAGCTTGAATGAATCAGGGAAATTGATGATGAAAAACAGTGTGAAGCAAACGATTGAAATGATTAAAACGATGGATGACGAAGTGCAAAAAGGTACTATTAGTCTGAAAGAGGCGCAAGAGTATGTGAAAGTGGCCATTTTGGGGGAAAAGCAAGCAGACGGAACACGTCCGATTAATAAAAATATAGATTTAGGAGAAAATGGCTATTTTTATATTATCGATCAAAAGGGCATGCAAGTGGCTGATCCTTTTTTAGAAGGCACGAATACATGGGATTATAAAGATGATAACGGTGAATTTTTCTTTCAAGAAATGATCAAGAGGGCGCAAACAGAAGGATCATTTTATCTTGATACGATGTGGGAATTGCCCAATGAGCCAGGTAAGATGGCGCTAAATGTAAGTTATGTTGAGCTTGAACCCACTTGGGGATGGATTGTTTGCACGAATAGCTTCTATCAGGATTTTAATAAGAGAGCGAACGATATTGTTACAACTCTCATTATTATACTCGCAATCTCATTGGTAGTCGGTGGAGCATTCATTATCCTGTTTTCGCGAAAAATTTCAAGTCCGTTGCTAAAACTAGCAGAGCAAGTTAAGCACGTCGCAAAAGGAAATCTTACAATTGATGTCCCGACCGTAAAGAACAAGGATGAGATTGGTATCGTCGTAGAAGGCTTTCAACAGATGATTCAGAGCATGAGACAGCTGATCACTCAAATTAATGTCACATCCCACCAAGTCGCTTCCTCTGCGGAACAACTAATGATTAATGCTGGGCAAAACACCAAAACGAGTGAGCAAATCGTCGCTGCGATTCAGGAAGTTGCCGGTGGGTCAGAAACACAGACGGCAGGTGCGGAAACTACTGTACATAGGATGACAGAAATGGATATAGGGCTCCAAAGCATTGCAGCAACAATTTCGGATGTTTCTCAAGCGGCCCGACATTCCTCCATCTTAGCAGAAGGAGGAAACAGCTCCCTGCAGCACCTCGTTGGACAAATGAATATGATTCGTACGTCTGTCGAACAATCCAATACCTCGATTAAAAGGTTGGATGGACGCTCACGTGAGGTTGGGCAAATCCTTGAAATTATGCGAGACATAGCGGACCAAACTAATTTATTGGCTTTGAATGCCGCAATCGAAGCGGCACGGGCTGGGGAACAAGGTAAAGGTTTTGCTGTCGTTGCTAATGAGGTGAAAAAACTCGCGGAACAGTCGTCAAATTCTGCGCAACATATCGCGAACTTAATTATAGAAATGCAGGAAGAGACGGACACGTCAGTCCAGAGCATGAATGAAGTAAACGCCGAGGTGGATGCTGGGCTTACGATTGTGAATGAAACCGAGAGCAAATTTCATGAAATCGTAAATTCACTGCACCAGGTTGCCAATCAAATTCAAAACGTATCGGAGACAACACAGCGAATGAAGACGAGCGGACAGGAAATAACTTCATCTGCGAAGGGGATGAGCCAAATTGCGCAAACCACTTCCGAACATGCCATAAGTGTATCGGCAGCCAGTGAAGAGCAACTCGCTTCCACGGAAGAAATTGAAGCATCAGCTTCTTCTTTGGCTCAACTAGCGGAAGAAATGCAAACGCTGATCTCGAGATTTAACGTATGAAATTGTAAACTGGCACATTATCTCGGCTCCCTGTTTGACGCAGGGAAATCCGAAATAATGTGCTTTCTTGTTTACTTAATAGGTGCATCGTGCAAAGAGGTTAGTTTTCTAGATTGATTAATCTCCCGAGAGGATTTTTGCTGCTATTGTAATCAATCCACTTTTCCATCTCTCGTTCCACAGCCCTATTTTGCCATTCAAACCATACCCCTGAACATTCCCCGCAATGGCTTTCCACTCCACTGTTATGATGTGAATCTCTTTGTGTGAAATAAGTCGTTTTGCGACAGATATAGCAAAATACTTTCTTATCTTCATAATAGTTATTTGCCAAGAGAATCAGCTCCCGAAGTTTTACACTTATTCTTTCCAGGTTTGATTTATTTCATACGGAAGTAGAAGGTTAAAGTCTGAGGTGTAACAATCGGTTTGGGAGTTTAAGTGGCAGGGGGTGGGTGGGCAGTTGGGAATGGTGCAAGGAGAATTATATCGATCATTTCCCACGAATTATCGTTCATTTCCCGAAGTTTATCGAACATTTCGAGGGGGATATCGATTATTTCCCAACATATATCGATCATTTCCCGAGTTATATGGTCATTTTGTGACTATGGACCTAATAGAGAGGGCGCTAAAGATCGATCACGAGCAATGATTCGCGAGTTATGTAATACACTCTATTCATACTTCCCCCTCAACGGAACAAATCTCACTTCCTCCAGCACTGTCGTATGGATTTCTCCGTCTTCATCTTTTCCAACCAGCAAAAGCTCCTGTAGAAGGGGTGTACCTACTGGAATAATCATTTTTCCTTCGATCGCTAATTGGTCGATGAGCTCACGCGGCACTTGGGCAGCGGCGGCCGTCACCATAATCCGGTCGTAAGGAGCGTTTTCTTCCCAACCGGTGCTACCGTCATCCAGTTTGAAATTAATGTTAGAGAAGCCGGCTTTCTCCAATCGTTCCATTGCCCGTTCATGCAAGGCGGCGATTCGTTCAATTGTGTAAACGGAATTCGAAAAGGCGGCGAGCAGGGCGGTCTGGTAGCCGGATCCCGTTCCGATTTCGAGCACTCTTGAACTGGGCTGCAAATCGAGGGCCAATGTCATTTCAAGTACGAGGGAAGGCTGGGAAATTGTCTGTTCATGCCCGATTGGAATGGCCTCGTCCATATATGCGAATTCCTTGAGTTCATCCATGAAAAAACTGCGGTCGAGTTTTTGAAAATAGGTGATGATGTCGTGGTTTTGATCGGCCATTGTAGACGCCCCTTCGTAAAATGATGGCTTGCACTGCATAGTAACCTTTTCCTTTAATGGGTGTTCATAAACAACATGAACCTAACTTCACTCAGCCATACCATCCAACGCCTTCACCCATTCTCAAAAGGGAAAGGGTGTCTACTTATTTTAAATTCAGAAATTTGAAAGATAAGTGGTGGTTTTATATGGTGAAATTGATGCGGATAGTAGGGAGGGAAAACGATGATTTGTTGAAGTTAGGAAAAGATGACTGATGAACATAATCACATCTTAAACGGTGCCTGTGTAAGACACAATTCAGATTATGAACTACAATTGCATAAATGACTGAAAGAATCCAGTAACACCAAGAAATCACCGTATTTTTATTACTTTTTATGAATTGTCATAAATGTGCCTTGCACAGGCACCCACACAATTCTCACACAATTTGCACGGATGAAGATGTTTGAAGTTTTTTTAAATGGGTATAATTGAATGCTGAATCTTTATGGCCGTCTATGACGATTTTCTAAATCGGATAGGCGGCTCGTTTTATAGTGGTTTACGTATAGCTGGGAAGTTCTGTTCTCATGCTAAGGAGGGGGAGTTCTCATTGATGTGATTTATGATTTCTGTGAAAGATAGAGAAGCGGAATAGAGAGAGGGGAATTTTCTTGCATATTACTAGGGTATTTTGGTATTCGGTCGTTATTTGTATAGCGATTGTACTTTGGGGTTCATTTGCCCCGAATAGTTTGAACGGGTTGACAGTAGCTGTGACCGAATTTATTTATGATCACTTTGCATGGTTTTACATATTCGTCATCGTTGCGATGATCAGTTTTTGCTTTTATATTATGTTTTCGCGTTTTGGCAAGGTAAAGTTAGGTAAACAGAATGAGAAGCCTGAATTTAGTTTGCTGGCATGGTTTGCGATGTTGTTCAGCGCAGGTATGGGTATTGGATTGATGTTCTTTACAACGGCGGAGACCATTTCTCATGCGTTCATCAGCTCGCCGAACGCGACGCCAGGGTCTGATCAGGCGATACTCGAATCACTTCAATATGCGATGTTTCACTGGGGCCTTCATGGCTGGGGGCTGTACAGCATTGTAGCCCTTGTACTCGCTTACTTTAAATTCCGCGTTGGCGCTCCCGGGTTGATCAGTGCGACGCTTGAGCCGTTGTTCGGCAAGAAAATCATGCGGGGTACAGTTGGACATATCGTAGATACGCTTGCGATTTTTGCCACCGTTGTCGGTGTCGCATCTACTCTCGGTTTCGGATCAGCGCAAATAAACAGCGGGTTGTCCTATCTCTTTAACGCCCCTAAAACGTTTTGGTTTCAATTGATCATTTTACTAATATCGACGGTCTTATTTATTGTATCCGCATGGTCGGGTATCGGACGGGGCATAAAATACTTAAGTACAATTAATATTGTCGTTGCATTCTTCCTGTTACTCCTCGTGTTTATTGTCGGTCCGTCCATGTACATTTTAAATCTATTTACAACTTCAATCGGTAAATATGCAGGGAACTTCATTGAAATGAGTTTTGAACTTAAACCGTTGAATGGCGATCAGCGCCAGTGGATTAATGAATGGACAATCTTTTATTGGGCATGGTGGATTTCCTGGGCGCCGTTTGTAGGCATGTTCATTGCACGCGTTTCAAAAGGCCGGACAATAAGAGAGTTTGTCGCAGGCGTATTACTTGCTCCGACACTTGTGACATTCATCTTCTTTGCTGTTTTTGGCGGCTCGGCATTGTATCTTGAGCAGAACGGGATTGCTAAGCTGTCCACTTTAGTTACGGAAACGGTGACATTCGGCATGTATGAGCATTATCCACTAGGAACGGTCTTGTCTTTGATTACCGTGTTTGTAATTGCCATATTTTTTGTAACCTCTGCGGATTCGGCAACATTTGTACTCGGCATGTTCAGTACAGGAGGACAATTGAATCCTTCGAATGTTGTCAAAATCGTATGGGGGCTCGCTTTATCAGCAATGGCGGCCATTGTCATGTACTCCGGAGGCATTAAAGGCTTTCAAAATATGCTCATCATATCAGCCTTGCCGCTCTCATTTATTATCATTTTAATGGTCGTATCCTTTTACAAAGTCATTCAACAAAAAGAGTGATCAGCGAATTATTCATTTAGTCATTGGAATGAAAAGTGACAACAAACTAGAAAAAATTATAAGGTGGGTTCGTAGTGAATTTATTGAATGTTAGAAGAGGACAATTTGTTTATTATCAAAATAAACTGCACAAAGTGTACTCGGTAAACCCGTTTTTCAGGAAGTCTGTGCATCTAATCCGGCTTGAAGATATGGAGCAGCAGCTCGTAACTGCTAGAGAGATCACATTGTATAGACCGAAGCATTTGGATAGTTTCAGGTTCAATTATCAACGATACACGCTTCATAAAGAAGTGAAAGCAAAAGTCGGTGATTATATTTTAATTATTAACCCGAAACCTGACTCCATTGACCATCACCATCTGCACGCGATTGAAACTGTCTCTTCCATAGAAGCAAACGGCGTAATCAGCAACAGATCGAATGGCATCAGACATAGCGAGTATTGGGTTATGGTGCCTGGGCTGGAAGAGGGCGCAACAATCATTGACCGGGCACAGCCTGACGGGAATGAACCAAACGAGCACGCGAAGGTGGAGGAACATCATCCAATTCAAATCCATATGCCTAAAATCGGCGATGTGTACCAAAAAAACAATAGTGATCCCGTCATACTGGCAATGGTCGTCGCCATCAAAGGAGAGACTGTCTATTTAGGCGGGGATATCGAAGTCCATATTGATAAATTGACGAAAAGCGGAGTGTGGAGCTTACAGACACAGGTGTCATTGTAAATTATTTCGTGTAACAGCGAGAAAAGGAAAAGAAGAGAAGGGGAGTCAATCAGAGCGGTTTTGGTTGGCTCCTTTTTGCTGTATTAATGTTGTCATTCAACTGGAATCATAATTTCTGGATTTTTAGGAAGGACTTGCTGTAATGTGGAAGCTAGAGAGATTATGAAAATGGCGGTGATTCATTTGATGGAAGTACCTTCAAGTTTATCTAAATTGACAAAAGGATTCTCGTGGGAACCGATTACTATCGGCCATTCGGAGGCGATGACCTTCTTGTTGAAAGGACCTCAGACGAATCAATACTTGAAAGTGCAACCGATACATTCTGTTGAACACCTTTTTGATGAAAAAGAAAAATTGGAGTGGTTAGAAGGTAAGCTGCCTGTGCCGCGCGTGCTTTTTTATGGAAAGGACGAGGCACACGAATACTTGCTGATGTCTGAAGTAAAAGGCGTAAATGCTTCGGATCAATCACATCGGGACGATTTGCCTTCGATGTTGGAGTCGTTAGGAACCGGACTCAAGACGATCCATCGTGTTCGCATTGACAATTGTCCTTTTATTCAAAGCATGGATGTGAAATTAGTAGAGGCGAAAAATAGAGTAGAACAAGGATGGGTCGATGAAGATGATTTTGATGAGGTGCGCAAAGGGAGGAAAGCAATCGATCTTTTTGAAGAGCTCATCGCTAAAAGGCCGTTGAACGAGGAGTTTGTTTTCACGCATGGGGACTATTGTTTGCCGAATGTGATTATGGAAAAACAAGGAGTAAGCGGGTTTATAGACTGGGGCAGGGCTGGGCTTTCGGATAAATATCAGGATTTGGCTTTGGCAATACGAAGCATTACGAGTAATTTCGGCAAGGAATTTGTCCCTTTCTTTCTCGCAGGTTATGGAATGAGAGAATTGGACGAATCTAGAGTCGCTTTTTATCAACTAATGGATGAGTTTTTTTAAAACAATGTTTCATTACTCAATTACCAACATATCGTAAGTGTCCTGCAGCAATAATAAATAATCCATCCTTGAGTGGAAGCTCATAATGGATGGATTATTTAAACACTCACGTGACCCCCTTGAAGGGAATCTGCTAGTACGAACCGCGTAAATGTTCATTAATTGGTTTTATCTTCTTCACTTTGCATTTTTCGTATCTCTACAATTCGTTTCCAAATACGTTTATTATTAATTTTTGCAAATGAGCGGATACTCGGAGTCGTATTCACTTCTAATAATATTGGTGTCCCTTCTTTATTGACCCCGAAGTCGATTCCATACTCTCTATTGGGCAAAGCGGAATGGATTACCTTCGCAGCTGCAATTGCAATCTCTTCTATTTTCTTTACTGTTTCCTTTTGTTGATGCTTTGTTGTGTGTGATAATACATCAGAAACGGTCATTACAATAGCGTCCCTATGGGTATTCACAATTCCGTTTTCTGTCGTTAAGCCGGTTTGGGTGGCGCTGATTGCCCCGTACATCCCGCCAATCACCCAGTTGCCTTTCAGTTTTTGTACATGAACCCGAATAATAAAAGGCTGTCCATTTTGGTTGTAGCTTTGGATATTTTCTTGAATAATATAGAGACCGCTTTTTCTGCCAAGCTTTATAAATGGATGAAGAAGCTGCTGAATTTCATCAGCTCTCGATACGGATTTTTGTATCGGCGTGCCTTGAATTGTCGTTCCATTTACGAAGTAGTTCCCGCCGTCACTTTTGTGAATCTTTAAAATTGCTCTGCCCTGGCCCGTTGTGTCATGTTTCACGTAGACAGACTGATAGCGGTTCAAGAAACCATCCAAATTGCTCTCATTGTAAAGCTGTGTTTCTGGAAGATGTTTTGCGACGAATGGATGTTGCTTTAATAATACATTTTGCTCCCATTTCCCCATTGCTCTCTTCATCGTAACAACCTCAATTCGTGAATTTATTTTACCTTACTCCTCTTCGTGGCTGCTGTTATTATTCAGCTCTTTACTAGTCTATGCATACGGAATAATTGTTTCTGGATATTTAGGAAAGGTGTTGTAGGGAGAGGAGGTTTGATGGCGCTTGTCTACATATAGCTTTGTGCAGCCAAATGACCTCCTTTGTTCGGAGGTCATCAGTTTTTATCCATTTAGTTTGCAGAATGAAAACCTATCTGTTGAAGATACTTTTCCAATAAGGCTAGGAAGAGCTCAATATCATTTTTTGTTAGATCACCTATATTGGCCACCCGAAAGGAATTCAAATTGGCATGCTTTCCAGGATAGATCGTTATGCCGTTTGTGTAGAAATAATCATGCATGCTCTCAAAATTGTAGGCCTTACAATCCGGCTCCACGATTGCAGTGACAATTTTTGAATGGTGCTCGGGAGCGACGAGATGCGTCAGTCCAAGTTTTTTGATGCCGGCGATCAGCGTATCCCAACTTTGGGAATAGCGTTCATATCGCTCTTTTACGCCTTCTTCTTTAAGTTCTATGATGGCTTGTTGTAAGGCGTACATCGTCTGTACAGGCGGGGTGAACCGCATTTGCCCTGTTTCTTTGAAATGCTTATATTGCGCAGACAGATTTAAGTAATAGTTGGTTGGTTTCGTCGTTCTTTCTTTCTCTAGTTCCTCTTTTTTTGCGATAACAAAAGAGATGCCTGCCATCCCTTGTAGGTTTTTATTGGAACTCGCTGCTACATAACTAATGTTCATTTTACTCATATCAATTGGAATCGCAGCGAACGAACTCATGGCGTCTACCATCATTGTCATATTGTTTGCCTTACAGAGTGAACCAATCGATTCAATATCATTTACTAATCCTGTTGTTGTTTCATTGTGAACAACCGCGAGATAGGAAGCGGGGCGCGGTAGTTTTTGAATGAATGCTTGCAAGTGATCGAGTTGAATCGGTTGATCCATTGGACTTCCGTACTCAACCCAATCCAGCCCGTATGCGTCTGCAATTTCACACATTCGTTTTCCATATGCACCATTATTGATAATGACGATAACCCCATCATTCATGACCGAACTTAAGATGGACTCCACTGCAGCGGTACCGGAACCGCCGAACAGAACGGTTGTATACTGTTCGGTATCTGCGACGAAGCTCGTAAGTTCGGAAGATACAAATCGCATAATTTCACCGAAATCTTTTTCACGGGGACAGATATCTGGCACAATTTGTGCGAATTTAACTGTATCTGTTGTCGTGGCAGGACCTGGATTCAATAAGATATTTCTCTTCACTTTCTGCATGCTGTTCATCCTTTGTCATTGATAAATCTTTGAAGTCGTATTTTCACTTCACTAGGCGTAACGGTAGGGCGCCCGAGATTTTGTTTAGATCCTTTTGCAATTTTTATAAATAGGAAAGTGAGCCCTTTTGTCTTTTTCCATTCGTTTATTTCATTTTCGAGTTCTTCTAGACTATGAATATAAATTGATTTCTCGTAACCGCAAGCGGCAGCAATGTCGACAAAGTTTACATTATGAGAAACGGTACGTTGCCCTCCGGTAGAGTCGTGGGATTGATTATCTAGAAGGATGTGTAGCATGTTTTCGGGTTGATAGGTACCGTTCGTTGCTAAACTTCCCATTCGCATTAGCAAGGAACCATCTCCATCAATGGCAACTATGTTGAGGTCTTTTCTTGCAAGAGCTAATCCTAATCCGAGGGAACTGACACACCCCATGGAACCAACCATGTACAGGTTGTTCGAACAATCCTCAACTTCATATAGTTCTCTGCCTGTTTTACCTGTTGTTGCTAGCTGCACGGTCTTTTCATCTTTGCGCCGATTGATCACGTTCAACGTTTCCATTCGACTTGGAACTTCATCCGAAGAGGTTTTTTCGATTTTTTTCTTATTTCTATGAATGGATCGGTCCTCTGGTTTCAAGTTCTCCTTTTCAAATGTATCTTTTTTTACAACAAAGAAAAATGGTTGATGTTTCTCAATCCACTCATTAGCTGTGACAAGCTGTACCTTTGCATCGTTAATATTATTTGATAAATACTGCCACTTTATTTGCATAAGGTCTAACAATTGAGTAGTGATTTGTCCCATTACTTCATGCTGAGGTTCGTCCTTTAAACCCGGTTCTCCTCGCAGACTGACAAAACCGAGCACGGGGATTTGGAACGGGTGGGTCAAGGAGGTAAGGGGAGAAACAGCATTTGTGAGACCGGAGTTTTGCATGAGGACCACTGTTTTCCTGCCCCCTAAGCATGCCCCAGAGGCGATCGCGACAGCATCCCCTTCATTAGCAGCGGCAATATAGTTACACTCATTGATCGAGTAGTTAATAAGACTTTTTAAAAATGAACAGGGGACTCCGCTGTAAAAGTCAAAACCAAGGTTTTTTAGTTCATTTCCGAATTGCTCTGTGTGCAACAAAAAAATCACTCCGTCTCCGGTTGTGATGGGGTAGCATTGGAAGGCAAATATTTCTTTTCCGCTCTTTGAAGTTCCTCTACATTCTGGAGTCTAAAAATTTCATCGACAGTTACAATTGAATCCTCGACGTGTATAAGACTCTCATCTTTAAGGATTTTCTTTGAAATTTCCTGCATTGCCGTAATTGATGCTCTTACGTTATGGTTCGCCCAAATGACCGCGTTGACTCCCGACTTTACGAATTCAGAAGTTGGTGTCGAATAATATTTTGTAGGAACGATAATAACTGGATGTCTCCTCTTCCACTCTTTCATAAAAGCAGCAATTTGATTGAAATCGGAACTTTTACTGTGGATGAGAACCGCATCGGCGCCGGCTTGCCGGTAAGCTTCCGCGCGAGCAAGTGCTTCATCCAACCCCCATCCTGCAATAAAAGCTTCAATCCTCGCTACAACTACAAAATCTTCATCCATTTGCGTATCTTTCATCGCTTTTATTTTCCCGCAAAACTCTTCAATCGGGGCAAGGGGCTGAGCGTTTCCGTTAATAAAGGAGTTTGTTTTTGGAAAGAGTTTATCTTCAATACAAACGCCGGCTATACCGATTTGTTCTAGTTTTTCAACTAACCTTCTGGCGTTGTTGAAGTTTCCATATCCTGTATCCCCATCTACGAGAATCGGTATTGTCGTAGCATCACTCATAAACTCAAGAACATCTACTACTTGCGTCCATGAAGCCTCATTATTATCCCGAACACCCATGGACGCCGAAATCGAAAGTCCACTAGCCCAGATCGCTTTAAAGCCAGCTTCCTCTACAATTTTTGCGGATAACCCGTTATGAGCCTCCATTAAAAACTCAAGTTGTTGTGAATTCAGTAACCTTTTTAATTTAGTCGTTTTTTTCATCATGATCCCTACCTAGCATCTACTTTAATTCTTACATGCATGTCTTTATTAACATACGTAAGAATTTTGTGGATTGACAGGGCATATAGTCGAAGGCCTCTTTGTATATGGTATCTGCCTATGATTAGCTAGGCGTTTCGAGGACGTACAGTAAGAGGTGGGTTTACGCTCTTTTTCGTATCGTGAAATTGTCTTCGAGCAAGAGCCAATTTTGCGGGAAGGGATATCCGAGTACCCAGTAACTGATGCCACGAAGTTTATAATTTTTAACCATATTGAATTTCGCTTGTGCACTGCGGGCGTCTTCGAACCACACTTCATGGGTGCGCCCTTGGTCATCGGCGTAACGGAAAAATGGAGATTGAGCTACCGGATCATATTGAATGGCTACTTGATGTTGAATGGCTCGGCGCACCGCTTCCTGCTGGCTGAATGTTTCAGCTTCCGATCCCCGAACGAATGGAAGCGTCCAGTCGCGTGCATAAATTTGAAAGCCGAACATAATTTTCTCTCTTGGTATGACCGTGACAGCATAGTCGAGAACCCGTTTTATCTGATTAAGAGGTGAGATCGCTTGGGCAGGTCCCTTTCGATAGCCCCATTCGTATGTCATCAATATAACGAAATCGACAATCCTACCGTGCGCTTCATAATCATGTGCTTCAACGAGCAATCCTTTTTGTTCACTACTCGTTTTTGGGGCAAGCGCTGAGGAAACAAAGTACCCCTCTGGATGCAACCGATCGACCGCAAGTTGTAAAAATTGATTGTAATTCTCTCGGTCAGCGGGAAATACATTTTCAAAATCGATATTTAATCCTTGATACCCTTTCTCTTTCATGACAGCCAGCACATTCGTAATGACCTTTTCCTGAAGTTCTCGACTTGAGAGAACGGTATGGGCAAGGCTGGATCCGGTAGCTGTAGCACTGAAATTTGTTATCGCGATCACGGGCACGATTCGCTCGGCTGCAGCGGATTTAAGCATTTCCGTATCATCGAGAGTCGTTAAGCTCCCATCTTCTTTCACACTATAAACAAATGGCATCCAATACGTTAAGTATCGGCCTACTTCTTGAATTTCCCTCGCACCTGTTTCACCGGTATTGAGTGTATAGGCATTTACATCAATGACCGGCTTTGAAACAGTCGATCGGGAAACGGTTGGTATGACAAGTGCCTGACCAATTACTAATGCATTCGGGTTTTCCAATTGGTTCGCTATGACGATTTGATTAATTGTAACACCGTACTGATGGGAAATTTTCCACAAGGAATCACCCTGTCTGACGACATGAATCTGCAATCCGCTTCTCTCCTTACCTATTCATCTCCTTTATGGTATTCAAATAGAACTTGGGTTGTCATCACTATCGGCGAATTGTGTGGGTACCTGTGTGGGTGCCTGTGTAAGACACTATTCAGTTAATACACTACAATTGCATAGAAGAAATAGGGGAATGTGGTATCGTCAACGTTCGATTAAATTTACTATGTATTTTCATTAGTCTTAGTGAATTGTCATAAATGTGCCATGCACAGGCACCCACACAATTCCCGCACAATTTATATGGGTTTGCGGGGGCGCTGTATAGTTGTCCTTGGCGGGGAGGAGACTATTCATGTCTTTTCAATTATGGGTGAGTTGAGGTGCGATATGACAATTGTACGAATGGGATTTGTAGCGATGAGCATGGAACTGAAAAATGCGTCCCCGTCTAAAACGATGACGTTTACGCAGTTCCAAAAACAAGAGGACCGTGAAGCGGCAATCCGCAAATTGGAACGGATTGCACTGGAGAATTTGGAGAATACACATCGAATCCTTAAACATAATCTATTTAATGAAATCCATTTTTACCGCTTCAGCTCCAAGCTGATTCCGTTGGCGGATCATGCAGAGCTTGCCGGATGGGATTATATGCAGCCGCTGAAAGGGAAGTTGGCTGAAATTGGGCGCTTCGTAAAAGAGCATGGGATAAGAGTCGATTTTCATCCTGATCACTTTGTCGTTTTGAATTCCCCGAATCGGGATGTACTAGTCAATTCGGTAAAGAACTTAAAGATGCATTACTTGCTGTTAAAAGGAATGAAGCTCGATCCCACTCATCGCTGTGTCCTCCATGTCGGCGGCAATTACAAAGACACTGAGAAATCGTTAGAGCGTTTTGTGGAGCAGTGGGGCGAGGTTCCGCTGCCCATTCAACAGATGATTATGCTGGAAAATGATGATACGTCCTTCAACCTTGAGGATACGCTCTATCTTTGCGAGAAACTCGGTGTTCCGCTTGCGTTTGATTATCACCATCATCTGGCCTTTCACCGAGATAAAGTGTGGGAAGATAAATGGGAACGTGTCGTCGATACATGGAAAGCGTCCCCTCTGCCGATCAAAATGCATATTTCAAGTCCGAAAAGCGAGGACAAATTTCGGCACCACGCGGAGTATGTGGATATGGACATGTTCTTCAGGTTCCTGAATGAAATCAAAGGTTCCGTCCCGCAAATTGATTGTATGATTGAGGCGAAGCAGAAGGATGAAGCCCTTTTTACGTTAATCAAGCAGATCAAGGACAGGGCAAACGTTGAAATGATAGACGGCTCGTCTTTTTATTTGAAGTAAAAATGTTTTTGGCATAGGTTCATCTGCTGCGAATGGCATTTTACAAAAAACTACCTGCACGGGGATCATCCCTTGTGCAGGTAGTTGTTTTTGTTAGGAAGGGATCGGGTGGGAAGATTCAGCGGACGTAATCGTTTCCCTGCTTGTCAGCACCTTCTTCAGTTTCTCCTGATCTACCTCATAGCCGATTCCATCACCGGAAGGGACGAGGATGATGCCATGGTCCATTGTAATTTCAGGAGTGACAATATCTTCTTCCCAGTAGTGGGAGGAAGGCGCCGTGTCTCCCGGTATCGTGAAGTTCTGGAGTGTCGTCAGTTGGATGTTATGAGCCCGCCCTACGCCCGTTTCAAGCATACCGCCACACCAGACGGGAATATCGTTCGCTTGGCACAGGTCATGGATCCGTTTCGACTCTGTCAGTCCGCCGACCCGTCCGATTTTAATGTTGATGATTTTACAGCTGCCGAGCTCGATTGCCTTTCGGGTATCCTCCAATGAATGAATGCTCTCATCCAGACAGATCGGCGTACTGATCTGTTTCTGCAAAGTGGCATGGTCAATGATATCGTCATGGGCAAGCGGTTGCTCGATCATGAGCAGGTTGTATTGATCTAGCTTTTTCAATTGTTCGGTATCAGCCAGTGTATAGGCGGAATTGGCATCTGCCATAAGAGGGATATCGGGAAACGCTTTACGGACTGCAGCAATATACTCAAGATCAGCGCCGGGTTTTATCTTCACTTTGATTTTGCGGAAGCCCTCATCTACATACTGGCGGACCTTCTCGACCAGCGCGTCCGGGTCTTTTTGAATTCCGATGCTTTTCCCAACCTCTATTTCGTTCTTTTTCCCACCAAGAAGTTCAGCGATGGACTTCCCGTTTTTCTTAGCAAAAACATCCCACATCGCTGTTTCAATAGCGGATTTTGCAATGTTATTGCGGCGAACGAACTGCAGCATGTCATGTACATCTTCGGCATGCTTGATTTCCTTATGAATCAAGCGGGGAATGAGAAATTCCTTCAGCATATACACAGTCGTTGCTGTTGTTTCCTCGTTGTAATAGGGCTCGTTGCTTGTTACGGTTTCCCCCCAACCTGACATTCCGGATTCGTCGATCACTTCCACTAAGCAGACATCCTTACGTTGCATCGTCCCAAAGCTTGTCGTGAACGGTGCAGTGAGAGAGACGTTGATATGATGGAGAACAACTTCTTTTATCGTAATGGGCTTCATCATTCATTTTTCCCCTTTCGAATGGTATTCCAGAATCTTCACGAGGACGTCTATGCCATTGAACATGGCGTCCCGTTCGAATGTCATGTGGGGATGGTGTAATCCAGGCTTTAAATCGCATCCAAGTCCGACCATCGTTGCTTTCAAGTGCGGTTTCTTGATCGTATAAAAATGAAAATCGTCACCGCCCGGCGTAATGATCGGATCTGCCGTGTTTTCTTCGCCTAATACAGCCGCTATCGCGCTTCTCGCCATCGCTTCCGCTTCCGGATGCACCACGGCAGCTGCGATGCCATAGTCCTCGGTAATATTGATCGTTGCATTGAATAGTGAACGGGCCGAGTCGAGCACATCGTGCACCCTCTTCACGAGAATATCCATCGCTTCGTTCTGTTGCGCACGCAAATCGACTGCAAGTGACGCGCTTCCAGGGATGATGTTCGTGCTCCTGCCGCCTGCTTGAAAGCGGGTCACTTTAGCAGAATGGGGAATAGTCGGGTCGAGATGGATCGTCTGAATTGCATTTACGATATACGTTCCAATTTCAACAGCGTTGCGGTTGAGATGTGGACGGGCTCCGTGCGCATCATCTCCACGGATTTCGAACTCAATGGTCCATGTCGCACCATGAACGATAGCAGGGGCGGCTTTGCCATTCTCCGTCTCTTGGAACGGCCGTAGATGGATGCCGTAATAGAAATCGACATTGTCAACGACCCCTTTATCCACAAGTTTAAGTGCCCCGGCGCCAACTTCTTCAGCCGGCTGGAAGATGAAACGGACGCCGATTTGATCCAAAATGTCCTTTCTGTCTTTCACACGTTGCAGAACGCCAAGCACCATTGTCATATGGGCATCGTGACCGCAGGAATGATTGGCTTTCATGACTCCATCGACTTCCTGCCACAATGCGTCCATATCCGCCCGGAGTGCAATGATCGGCACATTTCCTGAGAAGTTGCCGATATCGCCGACGACTCCCGTACAGTCGTCAAACGCAGTCACAGTGCAGCCTGCTTCTTCCAACTTCTTCTTAATGAAAGCGGTCGTATTCACTTCTTCCCAGCTCAGTTCCGGATTTGCGTGCAAATGATTGAATGTCTCCATTACCTGTTCCTTTGTTGCATTGCTCATACAAACTCCCCCTTGAATTCATTGGATGTAATAATTATTTGTCGGATTAACAATATCTAACTTATCGATTCGGTGCGCAATATGCAGCAGAAGGCTATTCAACACCGAAAATGTGACCGGCCCTTTTTCCAACACGGAACGTTGGGCAAACGGTATGACGAGCGCATGGTCGGCATATTCCACTACCGGCGAAGAGCGGGAATCGGTGATGACGATGACTTGATTGCCTTGATCCCGGGCTTCCTCCGCTAACCGGATTGTGCCGATTGCATACCGAAAGTACGAAAAAATGACAACACATTGGCCGCTTCCTGGCTTCGAGATGCCGATATCCGTTTCGGGCCGGTAAAGCTGCGTGTTGCCGAGGAGCTTGTTCAGAAGAACCGCAAACCAATGCGCATACGCAAAAGATTGGTAGTAGCCGACCACTTGGATATTCTCAGCCTTCTGCAAAGAGTCCACGATATTCTCCGCGATCCTCCAGTCCAAATGATCGATAATGTGGTTGATGTTATTGCTGTCGCTCTCCATGATGCGGCGGAACGGATGCTTGTCTTCAGCAGACACCTTTTTGGGAGGCTTGATTGTCAAAAGGTTGTGCTTGACGTCCGCCTGAAGTGAGCCGAATCCATCATAACCGATCGCTTTGGAAAAGCGTATAACCATCGTTTCGCTTACATCCAACACGTGGGCAATTTTTTTTGCAGGATGCGTCGCGAACAGGATCGGGTTTGTCAGCAATACTTCAGCGACCTTCTTTAGTCCCGGCGTCAGGTTATCATACTCGTTTTTCGTCTTGTCGTAGTAAGTCATGCCTACACCAGTCTTTCTTTTGTAATAAATCATATAATTTACTGTTGTCAAAATAAATTATATGATTTATCATGTGAATAGTCAACAGAATAAAAAGACAATTCAGGAAGGAGTGGCAGCATGGAGAAGAAAAAGAAGATAACGTTAGGCATACCGGATGCCTATGTAATCCTATTCATGATACTTGTCCTTATGGCAGTCTTGACGTACATAATTCCTGCAGGGGAATTTCAGAGGGAAGAGGTTGACGGCGTGACAGTCGTCGTTCCGGGAAGCTATGAGAAGATTGAGTCCTCAGCTGTCAGCCCGATGGATGTTTTTATGGCAATCCAAGATGGAATGATCGCTTCTGCGCCGTTGATATTCTTAGTGTTAATCATCGGGGGCTCTTTTGCAGTCATTGAGTCGACAGGAGCAATTGATGCACTCATATTAAAAACGATCGAGAAAACGAAGAACAAGGAAATTGTCTTAATCACCATCGTCATGGTCTTATTCTCGATTTTCGGTACGCTTGGCATTATTGTAAATGCGGTGATCGCCTTTATTCCAATCGGAATTATTTTAGCTCGTTCGATGAAACTAGACGCAATCGTCGGGGTGTCAATCATCTACCTCGGTGCTTACGCAGGCTTCAATACCGCGTTTCTAGATCCATTGACGACAGGGACGGCGCAACAAATTGCGCAATTGCCCCTCTTCTCTGGGATCGGCTACCGGGTGATTATCTATATTGCTGTCTTGATTTCCACGATCCTTTACGTCGCCTGGTATGTGAAGCGGATAAAAAAGGATCCCGCGAAGAGCGTACTTGGCAACAATCCGTTCCCGAAGTTGGAAGAGCAGAATGAATTGAAAGAAGAAGTGCAAATAACAGGTATACATAAGCTCGTTCTTCTATGGCTTGTACTAGGCATCGCGCTGTATGTCTTCGGCGTATTCAAATATGAATGGAGCCTTAACCAAATGGCTGCCATTTTCATTATCATTGCAGTCGGAACGGCGGTGATCGCCCGTTTGACACCGAATCGGCTTGTGAAAGAATTTTTTGAAGGGGCAAAGGGACTTGTCTACGGAGCGATGATCATAGGGATGGCCCGCTCAATTGTAGTGGTTCTCGAGAATGGTAAAATCCTCGATACGATCGTTCAAGGAATGGCCAATGTCATGACTCCTTTCACCAGTGTGAGCGGCGCAATTGTCATGTTTATCGCAAATGAACTGTTCAATATCCTCGTTTCGTCAGGAAGTGGACAAGCAGTCATTGTCATGCCGATCATGACACCGCTTGCGGATTTGATGGAGATTCCGAGACAAGTGGCCGTGCAGGCGTATAAAATGGGTGACGGCTTTACAAATGTCATTACGCCTACATCCGGCATCTTGATGGCGAACTTGGCCATTGCGGGGGTAGCTTGGACGAAATGGATCCGGTTCGTATTCCCGCTCTTGCTCATCTGGACAGTGCTCGGCATCATCTTCCTCTCAATCGGAGTCATTATAGATTGGGGCCCGTTTTAATAAAATCAACTGCAGGTGCCTGACGGATTGTCATAAATGCACAATGGACGGGCGCCTGCTATGTATGGAATAAGGCGATTTCAACATGTTTTTTGAAATAAGAATCGTACTATTTGCTATTTCATCATATGTCTGTTAATCTAAGGAAGAGTTATTTTTGTTCTTTTTCAGATTGAGAATAGATTTTGTTATTCGTCTAAGGTATTTGAACAAAGATAGTAACATATTGTGTGGAGATCCACACATAGGAGGCAATAACTATGGAACAAGGTACAGTTAAATGGTTCAACGCAGAAAAAGGTTTTGGATTCATCGAGCGTGAAGGTGGAGAAGACGTATTCGTACACTTCTCAGCAATTCAAAGCGACGGTTTCAAATCTTTAGACGAAGGTCAAAGCGTAACATTTGAAATTGAGCAAGGACAACGTGGCCTACAAGCTACAAACGTTCAAAAAGCTTAATAATTGCATGAAAAGGACCCTACGTGTAGGGTCTTTTTTTGTGGTTGTAATTTCTTAATGAAGTGACTTTTATTTTTAAAAGTGAATAAAACCACTCATTGCGTCGATACATGGTATAGTAAGAAAGTACATTTTACAAGTGAGAAGGTGAACAGCATGATCGAAGTAAAAACATCTTCACTGAGTGACGGTGAATTCAATAGAGGGGTATTTGCCACATGTGATATCGCCAAAGGAACGATGGTTCATGAAGCACCCGTCATTGCCTATCCAAACGACCAGCACCCACACATTGAGCAAACGTTGTTGTCTGATTATGCCTTTGAATATGGCATTAAACATTCCGCGATCCTCCTTGGGTACGGAATGTTATTCAACCATTCCTATGAGCCAAATGCAACGTACGAAATCAGCTTTGAAAAGCATACGTTTGACTTCTATGCATATACAGATATAAAAGCCGGCGAAGAAATATTGATCAACTACAACGGCGACGAAAACGACAAAGAACTGCTGTGGTTCGACCAAGAGTGAACTCGGTCGAATAATTTTGCAGGTACCCGGTCTGGTGCCCTTCAGCAGGTGCCTGTGTAAGACACAATTCAGATAATGCACTACAATTGTATAAAATGCAAAAGGGAATCCAGTGAACTCAACGTTTACTGGGTTCCTTTTTGCATTTTTATTATTTTCAATGAATTGTCATAAATGCACCATGCACAGGCACCCACACAATTCCCACACAATTTGTTGAAGTGAAAATGAAGAGCTCAAAGACCGTCCCATGATCGTGTGCATGGGCGGTCTTATTCATTGGATTAGCATTTTATTTTCGGGATTTATCGAAACTTTGGAGTTGTGAAATCGTATTAATATCTACTAAAGGGTTTCTGTTGTTTGGCCGCTATCTATATTGATGTGTTCAGGTGGGGTGAGTACATAACGAAAAAAACGTTCCCGATAAACAAACGGATCAGGATGCGGAATAATACTTCATAAGGGTGAGAAAATGTTCGGAGATAACGATACGCCCGAAGATAAAAGGGAGAGACTTAGACAAAATGAATTAAAATATCGATCAAGCAGTATTCAGGGAAGTAACCTTTCTGATTTGGTGGGTGGTTTAGGTTGGAAGGGTACAGGGATAATGATTCTGGTATTACTATTAGCCGTTGTAATATATTCTGTATTCTTCCACTAACGGCCCTAGAGGATTGTTGCTGAAAGTGGGTAATATATAAACTTTTTTATTGGGTCTCTGTTTATCTGTTTAAAAGATGAAACGAGGTTGATATATGATGATATATAAGAAATTCAGTTTTTGGCTCACAATCATTGCTATCGGTATATGCCTTTTCAACCTATTGGGTTTTGATGACAAATCCATATTGTTATTCCTTGCAAGTCCTCCTTTTCAAATAATGGGAACGCATTGGTTTGTTGAAAACGTTACACATCCCGCCAACATTTCAATAGCAATAAAGTACGTTTTAACCATATTGTTTTGGTTTATAATTGGTGCTGCATTGGATAAATATATCTCTCACCTATTGAAAAAACACCATGCGAAGGAGTAAAACATCACGGCATATTGCAGGTGCCTGTGTAAGATGCAATTCAGATAATTCGCTACAATTGTACAAAATGCAATAGGGAACCCAGTGAAATCAACGTTTACCGGGATCTCTATTGCATTTTTATTATTTTTAATGAATTGTCATAAATGCACCATGCACAGGCACCCACACAATTCCCACACAATTTAGTAGTATGGCGGTGTCCATGTACGCCAGTAGTTGTTGGCGGCGGCTACTGTTTGGAAATGGGTTGCGATGACTTGTGAAACAGCGATTAAGCTGTCCGCATCTCTCGAATATACTGGTCGCAGCATTTTTCTGATCTCCTCAGAAGGCTGTGTAACTCCCACCCCTTTTTGTGCAAGTTTGACCGCTAATGCATACCCTTCTTCCGGTGTTTGTGTCAGCAGCGTCTGCAATGGGTTGCTTGGCATGCAGTTCACCTCCTAGGTTCTTCACTACTGCTATACATATGCCTAAACCTTTTTGGTAGTGAGGGTCCTATTCGAGGTCACTCATACAAAATCTTGCCGTCCTTCGAGAAAGCAGCAAGTTTGTATTCTGCCGAAACATCTTTCATATTCGTATCAACAATATAATATATTCTCATATCATTTTTAGTTCCAATTATATTCACTCCCTTATCTTTGTTATCCACCACCTCGATTTTGTCTATTTCTTCATCTGCGATTAAACCCCAAGTTAAGACTAAAAACTCTTTGTCATTTAGATACAAGGGTCCTGACATACCGCTAAAACCTCTTGATAGGTCAAGTATCCCTAAGCCGCCTGTTGTATCACTGGCTTCCCATCCATTTTTGCGATTAACGACTAACCCAGCCCTCATCATTCCATCCGCTTCTTCCATGAACACTAAAGCATACTCATCATTTGTTTGGGTGATGTAAAAGACATCCTCCCATTCCTTATTCTCTTTAATAGCTTCTTCTAGCGTTGTATCATTGCCGCATCCACCCAGCATAATTAGTAAACAGAACATTATCAAACTTGATATGGCTTTCATTATTCACGCTCCCTTATTCAACTATTGTTGACCAGTAGCATTCTAACTAGGAATACGTCCTTGTCGAGTACAAGTTTCAGTGATGGTTAATAAATAACTCTTCGTTATTAATTCTTCTACTCCAGGATCATCAGTTACATACTTTGAATTGTTTTTAGAATTATAGAAACTTTTCGCCGGTGAGGTCGTATAAAGTTATGAATAGAGGGAGAAATTGTTGATCCTGACATAGGAGGGGATGAAAATAAGTATTTTTAATAGAAAGGATTTAAAAGGAATTGCATGGCTATTCGTTCTTGTATTATTTGCAGGGGCTATACTAATGATTACCACTAGTTATTACCACAATTCAGAGATAAATCTACTCCTCACCGGCTGTTATAAAAATGGTGGAGAAGCCATATTAGAAATCCATAATAATCTCACGGGAAGTTATTCTTTTGAGTGTAAGCCGAAATAGAGTTTTCATTGAAACGACTGAGCTAATGGGTGCTTTACTGGGGGTGGGCAAATGAAAAGATGGCTATCTTATTTATTTTATTTTGTTACAACAATAGCGGTAACCTATGTCTTCCAGTTGGTAATCTTGTTTTATATAAGTGGTATGCGTTTTACTGCTGCTGATAGAAGTCCAACCGTAGATATAGATATAGGTGCAAAGATTATGTTTAGTATAGGTATTCCAGTATTCTATTTTATCGGTTTAATAATCTTTTTCTTTTTTTATCGTTCAGTACTGGAGCTGTTTAAAATTGAATTAAAAAACATGCTTCCCATTTGTTTTAATACCTTTATTACTTTGTGTTTAATAGTCCTTTTCACTCGTTTTGCATTTGACTTCTCTTTCTTTCACTAACGGTGCAGTTTAGTTGAATAAGAATTTAAAGAACAAATATCGAATAAAGAGATGTTTATTATTTGAAGGGAAATGATTTAAATGAAAAAGTTTATCTGGATAGTATTGTTCTTAATTTTGCCAGTAATATTTTCAGGGTGTTCATCATCTGATGAAGTGATTCGAGTAGGAACTCCTGTTAATGGAATTGAAGGAATAAAAATTAATAAAGAAATCAAGGACTCGGAATCAATCGAAGCTTTGAGGGCGATCATTAGAAAAAGAACGGAGATTGAAGAACCAAAAGACTTAGATAGTGAACCCGACACATTCTTTTCGCTTGATAGACCCAAGGAAGGCATTGCTGAATTGTGGTTATATGTTTACTATCAAGACGACGGTAGTTCAATTTTATCTAATGACGGTGTAAATGGTTACTTTGCCCTTTCTAAAGAACAAACTAATGAATTAAGAAGCATATTAGAACAATAGTAATTCTTTATTCAGCTATATTACACTTACAGGGCGTTGATCCAAAAAGGGATTGATTCCTTTTTAGAAATTGTTACTAAAGCGGCAGTTTAGTTGAAGAAGGAAAAGGATGTAGAAAGTAATTTTCATCAATAATTTAGGAGGATGAGAGGGAAATGGGGCTATTCTTATTGTTTGCTATTCCAATAGTAGCAGCTATTTTATGGTTTCTAAATTTAGTAACTCTCATAAAAAACATCAAGGACAATAGAGATTCGCGTAACCAAATGATACTTGGTGCAGTATATACATTCTTCGTGATATCACCGATTATTTATATACTTGTAGACTTATTTTACAGAGGGGTGCTTTATTAAACTAACGGGGGGCTTTACTTCAAGAAGGGGTAAAGCCTTTTTTCTTACTTGAACTAACGGTGCAGGTTAGTTCAAGAGTGTTGTTTAACTTGTGTTCAACAATCGGGCCAGATTGATGAATTCATTATTCATTCATTGGGGGTAAATCTATGAAAAAAACTTTTGGGACACTCATTATCCTTTTCACGTTATTACTTGCCTCTTGTGGAGGGACTTCAACTGCCTCATCGTTAACTGTGATTGAAAAAGGTCAGTCAAACAATAACAAAGAATTTTGGATTTTGGTAAATGACTCGAACGATCCAAGCAAAGAAGAAACGTTTAAGATAATGATAAAAGAAAGGGCAATTTGGAACCTAATTGAGGAAGAGAAGGAGTATTTCATCATGTATTCAAACAATGGAGACAAACCTCGGGTATTAGAAAACATTCAGCCTTAATGGCTGGAAAGGATAATGTTTAGTGCAATCCTCGCCTACAATAGGGCGATATTGTTTAAGGAGGTCTCTGTTCTTCTTAAACTAACAGGGTGCTTACTTCAAGAAGGGTTAAAGCCTTTTTTCTTATTGAACTAACGGTGCAGGTTAGTATGATTAAGCATGAAACAAACCGACTAGGATTCCGTCTAATCGTAAAAGGGAGTGGGAACGATTAGAAAATTATTTATCGTTGTTTCTATAATTTTGATTTTCGGACTATTTGGCTGTGTAAAAAATAATAACAATGAAGAAAATGTAAGTGGTGAACCGAAAATCACCAATGAGTCTAAACAGGTAGATGATTTCAAAGTAACACTAAATGTTGAAAAAGACCTTACTGTTTATGCCACGATTACTTATATAGGAGAAGCAGCAGAAAAAGATATATATCATGGTGGAAGTATTTTTTTCTTAAATGTCTATCAACAAGATGGTGATTTTGAATATTTTGGTGCTATGAATCAACCATTATTAACAACTACACTGATTCGGAATGAACCTCACATAGTAAAATTTAAAGGGATAGAAAAACTTAAATTAAAGACAGGTACTTATGAATTTGAAGCTATTGCTGATTTTTCCTTGGATTCAGATGATGTATTAGGAACAAAAATTGAAATTCCTGTTTCTAAAATTGCGGAAGTTAAATAATTCCTTGTTCAACTAATGAATGCTTTAGTTGAAGATCATTGGGCTGCTTACGGCTCTTTTTCCTTATTGAATTAACGCCGCAGATTAGTTGAATAAAGAATAGACAGTCGTAAAACGGGACTTGCAACTGAGAGGGAGTGGAAGTTGTTGAATTGGGAGTAAAGGGGAATTAGACCATAAGCTGATATCTAATCTTCTGAAAGCATTTCTCAATCAGCCTATAGTGAAGTTGCATTTGCCACAGGTGATACGGGTATCCATCTACTTGAAGGAAGGGAGGACGTCCGGCTTGTCAGGTTTATGAATCGGCTGGATCATTTTACTAACAAATAATAGCGGTGTGAATTGTGGTTTCTGAACTTGGGGGGAAGTATCAGATGGAAATTATAGTGAGTGTAGTATTGTTGTTACTCTTCGGATATGTTCTTTTCAAGTTCTATCGGCTCAAAAGTAAATTGAAACAAGCTGTCGTTTTTCCTGTCACAGAAGAAGACTTGAAGGCGATGCGGGCACAACCAAAAAAAGCATTGGATTTGCCGGTGGTTGCTAGTCTACTAAGGGGCATTTGTGCTTTAGGTCTCTTGTTTCTCTTTTTTATTATCACGGTAATTTATGATTTGTATGACAGCGAAGTGGTAGGATGGAATCTTTATGCCATGTTTATAGTGCCTTTGATGATATTTAATCCAGCTTGGAATCTATTTGCGATCGTGGAAGACGGTGTGATATGCGAGGGGCGGTTTGTACCATGGAATAGCATTCGATCGTATCAAATCGAGGAAGTTCATTCGAACCATCCTGTTTATACACCTGGCGTAAGCAATGCATACGTGCTGAAGATACACAGGAAGAGGAAGTATTTCATAATTAGTTGTTTTATTACGACAGATGCGGTGATAGAGAAGCTAATCGGATTACTGGATGCCCGTTTATCGTGAACATAAAAATATCCATCCTTGCGTGTAACGGGTTCGGTTGATGGGGAGAAAACAATAAAAAATACTGCATTTGGGGACACATCGAATTTGATGTAGTATCCATTGACCATAAATCTACATTTGATAAAAGACTACTCGGAAAAGAATCCCATCACCTTGAAATTACAAGTCAAGCTTACCTACATATCTTGTCTTGAAAGAGGAGGAGACCCAATGACGTTAAAAGAGGAAATTAACAGACCAGTGAAAGCGGATAATCTTATTGTCTTTGCATTTTTTCTGCATCTTTTGTTTGTGTTAGTGGCCAGCTCTGTACCGGAAGGACAGTTCTCTTTTTGGCTGCCCATCAACTTAACATTGGAGGCTTTCATTATGTTCCGTCTCCTCCTATTGTGGAGACGTTATAGTAAGAGCGACCCAAGGCGGTACAATTCCCTCCAGTTGTATTGGATACTTACCGGACTATCTATTTTTGCAATGATGCCTTTTGTTAGGGCGGTATATGGTTCGGTAGCTTTTTGGCCTTTCCTGGTCGTTACAGTGTTTTTATTCCTATTGAGTCATTTATGGAAAGAGCGGATTGCTTCAGTTTTTGTGAATCCCGGCAAAACGAAGCAACTCGTCAAATGGCCGAAAGCCCTCGCCATCATGATTATCGTAGGGATTGTCATTATGTCTGCGCTGCGCTTCACACCGGCACATCCAAACTTGGGACTTAGTATCTTTATATATATGATAGGTGGTTTTATGGTTTTTCTTGCAACTCCTTTTTCGATTTCCAAAGAACGAATCCAAGAGCTGATAGACGAATAAGAAATGGTACTAAATGGGGGATTATCAAGAAATCGATTCTTTACTAAAAAACGATAAGAGCAAAGAAGCCCTAGTCAAGCGGGTGCTGATAATATTGAGGTGCAAAATTAACAATGTCTTTACTAACGAGTGCTTCACTTGAAGATCGTTGACCTGCTGGGACTCTTTCATATAGAACTAACGAAGCAGTTTAGTTGAAGAGTGTTGTTTAACTTCTGTTCAACAATCGGACCATTTTGAGGAACACTGAATAAGTGATAGAAGTGAGGTTATACGAGAGGTGGGATGTAATGACGTGGCTTTTTTTGTTGGTTTTTCTAATCGTAAGTTACTATTTTATCATGAAAGCTAAATCGAAAAATATCGAGAAATCTTTTTCTTTATTATCCCTGTTAATGTTTATGTTAATGGCTACTCCAATTTGGAACGAAAGATTATTTGATTACATCATAGATATAAGTCTATTTTTGCCTTTTGTGTTTGGGATGTTAGGAATCATATTTGGATGGTTTGGTATTAAAGATGGTACAAGAGCAGGTTTCATTTTAATAAATATCTTGGCATTACTTTTTTATCTCATTGTTTTCCTGATGGGAACAATAGGTTTTCAAGAACCTTAAAATGACTTTTCAGTTATCAAAGGCGGGATTATTGTATTAGCCTCGCTATTCTTATTGAACTAACGCGGCAGTTTAGTTGAAGAAGAAGGTTTTTTTACGATCGCATTGAATAAGTTAATATATGTAAATTATTTGTACGGGTAGGAAGGGGGTAAACTTTTGAAAAAATTATTTTCTATCTATTTTGTACTGATTTTTTGCATTGGTGTTTTGTTTGTACCTGTGTCATTAAAGTGGGGACCAAATCTTGAATTTCATAGCAAAAAATATGTTCCTTTATGGCAATTACAAACACAGCACTTTACGATTGATGGTTATAATCCAATTTATGAGCTTGATATTATGAGACTAATATATGAAATTGGCATAGTAACCTTATTAGTCTATATATTGTATTTAATATTAAAAAGAGAGTTGAATAATTAAATAATTTATTGAAGTAAGTGAAATTTTGGCTCGGAAGGATAAAAAATATAAAGAGGCAATTTGGGGATTCAAGATAGGATTATCCGCGAAGATAATCATCAATCAATGCAAGTAATCGGATTATTTTTTTATTAACGGGTGCTTTACTCAAGAATCAGAGCTGCTTAGACGATACTTTCAAAAAAATGGGACATCAAAATAAAGGGGGTTATCAATGGATGCTTTTCGTGGTTTTCATGTAGATATGTCAAATTATCCAAGTGGACTCGCAGCCTTTCTAATCGTGAGGCTGATCTAAATTGGATTACTGAATGACAAAAAAGAACTAAAAGAAATAGTGACCGTAGTCTGGGACCTGCTATTATTTATATTTATTTGCTACTTTACGTTTACATATCGTGAATATATGCTGGACGAGATTGGTTACAAAGTACATTTTGTTTGGTTGCTTTTGATAGGGTTGCTTGTACTTCATGTCAAAGATATTTATTCGCTAATCAAATCTAAGAGTACAAAAGAAGAAAAACAATGATTATAATGCACATATTTTACTAATGGGTGCTTTACTTGAAGAACAAGCTACAAAGACGGGTTACTGTTCTTATTGAAGTAACGTGGAGGTTAGTTCAATAAGAAAATGCATAAATGAATATATTGAAAACTGCAACTATTTATATGTTGACTCGTATAATAGGTAACAGGTGTAAGGAGGTATTTAGATGAAACGTTTTATGTATTATTTTGTATGGGTTCTATTTATTGGTTTCATCTGTTATCTAGGAAGCCAATATTATATGAGTTTAAAATTCATTGCCCAAGAAACGTTTGATAACAAATTATTCTTTATGTACAGTCTCGTGTTTCCTGTCATTATTGGGATGCTATTAAAGCTACCTGTATTGGTCAAAGACATTAAGCAACAGAAAAAATGGACATTCGATTGGGTGAAATTGTTAGCAATTGGTGCCCCAACCTTTTTTATCGTAACTTCTCCCGTTTTGATTTATCTCATTTGGACTTATACCTCGATTGGTCAACATTCAATATTTCAGGACTATTTAATAATAACAATTAGTACTCCATTCACGACAGCAGCAGGAATAGTGCTTGGATACTGCTTGTTGGATATTCTGAAAAAGTAAAACACTTTTAGTCATCAGTTACGCTTGTATTGAAAAAGCGGGTAGGATTTGGAGACTCTTGTTCAAGTAACGGGTGCTTTACTTGAAGATCGTGGCTGCTTAGACAGCGGCTCTTTTTTCTTTAACTAACAAGGCAGGTTAGCTGAAGAACAAACTCTACCTGTTTCAAAAAAAGGGGGGATTCATTGCATCCAGCTGAACTAATCGAATTGATCATAGTCGGTGGGATTTTACTTGTTATTCTATTAGTTTCTCTTGTTTTGAAAGGAAAATGGAGAAAAGTTATTCAGGGATTGGCTATATTATTTTTGGTGTCTTTTGGTATTTTTTATTTTGTACGTCCATATTGGATTGATATGCAAATTGAAAAAAAAGTAGGTTATATTCAGATGCATTTGGAAGAACAGTACCCTGGGGAAACTTGGGAATATAGGATAGTGCCTCATCGTGAGGACGGCTATAAACACCTGAATCCATATTATATAGGCGTAATATTTGATACCGAACCACTAGTGGAATATAAATATTTCGCCCGTAATAAAAGTGATATTACCCAACGAGGGTGGGTTACTCCTGATTTACACAACCTAAAACATTTAGAAGGTTTAGGAGAGTAATTACTGTTTATTATGAAGTTTCATCTTCTCTTATTGATTTGATTATTAATCTTCCTTATGATCTTCAACTTACGGGTGCTTTAGCTCAATAAGGAAAGTAAAATATTTCGCAAATAAACGCTCAGATTTGAGCGTTTACTTGTTTTTTATATAGCTATTTCACTGTTGAAATAAATGCTGATTAACCTGTTAGGTACGTTGTTAATTGCACTTTTCTCCCCATCAACCGAACCCGTTACTAATTTAGGTGGTCTTCTTTATGATCAAACTTGTGAAATCGAGCCCGTTAATTAAATAACTCGTCTACTTTATTTTCATCATCCGAGTGTTTTTGTATGAACGTTTTTACTTCATCCTCACTTTGCATTCCTGTAAAATCTTCTCCATACCAATTTTTTAGTTTATCTTTAGTAATTGTGTATTCTTCATTCTCAAAATTAAACATGATCCAATCTGCATTCTGAAGTAAGGTGAATAAAAATGTAGCATTATAAATAACAATATCTTTATAATCCTGTTCCGATTCTTCATAGCTGTAATTCAAAATGATGCCATACGGCTCCTCATCTGTTTTCAGTTCGAATCCTTTAAATCGCTCTGCATTCTTTAATCGACTTACAATATTCCCTACTGCACTGTTATCCCCAACATAAGCATCCTTATATTTGAATAAATCCCCAACATAACCGAATTTAATGTCAAGAGGTTCTCCGTCCCTGCTTTTTGAATCACACCCACTCACAATCAGAGCTACCAACAGTAAAAGTGATGAAAGTTTACGTATTTTTTTCATAAGCATCCTCCCAAGAATGAATTACCTATTCAACTAAAGGATGCATTTGTTGAATAAGGCGGCTTCTTAAAACTCTATTTTAGCACAGTATCCCTTGCGCTCTTCAATATTTTCAATTACTTCAGAATTATATTCAAGGATCCATTCCACCTACCAATTAACACGTATAGTAGCTGTGTAAGGAGCAGAGACACATAAATTTAGGTACTGTTGTTGATTGGCTTAACAATTGTGGTGAGATTTACTTGAACATTGATACATCAATAAAAAAGGAGACACAATTCATATGCGAATTGCGTCCCCGAATGCATGTTTTCCCCCTCAACGAACCCGTAACGCTTTCTGACTGGCTTCTTTTATTCACCAACCTAGCGCCATCCGCAACGTGCAGCAGCTGTTTTGGGCGTCGCTGTTCGAGAAGTCGATCCGGATGCCGGAGGGTGTGTAGGATAGAGTGTATTTGATGGTTACACCTGTCGAGCGGACGAGCCGCTCAACTTCTTTTTGGTCCGAACGTTGTGCTGCGTCCATGAGCCGGCGGGCGAAATCATCTGAAGCTGTCAGCGTACCGATGAATAGATTCGCTTCATTCATCACTTGCTTGAATCGTTTGGCCGATTCGTTTAATTTCCGCGTATTTACCGGAGGAAAGGGGCTTCTTCCGTCTTGCGGTGCCGGAGTGGGCATCGCCATATATCCTGGGTGGACCGGCATGAAAGCTTGTTGCCGGGAATTGAATCCATAAGGAAAAGAGGAATAATACATAGGCAACCTCCGCATTTCTTCGATGCCTCAGTATATGTCCATTGCGTGGGACTCGTGTTTTTCCGTTACGCCCCGATCGTTCGGATCAGCTTATCCATATCCTCTTTAAATAATATCTTCGGCACCGGGTAAAGTGGATTCGCTTCTTGTACCGCGCGCTCTGCCATGAGCGGGATGTCGCTGTCGATAATGCATTCCACATTCACAGGAATTTCCATCTTTCCATTCAAATCCTTGATTGCCTGAATGAATTTCAGTGCCTTCTCGCTGGTGGAGTCGGAAGATGCGCAAACACCGGCTGCATCCGCCAACTCTGCCAAAGGTTCGTAGACAGTTTCCCCGTAATAGTCGAGGACATAAGGCAGGATGACGGCATTGGCGAGTCCGTGCGGCATATTGTAAAACCCGCTCAGCGTATGGGCGATGGCATGGACATTGCCGACATAGGCGCGAGTGAACGCCATTCCTGCGAGATAGGCGGCTTTTTGCATATTCGTCCGTGCAGCTATATTTAACCCATTGGAATAAGCTTCGTAAAGATTTTCAAAAATGAGCTTCACAGCATCCGTGCTCCATTGTCTTGTCTGCTTCGTATTGCTTTTGCCGATATACGCTTCGACTGCATGCGTCAAAGCATCCATTCCGGTTGTGGACGTGATATGCTTCGGAAGTTTCACGGTGAGCAACGGATCCAGCACTGCGAAATGCGGAATGAGTGCGGTGTCCATGAGTGCATATTTCTCATGCGTTTCACTGTTGGAAACGACGCAGGCGAGTGTTGCTTCACTGCCGGTCCCAGCCGTCGTAGGCACTACGAATAGTGGCGGCATTTTTTTAATCACCTTCAAAATGCCTTTCATTTGGGGAATGGTTTTGTTTGGCCTCGCCAAGCGTGCACCGACCCCTTTCGCACAATCAATCGGCGATCCGCCGCCGAATGCGACAAGGCCTTCGCAATCGTTCGTTTTATAGAGTTGCAGCGCGTCCTCGATATTATCGATCGTCGGATTCGGGACAGTTTTGTCGTACATGACAAACTTAATTCCTTCCTTCCGCAAACCTTCAAGGAAATCATCCATTAACCCTGTCGCCACAATCCCTGTATCACTCACAATCAAAACCGTTTTAATGCCTTCTCGTTTAATCAACCTCGGAAGCTCTGCTAAACTATTTTCCCCTTCGAGTAGCTGGGGTTCCCGCCATGGCAGAAAAAGAGTAGACACTTTCATCACACGCTGAAAGCTGCGGCAATACAATTTGTACATGCAAATTCACCATCCTTTGAGTAGATGTAACATTCTAACTATTGTACCTTGAAATGGCAGTGAATTGCTATAACCCTTTATAAGATTTAACGGCTTAGAAGTTATCGATCATTTCCCAAGAGTTATCGTTCAGTTGCAGTCAGTTATCGTTCATTTCCAAGTTTTATCGATCATTTCCTGAGTTATATTGTCATTTTGTTACCTTAGACCTATCCAATAACAAAGCGATTTCCAAAATATTGCTAGAAATAAAGAGACAAAGCTGACGCATATAGTGAAGTTGAGAAACAAACGCCATTGGAGGGATCATATGCCGAAAAAACTGTATTTCTTTTTGTTGCCCCTAGTATGCCTAGTAGCCGCTTGTTCCTACGATAGTGAAAAAGCCGTCAAAAACGGGGATGTCATCAATATGAACGGACCCATTTTCAACTTTGACCGATTCCAACATTTCTTGGAAAGTGTCGAAGAGGATGAAGTGGCCTCCGTACGGATCACCAACTACACACTCGAAGGAAACCCGACATTGTACAATTTATCTTTCGATGGAGCTGAATTCGATTTGGAAATCGATCAATCGAAAAATAAGGAGCGAGGGGACAATCCTCGGAAAATGAGCATGTCCTGCACGGAACTGGTGGAAGATGAAGGACAGCAATTGTTCATTTATACGTTGGAGGGGTGCCAGCAAGGGACCTCTGCCGATCGTTTTCTTCTATTAAATATCTTGAAGGAGCAAATAGAAGACCATGAGCATTAATGGAATCTTGGGTAGTTGATCTTCGCGATATTCCACTCCCGGACAACCACTATGGCTGATTAAAATCCTACTCCTTTCAAATAACGTTTATGCTTTTTATTCACAACACATGGACGGATGGCTCTATTTGTGACAGAATATTAAGATGATAATTAAAGTCTGGGGGAGTTTACATGCGGCTTGAGAAACCGTCCTTGAAATGGAAAGCAGAACATATTGCATATATGAATGAGTGGGATGATGCCCGAATGACGCCTAGCAGTTTTCATTTGCAAGCGGACATTCCTTATGAAGTATATTTGGAAGAGATGGCGGCAAAGGAAGCGGGGCTCGACAACCGGATGCTGAATACAAATTATTTTCTTATCGATGACAGCGGACGGCTCGTAGGAATGGTCAATATCCGACATGGCTTGAATGATGCTTTACGCCAAATCGGCGGACACATCGGCTACGGGATCCGCCCTTCGGAACGGCGGAAAGGGTATGCGACCTATTTGCTGTCTGAGGCATTGAAGAAAACGGATCAGCTGGGCATCCATTCTGTGCTTGTCACATGCAATGAAGATAATGTCGGTTCAGCTGCAGTCATTATCAAAAATGGCGGAATAGAGGACGAGAGCTTCACGGAAGCGCATGGCAATGTCGTTCGTAGGTTTTGGATTGAACGGTGATCCTGAATAGCTACGTTTCTTTCAACTGTTTATGTATAATGGAAGAATGAAACAATCTGATTGGAGGAAATGTGATGACTACCACTCAAACGATGTCGATTCACCGTGCTCTATCTGAATTGAAAACATTGAATGACCGTATTCCAAAAGTGATTCAAGAGGCGGATTTCATTGCCACCGACCGGAAATCTGCACAAAAAATCAATGGCCTATCTATAGAAGACTATGAAAAGACGGTCCAAGCCGGATTCGATAAGGCGGTATCGTTAATTGAACGGCGCAATCGACTGAAAGACGCAATTGTACAATCGAATGCAATTACCGAGGTTGTGGTGGCTGGAGAGAAGATGACGGTCGCCAAAGCTATTGAGCGCAAGTCATCCATTGCAAATGAAGAAAAATTGCTTGCCGCGATGGTTGGAAAACGCCGAATGGCTATCAGTAAACTGTCGATGGAAAACGATACACTTCCGTCACGACTGGAAGATTATTTAACAGCAATTTTAGGTAATAAAGATCATGCGAAAAAAGAAGAGGTTGAGTTACATACGAAATCATTTAAGGAACGGAACGAGTACGTCCTCATCGATCCGTTGAACCTCGATAAGCGAATTGAAGAATGGGAAGAGCGGATCTCCAGCTTTAAAGCTGAAGTGGATGCGGTCCTGTCCGAGTCCAATGCCCTTACGAAAATAACCATTTAAGGCGTATTGCATGAGTAATCGAAAACGATATCCACAAGACCCTTCTTTTCCGGAGTTCTTTGGGTGAAATAGAAACCGGCTTACCTTTACTTTCAACTAGTGAACGAGCAAAGAGAAAGCTCAAACCTTAGCGTTCAAAGCTATAAACCTTACAACTTAAAGTTCTTTACAATTTAAAGGTTAACGTTTAAAGTTCAAGACTCTTTCAAATCTTGGGGAACCAGTTACGGGATTCTTGTGTTGGCCCATCGTTTGCTGCCAAGCTGATTATATCGTGCAATTTGTAAACCGTCGCAGGAGGTTTCCTGGGACGGTTTTTATTATCCCTTATTCATTGACGTTAATTGGTTCGCCACTTATCAAACTTCTTATTAATTTCTTTTCACCGAGGTACGAAATTTTTGCGATTTTGTCGTCCCGCATAATGGCAACGCCTGTTAGCTTAATCGGCGTTTCCTCACCGTCTTTATTGACATAGTCCAAATCCACGGTGAAGTTGTAATTGGTCGGCGTCACTTCGTTTTGCTCAACATCCACATGGTTCACTTTCAGTTGGTAATCAAACCTGTTAGCTGAATGATGGAATGCAACAAGTTCATTCGTCAATATATATTGCTCGAAAGTGCTTTCCGTCAAATAGGGTTTGTACGTTTCCTCCAAATACTTCTTGAATTCAATAAATCCTTCATCCATTTCGTCCTCATCGAATGTATCCGGCAAATAATTTTCGAAAAGTGATTTCTCATCGGGCGCATTCAATTGAAGTTCAACAACCTTTTTTACCGCTTCCTTGATCGGATCTTGATCATCATCAGGCTGCGAGCACCCTGTAACTGCGAGGGAAATCAGTACCAAAAATATGGCGGCCCCAAATTTCCGTCGATAGTTCCTTTTCATCAACCTGCCTCCTTTTCACAAACGATTCATTCAACTGTTTATACGGCAAAAAGGTCATAAAAGTTTCGTATTACGGACTACCAACTTTGCACTTCATAGATTCTTGCTTACAATTGTAGGAAGAGTTTCAGACCAATTTGATAAGAAGGTGTCGAAGATGAAAAAGCAATGGAATCATAAGGGGATTATCGAGAAGTTCGAAATGTGCCGGAACGTCGAGCAAGCAGAGCCAATGAAAGCGTATATGAAACACCATTTTCCGTTCTTGGGCATTAAAAGTCCGCTGCGAAACGAGCTGCTGCGTGAGCAATTCCGGGAATATGCGCTGCCCGAAATTGACGAAGTATTCGACGAGGCATGGAAGCTATATGAATTGCCCGAGCGGGAATATCAGTATGCCGCAATTGCTTTGCTCGATAAAATGAAAAAGCAATTCACGACTGACGATTATCCGAAGCTATTGAAGTTCATCGAAACAAAATCGTGGTGGGACAGTGTCGATGCAATCGCCCCCAATCTTGTCGGCCATGTCGTCAAATTGGACCGTGCATACGGGAAAAAAGTGATGCTTGACTGGTCGCACTCGGACAATCTGTGGACAAACCGCTCCGCTATTTTGCATCAGTTAAAGTTCAAAAAAGAAACCGATACCGAGCTATTATTTGAAATCATCCTACAGCATGTGGAATCAAATGAGTTTTTCATTCAAAAAGCGATCGGGTGGGTATTGCGGGAGTACGCGAAAACCGATCCGGTAATCGTGAGGGAGTTTGTCGAAGAACATACGCTGAAACCGTTGAGCAGGCGAGAGGCTTTGAAGCATATCGGTTGAAGGATACTAAAGGAACGCATGCACAAGTAGCATGCGTTCTTTCATTTTGTAAAAAGGTAACTTGAATTTCAACTATGTTCATCTTCCGTTAATGTTAGCGGTTTAGTATAACGTTATAACAAATAACGGAGGCGGATTTGATGGGGTATTAAAAACATCTACTTTTATTACATTTAAATTTTCACGCTTTGTTTTCCATTGAAATCAATCACATCGATTTTAAACCGATTTGAAATAAAAGCATGGATCAAAGCAGCCGGCAAAAGTGGAATAATACTCATTATCATCTTAATTTCATAGAAAAGAGTGGTTTTTTCTATTTTTTTGCCTTTGATACGGCTTCTGAATGCACTTAATGCGATACCATAGATATTTCCAATCATAATTGTTCGAATGACACCCAGTATTCCCAACGCTTTTTCCGTTCCATACACTTTAACTACGCGATTCCATGCTTCTTTGGATGGATTTCCTCTCGTATCGGCATAATGCTGTGCAAAAACAATTGCCGTCATTTCACCCTCCGAAATTCCTTCAGTAATTCCTGATAAAAGCATTTTTATTTCCTTCTCGCTCATCCCTTGCTCCAGAGCAATTTTTGTATGGGCATATGAGCAAACTTCACAGCCATTCACTTCCGTTACAGCTAGCATGATCCTTTCGATAAAATGTGAAGATATCCTATTCATTTTCTTGTTCTTTCTCATATATTTGAATGTCCTTATACCTTTATAGAGAGCAACATACAATTCTTTTGTCCCATAAATATTTTTATATAATTCCTGACCCATACTTGTATCTCCCTCTACCATAAAATTGCTACTTATGAATTAGTCAAGACTGATAACTACAAATCGCTATAGCCTTAATGATCAGTAATTATTCAACGTATATCCATTACTCATCCTCACAAAAAAGAGCCCCTAAGCAATCAACTCTTTTAAGGCGCCCATTGATAAATTCAACTAAACGGGTTATATATTATTGATACAAATTCTTGTACCTACCGTTCGGTACAGAATGTAGTCTATCACAGATACTCAAAAATTGGCAAGTAAATTACATGCCATTAAGTAAGGTTGTACTGTTCACGAATTACATCGATAACGTTGATTAAAAAATGGATATTTTGATGACTTTTCATTAATAAAACTCCGCCTTCAATCATAGCTATCATCGCTTGAGCGCTTTTTTTGGTATCGATAGCGGCATCTAGTTGACCTTGCTCGACCATTTCATCTAGAGTTGCTTCTACAGATCCAATCCACTGTTCGATAATATATTGGATTTTCACCCGAAAGGTTTCATCATGTTCACTCATTTCAATGGCTAAATTTCCAATTGGACAACCTGATTTATTTGGTATTTCAGTATGAAAAGTGAGGATTCTATCAAGCATCTTGTTTAATTTAGCTACAGGTTTAATTGTTGATTGAAAAATGCCGATAATTAACTGTTGATCCCACTCTTGAACTAGATCTTCTACAACGGCTAAACCTAGATCATATTTAGAGGAAAAATAGTGATAAAACTGACCTTTTCCAATATTAGCAGCAAGAAGAATGTCACTTATAGATGTTGCCTGATAACCTTTAGAATAAATAACTTCTCTAGCAATGGAGAGGATCTCTTGTTTTTTAGACATATTTACACACCTTCATCATTAAATTTTGTATAGTTTATAATCCTCTATTAATTTAGGGATTTTTCTCTTGAATGGAAAAAACCTATTTTTTCCCTTCTGAAAGCTTTCGATACAATGAAGCCCTTGACACATTTGTAACTTCACAAACCAGTGCAAATTAGTCATTTGCAACGCAATAAAAAACATTGAACCTGACGACGTTGATGGTGACGCATGATGAAGAGTTGCTTCCCTATGCCGACCGGATCATTACAATGAGGGATGGATATATTGTTGAGTAAGATCAATTAGATAATACCTCTTGACAGAATCATCGGGGGTGAAATGAGCCCCCGCTAATCGATGTCTTCTTTTATTCCAACAAACCCGCATCCTTTAAAAATGCGCGTGCAACGTCTTCCGGTTTTTCACCTTCCGCGTTCACTCTATAGTTCATGTCCCGCATCTCGTCGTCCGTCACTTTGCCCGCGAGTCGGTTGAGCACTTTCTCGAGTTCAGGATACGTTTCGCGTGTTTCTTTCCGGAGGAGAGGGGCCCCTTGGTATGGCGGGAACAGCTCCTTGTCGTCCTGTAGAACGGTGAGTTCGTATTGTTGCAGTTCACTGTCGGTCGAATAGGCATCCATAAGGTTGATATCCCCTGATTTAATCGCCTGGTAGCGGAGTTTCGGTTCCATCGTCCGGACGGAAGGGAAGTCGATTCCGTATACGCTGCGTATGCCTCGGTAGCCGTCTTCGCGGTCGTTGAATTCGAGTGTAAACCCAGCTTTTACGGCATTTTGAATCGCGGCGAGGTCGGAGATTGTTTGTACGCCGTACTGCTCCGCGAACGGTTTGGATACTGCAAGCGAGTAGGTGTTGTTATACTCCATCGGCGGCAGGAGGACAAGGTCGAATTTCTCGGCAAGCCCATCTCGCGCTTGTGCGTATACTTCGTTCCGGTCATTGCTGACGGCCGTCTCTTTCAAGAATTCGGACAGCGCCGTCCCAGTGAATTCAGGATAGAGGTCGATGCTCCCGGATTGCAACGCGTTGAATACGAATGATGTTTTGCCAAGTCCCGGCTTCAGTTCAACGGACAGGTCCGTCTCTTCTTCGATGAGGAGCTTGTACATATTTATAAGAATTTCAGGTTCCGCCCCTAATTTGGCGCCGATGACAAGCTGTTTTTCATTGCTAGTAGGCAAAAGGGGCAGGACGATGATGAGTAGGGTAGCGACCAAAAATGCCACGAGTGCAATGGTAGCCCGCCGGAACGATAGCCCCTCGAATTTCCTCAGTAACAAGTCGAATGACAGCGCGAGAAGTGCTGCAGGGACTGCACCGAGAACGATGAGGGAAGGGCTGTTCCGATCGATGCCGAGCAGGATGAGATCGCCGAGACCGCCAGCGCCGATCAGCGCAGCGAGAGTGGCGGTTCCTACAATCAGCACCATCGATGTCCGGATGCCTGCCATGATGACAGGCATGGCAAGGGGCAGTTCGACTTTCGTCAGACGCTTCCGCCGGTTCATCCCCATCGCGGTCGCCGCTTCGATCAAGGAAGGGTCGATTCCCTTGATGCCTGTATACGTGTTGCGCAAAATCGGCAGCAATGCATACGCGACAAGTGCGATGATGGCAGGGATCTTGCCGATGCCGAACAACGGGATCAGCAGGCCGAGCAATGCGAGCGACGGTATCGTCTGCAACACGGCGCTTGTCCCGATGACTGTTTCTGCAATCCGCTGCCGGGTTGTCAAATGGACGCCAACCGGGATGGCTATGAGGATGGCGAAGAAGAGTGCGATGAGCGAGATTTGGATGTGTTCCAACAACGCCAAAGCAAGTTCGCCTTTCCGATCTTGAAAAACGTTTACAAAGTCACTCATGCGCTGCTTTTCCTCCTTCCTGCCCGTTTGCCAAATAGGCAATGACTGTTTGTCTTGAAATGGTGCCGATCAGTTCCTCTTCTCGCTTGATGACGGCCCGGTCTGATTTAGCGAGTGCATGCAGCACTTCATCCCACCCGGCGTTGAAGGCCAATACAGGCAACCGTTGCGCGTCTGACGTCATCGGCTCAAGATGCTCTGCTATTACGAACGGTTTCACGCTGTCGCTCTGGATGAATTTGCGGACGAATGGTGTGGCTGGTGTCAACATAATTTCATCCGGGGTGCCGATCTGTTCGATCTTGCCCTCCTTCATGATGCAAATACGGTCTCCAAGTTTTAATGCTTCCTGGATATCGTGTGTGACGAATACAATCGTTTTCTGAATGGACCGCTGCAGCTGCACCAAGTCATCCTGCAACTTTCCCCTGCTGATCGGGTCAAGTGCGCTGAACGGTTCATCCATTAAGATGATGTCGGGATCTGCTGCAAGGGCACGGACGACGCCGATCCGCTGCTGCTGGCCGCCGGATAGTTCATGAGGCTTCCGGTGCCGGTATGTATCCGGATCGAGCCCTACCATTTCAAGAAGTTCCGTCACGCGGGCATGGATCCGGTTTTTATTCCAATTCTTAAGTTCAGGTACGATTGCGATGTTTTCCTCGATCGTCATATGCGGGAACAATGCGATTTGCTGCAACACATATCCGATCTGCCACCGCAATTCATGGATTGCGTATTCGCTCACTTTTCTGCCGTCGATCCATATCGTCCCGTCCGTCAGTGGAATGAGGCGATTGATCATTTTCAACGTAGTCGTCTTGCCGCATCCACTCGGCCCGATCAGTACGAGAAATTCCCCTTTGGCAATCTCTAAATTGATTGAATCAACGACAAGTGTTTGATTGTCATATGATTTCTTTACACCGTCAAAACGTATCATCGAATCACACTCCTATAGTTCAATATGGTGACACAAAAAAGAGATTAATGAAAATGATTGGCAATCAATGGAGGAAATTTGTTTCAATAGATCATTTGCACATCTTTGCATCAACACGAAAGAGAAGTGATTCATTGTTACCTTTTTTGAACTTTTTTAATCTTGCAACCTATTCAGAATACTGATATTCTGAGATTAATCCAAGTAAGTAGATAAGGTAATAGTGATTACGTGGATGCGATGAGAAGGAGTGATGAATATGTCTGCGACAGAAAAAAAGATGAATGTGGAAAGTTTTAATTTGGATCATACAAAAGTGAAAGCTCCGTTTGTGCGACTTGCCGGGGTGAAGGAAGGGATTAACGGCGACGTTATCCGAAAGTATGACATCCGTTTTTGTCAGCCGAATAAGGAGCATCTTGAAATGCCTGCAATTCATTCATTGGAGCATATGATGGCGGAGTTCAGCAGGAACCATTCCGACAGAATCGTGGACATTAGTCCGATGGGATGCCAGACGGGGTATTATTTGGCGCTCATCAATCACGATAATTACGAAGACGTACTCGATATATTGGAAAAGACATTGAATGATGTGTTAGTTGCAGATGAAGTGCCGGCATGCAATGAAGTTCAATGCGGATGGGCTGCAAGCCATAGCCTTGAGAGCGCCAAAAAAGCGGCAAAAGAGATGTTGGAAAAGCGGTCCGAGTGGACGACTGTGTTCTCATAATGGGACTGTAAAGTAGTATGCCTCGTCCTTTACAAGTGAGCTGATTTTTCTCTGGGAGAATGAACTAAATAACGATAGCATTCCTACGGTAAAAGGCGTACGATGGACATGATGCCAGGCATATAAAATCAGCCCTGGCAATGTTCAGCGTACGCCATATTGGCGATCTACATAACGAGAGGAAAAGGGACAAATGAATTTATTATCCGGAAGAATCGAAAAGGATTTCTTAGGGGAAAAAGAAGTTCCCAACCATGCATATTACGGGATTCAAACGATACGGGCGACTGAAAACTTTCCAATTACGAAAGAGCGCATGCACCCGGAATTGATTCGCGCGATCGGAATTGTGAAAAAAGCGGCGGCCATTTCGAATGTGCTCGTCAATGATTTACCGAAGGATGTCGGGTTTGCCATCGTCGAGGCTTCGGACGAAGTGATCGAGGGGGCGTTGACGGATCAGTTCATCGTCGATCCGATTCAAGGGGGAGCAGGCACTTCATTCAACATGAATGCGAATGAAGTGATCGCGAACCGCGCGCTTGAAATCATGGGACGTGAAAAAGGGGATTACGGCTTCATCAGTCCGAACAACCACGTCAATATGTCCCAGTCGACAAATGATGCATTCCCGACGGCGATTAAAATTGCGACACAGCAAATGGTCAATCAGCTGGTGGAAACGATGGAGCTTTTTGTGGACGAGCTGAAGGCGAAGGAAAAGGAATTCGATGGGGTTATTAAGATGGGAAGAACTCATCTGCAGGATGCTGTTCCCGTCCGCTTGGGCCAGGAATTCAGCGCGTATCGGAGTGTCATCGAACGTGATATCGAACGGATCGGTAGGACGAGAGTGCATCTTTCCGACATCAATATGGGAGCGACTGCAATCGGCACGGGGCTGAATGCAAATGCCCAATACATTGAAACTGCGGTGGAGCATCTCCGCACGATCAGCGGCTTGCCGTTGAAATCGGCGAGCAACCTGATCGATTCAACGCAGAACACGGATGTATACACAGAATTGTCTTCCGCTTTGAAAATATGCATGATCAATCTCTCAAAAATGGCCAATGATCTTCGTCTCATGGCGTCAGGGCCAAAAGCCGGCCTGAATGAAATCAATCTTCCGGCAAGGCAGCCAGGCTCGTCCATCATGCCCGGGAAAGTGAATCCCGTCATGGCGGAAGTGATGAACCAGATCGCCTTCCAAGTGATCGGCAACGACCATACGATCAGCCTCGCTTCCGAAGCAGGCCAATTCGAATTGAATGTCATGGAGCCGGTCCTTGTCTATAATTTATTGCAATCATTGACGGTCATGAACAACGGCATCGAAGTGTTCCGCAAGTACTGCATCAGCGGAATCACCGCGAATGTCGAGCAAATGCAGGACTATGTGGAAAGAAGCATCGGCACGATCACGGCGCTCACGCCATTTATCGGCTATGAAATGTCATCGAAAATCGCACGTGAATCTTTTGAAACAGGTGTGCCGCTCAAGGAACTCTGTCTCCGTTACAATGTTCTTACACTCGACGAACTGACCCGCTTGCTCGACCCTTATCAAATGACGGAAATGAAAAGGGAAGGCGCAGCGCACTATTAATCCAACACAAAAAGCCCTCGGAAACGGTGAACCCGTTCCCTGGGGCTATTTGTGTTTCATTCAAATAAAGTTACCCTTCTGCGCCACGATAGCCGGTCTCCGCTTTGAAGCGGACTTCCGCATAAGCAACTTCCGCAGCTTCGTGACGTTTCGCCCCGATATAAGTGCCGACAATCGCAGCAATGAATCCAGCCGGTATGGAGATGATTGCCGGATTGACGAACGGGAAGAGCGGTTCGCCGACAAAGAATGCAGCGCCTTCAACCGGGTTGATGACGTTCGGGCTGACCGCAACGAGGACGAGGGCTGTAATGAGGCCTGTCAGCATCGAAGCAACCGCGCCTGTCGTATTGAATTTGCGCCAATAAATCGTGAACAGGATTGTCGGAACGTTCGCCGATGCCGCGATACAGAAAGCGAGCGATACGAGGAACGCGACATTGAGTTTTTCCGATCCGAGTGCAAGCAAGATGGAAACGGCAGATACCCCGATCGCTGCGAGACGTGCTGCTCTGACTTGCTGCTTTTCCGTCACTTTGCCTTTTTTAATGATTTCTGCGTAAATATCATGTGCGATAGCAGATGCACCTGAGAGCACGAGTCCTGCGACGACTGCGAGAATCGTAGCGAATGCGACGGCTGCGACGAACGACTCAAGAGGATCCCCGCCAAGCACTCCCGCCAGCATTGGAGCGGCCATATTGCCCGCCGAGTTTTCCGCGATGATCGCGTCCCTGCCGACGAATTTCGCGGCACCGAACCCGAGGAAAATTGTCATGACATAGAAAATCCCGATGATCCACACGGCGTACACGACGGAAGAGCGTGCAGTTTTCGCGTCTTTAACTGTAAAGAAGCGCATAAGGATGTGCGGCAGTCCGGCAGTCCCAAGGACAAGTGCAAGAAGCACGGAAATGAGGCCGATCGGATCTTTGTAGACGACGCCTGAATGGAGGAATGACTCTCCGTGTGGCGTTGCTGTCCGCATTATGTCGAACATGCCGACGAAATTGAAATTGAATTTCATAAGAACGAGGAACGAAATGATAATTGTACCGGCCATGAGCAGTATCGCCTTAATGATCTGCACCCAGCTCGTAGCAGTCATTCCACCGAATAATACATAGACCAACATCATTACACCGACAATAAGTACGGAAATCCAGTATTCGATGCCGAAGAGCAGCTTGATGAGCGCGCCTGCGCCGACAAGCTGTGCAAGCATATAGAAAAGAACGATTGTAATTGTATTAAGTGCAGCGGCCCCACGGACTTTCTTGGCGCCGAAACGCGAACCGATCATATCGGCCATCGTGTATTTTCCAAGATTCCGAAGCGGTTCCGCGATTAAAAACAAAACAACGAGATAAGCGGTCAACCAGCCGACGCTGTAATAGAAACCGTCAAAGCCGTTTAGTGAAATGGCTCCCGCAATTCCTAGGAATGAGGCCGCCGATAAATAATCCCCCGCGATGGCCATCCCGTTCTGCCATCCCGTCAACGAACCGCCTGCCGTATAAAACTCACTCGCCGTGCGCGTCTGTTTCGCTGCCCAATAGGTGATGTATAGCGTTAAAGCGATAACTGCAAAAAAGATTGAATAGGACCAAAAACTCATGATTCATTCCCCCCTTATTTCCGAACGTGTTTTCCGAGCAAATGCTCGACGTCTTTATCGAATTCCCGAGCCTTTTTTACATAAATCTGTGTAAGCACCCATACCATGACGAACATACCGAAAGCATAGACCCACGTCCATGTCATCCAGCCGATCGCCCGCGCTTCAAGGATTGACGTATACCCCGTCAAAATCGGTAGCATCAAATAGATTGCAAAAAAAGCGATGACATAAGGCCTGAAAAAGTGTTTCTTCTTTTTGACCAAATGCTTGAACTCGTCCGTTTCGATGAGCCGCTCATAGTCGAGCTGACCGTCCGTCCTAAGCGGATTCTTCCGCTTGGCGGCATTATCGGCTTTATTCATCTTCACTGTCATTCCTTCATCCCCTTTGCTTGAAAATGTACGCCAGCTCGCAGTTTACGAGATTCGATCCCCACATCGATTCTGACCATATTAGAAGACTGCCAGCATGTCATATTGTACAACGTAACAAACTAACAGAAAATAATCAATATTATATTTATAAAACTACTAGAAAAGTTGACTAACAGGCGGAAGGTAACAAATTCGGTTGGCGAGAGGAACAAAAAAATCCATCCATGAGCAGATTGCTCAAAGGATGGATTATGTTCAGTCTGTCGTGCTTTTTCTTTCAAATCCCAAATAACGTGTGCCTTGAAAAGTTAGGATGCCGAGGTCGCCTTCAGCTAGCATGCCGTACTCTCTTCCGGACATCTTCAGTTCCATCCGGTCGCCGCTTTCCACTTGGAATGTGACGTAATAACTCGTATGCGCAGAAGAATCACCGCTGCCGCCACTTGTGTTTGTACGCTTCGTCTTCACTTGCGCCGGGACAGTCAAGCGCGGAGAGTTGTTATTGGAGGACCATTGGCCGACCCCTTTAATGAGCGCGAAAATGATTACGCCGATCACAATAACGAAAATCGAGAAAATAAAAATTGGCACAGCCGAAAACATGAAATCACCAAACGGGGAAAAGCCCATTTTGCCACCACCTACTTTTTCATTCGTTAGTTACCTATACGAATGAAGGGATGAATAGTTTCAGGAAAACAATCTGTTTAGTTAGGACGATTCACATGTTGATCGACAAGGAGTAGATTGCCATCCGGATCTTCGAGGGTGAAATGCCCAACTCCCTCACTCGTTTCATCCGCCTCCGTCAGCAGTTGAACCCCTTTCTCTTTCAGTTCCTTTTGTAGGTCTCTGACATCCGTAAATGAAGCGAGGTTTTCGGCGTTTTGATTCCACCCAGGATTAAAGGTAAGGATGTTTTTCTCAAACATTCCTTGGAAGAGGCCGATGATCGTCTCTTCATTTTTCATGATGAGCCAGTTCTGATTGATATCCCCTCCGAACGAATCGAATCCAAGGTTTTCGTAAAATGCTTTCGATGCGTGGATATCTTTCACATTCAAACTTACAGAGAATGCTCCGAGCTTCATGTTTTCTTCCTCCTCATACGTTTTGAAAATTCGCGCGTTTCCCGTTGAGTATAAAGGAGTATTTTGCAATAAACAATAATGCTTTGAGAATTTGATTGCCAAAAAGCAGTGTTGGTTCCTTCATAACACATAGGAATCCCGTTTTTGGACAATCTAACAAGAAAATATCGGATGAGGGGATGTTTATGCAAATAGAATGGTCGTCCGATTGGAAAGAGGGCTTTGTTGAGCGGTTGGAGAATCGCAAAGCTTGGGATAATTGGACGTTGTATAAGATGTGCTATGACGTTGAAAAATTGAAATTGATTACAGACTTCGACGGCCTTCAATGCCCAAAATACTTGCCTGAACTAAAGCCTTTTCCTCATCAGTTGGAGGCGGCGGAGACGGTCATCGAGCGGATGAACGGGAAAGCGATTCTTGCGGATGAAGTAGGACTCGGGAAGACGATCCAGGCCGGTTTGATTCTGAAAGAATATCTCATTCGGGGCCTTGTGAAAAAAGCACTGATCCTCGTTCCTGCATCACTTGTGAATCAATGGATCGAGGAGCTGAATCGAAAATTTCATATCCCGGTGATCCAATATAAAAAGGCCTATGATTTGAACTACTGCAATATCGTCATTGCCAGCATCGATATGGCGAAGAGAAGTCCCCATAAGGAAAATCTTTATGACCAGGATTTTGATTTGATTATCATCGATGAGGCACATAAATTAAAGAACCCGAAAACGAAAAACTATGAGTTCGTGCAAAACCTGAAGAAAAAGTTCTGCCTGCTGTTAACAGCTACGCCCATTCAAAACGATGTGTTTGAGTTGTTCAACTTGATTTCATTATTAAAGCCCGGGCATCTTGGCAATTTCGAGACGTTCCAATCCGTCTTTTCCGCAAGTAAGCACAATGTGGAAGAGGATGAGTTCCTTAAGGAATTGATCAACCAAGTGATGGTGAGAAATTCAAGGCATGATACTGGAATTGAATGGACGAGCCGTCGTGTGCAAATCATTCCGCTCGAGTTCAGCGAAGAGGAAAAAGAAGTGTACGACATGATTTCAGAGTTGAAAAACGTGTCCTCTGTCTTTTCGGGCGCATTCTCGATGATTACATTGCAAAAGGAAATTTGCAGCAGTAAAGAGGCGGCCTACCTGACGTTAAATGAAATGCGGCAAAAGTGCACGCAGCCTGACGAAGTTGCGTATACAGAGGGATTGTTGCAGAAGTTAGCTGCGCTTCAAATCAACACGAAAGCGGAAAAGGCCTATGAGATCATTACGCAGGCGAATGAAGAGAAGGTCATCATTTTCACGGAGTACCGGGCGAGCCAAGCCTATTTAATGAACTATTTATACGAAAAGGGCATCGTCAGCGTCCCGTTTAATGGGCAATTCAGCAAAAGTAAACGTGAGTGGATGAAGCAATTGTTCAAGGAAAAAGCGCAAGTATTGATTGCCACGGAATCCGGGAGTGAAGGGATCAACCTTCAATTTTGCCATCATGTCATCAATTATGATTTACCGTGGAACCCGATGAAATTGGAGCAGCGGATCGGCCGTGTCCATCGGTTGGGGCAAGAGCATGATGTTAATATATACAATTTGGCTATGAAACATACAATTGAGGACCATATACTGGAGCTGCTGAATGTGAAAATCGGCGTCTTTGAAAAGGTCGTCGGTGAGTTGGATGATATTTTAAGCGCCTATAAAATGTCTATTTAGATGCAAGGAGGATTCATATGTACCCACAGCAGATCCATCAATACGTCCGGCGGTTTTTCATTGAAAATAATTGCCCCATCTTGCGGGAAAATGAGCACTTCATTAACGTGCAATTAACGATTGAGATGGATAAAAAAATAATGAATCGACCGTTTTACTGGAAGTATGTAGAGAGCACGGGAGACGAGCCGAATCCTGCCCAACTGACATTGATCACCGATAAAAACAGGCTGACGGAGAGCATTGCGGGGGAGGTTGTCCACTACGGCTCTCCCCGTCTCAGTCAACTATTCCGAGTGACGAATGAGCTCGGTTCATTCGTGCAGATGTATGAAAAACCGCCCGCGTCTCAAGTTCCTGCGCAAATCATCTTAACACCTTGGGTAGGAGTGAACTATAAAATAACGTATTCCAGCCACCGGACACAGGAAACCCTTTATTCACTGGGCATCAACTTGATGACCGGGATGATAATCAACGGTTTTCAGGAATCCATCAGCCGTCTGGATCTGGAGAGTACGATATCTGCAAACACATTCCACTTGCCGTATACGATCAAACCGCTCCGCGCCTTGGAACGATTGGACGCGGTAATTGAAAATCAGATACAGCAGGACGACCATACGTGGGCGGAAGAGGCGCAAGTAAGGCAACAACGCGACATTCGCGTACTGGATTATTTTTACGAAGGAATTGAAGACAAGCCCGAAACATACGAGAGCGAAAAGAAAGCGATCGAGGAACAGTATAAAACCAAAATCCGAGTCGAAATCATCAACGGCGGACTGTTCTACCTAAAATCGATGTGACGAAGTGAGGGGTTGTTGAGTTGGGATTTGAGCTGGTGCCTTGAGTCGGTGCCTGTGCGGCACACAATTCAGATTATGAACTACAATTGTATAATTGAATTTGGGGAATGTTGATTAGATACTGTTTGTGTGAAATGTGAGTGCATAAATCTATCAACATCGCGAATTGTCATAAATGTGTGTTACACAGGCACCGACACAATTTCTTTGATAAGCTAGAGGGAGTAATGTAAAGGAGTGGTGATGAATGAAAAAGTTTATTAACGCGACTATATATGGAGATGCAGAATCTCGTGAAATTCTAGTAGAGGAAAAGAAATTTAAAGCGATCGGCAATGAATTAGGCGATGCTGCTGAAGTGATTGACTTAGAGGGCCGTTTAGTTTTGCCGCCTTATGTGGATCCTCATTTGCACTTGGATTATATCTTTTCGGGACTGGGCGAAGGGAATGCCAATGTGTCTGGAACGTTGTTCGAAGGAATTCAACGTTGGAGCGATAATAAGAAATCATTGACGGAAGAACTCGTGCGTGAGCGTGCGATGAAAGGGATTCAGAAAGAGGTCAGCAAAGGGGTTCAATTTATTCGGACGCATGTCGATATTACGGATCCTAATTTGACGGGGATGAAGGCTCTACTTAAACTTCGTGAGGAATTAAAAGATATCGTGACTCTACAACTTGTCGCATTTCCTCAAGAAGGATTCTTCCGCTATAAAGGTGCGGAGCAGTTGATGGAAGAGGCGCTTAAAATGGGAGCTGACGTCGCAGGTGGAATTCCTCATTTTGAAATCTCCTATGAGCATGGCGTTGAATCATTGAAGCGGATTGTCGATCTGGCAATAAAGTATGAAGTGATGATTGATATTCATTGTGATGAAAACGACGATCCGAATAGCCGGTTTTTAGAAGTGCTGAATGCGCTTGTGATGGAAAAAGATTATGGTGAATACACAACAGCAAGCCATACAACGAGCTTCGGTTCTGTAGAAAATAGTTATGCGAATAAGATGTTAGGTTTATTTAGAGAATCAAAAGTTAACTTCATTTCTTGCCCGACTGAGAACGCACATTTACAAGGACGCGGCGACAGCTATCCGAAACGACGCGGTTTAACGCGAGTAAAGGAATTACTAGAGAATGGAAATAATGTGGCGTTTGCTCAAGATTCCATCGCGGATTACTGGTATCCGTTAGGGAACGGAAATATGATGAACATTCTCGACAACGGCATTCATTTAGCGCATTACACGCATATTGATGAAATCAATAAAGCACTCGATTTGATTACATATAACGGTGCTAACGTTATGAGAGTGAACGATGAGTATGGAATCGAAGCAGGGAAACCAGCTAACTTTATCGTTTTAGATGCACAAGATGCTTATGAAGCCATCCGTGAACGAGCGGAAGTGCTCATGTCCATCCGGAATGGGGATTATCTGTTTAAACGTGAACCGCGGAAAAATGAAATCGAAATTGATTTCCTGAAGCAATAAAGCGTTTGCCCCCTCAACAGCAATGTCGAGGGGATTTTCCTTATTAACGGCATGTACAAAGGACTTTCCTGCGTTGTGTAGAAATAAGATGATGATAGCTCAAAATGAAAAATGGGAGGCATACATAATGAATCGAGAAGAATCAAGAAGGCTGGAATTCAAGGTTCCGGACCTTCGGAAAAAGGAATTGCGGTCAAAACTGACAGCTTCAGAACAGCAGGAATTGGATAAAGGGAGAGCGATCATGGCTGAAGAATACCCAAATCGCACATCCGAGCAGTATGCCGATAAGGTCAGATTGATGGCCATCCGAAACTTCACCATCATAGACACGACACGCAAGAAATCGCTCTTTCAAAAGCTTTTCAAAGAGGAAAATCCAAATGAGTACAGACTTCAGTTTCCGAATGAGGAAGAGGATGTGGCGGAGTATACATTCCCTTTCACATTCGGCTTGGAGCTCCGTCAACTGATGGAGGATGTCGGACTCGGGCTTGATTGGCCGAAGATGTTGCCGGTCGATGACGGCATGTGCCATACAGATCCGCTTGAAGAGGATGATAAGGAGTGGTTTGAAGCTTTCCCGGATCCTTCTTGGTGCGCCGCCAAAATGGAAGAAGCGAAAAACCTTGACGAGAAAGCCGCTGCTCACGGTGAAGAGATGGTGCAAGCGATTAAGTGGATGAAGACGCGCTGGGAAAATGGGTTTCAAATTTACGCGGACATCGATCCTTGGGAAGAGGACGATCTATAAGATACTAATAGAAGAAAAGCGGAAAGGGCGAGTGCATTCATGAAGAAGAAAATCTTTGGTGTCCATGATGATAACACGTTGCGTCAATTTAAAAATTGCTTGCGGACGGGGCAGGTGGCGGGCGGCGTGCTATGTGCCGATGGGCATTACGGATATAGCCAGCCGGTCGGGGGCGTGGTCGTGTATGACGGCCAAATTTCGCCGTCCGGTGTCGGGTATGACATCGCCTGCGGAAACAAAGCCGTCCGGACCAATTTGAAGTTGGCCGATATCGAAAAGGATCTTTCTCGAATCATGGATGAAATTGCGTCATCCATATCTTTTGGCATTGGCCGGAAGAACAAGGACAAGGTGGACCATGAAGTGTTCGACGATCCCGATTGGGCAGTGTATCAGGAGATCGGCAAGCAGGAACATGATCGGATGAAAAAATTGGCGAAGGACCAACTGGGTACGGTTGGAGCCGGAAACCACTTTGTCGATCTGTTGGTGGAGAAAGAGACGGGAGCTGTGTGGGTGGCCAATCACTTTGGCAGCAGAGGGTTTGGCCATAAGACGGCAAGCGGATTTCTGAACTTGGCAATTGGGCGGGATTTTGATGATCGCGCACCAGGCGAAAGCATGGAGCAGGCGCCGACTTTGATTGATTTGGACAGCGAATTGGGCGACCTTTATTATCGTGCGATGACGTTGAGCGGGAAATACGCATATGCGGGCAGGAATTATGTGATGGATGAAGTGCTATCCATCTTAGGCGCGGATTCAGAGTTCGAGGTTCATAACCACCATAACTATGCTTGGAAAGAGACCCACTTTGGCAAGGAGTACATCGTCGTCCGAAAGGGAGCAACCCCTTCAGCTCCTGGGCAAATGGGCTTCATTGGCGGAAGCATGGGGGACATTTCAGTAATCGTCCGCGGGAAAGAAAATGAAGCTAACGCTGATGCTTTCTATAGTACGGTCCATGGAGCGGGCAGAATCATGAGCCGCACAGAGGCGGCGGGTCGGATGAACTGGAAAACCCGTACACGACGAGGCGGGAAAATCACCCAGGAGCGGATGGATCAAGCCATCAAAAAGTATGGCGTGGAGCTCCGTGGCGGAGGGACGGATGAAAGTCCATTCGTCTACCGCAAATTGCGCGACGTCCTGGAAGCGCACAAGGAAACGATCGATGTCCTCCACGTATTGAAACCAGTAGGCGTCTGCATGGCCGGCGCCAATGAATTTGACCCATTTAAAGATTGAAGAGATTGTGGTGCCTGTGCAGCACACTATTCAGATTATGCACTACAATTGTATAATTTAAATGGATGAATGGAATAGGGACAGCGTTTAAAGAGAATTTTGTTGTATAATTATTCATGACGTTAAATAGTCATAAATGTTTGCTGCACAGGTACTGGAACAATTCTGACAATACACTACAATTGTATAGATGGAAAACAGGAAAGTGGACACGTCAGTGTTTCACTTTCCTGTTTTTGAATATAAATACAAGTAGTTGAATTGTCATAAATGCACCTTGCACAGGCACCGTTAAAGGAGGCGCCTTTAAAAAGAAACCACTGCAAGTTGAAAGAATGTTTAAAATACGTCTAACAATCTGATTGGAGTTGTGCTATATTAATGGTGAACTAACAAAGGGGGAAATGAACTATGAAGAGGATTGGGGCTTTGGTTTTATTGTTGTCAGTTATGCTTATGATTGCAGCATGCGGCGCTGACAAGAGTACTGGTTCAGGGGGAGGAACCAAATATAAAGTCGGGGTCGACAATACGTATCCGCCTTTTGAATTTGAGGTGGACGGCAAACTTACGGGAATCGATATCGATATTATCTCAGCGATTGCAGAGAACCAAGGATTTGAAATTGAGTTCGACTCTATGGATTTCGGGGGAATTATCCCAGCGATGCAAGCAGATCAACTTGACATTGCAATCGCAGGTATGAGTATCACTGACAAGCGAAAAGAGGTTGTTGATTTTTCGGATCCGTACTTTGATGCTGGCCTTTCATTAGTCATTAACGGCAAAACGACAGACATTACTTCACTTGAAGATTTATCCGGCAAAGTGATTGCTGTTAAAAATGGTACAACGGGTGCAAGTTTCGCTCAAGAACACGAAAGTGAATATGGCTATAAGGTTGTTCAGTTTGATGACAGCCCGGCAATGTTCCGGGAAGTTCAAAATGGAAGTGCTGATGCTCTAATTGAAGACTATCCTGTCATTGCATATGCAATTTCTCAAAACAACCTTGATTTGAAGATTGTAGGGGAGCGTTTAAACGGCGACCAATACGGGATTGCAGTTCTTAAAGGGAAGCACAGTGATGTTCTGAAGAAAATTAATGATGGATTACAAGAACTTCGCGATAGCGGGGAGTACGACAAGATATTGGCTAAATATCTTGGTGAATAAATAAAAAATTAAAATATAGCGTATTTTTTACGCTATATTTTTTTATACACTCAGAAGGATGCGTTTCACAGATCCTTTACCAATCACTGCTCTGCTGTCGCCAAAGCAACACGGAGATAGCGGAGTGTTTCTCATAAGGAGATGAGTTGATGGAGACAATAGTTGCCGCATTTCCCTATTTACTTCTAGGAATGAAAGTAACGCTTTATATCTTTTTCTTTTCAATAATCTTTGGTTTTTTAATAGGGTTACTAACTGCACTCATGCGATTAACAACTATAAAACCATTAAATTGGATAGCGAAAGTATTTGTGGATATTATTCGGGGAACTCCCTTTATCGTCCAACTATTCTTCATTTATTTTGGATTGAATGGACTGGAGTTTATTTCGTTAGACCGGACAGTTGCAGGGATTTTAACTGTTTCAATTAATGCAGGAGCCTATTTTTCCGAAATCATCCGTGCAGGAATTCTGTCGATTGACAAAGGGCAAACGGAAGCTGCGAGATCCCTCGGTCTTACTAAAGTGCAAACGATGCGAACCATCGTGTTGCCCCAAGCATTTCGGACGATGCTCCCGACTATTACGAATCAATCCATTATTAGTTTCAAGGACACCTCACTCTTATCCATCATCGGGATTGCTGATATCGTTCAAAGAGGAAAGGTTCATGCGAGTACAACATTTAAGCCTTTTGAAGTATGGTTGACAGTTGGCGTCATTTACTTTGTAATCATCTACCTGATGTCGTTACTTTCCAGCTTTATTGAAAGGAGGTACAAAATCAAATGACGCTGATACAAGTGAGAAATCTAAAAAAGTCCTTTGGGGAACTTGAAGTACTAAAAGATATTAACGTTGAAATTAAGGAGCAGGAAGTTGTATGTGTAATCGGTCCCTCTGGTTCCGGCAAGAGTACGTTTCTAAGGTGCTTAAACCGCTTGGAAGGGATTACGGGCGGCCATATACTCATTGACGGCAAAGATATAACAGATCCGAAGCTTGATATTAATAAAGTAAGGGAGAATGTCGGGATGGTTTTTCAGCAGTTTAATTTATTTCCACATATGACCGTCCTTCAAAATATTATGCACGCGCCGTTAATGCTTAGAAAAGGCGATAAGCAGTCAATTGAAAAGCAAGCCCTGGAGTTGCTGGCAAAAGTCGGTTTGTCCGATAAAGCGAAAGCGTCGCCAAGCGAACTTTCCGGTGGACAAAAGCAGCGTGTGGCAATTGCCCGGGCCTTAGCAATGAATCCTAAAATTATGCTTTTCGATGAACCTACATCTGCACTTGACCCCGAAGTTGTTGGCGATGTACTTTCCGTTATGAAGCAACTTGCGTTAGAGGGAATGACGATGATTGTTGTGACACATGAAATGGGCTTTGCACGTGAAGTTGGGGACCGAGTTATTTTTATGGATGGTGGCTACATCGTAGAAGAGAATGTACCTGAAGAATTGTTTGGCAATCCACAGGAAGTCCGTACAAAATCATTTTTAAGTAAAGTGCTGTAGCAGTTGATGGGTGCCTGTGACATAACAATCGCATGAACTGAAAACGGAAAGTGAAACGTGTCGCTGTTTCACTTTCCGTTTTTGAATATACATACGAAATATCATCTATGCGTCTTGCCTAGGAACCATTATTTAGACAGGTTTAATGCTGATTGTGATACGTAGAAATCTTTTTCGTTATATACGGTTACGCCGTCTAGTGTTTTTGTGTAAGACTGATTATTCTTCGTTACATGGGCGAAGTTTTTATTGATAGGGAGCTCGATTCTACTATTTTGCTTTTCCGCAATGAATACAGGGTTATGCTCGTCTGTCACATCGATTCGCGTCTGATAACCCCGTTTCTCGAATGACTCTCGTGCATTGACGAACAGCTTGTCCGTAATTTTATTCAAATCAAATCCTAGAAAGGCTGCCATTGTTTTCGCGATGTCGGTGTTATCGATCAATCCATACGGTTTGGATGGTCCGTAGGCGTAGAGGAAGACATCCTCCCCTGTATGGCCACCTGTAGTGAATCCGATATTTGCACGATTTGAAAGCATTTTTGTCATATCTGACTGTAATGACTTCGATGCTTTGAGAATTTCAATTTCTGTTTTAGTCAGGTTATCTAAACCATATAATTCTGCTACTACTTTCATATTAGAACGATCGTCATTTAATTGGTTCAAAGCACCTTCAACTGTGAGCGATGCTTTTTTCAAAGGATCCACATAAGCCGAAACCGGGATTCCAGAATAGTTGCCGCTTGTATTGACATTCCCCATTGTAATCCCGCTGTTGCCATGATCACTCACTGCAATGACCATTGTATTCCCGTCCTGTTTCGCAAACTTCAACGCTTCATTAACCGCATCGTCGAATGCCAGCACTTCACTAATGATACCGATCGGATCATTTGCATGTGCAGCCCAATCCACTTTGCTGCCTTCAACGAATAGGAAGAAGCCGTCTTCATCTTGGGAGAGAGTATCAATCGCTTTTTTCGTCATTTCAGCGAGAGATGGTTCTTCATTGCTCGTTGTTTGCCGATCAAAGTCATAGGCGAGGGCAGAAGGAGCAAAGGAGCCCCAAATCTTATTAGAATTTGTTTGTAATAGCTCATCACGTGTTTGGACAAAGTCATATCCTTGAGCATCAAGAACTTTTGTCAAATCTTCACCGTCGACTCGTGCGTTTTTAGATGTTCCCGGCAATAAAGACTCTTTACCTCCCCCAAGAACAACATCGATTTCCTGATACACTTGTTGCTCAGCGATATCCTGGTAGTTGCTACGGTGTGTTGCATGAGAAGAGAAGCCTGCAGGTGTTGCATGTTGAATTTCAGAAGTGGAGATAATTCCTGTTGACTTCCCTAATAATTTTGCACCTTCTAATACGTTGGCAACTGGTTTGAATGCATCCTCTGAATCAACCGATTCGACGCCAGGCGTATTTACGAGTGAGGGAAGTAATCCAACAACCTTATCATTGCTCTTATGACCCGTTGCCAAAGCAGTTGCAGCCGGGGCGGAATCGGTGATCGCTGATTCGGCGGAATGCGTGCGTACGCCTCCGATAAGAATTTCATCCATTGCAAGGTCCTCGCCTTTGTACCATCTTGCGAGCGATGTAGCGCCTGCACTCGTTCCATCCATTACCATCATAATGACATTCGTTGGTTCATTCTTCTTGTTCTTCGCCACAGTGATAGTATTGTAGCCGAAACCTACTGCGGAAAAAGCTACAAGGGCAGCCAGTGATAGGACTGCTGTTTTCCTTCTGAAAAAGTTCTTCATGGTAAATCCTCCTCAATGAAAGTAGTAAACTCATTATTTATCATAGAGATGGATTATTAATTTGATATGGGTATTATGTAAATGATTTGTTAAATAAATTAAAAATATGGATTTTTGATCATTTACTTTAGTTCTTCTAAGAAAGAGGGCTTATCGATTTTGTGAAGAATATTACTATGGAGCTACAAAAAATCCAAAAGGAAAAAAAGAGAGGGCTTATCCCAAAAATCGGGAAAAGACTCTTGGGATTAGCCTCTCTCGCAATCCTTATTACGCTATTGACTCATGTACGCTTATCGAATCTGAGTCAATTCTGAGTTGAGAACGCGTTGTGCAGCAATGATTCGATCTGCCGCTGTTAGTCCCCACACAGAGAACAAGCCACCGTTTTGATTTGGAATAATTTCCACTTCATACTGTGGTGACCCTCCTAAATTCCGAGTGATAAAAGTAGAAGCATTTGCATTTACGCTAAAGTTAGTGGATGAAATTAGTTGTCTTGTCCCGTTGAGTCTGAAGACACGAACAACTCCAGTGAGTCGTCCACCCGTAAGATTGAGGATTTTGACTCGAACTCTAGCTGCATTTGCCGGTAGATTTCCAGTGTTTTCAATCGGTCCAGTAGTGAAAGGCATTTATAACACCTCCTTTAAAATTATTTAATCTGCAGATTATAGTGTCATTCTATTCGGAACTCGGATAAGTGAATAAGCGTATGTAACGTAATAGTTGAAAATACTAAGGTAGCTGCTGAAAATGTGTGGGCAATTGTCCCATAGGAGAAATAAAATTATGACACCAGTAGGACTCATACGAGAGGATGTTAAAAACATGAAAATGCATAAAGAACAAGCAACGAACTTTCTTCAACTAATCGTTGCAGGGCACATTGACGAAGCTTATGAGAAGTATGTGAGTGCCGATTTGCGCCACCACAACCCGTACTTTCCAGGGGATGCAGAGTCGCTGAAGAACGCTATGAAAGAGAATGACGGCATGAGTCCGAATAAGACCCTCGAAGTGAAGCAGACGATTGAAGAAGGGGAAATGGTGATGGTTTATTCTCACATCAAACAGAACCCAGGGGATCTTGGAGTTGCTGCAGTCCATATCTTCCGCTTCCGTGAGGGGAAGATCATTGAGATGTGGGATGTCGGCCAACCTGTACCGGAAGAATCGCCGAATGAGAATGGGATGTTTTAAACGAGTGTCGGCATAGTAGATCGAATGGAAAATCTATAGGTTTGGAATGAAATTATGAATCAAGAGAGTGAAAAATTAATTCAAAGACTTACGAATCTGTTGAGCAATGATTTAATGGAAATTGTTCCGGCAGCCGATGGATATCATAATCAAGTGTTCATCGTTACACGCAGTACTGATCGGATTGTAGCGCGGATTAGCCCTCGTAGCGGCAAGACGATAAAGGATATCGAGACGGAGCTAGATTGGATTGCCGCTTTGGATAAGGCGGGGGTGTCAGTTGCAAAGGCGATAACATTGCCGGGGCACAAACAGATTATTGCATTGGATACTGATAAAAACGGCTATTGGCTTACCTTCTTCCGACATACTGAAGGGCGTCCGGTCGAAGTGGCGGATCTTACTGATTGGAATAAAGAATTCTTCCATGAGTGGGGAAGTCAACTAGCCAGAATGCACAATGTAGATGCGAGCCGAATCGATCGACCCGTCTATTTGGACAGTTTTAATAAGAATAAGAGGTCCATGCCGGAGTGGCTGAACAGTAGACATTCGCAGCTGCTCAATGAAATGCGGAATTGGGAACGACATCCGGATACATTTGGAATCGTTCACAATGATCTCCACCAAGGCAATTTTCATTTGAATGATAGCGGGCTGATTTTCTTTGACTTTGCTGACTGCGCCTATCATTTTCATATGCAGGATTTGGCAGTCTCCATTTATCATGCTCTGTGGACAGGAACAGCATTCCATCCTGAAGTAGAAGGCTTTCCGATTGATTTTCTGCTTTCCTTTTTAAGCGGGTATAAGACATACAGGCGCTTGACGTCGGAAATGTATGACCAACTTCTCGTATGTTTACAGATGCGCGAAGTTTATTTGTATGCGCTATTTGTTTCTGAATGGAATAAGGATGATATAGAGGATTGGCAAGTTGAAAAGCTGAGAGAGTTGGAAGTGAATAGTAAGGCAAAAGTTATTCCATATCAAAAACACCTTGAAAAGGTGAAGCATCTGTTTCTCTAAAAAATGAAATCGGTGCCTGTGCAGCGCACAATTCAGATTATGCACTACAATTGCATAGAAAAAAAGAGGGAGCCATTCAAACTAACGTTTGGGTGGCTCTCTTTTGTATGTATATACCCAATGTTGAATTGTCATAAATGTGTGCTGCACAGGCACCAAAACAATTCGGACAATAATTTTGAATAAAAAGGACTTGACTTCTCTGGTGGGCATGATAAGATTCAAAGAATTACTTTTATGCAGGAACATTTCAATTACATAAATAATGAGAGATGGTGCAGTAATTCGATTGTGTGCAGCAGCAAGAGACTGAATGGGTGGTGGGAATTCAGGCAGCAATCAGGGTGAAGTACGCCATCGGTTTTTCTCAATCTCACATGAAGTGGATGGCCGATTCAGTATCGGCTCATCAAGTAGGGTGGTAACGCGGAGAACTCCTTCGTCCCTTTCCAAGGGATGAATGGGGTTTTTTTGTATTTATTTTTCGTAGAGTCCCAGTGATCGTTATAGAAAAGGAGATGTCATGTATGAAAAAGGAAATGACTTTTGGGCTTGCAATTATCCCAATATTGGCATTAGTAATCGCCGCAGCTTCTTCGATTTTCATTTGGAAAGCGGGGATGCATATCCCGTTGCTCATTGGGGTGTTTGCTGCTACTGTGATTGCGAAAATTTGTGGTTGGCGTTGGGAGAAAATCGAAAAAATGATGGTGAACGGGGTATCCCGGGCATTGCCCGCCGTTTTTATCCTACTGATCATCGGCATCATTGTTGGAACTTGGATAGCGAGTGGTGTAATCCCGACGATGATTTACTATGGCTTATCGATCATTGAACCTTCCTTGTTTATTCCACTTGTGGCGCTCGTTACTGGAATTGTTTCGATCACACTAGGAAGCTCATTTACCTCCATTGCGACAATCGGGATTGCGTTCATGGCGATTGGAGAGGGATTGGGATTTGCTCCGGGACTTGTTGCAGGGGCAGTGATTTCGGGGGCCTACTTCGGTGATAAACTATCCCCATTGTCCGATACAACAAACATCGCTCCTGCTATGGCTGAAACGGATTTGTTCAGTCATATCAAGCACATGCTTTGGGATACGATTCCGGCATTTGCCATTGCACTTATTTTATATTGGTTTGTCGGTCTTTCAGGTGCAGCAACGCATGCTGTGGATACAGCTGGCATTGATGTAATCAAATCAGGATTGGGAGATGTCTTTGTCATTCATCCACTGCTCTTGCTGATGCCTGTATTTACAATCATTTTGATGATGATGCGTGTGCCGGCCATTCCAGCATTAACGATTGTCGGCCTTTTAGGGGCTGTACTAGCCGTCGTCGTCCAAGGCTCTTCCGTCTCCACCATCGCGCAAGTCATGACAAGTGGATTTTCAGTGGATTCGGGGATAGCTACGGTGGACTCCTTATTGAATAAAGGCGGTCTTTTATCGATGTTGGGGACAATCGGTCTGTTAGTCATCGCCACTGCTTTAGGGGGGATTTTGGAAGAGACGGGATCTTTTGAAGTGGTCACACGAGAAATGATAGCAGGCGTCCGTTCAACGGGGACATTAATCAGCACGACCATCCTTTCGACTTTTGTCGTGGCATTTGCAAGTGGAGCTCAATTTTTAGCGATTATTTTACCGGCAAGAACATTCGTCCATACGTATAAAAAGATGGGAATCGATACGAAAAACCTATCCAGATGTGTCGAAGCAGCGGGGACGGTCGGCATTAACCTCGTCCCATGGAGTGTTCCTGCGATTTTTGCAGCAGGCATTCTAGGGGTCAGTCCGGGACAATTTATTCCTTATGCATTCTTTGCGTTTTTAGTCCCACTTATCAATATCGTTTTCGGCTTCACCGGCTGGACGATTACAAAGAAGAGCTATCAGAAGGAAGATGAACTAAAAACGGAAGGAGTAATCTCGCTATGAGCAAAGTCATTTTACATGTGTTAGGGACGGCTCAAGATGCCGGTCTGCCTCATCCGAATTGCTTTTGTAAAAACTGTTTGGAAGCTATCGAAAATCCTGCATTCAGGCGCACTGCCGCGTCATTAGCCATTGTGCTGCCTGAACAGAAGGCTTGGCATTTGATCGATGCAACGCCAGATCTGAAAGAGCAGATGGCAAGGGTGCAGATGAAGCACAATCTGCAAGGGCAACTCATGTCGAGCATCTTTTTGACACATGCTCATCTAGGCCATTATCCCGGGTTATTATTTTTAGGGAGAGAAGCGATTGGTGCGAAAAACGTGCCAGTGCTGGCGGGGACGAAAATGAAGAAACTGCTGGAGGAACAAGCGCCTTGGAGCCAATTGACAAAGCTTCACAATATTGACCTTCAGGAAATCCGGGATGGTCAAGCGATTGCTGTTTCAACGGATGTCACCGTTATACCTGTTGATGTCCCTCACAGAAACGAGTTTTCAGAGACATTTGCGTTTTGGATTACAGGTACGAAGAAGAAAGTTTTGTACATTCCGGATATCGATCGATGGGAACAATGGGACAAGGATATTTATGAAGCGTGCAAGGAAGCGGACATCTGCTTACTTGACGGCACATTTCATTCCATCGAAGATCTTACAAACATCGGCCGGGATTATCGGGAAATTCCCCATCCGCTCATGACCGAAACAATGGATCGATTACAAGATCTAGTGGAGCAAACTGATATTTACTTCATTCATCTCAATCACTCGAATCCCGCCCTTGATAAGGAGCGAACAGTTCGGAATGAGCTCGAAGCGAAGGGCTTTCATATTGCAGAGGAAGGTTTGGAGTTTGTTCTGTGACATTGGTAAAAATAAAGAAAGTTTAGTATACTCATGGAAACTAATTTACATAGAGAGGGGATAGGGTGATGACGAAAATTGGCTGTGACGAGGGAATTATCTATGAATTCAATAAGGTGCATGAACCGATACGGACCATCCCGGCCGGTTCAACGGTGACGATTCAAACGTACGATTGTTTTCAAAATCAAATCCAATCCGCGGATACCGAAGTGACTGCGATTGATTGGAATAAAATCAATCCAGCGACGGGGCCGTTTTACGTAGAAGGTGCGATGCCGGGCGATGTGTTGAAAGTTAAAATCGAACGGATCGATATCGGGGAGCAAGGCGTCATGGTTGTCGGACCGGATTTGGGTGTAATGGGACACGCTTTATCCGAAATGGAATCCAAGATATTGCCGATCCGGGACGGTCATGTCCTTTTCAATGATCTGCAAATCCCTGTGAATAAAATGATTGGCGTCATCGGCGTAGCACCTGAAGGGGAGGGCGTGAATTGCGGAACTCCTGGCGCGCATGGCGGCAACATGGACAATAAAATGGTGACGGAAGGTGCGACATTGTACTTTCCTGTATTTACAGAAGGGGCATTGTTCGCGCTCGGCGATCTGCATGCCGCGATGGGCGACGGAGAAGTGAGTGTTTCAGGAGTTGAGGTTGCAGGAGAAGCGACCGTGACACTTGATGTAATAAAAGGAGTATCCTTGCGCCATCCGATGCTTGAAAATGAAGATGTGTTCACGCAAATCGTCTCCGCTCCGACATTGGACGAAGCAGCAAAAACAGCGGCCGTCGAAATGATCGAGCGTATTGCGGAGAAGGCGTCCATGCCGGTAAGTGAAGCAACGATGCTCATGAGCGCAGTCGGACAATCGGAAATCTGCCAAATCGTCGACCCGCTCATGACGGCAAGATTCGTAGTGCCGAAATCGGTGCTTAATCAGCTAGGCATCACGTTTTTTGAATAAGACTAAATTTTTTTTGGTGCCTGTGCAGCACACTATTCAGTTAATACACTACAATTGTATATTTTAAATAGATGAATGTTGTTGAAACAATGTTTACTAGTAAATTTATTGTTTAACTATTCATTATAATGAATAGTCATAATTGTGTGGTGCACAGGCACCGACACAATTCAGATAATACACTACAATTGCATAAAGAAATTTAAGACTCCAACCAAATCAATGACTGGTTGGAGTCTTCTTGTATTTATATGCCTGCTATTGAATTGTCATAAATGTACCATGCACAGGCACCATTTTCACCGTTCCCGATCTTTCCGCTGTTCCGTTCGTGCTTTCGCGTCAAAATCCTCCGCGAATTCCTGTGTGCGGTTTTCGCCTGGATTATTCGTATTGCTGTTTGTGTTGTGTGCCTCTTTGTAAGTATCGAAGCTATTATGCGTTCTTTCATTCATTGTCTTCTTATTGTTTTTATTCACCGTTTCCTCACCTCCTCTACGTACTATGCACGTCAGCGCAAGAAGTATACGCCACCGCCCACAATGAAAAGAAGGGATTGGAAATGCATGTGGCGAATGATGAATTATGGGATTTACTTACATTGGGGGATGCGACATGAATTATGACGTCATTGTTGTGGGAGCCGGACTTGCCGGCTTAGTGGCCACTTCTGAGATTATCAAAACCGGAAAAAAGGTGCTTTTAGTGGATCAGGAACCGGAGTCATCCATGGGCGGGCAGGCGTGGTGGTCGTTTGGGGGATTGTTTTTAGTTGATTCACCGGAGCAGCGTAGGCTTGGCATTAAGGATTCCAAAGAGCTCGCCTGGCAGGATTGGATGGGTAGCGCAGGGTTTGACCGGCTCGGCGATGAGGATCATTGGGCTCTAAAATGGGCGGAAGCGTATGTGGATTTTGCGGCAAATGAAAAACGGGAGTGGCTTCATTCGCTAGGTGTCCGATTTTTCCCTGTCGTTGGTTGGGCGGAAAGAGGTGGCTATTTAGCGGAAGGACACGGCAATTCAGTGCCTCGTTTCCATATAACGTGGGGAACGGGTCCGGGGCTTGTGAAGCCGTTCGAGGAAATGGTCAGAGAGGGAATCGGCAAAGGGCTTGTCGATTACAAACCGCGGCATCAGGTGGATGAATTAATTATTGAAAACGGCGAGATTGTTGGCGTGAAGGGCTCTGTACTCGAGCCGAGCGACGTCCAACGTGGCGAACGAAGCTCCCGGACCATCATCGGAGAATTTACATACAAAGCACCCGCAGTTGTCGTGACGAGCGGAGGAATTGGCGCGAATTTCGATCTCGTCAGGGAAAACTGGCCGTCGCGATTAGGGGAGCCCCCGAAGCAGATGATCTCAGGCGTCCCAGCTCACGTCGACGGCCGAATGCTTGCGATAACTGAAAACGCGGGCGGACGGATTGTGAATAAAGACCGCATGTGGCATTACACGGAAGGCATCCGGAATTGGAGCCCGATCTGGCCGTCCCATGGCATCCGCATTTTGCCGGGGCCGTCCTCCATTTGGCTGGACGCGGAAGGCAACCGTTTTCCGGCACCAAATTTCCCGGGCTTCGACACGTTGGGGACCTTGCAGGCGATAAAAGAAACGGGCTATGACTACTCATGGTTCATTCTCACCGAAAAAATCATTGAAAAGGAATTCGCATTGTCCGGGTCTGAGCAGAATCCTGATTTGACGGGAAAAAGCATCAAGAAAGTACTGTCGAGAGTGCTCCCGGGTCCGCCTGCTCCTGTGAAGGCGTTCATGGATCATGGTGAGGATTTCATAGTAGCGGAAACGCTTGAAGAATTAGTTGGTGGAATGAACCGAGTGGCCGAAAATGACTTAATTGATGCCGCAAAGATCAAGCAACAACTGCTTGCAAGGGATCGGGAGATGGATAATACATTCACGAAGGACTTGCAAATTACTGCGCTCCGTGGGGCAAGGAATTACATCGGCGACAAACTGATCCGTGTCGCGAAGCCGCATAAGATTCTGGATCCGAAAAATGGACCATTGATAGCGGTCAAGCTCAATATTCTAACCCGAAAAACTTTGGGCGGGCTTCAGACAGACTTGTCCGGACGTGTGTTGAATGAAGCCGGAACTCCTGTACCGGGATTGTATGCAGCAGGGGAAGTTGCCGGTTTTGGCGGCGGAGGCGTACATGGATACCGCGCATTGGAGGGAACTTTTTTAGGAGGCTGCCTGTTCAGCGGACGGATTGTCGGAAGGGCGCTGTCGCAATAAAAGGGGAATTGCCGCTCCATATCGAATAACTAATTAACGACAGATGAAAAGGGGAAGAGAACATGACGGTTGAGCAGTTTTTGGAAGAGCAAAATAAAGCGATCAAGGATCTGCATCTCGCAAACGCTGAAACCTCCTGGATGGCGGCGACGACAGGGGAGGAAGAATGGAACCGGAAAACCGCAGAAGCGGAGACGGCTTATGATCTTTACTTCGCTGATCCGGAACGTTTCCAGCAAGTGAAAACGTACCTGGCTCAGGACGGTCTGACAGCTATCGAGCGTCGCCAGCTCGAAAGTTTGTATAACGGCATGGTTTCGAACCAGATTCCGGAAGAGGATCTGAAGGAAATGGTGGAGCGCTCGACAGAATTAATAAGCGTCTTCAATACGTTCCGGGCGACAATTGACGGGAAACCTGTGTCCGAAAATGACATACGGCAAATTTTACTTAAAAGCAATACTAACGCTGAACGCGAAGAAGCGTGGCATGCAAGCAAGCAGATCGGGAAGGAAGTCGAAGAGAAGCTTTTGATTCTCGTGAAAAAACGGAATGAAATAGCCCGTTCTTTAGGGTACGAGAACTACCACCAAATGAGCTTCGAGCTGCAGGAATTGGACCGGGATGAAGTGTTCTCGATTTTCCACAAGCTGAAAGACCTTTCCGATGAGCCATTCCGTGAAATGAAACAGGAGATGGACAGCGAACTGGCGGAGCGTTTCGGCATTTCGATCGATGAGCTTCGTCCATGGCATTATGCCGATCCTTTTTTCCAGGAAGCACCGCCAATGAAGGAATTGGACCTCGATCCATTCTATGCCGGAAAAGATCTTGAGCAGCTGACGATTGCAACGTTCGAAAGCATGGGCATGGACATCACCGATATGCTTGCGAAAAGTGATATGTATCCGCGTGATAAGAAAAATCAGCATGCGTTCTGCACGGATATCGATCGTGAAGGCGATGTCCGCGTGCTATGCAATAATGTGCCGTCCGATTATTGGTCCGTCACGACGTTGCATGAGTTCGGCCATGCGGTTTATTTTAAATATGTTGATCGTCAGTTGCCATTCCTTTTAAGGACTTGCGCGCATACGTTGACGACGGAAGCGATCGCGATGCTCTATGGTCGGTTCGGGAAAAATCCAGCATGGCTGCAACAGTTTTTAGGGTTGGATAAAGCCCAAGTGGAAGAACTGACGCCGTTGATCGAGAAATCATTACGCCGGCAAATGCTTATTGCAGGCCGTTGGATCATGACATTCACGTTCTTTGAGCGCGAGCTGTACGAAAATCCGGATCAGGACTTGAACAAGCTTTGGTGGAAAATCGTGAAGGACGTCCAATTTGTGAACCCGCCGGAAAACGTCGACTATCCGCATTGGGCAGCAAAAATCCATTTCACACTCGTCCCGGTTTATTATCAAAACTATCTGCTCGGCGAGTTGACGACGTCACAGCTACAGTCCTATATCGAGAACAACATCTCAAAAGACATGTTCACACCGGAAGTAGGCACGTATTTGGTAGAGGAGTATTTCAAGCCAGGCGCGCTCTACCCTTGGAATGAAAAGATCGAGAAAGCGACCGGCGAGAAGTTGAATCCGCAATATTTCATTGATCAGTTCGTAATGAAAGCACTCGTGTAAATAAAACATGCCGAACAAGATTAGAAAATCCTGTTCGGCAGTTTTTCATCTTCTCTTCTTTTTCGCTAATTCTTCGGCAGCCAATTTCTTTTTATCCACAACTTTTTCGAACTCGACAAACACATAATAGACATTTTCCTTTATTTCCTCGACACTCAACACCTTACCTTTGCGACCTTTCAGCGTCACATTGTCGTCGATGGAAGGGATGTTTCTGAGTACTTGATTGAGTACGTAGTTTTTGTTTTCGTAGAAATGAATGGCATACATAATTCGAATCTCCTTTAGTAGTGTGATAGTTGGAATCCATTCATTTTATGATTGTCCAATAGATTTAGAACAAAGGACTTTTAGCGGGCCATGTCGAATAAAGGAGGAACGGAACAAAGGGAGTGGTATGGATGAAGCTTGCCGAGGCATTGATTGCACGGGCGGATTTGCAGAAAAGGAACGAACAGCTGAAAAGGCGGATCAGCCTGAACTTGAAGATTCAAGAGGGAGAGAAGCCTGCTGAGGATCCGAATGAAATGTTGACGGAGCTCGACAGCAATATGAAAGAATTGACGAGTTTGATTCAGCGGATCAATCGAACGAATTGCTCCGTGCAATTCGACGAAAAGCGGACGCTCGCTGATGCATTGGTTGAACGTGACCAGAAGTGGGACAAGCGGTTGATCCTCGCCAAGATTGCGGAGGAAGGATCAATCCGCAACGACCGGTATAGCCGGTCCGAAATTAAAATTATGAGCACCGTGGACGTCTCTGCCATTCAGAAGCAGGTCGACCAATTATCGAAAGAGTTCAGAGAGCTCGACACGAAGATTCAAGGGTTGAATTGGAACGTTGATTTGCTATAGAGGCCACAGATTTTCAAAGGAAGATTATCGGGCGCGCCCGATAAAATCTGGACGCACTTACGCCAAGGCGTAAGTGATCAGCAAGTCGGTAGCTGCATCGCAAAGGTGAGTACAAACCCGCCGACTGGGAAAGTTGGACTCAATGGTAGGTAGATGGGGCTATGCCAATCGGTTCGAAGCCGTCATGAACAACTTATGCCCAGTACCGTGACATGTGTACAAGTAGAATGTAATTGTAACGACCATGTACTAATTTGCGAAGGCAGTGAGGGTGGGTTCGGGGACTTGTTTGAGATGAAAGCATCTATGGTTTACCGTAGATGCTTTTTTGTGTGGAATAAAAAAATAGGCAGACATCCCATACAAGTGATGCCCGCCGCTCGTCACTCTATTCCTTCATTTACAATCGATCGGATAATATGGATTGAATTCCATTCGCCGAAAGAAAAATAAGTGATCGGATATTTTTTCGGGAAAAGCCGCTCGTGGATTTCGCGCACTCCATACCCTTTCTTCCGCAAGGCAAGCGTGTTTTCCCGGAGTTCTTGTAAATACGCAAGTTTCTTCTGAAGCGCCATGCGTCCGTCCTGTACATATCCTGCATGGCAGCAAAATAGTTCCCCAAAATCATATGATAGCGTCTTTTCTAGTGAACTGATAATGGTAGGAATGCTTTCATCACGCAGTATGAGTTTTGTTTTGGGATGCACGTACAAATCTCCGGAAAAAAGCTGTCCTGTTTCTTTATTCAGAAAGGCTAGATGATCTTTTGCATGTCCTGGTGTCGGGATGACCGTCCAGTCGGCGTTTCTTGAACGGAATGATTCCCCGATCGGCTCTGCCGTAAAAGGCTGTCTGTTTCCCCAGAAAAACTTCCGGTAGAGTGGATAGTCCGCTTTTTGTGCACATTCTTCGATTGCCATCTCATTCATGAAAATGGGGAGTCCATATTCTGTTTGCAAGTACTGTGCGCCTCCGGTATGGTCCTCATGTGCATGCGTAATGACGACTTTGTCAACGTCAGCCTGTGTGAAGAATTCTTTGAACTCCTCCGCTAATGATTGGGAGCCGGTATCGATCAGCACCCCATCTGTTTCGAAACAATATATATTCAGCTTTACGCTGTTCAATTGAACGACTCCGTTTACAAATCGGACATTGCTGCAGATATCGTGCATTGATTTCGTTTTCAAGAACAAGGGCTTCACCTCTTATCTTCAAATGTTTTATATAGTAGTAGACTACCACAATATGAATGATTATTCATTCAATAGCGAAATATCTTTATGAAGGATTTTTACCAGCTAGAATCGAATAGAGTAGCGAGAAGGGGGATGCCGTATGTCAATCGGAACAGAATATTTAAGGGTAGTACGGGAACGGTTCACTGTAATAAAAGGGCAGGGTGAAAAGACATTTGCCCAATTGAATGAGGAAGATTTTTATTGGACGATGAACGATGCCTCGAACAGCATTGCAACCCTCATCCAGCATATAAGCGGAAATATGGTGTCGAGGTGGACGGATTTTCTGACGACGGACGGTGAAAAGCCGGACCGTAATCGGGATGGGGAATTCGAGGCGAAACAAATGGCCAAGGCGCAACTGCTGGATAGTTGGGAGCACGGCTGGGGTGTATTTTTAAATACCTTGGAAAGCTTGAATGAGCAGGACTTGGAAAAGACCGTTCATATTCGGGGTGAGGCACATTCAGTTATCGATGCGATCGAGCGGCAACTGGCGCATTACTCTGCCCATATCGGACAAATCATGTTCATTGGAAAACAGGTCAAAGGGGAGCAATGGGGAAATTTGAGCATTCCTAAGGGAGAATCGGAAGCGTTTTTGCAGCGGATGTTGAAAGGTGAATAAAGAGGAAAGTGAAATTGCCTGGGAGATGGTGTAATATCGCCTTTTCTCAGGTTTTTTTAATACAGGGATCATTTAATCTGCCAGATTTCTCATACTCGCGTTATAGGTGCTCGTTCTTCTTCAAAGAGTTCTCATACCCGCGTCCGGATTTCTCGTTTTCCCTCCACCTTTTAAAAATCAGCACAATGTATACCTTCGGCCAATCAATGGGAATCCTACTTGTAGTACATAGTACAGGAGGGCAAGATATGAACAGTCAAAGCAATGGAAAACTGCCGGAGCATCCGGAGCCGTTTTGGAGGACGAGTGTCGACTTTCCGACCTTTCCTAGTTTGAAGGAAGACCTCAATGTAGATGTAATTGTCGTTGGCGCCGGTATCACCGGGATTACATCCGCGTATTTATTGGCAAATGAAGGGCTCAAAGTTGCGGTCATTGAAGCGGACAAGGTGCTGAACGGGACGACGGGGCATACGACTGCGAAAATTACGGCGCAGCATGATTTGATTTACGATGAATTCATTCAAAACATGGGAAGAAATACGGCGAGAATGTATTACGAAGCAAATATCGAGGCACTTGAATTTATTAGAAAAACAGTCGAGGAGCACCAAATCGACTGTGATTTGACGAACGAAGATGCGTATATTTACTCTGTATCCGAAAACTATGCCAAAAAAATTGAGAAGGAAGCGCAAGCCTATGAAAAACTTCACATCGATGGCGGCTTAGTCGATAGCATCCCTTTTGATATTGACAACGTGCATAATGTCCTTGTCATGAGGAACCAAGCCCAGTTTCATGTGACTAAGTATTTGGTTCACTTGATTGATTTATTCCAGCAAAAGGGTGGGCAGCTCTTTGAAGACACAGTGGCTGTCAATATTGAAACAGGCGACCAGCCCGTCGTTCTGACGCGTGATGACAAACGAATTCGTGCCAAGCATGTACTGATTTGTACTCATTTTCCGTTTTACGAAGGAACAGGCCTCTATTCCACCAGGATGTATGCGGACCGTTCGTATGCGCTTGCTGTGAAAGCGAAAAAGGAATTTCCTGCAGGCATGTACATTAGTGCGGATGAACCGACCCGATCGTTGCGGTCTGTCAAAGACAATAACGGCGAAGAATTGGTTCTCATCGTTGGGGAAAATCACAAAACCGGACAAAGTAAAGTGGAGACGATGGAGCATTACAAAGCGTTAGAACAATTCGGGGAAGAAGTTTTCGGCCTCGAGAAAGTCGTGCAGAGATGGTCAGCGCAAGACTTGGTCACGTTGGATAAACTGCCGTACATCGGTGAAATCACGTCAGGTAACCCGAATATCCTGATTGCAACCGGCTTCCGGAAATGGGGAATGTCCAACGGAACTGCGGCTGCATTGCTGTTCCGCGATATGGTCACAGGAAAAGAGAGCAAGTTTAAGGAATTGTATACACCGTCAAGGTTTTATGCACACCCAAGTTTGAAAAACTTCCTCGTCCAAAACGCGAATGTTGTTGGGCAATTGATCAAAGGAAAGCTGAATTCACCGAAGACAAGTCCTGATGATTTAGCCAAAGGGGAGGGCGCGATCGTGACGCTCGATGGGCACCGGAAAGGCGCGTACCGGGATGATGACGGGAAAATTCATATCGTCGATACGACATGTACGCATATCGGATGCGAAGTTTCATGGAATAGCGGCGACCGGACATGGGACTGCCCGTGCCACGGATCCAGGTTCAAACCGACAGGCGAAGTGGTTGAAGGACCTGCTGAGAAGCCGCTGCAGCGTTATGATTATACGATGATGGACAATTTGACTTCCGAGGATTCGGGATATTGAAATGAAAATGACCCATCTGGCAAAAATGCCGGATGGGTTGTTTTATGACTTTTTTCGGTATACACAAGGCTTATACCGTTTCCACTCTTCATCCAACTCCGTCCATTCAACAATCTTCCACGGATTGAAATACGTCTGCCCATTTTTATTAAAAAACAACTGCCCATCAATGCAGTAGGCTGCATGTTGAACATTATTATTATCATCGATCCAGACAACAGCATCTCCTGCTGTAAAACGGTCTTCGACTTTCGTGAATGAAGCCAGAGTCAATTTCCGCATAAAAGTATCGCCATGAATCCACTCATGAATAATCCATTCGTCCAACTCAGGTTTGGAGCTGATGGCGAACAGGGTGGCGGCGAGGCAATTGGCACCTGGCTCTGTGGAAAATGTATTAGCATAGTTGATTAAATGGGAAGGTGTAGTTGTTGCAGGTGGTTGCAACGATGTCCATTCATCGTATAGCTGCGCTGTTTTGCAGACGATTTCTTCTTTAAGGGAAGTGGGTAGTTCCATCCACATCTTCCTTTGTAAAACACCGAGTTTCTCCCCGTTCAATTCCAAAATGTAGTCCTTCGGAAATGAATCGAGCCCAGGCAACAACGAAAGCGGACCGACTAAACCTCTTCCTAGCTCATATTGAAACGCAAACAGCGCATTTCTAGTTTCATCGGAAAGTGAGGTGATCCACTCAGGCTGCGCAACGATTACAAGCTCGGCACCTTTTGAAATCATCCAGTACATATAACTATTCACCATTTGAATGCCGTTGTAGGAGGAATGCTTGAAAAACTCCTCTTTTGGGAAAACCAATGTTCCTGCTAAATCTTTCTGGAATAAAGAGAAATCGCTCTCCTGAAGGAAAAACAAATCTTTTTCAGGTACATATTTTTCAATCCAGTGATCTAGCTGTTGTTGTGTGGGCTGTATTTTGATATCCACTTGATGCAGCTCCTTTTTCAATTTTCCAATACCTTCTAAATGTATACCGGAATGAAAGAATGAACAAGCATTCATTCCACTAAGAGGATTTACTCCCAAGCGAATCGAATATATAGAGTAGAAATAGTGGAGGTGGGAAGATGGAAACGACAATAACGACAAAGATGAAAATACACAAACCAGCAAGTGAAGTGTTCGAGGCGATTGTCGACCCTGAGAAAATGGGCAGCTACTGGTTTTCTTCGGGTACTAGCAGAGTCGAACAGGATAAGACAATCACTTGGAAGTACGAGGAATATGGTGCCGAAGGGGATATCGAGGTATTGAAAGTTGAAGAGAACAAGGAAATTGTTTTCACATGGGGAGAAACGACAGTCACGATGACATTCTACGAAACGGCTGGAAGTACAATCATGGAAGTGACCGAATCGGGCTTGAAAGCGGATGACTCGGAAATCGTCAATAAAATGATGGATCAGAAAGAAGGATGGGTGTATATGCTCACTTGTTTGAAAGGGTATTTGGAAAATGGCATCACCACATTGCGGGCTTCTTTGGTTAAATAAAGCGTTATGCGCGTCTGCGGCGAGTTATGCGCGCTATTGCGGATTTATGCGCGGCTTTCGAGTATTATGGACTTCTCCAGCGTTTTATGCGCGAATAATAGGATTTATGCGCTTTTGGCAATTTTTGCGCTGCATATGGATGGCAGCGCCGATTGGAAAAGAGGGAAATTCCGTACCATGGCGAATAACCTTAGTATGAAGTAGGTTCAAGGGGGGATTCACATGGGAGAGACAGCAGCGGTGAAACCGTTTCATGAGTATGCGCAGGAATATGTCGAGAAGCATTTGATTCCGGGGGCGATAATCGGCGTTGATTCAGACGGTGAGAGGATGTATGAGCTGGAGCTTGGCTATCGGAATGTCGCGCAGAAGCTGCCGGTGACGGGAGATACGGTATTCGGGATTGCTTCGATGACGAAGTCATTTACGAGTGCGGGCGTTATGAAGCTGCAGGAGCTTGGGAAGTTGTCGGTGCATGACCGGATTGTCGACTACCTTCCGGAATTGAAGAAGCCGGGGACACAAGTCGAGCGGATCACGCTCCATCATCTAATGACGCATACGGCGGGCTATCCGCCGCTTGCAACGCATGTGTATGCACGGAAAAACAGCATCGAACAGGATCCATCGGCGAAGGATTATGGACTCGACCTGTTGAATAATCCGGGTCCGCATATCGAGACGTATGACGAAATGCTTGCGTTCATGGCGACGGATGACTTTGAATGGCTCGGAGAACCGGGGCAGTTTTACAGTTATTCGAATGATTCATATGGGCTGCTTGGCGTCATCATCGGCAGGGTGAGCGGGCAGCCTTATGAGGAATTCATTGAGGAAAACATTTTGAAGCCTGCGGGAATGAAAAACAGCTTTTTCGACATGCGGCTGTTGGAAGAAAAGGAAGACGTCACAACCCTTTACATGAAAGCGAAGGACGGCACTCACGTGTATGAAGCGCCGCTTTGGTGGGATGCGCCGTCGATGCGGTCGGTCGGTTATTTGAAGTCGACGGCAAATGACATCCTCCGTTATTTGGAGATGTATTGGAATGGAGGCGTCGTCGGTGGGACGCAGATCCTATCAAAAGAAAGCGTCGGGCAGATGATCCATCCGCATGTCGAATACGAGCCAGGGAGATGCTACGGCTATGGACTGCGGATCGTCCCTGATTATTTCGGTTCCACATTGATCAGCCATGGCGGCGGCTTGAAAGGTGTTTCCTCTTATATGTGTGCAATTATTGAAAAGAAGAAGGCGGGCGTGATTTTGACGAACGTTTCGGACGTGGATGCAGGCGGTCTGTTGATGAGTACGATGAATGTCACGGAAGGCCGGAAGCTGGATGCTTCCCCTTCAACGCATCAAGTCTTGGAAATCGATGCGGAGGAACTGCGGAAATTCGTAGGTTCATTTATCTCGAATGAAGGGATGAATGTGAAGGTGTCGCTAAATAAAGGGAAGCTCACGATCGAGTCAAATGAAGTGTCCCGGAAGTTGAAATACATCGGGAGAAACTTTTTTATCGATGAAGATGAAAAGGAAGGCATCCTGCAATTCATTGAGAACCGTAGCGGGGAAATTGAGCGGATCGTCTATGGCGGAAGGCATATTATGAAGGAAAACGTTTAACTGCCAGCAAGTCTTTCACTGTCAGGTGGGAGGCTTTTTTTATTCCTATAAAGCGAAGAGGGGCCATCTGGGGGAATGTCATGGGCAGGGATTGTTTACATACATAGAATAACAGCATCAGGAATTTTGGAGGTGTGGAAGAATGTCGAATGAAGTCGGTGGCAATGTAGGGTATGGGAACGGATTTACGTTGATTGTCGTATTGTTTATTCTGCTGATTATTGTTGGAGCAGCATACCTAGGTGAAGGTTACTGTTAAGAATAAATTATTAGTAAATAAATTAACGGAAAATGCATGAAAGTCAAAAAGTGGAGAAGGCGCAGCCGCGTCCTCTCTATTTTTTTATGTGCTAATTTTGTCAATCCTCATTCGGGGAAATCTATGTTATTATAGGCAAGTTGGGAAAAAACATATAACATTTTCATTCTTATCCGACTAATTCGGCGTTTTTGGCGATGATTTGTTTTGTATATAAACACTGGAATTGTCGAATAACTAAAGTGATTCCCGGCTTGGGAAGAGATAAGGAAATTGCATTGTTTGCTCCACACATAAGTCATGCATCCAGAGAGGGGGAAACCGCTTTGAAATTCCTGATATTCATTGCGGCGTTACTTGTTATCTTTTTCCTTGCGTTCATCGTAAGCAATGGTAAAAGGAAGATTAAATATAAATCGATTGTCACAATGATCGGTTTGCAGCTCATATTGGCTTTCGCACTATTGAACACCGAAGTCGGCCTCATCCTCATCAAGGGAGTGGCAAATGCTTTTGATAAGCTTTTAGCATACGCGGCGGAAGGCATCAACTTTGTTTTCGGCGGACTTGCTAATGAAGGCTCTTTTCCTTTTTTCCTGAATGTTTTATTGCCAATCGTATTTGTTTCCGTACTTATCGGGATTGCCCAGTATATTCGACTGCTTCCCATCATCATCCGTTTTCTCGGATTAGTATTGAGCAAAGTCAATGGCCTTGGGAAATTGGAGTCGTTCAATGCAGTCGCTTCGGCGATTTTCGGACAATCAGAGGTGTTCATTTCCATTAAAAAACAGTTGCCTCATATTCCGAAGCATCGGATGTATACGTTGTGTACGTCAGCTATGTCGACTGTATCCGCATCAATCCTAGGGGCATACATGACGATGATTGAACCGAAGTATGTCATTACGGCACTCGTGTTGAATCTGTTTGGCGGGTTCATCATCGCCAATATCATCAATCCGTACGAAGTGACGGAGGAAGAGGATATTATTGAGATCAAGGATGAAAGAAAACAGTCCTTCTTTGAGATGTTAGGCGAGTATATTATGGACGGGTTTAAAGTGGCGGTAATCGTCGGCGCAATGTTGATCGGTTTTGTCGCTTTGATAGGCATGATTAACAGTATTTTCGAAGCGGCAGTCGGCGTTACTTTCCAGACTGCGTTAGGATATGTATTTGCACCATTTGCATTCATCGTCGGTATTCCGGCATCTGAAGTGGTACAAGCCGGCACGATCATGGCGACGAAATTGCTGACGAACGAATTCGTAGCAATGATGGACTTGGCTAAAATTACATCATCTCTATCGGACAAGTCGATCGGCATCATTTCCGTCTTCCTTGTGTCCTTCGCGAACTTCTCTTCCATCGGTATCATTTCGGGAGCCGTGAAAGGTTTGAATGAAGAGCAAGGGAATACAGTTGCTAAATTTGGTTTAAAATTGCTTTACGGGGCGACGTTGGTCAGTTTGTTGACAGCGGCGGTCACTGGAATCATGTTATAAAAGAGTCCCCATGGAGGGGCTCTTTTTTTCGTATCAATTCCCTTTAATGGAAGTAGCTGTGCCGAAGGGGTATCATGGAATGGAAGAATAATACCGATTTACTACACTTGGAGTGAGACAATTGATAAATGATAGAGCGAAGAAATTCAACGGCATCCCGCTGTCCATCCTTGATCTTGCGATGATTAATGAAGGGAGCGATGCCGGTCAGTCTTTCAGGCACAGCGTCGATCTTGCTCAGCATGCTGAAAAGTGGGGATATAACCGCTTCTGGCTTGCTGAACATCATAATATGCCGGGCGTCGCAAGTTCGGCTACGTCTGTCATTATCGGTCACGTGGCGGGTGCGACGGAGACGATCCGTGTCGGAGCGGGAGGCGTCATGCTGCCGAACCATGCGCCGCTCGTCATCGCAGAGCAGTTCGGCACGCTCGATGCATTGTATCCTGGCAGAATCGATCTCGGTTTAGGACGCGCTCCCGGCAGCGACCAGGCAACGGCTTATGCGCTGCGACGGACGTTGCAGAGCAGCGGCAACGATTTCCCCGAGCAGCTGGACGAGTTGCGTTCGTATTTCAAACACGATCCTGCCGCCCGTGTCCGTGCAATTCCCGGGGAAGGGCAGGATGTACCGATCTGGCTCCTCGGATCAAGCGATTTCAGCGCGCGGCTAGCTGCGGAACTTGGTCTTCCTTTTTCCTTCGCAAGCCATTTTGCACCGACTTATATGATGCATGCGCTTAACCTGTACCATCGAAATTTCAAGCCTTCGAAAGATCTGCAAAAACCGTACACAATGCTCGGCATAAACATCATCGCTGCGGATACCGATGAAAGGGCGAAGTGGCTAGCAACTTCTCACCAGCAGATGTTCCTGAATATCCGGAGGGGGATTACGACGGAATTCAAGCCGCCGATCGATGATGTCGACGCTGTCTGGAACGACTTAGAAAAGGCGGCCGTCGCGGAGCTATTGGAATGGCCATCGACGATTGTAGGCAGCCCTGACACAGTCAAACGAAAATTGGAAGCATTCATGGAAATGACGAAAGCGGACGAATGCATTATCAGCTCAGGCATCTTCAACCATGAAGACCGTCTCCGCTCGTATGAAATTGTCGCTGAACTGATGGAATGACCAGCTCTCTTTATGAATAAAATAGCCAAGCATCGGATTTGAACCCGATGCTTGGCTTTTCTCATCTATTCCTTCTTCTCTCATGCTGATCAATTAATTTTGTCCCAACGAGGTCGCCCGTGACGTTCACAGCGGTCGCTCCCATACCGATCAACGCGTCAATTGCAGTCAGCAACGCCACCGCCTCCATCGGCAAGCCGAGTTGTACGAACACGGTCGCAATCATGACGATACCTGCGCCCGGAACGCCAGCTGTCCCGATCGAAGCGAGCGTCCCGATCAATACGACCATCACCATATCGGCAATGGTGAGCGGTGTGCCGGCGACGTTGGCTGCGAATACAGCAGATACGGCGATGCGGATCGCGGCACCATCCATATTGACGGTCGCGCCGAGCGGCAGGCTGAAGCCGTATAAGCTTTTTGGAACCCCCATTTTTTTCGCCGCATCCAATGTAAGGGGCAATGTGCCCGTGCTGCTTTGCGTGACAAATGCGGTGATCATCGGTGTGCGTGCATATTTGAAGAATGGTCCAGGTTTGATTCCGAACAGAAGCATTAGGATGACATAGAGCACGATATGTACGAGCAGCGCAATGTAAAAGACGCCGATCATTCCACCTAATGACACAAGGGTATCGATGCCTTGGCTCCCGACCGTAGTTGCAATGATCGCGAAAATTCCGATCGGCACGTATTGCAGGATCGCTTTCAAAATAAGAAGGGATGCTTCATTCAACGCTGTAATCGTCGTCAGTAATGAATCGCCCAACCCGCCGTGTTTTGCAGAGGAGCGCATGGCGGAAATCGCAATGCCGAAAGTCAGCGCGGTGAAAATGATCCCGAGCAGATTCATTTCCGTAAAAGCAGTGACGATATTGGACGGCACGATGTTGAGCAGTACTTGGACGATGCCTGGATTGTCCGGAACGTCGAACGATTCATTGCCGGTGAGATGCATTCCCCTCCCTGGCTGCAAAATGCCCGCGACGAACAGGCCGACGACGATGGCAAGCGCCGAAGTGACTGTGTAGTAGATGAAAACCTTGCTGCCCATGCGCCCTAGGTTGGCGATGTTCGTCTGATTCACCCCGACGATCAGTGTGAATAAAATGAGGGGGATGATCAGAAAGGTGAGAAGACGGAGAAGGAGGTCGCCAAGCGGTGCCAAGACGGCGGCTTGTTCACCCAATACGAAACCTGCAACAACCCCGATAACTAAGGCAACCGATATTTTTAAAATTAATGAAGCGTGAAAATATGCCTTGACTATACTTTTCATCACGCCGCCTCCTTTTCAGAACCGCAACTAGTGAAGGAATTCTGAATTCAACGTTAATACAGTTGTGGCCGGCGTGTCAAAATACATGCTTCTGAAAAGGGAAGTAGCGCCAGTATGGCGAATAAGTAGGAAAGGAGGGATGGACGATGGTGCAGTTGCAAGAACAAGTGGATACTGCTGAACGGAAGGAATTTGTCGAGACACCCGTCAAAACATTGTTCCAAAAGTTCGCGGATAATAAGGACGTCTCGCTTGTATTCGGAGATCCAGTCGAAGTCGGCTTGACCAAAGTGATTCCTGTCGCGAAGCTGCAATACGGTTTTGGAGGAGGAGGCGACAACGCAGGCAATAACGGAGGCGGTGGAGGCTTTCGAATCAACCCCGTAGGTGTCTATGAAATCACACCAGAACGAGTTACATTCAAACCGACACGCAGCGGCAGGCAAATCATCGGTTTGGTGTTGCTATCAGGTCTGTTTTTCTTCTTGGGAAAGAAATCAAGTAAAAAACGGTAAATGAAAAGGACTCCCAGTATGCATAACAGGTTCGGTACATGGGAAGAAAACGATAAAAGCATAGCAAATGGGGACGCAATTCACACTTGAATTGATGTCCCCATTTTTATTGCTATACCGATGTTTAAGACGATTATCAATTAAAAAAAGCAATACAATTGGTAAACCAATTAACAGAGGCACATAAATTTTTGTGCCTCTGTTAATTGTACTGCTAATAAGATTGTTAATTGGGGGGTGGAAAAATGTTCTGGAAATAACTGAAAAAAATAAAGGGAGTATAAGATTTTGTGCTAAAATAGAGTTGCGAGAAAACGGACTATTCGGCAAACGGTCAGATTGCTGCATACAAACTGTTGCTTTCCGTTCCGGCGCACGCTTTCCGCGGGCACGGCCTCAGCCGCTTCCTTCGCTGCGCTCCGTCCAGGGTCTTCGGCTCGTGCTGTTCCCGCAGGAGTCGGCGCCTACACTTCAAGCATTGGAGCGTATTATGTATAAAGTGTCTATTTATCAATCGGGCCATATTGGAGAAGAAGAGAAGGAGGAATTTATAATATTATCAAGAATAGGTCATAGAGTCTGGGAGTCTGTATCTATTCAAAAAGTTAATACACGTTCATCTAACCAATGATTTAGAGGATGTGGTTTAGATTTGAAACTGAAATACTTGTTGTAGAAAAAAACTATGAAATAAAAAATCGTAGTCTATACTAACGGACGCTATTACGGCATGGTGGTGTTCAATCATCAGGCTAGATTAATGAAATATGAGGTATGGAAAAAATCATGAAAAATTCGATTGTGAGTTGGGGTTTAGTTGCAATTTTAGGTATATCAATTTTGTTATTATGGGCTTACTCCTACGAGTTGAAAAATAAAGTAATCCAACTTGATGACCGTAATAATTTAGCTTATTTTTCTGGGATCAGTAATGAGATAGCTCGTTATGAACAAATATTGGCATATGAAAAATCAAATATATCAGATGAAACGGATGGCTTAGAAAAATTTAAGAAAATTAATATTAATTCTATTACTGCTGGGGCATTGTTCCCGATGGATTTCAACGATGATACCGTTATAGAGATGAATCGATTTACAGATGAAATAAATTTATCAATATCTCTTTTTCAGAAAGCTTTAACAGCTGAAGAAAAACAAAAATATGCAAGAGAACTTGAAAGTTCTTTACTTAAGTACAAAGAAAGGTTTTATCAGCTTGCAGAGAAAAGGGGATATTGCTCTGACGATAAAGCCAATTTTTGTCCTTAATAGAGTTCATAAAACAAGAAATGCTTTTCAATCATTGGTCGCATTTCTTGAATAAAGAACTGCGCCTTATGTTCTGTAATCTAGCCATAGAAAGGGAAAGGTGAGTGTCAATGAATCGCTATATGAAAGTCTTTAAAGAAATTGTTGATATCGTACACCATGACTACGCAGGTTATGATGAAAAACGAGGCTGGGATGACCCTGCCCATTATCTTGGAGAAATTCAGAGATTGATAGCCGGCCGCCAAATCACACCGCAAGTTTTTACGGATCTCGTCAGCGAATATCTCATGGCTTTTCAAGATCGGCATATGTATTTCAATCTGAAAGGGTCGGATGACATAAAGGCGAGCACTCGCGGTTTCCGGACAAGGAGATTTGAGGATGCGCTCTATGTAGTGGAGACTTGCGAGGAAAACAGGTTTCCGATCGGCTCCAAGATCGTTTCGATAGATCACCAGGAAATCGAAACGATCATTACTTCGGATCGAAGCTTCTTGCGGGAGACAAGTGCAGAACGTGAGGATTGGACACATCTACTCAATAAATCATCATCCATTGAAATAGAGGATGAGAACGGAGAACTGTTAAGGTTCGATTTGAAAGATTACGAACCCGCCTCCAAAAAGTTAGCACCCTCGATGGAGGAAGTTGATGAGGAGACGTTGCGGATCACTTTACCAAGCTCCGTCAACGTTGATGGGACTATGGACTTTGTGAAGAACCATGAAGGGAAGCTGAAGGCATGTACAAATCTGATCATCGACGTACGAAACAATCATGGAGGAAACGGAAAATCTTTCTCGAACTTATTGCCGTATATTTTTCCACCACATGAACACCCGAGCACGGACGGTGAGTTGAAGGAGTTCAATTATACCGATCGAAACTCGGAGCTGTTCATTCAGCTCTGCCAGCAGCATAGGAAAGACATAACTGATGAAGAGACACTGAAATTCTTTGACTCAATTGAAGAGGAATGTGAAAAATATCGTGGTCAAGGTTTTGTTACAATGGACTTTTCGGATGAATTGGAGACGGAAGCCTTAAAGTTTAAAGGTACTGATTCCCCTAAGAATGTGATCGTGATGACGGATGTCTATTGCGCAAGTGCCGCCGAATACTTTGTGGAAATCTGCATGGAGTCATCCAAAACCACCGTAATAGGACGCGCCACAATGGGCGTCAATGACTACAGCGATTTGCTCATCAAAGAATGGGATGGCATGTACGCACTCTACTACCCAATGTCTCGCCGTATCCATAAGACGTCGAACGACCCGTTGCACGGAAAAGGGATCCGACCTGATCATTATATCCCTTGGACCCCTAAGCATATAGATGAAGATTTAGATCTTATGTTTGCGATGGACATGTTACGAGAAAGCAAGACTGCGGAAGCATGATTTGCGGGCGTTTCTGAGGGAATTGGGCGCGGTTGCTGGAGAAGGGCTGCGCTCCAAAGGGGCCAGATGATCGGAGTGGGGAAACATGATAATACTTAGAATTATTTTAGCGATCACGGTAATCACGTTATCGTGTTATGGTTTTATAACTGGGGATGTCGGAACAATTGTGCCTTATATGTTGCTGTCATGCGGACTGTTGTTTATTGTGATGGGAATTACTGAATTTAAAAAACGGAAAGCAGATGCTTTTTACTATTTTATTCTATCGGCATTTGTTTTATATATTGCGATTTATATCCTGTAAAGCAAGCGGGTGCGTTTGCTTTATAAGTGATCGCGCCTTTATCGCAATCAGGCCAGATTGTTGAACATTATAATTTATTTCAATTGTGAAATATGCGAGAGAGGAACGAATTTCTATGTCGATACCTCTGGTTACAGGGGAGGGGAAAAGTATTGTCAATTTACCATAAAGTAATTGGAGAAGGGTATCCAATCGTCATGTTGCATGGTTGGTCACTCGACCATCAAGTAATGTTCTATGCAATGGAACCTTTATTCGAAGTGCGAAGTGGTTGGAAGAGAATATATATTGACTTACCTGGAATGGGACAATCAACGGCAATACCGTCTATACAGAACTCTCACGATATTTTAGAATCGATATTACAACTCTTAGATGAGATTATCCCTGGTCAACCGTTTGTTATTTGTGGTAATTCATATGGCGGGTATATAGCCAGGGGGATAGTACATTCACGGCAGGGAACAGCTCGTGGATTACTTTTAATCGCACCATTGACTATACCTGAATTTGAAAAAAGGATAGTGCCGCTTCAAACAGTTCTAAAAAGTGACAGCAATCTACTATCCAAATTGCCAGCAGAAGATGCTAATCAATTTTGCTCAATGGGAGTAGTGCAAGGACAAACTGAATGGGAAAAATTTCGAAATGAAATTTTGCTTCCTTCAAAAAGGGCAAATTATGAATTCTTAGATCACATTCGTCACAATGGGTATGGCTTAGCCTACGATATTTCTTGTGAATTTGTGTATCCTACGCTAATTATCGCAGGGCGCCAGGACAATATAGTCGGTTATCACGATGCTTGGCGGCTTATTGATGATTATCCAAGGTCAACTTTTGCAGTTCTTGATATGGCTGGCCACAACTTACAAATTGAACAAAGCGATGTATTTAACGCATTAGTTGATAACTGGTTGAACAAACTTGAGTCCGAACTTTTTTGACAGTGGCTTACTTAGTTGATTGGAGTGGAAGCCGGCGACTCCTAGGGGTTAGCGAGAGCCGTAACGAAGTACGGCTTTTGCGAGTGAAGCGAAGCGGACCGAGGAGGCTCACCGCACGCCCCCAAGAAAGCCCGGCAGGAACGTAAATCAACAGTTGATAATACTATTCCAGATAGCGCGTTTATGGAACACGTGATAGGACAAGAAAAATGCCCAGGTTAGTATGCCTGAGCATTTTTTTATTGCTTTTTTCTATTGTCTAGTCGCGTATTGGGGTGTGTTTTTGTAACTTCACCCCACATCAACCGAACCCGTTACAAAAAGGGGGAATCCTTTATTCATTCCTATGGACGTGCGCCCTTCTGAACCGTAGCGATGACGTAACCGATTCCAGCGAACACGATGGCGGGGAGTATCCAACCAATCCCTTGTTCGTAAAGGGGCAAGTGGCGGAGCACATCAGTAACCGGAGCGATCGGTAGGCCGAATGCCTTCAGCATATCGGCAAATCCGACAACTCCAGCAGCAGCCAGTGCGAAGAGATACACTTCCCTATGTCCGTTGAACCAGTTATGGAAGAAACTGACCGTAATCAAGACGATTGCCAACGGGTAAATTCCGATTAGAACCGGTAATGTAATATGGATTAATTGCGTAAGACCGATGTTCGCAATGAACGCACTGAAAATGCAGATGATCAGCACCACGAGCCGATACGAAAACTTAGGAAATGTATCTGAGAAAAAGGCAGCACATGAAGAAGTGAGGCCGACGGATGTTGTCAGGCAAGCAAGGAGTACAGCCAAGCCTAGCAATACTTGTCCAGTCGTCCCAAGCAGTGAATAGACGAGCTGTGTTAAAACTTCCCCGCCATTTGCAGCATTCGGAGCAACAAGCCGACTCGTTGTCCCGAGGTAAGCGAGTCCGGCATACACGAGGCAAAGACCGGCAACGGCAAAGGCGCCTGCCTTCATCGTAATGGCGAGGGTCACTTTCTTATCCGAAACACCTTTAGCTTTGATTGCATTGATGACGACGATGCCGAATACGAGTGCAGCCATCGCATCCATCGTCAAATACCCTTCGATGAATCCTTTGATGAAAGGGTTTTGGACGTATGGTTCTTGTGGCGGTCCGATTGTCCCGGCAGGCCTGATAATCCCTATCGTGACAATGAAAGCGACAAGGGCCAGGAGAACCGGGGTCAGTACATTCCCGAAACGGTCGACTAATTTACTCGGCTTCATTGACAGCCAAGCGGTGACCGCGAAAAAGAGGAATGTGAATAACAGCAAAGCGATCCTCTCCGCCGAATCGGAAGTGAAAGGAGCCAGTCCCATTTCAAACGTGACCGTCGCCGTGCGCGGAACAGCAAACAATGGTCCGAGCGCTAAATAGACAATAATTGCGAAGACAAGGCCGAATAAAGGATGTGCCTTGCCTGCGAGATCCCTCAACTGGCTGCCACTCATCGCTACCGCAACGACACCGAGAAACGGAAGGCCGACACCGGTAATGAGAAACCCGGCAATTGCAATCCAAACATTTCCTCCTGCCAGCTGACCGACGAGCGGCGGGAAAATCAGATTTCCGGCGCCGAAAAACAGCGCAAACATCAGTAATCCTAACTTCAATGTATCCTTATTTGTAAAATCATTCATACCTGTTCCCTCCAACATATTTAGAAAGCGCATAAAAGCGATCTACACGCATTAAATGGTCATAGGTCCGCATAACCCACAATAGTTATGCATAAATCTCCCAATAAGTCCATAAATGTAAATGGTAACGCATAATTCGTCATAAAACGCCATTAACGATTTTATCATACCCATGCCATAACTTTTACCCATATTTGTCGAAAAGAGAAAAATTATTAATTTCTGATAATAACTATATACAACTTTGAAAGTATGCTATTATTCAGAAGAGCATATCATTTTGTGAAAATGAAATGGAATGGAGAGGAAATGGGATGTTAAACGTTACAGAAAATCGATTTGCCAACTACCCTCAACAGCCGCACGGGGGAAAACTGGTGGACAAAGTATTGACGGGGACGGAGAGGGAAGAGGAGCTGGAAAAGGCCAGATTGCTGCCTTCCATCATGGTGGATCTGGAAGCGGTCATCACACTTGAAATGATTGCCACAGGTGTCTTGTCTCCGAATGAAGGATTCATGAATGAAGTGGATTATAAGTCTGTGTTGACTGAAGGACGCCTGGCGAATGGAACGGTTTGGCCGGTTCCACTCAGCTTTGCTCCGATCGGAAACCGGAACAAGGAAATCATTGAAACGCTATCCGTGGGGGACGAAGTGGCGCTTTGCAATGAACAGAACGAGCCAGTAGCAATTTTACGTATTGACGATATTTTTGCTTATGATAAGGAGTACCGGGCTTCCCATCTATTCGGCACGACCGATCGCAATCATCCGGGTGTCGATGCGATTTTCAGGAGGATGGGCGATGTCGCGCTCGGCGGCCCGATCCGGTTATTGCAGCGGGTTGACTGGGGACCGTTTGAAAAGCTTCGTTTGGAACCGAAAGATACATGGCATGAATTCTATGAAGTGAAGAAATTCCGTTCCGCTGCAGGTTTCATTACAGGGGCGAATCCTTTGCACCGCGGACATGAATACATTCATAAAAATGCATTGGAGGAAATTGACGGTCTGCTTCTTCAGCCGCTTGTCGAGATGGCGAAACGAGAATATACACGCCATGAATTCCGGATGCTCTCGTATAGAAGTGTGCTGGACACGTATTATCCAAAAGGCCGGTCCATCCTTGCACCGCTCAGGGTGACGTATATCTTTGCCGGTCCGCGGGAGACGGTGCTTCATGCATTGATAATGAAAAACTATGGATGCACCCATGCGCTCATCGGTCGTGATCACGCGGGGATCGGCGATTATTATGATAAATATGCGAGCCATACCATTTTTGATCAATTCAAACCGGAGGAGCTTGGAATCGATATACGGCTTTTCCACGAGGTGTTCTACTGTACACGCTGTGACGCACCCGCGACAGAGCAGTCTTGCCCGCATGACAATCAATACCGGATCAACATTTCAGGAACGGGCATCCGGGAAATGCTCCGCCACGGCATCATGCCGCCGAAGGAAATCGTCCGTCCGGAATCTGCGCGGATCGCCATTCAAGGCGTTCAACCGAAAGGCCTCGATGAATCTGAAAGCGCTATCTCGCCAGTAGGAAAGGTTATTAAGAGCATGTTCCCATTCTATTTGGAGCGTACGAGGCTAGGAGGACGCAAGCGGAAATCGCCTTTGACGGTCGATGAATTGACGAATGATGATCTCGAAATGGTGAATTTGGATGTCCGTGCGAACGCCAATCGGATTTATCAAGACATTTTTGACGAGTATTCGAGCGTAGGCGACACGAACCGGGGCATGCAGCCTGAATGGGTGATGGACGCAAGGGATTCTTTGCAGACGCAGCAGCGGATGGTCATTCAGGATCTCGAGGAGAAAGTGAAGCAGGCGCCGGAGACCGCTTCGGATGAATTCATGTATCAGGATAAAGAGGAATCGCTGAGGGAATTGGAAGTGGCAAAGAAGATTCTCAGCGACATTCCAAAAGTGCTCCGCGCGGCCGATTTCGACTATCGGACGTGGAATGTCCTGCCGTATAAGCGCTACCGCGGCAGTGATGAACCGAATGAGGATAAGTAAGAGTAGACTGCAAGCTTTCCGCTGTACGAGTGGAAAGCTTTTTTGCGGTTGCTGATTGTGTGTGTGCTGGGAGCCGAATATTCCAGTGCCCAGCACCTAGCACTACCGTTAAAAGAAGGAATGAAATGGTATATAGGATTCCTTGATTCCATGGATCATTGCTTTTTTTATCGATGATTGACTAGTAGGTGCTGCTCGGAATGGGATTTTATACTTTTTAGCACACTCCTTGGCTAATCCGCTGCTGCGGTGGGATGAATGCTCGCTTGCTGAAATGATCAAGTCCATATTTTTAAAAGCGGCTTTGATACGGTTCCTGCTTTCATCCCCACTGAAAATCTCCAATGAAAAGTTGCCGTTTTCAGCAAGTGGCATGAAATCCGCGCTTCTGAAATCAGCCCCGATAATAACTATTTTTTTATTCTTTAATAAGTTCAATTCAATATCGGTCCACATATTTTCCTTTTTCGCTGTACCATCTTTATAAAAACTAGATGGTTTCGGTTCGGACCTCACAGGCTCACTCGTGCGTTCCGGGTAGCACCAGACCACACGGAACGATAAGGGATCGGATTCATGGTAAGCAATCGCCACTACGCTTCCATCTTTCAAACTATACGTATCGATATCTCTTTGGCTAATTAAAAATTGATAGGGAGACTCGCCGTCGAGTTTTATTCTCGTCAGCTTTCCATCTGCAATTGTTTGATCTGCAACTAATAATCCATCAGACGTATTTGTGAGGACACAATAATCGATTTCAATCCGATTGCTCTCTTCCTTAGTCACACTGTTTTTCCGTTTAATAAACACTAAATCTTTTAAACTATCCCCGATCGCTTCAATATAGTCTCCATGTTCGAACCCATGCATTCTCACAATCTTTTCCGGGACGTAAATATCCCCTTGCTTTCCTTTTAATATTCCTCCTTTCAACTTTCTTTCCATAGGTGTTCCCAGGTTCGACGCATCAGAACGAGTCGTGGCAATCATTTTTTGAGAAGTTTCATTTATTGAATTAAGACTTTCCTCTTCACTTTTATCGGGTTCTGCCAATACATCGATTGTTGGAATGGAACCCCATAATGTCAGTGACAGTTCGATGAAATCAAATAATTTATTGACGCGATCCCTCGTCTCCGTAACATTTTCATCCGTCAGTAGATGGATGCAACTTATTAGTTCCTCTGAAATCTGTTTCATTTATTCAACTCCTTTCAACTATTATAACCCAATATTCACAATACAGTGATAAGAGGAAAGTGCTGATGTGCTGCCCGCAATAACTTTTTTTGAAAATATCAAGCAAACCCATTGTGAAACTATCTATATTCATGGTAAGCTATGTCCTGTTTTGAAGATCTTAAATAGAAATGAAGGCGATAAATAGATGGCAGCAGTTGCAGCCAACGGCCCGGGGAAGAAACTTAATTTGTTTCATCTGACGTGGCCGATTTTTCTTGAAATATTTTTGTTTATGTTAATGGGGTTGGCGGATACATTCATGTTGAGTGCGTTGTCCGATGACGCGGTATCAGGCGTCGGGGCTGCGAATCAGTACGTGATGATCGCCATCCTAGTCTTGGAAGTTGTCGGAAACGGTGCGGCAATCGTTGTTTCGCAGTATTTGGGATCGAGGCGTTATATTGAGGCGTCGAAGATTTCTGCTATCGCCGTGTCTTTGAATCTGCTAGTCGGATTAGGAATTAGTGGTGTGTTCATTCTATTCACGAGCCGCATGATGAATGCGATGAATTTGCAAGGTGACGTACTTGCCCATGCGGAAGCGTATTTGATCATCGTCGGCGGCGGGATTTTCCTGCAGGCAGTCATCAATTCCCTCGCGGCAGTCATCCGTGTGCACGGGTTTACGAAACAGACGATGTTCGTTTCGCTTGGCATGAACATCATCCACGTCATCGGGAACTATGCACTCATTTTCGGGAAGTTCGGGATGCCGGAATTAGGCGTGCAAGGGGCGGCGATTTCATCTGTCGGCAGCCGGGTGATCGCAATGTTCGTCTTCATTTGGCTGCTGTATCAGGTGCTTGAATACCGCATCGAGTTCCGCTATTACATTACGTGGTCGAAGGACTACGTCAAAAAGATACTGAATATCGGGCTGCCTTCAGCGTTCGAACAAATTCTGTACCAGGCGTGCCAAATCATTTTCCTCTACTATGTCACCTTCCTAGGTACGGAGGCGCTTGCCGCGAGACAATATGCGACGAATATTTCGATGTTCAGCTATTTGTTTGCGCTCGCGATTGGTCTCGGGACATCCATCATCGTTGGCCGTCTCGTCGGAAGCGGCGAGAAGGATGAAGTATACCGGCAAGTTTGGGCATCTCTGAAGCGTGCGCTCGTCTGTACGGTCGTGTTGGTGGCGCTCGTCATGACGTTCCGTTATCCGCTCATGCGCCTGTTCACTGAAAATGAGCAGATCATCCAGCTCGGTGCTTCTGTCTTGCTGTTGTCATGTTTACTCGAAACTGGCCGGACGTTCAATATGGTTATCATCAATTCGCTCCGGGCATCAGGCGACGCGAAATTCCCTGTCATGATGGGAGCCATCTCGATGGTCATGATGAGTCTGCCGCTCGGCTATTTCTTTGTGTTCGTCCTTGACCTCGGCCTTGTCGGCGTATGGCTCGCCGTTATCATGGATGAATGGGTCCGTGCGATTGTCATGTCATTGCGATGGAAAAGCCGTGCGTGGGAAAGGTACGCGCTTGTTGAACCGGCACCTGAAATGGAACCGAAAGCGGAAACCGTTTGAATGGTCGATAAAAAGAGCAGGTCTCTCACTAGTTTCATAGTGAGAGACCTGCTCTTTTATTATCAAAAGAAGAAAAAGGGAAGTAGCGCAAAGGTTACGATTGAGCCGAGTGCAATGCCTGCACCGAAAGCGAACCCACGCCCAAAGCCAAATCCACGTCCTCCATAGCCGTATCCGTATCTAAATCCGTATCCGAATCCGCCTATATTTCTTTGACGGCCGAATGGTTCTAAAAATACTCGATTGCCTCTGACGCCTTGGATGATCCCTCTATGTGTTCGTCCATCTCTCGTTCCGATGACGACCGCTCTTCCGGTATGCCTGCTGCACAAAGCATGATAATTTTGAACTGACATCGTGTTGTCACCCCATTTCGATTCAACATAATACATCATATGTGAAGGGTTTTTCTTCAGGGGGGACAAACACACCGGTGCATCTGAACCTTTATAGCCGCGCAATTTCTGTTGACGGGAGGGACAATAAATCTTCTGCATGATAGTCCGTACTCTTCAGGAAATTCCGGACGACATAATAGCCGACCGCATACCCCGCCATATGTGGATAGCGGCTCGAACCATAAAGCACTTTTTCGTGGATCGGGCTCCCTTTTATGTGGTCCCTATTCGGGTAAACGAACTCTTTCCAGAACCTTTTTAACTGTCGGTCCGAATATAGTGAAGTCCAGGAAGAGGTGAAATCTTCGCCGAATCGTTCCGCGACAGCAACCTCCGCCAACCCCTCCAGGATGATCGTATCTATCAGCGTACAGTCTTCTTCTCGCTTAGGAAACAGATTCAGGCGGCATACATGGTTGTATTCATGCGTCAAGATCGCCTTGATTTCTGTTTCCGAATTATTGGGCGAAATAAATAAAAAAATCTTATCTGCAAAAGCTAACCCTGATTTCCCGTTGAATTCGCGAGTCAGGACTTTATTGTCTGAATCCGATGGGAAGATGAAGACAGGGACGGAAGGGCCATTCCATTTGCTGCGCAGCAGCTTAAATTCATTCGAAGAAATGTCCCATACGTTATTCGTTTGTAGTTTCTTTGTAAGCGCACTACCTTGTTTTGCGGAGATGTACATTCCGAACTGCGTTAAGTGATGCTGAATTTCCTTAGCGGAAGCAGAGGGGAAGTACCGGGATAATTTCGCGCAAATTTTCGCTGGATCTCCACCCGATTCTTCGATCCATTTGTCAGTCCCAATGACAGTCATACTGCGGCACCTCTTTTTGAAGTATCATATTCTAGACTGAATAGAATTGACTTCGCGTTGAAAGTCTACTAAATTACTATGTATTATAGGAATTAATCTGCTATAATCAATTAAACCCGATACGAGAAGGAGCTGAACGTCTTGCGAGTAGTGAATAATATCGCTGAATTGATCGGCGAAACCCCTTTAGTACGATTAAATCGCCTTCCCGATCAACAGGGTGCTGACGTCTATGTGAAACTCGAATATTTTAATCCGAGCAGAAGCGTCAAAGACCGGGCGGCATACAATATGATAATCGAAGCGGAAAAAGCAGGTTTATTACAACCTGGGGATACCATCATTGAACCGACATCCGGAAATACTGGCATCGGTATCGCGATGAGCGCTGCTGCGAGAGGCTATAAAACGATTATTGTCATGCCTGATTCATCGACAATCGAGCGCATCAATATATTAAAAGCATACGGTGCTACAGTAGTGCTGACGCCGAGCGACTTGAAAATGCCGGGGGCTATTGAAAAGGCGGAGGAAATTGCTGCAGACATTCCGAATAGCTTCATCCCCATGCAGTTTGAAAATGAGGCCAACCCGGATATTCACCGGCATACGACAGGACCTGAAATCATCCGGGCGATGGAATCGTTGAACCGCAAACTGACCGCTTTTGTCTGTACGGCGGGAACTGGCGGCACCGTTACAGGGACCGGTGAATATTTGAAGGGACACGATCATACGATCACAGTGCATGTAGCAGAACCGGCGGGATCTCCCGTACTATCCGGGGGAAAGCCCGGGAAGCACAAACTTGTCGGAACAAGTCCAGGGTTTATTCCATCGATATTAAACACATCCGTCTATGATGAGATTTTCAAGATCGAAGACGAGGACGCCTATAAAACAGTCCGGGAATTGGCGGCGCGGGAAGGATTGCTCCTCGGCCCGAGCGGAGGGGCTTCGGTGTATGCTGCGATGCAAGTGGCGAAACGGCTGACGCCGGATGACACGGTCGTCTGCATTGCGCCCGATAACGGCGAACGGTATTTATCGAGTGATTTATTTGATTTCTAAAGGAGAGGAATAAAAGTCCTCTCCATTTTCACAACTTTAATTCCGACTAAACAAATAAGGGAAGTCGAGGTGCGGAAAATGTATGTAACAATCGATGGGATTGAGAAGAGTTTTGTGAATGAAAGAAAAGAGCAGGTTCAAGTGCTTGACCACATAGATATCGAGATGGAAAAAGGAAGCTTCGTCTCGATCGTCGGGCCTTCCGGCTGCGGCAAATCGACGCTCCTCTATATGATTGCAGGGTTGGAAAGTGCGGATAGAGGCAGCATCCGAATTGCCGGGAATGAAGTGAAGAAGCCTGGTCCCGACCGGGTCGTCGTTTTCCAAGAGGCTGGTCTCTTCCCGTGGCTGACCGTTTTGGAAAACGTGAAGTATGGTTTGCTGCTGAAAAAGATGCCGAAACAAGAAGCCGAGGCGAAGGCGATCGACATGTTGAAAATGGTTCATCTGAGCAACTATATCCATTCCTATCCGCATCAACTTTCGGGGGGAATGAAGCAAAGGGTTTCGATTGCAAGAGCGTTAGTGATGGAACCGGATATTTTATTGATGGATGAACCTTTCTCCGCGCTCGATGAACAGACGAGGATGGTGCTCCATAAAGAATTGATCGACATATGGAAGAAGACGAAAGTAACAATATTTTTCGTTACGCACAATATCCGGGAAGCCGTTTTACTCTCGGAAAAAGTGATTGTCTTCGGCACGCGTCCCGGAAAGGTGAAGGACGTCATTCCCGTTCCGACATCGACGGACGGCGTGTTACCCGATAGTGTAACTTTGCATACGGAGCAGCGGATTTTAGCCATTTTGGAAAAGGAAATCGAGAAGGTGTTGAAGGAGGAAATGGGTGATGACTACAGCTTTACGACGAATCATCTTCATCGCAATGATAGCGGTGATATGGGAAGTCACATCTAGACTTTCGGTATTGCCGGATTTCATGTTTCCCCGGTTGACACAAGTGTTGGAGACGCTTTTCAACGGTCTTGTGAATGGTCAGTTTTTGGCGGCGATTGGAAAAAGCATGAGCCGACTGCTGATCGGGTTTGCCATAGCCATCGTCTTAGGCGTCATCATGGGCTACCTCATTTGGCGCTATAAGTTGGTCGAGGATACACTCGGCTTTCTCGTTACCGCGTTGCAGTCCATTCCGAGCATCGTCTGGTTTCCGCTCGCAATCATCTGGTTTGGACTGAATGACTTCTCGATTCTATTCATTGTTACGATCGGAGCGACATGGACAATGACCGTCAGTGCGACGAGCGGATTCCGGAATGTGCCGACGCTGTACCAACGCGTCGCCAAAACATTCGGTTCGACGGGACTGCATTTCATCCGAACCGTCATCATGCCTGCCTCCGTTCCGCAATTGCTATCAGGACTCCGCATCGCTTGGGCATTTTCATGGCGCGCCTTGATGGCAGGGGAATTGCTGGGCTCCGGCGGAGGGCTTGGGCAATTGCTGGAGACAGGGCGGTCCCTTGGTCAAATGGATCTCGTCATCTCAGTCATGATCATCATTGCAGTGATCGGGACGATTATGGACAATGTCGTGTTTATGCGTTTGGAGCGTTCTGTTCAGAAAAAATGGGGTCTCGCATGACCTATACAAAGGGGAAATGGATAATGAAAAAGTCATTGATCATGACAGTGTTAACGGTTTTAGTAGTGGGAATCCTAACTGCTTGCGGATCTTCGTCATCAGGCAGCAAGTCTGTCAAAATCGGATACTTCCCGAACTTGACGCATATCGCTACGATTGTCGCTCTTGAAAAGGGCTATTTTGAAGAGGAATTCGGGGATGATGTGAAGATTGAAACGAAAACGGTGAGCAACGGTGGTCTCTTCATGGAAGCGATGACGACGAAATCGATTGACGTCGGTACAGTCGGTCCCGGTCCATTGCTCAACTTCTACGTGAAAAACCCGACATTCCGTTTGATTTCAGGAGCGGTGAACGGAGGAGCAGTGCTCGTCGCGAGTGAAGGCGGAGGCGTTTCTGAGCTTGCTGATCTCGACGGTAAAAAAGTCGCCATCCCGGTGATCGGAAGCACTCAAGACGTCATGCTTCGAAAAGCGTTGAAAGAAGTGAATCTAGAAACGACATCAAATGGCGGCACGGTCGAATTATTTGCGGCGGCACCTGCGGATACTGCTACACTCTTCGTTCAAAACTCGGTGGATGCCGCAGCCACACAAGAACCGTGGGGAAATATCCTCGAAACGCAAGCGAACGGCAAGCTGATCCTCGATTGGGATGAATTTGCATGGGGGAAGGAATCCACGAACACAGTCGTTGCAGCTAGCGATGAATTCTTGAAAAATAAGAAGTTTGCCAAAGCGTATTTGAAAGCACATAAGCGGGCAGTCGAGTTCATCCAGCAAAATCCAGAGGAAGCACAAAAGCTGGTCATCCAACATCTTAAAGAGTTAACGGGCAAGGAAATAAGTGCAGAAGAGACAGCCGCGGCATTCGCGAAGCTGGAAGTCACTACTGAGGTGAATGAACAAGTCATCCAGGAAATGGCGGATATCAGCAAGGAAGCGGGCTATGTGACAAGCAGTGATATTAAGGGAATGATCGATGTTTCTTATTTGTTGGGGGAATAACCTAGGGGAAAAACGGAACCTGTTTGCCGGGTTCCCTTTTTTATTGGCAATAAAAAGAGGACCTCGCTGAAAAAAGAGGTCCTCTTTATTTATTAACAATCGGCTTTTGCTTCCCGTAGATTCCTAACCTTGCCGGTGGCAATTGATAAAGAGACTGCTGCGCATAGGAACGCAATGATGACGACCCCACTACCGACAGTCGGCATGCTCGTAACCGAATCGGTATAGCCGTATACGATCCCGCCAATCCCTGAACCTACTGCAATCCCGACTTGTATAGCAGAATTATTGAAGCTCTGATTAATATCAGATGTAATAGGATCCGCCTGGATAATATAATCCTGCAACGGCGGCGCAAGGGCCCAGCTTAATGCGCCCCACACCATCATGACGACAAGGAAGAACGGAAAAGAGAATGTCGAGTAGGGCAATGCGAAAAGGCTGATAGCGAAGGCACCAATAATGATTAGAATGCTTTTCTTCGATCCGATCCAATTTGCAAGGTTGCCCCCGAATGCTCCGCCGCCAACTGCCGCTAACCCAAATAGGAAATAACAGATGCTGATCCAGTATTGGTTCAGGTGCAAATTCGTTTCCAAAAATGGCGTGAAGTAGGCGTAAACCGTGTAATGGCCAGCCAGCATGAATACCATCGCCAAGTGGGCAAATACGATTTTTTTATTCCCCAGTGCTTTGATTTGCGCGGACAGCGGAAGAACATCTCCCGTCTCCATTTTCTCGAGGAATATGGAGATGAGAATGAAAGCGCCGATTGAAAGGACAGCAATCCCTAAAAAGACGCTGCGCCAGCCGAACGCATTCGTAAGAAGAATACCGACCGGCACGCCCAACACGAGGGAAGAACTAAGCCCCATGAAAATATAACCGAGCGCTTTCGCACGGTGGGGCGCTTCGACAATTCGCGCGGTAATCGTCAAGGAAAGAACGATGAGAAGCGCCGCACTCAACGCGGTGATGATACGGGCGATCATCAGGAATGTGAAAGTAGGACTGAAATAGGTCAAAATGTTTCCGATGAAAAAGACAGTCATTGAAATTAAATACAGCTTTTTCCTTTCAACTTTCGCGGTCAAAGATAATAAAACCGGACCGGCAATGGCAAACACGAGCGCGTAAACCGTTATGAGCTGCCCAGCCGTTCCGATTGAAACGTTCAAATCATCTGCGATAATCGGCAAGATGCCACCGACGATCAATTCAACGAGGCCGACTGTAATCGTTGATATGGCAATGATGAATACTCTAAAGTTCATGCGAAATCCTCCTCTGAAAAATAAAAAAACTCACGACTGCAAAGTGAGTTCCTTTGTAGTCAGGAGTTAACGGTTCCTGGTAGAGACCCTCAATCCATATTATTGAGGTTATACATATATATCGGACGTATAAAATTTTCTATTCATCAATCTATCACGGTTAGGGATTTATATCAAGAGAAATTTCCTATTCCGAACGAATATTGTTACATTACATGTAGAGGCATATCATTTTTTGGAGGAATTACTTTGTACGATCCGACAGTATTTGAAAATTTGACAGTCGCATTTGAAAACCAACTATATGATCTTGATACGATTGAAGGTGATATAAGGATCATCAACCGATCGGATCAAATGGATTTTGCTATCCTTGCTAGGAAATTCACTTTGCAATTTACGCTATTCGATGTAGAGGATGTATCAGCTGAGATTATTCTGGAGGCAGCTTTACAGGATTTGGCGAATGAACTACTGGAAATGCCCGGGGGAAATCCCGGCTGTTCATTGACAGTGCGCTTTCAAAAGCATGTCCAACGAGAAACGGAGCAATGCAGGCTCATAGAAGAAGCATTAAGCGATATATGGGAAAATGAAGTGCTCGTCACGCAAACATTGAGTTTTATGTACGGAGAGGAGCGAAACGGCCTCTCGAACAACATCGAAGTGAAGTTCAGGACGAAAATCAATGAGGAAAATATGCGGGAGATCCCGGACTTTCTGCATAGTGTCCTTTTGGCGCTACGAGTGCTGCATGCCGTTTGAGCGCGAAAACTTTTGAAAACGGTCTATCCCGAGAAGCGGAATCACTATATAATGGAGAACAGTTGGGTGAATGAGCGTTTATGCGCTATTGAGAGCGGTTATGCGTGCTTTGCGCCATTTATGCGTCGGAAAATCGTATTATGAGCTTTTAGGACGTTTTATGCGTGTATCCGAGGATTTATGTGTACTTCTACGGTTTTATGAGCAAATGCATGATTTTATGCGTTAGTAGGATTTTATTTTGACAGAAGGTAAAGGTGTACAATATATGAGTTTATTGACAGTAAGTAATTTAAGTCACGGGTTCGGGGATCGAGCGATTTTCGACGATGTTTCGTTCCGTTTATTGCAAGGTGAGCATATTGGGCTCATCGGTGCGAACGGCGAGGGGAAATCGACGTTCATGAATATCATCACGCGGAAGATTGAGCCGGATGCGGGAACAGTCACTTGGGCGAAGCGGGTGCGGGTCGGTTATTTGGATCAGCATGTCGTGCTGCAGCAAGGGATGAGCATTCGTGATGTGCTCCGGACGGCGTTTCAATATCTTTATGATCTGGAAGCGGAAATGAATGTCCTTTTTGCGAAGATGGGCGAAGTCGATGCGGACGAGCTTGAGAAGCTGCTCGAGGAAACGGGGCAGATGCAAGATGAGCTGACAAATAACGACTTTTACATCATTGATTCGAAAGTGGATGAAGTGGCGAATGGACTTGGCTTGGATGAATTCGGGCTGGAACGGGATGTCCATGATCTGAGCGGTGGGCAGCGTACGAAAGTGTTGCTCGGCAAGCTGCTCCTGGAGAAGCCGGATATCCTGCTCCTTGACGAGCCGACAAACTTCTTGGACGTCGAGCATATCGAGTGGCTGCGCAATTATTTGCAGAACTATGAGAGTGCGTTCATCCTCATTTCACATGACGTTCCGTTCCTGAACAGCGTCATCAACCTGATCTATCACATGGAAAATCAGCAGATTACGCGGTACGCCGGGGACTATGACGAGTTCCTGCGTGTCCATGAAATGAAGAAGCAGCAAGTGGAAGCGGCTTTTAAAAAGCAGCAGAAGGAAATTGCTAACTTGAAGGATTTTGTTGCGCGCAATAAAGCGAATGCCGCAACGAGCCGGATGGCGATGTCCCGTCAGAAGAAGCTCGACAAGATGGACATCATTGAACTCGATGCAGAAAAGCCGAAGCCGCAATTCGATTTCAAGCTTGCCCGTACACCGGGACGTTATTTATTCGAAACGAAAGGCCTCGTTATCGGCTATGATGAGCCGCTGTCGAGGGAGCTCGATTTGACGATGGAGCGCGGACAGAAGATTGCGTTGTCAGGTGCGAATGGAATCGGGAAGACGACGCTATTGCGAAGCATCCTCGGTGAAATTCCATCGCTTGCAGGGTCAGTGGAATTAGGCGACCATCTGGAAATCGGCTATTTCGAGCAGGAGATGAAGACGGAATCAAATCGAACTTGTTTGGAAGAGGTGTGGGACGAATTCCCGCATTTCACCCAGTACGAAGTGCGTGCGGCGTTGGCGCGATGCGGTTTGACGACGAAGCATATCGAGAGCAAGGTGAAAGTCCTGAGCGGGGGAGAACGGGCGAAAGTGCGCCTTTGCAAGCTCATCAACCGGGAAACGAATCTGCTCGTCCTTGACGAACCGACGAATCACCTTGATGTCGATGCGAAGGCTGAGTTGAAGCGCGCTTTGAAAGAGTATAAGGGCAGTGTTCTACTCATTTCCCATGAGCCTGATTTCTATGAAGGCGTCGTGACAGATATATGGAACGGGGAAAATTGGACGACCAAAATGTTTTGATGTACTAAGCGCTAAACGTGAAAAAGCACCCGGACGAGTTCAAATCGTCCAGGTGCTTTTTTTCAACTGTATCCGTTGATCCGCGATTTGTTTTCTTGATTGATTTCCTCTTGCAAACCTTCTATTGCTTCTTTACGGCGCTCGTTCTTTTCTTTGATGGTAGCAAGCTCTGCGCCCTCTGCTGTTTTCGCCGCTTCGTTCGCCGCTTCCATATTGCTGATCGTCTTTTTCAACCGGTCGACATTATCGGCGGAATCATTCGGTAGTGGTCTAGGCATGGTTGTTCCTCCTTCTTTATTCAAACATAGTCTTTCCAAATGACTCATAATTATGTATGACCTGGCAATCTCGCATAATTGAAAAATGTCCTATATAATACCTCTAACAAAGAAAGGGGGCGAAAGTCGATGGAATTGGAGCAAATTATTCAATCACCCGAAGCGCAGCGAAAACTCTATAAACGCTCATTAATTGTTGTTATTATTTCACAGATTTTTGGCGGGGCGGGACTTGCGGCGGGAGTAACTGTCGGCGCGCTCATCGCCAAGGATATGCTTGGCAATGAAGGTTTTGCGGGTGTGCCCGCAGCATTATTCACGCTCGGTTCTGCGCTAGCTGCCTTTTTAGTCGGCCGCATTTCCCAGCGATCCGGTCGCAGGTATGGACTGTCGCTCGGCTTCATTGCCGGTGGAATTGGGGCAATCGGCGTAATCCTTGCCGCCGCTTATGACAATTTGTTCTTATTGTTCATATCATTATTCATTTATGGCGCGGGAACGTCGACGAATCTTCAGGCACGTTATGCTGGAACGGATTTGGCGGATGAAAAGCAGCGTGCGACGGCGATTAGCATCGCAATGGTTTCGACTACATTCGGCGCTGTGGCGGGCCCTAACTTGGTGGAGCCGATGGGGGAAATCGCGCTTGTCTTGGGCATTCCGGCTTTAGCGGGTCCATTCATTTTAGCGGCGGTCGCCTATTTACTTGCGGGCTTGACGTTCCTGATTTTTTTACGTCCTGATCCATTTCTGGTCGCAAAAGGGATTGCCGCAGAGCAAGAGAAGCATATAAAGCGGAAGTCGAAGGATGTAAATCATTTATTGCAAAGAACTTCAAATCGCGTCGGCGTTTTGGCAGGTGCGGCCGTGCTGATATTGTCCCATTTCGTCATGGTCGCCGTTATGACAATGACACCAGTTCATATGCAAAATCATGGAAGCGGTTTGTCAGCCGTTGGTATGATTATCGGTTTCCACATTGCGGCGATGTACTTGCCGTCCCTAGGAACCGGTGTATTGGTTGATAAGCTTGGACGGACGTTCATGGTAATCGCTTCAGGTGTCACGCTGTCGCTTGCCGGATTACTGGCCGCTTTTGCTCCGGGGGAATCCTTCTTTTGGCTTGCGATTGCACTCGTTTTGCTTGGGATCGGTTGGAACTTCGGTTTAATTAGTGGTACAGCGATCATTATCGATTCGACTGATATGAAAACCCGTGCTAAGACGCAAGGCACGGTAGACGTTTGGGTGGCACTTTCCGGCACTGCAGGCAGCTTGCTATCCGGCGTCATCGTCGCCTATTCAAGCTATGCCATCTTGGGCTTCGTAGGAATGTATTTATCATTGCTTCTCATTCCGCTTATTATTTGGGTCCATGTAAAAGGGAGAAACAAGAAAGTGGCGAAAGCCGTCACGTAGAACGGCTTTTGCGAGTAAAAGCGCAGCGTTACGAGTAGATAATTTTTAAGAGAATAAATGAGGTAGGCAACGGATTTAATTCGGTTGCCTGTCTTTTTTTTATTTCCGACCCCCACAAAACGACAAGTACCGTCGAATAACTATTATGTCCGACAAAAGGGCAAAAAATTGACGAGGTGATTTATTCATGAAAAACAGATGGAAAAAAACAGGTGCGGCATTACTTATCGCAGGATTGACAATTAGCGGGACAGGCTATGCGCTAGCGGATGAAAAAGCAGGTAAACTTATTGATCTGACACAACTTAACGAAGACGCTTCGACTGAAGCAGTGGAAGAGACTCCGGTAACTGTTGACAGCCCGGTTAAGGAAGTCGTTAATGAAGACGAAACAGACGTAGATGCTGATAAAGAAGCTGGCACAGAAACGGACGAAGAAACTGACAAAGAAGCTGGCACAGAAACGGACAAAGAAACTGACAAAGAAGCGGACGTTGATGCAGATAAGGAAGCCGGTAAAGAAGGCGAAGCAACTGAAACTGATGAAAACGAACTACCTGAAATTCCAGAAGGTTATACAGCAGGGAATCTTGCTGCCCTAGCAAAAGCGTATGAGCAAGCTGGAAATCCAACTGCAAAAGCGGCGATTAAACGCAATATGGAACGCGCCATCGCGAAATGGGAAAGCAAGCAGCCGGTAGTGGAAGCTCCTAAAGAAGAAGTGAAGGAAACAGCACCGGTAACTAAAGAAGCGCCTAAAGTTGAAGAACCTGCAAAAGAAAATCAAGTTACAGAAAAAGCACCGGTCCAAGAAGAGAAGCCTGCTAAAGTAAAAGTGAAAAATCCTCAAGCCGAATTGAATGCAGTGCATAAAGAGCAAAAAGAGACATTGAAAGCGGCTCAAAAAGCTGAACGCGAAACATTGAAGGAAGAGCGCAAAGCTGCAAAAGAACTTGAAAAACAAGAGAAAAAAGAGAAGAAAAACTAATTTACCATAGTTTACTGCTTCCTATTTTCCGTTGCACCTATTAGAATCATAGCAATCGGAATGGATGGGAACGGAGGGTTATACATGCTTTTGACCATCATACAAGGGATTTTCAACAAGAAGTCTGATACAGGATTGAAAGAGCTTGTATGGAAGGCGAAGACTGGCGATGAGAAGGTTATGAACGAACTTCTCATCGCATTTACTCCGTTTATGAAGAAAACGGCTTCTTTTGTATGTGATCGATTCATTGACGAAAGTGATGAGGAATTCAGTATTGCGATGGTCGGATTTCACGAGGCGGTTTTGATATACGATCCTGAAGAAAAGGCATCGCTTACGACTTTTGCTCACTTGATCATGAAGCGGAGGCTGATCGATCATATCCGAAAAGAAGCGGTGAGGAATGCGAAAGTCCTTCTATCCATAGACGATGATGGAAATGCCGCGGCACTTGAATACGACTTTGACCAATCATCGATCAGTACCTACTCGGAAGAGCGGCAAGCGGTAGAACGCCGGGAAGAGATAGCTGAATATAGCGGGTTGTTGGCGGAATATGGCTTATCATTTCGCGAGCTGGCTGCAGCATCGCCGAAACATGCTGATTCGCGAAAGACCGCATTTCAAATCGCCCAAATCATAGCGGAGACACCAGAGTTTTATGAGCATCTCACGGAAAGTAAAAGATTGCCAATCAAGCAGTTGGAACATATTGTTGAAGTTTCACGAAAAACGATTGAGCGACATCGGAAATACATCATTGCGGTTACGCTGCTGCTGAACCACAATTTTACATACTTAAAGGAATACGTCAAAGGGGAACTCATATGATGCGGACATATAGAGGCGTTGTTTGCGAAAAGAAAACTACATATATGGTGTTCCTGACGGAGAAAGGCGAATTTCTGCGCGGAGTTCCGGTCGGGAACCCCCCTGAAGTCGGGGAGGAAGCTGAGTTCACACTCGTTGCTCCTTCTATTATTGCCGGCGGAAAGGCAAAGCAACGGTTTGTCGGAGCCGTCCTGATCGCGGCGGCCGTTCTATTCTTCATGCTGTCCTCAGTAAACCCGTTGAATGAAAAAGTGATGGCGTACGTCCAACTGGATGCAGGCACAGCGATGGAGTTTGGAGTGAACCGGAGCGGAAATGTCGTTTCCTTGCGTTATTTGCAGGACAATTTGAATGAAGAGGATCACCTATCTGCATGGAAGGGTCAGCCCATCCAAGCCATATTGGACATGGCCATGATGGAATTAACGGGGAACGACGACAAGCAGGTAAGTATTACGACCATCTATTCAACCCGTGAAAGGGCAAAGCAGACCCGTCAGCTAATTGGTGACGCCTTGCAGGAAGTCCGCGGGAATCATGAAGAACTCACCTTGGATATTGCTGAAAGCACGCCTGAGGAAAGAAAAGTGGCGAATGAGAAGAATATGTCGATCCAACAGCTCAGGTCGATCGAAAGTAAAGAGAGAAAGCATCCTGAGAAGAATTCGGATCCGGTCGAGAAGAAACCTGCTCAGCCGCAAAAAGATGCTTTGCAAAAACCGAAGAAGGATACCGTTCCTTCTGTTCATTCGCAACAACATAAGACGGAGAAGGAACGTTCAAATAAATCTGGAGAACAGCAAGGTCCACCGGCGGAGAAATATGAAAATAAGCCGACGAAAGGACAAAGTGACAAGGTGCAGCCTCAAACAGACAAGAAGGGCCCGCCGCCTCACTCGTCATCGGGGAATAAGCATAATAATAACGATCAAGGTCCACCCGCCAAACAACAAAAAGAAAATCCGTCAAAAGAAAAGAAAGAGAATCCGCACAATAATAAATGAGGCTGCAGCAGATCATCAGTTCAGTACTGAGTATCTGCTGCAGCCTCTTCTTTTTTGTTAGTAAACAGTGGCTCGCGTCCAAAGCTAGCCTAACGTTAGGAGCACCGGTTCCGCCACCCTCCGCTTTTGTTATTACACTTCTTTCAAAATCGCTTCCACTGTCGATTCGACTTCCGCACGGTTCATCTTTTCCTGTCCGCCTTGCATCGCGCCGATCGTCCGCTTCGCAAGCGCAAGGGGGATCTTGCAGAACAGCAAGATGTTTTTATTGGAAATGGACTCGATATAAGCATCGGCCTTTTTCAAATTCGACTCCGCATACTCGAACAGGTCATGTCTGTCCCATCCTTCAGGAAGGAAACGGACGCCGCGCTCCGCATCTTCCTCTTGATTGCGCAGCATATTCACAGCCTGCAATCCGCGACCATACCCGATCGCCAAATCGCGATCGGTCTTTGTCCCGTCATACTGCTCCCAAATATCGGAAAGCATCACACCGACGAGACCTGCTACATAATATGTATAGTCGTCTAAATCCTCTTTCGTTTGAACAAGGAAATCCTTGCCGACCCATTTTGCCATGCCATCCGCCATGATGCTCGTCGACTCTTTCACTTTGGCGACGATACCTGAGGGACATACGGCGAGCCAGTCGCCAAGTCGCAATGTCACTTCCGGCAAGAGGTTTTCATATGGTTTGAGAAGAGCACGATACGCAGCGACGTCAAAAAAGTCGGTTTGCAGCAGCTTGCTCGTTGACTGCAACAGATGCTGTTTGCTCTGCGGATGGAGTTCTTCATGATCTTCTATTTCATCAATCGCCCGCATACATAAATAAGCAGAGCCTACTGTCTTCCGTAACGTGGGATTCAATAATTTAATTGGAATATAGAAGGTCCTGCTCGTCAGCTTCAGTACGTGCATCGCTTCTTTTTGCAGTTTCGCTTCGTTCATAATAGGGGTCCTCCTTCATTTCTTGAAGCAGTTCTTATTGCATATCATACACTATTTCTTGAAGCAGTTGCCAACCCTATCATTGCGGGATAAATAAAAAAAGAGAAACTTTTTCAAATTACCTATTGACACTGAATAATTGGAAATGGTATCCTCAGGAAGTAAGTTATTCTAATAATAGAGGAGGTACGGAAAATGAAAAACGCTGCACTTACTACACATAACTTCATACTTGATCCGTGCCTACCCAATCTCTCCTTCTAATTGAAGACAGACCGAGGAATGGCATGGTATGCCGTTCTTTTCTATGAGCACACGCTTATGCAAAAGGCGTGTGCTTTTTTGTGTCTTCATATGAAGGAAAATTCGGTGTTTTCACGCTTAGCGTGTGACATAAGGTGAACCTTCAATCAGTGGTGATTTTCCACTGATTGTTAGATGAACCAATCGGGCATTTACTGGCTGTTGATTCCCGACGTGGGAATCTTATAGCTAGTTAATGCGGGATATAAAATACTAAATGAAACGGAGTGTTCGCAATGATTAAAGCAGGACAGCAACGGAAAGTATTGATGGTGGAGTCTTTGGAAAGCGGGTAGCGATGATCCCTGCAAGTGAATTAATTCAACTAAAAAATAAAGGAGGAAAAGGCAAAATGAATATTCAAAACGTAAGACTTCAATGGAATGAACGAATAAATACGACAAAATTGACGGAGTGGGAATCTCCAAACTGTGTGGATGGTAATGGCGGCACGACAGGTGAGCGCCAATTGTAATCTCGTTTTCAGGTCCCTCTCCAAGAGGAGAATATATATGTATACAATTGACCGAGAAGTAGTTCAACGACATATGGAAGAGATGCGGCAGGAGATCGAACAGTTCCGCATGGAGCGAAAAGCGCTCAAGCGGAGAAGGAAAGAGCGGAAAAACGTTCCTTTCTGGATGATTTTCTTCAGCTTCTTCAATTAATAGATGGAACGTTCCTTGAGCAATCGGGGAACGTTCTTTTACTTTGAGCAGATGTAAAGAAAAAGTATCTTGAATGTGAGATAATTAAGGAGTCAACAATTGATGTCCCAGTTTCATAGGGGAATGCATACCTTTCAAGGGAGAGGCAATGCTAAGAAGACAATAGAGAAGGAGTCCAACAACATGGCTATTTCAGTAAAAGCAATTATCGGCAGTACAAGCTCGACTTCCTACAATTTGAAGGTGGTTGAGTATTTGAGGAAGAAATATGCGGGCAAACTCGATATCACGCCTGTATTCATTAATGATGTCGATATGTTTTCCATTGACAGAGAGAGCAATCCGTCAGAAAACGTTACAGATTTCCTGGATAACGTCCGGGATTCCGATGCGGTCCTATTTGCAGTTCCTGAATACAACTTCTCCATTCCAGGCGCAATGAAAAACGCTGTCGACTGGCTGTCGAGAAGCAATTTCGCAATTAAAGACAAGCCCGCTTTCATGATCGGTGCTTCAATGGGTGTGTTGGGAAGTGTCCGCGCTCAATTGCATTTGCGTGAGATTTTGACGAACCCGATGCTTTCACCTGCACTATTGCCGAACAATGAAGTGTACATCGGTTCCATCCATGAAAAAATGGATGAAACAGGTCAAATTACAGACCAAGCGACGATCGATTTCTTGGATACCGTCGTAAACAATTTCATCGCATTTTATTCGCAAAGAAAAGCATTAGCCGAAATTTCTAAATAAGAAGAGCCGTCTCGTTCACTGAGACGGCCTTTTTTTATTGCCTGACAGCTGTCGTCTCTGCGGCGATGGCAATGGCTTGCTTGAGGTCGGCAATTAAATCCGCAGCCTCTTCCAATCCTACAGAAAAGCGCAATAGCCTTCTATCTACACCACGTCTTTCCCGTTCTTCCTCGGGAATTTCCGAATGGGTCTGCGTCGTCGGATACGTGATTAAACTCTCCACGCCCCCGAGGCTTTCCGCAAACGTGATCAGCTTCAAGTTTTGCAGCAGCGGATCGACCCACTCGCTTTCCCGTACTCTAAATGAAATCATGCCGCCTTTGCCTGCATAGAGGACATCATCGACAAGCGGTTCATTTTCCAAATAGGCGACGAGCTCCTTGGCATTGGCATCATGCTGTTTCATCCGCACGTGCAAGGTTTTCAAACCGCGGATGACGAGCCAGGAGTCGAACGGGGAAAGCGTCGCGCCGATTGCGTTATGGTTTGCACCTAAACGGTTGCACAGCTCTTCTCCTTTCGCGACGACGAGACCGGCAAGCACATCATTATGGCCGCCGATATATTTCGTTGCGCTATGGATGACAATATCCGCCCCGAGCTCAATCGGACGTTGGTAGTATGGCGTCAAAAACGTATTGTCGACGATGACGAGCAAGTCGTGCTCTCTGGCAAGCTCCACATACTGTTCGATATCAATTTCCAGCATAAGCGGGTTCGTCGGCGTTTCGATGAAGATCGCTTTCGTGTTTTCGGTAATCAGCTTTTCTGTTTCCTCGACGTTTTCAAACGAGGAGTACGATGTCCGGATGTTATATAGATCTTGATATTGATCGAACAAGCGGAACGTCCCGCCGTATAAGTCGTCGGGAGCAATCAATTCATCCCCCGATTTGAACAGCGAAAGGACGAGCTGAATCGCTGCCATGCCTGAGCTGCACGCATAGCCGCGGTCGCCGTTTTCGAGATTGGCGATGCCTTCCTCGAGGATCGTTCGTGTCGGGTTTTTTGTCCGTGTATAATCGTAGCCAGTTGACAGCCCCAACCCGTCATGCTTGTACGCTGTTGAAAAATGAAGGGGAGGGTTGACTGCCCCGGTTCTCGGATCACTTTGGTTTCCTAGTTGCACCAATTTTGTGTTTATGCTCTGTTTTGTCAAGTTGCCCATCTCCTTTGTCTATAAAAAAAGGCCTCTCTACGTAAGAAGAGGGCCTCCAACATCGTTGAAATCAATCTTCTTATCTTCAAGGCGCAGTTCGCCTTTTGGAAGTAGCACCATACCAAATTCGGGCTGGTTGCTGAGACTTCATTGGGCCAATCCCTCCGTCTCTCGTGATAAGAATCAAAATATGTAATTATTAGAAAATAGATTTATCTAAAGTTATCATGCTTCCTGGAAGATTGCAAGAAGTTTCGGAAATGAATGTCCGTGCCCTTTTGCTATAATGGGGGCATGTTGAATAATGAGGAGGATTTCCATTGGCTTGGCTTTATGTATTATTGGCGGCGATCGTCGAGATCTTCTGGGTGATCGGGCTTCGGTATTCCGATTCGGCACTCGAGTGGGCAGGGACTGTCGTTGCAATTATCATCAGCTTCTATGCAATTATTAAAGCTTGCGAGACATTGCCATCCGGGACGGTATATGCAGTCTTCACCGGTTCCGGAGCGGCGGCGATCGTTCTTATCGACTTCCTGTTTTTCCATGCGGACTTTTCCATCGCAAAAGTGATCTTCATCGCGATTATCATCGTTGGGGTTATCGGGATAAAAATGACGACGACTGCATCCGGCGAAACAGCGGAAGGGGGCGGTTGAGATGGCGTGGATGTATTTAGTCATCGCGAGTTTGGGGGAGATTTTCGGCGTCATGGCCATCAATCTTTATTTGCAGAAAAGATCGTGGCCCCGCCTGCTGCTCATCGTCGGGACGTTTTCGGTCGGTTTTTTATTTCTTTCGCTCGCAATGCGCGACATTCCGATGGGGACGGCGTATGCGATTTGGACCGGACTCGGTGCGGCGGGTGCCGTCCTTATGGGCATCCTGTTTTTCAAGGAAGCAGCGGGATGGAAACGGGTGCTATTCCTTTGCTTGATCATCGGAGGGGCGGTCGGATTAAAGATATTTGGATAAAGGGGTGAGTGCCATGGCGAAACAATATGATTTTACGGAAGGACCGCTAGCCAAGCAGCTGATCTTCTATTCGGCCCCGATCATTCTCACAAATCTGTTGCAAGTGTCCTATCAATTCATCGACAGTCTTTGGGTCGGAAATCTTATCGGCGCCGATGCGCTCGGAGCAGTTGCAATTTCAGGTACGGTTGTATTCACCGTCCTTTCCTTCGTTATCGGGCTGAATAACGCGGCTCTGACAATCCTGTCCCAGCAGAAGGGGAGGGGAAGCGAGACGGGCTTGCGCAATTATTTGAACGCTTTCGTCGTCTTGTTGACGATCATGTCCGTTGTGTTAAGTTTTGCGGGCTTCTTTTTGGCGAAACCGATCTTGGCAATGCTCGGCACCCCCGATTCAATGATCGAAATGGCGACTTCTTATTTACGGGTTAACTTTTTCGGCATCCTGTTTCTGTTCGGATATAACTTCATCAACACAGTGTTCCGGTCTGTCGGCGATTCAAAGACGCCAATCTATTTCGTTTTGACGGCAGTCCTGCTGAACACGGTGCTTGATCCGATTTTCATCGCTGTCTTCGGATGGGGTGTCCAAGGGGCTGCGGTTGCGACGATCGTATCCCAAGGGGTTGCATTTGCGACTGGCGCAATTTATTCCGTTCGAAAAAAGCTCGTGCCGTTTACAAAGCCGCATCTGCCGGCTAAGCGGGAAGTGCTTGATATTCTGAAATTGGGGATACCGGCGGGCTTGCAAATGAGCGTCATTTCGGCAGGCGTCATGGCGATCATGAGTGTCGTCGCTTCTTTCGGACCTGCGGTTGTTGCGGGGTACGGGGCTGCGCAGCGGCTTGATAGTCTGATCATGCTGCCGGCGCAAGCGATCGGGACGGCAGTGAATAGTATGGCAGGACAAAATATCGGTGCGGGAAAGTGGAACCGTGTCCACAGGATTACGTTCATCGGCTTTCTTTATAATCTGGGCATTATGTTTGCCATCGCAGGAATTGTCTACGCTTTTGCGTGGGCCGGCATCCGTCTATTTATAACTGACGCGGAGGCTGTCCGTTTTGGTGCCGACTATTTAAAGATGATTGCATTTTTCTATCCTTTTTTAGGTATCAATTTCGTACTCAATGGCGCTGTCCGCGCATCGGGGGCGATGTTCCAAGTGCTTGTGCTCAATATCATCTCGTTTTGGATATTGCGTTACCCCGTTACTTACTTCCTGTCAGGTTTCATGGGAGATAAGGGGATTGCCGTCGGAATCGGTGTCAGTTTTGTCATCAGCAGCATCATCGCATTCCTCTATTACCGGTACGGAAAGTGGAAGCAAACCGACATTTTTGGAGAATGAGGAAATTTAAGTGCATGTTATTTATAATGAAAACAAGGGTAACTAGTGTATACTAAAACTATCAGAAGATGCGGAAGAAGGAGATTTGACATGACTTCGAAATATGCAGACGACAGTTTGGCACTACATACAGATCTTTATCAAATCAACATGATGGAAGCATATTGGGCGGATGGCATCCATGAACGGAAAGCGGTATTTGAGCTGTACTTCAGAAACTTGCCGTTCGGTAATGGCTATGCGATTTTTGCGGGACTTGAGCGGATCCTTGATTACTTAAAGGATTTCCATTTCAGTGAGAGCGACCTGACCTATTTACGGGAGGAACTCGGCTATAAGGAGGATTTCCTTTCCTATTTGAAAGATATCCGTTTTACTGGCGATGTTTATTCGATGAAGGAAGGGGAACTTGTATTTGCGAACGAACCGATCCTGCGAGTGGAATCGACATTGGCGGAAGCCCAGCTCATCGAGACGGCGCTGCTGAATATCGTCAACTTCCAGACGCTCATTGCGACAAAGGCGAGCCGCATCAAGCAGGTCGTCAAAGAGGAAGTCGTCATGGAATTCGGCAGCAGGCGGGCTCATGAAATGGATGCGGCGATCTGGGGCGCTCGTGCCGCTGTCATCGGCGGAGTGGAAGCGACTAGCAACGTCCGTGCCGGCAAACGCTTCGGCATTCCGGTTGCGGGTACGCATGCCCATTCATTGGTCCAAGCCTATCGGAGCGAATACGAAGCGTTCCACTCATACGCAAGACGGCATAAGGATTGTGTATTCCTCGTCGATACGTACAATACACTGAAAATCGGCATCCCGACGGCAATTCAGGTCGCGAAGGAGCTCGGTGATAAAATCAATTTCATCGGCATCCGCCTCGACAGCGGCGATATTGCATTCCTTTCGAAGGAAGCTCGGAAAATGCTCGATGCAGCCGGATTCCACGATGCGAAAATCGTCGTCTCAAATGATTTGGACGAGTACACGATCCTGAACTTGAAAGCGCAAGGGGCGAAAGTCGACGTATGGGGGATCGGCACGAAGCTGATCACCGCTTACGATCAACCGGCTCTTGGCGCGGTATATAAGATCGTTGCCATTGAGAATGAAAATGGTGAAATGGAAGATACGATCAAGATTTCATCCAATGTCGAGAAAGTGACGACGCCTGGCCAGAAGAAGCTCTATCGGATCATCGACAGGGAAAACGGCAAGGCGGAAGGCGATTACATCACGATGTACGACGAAGACCCGACAGTGGAAAAAAGGATTAAAATGTTCCACCCGGTTCACACATTCATTTCCAAATTCGTCACAAACTTCGATGCAGTGAATTTGCATACGCAAGTGATCGAAGGCGGAAGTGTGATTTACAAAAACCCTGCATTAAATGAGATGCGCCAGTTCGCTCACGATAATTTGGATTTGTTATGGGATGAATATAAACGTTCCTTGAACCCGGAGGAATACCCGGTCGACTTGAGTCAGAAATGTTGGGACAATAAAATGCGCAATATCCGTGAAGTGCAGGATCGAGTGGATGAGTTTTCAATGAGATGAGGAGGTGCGGAAAATGACTTTTCAAGAACAGGTCATTGCGGAGCTGAAAAGCATGCCGTCAATTGACCCGCAAGAGGAGATCCGCAAATCGATTGATTTCATGAAGGAATATGCAGTGAAGAATACATTCGTAAATGGTTTCGTTCTCGGTATATCGGGCGGGCAGGATTCATCGCTCGTCGGAAGGCTTGCGCAGATGGCTGTCGATGAGCTGAACGAAGAGAACGGTACGGACAGGTATAAGTTCATTGCCGTCAGGCTTCCGTACGGGAAGCAGTTCGATGAAGACGATGCGCAGGACGCCCTTGACTTCATTAATCCTTCCTTGCTGTATACCGTGGATATCAAAGGTGCGGTCGATGCGAGCGAACAGGCGCTGGCGAAGGCTGGGGTCGTCATTTCCGATTACACAAAAGGGAATGAAAAAGCCCGGGAGCGGATGAAAGTCCAATACTCCATCGCAGCGGCGCATAGCTGCGTCGTTCTAGGGACTGACCACGCCGCGGAAGCGTTGACCGGATTCTACACGAAATTCGGCGATGGCGCAGCCGATCTCATGCCGATCTACCGGTTGAATAAAAGGCAGGGCCGTGAGCTGATGAAGGCACTTGGCTCCCCGGTACATCTCTACGAGAAAGTGCCGACAGCAGATCTTGAAGACGACAAGCCTGCACTGCCTGACGAAGTTGCTCTTGGCGTCACGTACGAGGAGATCGATGACTTCCTGGAAGGGAAGAAAGTTTCAGATAAAGCACTGGAAACGATTAAAAAGCATTATACAAGATCGGCGCATAAGCGTCACATGCCGGTTACGATATTCGACGATTTTTGGAAATGAACATGAACCCGCCACCGAAGTAAATTTCGGTGGCGGGTTTTTGCTATGACCGGTTTTGCAAATTTTGTAAGCTGTTGTGAAGTGTACGGTTTTACGTTATTATGAAGTTACATTATGTAAATTTTCGGACATGTTATTGTAAAATGTTGGGCAGATTATAGAGAGAAGTTGGAATGGGAGGAAATAGAATGACTCATGCACAAGTTATCGACAAAGTTCTCGCGAATATTGATAAGGTGATGATCGGCAAACGGGATATCGCGGAGCTGAGCCTGACAGCGCTGCTGGCAGGCGGACATGTCCTGTTGGAAGATGTCCCCGGCGTCGGGAAGACGATGATGGTGAAAGCGCTCGCGAAATCGATCGGCGCCTCGTTTAAACGTATACAGTTTACACCGGATTTATTGCCATCGGACGTCCTTGGCGTCTCCATCTACAATCCGAGGGAAATGCAATTTGAATTCAGACCGGGACCAATTGTCGGAAACATCGTACTGGCCGATGAAATTAACCGGACGTCCCCGAAGACGCAAGCCGCCTTGCTCGAGAGCATGGAGGAATCATCCGTCACGGTGGACGGGGAAACGATCCGGATTCCCCAGCCGTTTTTCGTCATGGCGACCCAGAACCCGATCGAATATGAAGGGACGTATCCGTTGCCGGAAGCGCAATTGGATCGGTTCCTCTTCAAGCTGAAGATGGGGTACCCACAACGTGGTGAAGAAATTGAAGTGCTGTCCCGTGCGGAAAAGACAGTGCCGATCGACCATCTCGAAACCGTCCTCACAATTCAGGAATTGGCGGAGCTCCAACTTGCAGTGAAAGAAGTGAATGTCGATCATACGATTAAAACGTATATCGTCGATTGTGCATCAGAAACGCGCAATACTCCACACGTCTATCTAGGTGTCAGTCCGAGGGGATCGCTTGCGCTCATGAAATCTTGCCAAGCGTATGCGCTTATTAAAGGGCGGACATATGTAACGCCTGACGACGTAAAGTATTTGGCTCCTTTTGTGTTCGGCCATCGGATGATCCTCCGTTCGGAAGCGAAGTACGAAGGGATCACTTCGAATGAAATCGTCGACCGGATCCTCACTCGGGTGAGCGTGCCGATCGACCGGGTCGGTTTGAAATGAGAAAAGGGAAAGAATTGCTATCGGTGACAGGCCGCTTCGTTTTCATCGTCGGCCTTTTCTTTTCCGTCTACGTCTTCGCGATGTTCCAAGGTGGTAAAGTGAGCTGGACGATCTTTTACATGTTGACGCCCTTCCTCCTGTATTCAATCGCTCTCTTTGCCTACCCGATGAATACTATAAAAGCCGAGCGCATCATCCGGACAAAAACGATCGAGAGCGGGGGGAAGCTCGCGGTTACCGTGAGGCTTACGCGGACAGTCCCGTTCCCTTTGCTGTATACCGTCGCGATTGAAAAATGGGCGGATCCCGCCATGGTCAGAAGCGCGAAAGCCAACACGAAGCATATCTTCCTATTCGGCTTTAAAAAGAATGTGGAGTTCGCATATGAAGTCGACAAGCTTCCAAGAGGAGAGCATATTGTGGAAGGTCTCGAAATGGAAGTTTCCGATTTTTTCGGTTGGATTCAAAAACGTGTATTCATAGAATTGAAGGATGCAATCCTTGTTTATCCGAATACGACCGCCATTAGCTACGTGCCGATCAATGCCCAATATGACCGAGGATCCCTCATATCCCCATTTTCGCTTGTCAAGGATACGACGATGGCAACAGGGGTGAGGGATTATCAAGCGGGCGACCGGGTCACATGGATCCATTGGAAGTCCTTCGCGCGTACGCAAAATCTGATGACGAAGGAATTCGAAGATCGGCAGTCCGAAGATATAATTGTGCTGCTTGACGGCAGGGAGTCGAATCTGTTCGAAGAGAAGGTTGAACTTGCGGCTTCCATTGTCGAGGAGGCTGGGAACCATCAGGCGAATATCGCTTTCGTTTCCGCGGGGGCCGAGACAAAAGCGTTTCCATTCATCCATTCAGCGGATCAACTGCGCGAAGTATTTGTTCATTTAGCTAAAATAAAGCCAACTGCAACGGAAGACGTTCAACCGGTGGCGGCGTCACTGCCAGGGGTGGCCGGCAGCGTCGTCTTGGTGACGGCCGATCCCGACTGGCTGTTCATCCAATCGATGATGGCTCTAGTGAAAAATACGAAATCGGTTATCTGTTTCGTCATCGTTGACGGGGAAAATGCATTGCATCATCAGCTTCAAGAGCAGATTAAATTTGCTAAAGCAAAAGGGATCACCATGCATGCGCTTAGCAGAAAGCAATTTTCGGAAGCCTTTAAGGAGGTGGCCAGTTAATGAAGGAAGTAAGGACGGATATGCGTTTCCTTATACTCATGTATGCGCTGGCCTTCATCCTGCTCTGGGAATGGCTCTTGCCTGTCATTGAATTGACCGACACGGAATATATAACGGTCTTCCTTTTCTTCATCGGTATATCCTTCATTTTCGGTCTGTTGAGGATGAAATGGTGGCTGTCGATTCCGTTGAAACTCATTTATCTTTTTTGGTCGCTCCATTATGTGTTCTTTGAGACTGTCATTCTGTCGAGAGAAACAGTTTCATTGCTCATTACGGATCTGTTGTCGAATATCGGCATTATCGCCGCTTGGAATTGGGATGGCATTACGAATCCGTTCCGGACAGTCCTCTTTTTTGTCTTGTTATGGATGACGATCTACTTGATCCGCCATTGGATTGAAGTGCGGAAAAGCATCCTCTTATTCTACGCACTGACGGTCATCTTCATCGCAATATTGGATACCTTCAGCTCCTATTCGGCGGAAGGCGCCATTTTCAGAATTATGGTTTCAGGCCTTTTATTAATAGGGTTGTTGACGATTTCCCGCATTTCCGATAAGCATGGACGGAAAATAGGGACGGGGATGTTCGCTGCTTTTTCCCTCCCTTTGCTATTCGCTGTCGTTTGCAGCAGTGCATTCGCGAGCATTATGCCAGATCGGGGACCTGCCTGGGACGACCCAATCCCCTTCTTGAAGTCGGTTGTCCAAGGAGAAGGAATCGGCAGCGGCAGTTTCGTAGCGAAAAGCGGTTATGATACAGATGATTCGAAGCTGGGAGGCGCTTTCTCGCAAGATAGCACCGTCGTATTCAGTGCGACCGTTCCAAAGAAGCAATATTGGAAGATCGAGACGAAAAACACGTATACGTCAAAGGGATGGGAACAACGGTCTGAAGAGGCAATACCTGTCAATATCGAACCGGGATCATTGCTTGCCTTTTCGGGTGCGGATAACCTGCTTGAGGAGGATAAATTCCTTCATGCGGAAATCAATATGAAGGAACAATTACCTTTTCTAGTCTATCCATACGGTACATCCAAAATTCATACGAGGACGGACGTCGTCTTGCAGAACCAGGAGGATAATGGGCGTTTTTGGGTGTTGAAAGACGGGGAAGAGGCGGAGCTCGATTCTTTCGGCATCGATCTTATCGAGCGGAATTACAGCTTAAAAGCGCTTCGTGCAACCTCAATGGATGATTATGCGCTCGAATCCATGGATTTCTCCGAGTATTTGCAGCTTCCTGAGCAATTGCCTGCCCGCGTACGCGAGTTGGCGCTGACGATTACCGGGAAAGAGGAGAGCGTATACGAGAAAGCGAAATCAATCGAACGCTATTTCGCAAGGAACGGATTCATGTACGACCAGCAGAATGTGGCAGTACCTAGAGGGGCTGAGGACTATGTGGATCAATTCCTATTCGATACAAAACGCGGCTATTGCGATAACTTTTCAACGTCCATGGTTGTCATGCTGCGCGCATCCGACATCCCTGCACGCTGGGTGAAGGGCTTCGCGCCAGGCGAAGGGAAAACGAATTCAGAAGGCAAGATGGAGTATCAAGTGACGAACAATGAAGCGCATTCATGGGTGGAAGCTTATATTCCGGGATTCGGATGGATGCCTTTCGAACCGACAATCGGATTTTCGAATATGACCGGCATCGAATACGATCTTGAATTGGATATGAGCGATCCGGAAGCGCCTGACATGGAAGAGCGTGAGAAGCCCGAAACTAATAAGGAAACGCCTGTTAAAAAGGATGAAGATAATGGAGTTCTCGCCTTCTTCAACAAAATGGATAAATTCCTGCGTGAAAATGCGTGGATCGGCATTGCCGTGCTTGCCGTAATTGTATTTATTGCATGGCAGGTGTATAAGCATCGGGGGAAATGGATTCCTAAGCTGCTCATAAACGCTTACCGGAAAAGGCAAGCGGATTGGGTAACGTACACGAAACAATATAAGGGCCTCTTGAAACAGTTGGACCGGTTCGGATTTAAACGGACGGACAGCATGACGTTATCCGAATATGCGAAAACGGTCGATACGCACTTCGGCGGCCGCCGGATGAAAATGCTTACCGAGGCGTATGAACGGGGCCTCTATGGCGGATATACGAGACATGACGACTGGGCAGGTTTGCAGGAAATATGGGAAGATTTAATCAATAGGGCTTCCTGTTGATTTTTGCAAGTCGGAGGCGTAAGATTAAAAAAAAGAACAACCGATATGCCCTCATATAAATCCGATAATATGGTTCGGATGTTTCTACTAAGCCACCGTGAATGGCTTGTCTATGAAGGCAGGACAGTTATGTCTGTTTCTGCCTGCAGTAGAACGTTGAGACGCGTGGAAAGAAGGACTTTCTTACGCGTCTTTACTTATTTAGCGGCAACGGAAACTAATTGGAAGAGGTGGATCAATTGTCGACGGCTCCTTTATTGATCGAACAGGAAAAGATTGTAGTACTGAATTACGGTAACGCATATAACCAACTGATCACCCGCACAATCCGTGAGTTGGGGGTTTACAGTGAATTGCATCCGCATACGATTACAGCGGAGGAAATCAAAAATATGCAGGCTGTCGGAGTCATCCTTTCCGGCGGGTCAAAGGAATTTGACTACGGAATCGACGCTGGCATATTTGATCTCGGCATCCCTGTACTTGGAATCTCTTCCGGTGCAGAACTGATCGCCAAGCAATTCGGCGGAAAAACGGTAGTTGAAGAATCCACAGACGTACAGGAAGTCAATGTGACTCCTGCTTCTAAACTGTTTTCGGGACTTGCAGGAAAGCAATCCATCTTAATGGGCAGAGGAAATGCGGTGTCTGAATTGCCGACGGGCTTTACAGCAATCGCGACAGGCCCTGACGGCGGAACGGTCGCTTTTGCGAACGAAGAAAAACACCTTTATGGCGTCGTGTTCCATCCTGAAGCCCCGCAATCTACTGAAGGTAAGGAAATCCTAAGCCAGTTTGTTTTTGCCGTTTGCGGAGCACAGAAAAGCTGGACGATGAAAGGTTTCATCGACATCGAAGTTGAAAAGATCCGGTCGCAAGTCGGCGATCGGAAAGTCCTTTGTGCACTAAGCGGCGGCGTCGATTCATCTGTCGTGGCAACGTTGATTCACCGCGCGATCGGCGACCAGCTTACTTGCATTTTTGTCGACCACGGCCTTCTTCGCAAAGGTGAAGTGGAAAGCGTCGTCGACACATTCAGCAATCAATTCCATATGAACTTCATTAAAGTCGATGCCCGCAAACGTTTCTTGGACAAGTTGAAAGGCGTCACTGATCCCGAAGAGAAACGGAAGGTGATCGGCAATGAATTCATTTACGTATTCGATGAAGAATCCGCTAAGCTTGAAGGCATCGACTTCCTTGCGCAAGGTACGATCTACGCGGACATCATTGAAAGCGGAACGGCGACGGATGAAGTGATCAAATCACACCATAACGTCGGCGGCCTGCCGGAAGACATGGAGTTCGAATTGATCGAGCCGTTGAAAGCATTGTTCAAAGACGAAGTGCGCGCAGTGGGTGCAGAGCTCGGTTTGCCTGCTGACATCGTGCAACGCCAGCCGTTCCCTGGACCAGGCCTCGGCGTTCGGGTACTCGGAGAAATTACGGAAGAGAAGCTTGAAATCGTCCGTGATGCAGACTGGATCCTTCGTGACGAAATAGCGAAAGCGGGACTTGATCGGGATATTTGGCAATACTTCGCAGTCCTTCCGAATATCCGCAGCGTCGGAAAGAGGAACGAAAAACGCTCCTATGACCACGCAATCGGCATTCGTGCTGTTCATTCGGTGGACGGCATGACAGCGGACTGGGCGCGTATCCCTTGGGACGTCCTCGAGAAGATCAGTACACGCATCACATCGGAAGTCGACCAAGTGAATCGCGTCGTCTACGATATTACTGCCAAACCACCGGGCACAATCGAGTGGGAATAAACAAAACTGAATAATTGCATCGTATATCTTTGGGGATATGGCCCAAACGTCTCTACCGGAACGCCGTAAATGTTCTGACTACGATGATTGAATTAAAGGCGAAAATCGTTTTAATTTGATTGTCATGGGGAAGTATACGTGTAACTATCGTATACTTCCTTTTTTTGGTTTTGATTATCAATAGATTTCCGACCTGACGACAACAGACCCTCGACTTCATTCTAAATTTACATAAAAGGACGGTTATCATGAAGAAATACTTTGAGTTTGATAAGCTTGGAACGAATTACCGGAGGGAAATCATCGGAGGACTCACGACTTTCCTAGCAATGGCATATATTTTAGCGGTCAATCCGCTCATGCTTTCATTGGAAGGGATACCTGACCTTCCCGATGCGATGCGCATGGATAAAGGCGCCGTTTTCGTAGCAACCGCATTAGCAGCGGCAGTCGGTTCATTATTCATGGGGATAATTGCAAAATACCCGATCGGCTTAGCTCCAGGCATGGGTTTGAACGCATTCTTCGCGTTTACAGTTGTGCTCACTTACGGAATCCCGTGGCAGACTGCATTGACAGGCGTTTTATTCTCTGGACTGATCTTTATTATTCTATCGTTATCAGGCTTGCGTGAAGCGATCATTAATGCCATACCATCACAGTTAAAATATGCAGTCGGTGCAGGTATCGGCCTCTTCATCACCTTCCTCGGCTTCCAAAACGCAAATATCATCGTTGCGGATCCGAACACACTTGTGACACTCGGCGATTTGTCAGCGGGACCTACGCTGCTCGCTATCTTCGGCTTAGTCATTACTGTCATCATGATGGTGCGTCAAATTAAGGGCGCCATCTTCTACGGCATGATTTTGACGACGATTCTAGGAATGATCGTCAGCTTAATTGATATCCCGACGAAAGTGGTCGACAAAGTGCCATCCGTCGCTCCGACATTCGGCGCTGCATTCGAAGCAATCTTCAACGATCCCGCTTCATTGATGACAACTCAATTCCTTGTCATTGTCATTACATTCCTCTTCGTCGACTTTTTCGATACGGCGGGTACGCTTGTTGCGGTGGCCACTCAAGCAGGTTTGATGAAGGACGAAAAATTGCCGCGCGCCGGCAAGGCATTGCTTGCAGATTCAATGGCTACAGTGACGGGCTCTATTTTCGGAACGTCCACGACAACTTCCTATATAGAGTCGACTGCAGGTGTTGCAGCGGGAGCCAAAACTGGTTTTGCTTCTATTGTAACGGGAACGCTCTTCCTGTTGGCATTGTTCTTCTCTCCATTATTGTTCGTCATCACCCCGGAAGTGACAGCGCCCGCGCTTATCATTGTAGGTGTGCTGATGGTATCGACACTAGGGAATATCGAATGGTCGAAATTTGAAATCGCCGTACCGGCATTCTTTACAATTATTACGATGCCATTGACTTACAGCATCGCAACGGGAATCGCAATCGGCTTCGTCTTCTATCCGATCACGATGCTGCTAGCCGGCAGAAGGAAAGAGATTCATCCGATCATGTACGGGCTTTTCATCATCTTCATCATGTATTTCATTTTTATTAAATGAAGTAAGTGAATACATTCTAATTTAAGTGGGACGGCTCGTATGAGGCCGTTCTTTTTTTATACTATTGAATGAATAAGGATATAGGTTGTCTTTAAAATCCCTAGTGTAAATGAAGTTGTTAGTTTTGTTGATGTAACGTGCATTTCTATAGAGGAAATCAAGGATATGAAAATTATTCATTAAAACTGTTGACACTTTAAATTTCATTTGGTATAGTAATAAAGCAGTCGAGAGAACGACATTAACCGACAGCAAAATACATGAACCTTGAAAACTGAACAGCAAAACGTCAACAAATAAAGTTCTGGAGCCGACTCTGTCGGTGAATAGAACAAACGAATCTTCGGATTCAAATTGACATCTTAATTGATGCCAGCAAGAAACTCGAGCTACTCGAATTTCTCTATTATGGAGAGTTTGATCCTGGCTCAGGACGAACGCTGGCGGCGTGCCTA
>NZ_JAMBOK010000004.1 GCF_023715585.1 Sporosarcina luteola
TCATAACCCGAAGGTCGCAGGTTCAAATCCTGCCCCCGCAACCAAATGGTCCCGTGGTGTAGCGGTTAACATGCCTGCCTGTCACGCAGGAGATCGCCGGTTCGATCCCGGTCGGGACCGCCATTTTTATGTGGCTCAGTAGCTCAGTCGGTAGAGCAAAGGACTGAAAATCCTTGTGTCGGCGGTTCGATTCCGTCCTGAGCCACCATTTTTATATTATGCCGGTGTAGCTCAGTTGGTAGAGCAACTGACTTGTAATCAGTAGGTCGTGGGTTCGACTCCTATCGCCGGCATATGCTTCTCTTGGTGGGGTAGCGAAGTGGCTAAACGCGGCGGACTGTAAATCCGCTCCCTCCGGGTTCGGCGGTTCGAATCCGTCCCCCACCACCATTTATACAGGGGCATAGTTTAACGGTAGAATAGAGGTCTCCAAAACCTTTGGTGTGGGTTCGATTCCTACTGCCCCTGCCATTTCTGTTTAAGCTCAATTTCATGGCGGTCGTGGCGAAGTGGTTAACGCATCGGATTGTGGTTCCGACATTCGGGGGTTCGATTCCCCTCGTCCGCCCCATTCTATGCAGTATACAATTGAAGAATATCTAATAATCATGGCGGTCGTGGCGAAGTGGTTAACGCATCGGATTGTGGTTCCGACATTCGGGGGTTCGATTCCCCTCGTCCGCCCCATTTATTTTTGGGGTATAGCCAAGCGGTAAGGCAACGGACTTTGACTCCGTCATTCGTTGGTTCGAATCCAGCTACCCCAGTTTGCGGAAGTAGTTCAGTGGTAGAATACGACCTTGCCAAGGTCGGGGTCGCGGGTTCGAATCCCGTCTTCCGCTCCACTTTCTTACGGCGGCATAGCCAAGCGGTAAGGCACGGGTCTGCAACACCCTTACCACCGGTTCGATTCCGGTTGCCGCCTCCATATTTCATGTATGCTGTAAGTAAATTGTTATTATGCCCGAGTGGTGGAATGGCAGACACGTCGCACTCAAAATGCGATGCCGCGAGGCGTGCCGGTTCAAGTCCGGCCTCGGGTATCCACATTGAAAAGATGCAACCCAGGTTGCATCTTTTCTCTTTCCCAATTTGGGATTTTCGTTTAAACCTACAAACGCTCCTTCCGCTTTCACGGATAGGAGCGTTTTCTATGGAATGGAATAGTTTATTGCGAATGGATTGCAACCGATCATAATGGGAATGGGTTGGCTCCTTTCAAGAATACGGAATGAGTCTCTTTGTCAATTACGTAGCAAGAGGCATCTCCTCCGCTGATGGAGGTGAACATCTTACCGCATGCCGTAGTCAGCTGCAGCGCCTCTTCCTTGGTCATCGAAGGCCGGAGGAATAGGATATGGAGGGCATCCGTTGTCTCTTCGGTTACGGCCGTTCTGATGGAATCTACATAAGGGCTGCCGAAAGGGCTGTAATCGTCTTTTACTTGAAGTATATGGTTCAATGAGGTAAAGCGGCCATTCAACCCGTCATAACCGTCGTCCTCGCCACCAAGGGTCAATTGGACATCCCCTACAACTTTTGCTAAATCGTAGATGCCTGCCGGAATTTCATACTGAAGAGAGAAGAACGTATTCAGGTCAACCGCAGTATGGATGGTATGCAAGTAATTCTGCTTTTTGATCCTTCGGTAAAAGGCTTCCACGGATGGCCGGTATCGATTAGGATCTGCTCCAAATGTTTTCCACGTCTCGCGCCATTCCTTTATGCCTGGAAAGTCGTTGAAAGGTTTGGTGTCCAATTCGAAGTAAAGCTGTTCCTGGAATAATTGGAGTCTCCCTTTTAGCATTTGTGGAGATTCGGACACAGTAATTTTGTTATAATGGATAATGCCCAATTTCAAACCGGGTATTTGTTGAAAGAGTTTTTCATCTATTGTTATTTTCATTTTATCACCTTTGTCATCTTTTATTTTCAATCCTATCATAAAGGAGGCGGAACGTTGTGAATGTCGCTCAGCTACAGTCATCAATAAAAGAATATGCAGCCACGATCGGCATTGATAAAATCGGCTTTACGACCGCAGCCCCTTTTCTGGAATTAAAAAACCGTTTGAGGCGTCAACAGGAATTGGGCTTTCAATCCGGTTTCGAAGAAAGTGATATCGAGAAACGTACAGAGCCTGTCATGTTGCTTGAACGCGCTGAAAGCATCATCTCCATAGCGGTCGCTTACCCTTCTAAAATGACAGATTCACCAAGAGGGAGGAAGGGGGAACGGCGTGGCATTTTCGCAAGGGCATCCTGGGGAACTGATTATCATCACGTACTCCGCGAAAAGCTGCAGCTGCTCGAAAGGTTTATTTCCGAAAAGCTGCCAAATGCTCAAATGCGTTCGATGGTGGACACTGGAGAGCTTGTCGACCGGGCTGTCGCGGTTCGTGCGGGAATCGGCTGGTCCGCTAAAAACTGTTCTGTCATCACACCGGAATTCGGTTCGTATGTCTACCTAGGAGAGATGATTACGAATATCCCGTTTGAACCGGATATTCCGATGGAGGATCAATGCGGTGATTGCACGCTCTGTTTGGACGCGTGTCCTACAGGGGCTTTGATTCAAGGAGGGCAGCTCAACGCCCAACGATGCATCGCCTTTTTGACACAGACGAAAAAACCGATTCCCGAAGAATTTCGTGCGAAAATCGGAAACCGGGTGTATGGCTGCGACACATGCCAAACTGTTTGTCCGAAAAATAAAGGCAAATACAATCTTCATCAGCCTGCATTTCAGCCGGAGCCCGAATTAGCAAAACCATTGCTCGTGCCGATGCTCAGGTTGTCAAATCGAGAGTTCAAGGAGACGTACGGTCATATGTCGGGTTCATGGAGAGGCAAGAATCCGATACAGCGGAATGCGATCCTTGCACTTGCACACTTTAAGGACGAGACGGCTGTACCGACTTTGACAGATCTGCTAGTAAACGATCAGCGTCCGCTTATTCGTGGGACTGCTGCATGGGCACTCGGTAAGATTGGAACGATCGAAGGTATTAAAGCAATTGAATTGGCAATACAGAAGGAAGAGGATCCCAACGTTCGCGCCGAGATGGAAAACGTATTGGAGACTAATTGAAGGAAGTGCTGAAATGGCGATACATGTCGCATTATTTGAACCATTGATTCCAGCGAATACTGGGAATATCGCCCGTACATGCGCGGGGACAGGAACGAAATTGCATCTGATAAAGCCGCTTGGATTTTCTACTGATGATAAGATGCTCAAGCGTGCAGGTCTGGATTATTGGCAATATGTCGATATTACGTATCATGAAAATATACAGGAGTTTCTTGACGCTTATCCTGAAGCGCAGTTTTTCTTCATTACAAAATTCGGGGAGAGGACCTACTCGGACTTTGATTACTCAGATCCTTCAAAGGATGTCTTCTTCGTTTTCGGGAAAGAGACGACCGGATTGCCTGACGAAGTGATTGAACAGAACATCGAAAACTGCCTGCGCATCCCGATGAATGATCATATCAGATCGCTCAACTTATCCAACACAGCCGCTATTCTGATTTACGAAGCCCTGCGGCAACAAACATTTTTAGATTTAAAATAAAAAACGGGACTGCCATTTAAGGCATGTCCCGTTTTTAGGAGTTCTTATTTTTTCACTTTACCAGGTTTGTCTTCATATCCACCTGTGAAAATCGCCGAGAGGAATGCAAAGGAAACGGCTAGAATAAGGATAAGATTCATCGAATGTACCTCCTGTAAAATCATTAGTCCTTCACATAGTATACCCTAAAGAATAACAAATTGAAATGACCGTACTGAAAAATTGTGTCATTCTGATTAACAACTGGCTGCCATCATTCGTCAAAGCCATGGAATACAGGTACAATAAACGTATACAAACCGTATAGGAGGGGAATAGAATGGATTATTTTGACGGCAAGATGACTCTATCGAACGGTGTGGATATGCCTCAGCTTGGTCTCGGCGTTTACAAGATGACTGATTCAGATGAGACAATCAAAGCGATTTCATATGCCTTGGAAGTTGGCTATCGGGCTATCGATACTGCTGCTATTTACGAGAATGAGATAGAGACGGGCGAGGCAATCCGGCAATCGGGCATTCCGAGGGAGCAGCTGTTCATCACTTCAAAAGTATGGAACACCGATCAAGGATATGATGCAACATTAAAAGCGTTCGAAGCTTCTTTGAAAAGACTTGGAATGGAATATTTGGATCTGTATATGACTCATTGGCCAGTCGCTGAGACATTCGTGGATACATACCGTGCAATTGAGCGGCTCTATGAAGAAAAGCTGATCAGGGCCACTGGAGTGTCCAATCATCATATCCATCATCTGGAGCAAGTGTTCAACGTTGCGAATGTGAAGCCGATGGTGAATCAGATTGAATTGCATCCGCGTCTTACCCAGGAGCCATTGCGGAATTTTTGCAATGAACATGGCATCGTTGTCACTTCCTGGTCGCCGCTTGCAAGAGGAGGACTCATGGATGAGCCTACTTTGCAGCAGATCGGGTTAACATATGGCAAGACGCCGGCACAAGTCATTATTAAGTGGCATCTGCAACATGGATTGGTAGTCATCCCAAAATCGGTGACTCCCGCCAGGATCAAGTCAAACATTGACGTGAAAGACTTCGAGTTGACACCGGAAGACATGATGAAAATCGATGCCTTGAACCGTGATGAGAGAACGGGGACAAATCCAGAGAAGTTCGATGAAGTATGAATAAGTCATATGAAAAACCCGCAGAATTCGATTCCGCGGGTTTTTTCATATGATTTCTATTGTTGTCTGCTCTTCTGTAAATGGATGTTTAAAGGAAACTTTCTTTGCAACCAACCGATAGTTTCCATCATCAGTTTCGCTTCCGCCATAGAGTGTGTCACCTGTGACGGGATGCCCAATGTGTGAAAAATGAACGCGAATCTGATGCGTCCTGCCTGTTTCAAGACTTGCTTCAACAACTGTCGACTCATCATTCCGCTCAATGACCCGGTAGCGGGTGACGGCATCCTGCCCGCCTGGGGAGACACGGCGTCTCGTCGGATGATGGCGGTCCCGTCCAATCGGATATTGAAGCGTCCCTCTCATCCGTTTTAAGCGCCCGTCGACTTCTGCGTGATAGATGCGTGTAATGGCACGTTCCTCGATCATCCGATCAAAAAGCGCTTTTGCAATCGGATGTTTCGCAACAAGAACAATTCCCGCAGTACCTTTATCGAGGCGATTGATATGCTCTGCATAAGCTCCGCCGTTCTTCGCTACATAAGCCATGATGGCATTCATGAAAGTACCGCCCTCATCGTGTTCATCTGGATGGGTGGCAATGTCGGCAGGTTTCAGAGCCGCAAGGAAATGTTCATCCTCGAACAATACGGAAACATCCGCGTGCTCATCCGGCTTGTACGATGATACGGCGTCTTTAAAATGAAAGACAAGTTCCGTCCCTGCTTCCAATGGTGTCCGCCATTCGAAAGGTTGTCCGGCTGTATCCGTTACCGCCTTATCCATCCTCATCTGGTGGACGGTCTTTTTGCCAGCTTTCCACTCATCCCGTAGCAGTTCCTCGACCGTAAGTCCATCCCGGGTTATTTGATAACGGAAAGCCGTATTCAGTTTATCCATCATTTTTTATCATACTCATCGAAGAAAGCACGGATATCTTTCTCAGGATTCACCGGTAAACCAACAGATCGTTTAACTTCTTTTCCGTCCTCATAATGGATCAACGTCGGCCAAGACTTGATGCCGTATGGCTGGGCTTCTTTTTCGAATTCCAGCATATTATATTGATACACGTGGATCCCTTTCTCTTTTGCAATCGGCATGAGGATTGGCGTCATCTCCATGCAATACATACATTCGGGAGAGAAGAAGTACGCAGTGACAGATTCTCCGGAAGAGACTTTTTCATATAGTTCATCCGGGAGGACGATATTGCTGTAATTTTTATTGCCGATCAAATCGATCGTTGCTTGTTTAAGTTGCTTCGTACCATATGGATTGTCCTTCAACTTTTCTTTGTTGGATTGAGTGTTCAATACGACAATTAAAGCGAAGATGGCGATGATGATACCGCCGATGATCAGTAATTTCTTCAATTCAATTAGACTCCTTTTGCCATTTCAATAAGAAGAGGCTTGTAATGAGGATCAGCACGAATGCCGTCAAAGCCATGAACGGTATTGTGATGAATCCTAGATAGTTCACATACTGGCCAGTGCAGGAGACATTTCCGCAAGCCGGTGCACTGTCACGTAAAAAACTGAGCTTCTGGATTCCATAATGATAAAGTGAAATGGAACCGCCGACAATTGCAAAAACAGCTGTCGTCAACGCGATTTTTGCGTTTTTCTGGTATAAAGCGACACCCGACATCAAAACGATCGGGTACATAAGGATGCGCTGATACCAGCATAGAGTGCAAGGTTCATAACCCCGAACAATAGAAAAGTATAAAGAGCCGAGTGTTGCGATGAGGGAAATGGTGAATATGAAAACTAGGCCATTTTCCAACCGTTTGTGCATAGTGTCAACTCCTGTTTCTAAGATTCCTCTTTGATTATACGGTGTGGGTGTATTCATGTAAAATAATCGGAACTACATGACTTTTCCTAGTCAATTATGGGTACATATTATGTAGAAAGGGTGAACTATGGATGAGTGAAGAAATAGATTTATCATCATTTGAAATGAGCATGATTATCCGAGAGATGAGAGAAGATGACATCGTAAAAATAGTAAAGATGCAGGAGGTCTGTTTCCCAGGCATGGACCCATGGGAGGAAGATCATCTAAAAAGCCATCTGGCAATCTTTCCGGAAGGGCAATTCGTCGCTGAGCTTGATGGGGAAATCATCGGTTCCTGTTCGAGCTTGATCATTAATTTCGACGAATACGATGATCGCCATACGTGGGATGATATTTCCGCGAAAGGCTATATAACGAACCACAATCCAGAAGGATATAATCTATATGGCATTGAAGTGATGGTCCATCCTGATTATAGAAGGATGAAAGTTGGACAGCGGCTGTACGAAGCGAGGAAAGAGCTCGTCCAACGATTGAATTTGAAGTCGATCATTATCGGGGGAAGGATACCGAACTATCATCGGTATGCAGCTGAGATGTCGGCAAGGGAGTACGTGGAGGCGGTATCACGTCATAAAATCTATGACCCTGTGCTCACTTTCCAGATATTGAATGATTTTACCCTCATGCGGATCAATCCAAATTATTTACCGGATGACAAAGCGTCCAAAAAATATGCAACGTTGATGGAATGGAATAATGTCGATTATAAAGCAACGACGAAGCGGCATTATAAGACAAGTTACCCTGTCCGTATTTGCGTTGTTCAATATTTGATGAGGAAAATATCATCATTCGAGGAAATGGCCAATCAATGTGAATACTTTGTAGACGTCGCGTCCGATGCAGGTTCGGATTTCGTCGTCTTCCCGGAAATCTTCACGACCCAGCTGATGTCTTTCCTGGATGAGCCATCGCCAAGCAGGGCGGTTCGGAAAATGACGGAATATACGCCTCAGTATATTGAAATGTTCACGAATCTTGCGGTCCGCTACAATGTGAATATTATTGGTGGGTCCCATTTCGTCGAGGAAGAAGATGAGGAGATTTACAACATCGCCTATCTTTTCAGAAGGGATGGGTCAATCGAGAAGCAATACAAGATCCATATTACACCGAATGAACGGAAATGGTGGGGGATCAGCCAAGGGGATGAAATCCAAGTATTCGATACGGACTGCGGGAAAATTGCAATCCAGGTCTGTTATGACATCGAATTTCCGGAACTTGCGAGAATTGCGACGGATAAAGGGGCGAATATCATTTTCACTCCGTTCTGTACAGAGGATCGCCAAGGATATTTGCGCGTCCGGTATTGTGCCCAGGCACGTGCGATTGAGAATCAGATCTACACAGTCATTTCCGGAACGGTCGGCAATTTGCCGCAGACGGAAAATATGGATATCCAATATGCACAGTCAGCCATTTTCTCTCCGTCAGATTTCGAGTTTGCGCGTGATGGGATCGTCGGAGAAACGAACCCCAATTTGGAAATGGTCCTAATCGGGGATGTCGATCTCGAGATTTTACGCCGCCAGCGTCAGGACGGGACAGTGAAACAGTTGAAGGACCGTCGCCATGATATTTACAGTGTAGTCTATAAGAAAGATCAGTGAATGTAAAAACGGCATTTCCCTTTTAGTAGGGAAATGCCGTTTGTTTTTACGATTCAACCTGTAGGTCTGCCGATCCGATTGCTTTTTCATTTTTCACCGCTTCCAAGTAAAGGATGTGATGTCCTTCCACATCTTTCACGGTGAATTCATATCCTTGTTCAATGATCTTCTCACCAGGGACCGCTTCGAATTTTTCGGACATGAACCATCCGCCGATCGTATCGATATCCTCTTCGTCGATATCAATATCGAGGACATCATTAACGTTTTCGATTAACATTTTAGCGTCCAGGATATAATGGTTTTCATTGATCATTTGAACTTCAGGCACTTCATCCATATCAAACTCATCTTGGATTTCTCCGACGATCTCTTCTAAAATATCTTCGATCGTAACGAGTCCGGATGTCCCGCCATATTCATCCATAAGAATTGCCATATGGATTCGTTCGCGTTGAATCTTCAGTAACAGGTCGCCGATTGGCATCGTTTCGATGACTCGGATGATCGGTTGCATATATTCACTGACGGGCTGATCTCCCGTAGTTGGATCTTTGATGAACGCCGTCAGCAGATTTTTCATATTGACCAAGCCGATGACATGGTCTTTATCACCATCTGTGACAGGGTACCGAGTGAATTGCTCGACGCCCATCATTTCAAACATTTCCCGCAATGAGACGTCTTTCTCGATCGTCATCATTTCGGTACGCGGAACCATGATCTCTTTTGCGACCCGATCGTCGAATTCGAATATCTTATTAACGAATTTATATTCCGCCTGGTTGATCTCCCCGCCCTTTAGGCTATCCGTCAGAATCAATCTCAACTCATCCTCGGAGTGAACCATTTCCGATTCTGAAGCCGATTTGAAACCGAACAGCCGGATGATGGAACGCGCGGATCCATTCATCCCTTTAATGACAGGATACATGATTAAATAAAAGAATATGAGCGGTTTAGCTGATGCGAGCGTAATGGCTTCCGCCCGTTGGATGGCGATCGTTTTAGGAGCCAATTCACCTACTACCACATGTAAAAATGTTACGACGGTAAATGCAATGATGAAAGAAAGGATTGTCGCAGCATTCGGGGCAATTTCAAAATGGGAGAACACCGGCTTCATGAGCAATTTTACGGTCGGTTCACCTAACATACCCAGTCCTAAAGCCGTTATCGTTATACCCAATTGACAAGCCGATAAATATTCATCGAGATTACCGATGACTTTTTTTGCTGTGATTGCCCGTCGGTTCCCTTCCGCGACAAGCTGGTTGATCCGTGTTGTTCGAACTTTCACTATTGCAAATTCACTCGCAACAAAGAATGCGGTGAGTGCGATCAAGGCAGCAAAGGCTGCCAATCGTATGGCAATTTCCAAATAAGTTTACTTTGTCCCGCGCCCGAATGAGGGGTAGAACAAAGTGCACACCTCCTGTAAGGTTAAAATGGTTAGTTAAGATAATGATAAATTATTTACAAGAAAAAAACAAATGGTTTTGCCTACATCTTGTATAATGGATAAAGTATATTCGGAGGTGTGATTTGTGAAGAAGCAGAAAAACGCGTTAGAAATCTTGCGTACATCCCTGCTGCTCGGATTAACCTCATTCGGAGGCCCGGCAGCCCATATCGGTTATTTCAGGGATGAATATGTGAAGAAGAAGAAATGGCTCGACGATAAAATGTATGCGGATATTGTGGCATTGTGTCAATTTTTACCCGGACCTGCAAGTTCGCAAGTAGGGATTGCAATCGGCTTGATGCGAGGGGGATTACTTGGTGGAATTCTTTCTTGGATCGGTTTCACATTGCCATCGGTTTTGCTGTTAATGGCATTCGCCTGGCTTGTTTCCTCGACAGCTTCCTTCGATATCGGTTGGATTAAAGGATTGAAGATTGTTGCAGTCGCTGTCGTCGCACATGCATTGGTCGGCATGAGCAAGTCATTGACGCCTGATCGGCCGCGAATAACACTTGCCCTCGTTGCGGCTGTGTTAACTTTATTGATTCCTACAGCAGTTGGTCAAATCGCGATCATCGTCGGGGCTGGACTCATCGGTTATGCACTATATCGGAAGGAGAAGGCACCGAAGCCAGAATCGATCAATCTTTCATTCGGAAAGAAGACGGGGATGGCTGCATGGACGGTCTTTTTCCTGCTGCTGATCGGCGTTCCTGCAATCAGGTCTTTCATTGAAAATACGTTCCTCTCAATCTTCGATATTTTCTACAGGGTCGGTTCAATCGTATTCGGCGGAGGACATGTCGTATTGCCGATGCTTGAACGGGAAGTCGTTCCGGCAGGATGGATGGACGCTGAGACGTTTATCGCGGGATACGGGGCGGCACAAGCTGTACCGGGACCACTCTTTACGTTGGCCGGTTATTTGGGGCAACTGATGAATGGACCTTCTGGAGCTGCGGTTGCGGTACTCGCCATGTTCCTGCCATCATTCCTGCTGGTCATCGGCACATTGCCATTTTGGTCCGCCATTCGTTCGAAGCCGGGTATTCAAGCGGCTTTGAAGGGGGTGAATGCGGCAGTCGTCGGAATTCTGCTCGCCGCACTGTATGATCCCGTATTCACTAGTTCGATCGTTCATCCGAGCGATTTAGGGATCGCCATCATCGCTTTCGGTCTTTTACTGTATTATAAAATGGCCCCTTGGCTCGTTGTGCTGATTACAGCGGCATTTGGAGCGCTATCCCATTTGCTGATTGGGTGAGACATACGGATGACGTTCCCTGCATATAATGAAAAATGCCAGGAAAACATCTCCTGGCATACCCGTTTTTCTCTATATGCTTTGACGTGGGTGCATTAAAACAAATTGTATTGAAATGTATTGACAAATGGAAATTGTCAATGGTACTGTTGAATTATTCGAAAATCTAAATAGTTGGGAAGGTGCGGGAAATGCAAAGAGTCTCTTTTGTCAAACAACAACAATATATGAATTCCGTGCTGACCTGCTCTTTTCCTATTCTATGAAATGTAACGGGGCGGCATGACTTAGTCGTCCCTTTTTTGAGCACACGCTTATCTTAGGAGGCGTGTGCCTTTTTTGTCATTGGAATGAATTTCCGGTGTTTACACGTTACCAACGTGCAACCATAAAAAACTGTGAGAAAGGAGTGCTGATCATGAAAATTATCAATCAGCAACGGAAACTATTAAAGAAGGAATCTCTGGAAAGCGGTTAGGTAAACAGAATTGAAGGAAGAAGGTTGAAAGTATGTTTTCGGTTTTATTCAAATTAAAGTGGTTTTTCAAGGAGAACCGCAAGAGGTACACGATTGCACTCGTCCTTTTGATGTTGGCGAATGTGCTCGTCATTTTGCCGCCTTGGCTGATCGGCCAGGCGATTGACGCAATTTATACGAAGACGATGACAACTCATCTGCTTGCACTTTTCATTGGGGCGATGTTCCTCATCATGTTTGTCGCGTATGTCGGCAATTTCGTTTGGCAATACCAGCTGTTCGGTGGGGCGTATGTCATTGAACGGCAATTGAGGACGCGGCTCATGCGTCATTTCCTTAAGATGACGCCGACGTTTTATGAGAAGAATAAAACTGGCGATCTGATGGCGCGTTCGACGAATGACCTTCGCGCTATCTCAGAGACTGCAGGTTTCGGAATCATGACGCTCGTCGACTCGACTGCTTATTTAGGCACACTCATCATTACAATGGGGTTCGTCGTGTCGTGGAAGCTGACATTGGCTGCCATTTTGCCGTTGCCGATCCTGGCATTCATTTTACAGGTGCTCGGAAAGAAGATTCACGAACGGTATATGACAGCACAGGAGTCGTTCGGGGAGTTGAACGATAACGTGCTGGAAGCTGTGGCGGGTGTGCGCGTCGTCCGTGCCTATGTACAGGAACGTGCATCGGAGCAACGGTTCGCTGATATGACGGAAGATGTGTACAAAAAGAATATGCATGTCGAAAAGATTGACGCGCTGTTCATGCCGTTTTCGAAAGTGCTCACGGCAATGACATACATGATCGGACTCGGCTATGGGGCATTCTTAGTCTCAACCGGTGAAATTACGCTTGGAAACCTTGTCACATTCAATGTGTATTTGGGAATGATCGTCTGGCCGATGTTTGCAATCGGCGAACTGATCAACGTGTTGCAACGCGGAAATGCGTCTCTTGACCGGGTTATGGAGACGCTTGATTATGAGGAAGATGTGAAAGATCCTGACAAACCGATTGACGTTGATCAGCCGGAAAGCGTCGGTTTCAACGATGTCAGCTTCACGTATCCGATGTCGCACGCGGTCAATTTGGATCATATCGATCTTCAGTTGGACCGGGGACAGACGCTCGGCATTGTCGGAAAGACGGGAAGCGGAAAAACGACGTTCGTCAAGCAGCTGTTGCGTGAGTATCCTGCGGGTGACGGACAGATCGTGTTCTCGGATGTCGCACTTCAATCATTGAAGAAGGATCAAGTCCGTGATTGGATCGGCTATGTGCCGCAGGATCATGTGCTCTTCTCGCGTTCTGTCCGGGAGAACATTTTGTTCGGACGTCCGGAAGCGACAGAGGAGGATATCTCGGAGTCAATCCGTCTGTCACATTTCGAAAAAGACTTAGAGATGCTGCCGGCTGGATTGGATACATTGGTCGGCGAAAAAGGTGTTGCGTTATCAGGTGGGCAAAAGCAGCGGATTTCGATTGCGCGTGCTCTCGTCAAAAATCCTGAAATCCTTATTCTGGATGATTCGCTGTCCGCCGTCGATGCGAAGACGGAAGCGAAAATCATCGAGAACATCCAATCGGAGCGGTCTGGGAAAACGACGATCATCACGACGCACCGACTATCCGCTATCCAACACGCGGATTGGATCATCGTGCTCGATGACGGACGTGTAATAGAAGAAGGTAGACATGAAGACTTGCTTGCGAACAACGGATGGTATAAAGAGCAATTCGACCGCCAGCAGATCGGGGAGGTTGAAGTATGAGTACCGGCAAACGTTTAGTGCAGTATGCACTTGATTACAAGAAGCTTTTAATTACAGGAATCGTCCTTCTCGGTTTCGCCGTCGCGGCGGATCTGATGGGGCCGTTAATTGCAAAGAAGATTATTGACGATCATATTGCGACATCACTTGATAAAACGATCAATTTCACACCGATCGCCAAACTGTTGGCTGTATTTTTCAGTTTGGCAGTCGTTACAGCGATTCTAAGGTATTTCCAATATTTATTGCTTCAGCAAGCAGCAAACAGGATTATTCAAAAGATGCGAAACGAATTATATGGGCATATCCAGACGTTGCCGATTCGCTATTTCGATGATTTGCCTGCTGGGAAAGTCGTCGCGCGGATTACAAACGATACGGAAGCGATCAGGAATTTGTATGTAACGGTCGTTTCACAGTTTGCGATCAGCGGCATGTATATGCTTGGGATCTTCATCGCACTCTTTTACTTGGATCCGAAAATGGGAGCCATCACGCTTTTCGTCCTGCCAGTCCTTTATATTTGGATGAAGCTGTACAGACGATTCGCAGCGAAGGTGAACCATATCATCCGCAGCAAAAACAGCGAGATGAATGCGATGATTAACGAATCGATTAATGGCATGACGATCATCCAAGCTTTCCGCAGGGAGAAGCAGATGGATGGCGAATTCAATGAATTGAATGACGAACATTATAAGTATCAAAGTAAATTATTGAAAGTCGAAGCGGCGACATCCCATAACCTCGTCGACATCATCCGGTCGTTGGCTTTCGTCTTTCTGATCTGGTATTTCGGTGGTGCGTCCCTGTCGGCGGAAAGCGTCATTTCTGTCGGGATGCTTTATGCATTCGTCGATTATATTACACGGTTGTTCAACCCGATCACGGGAGTCGTCAACCAGTTCGCTCGACTCGAGCACTCCCTTGTCGCCGCAGAACGCGTTTTTAAGTTGTTGGATCGACAAGGGGAGCCGGTCAGCGATGAGAAGATTGCCCGTTATCGCGGAAATGTCCGATTCGAGGATGTCTGGTTCGCTTATAAGGATGAGGAATATGTGCTGAAGGACATTTCCTTCGAGGCGAGACAAGGAGAGACGGTTGCGCTTGTGGGTCATACTGGATCCGGCAAGAGCTCCATCATGAACTTGCTTTTCCGTTTCTATGATGTATCAAAAGGGAAAATAACGATTGATGGAATGAACATCGGGAATATGTCACGCCAGACAATCCGCGATCATATGGGAATCGTTTTGCAGGACCCGTATTTGTTCAGTGGCACTGTGGAATCGAACATCAGCCTTGGCGATTCGCGCATTTCACGTGAAAAGGTGCAGGATGCACTTGATGCAGTCGGCGGCGACCGAGTGTTGAAGCATTTGCCGGGCGGAATTGACGAGCCGGTCGTGGAGAAGGGAAGTACGCTTTCATCCGGCCAACGCCAGCTCATTTCATTCGCCCGCGCACTAGCTTTTGACCCGGCCATCTTGATATTGGACGAAGCGACTTCCAATATTGATACGGAAACCGAGGAAATTATCCAGCACGCGATGGATGTGTTGAAAAAGGGACGGACGACATTCATCATCGCCCACCGTTTGTCTACGATTAAAAACGCGGACCGCATTTTAGTTTTGGATCGTGGTGAAATCGTCGAGCAAGGCAATCACGATGAATTGCTCGCGCTCGGCGGGCAGTATGCACAGATGTATAAATTGCAGGCGGGAACTAGTTCGAAGGTGGGTTAACGTAAAGGTGGAGGCTGTCACGGAAAGTCGGAAAACTGACTTTCTGTGGCAGTTTTTTTGTTGTTTAGAGGGTTGTGGGCCGAAAGTGAGAGGGTGCGCGCCCAAAGTGGGGGGGATCGCGCCCAAAGTGAGAGGTAGTGCGCCCAAAGAGAGTGGTTACGCGCTCAAAGTGAGAGGTTGCGCGCCTAAAGTGAGAGGTAGCGCGCCCAAAGCGAGAGGTAGCGCGCCCAAAGCGAGTGGCTACGCGCCCAAAGCGAGTGGTTACGCGCCCAAAGCGAGTGGCTGCGCGCCCAAAGCGAGTGGCTGCGCGCCCAAAGTAAGTGGTAGCGCGCCCAAAGTAAGTGGTAGCAGCCCAAAGAGAGTGGTAGCGCGCCCAAAACGAAGGGATATCGGCGCCCAAAGGTTTAATTAGAATGAAAATTCCGTTGCGAAATACTTTGTTAACACGTATATTTAGAGTGTCGAAGTATTATCGCATGGAAAGTTGGAAATCTGAATGAAATGGGTTAGGGAATGGGGACGCAAATTTTCCTCTTTTAATCGGAATGTCAGGCTTTTTATTATAGGGAATGCGCTCATCCAGATCGGTATGGGTGTTTTCATGGTCATGTATAATTTATACATACGGGAGCTCGGAATGCCGGAAACGGTGAATGGGAAAGTGATTTCCATGATTGCGATGGCATCCGCGATTATGCTTGTGCCTGCCGGGTTTTTAAGCGATCGATTCGGCCGTAAATGGATGATTGTCGGCGGTTCCGTTTTAACAGTGGCGACTCTCTTCTATCGGGGGATCGCAGTTGCGGAGACGCCGATTATTACGGCTGCATTTTTGACTGGCTTATTTATGGCATTTGTTCAAGTATCGGGCATCCCGTTCCTCGCAGAGAACTCATCCCCGACAGAACGGGTAAAGCTATTCAGTGTCAACTTTGCAATTATCACGATTGCGAATGTCATCGGCAGTTTGGCAGGCGGGATTATTTCGGATATGCTCCAGACTGTATTTGCAATTAGTGCAGCGGAAGCGATCCGCTGTTCACTCCTCTTAGGAGCGGCTATTTTTACAATCGGTTTGATTCCGTTATTCAAGTTACAGGAGAGCCGCACGGAGTCCGTTAAAGTAGATAATGAAAGAAATGAACAAGAGTCGCTGGCGGATGACAACTTAAAACGCAATCTGATCGTTATCTTCCACTTTTCATTCGCGAGCTTGCTCATCGGTTTCGGCTCCGGTTTAGTGGTTCCGTATTTGAATTTATATTTTGCAAACCGCTTTGATGCATCGAACTCCTATATTGGGTTTGTATTATCATTAGGTTCAGCCATGACCGCGGTCGCCGCTATGATCGGACCTGCACTTTCGCGAAAAGTCGGCAAGGTGAAGGCGCTTATTTTATTCCAGGCGCTGTCGATCCCTTTCCTTCTATTGACTGCATATACGACGTCCTTATGGTTGGCGTCCCTCGGCTTTCTCCTGCGGCAGGCGCTCATGAACGCCGGCAATCCGATACAAAGCGCCGTTGCGATGGAAGTCGTGTCTGATAAATACAAAGGACTCGCCAATTCTATGAATCAGATGGTATTCAATCTAGGATGGGCAACGATGGGAACGGTGGCAACAGGTTTAGTCGTAGTAAACGGATCTTATTGGGGCTATGCATATGCATTCACAATCACGGCCGGACTTTACACCATCTCATCGATCTATTATTATTTCATTTTCGGCAGAAGGAAATTGGCGGGCGAATAAAAAGAGGGCAATCCCAAATTCGGGACTGCCCTTTTCTTATTCGCCTCGTTGATACTGGGTTTCCTTCCAAGCATTTTCCTCTTCAGGCACCCGGCTTTTATCCTCAAATACGTTTTCGGTTTTCTGGTTTTGCATCTTCAATTGCTCTTTTTCATTGTGCAATTGCTCAGGGGTCTTTCCTTTATCTTTAGCCATACATATCGCCTCCTTATCGAAGGATAGTATGTACGGAAATGATTTCATCATTCATAAACGTGGAATGTCATTAACTCATGAATCATTTTTTTGACGTTTTCTTCATCAGACGGTGTTCCGCCAGTCCAGACGATTGTACCGTCCGGCTTGTAATCTCCCGTAAATCGCTCATTTTGATAAAAAAATGAAAACGTCCAACCTGGCAAGCTGCCGCCTGCAAACATTGGCTTATAACTGAAATGCTGAAGCATCATATCGCTCCTTTCATAGACAAGCCCCGACCCGCATAAAGTGTACAAAAGATGCGAAAGGGTGCTGACGTGTTTGTCGATAAATTAAAGCAGGCAATTGAGGGTGAATACAAGGACTATTACTTTTACAAGTCGATGTATGAAAAAACCGACGATCCGCTATGGCGGGATTTCATCCAGCATGCGTATGAGGATGAAAAAAGCCATTATGAAATGTTGCAGCAACTCTATTATATGATGACGGGGACATTTGTACAAAATCCGAAGAAGCCGATTCCGTGCTATAACTTCAAGCAATGCGTCAAACAAGCGCTTGTCGGTGAATTGGATGGGGTTGAGACGTATAAGGAAATGCTGTTGACGATTCCTTTCCAACAAGCGTACAATCCGATATTCATTGCTATGCATGACGAAATGGAGCATGCGATCCGGATGTCGACAATCTATAATTCTTTAAGATGAATGCAAACACGAGACCATCTTTACGATGATCCCGTGTTTTTTACTGGTCTAGTATAGGTAGATGTTGCTGAAAATATTTAGAAGCCTCCAGCATTCTCGGTCCATACCAAAACATTTCTCCGTCGATGAGAATAGGTTCAGTTTCCGGAATCATGTCGATAAACTCTTTACTATGCTTTTCTTTGAAAGGGAAGGGTTCTGATGCCAACAGTACATAATCCAAATTCGCATTCTTAAAACCTTCTGCGGTGACTACTGGATATCTGCCTTCCGCTTCGACGAAAGGATTGTCGAAGCCCATCTTTTCCAATAGCGAATTGATGTATGTATCTTTTCCCACGACCATATACGGTTTTCTCCAAATGACATAGGCAACACGTTTTCCGGAAGCCTTAGGCAAGGAGTTAAATTGATGTTGAATTGAGCGTACTAACTTTGTGGCGGCTTCGCTTCGATCGGTCAAGCTTCCCATATCTTCGATCATCCTGAATGCGTCATCTACCGATTGGACCTCGGCGACATAGACAGGGAAGTGCTTCTCCAACTCTTCCACAATCTCCTTCGTGTTCTCCTCTTTTTCAACGATGATTAGTTCCGGTTGCACTTCTTGAATCGATTCAAGTTTGATGTCCTTTGTGCCCGCAACAGCCGGTACAAGTTCGACCTCACCTTTCGGGTAGATGCAAAAACGGGTTCTCCCGACGATATTCTCTTCAAGATTGAGTGCAAATAATGTATCCGTAATACCTGGACATAATGACACGATCCTTTTTGGCGGGAAGTTAAACGTGACGCTTCGTCCGACCTTGTCCACAACTGTTTTATTCAATACGATATGTCCTTCCTTTCATACAAAAAACTTTGCCGCTTTTTTTGCAACTTCTTCAGGGGCCTTCAATGATAAAGGCTCTCCATGCAAATAATTGAACACATTCATATCGCTCGTTTCCAAAGCCCCTATCGTCATGCGGGGAATCAATCGGAAATGGACTTGCTCCGCGGCATGCTTATTCACTGGAATGAACAATGCAGCATTAAAGCTTTCCAATCCATTTTCTCTAAAATAGCTGAAATAGCGGAGAAGGCTTTTTGCAAGGTCATGATAGCTTTCGGAAGTCAATTCTTTGAAAGACGACTCTTCGAAAACTCCGATGAAATCGCAATGGCCCTTAGGAGCATAGGCGTGAATCCAATCAATCGAACCTTCTTTGCCAATCCAACGTTCGCCAAGCGTGCGTTCTTCCGCTGCGAGCGAAGTGAAGTAATTTTCACCGACGCTTTCATAGAAGGTATGACTGTTAGAGGTGACTGTAGCCTGATAATTCGTCGGCAATTCAGAAGCCAATACATGGATATGCGGATGAAGGATGCTTCCTCCCGAAGGCGGCAAGTAGTTCCAGTTGATGGAGACATATTCGGTTTTTGAGTCAAATTCCAAGACACTCTCGATATACTGATGTGCCGCTTTAAAAGCATCTGAGATAAGGGCTTCCGTAAACTCCTCAAGCTTCACATAATGCTGCTCGGACATGCGCACAACCGCATTATGCTTGCTGTATGGGAATAAATTCGGGAAAACGACCGCTTCTTTGCCGATGAACCGTCCACCTTCGACTAACTCATCAGGGAATCGCGGCGTAATTTTAGATACATTATCAGAGCAGAAAGGGCATTTTTCGCCTTCTGTCGCCTTGGCAAGCTCCGAGTAATTCTTCGGAACAAATGGAGCGCCCGGGTCAAAAATGATCCGGGATGTTTCACCGGTTAACGGATCGAATCTGATTTCGGTTTTTCTGTCGATCAATTTTCCGTCTTGCATCGGGTCATGGAATGTGAAAAATTCTTCATGCTTGCGAAATGAAATTGGCATAGGCGTACTCCCCCTTAAAAATAACTTTCTTCTATTCTATCGTTAACTGACAGAAAAGTCAGCACGTTGCTCCTTTACCACCGACTTGCGAGGCGTTACCACCGACTTTCAGCACGTTACCACCGAACCGTCCTATATCCATTAAAAAGAGCATAAATATTTTGCGCTTTTCGTTCAGAGAATTATCGAAGCGAAGTGCTGACTTTCCCTTTTCCGTTTTCCACCGTCACTCTTCCGCTTGCCCCGTTTACAAAAGTTATTTGCGGAGGAACATGCCCTATATCGGCATCGTAAACGATCGGCAATCCGGTCAGCTCTTTAATTCTTTCCATTGAATCCAAGACGGTAAATCCGCCGACCTCCTGACCTGCACGGGAGCGGCCGAAGATGATTCCTGCGGCATTGGTAAACCATCCTGCATAGACAAACTGAAGCATCGTTCGGTGAAAATCGGTCGCATTCATCTCGCAGTTCTCGAAATACCATAAAATTGGTTCATTGTTCAAGAATTTTTTCTGGAATGAATGAATATCACCATAGGGAGTCCCGACAAGGTGACGGATTGTATCGATGCATCCCCCTAAGTATCGTCCTTCCATCTCAATGTTGTCTGTTCCAATCGTTTTCCATTCTGTCGGCGAGTCCAGTTTATATACATAAGGATCGTCCGGCGCATCGTGTTGCCATTTGGATTGGAACAATTCGGAGGAATGCTGCTCAATAGTTGATCCTGCAGACGCTTGTAAGACATCCATGAATTTACTTGCAACTGGCTCCCATTCATCACTGCGCATTTCTACTAAATTCGGTCCATGCGCAGTCGCAATGCCAGTTTGGACTGTCAATGCAAAAAGGAAGGTGCTCATATCGGAATAGCCTAAAACCCATTTAGGTTTAATGTCCTCCCAATTAATGAAAGGCAAGATCTCCATTAAGATTTCCCCGCCCCATGGAGGAATGATTGCACAGATATCTGGATTTTTGAACATCGCCATAAGCTCAGCCGCTCGGATTTCTTTCGGTGCTGAAACGGATTTATTTTGTGTCCACACAGTATCACCGATATGCACACGGCATCCCCTTTTTTCAAACTGGCGTTTTGCATTATGGACGAGATGGTGAAGACTTTCATCAACTCCGGACGAAGGGGCAGTCACGCCGATTGTATCTCCTAGCTGCAACGGTTTAGGATAGCGGATCATAAGAATCACTCCATTTTCTTTCATAATATATGGTAAGATTGTTGTATAGTAGTTTATCAAGAATAATTGAAATTGTCCTGCACTATTTCTAGAGGGGGAAGAGGGCTTATTAAAATACAAGAAGATGTTTGCATTGAGTGTCATTATTGCAGTGGCTTCAGCTTTCATCCTTCCGCGAACTGAATATGGATTCGGATGGCCTTTTGTATGGATAGAATATAATGGACACGCGCCTATTACTTTCGCATCGGAACTTTTTCATCCAGACCACTTCAGATATGTTTTCTTCGACTTATGGAACTTAGTAATTGGAGCATTACTCATTTACGTTCTACTTTTATTGATGTACAAAGGTTTAAATAAAATAAATAAAGAAGTAGAGATAGGGGAAAAAACAAGATGATTAAGTCTGCGACATTATATACAAACAATCTAAAAGCATTACGACGTTTTTACGGGAACGTATTGGAGCTCGATATAACAGAGGCAACAGCTGAGCAGTTCACAGTGCGGATTGGCGAATCGCATCTATCTTTCAAGCAAAGTGAGCAACCTGCTTTTTATCATTTCGCCATCAACATCCCGGGCAATCAATTTTCCATGATGAAATATTGGATGCTGGATCGTGTGACACTGAACCGCGAAGAAGGAAGGAATGAAGTCTATTTCCCGAGTTTTGACGCAGATGCTATGTATTTTGAAGACCCGGTCGGTAATATCGTCGAATTGATTGGCAGAAGGAAACGTGATCTATTCGGAGATCTGACAAAAGAATCGTTCTTGAATATTAGCGAGCTGGGCATGGCGACACCACATGTCGTTGAAGTGGGAGACCAGCTGCTTGATCTCGGAATTCCTTTGCGCGACGGAATCGAGGTGGAACCGGATGAGCTGAACTTCCTCGGACGCGGAGATGCATTCATCGTCCTCGTCCCGCTTGGGCGCCGTTGGTATTATTCAAAAAAAGTTTCGGAATCATATCCGGTTGAACTGACTTGGAATGATACACATATTAAATTAAATGAAGATGGTAAGCTTACCTTCTAGATGGAACGCCGAATGCCGAGAAACTGGCACGAACGGTGTAGAGCGGGGAAAAGCAGGAGATGACATTAAAGTCTTATCCATTGCTACAATTGTCGGCTATCGAAAATGCGCTTTTCTTAATCGATTTGGGAGGAGAACGGATGAGGAAATTTTTGCAGCTGATTGGAATTGGAATCGCAAGCGGAATCATTTTAGCTCTCCTCATGCAACTCGTCTTTGAACTGACAGGAAACGAAGCCTACATTTTGCTGTATAATGTAGATTATTTTCCTTTCATTCATATCTTCAAGGACAGCTCCTCGTTCGGCTTTGCGTTTCATCTTGTTTTTTGCATCGCTAGTGTCGTTGGCCTTTTTTACATATTAACGTTCTTTAATTGGCACTACAGCATTTGGCCATATGTCGCTGTATATACCGCAGGTAGCGGAGTGCTGTACTTTTTGACGTTGCTCACAGAAAAGCCGCCCGCTGCAGATGACGGAATGGCTTGGTTCTATTGGACAGCCGGCCAACTTGTGTTCAGCCTAGCAGTCGGCTGGATGATCCGCTTGTTTGTGAAGGCGGATACAAATGCCAGAGGATAACGCTGTTTTACCATTTAAACGTAGAGCTTGCGAAGGCTTTGAATGGTAACAATCCTGCTAAATTGGCTTTATCAATCGAATATTATTTAGAAATAAAGGAATTGTAGAGAGAACAAAAAAACGAGCAAGGCTTCCAAAAAAGCCCTGCTCGTTTTTTTGTTCATTCATCAAATTTTCATATTGCGCCGGTACGATAGGCGAGTTAGTAACAGAGGGGAGAAGATTTACGTGTCGGAGAGGATGATGGAAGTCGGACTTATTATCATGAGTCTTGCGGCGGGTTTGGGGGTAGTGGCTTTTCTATTGAATGGAAAAGGGTTCGTTTCACGAGCGGTTTCCTTGTTTGTTGATTTTATCGTGTTCCTTTGGATCGGCAAAATTGTAGGTAATTTTAGCCTCCTTATTCGCGACCCCGTTGCAGTCTTGGCTTATCCGGCAGGTTCACATGCTTTTTATATAGCAGTAGGGCTGACTGCTGTTTCTTTATTATATAGACGGAAGCGAGAAACGTATTCCGCCGGATTCAAGGTATTTCTCTTACAAATCTTGTATTTGTCTGCTTTTTTCTATGAGTTCCTTCAATATTTTTATGCGCGACATGATTCAGTAGTGCTGAACCTATTGCTATACGGCATGCTGGCGGCAAATGTGATTCTGTTCCGGCTGTCTGGGAGGCAAGCCATCCGTCTGTCACTCCTGCTTTGGAGTATCGGCGCGATCGTTATCTTGCAGATTGTTGGACTTATCACCATGTTTGGCATTGTTCTCTCTCCATGGTTTGTTCTATTGCTCTCCTTTATAGTTGTTTCACTTACATTTACTAAACAGAAAGTGGGGATTTTATGAGTATGATTACTGCAGATACAGCTTTGCTCTTAGGCTTGGCTCTCGCATTCGGGGCAGGAGCATTATCGTTTCTTTCGCCTTGTGTACTGCCGCTTTTTCCGGCTTATCTTTCCTATATAACCGGTGTGAGTGTTATGGACATCCAAGAGGATCGGTCGGCTGCTGTAAGGAAAAAGCTTCTCAGCCATGCACTGGTTTTCATATCAGGGATTTCGGTCGTCTTCATCAGTCTGGGAGCCGGGGCTTCCTTAGTTGGACAATGGATGCAGGACCTTCTCTCAGGAAGTTCGGGACTGCTCATTCAGCGGCTTGCCGGTATTTTCATTATCTTCATGGGCTTATTAGTGGCTGGTTGGGTTCAAATCCCGTTGTTTATGAAAGAGCGGCGCTTTCAGTATTCAAAGTCTAAAACGAGTTTTGCAGGAACATTTTTTGTAGGGGTCGGGTTTGCTGCCGGCTGGACGCCGTGCATCGGTCCGATCTTTGCTTCAATCCTCCTGTTTGCTGCCACCCAACCGGCGCAAGGCATGCTGTATACCATTATGTATGTTATTGGCTTTGCGGTTCCTTTTTTGGTGCTGACGTTCTTTATCGGTTCGTCCAAATGGCTCGTCCGAAAGTCCGGCATCATCGTGAAAATTGGAGGTGCCCTCATGATTCTTATGGGCCTAGTCTTGTTATTCGGCTGGATGCCGAAAATTGCCGCGTATATTTTGGATTTGATCAGTGGTTCATGGCTATCCAAATTGGGATGAAAGGAAGAATAAATGGATGAAACGTACAGTAGTAAGTCTTTTGATGATTACATTAATTGGCTGGGTATTATATGACTTTATCGATAAGAAGATATCTGAGCCGGATAGCGGACGCACCCCAGTCATTTCAACCAATACCGAAACTGGAGATACGGAAGCGCTGGACTCTGTCGGCGTTTCCCGTGGCCAGATTGCCCCTGATTTCGAACTGCAGACGTTAGAAGGGGAAACCATTCGGCTTTCGGATTACCGGGGACAGCGGGTTTTCATTAATTTTTGGGCGACATGGTGCCCGCCTTGCCGCGCGGAAATGCCGGATATCCAGAAGATTTCAGAAGATGGAGATGTAGTAGTTCTCGCTGTCAATCTGGCGTACACCGAGCGAAACCAGAATGATGCAGCCAGGTTCGTAGATGAGTTGGACCTCACTTTTTCAATTCCACTTGAAGAAGACGGTAAGCTCGCTGAACAATATCGGGTGTTTGCTTATCCGACTTCCTATTTGATTGATTCAGAAGGAAGGGTGCAGTTTGTTGCAATGGGCGCGATGAATTACGATATGATGCGGCGTGAGCTGAATAAGCTGAGATGATGATGCGGATTATGTAGGATAAAGGCGGAGGGATGAAAATGAAAGAGACGATCATGATTGTCGAAGATGACCGGATGATCCGCAATCTGCTGCGTCTATATCTTGAAAAGGCGGGCTATACGGTCGTGGAAGCTGCAGACGGTGAAGAGGCGAAGCGTGTGTATGTAGAGACGCAGCCGTGTTTGCTTGTCTTGGACCTCATGCTGCCTAAATTAAGCGGCGAAGAAGTGTGCAAGTGGGTGAAGGAGCAGTCTCCGGATGAAGCGGCGGTCATCATGCTATCCGCCAAGGCGAGCACTGAAGATAGAATCAGTGGTCTGCATATAGGGGCAGACAGCTATTTGACTAAACCGTTTGACCCGGAAGAACTTCTTGCAAATGTCGAGGCTGTCCTTAGACGAACCGGCCGCTTCTGCCAAAAAATTATATATGACGGTCTTTGCCTGAAACCCATGAAGGGAGAAGTGTGGCTAGGTGATCGGCTTGTCTGTTTAACTTCCCACGAGTTTCGTATGCTCCATCATTTCATGAAACATCCAAATATCGTTCTGAGCCGGGAATCCCTTATCGAAAACCTTCACCCAAACGGAAGCCAATCTGTCATGGATCGGACGATTGATGCTCATATTAAAAAACTAAGAGAAAAGATTGAAGTAAATCCGTCTTCACCTGAGAGGATACGGACTGTGAGGGGGATGGGCTATAAATTTGTTGTGGACTAAGATTCATGAGTACTTGCCTAAAACAATCTTTTGGCGGCTCACACTCCTAAACTTTGTCATTACCGCCTTGTTCATTGCCATTAGCAGTTGGGCCATCTACAATACTGCTTGCATTCTTTTCGAAGGAATGAGCAACAACCGTGCGGAAGCTTTCCGGCAGGCGCTGCGTAAAGATCTTTGGGTGTTTAGCATTTCCGCTATCCTTATCGGAGGCGTATTTCATATCTGGCTAAATCAGAAGCTCATCCGTCCACTTCAACTATTAATTGGAAAGATAAAAGAGTTGAAAGCGGGCGGAAATCCGGGGATGGTTCAGATTCAAACAACCGGTGAGATGGAGGAGTTGATCCGGCATTTCAATGAATTGACAGATCAGCTCGAATTCAACCGCCGCCAACAAAAGAAATTCATCTCGGATCTATCTCATGAGATTCGGACACCTGTTACAAATCTGAATGGCTATATGAATGCTTTGAAAACGGGTCTCGTTGATGGGAGTCCTGAAATGTATGAGGCACTTCATCAAGAAACAATCCGGCTTATCGATCTTCTTAAGCAGTTTGACAGTCTGAAGGAATGGGAAATCAGACGTCATGGCTATGACGTAGAAAGAGAATGCACAGAGATCGCGGCCGTCGTGGCTCAGTCAGCTAGCATGTTCGAATGGAAGTTGAGGGATCGCAGCATCCCTTGGGAACTGGATATCGAGCCAACCGTTTTTAAGATGAATCGGGCTGCCATTACCCAAGTGCTTGCCAATTTGCTCGACAATGCAATTCGCTATTATGACGGTCCTGGGCCAATCTGGATTATTGGGCGCTCTGGCGGTGGCCGATATACGATATCCGTCAAAGGGCCAGGCCTTCCCATTCCTACTGAAGCTCCCGAAATCTTGTTCGAAAGGTTCACCCGCATGGAACCTTCCAGGCACCGTGACCTCGGCGGGGCGGGGTTGGGCCTTGCGATCTCAAGGGAGATTGTGGAACGGCATGGAGGAAAAGTCGGTGTGGAGACGGATGGCAGGGTGCATCGGTTTTGGTTTTGGGTGGAGGCAGCATTTTGAATAAGTATTGTTAGGGGAGATCCCGTGACGAAAAAAATAACTATATTTCAGCAAAATGATACACATGGTTGTTTAGATGCGCATGATGAATTTTATTGGCAAGGAAATGCCCCTGTTCTAAAAAGGGCAGGGGGGCTTGCAAGAATAAGCAAGTATGTGAAAGATGTAAAAAAGCAACTAAAGAATGTCTTGTTTTTCGACGGTGGCGATTTGTTCCATGGAACGTTGCCGCTAGTGAAAAGCAAAGGGGAGGCATTGATCCCTATCTTGAAAGAAATGGAGTTAGATGGATTTGTGCCGGGTAATTGGGATTTTGCTTATGGGAAAAAGCAACTGAAGAAATTAGTTGGCGAATTGCCTTGCTCGACACTAGCATGTAACGTATTTGAAGATGATACCCAAGAGCCATTTTTGACACCTTATAAGATCTATGAATTGACGGGAATGAATGTTGGCGTCATTGGACTGACGTATGGTCATGAAAAGGAGACAATGCCGGAAAGTTTTACTAATGGACTTTCCTTTACATTGGGCGTGGAAGAAGTAAGCGGAATTGTCGAAGCAATCCTAGATAAAGTGGACCTAATCATCGTTGTCAGTCACTTGGGTTTGCCTTTGGACGTGAAGTTGGCGTCCCTTGTGAAAGGAATCGATGTTATCCTGTCGGGGCATAGTCATGACCGGGTTATAAACCCGATTGACGTGGAAGGAACTCTTGTCGTTCAAGCAGGTTCTAACGCTGCATTTTTAGGCCGTTTGGATCTCACAGTAGAAGGTGCTAGCATAACTCACTATGAGTACCAGCTGATTGATGTACATGAAAATATGCAGGAAGATCCTCATGTTGCGGAATTGGTGAATACCGCACTCGAACCATTCAGTAAGGAAATAAATGAGATTGCCGGTGTAACGAATACCCTGCTTCACCGGATGTCCTTAGAGCAATCGCCGATGGATAAGCTTATTACGGATGCTTACTTGCATTCCTATGACTGTCATATTGCCTTCTCGCATGGATGGAGGTATGGTCCTCCGATGGCAGCCGGTCCATTGTCCATTTTTGATTTGTATAGCATCATTCCGACGAATCCGAACTTGTTCACGGTCGAAATCGAGGGGCAAGCACTTCGGAAAACATTGGAGAAAAATTTAGAAATGGTATTTTCTGCGAATCCCTTCAAGCAGAAAGGTGGCTATATTCTGCGTTCATCTGGGCTTTCCATGACATACAAGCCATATAATCCAAAGGGGCACCGAATTCAGACTTTGCATGTAGGAGGAAGAGAACTTGACGATCATGCAACGTATAAAGTGGCAGGAGGAGGCGGCCAAGTAATGAAGGAATGTGAAAAAAATAAAACATACTTTGACCATCAAGCTATTGATGTGATTTCTTCATTTCTGAAAGAGAAAGGGCCTTTTGAATTACGTGGTTCCAAGCAAATCATAAGCGTATAAAAGCGGGATGGATATAAAGCTATTGCACAACAGTGCGAGGGGTCGAAACTATGTACCGCACTAGCCGATTACCAATAGAGGTGATCGGCTCTTTTCAATCAAGCTGTCGCCCACTATATCGAATGCTTTTTCCAAATCAACTCCTTCTGTTATAATGAAAACCGAACGAATTGGAAATTAGGTGAAGCAATGAATTTCTTATGGACATTGTTGTTTATGGCTGTAATCGGGGCATTGATCGGGGGATTTACGAATCACCTGGCGATCAAGATGCTGTTCAGGCCCCATGAGGCGAAATATATTGGAAGCTGGCGGCTTCCATTCACACCAGGGTTGATTCCAAAACGGCGCGACGAACTTGCCGTGCAACTTGGGAGGACAGTGACGAACTATTTAGTCACTCCCGATGTATTGCGCAATAAATTATTGACGACTGAAATGGAAAGAAAAGCGGAGGCATTTCTGCAAAGCAAGATGGAAGAGCATGTGCTTCAATCGGACAAGACGTTGCATGACTGGCTGCAAGTGGCGGGCGCACACGACATTGTCAAGAAAGCCGAGCGGAGAATCGAATCACTTATCGATGCCCAGCTCATTAGCGTGCGCACTAAACTAACTTCGGGCACGATTGAAGAGATTGTCCCTTTGGAGTGGCAGGAACGGGCGCATGCACATATTCCTGTAATGACGAACTATATCCTGCAGCGAGCCGAACAATTTGTAGATTCGTATGAAGGAAAAGTGATGTTCCAAAAATTGATTAATGACTTCCTCGAGTCGAAAGGGACATTTGGCGGCATGTTGAACATGTTTTTCGGTGATTCCAACTCGCTCGTTGAGAAAGTGCAGCGCGAAGCATTGAAATTCATCAACGCGCCAGGGACGTACGATCTGCTGTATTCATTGATGGACAAGGAATTTACAAAGCTGCAAAAGCGTCCAATGGAGGAACTGCTTGCCGGATTCGATTGGGAGGGACTGTTCACTTCTATCAAAGCATATGCTAACAAGGAACTTGCGCTAGATACCCGTTTGGATAAAACAATCCACGATTACTGGCCGAAAGGTTCCGAATGGACTGCAGAAAATTTGACACCGAAAGTGATGCAATTCGCTTTCGATCAAGCCCAAAAGCAACTGGAGGATTCGTTGAAAAAGCTGAAGCTTGACGAAATTGTCAAGGAGCAGGTTGATACGTTCCCGGTTTCTGTATTGGAAGATCTCGTCCTTGGCATTTCGAGGCGCGAATTCAAAATGATTACGGTCCTCGGAGCACTGTTAGGTGGTATTATTGGTATTGTGCAAGGCATGATCGTCTTTTTTACAAACTTATCATAGGGGGAATAACTAATGGCTGTTAATATTTATGATGACTTGAACAAATTGGAGTCGACACTTCGGAAGACTGACGAATTTGCAGAGGTGAAAAACGCGATTGAGGAAGTGAAGAACGATGAGCAGGCGCTTGAGCTGTTCAAGAGCTTCCGTAAAATCCAAATGGATCTGCAGCAAAAGCAGATGCAAGGCGAAGAAATTGCGCATGAAGAGCTGGAGTATGCACAAAAGACAGCACAATTAGCTCAGCAAAATGAGAAGATCATGCAAATGCTCCAAGCGGAAATGAAGCTGAGCGGCCTGATTGAAGAAGTGAACCGCGTTTTAATGAAGCCGGTTCAGGAAATGTATGAAAGTATGCAATAAAACCGGCTCAGCCGGTTTTTTTGTGTTATTATTTCAAGTAGTTAAAGATGATAACAGAAAGATGGAGTAAAACATGCAAAAAATAATCCTTACAAAATCATTCGAACAAGATTGGATACGGATGTTCACCCATCTTGCCAATCTTTTTTTCGAGCAATCAAAAGTCATCACAGACCGGGAAGAAGAAGGCATTCTCGTTGACTTATCCATAAATATAGACAGTGCAGCAATCGTTGGCCACGCCCATCTAACGTATAATGGTAAAGAATTCAGCGCCACTTTTTCTGAACAAAAGACAACGGACAATTCGGAAACCGAGACCCGTCAGCTGAAACGGATTTATTCCCACGTATTCCTTGAAGTTCTGGAGCAACTCACCGGAATGAAACAATCATGGGGCATCCTTACCGGAATCCGTCCGATGAAGCTTTTTCATAAATACCGCCAGCAAGGCTATGCAGTTGAAGAGGCAAAACGTCTCTTAATGGAAAAACACCGGATTTCCAAAGAGAAAAGTGAGCTTCTGGCAACGATTGAAAATGTCCAACTAGAGGCCATCCCTGACTTGCATCAGATTCAAAATGACGTCAGTATATACATCGGTATCCCGTTCTGTCCGACAAAATGTGCGTATTGCACATTTCCGGCTTACGCCATCCATCGGAAAAACGGACGTGTCGAATCATTTCTTGACGGTCTGCACGAAGAAATCCGCGAAATCGGAAAATGGTTGACGGAACGGGACATTAAGATTACGACAATCTATTTTGGCGGGGGAACGCCGACTTCCATCGAAGCGGACGAAATGGATGCACTTTATCAGACAATGTATGATTCATTTCCACATATGAAGGAAGTAAGAGAAGTGACTGTCGAAGCAGGACGTCCGGACACGATTACACCAGCTAAAATCGATGTTCTGAAAAAATGGGGCATCGACCGGATCAGCGTCAATCCGCAATCATATACAGATGAGACGTTGAAAGCGATCGGCAGGCATCATTCCGTCCAAGAAACGATCGATAAATTCTGGTTGTCCCGAAACATGGGGATGAAAAACATCAATATGGATCTGATCATCGGTTTGCCGAATGAAGGACTGGAAGAATTCCGCCACTCGCTCGACGAAACGGCGAAAATGCAGCCGGAGTCATTGACAGTCCATACGCTTTCATTCAAACGGGCTTCCGAAATGACGCGGAACAAAGAGAAATATAAAGTCGCTGACAGGGAAACAGTTGAACAGATGATGAAGATGGGGGAGCAATGGACGAAAGAAAACGGCTATGTCCCTTATTATTTGTATCGCCAAAAAAACATCCTCGGCAACTTGGAGAATGTCGGGTACGCGAAACCGGGCGAGGAAAGCATATACAACATAATTATCATGGAAGAAGTCCAAACGATCATCGGAATTGGTTGCGGCGCATCCAGTAAGTTCATGGATCCGGCTACCGGTAAAATCACTCAATTCCAAAATCCGAAAGATCCAGCTGCCTATATCCTTACGTTTGAAGAATATATCGAAAAGAAAATAGAACATCTTGAGAGGATTTTCCCACAAGCCATTCAAGTAGACTGAAGTCGAAGTAAACCTTAGCACTCGAAAAGTGTTAAGGTTTTTATTTCGATTTAAGAAGGATTTTTTTACTAATCATCGAATAAGTACTAATGAATGTTTATTCATCTTTTAGAGGGGGTATTTACTTTTGTATTCTACAATCGAATTGACAATGGAAGGCCGGCTTGCTCGGCTGACAATGAATAGGCCGGAATCCATGAATGCAATGGATGATACGATGATGAAAGAACTCGCTGACGCCTTTGAATCTCTTTCATCCAATGAGGAAGTTCAAGTGTTGATAATCAATGGGGCTGGCCGCACATTCTCGGCAGGCGGGGATATTAAGAAAATGATTGATCCCGATTCGCCAATGGATATCAGTAAAGTGATGGTCGATGTGTCACGCTTAGCCAAGGCATTATACGAACTTCCGCAAATTACGATTGCCGCAATCCATGGAGCCGCTGCAGGACTCGGTTTCAGTATGGCGCTCGGCTGTGATGTCATTGTTGCAGAAGAGAATAGTAAACTCGCAATGAATTTCATCGGTATTGGGCTCGTACCTGATGGAGCCGGCCATTTCTTCTTGAAAGAGCGGATCGGAGTCCCGCAAGCTAAGCAACTCATTTGGTCCGGGGAAGTGATGCATGCCGAAACCGCTAAGGAGAAGGGTCTCGTCGACCAAATCGTTCCGGATGGAAGCGCCAGTCAAGCATCCGAGGCGCTAGCCCGAAAATTCCTGTCTGCTCCAATCGCGGCAATGCTTGCATCCAAAAAGATTTTACATGAACAAAAGATCGATGAATTGGAAAATGTATTGCGCATGGAAAGTGAACAGCAAGTCGCTATGCGCAAAACAAAGGATCATTTAGAAGGAATTAGTGCCTTTGTAGAAAAACGGAAACCTGCATTTATAGGAGAATGAATACATGTACAGCTGTTGCCTTCCAGAGAGGGAAACAGCTGTACTCGCGTGATAAAAATGGGATTACACCGGAGGATACTTATGACTATCGATCTTACTTTAGAATTGAAAAGATTCATCCAGGAAAACGGGGAGAGTTTTGAAGAGGAATTATTATTCGAAGCGTCAACAGTAAGGGAGAAAATTAATACGATCCTAGAAGTGGGCAATATTGACTTAATTAATAATGCACATAAACTTGTTAGTTATGCTTTGGAAACTAAATTGGATGAACTTCGGCAATTCGCCAAAGTGGAAGGGATTGCTTGGGCGACCCATTCCTTGACACTCTCGTTCAAATTGGAGTGGGTGCAGGCAATCCGGAGGACACTTTGGACATTCCTTCAACGATTTATTGCCGAAAAAGATGTGGAAATCAAGTTCTTTCAGTTTGAAAGACAGATTAACAGCTCAATCGATCAATTCCTTAATGTATTTTTCATTAGTTACTCTGCTTATAAGGATGAGTTGCTGAAAGCGCAAAGGGATCTGGTGGAAAACCTATCCGTGCCTATCATCCCGATTAACCCGAATGTTTGTATTCTGCCTATAATCGGCTCAATCGATTATTACAGGGCGAAAGTGATGGAAGAGAAAGTATTGACGGAAGTCGGCCGATTACATATTCAAACATTGCTCATGGACCTATCTGGAATCGCTTTCATGGAAGCTGAAGTGATTGATCAGTTGAAGAAAATCATTGATGGTGCAGCTATGATGGGCTGTACGACTGCAATTACCGGTTTACGGCCGGATGTCGTCCGGAACATGGTTCGTCTCGGCGTACAATTCGAGAGGAATACGCAAATGGTCGGTACGCTTCAGCAAGCTCTGAGCATTTATTTCGCAAATTAAAAAACTTAATCCTCTACAGGATCAAGTTCTTTTGATTTGTATTTATCTGCTGTGTCCCGCCAAGTGAAGTATCCTTTTTCCACCGCTGCAATCAACAATTCGGCAGTCGCGATATTCGTAGCGAGCGGTATTCCGTATACATCACAAAGTCGCAGTAACGCGCTTACATCAGGCTCATGGGGCTGTGCGGTCAATGGATCGCGGAAGAACAGGATCAAGTCCAGCTTTCCTGTGGCAATCATCGCCCCGATCTGCTGGTCCCCGCCTAAAGGTCCGGACATCATCCGGTGAACATTTAGGCCAGTCTCTTTCATAATTCGTTTGCCGGTTGTACCCGTTGCATACAACTCGAATTTCGAAAATACGTGTTCATATGCAATCGTGAAATTCACCATTTCGTCCTTTTTCTGATCATGTGCAATGAGTGCAATGTTCAAAGAAGCACCTCCATACTGTGGCTTGCTCCATTAACATATCATAGCGGCAAGATTGCCGCCAAACTTTACATCACACATGAAACAACAATAATTTTCCTGCAGGCGAAGCTAGGCGATGTGTTTGTTCAAGAAGATTTTTTTCTTCGAGCAATGCATGGCCTTTTTCTTTTGCCAAATCATCATTTTCCGCTGTAAACGTTTCTTCTGTAAGTAATTTCCCCGTCTTTTCATAAGCCGTCAATTTATAAGTTCTCAAGCTGCTCATCCTCCCGTGCTTTTCTCCATTATACTACGACCCCGATAAAAATGAATAGTTATTCATTTGGAAAAAGAGATAAAAAAAGCAGGTGCAATTACTGAAACTATTATCCTAGTTGAAACGTAATAAATAGAAGGTTGAAAAGGAAGGGGATATACAATGTCATTGCAACTTGAAAACGTAACGAAGCGGTTCGGGGATTTCACCGCTGTAGATCAATTAAATCTAAGCGTAGATAAAGGCCAAATGTACGGATTCCTCGGCGCAAACGGGGCAGGCAAGACGACTACGTTCCGGATGATTCTAGGATTATTGAATGCGAACGAAGGAAATATTGCCTGGAACGATAATACGATTTCCTATGCAACAAGCCCTGAAATCGGCTATTTGCCTGAAGAGCGTGGACTGTATCCAAAGATGAAAGTTGAAGATCAGCTTATTTTCCTCGGCGAACTGCGTGGGATGAAAAAGGCGGATGCAAAGAAGTCGATTGATTATTGGCTCGAACGGTTTGAAGTTACGCAAAACAAGAACAAAAAGGTGGAGGAGCTGTCGAAAGGGAATCAGCAAAAGATTCAAGTCATTGCAGCACTTATGCATGATCCGAAGCTGCTCATCCTAGACGAACCGTTCTCGGGCCTTGACCCGGTGAACGTTGAAATGTTGAAGAAAGCAATCACCGATTTCAGGAATAACGGGGCGACCATCCTCTTTTCGAGCCATAGGATGGACCATGTGGAAGAATTATGTGAGAAGCTGAGCATCATCCATCACGGCAAGCAGATTGTCAGCGGATCGCTCCGGGATGTGAAACGGTCATTCGGCAGGCAAAATGTGCGAATCCGTTCCGATCATGACTTGACGGGACTCGATACCGTGCCGGGAGTCCTTACCGTTGCACATTCAGTCGAAGGGGCCGTATTCCAGATCGAGGATGAAAAAGTCGCGAATGATTTGCTTTCAGCAGCATTGCAAGCGGGGCCGATCCGTCATTTTGAAATTGAAGAGCCTTCCTTGCAGGACATTTTTATCGCAAAGGTGGGGAAAGAGTATGCGTGAGTTTTGGATCATTTTTAAACAGGCTTTTACGACGAAGGCCAAAGCAAAATCATTCATGATTACAACTGTCATTATGGTTGCTGCCATATTCCTGTTGGCGAACGTATCGAAAATAATTGATACCGTTCAAGACTTGACTGGCGCTGGGCAATCCCAAAATGTCTTGCAAGTGGTAGATACGAGCGGGGTGCTCGTTGATCGGCTGCAAGCACAGCTAGCGCAAGGAAAAGATGAAATAACTATCGAAGAGGCCGATGAATCGGAGCAGATTCTTTCCGATAAAGTTTCCTCCGGAGATATCGATTCATTCCTGAGCCTTTCAGTCGATGGACAGGGAACAATCCATGCAAATTATACGACGATGAGCATGATGGACTTTTCATTGCCGATGCGCATCCAGGATGCATTGCAGTCGATCCAGGCGGAAATGAAAGCGGAGGAGCTTTCGTTGACGGGTGCACAAGTGCAAACATTATTTACACCCATTCAATTTGAGCAGAAAAATGTTTCTCCTTCAGCAAAATCTGAAGAGGAACTGAACCAGGCGAGAGTCCTTGTCTATGTCCTCATGTTTGTCATCTATATGGCTGTGATCATGTATTCGTCAATGATTGCAATGGATGTAGCAAATGAAAAATCTTCAAGGGTCATGGAAATCCTCATTTCGAGCGTCTCGCCGGTTAAGCATATGTTTGCAAAGGTACTCGGAATCGGTACGTTAGGGATTCTTCAGATCATCATTTATGGAATTGCGGGATATTTCGCCCTGAAAACATCGGCAACGGAAGTGCCTGGCGGATTTTCCGATTTCTTCAGTTTAAAGGATGTAAGCATCAGCACATTGGTGTATGCAGTCGTGTTCTTCCTGCTCGGATATTTCCTATATGCGACACTTGCCGCATTGTTAGGTTCATTGGTAAGCAGAACGGAAGATGTCCAGCAAATGATCATGCCGATGTCTATGCTTATTGTAGCGGCCTTCATCATCTCCGCAACGGGCTTAAGCAATCCTGAACTCGGCTATGTGACGTATGCATCGTACTTCCCGTTCTTCACACCGCTCGTCATGTTTCTCCGGGTAGGGATGCTCGATTTGCCGATGTGGGAGCCGTTGCTGGCTATATTCATTACATTGTTGACGATTTTCATCCTCGGTTGGTTCGGAGCGAGAGTGTACCGTGGCGGCGTCCTCATGTATGGACCTTCACGATCACTGAAAGACATCAAAAAAGCAATTCAATTAGGGAAAGAGTGATACTTGCCGTTTTTCGTCGTGAAGTTCGACGGAGAGCGGCTTTTTCGATGTCTAGCTCCGCTTTTATTTATTTCTATTACTCTTCCTCATATGGTAAAATTAGAACAAATATTCGTCAGGAAGGGGGGAGTGCTCCTTGTCTACAATCCGTTTTCTCCATACGGCTGATTTGCATCTCGACAGTCCTTTTAAAGGGATGACAGGACTGCCGCCAGCACGTTTGAATGAATTGCGGGAAAGCACGTTCACCGCATTCAACCGATTAATTGACTATGCAGTGGAGACATCTCCGGACTTCATCGTAATTGTAGGCGATATCTATGATGGTGAAGACCGTAGCTTACGTGCACAACGGAAGTTCCAAGAGGGAATGGAAAGACTCCATGAAGCTCGGATTCCTGTCTATGTCTCGTATGGAAACCATGATCATCTGAGTGGGAATTGGACCCGTTTCGAACTGCCGCCGAATGTCCACGAATTTTCAGGGGACGTTGAAGAAGTATCATTAACAGTCAGAGGCATGGACGTTGTACTCCATGGCTTCAGTTATCCGAACAGGCATGTCCGGGAAGAAATGATCAGCAAGTACCCGGCCGCTTCAGACACTGACTTTTTCCATATCGGACTATTGCACGGCAGTCTCGCCGGAAATGAAACGCATGCAGTCTATTCTCCTTTCACGATTGGGGAGCTGCAATCGAAGCATTATGATTACTGGGCACTGGGCCATATCCATGTACGCCAGCACTTATCGGAAGATCCACCGATTGTCTATCCGGGGAATATCCAAGGACGCCATCGGAATGAATCAGGTGAAAAAGGATTCTACGAAGTGGAGCTCAGTAAATCGGAGGCGATCCTTTCATTCATTCCGACATCAGCCGTTCATTTCGGGAACATCCAAATCCCTTGCGTCGATATACGCCATGCGAATGAACTGCTATCCGTCTGTGAGGACGCGCTTCTATCATTCGTTTCCGAACATGGGCCTTCCGTCGTCGATGTTGAAATTCTCAATCTAGACGAGGAGACCGCCGCCTTTTTTGCACAGACAGCCGAAGACATATGGCTTGAAGCAATCCGTGAAATGTTGGATATGAATGAACCTTTTGTGTGGGTACAGCGTTTGACCGTAACAAATACTTTCTATCGGCAAGAAAATAATTCGCTTCTGGAATCCGTTCTTGGACATGTCGACAGCTGGTCGGAAAACGACTGGAAGCGGGTGCTTGGAGACGTTTATCAACATGTCCGTACAGCGCGATATCTTGACCCGTTGAAGGAAGAAGACATTAAGGATTTACGCAATGAAGTGGAGAAGCTCTTATTGAATGAATTGCCGACAGTGCTGGAGGTGAATAGGTGAAAATTCGAAAGCTAGTCATTTACGGCTTCGGGAAGCATGAAAACAAGACGATTGATTTCCGTGACGGTATAAATGTAATTTACGGCCACAATGAAGCGGGTAAGACAACGATCCAGCAATTCATCGTGCAGACGCTTTTCGGCTTTCCGCAGAAGAATAGCGCGCAGTTGCGCTATGAACCGAAAGCGGGCGGCAAGTTCGGCGGTCAAGTCCATTTGCATGATGAAGTCTATGGCAATTGCATAGTTGAACGGGTGCAAGGAAAGTCATCGGGGGACGTCACCGTCTATTTCGAGGATGGCACGCAAGGCGGGGAAGAGGCTTTACAAGCATTGGTACGGCAATACGACCGTGCTTCATTCGAATCGATCTTCTCGTTTTCCATTCTTCAATTGCAAGGCTTCGAACGGATGGACGAGACCGAATTAAGCCGGACGCTCCTATCTTCGGGCACGACAGGGGTCGACACATTATTGCGTGTTGAAAAAAAGATGGAGAAGGAAATGGGGGATTTATTCAAGAAATCCGGCCGGAATCCTGAAATGAACATTCGGGCTAATGAGTTAAGAGAATTGGAGAAAGAGCTGAAAAGCGAGCAAGAACGCATGGCAACCTTTGCCCCGAAAATGGATAGGATCCATGACATTGAACGGGAAAGGCAGGAAGCGAAAGCGGCATATGAATCATTGCGGGCGCATTATCGGGCTCTCGGACTGGAGCTGCAATTAGTGCCGTTGAAAGAGCGGAAGCGTAACCTGACAAGAAGGCTGGACGAAGTACGAAAGTCTTCCTTTCCGTCTGACGGCATACGCCGCTATGAGATGATCAGCAGCCGATTGACGGAGTTGGAGGCGAAGAGGAGCGGTATGCAAGCTGAGCTAACGGTGATGGCGGAGAAAATGCCTACTGATCCGCGCCCTGAAATGCTCATGGAAATGGAGCGATTGCTTGCACGCGAGCCGGAATGGCATGAGTGGCGGTCATCTGTTGGTTCAATTCGTGAAAGGCTAGCCCAAATGAATGTGAAGAGGATGCGGCTGCTCGATCGATTAGGATTGGAGGAATCGGACGAACTGTTGGAAGCGGACGTTTCGATTCATCAGGAAGAGTATCTATACGGTCAACTGCAGGAAATGAATGAAATGAACCAACAGATCGGTTATATCGATCGGCAGCTTACCCAATTGGAGAACGAACTGCGCGACATTCGAACCGACCAGCTTTCACTGCAAAAGGATTCCCCCACGGAAGCGAAGAGGAAACAAGCGGAAGAGTGGCCGTCGATCCGAAGACGATTGGCTGAAGCGAAAGCGTATGTACAAATGAGCCGCTCAAGTCGGGAGGATGGAAACCCGCAGCTGCTTTGGATGCTTCTGGTTGTCGCAGCCATCATCTCCATAGTAGGGCTGATCGGGGGTCAATGGCTAGTCGTGGGACTTGGTGCGTGCTTAGCGGTCATTGCCGTCCTTTCAAAATTTGGCAAGCGCAGCGACCAGCCGTCATCGAAGACTTTTGAAATGGAGCGGCTAATCAACGAATATGCAGGACAGGAAGCGGAGATGGAAGCGCTCGTCGGAAAATTGCAAGACTATGAACAGAGGCAGAGACTGCTAGCGGAGTCAGCCAAGGCGATTGAACGGAAAATGGGTGTGCTAGAGGAAGAGTACGGGGCAATTGTACAGAAGAAGGAACGTCTTGAAGAAGCAATCAGTGAATTCTTTGTTGCCTATGGCTTGCGGAAAATCCCGAATCCGGGCATCCTTCATGAGTTTTTCGGCATGGCACGCTCGTTGCAGGAAATAGAACGCGAGCTCGTAGACGCCGCCCGGCAATCTGAAGAGTTACAAGGAAAAATTCACATGAGGCAAACTGAGATTGACCGGCTTGTTCCGGCGGGAGCATCCGAATCATCCATCTATGAGAAATTGCGGTCTGACTATCTGTCGTTAAAAGAAGAAGCGCAAACGTTTAATGCTCTCACGAAAAAGATTGAAGAAATTCAAATGCAGAAACAGGAAGCGGGAGAGCTGTTATCTGCTTTGCGCAGCCAACAACTTGATTTATTCACGGAAGCAGAAGTGGAGACGGAAGAGCAGTATTATCAAGCTTATGCCGATTATCAGGAAACGTTGACGTTGTTGCAGCAACTTGAAGATATCGAATCCCAGTTGGCAGTGCATGGCACAGTTGAGGATGGTAGTGGTCGTTCGGAAGGAGAGCTTCGGGAAGAAATCCACAATGCCGAAAGTCGTTTAGCAGACCTCGAAGAAGTTATCAATTCGCTTGTGACGGAAAAGGCAGCTCTGGAAGTTGAAACGGAGAAGCTGTTGACGGATGATTCCTATCAGCGGAAACAGCAACTGTTTGAGGCGAAGAAGGCGGAGTTTGCCGAGCTTGCGAAACAATGGTCGGTCCGCCAGGCAATCGTAGAAGCGATCAAAGGCATGATGGGGGAATTGAAGGAGAAGAAGCTGCCCGAAGTGCTGAACAGTGCGGAACAACTGTTTAGTGAACTGACGGGGGGCACTTACATGGCACTCGCATTATCGGAAAATGGTTACTTCCAGGCGGTTGGCCAAGATGGAAGGCGGTATCCGATCATTGAGCTGAGTCAGGCGACGAAGGAACAGGCGTATATTGCATTGCGCTTGTCGCTTGCAGCGGCAAAAGAAAAGACAGCTCCATTTCCACTGTTATTGGATGATCCTTTTGTCCATTTTGACGAAACGAGGTCTTCACGTATGTTTGAAATAATGGAACGGTTAAGTGCGAAGCATCAGTTCATCTATTTCACGTGTCATGATAAGATAGTAGAATACTGGACAAATGCAACGATTATTAACGTTTCCGACAGTGGAAGCGCCAAGGGGGCGATGATAAGGTGAAGAAAATATTGGAACATCAAGTCGGGGAGCCGGTTGAGCTTTATTTGCTCATTAAACAATCGACAAAGGGGATCACCCAACAGGGAAGTCCGTTTATGACACTCATTTTGCAAGATAAAAGCGGTGATATCGAGGCAAAGCTTTGGGATGCCGGTGAAGAGCATGAACGTCTGTATGCGGCTGCAACAATCGTCAAAGTCGGCGGAGAAGTGCATGAATACAGAGGGAAAAATCAACTGCGCATTAAAAGCATCCGCCCTGCGAAAGAAGATGAAGGCGTGACGATTTCGGATCTCGTCCCATCTTCCGCAAAGAGCAAGGAAGTGCTTTATGAAGAGTTGTTGCAATACTTCTTCGAAATGAAAAATCCACATATCCAGCGGATCACGAGACATCTATTGAAAAAACACCAAGCAGATTTCCTCGTTTACCCTGCTGCGACAAGGAACCATCATGATTATGTATCCGGGCTTCTAGATCATGTCGTTTCCATGTTAAAGCTCGGAAAGTCGATCGCTGAATTATATCCTTCTTTGAATAAGGATCTTTTATATGCAGGCATCATCCTACACGATGTCGGGAAAGTGATCGAGCTATCCGGACCGGTCGGTACGCAATATACGGTGGAAGGGAACTTGCTCGGCCATATTACAATTATGGTGAATGAAATATCGAAAGCGGCGGACGAACTCGAAATTCATGGGGAAGAAGTGATGCTTCTTCAGCATATGGTCCTTTCCCACCATGGCAAAGAGGAGTGGGGGAGCCCGAAACGTCCGATGTTGATGGAAGCGGAAATTCTTCATTATATCGATAATATCGATGCGAAAATGAATATGCTTGATCGGGCGATGTCCAAGACGGCGAACGGTGAATTCACGGAAAGAATCTTCCCTCTCGACAACCGATCTTTCTACAAACCGAATATTGAATGACAAAAAGGGCTGCTGCAAGTCGATGGATAATCGAATTGCAGACAGCCCTTTTCTTCTATCTTATTTCTTTTCTTTATCTTCCTTATCGGCAGTTGCAGGCAAGTAGCTGTCCAAAGCATTTTTGAACTCATCGACTTTAATATCAACATCAGCCGCTTTAATCAATTCTTGAAGCTTCTCTTCGAATTGGACACGTTTCAATCCATCTTCGATTTCTGTTTTTATTTCTTCTTCCGTCTTTTCAGTTTCCGCTTTACGAGTGTCAAGCAATTCAATGATATGGTAACCGAAGCTTGTCTTTACAGGTTCGCTGATTTCACCTTTTTTAAGGGAATACGCCGCATCTTCAAACTCTTGTACCATTTTGCCCGGACCGAACCATCCGAGGTCTCCGCCTGTTTGCTCAGCTACAGGCTCAGTGGAATATTCCTTCGCCAATTCAGCGAAATCTCCACCTTCCTTCAATTTCGCCAATACCTCTTTAGCGGTCTTTTCGTCTTTAACAACGATATGGCGAGCGTGAAGTTCCGTTTTTGCACGTTCCACGCCTTTAGCGACATCTTCTTCAGACACTTTCAATGACTCGATCATTTTCTTCTGAATCATTTGAGATTTTACGTTCTTTTCAAAGAATTTTTCAGTGACGCCTTGTTGCTGGAGATACATATCGAAATTATCTCCAAGTGCCTCTTTTTGTGATTTAACTTCATCTTTCCATTCCTTGTCCGAAACTTTATACTCCGTTTCCAACACTTGTTGAAGAAGCAAGTTTTCCATTACTGGTAGGCCAACTGCATCTTTCATTTCCTCATATAGATCTTCTTTTGTAATTGTTCCGACTTTTGTTGTGGCGATGATTTCCTCATCAGCCGCTTTTTGATCACTGCATGCAGCCATTGTTAATACGGAGGCTGCCATTGTCATAGCAAGGACTGTCTTTTTCATGGTTTTTTCTCCCCTAACTTTTCTCTACAACAGTTGATACTATACCATAAAAACGATCATAAAACAAAAAGGTTCCTCGCCAAATGCCTAAAACGGTCTATCAATGGTTGCATAGGATACAAGGAGAGAGGAGGTGCCGCAATGAGTGGATATGGCCAAGGCTCTTCTGGATTCGCTTTGATTGTTGTGTTGTTCATTTTGTTGATCATCGTCGGAGCAGCGTTCATTTACTAATAGAAAATGCCCAACTCCCTAGTAAAGGGGTTGGGCTTTTCTGCTTTTACACATTCAACAGCACTTCAAGATAGAACGAAAGAATCAAAATCGTAATTAGGATGTTGACAGTGCGATATATTTTAGGCTGCTTTTCTTCTGGGATCTCGCGTGATTGACATAACGCGAATGTCATCTTGTTGATTTGGAATAAATAAAACAATGAGAACATGACTGTAACGATAAGGATCAAATCAATTCCTCCTCTTTCAACCTTCACTTCATCATAGCAGAATCATGGCGGGAATGACATTATTTTTCATCGGCTGTCTGCAATTCAGCGGTCTCTTGCAATTCTCTTTCAGTGTGGTTCAAGGAGGCAAGGTCATCGTCAAATGTATGATCGATCCGTTTGAAACCAAGTTCGAAGATTTCCATGAAATCTTCCCCGTAAATATTCCGGATGACGGACATGACTTCTAAAAACTCAGGGAACTTCCCGTAGATGCTTTTCATCGGAAGCGAGCCGTCCAGGATTCCATGATCTGAGTCATAATAGCGTTCGTTCATGCCGTTGAGTAATTCTTCACCTTCCGCGGTGACAGATACATATGTATTGCGACGATCGTCGTCTTTCTTGAAGAATTGGAGGTATCCCCGCTCTTCAAGCTTTTTTGAAAAGTTGAAAGCTGTAGAGACATGCATGACGCCGAATTTTGCGACGTCTGAAATGGTTGCTCCTTGAAGATGGTAAGCGATCCAGAGGATATGGTGTTCATTAATATTCAAGTCATAAGGTTTTATCCATTGCTGCCAATCCTTTTCTACTGCTTTCCAAAGTGCTTTTGACATCTGGGCAACGCGTTGACTATAAATCATTGCTTCTTTTGGTGAAAAATTTTGCTCAGTCATGAAATACCTCCAACATCAAATAGTTTGTCTTTTTTCATTATAGCAGGAAAATATCAAATAAAAAAGTTGAAATTCCAAAAATACTATATATTCATAAATAATTTGAGGTTATACTGTTATAGTGGTTAGGTTTTCCAATCTAGTTTTAGCTATATTAAATAATAGCATACAAATGCTTTCCGTTCCGTCGCTCGCATTATTAGTAAAATCGAATAGAAACATATTTCTATTTCTAGAATTAGTAAAGGGGATGCGCGTAATGATGGAGGGCTTTTTAAAAGTTGAAGACGTACTTGAGAATTACACAACGGCAATCTACGAAAAAGATGTTGAAAAGTTCCTATCCATGTATTCTCCAGAAGTGCATATTTATGATTGCTGGGGGAACTGGGAGAGCAAGGGTATTTCTTCATGGAAGGAAAATGTGGTGGACTGGTTTAATGGACTGAGTGAGGATGGTTTTTTACTAAACGTTGAGTTTAATGATCAAATTGTGGAGGAAAATTCAGATCTCGCATTCGTACATTGCGCGGTAACATTTGCTGCTCACCAAGAAGATTCTAGTGAGAAAATTCGTCAAATAACAAATCGGTTCACGTATGGTTTGAAAAAAGTGAATGGATCATGGGTCATCGCTCATGAACATTCATCTCTGCCTATAAATATGGAAACTGGTAAGGGGATTTTTAACTTGAGGTGAAAAAGGAACACTGCTGGTAAGCAGCTTTTTACTAACAAAACGATAGCCAAACTCAATAGATATCGAGTTTGGCTATCATCATGTCTATCATTTTTGTTGCTCTGCTATCGATTGTTCCAACTCTGCTAGAGAAGTCTGGATCGCTGACAGTTCCTTTTCGAGCTTGAGTCTGTTCGATTCCGTCGAGAGTTGCCATTCTTCGATCGATCCCTTAATGCCATTGACTGCATCAGGAACCAACTCTTTCGCTTCCTTCGTCATATGTGTGATAGAGTCTTTCAACTCAGCGATCCTTCCTTTAACGTCACTCAATTTATGCTTCATGTCAGTCGAAGCGCTTCTAACAGACGAGCGGATTTCGCTACCCGTTTGTGGAGTGGAAAATAATACAGTGACAGCGGCCGTCACCGAACCTGCAAGTAAACCCGCCAAAAACGTAGATGCTTTCATGAAGTGCACTCCTTTCATTTCGAATAGTATTCCTTTTCATAGTTTAATTAAAACATGGTAAACTGTTTCGGGCAAATGAAAAAAAGCTTTCCTCCTGTGAGGAAAGCTTTTAGTATCAATTAGATAACGCTGTTTTAAATGAAGTACGCTTTAACAAAGTTGTAATAATTGGGTAGATGATGAAGAATACTATCCCGTTCATAGCGATTGCGGGTAGGACGACTGTTATGAACAATAATCCGAAAGGTACTTTCGCGCCAATAACGAAAATGGCAACGGATAGGAAGATTGTTCCGGACAGCAGTGTTCCGCAGCAAGCGATGATTGTTGAAACGATAATATGGTTTGCGGCTTTTCTAAGCAGTACAATGACCGCAAAAACAACAAACGCCGTAATGAACTTATCGATGATGTTCGGTATGAATCCACCTGGGAAACTTGTAAAGATCCCTGAAAGGACTCCGGTTGTCGCTCCTAGCAAAAAGACGCTCTTGACGTCCGGGAATAAAAAGATGCCGATGAACATCATCGTCAGCATGAAGTCCGGCTTCATGCCTTCACCATACCCCGGAATGACCAAGTACAAAGCTGCACCGACTGAAACCAATAGTGCCATCAACATAAGATTTTTCGTATTCAATTCTCATCTCTCCTCAACTGGACTCTATTTTTCGTTCTCCAGACGTATCCTCGTGATCGTCAGCGAAAACTTATGAAAAGTATACTGGTAATTTCATGGAATTGCAAGACTTTTTATTCGCTGATACGGCTTCGGATCTGATTCGCGATTTCTTGGATCCGTTCTTGGGGAAATTCCTCCACTTTCGGATTCCAATCTGAATCAAAACCGTCCGTTTGGTCATATCTCGGGATGAAATGCATATGGAAGTGGAACACGGCTTGTCCAGCTGGAGCTCCATTGTTTTGAAGCAAGTTCATTCCGGCAGGCTTGAACTCCTCTTTTAACAGGTTCGCGATTTTCGGGGCGACCGAAAAAAGGCGGGAAGCTTCTTCTTCCGTCATTTCATACAAGTTTTCCCGATGGATTTTCGGAATGAGCTGAACATGCCCTTTCGTCACTGGCATGACGTCCATGAAAGCGACGACGTGGTCATCTTCATAGATTTTCTCGCTAGGGAGGGTGCCTTCTACAATTTTACAAAAGATACATGATGTCATTTGCGGTCATCCTTTCCGATTGTCAGTCTCCGTAAAGCGGAGAAGTATTCATTAATGACATAAGTGTAGCATATTTTCATTTAATGCGTGAAAGATGGACAAAGCATTCCGGTCTGATGTTTGGTAAAATGGAAATTAGAATGGAGGATGACTATGGCAATTCTTGAAGTGAAAGAAGTGACAGGTGGGTATACACGCAAGCCTGTTCTGCATGAATTATCATTTGAAATCGGCAAGGGCGAGCTCGTCGGCTTGATCGGCTTGAACGGTGCCGGGAAAAGTACAACGATTAAACATATTATCGGACTGATGAATCCACATAATGGCGAAATTGTCGTTAATGGCGTCACATTTCGCGAAAACCCTGAAGTTTACCGTAAAGCGTTCACATATATTCCGGAAACACCAATTCTATATGAAGAGCTGACGCTGAAGGAACATCTTGAATTGACAGCGATGGCATATGGACTAGACCGCGAATCATTCGAGGCGCGCACTGAAATGCTATTGAAAGAATTCATGATGGAGAAGAGGTTGAATTGGTTTCCTTCTCATTTCTCAAAAGGGATGAGGCAAAAGGTCATGATCTTATGTGCGTTTTTAGTGGAGCCTTCGCTATATATCATTGATGAGCCATTTGTAGGGCTAGACCCGATCGGAATCCGTTCATTACTCGAACAAATATCTGAACGGAAAGCGAACGGGGCTTCTGTATTGATGTCGACGCATGTGCTTTCCACTGCAGAAAAGCATTGCGACCGGATTATTCTGCTGCATGAAGGACGAGTGAGGGCGCAAGGGACGATGGACGATTTGCGGAAAGCCTTTAACCGGCCAGGCGCTACTTTGGACGAGCTATATATTTCAATGACCGAGGATAATGACAATGAACAACTTGCGTGAAATTTGGGGGAACCGGTTCGTCCACTACATGACTGAACTGCAAAAATATATGCGGTTCGTTTTCACCGGACACTTGGCAATCGTCCTGCTCTTTACGATAGGGGCGGGCGGGTACGCATACAGTGAATGGTTGAAAGAAGTGCCATCAGAATTCCCTTCAGCAATCTTAGCGGCTATCCTTATCGGGGCGACTTTATCCATCGGGTCACCTGTTACGTTGCTGAAGCCTGCAGACATCGTCTTCTTCCTTCCGATGGAAAATAAACTTGAAGACTATCTGAAACGGTCGCTACGGTATTCACTATTTTCCCAGCTCCCGGTGCCCTACATCCTTTTTATCGTCCTATTGCCGTTGTTGGCGGCAACAGAAGTCGCAGGAAAACCGCAATTCATTCTGACGGCCATCGTCATTTTCCTTGTGAAATGGCTGTACGTCGAGACGGAATACCATTACCGCCGTGCCAATGAAGGGGAAGGTGTCTGGAAAGATCGTCTTGTCCGATTCGTGTTGGCGGCGCTTATTCTATATGTGATGCTGGCTGGCAGTCCATATCTCATACCCCTCGTCGGTGTGCTGATGGCAGTCTATTATTTATTCTGGAAGAAAAGAAGCGTTGCAAACCCGTTTCCTTATGAACATTTCATAACGCTCGAGCAAAATCGCATGATGCGTTTTTACCGTTTCGCAAATTATTTCACGGACGTTCCACATTTAAAAGGATCGGTAAGCCGCCGTGCATGGCTCGGATTCCTTATGCGTCCTGCACAATACGGACAAGCATCGCCTCAACGTTATTTGCTCCGGAGGACTCTTGTGCGCACAGACGATATTTTTTGGCTTTGGGTCCGATTGACCGCTTTATCGGTAGTAGGCGTCGTTCTCATTCCTTTCCCGATTGTTGTCTATATTTTCATCAGTGCACTGGCTTTTGCATCATCCATCCAATTGATGCATGCATTACGGGCGGGGGATGATTTCAGAATGGATATGCTGTTCCCTGAATCGGAAAATACGAGGGTTCCTGCCATCCGGAAAACAGTTAGCGGCGTTCAATTGCTTCAGTCATTTTCAGTTCTCGTAGCGGGGCTGATAACATTCGGCATATCCTTGCCGCCTGTCATTATGGCAGTACTCGTTCTCATCGTTTCCGAAGTGACAATCCGTGCATCCAATGAAAAACCTGAAGAAGCATGAAAAGTTCGCTCGAAAAAATAAAAATAGAATATTCCCAAAAACCTTGCAACTGAACCCCAGAGTTATGTATAATGAAAAAAAGGCATCAGGGGTGAGGGAGATGGAAAACAATTATTCATATGCCGAGTTCTTAAAAGCCGTGGGGAAAAGTAGTACTACGCTACAAGCAGAGAGATTGTTGAATGATATTTATATGGATCTATTCCTGAACCATATTCATCGGGAGCAAACAAAAAAACGTCTCTTGCGGCTGATTGATCTTGCACTTGATGATAAGGACGAGTACGCTTTTAAAAGTCTGACGGATGAACTGATGAAGCTTGAAGAGAATTAAACAACTAAAGCGGGCTGCCTGCTAATCGTCAATCGATTAGCTGTGCAGACCCGCTTTTTTATTCTTTGGCTGGGCAGTTCCGGCGGCCAGCTCCTCGAGTAGCTTCGGCCTTGAAGCAAAGGGCGAAAAAGTGCCTTTTATTCAAGCCCTCCATCGAACGCATTCACAAAGAAAGGCGTTACGAGCACATCTTTGGTTTACTTGTCGGAGCTGAATGGCCGCCTCCACTTATATTTTTGAACATACGTTCTCTTATTTCTTTGGTCTCGCACTTGACTATGGTAAAATGGAAATAATTCATTTGGGGAGGGGCTTGTTATGGTTCAGAAATTCGATTTACGCGCTCCTTACGTTCCGCTGGGCGACCAACCTGCCGCCATTTCACAGCTCGTGGAAGGCATCAAGGAAGGCAAAAAGCATCAGACGCTCCTAGGGGCGACCGGAACAGGGAAGACGTTCACCGTTTCGAATGTTTTAACAGAAATCAATAAACCAACACTAGTCATTGCACATAATAAAACACTCGCTGGCCAATTGTACAGCGAGTTTAAAGAGTTCTTTCCGAATAATGCGGTCGAGTATTTCGTCAGCTTCTATGATTTCTACCAACCGGAAGCATACATGCCGCATACGGACACTTATATAGAGAAGGACGCGACAATCAACGATGAAATTGATAAGCTGCGCCACTCCGCGACATCTGCCTTGTTCGAAAGGAATGATGTACTGATCGTAGCGTCCGTATCTTGCATTTACGGCCTCGGTTCGCCGGAGGAGTACGGAAAGCACGTCGTTTCGCTTAGATCAGGCATGGAAATCGGTCGGAATGAACTGCTCCGACGATTCGTGGACATCCAGTATTCTAGAAACGACATCAATTTCACGCGGGGGACATTCCGTGTACGGGGGGACGTCGTTGAAATATTTCCTGCTTCACAGGATGAACATTGCATCCGCATCGAGTTTTTTGGCGATGAAATCGACCGCATCCGTGAAGTCGATGCCCTTACAGGAGAAATTTTAGGCGAACGTGAACATGTCGCAATCTTCCCGGCATCCCACTTTGTCACGGGCGAAGAGAAAATGGTGAAGGCGATCGCGAATATTGAAACGGAATTGGAAGAGCGTCTCGCCGTGCTGCGCAAGGAAGATAAGCTTCTTGAAGCGCAACGGCTCGAGCAGCGCACCCGCTATGACTTGGAAATGATGCGGGAAATGGGCTTCTGCTCAGGGATCGAGAACTATTCGAGACATTTGACATTACGTCCTGCAGGGGCAACCCCCTACACACTGCTCGACTACTTCCCGGAAGATTTTCTAATGGTCATCGATGAAAGTCATGTCACCTTGCCGCAAATCCGGGGAATGTATAACGGAGACCAGGCGCGGAAACAAGTATTGGTCGATCATGGTTTCCGTCTCCCGTCCGCCTTGGACAACAGGCCGCTCATGTTTGATGAATTCGAGCGGTATGTCAACAAAGCCATCTACGTATCTGCAACACCAGGTCCTTATGAAATTGAGCATACCCCGGAAATGGTTCAACAGATCATCAGGCCTACCGGTTTACTTGATCCAGTCATCGACGTACGGCCGATCGAAGGGCAGATCGATAATCTGATCGATGAAATCAATGAGCGTACAAAGCGCAACGAAAGGGTATTGATTACTACTTTGACGAAAAAGATGTCCGAAGACCTTACCGACTATCTCAAGGATATCGGCATCAAAGTCCAATATTTGCATTCTGAGATCAAGACATTGGAGCGAATTGAAATTATCCGGGAACTCCGATTGGGCACCTACGACGTTCTCGTAGGCATCAACTTGCTGAGGGAAGGACTTGATATTCCCGAAGTGTCGCTTGTTGCGATTCTTGATGCCGACAAGGAAGGGTTCCTCCGTTCTGAGCGTGCTCTTATTCAAACGATTGGCCGGGCGGCGCGTAACTCTGAAGGAAAAGTCATCATGTATGCGGACCGTTACACGGATTCGATGAAAAAAGCGATTGATGAAACCGCGAGACGTCGGGAAATCCAAATTGCGTACAATGAAAAGCATGGCATCACTCCGACGACGATCAAAAAAGATGTTCGCGCCGTCATCAGGGCGACCCAAGTAGCGGAAGAGGAAGTCTCCTTCTTGGAAAAAGCGACTCAAGGCAAGAAATTGTCGAAGGAAGAAAAAGTAAAATTGCTCGCGACTTTAGAGAAGGAAATGAAGGAAGCGGCAAAAGCGCTTGATTTCGAAAGGGCTGCCGAATTGCGCGATACGATACTAGAATTGAAGGCTGAAGGGTGATAATGCGATGAAAAACACGGAAATAGTCATTCAAGGGGCAAGAGTCCATAACCTGAAAGATATTGATGTCCGCATCCCGCGTGACAAGCTCGTCGTCATGACCGGCTTGTCCGGTTCGGGAAAATCTTCCCTTGCATTCGATACGATTTATGCGGAAGGGCAAAGACGGTATGTTGAGTCGCTCTCCGCTTATGCGAGGCAGTTTTTAGGTCAGATGGATAAGCCGGATGTGGATGTAATTGAAGGGCTGTCGCCTGCAATTTCGATCGATCAGAAGACGACAAGCCGCAATCCGCGCTCCACCGTCGGAACCGTAACTGAAATCTATGATTATTTGAGATTGCTTTTTGCACGGGTCGGCAAGCCGATCTGTCCGAATCACGGGATTGAAATCTCCTCCCAGACAATCGAGCAGATGGTTGATCGGATAATGCAACTGCCGGAACGTTCGCGACTTCAAATCCTTGCGCCTGTCATATCCGGCAGGAAGGGAACACATGCGAAGCTGATTGAGGACATTAAAAAGCAAGGCTATGTCCGGATCCGTGTCAACGGGGATGTAATCGATCTCGACGATAATATCGAGTTGAATAAAAATAAGAAACACACGATTGAGGTCGTTATCGACCGGATTGTTGTGAAAGAGGGGATAGAAGCCCGTCTGAGCGATTCCCTCGAGTCCGCATTACGGTTAGCCGAAGGAACTGTATTGGTCGATGTAATTGACGTCGAAGAGTTGCTGTTCAGCGAGCATCATGCGTGTCCAATCTGTGGATTTTCCATTGGGGAACTGGAACCGCGCATGTTTTCATTCAACAGTCCATTCGGGGCATGTCCGGATTGTGATGGTCTTGGGACGAAACTCGAGGTGGATCCCGATCTCGTCATCCCGGATAATTCACTCACATTGAATGAAAACGCCATTGCCCCATGGATACCAACGAGTTCCCAATACTATCCGGAGCTGTTGAAAACAATTTGCAAGCACTTCAAAATACCGATGGATGTGCCGGTGAAAGATTTGCCGGATGATGATCTGAACGTTATCCTCTATGGTTCAAGGGAAGAGAAGATCAAATTCCAATACACGAATGAATTCGGCAATACACGAGTGAACAACATCTATTTCGAAGGTGTTCTTGCAAATGTGGAGCGCCGCTTCAAGGAGACATCCTCCGATTATATACGTGAACAAATGGAGAAATACATGGCAAGCCGCGCTTGTCCGGCATGTCACGGATACCGATTGAAAGAGGAGACGCTCGCAGTTAAAGTGAACGGGACGCATATCGGGGAAGTGACGTCATTATCCATTACGGAAGCGGACCGTTTTTTCAACAATCTAGTCCTGTCTGAAAAGGATATGCAAATCGCAAGACTCATCCTACGGGAAATCGCCGAGAGACTAGGATTCCTCATCAATGTCGGCCTGGATTATTTGACGTTATCGAGGGCCGCGGGAACATTATCCGGCGGAGAGGCGCAGCGCATCCGGCTTGCCACGCAGATCGGATCCCGTTTGACAGGCGTCCTCTATATATTGGACGAGCCTTCGATCGGCCTTCATCAGCGTGACAACGACCGTCTCATCGGTACATTGCAAAGCATGCGGGATATCGGGAATACGCTAATTGTCGTTGAGCATGATGAAGATACTATGATTGCTGCGGATTATTTGATCGATATAGGACCTGGTGCAGGCGCTGCCGGAGGACAGATCGTTTCAGCCGGGACACCGGAAGAAGTGATGAATGATCCGAAATCATTGACTGGACAATATTTAAGCGGCAAGAGATTCATCCCTTTGCCGATAGAACGGCGCCAGCCTGATGGCAGAATCGTTTCGATCAAGGGTGCCTCAGAGAACAATTTGAAGGATGTTGACGTGGACTTTCCATTAGGACAGTTCATTGCCGTGACGGGCGTTTCAGGCTCCGGGAAAAGTACGCTCGTAAATGAAGTGCTATACAAAGTGCTTGCCCAGAAGTTGAACCGATCCAAGCAGAAACCTGGGAAGTTTACATCCGTCACAGGTCTTGAGGAGTTGGAAAAGGTCATTGAAATCGACCAATCCCCAATTGGACGGACGCCAAGATCGAACCCTGCAACCTATACAGGGGTTTTTGATGACGTTCGTGATGTCTTTGCCATGACAAACGAGGCGAAAGTGAGAGGTTACAAAAAAGGGCGATTCAGTTTCAACGTGAAAGGCGGTCGCTGTGAAGCTTGCCGCGGAGACGGGATCATCAAGATTGAAATGCACTTCCTTCCTGACGTGTATGTCCCTTGTGAAGTATGTCACGGGAAAAGATATAACCGCGAAACGCTTGAAGTAACGTACAAAGGGAAAAATATTGCGGATGTCCTTTCCATGACTGTCGAAGATGCACTCGTATTCTTTGAAAACATCCCTAAAATCAGCAGAAAACTGCAAACAATCGTCGATGTGGGCCTCGGTTACGTTCAACTTGGACAACCCGCTACGACGTTGTCGGGCGGTGAAGCACAAAGGGTGAAGCTCGCCTCCGAACTGCATAAACGATCCAACGGCAAATCATTCTATATTCTAGACGAACCGACGACTGGACTCCATGTACACGATATCGAAAAACTGCTTCTCGTCTTGCAACGGCTCGTCGATACCGGAAATACAGTCCTTGTCATCGAACATAATCTCGACGTTATCAAAACCGTCGACCATATTATCGATCTAGGACCGGAAGGCGGGGACAAAGGCGGCCAAATCATTGCGATTGGAACTCCGGAGCAAGTGGCGGAAAGTGAAGTCTCCTATACCGGGCACTATTTAAAACCGATTTTGGAACGGGACCGGCAAAGAATGAAAGAACTGATTGAAACCGCAGCCGGAAAAGAGTGAAACCTTCTGAGCGATGATTCGTATAGATAGTAAGTGTTGAAGAAGTCTCCATTGGTTATGAAATGGCGGGGACTCTACTGCAAAGGAAATTTCAAGCATACCTAGGAGGCGGAAAGATGCAGAATGAACGTAAACGTATCTTGACAATGTTGGAAAACGGTACAATCTCAATGGAAGAAGCCTTGACCCTTTTGGAGACGATGGAGAAGAGACAATCTACGACAGACTCATCACAAGCGGAAGAAAAAGTAGTCTTCAATCAGGAATATGAGCAAGACAGCACGAAGGATTATTCCGGAAGTAATCCAAAAGACAAGGACCCATCGATGGATGAATTCATTGAAGATATCCGGAAGGATTTCGTAACGGTCGGAGATCGTTTTATGCAATTCATGCAATCGACAGTTGAACGAATGAAAGGATTCGATTTCGACGCCCCATTTGGCGGTGGCTCCACTTTCCATCACTCGATTGTGAAGCAGGCGGAGGGTCTGGATGAAATTCTTGTTGATGTGGATCATGGAAGTGTCTCGATCCATGCAACGGATAATTCGGAAATTCGGGCTGAATTCACTGTGAAATCCTATAACGGCAGATCGGAAGAAGATGCAAAGAAAGAATTTCTCGATAAATTAATTTTCCTTAAAGATGAGGGGAAACTGCGTTATTTAAGTGATTTGAAATTAAGTCAGGTCAATGTCGACCTTTTCATACCGAAACAGGATTATCGGAAGATTTCTGTGCGGCTGCTCAACGGGAATTTCAATGTAAAGGATATTTCTGTAGATCGCATCTATACGAAAACGGCGAACGGAAAAGTGGATGTCGAGCGGATCAACTTTAAAGAGGCCGAACTGGAAGCGGGCAACGGATCGATCCGTTTGAATGACAGTACAGGCGAGACGTTGGAAGCCGAAACGATCAACGGCCGCGTGTATGTATCCGGGAAATTGAAAGATGTCGAGGCAAAATCGTTGAATGGCCATGTAGTCGTGACGACGACTGATGCCACAGCACAATCAATCGATGCCAAAACAGTGAGTGGATCCGTTGAAATCTATATTCCGTCGGACGCGCCACTTCGTGGTGAAATCTCTACGAATATGGGCCGGTTGGATCTGCAACTGAACGATGTCAGCAAAACGACTGAACAAGAACAGTTTCTGCACCGTACAATTATCTTCAACAAAGACGTGGAAGGCGAAACCGCACCAATCCATATCCAAGGAGAAGCGAAAACAGGCTCTGTTATCGTTTGCTACAATGTAAAACATGATTAATAACAAAAAGACTGCCCAGAATGTCAGTGAAAACTGACGATCTGTGGCAGTCTTTTTTATGCGAATCGGTAATAGATCAATAAAAAGGTACTTAGCACAAATAAAAAGTTCAAGAATACAAATATCATTTGGTCCATTCTATTCTTATGCATCTTAACCGGAGGATGGTAAAAGGATACCCCTTCGATAATAAAGATTAATAAAACAATATGAATCATGGCATGTCCTACTACTTCTGTGTAGCCGAATATGGTCGTAGTCAAGATGAATAAAATTGTAACGACAACAGCTAATACACGGTTGAGGATTCCAACGACCAGTAGGTAACCAACAACAAATTCAATAAAAGCGGATAGAACAACAAACAGATCTGGAGGAAAGCCGAAAGTAGGGACGTTATGGCGTTGAATAATATCGATGGTCATAAACGGATAAACCCATTTCTCTACCGCAACCCAGCTTAAACTTAAACCTGTCCCGAGGTACAGGAATGGAAACCCTGCCGTCTCCAATTTCGTTCTTCCCACCAATAAAACGCCGATAATCGCTAGATAAAACCCGTAATCCAACATGTGGAACCAACCGGAGTAGCTCCAAATATAAAGAAATAAGCCAAGCATTGCTAATGCGGCCAATTTCGTCGTTACATGATATGGAATAAGGAGTAAAACGATAATGGCCCACATTATGGCTGTTTGCCAACTATGGTGGATAGTGAACTCCGGTGCAAACATCGTTCTGTTTACAACTTGCAGAATAAATGAGGCAGCTGTACCGTACTGTAAAATATAACGGGAGTATTTGCGATACTCATCTAATTTCATATCAATAGTAGCGACACCTGGAATCTTCATCAACTGCGGTATGAACTGCGACAATAATGCTAAGAAAAGAGCAATGATCAAGGATAACACTATGAATTCCCTCGAAAGGATCTGTTCAATAGATACCTTCTCTGGCTCTAGTTCTGTAAACCATTTTACATGGGCATTTGCAATAATCGGCGAAAAGCAAAATACCCCGATTAAGAGTAAGAAATTGTATTTCTTCAACGTCTATCCCTCTCCTTTTGTAACAGAGCATGAAATTTATTATGCCCTTAGAAATCGCCGATTATGCTGACGGTTACTGCGAGCAGCTCGCACCGAGATCATGCCGCTCCGCGCTCAAGAAATCGAATCAGCGCTCAAGAGTTCTACTCCCGCGCTCAAGAAATTGGATCCTCGCTCAAGAAGTCTGCTCACGCGCTCAAGAAATTGGATCCTCGCTCAAGAATTCTGCTCCCCGCGCCCAAGAAATTGAATCGGCGCTCAAGAGTTCTACTCCCGCGCTCAAGAAATCGGATCCGTGCTCAAGAGTTCTGCTCCCGCGCTCAAGAAATCTCCCCCCGCGCTCAAAGCGAGCCGCCAATTAGATGATCTTCTCGTGATAAAGCCAATTCAGTATGCCGAAGCCGATTGCTCTTGCGCATTGAACGCGGTACGCACTCGAGAGCAATAATCCCGCCTCTTCGCGATTCGTCATGAAACCGCACTCCACTAATGCTGCCGGCATTCTCGTCTCCCTCAACACTGAGAAATTTGCGGTTTTCACCCCTCGGTCTTTCCTTCCGCAAGCTGCGATCAGTGAGCGATGCACCTGTTCAGCCAATGCCGCAGTCCGTTTGCTCGCTTGCGGGTACATATACGTTTCGATGCCTTGCGTTTCATTCCAGCCGTTGCCGAATGCATTGGCATGGAGTGATACGAACGCATCTGCATCCAACTTGTTTGCAATTGCAGCCCTTTCTGTTAATGGTACATCCCGGCTGTTTTCATGGGAATAAAAGACGTCGACCCCTTCCAAAAGCAAATAATGCCTAATCCGTTCAGCAAGCTCCACGTTGAAATGGAATTCCAACAGCTTGCCGTCAGGTGAACGTTTTCCTGGGGTAAGGGGTCCGTGCCCTGCATCCAGTATGATTGTTGCCATGTTATCTCCTCCTCGTAAGTTATATAGTCTGTTTCGCATCATTAGTGGACAAATTCGGACGAAATCATTTCAATTGAATCCGTTCATGGTAAAATAGAGGGCAGGGATACTTGAACTGACAGAGATCTTTCGCTTCTTGAAGCGATCGAATGCAGGTTCAACATAGAAAGGCGGCGGGCTAATGTCGGTTGTTACAGTGGAAGACGTTCAAACTCATTTTGGACTTGAAATCGTTGCAGGCGGGAATGGTATTGAACGGAATATCTTTACGAGCGACATCTCCAGGCCAGGTCTGGAAATGGCTGGCTATTTCGATTTTTACACGTCGGCACGGATTCAACTGCTCGGCAAAACGGAAATATCCTTTTTCAACAAATTGAATGAGGCGGAACGGTGGAGTCGGATGGATCGCCTTTGCACGAATGAAACACCGGCTTTCATCCTCGCACATAATATTGAATGTCCGATTGAACTTAAGGAAATTGCGGAAGAGCGTGGAATTGCGGTGCTGCAGACCGAGCATCCGACTACGCGGTTTTCGGGAATGCTGACGAATTTCCTGGAAGGCCGGCTGGCTCCGATGACGACGGTTCACGGGGTACTTGTCGATGTCTACGGGATAGGTGTTTTGATTACCGGAAAGAGCGGTGTAGGAAAGAGCGAAACCGCATTGGAGCTTGTAAAACGCGGACATCGCCTCGTAGCGGACGATGCTGTTGAAATACGGCAAGTGGCGAAAAACGTCCTGATCGGAAATGCGCCGAAGCTTCTGAGTCATATGCTTGAAATCCGAGGTGTCGGCATTATCGATATGATGACGTTGTTCGGTGCAAGCGCGGTGAAGGATGATAAGCGGATTCTCATGGTCATTGATTTGGAAGTATGGGATCCGGAGAAAGTATATGACCGGTTAGGCATCGATGAAGAAAAAATGAAGGTCATGGATTCGGATTTGACGAAGCTAACTGTACCTGTTAGGCCGGGGCGGAATTTATCTGTCATCATTGAAGTGGCCGCCATGGATTATCGGATGAAACGGTTAGGCATTAATGCAGCGGAAGCGTTTTCGAAAAAGCTTGATTTGGCGATCAGCCAAGAGGCAGGGAATTCTGAAGTAGAGGGGATAGAGTAAACTAATGTTCGATTTACTGACAATTGATCCGACGGCCTTCAGTCTGGGGCCAATAGATATACGGTGGTATGGAATATTAATCACGACCGGCATCATCCTTGCATTTCTTGTCGTACAAAAAGAAATGGTGAAACGGGGGATGCACCCGGATTTCTTAACGGATCTGCTCATATGGGCAGTGCCGTTATCCATCATAAGCGCAAGAATTTACTATGTCATATTTACATGGGACTCCTATAAAGATAACCCGATCGATGTGATCAAAATATGGGAAGGGGGCATTGCCATTCATGGCGCATTGATTGGAGCCTTTTTAACGACGTATGTCTATACGAAAATCCGTGGCGTATCATTCTGGAAAGTGGTGGACATTGCGGCGCCGGGCTTATTGATCGGTCAAATCATTGGGCGATGGGGGAACTTCATCAATCAGGAAGCGCATGGCGGTCCTGTATCCGAAACGTTCTTGAAAAACACATGGATCCCTGATTGGATCATGAACCAAATGACGATCAACGGCGTAACCTATCATCCGACATTCCTCTACGAATCGCTATGGAATGTCGTCGGCCTCATTATCATTCTGCTTTTGCGAAGGGTCCGATTGAAGCGGGGCGAAATGTTCTTCTTCTATTTGACGTGGTATTCTATCGGCAGATTCTTCATCGAAGGGATGAGGACGGACAGTTTGTACGGCGGCGATCTGCGTGCTGCGCAGATCGTGTCGATCATCGCAATTGTGTTTTCAGTATCATTATTCATTTGGAGAAGGTTCATCAAGAAAGTCAACGTACACTATCAAGATAACTAGAAGAGGGATGGGGAAATGCAGACGCTTCGAAATGGGTTGAAAGCTGGATTGAAGACGACGTGGACATTAGGGAAAGTCATATTCCCAATTACTGTCCTCGTTGTTATTTTGCAACATACACCTGTTTTGCCGTGGCTAGTCAAATTGATCTCGCCATTCATGGGGCTGTTCGGATTGAGCGGGGAAGCCGCGATTCCGTTAGTGCTCGGCAATGCATTGAATTTATACGCAGGAATCGCCGGAATCCTTTCACTCGAGCTGACGGTGAAAGAAGTATTCATTCTGGCTGTAATGCTCAGTTTTGCACATAATATGTTCATTGAGACGGGAGTCGCTTTAAAGGTCGGAGTGAAATTATGGATTGTGCTCGTTGTGCGATTCGGTTTGGCGGCGTTTTCCGGCATCGTTATCAATTTGTTCTGGAAGGGCGGCAGTGAAATTGCACAGTATGGCATGGCGCCTGAAGTGACTGCTGTTCCGGATGGTTGGCTGGAAATTGGATTGCTCGGTTTACAGAAAGCATCGTTTGGCGTCTTGCAGCTTGCACTTATCGTTATTCCGCTTATGATCGTCGTCCAATTTTTGAAAGACCGCAGCTACTTGCAGAAGTTTTCGGAAAAACTGGCGCCGTTCACGAAAGTTATCGGCGTGCAGCCGAATGCATCATTGACGCTGGTCGCTGGCCTCGTCATCGGCCTTGCCTACGGTGCAGGCGTCATGATCCAAGCGGTTCAGGAAGATGGCGTCAGCAAAAAGGACGCAACACTTGCTTTCATTTTCCTCATTGCCTGTCATGCTGTCGTTGAAGATACGCTCATTTTTTTACCTTTAGGCATTCCGATCCTGCTGCTGCTCATCATCCGACTCGTTACGGCATTCGTGTTGACGATTGCGGTCGCCTACATTTGGAAACAGGCAGAACGGAAAAGAGAGAAGGAGGTTACCATTCTCAATGGATAAAATCACAACATTGTTATTTGACTTCGACGGAACTTTGCTCGACACGAATGAGCTGATCATCCAGACATTCCAAACGGTTTTGAACGCTCATTATCCGGGAAGGTACGAGAGGGAAGACATCCTGCCATTCCTTGGTCCGACGCTGAAGGAAACATTTGATAGCATTGACCCTGAAAATTCTGAACAACTGATCGATGAATATCGTACGTGGAATATTGCCAATCACGATGCTTTCGCCTCTGAATTCGATGGAGTGAGCGAAACATTGCGGCAGTTGAAAAGTTCAGGGTTCAAAATGGCGATCGTATCAACGAAACGAAATAATATGATCAGGAAAGGTTTACAGCTCATGGAGGCTGCAGATCTGTTCGACACGGTCATTGGGTTGGATGATGTGCAGCACGCGAAGCCGCATCCGGAACCGTTGCTTCTGGCAATGGAGCGATTGAATTCAACCCCTGCAGAAACGTTGATGGTCGGCGATAACATCCACGATATTCTCGGAGGGAAGAATGCCGGAGTTCGCACGGCCGGAGTTGCTTGGTCGGCTAAAGGCGAGAAGTTCATCCGAGAGCAGGAACCAGATTTTGTTTTGCAGCATATTTCGGACCTGTTGAAGATTACAGACGGAGTGGAAGCTTGAGACGGACGGAGCGGTATCCTGCCGGAGGAAATGCGAACTCCCTTTGGCACATATACAAAACAGTATCATTTTTCAAAGTGGCGAAGAACTTCATTTTCATTCAAATCGGACGGTATACGCCTTTCATTCCGCTGAAGAATTTCATCTATCGGACATTTCTTGGAATGAAGATTGGCGAGAAAACTTCCTTCGCGTTGATGGTCATGCCCGATACGATGTTTCCCGAGCGGATTACGGTCGGTGACAATTCGATCATCGGGTTCAATACGACGATTCTCGCCCATGAATATCTGATAGAGGAATATCGGATCGGCGATGTCGTCATCGGCGACCGTGTGATGATTGGTGCGAATACGACAATCCTTCCCGGCGTGGAAATCGGGGATGGTGCGGTCGTATCGGCGGCATCGCTTGTCAACCGGGATATCCCTGCAGGCGCTATGGCGGGCGGTAATCCGGTGCGGATCATATACACCGCAGAACAATTGGAAGAACGTCGAATGGCTGCCCGATCGGAAATTGACAAGAAATAGGATGACGGAACTAGAAGTTATGATATAATGAAGCCAACTGATTGGAGGAACGTGTATAGCGTTCCTTCTAATTTTTTTCGGAGGAATTTGATTGGACAAAAAGTATAGGAACATAGATAAGAAAGTCATTTCTTTTATCCCGGACGGTGAATTCTACTATCAGAAAGGCGTTAAAGCTATGCAGCGGGAACGCTTTGATGATGCCCATAAATACTTGCAGCGGGCGGTTGAACTGAGCCCGAATGATCCACTCATCCTTATGCAGTATGGCATCCTCATCATGGAAGAAGGCATGTTTGAGGAAGCGTATGAAATTTTGGCGGCAGCGCATGGTCTCGATCCGGAAGAAGAGGATATCATCTTCTATTTGGCGGAAGTCCATGCTCATCTGGGCCTTCTTCGTGATGCGAAGATTTATGCGGAAAAGTATATAGCCCTCGCTCCCGATGGACCTCTGGCCGATGATTCGATGGAAATCATCGATTTTGCCGAACAGGAGGAAGGCTTTTTCAGTGAAGAGGAAATACCGGATAGTGAAGTGTATTTCCTTCAGGAGAAAGCAAGAAGACTGATGGAAGAAGGCAATTTTGAAGAGGCAATTGAAATTCTGGAGTCGATCATCGTCGATTATCCTGATTTCTGGGCAGCTCATAATAACCTTGCCCTCGCCTACTTTTATATCGGCAGAATCGAGTCCGCAAAGGAATTGCTGGCTGATGTGCTTGCTAAAGACAAAGGGAATCTGCATGCATTGTGCAATCTCGCCGTCTTTTATTATTATGAGAAAGATAAAGAGGAATTGGACGCAATGCTCGAGCTCCTCCTGAAAATAAAACCCTATCAATTTGTGCACCGCTATAAATTAGGGGCTACATTTGCATTGGTCGGCAAGCATAAGGAAGCGTACGGTTGGCTGAGAAGTTTGCAAAAACGGGGCTTTGAAGGGGATGCGGGATTTTACTTCTGGCTGGCACATTCCGCTTATTTTTCAGGTCAGGAACAAGCAGCGAAGGAATCGTATGAAAAGCTTGTTGAACTTGATCCGACAAAGGCCGGCTTTGAACCATGGAAAGACGTGCATCCATCTACGAAACCGGAGTCCTATGAGCAGGACCGTGAATTTTTACTAAGCAAAATTACGAATAAGTATAGAAGTGAAAGACTGTTAGGGTTTTATTTACTAGGGAAATCCGCACATAAACAGGAGCTCATCTCACATCCTGCGTATATCGATCTCGATAAACTGAGTGTCATTGAACAATTGTTTTTAGCGCACAGTCTCGACTATGAATTCACAAAGGAAAATGAGTTTGATCATTCCTTCATGCGCGCATTGGAAACAACGGAATTGCTCTATGAAAAGTATAAACCGTTAGAGCGGCAAGGGACCCATCTTTTTCAAATGTGGTTCACCCTTTGTGAAGTAGGTCTCATGCGTTCATATCCATTCAGGAATCCCGCAGCATTGGCGGCAGCGGCGGATTATATGTTCCAATCTTCCCGCTATAAAGGGGTTACCAAAAACTCCATAGCCCGAACTTACGGCATTTCCGTGCCTACTTTAACGAAATACGTCAGCGAGCTGATTGAGTTTTTGCCTCAGTTCAATGTGTAAGTTCCACTCCATGATCGCGTAGGCATATATATTGATTGGCTCTACGGAATCTTATACGATTTAGTCAGTGGTATATGTACTGAAGGAGGATAATGTATGACTACCGAGAAAATATACGACGTCATCATCATTGGTGCAGGTCCGGCTGGAATGACTGCTGCAGTTTACACATCCAGGGGAAGTCTATCGACGTTAATGCTGGAGCGCGGCATCCCGGGTGGCCAAATGGCTAACACGGAAGAGATTGAGAACTATCCTGGATTTGAGACGATCCTCGGTCCTGACCTTTCGACGAAAATGTTTGAACATGCGAAAGCTTTCGGCGCGGAGTATGCCTATGGCGACGTTACCGAAATTATAGATGAAGGCAATCTGAAGATTATTAAAGCGGGCAAGAAAGAATATAAAGCTCGTGCCATTATCATTACAACGGGCGCTGAGTACAGAAAAATGGGCGTGCCGGGTGAGAAGGAACTGACTGGCCGCGGCGTCAGCTATTGCGCAGTCTGTGATGGAGCGTTCTTTAAAGGTAAAGAAATTGTCGTCATCGGCGGCGGCGATTCCGCAGTCGAAGAAGGCGGATATTTGACGCGCTTTGCAAATAAAGTGACGATCATCCACCGACGCGACGAACTACGCGCGCAGAAGATCCTTCAAGACCGTGCGTTTGCAAACGACAAGATCGACTTCATCTGGAATTCGACTGTCAAGCAAGTGAATGAAAAAGACGGCAAAATCGGCTCAGTGACTCTCGTTTCTACAGTGGACGACACTGAAACGGTCATGGATACGGAAGGCATGTTCGTCTATATCGGCATGGATCCGTTGACAGCTCCATTCAAAAGCCTAGGCATCTTGGATGAACACGGCTATATCGTAACAAACGAAGAAATGGAAACGTCAGTGCCTGGCATCTACGCAGCCGGCGACGTCCGCCAAAAAACACTACGCCAAGTCGTCACAGCTACTGGAGACGGCAGCATCGCAGCACAAGCATGTCAGAAATACATCGAAGAACTCGAAGAAAAAATGGCTGCTGAGGTTTAAGAATGAAAAGGGACTATCCAGAAGGTCAGTGAAAATGACTTTTTGTGATAGTCCCTTTAATTTAGATTAACACTGTTGATTTCCACTACAGGCGGACGCGTTCCGGGGGACGGGTCTAAACGCCATCATGAATTAAATTGAATTAGTTTTATTTTTGTTGTTCAACGATTCTATCGTTATGTGGATCGCCAACATCCCCTTCGTCTGCACCGATTATTGGAACCAGGATAAGACATGCGAAAACAAATGAAAGGATCCAACCGCTCTTTTTGATCATTATGAAATCACCTCCTCATAAATATTTTTCATTGCAAGGTTACTCAACTTTTGTAATTCCAAAGCTTTCTTATATCTCTTATTCTTTTCTAAGAAAGATGAATAATTTTCGGCAACAGTTACAAGTTCTTTCCAGCTTTTTTGTTCTTGTAGAATATTAATAGCTTTTTTAATATTGCATTCATAACGTTCGATATCCCCAAGTATATAGTGTTTATTTCCTTCAATGTATAAGTATTGTGCCTCATGAATTGGCGTAGTAATACATTCCGAAGCAATGTTTAGGGTCTTGTTTAACGTTAATAAGTCATCGATATTCAATAAAATATTTAATTTCAATTTATAGGAAACAAACATTCTCGGGATAGCGTTTACATTTTTAATCTTTATGGATTTATTGATATGCTCTAAAGCTTCTTTATAGCGCCCTTGATCATAGCAAATAAGCGAAAAATTATGATGTAGCTTTGCTAGTAATTCGAAGGAATCTGGTTTAACAATTTCAAATCCTTTTTTCAAATAAGATTCTGCTATCGAGTATTTTTTGATTTCCCTATTTAAAACCACTAAAAGGTTGTAACAATCACCTGCTTTACCCCAATCGTGTAATTTTAAATACATCATCTTTGATTCTTTTGCATATTCAATTGCTTCAGAGTATTTATAAGTATTATATAGGGACATTGCAATATTATACAATACCCTTGGTTTATAAGTAGACGTGTCATCACTGTTTTTTAGCAGTTCTTTAAAGAAAGTAATACTTTTTTCATGAGATTTTATTATGTAGTAATATAGCCCAGTCGCATAAAGATAGACTAGTTTATACTCCCCTTCAAAATCCTCTTGCTTAGCACTAGTTAAATAGTTTTCATATAAGCGGATCGCTTCTCCAAATTTCTTAGAATTAAACAGATGTAAAAAAGATAATAGTTGATAGCAGGCTTCTTGTTTTAAAGAAGAGATATAATCAAACTTGTCCTTATATGGATTAAGAAATGAATTAGTTTCAAGTACATTACCGTTTTCGACAATTAATTTGAGCTTATCCAAAAGATTTTGGGTTTCTTTACAATCAATTTTTGTGGAAATTAAGTAATCCTCTGGCACGTCAAGTCTCTTTGCAATTAATTTAATTGTTTCTATAGCCGCGTTATATCTTCCACTTTCAATATTACTGTAATGAGAATTAGAGACTATCCCCGTAAAGATATCCTCTTGCGTCAAACCTTTACTTTCCCTGATATTCTTTATTCTTTTGCCTAAATTCAAAACATCATCTCCTTTCTTGCATTCGTTTTGCAAAAAAAGTCGTATTTTATTTATTCTTGTAAAAATACGTAATACAGATAGTTAAAATAGAATGAAAACCAAATCTATTGCTATTGTATCAAAAAACAAAAAAAAATTAACAATGTTTTATAGGTTTATCGTAATTAGTTGCCTGTACGCAAATTTTAAGCTTTTCATTATTAATGTTAAATTATGTATAGTTGTACAACTTTTAGAGGTCGCCCCTCTGAACATGCAGTAAAAACAAAAATTGCTGAAAACTAGTAAAAAGGAGGATTTTCAAATTGAAAAAGATCGGATATATTTTTGCCATTGCATTTACTCTGTTTTTAGGTAATAGCTTAACTGCTTCTGCGGAGGAAAGCTATTTCCCGGATGAAGCAGAAATAGAAGCTATGAACTTAGAGCTTAAAGCCTTAGTGGAGGAAGCGAATAAACAATTAGAAAATGGTGCTGAGCAAATAGAAGTAACTTCTGGCAATGTCACATTATTTTTTGAAGCAAAAGATAATAGAGTTTCTCCATTTTTGAAAGAGGGATCAGTCTCTGCAACCTCTACTGTTGGATCCAAAAGCTATCAAGCATATGTAGCAAATACATTAGGGTTCAATTTTAGGCACGCTATTTCTGGGACTTTCTCATGGAATAGCTCAGGTCAATTAACTGGGTTGACAGCTGTTCCTGATCTTAGCGGTGCTGCATATAACAGAACTGAAACAACCTCGAAATACGGTGTAGACGGTATACTTGGAAGAGATGCGAAAATAGGAGAAGTCTATAGCCGGGGAACATTTACACCATTTAAGTATTCTCCAAAATCATATTACACAACTATTATTGTCAATGTATATGGTCCGACTCAAAGCTATCGAATTATAGAAGCAAAAATTGATTATTAAGGAGTTGCTTTAGATGAAAAAACGATTTACTCGATTTGCAACTATATTAGTTTTAGTTTTAGCGATATTCACGGTTAATTCGGGCCTGGCTTCCGCTTCAACTGTTCATATAACGAATTTTAGTGGAAAGACAACAGAGTCAACTTCAAGTCACGTCAAAGATTATGTACATTTTTACTCAAGTCGTGATACAATTAACGTAAAGTTTAAAGTTGACGAATTCGTAAAAACCAAAAATGTTAAAAGAGTTCTTATTGATGTGCAAAAAAGTAATGGGTTGTGGTGGACAACTCAGGAATCTAAATCAGTAACGAGTACAAGTCAAATTAGCTTTAATGTCTCTGCTGGTAAGGGAGACTACCGACTTGTGATTTACGACGCTCCCGAGATGACCGGCTGGGATAAACCACCGTTTTACTATGCCAAGTCTTCTAGATATTCAGGAGTTGTAACCGGTCTATAATTTTTAAAATGAGGTGTTTCCCATGATTACATTTATTATGTTTGGCGTACTCTTCCTTATTAACTTAATTGTTTGTAGTTTTGTAAGCATGTTATTTGGCCAAACTAGAAAAGTCGATTGGGGAATATCACTAGTTATAAGTTTTATGGTCTCACTAACTGCCATATTTGTGCTGGGAGTCGGACCTTCATAAAATGGTCAAAAAACACCTTTGATGTACTAGTGAACTGGTACTAAATCAAAGGTGTTTTTATTTTTATAGTTTTTCTTCTTAATAAAAACAGGAGTTGCATAGAGCACTCCTGATTTCTTCTATTATACACTCTCCTGATACAGGTTTTTAAGAAAAAAAAGAAAGATCCGAATCTTCAGCCTTCTCAGCGAATCAATCTCCTTAAAAAAGTTTGGAAGGTTTTCGTTTAATGAACCACCAACTGTATCTGGTAGGCTTCATTATTGGTCAGATCATATTGTCTGGTAAACTTCAGTGTACCTATATACTTGTATTGTGTTTCTACAAAGAATACTTCTAGAAAATCGATAGAAAAGGCGACACTCCTGCGGAAAAAGCGTCAGGTGAAGACCCCGCAACGAAAGCCGTAACGAAGAACGGCTTTTGCGAGCACAACTAAGAGAAGCCTTAATTTCTGCAAAGAACGCAGAAACACGGCCAATCGAACCCTTCGCTGTTCGATTGGCTGAGGCGACGCCCGCGGAAAGGGAGCCGTTCTGTCGATTTTCATCTTTCAGGGTAACCTTTCTGGAATCTCCAAATAAGAAAACTCGAGATAAGTAAGATTCTTACTGTGGAAGAAATTGGATTAGTAAGCTTAATGTATCCTTAATCTTCCTGTAACCGTCTTGCAATACAAAAAGGTTATGATAAGAATATCAATTGACCCCCCTTTTTAATATAGCAACATTTAAAGACGACCTGCCCTTCAAACGGCAGGTGGTCTTCTTTTTTTGTTGTTTGCTTTCAAAACATTGTATAATGGGAATTAGCGCATTGATAGAAGTGAGGAAATGGTCATGCAGAGAATCGCAAATTTATTAGTAATTAAAGACAACCAAGTGCTTTTATTGAAAAAACCGAGACGGGATTGGTACGTAGCACCCGGCGGCAAGATGGATCCAGGTGAATCGATTTACGACGCCGCCATCCGCGAGTTCGAGGAAGAAACCGGAGCGGTCCCCGTCCAACCGCATATTAAAGGTATTTACACAATGATGATCGTCGATAAAGAAACAAAAGAATTGCAGAACGAATGGATGCTGTATACGTTCGTTGCGCAGGACCTACTAGGTACGCCTTATGAATCGAACAGGGAAGGCCTGCTCGAATGGCATCCTGTCGAAGATCTGAAGACTCTTCCGATGGCGGAAGGCGACCGGACGAATTTATTATTTGCAACCTCCCAAAAGGGCGTGCAATATGGTACATTCTATTATACAGAAGAGTTTGAACTGTTGGATGAACACATACAAAAATCAATGGAAGGTGATCGGGACTAATGGAGAATGAATTGCCGAACAGCGATGTCGAATTAGTTATCATCACTGGTATGTCAGGGGCCGGGAAAACGGTTGCGATGCAGAGTTTCGAAGACCTTGGGTTCTATTGCATCGATAATTTGCCTCCTGAGCTGCTCGTCACTTTTCTGGATTTGATGATGAAATCCGAAAATAAGATGAGGCGGATTGCCGCTGTCATGGATACACGAGGGGGCGATCTGTTTGACGCCTTGATCGGGGCGCTGGATAATTTGCTGAAAATGGAAGGCGTATCGACGAAGTTGCTCTTCCTGGATGCGGATGATGAGACGCTCGTCAGGCGGTACAAGGAAACGAGAAGGTCCCACCCGCTCGCAGAAGGCGGACTGCCGCTCACAGGGATTCGCAAGGAACGGAACCTCTTGTCTGAACTGAGAGGCCGTGCCCGTTCCATCTACAACACTTCCAAATTGAAGCCGAGGGAGTTACGTGAAAAGATCATGTCAGAATTCTCCTCTACAGGAGATACTGCATTCACCCTGAACTTCATTTCGTTCGGTTTCAAGCATGGCATGCCGATTGATGCTGACGTCGTCTTTGACGTTCGTTTTTTACCAAATCCCTATTACATCGAAGACCTGAAACCGCTGACAGGTTTACAGAAAGAAGTATATGAGTATGTATTGAAATGGAATGATACGCAAGTACTGATCGAAAAATTGACAGATCTGTTCAAATTCATTATTCCTCAATATAAGAATGAAGGAAAATCCCAAGTGGTCGTCGCCTTCGGCTGCACTGGTGGTCAACATCGGTCCGTTTCGCTGGCTGAATACTTCGGAAACCGTTTTAAAGAAGAATACAAGACGTTGATTACCCATCGGGATGTAGAGAAGAGAAAGGGTTGACACTATGTTGCAATCCGGAAAAAAGAAAAAAATTGTCGTGTTTGGCGGCGGGACAGGATTGTCCACGTTGCTTCGGGGATTAAAGGCTTATCCAGTCGATCTCACCGCGATCGTTACGGTCGCGGACGACGGGGGCAGCTCCGGGAGGCTGTTGGATCAGTACAATATCCCGCCACCCGGAGATATCCGTCAAGTGATGGCAGCGCTTTCAGATGTGGAGCCGTTAATTGAGAAAATGTTCCAATACCGATTTTCCAACTCGGACGATTTGAAAGGGCATTCCCTAGGGAACCTCATGCTTGCCGCCCTGACGGACATTACAGGTGATTTTGCACGCGCTGTAGAGAAGATGGGCCGTGTTTTGAATATTAAGGGAAAAGTGCTGCCAGCTGCAAACCAAAAGATCACCTTGCATGCTGAGCTGGATGATGGCACAATTGTAACCGGTGAGTCTAAAATCCCGGTGTATGGACGCAAAATCCGGAAAGTCTATGTGTCTCCGCAGGAGGTCGAACCTTTGCCGGAAACGGTCGAGGTCATCAAGGAAGCAGACTTGATCATTTTTGGACCTGGGAGCTTATATACGAGCATTTTACCGACGATACTTGTAAGAGACATCCGAGATGCCGTTCTTGCATCCGAAGCGAAGAAGGTATACATCAATAACTTGACGACGCAGGAAGGCGAAACCTATCAATACACGGCATCCGAGCATGTGAAGGCATTATACGATCATGCAGGCAGCCAATTCATTGACACAGTGCTATTGAACAAGACGGATTTCCAGACATTATTCCAAGGGGATGCGCCGTCAGATATCCAGCTTCCTGTAGAAAATGACATCGAAGCATTGCAATTGCTCGTCCCGACAATCGTGTTAGGGGACTTTTCGACTGTTGCGGACGGAAGAATCATACATGATGCAAGTAAAGTTGCATCTTGGATCATGGGTTATATGGAAGGTACAATCGTTAGCGAGGAGACCTGATCATCGCCGAGAGAGAGGGGGAAAATCATGTCTTTTGCATCTGAAGTGAAGAAGGAATTAACGCAGATTGATTCCAAGGAATGCTGTGTGAAAGCGGAAATCGCCGCCTTTATCAGGATGAATGGCGCCTTATCGTTTTCAAATAAACAATTGAGCCTCGACGTACAGACAGAAAATGCGGCAATCGCGAGGAGACTTTATTCAAATATCAAGCGATTGTACCCGTATAAAGTCGAGTTGCTCGTCCGTAAAAAAATGCGTCTGAAGAAGAACAATGTCTACATATGCCGAATCCGCGAAGGAGCGAAGCATTTATTGGAAGACTTGTATATACTGACAGGAACCTTTCAATTTAAAAACGAGATTGTGGAGCAATTGGTGAAAAAGAAGTGCTGCCAAAGATCCTATTTGCGTGGAGCATTCCTCGCAAGCGGATCTGTTAACAATCCCGAAACTTCCTCCTATCATTTAGAGATCTTCTCTTTTTATAAAGAGCATAGCGAAGCGTTAGTGGATTTGATGAACAAATTCCATTTGAATGCTAAATCGATCGAACGGAAGAAAGGCTTCATTGCCTATTTGAAAGAAGCAGAGAAGATCTCGGACTTCCTGGGATTGATCGGCGCGCACGTATCCTTGATGAAATTTGAGGATGTCCGTATTTTAAGGGACATGCGGAACAGCGTCAACCGGCTTGTCAATTGTGAAACCGCCAATATGAATAAGACGATTGGAGCGGCGCAGAGGCAAGTGGAGAATATCAAATTCATTCAAAGCACAATCGGGCTGGATCAATTGCCTGATCGTTTACAGGAGATCGCTTCACTGCGGATCGAAAATCAGGATGTCACGTTAAAAGAGCTTGGAGAAATGGTGAGCGGTGGCACGGTTAGCAAGTCCGGAGTGAATCATCGTCTTCGGAAAATCGAAGAGATTGCGGAAAATCTTCGCAGCGGAGGAATTGTGAGCCGTTGAGAAAGATTTATAGCGCATGAGGAAGGAGTCGAATACTATGGCAGAGAAACTGGTTGAAGTGAAAATGAAGACAGGATTGCAAGCACGGCAAGCCGCACTTTTCGTGCAAGAAGCAAACCGCTTTACATCAGACGTCTTTCTCAAAAGAGATGAACGTCAAGTGAACGCGAAAAGCATTATGGGTGTTATGAGTTTGGCAATTGCGAGAGGCGCAGAAGTGACTTTAATCGCAGAGGGTGTAGACGAAGAACAAGCAATTGAAACGCTTTCCGCACTGGTCGAGAAGGAAAATTAATAGTAAACAGCCGTTTCACTATACAGATAGGAAACGGCTGAAAAATAAAAAAAGCCGTAAACATAAATTCATGTTTACAGGCTTCTTTATCAACTCTATGACGCCCTCGGCAGGAGTCGAACCCACATTTTAAGAACCGGAATCTTACGTGCTATCCATTGCACCACGAGGGCATATCAGTAACAGACAAGATTAAGTATACTAAATAAGTGGTATGAATGCAAGAACTAATTTAAAAGCGTTATATTTGACCTTTATTGACCATAATATGTATGATAGAAGTACAGTTGAAACAACTGGTTTCAGCAGAACGAAAATCCAGACCCATTCATGAGGAGGAAATAAGATGAATCTAATACCTACAGTTATTGAGCAAACGAACCGGGGAGAACGCGCTTATGACATCTACTCCCGTTTATTGAAAGACCGGATCATCATGCTGGGCAGCGGAATCGACGACAATGTTGCAAACTCAATCGTTGCACAGTTGCTATTCCTTGAAGCAGAAGATCCAGAGAAAGACATTTCCATCTACATCAATAGCCCGGGTGGAAGCATTACAGCGGGTATGGCGATTTACGATACGATGCAATTCGTCAAACCGGACATCCAAACGATCTGTATCGGTATGGCGGCGTCAATGGGAGCATTCTTGTTGACAGCTGGAACAAAAGGAAAACGTTATGCACTTCCGAACGCAGAAGTGATGATCCACCAACCGCTCGGAGGAGCACAAGGGCAAGCGACTGAAATCGAAATCGCGGCGAAACGTATTCTATTCCTACGCGAAAAGTTGAACACAATCCTTGCCGAGCGCACAGGCCAGCCAATTGATGTCATCGCGAAAGACACAGACCGCGATAACTTCATGACAGCTGAACGCGCGAAAGAATACGGTTTAATTGACCATATCATCACACGCAGCGACATGAAAGAATTGGATGCGAAGAAGTAATAGAAGTAAGAAGAGCCGACTCTGTATTTGGAGTCGGTTTTTTTATTTCGTGGAATATCGATTATTTTCCGGCGGATATCGATCATTTCCAGAGCTATATCGATCAATTGGAAGGAGTTATCGATCATTTCCCAACTTTTATCAATCATTTCCCAAATTATATGGTCATTTCGGGACCTTTGGCGCATCTGTTTTTATTGTTTTATTGCCGCCGCAGTGCACTTAGTTTCAATCCACCATTTGTTATTATTTTAAATATGTTTGAAACCTTTTCCCCCGTCATACGATAAATAGTATATCAACCCAGGTGTTTTGAATGCGATGCCACTTGGGTATTGCAACTATATCGAATGGAGTGTGAAAAGATGAAAAAAATATTAGGGCCAATTGCCATCATTGTTGTTATTTTAGTTATCCTTGGTGTCATGCTCGTACCGAGCTACAACAAATTTGTCAATCTGGAAGAGAACGTCGATGAATCGTATGCACAAGTGGAGAACCAGTTGCAGCGCAGGCTCGATTTGATTCCAAACTTAGTGAGCACGGTAAAGGGTTATGCAAGTCATGAGAAGGAAGTAATTGCTGAAATATCCAATGCACGTGCGAAGCTTGCTGGAGCGCGAGGACCTGAAGAGCAGGCGGCTGCTGATACAGAGCTGGCGAATGCACTTAGCAGATTGCTTGTCGTCGTGGAAAATTACCCTGATTTGAAAGCGAATCAAAACTTTACGCAATTGATGGATGAGCTTGCCGGAACGGAAAATCGGATCGGCGTCGCTAGAATGGACTATAATACCGTCGTAGCGGACTACAATCGGCAGACCAAGCGTTTTCCGGGTAGACTAGTCGCTTCGATATTCGGATTCGAACAGAAGGAATATTTCAAAGCGGATGCAGCTGCAAATGAAGCACCGAAAGTTGATTTCGGAGATGACAGCAAGTGATCCGTAAGGTGTTCCGAAGCATGATCGCCGTTTGTCTTAGCATCATGATCATGCCGGCAATGGCGTTGGCAGCTGACGTCCCGCCATGGAATCCCTCGGATTACTATATCCAGGATCATGCAGGCATTTTATCGGCTGAACAGAAAGCCGAGCTGAACCGGTTAGGTGGACAGTTGAATGACGCAACAGGTGCAGAGCTTGCGGTCCTGACGTTGCCGAGTATAGGGGACGAACCGATTGAGGATTTTGCCGTAAAAGCGTTTAGGGACTACCAGCTTGGAAAAAAGAAAGAGCAGAACGGTGCCTTGCTTATCGTTACTACCATTCCGAATTCGGATGGGAATCGACATTTTCGGTTGATTCCTGGATACGGTCTAGAAGGCGCACTTCCTGACGGAAAAATCGGCAGGATTATGGATGAGGTTGCAGTGCCATATTTGCAGAATGAACAACCTGATATGGCGATCATGAACGCATATAAGTCGTATTTCAATGAAATTGCTGCAGAGTACGGATGGAACGGAGAAGTTGCTGAAGTGAACACGCTTGCCGGCCAAGGCGGCAGTGCAGGCATCGGGATTCCGTCACCCATCATCATCTTCATCATCATTTATCTGCTGTTCCGTTTCATGGGCGGCGGCCGCGGAGGTGGCGGCGGTCCCGGAGGTAGACGTAGAGGAAGAGGCGGTATGATTTTCTTCCCTGGCTCCTTTGGAGGAGGAGGCGGCGGTTTCGGTGGTGGCGGCTTCGGTGGCGGAGGTGGCTTCTCTGGCGGCGGTGGGTCCACTGGCGGAGGCGGCGCTGGTCGTAGTTGGTGAGTCTAAAGAGAATAAGACGGCGTTCTGCAAAAACTTTTGCGGAACGCCGTTTTTCATTTATACTAAAAGAAAACGCATATGAGGTGTTCTCCATGCATGTTCAATTCTACACAAAAAAAGGCTGTCATTTATGTGACGAAGCAGCGTCGATGATGAAACTCGTGCAAGAGGATTATCCATTAACGTGGTCGACTATCGACATCGAGACGGACGATGAAAGCCATGAGAAATATATGTTGATGATTCCCGTCATTGAGAAAGAGGGCGAAGTATTATTATACGGTTCCATAGGCTATATCGACTTGATTGATTTATTTAAAAATGAATGAAGAAGTTTGAACTTTTTGGCGGCGAGGTATATACTAGTAATAAGATTTATATTTTTTTGCACTAGGTGGGACAAATAATATATAGGTGGGCAGAATTTGTCCTATTATGAAAGAGGGGCTTTTCTTTGATCCCAAAAATTATAGAGGCACAACGAAAGCTTGTGCCGGAAATGATGGAGTTATTACAACAGCGGTACAAAGTTTTGAAGTTCATTGAAATAGCAGGTCCGATTGGAAGAAGACCGCTTGGCCAGATGGCGGATATTTCGGAGCGGGAATGTCGGAACTTGATGGAAACGTTGCGGACGGAAGGGCTTATCCGTATTGCAAAAGAGGGTGCAACGATTACAAGTGAAGGGGCGACCGTTCTGGAATCACTCAGACTTATTAGTGACGAATGGACCGGGCAAGGATTGATTGCAAGGAAACTGGTCGACCTATTAGGAATCCGAAACGTACAAATCGTCCCGGACAATTCCGATGAAAATCCGGCTGTGAAAAGCCTCATAGGCAAAGAAGCAGCCACGGAATTCATGAATCGGATCGGCGACGGCCATATCATTGCCGTAACTGGCGGAAGCTCGGTAGCTGCGGTTCCGCGGCACATCCATTCACTTGAAAATGCTGATCGTTTGCACTTCATTGCTGCAAGGGGAGGCGTCGGCGAGGATATCGGATTGCAGGCGAACGTCATCGCCGCCTCCTTCGCAGAAGCAAGCGGGGGAACGTACAGCTCATTTTACTACCCTGAGTCACTTAGCTTGGAAGCGCATGAAGTGTTTAAGCGGGAGCCCACTGCGATCCAGATGATGGAGCTCTATGAGAAGACGGATTGCGTCCTGCATGGAATCGGGGATGCCCTTCGGATGGCCGCCTTGCGGAACACACAGGAGGATGAATGTCATCTTCTGCGAGAACAAGGGGCGAAAGGCGAAGCATTCGGCTATTACTTTGATGATAAAGGCAAAGTCGTCCATCGAATCCGAACGGTTGGCATCCAGACGGAGCAGTTGGAAAAGGTGCCGCTCATCATCGCTGTTGCAGGTGGGAAAAGTAAAGGAGAAGCAATCCTGTCTTATATGGCAGGCGCTCCCCGCCAAACTGTCCTTGTCACCGATGAAGGGGCAGCACATGCGATGCTTGAAAAATTGGAAGGTTAACATGAACAAATAAAGTAAATAACTGAAACCAATATAGGAGGTAATTGAATTGACGATTAAAATGGCTATTAATGGATTTGGACGTATTGGAAGAGTAGTGATGAGGGAAGCAAGCAAGCATGATGAAATTGAAATTGTTGCAGTAAACGATTTGACGGATGCACAAATGCTTGCGCATCTACTGAAATATGATTCGGTGCACGGGATTTTTGACGCTGAAGTCGGTTCAGAGGAAGACTATCTCATCGTCGATGGCAAGAAAATAAAAGTATACGCTGAAAAAGATCCTTCACAATTGCCGTGGGGCGAATTGGATGTTGATGTCGTCATCGAATCGACAGGCGTATTCCGGGATGAAAAAGCGTTGATGAAACATATTGAGGCTGGCGCTAAAAAAGTGATCTTGTCTGCTCCTGCTAAAGGGGATATGAAAACGCTTGTCATGGGTGTGAATGAAGAGTCCTATGATCCGGAAAACGACAACATTGTTTCCAATGCATCGTGTACGACAAACTGCCTTGCGCCTGTCGTCAAAGTGCTTCAAGATCGGTTCGGCATTAAGCGCGGCATGATGACGACAGTCCATTCATACACGAATGACCAACGCATCTTGGATTTGCCGCATTCCGATTATCGACGTGCACGTGCAGCGGCTGAGTCGATGATCCCTACAACGACAGGCGCCGCTTCCGCAGTGACGAAAGTAATTCCGGAATTGAAAGGGAAATTAGATGGCATGGCGGTCCGCGTACCGACGCCGAACGTATCCCTCGTCGATTTCGTTGCGGAACTTGGAACAGAAGTAACAGTAGAAGATGTGAATGCCGCATTGAAGAAGGCTTCTGAAAATGAATTGAAGGGCATCCTTTACTATAATGAAATTCCGCTTGTCTCTACGGACTACAACGGAAACACAGCATCTTCGACAGTCGATGGGCTTTCGACAATGGTATTGGACGACAACATGGTGAAGGTCATTGCTTGGTATGACAATGAAACAGGATACTCTGCTCGTTGCATCGACTTGGCTCTTTACATGAATGAAAAAGGGATCTAAGTACGCTGGTATACGTCCAGACTCAGGGTGGCAAAAAGCTGCCTTAATTTCTGCAAAGGCAGCAAAAATACGGCCAATCGAACCCTTCGCTGTTCGGTTTGCTCGGGTCATAAGGCATCTCTGCTGTACGGCAAAGAACGCCGTTTCGCAGATCTGTCTTATGCCTGTCGCACCTATGCAGGCCTCTGCTCGCAACGCTACGCTTGTGCTCGCAAAAGCCGTTCTGCGTAACGGCTTTCGCTTTTGACTAAAACATAGCCATTCTTATGGCGACCCACTATAATAGATAGATGGGTAGGAGGAACGGAGAAACCCGTTCCTTTTTTTACATTCCCCGCCGTTTCTGGCGCTCAATTTTCTTAGAGGGGTGCGGTTTACATGATAGCCAAACAAACGATCAAAGATATTGAACTGAACGGGAAGCGCGTATTTTGCCGTGTCGATTTCAATGTGCCGATGGAAAACGGCGAAGTGACGGATGATACGAGAATCCGTGCTGCTGTTCCGACAATTGAATTCTTGGCGGACAAAGGCGCAAAGGTCATTCTCGCCAGCCATCTTGGAAGGCCCAAAGGTGAAGTGAATGAAGACATGCGCCTCACAGCGGCTGGGGCAAGATTATCGGAGCTCCTTGGGAAAAACGTGAAGAAGCTTGATGCTTCCATCGGGGAAGAAGTGGAACAAGCGGTTGCCGACATGAAGGCAGGCGACATCATTCTTCTGGAAAACGTCAGATTCCACGCTGGGGAAGAAAAGAATGATCCCGAGCTCGCGAAAAAGTTCGCGGACCTGGCAGATGTCTTCGTCAATGATGCATTCGGCGCGGCACATCGTGCACACGCTTCCACTGCGGGCATCGCGGAGTTCGTTCCAGCTGTCAGCGGATTTCTTCTTGAAAAGGAATTGGAAGTACTCGGGAAGGCGTTGTCAAACCCGGAGCGGCCGTTCACAGCGATTATCGGCGGAGCGAAAGTGAAGGACAAGATCGGTGTCATTGAGAATCTGTTGGACAATGTGGATCATTTATTGATCGGTGGCGGCCTTTCCTATACGTTCACGCGAGCGCAAGGGTATGAAACAGGCAATTCGTTAGTCGAAGAAGATAAAATCGAGCTAGCACAATCATTCATTCAAAAAGCGAAAGAAAAGAACGTCAAACTCCATTTGCCGATCGATGCGGTAGTGGCGGATGCATTTTCCGAAAATGCGAATGTGAAAACAGTCAAGATCGACGAAATCCCGGAAGGATGGATGGGACTCGACATCGGACCTGAAACAGCTGAACAGTATGCGGACGTCATCAGGAATTCTAAGCTCATCCTTTGGAACGGCCCGATGGGAGTTTTCGAAATGGAACCGTTTGCTGCAGGCACGAGGGAAGTTGCTTTGGCGATGGCTGAAACGGAAGCATACACAGTGATCGGCGGAGGAGATTCCGCTGCTGCTGTTGAAAAGTTCGACGTTGCGGATAAAATGGATCATGTGTCAACAGGCGGCGGCGCGTCATTGGAATTCATGGAAGGAAAAGAATTGCCTGGCGTAACTGCGCTGAATGATAAGTGACGGAGGAATTAAAATGCGAAAACGAATCATTGCAGGAAACTGGAAAATGTATAAGACGATAGGTGAAGCGAAAAACTTTGTGGCAGAAGTGAAAGATCGCTTGCCGGAAACGGACAAGGTCGATGCAGTCATTTGCCCGCCTTCCCTTTATTTGTCCACGCTCGTAGAATTGACGGAGGGCACACCATTGAAAATTGGAGCTCAAACGATGCATGACGTCGATGAAGGAGCATTTACAGGTGAAGTAAGTCCGAAAATGCTAGCGGATTTGAACGTGCCATTCGTCATCCTGGGCCATTCCGAACGACGCCAATATTTTAATGAAACGGACGAAGCTGTGAATCGTAAAGTAGTTGCAGCATTCTCAAAAGGAATGACGCCGATTGTCTGTGTCGGTGAAAGCTTGGAAGAACGCGAAGCTGGAAAGACAGTTGAAACGGTTGCAGTCCAAGTAAAAAAAGCGTTTGAAGGTATCAATGCACAGCAAGCTCAAGAAGCGGTCATCGCCTACGAACCGATCTGGGCAATCGGAACAGGCAAAACTGCAACTGCTGAAGATGCGAATGAAGTTTGCGGAGAGATCCGAGCTGAAATCGGCAAGCTGTATGATGACGAAACAGCAGCAGCGATTCGCATTCAATACGGCGGCAGCGTGAAACCTGGTAATATTGGCGAGTTGCTCTCGATGGAACATATCGATGGCGCACTTGTCGGAGGAGCAAGCCTTGAACCGGAATCATTCCTTGAAATGATCGGAGTTGCGGCGAATGACTAAAAAAGGGCCGGTCGCATTAATCATCCTGGATGGCTTCGGGCTGCGGCATGAACGGTTCGGCAATGCAGTGGCACAAGCGAGCACGCCGAACTTCGATATTTTGTGGAATGAATACCCGCATTCGACGCTGACTGCTTGCGGTGAAGCTGTCGGCCTTCCTGAAGGGCAGATGGGGAATTCGGAAGTCGGCCACCTCAATATCGGTGCGGGACGGATCGTCTATCAGAGCCTCACGAGAATCAATAAATCCATCAAAGACGGGGATTTCATGACGAACCCGGCATTGCTAGGGGCAATTGAACACGTTAAACAGGAAGATTCCTCCCTTCATTTGATGGGGCTACTTTCGGACGGCGGTGTACATAGCCATTATGAGCATTTATTCGCCCTCCTTCGCCTCGCCAAAATGAATGGAATCAAGAAAGTTTACCTTCATGCGTTCCTCGATGGACGGGACGTTGGTCCACAGACCGCTCCGGGGTACATCGAGCAGACCGAAAAGGTGATGGAAGGTCTTGAAGTCGGTAAGATTGCCACGGTTTCCGGCCGTTTCTATGCAATGGACCGGGATAAAAGATGGGACCGGGTGGAGCGCGCATACCGGGCGATTGTCAACGGCAAGGGTGAAACATTTACGAATGCTGGACAAGGCATCCTGTCTTCCTATGAGAAAGGCATCCATGATGAATTTGTGGAACCATTCATTATTGCAGAGGAAGGCAAGCCGGTCGCTACCGTGAAAGACGGCGACGCGGTCGTGTTCTTCAATTTCCGTCCCGATCGTGCGATTCAATTATCGAGGGCATTCACGGATCCGGCGTTTGACGGTTTCCATACAGGATCTGAAGCGATCAAAAACTTGAAGTTCGTGACATTTACACAATATAGTGATGAAGTACAAGCTGACGTCGTTTTCACATCTCAGAACCTAGAGAATACGCTCGGCGAAGTGCTTTCGAACAACGGACTACGGCAGCTGCGGATTGCCGAAACCGAGAAATACCCGCATGTGACGTTTTTCATGAGCGGCGGCAAGGAAGATGAGTTCGAAGGTGAGAAGAGGATCCTCATTGCAAGCCCGAAAGTCGCAACATATGACTTGAAGCCGGAAATGAGCGCGGTTGAAGTGACGGAGGCTTTATTGAAAGAGATCAAAGCCGAAACACAGGACGCCATTATCCTTAATTTCGCGAACCCCGACATGGTCGGTCATAGCGGTATGCTCGAACCGACGGTCAAAGCGATTGAGACGGTCGATGCATGCCTCGGAAGGATTATGGACGCCCTCCTGCTGAAAGGCGGTATAGGGATCGTAACGGCGGATCACGGGAATTCCGATGAAGTCGTGACGCTGGAAGGGAAGCCGATGACCGCACATACGACAAATCCCGTACCGGTCATCATTACAAAGCCAGATATTGAATTGCGGAAAGGCGGCATTCTGTCCGATCTTGCCCCAACGATGTTGAAGCTTCTAGAAATCGAACAACCGGAAGAAATGTCCGGAACACCATTATTCTAATTAAGGGAGAGATTGAAATGCCAATCATTACTCATATCCAAGCTAGAGAAGTTCTTGATTCACGCGGTAACCCGACTGTTGAAGTTGAAGTGTTTACAGAAAGTGGAGCGTTCGGCCGGGCCATCGTTCCTTCAGGCGCTTCCACAGGTGAATACGAGGCGGTTGAGCTGCGCGACGGCGACGCATCCCGTTATCTAGGAAAAGGTGTTTTGAAAGCGGTCGATCATGTCAATGAAATCATTGCGGATGAAATCGTGGACAACTATTCTGTACTTGATCAAGTCGTTATCGACAACGCGCTTATCGAACTGGATGGCACGCAGAATAAAGGCAAGCTTGGTGCGAACGCGATCCTTGGCGTTTCAATGGCGGTTGCACACGCGGCAGCTGATTATTTGGACCTTCCGCTTTACCAATACCTCGGAGGCGTCAACGCGAAAGAGCTGCCTGTTCCGATGATGAATATTTTGAATGGCGGCGAGCATGCGGATAACAACGTCGATATCCAAGAATTCATGGTTATGCCGGTAGGTGCGGAATCATTCCGTCACGGTCTTCGCATGGGCACGGAAATTTTCCATAGCTTGAAAAACGTTTTGAAATCGAAGGGCCTCAATACGGCGGTCGGTGACGAAGGCGGATTCGCTCCGAACTTAGCATCGAACGAAGAAGCGCTCTCCACAATCATGGAAGCGATCAAAAAAGCAGGCTATGAACCGGGAGAAGAAGTATTGCTTGCTATGGATGTCGCGGCTTCCGAGTTTTACGACAGTGAGACAAAACAGTACCGTCTAGCTGGAGAAGGAATTACAAAGACTTCCGAGGAGATGGTCGCTTGGTATGAAGAGCTTTGCTCGAAATATCCGATTGTCTCAATCGAAGACGGCCTTGACGAAAACGACTGGGCGGGCCACAAGCTGTTGACGGAACGCCTCGGCTCAAAAGTCCAATTGGTTGGGGACGATCTATTCGTCACGAACACCGAGAAATTGGAGCGCGGGATTGAAGAAGGCGTCGGCAACTCGATCCTTATCAAAGTGAACCAGATCGGCACATTGACGGAAACCTTTGATGCAATCGAAATGGCGAAACGCGCGGGCTATACGGCAGTCATCTCCCACCGTTCAGGAGAATCCGAAGATACGACAATCGCAGACATCGCAGTTGCGACAAATGCGGGTCAAATTAAGACAGGTGCACCTTCGCGCACGGACCGCGTTGCGAAATACAACCAATTGCTCCGTATCGAAGACCAATTGGATGAAACAGCAGTCTACCGCGGAACAAAAACGTTTTATAATATTAAAAAATGATAAGAGAAACCAGCCGGCATTGCTCGGCTGGTTGTTTTTGAGCACGGAACCGGGATGTTGAGCGCGGGACTGGAATGTTGAGCGAACCGGAATCCTGAGAGCAGTACCGAAATCATGAGCGCGGCACCCGGATTCATGAGCGCAAAAACTGCATTATTCTCGAAATTTGTTGTAACAGTGAAAAATGTTTGATAGAATATAAATGTTGTGATGCTCTATGCAGGAGGTGGAACAAAGTGCATGCTTTGTTAATGACGTTGCTATTAATCGTATCATTGGCGTTGATCGTTGTTGTATTATTACAATCCGGAAAAAGTGCAGGTCTGTCTGGAGCCATCTCCGGTGGTGCCGAACAACTTTTTGGGAAACAGAAAGCACGTGGGCTAGACTTAGTGCTTCAAAGAGTGACAATTGTACTTTCAATTTTATTTTTCATTTTGGCAATCGCCATCGTGAAAGTTTAATCGGAACTATATAATCGCATAATTGATAAACGCCTGGCCACCCGTTTGGTCGGGCGTTTTTTTCGCTATGAAAAGGGAAAGATAGGATACATAAGGATATTTTATTTAGATCTATATCATTTTTAGCAATGTTAGTGAAAGGATGAAGGATATGAGAATTGCGCAACCGAAGCCATTCTTCTTCCAAAATGGCAAACGGGCCGTCTTGCTATTGCATGGCTTCACAGGAACATCAGCAGACGTACGTATGCTTGGCCGTTTCCTTGAGAAGAAAGGCTACACATCACTGGCTCCACACTATAAAGGACACGGCGTCCCGCCTGAACAATTGATCGAAACAGGACCGGACGAATGGTGGGAAGACGTCATGACAGGGTACAATCAATTGAAAGAAGCCGGCTACAACGAAATTGCAGTAGGCGGATTATCACTTGGCGGTGTATTTTCATTGAAGTTAGGGGTTAAAATGCCAGTGAAGGGTATTGTAACTATGTGTGCTCCAATGTCGATGAAAACAACGGACAAGATGTATGAAGGCATATTGAAGTATGCCTCAGACTATAAAAGATATGAAGGAAAAACCGGTGCCGAAATCGAAGAGGAAGTAGAAGCGCTCCGCGGCAAAACGATGCCATCGCTTGACGACTTACGCACGCTTGTTGACGACGTCAGGATGGAGCTGCCGGAAGTCGAATCGCCGCTCCTCGTCGTCCAATCACGGAATGACGAAGTGATCGATCCAGATTCCGCAAACGTCATTTATGACAATGCGGCGTCCGATCAAAAACAGATCGAGTGGTTTGAAAAATCCGGACATGTCATCACACTTGGTCCGGAAAAAGAACAGCTACATGAAGATGTATATCAATTTCTTGAATCACTCGACTGGAACGTGTGAAAATAGAAACAGTTGACGAAAGTTATGAATGGAGGGATAGTAATTGGATTTTATTGATGAGGAATTAAAAACAAGGCTATTGAATTTCATGAAAGAGGAATCGTATAAACCAATGACGGTTCAGGAAATCCAAGAGGTATTAGAGATTCAAGGGGCTGCTGAGTTCAAGGAACTCGTGAAAATGCTCGTGCAGCTTGAGCAGACTGGTGAAATTGTACGCTCCCGCACAAACCGTTACGGCGTTCCGGAGCGCATGAACCTGGTAAGAGGTAAATTCATCGGACACGCGAAAGGGTTCGGTTTCGTCACGCCTGAAACGGATGGGATGGACGATATCTTCATTCCACCGCCGGAAGTGAACGGGGCAATGAACGGGGATATTGTACTTGTCCGGGTTTCGAAAGGTGATTACGGCGACCGTCGCGAAGGATCGATCATTCGAATCGCTGAACGGAAAACGACGAAGGTTGTCGGCACCTATCAGGATAACCGCGGCTTCGGCTTTGTCATCCCGGATGATAAGAAGCTGCCGATGGATATTTTCATCGGAAAAGGGAATTCGCTCGACGCCGTCGAAGGACATAAAGTCGTCGTGGAAATTACGGAATGGCCGAGTGAGCTGAAATCAGCAACCGGTATGGTCGTCCAAATCCTTGGACATAAAAATGATCCTGGTGTCGACATTTTATCGATCATTCATAAGCACGGGATAGAAGTCGAGTTCCCTCCTGAAGTGATGGAGCAAGCGAATCGGACGCCGGACGAAGTGCAGGAGAAGGATCTGTTCAAACGCCGCGATCTACGAGAGGACCTCGTCATTACGATTGACGGAGCCGATGCGAAGGACTTGGATGATGCCATTTCCCTCGTGAAAAATGAAGACGGAACGTACACATTGTCCGTCCATATTGCCGATGTCAGCTATTATGTTGAAGAGAACACACCGCTCGACGACGAGGCATATGACCGGGCAACAAGCGTCTATTTAACAGACAGGGTCATCCCGATGCTTCCGCATAAGCTATCGAACGGCATCTGTTCCTTGAATCCTCACGTCGATCGTCTGACGATGTCATGCCAGATGACAATCGACCGGAACGGAAAAGTGATCCACCATGAAATATTTGAGAGTGTCATCCAATCGAAGGAACGTATGACATACACAGACGTCTATAAAATCATCGGGGAAAAAGATGAAGAGCTCATGAAGAAATACGAGCATATCGTTCCGATGCTGAATGATATGGCAGACCTCGCTTCGATTCTGAGGCAGAAACGGATCGACCGCGGAGCCATCGACTTCGACTTTAAAGAGTCCAAAGTGATTGTCGATGACCAAGGTTGGCCGACGGATATCGTAATTAGGGAACGTACTTCAGCGGAACGACTCATCGAGGAATTCATGCTTGCTGCGAACGAAACGGTTGCGGAGCATTTCCACTGGATGCAAGTACCGTTCCTCTATCGGATCCACGAAGATCCGAAGGCTGAAAAGCTCCAACGTTTCTTCGAGTTTCTGACTAACTTCGGAATCGTCGTCAAAGGTACGGGGAATAAAGTGCATCCTCGCGCCTTGCAGGAAATTGTCGAGTCAATCGAAGGCATGCCGGAAGAGACAGTCATTTCGACAATGCTCCTCCGCTCCATGCAACAGGCGAAGTATTTTGAGGAAAGCCTTGGCCACTTCGGATTGTCAGCTGATTTCTATACGCATTTCACGTCACCGATCAGACGTTATCCGGACTTGATCGTCCATAGACTGATCCGCACGTATTTGATCAACAAGGATGTTTCATCCGAGACGATCGCGCATTGGAACGCCAACATGTCTGAGATCGCTCAGCACACGTCAGAGCGTGAACGTCGGGCAGTCGACGCGGAACGCGATACGGACGCGCTGAAGAAGGCACAGTACATGCTTGATAAGATCGGTGAAGAGTTCGACGGTGTCATTTCATCCGTGACAAACTTCGGCATGTTCGTTGAGCTGGAGAACACGGTGGAAGGACTCGTCCATGTCAGCTATATGACGGACGATTATTACCGTTTCGATGACCGTCAAATGATGATGATCGGCGAGCATACCGGCAAGCAGTTCAGAATCGGTGATGAAGTGACAATTAAAGTCGTTTCCGTCAAACCTGAGGAATCGGCGATCGACTTCGAAATCTCAGGGATGAAACAATCATTCCACAGAGCACGCAAAGAGTCGCCGAAAGTCATCCATACGAAGAAACCATCAAGTGGTGGCGGGCGTAGGGGAGCTTCCGATAAGCCTAAAGGCGACAAGAAAAAAGGCGCACCGAGCCAGAAGAAGAAGTTCTACGAAGGTGTAGCAAAAAAGAAGAAGAAACAGGCTCCAAGAAAGAGAAAATAAACGTGGCGGCATTCGTTTAGGCGAATGCCGTAGCATTTTTAATTAGTGGGGGGTAATAGGACTATGGCAAAAGGTGCAGGGAAAGTACTAGCCATCAATAAAAAAGCAAACCATGATTTTGCGATTGAAGAAACGATTGAAGCAGGAATTGTGCTGCAAGGAACGGAAATCAAATCGATCCGTAATGGCAAAGTGCAATTGCGCGATGCTTTCGTTTTGATTCGAAATAATGAAGCATGGATTTCCAACATGCATATCAGTCCATACGAACAGGGAAATCAATTCAACCACGATCCATTGCGTTCACGCAAGCTGCTGCTCCATAAGAAACAGATTGCGTCACTTGTCGGGCAGGTAAAGCAGGATGGCTATTCAATCGTGCCGCTGAAAATGTACTTGAAGGACGGCTTCGCGAAAGTATTGATCGGCGTCGGTAAAGGGAAGAAGCTCTACGACAAACGTGAGGACTTGAAGAAGAAGGAAGCGAAACGCGAAGTGGAACGTGCCTTCAAAGCGAAGCAGCAGTATTGATTTTTGCTTCAAAATGTAGTATGATACTAGTAGTGATATAGTTCAGAAGCCTTTCAACAGGCATTCCTGACATCCCTTTAAAGGTGTAACAATCTTTCATAACGGGGACGTTACGGATTCGACAGGGGTGGTCTGGGCTTGAGCTGCGCGTCGGAGGGATCGTCTCCGTCAGAAACGACAGTTAATAATAACTGGCAAAACAAACAACAACCTAGCATTCGCAGCGTAAGCTGTTGAATCTGCCTAGCAGTTCCATCGCCCATGTGGCATTGTTAGGCTCACTTATTAGTGGGATACGGTAACGGTTGCCTCCTGAGGCCGTTGCAAGAGATTATCAGGATAGCGCTCAAGACGCCTTGATTGACGGCATAATGCAGTGCGAATCGCAAGTAGTCAATCTACACGCGTAGACGCTGAAGTAGCAGAGCCTTTGGACGCGGGTTCGACTCCCGCCGTCTCCATATTTTAATTTCATGGAGTTTCAAACAGTGTCAAAACCCTTGATATTCAAGGGTTTTTTCTTTTACCCTGTTTCATCTGATTTCATATAGTATCAATCGAACGTAGTCAAAAACGTAGTCAAAGCGTAAGTCATTTATCTACATCTCAATGTAGTTGGCAAACTTCAATATTGCTTCTTCTTTTGCCTTCTTCGTAACATGAGCATAGATGTTCATTGTCGTCTGAACATCACTATGTCCTAAACGATCTTGCACTTCTTTCAATGTAGCTCCTGCTTCAAATAACAATGAACAATGGGTATGGCGTAAACCATGTGTAGTTATTGTGCCGATGATAAAAGAATACCTGATGATATCAACGGGGATTGGGGAAATAAACTGTTGCAGTTGGTTAATGTCTCTAAAAAAAATGAATTTACAGACCGTGATATATATGGCGTTCTTATTCAAAAATATAACAACGGATTAGAAACAGACAGCGTTATTTATGAGTTATTTTCCGCAATAACTCAATCACTTGAAAAGACCTATAATATTATTATTGAGGTAAATTGGAAAGAAGAAGTGGTTGGTTATCTGAGTAAGAAAAAAGAGCAAACTAAAAAACGTAAGCCTAACGCCGAGCGATATAACAGCAAAAAGAACATGTTTGTGGATGAGGAAGAAGCACAGGCAATACAGCAATGGATGATGGATATTGGTATTACGGATTAAGTACAAAAAGCTACCAATCAGGTAGCTTTTTTTGACTCTTTAATGCAATACTCTTATTCATTAATTCAATAGGAACGTACAAAAATGAAATAGGACTTTCAAAAAAGAATAGCTGAATGTCATTTTCTCAGACATACAAATATCATATACAAATATCATTATTCAATATTTAACCTAATACTATTACCATCCCGTTCAGAGTAAAATAATTGATAAGGATCATCTATCATCAGTGTCAGATATCGCAACAGACGGTCAATCGCTTAAAATATAGAGCTATAGCACACTAGCAGTTTTAGTTCTATGTCGTTTGCACATTTCAACTACAGGTATTAGGCTTATTTTTTATAGAACATTTACTTAGTTTTGACATTTGTATTATGTATTAACTAAGCTCCGCTGTCTCTTTACAGCGGATAACATGGTGCGTGGTGTGTATTTAGCTTGGTAATGCACCTCACCGCAACAAACACCCCCCTGGTGCGTTTACTTTTTGGTGATAACGAGACTCTCTATAGGGGAGATAAAGGGAATGTAATATTCATTAATTACTTACTTTCCATTCGAAAAGGATTTCAATTAATTGTAAAAATGTCTGTTGATCCTTTTTCGATTTGTTTTCTAATAAAGAAAGGATTTCAGAGATTTCCAAGCTATTGGTTTTTAATCCGCTCTGAGTGTTGCGGAAGAGCTCTTCTTAGGTGATTCCAAGTGCCTGTGTATTTTGTATAAACTTTCAATAGATGCGTTCTTTTCTCCACGCTCTAGCTGTCCGACATACGTATTATGTAAGGATGCTTGATGTGCTAATTCTTCCTGACTTTTTCCGTTTTTTTTACGGAAATACCGAATTCGCTCTCCGACAACTTTAACTATGTCATCCATTTCGATCACCTCATAAATCAACAATATAGAGGCGGAAAAATATGACCACATACTATAAGTATTAATTAGTTATAAATATACACTATTGATATCATTCTCCTTGAATTATATAATTGTCTTAATTATTATTTAATGCTATTGGAAAAGAGGTCTTTGTAGTAGGTCAATTTTTAAGATAATATAGGGGGAAGCATAATGGTTTGGTGTTTAGACACGTTAAAAGTAATTGGAAAGGGTCAAGTGGAACGCTCAAGCTTATGCAGCTGTGAATTTGACATGGCTTCTGAGGAAGAAGAATTTTTAGTTATAAATAAGGCTTCTAGGAAAGTTATCAATACTATAACATTTAAAGAATCAGCAGTTGAAAAAGAGTTATTTGGCAAACGAGATACGGTTCACTTTATTAAAGTTACCGATGGTTTGTTGGATCATCTCAGACCTGAGGATTTCAAACTGATCTCAGATAAATACTTTGAAATGACAAACCAAAAATTGTCGATATTACAAAGTTATAAATAATTTGATTTTTATCAAAGAGTATCCATATATACGGATACTCCTTTTTTATAATTTGTACAAGGGATTTAATAATTCATTGTAGAATGTTAAATCAATGCGATTAGGAGTGATATATTTTGAAGTTTGTATACTTTAATGACACTGGTAGAGAAGTAGGTATCCATCCGGCAACAAAGGAACACGGAACTGAATGCGATATGTCGAGAATAAAACCATCAGATGTTCGTACTTTTTATCTTCCTGACGGTACCTATCCTTGGGTTAAAATGTGGGATTATGGAAAGGAACATGGACTTAGTATTTTAGTTTCCCCTCAAAAGGAAAATGATTAGGCTAGTAGGGGATTAAACAATTCTAAACTGAGATACAGCTATAAATAGCACTAAAAACATCGACTATGTATGTCATGAAAATGCCTGAAACCTTCTTAATATTGCCGGAAGGTTTTTATTTTGTTTATTTTGATATTTAAACCGCTCATAACATCAATTATGGGTGGTATATTTATCAGTTTTTCAAAAAAGCCCTCCTGGTGAGGGGAAAAGTGGGCTGTTTCACAGGAGGCCTGTAGTTGTTCAATTGAAAATCCGTACAGCATCTAACATTTTCTGATTTATTTTCCATACTTCCAGTTGAGTATCAAATCAAGAAAGTTTAATTTCTTTAAGTTCGACTAATATAGAGAGATATTTTAAACGAATATATGAAATTAGAAATATCGGCCTACTGACAGGTGAATTTTGGTATAATTATATTTAAAAGAACGGATTGGGGTAGGCGTTATGAATGAACCATTTTTATACTATTTACGTGAGGGTAGAAACGAAGTTGAGAATGAAGAATTTTCAGTGCAAAAGAAATATGTAAACAAACTTTTAATAAAAAGCTTACAAAACAATAATCTTAATATCCTTATAGGCTCCGGATGTTCATTGCCGGCAGTTAATTTGATGGGAGACACTTTTAATGCATTAAAAACACAAGAAGGGAATGCATTATTCACAGCTATAGAATATGGTGGTGAAAATAAGGATATAGAGGGATATTTAAATTGGTTGAATATGGGGATAAACTTTTATGAGAAATTAGAACTTAACGATACTAATCTAGGATTTAAGAATGGTTTAGAACGCTCATTTAATATTACTAAGCAGTATCTTATTGAAAGTATTGTTGACGATTATAGTGGGAGTGATGGGAAGGTAGCCATAACTAAGTCTTTATATCACTCTTTTTACAATGCTTTATTTTCATTTAGAGAGCTAAAAGATTTTAGTCCAGTTAATGTTTATACAACAAACTATGATCTATTTAATGAAGTAGCAATGGAAGACTTAGATATTTATTATACAAATGGCTTCACTGGATCAGTGATACGAAAATTCGATCCTACCACTTTTCAGTTACGTTTAGTGGATGATGAAAATCGCTATAAAGAGAAATGGAGCATTCTTCGTAGATACATAAAGCTGTATAAAATTCATGGGTCCATAGATTGGGTCTATAGCTCTGAATATGATTCGGTGATTCAAACCAATAATAAAGACATAGATGCTAAAGATATATTGATTTATCCTACAATAGACAAACATATTGAAACACAACAAACACCTTACTCTGAGTTGTTTAGAGCTTTGAGTGTTAATTTACAGAAACCAAATTCAACATTAATTGTTTTAGGGTATGGTTTTCCAGATCAACATATTAACCATCTCATTTCGCAATCGCTGAGTAATGAAGATTTCAATCTGGTTGTGTTTGGTAATAAAGATGAGTCTAATGCCGCCGCTTTTATAGAAAGGCATAAACATAAAACAAATTTTCATTTCATAGGTGGGAGCATTCACGGTGTAAATGACGGTCATTACTTCTCTAATGTAATTAGCTATTTGACTAGGAGTGAAATGAATCAATGAGGAATAGGTGTATAGGCAAAATTACTAAAGTATTCTACCATAAAATTGTGATTGAAGTTCCATCGCCTTCTAATATCCACCACAATTATATGGGTGATATGTATACATGTAATGGGTTGAATGATTTTATTACGATTTATCAAGATTCCCATAGAAAATATATCTATCAAATAACAGGATTATATGATCAAGAAAAACCTTTTACAGAACTAGAAGAGTCGAAGTTTCAAGAAAAAGCATACTTTGAAGCAGTTCCAGTGGGAGAAGTTACAGAGAATAAATTTGAATATGGATTATCAAACTTCCCGATGATTAATGAGGAAGTATATCTTACGCATACTAAAGATATCCAAAAGATTTTAATGCCTGGGAAGGATACCTTATCAATTTCATTGGGAACCTTAACCACGCATCAATATGTACCCAGAATAGCAGTCGATACGCTATTTACGAATCATATGAGCATATTAGGGAATACAGGATCTGGGAAATCAACTACTTTAAGAAAATTGATGAATGAACTTTTATTATTAGATAATCAAGGCGTGGAAATAAATAAAATTAATTTTATTGTGTTCGATGTGCACAATGAATATCAAAGTTTTGATGACCAGTTTGCGACTTATATTTCTGTGGAAGATATATCTATTTCGGCAGATACACTTACCACAGAAGATTGGATTAACTTAGTCCAACCAGCAGCGGCAGTTCAATTGCCTGTACTTTTAAAAAGTTTAAGAATGGCGAGCTTAATCCGTGAAGAGGACCACCATTATGACTGGATCAGGGTCTTCTGTGCATTGGAACTTTATAATAACCAGCAAACTGACGCTGTTACTAAAAGAGCAAAAATAATAGGGTTATTAGATAAAATTGAGAACTCAAGTTTAAAGGATGCAACACGTGAATACAATGCTCAATTTGGAAACTTCACACCTGCCAATGAACACAAATTTAAGTCTACTCTTAGTAATTACATTAAGCAAACATCTACTATTGATTATGAGAGTTGTAATAACGAATTAAATAATTTATTAGAGCGATCTTCGGGCAAAGTAAAGTCCTTGGCAGATTTGAAAATTGGAGTTGATTTAGTTTTATTGTTAGAAGAATCTAAGGGGAATGCACAAGTTCGATCACATTCTACTACTTTAATGACCAGAATTGATAATTTGTTGTTAGCTTATTCAAGTACATTTTTTGATATAGATCCAAGTAAGATAGAAAGATTTAATATATTAAAAAGGTATAATAGCGCCCTAACTATATTTGATTGTTCTACTTTGACAGATGAAGATTTATTATTTTTCTCTAGTTATGTAATTAGAGAAATTTTTGATGAACAACGATTAGATAGACAGCAAAATCAGAGTGTGAGTAAATCTTATAATATAGTTTTGGATGAAGCACATAGGTACTTAAAAGAATCAAGTTTAGAACAAGATAATTTAAGGTCAATTAAAACGTTTGAAAGAATTGCAAAAGAAGGCAGGAAGTTTGGTGTTTTTTTAATACTAGCAAGTCAAAGGCCTGGGGAACTATCCAAAACGGTTATATCACAATGTAATAACTTTCTTTTGCATAGAATAAGAAATAACTTGGATTTAGATCAAGTACGTAAGAGCATTCCATATATTAATGATTCGCAAGTATTTAGACTCTCTTATCTTAGAACGGGTGTTTTGTTAGCAGTGGGAGAAGCATTTGATGTACCAATGGAAGTTATTGTTGATGGAGAAGAATATAGTAATGAGTCACAATCTTTTAAACCTTCTCGTATGTGGTTGAAAAGACAAGATGATGAGATATCAAAAGAAAGGATTTTGGAGATGACGAAAGCTTAAAAAATAATAAAAAAGTGTCGAAGTAAAAGGTAGGACTTTAGAATCCATGCTAGTTATATCTAATGGATTACATGCCTGTATTTTCAACTAATAGAAATAGAATAAAAACAGGAGGGGGAAAATGATTATTAATACAAGTAAAATACTAACATTCCCTAAGTTGAACGAAAGGTTCGGAATAAATCTCGTTCATAGTTTTTTTCAGGATGACTATTCATCGAACATTTATATGGAAGTTATCGGGGATGAATTATATGGTAAGTTTAAAATTAATATTGATATTTACGATGAAAATGGAACTTTAATAATGCCTATAAAAAGTATCCCTATTGATGGGAGTACCTTTGATGGAATTACAGCTAATCGAATAAGATTGAACAACAGGCATTTAGATGCATTAGAAAAATGTCACATTAGAATCTATCCAACAAATTCATATTTAGATGATAAACATTTTACTTCCATGACTTTAATTCATGTAGGATTGAATTATGGGGATAGACGAAATTATATAGATAAGTTAAACATAGGCGATTTTGTCACTCTTACTTTAGACAAGTACAATGAATTCGATAAATTCGCTGTTAAAGTTTCAGATTCTAATGGAAATCATATTGGTTATTTAAATAGTGATTGTGCCTTTGTTTATAATCAATTTTTACAAGACGATGGCGAAAAAAAAGCTTGTATTCTAAAAATTAATAAGTCATCAATTTATTTGGAATCACCTGTTTTTTTTAGTTCTAAGAATATATTTCTATTTGGGGAGTGATATTATGAGTTTAAATAATGCGAAAAAAATCAAAATAGAACGACTAGAAGCAATTGAAAAAAAACACGGGGTTGAATTAAATGTTAATGCGTATGAAATTAAAAGTGAATACCATAATTACGACGAAGCAAGGATTTTAATTGAAGTTATAGGTGATATTGTAAACCCATTACACTTTATGGCTAGCATATACAATGAGCAAGGAGAGCTAATCGGCGTGGGTAGTAGAGGGGATATTAGACCGGATACTTTTGATGGTATTGACCATATTGAAATAGAAATCGCGGCCCCACCTGGAAAGAAAATTGATAAAGTGCGTGTATATCCTCAACGTGTTAGATAAAGGAGCATCATTATATTGAATGTAATTCAAAATTTAAGAATTCAATTTATCCAAGAAGCCTTGGCTTCTCCTATTCTTTTTAACGACCTTGCCAATATGGAGAAATATATTACGGAAAGTTACCAAATGCGTTCGATTATTGAATTACTTCAAAATGCGGATGATGCTGGATCAAACAAGTTTAAGATACTTATGGAGGATTCTACACTTTATGTAGCTAACAATGGCCGGAATTTTGATAAAGATGATTTAGTTTCAATTTGCAGAAGTGGTGCATCCACGAAACAAGATAGGGATCTGTATATTGGATATAGAGGAATTGGTTTCAAATCCGTTGTTAACTTTTCGGAAACAATTCATGTTCTTTCACATGATTTATCTTTTACGTTTTCTAAAGAAAAAACAGCTGAATTGCTTCGGGACAAAAACATGATTGGAGATGTACCATTAATTCGTGTTCCACATGTTTTTGAAGAAATAGATCGATTTCAATCGACCATAGATACTTTAATAAATGAAGGCTTTTCAGTCATCTTTATTTTCGAAAATATACAGATGGACGCTATTACCAACGAAATCAAGGCTTTCTCGCCTAATACTCTTTTGTTTTTAAAAAATGTAGATACAGTGATTATTGATGTTGATAATGAACCTTTACATTATCGAGCATTGCGTACCGTGAATAAGAATGTCCTAAACGTAACGTTAAAGGGAAAATCCGCCTCAACGTCTTGGAGTGTAATAAAGTCTGATCAAAATTCACCTGAAGCTATAGCTCTACCTTTAAATGAACAAGAAAGTTTAACACCTAGAAGCGACGATGATGATTTTCTTGTTTATTCCTTTCTCCCCACAAACGTTAAAACAGGATTTAAGTTCTTAATAAATGGTTCATTTAATACCGATCCTTCAAGAACTCAGGTGATTTTAGATGAAAAAACAATGCTTGTAATAAAAAATTTAGTACGATTAATTAAGTCGCATGTAATGATTGCAATCGAGGACCCAACGAAGGCTAATAAAAATCTCATAGATTCAATTTCTACTTTGACTGTTAATCCAATTGCGAAATTTAAGAGCTCATTAAGTTTTTCCGATGTATTTAAGGCTGAGCTAATAAATGGTTTAAAAGCAATGAAGGCTACTTTTAATGGTGTTTCTGTAAGTTTAGCGTCAGTTTATGTTAAACCTGAATGGATAAATGAAGAGGACTACAGATTAATCTGCAATAACCTCAATTTAAATGCATTTGATACTGCTATATTTAAAACGATACCAAGTTTAAAAGACCTATTTAATACTATAGATATAAACCGCTTAAATGTTGATATGTTATTTTTACCACAGTGTAACTTGGAATACGTTTCAAATAGAGGGCGAATTGAAATAATAAAAGAATATATTAAACACAATCGGTTCAATTTTGATGCTAAAAAAAATGATACATTCAAATCATCTACATTGTTCATAGACTTATATAATGAAGACTTTATACAGTCACTTTATAACCATGTAGAAGGTATAGACCTTTCATGGTTCCTATCTAAATTGGGTTTACAAAAATCGACAAAATCATCAATACCATCATCGATATCGATTACACCGAGCAATAAGAAAAACATAAAATCTTTCTCATCTAAGTTTTCTAAATGGCGTGCTGCTGAGGTTAATGTTAAAGCTTACTTTGAATCATTCGAAGATGTAATTTCAGTTAGTGACGTATCTAAAAGTAATCTAGGGTATGATATTGAGGTGCACCGAATAGATAAAGTAGAATATGTTGAAGTAAAAAGTGTAACCAACCTAGGCGATAGTTTTTCATTAACTAATAATGAATATGGGGTTGCAAACGAGAAAAAGAAAGATTACATCCTAGCTATAGTTAAACAGAGTGATAATGAGCTTGAACTATGTTTAATATCTAATCCTATAGAAAACTTAGGTCTGAATCGAAGAGTTACCCGTTGGGAATGGGTGTGTGACGAATACATTGGAACAGTAACATCACTTAAACTTAGTTAAAGAGTGTTAATGCTAAAAGATCCTGAACAAATAAGCTTAAGAAACTATATTTCATTTTGCCCCCGCAACAAAATTTTGTTCAAACGTAGTCAAAAACGTAGTCAAACATTTGCAATAGTAGCTATAAACCCTAATAATCAGTGGTATTATAACGTTTATTCTTATGGTGGGTTCGACACCCGCCGTCTCCATCTGAGCCCGTAAGCCTTGGTGCTGCGGGCTTTTATAATTCACTGGCATACTTTTGGCATAAATAATCATGATTTCAATTGAAGAATCTGCACAGGTTTGAAGTCGTCCTCCATCGTGAGTACGGCTTCTTTTTTTGTTGTCGGATAAAGGTGAGGATAATTGTTAAGCGTGGTGGCTACGTCACTGTGACCAATACGAGCAGCTACCACGGAAATGATGATCACAATATTATGGAGATGCTTACTTTTAGTTTAAAGATTCACCTCAAGGGAAAAATATCTTCGAAAGCAAAACATCTGGAGGTGATACCAATGAATACGAAATACGCAAAAACCCTAAAAGTAATTCTAGAATGTATGGAGGAATGTAATACTTGCTTCGACGCATGTTTGAAAGAAGAAGACGTTAAGATGATGGCTGAATGCATTCGGTTGGACCGAGAATGTGCAGATGTTTGTGCGTTCGCAGCGCAAGCGATAATGCGTAATAGTCCATTCACTAATCAGATTTTAGAACTATGTGCAGCTGTTTGCGAACGTTGTGCTGAAGAGTGTGCTCAACATGAGGAAGATCATTGCAAACGATGTGCCGAAGCTTGCAGAAAATGTGCAGAAGCATGCCGTCAGGCGGTAGCATAAACGAAACTAAAAAACTTCACCGAAGGAGCTATCCCAAGAAAATTGAAATGGTTTCTTGGAATAGCTTCATCCATCCATAATTAATTGAAAGAAAACAGAGGTGCATTAGACAAATGAAGAAGCATTTATTTTTTCTAGGTCTCGCGATGGTTATTGGTTTAAGTGGGTGTGGAAATAAAACAACCACCGAGAAAAACACAGACGTGAATAATGAACCGAAACAGGAAGACGTGGAAATGGAGATGAACCATTCCGGCTCTGGTGAAGTTCCCGCAACTTTGAAAGCGGCTGAAAATCCAACCTTTGAAGTCGGAAGTGAAGCAATTATTGAAGCTGATCATATGAAAGGAATGAAAGGCGCAGTGGCGACAATTGTTGGTGCATATGATACAACAGCCTACGCTGTTTCATATACGCCGGTAACTGGCGGCGAAAGAGTGGAGAATCATAAATGGGTTATTCAAGAAGAGATTAAGGATGCTGGTGACAAAACGTTGGAGCCAGGTACTGAGGTCACTGTTGAGGCAGATCATATGAAAGGGATGAAAGGGGCACTAGCTGAAATTGATTCAGCTGAAAAAACCACTGTATATATGATCGATTATACTCCGACAACCGGTGGTGAAGAAGTAACTAATCATAAATGGGTTACGGAAAGTGAACTTTCTGCCAAATGAAAGGCTTAGTAGAGCTATTAATCATTTGGCAAAGATATCATTTAAATCACATGTAACAATGATTTAAAAAATAGGGGTATTGAACGGGAGTTGGACTCTTGGGCAATATCCTTATTTTTAAGTATCGGATGGATAATGGTATACTTCAATAAGTAAGGTACATTATATTTGTTGAATAGCTCACGTAAAGACGAGAAAAGAAAAGTAGGTGAACAAAGTGGGGAAATATCAATTGGATAACAAAGGTAAAGCGGCTGTGACAAAATATCATGAAAAAAACCAGCCGGCCAAATTTGATAAAAAGCAGCACCTGGAAAAACTACGTGCGGAGTATTTGAAGAAAAAGCAAAAACAAACAGATAAAGAATAGGTATGAAAACATAGGAAGATTAAAATCTCCCTATGTTTTTTCTTATTATAAATTCTATGGTTCAAATTAAATTGTACTGCATATTTTGCGATTTGAATTAAAAAAGAAACCTTCTATTTCTTAGAGGGGATATTCAACAATTCCGGAACTGTGACAAACTCGTACCCTTGCTCTTGCAGTGCCGGGATAATTTGGTGAAGCGATTTGATTGTATTGGTTCTGTCTCCACCAGATTCTGCCCCATCATGCATGAGAATAATCGCGCCTGGATAAATGATGTCTAACACATTTGAAGCAATGACTTCCGGTGGGTCTTCCTGCCAATCCAACGAATCAACCGACCAGCCAATCACGTAATAGTTCATGTCGCGTAGCTTTTCGACTAATTCATTGTATAAGAAGCCATATGGTGGTCTAAATAATTTTGTTCGGTAACCAATAATGCCGTTAAGAGCGTCCTCCGTTCGAGTTACTTCCTGTTCTAGGGTACCGAGGTCGGATTCTTCGACAAGGTTAGGATGGGCGTACGTATGGTTTCCGATTACATGCCCCTCGCTTTGCATACGCTTAACGATTTCAGGATTAGCAACGGCTCTTGAACCCAACACGAAGAATGTTGCTGGTACATTGTACTGTTTCAATACATCTAATACATCATTTGAAAAACGTGGGTCAGGACCGTCATCAAAAGTCAATGCAACCCGTTTTTGATCAGCAGGACCTTGCAAGAAAAATATATCTGGATACCGCTGTTGTAAAATTCTTAGGTCAATAGGTTGAGGATCTCGACCGAACTTTTCAGATCCTACGTCAAGGTCAGGAAAATCTTCTTCCTGATCATCTTGTATAACTGCTTTCGACCATCCCTGCGATACATATACCAAGGGTTCGTCATTAGCATAAACAGTAAAGATTTCTGGAATATGCAAACAAAATAAAAACCCCGTCACCAACAACCACTTGAATATTCGAACTTGCATCCATCCATCTCCTTTTTTATTCCATTTGAGATACTAATTAGACATTAATTTCAATAAGTTGATCGAAGATACCATATAGAAATATGCGTTGATGTTAACACCAGTACTAAAATAATTCGAGTAATATTAAGAGAACGTATAGTAGCATTGGTATGCAAAGGAGTCCCGGCACGTATTATTTAATAGTGTTGACAACTTATTTGATAGGAGTGTTGTAATTGCTTCTTTCTATAACTATTAAGCAAGTCACATCTAATTGGTGTGGCTTTTTGTTGAAGTTTTATAGATGAGTACAGTTGTATTCGATTATGGTAAGTTCCATAAGGGGAATATTGGGAAGTTAACGTGAGTAAATAACAGCTAACTGCTGAGTGAAATTTGCTATGCATATTGTATCCGATATTAGAATACTCTGAATCATGAGTTGCCATCATGTATCAAACGGTTCAGGGTAATTGAATATTCAATGCTTTGTTCCTAAACAGTTTTACATGATGTTTAATCTGTTTTCGAGAAAATCAGTAAAAGTATAAAGCCTAAAAAGCGGAAAGGGATGATGGAAGTTGAAAAGACAAGTTGTTAATCTGGAACGTCTTATGGAGACGCTTAAAATCAGTAATAAAATTGGTTTAATATCCGAAACGGGAGTACGAAGAATAGCATTGACACAAGAAGATAAAATTATGCGAGATATATTTATGGGCTGGCTCGAAGAAGAGGGGCTAGAAGTTCGAGTGGATGATTTTGGTAACATATATGGACGTAGGGAGGGGTTAAGAAATGACCTAACTCCTGTAATGACTGGATCACATCTGGATACTCAGCCATACGGTGGTAGATATGATGGCATACTTGGAGTACTAAGTGGTTTGGAAATTATTAAAGTTTTAAACGAAAATAATGTACAAACATTACGTCCAATTGAGGTTGTTAATTTTACTAATGAGGAAGGATATAGATTTTTTCCATCGACTACTTCAGGATCAGATGGAATTTGTAACATTTTAACAAAAGAATGTATTTATGAAACCACGGATGAAAATGGATATAGTTTTGAAGAGGAACTGAAAAAGATAGGATACCTTGGGGACGAGAAAAATCGAGCAAAAGATATTTATAGTTTCGTAGAACTTCATATAGAACAAGGACCTATATTGGAACAAAAAAACAAATCCATCGGTATCGTAGAGGGAGATAAAGGGATTAAACGGATTGAGTTTTCCATAAAGGGTAAGACAAGTCATTCAACAGGGACGCCAATGGAAGGGAGAAAGGATGCTTTATTAAAGGCCGCAGAGATAGTTGTAGCAATTCACCAAATAGCAAAGGAGAAAGTTGGAACAATTATTAATATAGGGAAATTCAAAATTGAACCCGGTGCAGTTTCACATATTCCTTGTGATGCTAAATTTACAATGCATATCACGCATCAGGATGAAAATATTTTAGACGAATTAATAGAATCAATCAAAAAAAAATCATCAACTATTGTGGCAGAAGAAAAAATGGAAATTGAAATTAATGCATATTCAAGCCTTCCAAAAGCTCGCTTTTCTAAAGAAATAATGAATGAGATTGAAGAAGTTGCTCATGACTTTGGTTATTCAACTTTGAGAATGCTAAGCGGTGGAGGTCATGATGCAAATAATATAGCAACCATTGCGCCGACGGGGATGGTTTTTATACCTTGTAAAGATGGTGTAAGCCATAGTGTAGAGGAATTCGCTTCGGAAGAAGATATTGAAAAAGGGGTCAATGTATTGTTGAATGTTGTATTGAAACTGGCTCAACAGGAAGATAATTTGGAACAAGAAGGTTAAAAACCAATGGGGGGTTGTAACGTGAAAATAAAAACTATTACTAGTATTTTAGTCGTATCATTGATATTTATTCTTGTAGCTTGTGGAACAAGTGACAAGTCCAAGGTCAGCAGTTCAAATGAAAATGGAAAGAAAACATTGAGGGTCGTAACGAATGCGGCATATGCACCCTTTGTATATATGGATAAAGGGGAAATCGTTGGTTTTGATGTTGAATTTATTAGTGCTGTTGCTAAAGAAGCAGGTTATGACGTAAAGGTTGAACATGTCGGCTGGGAACCGTTATTCGTTGAAGTTAAAGGAAAAACCGCAGATATCGGGATCGGTGCTATCACCATCAACGATGAGCGGAAACAAACATATGACTTTTCTGCTGCATACTTTTTATCTGTGAATGAAATTTTAGTTCCGGAGGGTAGTCCAATTAAGAGTGCTACCGACTTAAAGGATAAAGTAGTTGCCGTTTCAAATGGTACAACTGGCCAGTCTGCAATCGAATCCTTGTATGGAAAAAACAACTCGAAACTTAAAAAATTCAAAGACAATAATCTAGCAATCATGGAGCTTAAGAAGGGTGGAGCAGATGCAGTGGTTGCTGATAACACTGTTGTTGAAGAATATGTGAAAAATAATCCGAAAGATAATTTAATGGTGATTGCCGATGATACAGCTTTTGATAAAGAGTTTTACGGAATATTGTTTGCAAAGGACAGTAAATTAAAAGATGAATTTGATCAGGCACTCAAAAAGATGTTGGACAACGGAGAATATGCAAACCTATATGAGAAGTGGTTTGACTATAAGCCTGATTTAGAAGGCTTAAAAGAATAATTAAAATAGAAGAGATTGCGTAACTCTTAAAGAATGAAAGTTACGCAATCTCATGAGTCAATATAAGTTAAAAAGTTAAAACACCTTGAAAAAAGTTGATTTCCGTTCAGAGCGACGCTTTCCACGTGCTTGGCTTTAATCTCCTCGTCACTGCGTTCCTGCAGGCTTTCAACTCGCGCTTTTCCCGCTGGAGTCCTAATCAACAAGTTATCATTTTATTTACTATAACTTATTATACTAGTTTTTGAAGAGTTCACTGAATTTTTTCTTGAGAAAACAGGGGGTTAATAGATGCTGGATTTCCGTTGGGACTTATTAGCTGAATACGGACCCTTTTTTGTAAAGGGTACTGTGTTAACCATTGGACTTTCTATTGCTGGGATTTTAATCGGGACAGTTTTCGGACTACTCATAGGTTTGGGAAAAATGATGAAAAATAAGTATTTTTCATTGCCGGCAAAATGGTATATTGCCTTTTTCCGCGGTACACCATTTATGGTTCAAATTCTTCTTATTCATTTTGCTGTTATTCCGCCAATTTTTGGAGGGACAAACTCCATTGCAGCAGCTATTGTTGCTCTATCACTCAATTCAGCTGCATATATCGCTGAAATCTTTCGAGCTGGAATCCAATCGATTGATCGCGGTCAGATGGAAGCTTCCCGTTCACTAGGTATGAACCATATGCAATCTATGGTATATGTCATCTTGCCACAAGCTGTAAAGCGTATGATTCCTCCGCTCGGCAATCAATTTATTGTGTTAATCAAAGATTCTTCACTTGCAGCATTAGTTGCAGCACCAGAATTAATGTATTGGGGACAAGTTATGCAAGGCCAATATTACCGGGTTTGGGAGCCATACCTGGCAGTGGCAGCCATTTATCTTGTATTAACACTTTCCTTGAGCTTCTTATTATCTCGACTAGAAAGTAGGTTGTCGACAGAATGATAGAAGTGAAAAACTTAAAAAAAAGCTTTGGTAATCATGTAGTTTTAAAAGATATCAATGTTATGGTTAAACCAAAGGAAGTTGTAGTTGTGATTGGCCCTTCTGGATCAGGTAAGTCAACATTCCTGCGCTGTATTAATTTATTAGAAACGATAACAGGCGGACAGGTTTTGATTGAAGGGGTGGACATAACGGATAAAAAGACAAATATTAATAGTGTGCGCATGGAAGTAGGGATGGTGTTTCAGCAATTTAATCTTTTCCCTCATAAAACTGTAATTGAAAATATCATGCTAGCACCGACAAAAGTTAGAAAAGTATCAGCCGAAAAAGCAAGAGACAAAGGTATGGAGCTTTTAAAAAAGGTAGGACTGACAGAAAAAGCGAATGCTTATCCGGACTCTCTATCTGGCGGACAAAAGCAGCGTGTAGCGATTGCAAGATCCCTCGCGATGACACCAAAGATAATGCTTTTCGACGAACCGACTTCAGCACTTGACCCCGAAATGGTTGGTGAGGTTTTAGAGGTAATGAAACAACTGGCGAAAGAGGGCATGACAATGGTAGTTGTCACCCATGAAATGGGCTTTGCCAAAGAGGTTGGAGATCGAGTAATATTTATGGACGACGGTCTTGTTGTTGAAAAGAATATTCCAAGGGAATTGTTTGACAACCCACAGCAAGAAAGAACTAAATCATTTTTAAGTAAAATTTTATAAACCAAAAACTGGAGCTTCAATCGTTTCACAAATATGATCTTTAAAAATTCTTTTGTAAACGGATACGGCATGTGACTATGGTGTATTGTAAAAGAGAAAATCTTAGCAGTTTTAAATACTGGCTATTGAGATGTATCATATAGTATAAGCTAGATTAAGTTTTATTAAATATGAGAGGACCATCCCTTCAGTTTTAACATTTAGGGAGTCCTCCTTTTTTTGTTGCTAATTAACCTTATTGAGTTGAAAAATAATTATACCTGATTTTCGATCGGCTTTTCACCGGATATAACTGGTGCTCCATCATATAAAAATTGTTTAAAATGTGATCGCTATAGAAGTACTAGAAGTAAACTACTATACCTTTTTTGAGGGAAATATATATGAGACAAAGTACTTCAATAATAAATGTTACGCTCTATTAAATGCATACATTATCTAAAACAATGCCCAATAAGGAGTGTCTAGCATTGTCCGAAACAACGAAAGGGGAGCGTGAATTTCCCGTAAGTATCATTGCATTGATAACTGCTATGAGTCTTTTTGGAGATTCAATCCTATATATTGCGTGCCTTTGTTTTTTGACAAGAGACAGGTTGTTAATCCATATGGCAAATACAACTCAGAGAAACGTGACGTTATTTATCACTTTGTCTCTATGCAAAGATATACTTAATTTTATTCTCAGGAGAAGATATACTTTGAAGTAGGTTTTATGTTTAGTGTTACCAATTTACTGCAAGGGTGGATGGATTATAAATGATACGTTTTGATAGTGATTATTTAGAAGGTGCTCATGAACGAATTCTGAATCGACTGCTGAAAACCAATGAAAAACAGACGCCTGGATATGGTATGGATGAATATTGTGAAAGGGCAAGAAGTTATATTAAAAAAGCATGTGATGTAGAGAACGCAGATGTGCACTTCTTAGTTGGAGGAACACAAGCAAATACTACGATTATCTCTTCCATATTGCGCCCGCATCAAGGAGCAGTTTCTGCAATTACGGGTCATATCGCAGGACATGAAACGGGAGCAATTGAAGCCACTGGACATAAAGTGCTTACTTTGCCGAGCGATGATGGGAAGATTACAGCGAAACAAGTAAAAGAATTATACGATGCCCATTGGAATGATGTCACTCATGAACATATGATTCAGCCCGGTTTGGTTTACATTTCTCATCCTTCCGAGAATGGGACGACTTATAGTAAATCCGAATTGGAGGAGTTAAGCCAAGTTTGCCGGGATTGTGGCTTGCCATTATTTATGGATGGTGCTCGATTAGGTTATGGTCTCGCTGCAAAAGACAACGATCTATCTCTAAGAGATATCGCAAGACTTTGTGATGTGTTCTATATCGGCGGAACGAAAACAGGAGCATTATTTGGAGAAGCTGTTGTCATAACAAATGATGACCTTAAAAAAGACTTTCGGTATATGATCAAACAAAATGGCGGGCTGCTCGCTAAGGGGAGATTATTAGGGATCCAGTTTGAAACCTTGTTTGAGGATGGCTTATACGATGAGATTTCTAAGCATGCGGTGGACTTGGCGATGATGATTCGAGAAGCATTTGTTGAGAGAGGGTTTTCATTAAGATATGATTCCAAGACAAATCAACAGTTTCCCATTTTACCGAATGATGTGTTGAGTGATTTGAGCAAGAACTACTCTTTTTCCTATTGGGAGAAATTCGATGATGCGCAAAGTGTTGTCAGATTTTGTACCAGTTGGGCAACGAAAAAGGAAAATGTTGAATTGCTGATTGAAGATATTAAGAAATTAGAATTCTGATACGATGGGACAGGCATCTACGAATGGATGCCTGTCTTTTTCTATTTCCGAAGAATAACTGCTTATACGCTCCAGGAGAGAGTTTCAGCTATAGTAATTCAGGTTAGTACTCCTTGGCCTCATTATTGTACAAGTAAGCGGGCAACCATATTCTTACTATATAAGCCTTAATCATATATCACATTTTTCCCTTGTTCACTTAACTTTTGTAAGGATGTAAGCATATGATTTATTTGTTCATCAGAATGTCTTTCCCATGACCCTAATTCAGCTACTATTTTCAAAGGAGATTTTGACCGATAGGAGCGTGTTGGGTTTCCGGGAAATCTTTTGTCCGTCAAGTTCGGATCATTTTCAAAATCACCTAATGGTTCTACGATATAAATTCTCTCTTTTGATGTAGATTTTGCTAATTCAGCACCCCATTTAGCAGCTTCTAATGTTGCAGTAAAATAGATATAGTTAGATTTTTTATCCTGATAATTGGAGAATTGCAAAGGTTCGAGAAGGTCTCCAATTTCCAGTTTTGCTTTTGTGCCATGAAAGAACGGACCGGGATCTAAACTATTTTTGTTGTCATCCATGTAAAACACCCCTTATGCTTTTTGACTTGCGTATTTCAGTATAAGGGATGGGATGGGTGGAAAAGTAGTCTATAATTAATTATTGGAAGATGTTATAATGTAAGTAGAGGGTAACTATATCATATGTAAGCATTACTAAAAAACAGCCGGATGAAGGGGAAAACCTCTATTCCGGCTTTTTCTCATTTCATCAGTTAACGCTTATTCGATTCATCTTGGAAATCTTAACAACTTGACGAATAAGCCAAAGAGGAGTACTATGTTTAGCTGTAGAAAAAGTTACTTTAAAATAACATTTTCCATAGATCAGAAGTAAAATAAATAATTAAAAGGTTGGTGTTTGCATGAGAAATCAATGGAATGTGAAAGATTTTCTTCTACACAACTTTTTAGGAATATATGCGGTAGCTGTATTGATGTTATGGATGAAAACCTATATCGCTCAATCCACACAATTTGAATTAGGAGTAGAAGGACCTCTTCAGCAATTTCTCCTACTGCTAAATCCGCTCGGTTCAGCGATGCTGTTTCTAGGAATTTCTTTCTTGTTTAAAGGTAAGAAAAAATATACAGTGCTTGTCGTCATGTACACGCTCATGTCGATTCTGTTATATGCGAATATCGTCTATTACCGGTTCTTCAGTGATTTCATTACACTGCCTACCCTTTTCCAAACGCAGAATTTCGGGGATTTGGGCGGAAGTGTTCTGTCCTTGCTAAAACCTTATGATATTTTGTTCTTTGTGGATGTAGTGGTACTGATGTACCTTCGATTCTCACATAAGGTACAAAAAGGGACAAATCGGATTGGATCTAAAAAAGCAGCCGCCATTATTGCTGTTGCTTTACTAATTTCCATTATCAATCTTGGACTGGCTGAAGCCGATCGGCCGCAATTGTTGACTCGCGGCTTCGATCGTAACTATATTGTGAAGTATCTAGGCATGTACAATTACACGATTTATGACTCGGTAGAAACGGCGGCAGCGTCGTCGCAAAGAGCTTTGGCGGATAGCAGTGATCTTACAGATGTGATTAACTACACCCAATCCTCATACGCCGAACCAAATCCAGCCTATTTTGGGGCGGCCAAAGGAATGAACGTCATTTATTTGCATTTAGAATCATTCCAAAACTTTTTGATTGACTACAAATTGAACGGAGAAGAAGTTACACCGTTTTTAAATTCATTAACGAGAGATAAAAATACGGCGTATTTCGATAACTTCTTCCACCAAACGGGCCAAGGCAAAACGTCCGATGCGGAATTCATGTTGGAGAACTCCCTATTTGGGTTGCCTCAGGGATCTGCATTTATTACGAAAGCACAAAATACGTACCAAGCTGCCCCAAGTATTTTAAAGGATCACGGGTATACCTCCGCTGTATTCCACGGTAATAACGGCAGCTTCTGGAATCGAAATACCATCTACAAAGAATTTGGATTCGACCATTTCTTCGATGCCAGTTATTATGATACGAGTGACCCAATTGACATGGCGGAATATGGATTGTTGGACAAACCGTTCTATGAGCAATCTGAAAGTCTGTTGAGCTCACTGCCGCAACCTTTCTATGCGAAATTCATTACGGTAGCAAACCACTATCCGTATGCGATGGATCAAGAGTTGGTGACAATCGATAAAGCCCAGACTGGGGACCGCAGTGTGGACGATTATTTCCAAACTGCGCGGTATACAGACGAAGCGATTGAAAAAGTCTTCACGCGATTAAAGGAAATGGGCTTATACGATAACTCGGTCATTGTCCTATATGGCGACCATTATGGCATTTCCGATAATCATAAAAGAGCAATGGCACAAATTATGGGGAAAGAAATTACCCCTTATGAAAGTGCGAACTTGCAACGCGTTCCTTTATTCATCCATGTTCCTGGAATGAAAGGCGGCGTCAACCACACATATGGCGGCCAAACAGACCTTCTTCCGACGTTGTTGCATTTGCTTGGAATTGATACGAAAAACTTTGTTCAATTCGGTTCCGATTTATTCTCGGAAGAGCATAATCAAGTTGTCCCGTTTCGAAATGGCGACTTTATCAGCCCGACGATTGATTCAATTAATGAAAAGTTCTATGATAATCAAACAGGCTTACCTCTCGACGATAGTCAAATGGAGCGTGCTAATGCTTTGAAAAAAGAAGTGGATTATAAATTAGGGCTTTCTGATAAAGTCGTGAATGGCGACTTATTGAGATTCTATACGCCAAAAGGGTATACGCCTGTCGATCCATCTCAGTATAACTACACCAAAGTAGAAGATGTACAATCAAACGAATGACATATTGCAGTAGAAGAAGCATGTTCTCTCTTAATGGAGAGGGCGTGCTTCTTTTTTGCATCGATTGCCCCTAACGAAAAAGGATCAACAAGCATTCGATATAGTCCTAGATCGATTAAAAAACAGCCGGATGGAGAGGGGAGACCTCTCACATCCGGCTGTTTCTACTATCATCATTTACTTTCAAAGTCACAGTCCTTCAATGGAATCAACTTTGTTTTGTATTTAACTTTATAAATCAGCCAAACGATTAAGAAGAGGGGAAGGCCGATATAGGAAACAAGTGCGCCGTTCCAATCGATATCACCGCCCGTAAAGGCTTGGAAGTTTTGGCCGGCAATGATGAAGATACATAGGACCAGGGCCAGCAGAGGACCGAACGGGAACCATTTTGCGCGATAAGGAAGATTCGACAGATTACCGCCTTGCGCAATATAGGCTCTTCTGAAACGGTAGTGACTGATGGCAATCCCAAGCCAAGTCACAAATCCAGCCATCCCCGATGCGTTCAACAGCCAGACGTAAACCGTACCGTCCCCGAAGAAAGTCGATAGGAAGGCAAGGGAGCCGACTAATGTCGTGGCGATCAACGCATTGACCGGCACGCCTCTATTATCCAATTTCCCTAAGAACTTCGGCGCTTTCCCATCACGCGCCAAATCCCAAAGCATACGCGTTGATGCATACATCCCCGAGTTACCCGCAGATAGTACGGCCGTTAAAATGATGGCGTTCATAACAGAAGCAGCAAAAGCGAAACCTGCCCGTTCGAAAACGAGTGTGAACGGACTGACTGAAACCGACTCACTCAGTAATCGTGCGTCCGTATATGGAATAATCATCGCAATGACGAAAATCGCAAAGACGTAGAACAGGAGGATGCGCCAAAATACGGAGTTCACCGCTTTTGGAATCGTCTTTTCCGGATTTTCACTTTCCCCAGCAGCCACTCCAAGCAATTCCGTACCTTGGAATGAAAAGCCTGCTGCCATGAAAATACCAAGGATGGCAAAGAATCCTCCGTTGAACGGTGCATCGCCAATCGTGAAGTTCGTAAAGCCGATCGCTTCGCCGCCCATGATGCCGAAAATCATCATAAACCCAGTAATGATGAAGATGATGACTGTAACAACTTTAATAAGTGAAAACCAGAATTCCGCTTCGCCAAAACCTTTGACGGACATATAGTTAAAGCCGAACATGATCAGAAGCGCAAGTCCGCTCCATAAGAAAGAAGGACTTTCCGGAAACCAGAATTTCATGATCAATACAACCGCTGCCAGTTCCGCGGCAATTGTGATTGCCCAGTTGTACCAATAATTCCAGCCGATCGCAAACCCGAATGCCGGATCGACGAATCGGGTGGCATATTCTTTGAAGGAACCCGCCACAGGCATATAAGCGGCCATTTCCGCAAGACTTGTCATCAGGAAGTAAACCATGATCCCGACCGCGACATAGGCGACCAATGCCCCTCCTGGTCCTGCCGTATGGATCGCCCCGCCACTGGCCAAGAAAATCCCGGTTCCTATCGAACCTCCAAGGGAAATCATCATCAGGTGGCGTGCTTTCAATGTTCTTTTCAATTGGGGTGTATTCGTTGATGTTATGTTGTTCTCCATGTTGTCCACTCCTTATTGTGATGGAAGTTAACCCCAAAATAAAAAACAGCCATCGAGGAAAATCGACGGCTGTTGGATAAGTGAGTAAATCCTTCCGAAGATAGTTCTCCACGTTGAAAACGTGACAATGATGTTCCTATTTGAAAACATCACCAGCATGGATATCCAATGATCTACCCACACTTCGGCAACTCATCCTTTCAAACGGAGTCAACAATCTCAGAGAACCTCGTCCGTCCTACTCTTATAAGCAGCAACCTCTATCCCATCGGTGAATGGGAGTATTAATTTAATGTACAAATTATAGGGCAATATTATTCACAATGCAATGGTAAACGTTACATATTCATTCTTCAAGTGCCAGAAACCTAAAAAAGGCGCCTTGTCCCATCGATTTCCAGAACGGGACAAGGCGCCTCAGATTACTTTATTCTCCAAACGTAAATCGTTCCAATATAGTAGAATCCAATTTAGAACCGTGCAGCTTAAATTTAGTGAAAGCATATAATTCTTTAGTTTCCTCTACATAAACAAGCCTATCGATAGTACCATATGCATTCAATGTAGATGAAGGGTTAAGTGAGTTGTAGGGATAAACAGAAACTTGTGTTGAGTTGTCAGCAAGATACATAAACTTATTGACTTCATCAAACGTCATTGTTTTGAATGGCGTGGCCAATTTGCCAAGCGGCAGCAAGTCTTCTGATGGATTGCTGCTTGAAGCATAAATCGTCCCATTCCCGTTATAAATTACCTTGCCGTCCGGAGACATTTGAACATAGCCTCGTAATTTCATCGTATCAAAAAAGCGAGGCTCCATTTCTTCCTTCTTGATTTGTCCCTCATGTAAACTAAAGACTTCCATTCTTCCGGTGTAGTGCGAAGGAGAGACTGAATAGACCTTATTTTGTGTCGGTGACAGCTCAATCAATTGTTCATCCCAAATAAACGCAGAAGATAGGTGTTCCGATGTTTGCCAGTTGTAGGTCTGAACCTCTGTATGCTGGCCGGAACCGGATGAAATAATCAACGTTTCCGCATCATCCACGACTATATCGTAAGGGTCGATATTTACGTTCACTTCTTTCAGTAATGAAAGATTTTCAGCATCGTAGACATGGATGATTCCTTTTTGTGTCTCGATGAAATTATAGGGGCTTCTCGCTTGAATATGCTGCGTTACAAAGACTTTTCCATTTTTGATGTAGAGTTTTTCTGCAGGATGTTTCAATTCCACTACCTTTTTCGCTTTTGTCTCTACATTTAGCATGACAAGCGTTTGGGAATTCTTATCAATATAGTAAACGATCGGCTTGTCCGGATTTTTCATCATGTCTATGATTGTTGATTCCACAGTGATGTCAACGACGGAGTGCGCAGTTTTTCCAGTTGATGGACGGAAGTGAGGCTTCATTATCCGTGCAAGAAAAGCTGAAAATTGTGCTCGATCAATAGATTGTGTCGGACGAAATGATCCATCTGAATAGCCAACGGTAATATTGTTCGCTGCTAATGATGAAATGAAGGAGGCTGCCCATGAGCCAACAGGAACATCTTCAAATCCTGGCTCGTACACTCCTTTTAGTTTATAGGCATTATGCAATACTTTAGACATTTCAGCCCGAGTAATATCCCCGCTTGGATCGAATCTAAAAGTACTTTTACCGTTAATAATTCCCGCACTCACGGCGTAGGCAATTTCTTTATAGCCGAAAGTGGATGAGCTCACGTCATTAAACCCTGGGTCTTTTATGGGTGTCTCAGGCATGCCGATGGAGCGCATAATCATAACAACCGCTTGCGCACGTGTGAGCTTGACAGATGGACGGAATGTGCCGTCATTATATCCATTAATGACTTTTTGTTCAGTTAAATACTCAATCTCTTCCTTGAAGCTTGAAACGTCGGAAAAGCCTGCTGCCTTTGCACCGCCAACTGGAATAGCAAGGATGGATAGGCCTAAGGACAAGACGATCAATAGCTGTAGAATCTTTCTCAATAAAAACTTCCTCTCTCTTATCTTTCATAAACAAATTTTATTATAGTAGGAAATCTCTGTTTTCACACGTGTCCATTAGACTATTCATGTGAGTATATACATTGCACCAAAACCCTCGGCAAAGGGCATTGCAAAGATGATCGTTTTCCTGATCCTCATGCGGTTTGGTGTCGTTGTCCCGGTCTTTCATATCCCCCTGGTCAGCGAACGGAAAAATGATGCATTTTAAATAAAACAGCAAAAAATAAAAGCCAAATGGTAAACTTTGTGATACTATATTAGTAATTGAAAGAATAATAACAACTTTCAAACGTGACTTCTTGAACGAGTGGGGGTGACCAATCCATAGAGTCGATTCTGTAAACGCATCGTCTTTCATACAGTAGTAGGAAAGAAGATTGATTTTCATTCATTACATGAAGAGGGGGCTTATCAATGAAAAATGAAGTAAGCGTCAGCGAAAAATTGAGCGAAGCACATACATTGCCATCTTGGCTGTACACGGACCCGGATGTGTTGGACGTCGAATTAAAGGAAATCTTCGCGAAAACTTGGCAGTACGTTGGACATGTTAGCGAATTCAAAAAAGCGGGCGATTATATTACGACTGAAATCGTCGGCAAGCCGATTTTTGTGACATTGGGCAACGATGGGGAGATCCGCGCCTTTTATAATGTGTGCAGTCACCGGGCTGCGAAGTTGGTTGAAGGGGAAGGGAATAAGCGTATCATCACTTGTCCGTACCATGCTTGGTCTTACCGGTTGGATGGGTCGCTTAACCGCGCTCCGAATATGCAAGGTGTCGAGAACTTTGATGAATCTGCCTTCTGCTTGCACGATGTCCGATTGGAGATTTTCGAGTCGTTCATCTTTGTGAATCTCGATCCGGATGCGGAACCGATGGCAAAGACCTTCGGCGGATTGCTTGAGCATGTGAAAAAGGATAATTTGGATCAATTCAAGAAAATGCAGGTAAAGGAAACGATCTGTCATTCAAATTGGAAAATCGGGATCGATAATTATTTGGAATGCGATCATTGTCCGGGGGTCCATAAATCACTCGTTTCCAAAGTGGATATGAAGCAATATGAATCGAGCCTACACGAAAATTATGTTTATCAAGCGACTCCACTAAAAGGGCAAAACGCTGATTTCGAAATGGGGCAGGGCGGAAGATACTACTGGCTTTATCCGAATATGTGGTTTTCGTTCGACCCGGGTCCGCCTAATGTATCCATTCACCAGTCGATTCCGATTGATCATAAAACGACGAAGTACGTCTATACGACTTTTTTCATGAACGATACAATCACGGAAGAGGAAGAAGAGTTGATGGCGGTCGATCAAGACGTGCGCCGGGAAGATAAGGAGATCTGTGAGGTTGTCCAAAAGGGAATCGAAACGGGTGTATACAAACAAGGCAGATTTTCGCTGACCGAGAACTGCGTCCACCATTTCCATCTGCTCATGCAAAAGAGACTGGAACCATTTTTGCCATTGAAGAAAGTTGAGTCAAACGTTTTGTAAACGCTTTCACATACGTGCAATTAAAGTCAATGAGGAGGATGGTGAATGGAGATGAAGACGATGCAAGAAAGTCCGCAGAAGCTAAGGCGGGAGATGAAGAGCAGACACCTATTCATGATTTCGCTCGGGGGCGTCATAGGAACCGGCCTATTTATCGGTTCGGGGTATGCGATCGGGGAAGCCGGGCCGATCGGTACAATTTTAGCCTATCTGGTAGGTGGGCTCCTCATGTATTTAGCAATGGTCTGTCTAGGGGAGTTATCCGTCATCATGCCGGTTTCAGGCTCTTTTCAGGCGCATGCCACGAAGTTTATAGGACCTGCATCAGGATTTGTCATCGGTTGGGTGTATTGGCTGAGTTGGGCACTTTACGTCGGTCTTGAATTTATCGCAGCGGGGTTGTTGATGGGCAGATGGTTTCCGGATGTCCCCATATGGATCTGGTGTGCAGTCTTCGTCGTTCTTCTGTTCTCCATCAATTCGCTGAGTACGAAAAGCTTCGCTGAAACGGAATATTGGTTCGCGGGCATAAAAGTATTGGCGGTCATTCTATTCATCGGAATCGGCTTTTGTGCGATGTTCGGGTTGATCACGATGGATGGGACGCCGACTCCCTATCTTTCGAATATTACCGGAGATGGTGTTTTCCCTACAGGGCTGACTGGGGTCTTTATCGTCATGATGACTGTCATTTATGCATTCCAAGGCTCTGAAATCATGGGAGTGGCAGCTGGGGAAACGGAGGAACCGGAGAAGAACATTCCGAAGGCCATCCGCAATATCGTTGTGCGTGTTCTCGTGTTCTACGTGTTGGCGATTTTTGTCCTGTCGGCAATCGTCCCTTGGAAAGAAGCGAGTGTGCTGGAAAGTCCGTTCGTCACAGTTTTCGATATCGTCGGGATTCCTTACGCCGCAGATATCATGAACTTCGTCATCTTGACGGCCATACTTTCCGTCGGGAACACGGGATTATTCGCTTGTACGCGGATCCTTTATTCATTGGCCAACGATGGGATGGCGCATCCGATGTTCGGAAAGCTGAGCAAGAAGGGGGTTCCGATGAATGCGCTGCTTGTGACTCTCGGATTTGCGCTTCTATCCTTGCTGACGAGTGTCATTGCGGAGACTACACTCTTTGTTGTCCTTCTCTCGGTCAGTGGAATAGGGGGGACGATTACGTGGATGGCCATCGCATTCTCCCAATATCGTTTCCGGACGCAGTATGTGAAAGACGGAGGAAAGCCGGAAGACCTGAAATTCCGGGTCCGTCTGTTTCCATTCGTCCCGATCCTTTGTATCGTAATTTGCGCGTCGTTATTCGTTTTCGCCGCATTTGATCCAACGCAGCGGGTGTCACTTGCTTTAGGGTTCGGTTTTATCGGGTTGTGTTATTTGTATTATTATTTGAGGTATACGCGAAAGAGGGAAACTGCCATTTCTCAGTAGGAAGAAAATGAATCGCTGGTTCTTCAAGACATATTTTAAAAGACAGCCGAATGGAGAGGGGAACCTCGTCCATCCGGCTGTATTTCATACTATTATTTCACCGCTCGTATAGGCATAGAAGTTGTGGACGGTAATTATTTATCCGGTACATTTCCTGTAAGGATCTGTGCTAGCTTAAGCGTGTTTGTATGAATTAGGCTTTGAAACTTTTTAGTAAATGAAACGTATTCCTGATAATCAAAAATCAACATATTGGTGTAAAGCATGGAAAGGAGTAGATTCAGTGGAGGATGAAAATTGGAATGGCAAGGGGAAGATTAACGAAAATAAATTAATGATGAGAGAAGCAGGATTTGTAGTATTGGTAATACTAATTTTTCTGCAATACTTTAAATTAGCTGCTTACTTGTCTGATAAATACTTTTTTAATAGTTATTTCATGAGCTATCTTGTCTTGGTTTTAGGTATTCCTTTATCTTGCTTTGCTGCGAAATATGTAGTTCAGGTAATTAAGCAGATAATATGAAAAAAGTGACTAGGCTTACTGTCACGTAAGGGCGCGAGAAAAGGGAGTCGAGCAAGGACTGGATAGAAGGAGAGTTCGAATTGGATAAGTTCGGTTTAATTTTCGGTGCAACAATTATAATTGCTATTTATGGAAGTGCGAATTATTACATCGCAAGTAAGATCTATCAATGGCTCAGACTGTTTTTCCCATCTGTAAATTTAAAGCTATTTGCAAGTGTATACATATTCATTGCATTTTCTATGATACTCGCTTTTTTACCTCTTCCTTCCAGTGTGAACAATCTAGTTAGTTGGTTAAGCGCATATTGGATGGGCATTTTTGTATATCTATTCCTATTTATTCTCATGGTTCATTTGATCATACTAATCGGCACTATGGTGAAAATAATTCCAACTCCTCTGCCGCAGAAATTCCATTTCTTTGCGGGTTTTATAGTGGTTTTACTAACTTCTAGCTTCGTCGGTTATGGCATATACAATGCAAATCAGATTAAACATGTTTCCTACGATATTTTGATGAAAGAAACTCCATTGCCAGGTGGCATGAAGGTCATCCTCATAAGCGATTTGCATTTAGGAGCTGTAAATTCCGAAAAGCGCCTTGAAAGTATCGTGGATGATATTAATAAGCTTGAACCTGATATCGTTTGCATTGCGGGCGATATCTTTAATGATGATTATAATGCTATCCAAGATCCTGAAAGAGCAATGAATTTATTAAAAAGTATTACGGCAACATATGGAGTATATGGCAGTCTTGGAAACCATGACAGTGGAAAGACATTTGGCGACATGATTACCTTCCTTGAGCGAAGTAATATAAAGCTCCTTACTGATGAGTACCAGATAATTGATGAGCGACTGATTGTTTATGGACGTGTGGATCCATCGCCAATTGGGGGTTTTGGTGATATAAAAAGAAAAGATAGTACAGAAATTTTAGCTTCGATAGATACAAATCTGCCTATTATTGTTATGGATCATACTCCTACAAAACTTGAGCAATATGGCGAGGAAATTGACTTAGTTCTTGCTGGCCACACGCACAGAGGGCAGATATTTCCGGGCAGTTTAGTAACAAATGCAATATTTGAAGTGGACTATGGACATTATCAAAAGGATGCGACGAGCCCACACGTTATCGTTACATCGGGCGTAGGTACTTGGGGGATGCCAATGCGGGTCGGAACCAATAATGAGATTGTACGTATTCAATTGCGTTGAGAGATTCTTAAAGAATTGTGTAACCCTGGTGAAGTTGAGTTTCTTCTTTCTACTATGCTAAACTTAAACGTTCGAAAGCAATGAAGAAGGTGGAATTCGTATGGGAAGAATGGAAAATAGGCAACAACAGAAGAAAGAGAAAATAAGAAATAAATGGTCAGATATGAAAAAACCTATTCGAATACTCTTATTCGGAATGCTCGTTGTAGTCATTTGTGGATTGGTCATAGTAAACCTATTAATTTCATCAAGTGATGTGAGTAAACTCGAAGAACCTGAACCGAGACCGACGTTTATTTACGATCAAAACGGAGAGATTGTGAGTAAAATTTCGAATTCCAATATTGAGGGAGTTCCGTTACATCAAATTCCAAAAGAGCTGATAGAAGCAGTCATTTCTGTTGAAGATCAACAATTTTACAAACATAACGGGATTAATTATTTTGGGGTTGCGCGGGCATTCACTCAAAACATGTTAACAGGTGAAGTTGTTGCCGGTGGGAGTACCATTACTCAACAGCTTTCAAAAAATGTGTTTTTAACGCAGGAACGTACGTATTCTCGTAAATTCAAAGAACTGCTGATTGCGAAGAATGTTGAGAGAACGTATTCAAAAGATGACATCTTAGAACGATACCTCAACCAAATCTATTTTGGCGAAGGAGCATGGGGTGTTCAACGAGCTGCGGAAGTCTATTTCGGGAAAGATGTAAGCGAATTAACGTTGAGCGAATCTGCTACATTAGCGGGATTAATTAAAGCGCCAACCCATTTATCTCCTTATAAAAACAAGGAAAAGTCGCTGGCACGACGCAATATTGTCTTATCGTTAATGAAAAGTGAAAAGTACATTAGTCAAGCGGAGTTCGATGAAGCGGTAGGACAGGAAATTGTGTTAGCTGATTCATCATTGACGAATTATAAGGGGAAATACCCCTATTATATTGACCATATTATTGACGAGGCTGTAAACAAGTACGATTTAACGAAAAATGAAGTGCTATCAGGTGGATTACATATTTATACGGAGTTGAATCCTGTCATCCAAGATGCCCTTGAAGAAGTCTATGAGGATGAGCGTTATTTTCCAGAGAGTAAGCCGGATCAACTTATTCAAAGTGCTTCGGTCTTCTTGAATCCTAAAACGGGCGGAATTACCGCATTGGTTGGGGGCAGAGGAGAATACACGTATGGACGCTTTAATAATGCGACACAGCTCGTTCGACAGCCGGGCTCAACTTTGAAACCACTTGTCTACACTGCAGCACTCGAGCAAGGCTATCATATTTCGGATTTGCTCGTTGACGAACCGATTAATATTGATGGATATTCTCCGAAGAATTTCGATCAGAAATTCAGAGGGCGAGTGACAATGTACGATGCTGTGGCGCAATCGTATAATATCCCTCCCGTCTGGCTCTTACATCAGATTGGAATTGAAAAAGGTGTCCGTGCCGTGGAGCGGTTCGGAATCCCATTGGATGACCATGACCATAATCTAGGCTTGGCATTAGGGGGCTTGCACAAAGGTACTTCACCCTTGCGAATGGCTCAAGCTTTTGCTGCGTTTGCGAATGATGGGGTCATGATGGAAGCCCACGCGATTGTTAAAATAAAAGATTCAGAAGGCGAAGTCATAGGAAAATGGCGTGAACAGTCTCAGGAAGTAACAGATGCGGAAGTCGCCCAGCAAATGACCTATATGCTGCAAGGTGCTGTCGAAGTTGGTACGGCCCAGAAAGCTCAACTTTCAGGATTGGAAGTAGCCGGTAAAACAGGCACCACCCAGCTGCCATTCACGGGTGTGGATGGATCAAAAGATCATTGGTTCGTCGGATATACACCGGACCTCGTCGGTGCGGTTTGGTTAGGATATGACAAAACAGACGCAGAACATTACTTAACATCAACTAGCAGTTTTACAGCGCCGCCAATTTTCGCGCAAGTCCTATCAAGATCGATCAGTGAATTACCTACGAAAAAATTCGATCTGCCATTAATCGCGAAAAAGAAAAAAGAGTTAGAGGAACAGAAAGCTAAGTTAAAGGAGAAAGAACAAAAACAAGAAAAAGAGAAAAGGAAACAAAAGAAAAAAGAAGAGAAAGAACGAGAAAAGAGAGAGAAGAAAGACAAGAAGGAAAGAGAAAAAGAACAGAAAAAGAGAGAGAAAAAGGAAGAGAAAGAAAAGAAGAAACGAGAGAAAGAGAAAAAGAAGGAAAAAGAAAAATGACGCGTGAGTCGCAAGGATATGATGATTGAACGGTGACAGTTGGCCGTGCATTGTCCTCATCAATAAGGGCTGCAAAGACTACCTATATACCGTTAAAAACTACAAAACCGGTTCCGATCATTACGTAAAAATGATTAGAGCCGGTTTTTGCTTGAACTCGGTGTATAAGTACATGCATTAAGCTGTGTTTGAGTTGTTCGGCATATAATAGGTCTACTTTTCCGATTTCATCATTCAACCCACAAGCCTCAAGTAATATAGCTTTGCTTCTTGCAACGCATTGTTTACTTCAATAGACGCATCAGCTGCAAAATACAATGCAATACCGCCTGCGATAACAACAGCTATTGTACCGCCGTATTTAAGTGCTTTTCTATTTCTTGCATAAAGGAACAATGCAATTGCTACAACGAGCAAAAGGTAGATTAATGAGTAAAAAACCGTAGATAGCGATGATTCGATAGCTTGAATAGCGGTCGCATAATTTACTAATTCATCTATATTGTCCTCGTTCTTTTCGATGACAATAAGGTCGCCTTTATAATCAAGCTCCCAAAGAATCGTCCCGCTCTCCTCTTTAGTAATCGTAAAACCGTATCCCATCGCATTACCACTGCCGATCAATCCGTAATACTCTTCAGTGTCTGCTTCATCGTTTTGGGTGCAGGCTGCTACTAGGAAAGGAAGGAATACTAACACTAACGCAATCGGAATATATCTGTTCATTCGCATCTCTCCTAAAAGCATCGTCACTTTCTAGACGATAGCTTCTCCGATATGACTCCGTAACAATTCTTTCTGTAGGATTAAAATAATCAAATTTACAGTACGTTCTTATTCCGCTATCAAAGTTAATTGGTCCGTTTGAGAGATCAAATCAATTCTATGTCCCTCTTTTTCATAAAAAGTTGAAGCACCTTCTCTGCCTGCTTTGCTCCATCCTTTTGATTTGATTATTATCTCATACATAAGAGGAATCCCGTCTTCTTCAGAGGCTTTTGACCAATTATAAACAGCAACGTCATCTTTATCATTAAGTAATTCGGCGTTTTTGGGTATCGGAAAGTTAAAGAATTTATTGTTTTCCTCATATGCAAGATAAGTGGCGAAAAAGAGAATGCCACCAATTACTATTGTGGATATAACCACTATGCTGATTTTATTCTTCATGCTTTCTCTCCATCCGTTTAAAATGTAACGATAATTATTTGCCTTACAACCTAACTCTAGCAAACTATGCCATGATGTGAAATCGGGAAAATTATATGGGCTTATGGGTAATTAATTAAAGAAGTCATAGGTGATTATCCTTATTTTTTAGTATTTTACGTAAGTAACATAGTCTATTATAACGGTAGGTCACCAGTTATCTTTTGACTGATATTGGGCAAATTCTTATCAGGTAATCACGCTTTTCGCTTTCAATTTTCCAACGTCCGAGATTCCATAATTCGTTAATTACAAAAATGTGCTTCACAATTCTAAAAAGATTGTGATAAAATAAAGCCTCAGTCTACTCTAACGGGGAGAAATGATTGAAGATATTATACAACGAAAGATATTGGGGGTAGACGAATGAGAAATCTAGTTAATAAGTGGAATCAAATAAGCCTAGTAAAAAGAATCATTGTCGGTATTCTTGTCGGTCTTGTTTTAGCGTTAACGGTTCCCAAAGCTGCAAGTGGGGTCTCCATCTTAGGTGCTTTATTTGTCGGTGCATTGAAAGCGGTTGCACCTGTATTGGTCTTATTCTTAGTGATGCATGCAATTGCAGTGCATAAGAGCGGTACGAAAACGAATATGAAATCGATTCTTGGTTTGTATGCCATTGGTACATTGCTAGCTGGCGCTGTTGCTGTGGTGGCGAGCTTTATATTCCCAGTGACGCTGACATTGACAACAGGGGCTGAAGACCTTTCACCTCCTGAAGGCATTATGGAAGTATTGAACACCTTATTATTTAACTTAGTTTCTAATCCAATTGATGCATTAGTCAATGCGAATTACTTAGGTATTTTAATGTGGGCAGTCGTTTTGGGGATTGCGTTAAAACAGGCAAATCAACATACAAAAGATATGTTGGGCAGCTTCTCGGATGCGGTCACGAAAGTCGTGCAATGGGTGATCAATTTGGCTCCGCTCGGCATTATGGGTCTAGTTTTCGATGCTGTTGTCTCAACGGGGCTTTCCGCTTTGCTTGTATATGGACGCTTAATTTTAATCCTCGTGGGATGTATGTTGTTCATCGCTCTTGTAGTGAATCCGTTGATTGTCTATGTGTATACGCGTAAAAACCCTTATCCACTTGTGTTTATGGTGTTAAGGGAAAGCGGGTTAACAGCGTTCTTTACACGTAGTTCGGCTGCAAATATACCAGTAAACATGAAGCTGGCTGAAAAACTTGATTTGGATGAAGATACGTATGCCGTTTCAATCCCTCTAGGTGCGACAATTAATATGGCTGGTGCAGCAGTTACCATTGCAGTATTGACGCTTGCAACTGTGCATACGCTTGGGATAGAAGTTGACTTTATGACTTCGCTGATGCTATGTGTTGTGGCTGCAGTATCTGCAGCAGGTGCATCTGGTGTTGCAGGGGGATCACTTTTGTTGATTCCGCTGGCATGCAGTTTGTTTGGAGTTCCAAATGATATTGCAATGCAAGTTGTTGGCGTTGGCTTCATCATCGGGGTTATTCAGGATTCTTGTGAAACAGCATTGAATTCATCTTCGGACGTATTGTTCACGGCTACAGCTGAGTATGCAAAAGAACGTAAAGAAGGTAAAGAAGTTTCTATGCAATCTTCTTGGAAATTCCGAAAAGTTTAAAATCTCCATTTCTTAGAAACTAAAAAGCCACGATTACTGAATTCATTCAGTGATTGTGGTTTTTTTAATGAAGAATAATGTGTCGTGTTTGACAATGCAGATACGCTTATGTTTATACTAGGTAGTTCTATGTGGTATTCCTGAGCTCGGATAAGATAACACTACATAGCGAAAAGGAGAAATCCTTTTGGCCGGCTTATGCAACAACTTAACTCTAGGGGGTTTCTTTACTCTTGGAGTGTAATTCAGTATTCGCTTATATTGTTTGCAACCGCAAAAAAGAACTATGGTTTAGACCGGGTTTTTCAGCGCATACTTGAATTAATAAATACTTTTAAAAGGGGAATAATATTATGAGCGGATATAACGCAGTATCAGCAAAAAATACAGAAAATGCACCAAGCGGTAACGGTCTATTTTCACATTCAGTAGCTTTCTCTCACTACAATAACCTTTCAGCTCAATTGCCTGTAGATCCATCAACAGGTAAATTGGTTGCTGGCGGCATAACTGAGCAAGCGAAACAGTGCTTTACGAACATTAAGTCAATCGTAGACAGCATCGGTCATGTTATGAGCGATATCGTTCGAATCACAGTATTCGTGAAAGATATTAAAGACGTTGATGCAGTTAACAAAGTTTATAAAACATTCTTCCCAACTTATGTTCCTGCACGCACAAATGTTGCAGTTGCAGCTTTGCCAATGGATGCTATGGTGCAAGTTGAAGCACTTCTTTCACACGGTGAAGGTTCAATTCCAAATGCTCCACAAGCAGGCGATCTTGTTAAGCTTACGAATAACACTGCGAATGCGCCTACATGTGCATTATCTACTCAAACTGTCGCTTTCTCTCATTACAATTACCTTTCAGCTCAATTGCCGATCGATCCACAAACTGGAAGATTCGTAATTGGCGGTGTACAAGAGCAAGCAAGACAGTGCTTGAAAAATATCAAAGCAATTTTAGAAAGCATCGACGTTCCTTTTGACGATATCGTTAAAATGACGGTCTTCGTTACAGACCTTAAGGATATGGAAGCGGTAAATGAAGTGTATTCAACATTCTTCCCAGACTCCGCTATCGCTAGAACTGTTGCATACGTCCCTGCACGTACAGTAGTTGAAGCTGCAGATCTACCAATGGGTGCTTTAGTACAAATGGAAGCAGTCGTATCTCACGGAGATGGAACGCCTCCACAAGCTATTGAAGACAGACATGGAATCGTAATCTGGGCAAACAACACTGAAAATGCACCTAAGAATTCCCTATCTACTCAAACTGTAGCGTTCTCACATTACAATCACCTTTCAGGTCAATTACCTTTAGATGCAAAAACAGGTAAATTGGTAGCTGGTGGCGTAAAAGAACAAACTGAACAGTGCTTGAAAAATGTTAAGGCGATTGTTGAAAGCATCAACCACGTTATGGAAGATATCGTTAAAGTAAATATCTTCGTTAAAAATATCGAGGATATGGATGCTGTAGACGAAGTTTACAAAACATTCTTCCCAGGCGGAGTTCCTGCACGCAGAACAGTTGGCGTATCGGCATTGCCTGAAGACGCTTTAATCCAAATCGATGTTGTTGTATCTAATGCTGAAGGAACACCTCCACAAGCGTAATTACAACTAGACAGTATCACGAAATAACAAAGAGAGGACCGTCCCTTAGGTAGGGAGGTCCTCGTTTTTTATCTGTATTTTTTCTTTCTCATCCATTGTGTTGCTACCCATTTTTCGCCGGTTATAACGGGTGCACCGCCATGTAAAGTTAACTCATTCAGATCTTGATCGTTATAGAAATACTCGAAGTACACTGCCATGCCCTTTTTAGGTGATACTGAAAAATTCAGCTTAGGGAAATACGTTTCTCCACCTTGTTCTACATCGTTTAAATACATGACGAGCGTACTGATTCTATTATTGTCTGCTGTTTTAAAGAAATCATGGTGAGCCTTGTACTGTTGACCGGGAGCATACTGAAGGATTTGAAGGCCTTCTCCATGTTCAATCGGGATATTCATAATGGAAGAGACTCTCTTTTCGACTCGAGAAACAACTTCGTTTTCACTTTCTTCAATAAACATACTACTGCTTGTCCTCAGTTCGTTTACTTCGCGTGTTGTACCAATTTTTGAACGTTTCATCTTGTCCTTAGACAATTTGATCAGTTCATCACACTCTTCGTCACTTAACACATTTCCTAAAACTACGATCAATGGCTCCTCAAGTCTTACGACTATATCAATCTCTCTGTCCGTACTAATTTTACTTCCTGTGTGATCAAATATCGTTATCTCTTTATTTTCCGCTATCATCTTCAAACCACCTCGTAGACGATTCTTAAAACCAATGCATTTTAGGTAATGAGTATGCGTAATTTATCGGTCTTATCTTCCTTTTGGAAGTAAATTCAATTTATTTTAGCACGTAATTTTACATATCGCAAACTTGTGGGTATTTGAAAGAGGGGTACTTGTCGGAATCTTCACGATGAATAAAAGAGAGGTTGGAAAATGGAGTTCATTTTCCAACCTCTCTTTGTGGTTTAGTAATTCGTCTTACGCCAATTCCTTCTCCAAAACTTCCTTCACCAATTCCCGCACCTCATCCGTCGACTTCGTATCCATCAATCGATTCCTCAACTCACCAGCACCCCTAAACCCGCGAATATAGATTTTGAAGAAGCGGACAAGTGGTTTGTATGGACGCGGTTCGAGTTCGTTTGAGTATTTATCGTGGAGGTCCAGGTGCAGCAGTAATAAATCGAGATATTCTTTTACGCTGCGTTCTGTTGGTTCCTGTTCAAAAGCAAAGGGATTCGTAAATACACCGCGGCCGATCATGACGCCGTCCACGCCGTATTGTTCAACTAATTTCAATCCTGTTGCGCGATCTGGGATATCTCCATTAATCGTTAACAATGTATTAGGCGCAATCTCATCCCGCAGTTTTTTTATTTCCGGAATCAGTTCCCAGTGTGCATCGGCTTTGCTCATTTCTTTCCTTGTGCGAAGGTGGATGGAAAGATTGGCGATGTCTTGTTTCAATACATGTCCTAACCAATCGCGCCATTCATCAATTTCACTGTAGCCTAATCTTGTTTTGACACTGACTGGCAATCCACCGGCTTTCGCGGCTTGAATAAGTTCTGCCGCTACTTCCGGGCGTTGGATTAATCCAGCACCTTTTCCGTTGGCTGCAACGTTAGGAACGGGGCATCCCATGTTCAGATCGATGCCACGAAAACCAAGTTTTTTCATATCAATGCTCATCTGTGAAAAGAACTCAGGTTTATCGCCCCAAATATGAGCGACAATCGGTTGCTCATCTTCCGTGAACGTCAACCGGCCGCGCACACTATCCCTTCCCTCGGGGTGGCAATAGCTTTCCGTATTCGTGAACTCCGTGAAGAACACATCCGGTCTTGCAGCTGCGCTAATGACGTGACGAAACACGACATCTGTCACATCTTCCATTGGTGCTAATATAAAAAACGGCTTCGGCAAATCAAGCCAAAAATTATCTTCGTTACTCATGTTAGTTCCTCCTGTTGCAATGCAAGTTCTTTTGCTCATCAAATAGTATCATTTTTTAATGCCTTATGCACTGATCCATTCCTGGCTAATTGATCAAGGGCTCCATTCCTTCCTACAAAGGCCCTTTAGTGCTGCTAGCTCCGCTTTGTCCTGGTCCGAATAAATTCAAAATTACCACTCCAACAAGTATGAATGTGATTCCGACAATGCTAGCCAAATTTATTTTTTCCTTCCAGATGCTAACTGAAATGATCACCGTAGCAACAATTCCAATGCCTGACCAAATCGCATACGCAGTATTTAAAGGGATTGTTTTCAAGGACAAGGATAAAAAGAAAAAGCAGCTAATGAAAGCAATGACAACCCCCAGTGTAGGGAACAGTTTTGTAAATCCCTCAGAGGCTTTTAACAAAGAAGTGCCAATTAGCTCGAGAGATATAGAAAGCGCTAAATATAGATAGGACATCGGTAAATTTCCTCCTAAAGCATGTGAGAGTGTAGCCATTACTAATAATCCCATTGTACCGTCCATACATTTTTAATCAAATGCTTGGGCCCTGGAATCTTAATTGTGATAAATAACAGATTACTTCATCTATTCCCGGCATGTAAGTGATATACTTCTTATATAAAACTTGAAAAATTTTACTAATGAGACGTCTGACCGAAGGAGACTACCATTATGAACAAGTGGCTATTTGCATTTTTAGTCGTATTGACAACATCTTTAATGGGGTCTGCTTTCACGATTGGAAAGATTGGACTTTCATACGCTACACCGATCATGTTGGTCGCACTGCGTTTTCTACTCGCTGGGAGCCTTATGGCGATTATTGTAAAGTGTTTAAGAATCCCATATCCGAAGCGTGCTTCGGATTGGCTGAAAATAGCATTGATTGGATTTTTTCAAACGGCAGCTGTCATGGGATGCATCTTTGTCAGTTTGCGCACCATAACAGCGGGGCAATCATCTATATTAACATTTACGAATCCACTACTGGTTGTCCTATTTGGAACCCTTTTCATGAAAATGTCGTATAGTTTGCGACAATGGTTTGGCGTTATATTGGGTTTTATTGGCGTTCTGATCACGCTTGGTGCACAGGTAGACTTGCGAATTGGAACACTTTATGGTTTTCTATCAGCCATTTCATGGGCTATCGGCACTCTATTAATTAAAAAGTGGGGCACACAAATAAATACCTGGGTACTAACGGCGTATCAAATGCTGTTCGGAGGTCTTATTTTGTTCGTTGGCAGTTTTCTATTAGAAGACCCTTCGTTTCAAATTACCCCAGTATCGGTTGCCATTTTAGTATGGCTGGCTATAATGGCTTCCATTGTACAATTTGCAGTTTGGTTTTACCTTCTACAGAAAGGCGACCCGGGAAAGACAAGTGCATTTTTATTTTTAGCTCCATTTTTCGGAGTTCTTACGGGCTGGTTGTTATTGGACGAAATGATTTCTTGGAACGTAATTTTGGGCGGGGGTTGTATATTTATTGGCATCTTCCTTGTGAATTGGATGGCTAAGGTAAGGTAGAGATTGCAAATGGAAATTGTCTATTCAAAGGGTTAATTTGCCCTAAAAGTAATAAGAGAGGATTTGTAGAATATGAAAGTAAGTATACATAATGCTTTACTGATTTCCGGTATAGTTATCGGACTCTTATTTGCAACGGTTTTAGGTATCTATGCTCAAGACTTTTCTTACTACTTGAATGACCATTACCCGACAGTTGAATTAACAACCGCAATAACAATCTTTACTTTTCTTAGTATTGGATTGTACGTGCTAATTCCACTGCTATTATTGATTTTCAAAAAACTTAATCCAATTTACCTTATTGCGTGTGTCCTACTAGGTCTGCCGATTTCACTGTGGTCATTTTTTGTCTGGGCGATGTGGATGGGATGAATATACATCGGTTAGGAAAGGGAGGCAGTCCAACATGACGCTAAACGATAAGGTAATAGAGAACGCTAATCCCTGAATAGCAGAGACAAGTCGGTGTTCTATTTTCGAAGATGTATGCAGGCAAATGGATTTGGCGAAAACTGCATTCAGTGCTGATTGTTTTTGATTAATGAAGAAGGAGGGGTTGAATGTTAAATCGAGTCATTCAGCAATTCAAATTGAATGTGTTATCAATTAATGAAGTTGAAGATTCCCATAGTTCAACAGTTTATAAATGCAACTTGGATAATGGGGAAGTTGTATTTGTGAAAATACCTTACACAATATTGAAATGTCAACGGGAGTTGGAAGCCTATGAAATCTTAAAAGATAGAGTTTCCATTCCTGAAATGTTGGATTATTGGTCTGGTGATGAAGAGTGTCCCGGTGCGTTCTTATTATCTGAATTAAGGGGGCACCCCCTTACAAATAAAGATCTACCTACAGTAGCATTTCAGGTTGGGGTCCTTCATGCCTCTATGCATCAAATCCAGCCGCCGACTACCTTACAATTAACTGGAATAAAAAATGAATTTCCGAAGTGGTCTGATTTTGTGAAACGCCAATTTTATAGTTTTGCTGAGGATGTAAAGGAAGTCCTGGATGAAAGTTTATACAGACAGGCCATTGAAAAGTTTGAAAGGATGAAAAACCAACTCCCACCCTCGGATGGTCCTAGCTTTATACATATGGATTTTCGTCCAGCCAATATTATTGTTGATGAAGGTAAGGTGTCAGGTCTGATCGACTTTGAAAGTGTACGATTTGGTTCAACAGAAATCGATTTCACCAAACTGTACCGTGATTTTTTAAGCTTTGATACTAGCCTGTATCGGTCTTATCAGGAAGGCTATAACACCATAAGACCAATAATTGATTTAGAGGTTGTGTTGCCTTTTTATCAATTTACTGATGCTTTTAATAGTATTGGCTGGTGTAAACGCCGTGGGATTGAAAAGAACGCTTCATTTTTGAAGGAAAATCTTTCAATCCTAAAAAAGTACCTATGATGGATGGTTGAAAAGATTCTTATGGCGAAAGGTAAAGGGGAAGTATCTGCAGAAAAAAGTGAGTATGCTATTCAATCAGGGTACTTGGCAGGGGGGATAGGAGAATGAAAAGCTGGTCAGGTTCAGCAGGTATTTGTATAAATGAACAAATGGAAATATTAATGGTCAAAAGCTATGAGTCAGAGGGATGGGCAGTACCATCCGGTGGTATTGAGGAAGGTGAAAGCCCTGAGGAATGTTGCGTTAGAGAGGTTAAAGAAGAAACGGGATATGATGTGAAAGTCATTGAACGTTTAAAAGTGAAAGAAACGACCATTCATGATATTCAGGTGAAAACATATTATTTCAGGGTTGAAAAGATCGGTGAAAGCAGCGGAATAAATGACCCTGATGAAATTATTGCCGAAGCCGATTGGAAGTCTGTATCTGAATTAATAACGATCAGCCACGCTTATCCTGAGGATTTAGGATTAATACTGGAGCAACTTAAACAGCAAGAGCAAAATTGACGTTAGCAGAATAGCGTATCGGACAGGAAGAACATCAAAAGAAAACTGATAGCTCTCTGCTGCTGATACGCAATTTATGAAATTGGTTATTCCGTTTGGATAAGGTGGTAATTAAGATGGATGTTTTTATACCAATCGGCTTAGGATTTATTGTGAATTTATTAGTTTTTATTGTTTCTAAGAGTCTAAAACAAACTAATGACAGATCAATACTAATTTGCCTGTTTGCTTTTCTAGGAGTTCTTCTAATATCCTTAATTATCGGTTCTTGGTTAGGGATAGGTCTAGGAGTAATCAGTTTAGGTATGCTGATCTTCGTTATATTAATTGTGTTATTTATTAAAGTTGATTTCACTGGAAATTAATACGTGATATTCAACTGAGGAGTACTTAAAGATGGTTTAACTTCTTAGACGGGAACTAGAAGCTGAATACAGGATTCTGCAAAATATTAGGAACATAGGAGGTATGAAATTTGAAGATCAGAAAAATAGATCATGTGGGTGTGATTGTAAATGATCTCTCTGCAGCTAAAGAATTTTTCCGTGAGCTTGGACTTGAGGTCAAAGGGGAATGGGAACTCGAAGGAGAGTTGATGGGATACGCAGTTGACCTTACTGGCGCTAAGGTAGCGTGTGTAGGATTGGGAACGCCAGACGGTCAGACATGGATAGAGCTGATCAAATTTCATTCACCGCCAGATGAAACGGATGTTCAGCAAAATTTTGCAAATACACTCGGTATCCGACATATTGCATTTTCTGTTGAAAATATTGAAGAGGTTGTTGCCAAATTGAAAAAAAGGGGTACGAAAATCTTTAGTGAGATACAGCAATATGAAGAAAGTTTTAAATTATGCTATGTTCGTGGTCCAGAGGGAATCATTTTGGAGTTGGCTGAGGAAATCAAATAAGTATTGTTAACTAAATGTTAATACGATTTTGCTTATGAAGGGGGTAGATACATGTTACTGATCATTATCTTCTATAGTATAATTGTACCGACCTGTGTCTTGCTGCATGAGATAGGACATGGACTCGGTGCTGTTTTTGCTTCTAATAACCACGTGCATATTTATCTCGGATCGAAGAGTGATAAGAATAAAGAGATCTTCAGATTAGGTCGGCTGCACTTTCATATTATTTGGTCCTATATAGGTTTTGCCTATTGGGAAGGAGAGTTAAGTAAACGACAGAGAGCGATTGCACTAATTGGTGGACCTTTAATGTCGTTATTACTAGCTCTTTTATTTGGACTTCTGACGCTGCTTGGTCCTCGAGGTGATATGCAAACATTTTTTTGGTGGATAACGCTGGTAAACTTCTTTCAGTTTGCTGTCACAATAATCCCTATGAAATACCCTCGTTGGATGTGGGGATATAGTGGTGATCCATCTGATGGCTTACAGTTGTTACGACTGTTGAAAAATTAAAAGGGAGATTCCAATGGACACATTAACGATTAAAGAACTCCATTCCACAAAGGAAATTCTTGAAGTCTTCCCGGTAATGAAGCAACTACGTACTCATCTTGACGAAAAAGCCTATCTCGATTTGGTATCGGAGGCCATGGACAAGGACATGTATCGTTTATTTGCCTTATATGTTCAAGGAGAGATCGTTGCGGCAACTGGGTTTAAACCGATGATCACCCTTTACTATGGGCGTTTTGTTTGGGTTTGTGATTTGGTTACTGATAAAAACAAGCGTTCACATGGATATGGAGAAAAACTTCTTTTATATGTTCATGAGTGGGCTAAAGAAAATGGCTATGAAAGTGTCGCCTTGTCCTCAGGGTTACAGAGAACCGATGCACATCGGTTTTATGAAGAAAAAATGGACTATGACAAAGTGAGCTTTGTATTTAAGAAAGAATTATGTTAGTAAGTGATTAATTGGAGACTAGGACAAAAAAATGAAGTAGCAAAAGCCGACGGAAAGATCGGCTAACTACTTCTAGGTTATTGATTCACGAAATGTAAATACCAAACGGCATGATTTTGTTCGTCGGCTGAGGCACGTGTAAAAACATCTCTAACGACAGGATTATCGGTATTTCTCGCGATACGGTGATAGAAGTCAACGGCTTCCTGCTCATCAATGAATGAGGCGAGTACTCCACTTCGATAATCGGCAGGACATTCTTTTGTCATTTTAGGAGAAGGTTGATTTCCTGTTAAAGAAATATAAAGATACCAAAACGTTTCGTAGTGTCTGATTTCGTCATTTCTGATTTCAAGAATGCGTTTTTTTATTTCGTCGTTTTCGGCCTGGTTTGCTAATAGCTCATAGCATGCGATTGCAGTATATTCACCATCTATCGCTCTCAAAATATCATTTAGTGTTTCTGTACTCGTAGAAGTCTCTATGGAATTTTGATTCACTCTTTTTTCACCTCCAGTCTTAATGTATGAGTAAACCTAATTATATGGAACATGTCTTATAAAAAGGGTCTTACTTGCACTTATATTCGGACTGCTGACGCTGTTGGCTGCTCGAATGTTGAAAAACCAACAGTATCAGCCCGTCTAGTTGGAAAAGGATAAACTGCTTTAACAACATTTCCGTATAAGCATCTTCAACGTCTAAAAAAATAACACTTGTAAAATGCCTTAAAAACGAATAATATATGTAAGGAGTAAAATATTGTTCGTGTTTTGGAGGAGTTTTTTCGTGTTTAAATTACAAGAAAACAATACAACTGTAAAAACGGAAGTGCTAGCAGGGTTCACAACCTTTTTTACAATGGTATATATCGTGATCGTCAATCCGATCATTTTGAAAGATGCAGGCGTGCCGTTCGATCAAGTATTCACGGCTACGATTATTGCGACAGTTATCGGAACGTTATGGATGGCGCTTGCAGCGAATTATCCGATTGCGATAGCACCGGGGATGGGTATGAATGCGTATTTTGCCTATTCGGTCGTCGGAACAAATGGAATTACGTATGAAACAGCTTTCGCAGCAGTTTTCGTTGCGGGCCTCATTTTTGTTATTTTGTCGCTGACATCTTTCCGTAAAGTGTTAATTGAAGCGATTCCTGATAACCTGAAGCATGGGATTACGGCGGGGATTGGCTTGTTTATCGCCTTTATCGGGATGAGACAAGCGGGTATGATCGTATCGCATCCGTCCAATCTCGTTGCGCTAGGGGATCTTCATTCACCGAAAGTGCTGTTTGCCTTGCTTGGTCTTACTGTCATGCTAATTCTCATGGCGTTGAAAGTGCATGGAGCATTGTTCTTCGGAATGATCATTACGGCAGTTGTCGCCTTTTTCACAGGGCATCTTTCCTTTGACCATGGTTTCGTTCAAATGCCGTCGCTTCCGGAAGGAATCATTGTCTCCAATCCGTTCACTGCCTTAACGGATGTATGGCAGCATATGCTTTTCCCAGTCGTCTTTTCGTTCCTTATGGTGACGATTTTTGATACGACAGGAACGATGATCGGGGTTGCACAGCAAGCGGGATTAATGAAGGATAATAAAATGCCCCGTGCACGCCAAGCATTACTCGCAGACTCCGTAGCAGCTACAGCAGGATCGATGTTCGGAACAACACCGACAAGTGCTTATATTGAATCATCTGCAGGTGTAGCAGCAGGGGGGCGGACTGGGTTGACGACGGTGACTGTTGCGATTCTGTTCATCGTTGCAGCATTTTTCGGGCCGCTAGTCAGTGCGGTTTCCGGCTTGTCTTCCATTACAGCACCAGCATTAATTATTGTAGGAAGCTTAATGATGGGAGCAATATCTAAAATCAACTGGGATGAGATTGATGAAGCTTTCCCGGCTTTCCTTATCATCTTAAGCATGCCGCTCACGTCGAGCATTGCAACAGGGATTGCGTTGGGCTTCATTTCTTATCCAATCTTAAAAGTTGTGATGGGGAAATGGCGTGCTGTCCATCCACTCGTGTATGTGTTCGCGATTCTGTTCTTTTATCAATTGGCATTTCTGCCGCATTAAACGTAGTAAAAGAACAACTCCCAATTTGGGTAGTTGTTCTTTTTTGTTATTCATGAACAAGAAGGTATACTAATAAGCTCTTTTTACATAGATTAATTTTAGATTGATCGAATATAATCGAATAATTTTACTAAATAGCGATTAATTGGGGTGTGAAATATGGGCGCTATTAATGGTAAAGACTTCATAAACCGATTAAATCGGCTAAATAACGAAATCTGGTACGACGGTGAAAAATTTGAGGGACTGCTCTCTGAACATCCAGCCTTTAAGGGACTCATTCATTCAAAAGCGGCTCTTTATGATTTACAGCATGACCCAAAAATCAAAGACGAGATGACATTTATTTCCCCCTTAACTGGAGAAGCTATTGGCCTATCCTATTTGCAGCCAAAAACGAAGGAGGACTTAATTAGAAGGAGAAAGATGTCTGAACATTGGGCTAGATATTCAGGAGGGGTCATGGGGAGAAGCCCGGATTATTTGAATACAGTATTGATGAGCTTTGCTTCCTCAGCGCCATATTTGAAAAACAAGGAAAATTGCTTTCCGGATAATTTACAAACATTTTATGAATTTGCCAGGGAAAACGACCTTTCGTTTACACATACCTTTATTTCTCCTCAAGTGAATCGTTCTCAAATCTACATGGAAAATAGCGACGAACCAATCGCCGCAAGAGTAGTGGCTGAAAATGAAGAAGGAATCATCATTAAAGGTGCCCGTCTTCTAGCCACACAAGGTGGTTTAACAGATGAAGTTCTAGTGTTTAGCGTTGGAAAATTTCTATTTAACGAAAAAGAAGCTTTTGCTTTTTCAATTCCTTCTAATACAAAAGGAGTAAAGTTTATTTGTAGGGATACATTCATCGGAGGTCAATCCTCTTTTGATCATCCATTAAGTTCACGGTTCGACGAAATAGATTCCATTATTGTTTTTGAAAATGTATTAGTGCCTTGGGATCGGGTATTTTATTACAATAACGGGGAGGTGGCCGATTTTGCTAAGCACCAAGTATTGACGAGACAAATTGTGAAAACAGAGTTCGTCTTAGGAATTGCTGAGCTTCTCATCGAAACAATTAATATTAGTGGATATCAACATATTCAAGAAAAGATGTCAGAAATCATTATTGGGCTAGAAACGATGAAAGCCTTACTGGAGAAATCGGAAAATAATGCGAAAGTAGATGAATGGGGTTATATGAGGCCAGAAATCTTCCCGCTTCAAGTTGCTGGCAACATCTTTCCTAAAATCTACCCTCGCTTTAGTGAAATTGTTCAGCTAATAAGAGCTAGTGGAATGATTACATTGCCAACCGAAAAAGCATTTCATTCAACTAGTAGAAATGACTTGGATTCTTATCTTAAAGGTGCAACGAAGACAGCAGAGGAACGAGTAAAGATATTTCGTTTAGCTTGGGATCTAACAATGAGTTCATTTGGAACAAGACAAACCCAATATGAGCGATATTTTTTTGGCGATCCAATTCGATTAGCAAGCGACTTATATAAGAAGTATCCCAAAAATGAATATGCAAAGGTAGTTAGTAATTTCTTGAATCTTACTAGAGAATGAGCGTAAAACTAGCACAGACCATGTGAATGGTTTGTGCTAGTTTTATTTTCTCCTTATTTGCACTGACAGTAACATTTACGCTCCAACAAAAGCTTTAATTGCATCGATTAAACTATAGATACCGAGGAACGTACAAATGACAGCAACGATTCCGCCGATAATATTCGCTTTCACAGAGTTACCAAATTCACCGAGACGCTTTTTGTTATTCATAATGACAAGAAGCGTAATCACGATCACCGGTAGTAAAATCCCATTCAACGCTTGTGCAAACAATAAAACGTCAAGTGGATTAAAGCCTAGTCCTGAACAGACGATGCCGATGATCATCACTGTTGCAAACACAATTTTAAAACGCTTATCCTTCATCCCTTTTTCCCATTTCAAAACGCTGCTTACAGTCATCGCTGCACCGAGCGGGGAGGCGAGTGCCGAAGAGAATCCAGCTGCAAATAGTCCGAGGCTCATAAACATTTTTGCCCATTGGCCAAAAATGGGTTCCAATTGAAGTGATAGGTCTGCAGCGCTTGACACTTCAACACCCTGTATCATCGCCCCGGCGGTAATCAACACTGCCGCTGTAATCAGTCCGCCGATACTGATCGAGACGATCGTATCAATGCGTGCTTCTTTCAAGTCAGTTGGTTTGTTCCAACGTTCCTGTACCATGGAGGAGTGTAAAAATAAATTATAGGGCACGACTGTCGTACCGATCAGCGCTATGATCATAATGATGGAACCGCTTGGAATCGTCGGAAGGAATGCCCCTTGGAACAATTCGCCAAGGTTAGGCTTTGCGACAAACATTGTCGTAATGAATGTCAAACTCATAATGGCAATCAAGGCGACCATGACCCGTTCAATCAACTTATAACTTCCGCTCAGTCCAATAAATAAAATAATAATGCCTACTATTGGTCCAAGCACATTTGGCGAAATGCCCGTCAACGTTGAAATGCCGAGTGATGTCCCGAGCAAGTCACCGGCCATATAAGCTGCACAACCGACACTGATTGCGATCATTACAAGCCACATGGAACCGTATTTTAAAATAGGATTGGTAAATTGCTCACGAACGGCTTCCCCCAAACCTTTCCGCGTAATTATGCCGAGACGGGCTGTCATTTCTTGCAGCACGATTGTCGCAATGATTGAAAAGACGACCGCCCAGAGGATGGCGTATCCATACGAAGCACCTGCTCGAGTAGCAGTTGTTACGGTCCCTGGACCAATAAAAGAAGCAGTAATGATCGCCCCTGGACCGATCACTTTTATTCTATCCATCAACGATTTTTTCTCAGCAACTTGGACGTTCTCTAGATTCACATTCGTCATGTTTGTACACCTCTCGTTCCAACGTTTTAAATATTTCGACTATTGTAGGTAGATGAGACTCATTTGATCTCATCTTTGGTATGGCTGTATTTCTTGTTGCGTTATTCTAGGTAGTTATAGATTGTTTGTTTAGAAACGCCCAGCACTTTGGCGATACGGTCCGAAGAGCCTTGAATGAGGAACGCGCCTTTTTCTTCTAACTTCTGGACAAATCGGATGCGTTCATTTCGGGACATTTCAGGAATCGGGATGCCGATTTCAAGCGTTACCGAAGTGATTAAGTGATGAAAAACTTCATCGATATTCTTCGCATACGATTCGTTCAGATGATTTCCGTCGTCCTCTTCGGCGGGTACGGCAGTGAATTCTTTGATCACTTGGGAAACCATCGAGAAAGCAGTAATATCAAAGTTGATGCCCAAATAACCAATGACTTCGCCTTCATCGTTACGGATGAAAGAGAGCGAGGTTTTCACCATTTTCCCATCTGTCGTTCTCGTCGTAAAACCAAGTTTATCTTTCACTTCATTGCCTTGTTGGCGTAATTGTTTCAAAATCACTTCCGTAGTAGGTGCGCCTAATTCACGGCCTGTCACGTTCCCTTGAATATACACAAGGGAAGAGTGGACATTGCTTAGATCGTGGATGACGACTTCACAATTACTGCCAAAAGTGGCATGAATCATATCGGCAATCGGTTCATAGCGTCTTAAAATATTTTTATTAGCTTCGTTGACATCAATCATTCTTATCACCATTTTTCAGTTCTTATGTAAGCGCTTTAGTAACGCTTTACATAGGAGTCTTCAACCGGTTTAAGAGTTGAAGACTCATGAAAATTACGAGTTTTGTTGTTTGTGCGCAATCTCACCAGCAAGTGCATATAACACAACTGTTGAAACGAAGTGTGCGGAGTTTTGGTTCGGATCTTGCTGTGGGTAGATTTCCACGAAATCCATTCCGATAACGCCTTGCTTACAAATTTCATAGACGAGCGTAAGGAGCTCATATGAAGTGAGACCGTTGCCGTCAACTGGACCGCCAGGGTTAAATGCAAAGTCCAGCACGTCACTGCAAATGCTCAAGTAGACACAATCTACATCTTTGCTTGCCATTGCATAAAGTTCCCCCGCAAGCGCTTTTAAGTCTTTAGCATTTCGAATATCGTTAATTGTTACTGTCACAGCGCCGGCTTCCTTCGCATTACGGCCAGCTTCCGGCATATTTCTTGGACCGTGAATCCCTGTATGAATAATGCTTTCGTTGCGCACGCCTTCTTGCTCGTATAGACGGGCAAATGGGCTGCACCGCGCATATTGATCTCCGTTATGAGAAGGGAGGTTGTCGTAGTGTGCATCTAGATGGATGATCCCAACTTTTTTACCTGTTTCAGTAAGCGCTTTCACGATCGGGAAAGTAACACCATGATCGCCGCCTAAGCCAATCAGGAATTTTCCGCTGTTCCATAGTTTGCTCGAGAATTGTGTAATGCGATTCATTGTTTCATCGACATCTGCCGGTACGACATCAATGTCGCCGATATCTCCGATTTTCATATGTTCGAACACATCAATATGATCTAGTTCCGGTAAATAACCGCTATAACGCGCAGATGTTAACCGCATCACTTTCGGACCAAGTTCACAACCTGTGTAATCTCCCCATGTAACGGCACCTTCCCACGGAATTCCGTATACGACCGCATCTATATTCTCGAATGATTTAGTAGCAGAGATGTTTTTAGCCCCTAAAAAGCAAGGTGTATTTCCATAAAGAACTTCAGTCAATTAAATCAATTCCTTTCGATGTGTTTTGAAAATTTGTCAACTTCTAGATTGAATCGTACTGTTTCTTTGAAAAAAAGTCAAACGTTTTTTAAATAAATTAAAAGTGTTTAGGAGACCTAAATACTAGCGAAAGCAGCCGGAGTCCCATTGGATCAACTATCAACCAAATTCTCCTTCCGTAAATTGGCACTTTTTTCGGTGCCTGTGCATGGTGCATTTATGACAATTCATTAAAAGTTATATAAATACAGAGGGAAGCCAACCAAATACCAATTGATCAAGCCTCCCATTTTTTATTTATGCAATTGTAGTGTATAGACTGAATAGTGTTGGTGCCTGTGCATGGTACATTTATGACAATTCAATAAAAGTTATATAAATGCAAAGGGAAGCCAACCAAATACCAATTGGTCAAGCTTCCCGTTTTTTATTTATGCAATTGTAGTGTATAGACTGAATAGTGTCGGTGCCTGTGCATGATTCATTTGTGCATGATACATTACGCAATAGTGGGGTTGGGCGGAGCTCATCTGAAAATAAATTTTCAGATGCTTGTTAATATAGGCTCATGGAGTTGTCACTTTTGGACAAGATAAGTTTGGGAGGAGTCCTAAAACAATAGAGGGAGTGAAATGAATGGAAAATAGTAATAAACGAAAACGTGATGAACATGATTCACCCGAAGTAACAGCAACTAGTGTAGGTGCTTTTACTGGGGATACTATGGCTTCTGCTCTTGATCCATTCGGATCTGCTGCTGTTGGTAGTTCTGACGGAACATCGGATAACAAAGCGGGGAAAGGTACCGTTGATGATGATGATAAAATGGCGGCACCAAAACGAGAGTTGTAAAATAAATAATGTCGGTGCCTGTGCATGGTGCATTTATGACAATTCAATAAAAGTTATATAAATACAAAGGGAAGCCAACCAAATACCAATTGGTCAAGCTTCCCGTTTTTCATTTATGCAATTGTAGTGTATAGACTGAATAGTGTCGGTGCCTGTGCATGATACATTTATGACAATTCTATAATAGTTATAAAAATGCAGTGGGAAGCCAACCAAATCCTGATTTGGAAGGCTTCCCATATATCAATTATACAATTGTGGTGTATTAACTGAATTGTGTCGTGCACAGGCACCTATTTATCAGGCACCTATTTATCGGCACCTATTTATCCTATTTATAAAGCAGGGAATGCGATGATGATTTGGCCGTTGTGATTTTCGACTTCTATGATTTCGTTATCAAATAGGTAAGGGGTGTCGTTTTCATCTTGGGGTTTGATTTTCTCGTACATGTTCCTTACTGATAATACAGGGAATGTAACGGGGATGAATCGCCCTTTATGTAACACTTTCATATTGCCCATTAGAAATAACTCTTTGCTGGATGCCGCGAAGCTTAAGTGGCCAATTTCCTTATTGGCGCTCCCTGTTACTAGTTTCACGTTTTGTAACAAGGAAATATTACATAAAATGAAGTCGTTGATTACTTCGGGTGTCATTTTTTCATAACCTTGGTCGATGAAAAATGAGTTGAAACCGTTCCGGATCTCTTTGAAGGAGAATAGATTCTCGATCTTTTGCTTTCTTCCTTTGCCGAGATTATCGATGATTTGCTTGCATCCCTCGAAAAACTCTTTGACGAACCCCGTGCAATTTTCCCTATGTACTATAAAGTCTCCCAGTTCCTTCAACACTTTATTGTCTTGCACGTCTTCCCTTATAAACAGTAAAAAACTTAAGACATCATTTTCATCAAAGCTTCTTTCCGTAAATGTAGTGTAATAGTAGTCAAGAAGTTGCCGCTTTTTTTTATCCACTGTCCGTCACTCCTTAGAATCGTTATAACATTGCAGATCATAGCCATTTTTTAATCATATCATGCTATGTTGTGGGGAAGATTATATTGTATCAGGAAATACTCGAAATTTAAATGTTGCACGAAGGAAACATGGCGCATATAATAGCGGTAATCTATAGAATTAAGACACAAGAGGGTGAATATTGATGATAGATTATTTTATAGGACTGAATCCGGTTGCGCAGGCATTAATCGCCACTTTATTCACGTGGGGAATGACTGCCGTCGGAGCGGCCTTGGTTTTTACAACGAAGAAAGTCAATCAGAAATTGATGGATGGAATGCTGGGGTTTGCGGGCGGTGTAATGATTGCGGCAAGTTTTTGGTCGCTTCTCGCACCTGCAATAGAATTGGCCGAACAAAACAGTTCGTTTCCATCCTGGTTCCCGGCAGCTATCGGCTTTTTATTGGGAGGCGCCTTTCTGTGGGTGGCGGATAAGGTCATTCCTCACTTGCATCCGAGCTCTTCCATGAAAGACGCGGAGGGCATCAATCCTGCGGGCAGACGGCGGAGCACCCTTCTCGTATTTGCGATTACGTTGCACAATATACCTGAAGGTCTAGCGATCGGGGTTGCCTTCGGAGCTGTAGCGGCGGGCATGCCATCCGCAACAATGGCAGCCGCAATTGCTTTGGCGATTGGCATCGGGATTCAGAACTTCCCTGAAGGGACAGCTGTTTCAATGCCGCTGCGGAGAGACGGAATGTCACGCCGGAAAAGTTTCTTCTATGGACAATTTTCAGGAGCGGTTGAACCGATTTCGGCTGTAATCGGTGTAATTGCAGTCACAACGATGCAGCCCCTTCTCCCATTCGCGTTAAGCTTTGCTGCAGGCGCAATGATCTTCGTAGTCGTTGAAGAGGTCATCCCGGGTTCACAGGAAAATGGCAATAAAGACTTGGCATCGATTTGCTTAATGCTTGGATTCGCAGTCATGATGATACTTGATGTTGCATTTGGATAAGGGATGAACAATACAATCTGCAACTAACGAGAAGACGATGTTGTATAAAAAGAATATTACATTTCATTGAGCAGTCAGTGTGGATTTATTCACACTGGCTGTTTTTGTTATTTTATGGAGTGTCCCTATTAAACGCCGAAGATTTTTAATGTAAAATAGTAATTTTTTCATTATAAAACATCTCTCGCACCTTTCAACGTCATCTTCCTGTTTAATTGTGAACAATCGAGATAATTGTTTTGTCACAATAAGAATAAAGGTCATAAATCCGCCAAACTTTGGACAAAGAAATGTCGTTGATTAGTCATCTATTCGGCATGGATAGTGGGTGTGCATCCATGTATACTTGGATACTCCATCAAGATCCACATTAAATTGGTCTTATTGGAATTACTATTCACAGCATTATTTTAAAGGAGTGTATTTGTGAAATGGATCCGATCTTTTTGGCAAGGATACAATTTGCTTCTACAACGATATTTCATTATCTTTTTGTCCCGATGTCAATCGGTCTTGCACTAACGATTGCAATTATGCAAACGATTTATCACCGGACAGGCGATGAAAAGTATAAAAAAATGACGAAGTTTTGGGGAACTATGTTTCTCATTAACTTTGCAGTCGGTGTTGTAACAGGAATACTACAAGAATTCCAGTTCGGTATGAACTGGTCGACATATTCTAGATTCGTAGGAGACGTCTTTGGCCCATCACTTGCAATTGAAGGACTGCTCGCTTTCTTTATGGAGTCAACTTTCATTGGATTATGGGTATTCGGATGGGATCGTTTACCAAGACGAGTACATTTGCTATCCATTTGGCTCGTTCTGTTTGGAACTGTTCTTTCCGCCTTTTGGATTTTAACAGCCAATTCATTTATGCATCACCCAGTTGGCTTTGAATACTTTGAAGGCAGAGCGCAAATGAACGATTTCCTCGCTTTATTAACAAACCCACAATTATGGGTCCAGTTCCCGCATGTTTTATTTTCAGCTTTTGCAACAGGTGCTTTTTTCGTAGCAGGCATCAGTGCATGGAAAATTCTAAAGAAGCAGCAACTGGATATGTTCAAGAAGTCATTTCAGATTTCCATTATCATTGCAACGGTATCGACAGTTGTCGTTCTGTTCGTTGGTCATCAACAAGCAGTGCACCTTTTAACTACACAACCTATGAAAATGGCGGCCGCGGAAGCATTGTGGGAAGACAGCGCTGATCCGGCACCATTCACGGTTGTTGCAAAAATAGATCCTTATGAAAAGACAACGACAAATGAAATACAAATCCCCTATATGTTAAGCGTTTTGTCTTTCAATAAATTTAGTGGTCAAGTTGAAGGAATGAATACGATCCAGAAGCATTATGAAGAGAAGTACGGACCTGGAAACTATATTCCGCCAGTGCGAACAGTCTTTTGGAGCTTCCGTACAATGGTTTTCGCTGGCACGATCATGCTTCTTCTCGGAGTATACGGCTGGTATGTCTCAAGGAGAAATAGACTTGAACAAAGTCCATTGCTCATGAAAGTAATGGTATACGCGATAGCGTTGCCGTTTATCGGAAATACAGTCGGTTGGCTAATGACGGAAATGGGCCGACAGCCGTGGGTCGTCTTCGGCGTCATGAAAACAGAAGATGCCGTATCCCCAAATGTCACTGCGGGTCAGGTTCTATTTTCGCTTATTTCATTTTCCACGTTGTATGCGATTTTAGCGGGGGTAGCGGTTTACTTATACGTCCGCACAATTAAGCAAGGTGCATATCAGGAAAAAACGGTTGCGGTTGATGCTGATGCTGATGTTGTTGACCCATCCGGTCGGGAGGATGATTATATTTGGAACTAAGTGAATTATGGTTTTTGCTGATCGCTTTTATGTTCACATTATTCTTCGTACTTGAAGGATTCGACTTTGGCGTCGGCACGGTTGCCAAGTATTTGGGACGCGATGATTATGAGAAGCGGGTGTATTTGAATTCGATCGGACCTTTTTGGGATGCGAATGAAGTGTGGCTCATATCAGCTGGTGCTGCGATGTTTGCTGCATTTCCACATTGGTACGCAACGCTGTTCAGTGGTTTCTATATTGCCTTTGTTTTCATGTTGCTTGCGTTAATTTTACGCGGTGTTGCATTTGAATTCAGAGGGAAGGTGGATCACCCCGTTTGGAAAAAGGTGTGGGATTGGGCCATCTTTTTTGGAAGCGTTGTCCCTCCATTTCTTTGGGGAGTCGCACTGACGAATTTTATGACAGGTGTTCCGATCGACGAGCATAAAGAGATGATCGGTGGATTTCTACAATTGCTTCATCCATTTGCCTTGCTGGGCGGTGTGATGTTTACGCTTCTTTTCATCGTGCATGGGCTGCAATTCATTACACTTCGAACAGAAGGCGAATTACAAGAACGGGCAAGGGTTGCGTCATCGTGGTTTGCACCTGCAGTATTGCTTGCCTTGCTTGCTTTTGCCGCAGCTGGACTTTGGAAAACAGATATCTTCACTGCACACGGAACAGGGTGGATTGCGCTGCCGCTTCTAGCTTGGGGAACATTGCTCCTTTCAGCTATATTCAATAAAAAGGAGAGGAACGGACTTTCATTTTTACTGACAACGATTACAATCATTGCGTTAACCGCAAGTGTCTTTATCGGACTGTTTCCTCGGGTCATGATCAGTACGCTTGGCGCTGCGAATAATTTAACGGTCTATAACGCCTCATCGGGAGATTATTCATTAAAAGTGATGAGTTATATATCGTTAACGTTGATCCCCTTCGTGTTAGCTTACCAAGGGTGGAGCTATTACGTATTTCGTGAACGTCTCAAAGGGAAGGACCAGTTGGAGTATTAATGAAAAGAAAAAAAGGACTTCCATCTTACCCCGGCAGCCGTTCTCTCTATGCGTCCCTGGCGTTCCTCATTTTAGTAGAAGCGTGTGCAATTGTCCTTCAAGCCATCTTCTTAGGACGAAGTGTGACATTTTTATTCCAAGGGGCAACTGTTCAGGAAATCTGGACAGACCTCCTTTTATTCCTTCTGTTTTTCGTCATGCGTCACGTCTTATCCCACGTCCAACAACTGCTCTCAGAGCGCTTTGCAGTCCGAACAACGAAAGCGCTGCGCGAACAACTTACCGCATCCTATTTTAAACTCGGTCCACGATTTGCACAGACAAACGGAACGGGAAGACTAGTCACGCTTGCAATTGAGGGGATTGAACAAGTCAAAACATATTTGGAAATCACGCTACCACGTATGATCCGAACATTTATCATTCCGGCCGTACTAGCGATTACTGTTTTCACACTCGACAAACTATCAGCCATCATCTTAATTGCGGCTGTCCCGATCATTATCATTTTCATGATCCTCCTCGGGATGGCTGCGCAAAAGATGGCGGACAAACAGTATAAAACCTATCGCGTTCTGTCAAATCACTTCATTGATACGTTGAAAGGGTTGGAAACATTGACCTATCTAGGCGTCAGCGAAAGGCATGAAGGGAAAATTGCACGTGTCAGCAAACGATACCGGAAAGCGACGATGAAAACACTTCGTATCGCATTCCTGTCATCATTTGCACTCGATTTCTTTACGAGCTTGTCCATCGCATTCGTTGCGGTCGGCCTAGGTTTCCGGCTCATCGACGGTGCGATCTTCCTTCTCCCGGCGTTAACGATTCTTATTTTAGCGCCTGAATACTTTCTTCCGATCCGACAAGTCGGAACGGATTATCATGCGACGTTGGACGGACAAATTGCCTTGGAACAGATTGAATCCATTATCAACGAACATGAGGAAACAACTGTCCCTGTAATAAACTCCAAAATTGAATGGGGATCGATGAGCAAGATTGCGTTCAATGAAGTAACAGTTAGTCATGATGAAGATGAAAAACAGATTCTAAACAAACTCCAATTTTCTTGGGAAGGTAATGGAACAATCGGGATTGTAGGAGAGTCAGGGGCTGGCAAGTCGACATTCATCGATATTATTGCCGGTTTTTTACAACCGACGAGCGGTCTGATTGAAGTAAATGAAGAAGAAACATCCTCGCTCATCCGAACGGATTGGACAAGTCAGATTGCCTATATCCCGCAGCACCCCTACATTTTCCCGACGTCAATTAAAGAAAACATCCGATTTTATGAACAGGCTGCAACTGATGAGGAAGTGGAGCGAGTGATCGATGAAACAGGCCTTCGCGCTCTCGTTGAACAATTACCTCGTAAAATGGATACCCAAATTGGGGAGGGGGGCCGTTCAGTAAGCGGCGGTCAAGAACAGCGAATTGCTATGGCGCGCGCGTTGTTGAGCAAACGCCCCATTATTATTCTCGATGAACCAACAGCGCATCTTGATATTGAGACGGAATATGAGCTGAAACAATCGATGCTTCGCCTTTTTGAGGGGAAACTTGTTTTTCTTGCGACACACCGCATTCATTGGATGAAGGAAATGGATCATGTCCTTGTGTTAAAAGAGGGGAGTATCGTCGAAAGAGGAATGCATGAGGAATTGATTCAGAAACAAGGTGTGTATGTCGAATTGATCCGACATCATCAAGGAAGGGGAGGAGAGCTGTGAGAACTTGGATTATCCCTTATATGGAACAACATAAAGGGCGGATGCTGCTAACTGTATTAGTAGGCGTGCTTGGCGTCGCTTCCAGTGTGATGTTATTGTTCATATCGGGTTACTTGATTTCAAAATCAGCACTTCGCCCCGAAAATATTATGATCGTCTACATTCCCATTGTGGCAGTCCGGATGTTCAGCATTAGCCAGGCGGTCATGCGTTATTTAGAACGGCTGATTGGCCATGACGTCATTTTGCGTATTTTGGAGAGAATGCGGACGCGACTGTACCGTGTTCTGCAGCCGCAGGCATTAGTATTGCAATCACGTTATAAAACGGGTGACTTACTGAGCATGTTGTCTGAGGACATCGAGCATTTACAGGATTTCTATTTGCGAACTGTATTTCCGAGTATCTTATCCTTATTCGTATATGGCGTATTCATTGGCGTGCTTGGTTTATTTGACTGGGTATTCGCCCTCATGATGGCGCTTGTGTTGGCGATTATTGTATTCGTGATTCCTTTCATTTCATTACTCGTAACACGGCGTAAATACATCGCGTTAAAAAAAGGGCGCAATCGATTATACGCGCAGTTGACAGATGCTGTATTCGGCTTATCGGATTGGATTGCCAGCGGACGAATTGACTCCTTTTTATCTGATTATAAAGCCGATGAACGAGATTTGTTAGAAATAGAAAAGAGAATGAAGCGTTGGCAGCATATACGAAGTGCTGTAGTTCAACTTGTCATCGGCATTGCAGTAATGGCAATGATTGCTTGGGCAGGCAGCCAAGCGGAGACAGGGCAAATCGCACCCACTGTCATTGCAGCTTTTTCATTAATGATGTTAGCAATTGCCGATGCCCTCTCGCCGGCATCTGAAGCCATTGAACGGATTCCTGCGTATGAAGAATCTCTTCGACGTTTACATGAGGTGGAAACCGTCGATCATCCAGTCAGCGCACCGCAATCAACAACAGCTATTTGCGATGCAAACGGGCCAGCGATTGATTTGCAAAATGTATCTTATCGATACACAGATAGTAAGGAAGATGTCATAAACGGGATGACCTTGACGATTGACAGAGGAACAAAAGTTGCGATTCTAGGTCGCAGTGGTACGGGCAAATCAACGCTGCTAAAACTTTTGACGGGCGCACTTCAACCGACGGCAGGAAATGTGTTTATCAATGGTGAGCAAGCAAACCAAAGCCTGCTAGCCAAGTCGCTGTCGATTCTAAACCAAAAATCACATCTTTTTGATACAACGGTTGAAAACAATATCCGGATCGGAAACCCGGATGCGTCTGATGAAGAAGTTTTAGAAGTTGTTGAACAGGCCCAACTGACGAAATTACTTGGATCTATCCCGTCAGGACTGAAAACACAGATGGAAGAAATGGGACATCGGTTTTCAGGCGGAGAACGCCAACGAATTGCATTCGCCCGTGTCCTCTTACAGCAAACGCCGATTGTTATTTTTGATGAACCAACGATCGGACTTGATCCGAAAACAGAACATGACCTCCTGCAAACAATGTTCGACGCGGCAAAAGAAAAGACAGTCATTTGGGTAACACATCATTTAGCGGGCATTGAGCAAATGGACGAAATCATTTTTTTGGAAGAAGGGAACATTGTCTTACAAGGAAGTCATGAAGAACTGCTAGCGACCTCATCAAAATACCGTGCGTTGTATGAAATGGATAAAGGGATTTGATGAGTTGGAAACAGCGATAAAGTAAAAACAGGAATCCATTTGTAATTGGATTCCTGTTTTTTAGTTAGAAGCAAGTAAATTGATCGATCCGATTCAAGTCAATTCCGAAAAATTCCCATCTGCGGCGGCTTGGTCTCCATCGGTATCCCGCAACAGACGTACGGCCGACGAATGTAGGGAAGTACCAGAAACCGTTCCGTCTGGATGTCCAGACAAACGTATACCTGAACAAGCAGCCTCTGATCGCACCCGGGTCTACTGCGAATAGCTGTGGTTGATTACCACCCGGATAGGCCGGCGTATAGTTCGGCGGCGGAGCGGTTGGAGCTTGTTGGCCGCCTTGCCCGCCATGTCCGCCTTGCCCTGGGAATCCGCCACCCGGAAACCCACCCCCAGGGAATCCGCCTCCTGGAAAACCTCCGCCTGGGAACCCCGGTCCTTGGCCTGGGAATCCACCACCCGGAAACCCACCGCCGGGAAATCCGCCCCCAGGGAATCCGCCTCCCGGAAATCCACCGCCGGGAAATCCTGGAGATCCAGGCCGCTGAGCTGTGTAACCCCCATAGTTCATATCGAAATCTGGCATAGCCATACCTGTCATGTAGTCATTCATCCCGTAGCTCGGCATACCGGAGCCGGGCATCCACCCGTCCATCCCTTGATGCATTTCTTGAGCCCCCCCTGTATAGCCCTCAGGCAACTGTGGATACCATTGTTCATCCCCGAAATTATTCGTATTCGTCATCATGTCTCTCCCTTCAAGCGATTCCTCCTATCTTATGTAACAATGAAAGAAATGGGTTGGACTCTTGGGTATGAAAACTTTTTTCGTGTATGGGGGTCTAATGTATAGAGGGCAATCGGAGGTGGGGAATTGACAGAGATGGAAAATGATCAAGAAATTGCAAAAAAGGCCATACGCGGAGATGAAGAAGCGTTTTTACAGTTAATCACTTTGAACAAAGAAGCGCTTTTCAGAACAGCACTCGCTTATTTGAAAAACGAAGAAGACGCTTTGGATGCTGTGCAGGAAGTGACAATGCGCGCATTCGAGAAAATAAAAACGTTGCGGATGCCGGAATATGCAAAGACATGGCTGATCCGGATTATGATGAATCATTGTAATGACGTCCTTCAAAAAAAGAAGCGTTATGTGTTCGATGGTAACGCCGGCGAATTAAAAGGGGTCAGCGATGATTTCACATACATGGAAGTGGAAGAGGCACTTAATCATTTATCAGAAAAAGATCGGCAATTAGTGCACCTAAAATACCTTCATGATATCAAAATCAAAGACATTGCCGATATGACATCGACACCGGAGGGAACTGTTAAAACTCGTCTTTATAAGGCAGTCAAATCATTGCGGGAATTTTTCGAAGGGAAGGAGGAGAATGGGCTTGATGGAAGAGGAAAGAAAATTGAAGAAGTGGAAAGAGGAAATTGAGAAGAGGGAAGTCCCTGCTGATCGATTGGATAATGCTATACAAAGCGGGTTTGAAACTGCGAAAAGAAATCGGGAAAATAAAAAACATGGCTTTTTGAAACGTGGTTTATGGTCTACGGCTATCGCTGCCATACTTTTGCTAACTTTTGTCACATCCATCCGTGTATCTCCTGCGTTTGCAAATGCCGTATCGTCAATCCCCGGTTTTTCGGGACTCGTCGAGATGATCCAAGACAATAAAGGGATTCAAATGGCGATTGAAAATGAACACTACCAAATTATCGGGACAACAGGTGAAACAGAGGGCGTAAAAGTCACGCTCGAAGGCATTATTACCGATGAAACAAGTTTAATCGTCTTCTCAAAAATTGAGAATAATAAAAAGCATCCTAGACGGTATTTATCAGGATATCGAATACTCGATACAGACGGAAAGGAAATCCCAAATGATCAATCCTTTGCTACGTCGTGGAATCAAGAAAATGACTTAGTAGCAACCAATACGACAGAGATTAAATTTAAGGGTCCTGTTCCGACTGAAGAAATGATTTTGGAGTATCGATTTGCTGATGACATTGGAGATGATCAAGTAATTGAGACAATTCAAATCCCTTTTAAAGTGGAATTAAAACCCGTGAAAAGAGAACAATATGCAGTTAACAAAACTGTTGTCGTCGATGGACAGAAAATCCATATCCACTCAATCACAATCGGGCCAATAAAGACAGCAGTCGAAGTAGAGTATGACGCAGCAAATACGAAGAAAATCTTCGGATTCGAAGACTTGCGCATTGTGGATGAAAAAGGTGAAGTATGGAGTGGCATCAAAAATGGATCATCAGCAAGCTGGAGTGAAGATTCCGCTGTTATTAGCTATTTCCTGCAAAGTAATTATTTCAGGGATACGGATCATCTTTACCTACAGTTCAACAAGCTGATGGCGATGGATAAGGACGAAGCTGAATTGATCATCGACACGGAAAAGCAAGAAATCGTTAAGCAGCCAAAGGATAATCGATTTGGCAACCTAATGATTTATGGTCCATATATGGAAATTGAACTAAAGGGCGGAAAAGACTATCATCATGACCCGTTTTCAACAATTTATGACGCTGACGGTAAAGAGCTTCATAAAAAATCGAGTTCATTTTTAAAGAATGACGAAGAAATTATTACGCTCGGCATTGATTTGCCAAATGAAAACTATAAAAATCCGATAAGATTCCCGCTGTACGGATATCCCTCCTATATTAAAGGCGATGTAAAAATCAAAATCAAGTAGCATGGGTCCACGGATAACTGTTATCCGTGGGTTTTTCATTGCATCATCACACTAAAACAACAGCACATTACTATAGAACAAATTTTCGAAAGAGTCATCAAAATCCTTTCCGTTTCGTGTACGATGAAAAGAGTGGGCGATTACATATAGGGGGAAGGATGGTTGGCATGATTGAATTAACAGGTGCTTCACTCACACTTAAACAAATGGAAGAAGTGTTATATAAAAAGGGAAATGTGGTACTGAATGCGGACGCATTGGAACGGGTGAAGAAAAGTAGGAAAGCGGTAGAGAGAATCGTTGAAAACGATAAAACGGTTTACGGCATAAATACCGGTTTCGGCAAATTCAGTGATGTGAAAATTGACGAAAAAGATACGAAGGATTTGCAACTTCACTTGATTCGCTCGCATGCATGTGGCGTCGGCGAACCATTTTCTGAACGAGTTTCGCGCGCAATGGTCGTCCTGCGTTTGAATGCGCTGTTGAAAGGATTTTCAGGCATTCGAGTTGAAGTGCTTGAACGCTTTGCATTCATGGTGAATAACGGTATTCACCCGGTCATTCCGCAGCAAGGATCGCTCGGCGCGTCAGGAGACCTTGCACCGCTATCACATTTGGCATTAGTCCTGTTAGGCGAAGGATTCGTTTGGCGTGATGGGGTCCATATTCCGTCTGCGCAAGTGTGGAGGGAATTCGGGATGGAGCCGATTGTCCTTGAAGCGAAGGAAGGGCTTGCGTTGATTAATGGCACGCAGGCAATGACCGCACAAGGCGTCGTCAATTATTTGGAGGCGGAGAAGCTAGCATATAGCAGCGAGTGGATCGCCGCCATGACAATGGAAGCGCTGCATGGAATTACAGATGCTTTTCATCCTGCCATCCACGAGGCACGCGGTTACAAAGAGCAAGTGGATGTCGCATCGAGAATGTTGGATTGGCTCGAGGATAGCGGATTGACAACGTTTCAGGGAGAAAAGCGCGTTCAGGATGCCTATTCAATCCGTTGTATTCCGCAAGTCCATGGAGCGAGCTGGCAAGTGCTTTCGTATGTAAAGGAAAAACTGGAGATTGAAATGAATGCGGCAACGGATAACCCGCTCATCTTTGAAGATGGCGAGGTCGTCGTATCCGGAGGGAATTTCCATGGGCAGCCGATCGCATTCGCGATGGACTTTTTGAAAATAGGAGTGGCTGAACTCGCGAATATTTCCGAGCGCCGCATTGAGCGACTCGTCAATCCGCATTTAAATGAAGGCCTTCCACCCTTCCTCAGTCCGCAGCCAGGTCTGCAATCGGGAGCAATGATTTTGCAATACTCCGCAGCGAGCCTCGTGTCGGAAAATAAAACGTTGGCGCATCCGGCATCCGTCGACTCAATTCCTTCATCCGGCAACCAAGAGGATCATGTATCGATGGGAACAATTGGTGCAAGGCATGCTCAGCAAATTATTAAGAATGCAAGAAATGTTTTAGCGATTGAAGCGTTATGCGCCATGACAGGCTGCACGTTCCGAGGCGTCGAAAAAATGGCCCCGAAAACACGGGATGCGCTGGAAGGACTTCTGCATATCGTAAATCCAATTGATGAAGACCGGGTTTTTGGACCGGATATTGAAAAGATCGCAGACTACTTGAATCGATGAGCGGCGGAGGCTGTGCAGAAGATTAGTGAAGACTGATTTTCTGTTACAGCCTCTTTTGTTGTTCAATGAGCGCCCAAAGCGAGGCAATCCGCGCCCAAAGCGAGGCATTCTGCGCCCAAAGCGAGGCATTCCGCGCCCAAAGCGAGACAATCCGCGCCCAAAGCGAGGCAATCCGCGCCCAAAGCGAGGCAATCCGCGCCCAAAGCGAGGCATCCCGCGCCCAAAGCGAGGCATCCCGCGCCCAAAGCGAGGCATCCCGCGCCCAAAGCGAGGCATTCCGCGCCCAAAGCGAGACATTCCGCGCCCAAAGCGAGACATTCCGCGCCCAAAGCGAGGCATTCCGCGCCCAAAGCGAGGCAATCCGCGCCCAAAGCGAGACATTCTGCGCCCAAAGCGAGGCATTCCGTGCCCAAAGCGAGGCAATCCGCGCCCAAAGCGAGACATTCCGCGCCCAAAGCGAGGCATCCCGCGCCCAAAGCGAGGCGTTCGGCGCCCAAAGTGAGGTGTTCCGTGCCCAAAGCGAGGCATTCTGCGCCCAAAGCGAGGCATTCCGCGCCCAAAGCGAGGCAATCCGCGCCCAAAGCGAGGCATTCTGCGCCCAAAGCGAGGCATCCCGCGCCCAAAGAAAGGCGTTCTGCGCCCAAAGCCAAGCAATCCGCGCTCAAAGTGAGGCAGCCCGCGCTCAAAGGCTTCGGTTCCATCGAAAATACTATTATAAAATCATTTTGTTTTGACCCGTCCCATCAATTCTAGCCAATTGCACAATATGCGAAGCCGGATGTTCAATACCGCACAGCTGATCAGCAAGTATTTCTGCGCCAAGTATGCTGTAGACCGTACCGTTTCCTCCGTATCCTAATAGATAAAAGTGATTCTTTTTAGTTGGATGTTCACCGATGAATGGCAAATTATCGATCGATTCTCCGAAAGTTGCGCAATAGGCGTACTCAATTTCTATATCCAAGTGGGGGAAGACTTCATTAAAATTACGTCGTAATTCGTTGCCCCGTTGCCAAATCAATTCCTCCGAAATTTCCACATCTCCACTATTTTCATCTAATCCGCCAATAATAATCCGTTTGTCAGCTGTCGTTCGCATATAGAGATAAGGCCGTTTCGTTTCCCAAATAAGTGCATCTTTATACCAAGCGGGCAGCTCATTCAATGGCTCCGTCACGATGACATAAGATCGATTGATATCCGCACCGATCCGTTTGCCTATTGGCAAGGATTCATAGCCAGTCGTAAAGATAATATTTTTTGTCCGCATCTCTCCTGCTGCTGTTGAAACTGTCAACTTCCCGCCAGACTCCTTCACGTCTAGCATTTCTGTGAATTCGAAGAGATGTGCACCCATCGTTTCGGCAAGATCGAATATTCCATTTGCAAATATGTAAGGATTCACCTCCGCATCCCCGAAGGTCACAATAGCGCAAGGTCGGTCTATGCCAGCGTTAGTCAATAGGGCATCCCTGTCCCAATAGGTGCAAGGGAAGCCATATTTAGATAATGTGTGATACTCCTTTTCTATCCTCTCGGCGTCGTCCTCATCACTTGCGAAATAAATACTTTCCCTGCAAATGAAGTGAGGATCAACTGGCAGTCGATCAGCAACTTTCTTTAATTGTTTCATCGCTTTCATACAGCTTTGGTAAAAACTAACGGCATCTATTTGCCCGATCTGTTCAATCAATTCATGAAGCATGATATCATTAGAGTATTGGAGAAGACCTGTATTGGCGGAGGTGCTTCCCGTCGCAAAGCGCCTTTTATCCAAAATCGCAATCTGTAAGCCGCGATCTACCAGTGATAATGCAGTAAGTGCACCCGACATGCCGCCCCCGACAATGACCGCGTCATAGCAGTCCGCTTTTTTAAACGGTTTTTTTCTAAGTGGTGCTCGATAAGTAGTCGGCCAATACATTGAACCGTTATGTAAATCCATATAAATTCCCCCTTACCGTTCTATACCCACCCAATTAGCTTTGGAAAAGCAAAGAAAGATATTTTAGGAGATGATCGTAATGACAAATGAACAAAAACCACATATTTTGCTCGTTGATGGCATGGCTTTATTATTCAGATCGTTTTTTGCAACGTCGGCAATGGGACATTTCTTTCCGAACGATGATGGAGTCCCGACAAACGGCGTTCAAGGGTTTGCCCGACATGCATTGACAGCGGCTTCCATTTTCAACCCGACCCATATGGCAGTCTGCTGGGATATGGGGGCGCATACGTTCAGGAATGATCTTTTCGACGGTTATAAAGCGAACCGCCCGGCACCGGCGCCTGAACTAGTGCCGCAGTTTGATATGACGCGGGAAGTGTCCGAACTGATGGGATGGAAGAATTATGGAATCCCGGGAATGGAAGCGGATGATCTGATCGGCTCGCTCGTCTGCGAATGGGAAGGCAAGGCGGATATCACAATCGTCACGGGAGACAAGGACCTTTTACAGCTGCTGCGTCCAGGCGTGCGCATCGCCTTCATGAAGAAAGGCTATAATGTGTACGATATTTATTCAGAAGACCGTTTTGTCGAAGAGTACGAGATTGCGCCAGAGCGATTCGTCGAGGTGAAGGCGTTTACTGGAGATGCGAGCGACGGCTATCCGGGAGTGAAAGGAATCGGTCCGAAAACTGCGTTGAAACTCGTGAAGGAATATGGAACGGTTGAAAGCGTCATCGATTCGTTGCATGAACTGACGGCAGGCATGAGGAAAAAGATTGAAGAGGAGATGGAAATGCTGCTCTTGTCGAAACAACTTGCACAAATCCATTGCGAGCTAGACTTCAATGATCCACTAGAGCAATTGAGCCTCCCTGATTACTCGGAAGCGAGGAAACACTTGGAGGAGAAAGGCTATTCGATGATTGTTAGACAGCTGAACTCGTTATTTCCGGAGCTTATTGCGTAATTGCTAGGGCGGTTTATGCGTAAGTATTCCATTTTATGAGCTTTTAAAGGTGATTATGCGCTGAAGGGTTTATGCGCATTTGAAAGCATTTATGGACTTCTGCGAGAAATTTTGCGTGTTTGAAGCTATTTATGCGCGTTTACATTTAATGAAGACAAGCAAAAACCACTGCCTACTTTTCGGCAGTGGTTTTTCTGATCTTTACAAATGAAAGGATGGGCCGGTTAGGTTCATATGCTATTTCGCGGATACGGCTTTCGCGGTTCCGCCCTCCATTATCGTGGACGAGCAGAAGCAGTCCGCTATCGCATTCCTTGTAGCCGACGACTGGAACCCAATGATAATCAAAAGCATAATTGCCGAACCAATGAAAAGAGAACCATTTATCGAACTTGGCTGCAACTGGCCGTCCTTCTTTGATTTCGTCCTTCACTTCCTCAATCCGACATTTTTCAATCCGCCATCCCGAACCTAACAGCTTGCGAAGATTACGGATGAAACGCCATTTGAACAGACCGATTCGAGTCCCCCCAAGCATACGGTAAAGATCATTTACTTGAATGCCCGAATCATGCAAATGATGGCGGAGGATGGTGAAAGCAGTTACCGGACCACATGAGGAAGGCTGGAAACGCTTTTCGATATCGTCGCCGTATTGTGATTTGCCTTGAAAACCTTCCACCTGTTTCATTTGCTGGACCCTCCATTAAAGGATTTACAATGTTACTTTTTTCTCCCTCAGAAGGGTTTTAAGAGCCATTCTGAAGTTGATAAATGATTCAAATTCCATTTGGACGCCCGCGGCTATAATCTTTCTGACAATTAGCGGATTGAAGCCGACTGAAATCGGACGGACATCCATCAGTTTCAACGTATTGTTCAGCATTTGTAGTTCAAGCGCCAGCGAGTCATAATCATGCAGTTCTTTTTCATTCAGATCAGCTGCAGTGAAATCGAATATAACACAATTCACGCCGCGATTTTCGTCCAGATATTCCAATACAAGTGTACGTATAAGTTCAAATCGTTCTGTTCCGGTATAACCGACAATTGGTACGAGAATTGTGTCATCGACAATGGAGGAAATGATTGGCACAGATGATTTTTTGATCGATTCTTCCAAAATAGCAATTCGTTTTTTATATTTTTCTATTTCTTTTTCGTAATCCATTTTGCACCTCAGCATATGCGTTTTCTCTTATTATACGATAAACCAATTGTAAAAAGGCATAATAATAGAGGAGTGGCCCAAATTAGCCACTCCTCCACAAGTTTTTCCTAGGGTTTGGGAATCATTTCACCGTTTCAAGAAAATCGGTTACTTGATCCGGAGTTTTTGCATTAGCGCTATGTAAGTGCGCTTTCTTTTCCCCGTTTTGGAATATGAGCAAGCTCGGAATTCCCATCACTTCATATTTCTCAGCGATTTCAGGCAACACGTCACGGTCCACGTCATACCATGTATACATATCATAGTCTTCGACGATGGGATCGATGAACATATCCATGCGTGTGCAGTCAGGGCACCAGCCCGCTTGGAATTTGATTAGCGATTTATTTTCGCTGTTAATGACCTTGTTGAATTCCTCGACAGTTGTAATTGATTTCATTATGAACACACTCCTTTACTATGTAGTGTACCTTCTTTTTGTGAATGAAGATAATAAAATGCCCATAACAAAAAATAGGAAATTCATGCATTTCAATATTGCGAAAAAGAAGAGAATGATATAGACTGATAGATATAGATAACGTTTCTATTTTTTTTGCCTGTAAAATGAATGAAGGTTCATTCAAAAGAAAAAGGGAGGCTTCGCAACGTGGCATATCAAATCAAGAAAGCGGCAGTATTAGGTTCAGGTGTAATGGGATCTGGCATTGCAGCCCATCTCGCCAATATCGGCATTCCTGTCCTACTGCTGGATATCGTTCCAACTCAGCTGACAGAGCAAGAGGAAGCAAAGAACCTTACATTGGAGGATCGGCAAGTCCGCAATAAATTTGCGGCGACAGCTTTGGAGAAACTTTTGAAGCAGAAGCCGGCGCCATTAGCTGCAAAACAGAATCTATCACTTATTGAAGTCGGCAATTTCGAGGACGACTTGGAAAAATTGAATGATGTTGACTGGATCATTGAAGTCATCGTCGAGAACCTGGACATTAAAAAAAGTTTGTATGAAAAAATAGATGCAGTTCGAAAACCGGGTACAATTATCACCTCAAACACATCGGGTATCAGCATTGAAGCGATGGCGGAAGGACGTTCGGAGGATTTCCAAAAGCATTTCCTTGGCACACACTTCTTCAACCCGCCGCGTTACTTAAAATTGCTTGAAGTGATTCCGACTGCGAAAACGGATGAAAGAGTACTCAATTTCATGCTCCAATTCGGAGAGGATCGCTTAGGTAAAGGTGTTGTTGTAGCGAAAGACACGCCAAACTTCATTGCCAACAGGATCGGAACGTACGGCTTGCTTGTAACTCTTCGTGAAATGGAGAAGCGCGGTTATTCGATCGGGGAAGTCGACTCGGTGACGGGCACGTTGATCGGACGTCCTAAATCGGCCACTTTCCGTACATTGGATGTAGTCGGTCTGGACACTTTCATGCACGTCGCGAAAAATGCGTATGACAAGACGGAAGGCGAAGAGCAGAAAGTGTTCGAACTTCCGGCATTCATGAAGAAGATGATCGACAATGGATGGCTAGGGGCCAAAACGAAACAAGGATTCTACTTAAAGGAAGGAAAAGAGATCCTTGAGCTTGATCCTGAAACGTTTGAATATGGTCCGACGAAAAAATTGAAAACGCCTTCAATTGAAATTGCGAAACAGCAAAAAGGTCTTGCAAATAAAGTGAAGACACTCGTTTACGCAAATGATCGGACAGGAGAAATCCTATGGAGCATCCTTTCCCCGACACTCCGTTACTCCGCAGAATTGAATGGGGAAATCGCTGACGACATCGTCGCAATTGACAATGCGATGAAATGGGGCTTTGGCTGGCAGCAAGGACCTTTCGAGATTTGGGATGCGATCGGCGTTGCCAAATCGGTTGAGAAGATGAAGGAAGAGAATGTGGAAATTCCTGCATTCGTCCAAACAATGCTAGATAACGGGTTCGAATCTTTCTATAAGGAAGAAGAGGGTGAAGTCTTTTTCTTCGACGGCGAAGGCTATCAGCCGGTAACGGTCAATGAAAAAGCGATCAACTTGAAGCTTTATAAGAAAAAACACGGCGTCATCAAGAAGAATTCTGGCGCTAGCCTGATTGACCTTGGCGATGGCATTGCCCTATTGGAATTCCATTCACAATCGAACGCGATCGGCTTGGATATTATCCAGATGATCAATTTCGCGGTTGACGAAGTGGAGAAGAATTACAAAGGCCTCGTCATCGGGAACCAAGGGAAGAACTTCTGTGTCGGCGCAAATCTAGCGATGATCTTAATGGAAGCGCAGGACGATAATATTTTCGAACTTGATTACACAATCAGAGCTTTCCAAAATGCGATGATGAAAATCAAGTATAGCCGGAAACCAGTCGTTGCCGCGCCATTCCAAATGACGCTCGGCGGCGGTGCGGAAGTATGTTTGCCGGCTGCGCATATCCAAGCTTCGATGGAAACGTATATCGGCTTGGTCGAGGTCGGCGTCGGTTTGATTCCTGGAGGGGGCGGCAACGTCAACCTGTACACAAAACATCTGAAAGGTTTGCCGAATGGCGTGCACGTCGATTACCAATATGTTGCGAATAAAGTGTTCGAAACGATTGCGATGGCGAAAGTATCGACATCTGCGGAAGAAGCGAAAGAGAATAACTTCCTGAACTTCGCTGACGGCATAAGCGTCAATCCTGATCACTTGATTTATGACGCGAAGCAGGCTGCGTTGTCACTGTATGAAGCAGGTTATACGCCTCCTAAGAAGGAGAAGATCCCGGTCACGGGAGATTCAGGATATGCAACGATGCTCCTCGGGGCGGAAGGCATGCATCTGTCAGGATTTATCAGTGACCATGACTTGAAAATAGCGAAGAAGCTCGCATTTGTTTTATCAGGCGGAAAAGTGCCTTATGGAACTCTTGTCGATGAACAATACATGTTGGACCTTGAACGGGAAGCATTTCTGAACCTAATTCAAGAGCCGAAATCCCAACAGCGGATGCAGCATATGCTCCTGAAAGGGAAGCCGCTGCGCAACTGATCTGCATAGATAGCAAAAGGAGGAAGTCGAAATGCGTGAAGCAGTAATCGTAGCAGGTGCGAGGACACCCGTCGGAAAAGCGGGCCGTGGAAGTCTGGCAACTGTACGCCCGGATGACCTGGGAGCTTTGACAATTAAAGAAACATTGAAACGTGCGAATGGATATGATGGACCGATAGATGACTTGATCATTGGATGTGCAATGCCGGAAGCGGAGCAAGGGATGAACGTCGCCCGTAATATTGGGGCGCTCGCAGGATTGCCTGACACAACACCGGCAATTACGGTTAACCGGTTCTGTTCTTCGGGCCTTCAATCGATCGCCTATGCGGCTGAGCGGATCATGCTCGGCCATTCCGAAGCGGTCATCGCTGGCGGCGTCGAGTCCATGAGCATGGTGCCGATGATGGGGAATACGATCCGGCCGAACTTCAAATTAGCAGAAACGGCTCCCCAATACTATATGGGAATGGGCCATACAGCTGAGCAGGTGGCAGTGAAATACGGCGTCAGCCGCGAAGACCAGGATGCTTTTGCAGTCCGCTCCCATGAAAAAGCAGCAGCAGCAATTGCAGCCGGCAAATTCATTGACGAAATTATACCTGTGGAAGTCGTGAAGCGTTTTGTCGACGGAAACGGCAAGTACCAGGAAAAGACGGTCCTCTTTGAAATGGACGAAGGCGTCCGTACGGGGACATCGATGGAAGTGTTGGGGAAATTACGCCCGGCCTTTTCCGTAAAAGGATCCGTCACTGCCGGAAATGCATCGCAGACATCTGACGGTGCTGCATCCGTCCTCGTCATGGACCGCGAAATCGCCGAAGGGAAAGGCTTGAAACCGATCGCGAAATTCCGTTCATTCGCCGTAGGCGGCGTGCCGCCGGAAGTGATGGGAATCGGCCCGATCGAGGCTGTTCCGAAAGCATTGAAACTAGCTGGACTATCCATCGAGGACATCGATCTATGGGAACTGAATGAAGCATTCGCGTCCCAGTCCTTACAAGTCGTCCGCCACTTAGGCATCGATATGGATAAAGTGAACGTCAACGGCGGAGCCATCGCACTAGGCCACCCGCTAGGCGCAACAGGCTCTGTCCTCACATTGAAGCTGATGAATGAGTTGAAACGCCAAGGCAAACAATTCGGCGTCGTCACCATGTGCATCGGCGGCGGAATGGGTGCAGCCGGCGTATTTGAAATGCTGTAAGGAGCGCTTTTGAGCTTTTAGAGGCATTTATGCGTATCTGCATGAATTTATGGACTTTTACATGGTGTTATGCGTATGTGGAGCGTTTTATGCGCGCTTCCAGTGATTTATGCGTAACTGGTTCCATTTATGCGTATTGATAGTGATTTGATGCTTTTTAAAGCGGACATTTAGGATTGAAGCGAAAGGCGGCGACTCCTGCCGGAAGGGCATGAGCTGAAGACCCCGCAACGAAGCGAAGCGTAGTGAAAGCCGTCACGAAGAACGGCTTTTGCGAGTAAAAGCGCAGCGTTACGCGCAGGATGCCTTAATTTCTGCAAAGTGCGCAGAAATACGGCAAATCGAACTCTTCGTGGTTCGATTGGCTGAAGCCATGCCGGCGGAAAGCGTCCGCCTGTAGCGGAAATCCGGTAATAAGGCAATTACATGAAAAATTAAAGGAGGAATATATAATGACTGAATCAACAACAAAAGATTTCATCCGCGGAGGAGCATTCCTTGTCGAGGACATCGACGCATCCCGCGTATTTACACCTGAAGACTTCTCTGACGAACAAAAAATGATCGCCAAAACAACAGAGGACTATGTGAAAAACGAAGTCCTTCCAGTCGTGGAAAACCTAGAAAAACATGAATTCGAACACTCCGTAAAACTATTGAAATCAGCAGGAGACCTCGGACTTCTCGGCGCAGACGTACCTGAAGAATACGACGGCCTCGGCCTCGATAAAATCTCATCTGCGTTGATCGCTGAAAAAATGTCCGTGGCGGGCGGCTTCTCCATCACGCACGGCGCGCACGTCGGCATCGGTACATTGCCGATCGTCCTTTTCGGTAATGAAGAACAAAAGAAAAAGTATCTGCCGAACTCTGTATCAGGAGATAAAATTTCCGCATATGCTTTGACTGAACCAGGCTCCGGATCTGACGCGCTTGGTGCAAAAACAACTGCAAAACTGAACGAAGCCGGCACTCACTACGTCCTAAACGGTGAAAAACAATGGATTACGAACGCTGGATTTGCAGACGTATTCGTAGTCTATGCAAAAGTGGATGGCGATAAGTTCTCGGCATTCATCGTCGAAAGAGAATTCCCTGGCGTTTCTGTCGGTGCAGAAGAGAAGAAGATGGGTATCAAGTCATCTTCCACGCGTACATTGATCCTTGAAGATGCACAAGTTCCGGTTGAAAACCTGTTAGGTGAAATCGGAAGAGGCCATGTCATCGCATTTAACATCTTGAACATCGGCCGTTATAAATTGGGTGTCGGCACAATCGGCGGTTCCAAACGCGCTCTTGAATTGGCGATCACGTATGCAAACCAACGCCAACAGTTCAAGACACCAATCTCGTCATTCAACCTGACGAAGGAAAAGCTTGCAACGATGGCTTCCAAGCTATACGCGACGGAGAGCTTGATTTATCGTACAGTCGGATACTTTGAAGAACGCAACAGCCAAATGACGGCTGAGCAACAAAAAGATGGGAAGGCGGTAGCGGCTTCAATTGCAGAGTACGCGATCGAATGCTCCATCAATAAAGTTGTCGGCTCCGAAGTTCTTGACTATATCGCCGATGAAGCGGTCCAATTGCACGGCGGCTATGGCTTCATGCAAGAATACGAAGTGGAGCGCATTTACCGAGACTCACGCATCAACCGCATTTTCGAAGGAACAAATGAAATCAACCGTCTGATTGTTCCTGGTACATTCCTGAAAAAAGCAATGAAAGGCGAATTACCATTGCTTCAACAGGCACAAAGCCTGCAAGAAGAGCTTCTAATGATGATGCCTGAAGAAATCGGGGACGAAGCATTGGCTCAAGAGAAAGTGCTCGTGAAAAATGCGAAGAAAATCGGCTTGCTGGCAGCTGGAATGGCCGCACAACGCTTCGGCACGAAGCTCGAAGCAGAGCAAGAAGTCCTCGTGAACATCGCTGATATTGCAAACAATATTTTTGCAATGGAATCCGCATTGCTCCGTACCGAAAAAGCGGTTGCTAAAAACGGCGAAGAGAAGGAAAAGCAAAAAATCCTTTACACAGAAATCTTCTGCCAAGAAGCGTTCGAAGCAATTGAAAAGGATGCGAAAGAGACACTTCTTGCATCCGTTGATGGCGATAACCAACGTATGATGCTTTCCGCATTGCGTAAATTGACCCGTTCGAATCCATATAACATCATCGCGAAAAAACGCGAGGCATCCGTCAAGCTGATTGATGCTGAAAAGTACATCGTCTAATTCAATACAGCAGATAGTCCCTTGAACACCGCCCTGGATTTATCCCGGGCGGCATCTCTGTTATACTTAGGTAAAATGGAGGTGTTGCGAATTGTCTTTAACATACTATGGGTATCCGAAATGCGGAACTTGCAGGAAAGCGAAAAAGTGGTTGGAAAACGCAGAGTTGGAATTCAAAGACGTTAACATCGTTGAAAACCCACCGACCAAAGAGGAACTTCAACAAATGATCGGAAACTCCAACCTCGACATTAAGAAGTTCTTCAATGTGAGCGGAATGAAATATCGTGAATTGAATTTGAAGGACAAGCTGCCTGGAATGACGGATGACGAAAAGGTCGAGCTACTGGCTACAGACGGCATGCTTATCAAGAGACCGATTGTGACAGATGGCTCGAAAGTTACTGTCGGCTTCAAGGAAGAAACATATCAGGAAGTTTGGGGAGCTTAATACTTTCTTGTCTTTAGCTGACGGATATGTCAAAATTGAATGGAAATCACTAAATGCATACTTAATGGAGGGGTACGGGATGAACACACCTAAAGAATTTCGTTATTCAGAAGAGCATGAATGGGTAAAAGATGAGAGTGGAAAGTATCGAATCGGAATTACACATTTTGCGCAATCCGAACTTGGCGATATCGTTTTCGTTGAATTGCCACAAGTTGGAGATGAAGTGAAAGCTGATGAGCCATTCGGAAGTGTTGAATCAGTGAAAACTGTATCTGAACTATACGCTCCGATCAGCGGTAAAGTCGTAGAAGTGAACGAAGAATTGGAAGACAGCCCTGAATTGGTGAATGAATCTCCATTTGAAGGTGCTTGGATGATCGTTGTTGAAGCTTCGGACGAAGCTGAGTTGGATGCACTTATGTCAGCTGAAGACTATGACAAAATGACTGTCGGCGAGTAAGTACATGAAGTGGCGCCTGGACCAAACTCAGGCGCTTTTTTCAATGGAGGGATACAGATGGATACTCATAAAGTCCTCATCGTCGAAGGCGGTTCGGACCGGAAAAGATTACAAAAGGTGCTGGCGGAGCCGGTTGAGATCATCTGTACGAATGGGACAGTGAGTCCGTATCGGATCGATGAAATGCTTATGCCTTATGAGGACTGTGAACTGTTCGTTTTTTTGGATGCCGATGAATCTGGGGAGAAGATCCGGACTTTATTCAAAAGAGATTATCCTGAAGCGATCCATCTGTATACCGAGCGGGTTTACCGCCAAGTTGAAACGACTCCATACAGAGTGCTTGCAGCCATACTCCTCTCCGAAAACTTTGACGTGCATCCCGAATTTTTACTATGAAGGTGATGAATAGTGGCCACGATTGAAAACTGGACACGAGCGCAATGGGAAGACAGCAAGAATGCTTATCCCAAATCAATATTTTATTTATATACACCAATGTGCGGAACTTGTGCAGTTGCTTCAAAAATGATGGAAGTCATTGCTGCAATGAAACCGGATCTGCCAATTGGGAAGGCCGACTTGAATTATGTGGAGGATCTCGCTGTCGATTATGAAATTGAAAGCGTCCCTTGTTTATTGATTCAGAAGGATGGAGAGATTGTCCATAAAATTTATGCTTTCCAGTCGATTCCGCATCTTCTTGAGAAAATAGATTGACATACCTCAGAAGTTCATGATATAAGTATATCTATTAACTTAAACTGAATATGTCGCTCTTATAAAGAGAGGTGGAGGGAAGTGCCCTATGAAGCCCGGCAACCGTCACGAATGTGAAATGGTGCCAAATCACGCAAAGCATTTGCTTTGAGAGATGAGAGATCGGATTGACGTTTTTTTGAATATAACGTTTTAGCCTTTCTGCTCGTCTGCAGAAAGGCTTTTATTTTGGAAAAGATCGTGTAGAGGTGATATTGATGATTCAATTGAAAGACGTCAAAAAAAGTTTTGGCCGGCAGAACGATGAAATCCTGGCGGTAGATAATGTCTCCTTAACGATTGAGGAGGGGGAAATCTTCGGTATCATTGGTTATAGCGGTGCCGGGAAGAGTACATTGATCCGCCTATTGAATGGCCTTGAAACTCCGACGACGGGAACAATCAAAATAGGAAACCGTGAAATATCGGCATTCACAGGCAAAGAACTGCGAGAAGCAAGACAAAAGATCAGCATGATTTTTCAGCATTTCAACTTGCTCTGGTCTCGTACCGTTAAGCAGAATATAGCATTTCCTCTTGAAATTGCCGGTGTGGCTAAAGCGGAGCGCGAACGGAAAGTGGCTGAATTGATCGATCTTGTCGGACTGAGTGGCAGGGAGAATGCATATCCATCCGAGCTATCCGGCGGTCAAAAGCAGCGTGTCGGTATTGCGCGGGCGTTGGCAAATGATCCTGAAGTCCTTCTATGCGATGAGGCGACTTCCGCACTTGACCCGGAAACCACAGATGCCATCCTTGATCTTTTGACAAGTATCAATGAACGGCTCGGATTGACGATTGTCCTGATTACACATGAAATGCATGTCATCCGGAAGATCTGTCATCGTGTGGCGGTCATGGAAGCCGGGAAAGTTGTGGAAATTGGTCCTGTACTGGACGTATTCCAGTCACCGAAAGCTCCGATTACGAAGCGGTTCGTTTCCCAAGTTACGGAACCTGCGGGAACCGAACAGGCACTTGCCCATTTACCGGGGGGCACGCTCATAAAACTTATCTTTGTCGGGGAACGGACGGAGCAGCCTGTCTTGGCGAGCTTGATCCGACAATATGAAATCGATGTGAATATTGTCCAAGGGAATATATCCCACACGAGAGGCGGGGCATATGGCTCGCTCATTTTACAGCTTGTCGGGAATGAAAATGATATTGGCGGGGCGATTGCCTACCTACATGAACAAGGTGTACAGACAGAGGTGATCGGCAATGATTGAAAATTTATTACCACATGTAAATTGGGATAAGATGTGGGAGGCGACTCTGGAAACGTTATATATGACAGGGCTCTCCACTTTATACACATTCGTATTCGGACTGGTTCTTGGCGTACTTTTATTCCTATCAAGCCCTGGCCAACTTTGGAAAAATAGATTGGTATACGGAGTCACCGGAGCGTTCGTCAATATATTCCGCTCCATCCCTTTCATCATTTTAATTATCCTGATCATTCCGTTCACGACATTGCTCGTTGGAACGATCCGCGGCCCTGAAGCTGCCATTCCGGCTCTTGTCATTGGAGCTGCGCCGTTTTATGCGAGAATGGTCATGATTGGCCTGCGTGAAATAGACCGAGGCGTTATCGAAGCTGCAAGATCGATGGGTGCGAAAACAAGTACGATCATCTTTAAAGTATTGCTGCCTGAATCGATGCCTGCTCTTATTTCAGGGCTTACAGTAACTTCGATTGCACTTGTCGGATATACGGCAATGGCCGGAGTCATCGGCGCGGGAGGACTTGGAAACCTCGCGTATTACGAAGGTTTTCAGCGAAGCCGGACTGACGTGATGATCGTCGCAACGGTTATCATCTTAGTCATCGTGTTCGTCATCCAACTTATAGGCGACTTAGCAGTTAAGGTATTGGACAAGCGTTAATTTAATTCAGCGTAAGTCCGCTGAATTAAATTAAAGCCTCCGGCGGATGTCACGGATTTTTAGGGGAGTTAGGGAGGAAGGCAGTCTAAGACCGCGACGTCCTGTCGCGACGACTGCATGACCTACTTCCTGTAGGCCTCTCGCTTGATAAAAATCCGGACGCAATTACGCCGAGGCGTAATTGATTAACCAGGGATTCCTGTTAATTATAAATATCATATGAGATTGGGGAGAGGTAAACATGAAAAAGGTATTATCGGCAATTCTATTGACAGTTCTTGTGCTTGCTTTGGCAGCATGCGGAACAAAAGATAAAGATGGAGGAAGCAAGAACGCTGATGGCGGTAATAAGGAAACGACGAAAATCGTAGTCGGTGCATCCAATACACCGCATGCCGTCATTTTGGAAAAAGTGAAGCCGTTGTTGAAGGAAAAAGGATACGACTTGGAAATCGAAACATACCAGGACTACATCTTGCCGAACAAAGACTTGGAATCGGGCCTATTGGATGCTAACTACTTCCAGACCATCCCTTACTTGGATAGTCAAATTGCTGATTTCGGCTACGACTTTGTCAATGCCGGAGGAATCCATATCGAACCGATGGGTGTTTATTCAAAGGAATATAAATCATTAGATGAACTTCCGGACGGTGCGACGGTCCTTATGAGCAACTCGGTATCGGATCACGGCCGTGTACTTGAAATGCTTGAAAAAGAAGGATTGATCACACTTGCTGAAGGTGTTGATAAAGTGAAAGCGGAACTCACAGACATTGTGGACAATCCGAAAAACCTGAAGTTCGAACCGGATTACGAAGCAGCATTACTTCCAACCCTGTTCAATAACAATGAAGGCGATGCTGTTTTAATCAACTCTAACTATGCTATCGATGCTGGCTTGAACCCGCTTAAAGATTCAATTGCAATTGAAGAAAGTGATTCTCCATACGTAAACGTTATTACCGTCCGTTCAGGCGACGAAAATAACGATGCAATCAAAGCGCTTGTAGAAGTCTTGACGTCTGAAGAAATCCAGGAATTCATTTTGAATGAATGGGGCGGCTCTGTCGTTCCTGTTGACTAATCGAGTACCGCCGTCTGCTTCCGTTATATCGGAGGCAGGCTTTTTTAATGTCTTCCATAAAATAGAAAGAATAATAAAGGTGTTTCCATTTTTTCTTTGCTATGGTAAAGTGGGTTTATTGTTTTTATAAACAATTGTAAATTTGAGGAGGACATTTTATGAAGAGGAAGATAGGCCTCATATGGCGAATCTTAATTGCCATAGGGCTTGCGGTTGGCTTAGGTATGTTGCTCCCAGAAATACATGAAGGTTTTGCACATTGGTTCACTAGGTTATTTGCGACGTTCAATATGATTTTCGGCGGTTTTCTAAACTTTGTCGTACCGTTTATCATCATTGCATTTATAGCACCTGGAATAGCGAAACTAGGCAGCGGATCTGGAAGGTTGTTAGGACTTGCTACTGTGCTTGCATATGCCTCTACGATTGCAGCAGGGATCTTGGCATTTTTTGCTGCAACGACAATCTTGCCTAATTTCATAGGCGGCATAGGCTCTGAATCCGTTGAAAATGCGGGAAAATCCCCGGCACTAACATTCTTCGAAATTGAAATGACACCTGTAATGGGCGTCATGTCGGCGTTATTGCTAGCATTCATTTTCGGTATTGGAATGGCGTCCATCAATAGTAAAACAATGCTATCATTCTTTGAAGAGCTGCATACACTTATTGAAAAAGTCATTTCGTTCGTCATCATCCCGTTATTGCCTTTCCATATCTTTGGCATATTCCTTAACATGACATACAGCGGGCAAGTGGCGAAAGTGTTGTCGGTCTTCTCGCTCGTATTCGTCATGGTCATCGCACTTCATTTCGTCATGCTCGTCATTCAGTACACAGTTGCGGGAACGCTTTCAAAAAAGAACCCGCTCTTCCTGATGAAAACGATGGCACCGGCTTATATGACAGCAATCGGGACGCAATCATCAGCGGCTACGATCCCGGTGACTTTGCGACAGGCGAAAAAGACAGGCGCATCGGAAAAAGTGACAGACTTTACGGTTCCGTTGTTTGCAACGATTCACCTCTCGGGCAGTACAATCACATTAGTTACTTGTTCCATCGGCGTCCTGCTCATGAATGGCTTGGAGGCCAGCTTCTCAAGCTATTTGCCATTCATTCTTATGCTCGGCGTGACAATGATTGCCGCACCGGGAGTCCCTGGAGGAGCCGTAATGGCAGCAGTGGGCCTTCTTGGCACAATGCTCGGCTTCGACGAATCGATGGTAGCATTGATGATCGCACTCTATATGGCACAGGACAGCTTCGGCACCGCCACGAACGTAACCGGCGACGGAGCACTAGCCATGATCGTTGACCGCCTCACTCCAAAAGTGAAAGGCGTAGAAACGGACTAACGTAAAAAGTAGGAGGGGGAATATATACTATTTCCTTCTTCTGCTTTTTTATTTTAAAATAAACATATATTCATTGATTCTCAATAAGCGTCTGATAGTTGAAAATGGGTTGCCTGGCACATTAACTAGCAAAACATTGAAATAATCGTATTTTCCCCATAAAACGATAATAATTCTTAATGATTTGCAACAACGTGCCGAATGAGCTAAAATTAGAATGATACTAAATAGAGAATGGTTTACCCCGTTCATCTTTATCATATTGGAGGTATTGGAATGGCAACTTTGGAAATCAAAGACCTTCACGTCGAAATTGAAGGTAAGGAAATATTGAAAGGCGTCAACCTAACAATCAATACAGGTGAGATACATGCGATCATGGGACCTAACGGAACCGGTAAATCGACACTTGCATCAGCAATCATGGGCCACCCAAAATATGAGGTGACTTCCGGGTCTGTTTTGCTTGATGGCGAAGATGTCCTTGAAATGGAAGTGGATGAGCGCGCTAAAGCGGGACTTTTCCTTGCAATGCAATATCCAAGTGAAATAAATGGAGTGACAAACGCGGACTTCATGCGTTCTGCTATCAATGCGCGCCGTGAAGAAGGCGATGAAATATCCCTTATGAAATTCATCCGTGAATTGGACAGCAAGATGGACGTCCTTGAAATGGATCAAGATATGGCGACTCGTTATTTGAACGAAGGATTCTCAGGCGGAGAGAAAAAACGCAATGAAATCCTTCAGTTGATGATGCTGAAGCCGAAATTTGCAGTACTTGACGAAATTGACTCCGGACTCGACATCGATGCTTTGAAAGTAGTTTCAAATGGAATCAATGAAATGCGTGGAGAAGGATTCGGATGCCTGATCATCACTCACTACCAACGCCTTCTCGACTACATCACGCCTGACTTTGTCCATGTTATGATGCAGGGCAGAGTTGTTAAATCTGGCGGAGCAGAGCTTGCGAAACAGCTTGAAGAGGCTGGTTATGATTGGATTAAGGAAGAATTAGGAATCGAAGATGAAACAGTAGGACAAGAAGCATAAGAAAGGGGACGATTCAAAATGACGGTTGAAACAAAAATGGCATTGACCGAACAGGACGTCCGCTCTTTCTCCGCAAGCATGAATGAAGCCGATTGGATGGCAGATTTCCGCGCAGATGCGTTAGCTAAAGTGGAACAGCTTCCGATGCCAACACCAGATAAAACGAAAATCGACAAATGGAACTTTGTTGAGTTCCCAGTACATGCAGTTGAAAGTTCAACTTTCGCGACACTGGCAGACCTGCCTGCGGAAGCGAAGGAATTGGTCAACGATGATCAACAGAATATCTATGTGCAGCATAATAATACACCTGCATTCCTTTCCCTATCAGATGACTTGAAGGCGAAGGGCGTTATCATGACTGATATTTTCACTGCTTCACGCGAGCATGCCGATCTACTGAAAAAGTATTTCATGACGGATGGCGTGAAGGTTGATGAACATAAGCTTACAGCGTTGCATGCAGCACTGATGAATGGCGGCGTCTTCGTCTATGTACCGAAAGGTGTCGAAGTCGCAGAACCGCTTCAAGTTCTGTTTTTACACGACGACGCTCAAGCATCCCTGTTCAACCATGTCATCGTCGTAGCTGAGGCGAACAGCTCCTTGACATACGTGGAAAACTATTTGTCCACAGTCGAAGAGGCTGCAGGACAGGCGAATATCGTTGCGGAAGTTTTCGCAGGCGATAACGCGAAAATTATCTACGGTGCAGTAGACGTCCTTGCAAAAGGATTCACGACGTACGTCAACCGCCGCGGGGTTGCCGGAATGCAGAGCCGTATCGAATGGGCGTTGGGATTGATGAACGACAGCGATACAATTTCTGAAAACATTACGCACCTCGTCGGAAACGGCTCTTCAAGCGATATGAAGACTGTCGTTGTCGGCCGCGGCAGCCAAAGGCAGAACTTCACATCTGAAATCGTCCACTGGGGACTTGATACAGATGCATTCATCTTGAAACACGGTGTAATGAAGGAGTCTTCTTCATCCATCTTCAACGGCATCGGCAGAATTGCAAAAGGTGCTACAAGATCGAACGCAGTCCAGGAATCACGGATCTTGATGCTCAGTGAAAAAGCCCGCGGTGATGCGAACCCGATCCTATTGATCGATGAAGACGATGTTACTGCCGGTCACGCAGCATCCGTAGGCCGTGTAGATCCGCTTCAATTGTTCTACTTGATGAGCCGTGGAATTTCGCAACAGGAAGCAGAACGCCTTGTCATCCATGGTTTCCTTGCACCTGTAGTTAGCAAATTGCCGATCGAAGGTGTCAAGAAGCAATTGACGGAGGTTATCGAAAGGAAAGTGCGCTAATGCTCAGCAAAGACATCCGCAAACATTTCCCGATACTTGACCAGGAAATCAACGGGCACCCGCTCGTTTATTTAGATAGCGCCGCGACTTCCCAAAAGCCGCGGCAAGTCATTGAGGCCATCAATGACTATTACGCGTATGACAACGCGAACGTCCACCGAGGCGTCCATACACTTGGCAACAGGGCAACCGACCATTATGAAGGAGCTCGTGAAAAAGTCCGCAAGTTCATCAATGCGAAATCGACGCAGGAAGTGATTTTCACTCGCGGAACGACAACAGCCCTCAACATGGTCGCCCAAAGCTATGGACGTGCGAATATTGAAGAGGGCGATGAAATCGTCATCACCCATATGGAACACCATTCCAATATTATTCCGTGGCAGCAATTGGCGAAGGAAAAAGGTGCAGTCCTGAAATATGTCATATTAGAAGAGGACGGCACACTCTCTCTTGATAAAGTTCGTCAAGCTGTTACTGATCGCACGAAGATTGTCTCGATCATGTATGTATCGAATGTGCTCGGTACGATGAACCCGATCAAGGAAATTACAGAGATTGCGCATGCTCATGGCGCTGTCATGGTCGTCGATGGTGCGCAGGCTGCTCCGCACTTGAAATTGGATGTCCAGGCATTGGACTGCGATTTCCTCGCTTTTTCTGGCCATAAAATGTGCGGCCCTACGGGGATTGGTGTCCTTTATGGAAAGAAAGAGCTATTGAACGAAATGGAGCCGGTTGAATTCGGTGGTGAAATGATCGATTTTGTCGGTCTATACGAATCAACGTGGAAAGAGCTTCCGTGGAAATTCGAAGGAGGCACGCCGATCATTGCAGGAGCGATTGGACTCGGCGCCGCTATCGACTTCCTGGAAGAAATCGGTTTAGATCAAATTGAAAAGCATGAACACGAGCTTGCAGGTTATGCGATGGAGAAAATGTCATCCATGGACGGTCTGACGATCTATGGACCGCGTGATCCTGATAAGCGTGCGGGCATCGTTACTTTCAATTTGGATAATGTCCACCCGCATGATCTTGCCACGGTACTAGATATGAACGGAATCGCAGTGCGGGCAGGTCATCATTGTGCACAGCCGCTTATGAAATGGCTCCAATGTTCTTCGACAGCCCGTGCAAGCTTCTATGTGTACAACACGGAAGAAGATGTTGACCGTCTCGTAGAAGGACTCCGTATTGCAAAGGAGTATTTCCAATAATGCCTACAAACAAATTAGACCAGCTATATCGCTCAGTCATCATGGATCATTATAAAAATCCACGGAACAAAGGTGTGCTGGAAGAGAACAATGTCACAATCGACATGAACAATCCGACGTGCGGAGATGTCATTCATCTGACCCTCAAAGTCGAAGATGGAATTGTGCAAGATGCCAAGTTCGAAGGGGAAGGTTGTTCAATCTCCATGGCTTCCGCATCGATGATGACACAGATCATCAAGAACAAAGACGTCGACACGGCCGTAAAATACGCCCATGTGTTTTCGGACATTATGCTCGGTAAAGAAATTGATGAATCCATCGATTTGGGGGATCTCGAAGCCCTTTCCGGAGTCGCCAAATTCCCTGCGCGCATCAAATGTGCAACACTCGCATGGAAGGCGATGGAAAAAGGTCTCGGGGCAGAAGACGACGAGCAATAATCCGAAAAATGGTTCCCGGCAATAAGTTGAATGCCGGGAAACCAGGGCAAAGCAATACAAATGTTAGAACGGAGGAATAATGATGGCTAAGAAAATGCCTGATATTGGCGATTACAAATATGGTTTCGCGGATAAAGACGTATCTGTTTTCCGTTCGGAGCGTGGGTTGACACGTGAAATAGTTGAAGAAATCTCAAGAATGAAAGAAGAACCGCAATGGATGCTGGACTACCGTCTGAAATCCCTTGAAATCTTCTACAGCAAACCGATGCCTCAATGGGGCGGAGATTTGAATTCTCTTAACTTCGACGAAATCACATATTACGTAAAACCTTCCGAAGCGACAGAGCGTTCGTGGGATGAAGTTCCGGAAGAAATCAAGCGTACATTTGATAAATTAGGGATTCCTGAAGCAGAGCAAAAATACCTTGCTGGTGTATCTGCACAGTATGAATCCGAAGTTGTTTACCACAACATGAAGTCCGAACTTGAAGACATGGGAATTGTCTTTAAAGACACAGACTCAGCGTTGCGTGAAAACGAAGAGCTCTTCAAAAAGTATTGGGGAACAGTCATTCCGAACACAGACAATAAGTTCGCAGCTTTGAACTCTGCTGTTTGGTCTGGAGGTTCATTCATCTATGTACCACCTGGCATCAAAGTGGAAACGCCACTTCAAGCTTATTTCCGTATCAACTCGGAAAACATGGGACAGTTCGAACGTACATTAATCATTGTAGATGAAGGCGCAAGCGTTCACTATGTTGAAGGTTGTACAGCACCTGTTTACACGACAAACTCACTTCATAGTGCGGTCGTAGAAATCCTCATCAAAAAAGATGCGTACTGCCGTTATACAACAATTCAAAACTGGGCAAACAACGTTTACAACCTAGTTACGAAGCGTGCAGTATGTGAAGCGAACGCAACAATGGAATGGATCGACGGCAACATCGGTTCGAAGCTTACAATGAAATACCCTGCATGTATCCTTAAAGGTGAAGGTGCACGTGGTATGACATTGTCCATCGCTTTGGCTGGTAAAGGACAGCACCAAGATGCAGGAGCTAAAATGATGCACTTGGCACCAAACACGTCATCCACAATCGTTTCAAAATCGATTTCCCAACATGGCGGTAAAGTAACGTACCGTGGAGTTGTCCACTTCGGCCGCCGTGCAGACGGTGCGCGTGCAAACATCGAATGTGATACGCTCATCATGGATAAATTATCGACGTCCGATACGATTCCATACAACGAAATTTTCAACGACAACATTTCACTCGAGCACGAAGCGAAAGTTTCGAAAGTCTCTGAGGAGCAGCTCTTCTACTTGATGAGCCGCGGAATTCCTGAGCTTGAAGCGACTGAAATGATCGTCATGGGCTTCATCGAGCCATTCACAAAAGAATTGCCGATGGAATACGCAGTAGAAATGAACAGATTGATCAAATTCGAAATGGAAGGCTCCATCGGATAATCAATTATTATGAAAACCGCCTCATTGCAGGCGGTTTTTTTCATTTTCAATCCCCACTCTATCAATCTGATACCCGCGCTCAAGAACTTGGCCCCCGCGCTCAAGAATCTGTTATCGCGCTCAAGAACCCGGCACTCGTGCTCAAGAATCTGTTATCGCGCTCAAGAACCCGGCACTCGCGCTCAAGAACCCGTCCGCCACGCTCAAAGCCACGATGCAAAATGGCGGAATCCCCGCATTGACATATGATATGATGAAAATATTCATCTATGAACGGAAAAGAGGGATACTATGATTCAAGTCGGATTGACAGGATGGGGAGACCATCCAGACGTCTATTCCCCAACCTCCAAAAAAAACGAAAAATTGATTGATTACAGCTCCCACTTTCCGATTGTTGAGCTGGACGCATCCTTTTACGCAATTCAACCGGAGCGCAATATCCGAAAGTGGATTACCGAAACACCCGATGACTTTCAATTCATTGTTAAAGCCTATCAAGGAATGACAGGTCATCAACGAGGAAAGCTGCCGTATTCAACTCCTGAGGAAATGTTCCAGCAGTTCAAGCTTTCCATCGATCCGATGCGGGAGGCCGGGAAGCTTGCTATGATTCTCGTTCAATTTCCGCCTTGGTTTGATTGCAAAAAGGAAAATGTGGACCAAATTAGATATATAAGAAGCCAACTGGATGGCTATGACGTGGCAATTGAGTTCCGCCATCAATCCTGGTACACTCCCTCCATGCAGGAGAAGACACTGTCATTTCTCAAGGAGCTAGATTTCATTCACACCGTCTGTGACGAGCCGCAAGCTGGTCTAGGAAGTGTCCCGCTCGTTGCTGAAACGACTCGAAGCGACAAGGTATTTGTCCGACTGCACGGCAGGAATGTAAATGGCTGGCAAAATACGACTGGTGACAATGAAGCGTGGCGCAAAGTCCGGTATCTCTATAATTATTCGGACGAAGAACTAGAACAAATCCGTCAAGCGACCCGAAAATTAGAGAGCGATACGGAGAATGTGTTTGTCATTTTCAATAATAATTCTGGTGGCCATGCAGCTGAGAACGCAAAACGCTTTCAAAAAATGATGGGCATTGACTTCCAGGCACTCGCACCTAAGCAGCTTGACTTTTTTGAGGAGGAATAAGAATGGCGTTTCTGTTGTTGGCAATTATCGGTGCAATATCCGGCGTGATGGGATCCATTGTCGGACTCGGAGGCGGGACGATTCTCGTACCGCTGACACTATTGGTTGGCATTAATTTCGGTTGGATTCCAGGCATCACTCCCCAAAGCGTAGTAGGGATTTCCGTCATCATGATGATCTTCAATGGTCTATCATCCACTATTTCACATATGAAAGTGAAAACCGTCGACTACCGAACCGGATGGATCTTCTTCGCAGGCTCCATACCTGGTATGATCATCGGGGCGTTTGTCAACAAAGGAATGGATTTGCCATCATTTAATTTATATTTCGGCATATTACTCATTGTCCTTTCCATCCTTTTGCTTGCACGCAAGTATTTAAAGCCGATCCAATGGTTTGTAGAGCATGGCAAGAAGAGGACATTTGTCGATCCGAATGGAGAGTCGCATGTATACGGGTATCCTGTATGGTTTGCCCTTCTATTGACATTCGTCATCGGATTCACTTCCGGCCTATTCGGAATCGGAGGGGGAACCATGATTGTTCCGGCGTTGATTCTGCTGTTCCTATTTCCGCCGCATGTCGCTGTCGGAACATCGATGTTCATCGTATTCCTATCTGCCATCGTCAATTCGATTACGCATATCTCTTTAGGGCATGTCCCTTGGCTTTATGCACTTTCCGTCATTCCGGGCGCCTACATCGGCGGCATGATCGGGACGACGCTCAATAAGAAGATGAGCTCGGATACATTAGTTCTCGTACTGCGGATTATGTTGTTGTTATTCGGTATAAGGTCAATCATTGAGGGGATTTGGGGTTGAGCCATGCAACGCAATGTAGAAACAATCCATATTTATCATACGAATGATATTCATAGCCATTTCGACAGTTGGCCAAAGATTAGCAGATATCTCCACTCGCAGAGAAAGCTGCATAATTCAGTACAGGAAGCCTGCTTCGTTTTCGACATTGGCGATCATGTCGACCGCTCCCATCCTTTCACAGAAGGGACATCCGGCAAGGGCAATGTCGCATTGTTGAACAGAGCGGGATACGACGCTGTGACAATCGGCAATAATGAAGGAATCACAATGTCAAAACGAGCATTAAGCACCCTTTACGAAAGCGCCGATTTCGATGTCGTTCTTTGCAATTTATCGGAGACGGACGGTTCACTCCCGCAATGGCTGAAGCCTTACCGGATTTATAAAACGGCTAAGGGGCTTTCCATCGGGGTCATAGGAGCTACGGCGATGTACACGGACTTTTATGAGAAATTGGGTTGGCATATCGAAGAGCCGAGGCGGTTAGTGGAAAGTGTGGCTGAACAAATCCGGCATAGCACGGACATCATTGTTTGCCTATCGCATTTAGGTGTGAATGAAGACAGGCTTCTTGCTGAAGAATGCGGCCTGATTGACGTCATTTTAGGGGCACATACCCATCATTTATTCCCGGAAGGCGAGATGGTGAATGACGCTCTATTGGCTGCCACAGGAAAGTTTGGGGAGTATGTCGGACATGTTGAAATCCATATCGATACAAGCAAGAAAAAGGTCATCGGAAAAGTAGCGGAAGTTGTCCATGTGAGCGGACTGGAAAGCCGGGAAGAGGACGTACAGGAAGTGAATGACCTGATTCAAGCAGGGAATCAAGCGTTGGAGGAAAACGTCTTCTTTACGAAGATGCCCTTAAAGCAACAGCTCTTCATGGATAGCCCAATGTCCTCGTTTTTCGGAAGGGCAATGATTGAGTACACAGGCGCAGACTGTGCGATGTTCAATGCCGGTATATTCCTAGGGAGCCTCGATAAGGGGTGGGTGACGAAGCGCATGGTGCATGCCTTGCTGCCGCACCCGATAAACCCTTGTACGATTACGTTGGATGGGGCGGAACTGTTGGAGGTTCATAGGCTGTCCAGCAATGAATCATGGCCGGAAACGGAAATCAAAGGGCTGGGCTTTCGCGGCACATACATGGGGAAAATGATTTTCGAGAGACTCTTCCGGACAGACGATGGTGAATTGTTCGCCGGGAATCGAAAAGTGGAAGTTGGAAAAACGTATAAGTTGGCAACTCTGGATATGTTCACATTCGGCTTCTTTTTCCCGATTCTGAAACAGGCGGAGAAAGAATACCATATGCCCGAACTGATACGTGATGTTTTCATCTGGTACGGAGTGAAACGAGACAGACAAACTGATCTGGATGTAAGAACTGCACGTTATAAACGAGAATGAACGGCCCTGTTCCTGCATACTATTAGGCAGGAGGGGTCGTTTTGAGATTTTATGGGCAACCGTCTCGAAATTATATAAGAAGGAATCGGCACCGCGGTTCCAATCATACTGGCAGACCTCGCCGAAAGCGTCGTTTATTGCCGTTTATCTTCCCGGCGATTATAGTGACAATCGCTCTTTTTCTATATTTTGTAAACTCGAAACTCACTCCGATTTACCTCTCCTATGCGGAAGTTGAAACGGAGAGGATTGCAGCGCATGTTATTACACAGGCGATTAAATCAAGATCTACCGATATTTATGATGTGAGCGACATCATCGAGAATGTGCCGAGTGGCTCACCTGGAATGGTGACAAATACAATGAATGCTGAAATTATCAATAAAACTAGAGCAGAAATCCATAGTCTCATAGAAGCTTATCTTAAAATGGCTGAAAGCGGGAACTTGGAAATGCTTCCGCTCAGCGAAGACATCGAATATGATCCCGAAGCGATGGAAGCAGGAGGAGGCGTCGTCTTCTTCGTGCCGATGGGGCAAGCGACGGGCCTACCGTTAATCGGAAACTTCGGACCTAAGATTCCGATTCGGTTCCACGTTATCGGGGAAGCACAGACGACAGTCGAGACAGGCATCACTGAGTTCGGGCTAAATAACGCGATGGTTGAAGTGAATATATTGGTGACGGTTAATGTCCAGATCATTGTCCCGCTTGCGACACAGAGAAGCGTCGTTGAACAGCGGATACCTGTAGCCATTGGTTTGATTCAGAGCCCAATTCCTCAAATCTATAACGGAGGCGGAAACAATCCTCCGCAAATTGAAGTCCCATTCACGCCTGGCGGTCAATAATAATAGCGCTTGAAAAATAGAGAAACTGTGTTATGCTAGGATAACAAAGAGGAACACCGATTAGGTAGAGGCTGCAAGGCTTATTAGTAATGGACGCGAGATTGGCATCGAAGACCGCCCGTGAAAGGAAGTTTTGCCGAAGCATGGAATGGAACGCCAACCATCCATAGCTGGGGTCATTTCGAATAGGAATGACACTGTCATGCAATTAGCGCATGATGAGCTACAGATCGTACGTAGATAAAACATCTTAGATTATCTTACAAACGACCGTAGAATAAGCCGACACCTGATGCACATCCTAGTGCAATAGGTGTCGGTTTTTTTCCTTTCTACATCTAGCTCCGGTCGCTGAAAGAGGATGCCTTAATTTCTGCAAAAATCGCAGAAATACGGCAAATCGAACACTTCGCCGTTCGATTGGCTCGGGGTCATAAGTCAAAGCTGCTCTGTGGCAAAAAGCGCCACGCCGCATCTTCGCCTTATGCCTGTCGCCTCTAAACAGGCGCCCTTCGCTTTTGTTTTCACCTATAGTTCTTCAATCAAATATTGGAGGAATGTTTTTATGATAGGCACTTGGGTTTCAATTTTGCCGCCGATCGTGGCAATTGTTATGGTGTTAGCGACAAAGAGGGTACTGGTATCACTTGGATCGGGAATTGTAACAGCTGCATTATTGGTGGCCAGTTTTTCACCGGTCGACACGTTGAAAAATCTTTGGACAGGCATGATTGTCTCCTTCTGGTCTGAAGGGGAATTGAATACGTATAATATTTTCATCATGATCTTCATTTTATTATTGGGTGTCATTACGGCTTTTGTCAGTTTGTCCGGGGGAAGCAGGGCTTTTGCGGATTGGGCTGTTAAACGCATTAAAACGAGACGCGGTGCGAAGCTGTTGACCGTATTGCTCGGGATCCTCATTTTTGTGGACGATTACTTCAATTCATTGGCAGTCGGGCAAATTGCGCGGCCGATTACGGATCAGCATCGTATTTCCAGAGCGAAATTGGCATATTTCATCGATTCCACATCCGCGCCGATTTGCGTTGTGTCCCCGATTTCAAGTTGGGGGGCATTTTTAATCGGGCAGTTGGCTCTTATTTTGGGTACGTCTGCTGCAATCGACTATTCGCCATTATCCGCATTTCTCATGATGGCGCCGATGAATTTTTATGTAATCGCAACGTTAGCAATGGTGTTTTTCTTTGCTTGGACTAATATCGATTATTTTGAAATGAATAGACATGAGACGCGTGCTCAAGAAACTGGGGAGCTTTTCGATCCGAATAAAGACATTCCGGGTCAATTGAAAGAGGATTTCCCAGTTCACTCCTACGGACGAGTCATCGATTTGATTGCACCGATCATTACACTTGTCATCGTTACACTGGGGATGATGATGTGGACGGGATATCGAATTGGCGGCTCGGCGAGTATTTGGACCATTTTCGAAAACACGGATGTTCCAATGTCATTGATGGTAGGCGGTCTATCAGGTACCGTATTGGCAGCAGTCCTTTATATTTCACAGATGGGCAAAAACGAGACCGCTTCGTACAATCTTGTAGGCAAAGCATTCATCAGCGGTATCAAAGCAATGATGCCGGCAATTCTCATCTTGATTTTTGCATGGGGGTTGACGCATTTAATTGGCGTGTTGGAAACAGGGCCTTTCCTGTCAAGTGTCGTTGAACAGTCAAATGTGCCTGTCAACTTCCTGCCGGTCATCATGTTTGTCCTTGCAGGGTTGATGGCATTTTCTACTGGGACATCTTGGGGCTCTTTCGGAATCCTTCTTCCGATTGCAGGAACGATTATGATTAATGCAGAGCCTGAACTGCTGCTTCCTGCGTTGTCCGCAGTATTAGCAGGGGCTGTTTTCGGGGACCACTGCTCACCGATTTCCGATACGACGATTCTATCTTCGACCGGTGCGGGATCCAATCATATGGATCACGTATCGACTCAGCTCCCTTATGCATTGATTTCAGCAGGCATTGCATCAATCGGTTATATCGTACTCGGACTCACAGGATCGGTTTGGATCGGACTTGCAGTAGTTATCGTTCTAATTGCTGGCTTATTTACAATATGGACTTCAAAACGGAATAAAGCAGAAGCGAGGGCAACTTCCTACTGACACATATGAACTGCCACATCCGCCGGGCTCCCGGCAGATGTGGCTTTTTTTATTGTGATGAAGCATAAAACGGGTTCTCCAATCATAATTTTCAATACCGACACACTTCCAGATTCCTGTAATGAAAAAGTAAACCTGATCACTGAGATGGATATTTTTTCAATAAAAAACATTTTGACAATAGATACTAAGACGGATATACTAGTTCTAAGATTATATAATAATCTGAAAATGGTAAATTATTAACAGAGTTAAGGGAAAGGGGAATTTTAATGGAACAGCGTTCGCAATGGGGGACACGCGCCGGCTTTATATTAGCGGCTGTCGGATCTGCTGTCGGCTTAGGAAACATCTGGCGTTTTCCATACGTTGCGTATGAAAACGGCGGAGGGGCATTTTTTATTCCATACTTATTTGCACTTCTGACAGCAGGGATTCCAATTCTCATCATGGAATTCACGATAGGTCATAAGTATCGTGGTTCTGCGCCGCTATCTTTCTTTCGTATGAAAGGGAAAGGGGCAGAATGGTTGGGATGGTGGGGTATATTCGTCTCATTCGTTATTTCGACGTATTATGCAGTCATCATCGCTTGGGCAATGAAGTACACGATCTATTCCTTGAATATGGCATGGGGGGATGATACAGGAGGATTCCTGTTCGGAAGCGTACTCAACTTGGCGGATACTCCAGGGGAGGTCGGTGGTCTGGTACCGGGCGTACTCATTCCGCTTATCCTTGTCTGGGCAATCGCCTTCATCATTCTCCTGGCTGGAGTTAAACGAGGAATTGAATTGGCGAACAGGATTTTCATTCCGACGCTTGTCGTTGTGTTCCTTCTCGTCGTCATTCGAGCAGTCACGCTCGACGGGGCGCTGCTCGGTCTAGATGCATTCTTCAAACCGGATTTGAGCAAGTTGGCAAACTCACAAGTATGGGTAGCGGCATATGGACATATTTTCTTCAGTCTATCAATTGCCTTTGCCATCATGATCACCTATTCAAGTTATTTGCCGAAGAAGTCGGATATTACAAATAATGCATTCATCACTGGATTTGCGAACTCAGGATTCGAATTGCTTGCGGGTATCGGAGTGTTTGCTGCGCTTGGCTTCATGGCGACACAAGCAAACACATCGGTTGCAGAAGTTGCTTCAGCAGGAGTAGGACTCGCATTTGTCGTATTCCCGAAAATTATCAACGAAATGCCGGGGATGAATGGACTATTCGGAGTGTTGTTCTTCTTGTCGCTCGTCTTGGCGGGCCTCACATCGCTCATCTCGATCTGTGAGACGTATATCGCAGGGATTTCGGAAAAATTCAACATTTCACGTACAAAGTCCGTTCTTTTCGGTGTAGGCCTTGCAGCGATCATTTCCTTGCTGTTTGCTACACGCGGCGGCTTGTATTTCCTAGACGTGGCCGACTACTTCATTAATCAGTTCGGTGTAGCTGCAATCGGCTTGGTGGAAGTTATCCTTATTGTTTGGGTCTTCAAGAAACTTCGTGTATTCGAAGACCATGCAAATGAAATCTCTGATATCCAAGTCGGCCCACTTTGGAGAATTTGTTTGAGATTCATTACACCGGCCGTCCTTGGCTATATGATGTTCGATTTATTGCGCATCAATATCTTCAAATTGCATGAGACGGACAATGGTAATTACGAAGGGTATTCTGACGCGTTCATCATGTCGATTGGTTGGATGGTCGCCTTGTTCGCCATCGTCATGGCCATCATCTTTACAGTTATGAAATGGAACAAGAAAACTACGGACTCAACAGACTTCGATAATCGATAAGGAGGATTCGCTATGAGCGCTGGAGCTATTTTTATGATGATTCTCGGAATCCTCGTCATTTGGGGTGGACTTGCGGGAAGTATATTTTGGGCAGTATCTAAATCGAAAAGCAGAGCCTAACCTGTTTGAATGAAATGACAAAGGAAGAAAGCGCATGTATCAAGGCGCTTTCTTTTCTTATTTCTGTAGCAAACTCTTTGCCATCAATAGTTGTTGGATGTCAGAATATATGATACATTGGCAGAAGTGATATACTGCAAAACAAGCAAATAGGAATGGAGTCGGTTATCGTGTCATGTAGACCAGAAGTAGGGAAAAAGACAGAACATGTTCGAAAGCCCGATTGGCTGAAAATAAAATTGAACACGAATGAAAACTATACAGACCTTAAAAAATTAATGCGTGAAAAGAACTTACATACCGTTTGTGAGGAAGCCCGCTGCCCGAACATTCATGAATGCTGGGGGGAACGCCGTACTGCTACATTCATGATCCTTGGTGCCGTTTGTACACGTGCTTGCCGTTTCTGTGCAGTGAAAACCGGGCTGCCTAACGAGCTTGACTTAGCAGAGCCTGAACGCGTTGCGGATTCCGTGGCACTCATGAACTTGAAACATGTCGTTGTTACAGCTGTTGCAAGAGATGACTTGAAGGATGGAGGATCCACAGTGTTTGCTGAAACGATCCGTGCCATCCGCCGTAAGAACCCGTTTACGACAGTCGAAGTATTGCCGTCCGACATGGGAGGCGAATATGAGAACCTCGAGCGCTTGATGGATGCAAAACCTGATATTCTGAATCATAATATCGAAACGGTCCGCAGATTGACACCGCGGGTCAGGGCACGTGCGACATACGATCGTTCCTTGGAACTTCTTCTACGGGCAAAGGAAATGTATCCGGAAATACCGACGAAGTCCTCCTTGATGCTTGGGCTTGGCGAGACAGTAGAGGAAATCATCGAAACGATGGATGATCTACGTGCACATAAAGTGGATATCATGACAATTGGCCAATATCTACAACCAACAAAAAAACATCTGAAAGTCCAAAAATACTACACGCCCCAAGAATTTGGAGAGCTGCGCGAAATCGCAATGTCAAAAGGATTTTCCCATTGCGAAGCGGGTCCGTTGGTCCGATCAAGCTATCATGCTGATGAACAGGTCAATGCCGCTGCAAGAGAAAAACAGCGGATTGGTGACGCAATGTTAGAAACAACGGTACAAAGCTGAAAATGGAAGTGATTAGTTTGGTGACGATAAATAATTTCGAATACGAAATTCAGATAGACTATCGGGATGGATTCAACGAGGAAGCATTGGTTGCCAGGTTCAGTGACGTCCTATCCAAGTACGATTATATTTTAGGAGATTGGGGTTACGGTCAGCTACGTCTGAAAGGTTTTTATGAGGATCGCAATTCCAAGGCGACGTATGAAACGAAGATCAGCACTTTGCAGGATTACCTGTATGAATACTGCAATTTTGGGTGCGCCTATTTTGTCCTTCGGAAAGTCGGCAAGGTGAAGATCCAGCCAGTTGAACTGGAACACGAGCAGGAACAGGAATAGGAAGGATAGAACCGCCTAGTGCGCAGGATGCTGTGTGCAAGGCGGTTCATTCGTATGCCCGTTATGATATGATGGAATGGAGTTTAGACAACCGGGAGGGAACAGTTTTGTACTTTATCGATCGTCAAAAAATTAATGAAACACTTGCTTATATGGAAAGTCTTCTGGCTTTAATTGAAGGACATCAAAAATGGAATGAAAGTAAAATCAACGCCTTGGCACTTGAGAGGATTGCTCATACAATCGTCGAGTCCATCATTGATGTCGGCAATTCTATGATTGATGGCTTCATCATGCGTGATCCGGGAAGCTATGACGATATTATCGACATTATGGAAGATGAAAAAGTGATTTCCCCGGAAATGGCTGACCCGTTGAAAAAAGTGATCGGACTTCGCAAGATGATCGTCCGTGAATTTGTCGACGTGGACAATGAGGAGATTGAATCAGTTTTGAAAGAAACAAAAGAGGAGATCAAAGCATTCCCAGAGAAGGTCAGGCATTATTTGGAGAATGAACTGGGTCCTGTTTCCGCCTTCAGCCCGATGGATCAATAGTATATTGAAATAAAAAAGAACCGCAATGAATTGCGGTTCTTCGCTGTCATCGTCCAGCTCCGGTTAGCAGCCTCTCGGGTCACTTCGGTCTTGAAAGAAAAGGCAAAAAGCGCCTTTTTTTCAAGCCCTCCAGTGAAAGCCGTCACGCAGAACGGCTTTTGCGAGTAAAAGCAAAGCGTTACGAGCACAGGGTGGATGCATTAATTTCTGCAAAGAGCGCAGAAATACGGCAAATCAAACCCTTCGCTGTTTGATTGGCTAAACGCCACCCTACACTTTTGATCTTAGAAAAGTGGGTTTTCTTCAATGAATTGATAAATTCGTTCCGTCAATTCATCAGGCGTATCAGCTTCGACCACCTCACCATTAACGAGGGCATATAATCCTTCAGCACATTTAGTGCAATAACTGAGACAGCCATATTCCAACACATCTATGTTTGGATCCCTTTCCAATGCTTCCAATGTCTTCTGTGAACCGTTAGCAAGATTGCTCATACAGAATTCTACGATCGGATTCACAACGATCACCTCACCTACTTGGCATGCTACTCTTATTTTCATCTGTCGTCAAATAGGATGTCTTATTGTGAAACTTCTCACAAACTGATATAATCATTGTGGGAATAAATCGGAAAATCGATTGACAAAGGAGAAAACTATGAGAAAACTAGTATTATTAGGTGCAGGCTACGGTAATATGCGCATTCTGCTTCGTCTACTCAATAAAGAATTGCCCACCGATCTGGAAATCACATTGATTGACAGGACACCTTTCCATAGTCTTAAAACAGAATTTTATGCATTAGCAGCAGGAACAGCCCCTGATTCGGATATTCGTGTCGCGCTGCCGGCACATGAAAAACTAAAGGTCGTTGAAGGGGAAATCGCGAAAATCAAGTTGGAAGAGAAGGCGATTCTGCTCCGCAATGGTGAAGAGGTCCCGTATGACGAGCTTGTCATCGGACTCGGTTGCGAGGATAACTACCACGATGTTCCGGGAGCGGCCGAATACACGAGCAGCATCCAGACAATCGGCCAGTCGAGAGCCACATACAAGCTGCTGCAAGGGCTTGGCGGGGGAGCGACAGTCGGCATCGTAGGCGCAGGATTGAGCGGAATTGAACTCGCGAGTGAATTACGGGAAAGCCGGCCGGATCTGAAAATTAAATTATTCGATAGGGGACCACGCATCCTGAAGGATTTCCCTGAACGGCTAAGCAACTACGTCAAAGATTGGTTCGACAAGCATGAAGTGGAAGTCGTCTCCAACTCGAACATTACGAAAGTTGAAGAGAATGTCCTTTACAACCACGAGGATGAAATTCATGTCGACGCTGTCGTATGGACTGCTGGAATCCAGCCGGTCGCTATCGCACGTGAATTGGACGTGGAAATGAACAGAGGCCGAATTGTGCTAAACCAATACCACCAAATTCCTGGCCATGAGAATGCATATGTGGTTGGTGACATCGCAGATCTTCCTCACGCACCGAGCGCCCAGCTTGCAGAGGAACAGGCGGAACAAATCGTCAAAGTGCTCCGCCATGTATGGAATAATGAACCATTGCCGCAAGAGATGCCTGAAATCAAGCTCAAAGGTTTCATGGGCTCCTTAGGAAAGAAACAAGGCTTCGCCTACCTTGCAGACCGCACTGTTACAGGACGTATTGCAAGATTGCTGAAGTCGGGTGTGCTTTGGATGTACAAATGGCATAATGGGTAATCGTAAAAACCTTTTCCACGATAAGCGGAAAAGGTTTTTGGTTCTCAGTTACCTGGTTTCATTATCAATAATACCATTACGCAGGGATAAATCCGTGCTTCTCCAACTCATTGAATACCGGTTTTAATTGGATGTAACCTTCGCCGATCACTTCATCCTCGATAATGACAAGCGGATAGAAATATTCATCATTCTTCACTTGTTCGGCAATGCCATTCTGTCTCGGATCAGTAATTTCGGCTTCAATATCGATGTATTCAATGTCAAATGGCTGCCCCGGATATTTCCTGCCAATCGCTGCCTGCAGCCACTCGTATGTATCCTTTGAAGAAGGTGCGTTTACACAGCTTGCGCAAATAATATCCGCACCATAGATTTCTATTTTTACATTGTTCTGCTCCATACTTACAACCCCTCCCGATTCTCTATTGGATTTTTTCTTCAATCCAGTTTATAATAAGTATAATGAAAGGAGAGAAATAATACAATGACAGATACAGCTATGATGGAACCCGTACAAGAAGTTTTAAATAAATTGCGCCCATTCCTCCTGCGCGACGGAGGAGACTGTGAGTTAGTCGATATCGAAGAGGGAGTCGTTAAGCTCCGTCTATTAGGTGCATGCGGTACATGCCCGAGCTCGACAATCACGTTGAAAGCAGGTATCGAAAGAGCCTTGCTTGAAGAAGTGCCTGGAGTCGTGGAAGTTGAACAAGTATTCTAATTGAAAAAGGGACTGTCCAGAATGAATATTCTGCGCCAGTCCCTTTTTTTATTCGTTAAGTAGGGCAAGCGCTCAAAGTAAGTCGTTCCACACCCAAAGTCGCCCGTTCCGCGCCCAAAGCCGCCCGCTCCGCGCCCAAAGCCGCCCGTTCCGCGCCCAAAGTCGCCCGTTCCGCGCCCAAAGCGGCCCGTTCCACGCCCAAAGCAGCCCGTTCCGCGCCCAAAGCCGCCTGTTCCGCGCCCAAAGCTGACTGTTTTGCGCCCAAAGCTGACTGTTTTGCGCCCAAAGCGGCCCGTTCCACGCCCAAAGTCGCCCATTCCGCGCCCAAAGCTGACTGTTCCGCGCCCAAAGCCGCCTGTTCCGCGCCCAAAGTCGCCCGTTCCGCGCCCAAAGCTGACTGTTCCGCGCCCAAAGCCGCCTGTTCCGCGCCCAAAGCCGCCTGTTCCGCGCCCAAAGCTGACTGTTCCGCGCCCAAAGCCGCCCGTTCCGCGCCTAAAGTCGCCTGTTCCGCGCCTAAAGCCGCCTGCTTCGCGCCCAAAGTCGCCCGTTCCGCGCCCAAAGTCGCCCGCTCCGCGCCCAAAGCCGACTGCTTCGCGCTCAAAGTCGCCCGCTCCGCGCCCAAAGCCGACTGTTCTGCGCCCAAAGCAAGCCACCGCAGTTCTTATCGAGAGCTCTTCTCACGCTGATCTCTGATTTCCTGCCATCTTTCTTTAGCCATCTCGATGATTTGAGGGTCGGTCGATGTCCGTTGGCTTTCGATGACCTTTGAAAAATTCCGGATCGCCTCTTCTTCATCACCGATCTGATGGGATAGCTCTGCCATCAAATACAGCACCCTTGTTTCGGACATCTGTGTCCCTGCATGGTCTCCCGCTGAATATGCCTCTGTATAAAGATTACGGGACACCTTCCTGAATCGCATCCCCGAATCGATGTCATCCATATCATCATACAGCCATGCAATCCGCAGCATGATGCCCGCCATCGTCAATGCCTTCTCCTTCTTTACTTTCGCACTTACGTAAGCCAGTTTATACGTCTCGATTGCTTCTTCGATCGTCCGTTCATCACCGAAGGATCTGCCGCTCCAAAGGGAAGTGATCTTTTGAGCGATGTCCTCTTTCACGCCGGGTGCAAAATAACTGGAAAACTCATCGGTGAAGGCAAAACCACAGTTGGGGCAAACAGCCACATTATATAAAATTGGATTGATGTTAGAATCCGCATATACAGGTTTAAAATCGCTTTCATGCTTGGTGACACGGACGAAGCGTGAACGGATCTTTGTTGTAGTGAATTTCTCCAGACAGTTTTTACAATCCGTTTTCTTGGCATAAGTTGCACTTATTTCCATTCATCATCATCCTTTCGCACTATATCTTTCATTATACATCATCTGCATTCAATTGGAGTGAAGATGATTGTGCAAATGGTGAAATCATTGATATAATAGAGGAAAAGCGGGAAGGTGGATGTAAATGAAACAATACGTTGAAATTACTGAAGCTGCAGCATTTCATGTGAAAGAAATGATGACTCATAATGGTGAAGAAGGTTCGTTCCTTCGTGTTGCAGTGAACGGCGGAGGCTGCAGCGGATTGACATATGGCTTAGGATTTGAAGAAGCGGCGTCTGAGGAAGATTATCTTTTATCCCAGCATGGCATCCAAATCGTCGTTTCAAAAGAAGATGCCGGCATCCTTGAAGGGACCAAGGTCGATTATAAGGAGTCCTTGATGGGCGGAGGCTTTACAATTGAAAACCCGAATGCCATCGCTTCATGTGGCTGCGGAACTTCATTCAGGACGGCCAAGAAGGTCGGCACTCCGGAAGTTTGCGAATAAGATCTCATGATTATATGAGGACGGATTACAAATGATCCCTTACCCAACCAGAGGCTCCTTTCGGATTCAATTGGTTGGGAAGGGTTTTATTGTTATATTCGAATTAATGATTTTTATCATTATGATGTTGAAAAGGCATAGTAAAAAGGCTACTATTGAATAGTAGAAGTTTGTCGAATAAAGGCAAATGCCAGGACTGGGCAAATCGTCTCATATACCGATTTAAAACGGACCCGGCACATAATAAAATAAAGGTGGTTTCGATTTTCGTGAAAAGACCGACAATCTTAGTATTAGGTGCGGGTTACGGCGGTTTATCCACAGTCGTCAACTTGCAAAAATCAATTGGCACTGATGAGGCAGATATTGTGCTGATTAACAAAAATGAATATCATTACGAGTCGACTTGGCTCCATGAAGCGGCTGCAGGGACATTATCGCCTGAACAAGTTCGTTACGATATCAAAGATGTCATTAACGAAGGAAAAGTTAAATTTGTTCAAGCTGAAGTTCAAGGAATCGATATTCAAGGTAAAGTCGTTACTACTAATGTCGGTACGCATACTTACGACTATTTAGTCATTGCTCTCGGCTTCGAAGGAGAAACGTTCGGCATTCCTGGCCTGGACAAGTATGCATTGTCCATCGCCAACGTCAATGCAGCTCGTCAAATCCGTGAACATATTGAATATCAATTTGCAACATGGTCTCTTGAAGAGGAAAAAGATGACAGCCGTTTGACAATCATTGTCGGCGGGGCTGGCTTCACAGGAATCGAATTCCTAGGTGAACTTGGAAACCGCGTTCCTGAACTTTGCAAGGAGTTCGATGTACCGCAAGAGAAGGTCCGTGTCATCTGTGTAGAAGCGGCGCCTATGGTGTTACCAGGATTCGATCCTGAGTTGGTTGACTATGCGGTAAGACAATTGAAGTCTAAAGGAATTGAATTCTCAATCGGTACTCCGGTCGTAGAAGCGACTCCTGAGGGCGTTAATATTAAAAAAGGCGATGATGAATTTGAATTCATCAAAGCCGGTACTGTCGTATGGGCTGCAGGTGTTCGAGGAAACCGTCTGATCGAACAGACTGGCATTGAAAACATGCGTGCACGTGTCAAAGTCGAAAAGGACCTTCGCGCTCCTGGACACAATGATGTCTTCATCGTCGGCGACTGCGCTTTGATGATCAATGAAGAAACAAACCGTCCATATCCTCCGACAGCACAAATCGCGATGCAACAAGGTGATATGTGTGCAAACAACTTGATCGCATTGATCAAAGGAAACCCTACTTCCGAATTCGTTCCGGATATTAAAGGTGCGATCGCTTCTCTTGGCGATGACGATGCAATCGGTGTCGCATTCGGCAAGAAATTGATGGGTAAAAAAGCATCCTTCATGAAAAAGATGGTTGATAACCGTTCCCTTTATATGATCGGTGGATTAGGCCTTACGATTAAAAAAGGTAAGTTCAACTTACTTAAATAAGAGCTGCTATCATACGATTAGTAACACCCGCCTATAAGTGGCGGGTGTTTTTTTAGGAGGGGACAGCTATGTCGAATAAAAAACGCGGAAATGTATGGCTTGGTGCGGCGGGCATAGTCATGAACAGCAAGGGCGAATGGCTCGTCGTCAAAAAAACATATAGCGGATTGAAAGGGATGTGGTCGTTGCCAGCGGGTTTCGTGGAAGGGAATGAAACAGCCGATCAGGCGGCGATCCGGGAAGTGAAAGAAGAAACTGGGCTTGATTGTAAACTGGAAGGGATGGTTGGATTCCGTACTGGTATCCTGAAAGGGGAAGTTAGCGATAACCTGGCGTTATTCCTGTTGCGCCCTGAACAGGAAGATCAGCTGTTAATGCCTCAGGAGAATGAAATTTCGGAAGTCGCTTGGAAAACCCCTTTTGAACTGAAGGATGATCGGAATGTATCGGCCATGATTCATGAAATTGCGGAAAGGGCTATTGAATCGGGGCTATTGCAAATGGAGCAGATGGAACCGGGAGAGTGGTTTGGTTACACGTCCTATAAGCTGTTTTATAAAAAATGAATAAAAATAGTGTTCAAATTTCGACAAATCATTGAATAGACTTCATTTTATTGAAAGCATACATCCGTTCCTGTAAAATGGTGAATGGAAAGCGGAGGTAGACAATTTGGGAACAATTTCATTGACACATGTCGTTTTATCCATAATTATTTTCATGGTCATGTTTTTCGGAATAGGCTTTTTGCTGAACATGCTGCTTCGTATGACGTGGCTGATGGCGATTGTCTATCCGATCGTCGTCATTTTGATAATTGATGAAGTGGGATTCTTTGAGTATTTTACAAACCCCAGCCATTCATTCAGGCTGCTTGGTGATAAAATCGTCTCTCTTCATGCTGCCGATATTATCATTCTTGCAAGTGGGCTCGTAGGCGCCATCATTTCCGGCTTTGTCATTAAGCTCCTGAGGAAACAAGGGTATCAAATGTTCTAATCGCTTCAGCCGAAAAGCACGACTGAAGCAAATCAAGAAGCGGAAGACAACCTAAGATCGCCACGCCCTGATAGTGCCTTAATTTCTGCAAAGAACGCAGAAATACGGCAAATCGAACCCTACGCTGTTCGATACGCAATTACGCCGAGGCGTAATTGATCTAACTAATTAACAAAGAAGAAGGTGTCTCCTCGAGGAGCACCTTCTTCTTTATTTACACCAAGATAAATGAATAGATGATGGCGGATATGAAAATGCCCGTCATTGAGCCTGCAAAGACTTCGCTAGGCTTATGGCCAAGAAGTGTTTTCAGTTCCAGGATCTTTTGTGGTCCATCTTTCTGTGGCCAGCCTTTCACCTCTGTCACGAACGTTTGAAAGTCCACTCTCATTTGGTTGATGATCAAAGCCTGTTGCCCCGCCTGGTATCGGATTCCTGTTGCATCGAACATGACGATGACCGCGAAGATCGCAGACACCGCGAATAATGGTGATCCAGGGCCGACTTCGTAACCGATCGCAGTCGTCAGCGCAGATACCGCGGCTGAATGGGAGCTTGGCATGCCGCCTGTTGATGTCATTAATTTCCAGTCCAATTTCTTCGTCAATAGAAAATGGATCGGAATCTTGACGAATTGAGCGAAAAAAATCGCAAATAATGCCGCGAGGAGCGGAGTGTTTTGCAATATGGACATGATTCCACTCCTTTACTAATGAAAAATATACACATAGTATACCATATCGCCAGTCAGTGAAAATCGGAAGTCCGATTTTTTTGAATGATTATTTTGGTTCGACTGTGTGTTGGTATATAATAGAGGATGTAGGAAAAGTGGGAGGTAGTCAAATGAAAACATCATTTATTGAACCTGAATTCGGTCATGTAAACTCAGAAGTGTTAGTCGTAGGGGTTCCTGAGCATCCGGAAAATATCGAAGGGTGGAAAACATTTGCCGATTCATTCAGCCCTCGTCTAATGGATTGGATTAAAGCCGGTGACATTAAGACTGACTTTAAGAAAATTAGTAAAATGCCTGCGTTGGAGTCGCGCGGATATGAGCGCATTGTTTTCATCGGGCTCGGGGCATCAAAAAAACTGACTGAAGACCGTCTGAGACAAGTATTCGCGGCTTTAGGGAAAGAATTGAAATCATCCAAATCTTCATCAGCTGCAATTTGGACAGCTCCGTTTACAAATGGGGATCTGACTTGTGAAGATGTTGTCTTTGCCGCTGCAGAAGGGATCGGCATGGGTTCTTATAAATTTGAAGGGTATAAGACCGATTCGAATGAAAAGGATGTGGCGTTGGAAACAGTGACATTCTTAACGTCCGCGGAAGAGGATGAAGTAAAGGCGGCATTTGAAGTGGGATGTACATATGCTAACGCGGTGAATGAGGCGCGGACGCTTGTCAATACACCGCCGAATATCCTGACCGCCACGAAACTGGCAGACTATGCCAAGGAGCTAGCAGAGAAATATGATTTTGAAATCGAAATACTCGGCAAGAAGGAGATGGAAGAACTCGGCATGGGTGCAATCTTGGCGGTCAACAAAGGATCCGTCGAAGAACCGCGACTCATCGTATTGAAATATGCCGGGACGGAGCAATGGGAAGATGTCATCGGTCTCGTAGGCAAGGGTGTGACGTACGATACAGGCGGCTATTCCTTAAAACCCCGCGAAGGGATGGTCGGCATGAAAGGCGACATGGGCGGGGCGGCGGCAGTCCTTGGTGCCATGAACATCATCGGCGAACTGCGCCCGGCAAAAAACGTCATCGCGGTCATCGGTGCGACGGACAATATGGTTTCCGGCGAAGCATTCAAGCCGGATGACGTCATTACATCACTCAGCGGGAAGACGATTGAAGTATTGAACACCGATGCGGAAGGAAGACTCGTTCTTGCTGACGCTGTCACCTACGCCAAGCAATCAGGCGCAAACTACCTGATTGATGTGGCAACGCTCACAGGCGGCGTCATCGTCGCGCTAGGAAATGATAAAACCGGAGCTTTGACAAATGATGAAGCGTTCTTTGAAGAGTTCATGCAAGCTTCGTTAGAAACGGGTGAGTTTGTATGGAGATTGCCGCTCACGGAAAGCGATAAGAGACGTATTCGGAAGAGTGACATTGCCGATTTGAATAACTCTCCGGGCCGTGACGGACATATGATCTTCGGAGGCGGTTTTGTCGGTGAATTCGCGGAAGGCACTCCATGGATCCATCTCGACATCGCAGGCACGTCAGACGCATCGGCAGCCCATGACCTTGGTCCAAAAGGGGCGACTGGCGTTATGGTCCGTACACTCGCCACGCTCGTTGAACGTATGGCGGATGAAGAGCAGACGCAATAAAAATCATTACTTTCAACATAGACGCAATGATCAGCCGTTATTGATCCGGTTCATAGGCGTCCGTCCCTCCTCACTTAGCCCGTCACGAATAGGATAAGTGAGAAAGGGGGATATCGATGGTACGCTTTCATCATAGGCACGGCGGTTTTAGACGTTTTGGGCCAGGGTTTGGCCCTGGATTCGGTTTTGGGATAGGTGGGCCATTTTTAGGGGGCTTGGTAGGCGGCCTCCTTGGCAATGCGTTGTTTCCACCTTTTTATGGTCCACAATTTGGGTATCCATACAATTACTACCCTTATGGATACGGGTACCCTCCATATTACAATTTCCCGCCATACGGCTACCCTTATTAAAAAAACACACTCGGATTCCTCAATGGAATGCCGAGTGTGTTTTTTAATCTTTCAGCCTCTTCATATTTTGCTCTTTTGCTTCTTTGACGGCTTCCTTCAAGTCATCTCCGACAGTCAATTCCGTCGGTTTCACCCCTGACATATAGGCGGCGCGACCCATCAAATGACCACCGATCGGTGAAGTGATGAAAAGGAAGACGATTCCGAGAAGCAGGGAGATGCTGAAATGGTCTTCTTTCAACCAGAAATGAAAGAACACGCCAAGCAAAATGCTCAGAACGCCAAGTGTGGCACTTTTCGATGCTGCGTGTGCCCGCGTATAAACATCGGGCAATCGTAAAATACCGATCATTGTCACGATCGTGAAAATGAGACCGACGACAATCGTCGTTACAATTAAGATATTAGCGATTACGGTCACGTTCAATGATCTCTCCTCTCTCAATGAATTTGGAGAATGACACGGTACCGATGAACGACATAATCGCTATCAGTAAAATGACATCAATGAAAAAGGGGGTGTCGAAAAGAATCGAAATAAGCGCGATTGCCGAAATAAGCATGACGCCTATTCCGTCAAGTGCGATGAGCCTGTCTGGCACAGAAGGTCCTCGAAAAACACGTATCATGACACCGATCATCGACAACACGACGAGGATCAGTGAAACCCATATAAACGTCATCATGGCCGGCTCACCTCCATAATCGCTTTTTCAAATGAATTTTTTATCGAATCGATTGCCTCATCCACATCATCAACGTCGATTGCGTGGATGTATAAAATCCGTTGATCGTCGGATACATGAAGTACAATTGTACCAGGCGTCAATGTGATCAAGCTCGATAAAAGTGTGATCTCCCAATCTTGCTCAAGCTCAGTCGGCATCGCGAAGATCATTGGCTGAAGCTTTAGTTTGGGACGAATGACAAGCATCAGAACAGAAATATTTGAAAGCGTCAATTCTTTGAAGAACAGGAGCGCCAATTTAATGGCCGCCCAGAGACGCCAAATATAAAGCCTAGATTTGAAAAAACGTCTTGTAATGAAAATCAATAGCAATCCGATCAAGAATCCGATAATGAAAGTTGACGCAGTCAATGAGGAAGTCATGAACATCCAAATGACGGCGATAAAAAAGTTCAATAGTATTTGAAATGCCATCGACATCTACTCCTTTATCCTGCTTTAACTGGCTATAAGCCCCACGTGGTGGGGCAACATCCAGTAAATGCCCGATTGGTTCAACTAACAATCTGTGGTAGTTCGCCACAGATTGAGTTTCACTTTAGCACCGCATCAATATAGATGGATGGTTGTAGTAATACGTCCGTGGCGTCTGTCACGTATGGAATGAGCCATTCTGTGCCGACCCCGTAAAGGACCGATAGGACAACTAGCACGATTGTCGGAAGCATCATACGAGCGTAAGGCTTCCTTTTCGTCTTAGGCAGTTCCATTGGCTCTCCCCAGAAAGCGTAGATGAAAATACGGATCACAGAGAGCAGCACGATCAAGCTGGACGCGAGGATAATGATGCTTCCCCAAATATTGCCCGCTTCAAATGCACCTTGTGCAATGAGCAATTTGCCGATGAAACCACTTAACGGTGGGATGCCTGCCAATCCGAAGGCGGCAATCAAGTAGAACCATCCAAGCGGGGCATGGGTTTTCATTAATCCGCCCATTTTCCGCAAATTCGATGTTCCGGTCACATAAATGATGATGCCGATTAAAAGGAATAATGCCCCTTTAATGAGCATGTCGTGCACCAAGTAGAAAATGGCGCCTGAAATGCCCGCTTCATTCATTTGCGCCGCTCCGAAAAGGATGACTCCAACCGCAATGACGATGTTATAAATGATGATCTGCTTCAAATCGAAGTACGCCAATGCTCCGATACAGCCGACGATAACCGTCAAGACGGATACAACCATCAGAATTTCATGGGTGACTCCGACATTGTGGATGAAGAACAATGTATATGTTCTCATAATTGCATACACACCGACTTTTGTCAGCAACGCACCAAATAGGGCAAGCACTGGGACGGGTGGTGCTGCGTAAGACCCCGGCAACCAGAAGTAAAGCGGGAATATCGCCCCTTTCACACCAAACACGATCAGCATGAGGACTGCAATCACCGTTATGATTCCCGGCTGGCCGACTTCTGCAATTTTTACCGAAATATCAGCCATGTTCAACGTACCGACGACTGAATAAAGATAAGCAATTGTGATAACAAATAACGCTGAAGAAACGACATTGACAAGTATGTACTTGATCGATTCACGCAACTGCTTCTTTTCGCCGCCTAGGACGATTAATAAGTAAGATGCAATTAGCAGCACTTCAAAAAAGACAAACATATTGAAAATATCACCTGTCGTAAAGGCCCCGTTCACGCCCGTCACCATGAAAAGAATGGCAGGGTAGTAGAAAAATCTTTCTCGCTCTTCTCCGATTGCGGTGAAGCTGTAGACAACGACGAACAATGTTATCAAAAGAGTCGTTGTGACAAGAAGTGCGGAGAACATGTCTGACACCATCGCTATTCCGAACGGGGCAGGCCAACTTCCAAGCGTGACAGCCAGTACCCCTTCCGTCTTGACAGTTACGAGCAAGTAGAACGAAGCGATCAGGCTGATGATGACACCGACCAATGTCAGCGCTCGTTGAATCCGGACATTCTCTTTGAAGAACAGCAACAGAATCGCAAAAAGGAAAGGGAGGATGATCGGCAATAAAGGTAAGTTAATCATGTTCGTCATTTCCTTTCAGTTGATTCATGTCATCGGTTTTATGGACAGCGTAAGCACGGTAAGCCATTACTAGCATGAAGGCTGTGACACCGAAGCTGATGACGATAGCTGTTAAGATTAGCGCTTGCGGCAGGGGATCTGCAAAGTCCGTCACACTCTTTGAAATGACGGGGGGGGCCAGGCCTCCAAGCCCACCCATCGTAAGGATGAGCAAATGGGCGCCATGGCTCAATAATCCCGTGCCGATAATAATTTTCAAAAGACTTCTTGAGAGGATCAAATAGACTGCAGCGGTGAACAACACACCGATTAAAATAGCCATTACCAATTCCATTACGAATCCCCTCCAATTGACTGGATGATTGTAATAGCCGCCCCGACGACAACGAGGAATACACCCGCGTCAAACACCATCGCCGTATGAAGGGAAGTCACCCCGAATAACGGCAAGGTAAAGTCATCGAAAGCATGTGTGAAGAACGGGACATTGAAAAAGATTGAGCCGGCAGCCGTCCCGAGCGCCAATAGCAACCCGATTGCAGTCATGATCGTAAAGTTAAATGGCAAAGCTTTCTGCACCGTTTTCAAATCGAAGGCAAGCAGTAAGAGGACAATCGCCCCTGTCGTCAGCAAGCCGCCGACGAAGCCTCCCCCAGGTGTATAGTGCCCTGCAAAGAAAATATGGATGGAAAAAAGGAAAATGATGAAAAATACAACTTTTGTCGTCGTCTGCAAAATGACGTCATTTGTTTTCATCTGAACTCTCCTTTCTCGCCAGTCGAAGTTTAATCATTCCGAGAACACCGATTCCGGCAATCGCCAAGACGGCGATTTCGAATAATGTATCGAAGCCACGGTAGTCCACGAGGATGACGTTAACGATATTTCCTCCGCCGGCTTCTGTTTCGACAGTGTCTTTGTAGTATTGTGAAATGGATGCGACAAGTTTCTGTGAATGGGAGGACAATGCAACCAACGTCACAGTCAAGCCGACTCCAAGTGCAATGATGGCGTTTACAAGCTTATTGCTCTTTGTTTCTCCATGATCGGATAGCTTTGGCAATCGTTGGAATGCCAATAGAAACAGCGCAACAGATACCGTTTCAATGACCAATTGTGTAAGTGCTAAATCCGGTGCTTTGAAAATGACGAAAAACAGTGCGACCGAGTAGCCTACTGCGCCGAGCGAAATAATCGCCCCAAGCCTTGTTTTGGAAAGCAAAACGAAAGCGACCGCAAGCAGAAGGATGACAGCGTTAATTAAACCGTACGCATTTATTTTGGAAAAACTGGACATGTCCACAACAAATGCATCTTGTAGGAAGAGCATCGCTATCGTCGTAATGGAAAAGAAAGCGAAGATGTACAGGAGGTACGTACGGATAAGCCCCGTCATGTATAAGCGGGATATCCTGTTCATTCCTTTTTCACTGAACGTCATTGTTGCGTCATATAATCCATTCAAGGATAGTGATTCAGGTTGAATTCTGTAAAACTTCTGCCATTTCGACAGCGATAAGTATAGCAGACCGCCGATAAGAATGATTCCGGCAGTCATCCACAGTTCCACAGATGCGAAGCCGTGCCAAGCTGAAACATGAACATCTACTTCCGAAGGATGGGAGTATTGGTAAGGCTGGATTGCCATGACAGCAGGCTTAACGAGCCACTTCCCGACAACATTCGGAATGAAGAAGATCCCAACGACAAGCATTGCTAGAATCACTGGGGATATGAGCATCCCGACAGGTGCTTCATGAGGTTCGAGCGGCAGCTTTCCAACTTTCCGTTTTCCAGTGAATGTCCTGAACACAAAGTAAAAGCTGTAAATGAATGTGAATACACTTGCCACCCATGCGACGACCGGGAAGATAATTCCCCATGTGGCAAAATTGAATAATTCAAAGTGGCGGATAGCAAGCATCGACTGTAAAAACATTTCTTTGCTCAGGAATCCATTGAATGGCGGCAAGCCAGCCATCGACATCGAACCGATGAAGGCCACTGTGAAACTGACCGGCATGATGCTCATCAAACCGCCAAGTTTCCGGATATCTCGGGTCCCTGTTTCATGGTCGACAATTCCTGCAATCATGAACAAGCTGCCTTTAAATGTCGCATGGTTGATCAGGTGGAAAATGGCTGCGAACATTGCGAAAGAGAACAATGCTTCATCGACATGGAACGTAATTGCACCGGCGCCTAGAAGCGACATGATTAAACCGAGCTGACTGACCGTTGAAAACGCGAGAATTGCCTTCAGATCCGTTTGTTTCACTGCGAAGAGTGATCCCCAGAACAACGTGAGCAATCCAATACCGGTCACGAGCCAGATCCATACTTCCGACACTGCGAAAATTGGAGTGAATCGGGCAACAAGATATAATCCCGCCTTAACCATTGTCGCTGAGTGCAAGTATGCACTGACCGGTGTAGGCGCTTCCATTGCATCGGGCAACCAAATGTAAAATGGAAACTGTGCGGATTTCGTGAATGCTCCAAGCAAAATGAGTACAAGAGCCAAAGTGAAAAATTCATGTCCCGCAAATGAGGAGGATCCGGCAATCAATTCACGAATGGAGAACGTACCTCCCATAATGCCAAGTAGGATGAATCCCCCGAGCATCATCAGTCCACCGAATACAGTTACCATCATTGATTTTAATGCGCCGAATCTGGAACCGTCACGGGTGAACCAATAGCCGATTAGTAAAAATGAAGAAATGGATGTCAGCTCCCAAAACAGATAAAGCGAAATGACATTATCCGATTGGACGACCCCGAGCATTGCGCTCATAAAAAGAAGAAGATAGACGTAGAAGTTGCCTAGCTTCTCCTTGTTCCTATTCAAGTAAAAGATTGAATACAATACAACGAGCGCTCCGATCCCTGTAATAAGCAGGGAGAATAAAATACTCAGCCCATCCAAATAAGATACGAATGAGATGCCAAGCGTTGGAATCCATTGCAGTTCAGATATGGCATGTCCACCTTCCATCGTCGTTTTGATGAACGTTGTATAATAAATGAATAAAACAACGGGGACGAGAAGTACGAACCAACCAGTATGTATACCTTTTATTTTCCTGAAAAGGAACGGTATGAACAAGGCCGCCACAATCGGCAGGAAAATCAGTAATACGAATTCCAAAGTAATCCTCCTTCCAATGAGTGAATCATTATTCTTTACATTGTTTTAAAGTATAACGTAAATTGCAAGGGCTTGCATAGGGAACAATTAGACAATCGTTGCGAAATCGGTTTCCCTTCCTATATTATAGGGAAAGGTAAAATATTTTCGTTCGGGGTGTCAAATTGAGAAATCCTTATCTTTATGGCTATATGCCGTTTTTGACGATTATTCTTTTCAGTTTAACGTTCGGTGTTTATATGGTCGGGGCATCGATCGTTTTCTTCAGCCAGATCGGGCTATATGCAGGCATGCGGGAGTTTTTGACGGATACACAGCTGCGCCTTTTTCTACTAGTCATCTATTCGCTTGCTTTTTTTATGATTTTTTCGGCGTTGAAGCTTATTGCGGAAACAATTCATGAAACGGCGATGTTGTTCTTTTCGATTGATGCAGTAGGGGAGTCGTATAGTGAAGCGAAGAGCGGCAATCTCATCTATTTTATCGGTGCTCTCGCTTCGGTAGGCGGGATCCAGTCGGTGAAGATTCTTGTAGCGGTTTTCCTGTTGACGACATTTGTCTATTTTATCTTTACGATGTTCAAGTTGAGCAAGTTCATGACGGTGCCAAGTATGGTTGGTTTGTTGGTTTTTGAAATCCTTGTTTGGGGCGTCTTTTTGACTGGTATTATTTACATAGTATTGAAGCTTTATAACGGTGTTCTTGCCAGTCTTCCGGTAGTATAATTTAATGTTCGTATTTAAAAAGTCGTTGAAATGACCATTAGGCATGGCGTTTCAACGACTTTCTCATTTTGGAATATATAATAATTCATTAAAAGCCCGCAGATGGATTTTCTGGTTGCTTAGGTGTTGGATGGAGGCGGGTTTGTCGTATCCGATCCAAACTGCTGTTGTGTACTTTTCGTTCATTCCTGCAACCCACAAGTCTTTGTAATGGTCTGTCGTTCCTGTTTTTGCGCCAGTATATGTTGTCGTATAGCGGATTCCTTTTCCTGTCCCGTTCAATACGACGTCTTCCATTAACTTGCGGACTGTTGCTACGGTCGAAGGAGACCAGGTTCTCACCGGTTCGTTATTCCATTCGTATAGCGCATTCCCTTCATTGTCCTTCACAGCTCTGATTGCATGGGGAGGAGAATACATGCCATCGATGAAACTGGAATATGCGGAAGCGAGTTCGAGAGGTGTCACTCCTCTATGGAATCCTCCGAGGGCGGCGGGGTAGGTGAAATCCTCTTCGGTTATATTTTTGAAACGGAAGATTTTCAAGTGATTAAAAGCCTCTTCAATCCCCACTTTACGAAACAAACGCACTGCCGCTGTATTATGACTATGCTGGAAAGCTTCCTTCACGGTCGTCATTCCGAAGGTATAGCCGCCAATATTCGTAGGGCAGTATGAACCAATGCAAATATTACTGCTGTCAATTGGTGTATTCTCATTGAATGGTCCGCTTTCAAGATAAGGTGCATAGACAAGCAATGGCTTTATTGCAGAGCCGGGCTGCCTTACAGCCTGGTAGGACCTGTTGAAGTCCCCTTTGCGAAACCCTTTTCCTCCATAGATGCTCACGATTTCTCTTTTGTTATTCTCAATAACGGCTGCCCCTGCTTGGAGATTTTTCATTTTCAATAGGGAAGACAGGTAGGTTTCATTATGTTTTTGCTTATTGGGATCAAGCGCCGTATCAATTTGAATTCCGTCCGCAATCACATCCGCAGTCCGTTTTTTCAGAGCTGCGATATGCAATTGTCTTTCACTTTGTGTTGTTGAAGCTGCGATTGATGCCGTGAACCCTTCCGAATGACCGATCAATTCCTCCAGCTCGGCTAATACGTATGAGCTATACATGTTGAAATCATTTGCCTTTGCCTTCACATTCAAGAGGATCTTTTCCTTCTTCCACGTTTCGGATTCCTGTTCCGTAATGACGCCGTTCGTTGACAGAACGGATAGGAGAAGCTCTTGACGCTTTTTTGTTAGGTCGAAATGACGCAAAGGATCGTATTTGGAAGGATTGTTCGGGATTGCGGCAATGAATGCCATCTCCGCAGGATTCAGTTGATCAAGCGGACGATTGAAATAATAAGTGGCGGCGGATCCGATTCCATATACTTGATTGCCGAAAAACATTTCATTCAAATACATTTCGAGGATCTCATCTTTTGACGACTGTTTTTCAAGTTCAGCTGCGTAAAGCAATTCCTTGAATTTACGTTCATACGTCTTTTCTGTCGTCAGGAACCGCATCCTGACAACTTGCTGCGTAATGGTCGAGGCGCCCTGACTCCGATCTTCACTTCTCGCATTCACGGCGAAGGCACGAACGATTGCAGCGACATCATACCCTTTATGTTCGAAAAATCCTTGGTCCTCACTGATCAGGAATAGTTGCTGGATGAGATCGGGAATGGATTCCAATGGGAGCGGTTGTCTCCATTCCACATACTCCTCGGCAAATATCTTTCCGTTCCGATCAGTCATAGATATTGGGATGCTGTTGGAAGGCTCGGTAAGTTCAATCGTTTCACCGATTGTATTTTTCAGGACCTGCGATTCAGACCACTCTTTGGCAACGCCTTGCTGAATAATAAAGAGCAGTGGTATCATCATCAGGATTAGTAAATAACTCATTATTTTTTTCAAAATGCCCCCCCTTCCTATGAAAAAATAATAGCACATTTCCGGTCTGGAAATGTGCTGAATTTAAATTTTCGTTTGTCTGTTCTCCTCTGCCAGGAAATCTTCAAAGTCCTGTACGGGCTTTCTTTTTGCATAATATAGAAAACCAAATCCTAGTAGGAATAGGATGCCTGTCAAAATGAAAACGGACGAAATGCCGATGAAGCCGCTGACGATTCCGCCGAACATCGGACCGATAATATTTCCGAGGAAACGGAAGCTTGTATTATAACCCATCACTTCCCCTTGGATATGCACCGGAGCTTCCCTTCTAACGAGAGCAGTCGTAATCGGAATCATCCCGCCGATTGCAATCCCGAACAGAAGTCTGCAAATCATCAACTGCCAGATGGAAGTGACAAACGCCTGAGGAATGATGAAGATGAAGGACAGAAGAAGCAGAGCACCGAGCACTTTCTCATATCCGATATCATCCCCCATTTTGCCCCATTTCCGGGCAAACAGGAGATTTCCGACCCCGGCGGCACTGAACGTCAAACCCGCCAGAAATGCAACATTTTGCGATTCCGTTAGACTTGCCACGTAAAGTGAAAGAAGTGGCTGAATGCTGAAGTTCCCGATTTGTATCAATGCAGTAACGATCATGACATTCAACATTAATCGGTGATGAAGCAAGCCCCCGAGTATCGTTTTTCGTGAATAGTGGATCGCCTTTTCATTTTTCACTTTCTTTTGTTCCTTAATCCCGAATAACACGATCAGGGCTGCAACAACGACTGAAAGCGCAGTGATGATGAATGTATATTGGAAGCCGAATGCATCAGCCATCAGACCGCCTAATACAGGGCCAAATAGCGTTCCGGTCACACTTCCCATTTGCAGCGTTCCGAGCTTTTTGCCTGCTTCTTCCCTTGCTGTCTGGGATGAAACGAAAGCGAGGGAAGTCGGTATGAATCCGGTGACGACCCCATTGAATAACCGAAGGATGAAGAATGCTTCGACAGAATTGACAAATCCCATCAGAAAGACAGATGTCGCGATGCCGAAGCCATTAATAAGCAATATAGGTTTAAATCCGTACTTATCTGCAATCCGTCCCCAAATCGGCGACATGATCAATGCCGTTATGAACGTCGCCCCGAAAATCAATCCCGCCCATTTTTGGACATACGCCTCTGAATGATTTCCGAAGGTTTCTATGTATAAAGATAGGAACGGCATGATCATCGTCATCGTTCCTGCTACGAGGAAGTTTGCAAACCAGATGATTATGAAATTCCGTTTTTGTACATTCATGTCAGTGACCCGCTTTCATACGAGACGCCGATATTCTTTCAACTCGGCGACGCTTTGATTGGAAAACGCTTATCAGAATAGGGGTTCCCTTTGCTCACCGCAAGTAAACGTTTCTATAATTCATCCACATCTAGACACCGGATGGCGGTTAACTGCCATCCTACGCTTTTAATTATTATATGACAATTCGGTACCCGAAGGAAATTACATGCTTATCAATCGAAAAATAGAAATGGGTGTGGTAAACTGTTTCAGGGTGAAAGATTATGAAAAAGATGTCGCTATCTTTGCTGTCGATCGTTCTAGTATTGCTGCTTGCCGCTTGTGGTCAAGGTGATCATAAAGAGCAAGAAAAAGCAACAAATGGAACGTCGACTACACAAAGCGGAGACAAAGAGCAAGACCAGCACTCTGATGACAAATCATCAGACAAATCATCAGATGAAGCGACCAATGAGGAGGCCACGACAATGTATCCACAATTATCGAATGAAGTTGCAGCAAACGAAGCTCTTGTCGTCATGAATACGACAATGGGTCCGATTAAAATTAAACTATTTAAAGAAAAAGCGCCGAAAACAGTTGAGAACTTCTTGACACATGCAGAGAACGGTTATTATGACGGAATCATCTTCCACCGTGTCATTAAAGACTTTATGATCCAAGGCGGCGACCCGACCGGAACAGGAATGGGCGGGGAAAGCATCTACGGTGATTCGTTCGAGGATGAATTCACGATGGATCTCTTCAATCTTAGAGGGGCACTGTCGATGGCAAACGCTGGTCCGAACACAAACGGCAGCCAATTTTTCATCGTACAAGCTTCAACTGCTCCAGGAACAGCAGCCCAACTTACAAAAGGCGGCTGGCCTGAAGAAATCGCCAAAGCATATGAAGAGAAGGGTGGAACTCCTCACCTTGATCAGAAGCATACCGTTTTCGGTCAAGTGATCGAAGGAATGGATATTGTGGATAAGATTGCATCTGCTAAGACAGGAAGAGCAGACAAGCCGGTTGAAGAAATTTCAATCGAGTCGATTGAAATCATCCAGAAATAAGACAGGTTAGGAAGTGTACGTAAATGAACGTTTTGCTAATGCCGTTCCTTTACTTTCCAGAAGATAAGTCAGAATATATTCCAGCAGCAATCTCCTTTTTCTTTTTCATGATTCTGCTTGTGCTCACGTTTATGTGGATCAAGCGGACTTCGAAAAAGCAGGAAGAGGAAACACGTGAACTGGAAGAACGAATCTTGCGCGAACGCCGCGAAGCAAGAGAAAAACAAAATATCTAATAAAAAATGCATGATCCGATTTTATGGATCATGCATTTTTTTATGGTGGGAGCTCAAGAAGAATAGAGTCGCGCTCAAGAAGAGTGGAACCGCGCTCAAGAAAAGTGAATCGCGCTCAAGAAGAGTGGAACCGCGCTCAAGAGAGTAGCATCGCGCTTAAAACAAACGTGCACTCCAATAAAAAACGGAATCCTCTTAGGATCCCGTTTTCCGTCAATCTTACTCCATAGCTCTAATAAATCTCTTAACTCCATCTTCAACAATCAACCGTGGAGTCGCAACGTTCATGCGAAGGAATCCTTGGCCAGCTTCGCCGTACTTCGACCCAGGCTCGAGCGCAAGCTTCCCTTTATTCAAGAGACGATCCATCATCTCATCTTCAGAAAGCCCTGTTCCTCGGTAATCAATCCACAATAAGTACGTCGCTTGCGGTTTTTGAATCTGGATTCCAGGAACGGCCTCCGTTAATGTACTGATGACGTAATCCATATTGGATGAAACAGTCTCGAGCAAGTTTTCCAGCCATTCCTCACACTCCGTGAATGCGGAAATAAGGGCCGAAGCGGCAAATGCATTCAATTCCATTTGACCGTGAGCCAATGCGCTTTGATGCAATGCTTCTCGAAGGTCTTCCTCTTTTGTGATCATGACTGCAGCCTGTACACCCGCCAAGTTAAATGTCTTTGTCGGTGCGACACAAGTAATGACGCGTCCGCCTTCCTCTTCTGCTAACACCGCTAACGGAATATGCTTAAATCCGGGAAGGACAAGGTCTGCATGGATTTCATCGGATAGGATCAAAACATTATATTGTTTACATAGGCGAAGGATCGTACGCAATTCCTCTTCTGTCCAAACAACGCCCCCTGGGTTGTGCGGATGGCATAAGATGAATAGCTTTACATCTTGCTGCAGGCTTTTTTCAAAAGCATCGAAGTCGATCGAGTAGTTGCCGTTTTCTTCGCGTAGTCTGCACTCAACAATATTCCGCTTTTGATGCCCTGGCACATTGAAGAATGGGGGATACACTGGCGATGTGATTAAAATATTATCGCCGGCACTTGTGAACGTCTCCACAACTGTAGCGATTGCAGGAACGACGCCATGATGGAAGAGCATCCAATCGTTTTCAGTTTCCCATCCGTGGCGTGATGAAAGCCAAGTCCTGACAGAGTCTTTACACTTTGCACATATATATGAATAGCCGAAAACACCGTGATCCAGACGTTCCTGCATGGCTGCAATAATAGGCTGAGGTGCCTTAAAATCCATATCAGCAATCCACATCGGCAAGACTTCTGAAGCGTCTTCCAAGCCATAAATGGCTTCCATATTGCCCCATTTCACGGAACGGGTATTTTTTCGATCAATAACTAGTTCGAATTCTTTCATGCGAATATCCCTCATTTCCTTTTTTCTTTTCCTTTACTATGCTATCATAAATGCAATAAAAGAAAAAAATAAGGTGACTTATCGTGCAAACAATCGAAATGAATAAAAAAGCAATCTTGCTGCTCGAAGAATGGGATCCTTTTAATGTCGGCAGAAAGGCATATGAACTTGAAATTGCAGATGTTGTTGCAGAGCTGCAAGTTCTTGATCATCCGACCGATCTTGCAAAACGGATCCGTGAGATCTATGAACATTCTTATGAACTCTGGATTCCGATAGAGAAATGCATGCAAATAGCTTATAAGTTAGTAGCGATAAAATACGAAGCAAAATGTATAGTCTAATATAATTCCGCATCTACGAAAATGTAGATGCGGTTTTTTCATCTGAAACAAAAACCGTTTATCTCTCGTATCATCTACAGAGGGGATAGGAAGTGAGGGGGCATTATGGAAGAGGCTGATTTGATCACACGTGCGCAAAACGGGGAAAGAGAGGCATTTGCGCAATTGATGTATCTGCACTATAGGACTGTCGAGAAGTTCGCGTACCAATGCGGCGTACGCCTCGATGATGTTTCGGATGTGACACAGGAAGTGTTCATAAAACTTTATCGATTCCTGCCGCAATTCAACCAACAGAGGTTCACGACTTGGTTATATAAGATTACGTTAAATACAGCTCGAGATTATTACCGGAAAGAGGGTAGGGAGACTGCGAAAAAAGAGCGGATGAACAAAGCCGGTCAAGCATTATCCCAACAATCTACCGAATCCCAAGTACTCCTTTTTGAAGAAGACCGTGCATTACATGAAGCGATCTTGCAACTGGATGAAAAGTATAGGCTTCCCCTTATCTTGTTTTATTTTCAAGACTTGACGTATCAGCAAATTGCAGATGTATTGAACATTACATTGGCGGCAGTGAAAACCCGTATTTTCAGAGCGAAGGAAGGCTTGAAAAAAGTGATGGATGTGAAGGGAGGGGTAACACATGGCCAATGACAATTTTGAGAAACGGATGGAGTTTTTGAAAAAGTCGTATGAACGTGTTCCCACCTCATTTGACCAGGAAGAAGTATTTCGGAAGATTGATGAGGAAGCCAGCTCCCGTAAGAATGAACAGAAAAAGCCGACCAACCATGGAGTGAGGCAGCAAATCACAGTTTGGGCGATGAGCCTTGCGAGCATTTTTATTATCGGGCTTATTGGAACCGGATTTATTCTTGAACAGAAGCAGAAATCCGAAGAGGAAAATATCGAATCTACAGTGACTGATCAATTAATTCAGGATCTATTTAAGCAATATCAGGAAGAACGTGAAAATCGCCGTGAACTGCTAAAGTTAGATGAAGTCTATTATAAACATTATGCGGGTCGTGCAGATTCAACGATGAATTTATTGAAAAATGAAAGCTTCTTGGAAATGGTAAGGGATGGAAAACACCGGACTGACCTCCAGGAGATTTATACTCAAGCAATAGAAGAATTGAAGCTTCCTTCCGAAATGCTTGTGGACTTAAAGTACAATAATCTAGCTGAAGATGAAAAAGGCAGTATTCAATTTTTAGCAGATTACCGCGAAAAGATCCAGATGCTCATTGAAATTTACAATCAAATAATAAAAGAGAACAAAGAGGCTGTAACCGCATATGAAGTTGATCATTCTGTCGATAAGGCCGAAATTATGATGCTGAGTACCAAAGGTTTTCCGGAGCCGCTACAGAATATTATCGGTACAATGCGTGAACAGTCAATCCGACTGTATACCGAGAAATATTCAGGGGAAATAAAGACAAGATATTTTAACCACTTTATTTATAAAGACTTAGATTCACAGTTGCACCCAAATACGAATGCTTATACCACGATGATTATACAAGAACCCTACATGTACGGACCCATTCTTGAATACCCTGTGCTCCAGTCGAGCTCGGCCGTTACCGGTATGGAATATACTCTCCTGGAAGGGGAACAGAATTCAAGTTTATATCCGGTGTTAAAATCTTATTACATTACATTGTTCAATGAAATTATGAAAGGCAGCGAATACACGAAAATATTTGATGCGGACGGTGTACTACTCCCCGAATACCAAGAGGCATGGAGGAATATGGCGGGAGGGGGAGAGGCAACTCCATTGCGGTACATTCTGAATCCGATTATCAAAGAGATGGAGGCTTCCGGCTGGCAAAAATCGGCGAGTTGGGAGGCGCTAAGCTATTATGATTTAGAGGAAGCGCTTGTCCTGTACCGGGAAGGAGTACTTGAGGAATATATGTATGGAGAACGACCGGATTTTCAGGATGTTACCATTCAACTGCCGAATGATTCATTCGAAAAGGAAGTTCAAGCATTATATACCGATTTCAAAAAGACATACTCCAAGTCCATTTTGAAAGGCGTCTCGCCTGTTCACGTTCTCGGAGTATTCGATTACGCCAACGAAATGGATGATCCTCGAACAATGTATTATTTGTTCAATGAAAATACATTGAAGCACAACGAATCCGGAATTGATTATACGGTAGATTATTACGTTGATAATTGGCGTAAAGGACTCCCGTTCCTCCGCAATGCAACGAAGGTTGAATTCTACAAAGAGAAGGCTTATCGCCATGAATTGTCGTTCTACACAACTCTTGAATTTACAGGGGTCGAACGTGCTGTGCCAATGGTTTATAGTGAAAAAGGAATTTGGGAATTGGGGACGCTGTGGATGGATAGATTGCCTAAGTACCATATGAGCCCCGAAATGGATTTCCAAGATGAACTAATGAGTATGAGTGCTTTTCACTACGAAGGATTAATTGGCCAAGACCGTGTTGACAGCTACTTGAGATATAGTCAGCCTTTGGAGGTGCTGGGCTTGTACTTCTATGCAGGCAGCAAAGATTTCTATGAAATACAATATGAGTTATTCTATCAAGGCGAAGGATCGGAAGCTGTCGATAAGGAAACCTATTTAAAAAAGCCCGAAAAATACTTTTTACCCTATGATGACAAAATGTATAAGAAAGCCTCCTTTCAAGGCCAAGAGCAAGACAAAGACGGAAACTGGCCTGGCATGGCAACACTTACAGTCGACACGGATTTATATCCAGACCTACCGTCCGAAAGGAAATTCCACATGTATTGGACGGAAGACGGTTGGAGGGTGAAATTTAATCCGTTCGAGCAATAAGGAAAGTTTAAAAGAGGAAAGACTGCCGAAATTCGGCAGTCTTTTTTCTGTCTATTTGGTATAGTTGAAGTAGATTCAGTTTTGCAACGGAAAGTGGGGGATGAGGTTGGAATATCTAGAGAAAAGTATCCTTCAAGGGGATCGAGAAGCATTTAAAGAATGGATGGAATTGCACATACGAGCTATCGAACGGCTAGCAGTGCAATATGGAATGAGGCCGCAGGACGCTGGGAAATTGGCGGAATCGATATTCGGGAATTTATATAATGAACTTGGTCAACTTACTGAAGAGCAACTTGAAGAGAAGGCGCTATTCAGAACTTCCATACAAAGCATGAAGGAACTTAAAGTGCAAACTTCTGAAACGGGATTGTTTCCATTCGAAGAAGACAATGAATTGCATGCACATCTAATCGATTTGCCGATTGAAGAGAGAATCGCCTTTATTCTATCCAGCTTCCATGGAAAATCCAATGAGGATATTGCTTGGATCATGGAAACGCATCTGGAAAATGTGCAAGTATTGCTCAGCAGCTCACGAGCAAAGATGGACAGAACTGATATCGAAAAAAGGTTGGAGTTTCTTAATAGCTCATTCCATCGTCTGCGGCCTTCTTATAATGAAAGGAATATATATTATTCTACACCTAAAGAAGATTTGAACATCAATGAACCGGTCAAAATAGTCAGCCGGCAAAGAAAGCCTTTTCTACTCTGGTTCGTTGGAGTTGCTATGCTTGTGCTCCTTTTATCAGTCACTGTACTCAGAAGTGATGCATATCAGCAATCCTCTGCGGAAAAATTTATTGAAAAAAAGAGGATTTCATTCCAGCAAGAACTGGACGAACGTTTTGATTTGATCGGGTTGCCAGAGCCAGATGAGTACGAAGCAGAAAATTATGTTCATTATAGCAATGGAACTCAGATGAAACAGGAAATATACAGCAAAAATGCAAAGTGGGAGTTCTACAGCCTTATTCGTGATTTGGAGGATCAGGTGAAAGTGAAAGGAAAGATTGATAAAAAGGAAGCGAGCAAACGCTACAATAGTTTGATTCGTGAATTGAGATTGCCGTCTGAGATGTTGGAGCAGCTAAAAAAAGATTCATTGGCGGATGATCGTAAAGAAAGCATGGAATTTATAAAAGAATTTTACGATAAACATAATTACTTTAGGGGTGCCTATATGAGAGTTTTTATAGATCATGCTGAACTTATTTGGGGATCTGAATTGTTCAGCGGGGGTATGGTGGATATCGAAGAATTTATTGCGAAAAAACCCGAATTTCCAATTGAACTGCAAAAAGCAATTGATGGAATGGAAACGCAGTTTTTTTCGTTAACAGCCATTAAAGATTTTGAGCCTCTTACCTTGAAATATGAAGATCCGCAAGTGAGAGAGACATTGAAAGAAAACCTTCATCCTGATATGGAAGTTTATATATCCTTGTTAATGGATAGCTCAATTATTTATTTTGATTCGTATGCTGAACAATTGGAAAAGCTTCTTGAACTTGAAAAACAATTGCCTAAGATGCTGGAAAGCGATCCAATTGTAAATGACTTTGACGATCGCTACATTTGGTTACTTTATTTCATGGCGGGTCTCGCTGATGCAAATGGAATTTATGAAAGCGATTATGTAGTCAAGAAAGAAATAAGAGAGAAATGGAGACAGATTGCTTCTATAGGGGAGAAATCTCCTGCTGCAAACGTCATGCAAGAAATTATAGGTGAAATGGAAGCTTCCAATTGGAAATCTTCGCACGAAAATGAAATTTATTCAGAATTTCCTAATCGAGTTGGTAGCAAGCTAAAGGAAGCAAGAAATAGAAATGAGTGAATCTTTACAATTTATCCGTCAAATCTTTTGATTGGAAAGGGCTCACTATGGTATAATTGCGGATGGCCGTATAGGCAGATTCGATACCAAAAAGATTGGGAGCTGTTTCACATGGGTAAAAAATACGAAGTGGGGGAAGAGTTGACTGGCAAGGTGACAGGCATCCAGCCATATGGAGCATTTGTCGCACTTGATGAAGAAACGCAAGGTCTCGTCCATATTTCAGAAATCACATATGGGTTTGTCAGAGATATCAATGACTATCTAGCTGTAGGCGATGAAGTAAAAGTGAAAGTGTTGGAGGTCGATCGTAATGCAGGAAAGATCAGCCTTTCCATCCGTTCACTTCAAGAAGCGCCAAACAACCACCAAAAACCAGGCCGTCCCCGTAAATCGCTGCAAGATAAAGTAAAAGAGCAGGATGCGGAAGGCTTCAATTCATTAAAAGACAAATTGAAAGACTGGATCGATCGATCGGGGTACTAAAAGAAAAGCGGAGAGTGGCGGTTAGTAGAAGTTCGGAGTCTAAGTTCGCCGCGTCCTGCGGCAACGACTCCATGACCGGCATCATGCCGGCCTCAGGCATAAGACGAAGATGCGAAGTGGCGGTTTTTGCCACACAGCGGCTTTGGCTTATGACCCGAGAGTCTGCCACTCGGAGCTAGACGTGAAAAACACAAAAAAACGGGAGAAGGCATTTTGAGCCTATCTCCCGTTTTTTAATTTCTTCAATCGATATTGAAGGTTCTGCCTGCTCATGCCAAGTGCATTTGCCGTTTTCGTTATATTGTCGTCGTGAAGCTTCATCGCCTTCTGTAAATAATACTCTTCCGCTTCCTTTAAATAGCGATCGAGCGGAAGAAGCCCCTTTTCGGGATTCACGATGAAATCGACTGCCTGTGTAGGTGTATCGCCCATTCCGTCGCATTTCAACCGGAAATGAAGAGGCAGCATTTCATACGTGATTTCCGTCTCGGTAGTGGCGAGGGAAGAGATTTCATCAAGAAGAAATTCAAGCTCCCGCATATTCCCTGGCCAATTATAGCGAAGGAATAAGTCTTCCACTTCCTTTGTGATTCCGGAGAGGGAAGTTCCGAACCTTTCCTGCCGTCTGGCAAAATAGGTCGTTACAAACGGTACAATATCTTCTTTTCGTTTCCTTAACGGGGATATCCGTATTGTGAAAGAAGCGAAGAAATAATAGAGATCCTTCAAAAGAATTCCTTTGGCAATCAATTCGACAGGGTCCTCACCGATGCTTGCAATGAATTGGCGGTCGGCAGTAGTGGATCTTTTTAAGTAAGTAAAGAGTTTCTGCTGAAGGGAAATGGATAATAAATCGATACGTTCACAGAATAACGTGAACGGTTCCGAAATCTTCAAGTCATCGTCAAGCCGATCGATAAGTTCTGCATCCGATTGGTGACAATGTAGCGTAAGAAAGCGGCCGTTTGCAGGTGACGTTTCATAATGAATGCTCTCAGCCAATAAATCTTTTCCTGTACCTGACTCGCCGATAAGGAGGACAGGCAATTTTGCACTAGATGCTTTGCGGGCTGTCGATATGACTGTCTTCATTTCATCCGAAGCAGCGACAATCTTGTTGAATGTTACCGGATCGCTGTTTTTCCGCAATGGGTGCAGGATGAACCTTTCAAGTGCAGTGACATCCCTAGCAATCTCCACCGCTCCGACGAGCTCACCTTCATGGAATACAGGATAGGTATCATTGATTGTCGTAATTTCATGCCCTTTCCGATTCCAATACGTCTGCTTCACATTCAGCTGCTCCATGCCGCTTTGCAGCACTTTCAATAAAGTGCTCTCTTCCTGATCGAAGTTGAATAACTCCAGGATGGAGCGGTCGCCGACTTCTTCGAGTTCCAATCCTTCTATCGCTTTCATCTTATCGTTATAGATAACGGTTCTGCCGGAATGATCCACTGCATGGATCCCGACACCGGCTCGATTCACTGCGAATTCATATAAGGGAAAAAGGTTCTTTTCAGTTTTATTCACGAATCAACACCGTCCGTTTACTTTTTTTTTGCAAAATAAACAAAAACACTTGAATTATGCAACAATCTCTTGCATTATTATATATGGAACTATCGATTAAATGCAAATATATTTTGCGGCTAACTATCTGAGGAGGAGTAACATGATCCCATACAAACACGAACCATTCACAGACTTTACACAAGCTGAAAACAAAAAAGCATATGAGGAAGCTTTGAAAACCGTCGAAGGCTATCTTGGTCAAGACTATCCGTTGATCATCGGCGGCGAACGTATTATGACAGAAGACAAACTCGTTTCGACGAACCCTGCAAATAAAGAAGAAGTGATCGGACGCGTTTCAAAGGCGAGCCGTGATCTTGCTGAGAAAGCGATGAACGTTGCTGACGAAACATTCAAAACGTGGAGCAAAGTGAAGCCGGAATTCCGTGCAGATGTATTGTTCAAAGCTGCAGCGATTATTCGTCGCCGTAAACATGAGTTTTCAGCGCTTTTGACTAAGGAAGCGGGTAAGCCATGGAACGAAGCGGACGCAGATACAGCGGAAGCGATCGACTTCCTGGAATACTACGCACGTCAAATGCTTACATTGAAAAACGGCATGCCGGTTGAAAGCCGTCCTGGTGAATTCAACCGATTCGATTACATCCCACTAGGAGTCGGTGTCGTCATTTCCCCTTGGAATTTTGCATTGGCAATTATGGCAGGTACAACAGTAGCTGCATTGGTTACAGGGAACACAGTTTTATTGAAGCCTGCATCCACAACGACTGTCGTTGCATATAAATTCATGGAAGTGCTCGAAGAAGCGGGAATGCCTGCTGGAGTTGTCAACTACATCCCAGGTTCAGGTGCTGAAGTCGGCGACTACCTCGTTGACCACCCAAGAACACGTTTTGTTTCCTTCACAGGTTCACGTGAAATCGGAACGCGTATTTACGAGCGTGCTGCAAAAGTGAATGAAGGCCAAATCTGGTTGAAGCGTGTCATCGCTGAAATGGGCGGTAAAGATACAATCGTTGTAGACAACAATGCAGATCTTGAATTGGCGGCTCAATCAATCGTCAAGTCAGCATTCGGTTTCAGCGGACAGAAATGTTCTGCTTGTTCACGCGCGGTTATCCATGAAGATGTGTATGATCAAGTCGTTGCACGCGTTGAGGAATTGACAAAGGAATTGACGTACGGAGATCCTACGGACCAATCCAATTTTGCTGGGCCGGTTATCGACCAAGGCTCATTTGATAAAATCATGAGCTACATTGAAATCGGAAAAGAAGAAGGACGTCTTGTTGCAGGTGGAGAAGGGGACAGCTCAAAAGGCTTCTTCGTCGCGCCGACTGTATTTGCAGATGTTGATCCGAAAGCGCGCATCATGCAGGAAGAAATCTTCGGACCTGTTGTTGCAATTACAAAAGCGAAAAGCTTTGATGAGGCAATTGAAATTGCAAACAATACAGATTATGGCTTGACTGGCGCAGTCATCACGAATAACCGTGAGCATATCGAACAGGCGCGTCAAGATTTCCACGTAGGGAACTTGTACTTCAACCGCGGCTGCACAGGCGCTATCGTCGGCTACCAGCCATTCGGCGGATTCAATATGTCCGGTACCGATTCCAAAGCGGGCGGACCAGACTACTTGCAATTACACATGCAAGGTAAAACAACTTCTGAAACTCTTTAAAGCGTAGGGCGCCTGCCTAGCAGAGGTTCGCAGTCTAAGGTCGCCACTTCCTGTGGCAACGACTGCATGACCGGCTTCCTGCCGGCCTCAGGCATAAGGCAAAGATATGAAGTGGCGTTTTTTGCCACATAGCAGCTTTGCCTTATGACCCCGAGCATCTGGCGCCTGAAGCTGGATAACACTTTAATTAATTGAAGGAAGCAGTTCCACCGAAACGGGCTGCTTCCAGCTACATACAATGGGAGGGAAATACATGTCGGTTTCTGAAAAGATCATTTCACAGACGAACAAATTTGGGGCGAACAACTACCATCCACTGCCAATCGTTATTTCTGAAGCGGAAGGTGTTTGGGTCAAGGATCCAGAGGGGAATAAATACATGGATATGCTTTCCGCGTATTCAGCAGTGAACCAAGGACACCGCCACCCGAGAATCATCCAGGCTTTGAAGGATCAGGCGGATAAGGTAACGTTGACTTCACGCGCATTCCACAACGACCAACTTGGCCCGTGGTATGAATTGATATGTAAACTATCCGGGAAAGATATGACATTGCCGATGAATACAGGGGCAGAGGCTGTTGAAACAGCTATTAAAGCAGCTCGTCGCTGGGCATATGACGTTAAAGGCGTTGAGGAGAACAAAGCAGAGATCATCGGTTGCAACGGGAATTTCCACGGTCGCACAATGACGGCGGTCTCACTTTCCTCCGAAGCGGAATATAAGCGCGGTTTCGGTCCGATGCTTCCAGGCATCAAGTTGGTGGATTTCGGTGATCTGAAAGCATTGGAAGAAGCGATCACTCCGAATACTGCAGCATTCATCATTGAGCCGATCCAAGGGGAAGCAGGGATTCTCATTCCGCCTGCAGGCTATATGAAAGCAGCGTACGAACTTTGTAAAAAACATAACGTCCTATTCATAGCCGATGAAATCCAGGCAGGTCTTTGCCGTACAGGTAAAATGTTCGCTTGTGAATGGGAAGGCTTCGAGCCTGATATGTACATTCTAGGGAAAGCATTAGGCGGCGGAGTGTTCCCGATTTCTTGCGTCGTAGCCAATAAAGATATTCTTGGCGTGTTCAATCCGGGTTCCCACGGGTCCACATTCGGTGGTAATCCAATGGCGTGTGCTGTCTCTATCGCTTCTTTGGAAGTTTTGCAGGATGAGAATCTAGCAGATAAATCACTTGAACTAGGGAATTACTTCATTGAACAATTGAAGGAAATCAACCATCCATCAATCAAAGAAGTGCGTGGACGCGGTCTGTTCATCGGCGTGGAACTTACGGAAGCGGCACGTCCATATTGCGAAGAGCTGAAGGAACTCGGTTTGCTGTGCAAAGAGACGCATGATACTGTCATCCGTTTCGCACCGCCTTTAATCATTTCAAAAGAAGAACTTGATTGGGCATTGGAAAAAATAAATAAAGTTTTTGCGAGTTAAATAAGTTTTACCCAAAATTCTCCCGGCGTATGGTACAATATGTGCGGTAGAAAAATACATTATGAAATCAAAGAGGCGAACTTTTACATGACTGAAAACCTGAATCTGTTTACGTCTACACAAGTTGTCATTAAGGAAGCACTTGATAAACTAGGCTATGATGAAGGAATGTACGATCTTCTGAAAGAACCAATCCGTATGGTGGAAGTTAGAATCCCTGTCCGCATGGATGACGGGAAAGTGAAAGTATTCACTGGTTTCCGCGGTCAACATAACGATGCGGTAGGTCCAACGAAAGGCGGCGTCCGTTTCCATCCGGCGGTTACTGCTGATGAAGTACGAGCGTTGTCAATGTGGATGACATTGAAAGCGGGAATTGTCGATTTGCCATATGGCGGCGGTAAAGGCGGAATCATCTGCGACCCGAGAGAAATGTCCATGGGTGAACTAGAGCGTTTGAGCCGTGGTTATGTACGTGCGTTGAGCCAGGTAATGGGGCCGACGAAGGATATTCCAGCACCGGACGTTTTCACGAATGCTCAAATCATGGCTTGGATGATGGATGAATATAGTAGAATTGATGAATTCAACTCTCCTGGTTTCATTACAGGCAAGCCGATTGTTCTTGGCGGTTCTCAAGGACGTGACCGTGCAACAGCTGAAGGGGTAACGATCATTATTAACGAAGCGGCGAAAAAACGTGGAATCGATATGAAAGGTGCACGGATTGTCATCCAAGGATTCGGAAATGCAGGAAGCTTCCTTTCCAAATTCCTTCATGATGCAGGAGCGAAAGTTATTGGAATTTCCGATGCTTACGGCGCACTTCATGATCCGGACGGATTGGACATCGACTATCTATTGGATCGTCGGGACAGCTTCGGAACGGTTACAACACTTTTCGATAACACGATTACGAATAGTGAACTATTGGAATTGGATTGTGATATCCTTGTTCCAGCAGCTATTGAAAATCAAATTACCGAAAAGAACGCTCATGACATTAAAGCGAAAATCGTTGTGGAAGCGGCAAATGGTCCGACAACTTCTGAAGCTACGAAAATTCTTACGGAGCGGGGAATCCTCCTTGTGCCTGACGTACTAGCGAGTGCTGGCGGCGTAACAGTTTCCTACTTCGAATGGGTTCAGAACAATATGGGTTATTACTGGACAGAAGAAGAAGTTCGCGAAAAAATGACGAAGAAAATGGTTGATGCGTTTGAAAACGTTTATAATGTTGCATCAACTAGAAATATAGACATGCGTCTAGCTGCATATATGATCGGAATCCGCAAAACTGCGGAAGCATCCAGATTCCGTGGCTGGGCATAACAAAAGCTAGATATGAGAAAGCATCTCCTGGTAAAACGGGAGATGCTTTTTTACACTTCTTCCGGCTCCGTTACATTGACGTGTTCCATCTTGGTCTCTTGAATCGTATCAAAAAGCAATCCTAACGAAATGAGTCCGGAAATCCCTACAATAATATAGAAGAAACGTGCAAACGGTTGAGCATGACCATCGGCAAATTGGGCGACTACATCATAACTGAACAGCCCGACAACCCCCCAATTCAATGCACCTATAATTGTAATGGCCAACGCTAGTTTTTGAACCATAATTTCACCTCCTCAGGATAGGTTTCCCAATCCAACCCGTTCCATACTTGCATCACTCAATTCATTCTTGGATAATATACAGTAGAAATAGGAGGTCATCTAAATGAAGGAATTTGTTTTTCGAAACCCTGTTAAATTGATTTTTGGCAAAAACTCCATTGAAAAGCTCGCAAAGGAACTATCGTCTTATGGCGATAGAATCCTGGTTGTATACGGTGGAGGGAGCATTAAAAAGAATGGCCTTTATGATGAGGTAATGGGAATCCTGAAAGAAGAGCAAAAGGAAGTGTTTGAACTTGCAGGCGTGGAGCCGAATCCACGTGTCAGCACCGCAAGGAAAGGGGCTGCACTTTGCAAAGAGCATAATATTGATTTCATATTGGCTGTCGGGGGCGGATCTGTCATTGATTGTACGAAATTAATTGCGACAGCTGCAAAATATGATGGCGACCCTTGGGATTTTGTCATTAAGAAAGATTCACCAACTGATGCAATTCCATTTGGGACGATTTTGACATTGGCGGCAACTGGTTCTGAAATGAATGCAGGCTCCGTAATTACAAATGAAGAAACAGAAGAGAAGTACGGGTGGGGAGGACCATTCAATTTCCCTAAATTCTCTATACTCGATCCGACTTATACGCTTTCCTTGCCGAAAGACCAAACCGTTTACGGCATTGTTGACATGATGTCACACATCTTTGAGCAGTATTTCCATAGTGCGGCGAACACACCGCTTCAGGACGAGTTATGTGAAGGGGCTTTGCGGGCAATCATGGAAGCGGGGAAAGAACTCGTTGATGATCTGCAGAATTATAAGTTGCGGGAAACAATCCTTTTAGGGGGCACTTGGGGATTGAATGGCTTTTTAGGCATGGGGAATAATGGAGGGGACTGGGGGACGCATGATATTGAACATGCCGTTTCAGCTGTTTATGACATTCCTCATGCAGGAGGGTTGGCTATTCTATTCCCGCATTGGATGAGACACACAGTAAAGCTTAATCCAGCTCGTTATGCAAGATTGGCCGTTAAAGTCTTTGGAGTAGATCCGGAAGGTAAAACGGATGAGGTTATAGCAAATGAGGGGATTGATAAATTGCGGGCGTATTGGACGGCTATTGGTGCACCGGAAAGATTAGCAGATTACGGCATCGATGACTCGAAAATCGATATCATGGCGAATAAAGCTGCGATTAATGGGCCTCTAGGCAGATACGCACAATTGAGCGAGGAAGAGGTTAAATCCATATTGGTGGCTTCGTTATAACAAAGAAAAGTAGAGGGGGGATTGCGTATCCCGCCCTCTACTTTTTATTTTTCGGCAGTTTTTTTCGTGTCTCTTCAGACATTGTCGTTTCATTCACTCCCTGCCAAGTTTTAATTCCATCATCTTCATCAAATGAAATTAGGGCTTCGCGAACCCCTTTTTGCTTTAATACCATAGCCATTAGCCTGTCCCTGACATCATCGATATACGCAACGGTCTGTGTCGGGTCCACCTCCGCAACCACTTCGACATGAAGGTATTCACCTTCTTTAATTACTTCTACTTTTTGAATGTCCTTGATGTCTGGATCCCTAGCGATGATTTTCGCAATATGGTTCAACATTTCTTCATCTGTTTCGCCGATCGCTCCTCTGGCATTCTCTAGGAACACCCTGCCGACGACGTAGAACATCATAATTCCGATCATCACGGATGCAATCCCTTCCGCTTGAAGGAATCCAGCAAAATGGGCAACCAATACCGCGACGAATGCCAATAAGCCACCTACAGTTGCCACCATGTCTTCCATGAAGACCAATTTAGTAGCAGGCTTGGCTTTATTCAAATGTGTTAAGCTGAAGAAGAATGCTTTCATTCCGGATAGATCATTACCGGTCTCATGCGCGATCTCCTTTGATGCCTTCAGTAGGACGTAGAACTCCAGTAAGGTTGCCAAGCCAAGGACACTTAAATTAATAACAAGTCCTTTTGTTTCGGTTGGATTCAATATATGATGCCAACCTTCCTTCACGGCTTCATATGACATGATGCCCACGATAATGACGGCGCCTAAACAGACTAGATTGACAACCCTTCCGAAACCATTTGGAAATTTCGGGGTTGGCGCCTTCTTGGACAAGGCGGAACCAATATATACAAAGAATTGGTTTGCCGCGTCTCCCAAAGAGTGGAGCATTTCCGCAAACATCGCAACGTTACCGGTTAGCATATAGGCAATTGCTTTGAGAATGGCAATACCGGCATTGACTATGCCTGCCAACAGTGACGGCTTATTGCCGTCCTTCAATAGACGTAAAATATCTCTCATATACATAAGCCTCCATTTAAGGGAAGATTTCTAATTCGACTGATTTAATATAAGGGAGTTCCGTCAGCTCGGTATATAATTGTGTAGTTCCCTTTTTGGGGAGCGCGCTAAGACGAAAATCGACTTCATGCTCTGAAGGCTTATCGTCAAAATGCAATTGGCGAATGCGTAAGTTTTCCACTTTCATATTTTCGTCATTCAAAATCCTGATGAGATCATCAATTTTACTTTTATCCGACACGATGACAATGCACGCTGACTCCTTCGAACGGATTCTTTTCGGTCCGAATTTCCCGAGAAGGGGTGCAATGACCTCAATGACAAAGAGGATGCTCAATACAGCAAACGCGGCTTCGATGTAAAAACCGGCGCCGACTGCAATTCCGATGCTGGCAGCTCCCCAGATCATGGCAGCTGTTGTTAGACCTGTAATGTTATCGTTATCTCTTCTTAAAATAGCACCTGCACCGAGGAAACCAATTCCACTGACGATTTGTGCAGCTAGTCGCAAGGGATCCATCGTTACATTAATATCATTCCTGGAAGGGACTAGATAAGCTGCTTCTATTGAGACGATTGTCAAAAGGCAACTAAAGGTAGATATGACTGCACTTGTTTTTAAACCGATTGGCTTCTTCTTTATTTCCCTCTCTACTCCGATAATTAAACTTAACCCTAAAGCAATTGCGATTTTAATTAATACTTCCGGATACATTGAATTATTTATGATCCATTCCATAGACTTTTCCCCCCACTATCATCATCTCGACACAGATATGCTATACTCTTTATATTGTCTTTAGCCTAAAAAGGTTACAAACTAACCTGTACTCCCTTTGAAAGAGAAGTGTGCATCTTGGAAAAACCTACAATTCATCCGTATATTCCTATCATCATAGGCGTCATATCCGTGGCGCTCTCAGCAATCTTCGTTAAACTCTCAACAGCTGATGCAGGCGTCATTGCATTCTATCGTATGTTGTTCACGGTTGTTCTCATGCTTCCGCTATTCCTCGCTAAATATAGGAAGGAAGTTTTTCTTCTCACGAAAAAAGACTGGATCTTCTCGGCGGTCGCAGGAGTTTTTCTAGCCTTTCATTTCATTCTATGGTTCGAATCGTTGAATTACACATCTGTAGCAAGCTCAACCGTACTCGTCACATTGCAACCGATTTTTGCTTTTGTCGGCACATATTTCTTCTTTAAGGAGAAGCTTTCATTTAAAACGATCTTGTCTGCAGTAATTGCAATCGCCGGCAGTGTCATCATCAGTTGGAGTGACTTCCAATTGAGTGGAACCGCTTTTTTCGGTGATATGCTTGCCTTAGCCGCTTGTGCGCTGATCACCGCATACTTGCTCTTCGGACAAGAAGTGCGTCAACGGCTGTCTCTCATTACGTATACGTTTCTTCTATACTCAATCAGTACAGTAACACTCTTTTTTTATGTCCTCATAAAGGGGGAGTCATTCGGTCCGTATTCAACGTCAAATTGGTTCTGGTTCTTCATGCTCGCACTCATCCCAAATCTGCTTGGGCACTCGTTATTCAATTGGGCGGTTAAATGGGTGAGCACAAACGTCATCTCAATCGCTATCCTTTTTGAACCAGTAGGCGCGTCGATTCTTGCTTTCTATATACTGCATGAAAAGCTTTCTGCAGCGCAGATAACCGGCGGAATCGTTGTCATAGCTGGCATTCTATTGTTTATTATCGATGTGAAAAAAATCCGCGATAAATTCTTTTTAAAAAAGGCTTGATTTTATATTAAGTTATGAGGTATAGTATTACTTGTCCTTAAGAGACAACAACGACAACAACATCTTCGAAAAAAAGATTTGAAAAAGTTGTTGACTCGAGGGTGACAACGTGTTATGATAGAGAAGTCGCTGTGAAAGACGGCGAATCAATGAACCTTGAAAACTGAACAGCAAAACGTCAACAAATAAAGTTCTGGAGCCGACCTCGTCGGTGAAAAGAACAAACGAATCTTCGGATTCAAATTGACATCTTAATTGATGCCAGCAAGAAACTCGAGCTACTCGAATTTCTCTATTATGGAGAGTTTGATCCTGGCTCAGGACGAACGCTGGC
>NZ_JAMBOK010000005.1 GCF_023715585.1 Sporosarcina luteola
CAATCCGCTCGACTTGCATGTATTAGGCACGCCGCCAGCGTTCGTCCTGAGCCAGGATCAAACTCTCCATAATAGAGAAATTCGAGTAGCTCGAGTTTCTTGCTGGCATCAATTAAGATGTCAATTTCGAATCCAAAGATTCGTATGTTCTTTTCACCGACGAGGTCAGCTCCAGAACTTTATTTGTTGACGTTTTGCTGTTCAGTTTTCAAGGTTCATTGTTTTGTGCTTCTTCAAAAGCGACTTCTCTAATCTATCATCGCTTGCTCTCTGAGTCAAGCACTTTTTAAAAATTAGTTTGAAACGTTTTGTTCGAAGCTAAGTAACTAACTCCCTCAGCGACGTTTACTATATTAGCATGGGCTGCTTTCATATGTCAACACCGAAAGCAAAAAAACTTTATAAAACACTAAATTGGTGAATTGGACTTGATTTAATTGATTTGGAAGTTCTGTTGATTGAAGCGAACGCCGTTACGAAGAACGGCGTTTGCGAGCGTTGCGAGCAATATTTTTTGCGACCCTAAGGGAGCAGTATTTTTTGCGACCTTAAGGGAGCAGGATATTGAAGGATGCCTTAATCTCTGCAAAGAACGCAGAAATACGGCAAATCGAACCCTTCGCTGTTCGATTGACTCACCGCCCGTCCCCCGGAAAGCGTCCGCCTCTAGCGCAAATCAACAGTTATATATCTCTCCTATCAATATTCATTACCAACACGGTAGTCCCTATGAAATACATATTCATTTTTCGATTCACTTTCCACAATCTGAATGAAACCTTTTTCAATTAAAAACTCAACGAGAACTTCCAGGTTGATTGAATACATCTGTAACTCCTCATTCTCATGAAGCTCCTGGATCGTCCATGTCTCTTTCGTCGACATGACGTCCATGATATGCCTTGCCCCGTCCAATGTACGGTTATGAATGAAGAATTCACTTGCAAGGAATAGAAGTTCTAGCCTTTTCTCTATTGGTTCTTCGCTCATGATCAGCTCTTCATATAGTTTATAAATTGCCGGGTCGATCTTTTTGACTTGCGACCATACAGTCACCTCTGGAGATGAGCCCTTTTCAATAACAGTGAGTCTTGCAAGATGATGAAGGGATTGAATCGCATGTTGATACGCATCCATATAGTTTTGCTGTTCGAAAAACATTTTCCCTTCCATATACACTCTCACTAATCTGGAAAGCTCGAGCCCCATCTTTATCTTACGGCCATAGAAAGGGTATTCCTTCAACTCGTTTTTCAAGTTCTCCACAAATTCGTTGCGATCAAAGAAAATCTTCCCATAGAATAACCAGTCGACAACTTTCCTTCTAGTCCCAAGCAATAGCCATTTCCGCAACTGCTTTTCGCTGATGACGTGCATTGCAGCTTTTCCGGTTCCATCCGTATAGTGTTTTGTATATATTGGCGTTTCTTCATTAGATGTTATGATGAGCATAATCTCGTCAAACGTGTCTGTTATCGGATCGCCTGCACCCCTTTTCTCAACAAGTATGACACCTAACGTTTCAGGCGAGCTTGCGCGTTCTTGATAAATCGGTCTAAGAACCTGTTCCATTGTGACACCTCCACCTTTATTTCTTTCGACGCGTCTTCTGATAAACCCTTCATTCAAAATTCGTAAAATATGATGCAACTGGAATTTGTGCTATATTAATTGAGGAACATTCAATACATATCTATAGATGTTCCTCATTCATCAAAGTCATTCTAAGGAGGATTATGGATGAAACCTTATAAAAATAAAATAAATCGGATCCGGTCATTTGCGTTATCCCTGATTTTCATTGGGGTCGTCATTATGTATCTTGGGATATTCTTCAGGAAGAATGAAATTATCATGTTGATATTCATGGTACTAGGGCTCCTTGCGATACTTGGCAGCACAGTCGTATATGCTTGGATTGGAACCTTGTCGACGAGGGCTGTACAGATCGTCTGTCCAAATTGCGGCAAAGCAACTAAAATGCTTGGACGTGTTGATATGTGCGGACATTGCAGAGAGCCGCTCACATTGGACCCTTCATTAGAAGGCAAGGAATTCGATGTTGCGTATAACCGTCCGGAAAGTAAAAAAGAAGCTTCGAAAAAAAAATAACAAAAAACCGGTTCCGTCTTTCAACCTCGGAACCGGTTTTCTTATTTTGCTTTATTGGCGCCTGCTGCACATTCAGGGCATGTTCCATATACTTCAAGTCGGTGGGAATTCACTTCGAATCCCGTGACATGGGAAGCTAGATGCTCAACTTCCTCCAGGCCGGGATGATGGAAGTCGACGATTTTTCCACAATGATCACAAATGATATGATAATGATCATGTGTAACAAAATCGAACCGGCTCGAAGAGTCTCCATAAGTGAGTTCCTTTACAAGCCCGGCATTCCGGAAAACACGCAGATTATTATATACGGTCGCAACACTCATATTTGGAAAATCGGCTTCTAACGCTTTATATATTTCATCAGCAGTAGGATGCGTCTCAGAAGAAATGAGAAACTCTAATATAGCATGCCTTTGTGGTGTTATACGCACACCACTTTCCTTCAATGTGACAAGCGCGTCTTTCAAAAACACTTCAGACATCGCCAACACTCCAATCCATAAAGATTACTTCTTTATAATCATTATAATTAGTTTACTGAGAAAAGGCATGTTTGTCAACTAAAGTGCTGTTCCACAGATAAGTAGGACATCTCCGTCAATACCCTTTTTCAGTATCGATCAAATTGGTTAAGCTCCTATCCCCTTTTTGCCACTTCTTCAGATTTTCCGTGAAAAATTCAAGCGCCCTCTCAATATACTTCCCGGAATGGCTCGAGACATGCGGAGAAATGGTGACATTCGATAAAGACCATAGCTCGCTTTCCGCAGGCAACGGTTCTTTTTCAAATACGTCTAGGACTGCATGCCCGATTTCCCCATTTTTCAAAGCTTCCACGAGAATCGTTTCCTTTACGAGGTCGCCTCTGCCGAAATTCATGAATAGCGCTGACTCCTTCATCGCTTGAAATTGGCTTTCCTTGAGCAATCCCTTCGTTTTAGCTGTGCTGGGCAATACGGAAACGACAATGTCCGCTTCCGGCAGTCTGTTTACAAGCCCTTCGAATTGAATGGTCTCATCCATGAACGGAGCTTCATCCCCTGAATCATTGCAACCGATCGTTCGGACTCCGAATGCTTGAAGCAAGCGTCCAATTTCAGATCCAATCGCCCCGGGACCTAAGATGAGCGCAGTCGAACCGCGCAATTCTGATTGGCGTACTTTTGTATTCCACTCTTTCCGCTTCTGCTGCTCCGCTAATACAGGCAGCGCCCGCCCGAGAGACAGAATATGCGCAAGTGCCGTTTCAGCCATCGGTGTTTTATGGATTCCGCGTACATTGCTGACGACAATCCCTTTTTCGGCAATTGCTGCAAGCGGCATCTTTTCCACCCCGGCGGAAGCGACCATCAGCCACTTAAGGGAAGTCGCCCTATCCAGCACCTCTGTACTGATATCTTCGCCATACGTGGCAATGATTTCGTATTCACCAAGAGAAACTTCATCAATCTTCTTATGGAAGCTAAATTGAATTCCGGGAAAATCCGCCTCCAATTTCTCCATCTGTTCATCCTTGATCTTGAACGTGAATAAAACATTCATCCCATTTCCCCCTTACGCCTTCTTCGTCAATTGCTCCAATGTTGCAAGCGCTTCTTCTATATGCCCCTTCACTTTAACTTTCCGCCATTCCTTCACGACAGTCCCAGTTGGGTCGATCAAAAACGTGGAACGCTCAATACCCATATATTCCTTGCCGAACATTTTCTTTAATTTCCACACGCCGTATGCTTCAGCTGCTTCATGGTTTGCATCCACCAACAATGAAAACGGCAGTCCTTGCTTTTCGATGAACCGTTGATGTGATGCTTCGTTATCAGGACTGACCCCAAGAATGACAGCATTCAGATCACTGAAGCTTTGATGCGCATCTCTGAAATCACATGCCTGCGTTGTGCAGCCGGGAGTGGCGTCCTTCGGATAAAAGTAGAGGATGACATACTTCTCCCCTTCAAAATCACTTAACGAAACGATTTCACCGTTTTCGTTCGGCAATGAAAATTGCGGCGCCTGCATACCTTCCAACTTTTCCATATCGATCCCTCCAATTTTCTTTATACAATCGTACCGGACAACCGGCATAGTTTCAATTTCTTTGGCGTAACGGCGAAAGTTTGTATAAAATGGAGTATGTACCGATTTGAACGGAGGAATTGAAATGAACAGAACTAATTCAGAACAGATCTATCAAGAAGCATGTGAACATATCGTCGGAGGCGTCAACAGCCCATCCCGCGGTTATAAAGCGGTCGGTGGTGGTGCGCCGACAGTGATGGAGCGTGCGGAAGGCGCTTATTTCTGGGACGTTGATGGAAATAAATATATTGACTACTTAGGTGCTTATGGCCCGATCATCACAGGCCATGCTCATCCACATATTACAGAGGCGATTACGAAGGCGGCAAAAACCGGGGTGTTATACGGGACTCCAACGAGACATGAAGTCAAATTCGCCAAGATGCTGAAAGAAGCGATCCCTTCAATGGATAAGGTCCGTTTCGTCAATTCAGGAACCGAGGCTGTCATGACGACAATCCGTGTCGCCCGTGCCTTCACCGGAAGGACGAAAGTGATGAAATTTGCCGGCTGCTACCATGGCCATTCGGACCTCGTGCTTGTTGCCGCGGGATCCGGCCCGGCAACGTTAGGTACACCCGATTCAGCGGGAGTCCCGGCTTCCATCGCGCAAGAAGTGATCACAATTCCATTCAACGATCCGGATGCTTATAAGGAAGCAATGGAAAAATGGGGAGACCAGCTGGCATGTGTGCTAGTCGAACCGATTGTCGGGAATTTCGGCATTGTCGAACCGAATGAAGGATTCCTTCCACTCGTCCATGAACTTGCAAAGGAGAAAGGCGCACTCATCGTTTATGATGAAGTGATCACTGCCTTCCGTTTCCATTATGGCAGTGCTCAAACTCTGCTTGGAACGACTCCGGATTTAATTGCTTTCGGTAAAATCATTGGCGGCGGTTTGCCGATCGGTGCATATGGCGGCAAGAAGGAGATTATGGAAACTGTTGCCCCCCTCGGACCTGCTTACCAAGCCGGGACGATGGCTGGCAATCCTGCTTCCATGCTATCCGGCATCGCATGCCTCGAGGTACTGCAGCAACCCGGTGTTTACGAAGAGATGGACAGGCTTGGGGGAATGCTGGAAGAAGGCATCCTTCAATTGGCGGATAAGCACGGCATCACACTAACAATCAATCGTCTTGGCGGTGCGCTGACTTTATTCTTCACGGATGTTATAGTAGAGAACTATGAGCAGGCTGAACAGACAGATGGAGAAATTTTCGCTAAGTTCTTTAAACTGATGCTCGAAAACGGTGTCAACCTCGCTCCGTCTAAATATGAAGCTTGGTTCCTCACAATTGCTCATAAAGAGGAAGACATCAGACATACACTAGAGGCGGTGGACCGCTCATTCAAAGAGCTTGCCCTCCAAATGAACAAGTAAGAAACAGTACACAACATAAATACCTTTAGTAGAAAGGATAATCATATGAAACTTGGCGCCCGCATCTTCAAAACGGGTATAGCAATCGTTGCCGCATTGTTTCTGGCGGAGATGCTCAGCTTGCCGAATCCTGTTTTTGCGGGGATTGCGGCCATCTTTGCGATTCAACCATCCATATATCGATCATACTTGACGATCGTTGAACAGATTCAAGGTAATCTGATCGGTGCCATTACGGCCATCACCTTCGTGCTGGTGTTTGGACATCAAATTGTAACTGTCGGGTTTGCCGCCGTCATCATCATCTTGATCATGTTGAAATTGGGGCTTGAGAAATCCATTTCATTAGCTTTAGTGACGATGATTGCCATCATGGAGATCAAAGGGGATGCTTTCCTTTCCTTCGCTCTCCTCCGATTCGTCACTATGGTGATCGGAGTCTTATCCGCTTTTGTCGTCAATTTGCTGTTCATGCCCCCGAAGTATGAAACGAAACTATTCCAGGCGATCCACCAAGCGCAGGACGAAATCATCCGGTGGATACGGCTTGCGGGCAGACAGGCATCCGAACATATTGCAACGAAAAAGTCGCTGGTGAAAATAAAGGAACGTCTTGCAAACGTCGATCAGCTCTATTCGCTTTACAAAGAGGAACGGAGCTATTTCAAGAAGAACTCCCGCTCGAAGGCGCGAAAGCTTGTTATCTACAGACAGATGATCGCAACATCAAAAAGCAGTCAGGAAGTGTTGGCACGGCTTCATAACTACGAAAATGAACTGATCAACCTGCCGGAACATTTCCGGATGATGATTCAGGAACGTCTCGACGCATTGCTCACGTATCATGAACAGATCCATCTGAAATTTGTAGGCAAGTTGAAGGCGGACCGGATGATGGATACGTTGAATGAGGAATTTATCCAACGTCAGGAAGTGATGGATATTTTCGCGAAGGAAATTGCCATCACAAAGGAAGAGGAAGAATTTACCGCATACCACCTCCTCCATGTCCTATCTTCTCTATTGAATTACGAAGAACAGTTGGAGTATCTGGACCGGCTAATCATTTCCAATCAACGCAGGCACGGACACGAAGTCAGCAATGAAATGGAAAATGAAATCTATTAAAGAAACCATCCTTGGCAATGTGCCAAGGATGGTTTTTCAGTTTTTCATTTTCGGGTCGAGCGCGTCCCTTAAGCCGTCGCCCATCAAATTGAAACCTAACACCGTCAGCATGATGGAAAGCCCAGGGAAGATCATCGTCCATGGAGCGGACTGCAAATACGACTTCGAATCGGCGAGCATTTTCCCCCATTCAGGTTGCGGCGCCTGCGCCCCGAGTCCAAGAAAGCCGAGTGCCGCGGCTTCCAGGATGGCAGTTGCAACAGCCAATGTTCCTTGCACGATGACAGGTGCCATCGAATTCGGCAGGATATGTGAGAATAAAATACGGGCATCCTTCATTCCGATCGCCTTTGCCGCCATAATATATTCATCTTCCTTGATGCTTAGCACTTTGGAACGTATCAAACGCCCGAAATTCGGAACGTTGATGATTGCGATGGCAATCAAGGCATTTTCAAGCCCTGGCCCCAAAACGGAAACGATGGCAATAGCGAGCAGAATCGATGGAAATGCAAGCATAATATCAAAAATCCTCGATATAATCGTGTCCGTCCAACGGCCGTAATAGCCGGCAATGATTCCTAGAAAACTGCCGACAACGACCGATGCGATGACCGATAGGAATCCGACAGAAAGCGATATCCGTGCTCCATGGATAATGCGTGACAGGATATCCCGTCCGAAGTCATCCGTACCGAGCCAATATTCCGCTGAAGGCGGTTGAAGCCGATCCGCAGGCATTTGCTGATTGATTCCTTCTTTTGCAATGAAAGGACCAAAAATGGCAAGTAGCACGAAAAAGAGGATGATGACCATTCCGGCAACCGCCACTTTGCTCTTCCTGAAGTTTCGCCAAGCCTCACGCCAAGGGCCGGTTGTCCTCTCAATTTCCGCTTCAACAATTCCATCCATCTTAGGTGTAAATTCAGACATTCCGCATTCCCCCTTTCTCAGTCATATTTAATCCTCGAATCGATCAGACTATAAAGCAAGTCGACAATCAGGTTGATCATGACGAAGATGAAGGCGACAACGAGAATAGCGGATTGAATGACGGGATAATCCCGGAAGTTGATGGCGTCGTATATATAGCGTCCGATGCCCGGCCACGCGAAGATTGTTTCAGTCAATATAGCGCCGCCGAGCAGCATTCCCATTTGCAGACCGATAATCGTCAAGACGGGAATGACTGCATTTTTGAACGCGTGCTTGTAAACGACCCAAAACATTTTCTGCCCCTTCGCCCTGGCAGTCCGGATGTAATCGGCACGCATCACTTCAAGCATGCTTGAACGCGTCATCCGAGCGATGATCGCCATCGGAATTGTCGCCAATGCAATGCCTGGCAATATGAGATGGCGAATCACTTGCCATAATTGGTCGAATCGGCCTTGGATGATCGTGTCAATGATGTACAGATGGGTGATCGCATTGACCGGATCCCTAACTTGCTCCCGCCCGGTTGTAGGCAGCCAGCTGAATTCGATGGCAAATGCCCATTGCCCTAGAAGCCCTAACCAAAAAATCGGCATGGAAACACCAACGAGCGCCAAAATCATCGCTATGTAATCGAACCATGAATTTTGGAACCACGCCGAGACGATGCCTGCATTAACACCTATGATAATCGCAATCAAAATTGCAAAAAAAGCGAGCTCCATCGTTGCGGCCAAATGAGGCCATATTTCATCGGCGACAGGAAGTCGCGTGCGCAGCGATTCTCCGAGGTCGCCTTGTAAAATCCCGCCTAAATACTTGAAGAATTGTATATACCACGGTTGGTCCAACCCAAGTCTCGCGTTCATCGCTGCAATCGCCTCGGGTGACGCCTGCTGCCCTAAAATGATCTGGGCCGGATTCCCGGGTATCGCCCGGATCATCATGAAAACAATGAAGACCATGCCGAGTAATACGGGTATTAGTTGTAATAATCTTCTGCCGGTGTAATTAAGCATCACCTTCACCTCACCAAATTCAAATTCAAAGGCGGAGGGCGCTCGACTAGAGGCGACAGGCATAAGACGGCTTCGCGAAATGGCGTACTTTGCCGTGTAGCGAAGCTGGCTTATGACCCCGAGCCTCTGGCGCCCGAAGCTAGATGTTAACAAAAGCGAAAAAATAGGAAAAGGGGGAAATCGAACGACTCCCCCTAACCGATCAGCATAAAGCGAAAAGCGGATCCATCATTTGAATTCTACGTTCGATAATAGATCTGAGCCTGTCGGATGTGGAACAAATCCTGTCAAATCTTTCGCTGCTGCGAGAAGTGGCGTTGAGTGCGCAAGCGGAACCCATGGCGCCTCTTCATGGATGATTTCCTGAGCTTGCTTATAAAGCTCAATCCGTTTATCCTCATCCACTTCTGTCTGTGCTTCAATGAATAGGTCATGCATTTTTGCGTTTTTAAAATACGTATAGTTGTTGCTGCCGATATTATCTTCATCCAAAAGAACATAGAGGAAGTTATCTGCGTCTCCATTATCTCCAGTCCAGCCTAGCATGAAAGCATCCGCTTCCCCTTTGGCCGCCTTATCCAAATACGTTCCCCATTCGTAGCTTACAATTTTAGCTTTCACGCCGATATCCGCCAGGTTGCTTTGGATGACCTCCGCAACTTTAGCGCCGTCCGGCATATACGGGCGAGGAACAGGCATTGCCCACAGTTCCATTTCAAAACCGTCCGGATAGCCTGCTTTCGCTAAAAGTTCTTTAGCTTTTTCTGGATCATATTCGTAACCTTCTATATCATCGTTATAGCCTGAAATGGAAGAAGGCATTGGGTTTTTAGCAAGATCCGCTCTTCCTTCAAAAAATGAATCAATGATTGTTTGTTTATCGATTGCGTGGTTCATCGCCTGGCGTACTTCTTTCTTATCGAAAGGAGGACGAGTCACTGTCAATCCGAGATAGCCGACGTTCATAGAAGGACGCTCAATCAGTTGAAGATCGGCATTGCCTTCGATTTTTTCACCATCCGCAGGATTGATGCCGTCCGCCAGATCGATTTCCCCGGCAATGAGAGCATTCAAACGTGCTGAGTTGTCCGGGATGGAACGGAAAACGATTTTATCCAATTTCGGCAACCCTTTTTGCCAATAGCCATCGAATTTTTCAATTGTAATTGAATCATTTGTTTTCCAATCTACAAATTTGAAAGGTCCTGTACCGACCGGATTCCTTTCAAATTGATCGTCACCTTTTTCGAAGGCAGTCGGACTTGCAATAGCAAACATACTCATTGCGATGTTTTTCAAAAATGGAGCTTGAGGACGTTTCAGCTTAATTATGACCGTGTGATCCCCATCGGCTGTGACCGAATCGATGACGTGGCCTTCATCCCCTTTGAATCCGCCGAACATGGAGTTGTAATACGGGAATTTATCGGCATCGCCATTTGCCCAGCGCTCGAAGTTCTTTACAACTGCTTCTGCATTGAAATCAGTGTCGTCATGGAATTTGACGCCCTCTTCCAGTTTGAATGTGTACGTTAATCCATCCTCACTTGTTTCCCATTCTTTCGCGAGTCCCGGTTGAATAGTCGTATCTTGCTCGCCGAAATTCAATAGCGTCTCGTATAGATTGACTGTCACCTTAAATGTTTCGCCTTCCGTCACCCTTGACGGATCAAGCGACGTTGAATCGCCGCCGCGGCCAAAGACCAATGTATCCTTTGTGCTTCCACTGCTCTCTTTGCCGCCTCCCGAGCAGGCAGCTAGTACAGTAGATAGAACTAGCATTAGTAGTAACGCAGCTGACCACATTCTCTTTTTATTCATAGAGACCCCTCCAATTGTTTTATATCATTGTCGACCTGGGTTGTATAAAGATGGCAGGCGACAGAATGACCGTTAGTTTGTTCTGCAAGTTGCGGTGTAACTTTAGTACAAATGTCCATTTTGAATGGGCATCGAGTATGGAATGTGCATCCGGTTGGCGGGTCAGCGGGATTTGGGATGTCTCCTTCTATGATGATCTGTTCTTTCTGATAATCCGGATCCGGAACGGGCACAGCCGATAATAACGCCTGCGTGTATGGATGCAGCGGCTTACCGTAAAGTTGTTCACTATCCGCGACCTCCACCATCTTCCCTAAGTACATAACAGCGACACGATCGCTAATATGCCGGACGACGCCGAGATCATGCGCGATGAAAATATAAGTGAGGTTGAACTCCTTCTGGAGATCTTGCATCAGGTTCAATACTTGCGCCTGGATGGATACGTCCAACGCCGATACGGGTTCATCCGCGATGATCAATTTCGGATTTGTCATCAAAGCACGTGCAATGCCGATCCTCTGCCTCTGCCCTCCGCTGAATTGATGCGGATAGCGCTTCGCATGATACGCATTCAATCCGACGATTTCCAGAAACTCGCGGACCTTCTTCTTCCTCTCCTTCGCATCTGAAACACCATGGACGATAAGCGGTTCCTCCAAAATCTTGCCAATCGTGTGGCGTGGATTCAACGAGGCATAAGGATCCTGGAAAACCATCTGGATATCGCGACGTGTTTTTCTCATCTCTTCCTGACTTAATGACGCCAGATCTTTCCCGTCAAACTCGATTTGTCCGTCTGTAGGTTCTAGCAAACGCATTAGCACGCGCCCCGTCGTCGATTTCCCGCAACCGCTTTCACCTACGATACCAAGCGTTTCCCCTTCATTAACGAAAAACGAGACGTCGTCAACAGCCTTCACATAACCGACCGTTTTACCGAACATCCCTTTTTTAACGGGAAAGTACTTTTTCAAGTTTTCAACTTTTAATAAAGGCGTTGTGGACATCCGACTTCACCCTTCCTTCGTCGTATAGGAAACATCGCGTCTGATGGACATCCGCTGTTTCATAAAGCTCCGGATTCTCCTGAAAGCACCGTTCAAATGCAAATTCGCATCGTGCCGCAAACCTGCAGCCGCTCGTTATGGAACCGGGCTTCGGAACATTCCCTGGAATGGAATGAAGACGCTCCTTTTTAACGCGCATATCCGGGACTGATTGGATCAGACCTTTCGTATACGGATGCTGGGGATCTTCAAATATGAGTTTGGTAGGTGCCTCTTCAATGATTTGCCCTGCATACATGACGACGACCCGCTCGCAAGTTTCAGCAACAACGCCAAGATCATGGGTAATTAATAATATGGCGGTCCCTAATCGTACATTTAAATCTTTCATCAACTTCAATATTTGCGCTTGGATCGTCACATCGAGAGCTGTCGTCGGTTCGTCCGCTATCAATACTTTAGGATTACAGACAAGCGCCATCGCGATCATGACCCTTTGACGCATACCACCTGACAATTGATGTGGATAGTCTTTCAGCAAGGAATCGGCACGAGGCAAGCCGACCAATTTCAGCATCTCAACGGCCCTTTCCTGCGCCTGCTTTTTAGACCAGCCTTTTTCGTGGATCAAGATTGCTTCGACCATTTGGTTGCCAATCGTGAATAAAGGATTCAAAGACGTCATCGGCTCCTGAAAAATCATCGCAATGTCATTTCCGCGGATCTGCCTCATCTCTTTTTCCGATAAGCCGATTAAATTGCGTCCGTTGTACACAATTTCCCCGCCTGTGATTTTCCCGGGCGGACTAGGTACGAGCCCCATTATGGATAGCGACGTTACACTTTTGCCGCACCCAGATTCCCCTACAATTCCTAATATCTCGCCATCCCGGAGATGAAAATCGATATGATCAACCGCAGGGACTTTTCCGGAGTCTGTGAAAAAGGTAGTCTGCAAGTCTTTTACATCAAGAATTTTATTCCTTTCATTCATGAGATCACCTTTTCGCTTTGTCTGTTTTCAGAAACATTTTATTATACTCATTATACTTTCTATTAAGGAAAAGGCAATATGGAAAATTTCATAGAGTCTGGTTCATTCCACGACAAAAAAAGCTGCCGGATGTCCGGCAGCTGCAAGTTTATAACGATTGAACTTGAAATAAATTGTAGTATATCCCTTGTTTAGCCATCAGTTCTTCATGGCTCCCGACTTCCTTCAACTCACCGTGATCAATGACGAAAATCTTGTCGGCATGAGTAATGGTCGACAGCCGATGTGCGACAATCAAGGTTGTCCTGTCACTGGCCAGCCGTTCAAGGGATTCCTGGATAAGCGCTTCACTTTCTAGATCCAATGCGGAGGTCGCTTCATCCAAAATGAGCAGCGGTGGATTTTTCAAAAACACACGTGCAATCGCGATCCGCTGTTTCTGTCCGCCGGATAATTTAACGCCTCGTTCACCGACGGTCGTGTCATAGCCTTCCGCCAATGATTCGATGAAGTCATGCGCATTTGCGGCTTTCGCTGCGGCAATCACTTCCTCATCCGACGCGTAGGGATTCCCCATTAAAATATTGCTCTTCACCGAATCGCTGAAGAGAATGCTGTCTTGAAGGACGAGTCCTATTTGGTCACGCAATGATTTCAATTGAATATCACGCAAATCATGGCCGTCTATACGGATTGATCCTTCCGTGACATCGTAAAATCGCGGAATGAGACTGACGATTGTTGACTTCCCTCCGCCGCTCATGCCGACAAGCGCCACCGTCTCACCCGGCTTGACCGTAAAGTTAATGTCACGCAGCACCAGCTCTTCATCTTCCCCATATGAAAAACCAACGTGATCAAATTGGATTTCCCCTTCAATGTACGGCAATGCTTTTGCACCGCTCTTATCTTTAATATCATAAGGCTCTTCCATCAATTCAAAAACCCGGTCCATTGAAGCGAATGATTGCGTCAGTGATGTCGAAGCATTGACTAATCTTCTTAACGGATTGTACAGACGATCTATGTACGCAATGAAAGCGACCATTACCCCGACGGATAAAGAACCGTTGATCACCTGATAACCAGCATAGGATATGACGAGCAATGGGGCGACATCCGTAATCGTGTTGACGACCGCAAACGCTTTTGCATTCCATCTCGTATGATCAATTGCTTTATCGAGGAAATTGCCATTCGTCCGGTCAAAACGCTCCTGTTCTTTATCCTCAAGTGCAAAGCTTTTAATAACGCTTATCCCTGTCACACGTTCGTGCAAATAACTTTGCACATCGGCAAGCGCTTGTGACCGTTTTCTCGTTAAGTCCCGGAGCTTCCCGAAGAATTGCTTCACACTGTATGCATAAAAAGGGAATGCAAGCAATGTTACGATTGTCAACGGTACATCCATTGTAAGCATGATGCATGTTGCAATGATGATTGTGGCAAAGTCAAGCCAGACATTCATCAAACCGATCACGACGAAGTTCTTTGTCTGTTCGACATCATTGATGACTCGTGAAATGACTTCGCCCGCCCGCGTATTAGAATAGTAGCGGAGCCCGAGCCTTTGCAGATGTCCATATAGGTTCTCACGAATATCGTATAAGACTTTATTGCTGACGTATTGCGCGAAGTATTGGCGATAATATTCAACAGGCGGCCGGATGATGAAAAACAGTAAAACCGTTCCTCCCATCCATAGGAAAAGCTGCTTCGTCTTTTCCGCATCGGTCAAGGTATCCGCCATGATAATATCGTCGATGACGATTTTAATAAGGTAAGGAATGAATAAAGGAATTGCGAATTTCACGATGCCGATTAAAATTGTCAAGACGATCTGCCAATTGTATGGCTTAACAAACTTCAAATATCTTTTTATACTGTCTCCCATTTTCATCCTCCTCCAACAATAAAAAGCCCAACTGCATGAACGCAGACAGGCTCTCATTGGTCATTTTTCTTTACCTGTTTATAGAATTGATACCTGGAAGTCCATACTTCTATGAAATCCGGTGCAAAAGGCCCTTTGCGCTGTTTGATCCACATGAGAAGTTTATCAAGATTGCGTCTCAGTATTTGGTCGATCACATCTGGATATTTCATCTGCTTTTTATGGTCATCATATTCATCTTCATCCAGGATTAAGTAACTCATATCCGGAAACACTTTCACATCAAGGTCATAATCGATGTATTTCAGTGCTTGGTGGTCATATACGAATGGTGAACTCATATTTACGTAATAATAGACCCCATCCTCTCGAAGCATGCAAATGATATTGAACCAATGTTCAGCATGGAAGTAACAGATCGAAGGCTCCCTCGTCAACCACGTCCTGCCGTCCGCTTCTGTGACAAGCGTCCGTTCGTTTGCACCAATCACAATATTCCGGGTGCCCTTCAACACGGTTGTCTCTTGCCACACTCGGTGGATATTGCCATCATGCTTATAGCTATGTACCTGTATCGTTTCGCCTTCTTTCGGTATTGTCATCAGTAAAACCACCTTTAACTGTCGGAAACCCTAATATTCGTACATTATACCAATTGACCGATGAAAATTGAAACGTTTACCCTTCAATACAAAATTAAAAAAACCGGCAGCTTTAGCTGCCGGCCGGTGATGTCCATCCATTATTTCGACTGTTTACCGAAACTTCCTGCTCCGCCGGAAACGTTTGTTTTGTTCATTTCCGATTGTTGGTTTTGTTGACGAACCTCGTTCACGTCTGTTTCAGAACCAAACTCTTCAGACATGATTTCTTGTTTGACTTTGTTTGGGTTTGTGAACGAAGCTTGTGATGTTTGTTGGTTGAAGTTGTTTCGATTTTTGTTTGTCATGGATTTTCACCTCCGTAACCAATATGATGTTCAAAGTCCGTTTTTTTATTCCGGGATTATTTTAGGTAATCTTTGGATTTTTTCACTTCATCCCAAATCCTTATTACAGGAACCGCCTTTGGCATTGCTTCCACTTCCTCCGCCGAAAAGAACTCGAATCCTTCCGGTGGCCGATCCTCCGTCACCGCCGAATAACTTCTCACTTCCCAAGTAAGATGGGAAAAGACATGTCTGAAATCCGTCAATGGTGTAATGGAGCGGACGTCCAGGTCGAGTTCGGCTTTCACAATTTCCTCGATGGATCCAGATGTGTTTTCCACCATCGGAAATTCCCACATATTTGCTAAGAGCCCTTTCGAAGGCCGTTGCCTCAACAGCCATTCTCCATCGATATTCCGGATGGCAATTGACGAAACAGGTACTGTCTTCGTTTTCACTTTCTTCGATTTTACCGGGAGTTCGTCCTGCCTTCCTTCGTGGAACGCAGCACAGAAATCGCGGACCGGGCAAAGAAGGCATTTCGGCCTTGGTGTGCAGATCGTCGCCCCGAGCTCCATCAGGCCTTGGTTGAACGATGAAGGATCTTCTTTGTCAATTAACGCCATGACGACTTCCTCGAATAGTTTCCGTGTTTTCGGGATCGCGATATCCTCATCGATTAATAAGATTCGTGATAATACTCTCATGACATTCCCATCGACAGCATGTTCTGGAATGCCGAATGCGATGCTGAGCACAGCACCGGCAGTATAAGGTCCGACACCTTTCAACTTGGATATTTCTTTCCGATTTTCGGGAATTCGGCTTCCATAATCCTCTACAACTTCCTTCACGCCAGATTGCAAATTCCGGGCACGGGAATAATATCCGAGTCCTTCCCATAACTTCAAGACTTCTTCTTCCTTCGCAGCTGCCAAGTCGGCAAGCGTCGGGAATTTTTCGATAAACCGTTCATAATAAGGGATGACCGTTTCTACACGCGTCTGTTGAAGCATCACTTCAGATATCCATATATGATAAGGATTCGACGTCCTTCTCCATGGCAGATCTCTCTTTTCTTCCAAATACCATGTGATGAGCGCCTTCCTGAATTCACTTTCATGTTTCCGTTCAAAAAGTTGCATGATTACCTCCGTTTTGCATATGCTTTTCGTTACTGAAAAATAGGGTATATACTAATAAAAGAATGATGATTGCGTCTTGTACGCTTCACTGACAATTCAGTGGTGATGTAAAGGAGTGATTTTTTGGATACGGGAACACATATTGTCATGGGTGTCGCCATTTGTGGTTTGACACTGGCAGATCCAGTCGTTGCTTCGGATTCCGTCACAACAACGGCGGTGTTTATGGGTGTCGTATCGGGCTCCTTGATACCCGACATCGATACTGTCCTTAAATTGAGGAATAATGCGGTTTATATACGGAATCACCGCGGAATTACCCATTCGGTTCCGGCAGTCCTGCTTTGGCCGCTGATCATCTCGGTTCTGCTGTCGTACATCTTCCCCGAGGCGGCATTCTTTCATCTTTGGGCATGGACTTTCTTAGCGGTTTTTTTACATGTCTTTGTAGATATCTTCAACGCTTACGGCACACAGGCGTTACGGCCATTTTCCAAACAGTGGGTCGCCATCGGAGTCATCAATACTTTTGATCCGATCATATTTGCGCTGCATATCATCGCAATCATTGCATGGATGTTTGGCGCTGAGCCAGTTCTGACCTTCTCGCTTATGTATATCGTGGTTTTTTTCTATTATCTATTGCGTTTCGCCGTCAAAGCGGCAGTGAAACATGCTGTCCGCAATACAATTCCGGATGCGGATGATATTTTCATCGCACCGACGATGCATTTTTTCCAATGGAGGATTGCCGCTTCCAATAAGAAGTGTCACTATGTCGGAAGAGCATACGGGCGCTCCGTCAATATATACGACAAGTTCGAACGCGAGCCGTTGCCGAACACCCCTTATATCGATGCGGCGATGGAGGACGAGAATATACAGGCCTTCGTGTCTTTCTCTCCTATCTACAGATGGTCCGTTTCGCATGTCGGGAATTTGTATGAAGTCCGCCTCATCGACTTGCGTTATCGGAGCAAAAGCTATTATCCGTTCGTTGCTGTTGCGCATATTAATGAAAACATGGAAGTGATCAATTCGTATACCGGATGGATCTTCTCAGAGGACAAGCTCCTTAAAAAACTGAATTTCATTCCGAACTCTTAACAAAAGCGCAGGGCGCCTGGAGTTGGACGTAGACATGCAAAAGCTTGCCATTTCCGCTAAACGCGTTACCGGCAAGCTTTTTGCATATCTTTTATTTACCTGTTTTAACGGATTGCAGCATAGCGATTGGCAACGCTTCTTCCGCACGTTCGCCGCCTAAACGGTATCCCCAAGCGAAACGGCCTTTCAAATAGTCGACGTGGAAAAAGACGCCATCATCTCCTTCGATCCTGTAGATTTCTCCGGGAACGATTGTTGACGGGTCAATCATATATGATTTCGCCATGAGCGCTTTGCGCTGATAGACGGCAAACTCGTTGATCATACCGAGTTGTTCAGCTTTGCGGGCTTTCTCCATAAGACTGCCGATTTCTGACCTTAGTTCGTGTTCGGTCATTTCACTATATTTTTTAGTCTCCATCTTCTTCGTTCTCCTTTTTCTCGATGAAACTGTCTATTCGTTCAAACGGTATGCCTTTCTGGTACATCGCTTGTTTTACCCGTTTTCGCAATTCATATCCGGAATACTTCGATTGATAACGGCGCCAAGCCTTCTCGCCGACGCTACTGATAATCGAATCCCATTCGTCTTCATCCCTGCCGAAATCGATTTCCTGCATCACACGGCTGATCAATTCAAAAGCAAAACCTTTTCGGGCAAGCGCATTTTGGATTTTTTGCTTCAGTTGCGCAGGAGCGATTGAGCTGTTCGTCCTTGCTGCCTTTTCGGCTAGCTTTTTAGCGACTGCGAATTGATCTTCTTCTGAATAGTTTTCAAGCACTTGCTGTTGCAACTCCTTCCCGACCCCTTTTTTTTGCAGTTCTTGTTGGATCGCTTTAGGACCTTTATTCGATGCGTTTTTCTGTGTCCGCATCAATGCTTCGGAAAAAGCTTCGTCATCCAGAAATCCGAGTCTTCTTAATTTCACGATTGCTTCGAGGATGACTGCTTCTCCGTATTCCAAGTCCTTGAGTTTCTTTTTCACTTCAAACTCACTTCGCATTCGGAAGGATAGGTAGTGGAGTGCGCGGTTGAATGCTTTTTCGATTTGGTCTTCGTATGTGATTTCGTCCATCGACCATTCGTCAAGTTGCATTCCTTTTGTGAGTCCGAATTTGACGAGGACGGACTCATGGACGCTGAAGGCGTATGTTTCATCTAGGAATATATTATAACGTTCGCTATCGCGTTTTTGTTGTGTTATTTTCGTAATAACAGGCAAATCTATTCGACCTCCCTCGCTATCTATCAGTATACATGTTCTGGTGGAGGAGGTCATCTTTACAGGATTTCCGGCAGGGCTAAGATGTGCTCGTAACGCTGCGCTTTTACTCGCAAAAGCCGTTCTTCGTTACGGCTTTCGCTTCAATCCGGTACACGTTTCACACTTTTTTCTTTATTAATATAGGAGGGTGATCGGAATGAAAGTTGTTATCGCAGGTGGGTCAGGGTTCATTGGACAACACATAACAGATTTACTAGTAAAGAACGGCCATGAAATCATCATTTTTTCGCGTAATAAAAAGACGGACAGTGAAAAAGTAAAGTATGTACGTTGGCTGCAAGATGGTGCCAGTCCGGAGAATGAGATCGGCAAAGTGGATGTGTTCATTAATCTTGCAGGTGTTTCAATTAATGATGGACGTTGGACAGAGGCTCATCAGAAACAGATTTATGAAAGCAGGATGGAAGCGACGGATGAATTAATTCGGATCATCGGCGATCTGGATGAAAAACCGTCCGTCTTCATTAATGCCAGTGCAATCGGAATTTACCCTGCTTCTGAAACGCCGATTTATACGGAGGAATCTGCAGAAGTTGCTACGGATTTGCTTGGCAGGACAGTGAGTGATTGGGAGAAGAAGGCTGCTTCGCTGAATGATTTCGGGATACGGACAGTATTTACACGGTTCGGAGTTGTTCTTTGGAAGGATGAAGGGGCATTGCCGCTTATGGTCTTGCCGTATAAACTGTACGTCGGCGGCAAAGTTGGCACCGGACGGCAATGGGTTTCATGGGTCCATGTGCGAGACGTTACAAGAGCAATTTTGCATGTTATGGAAAATAGCCAATTGGAAGGCGCTGTCAATGTCACAGCTCCATTTCCTCTCCGGATGGATGATTTCGGGAAAATGATTGGTGCCACTTTACATCGTCCTCATTGGTTTCCTGCTCCTTCTCCAATTATGAAGCTGGCTCTTGGAAAAAAGAGTTCCCTCGTGTTGGAAGGACAATATGTTACGCCTGAGAAGCTATTGGCGGACGGCTTTGAATTCAATTTCCCTGTTCTGTCATTGGCGCTCGAAAATCTATTGTAAAAAGCGTGAATTTCTTCGTATATTCCCTATTGATCCGCACATCCTACTCAAAAAGGAGTTGTGCACTCTATGGTTGAAGAACATGGACCAGGGATACTAATGGCTGCCTTCATCATTATTGTCGGCATTTTATTCAATCCATTCGCAGCAAATGCAGAAGAATTCCATTGGGGATTCAAAAAGGCGACCAATGGCGTCCCGCCAAATGCCGGACCCGCATTGGAATCGATGCTCGATAAGCACGGCGCCATATACAAAGGCAAACCTGACGAAAAGATCGCCTATTTGACTTTCGACAACGGTTACGAGAATGGCTATACGGAAAAGATTTTGGATGCATTGAAAAATGAGGACGTCCCAGCGACATTCTTCCTTACGGGACATTATCTGAAGAGCGCCGCCCCTCTCGTTCAACGCATGGTAAAGGATGGGCATATCATCGGAAATCATTCTTATGGGCATCCGAATATGGCGAATCTATCCGAAGCTAGAATGGAAGAGGAATGGAAAAAGTTCGATGAGCTACTTTATCAAACAACAGGGGTAAAACGGACGGTGTATGCAAGGCCGCCTGAAGGGATTTTCAATGATGCTGTATTAAGCAAAGGCAATGAGCTGGGCTACCGTCACATGTTCTGGTCTGTCGCTTTCATTGATTGGCATGCCAATAAACCGCGCGGCCGCGACTATGCCTATAATGAGCTGATGAATCAGCTTCATCCCGGGGCATTGATCCTCATGCACACCGTATCGCCCGATAATGCGGAAGCATTGCCCGATTTCATTCGTGATGCGAAGAAAGAAGGTTATGAATTCCGGTCATTGGACGATCTTGTCATGGAATATGAAAATGTAAATTCGATTTTGCGGTGAAAGTGAAAGCATCCTCATAAAGGGATGCTTTTTCTTTTCGTACCGTAAAGCGAAATGAAGAACAACATTCCAAACAGGATTGAAATGATGAGGAGGTAGCTGACATTTTCGACGAATTCAAGGAACAGCCCGCCTGCAAATGGACCGGTCAGACTGCCGATGCTGAAAAAGATGCCGCAAAGTAAGTTTCCAGTCGGTAAAAGATCTTTCGGAGTCAGGTCCGACATGTAGGAAATGCCAAGTGAAAAGGTGGACCCGACAAATAGGCCGGCGATGAAGACAGCCACCATGACGAACGGGACAGAATTCCCCATCATGCTCGCAGCCCAGAATGCGACCGCCCCACCCCCATACGTTATCGGGAGGATCCTCATTCTTCCGAACTTGTCCGAAAGCATTCCGAGCGGCAACTGTGAAACGATGCCCCCTACAGAAAAAATGGCTAGGATCATGGAAACAGATGTGAACTCCATCCCACTACGCAACGCATATACCGGGTACATCGCGTTTAATGATGATTCCAGGAACCCGTACCCGAACGGACCTAAAAAAGCGACCCATGCAATGGCAATCGTGCTTTTCGATCGCTTCACGAAACTACCAGCTTCCACATTCCCTTTCATTACTTCCGGAAAATCATTTTTCAATTTGAAGACGAGCAGCCAGGCGGACATGCACAGTAAGCCCGAGACGATGAATGGCAGTCCTTCATGGAGATTGACGAGCGGCGCAAAAAGCGGGCCTACGGCAAACCCTAAGCTGAAAGACAAGCCATAGATTGCAATATTTCTTCCCAATCTGTGCTGTTCCGATGTACTCGTAATCCAAGTCTGTGTGGAGAAATGAAGAGCGTGATCCCCGATGCCGATCAACAATCGCAGGATGAACCAAAAAACGACATGCTTCCATAACGGGAAGAGGAGCAATGATGTAAATACGAGAATACCGCCCACTATGATGACGGGTTTGTAGCCATATTTACGTAATGGCGCTTCCATGAATGGAGACACGAGAAGCGTACCTATGTATAAACCTGTTGCATTCAGTCCATTCAATGCACTTGAAATTCCATCACGCTCGAAAATGGCTGAGATGAGCGGCAATAACATGCCTTGCGAAAAGCCCGAGATTGAAACGATGATAACAAGTATCCAAAATCGCCGCTGCTGGGCGGACAATGTAGTAAGCATAAGCAATACGCTCCTTAAGTATGAGGAATTACTATACAATAGTAGCATAAGTGGAATAAGGAGGATTGGTTTGAATGAAATTCGAAATGACTGAAAACGGTTTTGAAACGGAAACATCGTTCGGCAAACTGCAAATTTCCGCCAATGACGAATATGGATTCCGTCCCTACCAGCTATTAGTTTCATCCATTGCAGTATGCAGCGGAGGCGTTCTACGTAAAATCCTTGAAAGAAAAAGGATGCCAGCCAAAAATATCACCATTGAGGTAAAAGAAGTTGTCCGGAATGAGGAGGTCGCAAACCGAGTGGAGAAGATCCACCTCCATTTCCTCATTGAACGTGAAAAAATCAATGACGAACAGATGGAAAAAATTCTACAGCTAACAGCGAAGAACTGTTCCATGCTCCAATCGGTCATCGATTCGATCGAGGTTGTCGAGACGTATGAATTTCTAGCATGACGAATAAGGCCCAGTCCATATCTGATGACAGAATACGGCTGGGCCTTTACGTATGAATGGAACCTTCACTTTCATTTTGCATATAATTCGTAGGCGTTTATCGGCTAGGGCCGTCAAACGTTCACGGATCCCCTCCTTTTCGTAAGGATTCGATTCGTCTCTACACTACGGCCTCCTTTTCCAATTGATTACTTGTAGTATAGCATGTTGATTTTCTATTGTAAAGATTTTGTTTAGCTGAATTATCATTTTATTTACACAACCTTCTGCTACATTGAAAAAAACCCGTGATTCGTATACGATTACAATGACGAAAAGAGGTGTACTTATTGGACAACAAGCAAAGCAACAGTCATGTAAACGAGTTAAAAACTCGTCTTCATCAATTTTTGGAGAAGCTTGAATCGATCGAACCCGAAACAACTGATCTTGACGATATCGATCAGCTTATCGGCTTAGTCGACGAACTGGAAAATCAGATGAATAAACTAAAAAAAGATCAATGATGCTCTAGGGGGAAATGGGAATGTACATAGAACAGCTTGAGAAAAGCATGTATGACCTTATTTGCGAAACGTCCACAAATCTGCCGAAGGATGTCCGTCGTGCAGTAAAGGCGGCCAGGGAACTAGAAGACGCAGGTACCCGGGCTGCAATGAGCCTTGATACAATAGCGAAGAATATTAATATGGCAGATGATAAACTCTCTCCCATTTGCCAAGATACAGGATTGCCAACGTTTAAAATTAAAACCCCAATTGGAGTCAATCAGTTGGAGATCAAGGCAGCCATCAAAAAAGCACTCGTTCAAGCGACGAAAGATGGCAAGCTGAGACCGAATGCCGTTGATTCGTTAACTGGAGAAAACAGCGGCGATAATCTCGGCGACGGCCTTCCAGTCATTAAATTCGAACAGTGGGAAAACGACCATATTGAAGTGAAATTGATTCTTAAAGGCGGCGGCTGTGAGAATAAGAATATACAATATAGCCTGCCGACCGAATTGGACGGTTTAGGCCGTGCAGGTCGAGATCTTGACGGCATCCGCAAGTGCATCCTCCACTCCGTTTATCAAGCACAAGGGCAAGGCTGTTCCGCGGGTTTCATCGGCGTCGGCATCGGCGGCGACCGCACATCAGGCTATGAGCTTGCGAAAGACCAACTGTTCCGTGCGGTGGATGACATAAATCCGAACGAAGAGCTCGCCCACTTAGAAACTTATATACTTGAGTCCGCAAATAAACTCGGCATCGGTACAATGGGCTTCGGCGGCGAGGCGACGCTGCTAGGATGTAAAATCGGCGTAATGCACCGAATCCCGGCAAGCTTCTATGTTTCCGTCGCGTACAATTGCTGGGCTTACCGCCGGATGGCCGTGGATCTCGATCCGGCGACTGGCTCCGTTACCAATTGGCATTATAATGAAGGTGAAAAGCTTTCATTTGAACAAGAAGAAGGACAACATGAAGCGAAGCAGACATCCCGCGTCGTCGAACTGACTGCCCCAATCAGCGAGGAACAGATCCGCGACCTTAAAGTCGGTGACGTCGTTAAAATTACTGGCCGCATGTATACAGGACGCGATGCTATCCATAAGCACCTTTCTGAGAATGATGCACCAGTCGATCTGAATGGCCAGATCATCTACCATTGCGGTCCGGTCGTTTTGAAAAATGATGACGGTGGCTATGAGATTGTGGCTGCAGGTCCAACGACATCGATTCGTGAGGAGCCATACCAAGGTGATATCATGAAGAAATTCGGCATCCGTGCCGTTATCGGCAAAGGCGGAATGGGACCCAAAACACTTGCCGCGTTGCAGGAACACGGTGGTGTGTACTTGAACGCAATTGGCGGAGCTGCACAATATTATGCAGACTGCATTAAAGCGGTTGAAGGCGTAGATCTTCTCCAATTCGGCATTCCGGAAGCGATGTGGCATTTGCGCGTCGAGGACTTTACTGCTGTCGTTACAATGGATTCACACGGAAACAGCCTGCACGCAGACGTAGATCAATCATCGCTTGAAAAACTATCCCAATTCAAAGAAAAGGTTTTCAGCTAATTAACTATCGCCCCGGCACTTATTGTGCCGGGGCTTTTCCATGCTATTTCCCTTCCCTGAATCATGTGAATTGCTTTTCCCTTTAAGTTTGCTATACTTACTTTATAATAATTATCACATCATAATAATTATCCCTAATTGAAGTTGATACTCATTCTCAAAAAAGGAGGTAGTAACATGACAACGCACACGAAGGAAACACCACAAAGTCCTGCACATTGGACGGCGCATTTGGAACTCATTGCTGCAATCATTGCGGGAATCCTGATTTTGGCAGCCTGGCTGATCGGCAAAGACGGATCCTCGACGCTGTCGATCTCCTTCTATATGATCGCTTTTCTAATTGGCGGCTTCGCTAAAGCGAAAGAAGGCATTGAGGAAACGATAGCCGATAAACAATTAAATGTCGAAATGCTGATGGTGTTCGCAGCAATCGGCTCTGCCGTGATCGGCTATTGGGCTGAGGGAGCCATCTTGATCTTCATTTTCGCGATCAGCGGAGCCCTTGAGACGTATACTTTAAATAAAAGCCATAAAGAGATATCTGCACTAATGGAGCTGCAGCCCGAAGAGGCATGGCTTATCCAGGATGACGGTTCAACAGTTAGTGTAGCTACCGCTTCCCTTTCGGTCGGCTCACGTATCCTTGTAAAACCGGGAGAGAGGATTCCAGTAGATGGCGTTATCATCCAAGGAACGACTTCTGTCGATATGTCCGCCATCAATGGCGAATCGGTACCTGTCACAAAAGCAAAGGATGACGAGCTTTTCGCAGGCACCGTCAATATAAGCGGAGCCATTCAAGTCGAAATGACGAAGCCAAGTTCGGAAACATTGTTCCAGAAAATCATTACGCTTGTCCAAAACGCACAAAGTGAAAAGTCGCCATCCCAGCAATTCATCGAAAAATTTGAAGGCACTTACGTAAAAGTTGTCATTTTCACCGTTATCGTCATGATGTTCTTACCGCATTATCTATTCGACTGGGATTGGACAACGACATTTTACCGCGCGATTGTCTTATTGGTCGTCGCCTCCCCTTGTGCACTCGTTGCATCGATCATGCCCGCAACGTTGGCTGCCGTTTCAAACGGAGCCAAAAGAGGCGTCTTGTTTAAAGGCGGCGTCCATCTGGAGAATCTCGGTTCATTGAAAGCAATCGCCTTCGATAAAACTGGGACATTGACTGCCGGGAAGCCGGTCGTGACTGATTTTATCATTCGTGAAAACGCGGATTCCGATCAAGCACTCGCCCTTCTTTCAAGCATAGAAGCACAATCGAATCACCCACTCGCAGTCGCGATCGTAAAATATGCTGAGGAGCGAGGGATTTCCTTGAGGGAAAGCCCACAGATCGAGGATGTTCCCGGATATGGAATACGCGCATTTATCAATTCAGGTGAAATCCTCGTCGGCAACCCGAAATTTGTCGGAACGAAATTAATTAATGAATTCCACGACGGAATCGTCCATGACCTTTCAAATGAAGGCAAGACCGTCGTTTCCATGAAAGATGCGGAAGGAATCCTCGCTGTCATCGCACTGAAAGATACGCTGCGACCGGAAGCATTCCGTGCGATCAAGGATTTGAAACAACTAGGAATCCAGTCAATTATGTTGACGGGGGACAACGAAAAGACTGCGAGAACGATTGCCAATGAAGCAGGATTGGACCGGTACGTGGCAGAATGCCTGCCCGAAACGAAGGTAGAGGAACTGAAGAGGCTTCTGAAGGAACACGGAGAAGTCGGAATGGTAGGAGACGGCATCAATGACGCTCCCGCATTGGCAACAGCCACGTCGGGCATAGCTATGGGTGAAGGCACCGACGTTGCATTGGAAACGGCAGACGTTGTCCTTATGCAAAACGATCTTGCTCGAATTTCCTACGCGGTTAAGGTTTCTAAAAAGTTGAACCGGATCGTGAAACAGAATGTTTTCTTTTCCGTCACGGTCATCGCTATTCTGATCATCTCCAATTTCATGCAAGTTGTAGATCTGCCGTTAGGCGTCATTGGTCATGAGGGCAGCACGATCCTCGTCATCTTGAATGGATTACGGATGTTGAATAAAGTTGAATGAATGTCAAAAAAGAGCAATGCATGTCAACTGACTGCATTGCTCTTTTCTTTCGCTATTTTAGCTTGCTTCCGTTCCGTCATGACAGCGTTCAATTGTCCGCCAAGCATTAAGATGATAGCGGAAAAATAGAGCCACATCATGAGGACGATTATTCCACCGATGCTTCCATACGTCTTTGAGTAATTGGCGAAGTTCCCAACGTAATAGGAGAATGCCAGAGAAGTCAATATCCAACCCGTCGTCGCAAAAAACGCCCCGGGCATCGCACTTTTCAATCGGATCTTCAAATTTGGAACGACCCAGTAAAGTGCAGAAAACACAAGGAAGATCAGAATTGGAGGCAGGATCCACCGCAGGCTTCCCCACAATCTCAAAAACCCTTCTTCATTTCCGAAATAAGAGAATGCAAGAGTTCCAATCTGCTGACCGAATACCGACAACAGAAGTGCGACAATCAATACAGCGATTAAAGCGACCGTGAATACGACCGACATTGCTCTCGCAACAAAGAACGATCTTGTTTCTTCAACATGATACGACCGGTTCATTGCCTTAGTAAGAGCATTCATTCCTTTGGATGCCGACCATATTGTTGCCAAGGCCCCGATTGATAAGAGTCCTCCATTCCGGTTTTTCAGTATCTCCTCGAGCGTATTATGGATTAGTGTATAAACGCTATCAGGTGCATAATCCTTTATGAACAGGTATACCTGTGATTCATCGATGCTCAAGAATGGCAATAGTGTAATTAAGAAGATTAATAGAGGAAATAGGGACAATAGGAAAAAGAAGGCCAACTGAGAACCTAATCCGGTGATATCCACCGTCTTTATTCTCACGAGGAGCTCCTTCCAAAATCCCTTCGACGTCGTGACATCGAATTTTTCCAAATCTCCATCCTTTACGTCATCAAGAAATTTCATGACTTTTGAATTCGCCATGAATCCGCTCTTGTCCTCTTCGGATGGGTACGTTACTTTTTTCGGAGGTAACCGGTCTGTATGCTTCACATGCGACTCACTCCTTCCCGTGCTTAGATCTTTTTTGCTTCCATACCTTCTTTCGACTCGTTTACAATTTCTTTGTATTCCTCTTTTGAGTCAACGAAGGCGTCTTTCGTTCCGACGACCAGATCTTTCACTTGCGGGGTCAGCGTTTTTAGCTCTTCGACTTGATTTTTAATATAGGCAGCATCACCTGAAAATTGTTCGTATATTGATAAGTACTTGTCTTTCTGTTGCTGCAGCTTATCTTTCAGTACATCCGGATTTTTTGAATAATATCCTACTTGCTCGATCATCGCACTTGATTTTCTTTTCACTTGGTAACGGGTGCTTCTATCGAACAAGCTTACAGCTCCGCCTACTAAGGCGCCCAACAAGATAAATCTTCCAAATTTGCTGTTTCCCACGTAAGACCCTCCAATTTCATTCTAATTTGCATATATCATTATACCCTTGAGACGAAAAAACAAACAATCTCTCCGAATCCACAAAAAAGTCTTGACTAATGGGAAGCAGTTAAGGCATATTAACCATAACACTACCAATATTCTTAATAGTCTAATGCATTAGGTAGTGATTACGGGAGGGAGTCGATAGACAAGGTGAATGTTTTCGTTTGAATAGTAATTCAGAGTCAAAAAGACAAACAAAACAGGGGGTAGTATGATGGAAGCAATCACAGGCTTTCTGGATAAGGCGAGTGGATTTATTTGGGGACCGCCGCTGCTTGTCCTACTTGTGGGAACGGGTATCTTTTTAACTGTAAGACTCGGATTTATCCAAGTTCGTTTATTGCCATATTCACTGAAACAAGTATTTTCCCGCAAACATGATAAAAAAGCTGAGGGTGATATTTCCCAGTTCCAGGCGCTGATGACCGCGATGGCCGCCACAGTCGGTGTAGGTAATATCGTCGGTGTCGCAACAGCGGTATACATGGGCGGGCCGGGAGCCGTCTTCTGGATGTGGCTCGCAGGATTCTTCGGAATGGCTACAAAATACGGGGAAGCCATCCTTGCGGTCAAATACCGGGTAAAGGATTCCAAAGGTGAAATGGCCGGTGGACCGATGTACTATCTGGAACACGGTCTGAAGAAAAAATGGCTTGGTGTCGCATTTGCAATCTTTGGAGCGCTAGCTGCTTTCGGTATTGGGAACGGTACACAATCGAAAGCAGTTGCGGATGTCATGAATAGCACATTCAATGTCCCACATTTGGTTACTGGGATTGCCCTATTGATCTTCGGGGGCCTCGTCATCCTTGGAGGAATCAAATCAATCGGACGGGTTACTGCATTCTTCGTCCCGATAATGGCACTATTCTACTTCATCGCCGGTGCGATTATCATGGTCATGAATATCAATCTAGTTCCTGAAGCATTCGCTACGATTTTCAAGTATGCATTTACAGGAGAGGCGGCTGCAGGCGGTGCAATTGGGGCTGCTATCCGTTTCGGAGTTGCCCGCGGACTCTTCTCAAACGAAGCCGGGCTCGGTTCGGCACCGATTGCAGCTGCGGCTGCAAGAACGGATATGCCTGGACGCCAAGCACTCATTTCCATGACGCAAGTTTTCTTCGATACACTCGTCATCTGTTCAATTACTGGTGTCACAATCGTTATGTCGGGTCAATGGCAAGATAAATCGATTGACGCTGGTGCCTTGACTGCGCAGGCATTTGGAACATTCCTTGGTGATGCAGGTCCGATCATCGTCGCAATCGGCATTGTCTTCTTCGCAACGTCCACTATACTTGGATGGGGCTATTATGGAGAAAAATGTTTCCAATACCTGTTCCCTAAAAACGGAGCAGTATTGGGCTACCGTATTGCCTTTGTAGCGTTCATCATTGTCGGATCTCTTGTATCCCTTGACATCGTTTGGCTTCTTGCAGACGTATTGAACGGTTTGATGGCGATTCCTAACTTGATCGGTCTTCTTGGATTGTCAGGCATCATCATCCTTGAGACAAAACGCTTCAAAGCGAAGATTATTGAAGAGAAAGAAGCCGAAAAAATGGGGAAACCAGCACCGGTTGACAGCAAGTAAGATTAATGTAATGATTAAATCCGAAGCTAATGAAGGGCGGATGACATTATGGATCTATCTCAACCAACAGCTGAAAACGTAACGTATATGATTGACAAGATTAAAGAAAAACTCCGTATGGTCAATGTGGATGCAATGAAAGCTGAAAACTTCAGCACTTCCCAATATGAGGACTTGGTTTACATGTACGAGATGGTCATGAAAAGGGACACGATCACTCCGAATGAAATGCAAGCCATTGCAGCCGAACTTGGCGCATTACGCAAATAATGAAAAAGCCGATACGTCAGGGAAACCTGACATATCGGCTTTTTCATTTAAACAGGTGAAAGATTCTCTCACCCATATACGCTTTGATTATTCAACAGACGTCCCATCTTTTAAAACAAGAGGCTGAATAAGAACTTCAACCCGTCTGTTCTTGCTTCTTCCTTCGACAGTGTCATTTGATGCAACGGGTTTATTTTCCCCGTACCCTTTCACACTGAATAGCTGTGGATCCAATTGGTCATTGTTGACGATGGTCTTCAGGAAATTGATCGCCCGCATCATGCTGAGTTCCCAGTTCGACGGGAATTCAGCGCTATTGATCGGAATATCATCTGTGTGTCCTGTAATGACAATTTGGCGGGGCTTGTCAAATACCAGCAGATTGGCGATATCTTTGGACAAAGTTGCATATTGCGGCTTTATCGTTGCCTTTCCCGACTCGAACAGGATGCTGTCCCTTATCGTGATCAGCAGTCCTTCTTCCGTCAAACTCGTTTGGAATTGATTTTCAAGCTCTTGAACTGCAATATATTCATCCAGTTTATCTTGAATTTCCTCAAGGGACTGCTGGTCTTCCAAATAGGAGGAGTTTTCATTTTCCTCCCCTGCACTGTCTTTGGGAATCGGTACGGGCGTTGGTGCACTATTATCCATCACGCCTGTCCCCCCATCAAAAATCTGGTTGAACACGGAAGATATCTGACTGAATTTGGCTTCATCCAATGAACTCGAAGCGAACAGGACGATAAACAATGCTAATAGCAATGTGAGAAGGTCCGCATAAGGCAAAAGCCAAGATTCATCCATATGCCCTTCGTCCTTATTCTTCCTCTTACGTCTCCTCGACAACCTGTTCCGCCCCCTTGTCGCTCGTATTTTTAGCTGCGAGCTTCCGACGTTCTTCCATCGACAAGTAAGACGCCAGTTTCTGTTCAATCACCCGTGGAGCCTCCCCCTCGAGAACTGACAGAATGCCTTCGATCATCATCATTTTCTGGCGCACTTCCTCTTTCGACTTCCGTTGCAATTTATTGGCGAAAGGATGCCAAAGTACATAACCCGTGAAGATCCCAAGCAACGTCGCAATGAATGCAGCTGAAATGGCATGTCCAAGTGCATCGATGTCATTCATATTCTTCAACGCTGCTATCAACCCGACAACAGCTCCGAGTACACCGAGTGTCGGCGCATAGGTTCCAGCTTGTGAAAAAATGAGTGCACCTGCCGAATGCCGATCCTCCATGGCTTCCACCTCTTCGGTAAGTACATCACGGATGTAATCGGCATTTTGTCCGTCAATCGCCAACCCAAGTCCATTTTTCAAAAAAGGATCAACAATTTCATCTGATTTTGCTTCCAAGGATAATAAGCCTTCACGTCTTGCGACATCTGCCCAGCTTGAAAACATCTTGATCAACTCTGAATCGGCTGTCATCTGCTGCTCTTTGAAAAGGATGCCGAACAGCTTTGGAACCCGCTTGATCTCTTTCATCGGAAAGGCAATGACTACTGCTGCCGCAGTCCCTACTATAATTATAAGGATCGCAGCTATATTTAACAGATTATCCGGTGTAACGCCTTTCATCGCCATCCCGACAAAAAGCGCCACTACTCCGAGGATAAGTCCAACAATCGTTGAGAAATCCATACCTCTACCTCCATGTCCTATCAGTCTACTTCTTCTTATTTCGACATATTCCCTTCTTTCTTTAGCAATCCTGAATAATTATTAATGCCTCAATTTAAATGTCACCTATCGTACACATATTTCGGCAGTACAGATTACTGCAGATTTTCGAATTTTTCCCTTTGCCTGTTTTCTGACACTAGAGTACTATGAATACATACGGACCAAGGAGGTTGTTTAGTTGTCGACATTTGAACAGAAGTTGGAGAATTATGCAAAACTGATCGTGGAAGTCGGAGCGAATATCCAAAAGGACCAGACACTCTTCATCAGCGCTTCCATTGAAACAGCCCCACTTGTCAGAATGGTGGCTGACAAGGCTTATACAACCGGAGCAAGACATGTCATCGTCGATTGGGCAGATGAGGAACTGATTAAAATACGCTATAAAAAGGCTCCTGCTGAATCATTCTCGGATTTCCCGGAATGGAAAGTGATGGAGCGCGAAAAATTGGCGGAAGGTGGGGCGGCTTTCGTCAGCATCGTGTCTCAAAGTCCTGACCTGTTAAAAGGCGTGGATCCTTCCCGCATTGCGGACGTCCAAAAGGCGAGCGGAAAAGCACTCAGCAAGTACCGGAAAATGATGATGGCCGATCAATTCAGCTGGTCAGTCGTCGCCGCCCCTTCAAAGGCATGGGCTGCAAAAGTATTCCCTGAGCTTGAGGAATCCGAACAAGTTCCAGCACTTTGGGAAGCGATCTTCAAGGCAGTTCGGGCAGATCAGGAAGATGCAGTGGGCGGTTGGAAGGAACTTGACCGCGCATTGATTGAAAAAGCCGATTATCTGACCGGAAAAGCATATACGAAACTCCATTACAAGGCACCTGGCACTGATTTAACGATTGAATTGCCAAAAGGGCATCTCTGGATCGGCGGCGGTAGTGTGAATGTCGATGGTAATGCGTTCATGGCCAACATGCCGACTGAGGAAGTATTCACGGTCCCACATAAGACAGGCGTAAACGGCTATGTCAAAAATACGAAGCCGCTCAGCTACGGCGGCAATATCATCGATGATTTTACGATCACCTTCAAGGACGGACGGATTACAGAAGTGAAAGCCGGTCAAGGTGAGGACGTTCTTAAACATCTGATCGATACGGATGAAGGAGCCAAGTATCTCGGTGAAGTGGCACTCGTACCGCATGCTTCGCCAATTTCCGAATCGGGACTTCTCTTCTACAATACATTGTTCGATGAGAATGCATCCAATCACCTTGCCATCGGAAGTGCCTATTCCTTCTGTCTGGAAGGCGGCAAAACGATGTCAACGGAAGAGTTGGAAGAACATGGATTGAACCAAAGCATCACACATGTCGACTTCATGATCGGCTCGGAGGAAATGGATATTGACGGAGAGTTGGCGGACGGAACAGTTGAACAGATCTTCCGCAATGGAAACTGGGCGTTCTGACTTCGGACACAAATTAGTAATAGAATTGAATCTGCTCTTTAATTATTCCAGGAATGTAGTATAATGAATGTATACTAACATTTATTGTAGGGAGGGGTCTCATCATGGGCTTGATGTATACTACAGTTATCGGTTACGCAATTGTACTTGGCATAGCAGCATATTTTACAATGCATTATCTCGGGAAGGCTCTCAATTCTGCTGATGCAGAGATAATTGATCCAAAACCGGAAGTGAAATAAATAAATCAAAGAGTTGCCACTTGGCAGCTCTTTTCTTTTTCTGTACACTATTTACTATAGTTCGAATGTATTCGAAAAGAGATTTTTCAGCTCTTAAAATCCCAATTGAAAAATGGAGGGGCCTCATCATGACATTATTATCTGAGATCATTGCGTACAATAAAGAATTTGTAAACGAGAAGAAATATGAAGAGTACGCCACTACAAAATTTCCCGATAAGAAAATTGTCATACTAACTTGTATGGACACAAGGCTGACGGAACTTCTTCCGAAAGCGATGAACTTACGGAACGGCGATGCGAAAATCATCAAAAGCGCCGGCGCTATCGTCACTCATCCTTTTGGCGGCATCATGAGGAGCATCCTGATCGCTCTATATGAATTGCAGGCAGATGAAGTGTATATTATCGGGCATCACGATTGTGGAATGAGCTCAATCGACACCAAACAGATTATCGGCAAGATGGTTGATCGTGGAGTAGACAAAAACCTGTTTAAAACCTTACAATACTCGGGCATCAATATGAAAGATTGGCTGCGAGGCTTCAATGATGTTACTGAAAGCGTCAAACGAAGTGTTGATCAAGTCCGGAATCACCCGCTTATGGATCGCAAAGTGGCTGTACACGGCCTCGTCGCCCATCCAGATACCGGACTTCTGGATATCATCGTTGACGGATACGATGCAATCGACGAATACTGACACCAGATTTCCCGGGAAATAGACATAGCAGAAGGCGCTAGGTGCGGAAACGACAAGAATAAGACAAAAACCGATTCTTCATGTGAAGAATCGGTTTTTTACTTTTGCTTTTAGTTTCCGCCAGGCGGCCTTGCCCTTTCAATAGTCGTCTGCTAAGCAGGCATACATATAATGATCTTCCCAACAACCGTTAATATACAAAAGTTTTCTCAGCAATCCTTCACGGATAAAACCGGCATTCTCAAGCACTCTGACAGAACCGGCATTACGCGGAGAGACAAATGCCTCCACCCGATGCAGTGAAACGGTTTCGAATGCGAATTTTGTGACAATTCTCACCGCTTCCGTCGCAAGACCTCTCCCTGTTTCCCGTTCGTCAATTGAATAGCCGACGAAGCCACTTGAAAACGGCAGCCTTTTAATACTGTATAACGATATATGACCGATCAACCTGCTTGTTTCGGCGTCAAAAATTCCAAAGTTATATTCGCGCCGATCTCTCATTTGATAAATGGATTCCCTTATCTTATCCCGCTGGACAGAAACCGTATAGTAGCTCGATTCATGACGAGGCTCAAAGACTGTCCAATAGTCTCGATTCGCTTTGAGCAGCTGGGTGAATATGGCAGCATCGTCTTCTGTCAATATACGCAAATAACAAGTTCGCCCTTCAAGCAGAATCAATGCGTCTTCACCTTTCTTCGGCAGCTATTTTTAAAAATTCTTCTACGTCTTTCACACATAACGCCACACCTTTTGCCCAGAATTCCTCTTTTGTTATATCCTCTCCGAGATGCTTCATCGCAAGATCTTCGACTGACATGACGGCCGTGTCGCGCAATAGAGCCATATATTTCTGTTCAAACGATTCCCCTTCTTCAATGGCTTTTGCATAAATGCTCAATGAGAATAGATATCCAAATGTATACGGGAAGTTATAAAATGGCGTCCCCGTAATATAAAAGTGCAGCTTCGAAGCCCAGAAGTGCGGATGAACTGTATCAAGAGCCCCTCCATATGCCTCTTTTTGCGCTTCAGCCATCAACTCATTCAATCTTGCTGCAGGGACTACTCCATTTTTCCTTTCTTCGTAAAAGCGCGTCTCGAACAGGAAGCGAGCATGGATATTCATGAAGAATGCCACACTGCGCTGGATTTTATCCTCAAGCAGTGCGAGTTTCTCCTCTTCCGATTCCGCTGACTTGACGGAAGCGTCCGCGACGATCATTTCAGCGAAAGTGGAAGCCGTCTCTGCAACGCCCATTGCATATTGCCGATTCATATAATGGACTGGCCGCAATGCGTACGAATGGAACGCATGACCGAGTTCATGTGCCAACGTCGCCACATTGGACATGGAGCCGCTATACGTCATGAAGATACGGGATTGTTCCGATACCGGCATGCCTGTACAGAATCCTCCTGGACGTTTATCCGCCCGGTCTTCCGCTTCGATCCAGCTATCTTCAAAGGCTTTCCTCGAAAATGCCTCCAGTTCCGGACCGAATTTGCCGAAATGCTCCAAGATGAATTCAGCGCCTTCCTGGAACGGCATTTCCTTCGTGGATGAAGTTACGGGTGCATCTAAATCATACCAATTCATATTTTCATTTCCTAATAGTTTGGCTTTCCGCTTCAAATATTCCACGAAAGGGGCTTTATTGGCACTGATAGCCCTCCACATTGCGTCGAGCGTCTCTTGGCTCATCCGATTCCGCATGAGAGGTTCTTTCAGAACGGACTCCCAACCCCGCTTCTTATAGACTGCCAAGCGGAATCCTGCGAGGTGATTCAATGTTGAGGCAAAGAAATCCTCTTTCGCTCCCCACGCCTCTTCAAGTTTTTCAAACGCTTCCTTGCGTACAGCAACATCTGCATGGGAGCTCAAATTATTTGCCTGGCCGACAGAAAGCTTCTTCTCTTCCCCGTCAACTGTCATTTCAATTGTAATGTCTCCGACGAGTTGATCGTAAAGTTGGCCCCAACCTTGGTACCCATCAACACTTAACGCCGTGATAAGGCTTTCTTCCTTCTCGGACAGTTTTAATTGAACTTCTTCGCGCCATTCTTGTAGAATAAAATCGAATTGGGCTAGTTGCTCTGTCGACAACAAGTCTCTCCAAACTGTTTCCTCGGTTTTAGCAACAGCTTGTTTGATTTTTAAAACGGCTGTCTGGAACCGCGCTCCAAGCGAGGCAACTTCAGCTTGGAGAAGAAGCGCTTTTTTATCCTTCGTATTGGCGGCGATGAAACATCCGATGACCGCTCCGGCTTCCCTTAGATTTTTAGCAGTGTTTTTGATATCTTCAATTATATGAAGAATTTGATCGGCATCTTCCACGGTTGAAGGTGTTTGTGTGGCAGCTGCAAGGTTTTCCAATTCACCAATCTGCGTCTTTACATTATCAAGGTGGTTACGGAGCTCCCCCGAGCCGCTGCCGCCCTTAAAAAATACATCTAAATCCCAAACTTGTGAATATGTTTTTGTCGTAGTCAATGAGGATCCCCCTAATCATTCGGAAAATTGTAATTAAACCATGTTTTTATTATACCATGAATCTTCGGCATTCGAAATAATGGATTTGTGACGGAAACTTCACACTTTCCTTCGCACAGTTCCTCATTCCTATGTATACTGTTCAGAGGGAGGATGTACTATGTCAAGAATACTTCTAATGACCCTGTCGCTTTGTACAGTCATACTATTAAATATAACCGCAAGCTTCTACTCACTGAATGGACACACAACAAGCGAAATTACGAGTCGGCTGCCATTGCTTTTCTTGCCCGCAAACTACGTATTACTCATCTGTTGGTTGCTCTATATCATGATCTTTTTCTGGATTTTCAATTTCAAAAAGACTTTCCATATGATGAGCTCCGCACATCGAAACCGCGTCACTTTCCTTTTCGTAGCAAGTTGTCTTTTGCATATTGCATGGATTTCCCTTTGGCACTTCGGATTTTTCACTGGAACGGTCATTACAAAAATAGCTTTGCTTATTGTGCTGCTCACTTTATATGTCACGTTCCCAAAACAGGAAAACCGAATGCTTGGTAGAGTGCCCTTCAGCCTACTCACTGGGTGGATTTTCATTACAACCGTCTCAAATATCAGCTATTTTTTAATGATCCATGGTTGGACCGGGTTCGGGTTAAGTGATCCTTTATGGGCGGTCATCTTTTTAACGATTTCCACGGCGTTCGCTTTACATTTTATGTACCACTACAAGGATTATGTGATGAATCTTGTATTTGTTTGGGCGTTTATCGGGATTGCCGTTAGGAATGGGACGGAGGAGCTGTTCATATCTGCAGCGGCCATCTTTTTATCCGCCGTTATCATCGCCTGCATCTTCCTGTTTTCAAGCAGAGGTGCAGACCACAAAAATAGAGTAGGCACATGAGTTCATCATGAGCCTACTCCTTTTTTATCCCTTTTGAATGAGCCGTGGTGCAGATGTAAATAATACAACTGCTACGATAGCGCACAATATAATGGATGGAATCATATAGGTTGCATTATATCCTAAAGAGAATAACCAAGCAGGCTTATCTCCCGCCGCATCAGCAAAAAACACCATGCCGGCTAGGAAGTGGGCTGATAATCTAAGAAGCCCCCCTAGGACGGTCCCCACAATAATTGCCGCAGCCATTGAACCTTTGCGCCCCGCCAATTTGCTCTTAATTAACCATCCATGTGTAAAGGCAGCAAACCCAACAACTGTGTATGCAACAAAATAGTCCAATGCACCTTGCACTGGATGGATGATATAGCCTCCTATGACAGCTTGCAGGAGACCCGTAATCAATCCAGTCAATAGTCCTCCCGCAAGTCCCCACCGATATGCCATCAAAATAATGGGCAGCATCGATAACGTAATGGAACCGCCTTGAGGCATTTTGAATAACGTTACGTTATCCAGTACAAATGATAAAGCTCCTAAAATCGCAACCTCCAACAGTAACTGAAGTCTTTTACGATCCAATTGTAATTCCCCCTTTTTTTTAGTCGGAGGGATACGGAATGAAAAAGCGGTTCGTCTGACTCGACCGGGCATTCCACATATGGGTATGTTTGAAATATGCCCATCATGGCTACGGTTAGTAAACAGCATCAATACTTTTTCGCAACAAAAAAACGACACCCCGGATAGAACCGAGACATCGATCGTTGTCAGTTTCCATCCACATCCCTACGCAAGCATGAACTTACAGGTTCGAAGGGTCCGGACGAATGTCCAATCTCAGCCATATTGGCACCCCTTGTGGTCATGTAATTCAATTGTCGTATTCATTGTATATGTTACAGTACTTATAAGCAAGATGAATTGTAAACTACTTATTAGAATTGCGGGAGGTAAGCCCATGTCAAATAATAAACTATTATCAGCCCTCTGTTATTTCAGCATCTTCTTTTCACCGCTTCTATTGCCTGCAATCGTCTTTTTTGTAACGGATGATCATGATGTGAAAGGGCATGCGAAACGTTCGCTAATCTCTCATCTTATACCAGTCGTGCTTCTTATTGCCGGCTTCGTCCTGTTTTCATTTTCGATGATTTCCTACGAATCCAGGATGCACACAATGTTGACGGGGCAATTTGACTTTTGGGGACTGGCTCCTTTCCTGTTCATGCTCATCTATGGACTTCTGTTTTTAATCGTCGTCATCTGGAATGTCTACCACGGTGTGAAAGTATTGAAATGATAGGAATGAAAGGAATATGAGTTAAGAAAAAGGACCTCTTCAGGGTCCTTTTTATTCAAACACGACCGTCCGTTAAAAATTTCAGGTTAATGCTTTATCGTAATAGCCAATGTTCCCCATTGTTTTTCCTGTTCCGGAGTATATATTTCATAGGTCCCTTCTACCATTTCTTTCATTGACCAACCTTCACAATCAAAATCTCGAAACGGAATATCTTCATACATTTGTTCAAATGTATCGTATTGTCTTAAGTCCGTAACTTGTACCTTCAATGTTTCATTTCCTTCAGGCACCCTTATAAATTCGATACTATCGCCAACTTTAATTTCCCTTCGCCTCTCATCGTTTAAACGGACCTCTACTGTCTTTTTTCCTTCTCTAATTGATTTAAAATACTCTCCGTACAATCCCATTTTATGTACTATTATATTCACCCCAATTTTGCATTTCACAATCTACAGTTACATTTCCTTAATCAAATAAACTCCCCTTATATTCAATAAAAAGTAAAGCACGCGTTCAATATTCTATATATAGTCAAATATTTTGATGTCTACCTCATCTACACATCCAACCAGTTCCTTTAAATCCCATAACTTTATTTCAGATGTCTCGCTATTTTCTTTAAATGGCTGAAGTTCATTTAGAGCAGTAAAATAGATTGGATTGAATTTCACTTTAGTATTCAATTGGTTTTCAACTTTTAATAACCCCTTAAATTCTAAATCGGAAACGATTTGACCTGTTTCCTCGTAAAGTTCTCTGATTGCACAATCCTTTGGTGTTTCGTTTTCTTCCCTATTGCCCGCTGGCAATTCCCATTGTTTTCTCATAGTGTTATAGCATAAAAGATATTTCTCATCACACTTTATTACCGCAAATGAACCAGCTAATGGATGATAATCATATATTTCATCTTCTCTTACTACAAGAAAATCAAGAAAACCAAACCCATTATTCTTAGTGATTAACATATTGTTTCCTCCTCACTTTGGAGCATTTCAAAAACTAATTGGCTTTTCTCCTAGCATTAAGTTTTCTCGAACAGTAAAAACAGATCAAACTAGAAATTAAAAAAACGAGAAAAGGAACAATGGCTAGTCCAGGTATTACTATCGTCCAATAAAGTGCGTATGCACATAAAGAAAACAGTAACCAACTAATGATAAGTAAAAAGCTAGACGCAAAGTCTTTAAGTGCCATAGAACGCCATCCTCTCTACTACTTATTATGAAGCAAGTTTTATTTACCAAATGTTATTATCCAAAGATTTACTAACGCTACTAGTGAAATAGAAACAAAAAAGATAGCATTTAATGCGATAGCGATAAGTTTATGCTTTCCTCTTTTTGCGAATAAGCCTAATACAATCCCTGTAATTGGACTTACTATAAGTACAAGTAATGCAAATTGAAGTAAGTTATTGTAGTAATATTCACGATTCAATTCCGAGGAAGAAAATATTAAATCGATAATTTGTGTAGTTACTGCGATAAAGAAAAATGCGTATGAAAAGATAATACGTTTACTCATTATATGACCTCCAGTTTACTACATCTTCTTACACTACTAACCGCCACGTTAGTTATAGTATTCAACAAAAAAGGACATAAATCCTTTATTGGATTTACGGCCTCCGTAGCGGATTAGGAATTACCAATCCGGTCCATCATCAATGTATGACTGTATAAAGGTAGGTAGTATTATAAGTCGTTGCAGCGGAAATCAGCTAGGAAAGGCATACGTTTATTTACGAATGAATAATTATGTTATAATCAGATGGAAAATTACGTTTCAAAGAAGGGACCTGTAAATCATGATTGTGAAGAACAACGAAGAGATCGAAGCTTTGAAAAAGATCGGTCGCATCGTCGCAGAAGTGCGGGAAGCGATGAAAGCGGCGACTGTTCCTGGTGTTACGACCAAAGAGATTGATGAACTCGGAGGACGACTTCTTGCTGAGCGCGGAGCTGTATCAGCACCGATTGACCAATATGAGTTCCCGGGCTATACATGCATCAGTGTCAATCATGAAGTTGCCCACGGCATTCCCGGATCTCGTGTGATCCAAGACGGCGACCTTGTCAATATCGATGTGTCCGCGTCATTTGGCGGATACTTTGCCGATACCGGCATTTCATTCGTCGTCGGTACATCCGACGAAAAGAAACAATTGCTGTGCGACGTGGCAAAACAAGCTTTTGACCGTGCTATGACAAAAGTGAGAGCAGGTTCAAGTCTGAACCAAATCGGGAAGGCAGTCGAGCGGGAAGCGAAGGATAACGGCCTGAAAGTCATCAAGAACTTGACTGGACACGGAATCGGCACATCCTTGCACGAAGAGCCGCAGCATATTCTTAATTATTATGATGCATGGGATAAAACATTGATGAAAGAAGGCATGGTGTTGGCGGTCGAGCCGTTCATCTCCGAGAAAGCCGAGCACATTATTGAACTTGGGGACGGATGGACGTTCATCACGCCGGATAAATCCCTTGTCGCTCAAATTGAACATACAATCATCGTGACAAAAGACGAACCGATTATTTTGACACAGTTATAAGAACAAGGAAAGGGCATTGCTGGATACTAAAACCAGCAATGCCCTTTTGTCGTCTAGACTCCGGGTGGCAACCGCTCGGGTCATAAATCAGCTCTGCTACACGGCAAAAAACGCCGTTTCGCAGATCCGCTTTATGCCTGTCGCAGTGAAAGCCGTCACGAAGAACGGCTTTTGCGAGTAAAAGCGTAGCGTTAGGAGCAACGGTTTCGCCACCCTACGCTTTTGATTGTCATTTCTTGTTCGGTTTCTTTACTTCTTTCTGACCGCCTACCGTCTTCGAATTCCCTTCGGTCAACTTCCCTTTATACCAAACCTTTTGGACAGGCTTGAATCCTTTCGAAAGCTTCCTGTACGTCCGTTCTTCAGGATACGAAAGCAATGTAAGCACTTCCCCGTCCTCTCCTGCACGTCCTGTCCGTCCTGAACGATGGAGGTATTGTTCCACTGTATGAGGGACATCGACGTGGATGACATGGGTCAGTCCTTGTATATCCAAGCCTCGGGCAGCTAGATCGGTTGCTATCAAAATCCGGATATCGCCTTTCCGGAAGTTTTCCAACGTCTCTTGCCTTTCGAATTTCGTCATTGAAGAGTAGAGGACCGCAACAGGTGCTTCATTATATTGCAGCTTCATCTCCTTCATCCGAAGCTGATCGACATTATTCATAAAAGCAAGCGCCCTGATTGAAGGCAAATGTGCTAGCCCTCGAAGAAGATTTGTCTTATCCCGGGCTTCCGTCTTCACAAATGAATGGACGACTTTGCCTGACAACGGCATATCTTCGACAGAGACATGCAGCCGAATTGGATCATTCATCAGCTTTTTAGCAACAAGTTCAATTTCATCCGTGATCGTTGCGGAGACGACGGCAACTTGACGTTCGGGATTGGCCGCTTCGATCAACTCCTTCACGATGACTCGGTAATCCCGTGATAATAGCTGATCGCCTTCATCGAGCACGATGTAACGGATATCATGCATCTTCAGGCGCTTCGCTTTTACAAGCTCAACGAGGCGTCCCGGAGTTCCGACAACGATGGTCGGCTTCTTTTTTAAACGTTCAACCTGCCGTTGCATGTTCGCCCCACCAATCAGTTGGGTTACGGTAATGTCCGTTCCTTCCACCCATTCACGGATGACATTGACGATCTGCATCGACAACTCCTGGGAAGGTGCCATGATCAACGCTTGTGTCTGCATCTTCTTCCCGTCGACCTGTTGAAGGATCGGCAAGACATACGCAAGCGTCTTCCCGGTTCCGGTAGGTGATTCCGCGACTACATCCCGTCCATTTAACAATTCAGGGATCATCTGCGATTGAATCGGTGTTTCCCTTTCAAACTTCCACTTATTCTTAATAGTATCGTCCATTTTTTCCAAGAAGGACATTCTCATCCCTGCTTTCCCTATTCCTTATCTTATAATGGACCGAATTCGAGTTTCTTTCAAGTCAGGGCTTTTTCCGTGCACGCGCAGATTGTTCAAATGCGTATGCATAGCCAATCAGTTCCGGTTCGGAAAACGCTTTGCCGCATAGCGTAATGCAAAAAGGTTCGCCTTCTTTAGTGAAGGACGATGGGACCGTAACAGCCGGATACCCTGCCGCTGCACTGAAACTGCACCCATGATCCTGCGGTAATACGAGCACATCGATATTATGCTCGTCGAAAGCCCTATCAAGAGCCAATTCTCCCGCCAAATGACGGTTGCGCAACAATGCTTCAATATACTCCGGCTCGGTCAATGTCCCACTCGTCCGATCCACTTTTTCAAGCAGCACTTGACCGAACTTCAACGTCTCTTCCGGATGTTCCTTATTGAATTGGATAATATCGGATAATGTACGTATTGGATTTGTCGGTGACGTTTTTCCAAGATAGCCATTTAATGCAGCTTTGAATTCATACAGAAGTACGTCATAACCAAGATCGTCTTCCATTGTCCCTAAATCGATATGATCGACTAGTTCGGCTCCTAATGACTCAAGTCGACGGAGAGCTTCTTCGAATTTCTCTTTCATTTCCGTTGAAATCTCGCGGACGAAAATTGATCGGGGGATTCCGATCCTCGTTCCCTTAAGCGCTTCGGTGTCGCACAAGGACAGCCAGTCGATTCCATTGAAACGCTCAGCTTCCTTCGTCACTGGATCGGCTTCATCGTAACCTGTCATTACTCCGAATGTGATTGCTGCGTCTTCTACAGTCCGCGCCATTGGCCCCGGCGTGTCCTGGGTGAATGAAAGTGGAATGACACCGGTTCTGCTGATGGATCCGACAGTCGGTTTGATGCCGACGAGTGCGTTTTGTGATGATGGATTGATGATGGATCCACTCGTTTCCGTTCCGATGGAGACTGCTGCCATATTTGCAGCAATTGCAGCTGCTGCGCCGGAACTCGAACCTCCCACATCAAAAAGCCCATACGGATTATTCACTTGCCCACCGCGGGAACTCCAACCATTACGCATTTTGTCCGACATGAAGTTCGCCCATTCAGTCATATTCGTCTTGCCCAAGATGACAGCACCTGCTTCCCGCAGTCTCTTCACTAAAAATGCGTCTTCGGTGGCATAGTGGTCTTTCATTGCCAACGAGCCGCAGCTCGTATGCATGCCGTCCCCTGTGTCCATATTGTCTTTCAATAGCACCGGGATTCCATGCAGCGAAGAACGTACTGCACCCTTGCGACGTTCCGCATCAAGCGATCGGGCAATTTGAAGTGCTTGCGGATTCAGTTCCAATATGGCATTGATATTAAGGTCTTTTTCTGAAATTATATCCATATACATAACGGTCAATTCTTCTGATGTAAGAAGACCGGTCTCCATTTTTTCCTGCATTTGCAGGATTGTCGCTTCTTCCAGCCATCCATGACGCAATTCATCCAATTTTCCTTGCAAGTAAATCCCCCCAACATCGTTTTACTCTGCCTTCATTGTATACTGTTTCATTAACTCATATAAAGATAGTTGATATAATTGTTTTCCATTAATTTTAAAAACACCTTCTTCGACAAGGCTTTCGATTATTTTATCCCTTTTGTTTTCGATCACGGGATTCTCTTGCTTTCTCATGGTGTTAATTCCTCCTAAATTGTTAGCTATCATCTATTCCTCTTTAACGGGAATTGTAAACAATGAAGAAGTAACAAAAAATCCCCGGTGCGTTAAACGCAACGGGGAGATTTCATGACCATCTGTTATTTTTATATTTCCGATAGTAATTAATTTGCCTCATTAAAAGATACAGTTTCCTTTTGAAACTTTTGTCTCTCTTGTAAAACAGCGGATTTGCATACTTGCCCGCCTTTATAAGCTGATCGATTTCTTTACGCACTTTGGCATTGTCAACAAATTTCCTCAGAACGATTTTCGGAACGACGGTGAATAGGAATTTCTCGTCCAAAAGCGTCAACGGCTTTTCAACGCCATAAATGAGGTCATCGACAAAATTCTTCGCCAGGTTATGACCGCATGATGTGATGTAGTAACTTGAACGACCTTGCCGGATATTTACTTCGAACACTTTGAACTTTTTGTCGCGATGATCGTATTTTAAATCGAAATTTGCGTAGCCGACGTAGTTGAGCGCTTCCAAGAACCCTTTCAATTTCAGCATCATCTCTTCATTATAACGGGTGATGACCGCTGTATAATTGCCGATTGCTGTCACGGTATGCTCCTGCAAAACGACTTGTCCGAACGTAATCAGCTCGGACTTGCCTTTGCTGTTAATGTAGAAAACGGAATCCCACATATATGTATCATCGCCCGGGATGAAGTCCTGGATGATCAAGTCGTCGCGATAACCGCTGTCCTTAATTGTCTTGATGACTTGTTGGATTTCTTCATAAGAATCGACTTTATACACTTTCTGCATGCCTTCAAAGGGGTGCTTGTAATATTGCACACCGTTGCTCGGTTTGATGATGACAGGGAACATGACGTCTTCATCGAACCTGTCATCTGTTTCGCAGGAATGGAAATACGTTGCTGGTGTATCAATTCCATGCTCTGCGCAAAGCTGGTAGAAGTTTTTCTTAACGAGCAGATTATTCATTAATTCCTCGTCGATATAATTGAATACAAAATCTCGCTTGAGCTCTTCACGGCATTCGATGATCATACGGACATATAAATCATTTGTTCCGATGAGCAGCATTTTTTTGCCTTGCGTTTTATGTTTTTTTGCAACTTGTTTCAAGAAGCGAATGAACTCGTCCTTTTCCCCCAAGTTCGGATTCAACTCAATTGCACCTGGAATCGTACTTAAACTTGTGAAAGATAAAGGCTCCTTACCGACGAGGATCGGATGGATTCCGTATGCCTCGTGAAAAGAAATCGCCATATTGTATGCATTGATATCAGTCCCTACAATGATCGGGATAAACGGATGGTTTGTCATAGTGTCCTCCAACATATTTTCTCTATCTAAGTGTAGGGGTACTGATTTTCGATGTCAATCAACCGGGGCCAAACTTGAATCTAATTTACCAACAATCCTGCGCTCGCCCGTTTCCAACTATGCCAAGGGTGCTCGTCTGGCGGATGGGACGTGAAGGCAAGTATTTCCTTTGTCGTCGGATGGGGGAAGGAAAGGGTATGTGCCCATAACGCAATCTGCTGTCCAGGCCGATTCACATGCTGGCCGTATTTCTGATCTCCGTACAACGGCGCACCCGATGCTGACAACTGTACTCGGATCTGATGCGACCTGCCTGTATGGAGCCGGATTGCGAGCAGGCTCATCCCGTCCTTCCTGTCGATTGTTTCATAATGGAGGATGGCTTTCTTAGCACCTGGGTAGGATGCGTCAACAGCATGAACGATGTTTTTCCTCGAGTCCTTCCAAAGATGATGCGTGAGTAGGCCCTCATCGCCTAAGCCACCCCTGACTACAGCCAAATACGTCCTCTCCATTTCCCTTTTCCGCAGCACGTCGGAGAGCCGGGAAGCCGCTTTTGACGTTTTTGCAAATACGAGGACGCCTCCTACCGGACGGTCCAACCGATGCACTAAACCTAAATAGACATTTCCCGGCTTCTGATGACGCTTCTTCAGGTCTGCTTTTAATAATGTCAATAGATCATCATCTCCGCTGTCATCGCCCTGTACAGGCAAATTGACCGGCTTCTCAACAACAAGTAGATGATTATCTTCATATAAAATGCTTATGATCAATCTTCACAGTTCCTCTCAATAGTAGTGATGGACAAATACAGTATAGAACGATTTACTCTTTATTTCCGTTCGTATCCATTCCGTCTATCATACTATATTTCTCCCATCATTTCCGCTAAAAATGGCAAATGACTGGCGGGAATAAAAAGCAAAAAAATAAAAGCCGAAAATCGCTTTTCGGCTTTTTCTATCCAGCTATTCCTTTGCTAAGTAGAGCGGTTCTTCTGTCGGCCATTTTGAAAAGTCCGAGATGATGCCGTCAACGCCGAATCTTTGTGCTTTCGACACAAGCCTTTTGTCTTTCTTCGACCAGACGAGGACTTTACTGTCACGTTCGTGAATCTTATCCACCATCTTTTTGCTTAAGAAGGACACATTAAAATTGAGATACGATGCGAATGATGTTAATTCATCTAATTTCTTCGCGGATAATAGCGACTCGGAAGGATGAACCAAGATTGCCACTTCAATGTCCGGCAATAAAGTATGTACTTTCTTCATGGAATCTACATCGAATGATTGGATGATGATTGAACTGATATCATTATAATCCTTCACTAGCGAAACGACCTTTTCTTCGATTCCCGGATAGGACTGTGGATTTTTCAGTTCGATTAATAATCCGATCTGGTCATAGAATTCATCCAGTAATTCGTTGAGCGTCAAAATCGGTTCTCCCTGAAACTCAATACCAAACGTTCCTCCGGCATCCAATGTTTTCAACTCATCCAATGTCATATCCTTAATGTAGCCGCTTCCATTTGTTGTCCGGTCGATTTTATCATCATGCATGATAATAAGCTCGCCATCCTTTGATAGATGGACATCGCATTCCAAATAATCCGCACGGAGTTCCACTGCCTTATGGAATGCAGAGCGGGTATTTTCCGGGGCAAAACCGGATGCGCCCCTATGGGCAATACTTATCAAGTTGGGATTATGAACCCACTTCGTCTGGTCGTTGAAGCCGACTAGGAGGAATAGGCATGCACTAATGATGACGATGCAAACAATATTATGTTTTCTCATATGAATCCCCCGCAATTCTCTCATCGGATATCTACTGTCCTTCTAATATCCGAATTATCTTTTTATTATACTATCATATATCATTAGTTATGAATACCCTTATATTCGTAATAAGCTGAAAGTATTACATTTTTTTCGCAAATTGCTGTTTCAACATTGTATGCGTTTGCATAGTTGACCAATTGTAGTAATGGTTAGTCGAGAATATTTTTTTTGTTGATACTGGAAAGCCGCTGCAAGCATTGTCCTTGCAGCGGCTTTTCCGGGTATTGATAATTATAAAAATGGTATACTGGTCTTACTTGTTAGGAGGCCGATAGAATGGAGATTGAAAAATACCTCGACCGGTTCCATGCATCACCTGGCAACCAACCTTCCCTGCGACAGTTGTCTGAACTGCAACGTCTGCATATGACCGCTGTCCCCTTTGAAAATCTCGATGTTATCCGCAGGGTGCCGATCTATTTGAATTTGAACACGATTTACGAAAAGGTCGTCCTTCGGAAACGTGGCGGCTTTTGCTATGAATTGAACGGTTTATTTCATTGGCTGTTGAGACAGCTCGGATATGACGCTTCCCTCATCGCCGCCACTGTATACCGGCCGAATGGACAGTGGGCGAAGCCTGAGACGCATGCCGCCATCCTCGTCCATTTGGAGCAGTCTTATCTCGTCGATGTCGGATTCGGGGATTCCACTATCCTGCCAATTCCGTTGAATGGGAGCCCGCACACAGACGTAAGTGGGACTTATGCGGTACAGAAATCCGGCAACGGTATTTTTGATTTGATCAGAAACCGGAATGGGGATTCCCGACCACTGTACCGATTTTCCACAATCGAAAAGCAGCTTTCCGACTTCCATGAAGGATGCGTGTTCAATCAAGTCTCACCCGAGTCGACCTTCACTCATGTTGACATTGTTACACTAGCGACCCCTGCAGGTAGAACAACGTTAAAGGACCTCAAGTTGACTGTATCGGAGAATGGCGTGATAACCTCCAAAACAATCACTGAAGATGCAAAAGGGGCAATTCTAATGAATCTATTTGGAATCAACATAAAACATTTAAATTAAAATGAGTGTCCAGATTGACGGTTAAAACCGAAGTTCTGGACACTCTTTTTCTACGTTCATTATATAGCGAAATCCTTAAAATTCTTTTTAAGCGCCAACTGCAACGAACCAAACGTACGGATTCTTGAAAAATCCAGACCCAATTGGACGGACGTCTGAGCAATTTCCGGACGGATACCGGTCATCGTCGATTCGATCCCTAGCAAATCAAGCACTTGCATCAATTGATAAATATGATTCGCAACCATCGTATCAATGATGGAAACACCCGACAAATCAATAAAGAGATGGCTGACGTCAAGCTCCACACACCTAGTGGGGACATAGTCGCCAATTGACTGGACTCTGGTCGTATCAACATCCCCGATAATCGGCAGTACCCCGATTGTCGAATTAAGCTTGATGATCGGAGCATTCAACTCTTCAATCAGGCTCTGTTGAGCAAAGAGCCGCGAATTCATCAGCTCATCATATTTCGTTGTAAACTCCACTATGATTTCATCGAACGCTTTATGTAAAACGATTCCCCAATTGAGAATATCAGCACGAAGGACAAGATCCCCTTCCCGATCGACAAACTTTTCAATAAACTGCCAGAATGTTTTCCTCAACTTGCTTAATGCTTCAAGGACTTCATAGATCGGCGTCCTGCTACTCACACGACTTTCCGCAACAAGCTTCGCCCAATTCTTTTTATTCGTTTCAAATGCTTCCTGGTCTTCCAATAAACTACTTGCAATTGTCAAATTCGTAAGCCTGTTTTGCTCACGCAGCAACTGCTCTGACCAAGCACCGGCATCCTTGGAATAAATCGAGCCATCCTTCTCTTCGCGTTCCAACAGCCATGCATCCGTAATGGCATCTCTATTGTCAATCAAGTAATCATATAGCTCCTGATTCATATCACTCATTTTCATTCCTCCAACCGACGGTCAATTAGTTACTAGTGTAACATAAAGTGAAACTTCACTCAGTCGGAAATGTTTTATTCCTACTGAGTGTTAGTTGAACCAATCGGGCTTTTACTGGCAGTTGACTCACACCTAGTGGGAGTCTTACTGCCAGTTAATGCGGGATAAAGTGAAACTTCACTCAGTCGGAAATGTTTTCTTCCAAAAAGAAACGTACTGGGAATAGTTAATGAACAATTCCCAATACGTATCTAGTTAATTAATGATTTTCAACTTCACCTTTTTAACGCCCCACTGCATCGCACTATCATAAGAAGGGATGAAAACGTCAATCTTATGGCCTTTGATTGCGCTGCCAACATCTCCCGCAATCGCCTCCCCATAGCCTTCCACCCAAACTTTTGTACCTAATGGAATAATTGACGGGTCTACCGCTATGACTTTCTGATCTGGATTGGCGCGTAAATCGATCCCATAAGCTGTCGTCCCGGAACACCCCGGACAGTAGGCGGTATACGCAGTAGCAGTTACAAACATTTCAGTCCCCGAACTTGCCGGGGGGTTCGAAACGGATGTGTTGAATGCCGGTTTCTTTTTTGCATTTTCTGGAATTGATTCCTGAGTGGCAGATGCAACCTTGACAGCTTCTAGCGCAGCTGTTTCATTTCCGGGATGATCCCCCTTAATTAGCAATACATCACCCGGGTGGATTACTTCTCCGGTCAAATTATTTAAACTCATTAATTCCTGCACTGTCATCTCAAAATTCAAGGCGATCCGGTATAGATTATCGCCTCCAACAACTGTGTATGTTACAGGTTCTTCCTTCAATAAATCTAATGGCGGGTAAAATAAGGGAAACGTTCCCTCCCAAATTTCGGCAAAAGGAATATCAATAAGATTCGGACTCACTTCTTCTTTGGAGAGATTTGTAATCTCCTCTTCAGATTCTGTTTGGCTGAATAGAGCTGCTTCTGTCACGGCACTGAATGAGAGTGTCATTATTGCCGTCAACATCATCATTTTCATCTTAATCAAGTATTGTTGCTCCTCTCTTTAACAATTTCCCCAGTTCTGTCCAATTACTTTCAAAATCAAACATATTTCTTTCAAAAGTTTTGAATATGACAAACAAGAAGTTGATTAACATAGTGAAACTGTCATAGAAATAGGGGTTTTTGTTTATTTATTTGCAGAAGAGGGGAAATTAAAGAAAACGGTTAGAAAGGGGCGAATTTCATGAAATTAGGAAGAGTAATCAAGACCGCAATTAAATGGGCTCCAGTCCTATATCCAATTGTCCGCAAAATGATTTCCAATAAAGAAAAGACGGCTGCCCCATTACGGAGGCGCTGAATCCAGCACAGTTGTCCACTATGAGTGATCGGGTATGAATAGATTCACTGTCCTTGCCAATCCTATAAGGAAACAGATGTAGGGAGGCAAGCGCTATGGCTGATGAAAAGCAGCCCACGGAGGGTGAAGTTCGAGATACCATCCACTTTCGCTATTTGGCGCATCCTGAAGGAATTCCTTCTACGGATCGCATAAGCTTGTTCGATATGCATGAAGACATGCAGACAGTGGATACGATTAACCTCGATGATATGAAAGAGGATTTGCGCAAAGAAAGAATTCATAAGAATCCAAGATCATAAACGAAAGAAGCCGGCAATTTGCCGGCTTCTTTACGCTTTTAATGATTTTCCTACCATCATCTACTCCAACGCATTCCCTGATTTATTGCTGGGGGCAAACCAACCGATAAGGGCAATCGCTACTAGTACCCCATAGAAAATGATGCTCCAAACAGTGCTGTGAGGGAAATCTCGATTTAAAACACCTATATCCTCATGGGCAAGAGTTATGACCGCTAGTTTGACACCAACCCAAGCTACAATGGCATAAGCTGTTGTTTCTAATGCAGGGCGTTTGTCGAGGAGTTTCACAAACCACGTTGCAGCAAACTTGATTAAGACAAGACCAGCAACACCGCCGATAACTACAACGATAAATTGCCCACCATCCATGCCTCCAATATCTCCGAGTGGTGAATCTGGAAGACCAAGTGCAAGTGCAACTGCAGCCAAAATCGAATCAATTGCAAATGCAAGATCGGCTAACGCAATTTTTCCTACAGTCGGCCAAAAACCTTTCCCGGCGGCTTCCTTTTCATCGTCCTTATGAATGTTCTTATTTTCTTTCCCGAACCGGGCCTTGATGACGTGCTTTAATCCTAAATAAAGAAGGTATGCTGCTCCTATCGCTTGTATCTGCCAGACATTTGCAATAAAAGAAATCGCAAAAAGTGCAGCAAATCTGAAGACGAAGGCCATAATGATTCCGTAATTGATCGCTCTTTTTTTCTCTTCTTCCGGCAGATGCTTTGCGATAACTGCAAGTACGAGCGCGTTGTCAGCAGATAATAACGCTTCCAAGCCTATGAGAATTAACAGCGTCCAGGCATACTCCAACCAGATTGACTCCATCTACAACTCCCCAATCTTTCATGTGAAGATTTCATCTGTAGAATGTGCCATTCAGCAAAGAGTATTCTTCTATCGCTCTAACAAGCAAAAACAGGGACAAAGGATTCCGCCTTTGCCCCTGCCTCTATCATTTATCTCTTTTTAGATGGGTGCTTCCGCATTCCCTTCGTTATCTTCTTCCATTTGTCCCGTTCGGCTGCTTGTGCTTGGCGGTCCATTTTACGATCGAGGAATGCGATTTCTTTTTGAAGTTTAACATAGTTTCCATAACGTTCTGCTGATAACTCTCCGGTTTCAAGTGCATTTCGGATTGCGCAGCCCGGTTCGCTTTCATGCCCGCAATCGGTGAATTTGCATGCAGCTGACAGTTCCTCGATATCCTTGAACCCGGAGTCGAGGCTCTCGCTTTCATTCCACAATTGGAATTCTCGCATACCCGGTGTGTCGATGAGCACGCCCCCTGTCGGTATCTTAATGAGTTCCCGATGGGTTGTCGTATGTCTTCCTTTTGCGTCATCTTCGCGAATACCTTGCACCGCCATCATTCCTTCGCCACAAATCGAGTTGACGAGCGATGATTTTCCGACGCCGGAAGAACCTAATAATGCAGCCGTCTTGCCGTTTTTTAGCAGATTCGTAATCCGCTCGATCCCTTCCCCCGTCGTATTGCTCACCGGAAAAACATCCGTGCCGAATGCGATTGCCCTTGCCATCTCCAAATAATGATCGGGGTCGTCGCTAACATCCATTTTCGTCAGGACGACAACCGGGGTCGCTCCGGAATCATAGGCGGCTACAAGGTAACGTTCCAATCGTCTTGCATTGAAGTCGTGGTTCATCGACATGACGAGGAAAACGATGTCGATATTCACCGCAATGATCTGTTCGGAAATGGTCGACCCGGCTGATTTCCTTGAAAAGAGAGATGTCCTCGGCAGGATGGCGTGAATGATGCCCCGCTCTTCCCCGGGCATTTTTTCAACGACTACCCAGTCGCCGACAGCAGGGTAATCCCTTCGTTCGTGGGCCGCATGTTGAAATGCCCCCGAGCAGACGGAGAGCCATTCCCCTTCTGCCGTCATCACCCGGTACATCCGTTTATGTTCAAGCGTTACACGTCCTGGAACGTATTTGTCCGCTTTCAGTTCTGCTACTAGTGTATTCATATTTTCTTGGTGGAATTGATTCCATCCGTATTCGTTTAAGTTAATCAATGGTTTTCCTCCTATTATACATATAAAAAAGCATGGTTCCGGATCGGACACCATGCTTTCACGCGCATAACAGAAGAAACATGCCTATTACGAAGGCATGGCAGGTGAATGTATGGTGCCGATCAATTGTGCAATAGCCATATTGATTGTAGCCATAAAACATCACCCGCTTTCTGAAAGTTGTATTTATCATAACAAAATGATCATTTACGGTCAACAGTTTTTGTGTGAGGTCTAAACACTTTCCAACTGAGATAGAGTCCATATCCGATCATTACACCGATTGTGTTCAGGATAATATCGTCAATATCCGTACTGCGGCCGATGAAATATTGGGTGCCTTCGATGAAGCAAGTGACCGCGAACCCTACAAACCCGATTGCTTTAAATGAATCCATCCTCCGCCATAATAGAGGGACGAAAATTCCAATCGGAGAAAACACGAACAAGTTGCCAAGAAGATTCACGAGCGAAACGCTGCTCCAACCACTCACATACTCATTGGCTTGAAAATAATTCATAATTGTCCGGAACGGGAAGAGATTGACGCTCGATTGACGATCAAAAATAGAAACATCAAAAAAGAATCTTCCCGTACTCCCGTCCACGCCCAGATTCCACCTCGGAATAATCGTTTGGGAGGCGAGTCCGACTAAATAGAGGATGAATAAGGCTAGCAGCAGTTCATGTAATTTGCTGACGGGCAGCTTTCTTATTTTTATGATGATGATTCGGGCAATGACGTATACGGGCATTGCAACGATCATATAGCCTAACATATTGATGACATATGTACTAATTAACCACATGGCTCCTCCTATTGACTCCGTTTTAATCTCAAGAGCTTGACGTTTTCAATCTTGGAGTTGTTCCCCATGGTCCCCGGAAAGTTATCGGTCATTTCCTGGTGGTTATCGGTCATATTCTTAGTTATATCGATCATTCTAGACGAGTTATCGATCAGTTCTAGGAAGTTATCGGTCATTTTCACAACTTTATCGTCGTTTCGTGACCTTCGACCCGCAATAAAAAGCTTCGACAGGCGTCTGCCTTCGAAGCTTTTCCTAGTAACCCCACTTTAAGTGGACCCCGAGAACTTAATTGATATATAAAACACTGGTACAACTTATGATGAGCAGTAGCATGAAGAGACTAACCAAATACCCGTCCAATCTGCCGACACGAATGACTTTGTAAAAGCTTGTCCTTTGCTCACCTGTGAATCCTCTCGCCTCCATTGCAAATGCGGCCCTTTCCGCTTTTCGGACAGCACCCGCTAGCATCGGAAGAAGAATCTTCCGCATATGCAGCAATCGGCGGATTGCATTTTTGTCTTGCATCGCGCCTCTGAGCCGATGGGCTTGCTGGATTTGCACAAATTCATCTTTCAGGACAGGAAGGAACTGATATCCGACCAAAATGCTGTAGGCGATTTTCGGCGAGAGCTTCATTTGCTGCATTAAACTTAAAATGAATGAAACGGGATTTGTCGTCAATGCGAATAATAGTGATAAGCCAGAGAACGCCAAGACACGAAAACTTAATGACAATGCGTGATTCAACTGGACTTCCGTGATGTTAATCGACCAAATCGATAGAACGACAGGCCCTGACTTGTCTTCTGCAAAGACGAGTGTCGTCCAAAAATAACCGAACGCCATGATGAGAAAGGGAATCATGAACAGAATCCATAGCTTCCAATCAATCCTGCTGAACAACAGCTGGATGAGCAGCACTCCGATCCACATGAGCAACGGCGTCCATGGATTGAAGAAGAATGCCATCGTCAACATGCAAATCGTGACGACAATGAACTTTGCAGCAGGATTCATATTATGCAAAGCAGACTTCATGTCCCACCCACCCCTTCGGCTGAAGCAGATGATGATTCGCCAGTAATTCTTCATCACGCCAAACTTGATCAGCGTCAAACTTCCCAGTCAACGTGCCTTCATTCATTAATAAAATCGAATCCGCCACATGAAACGCAAACTCCATATCATGGGTGACGATCAAGAAGGTAGTCCCTTCTTTAGCCCGCTCATCGATTAACCGGAATAACTCCGCCAAGGATGCAGCATCTTGTCCGGACGTCGGTTCATCCATCAAAATGATTTCCCTGCCGTCGCACAGCATCGCAGCAATCGCCACTCTCCTTTTTTGCCCATGGCTCACGGCAAACGGATGGGCTTCCGAAATTGCTGCCAAATGCAATCGGCTCAGCAATTCATCTGTATCCGTGCCGCCGCCGAAAGCAATCTCATCCCGTACCGTTTGCGTCACGAATAAAAATTCCGGTGATTGAAGGACATAGCCTAAATGGGAGGGGCGCACAGTTCCACTCGCAGGAATCAATTTACATAGCGCTTTCAGCAATGTCGATTTCCCGCTCCCATTCGGTCCGGCAAGAATCGCCACTTCTCCCCGGTTCATTGTGAATGAAACTTCCTGTAGAAATGACTGCGTGCCGACTTTTGCTACTTGCAATGACCGACCTTCCTGTTTGCTGCTGATCCTTTTCACCATTGGATTCGCGTCATTTATTCGCTCCAACTGAAATTCACGATCGAAAAAGCCTCCCCATAAATCGAGCCGATGCTCAATCGCCAAGATTGTCAAAGACCGTTCCTGTTGAAGCTTATCCAGCCAATCGATGTACTGCTTCGCGGTGTACGGATCCAAATGGGAGATCGGCTCATCGAGCAGCAGAATTTCCGGCTCCATGATCAATGCACATGCTGTTGCAATCCGTTGCTTTTGCCCTCCGGATAGCTGTTGGATGACAGAATGACGGAACTTGGTCAATCCTGTCAGTTCCAAAACGGCCTGAATCCGTCCAACCATTTCCTCCCGCTCCACATTCAAGTTTTCAAGCGTGAAAGCAAGCTCCTCTTCGACTGTCATCATGCAGAACTGCGCATCCGGATCTTGAAACACAGTCGCGATACGATGATTCACTTCACCCGGCGAATAGCACTGGCTTTCTTTATCAAATAAAGTAACGGAACCCTTTACGATGCCATCGCAGTTTTCCGGGTACAGTCGGTTGCATAGATAAAGCAATGTTGTTTTTCCGCTCCCGCTCGGCCCCGTTATGACAACCCTCTCTCCGCTAACCACGGAGAATGAAAGATCTTCAAGAATCCATTCCTCCTCGTCGGGATAGCGGAAACTAACATTATCGAACCGGATCACTTCACGCACGCGCCTCACCTTTTTTCGCACGCGTAATCGGATAGCCTCGGAGTGATCCCGTAGCAAGCAATCCATCGACGACCGCCTTACCCCCAATGCCGGCAATGACCGCTCCGCTGGCAATCCGGATGCCAAACATGAGCAGCACATAGCCTGTGCTGAATACCGTGAATCCGCCTAGAAAATAGCCATAGATAAAGCTGAACACCGACGCGCCTACACCGGCCAACATCAGCACCCATATATCAAATCGACGATAGCGCGTTGCAGCGAAAGCCGCCTCGGCCCCTAGCCCTTGTATAATACCTGCAAGGATCAACCGGGGACCTACCGCATTCCCTAACAGCACCTCGATGGCGGCAGCAATCGTTTCCGAAATGACGGCAGCCCCAGGTTTTCGGATAATATACATACAGATGATCGACACGATGAACCAAATGCCGAAAATCCATTCATAAGCGATCGGCCCAATAAACCCTGCCCAAATATTGCCGACATGTAAAAACAGTAGATAGACAATCCCGAATACGACTGAAAACAACGACATGAGGACGACTTCTTTCAACTTCCATGACTTGAGCATGTTACAGTCCTCCGTGCGACGGACTGTTGATGCTCATCGAAACCGTCATGACCAGATGCTTATGCCCTTCAGAACGCGCATTGCTGAAAGCCTCTTCATAAAATGCAAATACATCATGGATATCCCCATGGATACCGCTCGCATAATGCATCGATTCATTAAAGACGCCTTGCTCTTTCGCCCTGTCCACTTCGCGATAAATGATATCCATGTATGCCGGATTATTCATTGGATACAGCGCAAATTGTGAGGACACATATTGATTAGTCCCATCCGTATTGGCGATCTTCTCGGCCTTGTCCAAATACGCATCGCCCGCTGTATCACCTGGGCATCCCGCCGAAAAAGTACCGGATAACGCAATATGCTTGCCGGTTTTCGCGGCATGCAACGCAATCGCCTTTGCCACGTTAAAGACATGGACCTGCTTGCCGCGCATGACGGTAGATACATCATCTGTATGCATCCACACATTGGACGTGTCCGTCTTTTCCAGCGCTCCTTTTATTACACTTACAAAATCATCTGCCATCGGATATAACGAAAAACGGAATCCGACGATTGGACTTAATCCACATTCCATTTCCTTCAACCCCCCGAAAAAATTTCATAAAAAAAACTACATCCCGGAAGATGTAGTACTTCTCCAATATGAAACAATCGGAAAGCCACTACACTTCCCCACGCAGGTATTATCCTGATCGGGTTATAAGGGATCGGAGCCATTGCTCGCATCTCAGCCAATATTGGGCACCCCTAGTGCAGAAACGGTATGTAGTTGTAATTTATGTTGCCATTAGTATAGACGAAGAATTTTTTATTGTAAATGAAATCTGGCAAACTCGTACTTTGGTCTGTATTGGATACGAATTTTCCTGTAGATACGCATAAAATCGTTTATTCACGCATAAAGGCACGCAAATGCGCATAAATCCTTGAAAGCACGCATAAACGCGATTATATGCTCATAAATCGCAGCAAAGACGCATAAAGCAATTTATTCACGCATAACTGCACTAGCATCAAGTTTCCCCCTACACCTTCCTGCTCACTTTCACTTCAAATCCAGGATGTGTAACATATTCTTTATACTCCACATGCCCGTCAAACTTAAAATACTCTTCAATACGGGCTCGGATTGCAGGCTGTGTAATGTATTCCAGCACTTCATCTTTAGGAACCCACTTGCAATCCGACGTCTCGTCCGATGTACAGAGCTCTCCGCCGACAGGCTTGCAGGCAAAGTCGAACATCACTTTTGTCGGAACATCCGTCACTCCGTCATACCATTTATAAAGGGCTGAATTCGTGTACACGCCAATCAAATGCGACACTTCCACATCGATGCCGCTCTCCTCTTTCACTTCCCGGATTACGCCATCCATCAAATTCTCCCCGACTTCAACCTGCCCGCCTGGAAACACCCATCCGCCGTGTTCGGTTTTCACGATTAAAATATTGCCATCGCTGTCTTCAACAAGCCCCCCACAAGCTACAATATGCGTCGGCCATGCCATTTTCCCCATCTCCTTTTCTTTTAATGAATTAACTCTACCAATCTTCTGACAATAAAGATAGAGAATAAAAAATCCACCTGCCGCTTAGAGAAGCTAGGTGGAAAATAGGTCTATTAATTTGTAACTTTGGCTTTGTAATACGCCTCGAGGTCTTTAGAATATTTATTCATGGAAGAAGGTGAAACCTCAAACCACTCAGCAATTTCCTTCAACGACATGGAGATTGGTTCAAAAAATGAATTATCTTGTCCGAAACGGATTGCACCTGCGGCAATCGCCATTTCCTTCCGTGCATTCGGCTGCTGTTCCACTAGAAAATCTTCCACTACATCTAGCAGCTCTTTCGAATCCCGATTATGCTTTTCCAAAAATTCGATTGCAGATAACAGAACGCCAGCTTCGAAATTGGTGAATTCGCCGCCTTCATACCCATCTTCACCAAGGCATTTCCAGAAATCCAATGCATTTTCCTTTAGGAAAGTAGGCGCCGATAATGCTTCTTCAGATGAAAACCTTTTTGCGAATTCCTGAATTGCATTCGTATGATCCGTTGGAAAGAAGATCAAGCTCGACACTGCTAAATAGTGATTTTCATTCCCTGTACCGTCAGGCAATACGAAACAGAATAAGTGGACGCCCACAGGTACCGGCTTTTCGCTTTCCCGGCGAAGCTTGATTATTTCATCATTGAAGATCATTTGAACAGTTATATATGTATCATCCACTTCGATAACTTCCCCGATGAACGATCGCGGGTTGTGCCACGTATCAACCACTTTCAGAACCGATGGACGCAAAAGCCTTTTTTTCTGTTTATCCAAATACCCTAACCAGATATCAGATCGATGGTTGAAAAAGAATTCATCCATCGCAATCGCCTCAATCATTTCTTCAGGCATGAAGTTGCCTAACGACTGCTTCCATTCATTCGCCAACTTTAAATAATCCGGGATATCCTTCCGCTCCGGATACTCGTCGTAGAAAGTCTGCAATGCGCGTTCCAGTTCATCTTGTTGAACAGTTTCAATGGAAACTGCATTTTTCGACTGACAACATTTCTTATATTTCTTCCCACTGCCGCAAAGGCAAGGATCATTACGTCCAATCATAGTAAAACACTTCCTTCATAAGAGTAGAACCTATCCAGTTTACCATTTTTCTGGCGTTTCTGGAACAGTCCCAAATTCGTATTTTGTAACTTCTTAATGAACACACATCTGTGTACGTTATATAGAACAAACCGATTACTTTGTATTACATACGCGGATCATCAATACCGATATTTTACTCTACCCTCATAGGTAGAGGTGATAATTCATGGCAACCGCTTCAAACTTCATCCGGCTTGTAGGAGAACATTTGCGGATGATCAGAGAATCAAAGGGAATGAACCAAGAGGATTTGGCTGAAAAAGCGGGTATTGCAAGAGCAAGTATATCTGAAATTGAAAATGGAAAAGGCAATGCCACATTGGGAACGCTGGAAAAAGTCATGGATTCCTTAGAAGTCGCACCAATGGAAATATTCAACTTCCAGAACCTATCAGATACCAAAGATGTTACAGATAAATAGCTATTAATTGAAATTCATCGATCAACTCTTATGGAACGGGATTTAAGTGAAATTCAATATGTGATTGACAACGCCAAAGATGTCATGCGCTTATTGGACAAAAAGACGGGATATGGAAAAAAGTAAACTGTCAGCCGATTGGTTGGCATTTTTTCTTTTTGTTCATTCGTCATATAAGATCCGAAAAATACGCCCGGAATTTGATGATATTTCATCAAACGCCAGGCGTTTTTCACTTAATTCGTTGTTCGCTCATCAGGTCGCTCACTGTTCCAAGTCGAAGCCCTTTCGCTTTAATATCTATTATCATTGCCCCAAGCCCTTTAGCGACGGGGTCGGTTGGATGCATCAAGATCATTGAGCCGTTCTCCACTTTTGATACGACGCGGCGCACCATTTCAGAGGGCTCAGGTTTTCTCCAATCTACCGTATCGACCGTCCATAATATCGTCTTCATGTTAAGTTCATGTGCGACATCAATCGTTTGTTGATTGAAGCTTCCACTAGGCGGTCCAAACCATTTCGGCTTGAAGCCGATTGTTTGCTCAATGACATCATTTGTCTTTGAGATTTCTTCCATCGTCTCGGTCCTAGAGCGCTTTTGTAGATCAGGATGACTGTATGCATGGTTGCCGATTTCATGACCTTCATTATAAATCATCAATGCCAGATCGGGATTTTTCTTCGTCCAACTGCCGTCAAAGAAAAAAGTTGCCTTTACTTGTTGATCTTTCAGGATTTTGAGGATGGGCGGGATATATTCATCACCCCACGCCACATTGATCAGAAGGGATACCATCGGCTTTTCAGGATTCCCCCTGAAGATCGGCTGAGGATCCAAGTCATCCAAATGAACAGCTGGAGGGACTTCTTTAAAAACAAGCTTTGTCTCATCGAACTTTCCTGCTGCCTTCATCTTTTCATAACTCGCGTTGACGTCTACAATCAAACCATTATATCCCGGCATCGCCTTCCAGACCCTGTCCACCTTTGCATCGATCGGTTTGATTTCATGCTGCTCACCGTAAGATTTAATCTCTTGAAAAAGTGCTTCATTTTTCACGGTGTTTTTCGTCGTTGAGTCTAGAATCATAGCATTGCTTGAAATCTCGGAAATTCCTATTGCTAAGATGGCTGCGCAGACGAGCAATAAGTACTTCATGATGTGCATTTCCCAGTCCAGTTATTGTTTGTCATCGCCAATCCTCCATTTGGATATGTTGGCTTTACGATTCCCGTTCGCCCAGGAACTATACTTGGGAAGTGACTAGCGGATGTCTTTTGCCATCATAACAATTCTCCGGATAACACTTTCAACTTCCCCACTGTCCTTGATTACGAATAAATGATCTGCTTCTCCCTCAAATGGATCTACGACGTCTTCCTTAAGCGAATCGGCATTTTGCCGAACAAGGACTTCTTCAAAATTGGAAGCGCTTCTGAAGATACCCGTATCACGTTGACTGTTTGTAACGCGGTCCAGCAGAACAGAATCCGGTAAATCAAAGTGGACGAGGACGCGAATGAATTCAGTTTTCGGAAAGAACTGTTCAAGCAAATACGCACGGCCTTTTCGGCTTCGATTTGAATTGCAAATAATGAGATGACAGTCGGTATGTTCTTTCGCATAATCGACAATCAGCTGTGAGATTGCGTGCTTCAGCGTATTCGGTCCTGCCTTCGGTTGTAAATACTTGTAGTATGTATTAATAAATGCCCCATGGTTATCTTGATCCACAACAATTGAGTTAGTTAGCTTTTTCTCCAAAGCCTTCGCAAATGTAGTTTTTCCGCTATGTGTCTTGCCAACAGTAAGTATGACTAGCCTCTTCATTGCCACATCTCCTATTCTTACAATCTGCAATTCAGTTATTCGCACATGACAGAATGAATCCAGTCAAATGACTCATCCTAACAGCATCAACAGAACAAGGAGTTGACCCTTATGAAAAATTTACTTATAACGCTTGGATTAATGATCGCAGTTCCTGCAACGGCAGCAGATATAACTATCCCTACACAGCAGCACGAACAAACACCCGCATACGCAAAATGGGGGGCCTTGGCGGTAAAAGAGACAAAACAAAAATATCCCGACGCAAATATTGTCGACTACTTGCATATCGGGAGCGAAACGAAAGACAATACAACCATTGAAAAGTTCAAGTTATGGTTAAAAGACGACAAGCACGAATTCGGCGTTATTATCCAGATCACATTCTCCACAAAAACCGACAACATCATCAAAATCGATTTCCAGGAAACCGACAGATAAAAGTCAAAAGCGGTGGCTGTCAAAAGCGGTGCCTGTGCAGCACACTATTCAGCATATTAACTACAATTGAATAAACTGACAACTGAAACACCGAAATATAAACGTTCATTACTAATTATGGTGTATTTTTATCCAAAATCATAAATAGTCATTAATGTACCATGCACAGGCACCCACACAATTCTACACATTTCACCAGCCGTTGACGAAGTAGCCGATTGTTTCGGTTTCTTCTTCGTTCAATTCTCGTTGGAGCGTGTTGGCCATTTCTTGGCGGATGGCTTCTGCGTTCCCTTCATGCTTTTGGGTGAGCAGGGCCGCATTTTTCAGCAATTGCAGAAACGAGTCGAAATCCTCTTTCCGTAAAGGCGCTGGATGATGGGAGAGGAAGTAAATATCAGCATCATACTTTTCTAATTGCTGAACGAGCTTAAGCATTTTTCCCACCGTGTAATTCCACTTTTCAGCGTATAGATTCGCATAGAGGCAATCCCCTAAAAACAGGGCCTTTTCTTCCGGAATGAATACAATGCAGGAATCGCTTGAATGGTCGCCGCCGATGTGCTCAATTTCACATGTCACTCCACCTGCATGTACAGTCATTCGATTTTCGAAGACAATTGTAGGTAGCTGAACCTGGATATTCCGCTCAGAACCGAACTCCTCTTTAATTGCGTCCGCACAAAATGGGATTTCTGTTCCTTCTTCTACCCGTTGATCCAAGTCTTCGTCTTCCCAGGACAGGGATTGCATTTCTTGGATATTTCCGTAGGTTTCCTTATTGGAGATACTCGGTACTGCGATTTCACGCATGCCAAAGACATGGTCCCAATGCCAATGGGTGAGGATGAGCAAATCCGCCCTGACTCCAATTTGCTCAAGCTGTTGTAAAAAAAGCTTGGCGTGCTGTGAGGAATTTCCGGAATCAATGAGGACTGTCTTTTCTTCCCCGACTATCGCCCCCAGTATCGGGCGGTCCGTTACTTGAACAGGTGGTAAATAATAAAGACGATCGGATACTTTCGTTAGTTTTTGCATTTTCCTTCTCCTTACTTCTTATCTAAATCTGTAATTGCGTGTTTTCTTTTTCCCATCGTCCAATTTCAGCTCTTACAATCGGAGCCACTTCCGTTCCTAGCAGCTCAATCGCTCTCATGACGTCTTCATGCGGCATTGAACCGACTGGAACGTGGAGCATGAAACGTTCAACTCCGACATTCTTACGGAGGTAAATGATTTTCTCTGCGACTGTTTCCGCGTCACCTACGTACATTGCCCCTTCCAAACTGCTTGCTGCTTCGAAGGATTCACGCGTGTACGGCCCCCACCCTCTCTCTTTTCCTAAGACATTCATTACTTGAGCTGTTGGCGGGAAGAATTTATCCTTTGCTTCATCTGTTGTCTCTCCTACAAACCCATGGGAATGGGACGCAATCTTCAGCTTTGATACGTCATGTCCCGCCTGCTGCGCAGCTCTTTTATATAACTTCACAATCGGTGCAAACTGCAGAGGACTGCCGCCAATGATCGCAAGTACAAGAGGCAGACCAAGAACGCCAGCACGAATAGCAGACTGCGGCGTTCCCCCGCTCGCAATCCAAATTGGCAAACGGTCTTGTTCAGGTCGTGGATACACTCCTAAATCTGGAATGGATGGACGATGCGTGCCGTTCCAAGTAACCTTTTCAGATTCATTGATTTTCAATAATAATTCCAGCTTCTCATCAAATAATTCATTATAATCCTGAAGATCATAGCCAAAGAGAGGAAACGATTCGATGAAGGATCCTCTTCCTGCCATTATTTCAGCACGGCCATTTGATATCGCATCAACCGTTGCAAACTGCTGGTAGAGCCGTACGGGGTCGTCTGAAGACAAAACAGAGACTGCACTCGTCAGTTTAATCCGGCTTGTCCGTGAGGCCGCTGCAGCAAGCAGAACGGCAGGCGACGAGCAGGCAAAATCTTCACGATGATGCTCCCCTACCCCGAACACGTCCAACCCGACTTTATCCGCCAACACGATTTCCTCCACGACTTCACGGATACGTTCCGCATGGCTTGCGACTTGACCCGTTTCTACATCAGGCGTCGTTTCCACGAATGTTGTAATACCGATTTCCATTATCATTTCCTCCTAATTTGAACAGCAGCTAGTGCATCTATTGTATACCAACATGGAAGTGACAGCTGTTTCAAGGCATCCGCATATCAATTCATGAAAGGGAGCCATTTCAAGCATAACTTCGGAGGCAACTGAATAAAGTTGAATATATGCTTGCAAAGGAGTGATGGAGTGGCAAAATGCAAAAAATGCGGTGCTGACAAATCTCAATGCAAGAATTGTAAAAAATGCAGTTAACATAACATCATTGAAATGCTTTCGTTCCCATACTGGGGACTTTTTTTATTCATTCCCTCTTTCGATTGTTGCTGATACAGAAATGCCATTCAGCGCTTGTGCCGCTAGCCGGTCTGCTTCAGCATTCTTCTTTCGCGATACCAACTCATATTCCGGTCGAATCCCGAGCTCTTTCATTTTCGCCTCGATTCGATCCGCCCAACTGAAGAGATTGCTCTCGATGACCGGCCATTCCTCGCTCAAATGGTTGATGACGACACGGGAATCACCGATGAAGCGTACGGAAAGATCATGTACGTTCAACAGCTCCAATTCTTGCAAACAGAAATGTAGTGCCGCATATTCGGCTTCGTTATTCGAGATTAGCTCAGATACGGCTACGTTTCTCCTTAGTCGATACGATTTCCCGTTCTGATCATAGTAGATGACACAGCCTAAACCGGCAGCCTTCGTGGACAAGTTGAACCCCCCGTCAAAATACACCGTAATATTATGGGGTTCTGTTTCAATTCCTTTCAAATAACCCTTCATTTCCTTTACGGTCCACGAGCTGTCAAAACGATCGATGAACTTTATGCTTTTCGTGCGCCCCGTCCTCTCTAAATCTTCCGCAATGAGAACAGCCTGTGATGCATCCATTTCCTCGGAACGGAAGACGGTTTCGACTCCTTTAGGCGATTTATATGTCCATTCAATTGTAACGTTCATTGCGACACCTCCACTTGCAATAAATGCTGTATTTATGTATATCCAATTTAGTGGCTCCTTGCACATATCCAGTTCCGATTTTACATTATACTTGAGAATAAAAATCAAGAAACCAACCGATTTACCCTATCGGCTGGCTTCCTCGCAAATTTTATACCTAGTAAAAGCACCCACACAATCAGCTTCGCTTGACGCTTCCTGATACAAGGATTGATCCCAAAATGACGATAATTGCACCAATGATGAATTGAAGATTGACCGCCGTACCGATAAACAAAATCTCGGTTAAGATCGCCCAAAATACATACGTATTGTTCAGTGATTGCCCCCTGGCAGCGCCGATTAAATCAATTGAAGAGTAATACAAGGAATAGTTAAGAGTTCCTAGAAGGCCGGCTATGACGATGACCCATACGATGCTGGATGTCGCTGCTTCGAATACTAGAGGATAGCCACTCATCAATGGAACAATGATCACTCCATAGCTGAGGGCGGAAGTGATTTGCCTAATATTAATCGCATACAGCGGCACGACTTCTTTTCCTCTCATTCCCCAGGCACCGATCACACCTTCAAGCCCCCAGAAGATGGCCGCCCCTAATGAAAACAATATCCCAATGAAAAAGGTGCTTTCCGTATCGAACTTCGTTGGCACATACGCCAATATAATAACGCCAATGATGCTCAAAACTACCCCTGACCAAGTTTTTCCGTTCATCTTCTCCTTCAGGAAAAAGAAGGCCAGCACGGCTCCTATGCCAGGAAATATTGATGCAATACTTGCCGCGTACGTTACGCCGGCGTATTGAATCCCAAGAAAATAAAAACTCATTGCCAACGGTCCGCCGGATAATGCGCCCAATACTAAAATAGCGCCGCTTTTCGTCGGAAACAGCTTTACAACATTAAGGAATTCACCTTTACTAATCATCAGCAGCGATATCCAGATGGAAGAGAAAAAGTCGTGCATGAAAGCAGCAATAATTGGAGCAATGATCACAGCCTCTTTAAATGGTGTGCTCGCGATAATAATGCCTATAATAACTGTGTCTACTCCCCACGCTATCGCAGAAGTAGCCCCTAAGCTTATTCCTTTAACACTTTTTTTCATCAGCTTTACCTCTTCTCGAAAATCATCTACCCAACAATCCACTCCTTCTTAATTTGTCTATCATTGAGAATATTATACTTCCCAAATTCGGGTGCCAAATTCGGGTGCCTGTGCAGCAAACTATTCTGACTATGCACTACAATTGAATAAAAAAAATAAAGAAGCCAACCGATTCAACAATCAGTCAGCTTCTTCACGAATTTTTATACAAATAGTTGAATTGTCATAATTGCACCATGCACAGGCACCGACACAATTACTATTTGTCCTGCTTGAAGAGTTTTGCGAGGAGGGAGAAGGCGCTTTTCTTAGTGTGTTTTTCTGGCTCGACGGCGGAATTATTTTCCCTCGTTACAAAAATCTCTTCTTTATCGATTGCATCGTCATATGCGAGGATGAGACCGATATCTGATTCATGTTCTTTGTTTGTAACATATCTGTACGATACATCATATTTGGAGGCGATCTTTGTGTATTTTGACAGCACGCCATAGTGTATATTCCCATTCAAGTACAGACGGGCTTCTCTATTTTCCTTGATGGCCTCTTCGACTTGTTTGTATACTCCCTTTTCCCTCACCTGCTCTTTTGTAAGTGCAATGACAATGCGTTCACGAATTGATCCGAGGAATCTCCGCCGTTCGTCTGGCTTCGTTACTCTCGGGCCATAAATCCCTTGCTGAAGATAATCATCAATATTACCAGACATCGATCTACCTCCTACTCTAACGTACAAACCGTCGCCTGGACTTTTCAATGATATACAAAAGACAGCTGCGAGAGCTGTCTTTTGGTTTTATTATAGAGTTACGCGTGTACCTGTTTTTCCTTCAAGTGCGTCTTGAAGTTTGTCCATTGAAGTGATAACGACGTTTTTGCCGCCTTTTTCAAGGAACATAATAGCCGCTTCGATTTTCGGTCCCATGCTTCCTTTAGGGAAGTGGCCTTCATCCATGTAGCGAAGTGCTTCTTCGACTGTCATTTCAAAAAGGTTCTCTTGTTGTGGAGTACCGAAGTTGATCGCTACCTGCTCAACGCCAGTAAGGATGAAGAGGTAGTCCGCTTGGATTTCCGCAGCTAACAATGCGCTTGCGAAGTCTTTATCGATAACAGCATCTGTACCTTTCAGCATGCCGTTTTCTTCGACAACAGGGATTCCGCCGCCGCCAGCTGTGACGACAATGATTTCTTTGTCAAGAAGAGCTTGGATAGCGTCTTTTTCAACAATCGTAACTGGTTTTGGAGAAGCAACGACGCGTCTGTATCCACGTCCGCTGTCCTCAATGTAATCGATTTTTTCTGTTTCAAGAACTTTATCTAACTCTTCTTGTGTATAGAAAGGACCGATCGGTTTTGTTGGGTTAGCGAAAGCCGGATCATCCTGGGAAACAACCGATTGTGTAACGATTGTCGCCACTGGACGTTGGATGTTACGCTCTACCATTTTGTTTCTGAATGCTTGTTGGATCAAGTACCCGAGGTTCCCTTGCGTTTCAGCATCCAATACATCAAGTGGGAAAGCTGGAACGACAGATTCCGCCATTTGGTTTTTAATTAATGAATTCCCTACTTGCGGACCGTTTCCGTGTGTGATGACAACTGTATTTCCTTGTTCGATCAAATCAAGAACAGGTTCACAGCTCTCATTAATGTTTTGGATCTGCTCTTCGAGTGTTCCTTTTTGGCCTTCTTTAATGATGGCGTTTCCACCGATCGCTAATACAACTTTTTTACTCATTGATAACTCTCCTTTGATTAAGAAAAAATATACCGCATATCAAGTCAAACTGTTGGAGAAATAAAGCTCCCTTATTTTATCACAGAAAAGAGGAGAGGAACTAGCTTATAACCATTCCTCTCCACATAAAATCATTATTCCGCTTCGATTAGACCAAGCTTCACTGCGTAAGCATCGATCGCTTTTTCAAAGGCAGCTAATGGAGCACGAACAGTACCTGCACCGATTTGGCCAACGCCAGCTTCTTTGTGAGCGATACCTGTGTTGATGATCGGCTCGATACCAGTTTCAACGACTTTACGTGCATCGATTCCTAGGCAAGAACCTTTAAAGTCCCATGTAGGAATTGAGAAGTTCGGGTTGTGATCGATACAAATATCCATCATATCGTTACTTGTATTAACAGCATCGTCCATACCGCCGGCACCTACGAAACGTGTAACACCAGGAGCAGCGATCATTGCAAATCCACCAACACCGAATGTTTCAGTGATTGCACTGTCACCCATGTCTTTACAAGCCATGTCTTGATCGTATCCTGTGAAGAATAGACCTTGTGGCGTGTTAACCGGTGCTGTGAACCATTGGTCGCCCATTCCTGCGATACGGATTCCGAACTCATGTCCGTTACGGCACATTGCTGTTACTACTGTACCATGTTGGATTTGTCTAGCTGAGTCCATTACCGCTTTCGTTGAAGCCATTGCAATGTTCAAGAAGTACTGATCTGTGTCAGCAAGGAATTGGATAACATCTTGCTTATCTTTTTCGTCTACATCTGTTTGTAGGATGTATGGAACGATATCTTTTAGGAAGATCAATGAGCCGGCAATATTACGTTGGTGGAACTCGTCACCCATTGTAATTGCTCTAGCCATCATAACGTTGACGTTTAGGCCGTCACCTTTAATATGAAGCGCTTTGGATAGTGTTGGACCAAGCACATCTCGGAACCAGTTTAGACGGTTGATAACTTCCTCTGAGTACGCACCGAAACGAAGTACTGCACCGATTCCTTCGTTCATTGTGCAATATGCGCGATTTCCGCCGTCGCGGTTTTCCGCAACTAAGACCGGCATGCTTCCGGAAGTGATTCCACCCATTGGACCTACTGCATTCACATGGTGGCAAGGAATGAATTCAACTTCACCGTTTTCAAGCATTGTACGTGCGTCGTCAGCGTTTGTCGCCCAACCTTCGAACAATGCAGCACCGATACAAGATCCTTGCATTGGGCTTGTCATATTTTCCCATTTAATAGGCGGGCCAGCATGAAGTAATACTTTCCCGTTTAACTCTTCAATAACAGATTTCGCTGGAACTACATCAATTAAGAATGGTGCGCCAGATACAACTTTATCGATAACCGCTCGGTTTGCTTCATCAATCGTTTTAAATTGTCCGTACATTTGGTTTCCTCCTGAAAAATCAATATTTCCTCACTACACTTTTGGTATTACTTAAGTAGGCTCAAGATTTTACGCAATCTTGGATTTCCGCCTGCAACTGGACGCCAGTCATATTGAACAACTCTGCCGCCGTTTGCTGTAACCGATTTCGTGAAGCTCTTCAATCCAACGTTAACTACGCTAGGTTTTTCATTCAATAGCTTCTCGATTGCTTCTGAAACTGTGAACTCAACAGTCTTCGTCTCTTTTGCAGGAACAACTTCTTTAGTTCCTTCTTCAACTTGAATGCCAAGCATTGCTAGAGCAGTCAATGTCGCTTGGTTATTGCTGTCGCGGATAATAACTCCTGCTTCTGCAAGTTTCGCTTTTTGCTCATCGATGCCTTGTGGGTCTTGATCCGTACCGCAAACTGTAGCAACGAAGTAAACGTTTCTGCCGTTTGCTTTTGTTTCGTTTTGGATCTTCTCGATGCCTGGAAGCAATGCGCCTGCCATATCGTCATGTGCACCGTAACCAAGAACAACATCAAATAGGATGACTGCTGTTGATTCATCTTGTGCAGCTTTTTGGAAGAACTTGATTCTTGTATCCGGATCGATCATTGGGTGCGGTTTTCCTTGTGTGTAAATATCGTCACCAAGGTCGATAATTTCGAAACCGTCAGCATTTAGAAGGTAGCCCGCTTGGTCGTGGTCAGTTTCTCCAAGATTCAAGCCTCTGCTGATCAATGTAGCTGCTTCATATCCAAGCGTACCGCCTGAATAAAGACCTTTAATTGTTTTCTGTTCAGGTTTCAAGTCTACAGCAGGTACTTCGTCTTCAAGGTGATTGTAATTTGATTTGATTTCGTTGCCTTTTACTAGATCTACAGCAAGTGCAGCTGTCTCTTCAAGTGTGTTTGCATAGTACACATTTCCTTCATGGTTATGCGGTTCTTCTCCAAGGAAGATTGCAACAACCGGTTTTGAAATGCTGTGTAGCAATTCGACAACTTGGTCACGAACTTCTTTTGCAGGTGGCTTAGAAATAAGTGTGATGACTTCTGTTTGATTATGTTGTGCCAATGCTTTCAAGCCGTCCAACATTGTAATTGCACCGATTTTGTCAGAAAGGTCGCGGCCGCCCGTACCGATTGCGTGGCTTACCCCTGCACCTAGACGGTCAATTTCAGTCGTAACTTCTTGGATACCTGTACCAGAAGCTCCGATTACGCCGATTTTTCCTGTTTTCACTACGTTTGCGAATGCAAGTGGAACACCGGAAACGATAACTGTACCAGCGTCAGGACCCATTACGAGAAGACCTTTTTCATGCGCCTTTTCTTTGATGCGTCGCTCATCTTCAATCGTTACGTTGTCACTGAAAATCATGACGTGCATATCGCGGTCAAGCGCTTTTTCCGCTTCTTCAGCAGCATATTGACCTGGTGTAGAGATAATAGCAATATTTGCATCAGGAAGTGCATTTACAGCTTTGTCCCAAGAGTTAACCGTTTCAAAAGCTTCTTTACCAGCGCTGATTGCTTGGTTGCTTAGATAGTTATCGATTTCCTCGAGTACTTCTTCAATTTTCTCTTCCTGTTCCGTGTCTACAACGATACACATGTCATTTGAAGCGGCACTATCTAGTTCTTCAGTGTAAAGATCCGCAGCTTTGAGGATATCCTTGTTAGCAGGTGTTCCCATCATAATTTGAACCTTAGTAATGCCTTCCATTGTTGAAATTTTATTCGTGAGAAGCATTAGGTTAACTGAATCCTGATATGAATTCTGTTTGACAATCGTATAAAGCATGTTTTCACGCACCTCTTAAATTATTTTTTTGTAAAATCCGCACAGAAAAGTGGGTGGCCACTCAAGATGACCACCCTTTTTATCAAAAAGTCTTACTTAGCAAAAGGGCTTTTATTATCAAACGCATTGTTATGAATTACATCTGATACTAAATATTCGTATATGTGATCTACAATTTCAATACCGTTTTCCTCATACTGCTTCTCCCTTTCGGCACTTCTTTGTCCAGGGTAGGAAACATGATCGAAACCAGGAGCCGGCTTGATGTTATTGAGATCTTGCATCGTTGTCGCAATGCTTTCTTGGAATGAGCCTAATCCTGTAAAGAATTCCGGATTGATGACAATGTGGAGCTGTCCAAGATTTCGATATTCGGTGAGATCATGGTACATGGAGGACACTTTGTTTCCAAAAGGAAGTCCAAGCAGGATCCCGGATAAGACGTCCACCATCATCATGAGTCCGTATCCTTTTGGTCCAGCTATCGGTACCAATGCATTCACTTTAAATGGATCAGTAGTCGGGTGACCTTCACTGTCAACTGCCCATGTATCAGGAATGGATTCGTTTTTTGAACGTGCATGGAGAATTTTCCCCCAAGCTTGAACGGTTGTTGCCATATCAAATGTAATATTCTTACCGTCTTTGCCTGGTGCCGCAAATGCGATCGGATTTGTTCCGTAATAAGGCTCTGCTCCGCCAAAAGGAACGACCATCGGATCGGATTGACAAACTGAAATGCCGATCAAATTCTCATTTGCTGCTTGTTGAACAAAGTAGGAGAGTGCGCCGCTGTGACCGATTCTTCTCACGCCGACAACAGCAACTCCGTTTTCTTTGGCCATTTGAATTGCTTCGTCCATCGCCAATTTCGCAGCAACATGCCCTACACCGTTATCACCATCAAAAATGGCAGTAACAGGACCTGTCTTTTCAAACTTGAATTCAGGATTGGCATTCAGTCCGCCTTTAGCAATTCGCTCTGCGTAATACTCGACACGCATTGCCCCGTGAGAATGGACTCCCCTGGCATCTGCGTGAACGAGCACGTCGGCAACTCCGCGCGCATGATCCTCAGTCAATCCCGCTTTATGCAGCTTTGTTGTAATCAACTCGTTCAACTGCTCACTACTTACTCTCATTCCGCTCACCCCTATTAAGTTTTACACTGATGCTCTCTATTTAAAGAATGGATATCATTCAGCGAATGGGTTCTTATGGTCATATTGGTTATTATGGATGACATCGGATTTTAGATACTCATAAATATCATCTACAATCTCGATTCCATTTTCCTTATAATCCTCAATGACTACATCATTGTTTTGACCCGGGTAAAGGACTTTTGAAAAGCCTGGTGCCGGTTTGATTCCATTCAGGTCGTCCATCGTTTGTTTAATGTCATCTTTGAAAGATGTCAAACCTGTAAAGAATGCTGGATTGATGACAATATGAAGTTGTCCAAGCTTGCGGTATTCCGCCAAATCTTCGTACATTGACGAAACTTTATTGCCGAATGGAAGTCCGAGAAGGATGCCCGATAGAACATCCACCATCATTGCAAGGCCATACCCTTTAGGGCCCGAAATCGGCAATAAAGCATTGACGTTCATCGGATCCGTAGTCGGCTCCCCATTGCTGTCAACCGCCCACGTATCCGGGATTGATTCGTTCTTGGAACGTGCATGGAGAATTTTTCCCCACGCTTGGACAGTCGTTGCCATGTCCAATGTAATCATCTTTCCGTTGCTGCTTGGCGCAGCGAATGCAATCGGATTTGTACCGTAATAAGGCTCGGCACCTCCGAATGGAACTACCATCGGATCTGATTGACAAACGGAGAAGCCGATCAGGTCAGCATCAGCTGCTTGGTTTGTGAAGTAGGAGATTGCTCCGCTATGAGAGATATCTCTAACGCCAATGATGGCAACTCCACTTTCCTTCGCCATTTTGATTGCTTCATCCATAGCCAATTTCGCTGCTGTATGGCCATTTCCGCCGTCGCCGTGGAATATACCTGTTGCCGGGCCAGTTTTTTCAAATCTAAAGTCCGGGTTTGTGTTCATTCCACCTTTGGCGATTCGTTCAGCATAATATTCCACGCGCATTGCGCCATGGGAGTGAATGCCTCTCTCGTCGGCAAACGTTAACACGTCTGCCGCGACATCAGCATGTTCTTCATTTAGGCCAGCCTTTTCAAGCTTTGTTTTAATTAGACCTTTTAAGTCGTCTCTGCTTACTCTCATCTTGACACCTCTTTACTGGGGCTATTATAGTGATGCATCCCGATTACAATCTTTGGAATAAACATACGTCAAAGGCTCTCTGCCAACCGCATAAGCTGCTTGGTGGACATATGGCGCCATGAAGATGTAATCGCCTTTTTTAACTGGAATCCATTCATTATCCAAGTTGTACATACCTTCACCTGATAGCAGGTACGCGCCGTGACCTTGATAATGTGTTTCTACGAATGGATGGCTTGCTGCTGGATCGAATGAAAGAATGTGGAAGTTCATATCGAATTCAAGATCCAACGGTAATAGATCTTTCAGGTGAACGTTATGCATATCGTCATAGTCCATGTACTCGATGTCATTTGCATGGCCGGAAACTACCCATGGCTTGCGTCCGTCTTTCAATGGAATATGCTTTTGCTTGTAAAGGAATAAGCGGGAATCGCCTGACTCCATATTTTCCAAATACATTTTCACGCCTGGAGGGCAATATAGGTAGCCGCTCTCTTCAAGAATGAACTCTTGATCGTCAGCTTTCGCTTTCACTTTTCCGCTAATTACATAAACAAAGCACTGTACGTCTTCTTCACCGCAGAAACCTTCGCTGTTCTTGCCGCCTTCATGCATTGTAACCATGTAGTCGACAAAGCCTGCGCCTAGTTTCGGTGAAGCTAAAATGGAGATTCTGCAATTTTCAAATCCAGGGATGACGTTGTTCACTAATCCTTCTGGAGCAATTAGTGCATATTGTCCTGGTTTAATAATTGACCTGCTTGAAAGTATATCTTTTGGATAACCCATCTTTACATTCTCCTCTGTTTTTTATATTTCCGGGCGTACACCCATTTGAGAAAAATTTACTCTTTATAGCCCAACTCATAAAGTGCACCAATCAGTGCTTTAACGCCTTCTGCCAAATCTGCGGGCTCGGTAAATTCAGCTGGATTGTGGCTGATTCCTTTCAGACTCGGAACGAACAGCATAGCTGTCGGCACGATAGGAGCAAAGATTTGGGAATCATGACCCGCTCCACTATGCATCACTTTATAATTGAGGCCGTTTTCTTTACATTGTTTTTCAATGAGCTCAACAACTCTTTGATCCATTGGAACCGGATCTTCATCCATCCATAGATCAATGTTCATTTCAACTCCATGCTCATTGGAGATTTCCTGCATTCTGGCCGTCATTTGTTCAGTAAATGAAACGATCGCTTCTTTTGCAGTATGTCGTACATCGATCGTGAAAATCGCTTTTCCCGGAACGACGTTTACGATGTTCGGGTACGCTTCAATCTTTCCGACAGTCGTCACTAGCGGATCCCCGATTTTTCTAGCCATTGAAATAATTTCATGGATCATATGGCTGGCCGCAAACATGGCATCTTTCCGATACCCCATCGGCGTCGTTCCCGCATGATTAGCTTCACCTGTAATCTCAACCGTATACCGTCTTTGTCCAACAATGTTATTCACTACACCAATTGCCGTTTTCTCGGTTTCCAAAACACTGCCTTGTTCTACGTGAACTTCGACGAATGCCGTCAAATCCTTGCGTGGACCATTCGACTCTTCCTTAAAACGGAAGCCTGCATTTTTCATTGCGTCAACAAACGGGACACCATCGAAGTCTTTAATTGTTTCCACTTCTGCTTGTTTGGCTAAGCCGACGATGTTTTTGGATCCCCAGAATGAATATGGGAAACGGCTGCCTTCCTCTTCTGCCATTGAAACGACTTCAATGTTTCTGACTGGTTGACCGAAATGCTTCTTCAAATACTTCAACGCAATGATGCCGGCGACGATGCCGTAAGCTCCGTCATAGCGTCCGCCGTTTGTTACAGTATCCACATGGGAGCCTGTCAACACAGTTTCGTTTGCGTTCTTCCCTTTTAGAGTACCGTACAGATTTCCAACTTCATCAAAACGAGCTTCAAGTCCTTCGTTTTCCATCCAGTCTTTCAAAGCGTGTTGACCTTCAACCCACTCTTTTGTATAGAGTAAACGAGAAACACCGCCTTCAGGATCTTTGCCGAAGTCACCGAGCCAATCAAGTCTGCCGGCAGTCTCTTCCGCTAAATCAAGCGTTTGTATAATTTCTTTCATATCGTTCACCTATTTCACCACCCTTTTCCGCGTTATGTATGCTTATAATTAGTGTAGAACGCAATTATTGTTTGTAGTTCATACGGATAGTATGCAATGAATCGTCTTTCATGTTTTAGCTCCATTTCTAATTGTAAGCGTTCTAATCTAAATAGTCTTTAGCGTAATTAGATAAAGATTTAACTTTTGTTTGTCTAGTATGGATAAGAAACAAAAAAAAGAGGCAGCATGTATAGCTGCCTCTTTACCTATTCTTCATTTTCACGCTGAAGTAGTTCATAAATTTTTAGTCCAACCCGTACAGACAGCATCTCTTCAGAGTCTTCAAAATCCATTCCCGTTATCTCCTTAACCCTCTCCAAGCGATAAACGACGGTCTTATAATGGACAAAGAGGAGTTTAGCGGTTTGAGCTGCGTTTTGATTGCACTCTAAAAATGTCTGCAATGTTTTCAGTAAATCGGATTGATTCGCCTGTTGGTAATCAAGCAGCTCCTTAAGGGATTTCGGTATGAACTGCATGAGAGCGGATGAGTCCTTGACATAACGCAGCAGCCGGAAGATCCCAAGTTCCGAGAAAGCTGTAATCGATGCCAAACCGTTTAATGTTTCCCCTAAATCCAGTGCATCATGCGCTTCCCGATAACTTTGCGGAATTTCGGAAATATCTCCTACCGCACTTCCTATTCCCACTTGGACATCTATGTCTTTAGCTTGCTTTTGAATGACCGCTTGAATCGTCCGTGCTGTATTCTTTATGTCATTCATCCATGCAGTATCATTTTTGCTCTCCTTCTCAACTTTCCAAAGAACAATGAAGAGATTGCTTTTATTTGAAATGATGCCGTTCGGCAAATAGTGATGAATCGCTTCATTCACAAGGAAATGCGCACGGTCAGCGAGATCGCCTTTTTGCTTTAAAGCGCCCTCCGCCTGGCGGTTCAGTTTAAATAGCACCGCAGCAAATGCACCAGTGAAGTCCCAACCGATGACGTTCGCTTTTTCATATACAGCTTGAATCGATTGGATTTTCCCGCTGATCAATTCCTCAATGAGATCGTTTTTATACTTCTTCTCCACTTCTGCGACGGCAAATTGCTTCACTAATTCCAAGGATAAGGAAGTCGCTGCGTTTTCGACGGCGATCAAATCCAATTCACCAAGTGATTTGTTTATTTCGCCGATCAATAAATACATTTTGTTATGGTTCAGCGCTTCTATCGGAACGACAATTTGATGCCCTTTCACATTATCCAGTTCAGGGTATTTTACAATTTGGCGATAGTGAGGAAATTTAATGCCTGAAGTCTGTTCGTAGAAATGCACTTTCTCTACCATCTCAAATTGTTCAAGTTCAGGGTACGTCGATACGATACAACTGAAATTCCTATCAAAAAGTGCAACTGGATTTCCAATTAACTTTTCAAGTGTATAAATGATTTTCTCAAGGCCTTTATCAGCGAGAGATAAAGCTGTAAATCGATCATGGATCTCCTTAAAGTATCGCAGTTTCGTGACCTGCTTATTGAAAAGCTCCCCCATGATCGGATACATGACATCGACAAAGGGAACTTCTTGCGGCAGCTGTATGATCGGCATTCTGTTTTTTTCGCCGGCTTCGAGCAATTGATCGGAAATATCTTCAGTATGCTTCTTAATGACAAGAGCACTCACGTTCTTATCAGCTAATTTGGCAATAAAATCCTTTTGTTCTTGCACATTGAAATCCCGAATCGAATAAAGGCTTGTTAAAATCACTTCGCCGCCTTTAATCCAATTCGCGATATCCGGTCCTTCCATGATCGTTACGCCTTCAATCACGTTTTGAACATACGTACGTCCGCTTAAAATTTCAGCATCCTTCATCGGCCCGATCGCCAATAAATCCTTTACTCTAAACTCCATTTGCCGCACCCCTTTCCATGTATCCTAATGTCCTTATCTCGAAATATCATTCTTCTTATTATACAATACTAACGAAAGCTTATCTAACGAAGGAGTGAGCGTGACATCATGTCAAAAACAACGATCATTTATAAACAGAAGGATAACTTCGAGTTGAAAGCGGACTTTTATCCGGCTGAAGAATCATCCCGCCCAGTGATTGTCTACATACACGGCGGCGGACTTCTATGGGGGTCCCGTGAAGATATGAAGAAAGAACAGATTGAGTTTTATCGACAAGCTGGGTTCAACATCTTCTCAATCGACTATCGGTTGGCGCCAGAGTCAAAGCTTCCCGAGATTCAAGATGATATCATAGATGCCCTCGACTGGATCGAACATGAAGGGATCAAGGAATTCGACTATGATCCGAGCAATATTGCGGTCATCGGAAGTTCAGCGGGCGGATATCTCGCACTTCTAACGGGTACGTTCCGGAACAAGCCGAAAGCCATCGTTTCTTTCTATGGGTATGGCGATATTACCGGTGATTGGGCGGTGAAACCGAGCCCCCACTATTCAGCGATGACAACTGTGCCTAGGGAACTGGCCAAAATGCTCGTGTCGGATGAAATCATTTCGGTCGGTCCGATTGAAAAGCGGTACGCCATCTATATGCATGCGAGGCAGCATGGCGTTTGGATTGAAGAATTAAGCGGACTAATCCCTGTCTTGGCAAAAGACGAGCTTTCCAAGTACTGTCCACTATTCAATATCCATCCGCACTACCCGCCTACCCTGCTCCTCCACGGAACGAAAGACGAGGATGTCCCCTATGAGCAATCCGTCCTGATGGCTGAAGGTTTGCAAAAAAACGGCGTTGACCATAAACTGATCACCATTCCTGATGGCAAGCATCAATTTGACGAAGACTGGCAAAGTCCGATTGTACAAAATGCATTTGAAGAAGTGATCACTTTCTTACGCAATAAACTGAAGTAAGCCAAAAGGGCCGAGAGTATACTCTCGCGCCCTTTTCTAATTCATCGTTATGATTTTGATTTAACCGGAAGTGGATCTACTTCATCCTTCTGTTCCGTCTTACTTTCCACACCATACGTATCCCATTTGAAGAAGTTCTCCAACAGCAACGCTAGTATGATTCCCACTAGCAACCCACTGCTTAGCAATGGACGGATCACGCCTGGAATTGTAACAAAATAAGTGGCCGGGAGAGTCATGATGACAACTCCTACGAACAACGGAATTGCTGAACGATAAACGTTGACCGTATTAAATTCGACTTGCTTGAAGAAATTCAAGGAAGAATTCAGGAGAAGCAAGTACGAGACAAACAACGCAGCACTACCGATGCTTAATGGAAGCTGTGAGAAGAAGTGGCCGAGCGGCGGGATAAGTCCCATAATGAGGAACATGAATCCACCAAGCACAAATGGAATCCTTTTAATGATCCCTGTTTGGCTCAAGAAACCGATCGATGAAACGAATGGCGAGTTCGGAACGAGGCCGAAAATACCCGCAATGAGTGTGAATACACCCGTAATGGTGAATGATGCCCTGTATTCCGACTTTGTCGTTTCCACTTCATACATGCTTTCCGTTCCTTTTAATGCGCCGAACGTATTCGCTGTGTTCAACATTCCTGCTAAAATAGTTGTAATGATAATCCCGACATCCCATGCCGGCTTCCCTAATGGGAATAATTCAAGGGTGAACTTTGTCGTTCCGCTAATTGTGCTTTCCGGCTTAAAAATCAGCGCATAAACGATCCAACCGACGATAATCCCGATCAGCAACCCATATCGCCTTATACTTGAAGGCGCCTTCACGCTGATGACGATGATCAGAGTCGCAATGACAATCGCCAATAGGGAAACGGATAAATCAATCTGCGGGTTTACAGCCTGGTTGCCAAAAGGAATCCCGAGCATCCCCTTTAAAAAGATCCCGATCAATTGACAGCCGAACAGGAACATGAATACACCCATCACTGCTGGAGTGAATAACTTCGCTATTTGGGGACCGAGCCCTGTTACACCAATCAAGAAAGTCATGATTGAAACAATGATAATACCTACTGTCAAGCTGCCTCCAAGAATATGCAAAGGCATCCCTTGAGCCGCAGCTGTTGTACATAGTGTTAAAATGACACCCCACCAAAGGCCGGATTGCCCTTCCATGATGGCACGTTTATGCCCAAAGAACGCTTGGATAATACACGCTAGTCCAGTGACGATAAAGGATAGCTGAAGCATATTGACAATTGTCTCTGGCGGAAGATCAAAAGCCGCCCCCACAGTGATTGGTATGACAACGATATTCGTGAAAATAAAAAAGAGCCACTGTAAGCCCGAAATCCAGTTACTTGATTTTACTAACTCCTTGATAACAATCACCTTTCTTTTTTATGAATAACGGCAGCTTTCATGCCGAGCAACATTCCTAGTACTGTATCCGCACCTGATGTGTGGCCGATCTCCTTCATCTCTTCGACAGCCTTTAGAAATTCTTTTCCTCGCTGTTTATCTAAAACATAGCATAACTGCTGGAGATGGGAATGGAATTTGTTTTCAGTTGCATAGAGAAGATATTCCAGAGCGACAAAAGTCGTCCGTTTTTGGCCATATTCAATCAAATAGGGTTTCAATTTCCGCAGAAACGTTTGGTCTGTCCCTTCCAGCGCCGATAAAACTGCACAAATTCCGGTAATGACGTCATCTCCGCTCGGTGTGAGCCCAAGTCCCCTGCCAATCCAATAGTCGAAAACTTCTTTCTCGTCCAACTCATGATGCAAGACAAGATTTTTCAAGTCATTCAATTTATCCAGGACGGGGATTCCTTCTATGAAAGAAGAGGGGTCGACGATATAGTGGACAATCTGTTTTTTTTCATCGGTCGTTTCGGCCAGACCAGTATGCCAGTCGTCTTGAAGAAGCCGATCCGCCAAATACATGAAGTTGTCCTCAAGAGAAGTGAGATCGTAAGTGGAAGGCTGTATTGTATGGTTTGTCCATTTCGCTTCATGTAACGAGAGGCTAATTCCTTTCGGGAAAAGCACTGACATTGATTCCTCATCCCACACAGCTTCCAAGTCGACAGCAAGCAAAGTGGTTAGCAAATGCGCATCCGCTTGATCCAACCCTATTCCGAATGGCGCGATGCCATTCCCCAATGCGCCAACATGGACAAGATGCCCACCGAAGGCTAAATTGAAACTAGTCGTAAATACACTATGGACATGTCCGTTCGGATTTTCCTTCAAGATACGGGAAACTTCATCACTTGCCGCAGTCGCCTTCAAAACAAACGCATCTCTATTACGATTTGAGTTTACATTTGTCGAGCCTAACAATTCCTCACCCCCGAAGCGTATAGCATTCCAAAATATCTGCCTGTATCTATTCTAGTCTACATGTATTCGCTGAAAATTTCATTGTTTACAATGAACAAAACCAAGCTTTATTTTTGTCTACTTTTAATGTACAATAAACTATGGTATGTATGTGCAAACTGCTTAAAAATTCTATTGGGAATTCTATAAAAGAGGTTATGCTTATGAAAACAGTAAACGATTTATTTATATTGGAAGGCATGAAAGAAAGCATTGTGCTTGCGGGCCATCGCGGTCTTACAAGAAATGTGCAATTTGTAAATATTTCCGACACGCCGGACATCATCAATTTCTTGAAGGAAAATCACCTTCTCCTTACGACTGGATATGCATTCAAGGACGATCCTGAGAAATTCTGCGAATTGATTAAACAAATGTATGAATTAAACTGTTCAGGACTTGCCATTAAGATCAATCGATTCTTCAAAGAATTGCCCCGTGAAGTGAAGCTGCTCGCCGATGACTTGGCGTTTCCTATCATTGATTTGCCTACGAAGCACACATTAGGTGAAGTATCCCGACACATTTTGAATTATTTAAATGATGCTGAATCGGAACAGCTCTATTACGCGTTGCATGTCCAAAAAGAGTTTTCCGATATGATGATTAAAGGTTACAGTTTAACTGCACTCATCGAGCAATTGGGGCATTTTTTATCCCGTCCTACCCTGCTCTTGAACCATAGGGGAGAAAAAATTGCCCATAGTCATGATTTCCGGATGGACTCAATGAAATTGGCCGAACAGGAAATCATCGAAAAAGTGAAAGAAGACTTACCATCTGCCCGGGAAGGAAGCACCTTTACGATTCCTTCGAGGGAACATCAATCCATTTCCACTTTCCCTGTTCAAACCAAACGGCAGCATCCTAGCATGCTCGTCATTGTCGATTCCATGACTTTGCCTTATCCATCTTCGCAAATGGCGATTGAACAGGCCGGCAACGTCATTACCTTTACAATTATCAAGGAGCAGGCAATCGAAGAGAACTCAAGGCTCCTCAAAAATAATTTCTTTGACGACTTGATCGAAAATCGGATACATTCTGATGAAGAAATCTTGAGCCGTGCTAATTATTATGGCTTGAACGAGGACTTAAATAACATTTGCATCATTTGTACTGTAGACCAAAAAGGACAAAATTACGAAGATCTTCAATTGTACGAGAAAAAGGCTGGAGAACTGTACAACAGTATTTATGATCAACTTGAGGATGAGATTGTTCATAGCGAATTGGACGGTATTTTATTCACGAAGGAAAAATACTTCGTCATGATCTTGCAATACGCTGATGAAGCGGACACTGCAGAAGTAACTGAATTTGTTGCGAGATGCCAGGAAAGCTTGCAAGGCGATTATTCAATCTCCTTCGGCGTCAGCAATACGGTTCAGTCCATTAAAGATATTACAACCGCCTATGCAGAAGCATGCGAAGCAATTATGAGCGGATACGATATGAATATGCTCGGCTTCATTAATTTCTATAAAATGAAAGAGCTTGAAGATTTATTAAACACGATTCCCGAAAAAGATTTGAAAGCACTGTATGAGAACACACTGAAGTCCCTTGCCCATCCAAAGACAAAAGAAAACCAGGAATTGGTCAAGACGATTCAAGTGTATCTGGATTCACAATGTGAGATTTCGGAAACGTCCCGCCGCTTGTATATCCATAGGAATACAGTGAAATACCGTATCGAGAAAGCGGAAGAGTTGCTGAATTGCTCTTTCCGCGACCCGGCCCACTCATTGCGCATACGTGTAGCGTTGATGATCGGATCACTTTTAAAAGAAGACGAATAAAACCAAAGCCCGGTTTGAATGGGCTTTGGTTTCAGACTATAGACAAAAGGGTTGGAAATCTATGATTTCCAACCCTTTTGCTTAAATATGTACATTTTAACTGTCAGTAGACTAAAATAACGTTGATTTCCGTTCCGGGCATACGCTTTCCGGGGGGCTTGCCCTCAGCCTCCTCGTCGCTTTGCTTCTGCGGGGTCTTCACGCCGCGCTAATCCCCCAGGAGTCGCCGCCCTGCACTCCAATCAACTGGATGTCCATTTAGGTTATCGGCATCATTCAATCAACGCATACAGCCTCCGCCCTCCATATCAAACTGGCCAGCTGCTTAAGATTGATGGCAGCAAAAGTCAGCATTGCTTGCATGGATATTTTATAAGTCCCCTGTCACCTGTCCATCGCATGTCCTGCTTTTCTTCGAAATGCTCGTCATAGACATCCTCATGTTTTCTGAAAAAGCCTTCTTTTGTCATTTCGTTTATTAAGGAAGTGCAGGAAGAACCTGTTTCTCTAAAAGGAAGTTAGCAATAGATGTTAATTGCCTGGCACTGGAAAGGATGCCGAACGTTTGAATGGATGTCATCTTTATCAGTACCACTGAATCTGTACTAGGTCTCCCATTAATTGATAAAGATCCTCAACTATGGATAGAAAAAGGAGAGATTAATGGCCGCATCCAGTTTGCCCACCAGATGGTCTTGAGGAAACCCCGTTGATTGGAGCGGAGAGCGGCGACTCCTGCGAAAGCCGTGACGAAGAACGGCTTTTGCGAGCACAAGCGAAGCGTTGCGAGCAGTGTTTTTTGCGCCCCTAAGGGAGCAGGATGTGGAGGCTGCCTTAATTTCTGCAAAGAACGCAGAAATTAAGGCAAATCGAACCCTACGTTGTTCGATTGGCTGAAGCCGTGCCCGCGGAAAGCGTCCGCACGCAGCGGAAATCAACACTGTTAGCTTCCTCTCTATGTTTAAAGAAAAAAGACTGAAGGCAAACACCATAATTCATGGTGTTTGTCTACAGTCTATACCCAAAGCCCGGTTTGCATGGGCTTTGGTTTTTTTGTTTTTATTGGCCAACAGTTGTTTTCTCAGAGACGATTTCATCGTTCTCAAAGACAACTTCTCCATTAACGATAGTTGTTTTGACTTTTCCTTTGAACTCAAACCCAACGTATGGTGAGTGCTGGTGACGGTAGAAGAGGTCTTCATTCTTCAGTTCAAAGCTTTCGTTCAAGTCAACAATCGCTATGTCTGCATCATAGCCAGCTTCGATTGCGCCTTTATTCGAGAGGCCGAATAGTTTCGCTGGGTTCGTTGCAGTCAATTCAACAATTTTCTCCAATGGAAGATTGCGTTTGAAATAGCCTTCAGTCAACATGATGTTCAACGTGGACTGTGCACCGGAAATTCCGCCCCAACCTTCAAAATAGTTGTCTGTAATTGTTTTCATAGTCGCCGGAGCTGGTGAATGGTCGGAAGCAATAACGTTGATTTCCCCATTAGCAATCGCAGCCCATAGATCTTCGACTTCGTCTTCGTCGCGTAGTGGAGGGCAGCATTTCGCCAATCCGCCTTTTTCTTCGAAGTCTTTTATTGATAGCGCTAAATAATGCGGGCATGTTTCCACCGTAATGTCTACGCCGCGCTGTTTTGCTTCTGTTATGATGTCGACTACTTTTCTGCTGCTCGCGTGGACGACGTGAAGCTTACATCCAGTCGCTTCCGCATAAGAGATAATTCTTCGGACAGCTTCGATTTCAGAAATGATTGGTCTAGACTCGACAAAATCTCTTGCAGATGTCTTGCCTTGTTTTTGCTTTTCTTCAGCAAGTTGGTCACAAATGACCGTGCTTTCCGCGTGAACGGCAAGAAGCGAACCGAAGGAAGCGATTTCTTTCATCCCTTTAAAGATCGTTTCATCATCAACATGGTTGAAATCAGCAATACCGCTTGGCGACATGAATGCTTTGAAACCAATAACCCCATTTTCGTGAAGTTCCTTGAGGTCCGCAATGTTCTCAGGAACAAGGCCGCCCCAGAAATATGGATTGACGATTGATTTTTCATCGGCGCATGCCTTTTTCAAGTCAAGATTTTCTTTATTGATTGTCGGAGGCGTACTGTTCAATGGCATATCGAAGAAGGAAGTCGCTCCGCCGGCAGCCAAGCTTCGGCTTCCTGTAGCAAGTCCTTCCCATTCTGTTCTTCCCGGCTCATTGAAGTGGACATGCGTGTCGATCAAGCCTGGTAAAACGTGTTTTCCTTCTGCATCGATTACACGATCAGCCGTGCCTTGCAGCGCTTGGCCAACTTCTTGGATCTTACCGTCTTTAACAGCAATATCACCTTTGATAACGGATTCAGCTGTAACAATCGTACCGTTCTTAATAATCAAATCGTATGTACTCATCGTTAATTCCTCCAAATAAAAAATTTACCTTTGCCATTGCCGCAACGGACAACGGCAAAGGTATAAATGAATTAGTTAGTAGCAGCAATCAACTTGCCGACAGGTTCTCCGACAATGCCTTCTTCCAGGTCGAATACGACATGTCCGCGGACGATTGTTTTTGTCACGCGGCAATCGATTTTTCTGCCTTCGTATGCACTATGTTTGTTTTTGTAGTAAAGGTCTTCCCTTTTCACTGTGTACGATTGGTTCGGGTCGACTAAAATGATGTCTGCGTCTTTGGAAACTGCAATTTCACCTTTGTGCGTAATGTTGAAACGCTCAGACGGGTTTGTTGAAATCAATTTAACGAATTCATGAACTGGAAGTCCGCGCTGTTTCACAGCTAAGTCAAACATAAGGTCGACGTTGTTTTGCGCGCCGCTAATTCCGCCCCATGCTTCCCAAATCGTTCCTTGCTTCAAGTCCTCCGTACAAGGCGAGTGGTCGGACGTCAGCCAGTCGATATTGCCAGCTAGAAGCTCGTCCCATAGTCTTGCTTGGTCTTCGGCTTTTCTGATTGGTGGCTGACATTTTGCTTTCGGACCGACTTCATCGACTTGGTCCGCAGTGAATGCGAAATAGTGAGGGCAAGATTCAACCGTAACATCGACGCCTTCTTGTTTCGCTTTTAGGATTACCTGAATTGCCTCTGATGTACTAATATGAACAAGGTGCAATTTACAGCCAGTTTCTTTAGCGAAAAGAATCGCACGCTGAACTGCTTCCACTTCTGTGAAGATCGGACGGGACTCCGCATATTCAACTCCGGAGTTTTTGCCTTCCCTTTCAAATTCCTTAGCAAGGCCCGATGGTACAGACGCGTTTTCTGCGTGGATGCATAGGATCTGATCCAATTCAGCCAGTTTTTGCATGCCTTTATACAAAGTGAAGTCATCCACGTTTACGAAATCATCCGGAATGTCACTTGTAATATCGGATAGGAAGCATTTAAACGCTAGTACGCCAGCGTCCGACATTTCCTTCAGCTTATCGACGTTGCCAGGGACGAGTCCGCCGTAAAACGCGTAGTCAACATAGTTCTGGTCAACAGCCGCCTCCAATTTAAGATCCAACGCTGGTTTGTTTGTTGTTGCCGGCAGGGCATTCAGCGGCATTTCCACGTAGCTTGTTGTACCTCCTGCAGCCAGTGATTTCGATCCTGTTTCGAATCCTTCCCACTCCGCACGGCCAGGTTCACTGATGTGTACATGCGTGTCAATCATTCCAGGCATGACATATTGGCCAGATGCATCAATAACTTCCTTTGCATCTTCCGTAATATTCTCTGCGATGCATGAAATCTTCTCATCTTTGATACCTAAGTCAACGTTATAAACACCATCACGTAAAACTACTTTTCCGCCTTTAATAACTAAATCGAAAGCCATTTGAATTTCCCCTCTCAGTTATCAATGATTTTTTTGCCCAACAAATTTACACCAAACATCAGTTTCACCATTTCTCGAATTACCTATTCTCCTTCGATAGCTCTGGAGCTTTTCGCAGCATAGCACCTTTTGAATAGGTCGATTCAAGCGCCGTATAAAGAATGAAGGCTGTAATGATTCCTACAAACCAAGACATATCATAAAGCGGCTTTAGGACAGGTACTACGTTTCCAATCAGACAAATGACTCCCGCAATTATAGTTGTAATAATCGCATTCACATTGAAGCCTTTTGTATAATGGTATTTTCCCTTTTCCGCATCATATAAAGCATTCAAGTCAATTTTAGTTTTTGAAATGAGGAAGTACTGGGCTAGCATGATACCAGTCACCGGAGCCAGGATTCCCCCAATAATATTGAGGAAAGTGAAAATGCTTGTTGCATTTTCCATCAGTTTCCATGGCATGACGAGAATACCAGTAATTGCTGCAATTATGGCACCCGATTTGAATGTGAGTGTCTTCGGGAATAGGGATGCTAATTGGTAACCTGCCGGTACAATATTTCCCGTTACGTTTACAGATAATGTTGTTAAGCAAAGTGTAAGTACGGAAATAGCGATTGCAAATGTCCCGTCAAAACGTGCTACAACATCGAGTACGTTCCAAATTGGTGTTCCAAAGGCGATTTCCGATCCGACAATGATGGCGATACTTGCAACCGCGAAAAGCAAATAAGTCACAACAAGGCCGACAGTTTGTCCTATCGCTTGCGTCTTCGTCGATTTTGCAAGCTTCGTGAAATCGGAAGCGTTAACAATCGGTGCTGCCCATGCCGCAACGACTGCCGTTACAGCTGCGATGAAAATAACTATTTTATTCCCTGGAACTCCTGTGCCTGTATATGAAAGAATTGGACCGATTCCGCCCGCTAAGTTAATGGCCCAAATTGCCATTCCTCCAAAAACAATATACACAAGCGGCGAGAGGATATTTGTAAACTTCCCTAGGAAAGCCATACCTCCGTAAATTAACGCAATGTTCAACAACCAGAACAGTAAAAATGAAATTAACGCCGGCAAAGATAACCCTAGAAAGTTCCAATCTCCGCCTAATGTCAAATATGTCGGCCAAAGCTTACCGATTAGAATTGATAAAGCCTGGCTACCTGCGTACGTTTGAAATCCGAACCACATAATTGCTGAAATGACTCCCCTTAACACACCCGGAATCATTGCACCTTTCGGACCGTAAGATAAACGCAGCAGCATCGCAAACGGCAATCCATATTTCGATCCTGCATGACCATTTAGAACAAGCATTGCTGATATGACAATGGAAGCAGCCATGATTGCAGCAAACACTTGGCCGACCGACAATCCCAAAGCAAATAGAGCACCGATGGCAATATAGTTTGGAATGTTATGAACAGAACCCATCCAGACCGTCAGGAAATTGCTAATCCCCCATTTCCGATCTTCTACTTTTGTGGGCAGAACATCTTCACTATATCCTGCACTCTTCATTTTTTCTCTATCAAAAAGAGTCAAAAAAACCCCTCCTTAAAATTTACCACTAGTATTCGAAACCTACCTATATTGAGGTTCATCGGCAAGGGTTTCGTACCGTTGTCTTCGCCCCAACGAGCTTCACATCTACCGTAGTAGTGGACGTCCTCATTATACAACCTATATTGATATACTTCTTTAGGTCACTTAAACAAAAGAACGATGTTTTATTAGATACAGTGGATAAGGAAGGGTTTAATAATAGACACTTTAAATAAACGCTTGTGCAGTTTGAACAAAACAATTGCCTCTTGAAGAGTGATTCTTCAAGAGGCAATTTATAAGATTCATTATTTCTCGAAAATAGTTCCTTTTTTGAAGCTTGAATTTTTAAACGCGTATTTCGACAGAAGATAGTAAGATGTCCCCGCGACGACAAGACCGATGATCCATGCTAGCTCAACCTCGATGAATGCAGCACCTGCACCGATGAACATTGCGATCAATCCTGCTGGATTATATCCGGCGAATGATCCCTCGTCATTATACAAGTCCGTCATATCCACTTTCTGTTTTCGTAAGATATAATAATCAACTAGAAGGATGGAGATAACAGGTCCTAAAAATGCTGAATAGATGAGGATGAACATATTCAACCCTGTAGCTGACGATTCCTGGATAAGCAACCAAGGAAACGCACCTAAAGCTAGCAATCCTGTAATCGTTACAGAAGCTTTGTATTTCAATTTTGTCAGCAATGTAATGACATAGGCCGGCGGAATGATATTCGCCACCATATTTGTTGCAATAACTGCCACTACGATAAAGGCTGACACGAATACGGAAACATAATCATTATTAAGGATGATTGGAAGTGCTTGCGCCGGGTTCGTAACTCCTGTTGCAGCTGCCAACATTGCACCAATGACAATAACAAAACCGTATGAAATTGTTATTGGAATAAAGTATAATGCTCCACGCTTCTTATCACTTAAACCAGTTTTCAGCTCGCGGGAATAGTCCGCAGCACTTACAAAGATTCCTGCATAGTTCCCCAAGAAGACCATGATGAGTCCGAAGAACGGCAAGCCCCATGAGCCTTTAGCTTGTACCCATGTTTCAGCAATTTGAGTTGTATGTGAAGTCATAAGGATCCCAAATACATATACGAGCGCTGCCATGAAAACGATCGATGCAACTGTTTCCACCCATTTAATCGCATGGAAACCGAATAATGAAAGGACGATCTGGAATAATTGAAGTCCGATGAAGCAGACAACAACATTATTGAATGCTCCGTCCGTAACGATTTTCATTATTTCATTCAACGCAGTACCGCCAATCCAGCTTTGAATACCGTACCAGACGATGGCAGGTACACCGCGTAATAATGACGAAATGACTTTCCCTTTTATCCCGAAGGACATTCTAAGTTGTACAACGTATGGAATACCTTCACGATAACCTAGTCGGTCATTCAATGCGAAGATCGTTGAAATGATCCCAATGGAGATCAATGCTGCCAAGATTGTTTGGAAGATGTTCAATGTTGCCGCTCCTGCGACAATTACACTGGCTCCCAATGTCATATTCCCTAAGTTCACCCCGTCGCCAATCCACATGAAGACATAGTCTTTTGGCTTGACGGTCCGATCCTGCTCGGCTTTCGGATGCAGTGATTCATCTAACGTCGAGTGTTGGTCGCCTTGAATTGCTTTTGTCTCGATAGCTTCATTTATTACTGTCATATCAACTGCCCCTTTCAATGCTGTATTTTCAACTGCATTTAGTTTGTATTTGGCTGATAAAAGTTTTACTTCTAAAACATTTTCATCGTGCACCACTTATTATACATAGCTTTGTGGTTCCGGTCTTTATGTCTAGTAACCAAAATGCACAACCCCTCGCTATGTACTGTGCATAAGGTTTTTACGATAATCGCTAATTCGGCCAAACCTTTGTGCATGTTGAACAATGAATTAAGGACGTTTTTGTCTACCTTCTGGAATTCATTGGTATAGGAGCCAAAAGACCGAATCAACGAAAAGGAAGAACAATCCCGCTATAAGGGGGATGTTCTTCCTTTTCATTTCATACGTTGCTCTCTACATCATGATTCCCTATGTATTTTTCCTGTTGTATGTATAGATGCCCGGCTACTAAGGTTTCGCGGGAGTATACATATTTGTAAGTGCAAAAGGAGGTGATTTGAGTGGAAGACAAAAATAACCGCGAACAATTATATGGACTGTCGAGCCAGTTAATGGAACTGTTTGTAGCTGATGTATTCTCCAAACACAAAATCGATATCGATGAAGCTAAACAACGCATGACAGTTGAGCAACGTGAAGGATTGAAGCAGACAGTTGAACAGCTAAAAACTCAAGTAGACGACTTTTTGGCATCGAAAGCCGTTCGGAAAGTAACCGATTCACAGGAAAAAACAGACGGACAAGCGCCCCATCCGCTACGAGATGCATTCCTACAAAAGAAACAACAGAAGGAAAATAAAAAACAACAAGAATAGATGATTTGTCCAACTCAAAAACTTTCCTGCACATGTAATAGGAAGAGAGAGGAGGGAAATTTAATGGACTATGACAATGACTATGAATATTATTCACGTGAAGAAGACAGATGCCGAGACAGATGGTCTGCATTAGATGATGATGCAACGCACCCGCTCGCTACTCGCAGAAACGAAAGAAGAAATACAGGGGCAGATGCGGAGTTGGATTCCAATATCGATCAGCTTTCCAACGAACTAATCGTCATCCGTGATTCTGCAAATGTCACAGTCAGCACGACTGACACGCAAGTTGCCGTGTCCTTACAAGCTGCACTCCAAGTGGCGATTGCAATCGTCATCAATATCTCGATTGCAGATGCTACAAGAGCGGAACGCGTGACTACAGAACTACTGGAGCGAGCACAAATCCGGCAGACGAATCGCCAAAGACTTATCATCGTCAACTCCCGTGATGTCGAGGTGACAACGGTAGATACTGATGTAGCGATTTCCTTGCAGCTGTTGCTACAAATCCTCTTGGCGCTAATCGTACAACTGGAAATTCTATAATGCCAAGAGAATAAGTAGTTCTCTACACTGACCGCCCCCGCGACTCCCAAGTTGACGGGGGCGGTTGTCTGCAAGGAAACCCCTTTAGCCTAAAATATGCAGTGACCTGTATGTTTGTTACGAATCCGTCACGCATCTTTTAAAAAGAGGTATTTCTGTACATTGTCGCGAAACTACTAGTTATAAGGAGAGGAGGAACTAGAATGAAACCACCTATAGCAAAGCGGATTCCCCATCCCCATGAATTGCATGGCGATGTACGCGAAGACGACTATTATTGGCTGAAGGATCGTACTAACCCGGAGGTCATTAATTATCTTGAAGAAGAAAATCGGTATTATGACGACATCATGCGCCCCATGGAGGAACTAACGGACCTAATTTATCAAAGCATGGTTGACCGTGTTCCCGATTCGGAAGTGAAAGTTCCTGTACAGCATGGACAATACTACTACTATTCACGTTTGGAAAAGGACAAGCAATACCCGATCTATGCACGCAAACGGGCGGCAAGCCGCGAACTTTTAAACGATGCATCGGAGGAAGTGGTGCTCGATCTGAATGTATTGGCCGAGGGCAGTGACTATTTAAGCGTGACGGTGCAGCGTATGAGTACCGATCACAACCGCCTGGCCTATTTGGAGAACCGTGATGGAACCGACCGTTATACTATCTATATAAAGGACATGGAAACGGGCGAGCTTCTGTCCGACCGGATTCCTGATGTGTTTTTATACGGAAGCATGGAATGGAGCCGCTCTGGCGACTATATTTTCTACATTACTGTTGATGACAATCAACGCCCTTGTAAATTATGGAGGCATCGAGTAGGCAGTGACGTGGGGAACGATGAGCTTGTCTATGAAGAAAAAGACGAGACATTTACACTTTACGTGTCTAAATCGCAAAGCGGGAAGTTTATTTTTGTTTATTCACATTCGAAAACGTCAAGTGAAATCCGCATGGTGGATGCAGATGCCCCTTCCTCCCCTCTGCAACTACTGGATGCGCGGCGAGACGGGATTCTCTATGATGTCGAGCATTGGGGGGAGGATCTGCTCATACTGACAAACGAAAATGCGCTGAACTTCCAACTGCTCCGTTGTCCACTTGACGACATCAGTTCACGGGTGAATGTCGTTGCGTATAACGATCAGCGGTATCTTCAAGGGATGTATCCGTTTCGCGATAAGCTGCTTGTCGCAGGCCGGGAGAACGGGTTGACGCAGATTTGGATAGTGCAGGACGGTGAGATGAGTCCGCTTGTATGGGATGAGCCCCTTTATACAGTATCGGTTTTATCCGACCAAGGCTACGAGACAGAGGAAGTGCTGCTTCAATACGAGTCGCTGCTTACGCCAAAAACGACGTACGGGCTGAACTTGTCTACTGGAGAGAAGCGTCAATTGCAAGTGGCACCCGTCAGTGGAGAATTTGACCGTTCAAGCTATCGCCAAAAGCAATTATGGGCAGTTGCCGAGGATGGCGTCAATGTTCCGATGACCGTTGTCTATCAGGAAGGTGCGCTCGATGAAGGGCCAGCGCCATTGATTCTATCTGGATATGGCTCCTATGGTGCAAACAGCGATCCGCATTTCGATCCGTATCGTCTCCCGCTCTTGGACAAGGGTGTCGTATTTGTCACAGCGCAAGTGCGCGGCGGTTCCGAAATGGGACGAAGTTGGTATGAAGATGGGAAGATGGAACATAAACGAAATACATTTACGGATTTTATTGCCGCAGCGAAGCATCTTATTGAGCAAGGATATACAACACCGAATCGAATGGCGGCTCGCGGAGGCAGTGCGGGAGGCTTGCTCGTTGGAGCAGTGGCAAATCTGGCCGGCAATTTATTCAAGGTTGTCGTTCCTGCCGTGCCGTTCGTTGACGTCGTTACGACGATGCTCGACACGACCATTCCCCTAACTACATTGGAATGGGATGAATGGGGCAATCCTCAAAATCACGAGGATTATTTCTATATGAAGTCCTATAGCCCCTATGACAATGTGGAAGCGAAAGACTATCCGCATATGTATATTACAACCGGCTTGAATGATCCGCGTGTCGGATACTGGGAACCGGCGAAGTGGGTTGCACGCCTGAGAGCATTGAAAACCGATGACAATGTCATTGTGTTTAAAACGAATATGGGTGCAGGACATTTCGGCAAGTCAGGCCGCTTCAACCACTTGAAGGAAGCCGCGGAATGCTATGCATTTGTACTTGAGAAGCTTGGTGTTGGTGCTGAACTAACACTTCCAACCTCCCGATAATTCGGGAGGTTTTTTGATGTCTGTCACTCCTGCATTTTGACTATACTGTCGTTCGAGGAGTGATGGATGTGTATAAATTATTGTCACATAATGATCTGGACGGCGTGGGATGCGGAATTCTAGCGAAAATAGCATTTGGAAAGCAGGTTAACGTGCGCTACAATTCCGTTTCCGGTCTTGATCGCGAAGTGGAATGGTTTCTTGAGAATGAAGATAAGGATACATTTTTGTTTATTACCGATTTATCGGTAAGTGGGGAAAACGAAAAGAGACTTGAGTCGTTTTATCAAGACGGCGGGAAGATACAATTGCTGGATCACCATAAGACAGCTTTGCATTTTAATGACTATGAGTGGGGCCATGTCGTGGTGGAGGATGAAGAAGGAAAATCAACTTCAGCGACTTCCTTATTTTATGAATACTTGGTGACACATCAACTAATAGAGCCATCAGATGCGATTGCCGAATTTGTCGAGCTCGTCAGGCAGTATGATACATGGGAATGGGAGAAAAATAATAATCAGAATGCACAACGGCTCAACGCTCTCTTTTTCCTACTCTCCATTGATGAATTTGAAGAAAAGATGATCGAGCGACTGCTTTCTAATGACCACTTTCACTTTGATGAATTCGAAAAGAAATTACTCGATATGGAAGAAGATAAAATCGAACGCTATATTCGCCGGAAGAGGCGAGGACTCGTCCAGATGCAAGCGGACAACCTTTTTGCGGGAGTCGTATATGCGGAATCCTACCATTCAGAGCTGGGAAATGAACTTGGCAAAGAATACCCTCATCTTGATTACATCGCCATCTTAAACATGAGCGGGAAACGAGTCGGTTTTCGAACAATCCATAATCATGTTGATGTATCTGAAGTTGCCGGGCAATTCGGCGGAGGCGGGCATGCAAAAGCTTCAGGATGCTCAATGACCAAGGATGCTTTTCAAAAATTTGTGTTGGACACGTTCCACTTAGAGCCATTGCGGGAAGATGCACGACGAAATCGCTATAACGTCAAACACTCCTTGTTTGGTTCCCTCTATAAAAACCGAATGGAAGACAGCTTTTTCCTCTACCCGGAAAATGATCAGGCATGGGCCATTAAACAAAATAACATAAAACTGGAACAGACCTTTACAAGTTTCGAGGAAGCGGAACGTTTCCTCAAAAGAAACTACGAAGCATGGCTCGTACGGGACGATGCTTTCGTCAATTACTTAATGGAAGAGATAAAAAGTAATCAATAGAGGTGCCAAAAATAGAGGTGCCTAAATAGAGGTGCCTGTGCAGCAAACTATTCTGACTATGCACTACAATTGAATAAATTAATTCAGAAATCCATTCATGTCACTGTTTGCAATTTGAATCTGTACATTTTTATTCATTTTATCGAATTGTCATAAATGTGTGCTGCACAGGCACCCGAAAGATTCTGTCAAATGAAAAGCGACCTCTCGTAGATGAGGTCGCTTTTTTTATTGAACTGTATATCCGCCATCCAGCACGACCGCTTGGCCGGTCATGCCTCTTGCTGCATCGCTCGCAAGGAATAATGTCAGATCGGCGATTTCCTTAACATCTAAAAGTCGCTTCTGAGGCACTAATGGATAGATGACTTCCTCGAGTACGGCTTCAAGCGGCACATTGCGAGTTGTCGCCAAGTCTTGGAGCTGATTGCGCACTAATGGCGTGTCAACATAGCCCGGACAGATTGCGTTCACTGTAATCCCATCTGCAGCCGTTTCCAAAGCCGCCACTTTCGTCAAGCCGATGACGCCATGCTTGGCTGAGTTATACGCCGCTTTCCCTGCGAAACCGACAAGCCCATTAATGGAAGCCATATTCAGGATACGTCCGAAACCATTTTTTCTCATATGCGGCAATACGAGTTTTGTTGCAATAAATGGCGCTGTGAGCATGATTTTAACGAGCAATTCGAACCGCTCTGTCGGAAAGTCCTCGAGCATTGCAACATGCTGCATCCCTGCATTATTGATGAGAATATCAATTCTTCCAAAATGATCAATCGCTTCATTTATCGCCTTTTCTAAGTCTGCTTCAGACGTGACATCGCATTTGATGCCAATCGCGTCCCCGCTAAGTCTATGGGCAGCAGCCTGCACTTTTTCCTCATTGATATCGGAAAGTACAACCTTAGCACCGGCTTCAGAAAATGCTTGGGCAATTTCAAAACCGATCCCTTGCGCTGCTCCTGTAATAAATAAAACTTTTCCTTCTACCATGCGAAACCCTCCTGAGACAAAAATACGGGGCGCCAAACGCGATGTGCCTAAGGCGCCCAATGAGTAAACTGTCATCCAGTTGTTAATCTATACTACAAAACCGGTTAAATTCCAAAGCCAAAGGAGAACAAGATGATTGCAATTGCCACACCAATGACTGGAACAATTACAGTCAATGCCCCCACTGGACCGTACGCATCTCGATGTGATTCACCACAAATGGACTGTATGGTTGTTACAACATATCCGTTATGCGGAAGGGAATCAAGTGCGCCTGACGAGATGGCGACAACGCGGTGCAACGCCTCCGGATCTACTCCCATGTCCATATAATGAGGTGCTATCAATGGCAAGGCAATCGTCTGACCGCCTGATGCAGAACCAGTCATGCCTGCAATTACCGATACCGCAATGGCTGCGCCGATTAAAGGAGAGCCCGGAATGTTTGTCATAGCTTCTACAGCCATTTGGAAAGCAGGGACCGCTTTTGCAACTCCGCCGAAACCGACTACTGCGGCAGTGTTTCCAATCGCAACAATTGCGCCAAGCGTACCTGCTGAAACAGCCGCACCAAAATTAGAAGAATATTTTCTTCCTACAAAATAAGTCGCGATAATCCCACCGAGCAACGCGACAATCAATGCCGACTGAGCTAATGAATCGTGGAAGATAAATGAGATGATCAGTACAACAGCCAAAGGAATCATGGACAAGAAAGGATTTGGCAGTTTACGTGTAGTATCGAATGTTGGATCCGATTCCCTGCCGACGAACCGCTCACCCTTATTTACTGCTTTAGTCACCATTCTCTTCAGCCACCAATAGCCAAACACTGCCATAAACACGGCGACTAGTAAACTGACTTCCCAGCCTGCGTAAGCAGTTGTCCCCAAGTACGGGATCGGTATCCAGTTTTGGATTTCCGGCGATCCAGCTGAAGTCATTGTAAATGTTACCGATCCAAGAGCTAATGTCGCAGGAATGAACCTTCTTGGCAAATCAGCTTGTTTAAATAAAGAGATTGCCATTGGATATACCGAGAATGCAACAACGAACAAGCTTACGCCGCCATATGTCAAAATCGCACACGCCGCAACGATAGCCAATACCGCAAACTTCATACCCAAATTGTCTACAAACCATTTTGCAACGGCATCTGCTGCTCCGCTATCCTCCATAACTTTCCCGAATACCGCACCAAGCAGGAACATCATATACCAAGATGCAATAAAGAAAGTGAATCCACCCATATAACTTGTAACAAAATCAGCTTGCCCTTCATCTGCAAGTTTAGCGAATAGGGGCATGCCACTCATAAGCGCAACAAACAACGCGGAAATAGGACCGACAATCAAAATATTTACGCCCTTCATTGTCAGGAAAATAAGAAGAGCGAGTCCTCCAATCAAACCAATCATCCCTAATGCTTCCATTCCATTTCCCCCCCAAGCGTAATTGTAATCTTCAGTTAATATTGTTCAAAAAAATAATGACAGTAGATACATTACATTTACTGATCGCTTGTCTCTCTGAACCCACCTCCTACATATGTAACTAGTAAAGCGCTTTCAATTCATTTAATCAAAGCTTATGAAATCTTGCAAACCTTTATTTATAAGCGTTTGACTAGATAAATTGAAAAGACAGTCCGGAATACCGGACTGTCTACTCATAACCCTTTCCAATATATGAAACAAGGATTTTACAATGTCCGAAATTCCGGACTCGTGTCCAGAAAACCGGAAAGTAGTTCAAAACTCATATTTTTTCAATTTCTCATAAAAAGTACTCCTACTTACCCCTAACGCCTCTGCTGCTTCTCTTTTATTCTCGTACATCTGAAGAGTTTCAGCAATGATATTCCTCTCCAATTGCTCAACCGCTTGCTGTAATGTTTGCGTGCTTCCTGTATAGTAAAGGGATTTAGCTCGGACTCCTTGAGGCAGGACACTTGGTTCCACCAGATCTCCATTCGTCAAATAGACTGCCGCTTGGATTATGTTCTGCAATTCCCTCACGTTCCCCGGCCAACTATATTCTTTAAGAGTTTGCATCGTCCCGGGTGCAATTGAAAGATTGCGCTTCCCGACTTTTGCAATCGTTTCGTGAAAAAAGTGATTTGTGATTTCCTCGAAATCTTCCATCCGCTGACGAAGGGGCGGAATTTGCAACGTAACTGCATGAATCCGATAATAGAGATCCTCACGAAATTTCCCGGACTCCATTAAGGTTTTCAGCGGTTGATTCACAGCAGCAATGATTCGGACGTTCACTTCATTGGCATTGTGGGACCCGATCGGTTCAATTGTTCCTTCCTGAAGAACCCGCAATAATTTCACTTGCAGCGAGAGTGGCATGTCCCCTAGATCATCCAGGAACAATGTACCTCCTTCCGCTTGATGGATTCTCCCTTTTCTCTGGAGCTGTTCAGTAGATCCGACACTGCCAAAAAGCTCAAGCTCAAGAAACTCTGCGGGAATTGCTGCACAGTTTACTTTGACAAATGGCTTTTCAGATCGATTCGATAGGTAATGTATGCTCTGCGCAAACATTTCCTTTCCGGTTCCGCTTTCTCCCTGGATCAATACAGGTAAATCACTCGGGGCGATCATTTGTATGGTCTCTTTAATTGACCGGATTGAATCGGAGGATCCAAGAATATCTTGAAGTCGGAAAGTCGCTTTCTCTGTAGACTGCCCTATCTTAATTTTCTCCATTGTCGTTCTCACTTGAGAGCTCAAATTTTGCCAATCGTTCAAGTCCCGAAAGATAACACTTCCGAAAGCCCCTACAATTTCATCATCCACCCTCACTGGGACACGATTCGCTAACATGTAGTTTCCTTTGATGAAGTGAGGTGATGCGATATGCTCCTCACCCGTCTTTATCACTTCATGCATCCGGGAATTTTCAATGACTTGGTTCACCGGCTTTCCGATTGCTTCTTCACGAGTCGTTTCTAGGAACTTACAGTATTCCTCATTGATATATAAAATGTTCGCTTCTTTATCAACGACAACAAACCACTGAAATGCATTCTCCAATATTTCCAGTAAGACCGATTCCGTTAATCTATCCGTTACTGACGTCATCATACCCCTCCATTACATTCCCTAGTACTCTTATCTTCTCAAAATAGTGAATAGAGAGCAAACTCATAAAAAATAAAGATGGAATCCTCACGAAAGAAGGATTCCACCTGATGTAGTTTGTTATTGATTCAAATCATAAATCTGACCTTTTATTAAATACGCAGCGCTTTCGGCAATGTTTGTTATGTGATCAGCGGTACGTTCAAGATAGCGGCTGATGAACAGCAGCTGAACGAGCTGTGTTGTTTCTTCGGGGTGTTGGCGCAAGTATTCAGTAATGCTTTTATATGTTTCTGCATAGGCATTGTCGACTATATCGTCTAAAGCGGCGACTTCCTTAGCAAACGCCATGTTCCCGTCGATGAACGCGGACACGGCCATATTCAGCATCTTAAGGGATGTCTCATTCATTTGCTCAAGTTTTGTAATGTTCATCAGCGATTCGGTCTTTCCGATTTTAGCAGTCGCTTTCGCAATGTTTACAGCGAAATCTGCAATACGTTCGATATCAGAAGTGATTTTAAGAGATGCAATGATTCTTCGTAGATCCGTTGCAAATGGTTGCTCTTTTGCAATAAGCCACACAGCAAATTGGTTGATTTCCTGGTCAAGATTATCAATAGCCGTGTCTTCATCGATAACTCGCAATGCCAATTCAATATCTTGTGTTTTAAACGCAGTGAACGCTTTCTCAAATGCGGATATGGTAAGTTTGTTCATCTCCAGCATTTTGTTTTGTAATTCTTGCAAGTTCTTGTCAAAGTTCTTCCTTGCGTTCATGAAAGTCACCCCTTGATAATAATCAATTACGCCTTGGTACGTTAACCGAAACGGCCAGTTACATAATCCTCTGTTCTTTGGTCCTTCGGATTTGAAAAGACGTTATTTGTCACGTCATATTCAACAATTTCTCCACTAAGGAAGAAAGCTGTTTTGTCCGACACTCGTGCAGCCTGTTGCATATTGTGTGTTACGATTACAATTGTATATTCTTTTTTTAATTGTGCAATTAATTCTTCAACTTTCAATGTAGATATCGGGTCAAGTGCCGAAGTAGGCTCATCCATTAGAATGACGTCAGGTTTCATCGCAATTGCACGGGCAATACAAACCCTTTGTTGCTGACCGCCTGATAGACCGAGTGCTGATGACTTGAGACGGTCTTTCACTTCATCCCAAATCGCAGCTCCGCGCAAGCTTTCCTCAACAATTTTGTTCAATTCTTTCTTGTTTTTAATGCCTTGCGCCCGAGGCCCGTAAGCAACATTGTCATAAATGCTCATAGGGAATAAATTCGGTTTTTGGAATACCATCCCGACTTTTGTACGAAGTTTAATGACATCATTGGATTTATATATATCTTCGTTATCGATGAGAATATCTCCGTTTATTTTCACTCCATCAATTAGATCATTCATGCGGTTCAGCGTCCGAAGAAAGGTTGACTTCCCGCAACCGGATGGCCCGATTAACGCTGTCACTTTCTTTTCTTCAATAGTTAGTGATACATCGTATAGTGCCTGTTTATCTCCATAAAAAAGACTCAAATCTTTTACTCTGATTTTTGACGTTCTCTCTGACTGCTTCATAAGCGCTACATTCTCCTCCTTCACTTCTTGTATCATTAATAATCCGCTTTCGTTAATTTCTTTGAAATGAACGTAGCCGAGAAGTTCAAAATCAAGATGATGACGATTAATACGATTCCAATCGCAGCTGCCAGTTCAATATCCCCTGCCTCCTGCGTAACTAAATAGGAGTGAACCGTTAATGTCCTCGCGGAAGAGAAGATGCTTGCAGGCATCGCCGCCACAGTTCCAGCGGTTAAAAATATCGCTGCCGACTCGCCGACAATCCGTCCCATTGAAAGGATGATTCCTGACAGGATTCCAGGCATTGAACTTGGCAAGATGACTTTCATAAGTGTTTGAAGTTTTGTTGTACCTAGAGCCAGAGAACCTTCCCGGTACGTTTGCGGGACCGTTTTCAATGATTCTTCTGTTGTTCGTATGACAACAGGCAATACGATAATCGTCAACGTCAATGACGCCGCGATGATCGACATGCCAAGCTTTAACGTCGTAACAAAGAATACGGCACCGAATAATCCATAGATAATGGAGGGAATCCCTGTTAAGCTTTCCGTCGCAAAACGGATCGTTTTAACAAGCCTGCCTTGCTTTGCGTACTCTTGAAGATAGACTGCCGCTAAAATCCCAATCGGTGTGGCAATAACGAGTGAAATGACGATTGTATACACGGTTGTAACAATCATTGGCCAAATGCCTCCACCATCTGTCGGTGAATAATCGCCAAAGATGAATTCCAAATTGATGAGACGGAATCCTTTATAAAAAATGAATCCTACAATCAGCAAGAGAATACCGACCGTGACGAAAGCCGAAAACCATAGAAGCCCGCGCAATACATTATCCTTAAACTTCCTCACTTTAGTGGCCCCCCCTTGCGCTGATTTTTGCCAGAACGAAATTTAAAATCAAAATAAAGGAGAACAACACGATACCTGTCGCAAATAACATTTCTTGATGCACGCCTGCAGCATAGCCCATTTCCAGAGCGATATTAGTCGTTAATGGCCGGACACTGTCAGTCAGACTCGTAGGCGTGATCAAACTGTTTCCTGCTATCAAAATGACTGCCATCGTTTCACCGATCGCTCTCCCTAAACCTAAAACGATCGCTGCCATAATACCGGACTTGGCTGCCGGCACGACCACTTTGAATATTGTTCCAATTTCAGAAGCACCAAGTGCCAAAGAACCTTCCCGATACGTTTTTGGCACAGCGCGAATTGCAGTTTCAGCCACCGTCACAATTGTGGGAAGCATCATGATCGCCAATACGATAATGACGGCCAATAAGCTTTGCCCTTTTGCTAATCCTAAATTGTTCTGCAAAAATGGCACGATAATGGCAAGGCCAAAAACGCCATACAGAACAGATGGGATCCCCGCTAGCAGCTGGACAGCTGGCGATATGATTTTTGCAAACCGTTTCGGCGCAATTTCTGACAGGAAGATTGCTGTGAATAAACCAATCGGTACCCCAATAAGCAGCGCACCGATTGTCGCATAAATGGAAGCGACAATCATTGGGAATATCCCGAATTTATCCTCGCTCGGCACCCAATCAACTCCGAAGATGAAGTCAATAAAGCTATAACCTTCTGCTATGAATGGATGGGAACCTCTATAAAATACAAATCCAACAATCAACAGCAAACTGAGCACTGATAAAAGTGCACAGAATAAGAAAAGCTTTGATGATATACTTTCCAATATATATTTTCTCCTATTTGATTTACCGTTACCTATGTTTTGTTTTTCAATAGGTGGGCTTGTCATAGCTGCATCCCTCCGAGATCACTAATGTAGACTGACAGACGTTATTGATTAACCGGTATAGCCCCGGTTTCAACAACCACATCTTGTCCTTCTGGACTTAAAATGAAATCAATGAATTGTTGTCCTGCATCGGTTAGATTTCCTTCTTTGGCGACGAACAAGAACGGTCGTGATAGTTTATATGTTTGCTTCAGAACGTTATCCGCTGTCGCTTCCACTCCATTAATGTCAACGGTTGAAATGGACTCATCCACATATTCGAAGGAAATAAAACCGACCGCATGCTTATTCATTGCAACTGTCGTTTTAATATTTCCGTTTCCACTCGCAATGATGGCGCTTCTCACTAGCTCACCTGAAGAGTAGTCAACGATTTCCTGAAATGCGTCACGTGATCCGGACCCATCCTCGCGGGAAACGACGACAATCTCCATGTCATCACCACCGAGTTCTTTCCAGTTCGTTACTTCACCAGTGAATATTTTCTTCACTTGCTCGAGCGTGAGACCTTTCACTTTATTCGACGGGTGAGTGACGACAACAATACCGTCATAAGCAATAACGATTTCGTTTAATCCGCTGTCGACCTCTTCCTGTTTCAAATCACGGGAAGACATCCCGATTTCAGATACTCCATTAATCGCATTTGTAATGCCCGCCGATGATCCAATTTGGTTGATCTCTATTTTCACATCGTTGTTTTCTTCATATTTAAAAGCTAATTTTTCAGCTAATGGTCCTACCGAAGTAGACCCTGAAATAGCAATTGTAGTTGAACCGTCTTTTGACGAGTTGGTCTCTCCTTCGGCATTGTTGCCGCATGCAGCTAGCAAAACTGTTAAGGAGATAACGAATAATCCTTTTAGCGCATCCCTCATGATTTTCATCTATATACCTCCAACATGATTTATTGGCTCTTTGTAAATAATAATAGAAGTTTGTAAATTTACTTAGGTATTCTTGTAAAGGTTTTGTAAATTCTCTTTACACCATTGGATGGAGCTTCCTAAAATAATGTAATTCCCTGCTTATATGATTAACCAAAAAGAGAAGTTTTAGCTCTCTACATAAAGATAGCCTCAACTCCTAAAAGGGAATTGAGGCATTACCACTAACTTTAACTATGCAGACCCCCACTTAACCAAGGACGGTGTCGATACGGACCTGTCGGGATTTGGATAAGACTGGTTTTTCCTTGTGGACTCAGCTTGTAAATCGCATCACTACTGTTCACATCAAACCCGAGGAGTGGGTGTCCTCCAAATCCGAGGGCTGACGCGACTAGAAGCAATCTTTGCACCAGCATACCCGCTTCCATTTGCTGGATTCGATATCCTCTGTATCCCATGTCCGGTATTAAATGATTTTTGTCCCCTACCACATGTAGACAGAGCGGTACTTGAAACAGATTAACATTCCCTCCGGCCATACCGTGCTGTAACCGCAATCGCTGATCTCCGAGTTGTACTCGACGTAACGCATGGGCATCGCTGTCATAGTGATAGGCACCATCCGGTATGCCCTCGACAGTATACAAACATCCGTAAAGCGAAACACGGGACTTCTGTTTCTTTTGAACTTCCTCCAAATCATTTTGATACGAGAAGGAATCCATCGCACCCTTAAGCAATGTGGCAAGCTGCAGTTGACTGACATTCCCCAAAACGAAATCTTTGTCCGGTGAAAATCGCTTTCTGCAGACCGACGCCAAATCATAAGACAATCGCTTCACATAAGGCAGAGTCACCGTTTGACCCTCACAATTTGTTTGTTCCTCCTTGACATGCCGAAACGATTTCGTTGATTCCAACATAGACGCTTCATTCATCTTGGTTAACATCGGATACTCTTTAACCGTTCGTGAGTGGACGTAATGAGTAGACTGAATTGCTTTCAACTCTTGGCATAATTCAGTGGATGAGTCATCCCCATCTATGGTGCTTTTGTTGAAGCAGCTTGTTGTTTCCGCCGATAGCGGAATCACCGCATACACGCTCTCCTCTTGTTCGGAAAGCCCAAGTAGGTGGTTGATGGCCCGATCTAGGAACTGGAAGTATACCGAAGAGTCGAATCCATAACATTTTGCAACTTCCAGTAATTGTCCAATCAGTACACCAGCATCTAAGCCTTGAAGACGGTAAGCGAAGTTATTGTATTTAAAGAAATTCTTCCAAAACATTGTCGATACAAAAACAGTACCAAAACATTCGGATACGTCACAGCGATTACCAAGCGCCCTGGAGATATATGAATCGTAATTTCCTTCGCGCAGCAACATTAAGCGATGATGTGCCACATCATAATGGTAAACACCGGCAGGCAAATTCTCTATCTTCAAATAAACGTACAATTCGTTTGGATACAGCGCCCCACCGGAAGGAACAAACCTACGTTTCGAATGCATTAGGTCCATGGCTTGATCGCTGGAACCCAAATCCATCATAGACTCGCTAAATTGAGTTAGACCAAATACATACCAGAGAAAATGACCAATGTCGCTTAAGTCTATCTTTGCATTTACTTCCATCCTTTTAATCGTCAACGGTACTTCTAAAGAAAGCGGAATCACAGGTAAGCCACGGTAGAGCTTATACGTAAGCGGTGCATCGTCCCAATCCACTTCCCAGTCTGGCGGGCTTGCCTTGTCAATGTCAAAATGGAGATTGTGCAGCAATGCCTCAAGATTCATCCTCCTACCTCCTAACCACTGGTTATGGGAACGGATGCGGATATGGATTGAGCTGTTCAAGTGTTAACAGTTCTTCCTTATATCCGAGTTCCATTGGCACCCTGAGTACCCTCTCAAGTCCTGTTACTCGGGTAAGATGTTGACCGAATGTCATCGGCAGCATCCCCGGAATCAGGACTTTTACGCAGAACAGTCCGTTTTGTTTGATGTCCGGTACCGTTTGATCCACCACGATCACATCGAGGTTTAATCTCCTAAACACCTGGAGAATATCCCGAAGATCATCCGTGAGGTCTGCATGCACTGCCTTCCATTTGAATTCCTCCTCAAACGTTCGCAATGGCCGATTATCATCTAGCAAAAACTGAAGGCGTTCTTGCGCTTCCGGCAACCCATACAACATCCCATGATCATCCATCTTCCGTACCAAGGAAGAGTCTTTCAGCATTTGCACATACTTCTCCCGGTTTGCATTTAAATTCTCGTCAAGTATTAGCATCATGCCAGCCAACTCATGAATCGCGCTTTTCGCCGCTCGTATTGGATCCAGATGAGCGCCTGCCGCAGCAATGATATTCAACCCTGTTTCTTTCCTGTTTTTCGCCAGTACCAAGACACTTGGAATTCCGTTTTCCATCGTCGAGTTATAAAAATGAAGATCATAACCACAAACTGCCCGCACACGGTCAATCATCAACTTTAATTCTTGATCATTCGTTGAATAAGGGTCAAGACGTGGAAGTGCCAGCTCTGCGTACCAAGTCACCAGGAACGAATCACGCTCAACAACTTCCATAATACCGTAGAAAATGGCCTCCTCTAAACTACCGCCTAACGCACATCCATTGGAAGTTTCGTAGACAAATCCCTCACCGCCCAAGCTGTAATAAGCAAGCAACTCCGGAATCAGAATAGGATGCTCTTTCAAAAACGAATAACCCCAAACCCAATCGATCGAGCGATCAGGATTAAACGGTTTGAATGGAAAATTAGGCAGCGCATATTGTTCTTTTGAATGAACACCTACCTCAAGAGGATTAAGCGCTCGGTCTTCCAGATTGCGGTAGCTGTCATGAACGACTGTTCGTTTTCCACTTGGAGACAGACCACAGTACCGCTCCAACCCTTCCAAAATAGCCGTAGACTCACTAACCTTGTATGAATGAGTCCGGCCTGCCACCCCCTCGTCTCCGCCAAACAACGGCAGATTAACACTTGCATCGGCAAATGGCAGCATGAGGTGATACATTTTACTAGTTACCAAACCAGACCGATCATCTAGATAATCCTTGCTTAGAATCTTTTGCAGGTCATCCACGGAACGACAGCGGTAACTGTCAGGACTGATCTTCAGACTAGATTGCAGTGTAATTCGGGCCGCGTCTGCTGAATCATTGGGTAATCGACTACATTCCGGACACAACGGGTCAGGAAGAAACGAATGCCACGAACTTCTTAGCGATTTCAGATTGATTAAACATAATCGACCTTCAGAATGAGCCTGTTCTCCTTCTAGTATGTTCTGTACCTCCGACTCGAGAAGGTGTGCCAATTGCAATAATCCCGTACGCGATGCCCAAGCATCACACGAATTTCCACCGTGTTCTTTTAGTCTCTGTTCTATCTCCCACATCTCTTTACGATCTCGGCCGGCCATGATACGTCGCTTGTCTGCACATTGGGAGCAGCCTGGTATTTCTGAACGTACTAGTGGCCCAATCACCCCTTCTCCATATGAAACAAAACCTCGCAGCCAAGGTATGCCGGTTAGTCGCAATACCTCTTCCGCTCTTTTATGAATGGAAGGATTCAAGGTATCATGCAATACCAGAACCAGTTCAGTCGTTTCTGGTATTTCCTCTTCGAAATCGTAGCGGCGTATTACTTCGTATTGAGTGAATAGATCCCCGCATACACGGTCAGCCAATAATCCTTCACCAACAACCACAATGACGGCACTCACCGGAATCCTCCCTCCTCTCGTAAGAATACGCCAAACAGCCCTGCGATCCCCTCTTTCAAAAATGGTTCAACTGCTAGATCAGCTATTACTAGCCGTTTGTGATTCCGTTCTAGGATTTGTATAGCGGAATGCAAAATCTCGGACTGTCCCTTCTCATCACAAGCGGAGATAACAAGGCTGAGTGGTACCTTTTCTTCCAGTAGAACTGACGAATCTTCCTGGGCTTGCACCGGGTTCATAAGCGCCTGTTGTAACGCGTTTCGCAACGCCAATGTACTATTCAAATCTACACCACCATACCAGCCGTCATTCGTTCCGACCCAGATGACAGGGAAACCGTTCAATTCCTCTCCCAAGCCAATCGTCGCTGAGCCGTGCATCGTGGTCAGTGCATCCAAATAAAACCTGCAGTGTTCGTCTTCTACCGTCTCCACTTGCATGGGAACAACATGGATTTTTTTATTTTCCAACTGCATGCTCAGCTCTTTGTCCAAACAATTTTGCAATGCCCGGCAAATACCTTCCGCAACCGTTTCTCCCGCTCCCACACCGATGATTTCCTTTATTTCTTCCCCGTACTCCTCTATTTCCTGATAGGATGGTAGGGTCGCAATGAGCAATCCAACCGCTCGTGACACATACGATTCTATTCCAGCCAATCCCGCTTTCCTCCGTGCTTCCTCATGCGTCAGATCTGTACAAACTATGTCTGGTAAAAGCTCAGCGGGTCCCTTCGATAATATATCAACTGCCTGCACGCGACACTGAGCTAAAGGCAGCTGCTTTAGATCTCCTTCCTCCCAGGTATGAAAAATCCCTGATACGTCCGATGTCAGCTGGCTGAAGTAAAGTAATAATCCACTCGATTCATCTTTGCTTTCGCTTCGTTCAAGACGCACATCCAAATCTGTTACCCATTCAGTGGACATGGGTCCTTCCACCAACGGATGAGGCAAAAACGAATGCCAGTTTCCTTCCAATGTGTCTAGATCAAGCAGATAGAAAAGGTTTCTCTGTCCAGATTCAGTCACTCCTGTAATCTCTTTAAACAATTCAAATGTGATTACATTGGCTAACATTGCCCCTGCTGTGGCAGAGAAAGAGGAGAGCTGTTGCTCCTTGGCAAGTGCAGTTCGATGCACGCGCCTCCACGCAGACTCCCAATTCCCCTTATCGTCTGGATGCACCAACGGACCCGCAAGGCCCACACCCTGATGGCATATAGCAGGGAGAAACACCTTCTTCTCTTCCATACAAATCTTATGAAGAAATTGGAGTTCCTCAATATCGCCCTCCTGAGACACATACAAAATCGAATCAAACGGTTGAATAATCTCCCGCCAATCCTTCTTTAAGCTGACCTCTTCTACCGCTACCTCGCCGTCTGTTTCACGGGCATGTTCCACGAGTTCCATTAACCGCTGTCTATTGGTCGGCACTGAGTCCGTGATGAGCATATGGATCTTGGGCAATCCTGATTCAAGTAATGAGGAAACCAACGAAACAAAAAAAGGACCAGCGCCAACCGCTAACACTTTTGCCTGACGATAGGTTTGAAATCGGTACGCACTCGAATCACCGAAACTGTCCAGAAATTCTATTTGGGAGGCATACTTATCTAGCACTTGATCGGCCAATTGATGAGGAAGATCTTGGCTCACATCCCGAACATACTCATTTTGGTGCAGCACTTCCGCAATTTCATAGACACGATCCCGATATGGAACAGGCAATCCCTCTGTCAATTCCCCAAGGGTGTGCTTCCCGTTGAACATCGGTATCAGTTTTTCAATCCACTGAACGATTGCATTCCCTTCCATACGAAAAGAATTTTTATTGTTCCTGAAATACACACCGCTATTTGAATCGGGGAGAAAAGATGTGTCCCTTTTCACTTTCAGACGCATCAGAGGGGTCAAATTCGGCATTTCATTCCTCCTTAACCATAGCTATTTCTAAATCGAGATTATGACTAACACTATAATCCTATGTACCGTAGCTTGTTTCATATGTTTAACCTTATAGAAAGGTCCCTGCAACAACTGCAGGGACCTTGGCATTCATGGCTTTTGTTAGAAGTCTAGAAATATCAACCGTGGCAACGGCCGCCGCAACTACTACAGCGAAAACAATTATGGCAACGGAAACAATTAGAGCAGCGGAAACAATTGAAGCAATTAAAACAACTAAAGAAGAAGCAGCTAGCGCAGCTAAAGCAGCTAGAACAACGGCCAATGCCACCACCGATGCCGATAATAGGGAGCAGAGCAGTAGAATTTGAAAAGGACGCGTTCGGGTCAAAAGAAACTGCCTGACTCGAATTGAAATCGCCAACATTCAACATCTGGAGTTCGTTATGGAAATCATTCATTCTTGCACCTCCAATTAAATTGTCAAGATGTGCTATGAACTTGAAAGGGGAAACACAATAATAAATAGTCCATAAACACACTCCTTACCAATTTATGAAAGATGGTTGGGTAATGCTACTGATTTCAATACCTACTTTTATCGACCAAGCATGGAACATTTCAAAATGATTTGCTGCCATGAGGGAAACACGGATAAATCGAGACTGGACAGGGATTCGCAATTCAGGGTGCCAATTCAGGGTGCCTGTGCGGCAAACTATTCTGATTATGCACTACAATTGCATAATAAAAATCAGAAAGTTGTATTTTTCAATGGGTTACTGGATAGTTTATGAATATATATTCTTCACGTTGAATAGTCATAAATGCACTTCACACAGGCACCAACACAATTCAGACAATACACTACAATTGTATAAATTCAAAAAGGTAGGCAACCATGGCAAGCTTTGGTTGTCTACCTTCATGAATAGATATACAAATTATTGAATTGTCATAAATGGGTGATGCACAGGCACCGAAAAACCCGGGTTTTCGAACGATCCATGATCATGTGGATGTGTCGGAAGTTGCGGGGCAATATGGCGGCGGCGGGCATGCAAAAGCATCTGGATGCTCGTTTAGCAAGGAGGCGTTTCAAACGTTTGTATTGGACACGTTCTCTTAGAGCCAAGAGAAGATGCACGCAGAAATCGCAGTAATGTGAAACGTTCTTCGTTCGGTTCCCTCTATACAAATCGAAGAGAAGATAACTTTTTCATTTAACCGGTAAGCGAGGAAACTTGGGCTATTTAACAAAACAAAACAACTATGGAACAGACTTTTGCAAGCTTTGACGAAGCAGATCGTTTCTTTAATAGATACGACGAAGCCTGGCTTGTCCGGGACGATACTTTTGTCAATTATTTAATGGAACAGATAAGAAGTACGAAATAGACAGTATGATAAGTGCCATGTCCCAATGATATAGGACGTGGCACTTATCAAGTTTGCGATGATACGAAAAAGCTTCTATATATGATGAGAATGAACTTCCCTTAGTACTTTCCAATTAGCGCTTTTACTCCTTTATAAAGTAGAACAAGCGAGAAAATCAAGATAGCTAAAATACCTAGCAAATCTATGATTGGCTCTAAGACTCCTAAGTAAGGACCAGCTAATGGTACACGTACTAATGCAAAACCTGCTAAGATTCCAGCCAACATCAAAAGGATGAATCGATCCATTCCGTAAAACCTCCTCTCCTTACATAATATGAATAAGGACAAGGAAGGTTGACGGGCTCTAGTCTTCGAGGCTACTATTTAAAACACTCATCACTGAGCGTTTGTAGACTGTAGACAAACGACAAGTAAAATTGTGTTTGTCTACAATCTTTTCTTTTTAAGTTAGTAATTAATTATAAAATGTTGATGATTTCAGGATTGTAAAAAGCGAACCCAGCGGCCCTTCCATAAGGAAAGGGCTTTTCATTACAAACCACTATCGTTTTGTAGTAAATTTCAGACTTACACCCGCAGACTCATTACCTGTAATGTCTACTGTTTTGAACATAACAGTGTAAGATGTGTTTCTTGTTAAACCAGTGACATTAACTGCTTGAGTGCCTTTATCAACAGAACCAAGCAATCTACCGTTTAAATAGATATTTGTTTTTGCAAAGTCGGCGTCCGTTGGATTTGTCCATGAAAATGAAGCACTTGTATATGTTGTAGCAGTTAATTTAACATTATTAACCACAGCAGGAGCCGTAGTGTCTACAACTGGTGCAGGCGGTACTGTTGGTGCTTTAACGGATTCATACGTTAAGAATCCATAACCGAATAATGAGTCTCTTCCTGCATCACCTAAATCAGTTGCATACTTTTGCAGTTCAGCACGAAGCTGTGCATTTGTCATTGTAGGGTTCTTTTGCTTCAATAGAGCAACAAATCCTGCAACGTGAGGAGAAGCCATTGACGTTCCATCTAAACGTGCATAACTTCCATTCAAATAGGTGCTTACAATCGCTACGCCTGGTGAAGAGAATTCTGTTTCAACGCCCGTAGAAGAGAAGCTACCGATTTGCAAAGATTGATCCACCGCGGATACAGCAATTACTTCATTGTATTTTGCGGGGAAGTTTACAGGAGTTCCCACTCCATCATTTCCATTAGCTGCTATTAATACGATTCCGTTAATTTGTGCTTTAGCAACCATGTCATGAAATGCTTTACTGTCAGCACTTGTTCCAAGAGACATGTTGACAACATCCATTTTATTTACAATCGACCAGTCAAGTCCTTCTAAGATGTCGATTAGATAACCGCTGCCATCTTGATCCATTACCTTTACGGCATATAAATCAGCGTCAGGTGCTACTCCTACTAATCCTCTTCCATCTCTCTTTGCTCCGATGCTCCCTGCAACGTGCGTGCCATGACCATTGTCGTCATTGAAAGAAGTGGTGTAATCTACAGTGGAAACTCCACCTTTAATTAGAAGGTCTGGATGGTTTGCAACTCCTGAATCCACAACAGCCACTTTAACACCCTTTCCAGTCAATCCTTCGTTCCAAGCATTTGATACTTTCATCGCTTGAATGTCCCATTGAGATTCTTCAGCGGGTATAGTAGTTCCGGTCGATTTAGCCTCTACCTTGTTCAATACTTGTACAGCATTTTTATTGTTTACTAAAGAAAACTTGATGTTCTCTTCAACGGAGGCGATATTTGGATTCTTTTCCAATGCCTTCATTGCATTCGGGCTTGCTTTTACCGCTACAGCATTAATGGACTTGAATTGAGTTTTCACCTTTTTGCTTCCTCTGATAACAGCGTCTTTTCCACTATTATTCTTGTATACGACAACGTACTCTTTTTCCGTGTCAATCAGTTCTTCAGCACTTGCAAAAGGTACTAACATATTCATTGCAAATCCTAACGTAAGTGCTGTTGCAATAATCTTTTGCGACTTACCTTTATTGTATAATTCTTTCATAATATATCTCCTTCACTCTCTTTCAAATTTAGTGGTATGGCCTGTACTTTTATATCGTATTTTTTTGAAAGACTTGTAATAGGAGTAACTTCCTGTTTTTTACTTACAAGCTGTTGCGCTAGGTGCCTGTGCAGCAAACTATTCTGATTATGCACTACAATTGCATAATAAAAATCAGGAAGCTTTATTTATCAATGGGCCACTGGATATTTACTGAATTTATATTCTACATAGTGAATAGTCATAAATGCACCTTACACAGGCACCAACACAATTCAGATAATACACTACAATTGTATAGAATTAAAAAGGTAGGCAACCATGTTAAGCTTTGGTTGCCTACCTTATGAATAGATATACGAATTATTGAATTGTCATAAATGGGTGATGCACAGGCACCGTTTAAAGGCACCGTTTAAATTTCCAGCCAGGCGACTGATTCGACGTGGCTGCTTTGGGGGAACATGTCGACGGGTTGGACTTCTTTTGTCCTGTAGCCGCCGTCTTCCAAAATCCTCAAGTCGCGTGCCAGTGTTCCTGGGTTGCATGATACATAGACGACACGCTTCGGTTTGTATTCCAGGATTGTTTGTAAGAGTTTCTCGTCGCATCCTTTGCGCGGCGGGTCAACGACTAATACGTCGAAGCGTTTGCCTTCTGCGTACCATCTTGGGATGACGTTTTCCGCTGCGCCCGCTTCGAAGTGGGCGTTCGTTATGCCGTTCAATTCAGCGTTGCGTTTGGCGTCTTCGATCGCTTGCGGGACGATTTCTACTCCGTACACTTCCTTCGCTTTCTGGGCAAGGAACAGTGAAATGGTGCCGATCCCGCAGTATGCGTCGATGACCATTTCGTCGCCTGTCAGCTGTGCGTAGTCGAGTGCTTGCTTGTAAAGAACTTCGGTTTGCGCAGGGTTCACTTGATAGAAGGAGCGCGCCGATATTTCAAACTCGATGTCGCCGATCTTGTCGATGATGAATGACTTGCCGTAGAGAGGGAGCGTTTCATTTCCGAAGATGACGTTCGTCTTCTCTCCATTGACGTTTTGCATGATCGATGTCACTTCCGGTACAACTCGTTTGATGAGTTCGACAACGGCGTCTTTCTGCGGGAATTTTTTCTTCAACGTCACGAGGACAACCATGATTTCGCCTGTCGCCTTCCCTTTCCGGACGATCAGATGCCGAAGCATGCCACGATGGGACTTTTCGTTGTACGCTTCAAGTCCAAGCGCATGCATTTCGTGTTTCAGCGTGGACATCAGTTCATCTGCCTCTTCACTTTGGATGATGCAGACGTCCGTGTCGATGATGTGATGGGAGCGCGACCGGTAAAATCCGGATACAACTTTTCCGTCCCGTTCGCTGAAGGGAATCTGGGATTTATTGCGATAGCGCCAAGGGTCTTCCATCCCTTTGACAGGGTGGACAGGCACGTGTGGCAACTTCGCGATGCGGTCGATGACGTCGCGGACCTGTTTTTGTTTTTGGATGAGCTGGCCTGCGTATGATAGATGTTGCAACTGGCAGCCGCCGCATTCCCAGAACACATGGCATGGCGGTTCCACGCGGTCCTCAGATGGCTTCGTCACATTTAACAGACGCGCAAATCCATAATTCTTCAGCGTTTTCCCGACTATGACCTCGACTTCCTCGCCAGGCAGTGCACCAGGTATAAAAAGCGGGTAGCCTTCCACTTTTGCAACGCCTGATCCGTCATGGGTCAAATCCTCCACATGGACAGTGAGACGATCATTTTGATTCACAATAAAAGACATGTTTTTTCTTCCTCCAAATTTCGTATGTACTTAGTTTATCACAAAAGCGAGTGTCGGCAGGCATGCAAAGCGGAAGGTATTTCACTTACTCTAGACGAGACAAAGGTCCTAAAATGACGATAACTCTTGGGAAGTGACCGATAAGGAACTGAGCATGACCGATTAATTGTGAAAATGAGAGATAAGTTCCTGGAAATGATCGCTAAGTTTTCAAGAAGCAAAAAAACAGACGCACTGGACGTCTGTTTTCCACATTACTCCTCTTTATCCGTAACCGAGCCATCTAGCGGCGCAATGAGAAACGCAACAACGATGGCTGCAATCAGGATGATGAAAGGTGCATAGAAAATAATGAAATCAGTCATGCCCATAACCCCCTTTACACATGGAAATCCTTCTTCCCACGGACATATCCTTTATTGAACAGGAACAGTCGCATGAGCAGGACGAGCGACGGGATCAAGAGACCAAGTCCGAGAATGAACGCCACAATGAGTGAGATTGCCATCGCAGGATTCGTGAAACTATCGTAAATCGTCAAATACGGGTACAGCAAATACGGATAATGCGACGCACCGTACCCGAAAAACGCAAAGATGAATTGGCCCATGAGCAAAATGAATGCCCACCCGTAGTTGTGGCGCTTCCAAAGCAGCCAAACCGTTCCTGCAAACAACAGGAAGGAAATGAGGAACATCGGCCAAAACGTCTGGATGTTGCTGTAATGCTCGAAATTATGCCTCCGAAGCTCGAAAATGATGCCGCCTGCTGTAATGATCGTCGGCAATGACCAGATGAGCGCATATTTCCGGAGCAGGTCGGTCGCTTCCACGTCGCCGGCTTTATTCGCATACCATGTCAGGAACACTGCTGAAATGTACAGTGTTGCCGCAATGCTCAAGACGACGATCGACCACGTCAATGGGCTTGTGAATAGCAACCAGTAATCGAGCACCGGATTTCCATCCACCAATTCGATGAAGCCGCCTTCGGAAATCGTCAAGACAATTGACAGCGACGCGGGAATCAATATACCCGCCAGACCATACATGAATGAATAGCCTTTATGGCCCCGCGCGCCGTATGTCTCGAACGCATAATACGAGCCGCGGATCGCAAGCAAGATGATGCCAAGGCTGACAGGCACCAAGAGCGTCGTCCCGTAATAGAAAGCGGTCTTCGGGAAGAACCCGATGATCCCTACGAAGAAGAAGACTAGAAAAACGTTCGTCACTTCCCATACTGGAGATAAATAGCGCTGGATGACTTTCGTCAAAATACGCTGTTTACCAGTGAGTAAGCTGTATGCATTGAAAAAACCAGCTCCGAAATCGATGGCGCCTACGAGAATATAACCGAAAAGGAATGTCCAAAGAACCGAAATCCCTAAAATCTCCAAGTTCATTGTACATCACCGCCCTTTTCCATATGACGATCTTCCAATTCACGTTCGACTGGATTGTTCCGGAACATCCGTCGCAGAACGACGACACTTCCGATGCCAAGGATGATGTACAACCCTGCGAACAACATGAGCATCAAGTCGACTTGCCCGCTCGTCGTTGCGGCATCCTCGACGCGCATGATCTTCCGAAGGATCCACGGCTGCCGTCCAACTTCCGCAAGCCACCAACCAGATTCGATGGCGATAATTGTAAGCGGTGCTCCGAGGACAATGAGCCAGCGGAACCATTTTGTCGATACTCGTTTCCATCCACGGTTGATACCAATCCAGTACAATGCGGAAAGGATTGTCATCCACATGCCAATGAAGACCATGATGTTGAATAAATAATGGATATAAAGCGGAGGTATTTCATCCTCCGGGAACTGATCCAGACCGATCACTTCCGCTTTCGGATTATTATGTGCGAGCATAGAAAGCCCGAACGGAATGTTAATGGCATACTTCACTTCCCCGTCTTTCAACACACCTAATAAGACGAGCGGAGCATTTTCCTGCGTTTCAAAATGCCACTCTGCCGCAGCAAGTTTTTCGGGTTGGTACTCAGCTAAATATTTACCGGAGAAATCCCCGATTATTGCTGTAGCGATAGAGAACACAAATCCTAATTTCATTGTTAAATAGAGGGCTTTCTTATGATAAACATGATTGGATCCCTTCAATAAACGGAATGCCGCAATCGCTGCCAGCACAAACGCCGCAGTCATATATGCCGTGATGACGACATGCGCCACTTTCGTCGGCATTGCCGGGTTGAACATCGCAATAATCGGATTGATATTGACGATTTCCCCGTCCACGATGTCAAATCCTCGAGGCGCATTCATGAATGCATTGACCATTGTGATGAAAACAGCGGAAAACGAAGCGCCGATTGCAACCGGCACTAATAAAAGCAAATGCTTTTTCTGATTCTCAAACCGATCCCATGTGTATAAATAAATCCCGAGGAAGATAGCTTCAAAAAAGAAAGCGAACGTTTCCATGAATAACGGAAGCGCTATGACATTTCCCGCGAACTCCATAAAGTTCGGCCACAGCAATGACAATTGCAGTCCAATCGCGGTTCCTGTAACAACTCCGACAGCCACTGTAATGATGAAACCACGCGCCCACCGTCTGGCAAGCAAGATATAATGTTCATCGTTTTTCTTAATGCCCACCCACTGTGCAATCATGATCATGAGTGGGACGCCGACGCCGATTGTCGCGTAAATAATATGGAACGATAATGTAAGTTCTGTCAGCACACGCGAATAAAAAACGGCTTCTTCATTCCCCATTTATTTTCCTCCTTCAACTTCCAAAAATTCTACCGACAATTGAAAGCAGCATGATTCCAGCCACTGCAAAGACAAGCCACATGAGCCACTTCTCTTGTTTCTTATACACGGAATCCCTCCGTCCTTAAAATTCCCATTAGATAACTGTTCATTACTTTTCCCTATTTATGATTGAAATAACAGGATAGTCATATGAATTGTGAAATGTTTTCAACCGACGTATTGCTCTTGAGACTATTTGGAATCTTGTGTATAATAAAGAGATTAAAGAGAGGTGAACACGATGGAGATTAAAAGAAAAGTGTTAGCTTACATTACGAAGGATGACAATGGAGATCGGAAACTCCTTGTGTTCGAGCATAAGAATAATCCCGAAGCTGGTTGGCAAGTGCCAGGCGGAACAATTGAAGAGGATGAATTGCTTTTAGACGCGCTCTACCGCGAAATCGAAGAGGAAACCGGCATTCGCCGGGAGCAACTTCAGTTAAATGGCAAAGTGATTAAGGAGAATTATTTTCCTGAGAATCGGCCGAATGTCATCCATGAGCGGAATATCTTTCATCTCACCTATATCGGCGAGGAAGAAGCCGAATGGGACACTTGTGTCAACAGTACCGGCAAGGACAACGGCATGATCTTCCATTGCCGCTGGGTTCCGGTGAATGAATTGCCTGAGTTGGCCGCAAGTCAGGATAAAGCGCTCGATTTCATTATTTGAGGCGAATTACTAGAGTCCTTGTGCAAGTATTTGAGTTTACTTGAACCCTTGGTATATCCGCAAAAAATAAAAGCTGCATGGAATTCAATCCAATGCAGCTTCTTCATTTTCTCGATCATTATCAATTCGATCCTGCTCACGCAATTGGTCGAGAGGAGCGAACATTTCAATATGGCGATATCTGTTTTCAAAAGTGGCAGGAAGGGTTCCGCCGTATTCCCCATCCAAGTTCAGGAGCACTTCTTCGGACGATGTGATTGTCACTTTCGAAGGCTTTGCGGAGATGACGAGCGGATCATCCAAATGCTCGCCGCGCAATGCTAATGTGACAATCCTGATGAATTCGGCCATATTACATTTCTTTAAAACTAATAATGTAAATTTGCCGTCATTGATGCTTGAGTTCGGCGCCAATTTTTCAAGGCCGCCGACAGAATTCGTCAAGCCGACGAGGAAGAGCATCACTTCCCCTTCAAACACTTCATCATCATACTCGATTTTCACATTACTCGAATGGATGGAAGGGAGCATTTCAATCCCTTTCAAATAATAGGCGAGCTGGCCGAGAACCGTCTTGAGCTTGCTTGGCACTTCATATGTCAGCTCCGTCATACGCCCGCCGCCTGCGATGTTGATGAAATGGCGGTCGTTCATGAGGCCGACGTCAACCGGGATCGTCTCACCGCGGACGATGATGTCGATCGCTTCGTCAATATCCCTAGGGATTCGCAATGCTCTCGCAAAGTCATTCGTCGTGCCGGTCGGAATAAGCCCGATTGTCGGCCGTTTTTCAAATGGAGAGACCCCGGCGACGACTTCGTTCAACGTTCCATCACCGCCTGATGCGATGATGACGTCAAAGCCCCTTTCCACGGCTTTTCTCGCCGCTTCAGTTGCATCGCCTTCCGCCGTAGTTGCATGTACGGATGTTTCATAGCCGGCCACTTCCAGCTTTTCCAATACTTCAGCCAGGTGCTTCCGGAATAGTTCACGTCCTGCTGTCGGGTTATAAATGATTCTTGCACGCTTCATACATGTTCCCTCTCAATTCATACAAAATGCAATGCTTGCAGTCGTCAATAATCCAATCATCAATCGCTTACTTGGACTATCGGTCATGCTAAAAAGTTCCCACTGCAGTTTTATTTCGTCTGCTGTAATGCGGGCATGACCGTTTTGCGGATATCTTCGTATACGGTGAGCCATAATTCAGGCTGGGTCGTATAAAGCTTCATCAGTTCAGAAATGAATTCCCGCTGTTTCTCTTCAAAATCAGGCGCTTCTTTCGCAGGGAGTTGTTTGCGGCGCTCCATTACATCCTCCTGGATGGAAGCTGCACGTGGTCCCCACTTCGCCAGTACTTCGCCTTCCTTATCAAGCAGCAGGTAGATTGGAATTGAGCGGCCGCCATTTGTCAGATGCCTGTCAATCAAATCTGTGTCTTCATCCCGATAGACCGCCCGTACATCCAGGTCAGCGGCTTCTGCAATCCGGCGCAGGATCGGATTGTTCATCATTGCGTCCCCGCACCAATCTTCCGTTATGACTAGTATATTGGGCTTTTCCGTTTTTGCTATTTCGATAAATGCATCGTCTTGAGGTACATCGAATTTTTCATAAATGCTGAAGCTGTTTTCTTTATGTTTGTCCATGCGATCCATGTAATCTGCAAGTGAAATCGCTTCCTCGAAATATTGCTTTTCAGTTTTCATTCCGACACTCCTTTTTTATTATTATAATTGAAATATGATGATACCGGATTTCCGCTACAGGCCGCTTTCCAATCGAACAGCGAAGGGTTCGATTTGCCGTATTTCTGCGCTTTTTGCAGAAATCAAGGAAGCCTGCAATCAATATCCTGCTCCCTTAGGGGCGCAGAAAACATTGCTCGTAACGCTACGCTTTTACTCGCAAACGCCGTTCTTCGTTACGATGTTCGCTCCAATCCTGCATCTAATAAATAAAAAGTATTCATTTTCTTAAGTGTACGGCTATTCGCTGCCCGAATCAAATAGGATGCAAAACAAAAGCAGAGGGCGCTCGCTCAGCTGCGACAGGCATAAGGCAAAGATACAGAGTGGCGTTCTATGCCACTCAGGAGCTTTGACTTATGACCCGAGTAGCTAGCGCCCGGAGCTAGACGTGAAAAAACGTTAAAACGCCCTATACGGAAACTTTCGCAAGATCCGTATAGGACGATTCAATTTCGGACTTATCGCTTGTTGATTTCCTCAAGGAGGATTTTATTCACTAATGGCGGGTTTGCTTGTCCCTTTGTTGCTTTCATGACTTGTCCGACGAGGAAGCCGACTGCGCGGTCCTTACCGTTTTTGAAGTCTTCGATCGATTGTTCATTCGCATCGAGAATTTCCGTCACGATTGTGCGGAGTGTGCCTTCGTCGGAAATTTGGACAAGGCCTTTCTCTTTTACGATGTCAGCGGCATTCCCACCGTTTTCGATCAGTTCTTTAAACACTTTCTTAGCGATTTTAGAAGAAATTGTGCCATCCGTGATCAATTTGATCATGCTGGATAGACCTTCCGGCGTGAGTGCCGTGTCATGCAGCTCTTTCTGCTCCGCATTCAAGTACGCAGAAACTTCGCCCATCAGCCAGTTGGAAGCGAGCTTCGCATCCGCTCCCGCTTCAACCGTTGCGTCAAAGAAATCGGACATCTCTTTCGTCAACGTCAATACATGTGCGTCATATTCGGACAGTTCCAAATCATTGACATACCTAGCTTTACGCGCATCCGGAAGCTCCGGGATTTCCGCGCGGACACGTTCCTTCCATTCTTGATCGATATGAATTTCCGGGAGATCCGGGTCATTGATGAAGCGGTAGTCATTTGCACTGCCTTTGATACGCATGAGTACAGTTTGGCCAGTTGCCTCGTCATAGCGGCGCGTTTCTTGTTGGATTTCCTCGCCGGACAGAAGAATTTTTTCCTGGCGCTCGACTTCATTCGCAATTCCTCTGCGCACGAAGTTGAAGGAGTTCAAGTTTTTCAATTCGGTTTTCGTTCCGAATTTCTCTTGCCCGAATGGACGCAATGAAATATTGGCGTCACAGCGCAAGGAGCCTTCCTCCATACGAACGTCCGAAACGCCTGTATATTGGATGATCGCTTTCAGTTTTTCAAGGAATGCATACGCTTCTTCCGGAGAGCGGATATCCGCTTCCGTAACGATCTCTATCAACGGCGTACCTTGACGATTCAAGTCGACGAGGGAATAACCGTTGTCGGAGTGCGTCAATTTACCTGCATCCTCTTCAAGATGGACGCGTTCGATGCGGATTTTTTTCTTTTTGCCTTCGACTTCGATTTCAATCCAACCGTTTTGGCCGACTGGACGCTTGTCCTGGGAAATTTGATAAGCCGCCGGGTTATCAGGATAGAAATAATGCTTCCTGTCGAAATTCATGACATCGGCAACTTCACAGTTCAGCGCCATGGAAGCTTTCATACCAAAGTCTACTGCTTGCTTATTCAACGTCGGAAGTGTTCCTGGGTATGCCAAGTCCTTCACATGGATATTCATATTCGGCTCTGCACCGTAATGGGATGGAGCCGGAGAAAAGATTTTTGTATCCGTTTTTAGTTCAACGTGGACTTCAAGTCCTACAATCGTTTCAAAGTTCATTAGTTAGTACCCTCCCCGATAGATGGAGTGCGTTTGTGGAAATCGGTCGCTTGTTCAAACGCGTGCGCCACTTTGTAAATGAGCGCTTCATCGAAGTGCTTCCCGATAATTTGCAGTCCGACCGGCAATCCATTTGAAAAGCCGCAAGGGATTGAAATTGCTGGAATGCCTGCCAAGTTGACCGACACTGTCAAAATGTCGTTTGCATACAGTGTCACTTGGTTTTCCGCGACGCCGCCGATCTCGTAGGCTGTTGTCGCACTCGTCGGTCCTACGATGACATCATAATTGTTAAAGACAGATGCGAAGTCTTGTGCGATCAGCGTACGGACTTTCATCGCTTTAACATACAATTCTTCGTGATGATCCGCGCTTAGTGCGTATGTGCCGTACATAATCCGTTTTTTCACTTCCGTGCCGAACCCTTCTGAACGTGAACGAAGATAGATCTCTTCAAGGTTCTTCGCGCTTTCCGAACGATAGCCGTAACGGATGCCGTCGAATCTCGCGAGATTGGAAGAAGCTTCTGCAGTAGCAATCGTATAGTAAGTTGACGATGCATATTTGGAGTGCGGAAGCGTCACTTCTCCGATAGATGCGCCAAGCGATTCAAGGACTTTTAATGACGCACGAACTTTGTCCTTGACATCCTCTTCAATGCCTTCGCCCAAGTACTCCTTAGGCACAGCAATGCGCAAGCCTTTAATATCGCCAGTCAAAGCGGCTTTGAAATCAGGCACTTGCTGAGGTGAAGACGATGAATCCCTGTGATCGACTCCTGAAATGGCGTTCAACAACAGCGCATTGTCCTCGACAGTCCGTGTGATCGGGCCGATTTGATCCAAAGAGGATGCAAACGCGACGAGACCGCTTCGCGACACTCTGCCGTATGTCGGCTTCATTCCGACGACTCCGCAGAACGCAGCTGGCTGGCGAACCGATCCGCCAGTATCCGTACCGAGTGAAAATGGCACTTCGCCCGCTGCCACAGCGGCTGCAGAACCACCTGAAGAACCGCCAGGCACACAGTCCAAATTCCATGGATTGTGTGTTGTCTGGAAAGCCGAACGTTCAGTTGTGGAACCCATGGCAAACTCGTCCATATTCAATTTACCGACACTGACCATTCCCGCGTCGTTCACTTTTTCTACAGCTGTAGCGTTATAGACAGGTACGAAATTCTCGAGCATCTTGCTTGCACAAGTTGTAGCTGTTCCTTTGGTAACAATATTGTCTTTTATGCCGATCGGCAATCCGAACAGCGGTCCGCGGCCTTCAATCGATGAGTTGTCCAAGGCTTCCGCTTTCGCTAACGCCTCTTCTTCCGTCAACGCCAGGAACGCTTTCACTTTGCCATCCAACGCAGCAATCTGCTTGAATGAATCTTCGGTTACTTCTTTGACAGAGACTTCCCGGTTATGTAAAAGTGCTTGGAGTTCTGCTGCCGTCTTTTTCATTAACGTCATGTTACTTCCTCCTAAAAACAGTTATCACAGGATATTCGGAACTTTGATCATTCCGTCTTCATGCTCTTTTACGCTTGCCAACATTTCGTCGCGATCCAGTACATCTTGCGGGACGTCTTCCCGGAGCACATTGAACATCTGCAACGGATGAGTCATCGGCTCTATGTTATCTGTATCCACTTCCTTCAACGCATCACCAAATTCTACAAGTTCGGAAATGATTTCAGAAAAAACTTCCGCTTCTTGATCCGAAAAAGTGAGTTTCGCAAAGTTCGCGAAATAATGTACGTCTTCTGCCGTAAATTTCGTCATTTGATTTCCTCCCCAATTGCAATTGTACGACTTATCATACCACCTAACAGGTATGTTGAAAAGCAACTGCGCCCATGGCTGACAGCATGGACGCACATTCAAACTGATCTTCTAGTATCCATAAATATGGACGAACGGTTCATTACTGCCTGCTTCCTTGACAATGAGCGCCTCCGGGCCGTTCACCGAGGTGACACTCACTTCGACATCGATATTGGGAAAGTGCTTAATGACGTGCGAAGCCAAGAACTGTGTGAAGCCAATGACTTCACCTTTCCCGAAAAACTGGATCGGTATGTCGATGGAAATGGATTGCATACGTTTATCTTTGAAAAAACCTTTTCCGATCACGTTGACGAAGCTCGGAAAATAGTCATCGATATCCTGCTTGAATTTGCTGAATGTCGTATTGATTTCTCGGTAATTGTCGATGTCGGCGGGAGCGGGAAGCAACACGTACCGTTCATTCACTTCTTTCCATCCGGAAGCTGCTGATTTGCCTTTATCAGCAAAAGCGGTAGCGAAATAAGTACCCGGGACAATCGCATTCCTCTTCTCCTGTTTGAACAGGCCGATAACTATCGGAATATCCTGGAACCCTTCTTTTGCACGCATCCTGCTGACGATTTTATCCGCCATGGCGATGCCTTGCTTTTCAAGTACCGAATCCGTTATTTCAATCTCTTTCCCGTCTTTGGAATAATAGACGGAATTCAAGGCAAGTCCAATTGAAACACCGGACAGACGTACTTTCTTTTCGTCCGTCAGCGTCAAATAGTTTTGCTCGATAATATGCGCCAAATAGATCGGCTTCTCTTCCGCATCTTCCCCTTCCGCTTCAGGGGGATTCAAGCCTTGTTCATTGGTTGAACTTCTGGCAAGCCATGCGCGTGCAGTTTTCCCATCGATATACTGGCCTTCTTGGAAGAAATAGTTTTTCGTGTCGAAATGCTGGGCGGATAAACGCAATAGCCCTTCTTCCGCTTCCCCGATATCATATTTCGTATAGATATTACTCACGACAAGGCCGCGGCTAGCGCTTTTCTTGAACGGGGTGACTGTCTTGTAATATGTGTCATTCACCTGTACATCTGGAATCAAGACAGTTTCTTCAACCTGTTCCTCATCATTTTCCTGGATGACTTCCTCTTTGTTGGGTCCGATGGACGGCATACAGCCGCTTAACGTAAGGACAACCGCCATGCCAGTTAGTGCAAATAGCCTTTTCATTGAAATTTACTCCTTTTCGCCGAGCGCGTCGACCAACTCTGTTTCGTTCCATACTGTAATACCGAGTTCCTCTGCCTTCACGAGCTTCGATCCGGCCTCTTCCCCGGCTATGACAAGATCCGTCTTTTTGCTGACGCTTCCACTCACTTTACCGCCAAGCGCTTCAATCCGCTCTTTTGCTTCATTGCGCGTCAATATCAAAAGCTTGCCCGTCAATACTACTGTTTTACCGGCAAATGGGCCTTCGGTCGGAAGCTCTTGGCGTACTCTTCCTTTGTAGTCCATATTGACGCCGTATGTCTTCAGCTTGCCGATCACTTCCAGCACATCTTCATTAGCGAAGAACGTGATGACTGCGTCTGCTACTTTATCGCCGATTTCGTGAATCGATGTAAGCCGATCTGCATCCGCTTTAGCGATTTCGTCCAGTGTTCCGAATTCCTCCGACAAGATATGTGCAGCTCTTACCCCGACATGCCGTATGCCAAGGCCGAACAGCAGCTTCTCCAAGGAATTCGTTTTGGATGCTTCGATTGCATTCAACAAATTCGTCGCGGACTTCTCTCCCATACGCTCCAATGACAATAGCTGCTCCTTCGTCAAACCGTATAGGTCCGAAACGTCATGGACGAGACTGGATGTATACAATTGATCGACCACCCGCTCGCCGATCCCTTCAATATTCATCGCATTACGGGAAACGAAGTGGATGAGCGCTTCCTTCATCTGCGCAGGGCATTGCGGATTGACACAACGGAGCGCCACTTCGCCTTCGATCCTGACAAGTTCGGAATTACAGACCGGACAATTTTCAGGCATATGATACGGTTCTTCATTCCCTTTCCGCTGATCGATCAATACAGTGACGACTTCAGGAATGATATCCCCCGCTTTCCGGATGACGACTGCGTCACCAATACGGATATCCTTTTCACGGATGAGGTCCTCGTTATGGAGGGAAGCCCTTGCGACTGTCGTTCCTGCCACTTGGACCGGTTCCAAAATGGCGGTCGGGGTAACGACCCCTGTCCTGCCGACGCTCAACTCGATATCGAGAAGCTTCGTATGGACTTCTTCCGCCGGGAATTTGTAAGCGGTCGCCCATCGCGGACTTTTTGCCGTGAAGCCAAGCTGCTCCTGATCTTCATAGCTGTCCACTTTAATGACGATTCCGTCGATTTCATAGTCCAGGTCCTGCCTGCGTTCCTGCCAGGACTCTATATATTCGAGCACTTCCTCGATCGTTTTGCACCGCTTGCTTTTGTTATTCGTTTCGAAGCCGATCGATGCGAGAAAATCGAGCGAATCGGAATGGCTGTCCTGCCCGTAGGCTGTTCCATCTCCACCGACTCCATAGATGAATACCGCAAGATTGCGGCTCGCGGCTATTTTCGGATCGAGCTGCCGAAGTGATCCTGCAGCTGCATTACGTGGATTCGCGAATGGCTCTTCACCGTTTTCATCCCGCGCTTCATTCAATCTCATGAACGATTTCTTCGGCATATAAGCTTCCCCGCGGACTTCAATTGTCACCGGTTCAGATAGCTTCAGCGGAATGGTCCGGATCGTCTTCAAATTCGCGGTGATTTCCTCTCCGACCGTCCCGTCCCCTCGCGTCGAACCTTGAACGAACATCCCGTTTTCATATTTTAATGAAACAGCAAGTCCGTCAATCTTCAATTCACAAATGTACGTGGCATTCCCCGCCTCCGCTTGCACTCGTCTGTCGAAGTCGCGTATATCCTCTTCGTTAAACACATTCGACAAGCTCAGCATCGGGTATTCGTGGACGACTTTGCTGAAACCTTCAAGCACTTCCCCGCCTACCCGCTGCGACGGCGAATCGGGAAAGATCAGATCGGGATTTTCCGCCTCGATGGCAAGCAATTCCTGCATGAGGCTGTCATAGACGGAATCAGGCACGGCCGGCTTGTCCAGCACATAATACGCATGCCCGTACTCCTTCAGCAGATCATTGAGCTCCTGTACACGTCTTTCAACTGCATTGCGATCCATTCTGTCCTCTCCCTACGCTTTTTCTATCGGTGCAAATTTGGCAAGAAGCCGTTTGATGCCTACCGGTTCCGGGAACGCGATATCAAGTTCCAGATCATCGTGATTTCCTTTGACGCTAACGACCATGCCCGTCCCCCATGATTTATGGATCGCTTTGTCGCCCGCCTTCCAGCCCATCTTTTCTCCGCCGCTTGTTTTATAGACCGGCCTTTTGACAGCGGGGCGCACCGGTGCTTCCCCACGCGAAAACCCGCCATATGAAAAGCCTTGATTGTTATTGGAAGTCACTTCGATAATATCATCTGAAATCTCATTTAAGAAACGGGAAGGATTATTAATACTTGAGCGGCCGAACAATGTCCGGTAGGAAGCGCAAGTCAAAAAGAGCCGGCGTTCCGCACGGGTGATTGCCACATAGGCAAGCCTGCGCTCCTCTTCCATTTCTTCATCGTCGCCGATTGATCTGACATGCGGGAAGATGTTCTCTTCCATGCCGATGACAAAAACGACCGGGAATTCGAGCCCTTTCGCCGCGTGCATTGTCATTAGGACGATTTTTTCCGTCGATTGGTTCTCTTCTTTATCCAACGAATCGATATCGGCAATCAACGCAAGGTCTGTCAGGAATGCGACGAGCGAACGGTCGCCTTCCTCCTCTTCGGCCCTCTTTTCGAAAGCTTCCGTGACGGAAAGGAATTCCTCAATATTTTCCAGCCGGCTTTCCGATTCAATCGTTTTCTCGCGGAGGAGCATTTCACGATAGCCCGTCTTTTCAAGCACCTGTTCAACAAGTTCCGTAACGGACAAGTATTCCTGCATTTGTGTAAATCCGCTGATCATATCCCTGAATTTAGAGGCTTCGTTTGCGGCCCTTGCCGTCAGCCCCATGAAATGGACCTCCTGCAACGCATCGAATACAGATCGGTCGTTCTCGATAGCGAATGATGCCATCCGTTCGAAAGAAGTCGCCCCGATGCTCCGCTTCGGTTCGTTTATGATCCGCGCGAGCGCTAAGTCGTCGTCGTTATTTGCAATCAATCGCAAATAGGCGAGCAAGTCCTTGATCTCTTTGCGGTCATAGAACTTCGTGCCGCCAACAATTGTATAATCGAGATTCGATTTCACCAGAAATTCCTCAATGACACGGGATTGGGCATTCGTCCGGTAAAGGATCGCGAATTGATCCAGCTTCAGGTTTTCACGTTCTTTCAGCTCGATGATCTGCTGGACGATGAACTGGGATTCGTCCTTTTCATCGGAGGCCTTATAGATCGTGATGGAATCACCCTCAGCATTATCCGTACGCAGTTTCTTGTCGTAGCGGCTCCGGTTGTTCTGGATGACGTCATTCGCCGCCTGCAAAATCGTTTTCGTCGAACGGTAATTCTGCTCGAGCAAAATGACGGTCGCATCACGATAATCCTTCTCGAATGAAAGGATGTTGCCGATGTCTGCGCCGCGCCATCTGTAGATTGATTGGTCGGAGTCACCTACGACGCACAGATTACGGAATTTCGCGGCTAGCATGTTGACAAGCCTGTATTGGGCATTGTTCGTATCTTGGTATTCATCAACGTGGATGTATTGGAATTTATTTTGATAAAACTCGAGGACTTCAGGGACGCGTTCGAATAATTTGAGAGTCATCATGATGAGGTCGTCAAAATCAAGCGATTGGTTTTGTCGCAGTTTTTTCGTATAGCCTTCGTAGATGTCTGCAATCGTCTTTTCGTAAGGATTCTGCGGGTTGATTTGCCCTTTATACATTTCCGCATCGATGCATTCGTTTTTCGCCGAGCTGATTGCTCCGAGCATTGCACGCGGGTCGTATTGCTTCGGATCGATATTTCGCTCCTTCAGCACATTTTTAATGGCCGTCAATTGGTCAGATGAATCGAGGATCGTGAAGCTTTTCGAGATACCGATCCGGTCAATGTCCCTCCGTAAAATCCGGACGCACATCGAGTGGAATGTCGAAACCCACATCCGTTCACCAGAACCGGGTCCAAGCAGGCCGTTGATCCGTTCGCGCATTTCGCGGGCTGCCTTGTTCGTAAACGTGATTGCCAATACATTGGAAGGGTACACCCCTTTTTCCACGATCAAGTAAGCGATCCGGTGGGTCAGCACCCGAGTCTTCCCGGATCCTGCGCCCGCCATGATCAGCAGTGGCCCTTCTGTCTTTTTCACTGCGCGGGCTTGTTCAGGGTTCATGCCTGCAAGCAGATTCTGCGCGATTTCCTTCATACTTCATACCGCCTTTCAAAAGAACGTTTGTTCTTCATTATATCTTAAAACTTATCTATTGGATACCGATTTCACCGCTTTTACCGTCGACAGGGCAGCCTGCAGATCTTCATAGATGATGTTGCCTACAATGACCGTATCTGCAAACTCCGCCATCATTTTAGCATCTGCCGCATTGCGGATTCCGCCGCCGTAAAACAACTTCGTCTGCTCAAGGACACGCGCCGCAGCTTTGACAATAGCAGGATCGCCGAGCATTCCGCTATATTCCAAATAAAATACAGGCAGTTTGAACAGATGCTCCGCCATCCGCGCATAGGCGATGACATCCTCTTCATCGGGAGCTTCCTTTACACCGGTGAGATGGGCCGCTTTGCAATCTGTGTTGACGATTACATAGCCTTCCGCGATGACTTCATCCCAATCCATCATATGGCCGTATTCCTTCAAAGCGGCATGATGGATGCCGTTCACCCATTTTGTATCCGTCGAATTCAAGACCGTCGGGATGAAATAATAATCGAATCCCATCGACACCGATTCGACAGTCGACACCTCAAGCGCAACAGGCACTGAGAATCTTCGGATGCGCGCCAGAAGGTCAAGGACGTTTTCAAGTGTCACGCCATCCGTTCCTCCGATAATGATGCCGTCTGTTCCGGATTCTGCAAGCTGTTCGAGATCTCTATCCGCCAATTGTTTTGCGGGGTCCACTTTAAAGGCGTGGCGCCAATTCATATAATCCATTTTAGCTTCCACCTACTTCTGCAATTGCTTTTTGGATGCGCTCCAGTTACTTCGCGCTTCTGCTATTTCCCAGTATACCAAAAAAACCGGACGGATAGTTTCTCCGCCCGATCACTTCTTGTCATTATTGTCCGCAAGCTCTGGATAGAGGCGGTCAAGTACAGTGTTATATCCGCCGGATCCGTAATCGACGCATCGTCTCACTCTAGAGATTGTCGCAGTGCTTGCGCCGGTTTCATTTTGAATCCGATCATACGTCTTTTTCTGCCTCAATGCATGCGCGACTTCGAGACGCTGTGCCAATGATTGCAGTTCGCTCATTGTGGCAAGGTCGTCAAAGAACATATAGCATTCTTCCAGATCCTTCAATTCCAATATCGCTTTAAACAGCTGATCCGTTTGTTCACTTCGGATTTTATCGATTTGCATAGTTCCCCCTCTTTCTATCAAGATTTACGGCGTATACGTTACAGATTTTGCAATTCCGGAATGCGTAGGGATGATATGGATCCACGTCTTGCCGGAAACTAATTTTGCTGGAACTCCATTTTCCACCGGTACGAGGAATCCATCAATGTTTTTCCATTCCAGCTCTTTCACGGTTCCCGCTTGGAACAGCATTGCTTTGCCGCCGCTTTCAATATCGACCGATTGCCTTCCGACATTGTCGATCGTTCGATGGTTCGCTTCCATGACGATGAGGTTGGCTAATCCGACTTGTTCTCCGTTCGCTTTATCCATCGTCAGTACTCCATTCACCATCCGGTTATACGTTTCCGTCCCTGGATCGTAGGAGAATGTGTTGATGAAATCCTTATTGGAGCTGAAGCGGACGACGATCATTGATGCGCTATCCCCTATTTTAGCATCCTCTGCCGTTTCATGGTATGCAAATGGAGGGACCTTCGAAATTTCGGTGGATGCACCGACCTTCTCCATCGCAGCCAGTATGTTCTCACCGGTGATATACGAATTATGGGGAGCTTTTCGGTCAGTCGATCTTTTGAACAACGTCCCGTCATATTGCATGCCATTTACATTATCCACGTATCTGCGCGCCAACAGCTTCTGCGCATCGGGGCTATAGCCGTGCGCTACGTAAAATGCATCCATCCCTTTCGAGAGGTAGATGAAATAGTCACGTGCACTTCTAATCGGGCCGACCGTTTCCGGCAGCTCGCTTTGGAACAAAGCTAAAAATCTCGTGACATTCCCTTCAGCCATGAATTCATAAATGACGTCCGCCTGGCTGATCCCCGATTGCGGCCTGGCATGCGGGTGATTGTTGATTGTTGCGAGCACCGGTCTCGTCCAGTTCTCCTCTTCGGTCAACACGCCTGTAAACGGCGCCTGGTAGTGGAGAGAACCGTCTTCCTCCGGCTCTTCCATCAGCTCATCAATTTCGACTTCTTCCATCTCTTCCGGCTCCGGTACAATCTCTTCCGCGCCGGCTTTCTCTCTTTTTGAACACGCTGACAGCAACAGCAACATGATGGCTAGTCCCAACAGCCACCCTCTCTTTTTTCCTTTCATCCGTTCCTCCTATCTTCCCGTCGCCGGAATAATTACTTCATTTTTCATAACTTCATAAAGCCCTATTTGTGTCGCCCGTACATATGGCAAGTGTGTGGATTGAAGGAACAGGAACGTGTAGATGGCATCGCCATGTTTATACCCCCGCTCTGATAACGCTTTTTTCAGTGCAACCTCCCGATCTATTAAAACATCCATATGCTCTGCCGATAGGCCACCGCCGATCGGCAGCGGAATTGACGCAGCAATGTCTCCGTCTTCAACGAGAACCATGCCGCCCTTCATCCGTTTCATTTCATCGAACGCAAACAGCATTGCCTGTTTGTCCTTCCCGATGAGGATGATATCTCCCGTATTTGAATAGGAGGACGCAAAGCCCTGCACGTTCTCCGCGAAGCCTTTGATGACTGTATTCACCCGCCACTCCCCGTTTCGATCAATCAGCATGAGGAAACTTTCATCGTGCTCATTGGAAAGCTTGTCCGCCGACAGGTCAAGTGTCACTTCATACGGCTTCGTAATAACATCATTTACCATTTTAATGCCGATTGTTTCTTTAAAGTCAAAATCCTTTTCATTCAAATTGAAATCCAGTTCGAATGGCGGAACGAGAGACCAATCGACTTGCTTGAAAGGAGCAGTCGCTTCATGATTACGTTTCAGCCATTCACCTTTTGACAGGACGTCCGTCGGTACCGGATTTGTCTCATCCTCCAGGAAATTGAGCGTTGCATATCTTCCTGTCGCGATGATGCCATGCTTATCATCGATGCCGTAGTAACGTGCGACATTATAAGACGCCATCAAATACGCGTCAACCGGTTTCACCCCTGCGTCAAGTGCGACTTGGATGCATTTGTCCATGACCCCATCGATATGGAAGGAAGGCGTCGAGCCATCCGTCGTCATCATGAGATGGTCGAAAACGTCCAACTCCTTGTCGAGTACGCCTTTCAGTAAATTCGGCAAATCCGGACGGATCGATGAATGACGCAACGTTACTGCATACCCTTGCAAGAGGCGGGCTTCCACTTCTTCGGTTGTCATCGCTTCATGATCGCCGTCCGCCCCGAGCAGTTTCATCCTCGCAAGCGTCCGCTGGGAAGCTCCTGGGAAGTGGCCTTCAATCTTTTTCCCTGCTTGTTTAGCTGCATTAACAGAAGCTGTCATATCCGGATCGCCGTTCATGAGGCGCGGCCAACCTGTCAGTTCTCCGCCCATGAGAACATCGTCCCGCTCCAGCCATTCACCAATCGCCTCTTGGTTGAACACTTCCGCTTCATTTTGCAAGACCGTTTGGGAATCAAACCGTGCCCACCAATAAAACGAAAACGGCAGACGATTCAATTGGTCAATCAATTTGAATGCCCTTTCATTTCCGAGGAGCATGAAGAACGTCAAGTTGTCCGATAGGAACGTTGTCGTCCCAAGCCTGCCTGCATAGTCGGCGAAGGTTTCAGGATTGTACAGCTGGAATGGATGGACATGCGGTTCTATATAGCCCGGAACGATTCGTTTACCTGTTGCATCGACGATTTCCGAGCCTTCCGTCATCGCTGGCATTCTGCTGCCTGTATAGACAATCCGATCGTCTTTGATCCATATATTGCCCGTTACCCATTTTTTGAATATGGAATGTAGATACGTCGCATTTTGGATGATGAGGTCAGGAGCGACTTTCCCGTTGATTACCCCGAGTTGTCGTTGGATTTCATGTTGGTCCCACATTTCGATAACCCCTTTTGAAGAGTATTCTTTGTACTTTATCGTAGCATAGCATCCTAGTGAAGAATAGAGTGATTACATTATTTGTATGAAATTTCAGTCGTCAATTTCCATTATGTATTGTTTAAATTGATTGCGGGAACGCTAAAGGGAACTTGCTCAGTTGAAGGGAGAGTTGCAATTGACTGAACAACAGGCCCCTCCATTACTTAATGAACTATCGAAAAAATTCAAGCCCTCGGATGATGTCGTTCAAACGCCTTTGCAAATAAAAGGCCAATGTGCATTCCTATTCTATGTGAGAACAGTTGTCGATGGCGATAAGCTGCAACAGACGGTCATCAAACCATTTTTTGAAATGGCTTCCGAAGAAGACTATGCATCGTATATTCTATCTTTGCCGAATCAAATCGAAATTCCAGAAATAGATAAACTGCTCATGTTAATAAGTGCCGGCGCTGTGATCGTTGCGATTGATAACCAACTATGTTTACTTGAATTGCGCCTAGTCAAAAACAACGAAGTGCAGGAAACGACAATGGAACCGACGATTCATGGGCCTCAAAAAGGATTGAGCGAAGACATTGGAACAACGATCAATCTAATTCGGCAACGGTATCATAGAGCCTCATTAAAAGTCGAAGACATCATTATAGATGATGCGTCTAACATCGCAGTCTCTTTACTTTATGACAGTGATCGGGTCGATCCGGAAGTGTTGAAAAAGATAAAGAAGGAGCTCGGCAATCTTAAAACCCCATTATTCCAATCAGGGGGAGAGCTGCAACATTTCCTTAACAAAAGTAAATTCACTCTCTTCCCAACGGCGATGGTAACGGAACGTCCCGACCGCATCGTCTACAACTTAGTTGCCGGCAAGATCGTCATTGCAATCGACGGAAGCCCGAATGTCATCGTTGTCCCTGTCATCTTTTTTGATTTCATGGCATCAATGGAAGACAATTACCACGTCTCTGCGATATCAGGATTTACGATATTATTAAGGTATCTTGGTTTATTCATGTGTATTGTGCTTCCTAGCTTATATATTGCAATGACATCCTATAACCCGGAGATCCTCAGGATTGAGCTGGCCCTCACTGTTGCGGGAAGTAGGATCGGCGTCCCTTATCCTTCGTTTATCGAAGTGATTTTCATGTTGCTATTTATGGAACTATTGACGGAAGCGAGCATGCGATTACCAAAAGCGGTGAGCGGAACTGCGACAACAGTCGGCGGCCTCATATTAGGGACTGCAGCGACGGAAGCGGCACTGACGTCAACAATTATGGTCATTATCATTTCGGCAGTTGCCATTTCCACATTCGTCATCCCGATTAATGAAATGAGTTTTGCGGTGCGGGTTGTCAGGTTGCTATTAATTATTTACACTTCCCTGTTTGGCATGGTCGGTCTGCTGATCGGGTTTTTAGGCATCATTATGTTTATGGCTAATAAGGATAGCTTAGGCACACCTTATTTGAAGATTCCATGGAAGAGCAAGACCAATGAATTGGAAGGTGGACAATAAATGAGCCGCTTCCTTTTCTATTTGATCATCATTAATATGCTGACAAATATGGTTTCCATAACGCCTAGAATTTTAATTGCGGGAAGTGCTAAAGGGACAATCCTATCTATGATTGTTGCCCTGATCTTGGGTATCTGGTTGACTTATATCCTCGTCATCCTGTTTAGGTCATTTCCCGGTCAAGATTTGCCTGAGATCTTACATGCGTATGCTCCGAAATGGATGGCGACGCCCGTTCTCCTTTTTTTAAGTGTAGCCTGGTATGTCGCAGGCCTTTTCACAATCATTATCTATACATTTATCATTCTTCGGTTTCTTACGCCTGAAATGTCAATTTACGTAATCGTGTTGACGTTTGCCATTGTCGTCACGTATGGAGTCTTCATGGCGACAAAAAACATATTATATATGAGTGAAATTATCTTTGTTCTCGTTGTTCCGTTCATCATCTTCATTCAAATAAAAGGTTATATAAGTCCTGAACTGAATTGGGATTATGTACGTATTGCTCTTATGGAATTTAATCATCTCCCAGACTATGGAGCTCTTACATCGTCCCTTTTCATTGTCGTCGGTACCGCGAACTTGGTAATTTTCAATCGTGTTTTTTTGAATCTTAAGAAGCTGACAGGTAAAGGGACTGCGCTTCTTGCATTCATTTGCACGTATGTCCTTGCTACCACCTATTTCCTTCCGATCGGTTTTGGCGGATTCGATTCCTTGGAAAACGTCCTCTATCCATGGATCATGACAAGTGATTCCATCCGGATGAAATTCGGGATCATCGAAAGAGTGGTCTTCCTTTTCATCGGCGCCTTTTTAGCACTCGGCGTGGTCAGTATAATTATTCATTGGCATGTGTCCATCCAATTGCTATCGAGCGTCATTCAATTTAAACGTTTCAAATGGAGAAAATTCAATTTGACGAATCCTTTGATCATGGTTATTTTCTGGGTCGTTGCAATGGTCGTGACAAAATCGATTACCGCTGAAGGACTTTTTAAAGCTGTCGAAATGTATGATGACTTCGTCTTGCCTGCACTTCTGCTTTTGCTAGTCGGCAGTTTACTTGTAGCGAAGAAAGGGGCTGCTTCCAAATGGCGGGAAAGCAAAAAATGATCAAAGGCTTCCTGACCGCTACTCTGTTGCTCGCCTTGCTTCTCCAAGCCGGCTGTGCATTCAAGGACATCGACAAAAGGACGTTCGTCGTCGGAATCGGAATTGATCCGTCTGAAAAAGTAAAGAATGGCTTCCGGGTGACATTGAAACTGGCAAAACCGATTGGTAATGTCAAACAGGAATCCACCCCGACCTATGCCTATATCTCGCATGATGCCGATACCGTTGCAGTCGCCATCCATGAAATGGAGACTCGTGTCGATACAGTATTGGATTTTGGCCATAACCGGATCATCGTCATGAATAAGGAATTGCTTACAAAGGATCTGGATACTTTCATGGATGCTTTCACCCGGCGCGGGGATATCCAAATGATCTGCTTCGTTGCTGTAGCCGCAAAGACATCCGAAGAAGTGGTTCGATTTGAACCAACTATTGAAGCGCCTGCATCAATCGCTTTATATAACTACTTCGACAATACTGGAACAGAAAGCCCATATGTCGTCACTACGTTTCTTTACGAATTCAGACGGGAAGTTTTGGGGAAAGGGAAAGACACGGTCCTACCGATCATCGGTGTCGATAAGGACAATCAAGAATTTCATGTCACTAAATCGATTGTCCTTAAATGGGGAGCGAAGCCTGTGGAGTTGACCGCCGAAGAAACAAAGTATTACAATTCGCTGGTTAACAAAGCTGTCGGGTTCAGTTATAAAATTGAAGAAGACAGCATGTTCCTGGTGCTGAATGTCACTGAAGTGAAATTCAAATACAAAATCGTCCTGAACGAAGGCGACCCACGGATCGATATGAAGATTGGGATAGTAGGCAATGTCGGTGAATCCAGTCAAAGGCTGAGCGGGAAGAGTTTGAAGAAATACGATAAATTAGCGGCTGAAGAGATTCAAAAGAAAACAATGGCTTTGTTGACAAAACTTCAAGAAAATAATGTCGATCCATTCGGGTTCGGCTTGCATTATCGGGCGACACGACTATCGCGCAAAGGTCTTGATAAAGAATGGGAGGAGCGCATCTATCCCGAAATCAAATTTAATGTCAAAGTTGATGTTGAACTGCAAAGCACAGGAGCCGTTGAATAAACGACATATATTTCGTGAAGACCGCCTAAAGTTAGAGATGAATAGTACATTTATCAAGTTAAATAGGGAGTGTCACAGAATTTTTTCTGGGACACCCCCTTTTTTCATTTACTTTGGAATGCGCGCCAGCCGATATCCGTCCGGTAGAAAAAGCCATTCCATTCGACTTGATTCAATTGATTGTAAACCTGGTCACGTGCTTCTTCCAATGTTTCCGCTTTTGCTGCAGCAAGCAGGACGCGCCCACCGTTGCCGACAAAATAGTCGTCTTCGGCTTTTGTTCCTGCATGGAAGATTTCGAGGCCGTTGAGTAGGTTTAGATCGGGCAGCCGCGCACCATTCACCACATCGCCTGGATAGCGGTCGGCCGCGATGACAACGCCGAACATTGCGTTATTATGCCATTTCAATTCAAATGGCTGTTTATTCATAAGCGCCATCATGAATTCACCGAAGTCCGACGCCAATCTTGGCAGCACAACCTGTGTTTCCGGATCGCCGAAGCGTGCGTTGAACTCGATCACTTTCGGTCCTTCTTTCGTTAAAATAAGACCCGCGTAAAGAATTCCCGTGAACGGCGCCCCTTCTTCCATCATAGCGCGAACTGTTGGAACAACGACTTTTTCGTACGCTTCTTCGATGACATGCTCCGGAATATGCGGAACCGGAGAGTAGGCGCCCATCCCGCCGGTGTTTGGCCCTCTATCGCCATCATACGCACGCTTATGATCTTGCGCGATGACCATCGGATAGATTTGCCCGTCGTGGACAAATGACATATACGAGAACTCTTCCCCGTCGAGGAATTCCTCGATGACGACGCGGGAGGAGGATTCACCGAACCGTTGATTGCCGATCATATCTTCAACCGCATAAAGCGCTTCTTCAACAGTCATCGCAACGATGACACCTTTTCCAGCTGCCAGTCCGTCCGCTTTCACGACGATCGGCGCTCCTTGCTGACGGATGAATGCCTTAGCCTTTTCAGCGTCCGTGAACGTCCCGTATGCTGCCGTCGGGATATCGTATTTGGTCATTAATTCTTTCGCGAAAGACTTGCTTCCCTCAATTTGAGCAGCAGCCTTCGTCGGTCCGAAAATCAGCAAGCCTTTGTCGGAGAAAAAATCGACAATCCCTTCCGCCAATGGCTGCTCGGGACCGACAAATGTCAAGTCAATCTGTTGTTCAATCGCAAATGAAGCGAGCGCATCGAAATCAGTCCCATTGATCCCGATACATTCCGCATCGTTCCTCATGCCGTCGTTACCCGGTGCGACATACACTTTTGAAACGGACGGCGAGTCGTTGAACTGCTTTGCAATTGCGTGTTCCCGACCGCCACTGCCGATGACGAGTACTTTCATCTGTATCTTCTCCTTCAATCAATGTTTGAAATGACGTACGCCAGTGAACACCATCGCTATGCCATATTCATTCGCCTTCTTGATGGAATCCTCATCTTTCACGGATCCCCCAGGCTGGATAATCGCCGTAATGCCTGCTTTTGCTGCAGCTTCCACGGTATCGTCCATCGGGAAGAATGCATCTGAAGCTAGCGCTGCACCTTTCGCACGTTCACCTGCTTGCGTCAATGCAATTCCTGCAGCTCCTACACGGTTCATCTGCCCCGCTCCGACGCCAAGCGTCCTTTGCGAATCCGACACGACAATCGCATTCGACTTCACATGCTTGACGACCGCCCAACCGAGTTTCAGCGCTTCCCATTCCGCTTCTGTCGGCTCACGGCCCGTTGCGACGCGGATGTCCGCATCATCGAATCCATAAGTATCCGGCTGTTGCATGAGAAGGCCGCCTTCAACTGAAACTGTATTCCAAGCATCTTTTGTATGCTGTTCAAACGGAATCGTCAATAAGCGGATGTTCTTCTTCTTTGTCAAAACTTCTTTTGCTTCATCCGTGAAGGACGGTGCGATGATGATCTCAAGGAAGATGCCTGAAAGCTGTTCTGCTGTTTTCACATCCACTTCACGGTTCAAGGCGATGATGCCTCCGAAGATGGAGACCGGGTCGGCTTCGTATGCTTTATTGAACGCTTCGGTGATTGTTTCGCCCACACCTACTCCGCAAGGATTCATATGTTTCACTGCCACCGCTGCCGGTTGGTTGAATTCCTTGACGATCTGGATGGCTGCGTTCGCGTCTTGGATATTGTTATAGGAAAGCTCTTTGCCGTGCAATTGCTCCGCATTTGCGATGGAGAAGTCCGAACCGAGCGGACGGCTGTAGAACGCCGCCTTCTGATGTGGGTTTTCGCCGTAGCGGAGCGGCTGTTTCAACTCGTATGTAAATGTCACTTGCTCAGGGAATTGTTCGCCTGAAAGGTCTGTCAAGTAACCTGAAATGAGCGCATCATACGCTGCTGTATGGCGGAACACTTTCGCTGCGAGACGACGGCGCGTATCCAGTGTTGTCTGCCCTTCCGTTTGCAGCTCTTCAAGCACTTGGCCGTAGTCCGCCGAATCGACGATTACCGTGACGTAGGCGTGGTTTTTCGCGGATGCGCGTAGCATTGCCGGTCCGCCGATATCAATGTTCTCAATAGCGTCTTCGACGGAAACGTCAGGCTTCGAAATTGTTTCTTTGAATGGATAAAGGTTCACGCAGACAATATGGATCGGCTGAATGCCGTGCTCGCTCATTTGCGCTTGGTGCGCTTCGTCGTCCTGCTTTGCTAGAAGTCCGCCGTGGATCATCGGGTTGAGTGTTTTGACACGGCCTTCCATAATTTCAGGGAAGCTCGTCACTTCGTCGACCGCCGTCACCGCGACGCCGTTCTCCTTCAGATGTTTCATTGTTCCGCCGGTTGACAGAATTTCATAGTCAAGCGCTTCTAGTGCTTTAGCGAATCCCAAGACTCCGTTTTTGTCTGAGACGCTGAGCAATGCCCGTTTTTTCACGAATGAACCCCTCCGTTTGTTAAAATCAACTTCTGCAATGTTTCTTTATAAAGTACATGCTCCACCATATGGATCGCCTCAGCAGTCTTCACCGCATCCCCTTCCACGACAGGAACCGCCACTTGCGCAAGGATCGGACCCGTATCCATCCCTTCATCGACAAGATGGACAGTAACTCCAGTCAGTTTCACACCGTGGGCGATCGCCTGCCCAATTGCGTCTTTTCCCGGGAATGAAGGGAGCAGCGACGGGTGGATATTGACGATGCGTGAAGGATAAGCGGCCAACAACGTCGGTCCGATGAGCCGCATATATCCCGCAAGCACAATCCATTCGACATCTTCTTCATGCAAAATCCCGAGCAATGCTTCCTCATACGCTTGCTTCGACGGGAAGGCTTTCGGCTCCAATGCGACAACTCGGATATCCGTCTTCCTTGCCCGCTCCACAACGAACGATGCGGGTTTGTCTGTCATAACGAGGACGATTTCCGCGTCCAATTCACCTTCGCGGCATGCGTTTTCAAGCGCCTCATAGTTGCTGCCGCTGCCGGAAGCGAACACCGCGATTCTTGCTTTTTCCTTCATTCTGCCAAACTCCCATCATGGCTACCGTTGAAAACGACTCCCGTTCCACTTATGACACGACCGATTTCAAAAGCGTCTTCACCGTGCTCTGCAGCGATTTGAATTGCGCGTTTCGCTTGGTCAGCAGGAAGTGCGATGACAAATCCGATTCCCATATTGAAGACACTGTACAGATCTTTATCGAGGAGATTGCCTTTCTCCTTCAGCATTTTAAAGACTGGCAATACAGGCCACGACCCGAGATCGACTTCAACGCCGAATCCTTCCCTGAACATCCTCGGGAGGTTTTCATAAAAGCCGCCGCCCGTAATATGCCCCATTGAATGGACGTCAAGCTCCTCATGGATTTGCATGACAGGCTTCGCATAGATTTTCGTCGGTTCAAGCAAAGCAGCTCCAACCTTGCCAAGCTCCTCGAACCCAGCGATATACTCGTCCAGCTTATACCCTTGCTCTTCCAGGACGATTTGGCGGACGAGCGAGAATCCGTTCGAGTGGATACCGCTTGAAGCGATGCCGACAAGCACATCCCCTTCAGCAACTTTTTCCCCTGTAACGACTTTGCTCTTTTCGCATGCTCCGACCGCAAATCCCGCCAAATCATATTCCTCGACATCATAAAGCCCCGGCATTTCAGCCGTCTCACCGCCGATCAACGCCGCACCCGACTGCACGCAGCCGTCCGCGATTCCCTTTACGATCGCCTCGACCTTTTCAGGAACCGCTTTCCCAAGTGCAATATAGTCCAAGAAATAAAGTGGCTCCGCACCTTGGGCAACGATATCATTGACACACATCGCCACACAGTCGATGCCGATCGTATCGTGCTTATCCGCCATGAACGCCAATTTCAATTTCGTGCCGACGCCGTCCGTGCCGGAAATGAGCACAGGCTCTTTGTAAGTAAGCTCCGAAAGATCGAACATCCCTCCGAAACCGCCGAATGCACCTGCAACGCCTTTGCGCGCCGTACGCGCCACATGCGACTTCATCCGTTCAACCGATTCATACCCCGCCTCGATATTCACTCCCGCTTTTTCATACGCCTTTGACATGGAAGTTCCTCCTTATCGCCCGATTTCTTTTTCGTGCGGCAATACTGTATCCGCATAGATTTCCGTCGGGTATTCACCCGTAAAGCACGCAAGACATTGTCCGCAGTTTTTCATTTCAGACGGTCTGCCGATCGCATTCAGCATTCCTTCCGCCGATAGGAATGTCAGTGAATCCGCGCCAATCAATTCCCGCACTTCATCCACAGAACGCCCTGTTGCAATCAATTCGGAATCCGTACTGATGTCAACTCCATAGAAGCAAGGGCTGACGAGCGGGGGTGCTGCAATGACAACGTGCACCTCTTTCGCGCCAGCATCCCTCAGCATTTTGACGATCCGTCTCGAAGTCGTCCCGCGGACAATTGAGTCATCCACCATTACAACCCGCTTCCCTTCGACGACTTGATGAACCGGAGAAAGCTTCATCTTCACGCCTCTTTCGCGCATCGCCTGCGTCGGTTGGATGAACGTCCTGCCGACATACCTGTTCTTAATCAGTCCGAGTTCGTACGGAATGCCGCTTGCCTCGGAAAATCCGATCGCTGCAGAAATGCTTGAATCCGGAACACCCGTCACGACATCCGCCTCGATGTTGACTTCCCTTGCAAGCTGCTTGCCGCACCGTTTCCTCGCCATATGGATATTAATGCCGTCGATGTCCGAATCCGGTCTTGAAAAATAGACATATTCCATCGAGCAGATCGCCCGGTCCGCAGCTTCCGCGAACTGGTAGGAATGCAACCCTTTATCGTTGATGACGATCAACTCGCCCGGTTCAACCGAACGGATTGTTTCCGCGCCGATCAAGTCAAACGCGCATGTTTCAGATGCAACGACCCATGCATCTCCGAGTTTCCCTAGAGACAATGGCCGCAATCCGTTCGGATCCTGTGCGACGAGCAACCCATCCTCTGTTAAAATAACGAATGCAAACGCGCCTTTTAACATCGACAGCGCCTTTTTCACCCGGTCCCGCTGCGTCAAAGAACCGCTGCCGCTCCGTTTAATCAAATGGGCTAGCACTTCCGTATCGGAAGTCGTTTGAAAGATGCTTCCTTGCTTTTCAAGACTCTCTTTCAAATCCTTGGCGTTAATCAAATTGCCGTTATGCGCAATCGCCAAACTGCCTGTCATGGAACGGAAGACGAGCGGCTGCACGTTTTCCGCGCCCCGCCCCTCCTCCGTCGTGTAACGGACTTGGCCGATTGCCGACCGTCCCGTCAAGCTTTTCAGTGCGTCACCGGAGAACACATCATTCACAAGGCCTTCCCCTTTAACGACATGAAACCCTTTGCCATTTTTCGTTACAATGCCTGCACCTTCCTGCCCGCGGTGCTGCAGCGCATGCAAGCCGTAATAGCTCAGTTGCGCCGCATCTTCATGGCCCCAAATGCCGAACACGCCGCATTCTTCGTTCAGGCCTCTGAGTTCAGCAAGCATGGAATTGCCCCTTTCCAAGCGGAACGGAATTCTTCCACCGTCCCATCAATCAAAACCGCATCGTTATCGCCAGTAATGACGATTCTATCTTGATCGGTCACTGTACCGATTTTCACTGCATCCGTTACAATCGCTTCAAAAGCAGTCATAAGTTCTTCTTTTACCGTTACAAGGAAGCGGGATTGCGTCTCACTGAATAACGCCGTCACCGCAGAACCCGTCAAAGTCACTTCCGCGCCGAGACCTTCCGCGTCAAATGCCTTCTCGCAAAGTGCAATAGCGAAACCGCCTTCCGACAAATCAGTAGCCGACTGGACGAGTCTGCTTTGGATCGCTTTCAAAAGCGCTTGTTGGCGAGTTGCTTCTATTTCCAAATCAATAGCAGGCGCTTTCCCGAAAATCCTGCCATGAATCATTTGCTGAAGTTCACTTCCGCCAAATTCCGCTTCCGCTTCACCAATCAAGTAAATTGCGTCGCCTGCCTGTTTAAAGGAAGTCGTCGTCACTTGCGACAGATCATGCACGAGACCAACCAATCCCATCGTCGGTGTCGGGTAGACTGGAACTCCGTTCACTTCATTTGACATCGACACGTTTCCGCCGATGATCGGGGCATTTAACGTACGGCACGCTGCTGCAATGCCATCAGCCGACTTCTCAATCTGCCAGAATACTTCCGGCTTGTCCGGACTTCCGAAGTTCAAGCAATCCGTAGCCGCGATCGGTTCCGCACCTGAACATACTAGATTACGAGCTGCTTCTGCAACTGCAATCTTCCCGCCCGTTTCAGGATCGAGGTAAATATAGCGGGAGTTGCAATCCGCAGTCATTGCAAGTCCTTTATTCGTTCCGCGGACACGGATCACACCTGCTGAAGAACCTGGCGCTACGACCGTATTCGTTCTTGCTTGCGAATCGAATTGGCTGTACACCCACTCTTTCGACGCGATTGTCGGACGTTGCAATAACGTTGACAATGTCTCTTTCAAATCTTCGACAGCCGGCTCTTCATTTTCCATCGCCTGGAACTCCCTGAAGTAGGCTGGCTCTTCCGACTTTTTATAATAAACAGGTGCGTCTTCCGCAAGAATGTCCGCTAAAATCTCAGCAACGACCTCACCTTTATGTGTAAGGCGAAGCATTTTGTCATCTGTTACTTCCCCGATTGCCACCGCTTCAAGTCCGTATTTCTTGCACAAGTCGATGATCTCCTGCTCACGTCCTTGCTTCACGACGACGAGCATCCGCTCCTGCGACTCGGAAAGCATCATTTCATACGCAGTCATGCCTTCTTCGCGCTGCGGAACGAGATCCAAGTTCAACTCCACACCATAGCCCGCTTTCGAAGCCATTTCCGCTGACGAGGAAGTGAGTCCTGCTGCACCCATGTCCTGGATTCCGATCAATGCATCAGATTTAACCCACTCTAGGCAAGCTTCCATAAGCAGCTTCTCAAGATACGGGTCACCCGCCTGCATGACCGGCAGCTCTGCCTCTTTATCGACCGCAACTTCAGAAGATGACATCGTCGCTCCGTGGATTCCATCACGGCCCGTCTTCGCGCCGACGTACAACACCGTATTGCCGACACCCGATGCAAGGCCTTTCTGGATATCTTCATGATTCAACAAGCCGACAGCCATCGCATTGACTAGTGGACGCTTCGAATAGCAATTATCGAACTGGACTTCGCCTGCAACCGTCGGAATGCCGATCGTATTCCCGTAGCTCGCAATCCCCGCAACCGCCTGTTCGAATAAATAACGATCTCGCTCATCCGTCAAATCACCGAAACGCATGGAGTTCACAAGCGCTACTGGACGCGCCCCCATCGAGAAGACGTCACGGATGATACCGCCCGCACCTGTTGCTGCACCGATGAATGGCTCGATAGCAGATGGGGAGTTATGCGATTCCATTTTAAAGACCGCAGCCTGGTTATCCCCGATGTCAACGATCCCCGCACCTTCCCCAGGACCTTGCAAGACGCGTGCGCCTTCTGTCGGGAATTTGCGCAATACGGGCTTCGAGCTTTTATAAGAACAATGCTCCGACCACATCGCCGAGAACAATCCAGTTTCCGTATAATTCGGAAGACGTCCGATCATCTCGACTGCACGATCGAACTCCTCATCGGTCATTCCCATTTGGCGATACAGTTTTTCATCTTTGATTTGCTGAGCTGTAGGTTCATGCATGGTTGACATTCTTCTCACTCCAGTTCTTCAGAATTGATCGGAATAAAGGCAAACCGTCCGTCCCGCCGATGATTTCCTCGACCGCACGTTCAGGCAGCGGCATCATGCCGAGGACATTCCCTTGTTCATTCAAGACGCCTGCGATTTTCTCCACACTTCCGTCAAGATTGCCATCTTCGTATGTGAAAACGATACGATTCTGTTCTTGCAATTGGGAGGCAGTGTCTGCATCGACGTAATAGTTGCCGTACTCATGGGCGAAAGGAAGCGTAATTTGCTGCCCTTCTTCGTAAATGCTTGTGAATGTAGATGTGGAATTTTGAACAGCCAGTTTTGCGTTTCCGCTTCTGAACTTCAGTCCTTTATTCCGCAAGAAAGCACCTGGAAGGATTCCTGCCTCTACTAGAATCTGGAACCCGTTTCCTACGCCAAGAATCGGCTTGCCGGAATCCGCGAATGCCTTGAGGCCGTCAATCGATTTCGAGCTTTGAGCAAGTGCGCCCGGTCGTAAATAATCCCCGTAGGAAGCTCCCGTCGGAATAACGACAGCATCGAAATTGTTTAGGTCTGCGTCTAGATGGCTGACGATCTCTGCGCCGACGCCGACGATATCCAAGAGGGCGTGATACATGTCCACATCACAACTGGAACCTGGGAAACTTAGAACTGCGAACCTCATTTGCCCGCGACCTCCCCGATTTCAAAGCTGTAGTCCTCGATCACTTTATTGACAAGCAGCTTATCGCACATTTCTGTCACACGCGCTTCGACTTCACTGTCCGTTCCTGATAGCTCAAGCTGGATCAGTCTGCCGATGCGGACGCTTTCGACTTCATTGAACCCTAAAGTTTGAAGTGCTTCCTGAGTTGCAATTCCTTGTGGATCAACAACACTCTCGCGTAATGTTACGTAAACGTTCACTTTTGTCATGTCAATTTCCTCCCGAATGGATGTTAGTTTGTCATCGAATTGGTGTAATAATCAATTACGCCTTGGCGTAATTGCGTCCAGATTTTGAATTGCGAATCGAACAGCGAAGGGTTCGATTTGCCGTATTTCTGCGTTTTTTGCAGAAATTAAGGCACTAGCAGCGCAATTAACTCCCTACAAAATCTGTGACATCCGCCGGAGGCCTTAACTTACAAGTAAGTTAAGACCAGATGCCTGTTGAATCGATTTCTACCAATGTCTTCTCTATATCTTCGGTCATGATCGTCACATGGCCCATCTTCCGTTTTTCTTTCGCTTCGGCCTTCCCGTATAGATGGATCGACCAATCAGGATGATTCATGACCACTTTCTTCAAAGGCACGACATGCTCCCCGAGCACATTCACCATGACGGAAGACGCCCATAGCCTCGGCTTACGCAATGGCCAGCCGCACACAGCTCGGATATGCTGATGGAACTGGGATACATTACATGCCTCAATCGAGTAATGGCCAGAATTATGCGGACGCGGTGCGAGCTCATTGATGACAATCTCATCGTTCTCAAGCACAAACATTTCAACTGCCAGCGTTCCGACAAGTTCCAAGTGATCTGCGATTTTTTTCGCTGCTTCCTCTGCCTTGGCGATGACTGCCTCGGCAACCCTGGCCGGAACGATCGATTCATGCAAAATATGATGCTTATGAATATTTTCAGAGATTGGCAGGCAATATGATTCCCCTTCCGGATTCCGTTGAATGATAACGGAGATTTCCGTCTTGAAAGGGACGAACGCTTCCGCAATGCACGCTGAATGGGTGAAGAGTGGTTCGGCTAGCTCTAGATCGTTAGCTGACTCAAGCTTCACTTGCCCTTTCCCGTCATAACCGCCGTACGCAGTTTTCACGATGCATGGAAATCCTACCTGATCGATTTTTGCTATTAACTCAGAGAAGGATTCGGCGACGACATAATTGGCGACCGGCGCACCGGATGCTTGTATTTCCGCTTTCTCCGCTATCCGGTTTTGCGTAATCCTCACAAGTTCAGCTCCTTGAGGGACATAGGCGATTTGGCTGAGTCGCTCGAGACCTTCGTAATCGATATTCTCAAATTCGTATGTGATGACATCACTCACTTCACCAAGCTCCTCAAGCGCCGCTTCATCGTCATACGGAGCGACGATGCGTATATCTGCAATCTGGCCGCATGGTGAATCCATATTTGGATCGAGCACAGCAATCTTGAATCCGGCTTCCTTTGCGGCAAGGCCCATCATGCGGCCAAGCTGTCCGCCGCCGATGATTCCAATTGTCTGTCCAGGTAAAATCGTCTTCATTGCAACTCACCACTGCTTTCCAATGACGCATCCCGCATTTGTGCACGACGTTCTTCGAGACGGTTGCGCAGCTTCGGATCGTGGACGGCTAAAAACTGGGCAGCAAGCAATCCGGCATTCGTAGCACCTGCTTTACCGATCGACACGGTAGCCACCGGAACGCCTCCAGGCATCTGAACGATGGAAAGTAATGAATCCATGCCATTCAACGCCTTTGATTGGACAGGAACACCAATGACGGGCAATAATGTCTTGGCTGCCACCATTCCGGGAAGATGTGCGGCACCGCCTGCACCGGCAACAATCACTTCAATTCCCCGGTCCTGCGCCTGCTCTGCATATTCAAACATGAAGTCCGGAGTCCGATGCGCTGAGACGACCTTCTTTTCATAATCAACGCCCAACTCGTCCAATATGTCACAAGCATGCTTCATCGTTTCCCAATCACTTTTACTCCCCATGATCACGCCGACTTTCGGTCCCATAGACAATCCGCTCCTTTAGTAGACTGATGAAGAATTTCACTTCGTTACTTTTCCATAAAAAAATCCTTGAATAAGCTGCCTTCCATATGCATGGAAAGCAGTTCATTCAAGGATATTCACAATGCTCAAGATGAACGTATCCATAAGATATGGCACACCCTTCGCAGAATCCTAGAAATCGCTTTCCACATAGTCCGGACATTTACGGCGTCCTGGTAGAAACGCTGAAGCCAATCCTTCAGCATATATGTGGGTTATCTAACACACTCAGTGTACCAACTGAATTCGAATACGTCAATAAAAAATACGAACAATGGACATTCAAGCATGACCATCGTTCGTATAATAGACATTTTACTCATCTAAAATTCCTTTAAACTTAATGACTTGCCGGATCGGGACATACTCGCCATCCTTCTCCATAAAAACAGGCTCCTCCATCCTACCCGCCACGCGATAGCCTTCCGCAGCCAATCGCTGCAAACAATCGTTGATCGTCTCTTCTTCTCCGACTTCAAACCATACCGTTTTCTTCTTCGTACTCATTTAAATAAATTCCCTCTCCTCACAGACTTCACCCAAAATCCGCCGTGAATCGTCCTTGCTTCATATGCAATTATGAACGCTTTCGGATCAATCTGTTTAATCGTCTCATACAACTTCAACTCATCTTTCCGGGGCGTCAAAATCTGCATCGCCGAACGACTTCCTTCCAATCCGTGCGCAGACCAATCCGTCACCCCATATCCTTGCTCCCGCAACAACCTCGGCATCTCATAATCGATACCCGCTGTAATGACATTCACCGTTATATACCCGAGCGCCATCTTCTCCTCGATCTTCGTCCCGACTATGACGCCACTGCCGTACCCTAGCGCATACGCAATTATATTCTGTATTTCATTTAAATTATCCAATACCAATCCAAGACCCACAATATAGATGACAATCTCGATCATGCTCACGAAGGCAGCAGAATATCGATAGCCCTTTAATGTTAGGATCATACGGATTGTAAAGAAAGATACATACACGATGTTAATGACAAATATGATCAATACCATTTTCATTCTTCAGCAGACCTCCCAAGACTCGGTTGACCTCCATCGTATCGTGAGGAGCAATGGATTACAAGGAATTGCGGCTATCGGATAGTAGGTAATTTAGAGGATTTATGCGTTTTTTTGCTGGGGTGATGTGTGCATGTAGGCTTGAGTTGGGCGCGGAACGGCATTCTTTAGGCGCGCGGCGGCTCGCTTTGGGCGCGGAATTGCACTCTTTAGGCGCGGAGGGGCTCGCTTTGGGCGCGGAACGGTACTCTTTGGGCACGTAGGGGCTCGCTTTGGGCGCGGAACGGCACTCTTTAGGCGCGGAGGGGCTCGCTTTGGGCGCGGAACGGTACTCTTTGAGCGCGTGGGGGCTCGCTTTGGGCGCGGAACGGTACTCTTTGGGCGCGTGGGGGCTCGCTTTGGGCGCGGAATTGCACTCTTTAGGCGCGGAGGGGCTCGCTTTGGGCGCGGAACGGTACTCTTTGGGCACGTGGGGGCTCGCTTTGGGCGCGGAATTGCACTCTTTAGGCGCGTGAGGGCTCGCTTTGGGCGCGGAGTGGCTAACGCGGGACAATAATCATTTCTGAACTAATCCTGAATCGCGCCAAATGCCTTTGACAACTTAAAGGTTTACTATTTACAAAGGTTTATAAACACAAAAAAACACCTCCATAAGGAGATGGCCTTTGCCCGGCGACGTCCTACTCTCACAGGGGGAGCCTGGTCCCTGCGTAATTTGCACCGTTGGTGTAAATTACGCAAAGCGGCTGTGCCGTTTTCTACCATCAACGCTGAAGAGCTTAACTTCCGTGTTCGGTATGGGACCGAATGTAACTTAATATGACTCATAATAAACTTCAGTTATATTTTCAAACACAAAAAAACCATCCCCAATTGGAAATGGCCTTTGCCCGGCGACGTCCTACTCTCACAGGGGGAATCCCCCTACTACCATCGGCGCTGAAGAGCTTAACTTCCGTGTTCGGTATGGGAACGGGTGTGACCTCTTCGCCGTCGTCACCAGACTATGTATGAACGATGCTTGTTCGTTCAAAACCGGATAAAACCAACATTGTTGCTGAACTTCAAGTTCAACCGTACTTAAATAACTTAAGGTTAAGTCCTCGATCGATTAGTATCCGTCAGCTGCACGTGTCGC
>NZ_JAMBOK010000006.1 GCF_023715585.1 Sporosarcina luteola
AGTTTCTTGCTGGCATCAATTAAGATGTCAATTTGAATCCGAAGATTCGTTTGTTCTTTTCACCGACGAGGTCGGCTCCAGAACTTTATTTGTTGACGTTTTGCTGTTCAGTTTTCAAGGTTCATTGTGCGTCACTCCGTCAGAAGCAACTCTTATATAATACCATGTTTGCAATTCCGATGTCAACAACTTTTTCGAAAAAGTTTTAAGCTGTTTTCAAAGCAGTTATTCACTTAGCGGAAACGCAACGTTTATTACTATACCACCCTGTGTTTTTGATTGCAATACTTATTTCGAAAAAGTTTCCTTTTTAATTCAAAGAGAAAAGAAATGCCGCGCAATCAATGTTTTTACCATGATTGCGCGGCGCTTCTCTATCTAGTCACTCTTTATGTCTCATTTGTGGGAAGAGGAGAATATCACGAATTGATTGGGCGTTGGTCAACAGCATGACGAGACGGTCAATGCCTATTCCAAGACCGCCTGTTGGAGGAAGTCCATATTCAAGTGCTTCTATGAAGTCTTCATCCATTTCGTGCGCTTCATCATTGCCTTGCTCCTTTTCAACCATTTGCGCTTCAAAACGGGCGCGCTGATCAATCGGATCGTTCAACTCAGTAAATGCATTTGCGTGTTCACGCCGCACGATGAATAATTCAAAGCGGTCGGTGAAACGTTCGTCTTCCGGATTCTTCTTCGCAAGTGGCGAAATTTCTACCGGATGTCCGTATATGAATGTCGGTTGAACAAGTTGCTCTTCAACTTTCTGCTCGAAGAATTCATTCAATACATGTCCTACATCCATCATGCCTGCCACTTCCACGCCATGTTCCTTTGCAAGGGCATGCGCTTCTTCCTTCGTCATCTGTTTCCAGAAGTCTACGCCTGTGTATTCTTTAATCGCATCCACCATATGCAGACGCTTCCAGCCTGGCGCTAGGTCGATGATATCTTCTCCGTATTTCACTTGCGTCGTACCGAGGACATCTTGTGCAATGGTAGCGACCATGTTTTCCGTCAGTTCCATAATGTCTCTATAATCCGCGTATGCTTCATATAATTCAATCATCGTGAATTCAGGGTTATGCCTTGTGGAAATCCCTTCATTACGGAAAACGCGTCCGATTTCATACACCTTTTCGAGACCGCCGACAATAAGACGTTTCAAATGAAGCTCGATCGCTATGCGCATGTACAGTGTCATGTCTAAGGCGTTATGGTGTGTAATGAATGGACGGGCAGTTGCTCCTCCGGCAATCGAATGCAGCATCGGTGTCTCAACTTCAAGAAAGCCTTGTGCATCCAGATAGCGGCGCATCGATTGAATGATGCGGCTTCTCATGATGAATGTCTCTCTGCTATCCTCTGACATGATCAAGTCAAGATATCGTTGACGATACCGTTGCTCGATGTCCTTCAATCCGTGGAATTTATCCGGCAAAGGACGGAGAGCTTTCGTCAGAAACGTGAATTCCGTCGCTTTAATGGAAAGTTCGCCGACTTTCGTTTTGAAGACGTTACCTTTGATTCCGACAATATCCCCTAGATCCGCGTGGCTGAATACGTCATAAGCTTCTTCGCCGATTGCATCTTGACGGACGTAGATCTGAATCTGGCCGCCTAGGTCCTGGATATGGGCAAACCCGGCCTTTCCTTTACCGCGCTTCGTCATGATGCGCCCAGCAATTTGCACTTCATGCACTGTTTCATCCAATTCCTCTTTTGAAAGACCCTCGTAGGCTTCGCGGATTTCGTTGGATAGGTGTGTTCGCTCGTATCTTGCGCCGAACGGATCTAAACCGCCCTCGCGCAATTCATCCATCTTCTGGCGTCTCACCAGTAGCTGATCGTTCAATTCATCCAAATGGGACATTTCCTTCACTCCTTCATAAGTTATCCCTCACGCCGGATGGCATGCTCCTATTGTACACAAACTCTTTATGTAAAAAAAGCCGCCACTAGATTGGCGGCCCGCATCGCTGCTGCATTATCCGATACCGACTGCAGACTGCTCTCTTTCCGTCATCTCTTCCGCGAACTGATTTAGCAGGCTGGTCAATCCGCCGGCAGTTTCCATAGCGTTGATGTCATTTCGAATCTTAGCATTGCCACGAATGCCCTTCATATACCAAGCAGCGTGTTTTCGCATTTCCCTTACCGCAACATGTTCACCCTTCAGCGCCATCAGCCGCTCGAAATGCAGTAGGCATACATCAATCTTCTCCCGGGCATTCGGTTCATCCATCAGTTCGCCCGTTTCAAGATAACGAACTGTCCGGTAAATCATCCAAGGGTTTCCGAGAGCCGCCCGTCCGATCATAACACCGTCTACGCCTGTTTCCTCCAGCATCCTCTTGGCGTCTTGCGGAGTTTCAATGTCTCCGTTGCCGATGACCGGGATGGAGACCGCCTCTTTCATCTGCCGGATGATGTCCCAGTTGGCTTTTCCTTCATACATCTGCAACCGGGTACGTCCATGGACGGCAACCGCAGCGCCGCCTGCACGTTCGACTGCTTGAGCGTTTTCGACGCCAAGGATATGTGCATCATCCCAACCGATCCTCATTTTGACGCTGACAGGCTTGTCGACTTCATCGACGACCGCAGATACCATTTCATAGATCTTGTCCGGATCAAGAAGCCATTTCGCTCCAGCTTCACATTTGATGATTTTATTAACAGGGCAGCCCATATTGATATCAATTATATCTGCATTCGTATGCTTGTCGACATATCGCGCCGCTTCAACAAGAGTTTCCTTCTCCCCACCGAAGATTTGCAGGGAGAGCGGATTTTCACGTTCATCTATATAAAGCATGTTCATCGTTTTGCTATTCTTAGAGACAATCCCCTTATCGCTGATCATTTCAGCATAGACAAGGCCCGCTCCGAATTCCTTCACAGTCAATCGGAATGCCGAGTTGCAAATGCCTGCCATAGGGGCGAGCACGACCCGGTTATCCATCGTAATATCTCCGATTTTAAACGGTCGCTCTATTATATCACTCACTCCTCCTTCTCCTTTCTCCAATTGGCTTTCCTACTATCTATGGAAAGAGCCGGACATCTTCCGAATCATAGCAACTGCCCGATGCCCTTAACTTTCTTCCAAAGCAAAACGCCATCATCTTCAAGAGCTTCCACTGCAAACGGGGTTTCCGTCACAGGATGTCCGATTGAAGGTGCAATTTCCAATAAAGGAACGAGAACAAATGCCCGTTCACCCATTCTCGGATGCGGCACAATTAGATTCTCCGCCTCAATATTGTCGTTATTGTACAGCAAAATGTCAAGGTCCACAGTCCGGGGGCCCCATCTGATTTCACGCACACGGCCGAGGCCGCTCTCAATCTGTTGACATGCCGCCAATAATTGAAATGGATCCAATGAAGTCGCAACAGAAACGGCCATGTTCAGGAAGTCCGCCTGCTCCGTAAAACCGACAGGCACCGTCTCATAAATGGAAGACACTTTCATCACTTCAATCTCTTCGTGGGAATGAAGTGCACGGACAGCCTCCTTCAGATGATGCAGCCTATCACCAATATTGGATCCTATCGAGAGGTATGCAGTATTCATGAAAATTGCCCTCTCGTAATTTCCACGGATACTGATGCATAATGTCCGCGGATCGGCGGATCAGGTTTTATCAAGACGATCCGGACGCCACGGACTTGCGCGGCGAACCTCGCTAGAATGAGTCGGGAAATCTCTTCAGCGACCGATTCGATCAGCTTCTTCGGCTCCCCTTCGATGACAGAGCGGCACACTTCAAATACCTCTGCGTAATTGACCGTCTTCATCAAGTCATCCGTTGTACCCGCTTCAGCCAAATCGACCGCCAGCGATACATTTGCCCGGAAACGCTGCCCTAGCACCGTCTCTTCCTTCAATGCGCCGTGATAACCGTAAAACTCCAGTTCATTCAAATGAATATAATCCACCTTTGCACCCTCCAATTCCCGATTAGTCGACTCGCACTTCCGCCTTACCCGCTAACACATCCATCATCCTTACCATGCGGGACATTTCCTTCACGTCATGCACTCTAACCAAATGACATCCATGCTCGATGCCATAGCAAACCGTCGCGCCCGTCCCTTCCATCCGTTCGTCGACCGGCAGATCGAGTATATTGCCGATCATTCGTTTACGTGATGTCGCAAGCAAGAGCGGATACCCCATACTCGAAATACGGCGAAGCCCTTGCATTGCCAATACGTTCTGCCTAGTATCCTTCGCAAATCCGATGCCCGGATCGAGCCAAATATTGCTTTCCGGCACTCCCGCCTTGCGCGCGATTGCAGTACTTTCCTCCAAGTCCGCAATCATTTCATCCATGAACGAACCTTCGTAATCCGCTTTTTCCCGATTATGCATGAGGATGATCGGCGCTCCGTGAGCCGCAGCCACTTTTGCAATCCTCGGCTCGCGTTTCGCGCCCCATACATCATTTACGATTTTAGCGCCCGCTTTCAAAGCGGCTTCCGCTACATCTGCCTTATACGTATCAATTGAAATGACACAGTCCAATTCCCGGACCAACGCCTCGATTACCGGAACCGTCCTCTCCAGTTCCAATTCGAGCGAGACCGGTGCATGGCCTGGTCGGGTCGATTCGCCTCCGATATCAATGATTTTCGCTCCATCCCGAAGCATTTCTTCCGCTCGCTTCAAAGCCGCATCGATTTGCCCGTATTTGCCTCCATCCGAGAAAGAATCCGGCGTGACATTCAAGATGCCCATGACAGCCGTCTCCTTTTTGAAATCAAATTCGGTATTTCCTAAACGGTATATGTCTTTCGCTTTTGATAATTCCATCGTTTACCCTTCCTTCATTCGCTCGATCGCCCGCGCGTATAATCGATGTAGTTTTTGATAATAAGCTCCTGTAGCCCCAGGCATCGACTGCTCGCCTACAGCAGAAAGTGGAACGAGCTCTTGAATTGAGTTCGAAACGAACACTTCATCCGCCTGCTCCACGTCATTTTGCGCAAATAGCCCGATATGTATATCCATGCCAACTTCCGCCCCGAGCTTCAATAAAAATCCGCGCGTGAGACCGGGCAGAATCCCTGTCTCTGTTGACGGCGTATATAATGCTCCGCCCTTCACCCAAAACACATTAGATGTCACACCTTCAGCCACATGGCCATGTGCCGTGAGGAAGATCCCTTCCAACTCCTTCAATGAAGGGAGTTCTAATCGTCCGCGCACATTGTTCAGGAAGTTATGTGACTTATGGCGGACCCTGCTTTCAGGGAGATTTCTTTCCGTTTCAAGCCATACAGCCTTCTTTTCCGTTCCCCGCGGCACCACCACAAGGTCTTTCCTGAACAGGATGACGTTCGGCGACTTGTATTCGGAAGGGGCCAAACCGATATCGTGCACACCCGCGGACACATTCAGACGGAAATACCCGTCTTGTTCGCCCGAACGGACGTGCAGCCCTCGGATCGCCTCCAAAATCTCCTCGTCCGAATAAGGCATTGCAATCCGATATTCACGCAATGCTTTCCGAAGGCGTTCCATATGCTCTTTGAATAAAAACACATGCCCTTCATATGTACGGAACGTCTCAAAAAAACCTGCTCCATATAGAAACCCGTGATCGAATGGGGAAATCCGCAATTGTTCTGCCTGTTCAAATTCACCGTTCATCCAGCATAGCATGGAGGTGATCCTCCTTTCATTCAACCGCTTCCGCAATTTCCTTCGCCTGCCAGAGCGCCCTTGCCTTATTGAGCGACTCCTCGTATTCCGCCCTCGGATTGGAGTCCGCAACAAGTCCTGCACCCGCTTGGATATGCGCGACTCTATCTTTTATATACGCTGTCCGGATGACAATATTCAAATCCATGTCTCCGTTAAAGCCGATCCAACCGATCGACCCTGTATATAAGCCTCTCCGCGTCGGCTCCAACTCCTCGATGATTTCCATCGTGCGCAGCTTTGGCGAGCCGGTGATCGATCCTCCAGGGAAGACTCCTCTGATGATAGCGGCGTTCGATAGTTCGGGAGCTGCTGTTCCTTTAACATTTGAAACGAGATGCATAACGTGCGAATACCGCTCAATGACCATGAATTCATCCGTCTCCACCGTTCCCGGGATGCAGACTTGTCCAAAATCCTCAAGCTCCTGTTCGACAAGCATAACATGCTCGCCTTTCTCCTTTTCATCTGAGAGCAATTCCTTCTCGAACGCTTCGTCCTCGATTTCCGTCGCCCCTCTAGGTCTCGTTCCCCCGATCGGACGCGTGCTCAAGTCCGTTCCACGTTTCTTCAGCAATAATTCCGGAGAGCCGGAAACGACAGCGAACTCCTTTGCTCCGATCATCGCCATATATGGCGATGGATTGAAAGATCGCAGCGCTTCGTACATCGAAAGCGGATCTGCCGAAAGCTTCTTTGATTGACGGACGGTCAAGTTGACTTGATTGACGGCCCCTTCCGCTATATACCGTTGGACATCACGCACCATCTGCTCGAATTGAGGTCCGGTTACCGACACTTCCACATTTTCAGGTCTAGTATAATCAATTGTACGACTAGCCGGCGCGATGAAACGCTTCGCGATGCCGACTTCCGCTGCCTCCATCCATTCCCTTTCCACTTCTGAGGCATCCAAGCCTCGTCCGGGCAGCGTCATGAAATAGGCGGTTTCCGTTTTGAGATCAAGGACGGCCCAGCGATCAAACAAATAGAAGAAGATGTCCGGCGTATCGAGGTCATCCACAGTCATATCAGGAATCGGCTCGTATGTACGCGCATAATCATAGCTGACGAAACCGATGGCCCCTCCTTGGAAGTCCGGCAGTTCAGGGATATTGCCCATTTGCATTGATTCGACGAACTCGGATAACAGATCAAGCGGTTCACCTTCCCGCACTTCCTTCTTCCCGTCACGCCATTCAAGCTCCAATGATTGAGGCTGCTTGCTGGTCAGCGTCACAAGGGGATTGATGCCCGCGATGCATAACTTACCTGCTCGCCCACTCTCCAGCAGAATATGCTGTGCCGCTGTTTTCGCAAGTTCTTTATAGGCATAAAAAAATTGCTCCTTCGTCATTTCAGTCTTCTTATAATCAGGATGCAATCTATCCATTTCATTTTCCCCCAGCTCCATTTAATATAGTTATCTTAACGTGTTATGTATTGTTTAGGCTACCTTTAGCAATGAAAAAAAGAGAGCCTCATGAGCTCTCTTCAACGAATCTCTTTTATTCTTCTTCAAAATGATAAAGCGGTGTGCTCAAGTATCTTTCACCGTTCGACGGAAGGATAGCAACGACGTTCTTGCCTTTCCCGAGCTTTTCAGCAACTTGGATTGCTGCAAAGATCGCTGCACCGGAGGAGACACCGCCCAGGATTCCCTCTTCCCGCGCCGCTCTTCTAGCCGTATCATATGCTTCGTCATTCGTCACTTGGATGATCTCATCGTAAATGTCGGTATCAAGCACTTTCGGAACGAAGCCCGCGCCGATTCCCTGGATTTTATGCGGTCCTGGTTTACCACCTGAAAGAACCGGTGAATCGGTCGGTTCCACAGCGATGATCTTTACGTCCGGGAAGCGTTCTTTCAATACGCCGCCCACTCCGGTGATGGTGCCTCCCGTGCCGATGCCTGAAATGAATGCGTCGACACGGTCGAGCGCATCTGCAATTTCCGGCCCTGTCGTCAGACGGTGCACTTCCGGATTCGCTTCGTTATTAAATTGCTGAGGCATGAACCAGCCATTCTTCTCGGCAAGCTCTTCCGCTTTTCCGATTGCCCCTTTCATCCCTTCCGCCCCAGGCGTCAGGACAAGGTCCGCTCCATACGCACGCAACAGGTTCCGGCGCTCCAAGCTCATCGTGTCCGGCATGACGAGGACCGCCTTATACCCTTTCGCTGCAGCAATCATTGCTAGACCGATGCCCGTATTTCCGCTCGTCGGTTCTATAATTGTACTGTCTTCCTTCAGATCCCCGGATTGTTCAGCAGCTTCGATCATTGCAAGCGCTATCCTGTCTTTGACACTCGAGCCCGGATTGAAGTATTCCAGTTTTAAATAAATATCAGCGCTGTCCGGATTCGCCATACGGTTCAACTTGACGAGCGGCGTTTTCCCAACAAGATCCGCAATCGTGTTCCCGATTCTATTCATTCTACCCACTCCTAATCCCTACTTATTTGATATGTTTTATAGTATTAATAGTACACCCGAATTGTGACCAGTGTCAATCAATTATGCCTCCTACACTCTTCCCCTTTTTCCAATTGAACAATCTAAAAAAGGCTGAAAAAGCTGTTCAGAACCACTCACTTATTGTGAGGTCCAAACAGCTTTCATTTCATTTTCCGTAAAACCATTTTGCATCAAACTCTTTCCAGAACGCTTCAGGATTGACCGATTGCGGAAGCTGTTCAATGGCGAGCTCGCGTTTAATATGCTCTTTCACTTCTTCAAAGGAGAACGTCCTGCCTTCCACCACTTCATTCACTAGGATAATAGCGTATGTACCGTCCTGCAGCTTGATAGCGTCCCCGGTCTTGCCTTCTTTCTGTTTTGAAGCCGCTTTGTAGATTGCTGGATCGATCGTCTCCGTCTCAGCATTTATATAGCCGATGTCACCGCCGAGGCTTGCCGATGCAAGATCTGTCGATACCTCTTTTGCCATGGCACTGAAGCTTGACCCCTTTGCCAACTCATCCAATGCCTGCTCCGCCTCTTCCTTGGTCGGAACAATGATAACAGAAGTCCGATAAGCAGTTAAAATATTGTAGAGGGATTCATTTTTATCATAAAAAGACTTCACCGTTTTATCGTCAATTACGACGTCATTAGACAAAACCTTCTCCAGAATAAGGTGGGAACGGATTTTCTGCCTCGTTTGCTCAATATCCAGACCCGAGTGTGATCGGCCATCTACCGAAGTGATTAATGCGAGTTCGAGTTCAATTTCTTTGTCAGTCACTTCGATCCCGTATTTCTTTGCCGCCGTCTCCATCACTTTATTGTTAACGAGATCGAGAAGCACTTCCCGCCCGACTTCCTTTTCCATGGCAGTCATCCACTGCCCCCTCGTAATCGACTCACCCGCGACCGAAGCAACCTCTTCATCGGGTTGCTTCGATTTATCAGGTATGAGCCATCCGATGAACCAAAGGACGTTACTGGTGAAAAGGATGCCAATCAGGAAAAGAAGCGGTTTTGTTTTCAATTTCCTTCTTGGCCGGACCGTCTCCTGGACGTTATGACCTTGACCGTATTTCATCGATAAATCCTTCAAGCTCTTCTTTTGTGAATAGATACTTCTCTAAACAGAAATGGCATTGAGCTTCTGCCTGGCCATCCTCATCAATCATTTCACGGATTTCCTGCTCTCCAAGTCCGATAATCGCGTTGCCAAAACGTTCTTTCGAGCAATTGCATCGGAATGCGACGTCCATGCGATCGAGGATCTCCACATTGTCTTTCCCTAACACTTCTCCAAGTACTTCTTCAGGCGTCAATCCACGGTCGATCATCCTTGAAATCGGTTCAACGTTTGCAAGTTTTTTCTCAAGCGCGCTGATCGTCTCTTCCGTCGCACCCGGCATCACTTGGATAATGAAGCCTCCTGCAGCCTTTACCGTATTATCCGGATTAACAAGGACACCTAATGCAACCGCCGAAGGCACCTGCTCTGATACGACGAAATATTGAGTGAAGTCTTCCGCGATTTCACCCGAAACAATTGGAACTTGTCCCGTGAAAAAGTCGCGTAAACCAAGGTCTTTAACAACCGTCAACATCCCTTCCGTGCCCACAGCGCGTCGAACGTCAAGTTTCCCTTGTTCGTTCAATTCAAAATGGGTGTGCGGATGGGTGATATATCCTTTTACATCTCCATTGGCATCAGCATCGACGACAATCGGTCCGGCGGGGCCATTCCCTTCGATTTTCACCGTCAGTTTGTCGTCGCCTTTCATCATAGCGCCCATCATGAGCGCCGCTGTCATCGTCCTGCCTAAAGCAGCCGTAGCTGTCGGCCATACATGATGCTTCTTCTGTCCCTCCGCCACCGCATTTGTCGAATTCACCGCATAGGCGCGTATCGTTCCCTCATAAGCTAATGCTTTTATTAAATAATCCGTCATTCATAACTGCTCCCTTCAAACATTTCTTTCGTAAATCAAGTGAAGTCCTTTTAATGTAAGGAAATTGTCTACGATGTCAATCACTTTCGTTTCACTGGCAATCAATTCGGCAAGCCCACCCGTAGCAATGACGGTCGGTTCCACCTTACTGTGCGCTTTCATCCTGCCGACGATACCTTCAACAAGTCCCACATACCCATAAACAATGCCTGCTTGCATCGCGGATACAGTGTTCTTGCCGATAATATGGTCCGGCCGCGTCAATTCCACACGGGGCAATTTTGATGCCCGATCGAATAATGCTTCCATGGAAATGCCGACGCCAGGTGCAATCGACCCTCCCATATACTCGCCCTTTTCGTTCACATAACAAAATGTCGTCGCGGTTCCGAAATCAACGATAATGAGCGGAGAACCATAATCATGTATGGCCGCAACCGCGTTGACGATACGGTCCGCACCCACTTCACGTGGGTTTTCGTATTTAATATTCAACCCTGTTTTGACGCCAGGACCGACGACGAGCGGACGCAAATTGAAATACTTCCTGCACATCTGTTCAAGCGGGAACATGACCGGCGGAACGACAGAGGAAATGATGATGCCATTGATATCCTCAAAACTTAGACCTGCATGGGTAAATAGCGCTTTCACGGACATGGCATATTCGTCTTCTGTTCTTTGCCTGTACGTTTCCATGCGCCAATGGTGCTTCAATTCTCCTTTATCATAAACGCCAAGAACGATATTCGTATTTCCTGTATCCAATACTAGAATCATTTTCATTTCCTCGCTAACATTCGTCATTTTCCAAAACATCATAACACATTAGATGTAAATAAAAACAGCCGACTGCCTTAAAAAGCAGTCGACTGGAATGTTACCTTTTAAGTTGGACCATTTGGTTAATCTCTTCTATGCTCATCGATCGGAGGAAGTGGCTGATCCCCACCATTCTCCTTCGGCAGATCTCCGATGGAAGGATCTGCAGGAGCGCCTGTCGAATCCGGATGTACAGCGTCTTTTTCAGCTTCTGCATCATCTTTTTTCGCTGGTGATTCATTTCCATTTTTTTCATATGAACGCTCAGGCAATGTGCCATGATCTTTCAAGTGATTGATCTGCTCCGCATCCAACGTTTCCACTTCAAGAAGTGTAGTTGCGATCAAATCGAGCAAGTTTCGGTTCTCCGTCAGGATATTAGTTGTGCGCTCATATTGTTCCTTAATGATGCGCTGCATTTCCTGGTCGATTTCATACGCGATCGATTCGGAATAATTCTGTTCAGAATTGAAGTCTCTTCCAAGGAATACATTGCCACCTTGCGCCTGGCCGAATTGCATCGGTCCGAGCTTTTTGCTCATACCATATTCAGTCACCATGGAACGCGCAATACCCGTAGCGCGTTGGAAGTCGTTATGGGCACCTGTAGATACTTCCCCAAGGACGATTTCTTCCGCTACACGTCCTCCGAGGAGTCCGGCAATTTTGTCGAGAAGTTCAGGCTTCGTCATGAAGTAACGGTCCTCTTTCGGCAACATGACCGCATATCCGCCGGCCTGGCCGCGAGGGACAATCGTCACTTTATGGACGATTTCCGCATCATCCAACATAAGGCCAACAACGACGTGACCTGCTTCATGGAATGCGACAATATTTCTTTCTTTCTCAGAAATGACCCTGCTCGTTTTAGCTGGTCCCGCAATGACACGGTCCGTCGCTTCATCGATATCCGACATATCGATTTTCGCCTTGCCGCGTCTAGCCGCGACTAATGCAGCTTCATTCAACAAGTTCTCCAAGTCAGCACCCGAGAATCCTGGCGTGCGTTGCGCCAAAGTCTTCATATTGACTGATTCGTCAAGCGGCTTGTTGCGCGCATGCACTTTCAGAACCGCTTCACGGCCTTTGACATCCGGGCGGCCGACAGTAATTTGACGGTCGAAACGTCCTGGACGAAGAAGTGCTGGGTCAAGGATATCCGGACGGTTTGTCGCGGCAACGATGATGATTCCTTCGTTTCCATCGAATCCATCCATTTCAACTAATAGCTGGTTAAGCGTCTGTTCACGTTCGTCATGCCCGCCTCCGAGACCTGCGCCCCGTTGACGTCCGACTGCGTCGATTTCATCGATGAAGATGATACACGGCGCATTCTTTTTTGCGTTTTCAAACAAGTCGCGGACACGGGATGCCCCGACCCCGACAAACATTTCAACGAAATCCGAACCGGAGATCGAGAAGAACGGAACACCGGCTTCACCGGCAACCGCACGTGCCAAAAGTGTTTTACCTGTTCCAGGAGGTCCGACCAAAAGGATTCCTTTTGGAATACGCGCTCCGAGTTCAGCAAATTTACGAGAATCTTTCAAGAAATCCACAACTTCTTCAAGTTCGGCTTTTTCTTCATCCGCACCCGCAACGTCTGTGAATCTGACCTTTTTGCGATCATCGGAATGGAGTTTTGCTTTACTTTTTCCAAAATTCATGACGCGGCCGCCACCGCCGCCTTGCGCTTGGTTCAATAGGAAGAAGAATAGGATGATGATAATAATGAAAGGAACTAATCCAGTAAAGAAGGCTACCCATGCACTTGTTTCAGGTGCTTGCAGTATTTGGATCTCAGGGTTGTTTTTTGTCCCGACTGTACGTAATTCACGTATTTCATCCATGACGACGGAATCATCCATCAGGACATTTGTCGTAAACTTCTCTCCCTCTTCATAGCCCTTCATAGTGCCTTCAACGGTCAGAACACCACGGACGGGTTGAAACGACATCGTTTCAATTTCGCCTTTTTGTAGTTCTGTGAGAAATTGATCATACCGAATCTCTTTAGTTTTCGGATTTGGATTATTTAGTGAACTGAAAATCCCCATAATTGCAAGGAAAATCAATCCGTATAATAGAAAGTATCGAAGTATACGATTCATCCCAAGCCTCCTCATTTCTTTCAACAGAAAACTATTGTAAATCTTATCATATAACAGATTCAACCTACAAAGGAAATGCCTCTTTAGGGCACAGAAAACGTAATTGCTTTTTCACCGCATATGCTTACGGGTCCACACTCTAAGATACTAGTATGCCAACTTCGGCCCTCGTATGGAAAAAGCTTTCCACCGCCCCTTGTAAAGGTTTGTTGAAAAGCTTTCAGAAAGAGTAGATTTCCTTTTTCAATACACCGATATAAGGCAAATTCCTATATTTTTCTGCGTAATCAAGTCCATAACCGACAACAAATGCGTCAGGCACAAGGAATCCTACATAGTCCGCTTTCAAGTCCACTTTTCGGCCTGTCGGTTTGTCTAGCAGCGTTACGATCTTTATGGATTTCGCTTTCCGGTATTTGAAAAGTTCGACCAAATAATTCAATGTTTTACCACTGTCAATTATGTCTTCGATGATCAAGACGTCGCGTCCCTCAACACTTGCATTCAAGTCTTTGACGATTTTCACTTCTCCTGATGAGACTGTCGCATTCCCGTAACTGGATACATCCATGAAATCCAATTCAATATACGCATCGATCCGTTTGATCAAGTCGCTCATGAACGGCAATGCTCCCTTAAGGACCCCGATTGCAAGCGGAAATTTATCATGGTAGTCCTCTGTCAGCACGGCACCAAGTTCCGCAACTTTCTCCTGGATCTGTTCTTCTGTGATGAGTATTTCTTCAATATCTTTTTGCAACATCGAGTTCCCTCTCTTTTCCGTTAAAATTTTCACGTTTTTTCATTTTAAATATGTACTTTTCCTGTTCTGTTTTCCGTTCCCTGAACTGGATGCCATATCGTACGCCAGGAATGGCGCATATTTCCTCGTTCGCAGTTGTGACGACCGGTATCTTCCTTCGTTGTTCGGCACCGATCTTTTCGTCAATGAACAATCTGGACAAGCGCTTCGGCCGGGTCATGCCTGGAAGCAATAGGCGATCACCGTCTTTTCTGCCCCTTACGTAAAGCGGCAAATCAGCATCAGGTAAATCGAAATACATCGATTCCAATGCGTCCGCTTCTTCCATTACATCCGCCTCGCCCCAATATAACAGCATTTCCCCCCAGATCGTCCATTCGCCCTTTGTCAGCATGCGAAGGGATGTATCCGGAATCGACATTTTTTCCACAATCGTAACAATGCCGTATTCCCTCACGAACCGGTATCCTTTCGGAAGATCGATCGTGACATTTCCTGCACTTTCGGACAGATGGTGATGCAATTGATTCAAAAGTGCTGTGTTGTATTCTACAGGTTTGATTTCCCCGAAGTATAGATAATTCAATAGTAGTGGAATGAAGCGCTTTTGTAAAGCAGTGTGCATGCTGCTGAAAAGATCCAGGGAGAAGGTCGGAAGCCCCTCTTCAGTGAACCTAATAATGGACGTAAAATGCTCCTTTGCAAGGCTATCCAAGAGCATGACATCCTCCTGCAGTCCCACCGTCATTTTGACGGCATTCAATGCCGCGGAAGGGTTTTCCGACATGATAACCGGCGCGACATGGCGGCGGAGCCGATTCCGCAAATAAGCGTCGCTGTCATTGCTCGGATCCTCCCTGTATTGTGCCCCACGCTCCTTGACATAGGCAAGCAGTTCTTCTTTCATTGCAGGGAGAAATGGCCTGATGACGGCGCCCCCATCAATTTTCCGTCTCAACGGGATGCCGAGAGGGGTGCTCCCCTTGGACAATTGCATGAGCACCGTCTCCAATTGGTCTTCGGCGTGATGTGCGGTCGCCAGTACGTCATAATGTTCAGCCTGCATCACTTCAGTAAAAAAGGCATATCTTCCAATACGGCAGACGTCCTGCATATTTCCACCTTCCTCGTTCAAGATGGAAGGTACAGGGACATCCCCGCCAAAGAAAGGAATTCCATGCTTATCGCAGAGTCTCTTCACAAGCTTGCCATCATCCGCTGACTCCTGTCCGCGCAGCATGTGATCGACATGGGCGGCAGCTACTTCAATCCGCAATTTTTCGCGGATTGTTGCCATAAAGAGCAAAAGTGCGACTGAATCCACCCCGCCTGAGCATGCGACTAATACCCTGCGACCCGAGGACAGCAATTTCTCTTTATGAATGAATTCAAGGATTTTCCTTTCGAAAGCCTGCATTTTTCGACCTCCACATTATTGTCTATTCACCTACCCCTTATTCTACCCCAAAACTTTTTCCCGGGAAATAAATCGATTTACGGGCTTTATTGTCGTCCACTTCGGTAAAACATGTTCAACCTTCATCACCAACACAGTCCGGTCGTCCGCCACAATTCCAAACTTCCTTTCCATTTCGTACATGATACGGTCAGCCATAGGCTCGCAAGAAAGATGCTCATACTTTTCCAATATTCCATAGATCGCATCTTCCTGTTTTTCAATTGTAACGGATCCGTTGAATACACCGTCCGTCAGCATGACGATAATATCTCCTGACTTCAATTCCTCATTTGTAGCTTCCACTGAAAATGACGGCAGGAACCCGACAGGAACCGATTTGCTATCCAACCGGAGGAAATCTTGGCCCCGTTTAATGTATGTGCTCATAGAACCCGCCTTCCAAGACCAAAGCCGTCCATCCTGCAGATCAACCAAAGCCAGATCGAGCGTCGCATACATATCATCAAGCCCATTCAGCGACATCATATAATGCAATGTATGCATCGCCGTTTCCGGATCCATCTTCCGGTCCAGACATTCCCGCATGAGACGAATCACTTTCCGGCTTTCCCGGTACGCATTTATATCATGACCCATGCCGTCCGACAGTAGAACAGCGGTGAGTCCATCATGAATTGGAAACACTTCATAGGCGTCTCCTGCATGGAACGTCCCTCCCCCTGCCGTTGCTACAATTCCATATTCCAATGTAAAACGGACAGACGAGGAAAACATCAGTTGGATATGAGGGAATGGGTCTTGCAACGCGACAGTCTTCTCCACTTTAAACGGCTCTCGGTAGACTTCCTCCAAAAGTGGTAATAGTAGACGTTCCGCCACCGTCATATCCGTCTCGAAATCCGCACGTCTTTCGGGAATTGAAATTACGATCCGGTAAGCTCCCTTCTCCTCGGATAATATATCGATCTGATAATATTCGATTCCTTGCGACTGCAAGTGCTTCCCCAATTCCTCCTCCGCAAGATGGTTAACCGACAACTCCCCCTTTATATCATTCATGATCTTCTCTAAATGAGTGCTCATATCTCTCAATTGTAAGGCAAGCATTTTCCGCCCGTGCTGAAGCTGCCCCATCAAGAGATGATTGGAAGCCGACTCCTCCAACTCGGAAATTAAACCCGAAGAACGGATGCACTTATATTTGATCCTCTCTTCGACACGATGGCGTGCCGCTTTCTTCGTCGCCGAATACGTCCCTTCCCACTCATAAAGGAGACGGGCCATTCCTTCTTCATTCCCCTCCCAGCATTTCGAATATCTAAAACAGGACTGGCATATTGATGGGATATTCTGCGCTGCATTCACGTCATCCGAAGCGAACCGATCATTGACGAGATTGGACATAAATTCAGCAAACTGTTGAAAATCCGATAATTGCTCATCAAGACGGTCGGTCAGCCATTGCTGCCGTTTCACGGAAATATCCTGTTGACCTGTCGGCGTGATCATCCGCCCGATCGGCTCCACTTTCTTTGCCGGGACAAAGAAAAACAGAAGCGTCGCCAGGCCGATCGTCATGAAATGGGATGTATCAAGCGGCAATGTAAAATCGTATAGAAGAAAGAAGACAGATACAGCAAAGCCGCCTGTTGCAATACCCAATTTCCCGAGACGTTTACAAGCACCCGCGAAAAAGCCCGTCATGCCGTATACGGCCATCATCCCGGTAAACGACAATTCCGCAACTCCTGCAATTGCCGCGATCATCATCGCAATCGTCGTCGAAAACGGCAGCCCTCCGGCTAACGCTGCCAATAAAATGGTCAAATGAAGCAGCAATCCTGAAATTGAAATCGGCCCGACCATGAGATTGCCCATCCCCGTCGTCGCCATGATGCCGACAATGCAAACAGCCCCGAGACGTTCCGGCGACCACTGGCCATAAAAGATGCGCTCACGATGAGGAAATGCAACAAACAGAAAAAATGTCATGAACAGTGCCAACACAGCTTCGAAGCCGATCGACAATTGCACATCGACAGGCGTATGCCCGCTATGCATGACAAACTGCCATAAAACTTGGACAACTATGATCGTCCCTGCAACCGTCATAGGAATGGACTTCCTCATAAGAGGGTGCTTACTCACCACATTGAACAACAGCAATTGCAGTAAATGGATCACCGCTTGTCCCAGTCCTAAAAATGCCCCACCCGCAATTCCACCGATGAATACATAAACAAGATGATTCCTGAATCGCATCTGTGCCAATGCCCAAATTGGCAGGAAAAAAGGGACGGCTGCGTTGAACAGAACGGCTTGCGACAAGAAAAACGTGCTCAGTAAAAAGAACGCCGCCATCAATACATACATCTTCCGCTTGCCCACCGTGCTCATCACTTGACGAATCTGTTGGCCTACCGGTCTTTCAAGATTGCCTATCATCTTCATCTCAACATTCCCCCTATGTCTACTTGTCCCTGAGTATACATAGGTCAAGCCAAAGAATTTGTCTGTTCCTGACAAGGGGTCCCACAAATCTTTCGACGAGTTCCGTAGGAATTTTCTGTTTTCCAACGAGAGGTTGACAGACTCCGTCGACCGTTGTATTATGATTATTGTCGTTCGAAATCAATTGAACAACATGGCGGCGTAGCTCAGCTGGCTAGAGCGTTCGGTTCATACCCGAAAGGTCGTGGGTTCGACCCCCTCCGCCGCTATAAAAGAAAAGCGGAAACGACCGCTTAGGCCTGACAGGCATAAGAAAACCCAGCGTAGTGGCGCTTTTTGCCACTTAAGCTGGGTTTTCTTATGACCCGAAGGCCTGGTCGTTGGAGCAAGACAATAAGAAAAGCGTCCAGTCTTAAGACTGGACGCCTTTTTCATATCAAAATACGCATAAATCACTGGAATCACGCATAAAACGAAAAACTCACGCATAAACGCCCCCAGAAACGCATATACTCCCGGAAATACTCATAAATGTCTACAAATGCGCATAAACTCTTCTAATCACGCATAACTCATGAACAAACTTACCTTCTTATCGAATCCACTCGATTTGTTTCTTATGATGCGAATCATACCAAACAAATTCCGTGAAATTTCAATCAATCCTTGTAAAAAATTATTTACGAGCATTTGGAAGCTTTTATGCGTGTATAAAATCATTTATGCGCATTTCGGTGGATTTATGCGCATCTGGATGAACTTATGCGTCTCTGAGCAGATTTATGTGTAATTCTAGCAAGCTTATGAGTGTTTGTCGGTAACTGCACAAAAAAAACGATCTGACATCATAACTAGATGTCAGATCGCTCATAAGAGATTCATTTCCACTAATTGAAACAGCCAGCAAGTTACCCTCTTCTTGCGCCACGGCCACCGCGTTTAGATTCTGTTGCTCTTTTCAAAGTTGAAAGGCGTTCTTCACTGTCTTTCATGAATTTCGCCATCTTTTGCTCAAAATTCTCTGGACGCTCATTATGGCTAGGACGGCCACCGCTGTGACGAGGACGTTGAGGGCGTTGAGGACGTTCAGCTTCCGGTTTCGCTTTTCTGATCGATAACCCGATTTTTCCGTCAGTGCCGACATTCATCACTTTCACTTCAACCATATCGCCTACTTTTAGGTGGTCATTGATATCCTTCACATAATTGTCCGCTACTTCACTAATATGGACCAGACCAGTTGAACCGTTCGGCAGTTCGACGAACGCACCGAAGTTTGTGATCCCTGTAACTTTCCCCTGTAACTTGCTGCCTACTTCAATTGACATAAAAAAAATGCTCCTCCTTAAGATTTAAACGGCCCTTTTCAGATGCCTTTTTACCATATGGCGAGTCCTGCGAGTGCAAGATCCTTACTTTCATTATAGCCAACAAAAAAAGAGTGTCAATAAGACTACTCTTTTCCGTCATCTTTTTCTTCTTTTTTCTTCTTATTTTCAGGAACAGAGAAGATGATTTCATTTTTGTCAGATAGGAAATATTCTTTCCTTGCAAGCTTGGCAATATAATCATCATCATCCAATTTCACAAGCTGTTTCTTGAGGAGTTCTTGCTCTTCCTTCACTTCTTCCAACTTTGCGAGCGTCTCCACTTTTTGCTGTTCCTTTTCCTGCAGCGTCTGCTGTTGCTGAATATACATATTGGTCAACCCGCCGAGCACTACAAATGCAATGACTGCATAGATGAACAGTTTTCTCTTAAGCCGCTTTTTCTGCTTGTTTCTCCATACTTCCTTTTTACGCAACGAGCGGACATATTCAGTTTCAATCGATGCAATGGTCGTGGTTGATTTCCTTTTCCTTTGCTCCATGTCCTGGCACTCCCTCTCATTACGGTACGAAATCCGATAAGTCTAGTAATTATACATCATTCCGCATCGGATTTAAAGAGAGAGTTATAGACTTTATTATATAGATAGATGAAAGGAGATAGTAGAAACGACACAATCTTAGCGAGCAACTTGAATATGTGGGTAATGATTTTCACTACGAGCCTAATGATGAACATAACCGGCTTAATGATCACCATATTCAAGACTCTGCCGAAAAACCTGAAAGGCCGGTGGAAAATTGATGCGTATAACAACATGCCGCAAATTTGGGCAACCGGGTCATACATCCTCCATGCCCCATCCCGGACGATGAATAGAACGTAGAACGATGCACACCCGATCAAAATCCAACCGATCACTTCCAAAGGAACCGCGTATTTCCGGATAATCGATGTCTTGCCGGTCGCATCCACGCCCGTTCCGATCAAATCCATGAAAACCCCTGCCCCAATGCCTGTCCCAATCATTGCAAGAAGACTAAGAAACTGGACGGAGAGACTCATCCAAATAATTTATGGAGGAAACCACGCGAACTTGCATCTTCTTCGTCATATTGCATCGTGCTGATTGTGCCTTCTAATGTAAGAAGCCCTTTGTCTACATCCAAATGGACGATGCGCAGCTCCTCCCCGCGAATGACTAATACTCCTTGAGATGTCCGGACGATGAACTCTTCTTGGTCGAACCGATCGATTGTTTTTACAGATGTAAGATCCATTCTTTTACGATTTCTCATCGTGATGACATGATCCCCCGATGGAATTGCGTATGTTGGGTTGTCGGTCTGGATTTGCATACTATTCCTCCTTTGCTTGTACGTTCACTGCCATCCTATGCGGACATATAAAAAAACATGACAGGAAAATTCCTGTCATGCCCTCAATCTTCATCATCAATAAACTCTGGTTCCACCTTGTCCAACTTCTCTTCTTTCACAATCGTATACATCGACGCAGCATCATCCTTCTTCGTCGACTCCTTCAACATCTCAATCTTTACTGTAACAATCTTTTGTCCAAAGCGGATAGCCAGCTCGTCGCCAGGTTTCACGACCGACGAAGCTTTTGACACCTTGCCGTCAATCGTGATCCGGCCCTGGTCCGCCACTTGCTTCGCCAATGTCCGCCTTTTAATTAAGCGTGACACTTTTAAAAATTTATCCAATCTCATTTCTTTTCTTCCCCCTTCGCCTGTTGCCAAAATCCTTCTAATTCATCGAGCGTATAAGCAGAGAATTCTCCTCTGCCGGTCTTCACACTTTGCTCGACGAACGAAAAGCGCCGTTTGAATTTCTCATTCGCATGCGCCATCGCTTCTTCAGGAGATAGTTTCAAGAACCTCGACAAATTGACGAGTGTGAATAGGACATCCCCGAGCTCATCTGTCTGGCTCTGCTTCGTTCCATTCGCCACTTCGTCCTTGAATTCCTGCCACTCTTCCTCGAATTTATCGAAAGCGCCTGTTATATCCGGCCAATCGAATCCAACCTTCGCCGCTTCTTTTTGGTAGTTAAATGAAGTGAGCAGCGACGAACTATGACGTGCCTGTCCATCCAAGAGCGATTCAGCTTGCGGTTTCTCGGTTTTCTTGATTTCCTGCCAATTTTTTAAAACCTCATCCGAATTCTCCACGTCCCGGTCTCCGAACACATGCGGATGACGGCGGATCATTTTATCGCCAACTGACTGCAGGACGTCTTCCATCGCAAAATAGCCGTCATCTTCGCCGATTTGCGCATGAAGGAATACTTGTAGCAACACGTCGCCCAATTCTTCGATGACGCCTTCATCGTCTTCTTGATCGATTGCTTCGAGCAATTCATGCGCTTCCTCGATCAAATATCGTTTCAACGATTCATGCGTCTGCTCGCGGTCCCACGGGCAGCCGTCCGGAGCACGCAATGCGGCGATAATCTCCCGGAATGTCGACCATTCCTTTAAACGCCCCTCGCGCTCCCTAACAGGCGGCACGTAAACTGTCGTCAAATTATCGATTTCCGTTTCACGATCCAATTCGAACAACGGAACAGTCCGAAGCTTTTCCAATGAAGAGCCCGCCGCTGTAACAATCGTAACCGGATGGTCATAGGCATACTTCTCCATAAGCGAAAGCTTCACTTCAGAAGCGATGAACGAATCATACACTTGGCCGATCAATACATGCTGCGTCATCATGACGTCATCGCGCTTGATGTCCGTTCCATCAAGCAATTGGAACCCTTCAATTGGATCGATACGAAGCGCTGCAAAGATCGGATCAAGGAAACTGTTACCCCCTGCAAGTTCAAGCTGCACTATGCCAGCACGTTCTTTTTCAATCAATAATTGAACTGTGCGCTCAGCAACGAGTGGATGTCCTGGCACGACATACGTTACTGCCTTTTCGTTTGCCATCAACACTAATTTCTCAACAATTTCTTCATACACTTGCTCAAACTCATCATTTTTTATATAAATCGCGTCGAAACTCTCTATTTCCATGCCTTCCGCCCGCAATTCCTCAATAGCAGGATGCTGGTCCGTCCTCGCAACGACGAACTCCGCTCCCTTCAGCTTCCGATATACACCTAGGGACAGTTGGTCAAGATCCCCGGCGCCAAGACCGATAATTGTAATCGTATTCATCTATTCACCTTCTATTTTTAGTAAGAATCAATTGTATACGGGCCAATCTTTTTCCGAACGGCAGCAAATACCATTCCTTTTCCGCCATTATACGCGATTTCATGATAACGACTAGGAAAACGCCCGCCCCTAGCGAGACTGCAGTCAATGCTGTCAACGTTGCACTGATCCGAGATGACAGGTTGTCGAATAAAACCTGATCCGCTGCAAGCATCCAAGGGAAAATGACCGCTGCCATCGCAAGTGTTGCAAGGAGTAGCCAACCGTAAAAACGGAAAGGGGCCAGTTTCATCGGCCACACGGTTTTGAAATAAAGAAGAAGCCCAAACGCAATCGCCGCAAAACCGATATTCCCTGCAAGCGCTGCACCTGTTACATCATAGAGCGGCACTAACAAGTGATTCGCGATTATTTTCACGACAAGTCCGCCAAGAAGGAACAGCGTCGGTATTTTCACTTTGCCGGCACCTTGTAAAATTGCGGTCAAAGGCAAGATGAGCGACAGCCAAAAAATCTGATACGCAAAAATGATTAGCGCTACGGAGCCGTCCCGCGTTTCAAACAGCATTTCATTCACATATGGCAGGACGAATGCAAGCCCGATCGCCGCAGCCCATCCGAATAAGAAAGCCGTCCTGAATGTCAGTTGTATGAACGGTTCCGCTCCTCGCCCATCCTTTTTTGCTGAATGATGCGCAATTAGCGGGACGATCGCGAGCGCCAATGTGGATGCGATTAAAATCCCCATCTGGACGAGCGGCTGTCCGCGGTCATAGACGCCTTTCAATTCCATCGCAGCATCCGCTACAAAGCCTTTCGTAAGCAAACTATTGTAAATCATAAACGAATCCGCCATTTGAAACAGCAGCAAGATGAGCGAACTCGCGCTGACGCTCAAACTGACAAACGTCAATTCCTTCACGATGCGCCACGTGTCCACTTGTATACGCGGCCCTTTATAGCCATTTCTGTAAAACAGGGCAAGTATGACAACGCCTAACGCCTGGCCGATAACAGCGCCCCACATGGCCACTTCGCCAGCCGTGTAAAGAGAAGCCCCCGCTTGCACCGCAATCCACGTCCCAACGAGGATAATCGCCACCCTTAGCATCTGCTCACCGACATTCGAAACGGCGACTGGCGTCATCTGCCCTTCTGACTGGAATGAACCCTTCAATACCGCAAGCATCGGCATGACAAGCACAATATAAGCACCTGCACGTAAAAGTGAGACGAGTTCCGGGTCTCCCATGGACTGCGCGAAAAACGGCGCAAACGTCATAAGAATGACGAAAAATGATATAGACAATCCGGCTAAATACAGAAAGGCAACCCGCTTGATCGCCTTCGCCTCTCCGTCGCTTGCGCTGCCCGCGAGCAGCTTCGAAACAGCCACCGCAAAGCCGTACGATGTCCACACGATGAAAATTCCAATGAACGGATACACTTGCTGGTAAATGAAAAAACCTTTATCTCCGACAAGGTTTTGGAACGGAATTCGGTATACCGCCGCCAGCAGTTTGACGATAATGGCCGATATCGTCAAAATCGACGCACCTTTCATGAATGTTTTCATATTCCAATCCGCTCTCGACATAGCTGCGCCTCTTTCGATGTTTACTTTGTTTCCAGTATAGCATTTCCGGCAAAACCTGTTCCGGTGATTTGATAGAGTACGCTCGTGAAGGCTAGAAAATCCTTTTATTCCGAGATGGGGTCCATTCTCTAAACTAGAGTTCTCGTTCCAAGGCGAGTAGTTCTCATTTATGCTGAATAAGTTCTCGTTAACGGATGAGAAGTTCTCGTTTATTCCGAAAGAGTTCTCATTCCCAAGCGATTAGTTCTCGTTTACTCCGAATAAGTTCTCATTTCCTAGCGAATAGTTCCCATTCCAAAAACAGCCACACGCTCCGTTGCAAATGAGCGTGTGGCTGTGTCATTTCATTTTCCTTAATAAATACAACAAATACGGCGTGCCGATAAGCGCAACGATAAGTCCGCTCGGGATGTCTTTCGGCGCAATCACTATGCGGCCTACAAAATCTGCAGTCACTAGGAGCAAACCGCCGAGCAAGCCCGAAACAATTAGCAACGGCAAATGGCGGAAGCCTACTAATCTACGGGCGATGTGAGGCGACACCAACCCGACGAAGCCGATTGTCCCAACAATTGCGACCCCTGCCGTACTGATTGCCACGCCTACGATCAACGCCCAGACGCGCGTCGATTTGACGGATAAGCCGAGACCCGATGCCACGTCATCCCCGAACGTCAACACATCCAAGCTGCGTGTCAAATAGATGGCTGGGCCGATGAGCAGAACAAGCAACAATAACGAGAGCTGCACATCCTCCCAACCTTTTCCGTACGTACTTCCTGACAGCCAGACGAGTGCTGCAGCGACCGCCAATTTCGCCTTCACGACAAACACTTGCGTCGCGGCTGACCCGAATGCCGATATCGCGATACCCATCAACGCAACGAGCATCGGCTGGAAATTGTTTTTCCAAGCCGTCACCATAATGATGCCAAGAGCAACGGCGGCTCCTACTACCGCACCTAGCGGCATATACTGAACAGGAATTGCCGGAATGGCGACCAATAGCAGCATCGCCCCGGCGCCGCCCATCGAAGTGACACCCAATACGCTTGCATCCGCCAACGGATTCCGTAAAACGCCTTGCAATAAAACGCCGGCAAGCGCAAGCATCACGCCGATAATGAACGCCGTAAGCACACGCGGCACCCGGAAATTCCAGACGACCGGTTTCATCCAATCGAGCGACCATGACATTCCGTTATAGGAAAATGCCAATGCAAATACTGTAACGATTAATATTGTAACAATCGAAATAACAACCGGCAGTTTGACCGGCTTCAACGTTCCGCCCATTTGGCGGTCGCCTTTCGTATGCGACTTCGCCGTCTTCCAAGCCAAATAAAGCAGCCAAGGTCCGCCAGCCAATGCCGTCATCGCTCCGACAGGCACTTCCTGTCCCGGCTGAATCAACCGGCCGAGCACGTCCGCCCCGATCAACATTACACTGCCCCATAGGAAGGATTGCATGAAGATCTGCAAATGGCCACGGACACCAAGCATCCGGACGATATGCGGAGCCATCAAGCCTATGAACCCGATCGGACCGACGACACTGACCGTCGTCGCCGCAAGCAAAATCGCTGCAGCCCACGCAACTAATTTAACGATACGAACGTTTTGACCAAGCGAAGACGCAACATCTTCACCTAACGATAGAATATCCATCGGTTTCGCGATGCCTAACGCGGCGATGAACAGAATAATGATCATCGGACCCGCAAACGCAACGCCGCTCCAATTCAACTGCACAAGCGTACCCGATCCCCATAAAAAGAGGCCGTTTGTCTGATTCTCAAACAACAGTTGCAATGAGCCTGTCATGGAAGCAAACAGCAAGGAGATGATCATCCCCGTCAAGGCGACGCGTACAGGCTCCATCTGCTTCCCCGCCAGAGTGACGACGAGCACGGACGAAAGCACGGCACCTGCAAGCGCAACGAGAAACGGAAAATCGCCTAGCAATGACGGAAAGAAGATCATCGAAACAACGACAAAGAAATACGCACCGGCATTGATGCCGAGCGTGCTAGCAGACGCCAACGGGTTATTCGTCAATGTCTGCAAAATGGCACCTGCCACAGCGAGCGCACCGCCCGCTAAAATGCCGATTGCCAGACGCGGAAGCCGTAGAGACAGCACGATATCCTGGATGCGCCCCTCTACCCAAACCTCCTTCACAAGCTGGGATACTGTGTAGTCAGCTTGGCCTTGCGTCAGATGAATGAAAGATAAAACGACCAACAGGAAAAGACCGATGATCATAACGAACAACGATCTTTTCCCTGAAGTCTTTCTAGCCATTATTTATTGACCATCGTATCGACGATTTTATTCAGCAATGTTTCGGCTGACAGCGGACCTCCATACAACCAAGTATCCTCACCGAGGTTAAATAGTCGGTCTTCTTTTACGAAATTCAAGTTTTTCCAAACAGCATTATCTTTCAATTGCTTTTTGTATACATTGTCTTCTTCCTGTACCGTATACAAATAATTCGCGTCTTCGTATTTCGTTAAGCCTTCGACATTAAATGTGCTCGATCCGAAGACTTCAAATTGATCCGGTACATGCACGTTTTTCAAACCGATTTTCTCAAGGATTTGGGAAGCCATGGAGTTCGGCGTGAAAACCCGGATTTCCGGCGCTTGAGGACCTGTGTAAGCGAGCGTCAAGATGACATCCTTCGTCTTCAGGTTGGCTTTTTCGATTTCTGCTTTCGCTTCAACATACTTCTCATCTAAATGTGCCAACACTTTCTCAGCTTCATCTGTCTTGTCTACAGCCTTTGCAATCTCATTGAAGGTTGTCGTCATTTCCTTGTACAAATCAATGGACTCGTCTTCCGGATATGGATTGAAGATGACTGTCGGAGCAATTTTCTCCAAATCTTTCAGCATCGCATCGTGACGGAAGCTAACACCGATAATCAAATCAGGCTCAATTGCAGCAATCGCTTCTAAGTTCGGTTCCTGCCGTCCACCTACATCAACGACGTCATCGCTCAATTCCGCATCGATATTCACCCAGTTATGATATTCCTGAATGTCTGCCATACCTGCTGGCTGTATGCCGAGTGCAAGTAGATCTTCCGCGTACGTCCACTCGAGGACGACGACTTTCTTCGCAGGTTTATCAAGCTTCACTTCACCGTTCGTACCGACGATGGTCACACTGTTTTCAGAAGTCTCGCCGCCTGCGCCTTTATCTTCCGTTTTCTTCGATGAACAACCGGCAACCAAAACTACACTGAGAGCCAGTACTAACAATGCTTTCATATATCTTTTCATGTATTTCCCTCCATACTGATAATCATTATCAGTTAGTAGTGTAATCTTTAGGACTGCCATTTGTAAAGTGTTTTCAACAAATTAATGATTATCATTCTCAATTGGTTGAGAATATGTTATGCTTCTAAGTAATGATTCATTCTTTTTAGGATAATTGAAACGGAGGCATTCTAGTATGCACCCTACTATAAATACGAAAGACCTTTCCATCGGTTATGAAGATCATCTTCTTTTCGAGAATTTGAGCTTGGCAATTCCTCGTGGTGAGATCACCGTCTTCGTCGGAAGCAACGGTTGCGGCAAGTCCACATTGCTCCGTTCAATCGCCCGTTTATTGAAGCCTTCGGACGGCTCCGTCTTGCTGGAAGGGAAAGATATTCATTCCATGTCTTCCCGCAGTGTCGCGAAGAAGATGGGCATCCTCCCCCAAGGTCCCGTCTCACCTGAAGGATTGACGGTTCATGACCTCGTTAAACAAGGTCGCTACCCTCACCAATCATGGCTATCCCGCTGGACTGCAGAAGATACGAAGAAGGTCGAGGCGGCGATGGAAGCGACGAAAATCAGCGACCTTCGTGACCAGGCGATCGATACATTATCGGGCGGCCAGCGCCAGCGTGCATGGATTGCCATGACGCTCGCGCAAGACACGGACGTCATTCTGTTGGATGAGCCTACGACATATCTTGACATGACTCACCAAATCGAAATTTTGGACCTTTTGTTCGAGTTGAATGAACAAAAGGGCCGCACGATCGTCATGGTGCTCCATGATCTGAATTTAGCTTCCCGTTATGCCCATAATATTGTCGCTATTAAAGACGGCGGTGTTTATTCGCAAGGCAGACCTGAGAATATCATCACTTGCGACCTTGTCCGTGCGGTGTTCGGCATGGAATGTCAAGTGTCGACGGATCCCCTTTTCGGGACGCCACACTGTGTTCCGTACGGTCGTGGACGCTGCGTCGTGCAGGAAGTTAGGAGCAATACAGGTGCCTAAGCTGAACGACGAGCACATTGCATCATTGGAACGATTTGGCGTGTTTCTGAACAGGCAGCCTGATGCATTCACGAACGTCAATGCAATCTTGTCGGAAACGGCCAGCACTGAATTATTATCGGAAATTAAAGCATTAACCGACGCGCCGACAGATGCCGTGGCGGCTTCCATTTATATGAGGAGGCACGGTTTCTTTATGACAGGACTGTTCCATATGCTCAGCAAATTCAACCTGCTCTATACCGGCAAGTTGGAGGATGTCTCTTTATTCACCGAAAACGGGACGATCCAGTTTTCGATCTCAGCGGATTCATTCGAGGATGTCCACGACCGGCACGGAGCGGTTCGTTTCATTCTCGAGCAGTACGGACATCCAGTCGTCGAATATATGGGCAAGCGCGCGCATGTTTCCAAGCTGATCTTGTGGGAGAATGTATGGGGTTACGTGCTATGGATGTATTCCATGCTTCTTAACGAAGGGTGCCCTACTGCCCAAAGTGACCTCGATTTCTTGGTGGCGGATGAAACATGGAAGCCGCATATGAGGCGCTCGCCCTTTAAACAGTATTTGCAGAATGAAGAGCCACTTGCCGCCATGGCAAACTACAAACGGACGACTTGCTGTCTATTAAAGGAACTGCCCGATACGAAGAAATGTCCGTATTGCCCGTTGAATAGAACATGAAAACAGCCTACCCGCACCGGTTTTTTCTGGTACGTGAAGGCTGTTTTTTTATCCTCTATGTGTATAGAAAAAACTGCACTCCACTCATATAGCATAATAAGCTTGTCTGTCTTTTACACTTGAACAAAAAACTTTTTTCATATTTCATAAGCCAAAGTTCAATATAAATTGTCTAATGTATAGAGAGAAAGTCAAAAGGGGGTAATTCTCATTGAAAAGTTGATAAAGAAAGCCAAACGGGGGAATAAAACAGCTTTCATCCAATGCATCGAGCCGTATGAAGCAGATTTATACCGAATGGCGTTTGTATATATGAAAAACGAACACGATGCTGTAGATGTTGTCCAAGAAACCATTTTAAAAGCTTATGAAAAAATGAATACATTGAAAGAACCTGCGTACTTTAAGACTTGGCTCATTAAAATTGTCATTAATACTTGCCTTTCTAAATTAAAGCGATCTGAAAAATTGATACATATTGACGAAAAACACTTAGCTTTATTACAAGTTACATCAGCAGACTTTTCACTCAAGCTTACTTTACAAAGTTTGATCGATGAATTATCAACTGAAGAAAAAAACGTCATACTTCTTCATTTTTATCAAGGCTATTCATTTAAGGAAACAAGCGAATTCTTAGAAATACCTTTAGGAACTGCAAAATCCGTCTGCTATAGGGCTATAAAGAAATTACGCATACAAATTGAGGAGGTAGACTTTTATGAATGAAATAAAAAAATCCATTGAACAAATACCTCTCCCTGACAATTTACATGAAGTCTCATATAACCGTTTACATAAAGTCGCGCTTAAAAGGACTAAACGTTGGATGCTGCCGACCGCCGCCGTGCTATTTTTGATTTTATGTTCTACACCCATCGTTTTTTCCAACTATGTTTCCATTAGTGACTTCTTCGAATCAAAGGACAAAAAAACAGCAGCAATCGATGACTCAAAAATAGTCGTGGAATCCGACATGTTTACAATTACGTTAAAACAATTTGTCGATTTCAAAGAAAACAAACGGTTCATACATGAACTGAATAATATACCCTTCACATTAACTGACAGGGAAATGCTTGATCTATTAATTGAAGATGAATTATTACTGCTTGAGGCGAAAACCCATGGAATTGTCGTAACAGAACAAGAGGTATTTGAATACGCGGAGCAAACAAAGCAGACAATAGCAGAATCAAACGATGTTATTATGACCCAAATCAATGAGGAATTAGCAAAACGATTAGGCGTTACAGCAGAAGAATACTTTACGCACCCATCAACTTTAAAACAATACGAGTCAATGCTCACTTCAAACAACTATATTTCGGAGCTCTATTCGGATGGTGTCCTAAATGATCAATATACACCCGATCAATATAAAGCCGATTTGCATGAAAAATATGCAAAGCAACTAAAAATAAATCAAGACACTTTAAAAGTAATAAAAAATTGATGATTTTACAAAGCGAAACTTTCTTAACTAGAAATTAAGTTATATAAAAACAGCACACACGCCTCGATTGTTCCCGATGCATGCAGGCTGTTTTTCATTTTCCGTTTTTTAACATATTATCATTGTTCCCAAGGATTCGGAATACCTTTCATTTCTGGATTTTCCCAGAATTCAGGACCAGGATAACCTATATACAAATAAAGGTCATTGTTAGGAGTTTGTGTTGTTGCTTTTATCATTTGAAACGTCTCATCTGAGTAGATATAACGATTGTATTTGTCTTCAATAAATTTCAATCCCTCATAATGAGTAAATAATTCATCAAAGTAATCTTTATCTACTTTTATTAAGACAATGGAGTCTAATTTATCATTATAAAAATTGAAACTCGCTAATCCATCATAATTTATGACAAAATCAGACCCACTTCCATCCGCTTGACCTATTATATAGTTTTCACCTAACCGTTCAATTATCTTTGATGGTGAGTCGCCTAATGTTACTCCGTGAAAATATAGGTAACCTTCTTCTTTAGTGAATGCGGGTTTGGCTAAGTCTACATTCACGTTGGTTGAAGAAGGGTTTTGATTTTTAATGTTCTGTTGCGTCATAAATAGATATTTTCCCGCTTTTTCTTCCCAGTGCGGTTCTGCATACGATAGTGTTAAAGAAAAATTTCCGTCAATTGGCTGCGTTGATGCCTTTAAGATTTGATTGGAATCATTAGAGTAGAAAAAACGATCATCATAAATGCCAAAATCTATAAACTTAAACCCATCAAAGTCATTAAATAATTTGTCAACGTAATCTTCATCTATATTCATGAATGCGATTGAATCTAATTTATTATTAATAAAGTAGAACTTCACCTGACCATCATAATTCATTACAACGTCTGCCTCACTGCCGTCTTCTTCACTGTCATCCTCTTGCACGATTGTAAAATTCTCGCCAAAGACTTCGATTACTTTTGACTCTGAGTCACCTAACGTTATTCCATCAAGATAAAATAACCCTTGTTCTTCGAAGAATATGGGTTTTGATAAATCTATATCTATTTCCGCTGGAGACGGTTGGTCGGCTACTGACGGTTCATTATCAGTCAATACTTCGTTTAAGACAAAAAGCATTGCGCTCATGGTTACTACTGCCGCAATTACGACATATCTCCAATTATGTTTTGGTCTTTTTGACCTGTTTTGGATTTCATCCACAACGTTTCGCATAACCCTTTTTTTACTTTCCGTTACATCCTTCACTTCAGTAGGAATGAATTTATCCATTTAATAGTACCTCCCATTCAATTCCTATTAGCTGATTTTTCAACAGTTCTCTACCGCGTCGCAATCGGGTTTTGACTGTACTTTCAGGTATGGCCAAAAGACTCGCAATCGCAGCGATTGTCATTTCGTCAAAATAAAAGTAAATGAGGACTTCACGTTGTTTCAACGGCAATTTAAGAATTGCTTCTCCGATTAGTGTTTCTTCATCCTTTCTAACCAGTTCATCTGATTTCATCGAAGGTTCTGTTTGGAATAATTTGTTTTGCAACTTTATCTTTCTATACGTCCAGCTTTTCAAAAAATCTTTACTTTTATTAGCCGTCATTTTTGTTAGGAAGGCTTTTACTTCTCCTCGTTCTTCATAATTGCTTTGACTGTCGTAAAACTTTATGAATACTTCCTGTACAATGTCTTCTGCTGCTTGGAGATCTTTCACGTAATAATAGGCTAGCCGTATTAAATACTCCGTGTATTGAAACATCAATTCTTTTATTTCATTCGTACCTGTCACAGCTTCAACCCCTTTCCCTATATAGTAAACGATTCTCAAACTGCTCGGGTTTGTTTTTTTTCGGAATTATTTTAAATCTATTTCGTTCGGCATGTCGCAAATTGCGCTTAAGGAGCAAGGCTAAGCAGAGGAATTTCAAAGGTAATAAAAAACCATTTCCCCATTTATTGTAGTGGCGATTAGAACGAGTTATCTTTTTGGACAGGGATAAATTCCTGTGAAATAGTACACCTTCATTTGTAGTTATTGAGGTTCATCGGTAAGAATAAACTCGGATAACAATTGAAATCAAAACAAAAACAGCCCACACGCACCGATTCTTCCGGTACGTGCAGGCTGTTTTTCATTGTTCCATTTGTTTCGCCAAAAAATGTGCTGCGGTTTCTGCTGCTTTTTGTTCGGCTTCTCCGATAAAATGGACTTTCGATAGTAAATAGACGGCGCCAATTGTGTCCCCGCCCGCTACGATTGGAGCGATGCAGTAGGATTTCACTTGCTCGACTTGTCCAGGGACCCATTCTACTGCCTTTTCAAGCTTTTCCGTGACGATGGTGCGGCCCTTTAAAATATCTTCCACGTCCGGAGCCAATTGGCGATTCAAATAATCTTTTTTCGATAATCCGGATACGGCGATCATTTCATCCCTGTCACTGATCAGGGCGGGTGTTCCGAGGGTTTCGTATAGTGTTTCTGCGTACTCTTTCGCAAATTGACCGAGCTCGGAAATAGGGGAATATTTCTTTAGGATTACCTCGCCATCCCTGTCGGTGAAGATTTCAAGCGGGTCCCCTTCGCGTATGCGAAGCGTCCGTCTGATCTCTTTCGGGATGACCACCCTCCCCAGATCATCAATTCTGCGCACGATTCCTGTTGCTTTCATGCATGATGCCTCACTTTCCAAAAATTAAAACCGTTTTCCGTTCGGATATAGTATGCATCATGCTTGGACATTTTATGCAAAAGTTCCTTTAGACGGAATCCGCGGGTGAGGGTTCCTTAATTGACGAATGCAAAATCCTCATCATCTCTTCCAAGACGTCGAATTCCGTCTTTTTGCCTGTATGGCGCTCATCCACCGTTATGATAAGCCTGCCGTCTTCCATCGTAAAGCCGACAGCACGACCAAATTCCATGGAGTCGGAAACAATTTTTGATCCATCCGTCTTCGCCGTTCCTTCTTCAGTTAAACGGATTTCAATGACAGAACGTTGTTTTTTAATCGATTCGACACCCGCCATGCGACCCCATGCCTTTATCCTTCCGACACGAAGCAACAGGTCGGCTTCAAGCGGCAAGTCGCCGAACCGGTCGGTCATCTCATCGACGAGCTCGGAGTAATCCTCCTCGCTTTCAATGGCTTTCACCCGTTTATACATTTGGATCTTCTGGAATCCGTCTTTAATATACGAATCCGGTAAATAGGCATTGATAGGCAAGGAAATTTCGACATCCTGAATTTCGGATTTTACGATGCCTGTCTGTTTCTCCTCGATCGCTTCCTGTAGCATTTGCGAATAAAGGTCAAATCCGACAGAGTCGATGAAGCCGTGCTGCTGGGAGCCTAACAAGTTCCCCGCGCCGCGGATCGACAAGTCCCGCATCGCGATTTTAAAACCAGATCCGAGTTCCGTGAATTCCTTGATCGCCTGCAGTCGGTTCTCCGCCACTTCTGTCAGCACTTTGTCCCGCTGATAGAGGAAGTAGCCGTATGCGACACGGTTGGACCGGCCGACCCGACCGCGCAGCTGATACAGTTGAGATAAGCCCATTCGGTCCGCATCATGGACGATGAGCGTGTTGACGTTCGGAATATCAATGCCCGTCTCAATGATCGTCGTCGTGACGAGGACATCGTATTCGCCTTCCAGGAAGCTTAGGATAACGGACTCGAGCGTCGACTCGGTCATTTGCCCGTGCGCGAAGGCGACCCGCGCTTCCGGAACGAGTTGCTTGATTTCATCGACTTTACGGGTCATGTCTTCGACGCGGTTGTATAGATAGAACACTTGGCCGCCACGTCCCAATTCCCGCTCAATCGCTTCCCTCACAAGACCGAAGTTATGCTCCATGACATATGTCTGGACCGGGAAACGGTTCGCTGGAGGTGTTTCGATGACGGACAAATCCCGGACGCCGAGCATCGACATGTGCAACGTCCTTGGAATCGGCGTCGCAGTCAATGTAAGGACGTCCACATTCGTTTTCAGCTGCTTCAGTTTCTCTTTGTGTGTCACGCCGAAACGCTGCTCTTCATCGACGATGAGCAAGCCCAGATCTTTATACGCGACGTCCTTTGAAAGGAGGCGGTGTGTGCCGACAACGATATCGATTGTTCCAGCCTTCAAGCCTTTCAATGTTTCCGTCTGCTCTTTACGTGTGCGGAAGCGGTTCAATAAAGACACTTCCACCGGAAATCCGGAAAATCGTTCCTTCATTGTTTCGTAATGCTGTTGGGCAAGGATCGTCGTCGGGACGAGGAAAGCGACTTGCTTGCCGTCGCCAACTGCCTTGAAGGCAGCACGGATGGCCACTTCCGTCTTCCCGTATCCGACATCACCGCAAAGAAGCCGGTCCATCGGACGCTCTCTCTCCATATCCCGTTTTACTTCCCCGATGGAACGCAGCTGATCTTCCGTCTCGTCGTATGGAAATGCATTTTCGAAGGAGCGCATTAGATCATCATCTTCAGAGAATGCAAACCCTTTTTCAGCCTCGCGCTGCGCGTAGAGCTTGATCAGATCGTCCGCAATATCCTTGACGGCGGATGACACTTTGCTCTTCGTCTTTTTCCATTCAGCGCCCCCGAGTTTATGGAGTTTTGGCTCCCTCTCCCCGGATGCAACGTATTTCTGAATCAAATCGATTTGATCCGCCGGGACGAAAAGTTTGTCTTCTCCCCGATAACGGATATCAAGATAGTCTTTATGGACGCCGCCCACTTCGAGTGTCACAACGCCATAATATTTACCGATTCCGTGGTGGACGTGGACAATATGGTCACCAGGTTTGATTTCCGAATAGCTTTTGATGCGTTCCGCGTTTGTCATTTTTTGCGGACGTGCTTTCCGTTTCGGTTTCCCTTTGAACAGCTCCGAGTCCGTAATGACCGCAAGATGTTGGAACGGCAATTCAAATCCCGCGGATAGATCTCCTTCAATGATGGAGATCGTTCCTGCGTCTGTCGGCTTGCCGTTCACCACAGCATTCATCTCATAATCTCTGAGAATCGATTGCACCTTCGCCATCCGCTCTTTCCCATCGGCAACGATGAAGATATTATATTTCCCTTGCTGCCAACGTTCCATTTCGTTTTTCAACAAGTTCATCTGCCCATGGAATTCCTGCATCGGTTTGCAGGAGAACGAGACCGTTTTCTTTAGGACGATGCCCGGCACAGCCCTCACGAACAAGGACAAGTACGACTTGGGCTGATTAAGCATTTTATGCATCTCTTCGAATGAAAACGAGAGTTTCGCGTCATGAACAATCTTGCCTTCCTCGAGTAGCGTCAGAAACCATTCCTTCTCTTCACTTTCAAGAGAGGAAGACACTTCAAGGATCCGTCCAATTTCATCGAACAGAACAATGCCGTTGTCGGGAAAATAATCACCGAGATAGGATGGGACACGGTCTGAAAACGATACATGCTTCATCATCCCTTCCGGAGTGATGCCGTCTCGCAACAGGCCGATGTCCCGGGTTATATTCATCGTAAGGGACTCTTTTGCCTCTTCATTTTTCATCCGCTTCAGGCTTGCACGAAGGGCGTCCTCCAAGTTCGAGGCAATTTGAGACAATTCCGCGGCGTCCCAAACGTATTCTGTAGCAGGAAGAATTGTCACTTCTGTCAGTTTGTCGGTTGAGCGCTGATCTTCCGCGGAGAACATCCGGATGGAGTCTACATCCGTGTCGAACAGCTCAATCCGGATGGGGTTTTCCATATTCAATGGATACACGTCCAAAATGCCGCCCCTCAGAGCGAAATCTCCCGGCGCGGTCACCATCTCCTGTCTCCCATAGCCCATTTCCACAAGCTTCCGGATGCATTCGTCCACATCAATGCTGTCATCCAGATGGACGGACAAGGAGTTTTCGAGCCATCTCTCTTTCGGAGGAAGTAGTTTCTTCATTCCCGCGACAGGCGTGATATAGACTCCCTTGCCGATTCGCGCCATATGATCGAGCGTATCTATTCGGTTTGCGCGCAGTTCATAACTGGACACAGAAAAATCGGCAGCGATCAATTCCTCTGCCGGATACAAATGAACGAGTGATTCGCCGAGCATCTTCACAAGGTCTTCATATGTACGTTGTGCTTGAAGCATGTTGGGAGTGATGATCAGGATCGGCTTCTCTGCCGACTGCTGAACAGTCTTGAAAAAGACGGCCTTTGCGCCGCCCGACAGCCCGGCCAGCAATTGACGGTCCCGTCCTGTTTTTAACTCCTCAACTACGTTAGTAATCTCTTTGTCTTGTAGAAACAAATCTATGAGCGCATCCAATGATTATTTTCCTCGCTTTGCAGTAAATAAAGTTAAGTGAAAAAAGCTTTGCGCGTTCGATACGCCAAAGCAGAAAATTCTATTGCAGCCATTTCCGTAATGCATAGTAATCAGGATTCATTTGCAGCGACTGTTCACATTGCTCACAAATGCAACGCACCGTCATTTCACCATTCTCATCATATTCTAGAAACTGCTCCCCTTGTCCTTCTTCCGCCTTTTTCAGTTCCCGGAGGATCTCTTCGGCAGAAGCTAGCGGGATGCTGCCGACCTCTGTGTTGCAATGTCTGCATGAATAACGAACGTCATTCGGTTTCATCGGATTCATCGGCCCCTTTTTAACAAAGTATAGGCTAGTGAGCCGGCGATTATTCCTTATGAACCATTATAGTTATTCATTACATCTAAAAAGGGACTCTTTAGCCAATCCACACAGGCAGAAGCACTTTTTTCGACCATTTCTTCAATTAGCGGCTGTTCTTCCTTGCTGAAAGGGGACAGAACATAGTCTGCTACTTTCATGCCGCCAGTCGGACGTCCGATTCCGATGCGGATCCTGTTGAAGGAATCCGTGCCAAGATGGGCAATCAACGATTTCATGCCGTTATGGCCGCCAGCACTCCCTTTTTGCCGCAGCCGTAATTTGCCCGGAACGAGGTCAAGGTCATCGTACAGTACAACGATATCATCGAGCTCCACATCGAAGTAATCCATGAGCGGACCGACACATTCCCCGGACAGATTCATGTATGTCAAAGGTTTGACGAGCATCACTTTTCCTTCGGGACGGTGGATGATCGTATAAGCGCCGTTGAATTTTAATTGCATGGCAGGCGCGTCAAATCGACGAGCCAATTCATCGATAGCATGGAATCCGACGTTATGACGGGTTTTCTCATATTGCTTCCCCGGGTTTCCGAGGCCGATTATCATTTTCATGAGGCGTATCTTCCTTTTGAATTAATTATAAAAAGGGCGCACGCTTTGCACGTGCGCTCCAACTGTTGCTTATTATTCTTCCTCTTTGCCACCGATGACTTCCGGTTCTGCATTTGCAGCACCAGTATCAGCTTCAAGCTCTTCCAGTTCTTCTTCAGAACGTGGAGCGGAGATGGTAACAAGTGCATGGTCATCGTCATTCAGAATTTCGAATTTCGATTTCTCACGTATGTCCGCTACACTGAGGGTCTCTCCGATTTGCAATTCGGAAATATCAACTTCAAACGACTCCGGAATATCCGTAGGTTTGACTTTAATTTTCACTGCGTGGTTCGGCTGCTGCACAATGCCGCCTTCCTTACCGCCAATCGATTCGCCGATAAGTTGTACCGTGACATCGACTTCAAGCTCTTCAGCCATATCAATCGAAAGGAAGTCTGCATGGCGGATTTCGCCTTTTAAAGCATCTTCCTGAAATTCGTTCAATACGACATTCAATTTCTTGCCGTCGAGTTCTAGATTAATGACACCATTGCGTCCTACTTCACGCAATGTCTTCAATAGATCGCCTTCTTTTACGGCAATCGGCGTGTTTTTTACATTATATCCATAAACGACTGAAGGGATGAACCCATCATTTCTTAGTGCTGTTAATGCTGATCTCGTTTTTGTTTCTCTTGTTTTCGACTGAATTGCTGTACTCATTTGCGTAGTCACCTTTCCTGAAAAAAGTTATTCTATCTCTTGAAATACCCAAAATCAGACGACATGAAACTAACTAGATTGCTTATTCAAACAACGTGCTGACAGATTTTTCTTCAAATACCCGGATAACTGCTTCACCCAAAAGCTTAGCAATGGATAATTGCTTGATTTTCGGTGACTTTTTACCTTCCGGCAGTTCGATTGAATTCGTTATGACCAATTCTTTTATTTGCGAATTGTCGATCCGCTCGATTGCAGGGCCCGATAATACCGGATGTGTACAGCAAGCGTACACTTCCTTTGCGCCATTCTCGATAATCGCGTTCGCTGCGATTGTAATCGTTCCGGCAGTATCGATGATATCATCGATCAGGATAGCTGTTTTCCCTTCTACGTTCCCTACGATGCTCATCACTTCGGCAACATTTGGACGTGGACGGCGTTTGTCGATAATTGCAATTGGCGCCTTCATGCGATCAGCCATTTTTCGTGCACGTGTAACACCGCCATGATCCGGAGATACGATGACGAGTTCACTGCCCTCCAAGCCTTTTCCTTTGAAGTATTCCGTCAAAATCGGTTCTGCTACGAGATGATCGATCGGAATGTCAAAGAAGCCTTGGATTTGCGGCGCATGCAGATCGATGGCGATAACGCGGTCTGCACCGGCTTTTTCAAGCAAGTTGGCTACAAGCTTCGCCGTGATCGGTTCACGGGAACGTGCTTTGCGGTCTTGGCGTGCATATCCATAATAAGGCATGACAACATTGATTGTACGGGCTGATGCACGCATCAATGCGTCAATCATGATAAGGAGCTCCATCAGGTTATCATTGACTGGATAGGAGGTTGATTGGATGACAAAAACATCGCAACCTCGGATACTTTCTTCGATATTGATTTGAATTTCTCCGTCGCTGAAACGTTTGACGGAGCACTTGCCGAGTGGGCGTCCAATTTCGTCCGCCACTTCCTGTGCAAGTGATTCGTTGGAATTTAAAGAGAATATCTTCAGTTTATCATTAGGATAATGATTAGCCATCATGGTCCCCCTGGTTAGTTAAGATTTAATTTTGTTGCGTATCCTTCTTTATTCTCCTGGCGCGCGCGCCCAATTGCAAGTGAACTTTCTGGCACATCTTTTGTAATTGTCGATCCAGCCGCTACATAAGCGCCTTTTCCAATTTTTACAGGTGCAACCAGATTGGAGTTGCAGCCGACAAACACGTCATCTTCGATTGTTGTCGTGTGCTTGTTTTTACCATCGTAATTCACTGTGATCGTTCCGCAGCCGATATTGACATGCGTGCCGACTTCCGCATCACCGATATAGCTTAGGTGGGAAACCTTGCTTCCTTCCCCTAGCCTTGATTTTTTAACTTCGACAAAATTGCCGATTTTTACATTGTCGCTGAGTTTGGAATCCGGACGGATATGTGCGAACGGGCCAACTGTCGTACCGGACCCGATGAGGCTGTCCCGTACAACTGACGAATGGATGGTTGTATGATTGCCAATCTCACTGTTGGCGATATGACTATTCGGTCCAATGATACACTTTTCCCCGATGATCGTCTGTCCTTCGATCATCGTGCCTGGTTGAAGAACTGCATCCCGGCCGATTTTTGCATCTGCACTAATGTACGTGCTGGCTGGATCGATGATTGTAACACCGTTTCGCATATGGGTTTCCGCAATCCTTTGGCGCATCACTTTTTCCGCTTCCGAGAGGATGACCCTGTCGTTGATACCGATCGTTTCGCTGAAATCATCGGTTACATAAGCGGAAATCAATGCCTGTTCAGCCTTCAGGATGCCGATGACGTCAGGAAGATAGTATTCGCCCTGTGCGTTTTCGTTCTTCACTTTTTTCAAAGCATCGAACAGTGCGCGGTTGTCAAAACAGTAAGTTCCCGTATTGATTTCGGTTACTTCCCGCTCTTGTGGCGATGCATCCTTATGTTCGACGTTCCGAAGGACGTTTCCGTCTTCGTCCCGAATGATACGGCCGTAGCCTGTTGGGTCGTCAGCATGCGCTGTCAGGATTGTCGCTTTCGCCTTCGTGTCGGAGTGGTGCGCGATCAGTGCTTTCATCGTTTCCGATTTGATGAGCGGTGTGTCTCCGCAGACGACGAGCGTAATCCCTTCGAGTTCGCCTAGCCGGTCTTCCGCTTGCTGAACTGCATGTGCTGTACCGAGCTGTTCTGCCTGAAGGGCATAGTCACTCTTGGCACCGAGTGTTTCTTCTACCATTTCTGCGCCGTGGCCGACAATCGTTACGATTTTATCCGCGCCGATTCCGAGGATATGGTCGACAACGTGTTCGACCATCGGTTTTCCACAGACAGGATGCAATACTTTATATAAATCGGATTTCATCCGCGTCCCTTGCCCTGCAGCTAGGACGATGGCATATGTATTCGTCATTTGCTGGCCTCCATCCATTATTTCATTATTGACTATAGCCGAAAATAGTATAAATTTCAACTATACCCACTTGACAACGCGATGTAATTCTTTTAATATTGTTCTTTTCTTTTTTATTCCAATCAAAAAAGCACAAAACCTGAGAGGATCTCATGGTTCCGCGCTCTTTTTACATTCCATAGACTTACGCTCCTGCTTCTTCTAAAATTCCTTTTTCCTCGACCACGTGATAAGCAGTGAGGACTGCATCTTGGACTTTCATCCTTGCTGATGTATTGATGGGATGTGCGACGTCGCGGAATTCTCCATCCGGCGTACGTTTGCTTGGCATCGCAACAAATAACCCATCATTCCCCTCAATGACACGGATATCATGTACAACAAATTCACCGTCCAAGGTAATCGAAGCGATTGCCCTCATTCGACCTTCCGTCTCAACCTTCCTCAGCCTTACATCCGTCACTTCCATTATTTCCCCACTCCCTTTGTTGTTTATGTCTAGAATTTGTCTCAACGATTATATTCAACAAAAGTAAGCTTTTCCCTTTTATTTTTTCAAACTTTTTCTAAAAAACTTTTTACGGCACAAAAAAACGACGGCCTGCTCTTATTTACGAGCGGGCCGCCACTGTTATTTACTCGCCGGCGAGGGCGATGACTTCAATTTCTACTGATGCGTCCTTCGGTAATCTTGCCACTTCCACTGTTGAACGTGCGGGTGTATGTGATCCGAAATGTTGTGCATATACGTCGTTCAATGCTGCAAATTGGTTCATGTCTTTGATGAACACTGTCGCCTTGATGACTTGATCAAGGGAAGAGCCTGCCTCTTCCAATACAGCTTTCAAGTTTGCGAAAACTTGGTTCGTCTGCTCTTCAATCGTTCCTTCGACGAGCAGGCCGTCCGGTGTCATCGGAAGTTGTCCGGATGTGTACACCAATCCATTTACTTTCACTGCTTGTGCGTAGGGTCCGATTGCTTTCGGGGCATTTTCCGTTGCTACATAATTCATTCCGTCCATTTCGTTTTTCCACCCTTCATGAAATAGTTTCCTTCTTCAAGTTCGATTGTGCGATCCTTTTCATTTACCGCACGAAGCTTGACCAAGGATAGATAGTCTTCAACGAGCACTTCCTCCGTATGTTCCGCTTCAACAAGGACAGCAATTCCTGCAAGTTCGCAGTCGAATTCTTCGAGAAGATTCTTCATGCCTGCCATCGTTCCGCCCGCTTTCATGAAGTCGTCGGTGATCAATACTCTTCTCCCGCTCTTCATGCTTCTTTTTGACAATACCATCGTCTGGATGCGGCGCGTGGAACCGGACACATAATTGATGCTGACCGTAGAACCTTCTGTAACTTTGCTGTCCCTCCGGACGATGACGACAGGAACATTCAAATGGCGGGCTATCGCATGGGCGATAGATATGCCTTTCGTAGCGACCGTCATGATTACATCAATCTCCGTATCTCCGAATGCGGATGCAAAGACTTTTCCAATGCGGTCCATTATTTTGGGATCCCCTAAAAAATCCGTCATATATAAATAGCCGCCTGGCAACAGCCGATCCGATCGGCCAAGGTTTTCCTTTATGAGGGCCATCACTTCACGGACTTCCGTTTCGGAGACTTGCGGAATGTATTTCACTCCACCTGCAGCACCCGATACTGTCATCAACTTGCCTGTACCATTCTCTTCAAACGTCTCTTTAATAATTGCCAAGTCCTCACTGATGGACGACTTTGCAGCCTGATAACGTTCGGAGAAGAAAGTAAGCGGTATGAGTGTATGAGGATTATCCAATAGGTGACGCGTCATATCAACGAGTCTTCCGCTCCTTTTCCACTTCATGAGTAACAACCCCTAAACCCGAATGTTTTATTCGACATTATCATAATTGTACGCCTTTAATCAAGCAGAAAACGTTCCCCTGTCATTCTGACAGCATGGACTTCCTTGCAGAAGCCTTTTAATCCATTGTAAATTCTCGATACTCTCGCCTCTTGCCTGACAAACCCAAATACGGTCGGTCCGCTTCCGCTCATCAATACCGCGTCTGCCCCGAACTGCTCCATTTTTTCTTTCAGGACGACGACCTGTGGATGCAATTTCATTGTCACAGGTTCCAAAACATTGCCCAGGGATGCACACATTTTTGCGTAGTCCTCTGAATGCAACGCCTCGAGCATGCCAGCCGTATCGGGATGCTTAATGGAACTGACATCGAGATTGCGGTAGATGTCCGCTGTAGAGACGGAGATGGAAGGCTTTGCAAGGATGACCCAGCAGTTGGGCGGTGCCGGCAAATGCTCTATCTGTTCACCACGCCCTTTCGCAAGCGCTGTCCCTCCGTGAACGCAGAAAGAGACGTCCGAACCGATCTTTGAACCAATTTCCGCTAACTCATCCGCGCTCAGCTGCAATTTCCATAGCCGGTTTAATCCGCGCAATGTTGCAGCAGCATCAGAACTGCCTCCAGCTAGACCTGCGGCAACAGGGATTTTTTTGTCGAGCGTTATTTCAACCCCGTCGCGGATGCCGTATTTCCGTCTCAGCAGGTCTGCGGCTTGATAGGCCAGATTTTTCCGGTCATTCGGCACAAACCGCTCGGAGACTCTCATATTGATATGCCCATCATTCGAAGGGCGAAGCCAGACACGGTCAGCCAAGTCGACTGTCGTCATGATCATTTCAACTTCATGAAAACCGTCGGGGCGTTTATGTAAGACATCGAGTGTCAGGTTGATTTTTGCAGGTGCTTTCTCATATAACATCCAGCCCCCTCCATTCCAAGCTTGTCATTGTTCCCTATTTTACCATAGGGCGATTGGATTGCACCTTGAAAAATTACAAAAGCTGAGAGTGGGTGCTAAGAGGCAACCGGATTCTTGTTGAAACGGTTGAGTCAAAGGTCCCGAAACGACCATAAATCTTGGGAAATGATCGATATATACCGGGAAATGATCGATATTTCCTTTGAATTGATTGATATATGCCGGCAAATGATCGATATCTGTCGGGATTTGATCGATATATTTCCGAATGAAAATCTCAAAACATTATTTTGCCCCTAAACAGGGATTTCAGCTGAAAGAAAAGAGCTGCACGGCGTCTGTAACGACAACCATGCAGCTCCTTCTTTGTCAGTCGTTCATGAGATGGGTGGAACTTAGCTGTCGTTCCTTCTTTCCGCCATTCCACGTTCGGCCATCTGTATGGCATGCTTCACCATATTACCGGCGTCACGCGACTTGATGCCTCCCCAACCTTCCCGCTGAACAACATCGTAAAAGCCAAGCTCTTTCGCAATCTCTTCCTTCAAGTGCTCAGACATTATACTCCGTCTTCTCGCCATTAGGTTTTCCTCCTTTTCGACTGACAACTTTAGTATGGGCAATGGCAATAAAAAAACACCTATGCGTCTCCGTTAAGGGATGCATAGGTGTTTTTAAATAAAAAACAATACATGATTGCTATAAAAAACTATTTGACGATGAACTCGGTGGCGTCTCCGTCATCCAGAACTGTTATTTCGACTGCTTCAGTCAAAATATCCGCGTAGCTGTAAGACACCCTTTCAAAAGCATTCTCATCCTGGTCCAGTTCAACAACAAAAACTGCCCGATACGTCTCACGAAGAACTCCGGCACGTTCGATTGTTTTCTTACGGCCGCCGTTTGCTCTTAAGTGCAAACGTTTCCCCAAATGAGCATCCAATGACTTCTTAATGTCCGCTAATGTTTTTGGCACGTCGCTTACACCTCACTGGATACTAGTATAACACTTTTAAAAAGTTCTGTCAATTAAAAGAAGAATTTTATCAGTAAAACGTTGTCATTGTCAATTCTTTTTTTGCTTTTTTCAATTGATTAAGCTAAGAAATGCCCTGTTATCATAGGTTTTTGAAATCTGCATACAAGGCGTTCGATAACTCTCCGAACTCTTCAATGGATAGCGTCTCGCCTCTTCTCCCCGGATCCATGCCAATCCGCTCAAATGCTTCAAGAATCTGCTCCTTCTTCGCCTTCCCGTCTGGCAAGGAGGATTGCAGGTTGTTCAGCAGTGTTTTTCTCCGTTGAACAAATGAACCTCTCGCCACCTTGAACAGGAAGTCTTCGTCTTTCACTTCTACTGGGGGGCCCGCTTTTTTTGTCAGATTCAAGACTGCAGATTCGACATTCGGCTGCGGGATGAATACCGTTTTCGGCACAATCATCGCTACTTCGGCATCCATGTAGTATTGGACAGCAATCGATAACGACCCATATGCTTTCGTGCTAGGGGATGCCGTAATGCGATCCGCAACTTCTTTTTGCATCATGATCACCATGCCGCGTATCGGAACTTTTCCTAGCAAAAATTTCATGATGATTGGCGTCGTCACATAATAAGGTAAGTTTGCTACGACAACAATATCGTCAAATCCGCTGAACTGCTCCTCAATCACTTGATTCAAATCCGCCTCTAGGACGTCCTGGTTGATGATGGTGACGTTATCATACGGCGATAACGTATCTTCCAACACAGGAAGCAGACGGCCGTCGATTTCAAAGGCAACGACCTTTTTCGCAGTTCTCGCGAGGTGCTCCGTCAATGCCCCGATGCCGGGACCAATCTCGATGACACCCGTCTTGTCTGTCAAGCCGGCGTGCGATACGATGTTGCGTAAAATATTCGGGTCTATTAAAAAGTTTTGACCTAAGCTTTTTTTAAATGAAAACCCGTGCTTCTCCAAAATTTCCTTTGTTCTTATCGGCGTTGCGATATCCCTATTCATGGCCATCCTCCTCGTGCAGGACTTTTAATGCCTCCATTAATTGATGTTGCCCAATCCGGAACATTTCAAGTCTCTTTTTTAAACCTTTACCGTTCACTTGTCCAATTTGCAGTATTTCGCTTAGCCGATCACGGCGTTTTTTTGCATCGGGATGACCTACGAGCCTTTCATCCAACAGGAACCGTAGAGGAATCTCCTCAACGGGCTGGACATCGACGGAGTAGACCGCTTCAAGAGCTTTTTGGATGTCCTCATCCTTCGCATGCTCGATGCCGAGCCCTCGCCCGTTTTTGGCGATTGTTTTCGATTTCTGCAGAAAGGCGTGTTTGACGCCTGGAATCCGTTCCTCGATGACGGATCGGATTCTTCTGCCCGGAAAGTCGGGATCGGTAAATACGATGACTCCGCGTGTTTCCTGGGCGCGGCGGATTTTATCCAATGTCTTTTCATCGATTGCAGACCCGTTCGTTTCGATTGTGTCAGCGCCTGTTGCCCTTTTGATGGCAATCGTGTCGGATTTTCCTTCGACGACGATAATTTCCTTAATGTTCACGGTGACCCTCTTTTCGTTAGGTTACGATTGTTTAATTTTACGTGTTCTTGCGCGCGTTGTACAGTGACTCCCTTACATATCACTAACTACTGGATTTCCGTTCCAGGCGGGCGCTTTCCGCGGGCACGGCTTCAATCTCCTCGTCACTGCGTTCCTGCGGGGCTTTCAGCTCGTGCTGTTCCCGCAGGAGTCGCCGCCTTCCACTCCAATCCGCTAATTCCGTATCAATTATAAATAATATAAAATAATAAAAAAAACCGTAGGACTTGTTAAGCCCCACGGATCGATGTGGAAATAAAATGATTACTATGGAATTAGTCGATCACTTTAACTTTCACGGTACGACGGCCGAAATTGTACGCTGCCGCCTTTGTCGGGACGTGAAGGTCGATCTTCTTCCCTTTTATTGCACCGCCAGTATCCCCTGCGATGGCATATCCGTATCCTTCAACCCAGACTTTCGAGCCGAGCGGTATGACGCTAGGATCCACCGCAATCACTTTCAGATTCGGATTGGCCCTCAGATCGATGCCCGTTGCCGTGGTCCCTGTACAGCCGTTGCAGTGCGCAGTATAGGCTGTGGCGGTTACATAAAACTCTTTCCCGTCGGAGGGTGCTGCTGAACTGCCCCGAGATACAGCGACATTGGACTTTTTAGTGCTGGCGCTTGCCACTACTACTTTGGAACCGACCGCAACAACTTTCTTTTGCGGTTCCTGAATGACTCTTTCACTCAATAACGTTCGAGATACTTCCTTGCCATTCTCTTTGACAATTTCAAACTTGCGTTCAACGGATCCCTTCTTGCCTTCTTGGACGATCTTTTCGCGTCCCTTCAGCAAATTGGCATCGCTTTTCGTTACGACCGCAAAGTTTGTTGGTTCTTCCACTACATCGGTGACCTTTTCTACGCGTACGACTTCAACTATTGCACCCGGCTTCAAGAATTCGTCCGCTTGCAGGTTCAGCTTGTCGTTTTCATTCAATTGAATGTTTTCTCTCTTTAAAAAGTCAGCGACCGTAGTCGAAGTTGACCACATTTGTTTCTCATTCCCGCCATCGATAAGCGTCAATTGGAACGCCTTTTGAACATTGATCTGTAGATCTTCCCCAAGGTTTTCATTCAGATCTGGCGTAACCATGTCATGCTCGGTAAGGTTAATGTCAGCCTCGGCTAAAATATCGCCGACTTTCTGATCCGTCGTCCAAATCGTTTCTGTTTCCTTGTCTGATTGAATCTCTACTTTCTTTGCCTGTTCCCACCTGATCGATAATCCTCTCTCGATCGTGGTATTCACTGAGGGTGTTACTAAATCGTGTTCGGCAACTTTAATATCCTCACTGGATAGAAGTTGCCCAACTGTATGTGCAGATGTTTTTATTTCAATTTGCTCATCGTTCACTTGCAGTGTGACCGATTTCTTGGATATTTCGTGAAGAACAAGTGAAATGATTGAAACGAATAGCGCAAACACAAAAGTAACAATCGCTATTTGTTTACTCCTCAATGACATCGAGAACAGATTTTTCATGGTGCTTTTTGTCATGAAAAAACTCCTCCTTTATCACTCGGCAAATTATATAGCTTCCCTATCTTCGTGTCAACCTATTAGATATTCAACAATTTCCATTGAGAATCGCTGAATACAGTCGGGAAGCTATACAATCACCCTTCGCATTACTTCGGAATACGGAAGATCTTCAACGCATTTTCAGTCGTTCGTTTTGCAACTTCTTCAATTGGAATTTCCTTCAGACGCGCAATCTCCTCCGCCACAAGCGGGACGAGTGCCGGCTCATTCCGTTTGCCTCGGTGAGGGTGAGGTGCAAGGTATGGAGCATCCGTTTCAATTAATAAATGATCCAGTGAGATCTCGGCTGCGACTTGCTTCGGCATTTTTGCATTTTTGAAGGTGACAGGGCCGCCAAGCGATATGAGGAAATTCATATCTATGCATTCTTTCGCAGTTTCAATGCTACCCCCGAAGCAATGCATGATGCCACCCGTTAATTGAGCTTCCTCTTCCTTCAGGATCCTGACGACATCCCCGGTCGCATCGCGATTATGGATAATGACGGGAAGATTGACCTTTTGTGCAAGCCGGATCTGCTTTCGGAACAATTCCTGCTGAATATCCCTCGGCGATTTGTCCCAGTAATAATCCAGACCGGTTTCCCCGATACCGACAACTTTCGGATGTGCCGCCAGAGATTCAATCCACTCCAGATCCTTGTCAGTACAATCAACCGCATCTACAGGATGCCAGCCGATGACAGCGTAAATGAACGGGTATTGCTCGGCAAGCTCCATCGCTTTCTCGATCGTCACCCTGTCGAAGCCGACGACGACCATTTTATTGACCCCCGCGTCAAGTGCTCGTTGAATCACTACTTTTACGTCTTCGTTATATTGGTCTGCATTTAAATGAACATGAGTATCGATATACATGTATGCGTCTCTCCTCACAGATTTCATTCTATTTCAATGGATTATGACTTTCGTTACAATATGTTAACAAAATGGTTAAAAGATAAAGACGGCGCCTCTAATAGGAAACGCCGTCTTGTTTTATTCACTTCACTTGTGCACCATTTTCCAATGTAGGATCGACTGTAGCCAGTTTTAGAACCCCATCGGAACTTCCGGCCAATATCATTCCTTGTGACAGTTCGCCGCGTAGTTTCACCGGTTTTAAATTGGCGACGACGATGACTTTCTCGCCAATCAATGCTTCCGGTTCATAATGTTCGGCTATGCCAGAGACGACTTGACGCTGTTCATAGCCCAAGTCGAGTTGAAGCTTCAGCAGCTTGTCCGCTTTCGGTATTTTTACACATGCGGTCACGGTTGCGACACGTAAATCGACTTTCATGAAGTCGTCGATCGTGATTTCTTCTGCTTCTTCTTCGATTTTCACTGGCTCTTCCACCTGCTTTTCCTGAGGAGCTGTAATTGCCATCTGGTCACGGATATAGACGATTTCAACTTCAGGGTCTAGACGCGGGAAAATCGGCACCCCTTTTTCCACAACTTTCGTTCCTTCAGGAATCGCCTTGAAATCTCCCAGTGTCTCCCATGCCAACATCTTTTCATCCAATCCAAGCTGTTCGATGATCTGAATCGGCGCCTTCGTCATGAAAGGCTGCAAGAGCACTGCAATTTGTCGGAGCGATTCAGCAAGATGGACCATGACAGATGCCAATTTCCCTTTATCCGCCTCGTCTTTTGCAAGTACCCATGGAGACGTTTCATCTACATATTTATTCGTTCGTGAAATGATTGTCCAAAGCTCAGAAAGGACGACGCTGAATTGCATCTTCTCCATCGCAGTTTCGTATTTTTCGATTGCATTTGTCGTGAAGTCACGCAACACACTGTCGAACTCGGTCGCTTCAAGGCCTTCAGTCGGAATGACGCCGCCGAAATATTTATTGATCATGGAAACTGTCCGATTTAATAAGTTTCCAAGGTCATTGGCTAAATCATAGTTCGTGCGCTCCACGAATGATTCAGGGGAGAACGTTCCGTCTTGTCCGAACGGCAATTCCCGAAGAAGGAAATAGCGCGTCGCATCCAAGCCATATCGCTCAACGAGCATTTCAGGGTAGACGACGTTCCCTTTTGATTTCGACATTTTTCCGTCTTTCATCATTATGAAGCCGTGGGCGAACACTTTTTTCGGCAACGGCAAATCAAGCGCCATGAGGAAAATTGGCCAATAGATCGTGTGGAAACGTACGATATCTTTCCCGACGACATGTACATCAGCCGGCCAATACTTATTGAATAGCGTTTCATCATCAGACCCATAGCCGAGCGCCGTAATGTAATTCGTCAATGCATCGACCCACACGTAAATGACATGCTTTGGATCCCCTGGCACTTTAATGCCCCAATCAAATGACATACGGGAGACAGATAAGTCTTCAAGGCCCGGTTTGATGAAGTTATTGATCATCTCATTTTTCCGGGATTCCGGTTCGATGAAATGAGGGTTGTCCTCATAATATTTCAAGAGCCTGCCTGCATACTTCTGCATATTGAAGAAGTATGATTCCTCCGCAACCCTTTCCACCGGACGATGACAGTCTGGACAGTTGCCGTCCTCAAGCTGGGCCTCCGTGAAGTAAGATTCACAAGGAACACACTTCCAGCCCTCGTACTCACCTTTGTAAATATCTCCGTTATCAAGGAACTTTTTAAAGATCTTCTCGACGGCCGCTTTATGCCGCTCCTCCGTCGTTCTGATGAGGTCATCATACGAGATGTCCATCAGTTTCCAAAGATCGATGGCAATATCAGCAATTTGGTCTACATATTGCTGAGGGGGAAGACCTTCCTCTTCCGCTTTCTCCTGGATCTTCTGCCCGTGCTCATCCATTCCCGTGAGGAAATGCACATCGAAACCGCGCAATCTTTTATAGCGGGCCATCGCATCTGATGCGACGGTCGTGTAAGCTGTTCCAATATGAAACTTCCCACTTGGATAATAAATGGGGGTCGTGATATAAAATGTCTTCTGCTGTTCTGCCACCAAAATACCTCCTGTGTTTCAATCTATACTATCCATATTACTTAAATTTCAACAAAAGTGCTATGTAGACACGCACTAAATCATCATTTCACGCATAAACCACTCGAAATAAGCAGAAATCGTAAGAAATACTCATAAATTTGACTAGCGACGCATAACTGTCAATAAATGCTTATAAACCGCTTCAAATGCGCATAAATGCAAAATTTCATGTTTTTAAATTTACTTATTAATGCTCAATCCAACTACTATTCCCATCTCCCTACATACAAACCTGACGGATTACTAAATACCTTGTCTTTAGTATAAAAACAAACATCCAAAGTCCTTTTTCCCTCAAATAATCTATTATTCTATACATAGTATTAAGCGGGTTTTATTGACGTTAAATGGAAGACTTGGTATGATACTTGATAGACAAGAGAAATATGTCGAATCTTGCCGAAAATTTAAATCTTTTAGGAGGAATTCCTTTAATGAAATCTACTGGAATCGTTAGAAAAGTCGACGAGCTTGGACGCGTCGTCATTCCAATTGAACTTCGCCGCACACTTGGCATTGAGCAGAAAGATGCTTTAGAAATCTACGTCGATGACGACAAAATCATCTTAAAGAAATACATGCCGAACATGACTTGTTCAATCACAGGAGAAGTGTCCGACAATAACTTGCAGCTTATTGACGGAAAGCTGATTTTAAGCCCTGATGGCGCTAAACAACTCATTAAAGAGATCGAAGAAAAGATAAAATAACATTATTCCATTAATAATGATTTGAATCCAGAACAAGTACCCGTTCTGGATTTTTATTATACATTCCCGTTCACATGGTACTCTTGATAGACATCCCTTTTGGAAATTCCTCTTTCCGTTGCCACAAGTTTAATTGCTTCCTTAGATGAAATGTTCTCCTTTTCCATCATCATATCTACATGGGACGGAATGCTCAGATCCTCCCACCACACCTCTGTAATTTCTTCTGCGTTGTCATTTCCTGCCAATGCAATACAGAATTCTCCTCTTATCTCATTCGATTCGGTCCAGGAAACGGCCTCCTCAAGCGTACCACGGAGGAACTCCTCATATCGCTTCGTCAATTCTCTTGCCAAGACGACTTGGCGTAAACCGCCGAAAGCTTCCGACAAAGCCTTGACCGTTTCCTTCAATCGATGAGGCGCTTCATACAGGAGTATAGTCTCCTCCTTTTGCTTCAGCTTTTGCAACTGTTCATTGCGCTCCTTTTTCTGCCGCGCCAGGAAGCCATAGAAGGAGAATGGCTGTGTCTGCAGTCCGGAAGCGACCAATGCACTGATGGCTGCGTTGGCTCCAGGGACCGGAACGACATCAAATCCTTCTTCAATCGCTTTCGCAGCAATATCATTCCCCGGATCGGATATGCAAGGCATCCCCGCATCACTGACCAAGGCGACCGTCTTCCCTTCCGCCAGTAGGGACAGGATTTTCTCGCCGCCTTTTTCTAAATTGTGCTCATGGTAGCTCATAAGCGGCGTTTTTATCTCGAAATGATTGCAAAGCCTGATTGTATTCCTCGTATCTTCCGCAGCGATCATATCAGCTTCCTGCAGAATTCTGATTGCGCGGAATGTCATATCCTCCAAATTGCCGATCGGCGTCCCGACGAGAAATAGCTTTGCAACACCGGCTTCAGCGCTCTTCTGTGATTTCATCGATATGTTGCCCCTTTCTCATATATCGTTCCTTAGCAGGACGTGTCAATTGCTTGAATTGATACTCAGCCCGCATCGCCTCTTGCTTCGTTTCATAGCCTTCCCGGTAAATGAGGCGGACCGGTAGCTTGGCACGCGTATATTTCGCGCCCCTTCCTTCATTATGGGTACGGATGCGCTTTTCCAAATCATTTGTATAGCCTGCATAGTAGGACCCGTCATTGCATTCAAGGACATAGAACAGATGCTCATTCATCTTGTCCATATAATAAAAGCCTCACTTCTTCCGTATACTCCCCGTCATCGCCATATACATAAAGGGGCGGCAATATTTTCAAATCGGGCTTGCCGTCCTTAATCCCTTCAATTAGCAACGTATTCGCCTCTTTGCCTTCCTTCGGGTACACGAAACGGATCCTCTTCGGTTCCAGCCTGTTCGCCCGCATTGCTGTCACAATATCCAGCAGCCTGCCCGGGCGGTGGACGAATGCCGCTTTCCCGCCTTGCTTCAGCAGCTCACTGGCGGACTGTACGGCTTGTTCTAGGGTCAGGCGGATTTCATGCCTTGCAATGGCGACATGTTCTTTCAAGTTTTTCTCACTCGCTTCGATAGCGGGGAAATAAGGTGGATTGCAAGTGACCGTGTCATATTTTTCAAAGCCGATCTTTTTAGCAATGCCGATCACATCATCATTCATAATTGTGATCTGTTCATTCAACTTATTATAGCCAACGCTTCTCTGCGCCATATCCGCGAGCCTTTCCTGCAACTCCACCGCCACGATATCTGCATTCGTCCGGGCACTTAGGAAAAGAGGAATCGCTCCGTTTCCTGCGCATAAATCGACAATCTTCCCCGAACGGATCGGTACATATGCAAATTTCGCAAGCAGGACTGCATCAAGTGAAAAAGAAAAGACGGAAGGACTTTGAATGATTCGAAGGTTTTCCGCCAGTAGATAGTCCAGTCGTTCATCATCTTTCAATAAATTCTCCATTCGGTCACCCTCCAATAAATAAAAAAGAGCCGATGCCTACATGGTTATAGGATCGGCTCATCTCAAGCATTCTGTTTGCTCAGGAAGGATAGGCAGAACAAACAATCTTCCCCTTTACGACTGCTTCCGAAATGGACATTGCAGACGTGGTATCCTTCATTGTATATCCTGGCCAGGTTGTCCACCCCTTCGCCGATATCGACTCTATGGGGCTTCTCAGGCGGTCGTTTTTTATTCATCAACTGCGTTTGGTCAGTCAATTCTTCAAGCCGCGTCCGGAGATGATGGTTTTCCAGTTGAAGTGAGTGGTTCTCTTCCGTCATCTTCGCGACAAATCCAATGAGTTCCCGGAATTGCTCATGCATGGCTTCGAGCTGCTGCTCAAACTCCATCACTCTGTCGAGAAAGTTCCCTTCTTTCAACTATTTCACCCCATCATTTCGTCAATTGAGCTACTGAATTCTTTCGACTCTCTATTTCTTCCCATGAATATTCCAACACTTGCTCCTGATCCGACAGATTCACTTGCAAAATCCGTTCGAGCAAATTCAAGCCGACCACTTTCCCCGGCCCTTCAGGCGTCTGAACCCGCTCGCCGATATCAGGCATAAGGGCTTTTGCTTCTTCATATTCATCGTTTTCATATTTCAGGCAACACATGAGACGACCGCATAATCCGGAGATTTTGGATGGGTTGAGAGACAGGTTCTGATCCTTCGCCATCTTGATGGATACCGGTTCAAAGTCGCCCAGGAATGTGGAACAGCAGAGCATTCTGCCGCATGGCCCGATTCCGCCAAGCATTTTAGCCTCATCACGGACGCCGATTTGGCGCAATTCGATGCGCGTCCGGAAAATGGCAGCGAGATCTTTTACGAGATTCCGAAAATCGACCCGTCCTTCCGCTGTGAAATAAAAGACGATCTTATTACGATCAAATGTATATTCCACATCGACAAGCTTCATTTCAAGCTCATGCTCCCGAATTTTCTCGACACATTTTCCGAATGCCTGCTCGGCATCCGCACGGTTTTCATCTACTTGGATCTGGTCTTCCACTAGCGCCTTGCGAATAATTTTCTTAAGTGGCAAGACGACGTCATTCTCATCGACTTCCCTCACAGAACTAGCGACTTTTCCGTACTCGATACCCCGTGCTGTTTCGACGATGACATAATCACCGACAGTAAGCGGATAGTCGAGAGGATCGAAATAATATATTTTACCCGCTTTTTTAAAGCGGACTCCTACAACTTTATACAAGCGTTAACCCCTCCTGCAAATTGAGCACCAGCTGTTCCATTAAAAGTGTACGGTTCATATTGCCATACAGCTTTTTCTTCGCTTGCAAAATGGCTTCCATATTGGCTGATAGACGGCTATATGTCATCTTCATTGAAAGGCTCCGGAAAATCTGCTGTTGATCGGGAAACGCCAATTCCGATTGCATTCCGGCTTTCAGCGAGACGATATCACGGTATGCATAGAGAAGCAGGTCAAGGCCACGCTCGACGTCTTCCTTCTCTTTCATTGCCGGCAACCAATCCGATTGGATGAATAGAAGCGCTTCGTTTACATTGCGATCTGATGCTTCAATCAATTTTAACACTGTTTTTCGTATGTGTGCAAATTGATCATTTTCCGCAAGCAGTTTCGCTTGCCCGATATCCGCTGTCATCATTGTAACCGTCGCTGCCATCGATGCGGTAATCCCTTCATCGGTCAATTTCGCAATCATCTCTTCACGCTGTGGCGGAAGAAAGCTGACGCGTTGGCATCTTGATTGAATCGTCGGAAGGATCGCCTGATAGGAATCGGTCAGAAGAATCGCCGTCACTTCCCCTTCAGGTTCTTCCAGGAACTTTAGCAGCGTATTGGCTGCCGAGGTGTTCATCCGGTCCGCGCGGGAAATGATATAGAGTTTACGCCCCGGCTCATACCCTTTTCGCGTCATTTTCATAATCAACGACGACATCTGTTCTTTTTTAATGTCTTGTCCATCAGGTTCAATCTTTGTCACATTTGGGTGGTTTCCCGAAGCAACCCGTTTGCAGTTGCGACATGTTTCACATGGAACAGCATTTTCAGGCGTCTCGCAAAGCAAGAGCTTCGCGAAATGGATGGCTGCTTCTTCTTTTCCAGTGCCAGCCTCCCCATCAAATAGATAGGCATGGCCGATCCGGTTGTTCCGAAACGTTGCTTCCAGTCTATCGATGACGGCCTTTTGCCTTCGCTTAATGCCATTTTCCATGCTTGTACCTCCTTGCTCCAAAAAACTCGGATCATCTATATATATTAATGAGAAGTCCTTTGATTTCCCCGATTTTCCCGAGTAATTCTACAGATGTCTCCTCATCATTCAATAAAGCTTCTGCCAATTCAATGAGTTTCTCATCAATTGTCTCGACAATGTTCAGGCGCCGTCCTTCGCCGAATTGATTCCACGTATGAGATTGCTTCAATCCCATTCCGGATTCAACTGATTCCTTCAAAAAGCGGCGGACGAGCATTTTGAACTTGACCATATCCCGTAAGTTCCGTGAACGGGCTAGACGGTCCCCTGCCGAAGAAATATCTCCAAGAAGTCTTGTAATCTGTTCCCCGTGCAAGCGTTCTTCCTGTTGCAGAACCATTTGGCCGAACCGGGCGTTCCCTTGCGCCGGACGCAAAGGATCATTTCTGAATTTATCGGGCCCGGTTCGGAATTCACCATTCACTTTCATTTCTACATCACCTCATTTCATCAAAAATGATGAAATTGTTCAATCGGCAAGACGAATACTGTGGCGCCGCCCACTTCCACTTCTACTGGGTAGGGAATATAGGAGTCGGCGTTGCCGCCCATTGGTGAAACGGGAGCGACCATCTGATCGCGCGAACGGCAATTTTCACGAATTAATTCCAAAGCTTTCGGTACGAGGCTGTCGTCCGTTCCGATGAGGAAGGTTGTGTTACCTGACCGCAGAAACCCTCCAGTACTGGCTAGTTTCGTAGCGCGAAAATCATTTTTCGTTAAAGCCGCCGATAAGCGGTTGCTATCTTGGTCCTGTACAACTGCGACAATCAATTTCACGGTACCCTCTCCTTTTAGCTTTTTCTTTTATAAATAAATTAGTATTGTTGATTTCCACTTCAGGTGGACGCTTTCCGCCGGCATGGCTTCAGCCAATCGAACAGCGAAGGGTTCGATTTGCATTAATTTCTGCGTTCTTTGCAGAAATTAATGCATCCTGCTCGCAACGCTGCGCTTGTGCTCGCAAACGCCGTTCTCCGTAACGGTGTTGGCAGGAGTCGCCACCTTCCGTTCCAATCAACGGAGTATACTTAACAATAAGCAGTTACATTCCAAAAAGAGTTGTTATAAACACTCTCCTACATTATATCATGAATTCTCTTTAGTAATGAGTTGAGATCTTATAATTTTCCAAACATTTTCAGTTACTTCAGATAATGGTTTGCTGGCGTCTGTACTGATGATGCGGTTTGGGAACTGTTTGAGCAGTAATTGGTAGCCTTCGTTTACCTTCTCGTGGAACTGCAATGTTTCATTGTCCAGCCGGTTTTGTTCCCGTTCGTCGTTTTTGGATATCCTTCGTAATCCCTCTTCCGGAGGAACATCGAAGTAAATGGTCAGATCAGGCATTGTCTTTCCTATCGCAAATGCGTTGATGGACATGACTTCATCCATGCCGAGCCCTCGTGCATGACCTTGGTAGGCGAGGGAGCTGTCGACGAACCGGTCACAAAGGACGATTTCCCCTTCGCTTAATGCCGGCAGTATTCTTTCGACGAGATGTTGGCGGCGAGCTGCCGCGTATAGAAGCGCTTCTGTCCTGCCATCCATCTCCTGGTGCTCGTTGTCGAGGATGATATGGCGGATTTTCTCCGAGATGCGTATGCCGCCCGGTTCTCGGGTGAGAATAGCTTTCTTCCCTTCCTGTGCCAGTCTCTTATATATTTCTGCAATGACAGTCGTTTTTCCTGCACCTTCGGGACCTTCAAAGGTAATAAATATCCCTTTATTTAACATAGTATTCCTCCGTCAATCGATGATCACTTGTATTTGTCTATCCTTCGCCCGAATGGCGCCTTGAAACTTCGCTCTCATTAGCAAGTATTGGAACAGCGTCGCAACATGTCGCTCTGTTACTGTTTCCCCGCCTAGGAGCAACGGTATGCCCGGCGGATAAGGAATAACGGCAGCTGCCGCCACGTGCCCGACTGTTTCATCTATCAATCTCCATTCGGTTTCTCTCCCATGAAGTTCTTGCGGGAGATAGGTCAGCGTCGATAATCCTTCGTCCGTCGCTATCCTCTCAAGCGCTGGCTCCTCTTTCTTCGCCGGCAAGCCAGCAACGGCAATCATAATTCTTTGGACGCTTTCGCCGAATGGATATATTTTACCCTTTTTCAGCAGCGGCAGAATGAGCAGCACTTGGAATGGGTCGGCTAGTTCTGCGAAAACCCCTTCCGCTTCAAGCCTAGCAAGCAATTCAAACCCTGTATAGCCTTGGACTCGCAGCAATATTTTTAATGGATCGTCCGTTTCAACGATCTGCAATGCAGAGATGGCGAGAAGTTCATTGATGAAGGTTCGGCGTTTTTCCAAGAAATCTGCTTGATCTTCAACTGTATATGACTCGGCGTATGCCCGGGCATCGTCAAGCGACGCCATGAGCAAATAGGATGGACTGCTCGATTGGAGCATTCCCAAATAATGCGCTACTCTTTCAGGAGAGATGAATGCCGACCTGATATGTAAAAATGACGCCATCGTCATGGCTGGCAATGTTTTATGGGCCGAGTGCACAACAACATCCGCTCCGAGCTCCAATGCGGAGGGTGGAAATGCACCCCCTGTGACGAAATGGGCTCCATGCGCTTCATCCACCAAAACAGGAATACCAAATGAATGACTATATTGAATGATGTCCAACAACTGGGAGCCTGCTACTCCATAGTAGGTTGGATATGTGAGGACGACCGCCTTAGCGTGGGGATAGGCTTCAATCGCCTCCTGTACCCGCTCAAAACGGACAGCACCCGGCGTATTCGTTTGCGCATCCCACGTAGGCGATACGAAGACCGGCTTGGCACCTGTCAATTCAATCGCGTGGAAAATCGATTTATGGGCATTCCTTTGCACAATGACAGTGTCGCCAGGCCTGCATGCCGCGTACATCATTGCCAAATTGCCGACTGTGGATCCATTGACGAGATAGAAGCTCCGGTCCGATTTATACAAAGCCGAAAGCCGTTGCTCCGCTTCACGGATCACTCCTGACGGTTCATGCAAATCATCCAACCCTTCCAATTCCGTCATATCGTATGACAGCACGGACTGCATTTCTTCCGGCAAGCCGGACAGCAGACCGTGTTTATGACCTGGCACATGAAACGAAATCGGACGCTTTTCCTTAAATTGGCTAAGCGCTTGGACAAGCGGTTTAACTCTTTCACTCATGACGATTCACACTTCCTTTGTCTCTATTATAAAGGAAGTCTGGACAGTAAGGGTGAAAACTCCTTCTTGGAAATGAAAAAGCCGAGGGGAGCCTCGGCTCTCGGCTTACGTATAGTTCATTCTTGATAATCCGATGGATAGGAATATCACGGCGAAACCAAGTAAGACAATGAGCGGCACGAGGATGTCTCCAACAGTGCCACTGTCTGCAATGAGCGATGTAAATCCTTCCATTGCCCATGTTTGCGGAACGAAATTGGCGATTTTCTGCATAACGTCAGGCACAATACTGATAGGCCAATAGACGCCGCCAAGCATGCATGTTGAGATGATCACCAATGTGCCAATGGCATTTTGCTGCTCAACCGTTTTCACAAGGCTTGCAATGGACATTCCGAGACCTACGACACAAAGAAGCAAAGCCGTAACGAGAAGAAGCAATGCTACTGGTGACCCCCAATTGACGTCAAACAGGGTGGACGACAGCAAGATAAGAAGGAAAAACTGGATCCCTCCCACTATGAAGAAAGATAGGAAATAGCCAAGCAATACTTGGAAACGGGTGACGGGTGTCGTAAACAATCTCGACCAGATTCCAGCTTGCCTCGCTTCAATCAGCGTGCCTGTCATCGAAAGCATCATGATCATAACGAACATGATGGAGAATCCCGCAGAGCTATAGGAGATGCCCATTAGCGGGTGTCCATCGGATGCATTTATTCTTTGTTCGGTCCACGCTTGGATCTGGCGTTCATTTCCTGTGAGTCGTTCATAGACGGATTCCCAGCTTTCATTGAAATAAAAACCTCCAACCTGCGCTGCCGCAACGTAAATGTCTAAGGATTGCATTGCCTGATTCACTTGTTGCTTGATGAGTGGAGCTGTCGCTATGCCGAGTGAAGGTTGAAAGGTGGCGGCTGGCTCTTCATTGCGAAGCTTATTTGCAATTCCTTTTTCCAGCGTTACAATGCCTTGCACCTCATTACTCGCCAACAACTTCTCCGCTTCAAGGGCGTTAAAAAGCTCATAGGAAATCATTTCATCGTGCATCAGCTTTTGAATGATGTCCTTCGAATATGCTGTCTGTTCCTCATCGACCAATGCGATGCGAAATGCTATATCGGCATTTTTCCCAAAAATACTGCCGAACAGAAACGTGAAAAGCAGCGGCATCCCAAGCATTAAGACAATCGACGATTTTTTCTTGAACGTCCGTTTGATTTCAAACAGGCAAATCGATAAGATTTTCTTCATTCCATATACCTCCTAAGCAATCCGGCGTCCAAGCCGGATGGAACTGATGAAAATGGATATCACCCCTATGCCGAGCAACACGCCTGCCGGCAGCCATAACGCTGACCAAGAAGTTCCTGTCATGATTGATGTGTAGCTCGTCAATGCCCATGAATTGGGCGTAAGCTTGGCAATTTTCCGAATGACTTCAGGGAACAAAGTAAGGGGCAGCATCGAACCTCCAAGCAACGCCATTACTTGGACACCCATGGTTCCAACGATGTCCGCCATTTTCTCGTTTGTCGTAAAGGCAGCTACAACCATCGCCAATCCCGCTACTGAAAAGATATAGAAGAAGGTGATGAAGAGGGTTTGCAGGATGGATGGGCCCCAGTCAACCTTCAGCAAGAAATGTGTAGCGCCCATGAAAATCAAAAATTGAATCCATGCAAATAGAAACGCACCTATCAATTTTCCTGTTAGAATTGAACGAACTGACGTCGGAGTCATCATCAATCGCGACAGCGTTTCACTCCGCTTTTCCTGATGAAATGACTTTCCTCCTGCCATCGCGTTGAATAGAAGGAACATCGCCGCCATTGCTGCAGCATAGTACTGCATGGAACTCACCGACTCTTCGTGTGCAGGCTCACTAACGTACGTCCGTTGTTCATTCATAACCTTCTCAATCGCTGTCGTAAGCTCCTGTTGGATGGCTTCCATGTCAACCGTGCTGCCATCACTAGACAACGCCGCAGCCTCCGCCATGACTGTGGTTGTGGAGTTTGCGATTGCCTGCGACATTTGACCAAACGTCTCTATCATCTGCCGGATAAGGGTCGCCGCTGTTTCCTGCCCAGTGGTTCGCAAGATGATGGCCCGTTCTGTATCAGGATCCCATTCATCCGGTAAAAGTAGGCCGACGTGGACTTCCCTTTCCTCCATCCAATCCAGCAATTGTTTCTCCGATTCCGCCCTTTCCACTATAATGGCAAGCCCATCTTCACCAAGTGCGCGGATAATGACTTCCGTCATCGCATTCGATTCGGGTGAATAGACGCCTAAAACGGTTTTAGGCATGCTTCCTCCACCCATCACCCCTTTTAAGGCGGAACCTAAAATGACCGTCAATAAAATCGGCATGAGAATCATCATAAGAATCGCTTTACGGTCTTTCAAGTGAATCTTCGCATCTTTAACAGCTATTAAAAGGCTCTTCATTGCAGTTCCTCCTATTCACGCAAAGAGCGTCCTGTCAGTTGCAAAAACAATGTTTCCAAATTCGCTTCCTTAAGGTGCATATTGTGTATCACGACACCTGACTGGCTAGCAAGCAGGATTACGTCTGCTACGCTCTCCATTTTCGATTGCAAATGCACATCGATCTCCTCGGCTTGCTGGACAATGACCTTTTCCACCCCATTCAACTTTTTTACCTGTTCGATAAATGAAGGGTGCAAGGAACCAACTGTAAGCTTTAACACAATTCCACCCGCCAAACGATTGTTTAAATCCTTCTTCGTGCCGCTTATGAGGAGCTTCCCTTCATCAATGATTGCAATCCGCTTGCAAAGAAACTCGACCTCTTCCATATAATGACTCGTGTAAATGACCGTCAGTCCTTGTTCATTCAATGATTTCACTGTCTCCAAAATATGACTCCTCGATTGGGGATCGATTCCGACTGTCGGTTCATCCATAATGAGCAGCTGCGGTTCATGCATGAGCGCGGCACCGATATTGATCCGCCGTTTCATCCCGCCCGAAAAAGTTTCAACCCTGTCCTTACCACGTTCCGTCAGACCAACGATTTCAAGGACTTCCTTCGCACGGTCCTTCGCTTTTTTGCCGGATAGACCGTACATCTTTCCCCAAAACATCAGATTGTCCAGCGCGGACATCGTCGGGTAAAGTGCAATGTCTTGCGGTACGACTCCTATCATCTGTTGGGTTTCCTTCCGATGCTTGCTTACAAGCTTGCCATTAACCCGAATTTCCCCCTCCCCGTTGGGAATCAGTCCGCATATCATTGAAATGAGCGTTGACTTTCCCGCGCCATTAGGACCTAGCAATCCGAACGACTCTCCTTTTTCCACTTGAAATGAAATCCCTTTAATGACCTCATGTGCACCGAAACTCTTTTTCACATCCGAAAGTGTAAGCATTCTCCGCAGCCTCCTTCTTTACTTCAATTTTATTGTAGAAGCCTTTTCCTTACATCGAGCGCGCGATAGATTTTGAAGACATGAAAAAAACGACACCTATGTGCCGTTTCTCATGTACGTATGCAGAAAGTAATGTCAGAATGTCGTTATGCCATAGCGGACAGCATAAATTGCCGCCTGTGTCCGATCACGGAGTCCCAACTTCTGAATGACGTTCGAAACATGGTTCTTTACCGTTCCTTCAGTGATGAATAATGTATCCGCAATTTCCTTATTGTTCAAGCCTTCTCCGAGATGAGTCAGGACTTCCACTTCCCGGTCGGATAATCCCTCTAGCCCTTTCGGCAGTTCACCCTGGCTAGTATGATTCTTCATTCTCAGCTCCGTGAGCACTTGCGAAGTGAATTCCTTCGGCAGCACGACACCGCCATGATGAACGGTGAGAATCGCCTGGACAATCGTATCCGTCGGCATATCCTTCAATAAATAACCGTTCGCTCCTTCTTCAAGCGCATCGAATATGTATTCACTGTCGTTGAACGTCGTCAGAATCAATACTTTCACATCCGGCAGGCTGTTTTTTACCAATCGTGTTCCTTCGACCCCATTCACTCCGGGCATCCTGATATCCATTAAAATGATATCAGGTAGGAGCTCCACCGCTTTATGTAACGCATCCTTACCATCCATCGCCGTCCCAACTACTTTAATCTCTGCACGCAAGCCCAGCAACGTGCTAAGCCCTTCCCGTACCAAAGGCTGGTCATCGACAATCATGACTTTTATCATCCCATCACCCCCGACGATATCTTTTTAAGCGGAAAGGTGATCATTATTCTAAAGCCTTCCCTTTCAAAGCTTTCGATTTCAAATGAACCCTCATGCTCCGCAACACGCTCTTTCATGTTAATTAAACCGAAGTTCGGTACGATATTCTTTTCGCCTTTCCCATCATCCTTTATTTCAATATGGATCTCTTCTTCATCCACATGAATCTTCACGATGCATGCATCCGCATTTCCATGCTTTTTTGCATTTGTCAGGCCTTCTTGCACAATCCTTTTGATTGTCGGCTGCAACGCTTTCGGTATCATGGCCACATCCACTGTTAAAATAAGAAGGGTTTCCATATGAGTCAGCGATGAAAATTCATCCATAAGCTCCTGTAGATCATCATGAAAAGAAACTTTCTCATTATCCTCTTTCAATGTCCGGACAGACAACCGTATTTCATGAAGCGCATCCCGCGTAAGCTGCTCACAAACTGCGACAACCTCTTTCGCCTTTCCGGCATCCCTCTCGACCATTTCACCCGCCACTTGCAACTGTACAACCAATGCCGTCATTTTATGGCCTACCGTATCATGAATTTCCCGCGCTATCTCATTCCGCTCCCGAATTACCGTCAACTGCTCGACTTGCTCGGCATATTCCCGCAGTTGCCGGTGCGCCGCTTGCAAAGCCTCGTGGGATTCATTCAACTGCCCATATTGAGCAGAAATCGTCTCCTTCGCATGATGAAAATTTCGGATGAGGCTACCGACGAAAGCGCCATAGAAGACGAACATCCCGTTCACGATATTACTAGATAGTGAAAATACACCTGTTTGTGCATAAAACCGCAAACTGATCAGTATCCATACAGCTACAAACGCCCCTGAAAAAATCCCAAGCAGTGCTTTACGGTCATATAATAAGAATACGGTTGTTGAAAGGACACCGAAAAAGATTAAATACAAATAGCCACTCTCAGAGAATAAAAAGCCGAACCCCATAATGACAATAAAGTCGATTGACGAACAAAGAATTCTCGTCTGCTCCCGGACGTCGGCCATTTGAATAAAATGACTGACAATGAATAGGGGAATGGCAAGGATTATATAGATAGTTCGCGAATCCGCAATACCATTCGTCATTTGAAGGAAATATCCGCTTAAAATGACCAGCATCGCGACGCGCACTAGACTGAATAAAAACAGAGAGATACTTTTAATGCCCACTGCTCACTCCCCCAAACGCTTCTTCTAATTCATTGGGCCGTATATCATAATGAATTCACCGGTTATGGCATCCAAGATTACCATCGGTTCCTTGCCATCATATCGAAAGGTCACTTCCCACGCCCGGCGGTTCACCATTTCAGCGTAGAACCCATGCTTCATCATTAATCTTGTATTAATGGGCCACATCTCTTCTAAATCTTTCGTAGGTATCAAGTCGTCCCCATACTTTTCCGGGGGATCCAATAAATATTCATACGCCTGCACAATCGCTTCATCCGTAGTTAAAATCGGCTTTTGGTATTGATAAGCAAACAGAATGGCTAGAACAGTGACAATGGCGAAGGCAATGGCAGTTCCACGCTTCATAAATGCACCTCATTCGATGTCTATTAACTTAATGATGAACTACTCATATTTTTTAAGCAATAGCAATTAGAAAATTCTCATTGATATAGTATCTTCTTCGCTAAAGTGTCTGATAATTGTTATTATTAATGTTGAGATGAAGTTTTATTTTAAGAAAGGGGAGGATTTTTTTGAAGCTGAAAACTTTGGGATGTGTTTTTTTGTGCATGGTTTTTCTAGTGATTGGGTGTTCTGCAAATGAAACAGTCGAAAGTAAATTCAAATTACCCGAAGATACACCAGACTTTGTCGTAGAAAGTGATTTGGAGAATATTGATTGGGATAAAAAAGCAGTGACATTCAACCGCAATATTATCGGAAATGAAAACAAATCTGGTGTTATTGGTGCTGATATGCCAAGCATTTCTACAAAACAAAAGTGGATGTGGCACCTTTGGGGGATTGAGAATCCAGCGGCCACCAATCTTACGGTCGTTGGCCTTCACAGAGAAACAGGCACTGTCCATCAAATCTTAACTTCAGGTTGGACTATAGGTCTGGCAGGAGAGAATAATGGAGCAGATGCACACGCCCCTTCTAATGTGAACATTCCTGAGGCAGGGGAGTGGGCAATATTGCTATATACTGATGGAGATTTATTTGATGTATTGATCTATGAAATTAATGAATGAAATTTTGGCGCATAGAGGGGCTCTCTGAGAGCGGATTGGTCTTCTTTGGGCGTGGAATTGCACTCTTTGGGCGCGCGGCGGCTTGCTTGCTTTGGGCGCGGGGAGGCTTGCTTTGGGCGCGGATTGGCTTTCTTTAGGCGCGGGGAGGCTTGCTTTGGGCGCGCGGCGGCTTGCTTTAGGCGCGGAATTGCTTTCTTTGGGCGCGGATTGGCTGACTTTAGGCGCGGGACAATAATACATTTCTGAACTAATCCTGAATCGCGCCAAATGCCTTTGACAAATTAAAGATTTATAAACACAAAAAAACCACCTATAAGGGTATGGCCTTGGCCCAGCGACGTCTTACTCTCACAGGGGGAAGCCTGTTCCCTGCGTAATTTGCACCGCTGGTGTAAAGTACGTAATGCGGCTGTGCCGCTTTACTACCATCAGCGCTGAAGAGCTTAACTTCCGTGTTCGATATGGGAACAGGTGGTACTTGTAAAAACCTTCGGTTTTATTTTCAAACACAAAAAAACCATTCCCCATGGGGAATGGCCTTGGCCCGGCGACGTCTTACTCTCACAGGGGGAAGCCCCCTACTACCATCAGCGCTGAAGAGCTTAACTTCCGTGTTCGGTATGGGAACGGGTGTGACCTCTTCGCCGTCGTCACCAGACAACTGAACGA
>NZ_JAMBOK010000007.1 GCF_023715585.1 Sporosarcina luteola
TTTCTTGCTGGCATCAATTAAGATGTCAATTTGAATCCGAAGATTCGTTTGTTCTTTTCACCGACAGAGTCGGCTCCAGAACTTTATTTGTTGACGTTTTGCTGTTCAGTTTTCAAGGTTCATTGTGTGTCGCTCCGTCAGAAGCAACTCTTATATAATAACACCTTCTCGATTCTGTTGTCAATAACAATTTGAATAAGTTTTTCAGTCGTTATTCATTTGTCAGAAGCGAGGTTATTAATATAACACCTTATCTACTTGAGTGCAATACCTATTAAAAAAACAATTTCTTTTGACATTTGGGGTGAATCACTAATCCCTTCTATATAAGAAAACCATTGCAACCGCCAGGAGTCCGACTGCTGTATCCGTGTACCGGACGGAAAATAACGAACTTCATTTCCCACAAAATAAAATACCCCTTCTATATAGAAGAGGCATTCATAGAAAAACAGCAAACGCGAATAGTGCGGCGAAGCCCGGAATTCCCAATATGGCTAAAAGGAGCCCTGATGCAACGTTAACCGGAAAATAGATCCCGATAAATCCGCCGACGATGTTAAAAATGAACAGTGCAAGAAAGGCGAATGCCAAGCGGAACCAAAATACAGATAGACGCTCGGACAATTTCTTGATCTGTTTTTTATCCATCATCAATAGGAAGAGCAGGATAATGCCGATGACGGACATGCCGATAATTTTCATGGAAAGCGCCCCTTTCGACTGATAGTCCACTCTATGCGCTTTCCCGGAAAATTATCACGAACAAGCTTCGCCAGGCATTATCATCCACGATTAATACGGAGGCGACGCTCCTTCGCTTCCTTGAATAAATGAAAATATTTACTTTCCGCTATCTTCCTTTGCACTAGCACTTCTTGATCGTAATCATGTGAGTACTTCTCAATCTCTCTTGCGCGTTCCCACTCTTCCTTTGTTTCCAACAGTAGGTTGTAAAGTCGTGCATCAAATTCCCTTTTTAATTTTCTCTTTCGGCCAAACATTCACGTTGACCCCCTATAATTCCCTGCGTCCTTCAAGTGCTTTCGATAATGTCACTTCATCCGCATATTCTAGATCTCCTCCGACAGGAAGACCATGTGCAATTCTCGTAGTTGTGATGCCAGACGGTTTTACTAGCCTCGAAATATACATCGCCGTAGCTTCTCCCTCAATTGTCGGGTTCGTCGCCAATATCAACTCTTCCACTTCTTCATCTTGAAGACGGGTCAATAAGGAAGGAACATTGATATCTTCCGGCCCGATGCCGTCCATCGGGGAAATGGCTCCGTGCAGAACGTGGTACATTCCGTTGTAATCCCTCATCTTCTCCATTGCAATAACATCTTTAGGATCCTGGACGACACAGATCATCGACCGGTCACGAGATTGATCCTGACAAATCTGACATGGGTCTATATCGGTTATATGACCACAGACCGAGCAGAAGCGCAAATTCCGCTTCGCATCGACTAGCGCCTTGGCAAAGTCGAGCACGGTATCTTCTTTCATGCTTAATACAAAAAACGCCAGCCGGCCCGCTGTTTTTGGGCCGATGCCTGGCAGTTTCATGAAACTATCAATCAGTTTCGATATCGGTTCAGGATAATGCATGTCTTTTCCTCCTAGAACATTCCAGGCAGGTTCAATCCTTTCGTGAATTGACCCATCGTGGAGTTCGTTAGTTCTTCAGCTTGCTTCATCGCTTCATTCGTCGCGATTACAACAAGGTCCTGCAGCATTTCCACGTCCTCGGGGTCTACAACGGTTGGATCGATGATAACTTCAAGCACTTCTTTTTGGCCTGACACGATCACTTTTACCATGCCGCCTCCCGCAGTTCCTTCTAGGCGCTTTTCACCCAGTTCTTCTTGAGCTTCCGCCATTTTCTTTTGCATCTTCTGCATTTGTTTCATCATGCCTTGCATATTTCCCATACCACGCATTGTGATTTCCTCCTCAATTTTTAATCGTCATGTACTTTTATGAATTCCTTGCCGAACATTCTTTCAGCTTCCGCGACAATCGGGTCATCATTCAACTGCTCGGCTTCCTGAACGAACGTAGGAATCTCCTCCGCACCGTCCATCCCCTCACCAGTTGCATCATCCGTCCCTTCCTGCGGTTTCATTAAACCATTGTTCCGGATAAACTCCTCCCTGACCTTCAGCCAGCCATCCTCCGGAACATACACGACATCATATGCTTTGCCGGTTCTTGTGCGAAGGGCTTCCGATAAGCCTGATCGCAGTGAGGAATTTTCAGAAGCCATCAGGCAATGGATTTCATACTTGAATTTTAACACAAAAGCATTGTCGGATGCCGCTACAGGTTCAGTTTCCTCGAGTAAAGCGGAATGGGATCTTTGCAATGCCTGCATCATTGTCGCCCACTCTTCCCGAATCACTTGGATGTCTTGACGGGTGGCGTTTTTCAGCACTTCATTTATCTTTCCAGTCGGTATTCTGAACGACTGGGATGTTTTCGAAGCATTTTTCTTCGGTTGACCAGCTGGTTGGCCACCCTCTGCAGGTCGGGCTCCATTAGCGAGCTGCTGCTGGAGTTCAGCGATGAGGCGCTCCAGGCTCTCCACTTTTTGGGCGAGATGCGGATCTGACGCTTGATTGCCCGCGGCTCGTTCAGCCGGGCCCTCCAAATGGATCATTTTCAGTAATGCCGATTCCACATACACTTTCGCATGATTTGAAAAGCGCATTTCCTGTTGTGTCTTCGATAGGATGTCTATGAATGAATAAAGGGTTTCCGGTTCGAATGCATTCGACATGGATACGAATCGTTCATCCCCTGTTATCAACTCAAGTAGTTCGGTCAAATCCGGAGCGGTCCTTAATAGAAGAAGATCCCTGAAGAACGTTATGAGGTCCTCAGCCAATCGGGAGATGTCCTTCCCTTCAGTGATCAAGTGATCAAGCATTGTCAACGCAGCCGCAGCGTCCTTCGAGAGAAGCGCTTCTGCCAATTGATAGAAGATATCTTCCCCGATCGATCCCGTAACGAGCAGTGCACTTTCCGCTGTAAGTCGGTCCCCGCTGAAGGAGACAACCTGGTCCAGCATGCTTAATGCATCACGCATCCCGCCTGATGCTGCTTGTGCAATGACCTTCAATGCTGCTTCGTCCGCCTCGATCTCGGCATCTTCCAACACCTGTCTCATCCGGTCGACAATTTCAGCTGATGTAATCGGCTTAAAATCGAAGCGTTGGCAACGGGAAATGATGGTTAACGGGAGCTTATGGGGCTCTGTCGTCGCCAAGATGAAAACCGCGTGCGACGGCGGCTCTTCCAACGTTTTCAAAAGCGCATTGAATGCTGAATTGGATAACATATGCACTTCATCGATTATATAGACTTTAAAACGAGCATTCGCTGGTGCAAATCGCACCTTCTCGATAATGTCCCGTATTTCTTCCACGCGCGAGTTCGAAGCGGCGTCGAATTCAATGACATCCGTGTTCGACCCTTCTGTTACGCTTATGCATGTCGGACATTCATTGCACGGCTCACTGGCTGGACCGTTCTCGCAATTCAACGCTTTTGCAAAAACCTTCGCGGCACTCGTCTTTCCCGTCCCCCTCGGTCCTGAAAACAGATAGGCATGGGATGTTTTATTATGTTGCAAGGCGTTTTGCAATGTTTGTTTAACGTGTCGCTGGCCCGACATCTCGCTGAAGGACTGCGGGCGGTAGACACGATAAAAAGCCTGATAAACCACCATTCCCCCTCCTTTCCTTTTAAAGCAATAGTGCCTTTATTATAGCATAGATGAACGGGATAGACCCTATCTTGAACGTAGCTTCTAGCTTCGGCAGCCAGACGCTCGGGGTCATAAGTCAGCCCTGCTTCACGACAAAAAGCGTCGTTTCGTGCCCGCATGGATGCGGGTATGCAGTCGTTGCCACAGGAAGTGGCGATTTTAGACTGCCTTCCTCTGGTTGCCTTATACCTGAGGCCGGTCATACAGTCGTAGCCGCAGGACGCGGCGCATTAGACTGCGAACCTCTGCTAGGCAGTCTACCTCCGCTTTAGATAAAAAAAACTCGCCCAATTAACGGACGAGTTGGATTTACATATGTAATGCCGTGCACCTTCCTTCGACTGCCGCACATAAGCGTTACTCCTGTCGACAGCTCAGCCTAGGCTGCCCCGCGGCACATGAGAAATACCACTTAATGCTGCTTCCTTCCGGACCTGACATGGTTCATGGGTTCCCATTGCGCAGGACCCAGACGTCAACACTACGTGCAAGAGGCAGGCCCTACATGCGGAAACAGCCTCAGGAAAGGAATTCAGTCTTGCTAGAGCGGATTGCAAGTTACAGGGCACCGCTACCTCCCCACCTAGCACGGCTTTCTTAGTATAACGATTTTTATAGATAAAATCAACCCATTCCCTTCGAAACTCCTATCATTTCCGGAGATGTTCCTCGTGTTTATGCGTGTTTAAATGGATTTATGAGCTTTTCAAAGGACTTATGCGTATGTAAGTGCGTTTATGCGTTTCTGAAACCATTTGCGTATTTAGAGTAATTTATACGTATTTCTGAGGAAGGGAGATGCGCCGGCGTGCGTCTGAAGCAGAAATCAACAGCATTTACAGATGACAGACTTCTATGAATAAACTTACTAAAAAAGAGTGCATATAAGTAGTTGACACCTTATGTTGAATTATGATAAATTATGTTTTGTTGATACGGAGGAATACCCAAGCCCGGCTGAAGGGATCGGTCTTGAAAACCGACAGGGGTGTTAAAGCCCGCGGGGGTTCGAATCCCTCTTCCTCCGCCATTTATTTTAAAATTGCGCATAAGTTGGAGATAAAGTCTGTTACATTAATATGTAATGGATTTTTTTTATGAGAAATTGGTGGATATGAGCGAGGTGTGACAATGAAGGCAGTTATACAAGCTTTGCTTTTCTCCTTTCTCCTTCATCTTATTTACATAGCAGGAGTTCTCTTGACTGGTTCCATCCAAACGAAATACTATGAGCCAGATATCCTAAAGTCATGGAATAATGTAGATGTGCTTCAAAACGAAGTAGCATTTGGCGTTATAGGATCGCCCCTAATTCTTTTATATACATTCATCGGCACAACGCTGATTTCCGCACTCGTTCTCTATTCAAATAGCAAGTTGAAAGAAGCCCACTAACCAATCATTGGCTAGCAGGCTTCTTTTTTATTGTAGATCCTATAGGTGATGGTGCAATTGCAATTGTTTTGTAATGTGGAAACTCCGTTTCGAGCCTCTTCGCAATTTCTTCCTGAGTGCCTTCCTTTACCGCAACAAAAATAGAAGGACCGGCGCCGCTGATTGTCATTCCATATGCCCCCATTTCGTGGCAAGCCGTCCGGATATGATCAAAATCATTGAGTAATGGTTTCCGATATTGTTCATGGAAAACATCCTTCTCCATCATCTTGCCCGCCAACTTCCAATCCCCGAGCGCAATGGCGGTCAGCATAACGTTACTGGCAGCGTTGCCGGCAGATGCCACAGAATGAGGCAGCTCCCTCGGAAGAAGTCCCCTGGACTCGGTAGTCTTCAACACATTAGGGGGGACGAGGATGACAACTCCGATGGCCGGCTGCGGCAGCTGGACGACTTCCAATTCATCCGCTACGAAATAGGCGACAGTCACGCCTCCTAAAAGGGCAGCAACTACGTTATCTGCATGACCTTCATTCTCGCTTCCAATCTGCACTTTCTCTTGCGGTGTCAATGATAAACCGAGCAGCTCGTTTGCAATTTCAATGCCGGCAGCGATTGCCGTCGCGCTGCTGCCGAGCCCTTTGCCGAGGGGGATGTCGGAAGTAATATGCAACGCGTGGGGCTGTATTTCCTTGCCGTATCTTCCCGCCACATCTTGAATCGTCCGGATAATTAAATTTGTATCGTCTGTCGGCAAATCGGCATATTCTTCCCCATCGTAGTGGACGTTCCACTCAACCGACTCTCTAACGTCAACGGTCATATACAGAGAGAGTGCCATTCCAACACTATCGTAACCCGGTCCAAAATTCGCCGTCGTGGCAGGAACGGCGACTGAGAATAATGGTTCTTCCATCATTTTGCCCCTGCCTTCAATTCATTCAAAAACGCATCAAATTGTTCCCTGGAGAGGAATGGTTGCCCTTCATTCACATTGATAGCTGTTTCAGGATCCTTCAACCCGTTCCCTGTAAGTACACCGACAATTGTCGAACCTTTTTCAATTAATCCTGCATCAAGGCGTTTCTTAATGCCTGCGATTGTCGCACATGAAGCGGGTTCTGCAAAAATGCCGTCCGTAGAGGCCAATAGACGATATGCTTCCAAGATTTCTTCGTCTGTCGCGGATAAAATCGCCCCGCCGGATTCTTCAAGGGCCGCCGTTGCTAAATGCCAGCTCGCGGGATTTCCGATGCGGATAGCTGTTGCAACCGTCTCAGGTTCTTCAAATACGCGGTCATAGACGATTGGAGCCGCTCCATCAGCCTGGACACCTAACAGCGTCGGCATGCCGGATCCCTTTTTCGCGTCATATTCCTTGAAGCCTTTCCATGCAGCGGAAATATTCCCTGCATTCCCGACCGGCAATGCGAAAATATCCGGTACTTTCCCCAATTGCTCGATCGTTTCGAACGCAATCGTCTTTTGACCTTCCAACCGGTAAGGGTTCACTGAATTGACGAGAGCGATTTGCCCTTCTCCTGCTTCACGCACCATGCGCAGCGCTTCGTCGAAGTTTCCTTCGATCGCCACGATTTCTGCGCCGTACATTTTCGCCTGTGCCAATTTGCCGAGCGCGATTCGTCCCTCAGGAATGACAACGATTGTCCGCATCCCTGCGCGTGCGCCATATGCTGCTGCAGACGCGGACGTGTTACCCGTGGATGCGCAGATAATCGCGGTTTTACCTTCTTCTTTCGCTTTAGCGACAGCCATCACCATGCCGCGATCCTTGAAAGAGCCTGTCGGGTTTGTCCCTTCCGTTTTCACGTATAGGTTGACGCCCCATTTTTCGGAGAGGTTTTTCAAGTGGATAAGCGGTGTATTCCCTTCCTGCAATGTGAGTTCCGGTGTTTTATCGGTCACTGGCAGCCATTCTTTGTATTCTTCGAGTAATCCATTCCATCTTCTCATCGCGTTTCACCCTCCACTCGGTAGTAGCTAACAACGCCGTTCACTTCCGGTGTGTTATGCAGTTCATTCATGATGTCTAAATGCTGTTGCCTTGAAATGCTGTGTGTAATCATGATCAAGTCGACGCCGCCATTTTTGTCGCCTTCATGCTGGACGACAGTTGCTAGGCTTGCCCCATGATTGCTGTATACCGATGCTAATTTTGTCAGTACGCCCACTTCATCCTTTACGGAGATTCGATGGAAGTAGCGGCCGATGATTTGATTGTCGTCTTTGACTTTATAAGCGAATTGCGGTGAATGAAGCCGTTTTCCATTCACACCGAGCAATAAATTGCGGCATGCTGCGACGATATCTCCCGTGACGGAAGTCGCTGTCGGCAAGGAGCCCGCTCCCGGTCCGTAGAACATCGTCTCTCCGACTGTGTCCCCATATACATAAACCGCATTGAATTCATTATTGACAGAAGCTAGCGGGTGCGAGTTTTGGATAAAAACCGGTTCTACGGAAATTTCAATTCCATCGTCATCCTTTTTTGCAAATCCGGCCATTTTCACGGTGAAGCCGAACTGCTCTGCCAAGGCGAGGTCGCCATCCTGGATATCCTTCATCCCTCTTACAAAGACGTCTTCCAACCGGACTTCCGTGGAAAATGCGAGCGACGCGAGTATGGCCATTTTCCTAGCGGCATCAATTCCGTCGACGTCTGCTGACGGGTCGGCTTCGGCATAGCCGAGCTCAGTCGCTTCCGCGAGTGCCTCATCATACGTTTTGTTTTCATGTTTCATTTTCGTGAGAATGAAGTTCGTCGTTCCATTGACGATGCCTGTCAGTGCCCTGATCCGGTCAGATGCGAGCCCGTCTTCAAGCGTCCGGATTAGCGGGATGCCGCCTCCGACGCTCGCTTCATAGAACAGGTCGCATTTGTGTTCATCTGCAAGCTTCAATAGGTCATGGCCGTATTGTGCCATGACGTCCTTATTCGCGGTCACGACGCCTTTGCCCGCACGAAGCGACTTCTCAATCGCCTGCTTGGCTTCGCTTGTCCCGCCGATCACTTCGACAATGATGTCGATTTCAGGATCTTCAATCACTTCATCCAGATCGGTAGTGAAAGTATCCGGTGACAGCTCTGTATCTCTTTTCTTTGTTGCATCTTTCACGAGAACTTTTTTTATTTTTACAGGAACGCCTAATTTATGACTTACGTCTTCTTTATGCCTATGCAGGATTTCAGCTACGCCGCCGCCGACAACGCCGAATCCAAGCAAACCGATATTGATTTCTTTTATCATATTTGACGATTCTCCTCGCTATATGTACACTATGAAAAAACAATCGTTCTCCACATAAGGACATTATAGAGAAATAAACTTTCAATAACAACCCCATTTATGGTAAAGTTCAAGATATCATGAATTGTAATTTAATTAAAGATTGGATTTGATAAATTATGAAAGTTTGTAAATTCGGCGGCACTTCCGTTGCGACTGCCGATCAAATTAAAAAAGTTGTCGATATTGTAACGTCTGACAGTGATCGTAAAATCGTTGTTGTTTCTGCACCCGGAAAACGATTTTCTGATGATACTAAAGTGACCGACCTACTCATTCGGCTTGGGGAAAAGGCATTGGCGAATGAAGATACGGAAAACGATTTGCTGGAAGTCGTCGATCGATTCCGATCGATTGCCGAGAGTCTTGGCCTCGATGGCACGATCATTGAGGAGATAGAGCATGATTTACGCGCGCGGCTTTCCCGGGATAAAGAGGACTCCCTCTTGTTCATGGATACAATGAAAGCGGCGGGCGAGGATAATAATGCAAAATTGATCGCAGCTTATTTTCAATTCATCGGGGTTGAGGCGAAGTATGTCTGCCCGAGGGATGGTGGATTGCTCGTCAACGATCGTCCGGAGCGCGTTCGAGCATTGCCTGAAGGGGATGAACGCCTTGCTACATTGCGCGACGAACCGGGGATCATTGTTTTTCCAGGGTTTTTTGGCTACACGGAAGACGGAACACTCCGCACATTCAATCGGGGCGGCTCGGATATTACCGGCTCGATCATTGCCGCAGCTGTGAAAGCAGATCTATACGAAAACTTTACGGATGTGGATTCAGTGTTTGCTGCCAATCCAACTGTTATTGAGAACCCAGTTGCCATCGAGAAGATGACCTATCGTGAAATGCGGGAACTTGCCTATGCCGGCTTCTCTGTGTTCCATGACGAGGCGCTCATCCCGGCTTTCCGGAAATCGATCCCAGTCAGCATCAAAAACACGAACAATCCCGAAGCGCCGGGTACATTAATCGTCAAAGAACGGGACTATAATGAACAGCAAGTGATTGGAATTGCCGCGGACAGCGGATTCACCGCCATTTACGTCGACAAATTTTTAATGAACCTGGAAATTGGTTTCGGCCGCAGACTCCTTCAGATTTTTGAGGAAGAGGGCATTTCGTATGAGCATACGCCGTCCGGTATCGACAACCTTTCCCTCATCATCCGCAGTCGTTTCATGACAAAGGAGATGGAAGAGCGGATTGTGAAACGGATCCATAAGGAATTGGAGCCGGATGCTGTCATCGTCGAGCATGACTACTCGATGATCGTACTCGTTGGAGAAGGCATGCAATATACGACCGGCTTGGCTGCACGTGCCGCTACTGCCATTGCGAGGAGCGGTTCCAATATTGAAATGATCAACCAAGGATCCTCGGAAGTCAGCCTTGTCTTTGGGGTGAAGGTTCAGGATGAAACGAAGAGTTTGAAAGAGTTGTATAAGGAGTTTTTTGTAAAATCATATGTACAATCATGAAAAACAAGGGACACGATTATGTGTCCCTTGTTTTATTTCGGCACGAAGGTGTATGGAAATTGTTTAAAAATGCCGTCTGACAGCATATCCGCCATCATCAATGCCTCCGCCTCAATCTGGTCGAACACTTGCACCTCTAGCTGAAAATTCTTTTGGATCATGCAGACCGCCTCGAGCTTCGTCAAAGCCAAATGGGAATAGAGCATCTTCCGGAATGCTTCTTGATCGTTGTATGGATTGATCTGATGAAGGAATTCCGCAATTTTGTCCGCATTCCTGTACCAATCTGCCTCTTTCTGTTCCGCTTTTTCTGTTTCTCCGTTCGCGGCGGCAGTTACCAATTCGGCTGCAGTCGTCAAATGCTCCGAAATGAGGTGACTATACGCATCCGCGATTTCATCACCATAATACGGCCTTAGCGCATTCCCCATATCCGTTGCATTGCGCAATAGGCGTGCGAGGACAAATTTCAAGTCAGGTACTTTGAAGACAATTGCGGTAATGGCCATCCGTGTCCACATGACATGCTGCTCCCAGAGAAGCCGGTTTTTATTCCATAATTCCACTTGTGCTTTGCTATAGCAGTTAATCGGCTGCATAGGATACATTGGCGGGACTTTTCCATAATACTGATTCACTACATCACTCCAACATTCATACTTGGGTCAGTACATATTATTCGAATGATGTAATGTAGGTGAAAAAAGAGCAGCCTAGGATTTGGCTGCTCTTTCCTTATTTTTTCAGTGCTGCGGACAAGTTCAGCATATTGCCGATCCGCTCGACAACCGTTTCCACCTCGTGGGGATTGCTTTTAAGATCGTAATCCGTAATATCGATTCGAAGCACGGGACAAGCATTGAAAGAATCAATCCACTTTACGTAGCGCTCATGAAGCTCCTCCCAATAGGAAAGCGGCGTCTGCTGTTCCATCAAGCGGCCCCTCTCTTGGATCCGCGCAAGGATTTTCTCAAATGGACCATCCAAATAGACGAGCAGGTCGGGATGTGGGAAATACGGCGTCATGACCATCGCGTCGAAAAGTTTCGTATATGTATCATAATCGACCGGATCCATCGTCCCTTTATCTTTGTGCATCTTGGCAAAAATACCTGTATCTTCATAGATGGAACGGTCTTGTATAAAGCCGCCGCCATATTCAAAAATGCGTTTTTGTTCCTTAAAACGTTCCGCAAGAAAATAGATTTGCAAATGGAAGCTCCATTTTTCAAAGTCATCGTAAAAGCGGTCAAGATACGGATTCTTATCTACATTTTCCAATGAAGTCCGGAAATCCAATGCGTTTGCAAGTGCGTTCGTCATCGTCGATTTTCCGGCTCCTACCGTACCTGCAATCGTGATGACCGCATTTTTCGGAATTCCATATTTCTCTCTTAAATTCTTCATTGTACTGCCCCTTTTCGTATCGTTTCATCGACTTTGCTGAGAATAGCTTGCAAATCTCCCGTGTCATTAACAAAATCTAATTTATCGCCATTGAAATGCAGCACTGGGATATCAGGATGCGCAGCTTCAAAGTCTGCGATGAACTGCTCATAATCCTCCGAGAGCATCTGCAAATAGGATGGATCGATGTTCTTTTCGAAATCCCGTCCCCGGAGCGCAATCCGTTTCATTAATGTATCAAGCGTCGCATGAAGGTAGATAATTACATTCGGCACAGGCATGTCCTTCGTTAGGATATGATAAATCTCTTCGTATTTGGCATATTCATCCGCCGGAAGCGAACGCCGTGCAAATATGAGGTTTTTGAATATATGATAATCCGCCACGACAGGCTGCTGCTGGCTCAAAAACTTCTTCTGGATATCGCTCAATTGCTTATAACGGTTGCAGAGGAAGAACATTTCGGTTTGAAAGCTCCACTCCTCGATGTCTTCGTAAAATTTATTTAAAAATGGATTTTCATCCACGATTTCGCTTAACTGATGGAACCGCTGCGCTTCGGCAATCGCTTTTGACAGCGTCGTTTTACCGACGCCAATCGGTCCCTCTACCGTAATGAACGGAACAGACATACATAGCTCTCCTTTGATTCGACAATTTCTGCACTTCATTTTACCATATAGAGATGTTGAAACATAGATGTTGCCGCAAAATGGCAAGGTGGCTTTTCAAGGTGGTACACTTGTTATAAGGAGCGATGACAGATGGACGTATTTGAAATGGACCGCCGCTTCATGCGGATGGCGATAGAGGAAGCTAGAAAAGCTGAGGCACTTGGCGAGGTCCCAATTGGGGCAGTCATTGTGAAAGATGGAGAGGTAATTGCCACAGGACATAACTTACGGGAAACGTCGCAGAATGCGGTCACTCACGCAGAATTATCTGCCATACAGGACGCGTGCAGTGCAGTTGGCAGCTGGCGATTGGAAGAGACGACAATGTATGTGACGCTTGAACCTTGCCCGATGTGTGCCGGCGCGATTTTGCAATCAAGGGTTCCGCGAGTCGTGTACGGAGCACGTGATCCGAAAGGCGGCTGTGTCGATTCATTGTATCGGTTGCTGAATGACCCGCGCTTCAATCATGAATGCGAAGTGGCGGAAGGCGTGCTTGGCGATGAATGCGGAGCGATGCTGACGAACTTCTTCAGGTCGTTGCGTGAAAAGAAGAAGGAACAAAAAAAGGCGATGCGGGAGTCGAATTGATTCCCACATCGCTTTTCTTATCGAATAACTTCTTTTCCACCCATATATGGACGTAATACCTCAGGAATGACAACGGAACCGTCCTCCTGTTGGAAGTTTTCAAGGATGGCCGCCACTGTACGGCCGACCGCCAAACCGCTTCCGTTCAATGTATGAACGAATTCAGGCTTCGCGCCTTGCTCGCGGCGGAAACGGATTGAAGCACGTCTCGCTTGGAAATCTTCAAAGTTTGAGCAAGAAGAGATTTCACGGTATGTGTCCTGCGTCGGAATCCACACTTCGATGTCATATTTCTTCGCAGCCGTGAATCCGAGGTCTGCTGTGCACATTTTTAGGACTCGGTATGGAAGTCCAAGCAATTGAAGTACTTTTTCCGCATGCCCCGTCAATTTCTCCAACTCATCGTAAGACTCTTCTGGCTTCACAAAGCGGACGAGTTCAACTTTATTGAACTGATGTTGGCGAATCAACCCACGTGTGTCGCGACCAGCAGATCCCGCTTCTGAACGGAAATTCGTGCTATAAGCTGTATAGGCGATCGGCAATTGTGCCCCGTCTAGGATTTCATCACGATAATAGTTCGTCACCGGAACTTCAGACGTCGGAATTAGGAAATAATCCTCTTCCTCAATCAAAAACGCGTCTTCTTCGAACTTCGGCAATTGGCCAGTGCCCGTCAAGCTTGTACGGTTCACTAAATATGGCGGCAGCATTTCCTCGTAGCCGTGTTCTTCTGAATGCAAATCAAGCATGAAGCTGATCAATGCGCGTTCAAGTCTCGCACCAAGTCCACGGTAGAACACGAAACGGCTCCCCGTCACTTTTGCAGCTCGTTCAAAATCAAGCAAGTTTAGATCTGTCCCGATTTCCCAATGCGGCTTCGGTTCGAAACCGAATTCCGGTTTCTCTCCCCATGTGCGCACTTCGACGTTATCATCTTCGCTATCACCGACAGGAACTGATTCATGAGGAATGTTTGGAATGCGCATCATGATGTAATTCAAATCTTCTTCGACTTGATGCAATTGCTCATCAAGCGTTTTGATTTCATCGCCTACTTCACGCATACGTGCAATTACATCATCTGCATTCTCTTTATTACGCTTCATTTCCGCAACTTTTTGAGAAACCTCATTGCGTTCCGCCTTCAGCACTTCCACTTTCGCAATCAGTTCTCTCCGTTTTTCATCCAGACCAACGAATTTATCCAATTCCGTCAAGTCTTCTCCGCGCTTCGTAAGCTTCTCTTTCACTTCATCGAAATTCGCACGAAGCAATTTAATGTCCAACATAGCCGATTCCTCCTCTAATGTAATGTGACGATTATTTTCAGACACAAAAAAAGCCCTCTATCCCCTATACAAGGGACGAGAACTACCCGCGTTGCCACCCAAATTGACCAGCAAAACAGCTGATCCACTCTTTGAAATAACGGTTCAATGTCCGGCTAGGCCTACTATTCGTTCAGCCTGGCTACTCAGGGACGGATTCACAAGTGTCTTTACCGGCTCGCACCACCCGCCGGCTCTCTTTGAAAAACGCGCTTGCTACTGCTTCCCATCATCGTCTTTAATTTGAAATTAACATCACTTTACTACATACCTGAACTTTTGGCAAGGTCCAAGAATTCTGCAACTGCTTCAAAGTATGCTGTTTCATGTGGAACAAAATCGGATAGCGTTATTTTCGTATCATCTGAGCAAATGATGTTCTCTACTTCTCTCCTGAAGAGTGCCTGCAAATCTTTTATCGCAACGGAATGGATCCTTTCCACTTCCTCCAGTTGCAACGTGAAATCATCCGGCCCCAAGGTTGATTGATAGAGAAATACATTTGCAAATTCTTTGTCAATGAAACTCGGCAGCCTAATGACATCCCGAACTGCTCCCATTCGTTTTAACTTGGAAAGGTCCACTTGTATGCCAAGCTCCTCCTCAACTTCACGAACTCCATCCATAATTTCCTCATCCGTCAGCAAATGGCCCGCTGCTGTAATATCATACAAGCTTGGAAAGTCCTTTTTAGTTGCGCTTCTTTTTTGAATAAAAACATTGGTTCCATCCACAAGCCAACAATGGAACGTTTCGTGCCACTGGCCTTTCTTATGAATAATTTCTCTTGTTTCATCACATACATACTTATAATCTTCATCGAATACTTTCAGCAACTCTACCAACATCATACTCCCTTTCAACGAAAAGCATTGATTATACTAATAACAAGGATTAACGTAAACACTACAACAACGATTGCAGAAGTAATTTTCGTATAAAGAATTGCTTCCTTTGAAAATTCGGGCTCTGAATCATATTGCCATCTTTTCCCGAGTAACATCATTTCCCGAGGAGCCAAAAACGTTACAACGCCGATTGGAACAAATAGGATGAACGTCAAAATTGCTTCAGCCATCCAAGTCCACCTCCTTGTTATTGTATAAGTAAAGCCTGATAAAGCAAGCTAACACCTGTTATAATGACTTCTTCATATATTTTCCCGTCATACTGCGGATTAACAATTGACTTAACCAGATATTTCACCGAGAAGGTCTTATTCAAATCCATTTTCCTCTCGCTTTCTTCTCTTTACGTTTTCGGGTAAATAAAAGATTCAAAAAAGGCTAGAGCATCTTCGCCCTAGCCTTCATCATTAAACTCCACGTACAGCCATTAATTCACTTTCTGCCAACTTGCTAATTTCAATCCCTTTCATCGGTGTACCGATGTCTTTAGACAAATCACCGATCAACTCATAGTTCCTGAAATCTTCCGTTGCCATAACGATAGCACGAGCGAATCGTTCAGGGTTATCAGATTTAAAAATGCCTGATCCGACAAATACGCCGTCAGCGCCAAGCTCCATCATCAATGCCGCGTCCGCAGGAGTCGCTACGCCGCCTGCTGCATAATTGGTGACGGGTAGACGCTTCGCTTCACGGATTGCGAGTAGCACATCATACGGTGCAGCCAAATCTCTTGCAGCGACCATCAGCTCATCATTATTCATATGAACGATTTGATTTACCTGCGCATTTACTTGGCGAAGATGGCGGACCGCTTCAACGATATTCCCTGTCCCAGGCTCTCCTTTCGTACGCAGCATCTTTGCCCCTTCTCCGAGACGACGTGCCGCCTCACCAAGATTGCGTGCACCACAGACAAATGGAATTTTATAATCGCTTTTCAATAAATGGAATTCCTCATCCGCCGGAGTCAACACTTCGCTTTCATCGATGAAATCAACACCCATTGCCTCCAGCACACGTGCTTCCGAAATATGTCCGATCCGCACTTTTGCCATGACGGGGATTGAAACTGCTCTTTGCACCTCTTCAATAATGCGTGGGTCCGCCATGCGAGCCACTCCGCCAGCTGCCCTGATATCCGAAGGGACGCGTTCAAGCGCCATTACAGCAATGGCACCCGCCGCTTCCGCCACTTTTGCCTGCTCCGCATTAATAACATCCATAATCACGCCACCATATTTAAAGTCCATTAACTCTTCCCCCTTTTCATTTTGTTCAGTATACTAGATTATGACCTTATTAAAATACTCAGTTTGTCAATAAATGAAGAGGTCAGATGGTTTTTGGTGCTGGTTCTAGTGTCACCAAATGACGATAACTCTTGGGAATTGACCGATAAGTTCCCGGAAGTGATCGATAACTCATCCGAATTGACCGATATATCCCGGGAAATGAACGATAACTTTTTTAGGCGAGGTGCCTCTAATGGAAATGCTCTTAATTGAACTAAATAAAGAAAGCGAAACCCCACTTTACGAACAGATCTACCAGCAAATCCGCAACGACATCACTGAAGGCAAACTTGTTGTAGGCGAAAAGCTCCCCTCCAAACGGAAACTTGGCGAATTCCTCGACGTCAGTCAGACAACAATCGAAATTGCTTATGGGCAGCTTGCTGCGGAAGGGTTCATTACATCTAAACCGCGGAGAGGCTATTTTGTGCAGGAAATTGGAGAATTGGCGTATGTACAACCAGTCGAGGAAGTAACTTTCTCAGCCAAAGAAGATCGGAGGGAACTGGAGATTGACTTTTCCCCAGGTAAAATCGATACGGAATCCTTTCCATTCAAGCTATGGCGAAAATACGCAAAAGACACCATCGATGAGTCATCGCAACATCTTCTGCTATTAGGACATCCACACGGAGATCAAGAACTTCGGCAGGAAATCGCGAAGTATTTATATCACTCAAGAGGAGTTGATTGCTCCGCGGACCAGATCATCGTCGGATCCGGAACGGAACAGCTCATGCCGTTGCTTATCCGGCTTCTGGGACCGCAGGCAACGTACGCCATCGAGGACCCGGGCTATCCGCTAACCCATCACGTCTTTTTCCATAACAATCGGGTGGCCATACCGATTGCAGTTGATGGGGAAGGGATGGACGTACAGGCACTCCAGCAGTCGAAGGCGACCGTGGCTTACGTGACACCTTCCCATCAGTTTCCGACCGGCACAGTGCTTTCTGCGGCACGCAGGACGGCATTATTGAACTGGGCAGCTTCAAATGTCGGCAATTTCATTATCGAGGACGATTACGACAGCGAATTCCGCTATTCCGGAAGACCGATTCCTTCTTTGCAAGGAATGGACAAAGCAGGCAAGGTCATCTATGTCAGCACCTTTTCGAAATCCCTTATGCCATCGCTGAGGATTGCGTATATGGTGCTCCCTCCTGTCCTGCTCAAAAACTACGAGGACGCATTCATCCATTATTCATCGACGGTTCCGCGTCTTGACCAGCACACGCTTGCCCGTTTCATGGCGGATGGCCATTTCGCCCGGCACTTAAACCGGATGAGGAAAGTGTATAAACGTAAATTGCAGCTGCTTACTGACTCCTTGCAGCAATATGCTCCAATCATTTCATTCTCCGGCGACGAAGCGGGTATGCATATCCTCATCAATGTGCATACGGACAGGGATGAAAATTCGCTTGCCAAGGCAGCATTGGAAAGAGGCATACGTGTCTACGGCTTGAATGAATACAGGAAGGCCGTAAGGAGCGTCCAGCCATCATTTCTATTTGGCTTCGGCGGCTTGGAGGATGTCCGGATACCAAGGGCAGTTGAACAGCTCATGGAGGCTTGGGACATTAGAAAAAGGTGATGGTTCCATAGTGGACCCATCACCTCATTTTATTGTCTAGCTTCGTGTGGCAGCCAACCGCCACCCTCTGCTTTTCGTTATTTGAATAAACCTTTTATAAACCCAGTTGCACTTTCCCAAATACCGGCGAAGAAATCACCGATTGCACTCATCATCAATGAGAACCATCCAGCTTTTTCGACATCATCTGTGACGATGACATCCATGCCGAGGTCTTTTGATTCGATGAATCCATAATCCTCGCCCTCTTTTTTAACAAGCTCAACATGTCCGACGACAGTGCCCTTTTTAATAGGTGCTTCAAGCGCCCCGTCTTTCAATAAAGACTCATCCAGGACAAGTTTCGGCTCATATAGATCCTTTTCATTCGACTTGATCATTGCCGTGATCGGCTCTTTCACTTCAATGGAAACAGTCTTCTCTTTTCCTTTTAGGACAGGCAATGTCTTCTGCTTTTTAAATTGATATCCCGCCGGAAGAAGCTCTTCCTCGGAGAACTGGCTGAATCCGTAATCGAACAGCGCTCGCGTCGCGTCAAACCGTGCCTTGTAGGAGCCGACTCCTTTTGAATCGACCGCCTTCATGACGACCGCGATGACCCGCTTATCGCCCCGTTTTGCTGTTCCAGTGAAGCAGTGGCCGGCGAAATCAGTCGTTCCCGTCTTCAGTCCGTCGACGCCTTCATATTCATAAACAAAACCTGGAAGCATGAAGTTCCAGTTATCCATCTTGATGGCATCAGATGTTCCTTCACGGAATATTTTCGAATTGATTTTCGTCGTATCCAAAACTTCCGGATAATCTTTCATCAAGTGGAATGCAAGCCGTGCAACCGATTTTGCGGGCATGACGTTTTCATCGTTTGCCCCTGTGCCTTGTGGATGCATCCCTTGCAAGTATTCATTGTTCAAACCTGTTGAATTGACGAATTTAAAATCAACCAACCCAAGTTCTTTCGCCTTAGCATCCATCAATTTCAGGAATTCCGTTTCCGTTCCTGCAATCGTTTCAGCAATCGCAATCGTTGCAGCATTCGCCGAATAAATTGCCAATGCTTCGTAAAGCTCATGAATTGTATAGGTGCCATCCCGTCGCAGCGGAACGTTGCTCAAACGTCTGTCCTGCGAGACGGCATAGGTGTAATCCGTTACTTTGTATTCCTGATCCCAACTGATTTTCCCTTCTTTTATCGCTTCAAATAGGATGTATTCAGTCATCATCTTAGACATACTTGCAATGCCGAGTGGTGTGTCCGCATTCTCTTCATATAAAATCTTTCCACTATCCGCGTCAATTAGAATGGCACCATCTACATGGATACCGAGTGTCGTTTCTGCTTGTACAGGCGCCGTGCCGAATGTCATCATCAATACGAATGGAATGACCAGCAATGCAACCCATTTTCTCATTTCCCGTTTCACAATATACCTCCGTCATTGCAATTTACCACTTTATATTTTATCACATCGTGGACCCGATTAGGGGCTTCAATTGAAAAAGCACCTTTCCGCTCATATCAAGACGTGCGGAAAGGTGCTGAAGTTCCATCCTCATTTTTTTACGAAATGGAGTAGTTGGGTGCTTCTTTTGTAATATGCACTTGATGCGGATGACTTTCGCGCAAGCCAGCACCCGTCATGCGGATGAACTGAGCTCTTTCACGTAGATCATAAAGATCCTTCGTACCGCAATAGCCCATGCCCGACCGGATGCCACCAACAAGTTGATGAATCGTATCAGAAATTGGCCCTTTATAAGGCATACGTCCCTCAATTCCTTCAGGTACGAGCTTCTTCGCATCCTCTTGGAAATAACGGTCTTTTGAACCGTGTTCCATTGCACCGACAGATCCCATTCCGCGGTACACTTTAAAGCGTCTGCCTTGGAAGATTTCCGTATCTCCAGGGCTTTCAGTCGTTCCGGCAAGCAAACTTCCAAGCATGACAACATGTCCGCCTGCCGCCAAAGCTTTTACGATATCACCTGAGTATTTAATGCCGCCGTCTGCGATGATCGTTTTGCCATGTTTTCGTGCTTCGGAAGCACATTCATATACTGCGGTGATTTGGGGAACCCCGACGCCCGCAACGACACGTGTCGTACAGATGGATCCTGGACCGATTCCGACTTTGACGACATCGGCGCCCGCCTCATATAGTGCTGCAGTCGCTTCTGCCGTTGCCACGTTTCCTGCAATGATATCAAGTTCCGGATACTCTCTTCGAATCTGTGCGACAGTATCAAGCACGCCTTTCGAATGTCCATGCGCCGTGTCGATGACGATGACATCGACTTCCGCAGCAACAAGCTTCTGGACTCGTACCATCGTATCTGATGTAACACCAACCGCGGCTCCAACGAGAAGACGACCTTGCTGATCCTTTGCAGCGTTCGGGAATTCAATCACTTTTTCGATATCTTTAATGGTAATTAAACCTTTTAGGATTCCATTTTCATCAACAATCGGCAGCTTTTCAATTTTATACTGCTGTAAAATCTTTTCCGCATCTTCCAAAGTCGTGCCGACAGGAGCCGTCACCAAATTGTCCTTCGTCATCACGTCATTGATAATCAGCGAATAGTCCTGGATGAACCGCAGATCACGATTCGTCAAAATCCCGACAAGTCTTTGCTCATCCATATTGTTGACGATCGGAACTCCCGAAATACGATACCTTCCCATCAAGTGCTCTGCGTCAAATACTTGGTGTTCAGGAGTGAGGAAGAAAGGATTGGTAATAACGCCATTCTCTGAACGTTTAACCGTTACAACCTGTTCCGCTTGCTCTTCAATGCTCATATTCTTATGGATGACACCGAGGCCGCCTTGACGCGCCATTGCAATCGCCATCTTCGACTCGGTCACTGTATCCATCCCAGCACTGATGATTGGAATGTTCAACGTCATCTTCTCTGTCAAACTCACCGAAAGATTTACGTCCTTCGGTAATACTTCTGAAGCACCAGGCACAAGCAATACGTCATCAAAAGTCAATCCTTCACGAGTGAACTTAGATTCCCACATATCGTTTCCTCCTCTAAAATCGTTATCTGCAGTTGAATATTATTAAAAGGTTATCAGCGCATATGAGACGTGTCAAGGAGTCGGTAATAAGAAAAAGAATTCCTTAAATTCACTGAATTGACTTTTCAATCGCCGACCGCATCTTAGCAGGAGAAGTCTTCGGCGCAAAACGATCTATTACATTCCCATTTCGATCAATAAGGAATTTCGTGAAATTCCATTTAATGCCCTCGGTAAACAGTCCCTTTTTTTGATCCGTCAAAAATGAAAACAACGGAGCTGCCCCATTCCCAACGACATCAATCTTAGCGAACATCGGAAAGGTCACCCCATAATTCATTTCACAAAATGCCAGTGTTTCGTCAATTGAATCAAATTCCTGGTTCATGAAATTATCTGACGGGAAGCCGAGGACGACAAACCCTTGTTCACGATAATCCTCGTATAGCTGTTGCAGCTCCTTGAACTGATCCGTAAAACCGCATTTGCTTGCTGTGTTTACAATGACCATTGTCTTGCCCTCATAATCCTTCATCGATTGCATAGTGCCATCCGGCTTTTCAACGGAAAACTCGTAAATGGAAGCCATATTCATCATCACCTTTCCTCACCTTTATTAATCAACATTACGGCAACTGTGCAAGCTATGCAAAGATGATAGATGGATGATTTTACTAGCTGTAAGTCGCTTTTCCCGTAGAAACGCATAAAAGTATATATCCACGCATAAATCGTTCCAGAGAAGCATAAAGTCTCAGAAGTGCGCATAACCTCTTCAAGATGCGCATAAATCCAGTTAAACGCGCATAAATGGACTTCTAATGAGCCTGATTTTAACTTGCAGATGCTAGTGTGATGAACGAAGTCCTGTGAATGCATGGCTACTTTGGACGCGGGATGGATCGGTGCGATCGAGGATTACTTTGAGCGCGGATTCAATTCCATGAGCGCGGAAGGCCCATTCTTGAGCGCGGATTCATTTCATGAGCGCGAGATGCCCATTCTTAAGCGGATTTAGTTTCATGGGCGCGAGACAAAATAACTATTCTAATATAATCCTGAGTCGCGCCAAACGCCTTTAACACTTTAAGCGCTTTCTCTCAGAATCGAATATTTTCAAACATAAAAAAACCATTCCCCATGGGGAATGGCCTTGGCCCGGCGACGTCTTACTCTCACAGGGGGAAGCCCCCTACTACCATCAGCGCTGAAGAGCTTAACTTCCGTGTTCGGTATGGGAACGGGTGTGAC
>NZ_JAMBOK010000008.1 GCF_023715585.1 Sporosarcina luteola
TTAAGGTTAAGTCCTCGATCGATTAGTATCCGTCAGCTGCACGTGTCGCCACGCTTCCACCCCGGACCTATCCACCTCATCTTCTTTGAGGGATCTTACTTACTTGCGTAATGGGAAATCTCATCTTGAGGGGGGCTTCATGCTTAGATGCTTTCAGCATTTATCCCGTCCATACATAGCTACCCAGCGATGCCTTTGGCAAGACAACTGGTACACCAGCGGTATGTCCATCCCGGTCCTCTCGTACTAAGGACAGCTCCTCTCAAATTTCCTGCGCCCGCGACGGATAGGGACCGAACTGTCTCACGACGTTCTGAACCCAGCTCGCGTACCGCTTTAATGGGCGAACAGCCCAACCCTTGGGACCGACTACAGCCCCAGGATGCGATGAGCCGACATCGAGGTGCCAAACCTCCCCGTCGATGTGGACTCTTGGGGGAGATAAGCCTGTTATCCCCGGGGTAGCTTTTATCCGTTGAGCGATGGCCCTTCCATGCGGAACCACCGGATCACTAAGCCCGTCTTTCGACCCTGCTCGACTTGTAGGTCTCGCAGTCAAGCTCCCTTATGCCTTTGCACTCTACGAATGATGTCCAACCATTCTGAGGGAACCTTTGGGCGCCTCCGTTACACTTTAGGAGGCGACCGCCCCAGTCAAACTGCCCACCTGACACTGTCTCCTGCCCGGATCACGGGCAAGGGTTAGAAGTCCAATACAGCCAGGGTAGTATCCCACCATTGCCTCCTCCGAAGCTGGCGCTCCGGATTCCAAGGCTCCTACCTATCCTGTACAGGCTGCACCGGAATTCAATATCAGGCTACAGTAAAGCTCCACGGGGTCTTTCCGTCCTGTCGCGGGTAATGCGCATCTTCACGCATATTATAATTTCACCGAGTCTCTCGTTGAGACAGTGCCCAGATCGTTACGCCTTTCGTGCGGGTCGGAACTTACCCGACAAGGAATTTCGCTACCTTAGGACCGTTATAGTTACGGCCGCCGTTTACTGGGGCTTCAATTCGAAGCTTCGCTTGCGCTGACCTCTCCTCTTAACCTTCCAGCACCGGGCAGGCGTCAGCCCCTATACGTCACCTTACGGTTTTGCAGAGACCTGTGTTTTTGCTAAACAGTCGCCTGGGCCTATTCACTGCGGCTCTCTCGGGCTTTAACACCCTACCAGAGCACCCCTTCTCCCGAAGTTACGGGGTCATTTTGCCGAGTTCCTTAACGAGAGTTCTCTCGATCACCTTAGGATTCTCTCCTCGCCTACCTGTGTCGGTTTGCGGTACGGGCACCTCCCGCCTCGCTAGAGGCTTTTCTTGGCAGTGTGAAATCAGGGACTCCGGGGATAATTCCCCTTGCCATCACAGCTCAATGTTATAGGAACGGGATTTTCCTCGTTCCACACCTCACTGCTTAGACGCGCATGACCAACAGCGCGCTCACCCTATCCTTCTGCGTCCCCCCATTGCTGATAACGGCGGGGAGGTGGTACAGGAATATCAACCTGTTGTCCATCGTCTACGCCTTTCGGCCTCGACTTAGGTCCCGACTGACCCTGAGCGGACGAGCCTTCCTCAGGAAACCTTAGGCATTCGGTGGAAGGGATTCTCACCCTTCTTTCGCTACTCATACCGGCATTCTCACTTCCAAGCGCTCCACCAGTCCTTACGGTCTAGCTTCAACGCCCTTGGAACGCTCTCCTACCACTGACACCATAGGTGTCAATCCGCAGTTTCGGTGATCCGTTTAGCCCCGGTACATTTTCGGCGCAGCGCCACTCGACCAGTGAGCTATTACGCACTCTTTAAATGGTGGCTGCTTCTAAGCCAACATCCTGGTTGTCTGGGCAGCGCCACATCCTTTTCCACTCAACGGATACTTGGGGACCTTAACTGGCGGTCTGGGCTGTTTCCCTCTCGACTACGGATCTTATCACCCGCAGTCTGACTCCCAAACATAAATCATCGGCATTCGGAGTTTGTCTGAATTCGGTAACCCGGGATGGGCCCCTAGTCCAAACAGTGCTCTACCTCCGAGATTCTTTCGTTTGAGGCTAGCCCTAAAGCTATTTCGGAGAGAACCAGCTATCTCCAGGTTCGATTGGAATTTCACCGCTACCCACACCTCATCCCCGCACTTTTCAACGTACGTGGGTTCGGGCCTCCAGTAAGTGTTACCTTACCTTCACCCTGGACATGGGTAGATCACCTGGTTTCGGGTCTACGACCCCATACTCATTCGCCCTATTCAGACTCGCTTTCGCTGCGGCTCCGCATTCGCTGCTTAACCTTGCATGGAATCGTAACTCGCCGGTTCATTCTACAAAAGGCACGCCATCACCCATTAACGGGCTCTGACAACTTGTAGGCACACGGTTTCAGGTTCTATTTCACTCCCCTTCCGGGGTGCTTTTCACCTTTCCCTCACGGTACTGGTTCACTATCGGTCACTAGAGAGTATTTAGCCTTGGGAGATGGTCCTCCCGGATTCCGACGGAATTTCACGTGTTCCGCCGTACTCAGGATCCACTCTGGAGAGAACGGACTTTCGACTACGGGGCTATTACCCGCTATGGCGAACCTTTCCAGGCTGCTTCGTCTAATCCGTTCCTTTGTAACTCCGTATAGAGTGTCCTACAACCCCAGGAAGCAAGCTTCCTGGTTTGGGCTCTTCCCGTTTCGCTCGCCGCTACTAAGGGAATCGATGTTTCTTTCTCTTCCTCCGGGTACTTAGATGTTTCAGTTCTCCGGGTGTGCCTCGTTTACGCTATGTATTCACGTAAACGTACTGCCCCATTAAAGGCAGTGGGTTTCCCCATTCGGAAATCTTCGGATCACAGCTTACTTACAGCTCCCCGAAGCATATCGGTGTTAGTGCCGTCCTTCATAGGCTTCTAGTGCCAAGGCATCCGCCGTGCGCCCTTTCTAACTTAACCTTTGTCTGGTTTTCAACGCATTACAT